>CAWIVX010000001.1:0-62388 GCA_963839715.1 uncultured Actinomycetota bacterium
CGTGCCCCGCGAGGAGAGCATCGAGCGCCTCACGCTGCGCGCGCAGGACCAGGGTCGCACCGACGACACCGAGCAGGTGATCGCGAACCGCCTGGCGATCTACGAGCGCGAGACCGCTCCGATCCTGAGCGTCTATCGCGAGCGCGGCATCGTCGATGAGATCGACGGCGTCGGCACGCTGGACGAGATCACCGACCGGGTCATCGCGGCGCTCGAGGGGCGCGGGCTGATCCGCTCGGCCGCCGCCTGAGCTGTTCGTGAGCCCCCTGCTGCCGGTCCGCCGGTCGATCTACAAGACGCCCGCCCAGCTGCGTGCGATGGTCGAGCCCGGCCTGATCACGGCCGCGGCGCTGGATGCGGTGCGCGCGCTGATCGCGCCGGGTGTGACGACGCTGGAGCTGGATGCCGCGGCATCCGCCGTCATCACCGGTCGCGGCGCGAAGTCGAACTTCCAGATGGTGCGCGGCTACCGGCACACGATCTGCGCGTCGGTCAATGAGCAGGTCGTGCACGGCATCCCCTCGGATCGCCGGCTCGAACCGGGCGACATCGTCTCGATCGACGCGGGCGCGGAGTTCCAGGGGTGGAACGGCGACTCGGCCGTCACGTTCGTCGTGCCGGATCCCTCGCGGCCCGAGCTGGTCGCGGAGCGGACCGAGCTGTCGCGCGTGACGGAGGGCTCGCTGTGGGCGGGCATCGCCGCGCTCGCCACCGCCGGCCATCTCGGCGAGGTGGGCGCCGCCGTGCAGGACCACATCGACGCCTCGGGCCACGGCTACGGCATCCTCCGCGAGTACGTCGGGCACGGCATCGGACGCAAGATGCACGAGTCGCCTTCGGTCTTCAACTACCGCACGCCCGACCCGGGCGCCGAAGTGCGGCCGGGGCTCGCTGTCGCGATCGAGCCGATGGTGGTGATCGGCGACCAGGCGACGTTCGTGGAGGACGACGAGTGGACCGTCTCGACCGTCGACGGCACAGCCGGCTCACACTGGGAACATAGCGTCGCGGTGCATGATGACGGCATCTGGGTGCTCACCGCACCCGACGGGGGAGCAGCGGGCCTGGCTCCGTACGGCGTCACTCCGCGCGAGATCGGATAGGAAGAGCGATGGCCGCTGGGGCGCGCAAGACGAACTGGTTCGCGATCTGGGTGAGCGTCGCGGTCGTGGTGGTGCTCGTGGTGGTCGCGGCGCTCGTGGTGTGGATGAACGACAGCGCCTCGGCTCCGGCGCCGGTCGTGACCCCGGACGCCGCCGTCATCGACGCCGATACCGGCGCGATCGTCGTCGGCGACGGCGAGAACACGCTCGACACCTACATCGACTTCATGTGCCCGGTGTGCAACCAGTTCGAGCAGGTGTACGGCGAGGCCATCACCGGTCTGGTGGAGGACGGCACCATCACCCACAACATCCACCCGATCTCGATCCTGGACCGCCTCTCGCAGGGCACCCAGTACTCCACGCGCGCCGCGAACGCGATGTACTGCGTCGCCGCTTCGGACGGCACCGCCGCCGTGCCGTTCATGCAGGCGATGTTCGCCAACCAGCCCGCCGAGGGGTCGACCGGACTGACGAACGAGCAGATCCTCGTGATCGCCGCGGACGTCGGGGTCACCGGCATCGACGCGTGCGTAAACGACGGGGAGTACGCCGGCTTCGTGACCGCGATGACCGAGCAGACGCCCGTGGCGCCGGGCGCCGAGCGGCATCGGCACACCGACGATCGCCGTGAACGGCGAGGTCATCGCCAATTCGACGCTGCCCGATCCCGCGGACTTGGGCTCTCTGTTCGAGTAGCGCCGCGGGGCGTGTGCTCCACGGGCTGACAAACCACTTTCAGCACGAGACACCACGCAGCGCATGTCGTCTCTTGCTGAAAGTGGTTTGTCAGCGCCTGGGTCGGGATGCCGCTACTTCGAGCGCGGGTTGGTGCGGAGCGTCTGCAGGAACGCGTGATCCGGCCTCTGGACGACGGGGACCCCGACCTGGAGAAGCGCTCGACGCAGCGGGTCCACCTGCATGGTGTCGGACCAGTCCCACCGGGTGAAGCCGGCGAGGTTCCTGCGCAGGCGGTCTTCGCGCCTCTTCTCACGGACAACCTGCTCCACCGTCTGCTGCGGGGTGTCGGCGAGGTACTTGCCGTACCCGTCGGATTCGCCCGCGATCCGCAGCCCCTCCCAGAAGAAGTCGACGCGGTCGGTGAATCCGTCGAAACGGAACTCCTGCTGGATCCGCGGCGGCTCGAAGCCGCACCACTCGATCACGGCGCGACTGACTGACTCGCCGGCGGACTCGGCGAGCCCGTCGATGCGCGGCCAGAGCCAGGCAAGCTGTGCACGGCCACGGCGGTTCACCTGGTCTGAGGCGAGAGCCCGCAGCTCGGGCATGGTGCCGCCGAGACCTCGGGCAGGTGAGGTGACCGCGTCCGCGACCGCGAGCGCGAAGGCGGGCGGGAGGACGCGCATGAGATCCACCGCGGTGTGAAGGGCGCTGACGACGCGGATGCCGGCCGCAGCGTGGACCGGGGGGACATCTTCGCTCGTATGGACCAGCACATCACCGAAGCGGCGGGAACGGCTGCGGCCGGGATCGAAGACGTGGATGTCGCGCGGCTCGCCGAAGATGGGCAGGTCGTGGAGGGCCGCGGCGGACTCATGGCTGAAGATCGCCTCCGGATGGAGGACCGAGAAGGCGTGCACACGCGCGAGATAACGCTCCCACGGCCGAAGGGCGCTCCAGGCGCCGCAGGCCGCGTACACGCCCGTGCGGACCCGTACGAACTCCGGCGCGCGGTATCTCTGCCGGGTGATGCGCGCGTCGCGCACCCGGAACAGTTCGACCGGCGATTCGCGGACCCCGAGCGGCGCGGAAGCAGTGCTTTGCGGCATCCGGTCATGGTTGTCGTCTCGGGTGAGCGCGATCGCCCCCGCACTCGCATCTGTGCGCAGATCTTCCGCCCCACCGCACTGGGGAGAAGCCATCGCGGCGCTGAGAAACCACTTTCGCGCTGGGACATCACGCGGCGCACAGAGTTTCGCGCTGAAAGTGGTTTGTCGACGAAAGGGGGACGGAGGGACCGGCGGCCCAAGTTGCCGCGGACCCCTGTATCACGTATGCTTGATCCTTGGTGCGTTGCGCCTTCATCGGCGTGTCCACGCACCGAAACCCCACCCACCACGCAGACCGACCGGTCTGCTGAGCGTTAGCGAGTGTATGGCGAAGAAAGACGGTGTCATCGAGATCGAGGGCGTGATCTCCGAGGCGCTTCCCAACGCGATGTTCCGCGTTGAGTTGAGCAACGGACACAAGGTCCTCGCCACGATCTCGGGCAAGATGCGGCAGAACTACATCCGCATCATTCCGGAAGACCGCGTCGTCGTGGAGCTGAGCCCCTACGACCTCACCCGCGGCCGCATCGTCTATCGCTACCGCTAGACCGGTCGAGAAGTAACGGCCCCACGGCCGGCGGATACCGCCTGCCCGACGGGTACGAAGACAGCGAACAGGAAAATCATGAAGGTCAACCCCAGCGTCAAGCCGATCTGCGATCACTGCAAGGTGATCCGCCGTCACGGCGTCGTCATGGTCATCTGCAAGTCCAACCCGCGTCACAAGCAGCGCCAGGGCTGAACCACCGGATTCGTCCGGATGCCGGGTGATCGGCATCCGCGAAACACAACTGAACACACACTCGGCAGGACCAGAACCTCTTCGGAGGGGACACCTCGGGCTGGAGGCCCGGGCACCGGTTCTGCTCCACACCTCCACCACACTCCCAGGAGAACCGCATGGCACGTCTTGCCGGCGTAGACATCCCGCGCGACAAGCGCGTGGTGATCGCCCTCACGTACATCTACGGCGTTGGTCCGAACCGCTCGAAGGACATCCTCGCAGCGACCGAGATCAGCCCCGACATCCGCGTCAAGGACCTCAGTGACGAGCAGCTGATCCAGCTGCGCGACCACATCGAGGGCAACTACAAGGTGGAGGGTGACCTCCGTCGCGAGGTCGCCGCCGACATCCGCCGCAAGGTCGAGATCGGCTCGTACCAGGGCATCCGCCACCGCCGCGGCCTGCCCGTGCACGGCCAGCGCACCAAGACCAACGCCCGCACCCGCAAGGGACCCAAGCGCACCGTCGCCGGCAAGAAGAAGGCGCGCTAGGGCGCGGCTAGGAGAACAAGAACATGGCTGCACCCAAGACCGCCGCGCGCAAGCCGCGTCGCAAGGAGAAGAAGAACATCGCGCTGGGCCAGGCCCACATCAAGTCGACGTTCAACAACACGATCGTCTCGATCACCGACCCGGCCGGCGCCGTCATCAGCTGGGCCTCGTCGGGTGGCGTGGGCTTCAAGGGCTCGCGCAAGTCGACGCCCTACGCCGCAGGCATGGCCGCTGAGTCGGCCGCCCGCCAGGCGCAGGAGCACGGCGTCAAGAAGGTCGACGTCTTCGTGAAGGGCCCGGGCTCGGGCCGCGAGACCGCGATCCGTTCGCTGCAGGCCGCCGGCCTCGAGGTGGGTTCGATCAACGACGTGACGCCGCAGGCGCACAACGGATGCCGCCCGCCCAAGCGCCGCCGCGTCTGAGACTCTTTCGGCTGCACAGCGGCCTGCTCGCGCCCGTTTCGGCACGAGTGGGCCGTGCGGCGGCCGGTCCGGTCTCTCCCCGGCGCTGAAGCGCCCACCCGACTACCGATATCCGATGCCGTGACCCGCTTGACGGCATCCAGAGAAAAACTCAACATCTCACCCACCGCACGTGTCATATAGCGGACACGTGATCGAAAGGAACACATAGTGCTCATCGCACAGCGTCCCACTCTGACCGAGGAGAAGATCGGCGAGTTCCGCAGCCGCTTCATCATCGAGCCCCTGGAGCCCGGCTTCGGTTACACGATCGGCAACGCGCTGCGTCGCAGCCTGCTGTCATCGATCCCCGGCGCAGCAGTCACCAGCATCCGTCTGGACGGCGTCCAGCACGAGTTCAGCACCATCCCGGGTGTGAAAGAGGATGTCACCGAGATCATCCTCAACATCAAGCAGCTCGTCGTCTCGAGCGAGCGCGACGAGCCCATCACGGCGTACCTGCGCAAGACCGGCGCCGGTGAGGTCACCGCCGCCGACATCTCCGCTCCCGCCGGCGTCGAGGTGCACAACCCCGAGCTGGTCATCGCGACCCTGAACGACACCGCGAGGTTCGAGCTCGAGCTCACGATCGAGCGTGGCCGCGGCTACGTCTCGGCGACGCAGAACCGCAACGAGTACGCCGAGTCGGGTCAGATCCCGATCGACTCGATCTACTCGCCTGTGCTGAAGGTCAGCTACCGCGTCGACGCGACCCGCGCCGGTGAGCGCACCGACTTCGACAAGCTCGTGCTGGACGTCGAGACGAAGAACTCGATCGCCCCGCGGGATGCCGTCGCTTCGGCCGGCCGCACCCTCACCGAGCTGTTCGGCCTGGCCCGCGAGCTCAACGTCGAGGCCGAGGGCATCGAGATCGGCCCCGCGCCGGTCGAGACCGTCCTCTCGAACGAGCTGTCGATGCCGATCGAGGACCTCGACCTGTCGGTGCGTTCGTACAACTGCCTCAAGCGCGAGGGCATCAACACCGTGTCGGAGCTCGTCGCCCTCTCCGAGACGCAGCTGATGAACATCCGCAACTTCGGTCAGAAGTCGGTGGACGAGGTGCGCGACAAGCTCATCTCGCTCGGCCTGTCGCTGAAGGACTCGGTTCCCGGGTTCGACGGCGCGCACTTCTACGGCGGCTACGACGACGAGACCGTCTGATCCGGCCACCCGATTCTGATCCTGGAGTAACTGACTATGCCCAAGCCCACGAAGGGTCCCCGCCTCGGCGGAGGCCCGGCCCACGAACGCCTCCTGCTGGCGAACCTCGCGGCCGCGCTGTTCACCCACAAGTCGATCACGACGACCGAGACGAAGGCCAAGCGCCTGCGTCCCCTCGCCGAGCGCCTGATCACGTTCGCGAAGCGCGGCGACCTGCACGCCCGCCGTCGCGTGCTGTCGGTCATCGGTGACAAGGAAGTCGTGCACGTCCTGTTCACCGAGATCGCGCCGCTGGTCGCCGATCGTGAGGGTGGCTACACGCGCATCACGAAGATCGGCAACCGCAAGGGCGACAACGCCCCCATGGCGGTCATCGAGCTCGTGCTCGAGCCGGTGAACCCGAAGCCGAAGAGCGCCAAGAAGTCCGCCACGGCAGCCCCCGCTGCCGCTCCGGCCGACGAGGCGCCGGCCGATGAGGCGTCGGACGAGACCGAGGTCGACGAGACGGCGGATGCCGGCGCCGAGTCGCCCGAGGAGGGCGCCGCTGCCGAAGCCGCCGCCGAGGACGCGGTCGTCGAGCCCGAGAAGGCCTGACGCGCCACCTGCTGCACCCGCGAGACCCGCGAGCCCTTCGGGGCCGCGGGTCTCGCTGCGTTCACCGGTATCACAGCGCCCGGAATGGCGCTCTATACCCGAGAGGCCGCCCGGCACGCGGCACGGCGGCAGCGACGCATCCCCGTAAGCTTTCGACGTGCCCCGAACACTTCTCGTCGACGCCGTCGGCTCGATCATCGCGATCGATCTGAGCGCGCTGGACGACGGCGACGAGGCGGCCGTCCGCGCGGCGTGGGCGGATGCGGCCGTGGATGCCGATGCGGAGCCTGTCGAGACCGTCACGCCCGGCGGCGGCGGAGGCGTGCACATGCTCTCGAGCCTCTCGCAGCAGGTGACGCTCGCGGGCATCGAAGCCGCGCGCGGACGGGCATGGATGCTGCACGCCGCGGGCGTCGCGACGCCCGACGGGCAGGTCGTGGTGTTCGTCGGGCCCTCCGGCCGCGGCAAGACCACCGCGTCGCGCGCGCTGGGTGCCGCCTACGGATACGTCTCCGACGAGACGATCGCGATCGACGACGACGGACGAGTGTGGCCCTACCGCAAGCCGCTGTCGGTCATCGAGGATCCCGCGCGCGCCGAAGACCCAGCATCCGCCGTCGGCGCTCGGCCTGCTGCCCCTTCCCGACGCGGAGCTGCGGGTGGCTGCCGTCGTGCTGCTGGACCGGGATGCCGCGCATCCCGAGACGCCCCAGGTGGAGGTCACCGACGTCGGCGACGCGCTCAGCGAGCTCGTGTCGCAGACCAGCTTCCTCCATGACCAGCCGGCGGCGCTGCGCTTCATCTCCGCCCTGGCGGCCGCGACGGGCGGCATCCGCACGGTCAAGTACCGGGAGGCGGCGACGCTGCCCTCGGTGATCCCCGAGCTGGCGCGGCCCGCGGCACGGATCGCGGTGCCCGACAAGCCCTCGCACCTCGTGCCGGACTCGCGGGCCGAAGACAGCGGACCGCGGTTCACGCGGGTCGAGGTGGCCGACGAGGTGGCGCTCGATGAGCCCGACCGGATCGCCCTCCTGACGATCCGGGAGAACCGTCAGGGGCACGTCACGGTGCTGGGAGGCATCGCCCCCGCCGTCTGGCGCGCGGCGGACGGGGCGACGTTGGGTGAGCTCGTTCACGCCGCGCTCGCCGCGTACGACGAGCCCGACGGATTCGACGCGACCGCGGCGGTCCTGGTTGCGGTGGGGCAGCTGCTGGACGCGCGGCTGCTCACCTCCGACGAGGCCGTCCTCGTCCGCCGCGAAGACGTCGCCTGGGTCGACAGCGGCGATCGCATCGTCGCGCTGGCGGTGAGTCCCGAGGCCGATCAGCGGCTCGCTCAGCCCGCCGCGCTCGCCGGCTCGGCGGCCCTGATCTGGGAATGGCTCGAAGAGCCGGTGACCCTCACCCAGCTCGCCGCGCGCGCGACCGAGGCCGCCGGCACGGATGCCGCGCCCGAGGTCGCCGGGCAGGTTGCGGCCTTCATCGCGGAGCTGATGCAGTCGCGGCTGGTCGCCGAGCGCGGACTGAGCGGCTCGACGCGCCGCGACGGGGTGGCCGCGGAACCGCCGGAACTAAGCTGGCACGGTGCGCATCCGGCTCGACATCGCCTACGACGGGACGCACTTTCGCGGGTGGGCGCTGCAGCCCGGGCTGCGCACGGTGCAGGGCACGCTCGAGGCGGCGCTCGCACGGATCCTCGGCGGACAGCCGCGACTCGTCGTCGCCGGACGCACGGATGCCGGCGTCCACGCCTCCGGACAGGTCGCTCACGTCGATCTCGACGACGACCAGCAGCGCAGGCTGCACTCAGGGGGCGGTGGCGTGCCCTCCGCTCGGCCCGACCCGGCTGCCGAGGCCGGCGCGCGGCTCGCCGCCCGCATCCGCGGAGCGGTCGGCGCCTACTCCGACGTCGCGGTGCAACGCACGCGGCTCGCGCCCGAGGGCTTCGATGCGAGGTTCTCGGCTGTGTGGCGGCGCTACTCCTATCGAGTCGCCGATATCGGGTACGACCCGCTCGAGCGGCACCGCACCACCACGGTTCGCGGACGGCTGGACGAGGGGGCGATGGATGCCGCGGCTCGGTCGCTCATCGGCCTGCACGACTTCGCGGCCTACTGCAAGCCGCGCGAGGACGGCACGACGATCCGCACGCTGCTCGAGTTCGACTGGCGGCGGGAGGCGGACGGCGTCCTCGTCGCCAACGTGAAGGCCGACGCGTTCTGCCACAGCATGGTGCGGGCGCTCGTCGGGGCGTGCGTCGCGGTGGGTCAGGGAAGGCTCACGGTGGCCGAGGTCGCCGGCATCCGGGATCACGGCGAGCGCACGAACGCGTTCACGGTCCTCGCCGCGCGGGGGCTGACCCTCACCGAGGTCGGCTACCCCGCAGACGACCTGCTCGCCGCGCGGGCCGAGCAGACGAGAGCCCGTCGCGACCGTGAGTGACAAGTTCGTGGGCGCATGAGGAGCGGCTGGAGCGCTATGGTCACGATCGCCGCGGGACTGTGGCTGATCGTGCTGGCCGGCCTGCCGCTGTACGTCTTCCCGCCGGCCGCGGAGATATCGCCGAGCGACGCAGCGTATGTGCTGGGGCCGCCGATGGATGAGCGTCTGGCGGTGGCCGAGGGTCTGCAGGACCAGGGACTGGTCGAGCGGATCGTCGTCTCGGTGCAGGCGTCGGGTGGCCAGACGGCCGATGACCTGCCGATCTGCCGCGAGGAGGGTGTGACCTGCGCGGTGGCCGATCCGTCCACCACACGCGGCGAGGAGCGGCTGATCACGGACGTCGCCGATGGCGCGGCACCGTCGCTCGTCGTCGTCACCAGCACGCCGCACGTGGCCCGCACCCGGTTCATCTTCGGCAAGTGCTACCCGGGCGATGTCACGGTGATCGGCGCAGGGCGTCCGGACTCGCTCGAGGGATGGACCTCGCAGTACCTCTACCAGTCGCTCGCGTTCGTCAAGGCGTTCATCGAGCCGTGCCCGTAGGCGGGGCCGGCCTCGCTCAGCCCAGCGGCGCCCGCACGTCCGCGGTCGCGCGGCGTGCCCGGGCAGCCACCGGCGGCGCGACGTCGCGCGGACGCCGGCGCCGGTACTCCAGCAGCTGCACGAGCCCGTCGACCGTCTCGGAGTCCACCGCGGGGTCGTCGATGACCGCGGCGATCACGGTCGCCGCCCGCTCGATCGACACCGCGCGCTCGAACACCTCGCGGTGAGCGGCGACGGATGCCGCGGCATCCGCGTACGCGAAGCGAAGGCGTGAGCGGGTGGTCTCATCGAGCGGGTGCACGTTCTGCTCGAGGGCTCGTGCTGTCTGGTCGCGCTCGAGCTCACTGCGGCGAAGGGCGCGTTCGGCGAGGATGCGGGCGCGCCGAGCGGATGCGAGGGCGTCGGTCGGTGTGATCGTGGTGTACATCGGGGCCTCCCAGAGGTGTCCATGAGAGAGGAGCGCCCGCAGGGCGGTTTCGTACATCGACGGTCGCGGGTGCGCTGCACCGCGGGGCTAGAGCCCCGTCCAGCGCGTCACGGGCCAGAACAGCACGACCGCTCTGCCGACCATGTCTTCCCGTGTCGCCCACCGCCAGCAGTCTGCGGCGGCGCCGTCGCCCCGGCAGTACGCGGCCGAGTCGGAGGAGTTTCCGCGGTTGTCGCCGAGCATCAGGTACGAGTCGGCAGGCACCTCGACCGCGTCGAAGCAGCGCGGCGAGCGGGGGGTGCTGGAGCAGTCGAGCTCGCCCTCATCGAATGCGAAGTCGTTGGTGATGTAGGGCTCGTCGAGCGGTGCGCCGTCGACCATCACGCGACCGTCGTCGGTGCAGCACTCCACTGTCTGCCCCGGGGTGCCGATCACGCGCTTGATCAGCGTGTGCGCGCTCGACGGCCCGAAGCCGGTCACCTCGCCGAGCCAGCGGAGGACGCCGCGGATCGGGTCGGGGGCGGCGCCGGGCTCGATGTCCCACGTCGAGCCCGCGTCGAAGACGACGACGTCGCCGGTGCCGGGGGAGGCGCCGACGTACGCGAGGCGGTTCACCATCACCCGGTCGCCGGGCTGCAGCGTCGTCTCCATCGATCCGGAGGGCACCCAGTACGGCTTCGCGACGAAGCTCAGGATCAGCCCGGTGACCACGAACGCGGCCGCGAGATGGAACCAGGTGCTGCCGATCATCCGCCGCCACCACGCTCTCTGCTGCGGGCGGGCGTCGGTCTCGGGCACGTGTTCACGCTACCCGCACGTGCGCGCGCAGCCGCATTCGCGTCGAGCGGCACAACGTCAGGCCGCAGGAGCCGTTTCAGGCGGCGTAGTCGTAGCGTGCGCGTCCGCCGAGTCGGGGTGTGCGGGCGGGGTCGACGTGGGGTGGCGGGATGAACCAGACCTTGGCGCGGATGCCGGTGCCGTCGATGTGGATGTCCCAGCCGTTGTCGTGGATGCGGTGGTGGCAGGACTCGCAGAGCAGCACCCCGTTTGCGAGGTCGGTGGGTCCGGCGTCTCGTGCCCACCACCGGATGTGGTGGACCTTGGTGTGCCCGGGTGGTGCCCCGCACATCGCGCACCCGCCGTCGCGTTCGGTGAGCGCGAGCCGTTGGGTGGGGGTGAAGAGGCGTTTGGTGCGGCCCCAGTCCAGGATCTGCGAGTCTCCGCCGAGGACGCAGGAGATGATCCGCCCGCCGGCGGCCATCCTGCCGGGCGGTGGGAACGGAGACGGGGGCGGTGATCCCGTCGATCGTGGCGTACCCGGTGCCGTCGACGAGGTCGGTGTGGTCGATCCGCACCACCACCGTCGCCCCGTGCAGGGGCAGGTCGGTGCGGTCGCAGCCGAGCGCGTGCTCGCAGAGCCGCACGAGCGCGTCGGCCTGCATCTGCATCACCGACCGGCGCGGACACGTCCGGGTCTGCCGTGCCGCCGCGTGCGCATCCCGGGTGGCCCGCATCTCGGCGGAGACCAGCGCTTCGATCGCGGTCTTGATCGGTGCCGCGCTGGCCGGGTCGAGTCGGCGTGTGATATGATCCTGCCGCGGTCTTCCCGGATCGTCAAGAGCTGTTCCGTGCGCGCTCTCGTCCTCACGGGGTGCGACTCCGTCCGGGTCCAGCCACGCCTCCGCCCGGGCGAGGACCCGGTTCAGCTGGTCCATCGTCAGCCCGGGCGCCTGCGCCACCAGCGTCTTCTCCGCCACATCCAGCGCGTCGGGTGCGGCGCGGAACGCGACCCGGTCCAGCAGCGCGATGATCGCCCCCGCCGCCCGCTCCGTCAGACGTCGCCGCCGCCAGCGCCGCGGCGACGTGCGGGTGCCGCGCCGGCGCCGTCTGCCCGGACAGCAGCTGCCGGGGTGCGGTCGCCTCGCCGACCTTCACCAGCCGGGCCGCGTCCCCGGTCGATGTGCCGCCGGTCGCGGCGATCAGCGCGGTCGGGTTGCGGTAGCCCTGCGTCTTCGCCAGCCCCTCCGAGCCCAGCTCCGGGCGGGACCGGCGGGCGATCTCCGCCGCCAGCGCGGTCTGGTCCGCGTCCAGCATCCGCCGCATCCGGCAGTACCGCTCATTCACCGCGATCAGGTCACTGTCACTCAGCGCCCCGGCATCCGCACCCGGCCACATCGCCAGCACCGCATCGAGCTCCGCGGGAAGCAAGTCGAGCGCTCTGGTCATACTCATACAGTACGGCGGGCCTCCGACATTCATTCGAACAGAGTTCCGAAGTCAGCCGGTACGAGGCTGTGAGGTTCTCCAGGGATCCCCCGCAAAGTCACCCCCGCGAAACCTGGTCGCTCTAGGCTGGAGCAGCTATGAAGGTGATCTCCTACAACCTCCGCAAACACCGTGCTGCCAGTGAGCTTCACGCTCTGGCCGACCGCTACGGGGCCGACGTGCTCTGCCTGCAGGAGTGCGATACGACCGACATGCCGGAGAACATCGGCGATCTCAGGCTCGCGGACGCCACGTCACGCAACCGGCTGGGTCTGGCCGTCTACTATCGCGAGAACACGTTCCGCGTCGTCGACATCCGCACGATGGCGCTCAAGAAGTCGATGCACGACCGCGTTCTGAAACCCGCCGAAGAGCGGATGCTGGGGGTGCGCCTCCACGACATCGACGAGAACCGCGACCTGATCGTGGCGTCGTTCCACGCGGCTCCGCTCACAGCGCTCAATTCGCTGCGGCGCCACCAGATCCGCACGGCGCTCACCGAGCTGCAGACGCTCGGTCACGGACTGCCGGTGCTGATGGTCGGCGACTACAACTATCCGGTCTTCAAGGAGAACCTCAGCCAGAGCGTGCGCGAGCACGGCTATGAGCTCAACCTGAGCGATGCGCGCACGTACACGCGCTACCGCTTCTTCCGCGGGCACTACGACTTCGCGACCTCGGTCGGATTCACGATCGACCGGGTGCGCACGCTGCCGCAGGGCCGCAGCGACCACCTGCCGATCCTCGTGACGGCGCAGGCCACCGAGAAAGCGAAGGCTCGCGCAGCCTGACGGCTACTCCCCGCCGACCCACTCCTGCAGTTCGGAGATGAAGCGGCTGCGCGAGAACATCTGCGTGCGCGGCCGGAAGGCCTCGGCATCCAGGCTCGTCGCCTGGTGCAGCAGCTCGTCCCAGTCGTTCCAGCGCTCGATGTCGCAGGTGACGCCGCCGCCGACGGCCTCCACGCTCTCGCGCACGCCGCCCACGGAGTTGGCGATGATCGGCGTTCCGCACGCCATCGCCTCGACCGGCATGATGCCGAAGTCCTCGACCGCGGGGAAGACGTAGGCGAGCGCGTGCGCGTACAGCGCGCGGATCATCGCGTCGGACGGAGCGATGATGAACGTCACGTCGGCGCCCGAGGCGGCGGCGAACGACCGCAGCGCGACCTGGCTGGGTCCGGCGCCCGCGATCACCACCGGCAGCTTGACCTCGGCGCCGATCTCGATCACCCGGTCGAGGCGCTTGTAGTCGACCATCCGCGATGCGCCGAGCAGGTACGTCTCCGGCAGGGCGTCGAGCTGACGCTGCTCGTCGTCGGTCAGCGCCGCACGCCAGTCGTCGATGCCGACGAGGGCTTCGGTCTCGACCGGGGGGTACATCACGCGGGAGGGCTGGCCCCACGCGCGGGCGACCCGGTCGCCGGTGAAGCGGCTGTTCACCGCGATGGAGGCGGCCTCGGCGGCGCGACGGCGGTCGATCGGCTTGAGCACGGTGCTCGCTGCGCGCGCCCAGCCGGAGTTGCCGCGGTGATCGCGCTCGGGCTCCCAGATGTAGCGGGCGGGGGTGTGCGCGTAGACGAACTTGCGCGACGCCCGGCCGCGCCTTGATGTGGTGCGCGAAAAGGTGCGAGCTGACCAGCATCCACTCCGGGTCGCCGGGAGGCGGCATCCGCCACGTCGGCAGCATCGCCGGCAGCGCCAAGACCTTGTTGTTGCGCAGGCTCGTGCGTGCGATCCACGATTCGGTCACGTCGCGACCGTCGAGCACGGGCGTGTCGTTCCAGAGCACGTGAACGCCTGCATCGGGGAAGGCGTCCGTCATGGCATCGAGCACGCGTTCGGCGCCGCCCCAGCGCTCGACCCACTCGTGCACGATCAGTCCGGAACCCGTCGCGCTGCTGACGCGCGCGGTCGTTCCGGATGTTGCGAATACCGTCATCGATGGAGTCTCCCCAGGTCGGCGCGGAAGTCGCCTGAGCCCCAACCCAGATCGTCCACACACACGAGCTTCGGGTTCATGGGTGTGCCTGCAGCCCCCAGAGCTGCAACCTACGCGATCTCTACGCTACCTCCGATGAGGCAGGTGCGACAGGTTCCACGGAAGATATGAAGGAAAACTTCACATTCCCCTGCGGGTACGCGGTCGGATGCCGAATCGGAGGCGCGAGCGAGGGCGCGGTATCATCCTCAGAACACTTGCGCGGCATCGTCGCGGCGCCCGATCAGGGAGGTGCCGCGTGGCCGACGCTTCCGCCGTGCGTGACCAGTGGGGCAGCTGGCCCCGGGCGCTGCTGGCGGTCTATCTGCTCATGCTGACGGTGATCGCGCTGTGGCCTGTGCCGGTCGACAGCGGCGCCGGTCCTGTCCTGCGTCTGCTGGCTCGCTTTCTTCCCGTCATTCACCTATGCGCGCATCGAGTTCGGCGCCAACATCCTGCTGTTCGTGCCGCTCGGCATCCTGCTGGCCCTCATTGTGCGGCAGCGCCATCTCGTCGTGCCGATCGCGTTCCTCGCGACGGTCGCCATCGAGTCGATCCAGGCGCTGATGATCGATCGACGGGTTCCGAGCGTGATGGATGTCATCGCCAACGTCGCAGGAGCATGCCTCGGCCTCGTGATCGTCGCGTTCGTCGAGTGGTGGCGCGCGCGCAGGCCGCTGCGCGGCATCGTCGCGGCGCCCGATCAGGGAGGTGCCGCATGAGCGACGACCGAGTGAGTCCGCCCGTCGCCGGGTGCGGCCCACGTGAACGGCCACGACGGCGACGCTGATCGTGCCTCCTCGGCCCGACCTTCCGCCGGCCGCCGGCCCGATCACCCATCGGCCGGAACGGCGCCGCACCCGTCTCTTCCCCCCGGCTGGACCGTCCCGCCCCGACCCGCGAGCCGGTCACGCGTCGCTCGGCGGATCACGCCCGTCTCGGCTCGGTCGCGCGTGGGCCGTCATCCGCGAGCCGCGTGTCCTGCTGGGCGTGTACGTCTTCGTCTTGACCCTGATAGCGCTGTGGCCGACCCCGGTCGACGGCGGCGCGGCCCGCTTCTCCGGCTCATCGCCCGCGCGGCGCCCGTATTGACCTACGCGCGGATCGAATTCGGCGCCAACATCCTGCTGTTCATCCCGCTGGCGTGCTCCTCGCGCTCATCCTCCGGCGGCGCCATCTGATCGTGCCGATCGCCCTCGTCGCCACCGTGGTGATCGAGTCGATTCAGGCGCTCATGATCGACAAGCGCACGCCGAGCCTCATGGATGTCATCGCCAACCTCGCCGGGGCCGCCTCGGCCTGCTGATCGTCGCGTTCATCGAGTGGCGACGGGAGCGACGCGAATAGCCGACAGCACTCGACGTGCGATCATCTTCTATGACCACCGCCACAGGTCCTTTCAGCTGCGCCCTCATGTGCGCTGCGTGATAGCCGGTAGCCCCGCATGGTGAGCGCGCGCCGCAGCATGCGCGCGACGCCGTCCTGCAGTCTCCACAGCCCGAGCAGCCCGGCAGTGCGATACGTGAGCACCGACAGACCCTCCGCGAGTCCGCCGGCGTCGCGCGCGGCGATGCTGCGCTGCATGCGCGCGAGCGTCCGGTTGTAGCCCGAGGGGATCACGACGAGCGGAGTCAGCTGAGCCGGGCGCTCGCCCCAGCGCTCCTCGAGGTCGGCAACCGCGCCACCGCGCGCCTCGACACTCGCGCATGAATCCATCGAGACCGCGGGAGTGATGGTGCGTCGCGAGGGCGTCCTCGTCGAAGACCGCGCCCGCGCCGAGCTCGAGCAGGCGAATCCCGAGGTCGAGATCCTCGTTGTACTCCAGCCGCTGCGAGGGCTTGAGCTGCTCGGCGCGAAGGTAGAGGTCCCGCGGGAGGCTGAGATTGCCACCCCAGAGCGACCGAAGGATCGTCGTGGAGTCGCCTCGCTTCCACCCATCGACCTGCACCCGATAGTCGCGCGCGTAGAGGTAGCGACGGAGCGTCGTCCTGCCACGGCGGGCCGGCAGTGCGACCGGCATGTACCCCTGCAGCACGAGGTCGCCCGGCTGTCGATGGGATCCCGGTGCCGGTCGACCAGGTCCGGTTCGGGCGGACGTCGTCGTCGACCGCGAGGATCACCTCGCCGGTGCGGCCCGCAGCCCGGCGATGCGGGCCAGGGCCAGGCCGCGTTCGCCTCGAGCTCGAGACGTGCGTCGTCGTCGGTCGCGGTCGCCGAGGGTCTCCTCCAGCCGGGATGCGGCCCGTCGAGCACGATGACGACCTCGTCGGCACCCTGCGCGCGATAGGCGCGATCGAGGGCGGAAGCTTCTCGAGCCGCGGTAAGAGGGAAGGACGACCGTCAGCGACGGCTGCTGCGCGGTCACGCCGGCGCGGCGCGACCCGGATCGGGATCGCCGGTCATGATGCGTGTACATGCGTCCCACCGTGGCTTCGACGTCAGCTTCGACGGGCATGTTCGCGCCGATGAACAGCTGCCGCGGTACATGATGCCCGCCGCCGCGAGGCTGTCGCGTCCGAGGCTCGCGGGGAACGGTGCGACGTCGATGATCTCGCCGCCGCAGAAGTAGCGCGGCCGGGACACCCAGGGCAGCAGCGTGCTGTAGCCGAGGGGAAAGCCGGGCACCGCCGGATAGGGCTTGCTGTCGTCACGACGCTCGACCTGCTCGTGGACGGACTGGATGGTGGCCGACAGGTCGGCGTCGGCATCCCCGTACACCTCCATGTCGCGCACGTGGTTGCGGATGTGCGAGCCGCCGTGGAGTGGAACGAGACCGGAAAGCGCAGCCGAACGACCCGCTCCTCGCCGTCCCACGCGCCGATGATCGCCGAGGCCTGCAGGTCGCTGAGCGTGCCCGCCGAGCGCACGTGCGCGCCGCCCGCCGCAGCCGGCGCTCCAGCTTGCGATACGCGGAGTGGCGCGGCGGCAGCGCCTCGGCGCGCGCCTCGCTCGCCGCCCGAGCGAGTAGCGCAGCGGCAATGTGATGCGTGCGGCGACGCGGCGCACGCGGCGCAGGAAGGGCTTGGCCCAGTACGAACTCCATGCCGCGCGCAGCGATCCCTCGCGCTGCCACCACTGCGAGAGCGCGAGGAGCGGAAGCTGCCAAGACGCGCCGCGCGGACGCCGGCGAACGGGTCGCGCGGCAGCGGGAAGCGGCTCGTCGGCGGATGCCTGGCTGACCGAGGAGAACAGTCGCATGCCCGACAGGCCGTCGAGGCTGGCGTGGTGCATCATCATGCCGATCGCGACGTTGCCGTCGTCAGCGCCGTGGCCCGCACGCGCCAGAGCGGATGCCGCTGCGAGAAGACCGGGTCGTAGGAGCCGGACAGCCGCCGCAAGTCGACGTGGCGAGGTCGCGACCTCGTCGGCGAAGATGATGTGCCGGTCGAGGTCGAAGTCTTCGTCGGGCACCCATGCCGGTGGGGTGAGGCCGAGG
The DNA here is from genome assembly GCA_963839715.1 of uncultured Actinomycetota bacterium. Lineage (GTDB taxonomy): Bacteria > Actinomycetota > Actinomycetes > Actinomycetales > Microbacteriaceae > Microbacterium. Next base: position 17,478 of record CAWIVX010000001.1, read on the forward strand.
AACGAGCGCTGGAGGCGCAGCCGGAAGGCCGCGTTGCTGGCCATGGTCGCCTCGACGTACGCGCGGATCTTCGCGCGGTCGAGCGTGCCGTCGCTGCGCAGCAGCGGGCCGCCCTCGCACGATGAAGAGCCCGGGAACCTGCATGTTCTCGAACGAGATGTGGTTCGAGACGTAGCCCTCTTCCCAGATCTGCATGAACTCGGCGTGCGGAGTGCGCGGACGCGGCTCGGCCGCGGTGGTCGCCGCGGGGAGTTCTGACGGTGGTCATCGGGATTCCTCAAGGATGCAGTTGCGGCCGAGTGGCGGAGCGCGAGTACGGGGTGCGGCGAAGGTCGCGGACGAGGTCGTCCGAGATCTCGATGCGCGAGACGACGGCGCCGTCGTCGAGGGCAAGCGCCAGGTGGGCGACGGCGGACAGGTCGGGCGGTGCGGGCGGCAAGTCGAACTCGAAAGACCGGAAGTCGTGCGACGAGCCCTCGCCCGGATGCCTTACGGCCGCTTCCTTCGCCGTCCACAGCTGGGCGAGATAGTGCGGCGCGGTCGTCGGGGTCCATGCAGGGCACGCGCGACTGTCGCCTCGCGCTCCGAGCACATCCTCCGCAGCAGCGCGTCGCTGTGCAGAGCGCGGAACGGTGCGGCTTCCACGTCGACGCCGACGCCGCGGCCGGACGCCACGGCGACCAGATCCGGCGGCGACCGCTGTAGGACACGCTGAAGTCGGCGTCCGTGGCGCCCGCGAACCGCGGCTTCACCCCGGCAGCGCCGGGTCGATGCCGCGGCCATGGCGAACAGCTCGTGCTCGCGGACGAGTTGTTCGACCCATCGCCGGGCACGAGCGGGCGCGCCGTGGGCGCTCGGCGCGAGTCGGTCCAGCCGAACCGCCAATGCACGGCGCGTCCGTGCGACGCGCCAGCATGCCGTCGGTCGGGGTCATTCTCGGGCTTCGATCGGGCGCGGGTCACGCCTGAGCCGACGCGCGCGCGCGAGTCCGTCGGCGAGATCGCCGAGCGTCGCGAAGTCCGCGAAGAACGTCGGATCGATCGCGACGCCGTACGCGTCCTCGATGTCTCCGCAGAGCGTCATGACGTAGATCGAGTCCAGGCCGAGCTCGGTCAGCGGCGCGTCGAGGGTGACCTCGGCGGCATCGACCTGGTCGTAGAAGCGTGATGCGGTCGATCAGCCACGCGGCACATCGGGGACTGCGGTAGCTGGTGGACTCGGGTGCGTGCGTGTCGGACATGGTGTCTCCTCATTTCTTGTGGACGGTGGACAGGTCTTGTCGGAGGCGGAGCGGCGCAGGTCCGGAGGGTCGAACCCGATCGCGTGCGGCAGTGGCAGAGTGTCCGCCGTCGAGCATGCCCGCGTCGGGCTTGCGACGCACCTTGCCGGTGGGCGTGCGGGGAACGGCGCCGAGCGCGCCGAGGGCGATCGCCGACCGACGGCAGCGAGAACCGCTGCACCAGGTCACCGGCTCACTACGGCCGAGCAGCTCGTCGAGTCTCTTCGTCGTCGGCTCCCAGGGCCTCGGCGGTCGTACTCGATCACGACTCCGACGGGGGCCGACTGGCCGTCGAGTTCGAACGCCGCGCCGACCCCGAGCGCCGGTGAGAGCGCGGCGGCGGCCGCCTCGATGTCCTGCGGATAGATGTTGCGGCCGCGGAGGATGATCACATCTTTCAGCCGACCGCGTGATGAAGAGCTCGCCGTCGACGATCGCGCCGAGGTCGCCGCTGCGCATGTACGTCCGGTCGTCCCCGCAAGCGTGAATCCGAAGGTCTCGGCGGTCGCATCCGGGCGGCGGAAGTAGCCGGGCGAGACGGACGGCGACGAGATCCAGATCTCGCCGACTCGCCGCTCGGGAAGCTCGTGGAGGGTGTCGGGGTCGACGATGGCGAGCGGGTGTGCGGCGGCGGCCCGCCGCACGAGATCAGCTCGACAGCATCCCGCGCCGTCGAGGGCACGAGCTCCCCGCGCTCGAGGCTCGCCGCGTCGACAGCCGAGCATGACGGTAGACGACTCCCGGCGGGCTTGGTGGAGATGAACATCGCCTCGGTCATGCCGAACGCGGGGCGATCGCTGTCGGGTCGAGACCGGTCGGCGTGAACCGGTCGACGAAGGCCGCGACGGTCTCGGGTCGCACCGGCTCGCTGCCCGAAACGAGTACCTCATGCTCGAGAGGTCGAGTTCGGCGACCTGCTCGTCGGTCGCGAACTGCGTGCACAGCGCGAACGCGAAGTTGCCCGCGAGGCTGACGCGTGGCGCGGTGGTCGCTGATCAGCTGCAGCCAGGACATCGGACGCCGCTGGAACTGCTCGGTCGTGGTCAGCACCGACTGTCCGCCGTTGATGGCGGGCACGATCACCTGCATGATGAGACCCATCGCGTGGTGCAGCGGCAGCCAGCCGACCAGGGTCGAGTCGCTGTCCGCCTGCAGCAGCTCGTCGGCGGCCTCCGCGGTCGCCAGCAGACCGCGGTGAGTGCCATGACGCCCTTCGGGTCACCCGTCGAACCGGACGTGAAGAACATCGACGCAGTCGCGTCGCCGTCCATGTCGGGCGGAGACCCACGGGTCGGGATCGCCGTCGGTCAAGGAGATCCTCCACGCGTGAGCACGGCACGCCGAGTTCGTCGGATCTGTTCGCCGAGCTGTTCGTGCGACCGACTCCTCGGTCAGCACCAGACGGGCTTCCGACGCGCGTCGCGAGCTGCGACGGTCCGCGAGGCGCGACCGGTCCGGCCGCCGGGCGATGGGGACGAAGACGAGCGCCCGCGTAGAGCATTCCGTACACTGCATCCGCCCAAGCAGCCCGGGCTGGCAGCGCGATGACGACGGACTGCCTGGCACGCCCACCCCTCGCGCGCAGCGCCGCCGCGATCGTGCGCGCCCGCGCGTCGAGTTCGGCGTAACCGCGGTAGTCCGATGACTCGGGCGTGTCGTAGAAGCGCATGCCGTGGTCATCGCCGAACCGCCTCGCGGTGGCGCTGAGGGCATCGAAAAGTGTCTGAGGCTGCGGCATGTCGGCTGCTCTCGGGGGTGTCATGGCGGTCCGCCTGCTAGGGAGGCGAGAGGTCGGCGCGGAAGCCGGCCGAGTGCAGCGGTCGCGAGTTGGCCGGCACTCCATCTGCGCGGGTCGGAGCTGCGGCGCACCTTGCCGGTGGGCGTTCGCGGCAGTTTGCCCTCGGCGACGACGGCACGGCCAGCGACGGCAGCGAGACCCGGGGACGAGCTCGTCGCGGACGAGCTGCGCGAGGACTCGACGGTCTCACCCGATCGGCAAGGGCCTCGTCGTATGCCTCGAAGACGAGCCCACCGCGGAGGGGTGGCCGCCGAGCTCGAACGCCGCGCCGATGCCGACCGCGGGCGAGATCGTGCGCCCGGCGGCCTCGATGTCCTGCGGGTAGAGGTTGCGCCCGCGGACGATGATCATCTCCTTGAGGCGACCAGTCGACGTACAGTTCGCCGTCGAGCGATCGCCGCGAGGTCGCCCGTGCGCATGTATGACCGGTCGTCGCCCCGGAGGGTGAGACCGAACGTCTCGGCCGTGGCGTCGGGGCGGCGGAAGTAGCCCGGCGAGACCATCGGAGAAGACGACCCAGATCTCGCCGACCGTGCCGTCGGCGACGGGCAGGCAGCGTGTCGGGGTCGACGATGACGACGCTGTGTCTCGCTCGGTCCAGCGGCCGCACGAAACCCATTCGACGTGCCCTCGCCTCCGCGGCGACGAGCTGCCCCGACTCGAGTTCGGCGGCGTCGAAGCGGCGGATGGTGAGTTCGTCGCCCGGGAACTTGCCGGAGATGAGCATTCGCCTCGGTCATCCCCATCACGGGTGCGATCAGTCCTGTCGGTGAGACCGGTCGGCGCGAAGCGGTCGAGGAACGGCGCGCACCGTCTCGGGCCGAACGGGCTCGCTGCCCCGAGAACAGCGGCGGCGAGGCTCGAGAGGTCGAGCTCGGCGATCTGCTCGTCGGTGGCCAGCTGCGTGCACAGGGCGAAGGCGAAGTTGCCTGCCGCGCTCATCGTGCCGCGGTGCTTGCTGATGAGCTGCAGCCAGAAGATGGGTCGGCGCTGGAACAGCTCGGTCGAGCAGACGACGGCCTGTGGCGCCGTTGAACGGCGGGGATAGAGGGCCTGCGATGCCAGGCCCATGATGTGGTGCATGGGCGCCCAGCCCACCATCGTCGCGTTCCGGTCGCTCCGAAGAGGGCGCCCGTCGCGCGCGCAGTCTCGATCACGCCGCGGTGCGTCGTGATCACGCCCTTCGGGTCGCCGGTGGAGCCCGACGTGAAGAGCAGGTAGGCCATCGTGTCGCCATCGATGGGCGGCTCCACCCACGCGTCGGGGTCGCCTTCGGCGATGATGTCCTCCAGGACGAGCACGGGGATGCCGAAGTCGGCGACCGTGTCTCCGAGGCGTGCGAGGACTCCCTCGTCGACCAGCAGGACGGCGGCTTCGGATGCCGTCGCGATGCGCGACACCGAGTGGCCCAGTCCGGCGCCGGCGCCGTACCCGGCCACCGGCGCGGGGACGAATGCCATTCCGGCGTACATCGCACCGAATGCCGCGTCAGCCACTCCGAGCGCTTCCGTGATGCCGATGACCGCCGTATCGCCGACGCCGTACCCTCGCATCGTCAGCGCGTGAGCCAGGCGACGCGCATTCTCATCGAGGTCGGCATAGCCGCGGTACGTGGTCGTGTCAGGCGAGCTGTAGTAGAGGATGCCGTGGTCGTTGCCGAGATCACGGGCGCTGATGCGGAGTCCGTCGACCACGGTGGTCGGTGTCTGGTTCATATTGTGTTTCTCCTCGGATTCAGGCGTCCTGCGACGCGGACACGCGGCGCGCAGGGCGGGCGGCGGGATCGTCTTCGATGCCGAACAGGGTTCGTCGGGCTTGCGGGTAGCCCTTGCGCCACGCGCGGCGGAGCCGCCAGACCTCGCGCCACGTGCCGTCACGGCGGCGGGCGGCATCCGGCAGCGCGCGCAGGCCCGATCCGGCCTGCAGCAGAAGGACTCCCAGGCGCCCGGCCGCGGGAGTCCAGGCGGTGCGCAGGAACGTCGCCTTGCCGGCCATGACCATGGCCATCTTCCGCCCGCTGGAGGCGGTCGATCCGCCGACGGCATGCACGATCGTCGCATCCGGCACGATCACCGGGCGCAGGCCCGCGGCGCGCGCACGGTGCGAGAAGTCGGCGTCCTCGCCGTAGAGGAAGAACCGCTCGTCCATCCCGCCCAAGCTCTCCCACCGGGCGCGGGTCGTCAGCAGCAGGCACCCCGTGATGATCGGAACCTCGCGCACCGAATCGCGTTCCCACGTGCCGAGCGACTCGGGGTCGAAGATCGGCGAGCGCTTGAAGACCGTGCTCAGGCCGAGCGCGAAGCTCGTCAACGACCAGAGGGTCATCTCGCCCCAGCAGGAGCTGGGGTCGGTCGACCCGTCAGGACGCAGGGTCCGCCCGCCGTACAGGCCGTTCTCGGGGTGAACGTCCGAGAACTCCACCAGCGCGTCGATCGCGCCCGGCAGCACCTCGGTGTCGGGGTTCAGCAGAACGATGAGCGGCGCAGACGAACTCTCCACGCCGAGGTTGACTCCGGCCGCGAAGCCGAGGTTCGCGCCGGCGTCGATCACCGTGATGTCGGGGAACTCCGACCGCAGGGCGGCGACGCTGCCGTCGAGTGATCCGTTGTCGACCACGACGATCTCGACCGATGCCGACGTGGCGGCGATCGCGCTGCGCACCGCGCTGATCGTCTCGTCGCGAGTGTTGTAGCTGACGATGACGATCGCCGCGCGCGGGGGCGCGGTCATGCGACCGCTCCGCTCACCGCAGCGCCGTCGCGCGTCCCGATGACCTTCGCCGGAACACCGCCGACGATGGCGCCCGCCGGCACGTCCCGCGTGACGACCGCGCCGGCGGCGATGATCGCCCCGTCGCCGATCGTCACCCCCGCCAGCACGACGGTGTTCGCGCCGAGCCAGACGTCGCGGCCGATCGTGATGTCCTCTTCGATCTTCGGCTGGTCCATGATGAAGCGGCCGGGCTCGGTGCCGTAGTTGGATGCCGTGATCGTCACGTGCGGCGCGAGCAGGCACTTCTCACCGAAGGTGATGCGCCCCGTCGAGTTGCCCGCCCAGATGATGCTCTGCTCGCCGATGTGGGTGCCGGCTCCGATCGTGATGCGCTCCGCGTTGCGGAACGACACGTTCGGCGCGAAGCTCACGTCGGCGCCGCGATCGAGCAGCGGCACCTGCTGGACGTGCGAGTACGAGGCGAAGTGCAGCAAGCCGGAACGCCTGCGCGTACGTGCGGGGATTCAGGAGCGACCGCACCGCCCCGCCGACCCGGCTCATGTGCGCAGCCCTTCGGATGCCGTGACCGGAACAGCTGTGGGCGGGGCCGCGTCCACGAAGATTCCGTCCTCGAGGGTCAGCCGCCATGCCTCTCGGAATCCTCGGATGACGGCCCGCAGGTACGCCTGCTGCCCGCGCCGTGCCCGAGGCGTGCGCATCCGGCGTGCATAGCGCACAAGACCGCGGCGCACGACGACAGCTGACAGCTGCGCACCGGCGCGTCGATCGGTGCGAATCCATTTCGCGCACATCGCACCGATGCCTCTGCCGTAGTTCTCGTTCAGGGCGATGTAGTCGTCGTCGGTGCGGGTGTACACGTGGGTGACGACGGATGCGGGAACGCGGGCGACCGCGAGCCCCGCGTGCAGCAGCCGGCAGAGGACGTCCATGTCCTCTGCTCCGCCGAAGCGGCGGCCGGCTCCCAGGAGCGGGTCGAACGAGCCGTTCGCCAGAACAGCCGAGCGGCGGAACGCCATCAGCGCGCCGTGCCCGGCATCCAGCCCTTCCGTGGTCCTGCGGAGGATCACGACGGGCGACGCGACATGCTCGGCGGTGTCGCCGATGTCGCGCAGCGCACCGGTGGCCGCCGCCACCGTCGGCTCCTGGAACGGTGCGAGGAGGGCGTCGAGGAATCCGGGAGTGACCGCGCAGTCGTCGTCGGTGAAGACCACCAGCTCGGCAGTCGTCGAGCTCAGCCCGAGGTTGCGGGCGATCGACAGCCCGGGCACGTCGGAACGCACGTACCGCACGCCGGCGTGCTCCGCTGCCTCACGCGTGGCAGTCGTGGTCGACCCCGAGTCGACCACGAGCACGTCGGTGCCGGCGGGCGCGGCCCCGCGCAGCGCGCTGAGCGCCTGTGCGAGCATCTCGGCACGATCGCGTGTGCAGATCACGACGGTCACTTCGGCCGCCGATCGATCGCGATCAGGGCGCGTCTCATCCCCCGATGCTGAGTCCACCCCAGCTCCCCCTTTGGTGACGACGCGGGACCCCATTCGCCGCGTCGAATTCTCAGAGTTGCGCGGATCGAACCCCCATGCAAGCTGGAGAGGGCGCGTGCGAACGGTATTTCGCTCCTGTTAACACGGTCGCAACACAAGGGTGGAACAGTGAGTGTGCGACCCGGCACTGCGTCGCCTCCGCGGCGGTTTGGGGACAATGCCGGCGCGGTGCTGAACCATCCCGGGGGAGACGGTAAGCATGCAGCAACCGACATATCTGCGCAGACTTCTGAATCAGAAGGTTCTTCTGATCATCGGTTTCGTCGTCGCATTGGTCGCCGGCCTGATCGCAGGCTTCACGATCGTCGACGGCCAGATCGAGCCGAGGGCCACGCGCACCTACATGGCGCCGTCCACGGTGCTTCTGACCGCTCCGCAGTCGAGCATCTTCCAGACGGAGATCCCCGGCGCGACGCCGACGGTTCCCGAAGGAACGGATCCCGCCGCGGCTCAGGCTCTCGTCGCCCCGGAGCCGACGCCGGTCGACCTCTCGAACAGCGCGATCCTGCTGGCGTATCTGGCAGCGTCCGACGAGATCGTGGACGCCACGGCTGCCGCAGTCGGCGGATTCGGGGACGGCGACGCGGTCACGGCCGTGCGCCGCACGACTCAGCCGGGCGGCGACGAGGCGTTCGGCGGCCGACTGCAGCTGCCGATCATCTCCATCGTGGGCACATCGACCACGGCGGCCCGCGCCGAGCTGATCGCCGCTGAGGCGACGAGCGCCTTCAGCGAGCTCATCGTCGCGCAGCAGGACGCGTGGGGAGTCGCTCCAGAGATCCGCCTCACCCTTGACCAGCTCAACGCGCCCGTCGCCGGCGAGCCCGAGGGCGGCAACCCCGCGATCCCGGTGATCGTCGTGACGCTGGGCATCTTCCTTCTCTTCATCGCTCTGGCGCTGATCATCGAGGCGGTCCGTGACCGGCGGCGCCCGAAGGGCGCCGACGGCGCTGACCTCGCCACGGACGACGACGACACGCAGACGCCCGAGGTGCCGGTCGCGGCGGACGATGACGACGCATTCGCGGATGCCGAGACCGTACGTCGTCGAGGATCGCGACGGCGACCGACCATCCCCGAGGAGGAGACCGCCGACGAGGGCGAGCTGGTTCCCCAGGGCGCCCAGCCGCAGCACCGCTGAGGACGTCGCTCATGGTCGAGCCTCAGACCGACGTGAGGTCGCGCGCGCAGAAGCATCGTGCGCGCGACGTCACCGTCGACATCCTGATCGCCGTGGTGGTCGGCGCCGCTGTGGTGGTCGCCGTCATCTTCCTCGAGCCGCTGCTGGTCGGTGGAGCGCTCCTGGTGCTCAGCGGGCTCTTCGTGTTCCGGCGGCAGTTCTTCAACTGGACGACGATGCTGTTCGTCTTGGCGGCGGTCATCATGTTCGTCCCGATCCGCCGGTACGCGCTGCCGATCGAGGTCGGCTTCGCTCTGGAGCCGTACCGCGTGCTGATCACCGGACTGCTCATCGCGCTGGCGGTCTCCCTCATCCGGAACGGAACGTCGAAGTGGAAGCCGGTCGTGTGGGGCTGGCCGATCGCGATCTTCCTGTGGGCGATGTTCGCGTCGCTGATGATCAACGCGGTCGCCATCACTTCAGCGGGCGGCATCGGCGGCGGCTTCTCGAACATCTTCCAGCTCGCGTTCCTCCTGTCGGTCATCGTCCTCACCCGACAGATGCTCTCGACCGAGAAGGTCACCATGATCCTGCTGAACGTGCTCGTCTTCGCGGGTGCGTTCGTGGGATTCTTCGCCTTCGTGGAACGAGTGACGCGACGCAACATCTTCCTGATGTTCGGGGAATTCCTGCCGCTGACGATCCTGCGCGACGACGCGGAGTCGCTGCGCGCCGGCGGCGGTCGCGCGTACGCCTCGTCGCAGCATCCGATCGCCCTCGCCGTGCTCTTCTGCCTGATCATTCCGATCGCGATCTATCTCATGAAGTTCAGCCCCTGGCCGCGCTACGACTTCACCCGGAAGCTCGTCTACACGGCCGCGATCGGCGCCATGCTGGTCGGGATGCTGTCGGCGGTCTCGCGGACCGGCATCGTGACGCTCGGCGTGATGTTCATCTTCCTTCTGATCTTCAGACCGCAAGCTCGCGGGGCTGCTCTTCCTGATCGGCCTGCCGATACTCGTCGTGGTCGGGTTGGTGCTTCCGCAGCTGTTCGAATCCATGGTGCTGTCGCTGCTTCGACGTCGAAGGGGTGATCGCGTCTCAGCTGACCAGCCCGGGCATGGCCGGCCAGGGGCGTTTGGCCGACCTGCCGGACGCGTTGCGCGAGTTCGTGGCAGAACCCGATCGGGGGCACGGACTCGGCCAGCCGCGTCGTCGTGGGCGAGGAGGCGAACGCCCAGATCCTCGACAACCAGTGGCTCGGAACCCTGCTCGAGACCGGCGTGATCGGCGTCATCGGCCTGATCGCGCTGTTCGTCTGGCCGATCTTCGTGATGATGCGCTTCGCGCTCCGCTCTCACGCGCCCGAGTCGCGCCGGTTCCTGACGTTCGCGATCGCCACCTCGACGGTCGGCTACACGACGTCGATGTTCTTCTACGACGCGTTCGCGTTCATGCAGACGCTGCTCCTGCTGTCCATGCTCTACGGCGTCGCGGCCTGGGCGATGACGGAGGGCCGGTCGACGTGGGAGCGCCCGAACGCGGACGCTGCATCGGTCGATCTCGCGTCGCGGACAGCGCTATGACGCGCGTGACGGTCGTCGATGCCCGCACACGACGAAGCGAACGTGATCGGCACGGCGTTGCGCGGCATCCTCGATGCGCGTGAGGGCGACCTCGAGGTGATCGTGGTCGCCAACGGCTGCACCGATCTCACGGCCGAGCGCGCCCGGGCCGCGGGCAGCCGCGTCCGGGTGATCGAGATCGCGGAGGCCTCGAAGATCAGCGCTCTCAACGCGGGCAGCCGCGAAGTCGAGAGCTATCCGGTTGCCTTCGTGGATGCCGACGTCGACCGTTTCGGGGCGAGGATCTGGTGGCGCTCGCGCAGGGACTCCTGGACAGTGGCACTCGGGTCGCCGCGCCGAAGATGCGTGCTCGCACGTCGCCCTCATGGTGGGTGCGCCAGTACTACAGGGTCTGGGAGCTCACCGACTACCGGTCCGAAGGCCACATCGGCTCGGGCGTGTACATGCTCACCGCGCAGGGTCGCGAGCGCTTCGAGCGATTTCCCGACGGTGATCGCCGACGACCTCTTCGTACAGCGACTGTTCGCGCCGTCAGAGCGCCACACGCCCGACCATCTTACCTTCTCCGTCGACGCCCCGCGGTCGTTGCGTGCGCTCACGCGGCGCAACACCCGCATCGCCGCCGGCAACCGGCAGCTCGCGCAGGTCTATCCCGAGTCTGGCTCCGGCCGGCGCAGGCGTCCGGGGCACGCACGCTCGTTCGCCGTGTGTGCGCGGCGCCCCAGCCTGTGGATCGGGTTCGTCGTGTACGCGTCCGTCTACCTGACCGCGCATCGCCGTGCGGCGAGCACCTGCAGTCGCAGCAGCGCGACGATCGCATGGAGTCGCGACACGACCACGCGGGCGAGCCCGTTCATGACCCACCGAACCTCGCTCAGAAGGCGGCTCGCGGCATCGTCGTGACGATGGGCGGGCTGTGGGGGCGCGCGCTGCTGCAGATGGTCTCGACGATCGTGCTGGCGCGGCTGCTCACGCCGGCCGACTTCGGTCTCATCGCGATGGTCGGCGCGGTCATGGGCATCGCCGAGCTGGTCCGCGACTTCGGCATGACCGGCGCCATCATCCAGGCCAAGGAGCTTAGCGAGCGCGTGTGGCGCAGCCTGCTGTGGCTCTCGGCATTCATCGGCGTTCTCCTGTCGGTGGCCGTCGCGCTGTGCGCGCCGCTCATCGCCGCCCTTTACAACGAGCCGCGACTCGTCGCGATCACACTGTCATGGCTCCGGGAGTCTTCCTGAGTGGACTGGTGATGCCGCTGCAGGCGCGCGCGACGAAGGAGCTGCGCTTCGCCACCCTGGCCTCGCTCGACGTCTCGACCATGGCATTCGGCGTCGTCGCAGGCATCATCACGGCGATGCTCGGCTGGGGGTTCTGGTCGCTGCGTGGCGATGGCCGGTCGCGCAGTTCCTCGTACGGCTGGTCGTGCTGTGGTACATCGTGCGCCCCAAGTTCGGACCCCCGAGGATCGTCCGTGAGACCTGGAGTCTGGTCGGCACCGGCGGAAGCATCTTCGGAGCGGAGCTGCTGGGCTACGCCGAGAAGAACATCGACAACGTCATCATCGGCGCAACGCTCGGTCCGGCCGTGCTGGGGCAGTACTCGCGTGCGTACGCCCTCTTCCTGCTGCCGCTGCAGCAGATGAACGGACCGCTCGGACGGGTCGCCCTGCCGGTGCTCAGCGCCCTGCGCGACGACGGTGAGCGCTACCGCCGGTACATCCGCAGCTCCGCGCTCGTGATCGGCTATCTCACCCTCCCGACCTACGCTGTGGCGGCCGGGGTCGCGCAGCCGCTGGTCCAGCTTCTGCTCGGACCGAACTGGTCGATCGCCGCGACACTGTTCAGCCTCCTGGCGATCGCGGGATTCGGTCAGGCGATCGGGCGCCTGCGCACCTGGCTGTACATCTCCCTCGGGCACTCGCACCGGCAGTTCGCGTACGACCTCGTCGCGCGGCCGATCATCATCGCGGGCTACTTCTTCGGCATCTGGTGGGGCGGCATCTACGGCCTGGTCGTCACGTACGGCGTCCTCACCCTGATTCTGCTCGTACCCGGCTTCGCGTTCGCGATCCGCGGCACGTTCGTCAAGGGCAGCGACATCTACCGGCCGCTTCTGCGGCCGGCATTCATGGCGGGTCTCGCGTTCTGCGCGTCGTACTTCATGTCGCGGTTGATTCCGACCGACTTCGCGATCTTCGAGGTGCTGGTCGGATTCTTCGCCGCGCTGCTGGTCGTGGCTCCCCTGTTCCTCATCCCGGGCTACCGCCGGGACGTCGACCAGCTGATGGAGTTCGTCCGGCGGATGCGCAAGCCCAAGCCGGTCGCGACGGATCAGACGGACGATGACGCGGATGCCGAGGCCGCGCTGACCGCGCCGATCGAGCCGGAGACCTTCTCGGAGGCCGCGATGGACGAGGGCTACGTGCGCGAGCAGCAGGGGCTCCTCGACGAACCCGATGAGGATCAGGCCGCTCGCGAGCGCCGCCGGCCGCGCTGAGCTACCAGGCCCAGAGGCTGCGGAGGGTCGGGATCTCGTAGTCGGGGATGCTCTGCAGCCCCATGATCTCGTCGCGGCCCCAGCTCGAACTGGCCGTGTCCACCGTCCACGAGCCCGCCTCGCGCGGCTGCTGCGAATCGACGGGACTGTAGCTGAGCGTGGAGTTCTCCACACGGGTGAAGCCCATCCGGCCGATCGCGCCGACGACGACGCTGTCGGTCAGACGCACGTCTTCGCAGCCTCCGGCGAACGCGTTCGGGTCGCCGGCGTAGTCGCCCGCCCGCAGCGGATACACCTGCCACGGCAGCTGGCCGCCCAGGATCAGGCAGTGCTCGTAGTCGGCGAAGGAGACCTGTGTGTGCAGCAGCTCGACGGCGTTGGACGAGCCGTAGTTGACGCAGTCGACGCTGGTGAGGGGTCCGAACGCCCCCGAGCCGGTGCCTTCCAATTGGATCGTGTCGCAGTGTGCGCCGCTGTCGGCGGGCTTCACCGACGGCCCGAAGACGCAGCCGTATCGGGAGATGCCGGTCATCTCGAACGCATCGGTCGGGCGCACGGCGGCGGTGTCATTGTCGTTCTGCCGGAATCCGACGACGACTTCGTAGAAGCCGATGTCGCGTCCGCCGCGGGTCATGCTCAGGCCGTCCAGTCGGCTCCAGCCGACCTGCATCGAGGCGCACTCCGTCATCACCAGCGAACCCACACTGACCACGCCGAACAGCGAAAGCCGGGCGCACTTGTCGAAGCGGAGGCCGTCGCCCCCGATGGTGACGCTGCCGAAGCCTTCCAGCGGGCAGATGAGCACGTTGCGCGGCCAGGCCGGGTCGCCGACGCCCGCCAGCACGGGTTGCGACGACGAGCCGGATCCGTTGCCGGGCAGCGTTCCGGGCTTGATGCGGATCACGACGCCGTCTGCTGCAACCGCCGCGTCCAGTCCCTGCACCTGGCGCGTGATATCGGTCCAGTCGCATTCGGCGACCAGTTCGAGAGGGGCCTGTTCGCCCAGCCAGGGCAGCTCAGCCGGGTAGTGCGTGCCGTTGGGCCCGTACGAGCGCGCAGCCGACGGACGGGCGGAGCTCGCTCCGCGCGTCGGCGTCGGTGTGGGCGATGGTGTCTGCCCCCTCGGTGTCGTCGTCGGCCGGGCCTCGGGCGGGGGCGCCGCGCAGGCAGTGAGAACGCCCGCTGCTCCGAGGATGAATGATCCTCGCAGCAGCGAGCGTCTCTCGAAGTTCGCCGTCACGCGAGCGCCTTCGCCGGGCGAAGGTGGAACGGGGGCGGTGACGTGATGAGAACCGACCGCCGGCTCGCCGCGACGATGTCGTCGAACGTGAGCTCCTCGGGCGCTCGCATGGTCGCGAGCCCTCGACGCTCCAGCTCGCGGGCGATCTGCAGCTGGTGATCGTCGACGTGCTCCCGGTGCGCAGCACGGCGGGGGATCAGGATGGGGTGCTTCCCCGCCCGGAGCGCGGTCAGGGCGGCGCCGACTCCCGCGTGGCTGATCACGACGTCGGAGTCCGCGATCGCCTGACGCAGTTCTTCGTAGGGCACGCTGTTGCGCCCCTCGATGCCCCACTCCGCCGGGTCGAGGTCACCCGTCTGGTACAGCACCTCCTCGAAGTTCTGCAGCAGCGGGACGACCGCGTCCAGCATCCGCGTGAAGGGGTAGCCCTCCTGCGTGCCGACCGAGATCACCGCCTGGCGTGGGACCGCCGACGTCGGGGTGTCTGGTCCGGCGATGAATTCGTCGAACACCGACCCGCGATACTCCCAGCGCTCGTCCGCCCACACGGGGTACTGGCAGTAGGTGTGGACGTTGCGGAAGCGCGAGATGATCTTGCCCGTCATGGAGGGGCCGTCGGCCCGCGCCGCGCTCTCGATGTAGTGGGCAGTGGCCCCGCGCGCGGCGGCGCGGGGGAGGAAGGCGACCGCCGGACTCGAGCCTGTGCTGATCACCTCGCTGAAGGTGCGGTCTTTGAGCACCTTGCGGGCCAGCGTCACCAGCTTGGCGAAGTTCTTCCAATCCCGCGGTCCAGTGAAGGGCGCGTAGATCACTTCACGGCCCGACAGCAGCGACTCACTCAGGCCGTTCCGGAACGTGACCCACACCTGCCTCTCCGCCGGGTACCCGATCCGTTCGACGAAGCTTGCCAATTGCCGCAGATGTCCGCCCCCAGAGCAGACCAGCAGAACGTCCCCCTGTGACGTCATATCCATCCCCCGGTTCTGCCGCGCAGTGCTCGCCGCTTGTGACATCAGCACTACCTCCCCTCAAGAGCGTGAGTATCTCCTTGTGACGTGACGGCCACGCGTTCGCCGAGACGAATGCGAGCCGCTCATCTTCGGCGAGCGTTCCCTGCGCCAGCGCCGGATCGACGAGTTCGATGAAGTCGGAGACCGACTCCGACATGTGCACCCGTGCGCCGAAGCCGCGCACCGGGCGAAGATCGGTGGCGAGCACGGGCTTGCCTGCGGCCAGGTACTCGTACACCTTCAGCGGGCTCATGGCCTCGGTGAGGGGTGTGCGCCGGTGGGCGAGCAGCGTCAGCTCGCTGTTGCGCAGCACGGCGATCACCTCGCGCCTGCCCACTTCACCGCGGATGTGCGCGTTGGGCAGAGCTTTCAGCGGTGCGATGTAGGGGGCGCTGGGCGCGGGGCCGATCAGCACGATCTGCAGATCCGGACGCGCCTGCCCCAGCAGCACGAGGCCGGCGATGTCGAGCCGGGAGTCGAGAGTCCCCACGTACACGGCGCGCGGGCCCGGGATCCGGTCGAACCAGGGGGGTGCGGCCGGGACCGGGCCGGTCCATTCGGCGGGTTCGATCCCGTTGGGCACGACGCGGTGCGGGCCGGTCGGGTCGATGCGATCGATGATCTCCTGCGACACAGCGGCCACCGCGCGGCCGCTCTCGGAGATGCGGCGGTACGCCTCTTTATAGGCGGGCCAGTATCGGCGGCTCGCGGGGGAGCTCAGCCAGTCGTCGCGGGCGTAGTAGACCGCGCCCTCGGCCCAGTCGAGCTCGGTGAACCCGGCAACGAGCGGATTGGCGGTCACGACCGCGGGCGAGACCATCTCTGCGCGCTGTGCCGCCGCGCGCAGCGCTCCCTCGTACGCGCGGTACACCTGCTCGATGGCGGGGACCTCCACCGGGTCGGCGCGGGCGAATCTCAGCGGGCTGATGTGGCGGACCTTCTCGCTGTCGCGCGGGCGGTGGCGGATGTCGATGAGCTCGCGGCCCCAACTTCGTGACCCACGAGCGGTACGGGTCTGCCACCAGGAGACGCCGCACGTCGGGGCTGGCCATGAGCGTCGCGACCAGACGGTCGGGCGGACGCATCATGCCTCGCTTGCGCGCGTCGGTGAGGGTCTCGTACGAGAACGTGAACACGAAGTCCTTCGCCTCGGCGTTCTCTCCCGAACGTGCGGCCGGGCTGGGCGTGGCGACGGTCATGGCAGCTCCCGGATCACGCGCGCGGGAACCCCGGCGACGATGGTGCGGTCGGGCACGTCGTGGAGCACGACGCTGTTGGCACCGACCACGCTGCCGCGGCCGATCGTCACGCCGGGCATCACGACGCAGTTCTGCCCGAGCCAGGCGCCGCGGCGGATGAGCACCGGCGCGACGCGGGTGATGGACTGGTACCGGATCGGTGTCTGGGGATCATCGAAGCCATGGGAGTGATCGGAGATGTAGCAGCCACGGGCGATTGCGACCCCCTCCTCCAGCTCGACGCGTGAGACCGCGGAGACCGACGTCGTGTTCATGCGGACGCGATCATGGATCACGATGTTCGGACCGGGCGCGCGCTGCTCAGGCACGATCAGCCAGGACCCTGCGCCGATGAGCACACCGTCGCCGACGCTCATGTGCTCGGCACCGCTCAGCCGCGTGGGCAGCAGGATGCGGGAGTTCTTGCCGAAGGCGCCGAACCCGGGCGCGGCCAGCTTGCTGAAGAGGAGATCGCGCAGTCGCTGCGCGCCGATCATGACATCGAGGGTGTTCAGGCGATCACCCCCTCGCGCGCGGGAGACCGGTTCGGGCACGGGCGCGAAGGCCTCCACGGCCGAGTCCATCGCGGAGCGGGAGAGCGCAGACTGCGTCAGGAGCGCCATCCGTGCGATGTAGTCGGCCTCCGAGAGTCCGCGCTCGCTCGCCGTCGTCGTCCCGCCGGTGCGTCGGGCGCCTTGCCGCGCGAGTCCTTCGCGGATCGCGTCCGCGAAGGCGGCGGCGTCGCCGACGGGAACGAGCGCGGCGTCCGAGCCGGCGACGTACTCGTCGATGCCCCCGGCGTCGCTCACGACCAGGGGGATGCCGGCCGAGATCGCCTCGATGGCGACCGTGCAGCCCGAGGCATGACGATTGTGCCGCAGGGGCAGGGCGACCAGGCTCGACCGGGCGTATGCCGCCAGGACCTGAGACTGCGTCGTGGACCGCAGTGCGACATTGGCCGGCCACGACTGGGCACGGGCCTCCTCCGACAGCGAGATGATGTCGAAGTCGGCCTCCGGCACGCGGGCGGTGACCTCCGCGAGCAGGTTCCAGTCGCGATGCCGGTCATTGCCCACGACCAGCACGCGCGGGGGTGCGGAGGCGGCGGCACCCGGATCGGCGGGCGCCGCAAAGTGGGTGCCGAAGGGCACCCGCACGACGATGCGCCCGGGGACCTCCTCGCGCGATGCGTCGCGATTGACCCGGCTGAGCACCACTTCGACCGCGTGACGGGTCAGCAGGCCGGCGGAAGAAGGCGGCCCGGATGCGCGACAGGCCGGGCCACAGGTCCCACAGCCACACCGTCTGCGCGATGCTGACGGCGGGGTAGCGGCGCGGGGCGAGCATCTTCAGCAGGGCGACGGCGAGGTGCTCGCGCTCGGTGTGGGTCCAGACCGCATCGGCCCGGCTGATGATGCCGCGATTGCGCCAGACGTGCACGAAGTCGAAGCCGAGGACACGCTTCACCGACATGCGCCACCACCTGGCCAGGCGGGTCTCGGCACGGTCCTGCGACCACTCGACGGCGAACCAGCGTTCGGCGAGGTGATAGCCGTACGGCGTCTCGTCGGCCACTTCCCCGCGGGCATACCGATCCGCCCACTGCTTCGGATTGAGTCCGAAACGCAGGATGATCGCGACGCGCGTGTCCCCAGTCATGCTCTTCTCTGCCCCCAGATCGCGACGCTAACAGTGGTATGTGTCGGGCATGTGTCCATGCGGTTAGGGCATCGTTGAGAAGCGTCGTTCACGACGTGCCGGCCCCCGAGGCGTGGTTACGCTGATGCGATGGGGGCCTCCGCGCAGCATCCGTTGTCCACGCGCCGTGTCGCGCTCGCCTTCGTCATCGGCATCGTCGCGGTCGTGATGGCCGGGTGCGCCGCCGAGGCGCAGACGGCTCCGACGCCGTCATCCACGGCGACCGCGCAGCCCGTCGCCGACACGACGTCCCTGCGGACGATCATCGACTCACCGCGCGAGCAGCCCACTCTCGTTCTGGGCGAGGTGGTCGAAGAGACCGGTGGCGTCACCTCCACCGCCGTGACCTACGACAGCGGCGGGTTGACCGTTTCGGGGATCCTCCGCACGCCGCCCGGCGACGGCCCCTTCCCTGCGGTCGTCGTCGTCCACGGCAGCGTCGACCCCGACGAGTACATCAGCGGAGGCGACCTCGAAGCCGAGCAGCGCGCGCTCGTCGAGAGCGGCTATGTGGTGCTGGCCACCGATCTGCGCGGGTACGCCGGGTCGGATGCCGCCGACGCCGAGAGCCTCGCCGTTGATCCCGGCTTCGGATGGATGACGGTGCTGGATTGGGGCATGGCGCTCGATGTCGTGAATGCTCTCGCGGTGCTCCGATCGGGGCAGGTGGCGGGAGTCGACCCCGAGCGGATCGGCGTGGTCGGCCACAGCCTCGGCGGGCTGCTGGCGATGGATGCCGCGGTGATCGCGCCCGGCTCATCCGACATCGTGGTCGCGCTCTCCGCGCCGACGACGGCGTTCGGCGAGGTGATCGAGGAGTACACGGCGGATGACCCTGAGACCCGCAGCGAGATCTCGGAGTCGGTGGGGTTGCCGTCGGAGAATCCGCAGTACTGGGCCGACGTCTCCCCACGCACGTTCTTCGACCGGGCCACCGAGCCGCTGCTGCTGATCCACGGCAGCGCCGACGACGTCGCCCTGGCGGAGTGGTCGCAGGAGACGGCGGCGGCATGGCAGGCGGCGGGCCACCAGGCCGAAGTGGTGATCCTCGACGGCGCCGATCATGCGCTCCGGCCGCGGCGCGCTGAGTCGGTTCAGCTGACGATGGCGGCATTCGACGCGCTGATCGGCCCCGGCGGCTGACTCACCGGCCCGCACGCATCCCGTGCGTCACACGTCCGCACCCGCGAGAGCTGCGGTCAGCCGATCCATGACCTCGTCGATGTCGAGCCGGCTCTGCGCGGTGGCCACGACCGACAGGTTGCCGTCGTACAGGAGCGCGAAGGTCGAGAGCTCGTCGTCGGGCAGCCAGGCCGGGAGCACGATCATGTCGTCGAGCCGCGCACCGCACAGGTGACGCGCCCGCGACAGCCACGGCACGAGAGTGGCGTAGCCCACGTCGCGCGCGGGGGAACCGGCATCCAGGGGCTCGTCCGCGCTCAGCTGACGGCGCACCGATGCGACCAGCTCCGGGACGGGCTGCGAGCTGCCGCCCACGATCGCGACGTCCGTCACGCGGTTGCGGCTGTCTTCCGTGCGGCGTCGGAGCACGGGAACCCGCACCCGCACTCTCGCTCCATCCGTGCTTGCCGTGCGGATGGCTGAGGCGACCACCATGTCGTTCATCGTGGAGCCCGCGGCCTCGGCGGCGGACTGGACGGTCGCGGCCGGGAGCGTGCGGAATCCCGTGCGCACATCGCTCCTGGCCACACCCGGCGCCGGCGAGCTGCGATCGCGGATCGGGCGCAGCAGCCTGCCGGCAACGCGCCGCGCGCGCCGCGCGACCGGCAGGCGCCAGTAGTCGCGCCACAGCGCGCCGGGCTTACTTGCCGTCCGCCCATTCCCGCACCGCGATCCAGCGGCAGCTCCCCGCCCCGGCGCGGCGCCCGCTGCCCGGGGAACGGGTCCTCGCCCCCGGCGGGCGAGCCGGCGGGGTCGCTCGTGGTCAGCGCGGCCAGGAACTTGAGCGTCCGCAGGGCATCGCCGCCGGAGTGGTGCATGAGCACGCCGAGGGCCACCCGGCCGTCGTCGAGCCCGGTGAACTGCAGCCGCCACAGCGGCCGGCCGACAGTCCAACGGCCCCTCGTCCCAGCCGATCAGGCTCGGAAGCGTGGTCGATGCGACAGGCAGCGGTCCCTCCGCGAACCGCAGGTGGCGGTCGATGTCGAAGTCGTCGTCGGGCACCCACGCCGGCGGTGTGAGGCCGGCCGGGCTCCGCATCAGCCGCAGGTTCGCGTAGGGGATGCCGCGGGTCGCGGCCGCGACCCAGTCGCGGATGCGCGCGCGGTCGAGGGCGCCGTCGGCGCGCCTCAGGCCTCCGCCCGAGAACAGACCGATCCCCTGCATGTGCATCGCTTCGAACATGGCGCTCGTGGCGACGTATCCCTCTTCCCAGACCCGCATGAACTCGGCGTGCGGGCGTCCCGTCGCGGTGGCTCTCATGCGACGAGCGTGCACGAGCCTGTTGCCGGTGTGTAAACAATTGCGCACCGATCCGGGTCGGTGGCATCCGTCGCCCTACCATGGGAACGAGCCGCCAGGGACGCCGGTGCCACTGTGGCAATCGGCACCTGGGGGGTTACGATGACCGACACGACGCCTGTCAACGGCACATTCGTCGACGCGATGCGCCGGACTGCGGCGGTGGCCGCAGACCAGCGCGGCATCCGCTTCTACACCGACGAGCAGAACTCCGAACGTCTCGGGTACGCCGAGCTCGATGAGCGGGCCCGGGCGCGAGCGGTCGAGCTGGTCGCTCGAGGGTACGGTGTGGGCGATGTCGCGGTGCTCGCGTTCGACCCGGGTTCGGCTTCATCGAGTCGGTGTACGCGGCGCTCTACGCGGGAATGGCGATCGCGCCGGTTCCGGTCGCGGTCGGCCGCAACCCGCGCACGGTCATCGACCGGATCGAGGCGATCGTCGCGGATTCGGGCAGCCGGCTCGTGCTCACCGAGCAGTCCGCGCTGAGCCTGCTCGAGCAGGCGTCTCTGCCGGGCGTCGAGGTCGCGCTGCTCGACGCTACCCGACCCTGCGCTCGCCGGGGAGTGGACGCTTCCGCCGATCACCCCCGACACCGTGGCGCTGCTGCAGTACACGTCGGGCTCGACCGGCACGCCCAAGGGCGTCATCGTCACGCACGCGAACCTGGTGGCCAATGAGACGGCGATCGGCGCCACCGTCGGCGACGGCCCGGAGTCGGTGTGGGTGGGGTGGCTGCCGCATTACCACGACATGGGTCTGATCGGCCTGCTGTTCCGTCCGATCTTCGCCGGGTCCGACTCCGTGCTCACCTCGCCGTCGCGATTCCTGCCGCGGCCGCTGTTCTGGCTGCGACTGATCACGCGGCATCGCGGCACGTTCACGGTCGCGCCCGATTTCGCGTACCGGCTGTGCGCGCAGGTCGTGACCGACGAGCAGCTCGCCGAGCTCGACCTGTCGAGCCTCGAGCAGGTCGTCACGGGTGCCGAGCCGGTCAAGATCGGCACCGTCCGCGACTTCGCCGACCGTTTCGCCGCCGCGGGACTCGACCCGACCGTCTTCATCCCGGCATACGGCATGGCCGAGACCACGCTGATCATCTCGGCCGCGGTCGGAAGCGAGGTGCGTGCGATCACCGCCGACCTGGGCGCGCTCGAGCAGGGCGACCTGCTGCCGGCCGCCGACGGTCGCACGGCCGACCTCGTGCTGTGCGGGCCGCCCGTTCCCGGCGCGGTGGTGGCGATCGTCGATCCCGCGACCGGCGAGCGTCTTCCCGACGGCCGCATCGGCGAGATCTGGGTCAGTGGTCCAAGTGTGGCGCTCGGCTACTGGGGGCGACCGGAGGAGACGGCCGAATCGTTCGGCCAGAGTGTCGACGGTGAGAGCGGATCGTTCCTGCGCACCGGCGATCTGGGAGCGATGGTCGACGGCGAGGTCGTCGTGGCCGGGCGACTGAAAGACCTCATCATCGCGAACGGGCGCAACATCTTCCCTCAGGACGTCGAGGCGATTGCGTCTGCCGTGGTCACGACCGATCCCGCGTGCCTCGCGGCGGCGTTCGAGCTGACCGGTCAGCCGTCCGAGGTCGCGGTGGTCGTCGAGATGGAACCGCGGGCGCTCGCCGCGGCCGATCCTGTCGCCGTCGTGGCCGACATCCGCAGGTCTCTCGCATCGGAGTTCGCGCTGGCGAGCACGGGCATCGCGCTCGTCCGCAAGGGGATGCTGCCGCGCACGACGAGCGGCAAGATCCAGCGTCGCCGCGCCCGTGTGGAACTGCTCGACGGAACGCTCGCCGTCGCGCACCTGGACGGTGTCGTGGCCGCACCGGTGCCGGTCGTCGACGCCACCCGGGCGTGAGCGGTCGGGCATGAGCGTCGCCGTCACCTCCGCGGGCCTCGCGCCCGCGGCCGACCTCGACCGGTTCCTCGGCGACCCGGCCGACCCGGCCGCGGCGCTGTCGTTCGAGCGGACGCTCGCCCGCGACCGGGCGGCGGAGTTTCCGATCGAAGCGGCCGAGGCGCTGAACGCGTGGGGCATGCACCACTACTACGTGCCCAGCGCGTTCGGCGGCCGGCTCGACGACGTGCTGACCCCGCTGCTGATCATGCGGAACGTCGCCCGCCGCGACGTCACCGCCGCCGTGGGCCACGGCAAGACGGTGCTCGGAGCGATCTGCGCGTGGGCGGCCGCCGACGAGTCGGCGGGGCGGATGGCGCGGATCGTGCTCGACGGCGATCCGGTGTCGTGGGGGCTCACCGAGCAGGGGCGGGGCAGCGACATCGCGAGCTCGACGACCTCCGCCGCGCTCGGCGCCGAGGAGATCGTGCTCGACGGCCACAAGTGGCCGATCGGCAACGCCACGCGCGGTCGCGCGGTCACGGTGCTCGCACGCACCGACGATCGTCCCGGACCCCGCTCGCTCTCGCTCGTGCTCGTCGACAAGACCGCCGTCGACCCGGCGAGCCTGCGCTACCGGCCCCGGCGGCCCTTGCACGGCATCCGCGGCGCCGACATCAGCGGCGTTGAGTTCCACGGCACGCGGGTCAGGACCGATGCGCTGATCGGCCAGACGGGGCACGGACTCGAGCTCGTGCTCAAGAGTCTGCAGCTGACCCGCACGCTGTGCGCGGCCCTCTCGCTCGGCGCCGGCGACCAGGCGATCTCCCTCGCCGTGACCGAGGGCATCGGCCGAGCGGATGCCGCCGATCGGGCGGTCGTCGCCGACAGCGTCGCCGACCTCCTGCTGGCCGAGGCGGTCGCGTACGCGGGTGCGCGCTGCGTGCACACGGCCCCCGACGAGATGGCGCTGGTCAGTGCATTCGTCAAGTTCCTCGTGCCCGACTCGGTCGATCTGCTGTTCCGCGAACTCACCGCGACGATCGGGGCCCGCGCCCAGCTCGCGACCGGCGGCACGTTCGCCCGCTTCCAGAAGGCGTCGCGCGACAACCGGGTCGTCGGCATCTTCGACGGCAACTCAGTCGTGAACCTCAATGTGGTGATCAACGAGTTCGCGAACATCGGTCGTGATGACGACGTCGATGTGGCCGGAGCGATCGACGGGCTCGTGGTTCCGCCGCCGCCGGCGACGTTCGACATGTCGCGCCTGCGCCTGATCACCCGGCGCGGCTCGAGTCTGCTGCGCGCGCTCCCGCAGCTCGCGGCCCTCATCGACGATGGCCGGGTCCACTCCGAGCTGGCCGACGCCGCCGGCCGGCTCGCGGCGGAATGGGACGTCGTCCGCGCGGCGGCTGCGGAAGCCGAACGCGCACCGCAGCCGCCGGCATCCCACTTCGTGATCGCCGAGCGGCTGACGCTGCTGTTCGGCGCGGCCGCCTGCCTCGCCGTGTATCTGGCGAACCGCGACCGCGTCGACCCGGGCGTCGCCACGCTGTGGGACGACGATCTCTGGCTGCGCGCGGTGCTCGCGCGGCTGCTCGCGCGTCTCGGGTGTCGAAGGCGGCGCGCCCGTGCCCGCCGGCCAACTGTATGCCGCTGCGTCGCAGCGCGTCGCGGCCGGAGCACCCGTCACTCTGCTGCCCGGCTGGTGGCACGAGAGGGGAGAGCACTCATGACCGGTATCGCGCCGTCGCCCACTCGCACTCCGATCCGCGGACGAGCTCGCGCCGACACTCGAGGCGCGGTTGGGCGACCCCTTCGCCGATGGCGTGCTCACGTTCGACGCGATGGCCGCGCGAGAAGACGCGTCGCGTCTGACGGGGACCGTGCGCGAGGTGTGCGACGCGTGGGGTGTGGGCGCGGCGCTCGTCCCCCGCGAGCTTCGGCGGGCGCCGCGGGTCGGCTGCCGAGCTGGTGCCGCAGCTGCGGCCGATGTTCCGCCGCGACGTGTCGCTCGCCGTGGACCTCGTCGCCGCTCCGCTGGCCGTGATGGATGCCGTGCTCGCCACGGGCGACGCCGGCCTACCGCTCCGACCATGGCCCGTCGCATCGCGTCAGGCGAGCGGGTCGGCGCGGTGCTGGCCGGCGCTGACTGCGCCTCGCGCGGGCGGGGGCATCCGCCTGCGCCGTGCCGACGGCGGCATGGATGGTCGAGGGCGAGACTCCGCTCGTGGCCGGTGCGGACGCACCCGCGCTCTGGGCACTGCCCGCCCGCGGGGCCGGGGGAGCGGAAGCACTCGTGCTGTGCGAGACCGACCAGCCGGGCGTCGACGTCGCGCCGTGGGTCGAGACCGTCGGGCTGCGCGGCACGCGGTTCGGTGTGGCGACGCTCACCGCGGTGCCGCTGAGCCCCACCGCGGTTCTCCCCACCGAGCCGGGCTCGCACCGCGCTCAGCGGGCGCGCACCGCGACCGCCGCGATCCTCTCGGCGCTCGCGATCGCCGCGGTCGACACCGCCGTCCATCTCGCCGTGCCGTACGCGCAAGGGCGCCGGCTGTATCGCGGCACGGTGCTCGACATCCCGCACGCCCGCAGCCTGCTCGCCGATGTGCACACCGACCTGCTGATCGCCGATGCCCTTGGCGGTTCGCGCCGTGCGGAGCCTGGATGCCGGAGCGCTCGACGAGGTCGCGGCATCCGCCAGCGCCTATCTCGTGCCGCAGCTGCTCGGCGACGCGATGCGGGCCCTCTCGGTGCTGTTCGGCTCGACGTTCTACGCTCGCGTGGAGCCGTACGCCGTGTTCGAGACGTTCGTGCGCGACGTCGGCAGCCTGTCGCTCCTCGGGCTCGGCACTCCGCGCGCGCTCGAGCCGTGCGTGGCCGCGCTCGACCACTGGGCGGATGCCGCACCCGGCGAGCACGGGCCGTTCGGCGACCGGCGCGCGGATCTCGTCGCCCGCGTGCGTTCCGCCGACCGATCCGACCCCGCCGTAACCCGCCGTCTGGCGCGCGAGGCGGCGATCCTGGTCGCCGCCGACGCGGCAGCGGAACTGCACGAAGCGGGATCGGTGCCTGCCACCGACGAGTGGCGGGATGCCGCCGTCATCCGTCTGGGCACCCGCCTCACCGGCCGCAAGGCGAGTCTGTCCGACGCATCCATCGAAAGCGCGGTCGACGACCTCACGTTCTGCGTGGAGTCGGGCCGCTCCGTCACCCTCGAGCGCGTGCCGCTGTTCGGCCGCGGCCTCTGACCACACCAAGGAGAGCACCATGAGCACTGTCATCACCGAAGACGCCGTCCAGTCGTGGCTGGTCTCGCGGATCACGACGTACGGCCGGCGACCCGACCTCGTCTTCACCGTCGACACCGAGTTCACCGAGATCGGGATCGACTCGGTGTACGCGCTGACCCTCTGCGGCGACATCGAAGACGAGTACGGCCTCGAGGTCGACGCCGAGGTGATGTGGGACTACCCCACGATCCGCGCGCTCGCCGAGCACCTCACCGAGCTCGGCGCGCGCTGACGCCCCACACGGGCATCCGCACGCGGCTCACCGCCCGATGAGGTGTGCGCGTGCGCGCAGCTACAATCGGGGCACCCGCGCCATCGAGACGGCGATGTGAGGAGGCCGGTCGTGCACGCGCAGCAGCCCGCACTCGTCGCACCCGAGTCCACCTCGACGCGAGCGTCTGATCGTTCCCGATGTGCTGCGCGGCGTCGCGATCCTCGCGATGCTGATCGCGCACGCCACGCCCCTGCTGACGGACATGCCGGGGCCGTCGCCTTCGGCATGGGCAACGCCAGCGACCTGGCCTCGCCCCTCTTCGCCCTCGTGATGGGGCTGTCGGCGGAGATCGTGCTGCAGCGAACGCCGCCGCACGGGCGCGGGCGATGCTCCTGCAGCAGGCGGCGCGCGGCCTGGTGCTGATCGCGCTCGGGGTGTGGATGAGCTACTGGGGCAGCTGGGTCGCGATCGTGCTGTCGCATCTCGGCGTGCTCCTGCTGGTCGGTGTGCCGATCCTGCTGCTGTCCACGCGGTGGGTGATCGGCATCGCGATCGGCGTTGGCCGTGATCAGCGATCCGCTCAACGCGTGGGCGCGGCAGATGCTGGCGCCCGCGATCTGGGACATCTCCGCTGGTCGAGCAGGTCTCGCAGTGGTTCGTGCTCGGGTACTCGTACCGCCTCACCAACCTGCTGCCGTTCTTCCTGCTCGGTGCGATCCTGATGCGCCACGGCTTCCGGCGCGACCGGTATCTGTGGGCCATGGCGATCATCGCGCCGCTCGCCTACGCGGTGCGTCCCGTGGTGACGGCCGTCTTCGACACACCCGGCCATGTGTCGGGGAGCTACATCGACACCCTGCACGACGTCGGGCTGGTCTTCGCCGTGTACGTGGTCATCGTGCTGCTGGCGACCGTGCGGCGTCCCGGCGCGGCGCGGGTCATCGCCGATGGTGTTCGAGCCGCTGCGCGCGATCGGTGCGGTGGCGCTGAGCCTGTACGTGTTGCACGTGGCGCTCATCGCGCTGTGGATGCGCACGGGTATCAGCGTCACCGGAAGCGATTGGTGCGCTGGCTCGTCATCGTGCCCGGCATGGTCGTGGCCGGGTGGCTGTGGTGGCGCTTCATCGGCGTCGGGCCGGTCGAGTGGCTGCTGGGCTGGGTGACCGGCCGACCCAAGCGGTGGCGGCGGACGAAACAGAACGCGGAGGCGTGACGCGAAGAACCCCCGGCCGAAACGGGCCGGGGGTTCTCCGCTGGAACGGGTGCAGACGGACTAGACGCCCGCGTGCTCCTTGCGGTTGCGACGTACCGCGCCGCCAGGGCGACTGCACCTCCCGCGAGGACGAGCGCGCCGCCGCCGACCCACAGGCCGAGCAGCGAGCCGCTGTCGATACCGGTTGCGGGGAGCGGCCGCTCGTGCCGCCGGCCGTGGAGCCGAGGGACACGGTGGCTGCGCCACCGGCCGACGTTCGGGGACACCGCTGCGACGTTGTAGTTGCCCGATGCGTCGCTCGGGAAGGTGATCGGCACGGAGACCGCTCCGGCCTCAGATGAGGTGGTGGTCCCCGACGACGTGACGGCGGACTTGATGAAACCGACCTGGGCCGAGGTGTTGCCCTCGACGGTGACGGTGACGAACTCGCCGGGGGAGAACGTGCCGTTGGAGCAGTTGAACGTGATCGTGGCACCCGGCGTGACGCGCGACTGCACAACGTTGCAAGCGTTGGACTGGGGATAGATTGTGTCGGCCTGGGTTGCGGTGGGCAGCGCCAGGGCGGAGGCCGCGACGAGAGCGGCGACCGCTGTGAGGCGGATCAAGTGCTTCATGGTCAACTCTTTCGTGAGGCCGTTAGGCGCCGATGAAGCGGGGGATGTTTCCTGCGATGAATCGGTGGACGTAATCGCAGCTGTTCTGTGGCAACAAAAAAACATCGCCGTTCGGAAAAGGTGATCCGAGCTGCGATGCTCTACTTCGAGTGTAGGGAAACTCACAGGCAAGCGCTGACCGGCGTCGTTACGTGCGCGTTAACTGTCGGCGTCACCTGCGCGACAAGTCGCCGCCCTTCGCAGATTCCGACCTCGAAGCTCAGAACGCGGCGACCATCGTGCATTCCGCCCCGCAAGCCACCGCCCACTCAGGTCAGCAGACGACGGGCAGAATCCTTGAGGCAAGTACACGTTGGCGAACGCACTGACCCAGCCGGGGAGACACTCCGGACGCGGCGCCGGTGATGTACGCAGGCAGCCCATCCGTCGGCGCATCATTGCTGATCGTGACGGTCAGCTCTGCGACACCAGTCACAGCGCCCTCGCCCCGCGAAGCGCACCAGTTCCACGCCACCGGTGCATCCGCGGGCTGGTAGTAGTCCATTCGAGCCGGTTCCATCGTTGACGAAGACTCCGAATCGTGTGGCATCCGCGTCCGTGACCGGCAGACTTCCCGCGAGCGTGGTCGTAGAGATGATGCGCCGAGCTGAGTTCTGCAGTGAGCATCCTCTAGGGGCGACCCATTCCGTAGTATGTCCACCCCGCGGCACGCCAGGCGGCCGCGTCCAGGCAGTTCCGCCCGTCGATGATGATCCGTCCGGTGGCCAGCGAGGCGGCGTGTGCAGGGTCGAGTTGGCGGCGGTACTCGTCCCATTCGGTGACGACGATGACCGCGTCTGCACCTCGCAGGGCTTCGTCACGATCTTCGACGTAGTTGAGCTGCGGATGGATGCGGCGGGAGTTCTCGATTGCAGCCGGGTCGGTGATCGTCACCCACGCCCCGAGACCGTGCAGTCGCACCGCGACGTCCAGAGCGGGGGAATCACGGATGTCGTCACTGTGCGGCTTGAATGCCGCGCCGAGTACGGTGATGTTCTTCTTGAACACATTGCCCCCGAACGCTTCGACGACCAGTTGCGCCGCCCGGTCGCGCCGGCGGAGGTTGATCGCGTCGACCTCTCGGAGAAATGCGACCGACTCGCCGCGGCCCAGCTCTTCGGCGCGGGCCGAGAATGCACGGATGTCCTTGGGGAGGCAGCCGCCACCGAATCCGATGCCCGCTCCGAGGAAGCGTCGGCCGATCCGCGCGTCGTGCCCGATCGCGTCGGCGAGCTGCGTGACGTCAGCGCCGGTGACTTCGGCGATCTCGGCCATCGCGTTGATGAAGGAGATCTTCGTGGCGAGAAACGCGTTCGCAGCGACCTTGACGAGTTCGGCCGTGGCGTAGTCGGTGACGATGAAGGGAGTCTGCTTCGCGATGGCCGGGTGGTAGACCTCCCGCAGGATGTCAGCCGCGCGATCACCTTCGTCGCCGGCAGGAACCCCTGCGACGAGTCGATCGGGGTCCACCGTGTCCTTCACCGCGAAGCCCTCGCGCAGGAACTCCGGATTCCATACGAGCGTCGCGCCGGTGGGCGTCACGCGACTGGCCAAGCCTGCTGCTGTGCCGACGGGCACCGTTGACTTGCCGGCGACCACGTCCCCGGCGCGCAGGTGCGGGATCAGCGCGTCGATCGCCGCGTTGACGTAGGTCATGTCGGCGGCGTACCCGTCTTTCTGCTGGGGTGTCCCGACGCCCACGAAGTGGACGTCGGCGCCGTGAGCCTTCGCCATGTCGGTCGTGAACTGCAAACGACCCGACGCGATGCCCTCCGAGAGAATTTCGGGCAGACCCGGCTCGAAGAAGGGCGCCTTACCCTCGGAGAGCGACGCGATCTTGCGTTCGTCGACGTCGATGCCGATGACCTCATGGCCGATGGACGCCATGGCGGCGGCGTGCACCGCACCCAGGTATCCGCACCCGATGACCGACAGCTTCATGTGACTCCCAGCGATGAATCGAAAGAGGGTGAGGCCGGCGGTCATTGGCGGCGATTGCTCGAACCTTTCCTACCAGGTTCATGTTTCGGGAATGTTCAGCGGAAGGGCTCACGTATCCGCAGGGCCGAATCGAAGCGTTCCTGTGAAAAAATCCCCGCGTCCCTCATCTGGGGACGACTGCGGCAGGGCCGGCCTTGCGTGCGCGTGATGCGATCCGATATCCCGGCGGACGGGTCGACTGCTCCGTGGTGCACGCCGCTGTGAGCGAAGGCGAGTAGATCTCGCGGCCGACGATGGGACAGGGCGACTCCCGTAGGCCCCGACGTGTCGGCGATACCAGGCGACCCGTACCGGGGGCGCATACCAACGCCGGCAATGAGCAGGAGGATGAGAGACCATCGTGCCGAAAGTGACATATTGCAGTCCCGCGCCGGTTAGCGATCGGATAAACGGGGTCGCGGCCGCGAGCATGCATATTGCTAGCGCCAGGAGAAGGGGTGTCCGGTGAGCGGGCATCGATGTGGGGGCCATTCGACTCGTCAACGACGCTTGGCTGGCGGACTGACCCGGCGTGTTCGCAACGTCACTGTCGCGCGGGCCAGGGTGCCTAGCTTCTTGACTCTGGCGCGCAACTCGAGCGGTGAGTCCGGGGGCACTACCTTCGGACGCATTAGTGAGCCGTCTCGCCCGGCGCGAAGGCCGCCTTGGCAGTCTTCGCCAAGATGACTACATCTCCGATGAGCGACCAGTTCTCCACATAGGAGAGGTCGAGTCGCACCGAGTCCTCCCATGACAGAGTCGAGCGGCCGCTCACCTGCCAGAGGCCAGTGATGCCCGGTTTCGCAAGGAAACGCCGATGCACATGGTCGGCATACAACGCGACTTCCTTCGGCAGGGGCGGCCGGGGGCCGACGAGTGACATCGACCCTCCGATGACGTTGAAGAGCTGAGGCAGTTCGTCGAGGCTGAACTTGCGCATGATGCGGCCGATGGGCGTCACGCGCGGGTCGTCCTTCATCTTGAAGAGCACTTCGTTGCCGACATCCCGTTGTTGGCTTTCCAACTCCGCGAGAAGTTCTTCGGCATTCACGACCATCGAGCGGAACTTGATCATCGGGAACTCCCGGCCGCCCAGACCGATGCGGGTCTGGCGGAAGAAGACCGGACCCTCGCTCGACAGCCGCACGCTCATCGCGAGGAAGGCGAGTAGAGGGCTGATCAGGATCACACCAACGAGCGAGGCGGCCAGGTCCACCGAGCGCTTGGCGAATCGCTGACCGCGACTGAACCGCGGCGTCTCTACGTGGATGAGAGGAAGACCCGCCACCGGTCGGGTGTGGATGCGCGGCCCGGCGATGTCGATGATGCTGGGTGCGAGGACGAGGTGCTGCTTGCCGGCCTCAAGGCCCCATGAGATCTGCTTGACCTTATCGGGTGGCAGCTCGTCGGTGCTGGTGACGGCTACCGTGTCGGCGCCGGTCGCAAGGATTGCGCGATCGACTGCGTTGACGTTGCCCATGATCGGGATGTCGGTGCCGTCGATAGTGGCGGCTATGCGCCCTGAGGGCACGCAGGCACCGACCACGTGGTAGCCGGCACTTGGCGTGCGCTGCAGTTCGCGCGCGATGTGTGCGACGGAGGCCTCTGACCCGACGAGGAGTACGCGCGCACAATATTCCCCGTACTGCCTCTTCGCAACGAGCCACTTTCGCCACAGCCAGCGCTCGAGAACGAGGAGAAGCACCCCGACGGGAAGGCTGAGCAGGAGGAATCCGCGAGCGATATCGACCCGCAGAAGGAAGGCGAAGATCGCAATCACCCCGAACAGGCGGAAGCTCGAGTCGACGATACGCATGTATTCGGCGTTGCCGTTGCCGATGACGCGATAGCTGCGTGAGTCGATGAGGCTCAGTACCCACATCCACGCGACCACGAGTCCGGCGGAGAATGCCCAGTATGAGAAGTCGCTCAGGCGGCTGTCGTGACGAATCGCGACCTCGGCGCTGCCTTGGCCGAACAGCAGGATCTGCGTGCCGAAGACGACCCAGACGAGCACCACAAGGTCGCTGAACCAGATGCGCCTCGCATATCGCTGGCGCCATCGGTCGGGAGTGCGCGCCGTCGAGGTCGCGCCGGTGGATGGGCTTATGACCGGTGCCGGAGCGTGGTGAACGTGCGGATCCGAGCCGCCCGGAGCATCAGATCTGTGCTCATTGGTTGCGTGTGATGTTGAGCTTTGCGAGATTCTCTGCGACGTCGTTGTCGCGTCGACCTTTTCCAGGTTCGACGTCACAGACCGTCCTTCCGCAACTTGGATTCCCCCGTCAAGGAAGCTATCAGCGGTATGTGTCGGGAAAATGACAGGCAGTGGAAAGTCTTGTCCCTCTTCGGCGGATGGGTGCGGCCGGACCGACGGCGAAGGGAGCCTAGTGCGGTGGGTCAAGTCCGAGCCAGCAGCACGCTTCGACGGCCTCATTCATCCAGGGCCGATCGACGAAACGCAGATTTAACACGCGAGGCAGATGAACGGTACGTGAACGTTCATAGACTCGCCGGTTAATGGCGACGACGTCGCTGCAGTGCGGGACTAGTTGGACCCTGCACGACGGGGTGCTCTTGGGGGAGTGTGAGTATGGCCAACACGGTCACGTCCGCGATACGCGACACCTGGCGATGGACATTCAGGGATCAGCGAGCGGTCAGGCTCGTCACCTGGATCGTCCTCAGCGTCGACATCACACTCATGCTGATCCACATCGTCGTCATGATCGGCTGGGATGCGCCAGACATCCTGCGGATCGACATGGACGGCAGCTACGGCGAGGCGTACCAGTACGCGAAGTACCTCTGGTTGCTCATCCTGCTGGCCACGTACGCACGACAAAGCCGAAGCTGGCCGATGCTGGCGTGGGTGCTGCTGGTGTTCTACTTCCTCGTCGACGACGCCCTCGTCATCCACGAACGCGTCGGACTCTGGTATTCGTCGAGCAGCTGGGCCTTCGGAGTAGGACCGCTCAGCGCGCAGACGTTCGGCGAACTCACCATGTCGGCGCTCGTAGGCGTCATCATCCTGGTGCCGCTCGTGGTCGGATACCTGCGTGCAGACGCACGAACCAAGTGGATCTTCCGAGTGATGGTCGCGCTCGTCGTCGTACTCCTCGTGTTCGCACTCGTCGTCGACGCGGTGCACGCCCTGTTCATCGACATGAAGGCCATCGACAGGGGCCTGGGATTCATCGAGGACGCCGGGGAGATGCTCACGCTATCGGCTTTGGTGGTCTTCGCCACTCGACTCAACGTCAGCGGAGGGATGCCGGGATTCGCGAAGTCGGAGACGGCTCCCGTCGCCGGCCGCCGTCGCGAGATGGCATAGACGGGAGCAGGTTCAGCACGTCAGATCAGGTCATCCGCCGGGACAGCATCGGGGCGCGAGGACAGTTCCCTCACTCGGGCCGCAATCCAGAAGACGAGCAGCGCAGCGACGCCCGAGATCAGCAACATCAGCAGGGCGGGATCGCGGAACGTGACAGCGACCCACTCCGCGATCACCCACCAGACGTTCGAGCCGACCATGACGCCTCCTCTCCCGCATCCGCCGTACGGCTGCTCTCGCGACACACGGTGCCGCACGCAGGTGAACGACGAGCGAACGGGGGGAGAAGAGGCTCCGCTGTCTCAGAACGACGCCCGCCCGTCAAGCCTCAACGGGCATCCAGCAAGCCCGTTGTAATATATCGGGGCTCCCGCCGCATTGTGAGGTAGCACCTGTGACACCCAAAAGGAAGCCCGACGCCGATCCGAAGCACGACGCGGAGGCGATCGCGAACGAGCCTTCGGCGACGGATGCCGGGTCGCGCGCGGGTGGACTCGACGAACTCTTCGGCGCCAACGGCGCCCTCGTCTCGCGGTCGGACTCGGAGATGGCCGATTCGCGGGCGAAGCTCGCTCAGCTCTTCGGGCACACACCAGAGGAGGAGCCTCATTCCGAGCTCCCCTCGAACGGCATGACCTCCGACCTCGACTCTTTCTTCGGTCATGACACGACACCCGAACAACCGTCGAAGGAGCCGCCCGCCTGGGAGCCGGATGTCGATGAGTCGCAGGCACGGACAGATGAGTCGAACGCGACTCCGGATGCCGGAGCGCCGGTGTCGGCAGAGTCTTCCGGGTCTGACCACGTCGGCCTGTACGAGCCCGTGCGGCCGGCGGAGTCGGCGGAGACGGCCACAGGGAGCGCGACAATCGCGCGTGATGCGTCCTCCGGCGACGAAGGCGGCATGCCCGCGTCGACAGCCTCCTCGGCGGCAGCCGTCGCCGCCACTCCCGCGGCACATCAGCAGCAGTCGCCGCCGCTCCCGCGGCAGCAGCAGTCGCCGCCACCTCCGGGGCGGCGGGAGGTGCCGTCGCCGGCGCTGCCGGCTCTTCACGCGACGGTGATGCTCCGGAGACGGCGCCCGCATCGGTAGCCCAGTCGCGAGCGGCGGACCCGCCATCGCCTGAAGAGTCCGTCGAGCCTGCCACGACAGAGGCGACCGCGCAGTCGTCGTCGCCCCTCGCGGCACCTGAAGAGTCGATCGTGCCCCGTGAGGCATCAGCCATCGACGCGGCACCCGGCGCATCGGCCGGAGCTGCGCCGTGGGGCGACGTCGTCACGCCCTCTCGCGGCGAAGAGATGCTGCCGCCCGTCGCAACGGCAGCGGCCGCGGCTGCGGCCGGCGCGGAACCGTTCTCACCCGCCCGCGAAGAGGAGATCATTCCTCCACAGCCGGCTGCCTCCGCTTATCGGGACGATCCTGACCGACCACGACGAGATCGTGCTCGCCGACACGGGCGAGATGATGGCGCTGTTCGGATTCGACGACGCGGATCCAGACGGAGATCGACCCCGACCCGCTCGATTCCGTCGCATATGCCGCCGACGAGCACCCGGCCGACCCTCGTCCCGAAGAGTCCGAGGCTCCCACCGCAGTGCTGGTTCAGGAAACAGCCGCGGCCGAAGGCCGGCACGACGACCGTGCGGCAGGCGACGCGAACGATCAGCCCACCGCGGTGTTCGCTTCGCTCGCGGCAGCGGGAATGCTCGCCCGCAACGGACATGAAAGCGCCGTCGAGGAAGACGACCCCGACGAATATGGCGACGCCGACCAGTATGGCGACGCCGACCAGCATGGCGACGAATCAGCCTCCGACCTCCCCGCCGCATGGAACGCAGGCGACCGCGCCGCGGTGTTCGCGCCCCGCGGCCCCGCAGTTGACGCCTCGAGTACGGTCGGCGGCAGCGCACCCACGGCCGTGCTCGCTCCGGCTCGCACCGACACGGAGCCCGCGGGTGCCGGCGGAACCTTCATGCCCGCCAAAAGCCGTTCGAGGTGGCCCTGGAGCAAGCGCGTCCGCTGGTCGGTGCTCGCATCTGTAGCGCTTCTGGCGATCGTCGTCGTGGCGGCCGTCCTGGTCGCACAGAACATCGCCGCCAACAATCAAGAAGCCAGAGCCCTCGCCGCGGCGACAGAAGATCTCGAAGGCGCCGAACTGGGCGCCACCCAGCCGTACCCGGTGATGGAGTCGGCGTTCGCCGCGTACGAGGACACTGCGGCCAACGCACGTGCGATCGCCGACAGCGCCGCACCCGCCCTTGCAGCCGTCGCGGGCATGACGGAGGAGGCGCCGCTCGCCGCGGCGAATGCCGCGCTCGCCGAGCTCACCACGCAACTCGACAATCCGCCGCTCGGCGACCCGCCACCACCGTACGAACGGGGTGACCTCGACCTGAGCGACCTCGACGACATCGCCGCCGCCACGCAGGACGCCGAGAACTACGCCGAGCGGGTCACCGCGGCCATCCGCGAAGCGAACGCCGCGCAGACCGCTGTCGTCGAGAAGCTGAACGCGCTCACTGCCGCACAGGTGGCGCTCGGCTCATCGATCCCCGCGACGGCCGTGACGATCGTGGATGAGAACTACCTGGCGTCAAGCGACCTGCAGGAGGCGGTGATTGCCGCATCCCTCGCCATTCCTGCCGCGCAGGCAACCGGTGCGTCGGGCGACGCGGAGATGCTCGCCTACGCCGCCGCGGTCACCGCGATGCGCGAAGGCCACGCCAACTGGACCCCGCCGGTCGCGCCGGCGCCCGAGCCCGAACCGCGAGCCCGAGCCGGAGCCGGCGCCGGAGCCGTCCGTGCCGCCCGCACCGCAGCCGGAACCGCCGCCGCCTAGCCTGACCCACCGACCGAACCCGAGCCGCCGACCGATCCCGGCGATTTGACCGACGAGGAGCCACAGGCCCCGTAAGGCAGTAGGTTCCGCCTCAGCGAGCGCTCTGGACATGTCCATCGCCGCCCGATATTTCCGATTGATGACACCGCGCCGCGGGTGTTACAACTGCGCGAACAATGGCGCGACTGCCTCGACGGTCGCTGCGGGCCGCCCATACGCTGAGAGCCAGACCCGCCGCCGCGTCCGTGTCAGCATTCCCCGATGGGACACGACCGCCAGCGACGAATCTCGAGGTCCGGCGCGGGTTCAGGTCCCCGGATCCCCACCCCAAGTGGCTGGTCCGGGGACCGCCAATTCCCGCGCTCTCGGCATGGCGCGCGGAGCGTGATTCGCCTAGGTCACTCCGGCAGCGTCGGCGCCATCTCCTTGATCCACGACGCGAGCTCCGGGCCGAGGTCGTCGCGATCGAGCGCGAGCAGGATGCTGGACTTCAGGTAGTCGAGTCGATCACCGGTGTCGTAGCGGCGGCCGGCGAAGATGACGCCGAGCACGGGCCCGGCGATCGCCTCATCGGCGGCCAGCTCCTCGAGCGCATCGGTCAGCTGGATCTCGCCGCCCTTGCCGGGTGCGGTGTTCTCGAGCACCTCGAAGATCTCGGGCTTGAGCACGTAGCGGCCGATGATCGCGAGGTTGCTCGGCGCCTCGGCCGCGGACGGCTTCTCGACCAGCGCCTTGATCGTCACCACGTCGGCCTCGTCGGTGGCCTCGACATCGGCGCAGCCGTAGAGGTGGATCTGCGAGGGGTCGACCTCCATCAACGCGACGACGGTCGCCGAACGGCGGAGCGAGACCTCGATCATGCGCGCGAGCAGAGGATCGCGGGCGTCGATGAGGTCATCGCCCAGCATCACCGCGAACGTCTCATGGCCGACGTGCTTCTTGGCGCGCAGCACCGCGTGGCCGAGGCCCTTGGGATCGCCCTGACGGACGAAGTGGATGTCGGCC
Organism: uncultured Actinomycetota bacterium; assembly: GCA_963839715.1. Lineage (GTDB taxonomy): Bacteria > Actinomycetota > Actinomycetes > Actinomycetales > Microbacteriaceae > Microbacterium. The sequence continues at coordinate 54,060 of CAWIVX010000001.1, forward strand.
AGCGAGCTCGGCTCCATCACGCGCGCGAGCTTGCCGTGGTCGCCCTTCGCCTCGAGCGTGTGCTCGAGCTCGGTGACGCGGTCGAAGTGGTTGGCCAGCGCATTCTTGTTGCGGCCGATGATCACGAGGATGTCGTCGATGCCGGCGGCCACGGCCTCTTCGACGACGTACTGGATCGCCGGCTTGTCGACGACGGGAAGCATCTCTTTCGGCATCGCCTTCGTCGCGGGCAGGAAGCGGGTGCCGAGCCCGGCTGCGGGGATCACGGCCTTGATGGAGGGAGTGGTCATGCTCTCGACCGTATCGGCGGCATGTGAATGGCGGGTTTCGCGACCGTCACAGGCGCGACGTGTCCGGCGCCTAGAACGAATCCCTGGATCGCGACTCGGTCGGCACGATCTGCCTCTGAGGTGCCGAGAACAGCCAGTTGACCGGGGGCCACAGGCGGATGAGCCACGCGACGCCGGTGCTGACGAGGAGGCCCATGGCCAGACCCGCCAGAAGTGCGATCCAGCCGCTGCCGGTCGACTGCGCCGATCGCGACTCCGAGACTCGTCGGCCACCAGTGGACGATGTAATAGACGAGGCTGTCGCGCCCGACGAACCGCAGAGGACGAAACGCGGCGGCGCTGCCCCACCGGCGCGCGGCGAGGAGCGCCAGGCCGATGCCGGCGGCCGCGAAGGGCACCGAGATCGCCTCGTAGCGCAGCCCGACGCCCAGCGCGACGGCAGCGAGGGTGCCGGTCGAGACCGCCGCGCACAGCCACACCACCCAGCGCCGCGACAGGACGCGGGAGAGCATGCCAGGACGCTGCGACATCCAGACGCCCAGCATGAAGAAGAGCAGCAGCACGAAGAATCGCTGCGCACTGAAATCCGGCACGACCGCCGCGAGCGACGAACGCAGCAGCGGCGATCCACAGCGGCGACACCCGCTTCACGGCGAGCGCGATGACGTAGAAGAGGAAGAGGTCGTACAGGAACCACAGGTGCTCGAGCGGGTCGTACAGCAACCGCAGCGGCTCCCACGGCGTCACCGGAGCCGGCGCGACCCCACCCACGAGTCCGTCGCGGATGTCCCACAGGTAGAGGAGGACCAGTGCGACCGTCGACCACACCAGGTAGGGCCACAGCACCCGCCGAGCCTTGCCACGCAGGTACGCCTTCCAGCCGCGAGCCAGCGAGGGAGCGACCAGCAGGCCCGACAGGAACACCATGAGCGGCATCCGGATCGGTGCGAAAACCTGGTTGAACGCCCACGCGATCTCGGGCGATCCGGTCGGGAGCGAACTGGCGAAGAGGATCGCGTGATTGAACACGACGAGCACGATCGAGGTGCCCCGCAGGACGTCCATCCACTCGATCCGCGATGCCGAACCGGTCGCCATGGTCCGAGTGTGCCCGGCGAGTGTTACGCGGACCCTCGCCGCACGTTAACAGCCGTCATCGAATGTCGGAGGAGGCCCACTCGTCGAGCTCAGCCTCGCGAGCGGCATCCCGCTCCGCCTGGGCGTGCAGCGCCTGCGACGCGCGGACGGCGGCCGTGGCGACCGTTACCGCGGTCACGAGCGCGACGGCGACGGCCGCGCGCGGGCCGAATCCGTGTGATTGGCGAGAACCATTCGAAGGCATCGGGGTGTTTCTCCCGTCGTTCCGCTCGCGCGGACCGGTTCGCCTCGATGCGAACCGTGAACCGAGGATAACCCGGCGGCGACCGACTCGCGCGGTCGACCGGGCGGGGACGGGCGCGTGTTTGGACGCGGCATCCGCATGCCGTAACATAGATCCTTGGTGCCTGCGCCCTGCTGGCCTCGCACCGCGAACGTGAGCCCTCCACTGGCGTGTTCCACCGGCCATCAGCCGGAGAACCACCCCGGAGCGGGATTCACGAACATCTCCGTTCGAATCAAGAAAGCAGCACTATTGTGACGCGCACGTACACCCCCAAGGCTGGCGAAGCTCAGCGCGAGTGGCTTGTCATCGACGCCACCGACGTCGTTCTCGGCCGGCTCGCGAGCCACGCGGCGGCTCTCCTCCGCGGCAAGCACAAGCCCACCTTCGCCAACCACATGGACATGGGCGACTTCGTCATCATCATCAACGCCGACAAGGTGGCGCTGACGGGTCAGAAGCTCCAGAAGAAGAAGGCCTACCGCCACTCGGGCTACCCGGGCGGCCTGAAGTCGGTCACCTACGAAGAGCTCCTCGCGAAGAACCCGGAGCGCGCTGTCGAGAAGGCCGTCCGCGGCATGCTCCCCAAGAACAGCCTGGGTGCGCAGCAGCTCACCAAGCTCAAGGTCTACCGCGGCGCCGAGCACCCCCACGGTGCTCAGCAGCCCAAGGCCTTCACCCTCGACCAGGTCGCCCAGTAAGCGCCTCCCAGACTGACTAAGGACACACTCGTGGCGAAGATCGAAGAATCCACCGAATCCAACTACTCGACCGAGAGCGTCGGTCGACCAGACCGCCGTTGCCGCAGAGCGCCCCGTGCTCAGCGTCCCCGGCGCCGCGGTCGGCCGTCGCAAGCAGGCCATCGCCCGCGTGCGCATCGTTCCCGGCACCGGAGTCATCACCGTCAACGGCCGCACGTTCGAGGACTACTTCCCGAACAAGCTGCACCAGCAGCTCGTGAAGGACCCCTTCACGGTGCTCAACCTCACCGACGCGTACGACGTCATCGCCCGCATCTCGGGTGGCGGCCCCTCGGGTCAGGCCGGCGCGCTGCGCCTCGGCATCGCCCGCTCGCTCAACGGCATCGACGTCGAGAACAACCGTGCCACCCTCAAGAAGGCCGGCTTCCTTTCGCGCGACGCGCGCGTGAAGGAGCGCAAGAAGGCCGGTCTCAAGAAGGCCCGCAAGGCTCCTCAGTACTCGAAGCGCTAGGTCGCGGACCCCTTCCGATGCCGCTCTTCGGCACGGACGGGGTGAGAGGGCTGGCCAACGGCCCCCTCACCGCCGACCTCGCACTCACCCTGGCCCAGGCGACCGCCGTCGTCCTGGGCCAGGGCCGTACGGCCGAGGCCCGCAAGGCCGCCGGCAAGCGACTGACCGCCGTGGTCGCCCGCGACCCGCGCGTGTCGGGCGAGTTCCTCTCGGCCGCAGTCTCCGCGGGCCTCGCTTCCTCGGGCGTCGACGTCCTCGACGCCGGCGTGCTGCCGACCCCGGCGGCGGCGTACCTGATCTCCGACATCGACGCCGACTTCGGCGTGATGGTCTCGGCATCGCACAACCCCGCGCCCGACAACGGGATCAAGATCTTCGCCCGCGGCGGTGTCAAGCTCCCCGACGTGGTCGAGCAGCGCATCGAGGCGGCGCTGACCGCGCCGAAGCTCCAGCCGACCGGCGCCGGCGTCGGCCGCATCCGCCGATTCGCGGATGCCGAAGACCGCTACATCGTCCATCTGCTCGCGTCGCTGCCGCACCGGCTCGACGGCCTGCACGTGGTGCTCGACTGCGCGCACGGCGCGGCATCCGGCGTCTCACCCGAGACGTTCCGCGACGCCGGCGCACGCGTCACGGTGATCGGCGCAGACCCGGACGGCCTGAACATCAACGACGGCGTGGGCTCGACCCACCTCGACTCCCTCGCCGCGCACGTCGTGCGGGTCGGTGCCGATGTCGGCATCGCCCACGACGGAGACGCCGACCGATGCCTCGCCGTGGACGCGCGCGGGCGCATCGTCGACGGCGACCAGATCATGGCGATCCTCGCCGTCGCGATGAAGGACCGCGGGCACCTCGTGGCCGACACGCTGGTCGCCACCGTGATGAGCAACCTGGGACTGCACCGGGCGATGGCCGACCACGGCATCACCGTCGTGCAGACCGGGGTGGGCGACCGCTACGTGCTCGAGGCGATGACCGGGGGCGGATTCTCGCTGGGCGGCGAGCAGTCCGGCCACGTCATCATGAGCGAGTACGCGACGACCGGCGACGGGCTGCTCACCGGCCTGCACCTCATGTCGGAGATGGCCCGCACCGGGCGGAGCCTGGCCGACCTGGCGTCGATCATGACCGTCTACCCGCAGGTGCTGGTCAACGTGCGCGGCGTCGACCGCTCGCTCGCTGCGACCGACGACGGCGTGGCGGATGCCGTGGCCGCCGTCACGGCCGAACTCGGAGAGTCCGGCCGCGTGCTGCTTCGACCGTCGGGAACGGAGGAGATGGTGCGCGTGATGGTGGAGGCGGCCGACTCCGTCGCAGCGCAGAAATACGCCGACCGCCTCGCCGACGTCGTCCGGGAGCGGCTCGCGCTGTAGCGACGCCGTTCGCGGTCGGCGGCGCCGTTGTGGACGGCGAGCCGGAGGGGCACGCTTGGGTGCGACAGCAGCTGCTGCACCTCAAGAACGGATCAGACGATGACTCTCTACCTGACGCAATTCAGCTACACGCCCGAGACGTGGGCGAGGTTGGTGGAAAACCCGGAGGACCGCAGGAAGGCAGCGCAGCTGTACATCGAGTCGGTCGGGGGCACGTTGCACGGATTCTGGTACGCGTTCGGCCGCTACGACGGATACACGCTGTGGGAAGCCCCCGACAACGTGTCGATGGCCGCGGTCGCGCTGGCGATCACCAGCGGCGGAGCGCTGAGCTCGTTTGAGACCACCGTGCTGCTGACCATCGAGGAGACGATCGAGGCACTGGGAATGGTCGAGCAGATCAAGTACCGGCCCCCCGGCGCCTGACGGTGACAGGCGGAGGGCTCAGGCCGGGGCGGCCTCGTCCTCTTCGGGTTCGAACGTCAGTCCCAGATGGAGGCGAGCCGAGCCCCCGTGGGCATCGGAGCCAACCTATCGATGTCGCCGAGCGTCACAGCGCCGAGCGAACTGAACCCGCGTGTTCCCGCCGTGCTCCGGGAGTTGCTGACACCGGCGAACGTGAAGGAGGGCGAGATCGTCCCGGCGACGATCGCGTCGGTGACGGTCACATTAGACCACGTCCCATGCAGCATATTCGAGAGTGTGATCGGATCGCCGCCGACGTACATCGGATAGCGCAGCTGACCGACCGCACCGCCGAAGAAGGCGGAGTGGACGATCGCGCCGCCGCTGTTGCCGCCCGCCATGACGCCCTGATCGGAGGACTGGAACAGTACGGAGTCCTCGATCGTCACGTTCGTGATGGTGCCGGTGCCCGTTGTCGTCACGAACTGGAGAGTGTCGCTGTGACCCGAAGACCCGTCCGGCTTGTAATGCGGTGCCCCGTAGAAGCCGGCGAAGCGAAGGCCGGTGACGTTGTAGCCGCCCGCCGACTTCACCTCGACGCGATCATAAGAGACGCCATTAACCGCGTTCGGTCCGGCGACGACCTCGACGATCTCCACGTCGCGGACGCCGTTGCCGCCGTTCGCGGTGACCAGCAGGACGGGAACCTTGGAGTAGCCGACGGCGAACGACTCCGAGTTGCGGATCATCACGCCTTGCGCCGAGAAGTCGATGCCGATGATCGAGACGCCCTTCACACCGACGAAGGCCACACCCGGACCGGACGCGACTTTCACCGTTCCGGCCCCCGCGCAGGCGGCGACCAGAATGCGCGTGGCCCGCGCAGAGTTGCCGATGTTCTGGAGAACGCCCTTGGCGCTGGAGGTCGCGCCATTGCCGCCCGCGATCGTTCCCGGCGCGACGCAGATGCGAACGGGATCAGCTGACGCCGCATTCGCGGTGATCGCCGCGGAGATCGCGCTCCAGGACGCCGCGACGTTCACAACGCGGGCCTGGTGCCGAGCGCCGGTGTGTTCGTCGGGCCAGTGCGTGCCATCGGGGCCGTATACGTCCGGCGGACGGAGCCCGGAACGGGGGCGGCCGCCGGTGCGGAAGGCGTCGGCTGGGTGGGTGTGGGTGTGGGGTCGGGTCGGCGTCGGGGTGGGGGGCGGCGCTCCATCGGTCCGGGGCGGGGGCTGGCCGGTCGGGTCGCCGGCGTCCGTGGGAACAGGCGTCGGCGACGGCGCGGTCGTCGCGGGTGCGAACACGACATCGACGAGGAAGCTGTAACCCTGTCCGACCGTCGAGGGATACGCGCTCTCCCCGCCGTAGCGGTAGACGCTGGCACCGGCGGGGGTGGTGATGCCGTTGATCGACTGCGCCTGCAGGAAAGGAGTTGGTGGTGACGGGGAATCGGGAGTTCGAGTCGAAGACGCTCACCTTATAGGTTTCCCCCGCCGTGAGCGGGACGCTCACCGGCACGGTGCGCCAGCCGACGGGCGCGAACGGATCGACGGTCGCCGTGGCGAGTCGGACACCGGTGCTCGACCACACGGAGGCGCTGGTGACGCCGGAATCGGCCACGTTCTGGTAGAACTGGACCCCCGTGAGGGTGCCCGCGGTTGATGTGGAGAACTTCATTCCCAGTTCGATCGTCGATCGCTCGGGCGCGATGAGAACCTCGGGAGTGGATGCGTCGGAGATGACGCCCGACCGTGTCGGCAGCTCGGGCACCCGACGGGACGATGACCGTGGCACTGAGGATTGCGGCCACGACGGCGAGGATGGTGGCGAGACGAAGGCGGGCTCTGTGCGAATTCGGCAGCCGCACCGGCGCTGAGATGTCGCGGTCGAGAGTCATCGAGTTCCCTTATCGTTGGCGAGCCGATTGGAGCGGGACGAACTGCAGATTGCCGCGGGCCGGCTTTGCTGAAGAGATTCGTGGACATTGACGAGTCCCGGGACGCATGTCGCGACTCGTCCCCGGCCAACACTTCGTGCGCCCGAGCTCGCGTGAGGCGGGCGCCCCTTAGCAGAATGCTAGCGTGTCGGCGTGTTCACGTCATTTTCTGTAGTGAGGTCGCCCTGAGCGCCCGGGAGGCGGACCGTCCGCGGCGTCGTGTGACGTCCACGTGATGATGGCGCGCGGTGCACTCGCCGCAGGACCCGCTGCGCGGCGCGGAGCCGTCGGGGGTGGGTGTTGCTCAGGCCGGATGAGGCTTCGTCCTCTTCGGGGTTGAAGGTTCGACCTCTCGCCGGTGTGACCGGCGGCGAGTCCATCGGGTCGTTCGGGATCGTGCCGTCATGTCCGAGTCCCCCCGGCTTGGGGGTGCCGTCGCCCTTCGGTGCGCCATCGGCGGTCGAGGTTTCGACGTCGGGACCCTCGAGACACCCTCGTCGTCGTCGGCGGGCGATGCCGACGACTCCTCCGGATCCTCAAAAGGGTTTGCCCGGTCGAACGGCCGCGTCCGGTGCGATGTCGATGCGCGTCACACCATCGTGCTCAGTTGACCTCTATGCGGGGGTCTGCGTCGCTCTCGACTGCCCCTGGCGCGGAGAGCAGCTGATCGCGTCGCTTCTGCTCGGGCGTCATCTCGGTCGGGTCGTTGCCCGTGGTCTCATCCATACCCGGACACTACGCACGCCGCCGTGATCGGTTCAGCCCATGGCGCTCCGGGCGGCGGCGTGCTACGCCGGTCTACTCGGCGCGGCGCGTCCTTCCGCGCAGGAGCATGCCCGCGGCGACCGCGGCGAGACCGATGGCGGCCACGAGGAATGTTCCGCCGAACGCCATGCCCGTCTGGGCGAGCGACCCGCCGGTGGGCGTGCTCGGCGGCACGACCGCCGACGTCGGGGTCGGGGACCCCGTCGGTGTCGGGGTGATCGTCGGCGTCGGGGTGGGCGTCGGCGTGGGTGTCGGCGTCGGAGTCGGTGTCGGCGTCGGAGTCGGAGTCGGAGTCGGAGTGGGCGTCGGTGTCGGTGTCGGCGTGGGGCCGCATCCGATGATCGTCATGCGCGGATCCGGGTAATTCGATGACCCCCGACTTCCACACCGGGTGCTCCCCGGCCGGGTCGTGATAGCCATAGACCGCGATGCTCATGTCGTGCACGTCTTCGCAGGGATGACCCGGAAGCATTTCCGAGTGCTCGCGCGTCTGGCCCGGCGCGTACGGAACAGGACCGAACAGCACACGCTCACCGCTCGGGATGACGACATAGCCGACGCCGTACGCCGGAGTGTCGGAGCGGTTCTGCGTCACGACCGTCACACCGAGCGCCCCGGGGTCGGTGAAGTCCAGGGTCACCGACACGAAGCCGCGATCATCGCCGGCCGCCAGCGCGGGCGCGGCCATCAGCAGGCCGCCCGTCACCGCCAGCACGACGCTGGCGGCGGCAATCCCCCGTGCAGTTCGCGATTTGCGGATCGATGCATTCTGGCCTGCCCCCAAATTGGCTGATCGGGCAGGCGCGTCACAGGTCCGCAAGTAGCGACCGAGACATCGCTACCCTGACGACGTGGGACCACACTATCGGCGCTGCCCGTCCGATAGTGAACACGCAGAAGTCGTGCATGTTACAACCACATCAAATGTGCATGCCTCGGCCGCTATGCATGCGCGACGGGC
>CAWIVX010000002.1:0-939983 GCA_963839715.1 uncultured Actinomycetota bacterium
GCAAACAACTGGCACGAGCCGCCAGGCGGCCTCTGTGCTACTGCAGCCAGAAGGAGAGCGCATGGCACTCACAGCCATTTCGCCGCTTGACGGTCGCTATGCGGCCCAGGTGCAGTCGTTAGCGCCATATTTTTCTGAAGAGGCGCTGATCCACTATCGTGTCCGCGTCGAACTCACCTGGCTGGTGACCTTGTCAGAGCGGCCAGAACTGCCTCACGTCCGTCCCCTGACGCCTTCCGAACGGCAACTCCTTGAGACCTGGGTCACGACGTTCGATAGCGAGCAGGCCCAGGTGTGAAAGCGATCGAGGCGACCATTGGCCATGATGTGAAAGCGGTCGAATACTATCTCAAAGAACGCTTCCAGGACACGACGCTGGAGGACATGCGCGAATGGGTGCATTTTTGTTGCACCTCAGAAGACATGACGAATCTGGCGTACGCCCTCATGCTCAAAGAGGGGCTACACCATGGCTGGTTGCCGCTCGCCCAGCAACTCATCCAGACTGTGGCTACACTGGCCCGAGAGCACAGCGCCACCCCATTGCTCACCCGCACGCACGGCCAGCAGGCCTCACCATCGACCATCGGGAAAGAGTTAGCGGTCTTCGTATATCGCTGGCAGCGGCAGTTGCCGTACCTGGCGCACACCGCCTATCTGGGCAAGTGCAATGGCGCCGTGGGCAGCTACAACGCCCACACCGTGGCGTATCCCGAGGCTCCCTGGGGGCGTCCTGCCCAACATGGGCTGATGCGCCTCACACCCTCACAACCCCTCAGGGGCTGAAAGCAATCTCCATAGCCACCGAGCTTCGTTCAAGCTATGCTATCGGCAGTGCTCAGGGCCGGGCGCTCCCTCACAGCGGATCTCTCGTGCCTGAGCACTGCCGATAGCATCCTAATGTCTTATCAGAAGTCCAGAGAAGCGAAGCCCTTAATCTTTCTACCCTAGAAAAAACAATGTGAAGGTACCCAGAGAGGGAGCGTTGTTTCCAAACCCCCGAGAGCGTATGATATGCTCAAGAATGAGGTAGGCAGAGCCCTCATTGGCGGAGGGCACCCGATGACAGACCACGAAGCGGATCCACAGCAAGCGTTTCTACAAGAGCCAGAGCAGCGACAGGTGCTGAAGCTGCCCCTCCCCGTGCGGTCAGCGCTCACCGTGCAGGCCTCTCTCCATGTCCATCTCCGGCCAGGAGAGCCCTTATGGACGATAGCCAGGGAGGAGCTCTGCCACGTCTCTCCAGACTCCTCGTTGCCACTCTCGTGCTGGCCCTCGCTGGCTGTACGTCTGCCAAGCAGATGACGACGCCAGACGGACGCCAGGGCTATACCGTGGGGTGTTCGGGGAGCGTGCTGTCCTGGGAGGACTGTTTTGCGCGGGCCGATGACATCTGTTGAGGCTGGAACTACGACGTCTTCACCCGGGTGGGTGAGGAGGGCGCGCTTATTGCCGCTGAACCGCAGCACCTCCACGACAATCCCACGGCACACCCGCAGTATGGTCATTGCCTACAAGGGGTCTTGACCATCTGTCAGCGCCCGGGAGCTTCCCGCGGTCGTCTCCTGATCGACTCTCCCCCGGCTGAAGGCCTCCACACCCGCTCCCTGACCACCGTCCCCGAGTTGCTGTCGTGCACCGTCCCGTTGACTACACTCCGGCCCCAGTATAGTTAGACTACTGGGTAGCCCCCGGTGACATAGAGCCGGTTTTCAGAAGCTGGCACTGTCATATGCTTTTTAGCGTGACACGCAACTGATTTTCGTTTAGCATGACACGAAAGTCACCATGGTTTGTGTGTGGCGCTAAGAACAGGAGGAGCCATGATGCCCGAGGTGAACATGACAGCGCTGGGAGCGAACTTGGCCTACGCGCGTCGCCAGCAGCATCTACGGCAGGCTGATCTCGCGCGGGAGGTAGGGATTCACGAGGTGACGTTGTCACGAATCGAGAACGGCAAGCTGCCGGGGTAACCGTGGCCGTGCTTGCCCGCTTAGCCATGCGGCTCGACATGAGCCTTGATCATCTGTTGCAGTGGCAACCTGGGCAGCACCTTCGCCAAACTCTCAAGCATGCCCACGTGGACCAAGGTGTGACGGCAAGGATAGTGCAGGACAATGTCTTGGGAGGCCTAAGAAGCGTCCTAGGCGAGCAAGCGTATAGATATCATGACTTTGCCCCACATCGCGCAGCAGGAGTAAGACTGTGGCACGCATCTGTCATGCCATCGGCTGTACCAAGCCGTGCAAACCAAACGAGATCATGGATAAGGCCCATTGGCAGATGGTGCCGTTACCGCTCCGGCAGGCTGTCTGGGCGGCCTATCAGGCGGGCCAGGAACGTACCAAGCGTGTCACCCTGGGCCTATCTCCAGGCCGCAGCCAAGGCCGTGATTGCCGTGGCCGAACAGGAGGGACGCGACATACCCCAGCTCTGGTGGCAAATGGCCACAGGCAAGCAGGAAAAGAGAGCATAGATACTCTCCCTCAGCAAACCATCCGTATGCCGTTGTCCCGTCTTGCTTGTCCCTGTACCCAGACGCGGCGCTAGACCACGCGGCTGGCCCTATAGGCCTCAGCATCAATGTGCCGTGCAGATAACGTCCGGATACTGTTGGCGAACTCTAAGCCTTTATCTTTCAGCACCTTAATCTTTAGCCCAGCACAAGAACGACTTTACTGAGAGCTCAAACTCAAGCGGTGGGGGCACCGATAAGGCGTTTTATGACAAGGTGTTTTGACTAAGTTATTGAAATATCATTGATTGGAGTTCACCAATCGACATTGAGCAGGTGCAAACTGCGAAAAAAGCCTTTACCCTCCGCTGAATTCCGCGTCGAATCATACTTCAGGGCAGGGATGCAGATGGAAACGGTCCGTATTGAACGCTTAGATCATCTGGGGGTCATTGCCCGTCATCAACGATCTCGGACTCGTGCGCCTCATCGACGCTCGTCTTGCCTGATGACCAAGAGGAGATCACCCCTGGAGAAGCGATCAAAGGGATGATCCTCAATGGCTTAGGGTTCGCCAATCGCCCTTTGTCCCTCACCCCGCAGTTCTTTGCCAATAAGCCCCTTGATCTGCTCTTTCGCCCCGGGGTCGAAGCCGAGATGTTCAATCGCTTCAAACTCGGTCGTACCCTCGATGAGGTCCATACCTATGGCTGTGATCTGTTCTTTAGCGAGCTCGCCCTTGCCGTGTGTCAACAGGAAGCCATTGATCAACGTTTTCACCATCTCGACACGACGAGTTTTGCGCTCAGCGGCGCGTATATTCCCGAGAGCGATGACCAAGCCATTGCGATCACCCATGGCTACTCTAAAGACCATCGGCCAGACTTGAAACAGGCGGTGTTGGAACTCATGGTCTCCCAAGACGGCGGGGTGCCCTTGGTGAGCAAAAGTTGGGACGGCAATGCCTCCGATACCCAGATTTTCCACGATCGGGCCAACGCATTACTGACGACCTTTCCAGGGCCCCTACGCCGCGTTATCTCATTGCCGATAGCAAACTGTACAGCGAAGACAAGGCGCCACACAGCAAAGCCTCGGCTTTATCACGCGGATTCCCGGGACCCTCAAGCTGGTGTCCCAGGTGATCCGCCAAGCGCTCCGGGGGGACACCTGGCACCCTCTCGACGACACGACGCGCTATCAACGCCTTGAGCTGTGTCATTATGGCATGGCCCAGCGCTGGTTGATGGTCTCTTCTGAGGCCGCTATGCAACGGGCAGAGCAAGCGTGAGCAGGCGCAAAACCGCGAATTTGACGCCATCGAGAAGCAACTTTTTCACTTGCAAGCAAAGCGCTTTGAGACCAGAGACGCTCAAGCTGCTTTAGCCGCGCTGGGGCGTGGCGCTATCATCGGTGGCGACCACCGAGCTGACCGAGCATAAACGCTATGCGGGCAAAGGGCGCCCGACCCCGACAGCAGCCCATAAGGCGATCGTCTGGCAGATTCGAGCCAAGGTGTGCCCGGAATGAACCGATAGCGCGCAAGCAACAGAGGGCGTGTTTTGTGCTGGGCACCAATATTGACGGAGCGACCTGAGCGATGCGGAGGTCATCGCGGCCTACAAAGCCCAAAGCCAGGTGGAAGGCGGCTTCCGGTTTCTCAAGGACCCATTGTTTTTTGTCTCGTCGCTCTTTGTCAAGAAGCCCTCGCGGATCCAAGGACTGCTGATGGTCATGACGTTAGCGTTGTTGGTCTATTCGGTGGCGCAACGTCGCTTGCGTCACCTTGACACCACAACGAGAGCCTTCCCAACCAAATCAATCAACCGACCCAGCGGCCTACCTTACGTTGGGTATTCCAACTGCTCGAAGGGATTCATCGGGTGCGGTGAGCATGCAAGGCAAATTCATGACCTGATTGAAGGTCTCAACGGGTGCAGATCAAAATCCTGCGATTGTTTGGGCAAGAAGTGTGCCAGATTTATCAAATTTCTTCGGGTTAGGGGCTGCTCAATGTCGGCGCCAACAGTATCCGTCCGGTTTTTGGACGGTTTGTCGAATGCGCTTGCACGCTGGTGCTGCGGCTTGGGCGTTCAGCGGTGTATGGGCCAGCCGTGAGACAACGAGGGCACGGACGAGCCCGCCCGCGTCGGGGACACGAGGAGTTGACTCCCTCTTGCTCTCGCTCTACACTCGCACCCACGCACCGTCAGAGATCCTCTTCTCAGGCAGCGTGGAGACCACCATGACGCGCATCACTGTCGGACTCGTTGTCATCCTCGCCTTGGGGCTCTTGGGGCGGGCGCACGCCGCCGCACCGCCGAAGCGCGTGCCCATGATCGGCATGCTCCTGAGCCTCTCCCCGCCTGCTGAGCCAGAGTGGAAGCAGCACTGGGTCCTCTTACAGGAGCTGCGCGCCCTCGGCTGGATTGAGGGCGAAAACCTCCATGTCGAATACCGCTGGGCGTCTGGGCGATTGGATCGCGGGGCTGACCTCGCCGCCGACCTGGTGGGTCTGAACGTGGACGTCATTGTCGTCGAGACTCTTCCAGATCCGGGCGGTCCAGCAGGCGACCACCACCATCCCCATCGTCATGCTCTCCGTTTACGATCCTGTGGCTGAGGGATTCATCGCCAGCCTGGCGCAGCCGGGCGGGAATATTACGGGGGTGGACGACAGTTTCGTCCCAGCATTAGGCGCGAAACTCCTAGAGTTCCTCAAGGAGGCGGTTCCGGCGGTCACCCGCATCGCGGTGCTCGGACCCGGGTGCCGGCAGTGTTCCATGTCGCAGGACTACGGGTGCGGCTCGCGGGTTGGGGGTGGAGCTATTCGTCCTACCGGTCTCCGAGCCGCCGACTGAGCTCGCGTTCGAGGCGGCCAGCCGAGAGGGAGCCGGGCACTCCTCATCCTGGCAGCCCTCCTCTTTGCGCTTCGTCACGAGCAACTTGCAACACTGGCGTTAAGATACCGTCTGCCAGCCATCATTGGCAAGAGGCCTTTACCAGGGCAGGGGGCCTGCTGGCCTATGGGCCGAAGCCTCAGAGGGGAGGCGGCGCATGGCCTACTACGTGGATCGCATCCTCAAGGGCGCGAAGCCGGCCGACCTGCCGGTAGAACGGCCGACGAGCTTCAAGTTCGTCATCAACCTCAAGACCGCCCAGGCCGGGCCTCACCATCCCCCCAACCCTTCTCTTCCAGGCCGATGAGATCATCCGGTAAGCGGAGAGCTGCCTGTCACGATCCGCACGCGCCGCGGCGGGCCGGCCTTTTCGTATCACCCAACTATGGGAAGCGGGATTCCTTAGGAGAAGTCTTCTCAGGTGCACACAAACCGCCCGTTTTGTGCACACCAGGCTTTAGGCAGCCCGCTACCCGCAAAAGTGCAACAAAACTTAGTCTAAAAATCAATGTACTGTTGGGTGGTCGTGCGGAAATTTCTGGCGGAAGATAAAAGCACAAAGGCTGGAGGCACGGCCTGGGTTCGGCTGTAAAGCGATGCTCCGGCTATAGGGGCGCTCGCCTTGTACGGGAAAATCGTTTGTCATCCGAATTTTAACAGCCTCTAAGGCATACATCGCTGCGCTGTGGCTCTGCTATGGACGATCCTTCTAACGTAGAGGAGTTGCGTATTGACGTAGTGATGTCAAGAGCTTAGGCTGTTGCGGTAAGGGCTGAGGGTGAGAGCCACCCTGCAGTCATGTGCAGGGTGACCATAGGGGGTACAAGAGCCGCTACAGATAGGAAGTTTCAGAAAAGGCAGTATAACGAAGGCAGATGAGTTGCTGCGAAGCACGAGTAGACTTTGATAACGAAGGGCTGGTTGACTGACAAAACGCAAAGCCTCTCATTTTTAGGCTGCTGCTTGTTGCTCAAAGGTAAAACGATATTGTCGCAGTTGCTCTTGTTTCTTTGAGGCCATCGCAGGTTCGGGATCGCATGCACTACTCAAAGACACACGGGAGATCAGCTCATAGCCTCTGCTCAGGGCATAGCTCACCCACTTCCAGCCAATCTTCAAGTAGCTTAGGCCCCGAAACCAATGCGGATCGACAAAGCGACGTTTGCCTTGCTGCACCACAATAGTGCCCAAAGACACCAGATACAGCGTGGTCATCGCCAACACGAAACACAACCGCTCCAGTGCCTCGGACGACCGAATCAGGGATGATTCCAATTGAAACCCATTGGACTTATCGTCCAAAAAGTTCTCCCCAATATCGAACCGAAGGCCATATTCTTGCAGGCTCTGCACATCCGTAGGTTCGTCGCTGATCACATACCAGTACTCGTCGCTTGCCAAGGGCCGAGCCACGGCGAGGTGCACAGACCCCAAGCGCTTCCTTGTCACGCGCACACCATGCCAGAACCGCGCTTGCCCGCAGGCTAACGCGATATCGCGTACCTGAAAACCCCCATGGCCAGGGCAGTAAATCCAAAAGTTCGACTTGATTCGGAGACGAAAGTGCCACCCCGACGCTTCAGATGGCCCATCAGCTCCGTATCGGCAAAGCCGCGGTCCGCCAGAAACACCACCTTACAAACGAAAGGCACCAGCGTGTTGGCCTTATCCAACAACGCCTTGTAGACGTCATAGGCCACCGTTGCACTGCCATGCTCAAGCACACACCACACCCACGGCACAGCTCGACCGCGGTAGATCACTGACCAGCGCACCATGCAGTAGGTATTCCATAACATCGAGGTATCCAAAGCGACGTAGAGTGTCTTGTCCACCCATCCGATGAGTGCTTGTTGCATGAGCGGGCCATAGAGAGCATGGACCTCGATCTTGTCGTTGTCGAGCCAGCGGCGAAACCGCCGGACCGTGCTTTGACTATAGCGAGCTCGACTGATAACAAACGGCGCCCAAGCGCCTAAGCTAATCGAACCGGAGTGGATCAGACCCACCATCATCCAGGCCAAGGTCTTGAGGTGACGAAGGTCCAGCCAATTGCGATGCTGACGAAGCATCTGAACCAGCGTATCATATAGGTAGGGCGTGTTCTCCATAACGCTCCTCCTTGAAAAATCCTTTCCCAAGGAAGCATCTTAACACGAGGGGAGAATTTGGCTGAACACGCCTCACTTTTGTCAGTCAGTCAGTAACGAAGGGGTTGTTTCATGTCAACTGTAACTGTAGACGATACGCTGTATCAACAGGCTCAAGAGCTGCTGCGGCACAGGGTAAGACAGTTAATGAGTTTGTCGGCGAGGCATTGCGCAAGGCGCTCTCTATGGTCGGCGTACGGCGGACAGTCCGCAACGGCCTGCCAGTCATGGTCGTTAGTAACGACACGCCAATTATCGACCCTGCTAAAATTCGTCAGTACCTTGAGGAGGAGGGTTTTTGATTGCGCTGCCCGATATCAACGTGTTGTTGGCCCTTGCATGGAGCAACCATCCGCATCATGACGCAGCTCATCATTGGTTTGCCCGTGACTCGGCGGTGGGATAGGCCACCTGCCTGTTCACACAGACAGGCTTTCTACGTCTCTCTTTGAATCCTCAGGTTGACGGCGTTTCGATTGATTGCCAGGCTGCTTTGAATCTACTCCAAAGTCTTGTTGCCCATCCCCATCATCAATATGCAGAGAGCGCACCAGCGCTGACCGCGGCCCCATTTGACGCATTAGTTGCGAAAATCATCGGCTACCGACAAATGGCCGACGCCACGCTGTTGCATCTGGCGCGAGTGCATGACATGAAGCTCGTCACGTTTGATCAGGCTGTTGCAGCCATTTGTCCATGGAACAAAAATCTAGAATTACTCACGCTGTAAGCCTTGAGTCCCACATCAGCGACTTTGGATAGGCCTGTTGTAATTATCCATAGGCCACAGCCCCTATTTTTGCGAATGACAACAGCGTTACGGGAGCGTGAGCGCCCACTTGACACACGCAGCACCTTCAGCCCATACTGCTCGCTAGCAATGAGGGACGCTCATGGAAAGGAGACGCTGCTATGACCTTGAGAGGGAAAGCGGCCATTGTCGGCATCGGTGAAGTCCCCACCCGGCGGACGTACCCGGGGAGGACCACCTATTCGCTGTGTGCAGAGGCGACGCGCCTGGCCATTACTGATGCCGGGCTGCGCAAGGAGGACATTGACGGCCTGGTCACGCGGGGCTCGGACATCAGTCCCATGGATCTGGCAGAGTATCTAGGGCTGCGCCTGGGGTTTTGTGAAGGTGTCACGCAACACGGGGCGAGTGGCGCGCACTCGGTGGTGGTGGCAGCCTCGGCCATCCATGCAGGGCTGGCGAATACGGTCTTGTGTGTTCTCGGGGGCAGCAGGGATCCGGCAGTAGGGGGATTCGGACCAGGCATTGTGCGTGGTCTGCCGCCGGCCAGCAAGGGCACCGAGTTCGAGGCGCCGTTTGGGCCAGCAGCGGGCGCCAACACGGGCTATGCGCTCATGAAGCGGCGCCATATGTACGAGTTCGGCACAACGCAGGAGCAGTTCGCCAAGATGGCAGTGAACCAGCGCTTCAACGCCCTGCCCAATCCCAATGCGGTGTTCCAGGGGCAGCCCATCACCATCGACGATGTCCTCAATTCGCGTATGGTGAACGATCCCCTGCACCTGCTGGAATGCGTCATGCCCTGTGGTGGTGCGGCGGCCTGCATCGTCACGTCGGCGGAGCGGGCCAAGGCCTTTCCCCAACCGCCCGTGTATCTCCTGGGCGCCGGGGCGAGTGCCACCGACCACGACACCATCTGGCAGAGTCCCAGGATGACCACCACGCCCGTTGTCGTCTCGTCCCGT
Organism: uncultured Actinomycetota bacterium; assembly: GCA_963839715.1. Lineage (GTDB taxonomy): Bacteria > Actinomycetota > Actinomycetes > Actinomycetales > Microbacteriaceae > Microbacterium. Next base: position 9,222 of record CAWIVX010000002.1, read on the forward strand.
AAGGCCTTTGAGATGGCAGGGTATGGGCCCAAGGACATCGAGTTTGCCGAAGTCTACGATTGATATACCATCCTCGCGGCCGTGAGCCTCGAAGATGCTGGATTCTGCAAGAAGGGAGAGATTGGCCCCTTCTTCGATTCTGTCGATACGACCTACAAAGGGAGCTTCCCCGTCAATACCGACGGTGGCCAGATCTCCGGTGGCCAGCCGGTGGGCGGGGCTGGTGGTTTCAGACACGTGATCGAGGCGGCCCGTCAGATCATGGGCCGGGCTGGAGAGCGCCAGGTTGCCAAGCACACCCTGGGCTTCGTCAACGGTTGAGGGGGTACCGCGAGCGTGATGTGCACGCTCATACTTGGCTCTGAGGCCGCAAAGTAAGCAGGGGAGAATCGCCATGGCTACGGAATATACCAAACCTCTGCCCAGGCCCCTCAGTCCAGAATTGACCCGACCCTTCTGGGAGGCGGCCAAGCGCCATGAACTGCGCATGCCCCGGTGCACGACGTGCGATCATGTCTTCTTCTATCCCAGGTCGGAGTGTCCACGGTGTTTGTCCGCGAACCTGGAGTGGGTGAAGGTCAGCGGGCGGGCCAGGCTGCACAGCTTTACGGTCGTGCAGCAGCCGGCCAACGCCGCTTTCAGGGACGACGTCCCCTATGTCTACGCGGTCGTGCAACTCGACGAGGGCCCACGCCTGGTGTCCAATATCGTGCAGTGCGACATCGACGCACTCAAGGTGGACATGCCCCTGGAGGCGGTCTTTGATGACGTGACACCAGAATGGACCCTGGTGAAGTTTAAGCCGGCGTGAGGGAGCTGGGAGCACCCTAGAGGAAAATCTCTGGCCCCCACGGCTGGCAGGTGGTGGTATCAGCCTTGAGGAAGCGGAAACCAGCTCTGGTAGCATAAAACTGGTCCATATCGGTATCGCCGATATGGTAGTACGCCTCGGTCTGGAATTGGGCCTTTACCTCGGCGAGCTGGTGTTTCAACACGGTGAAGTCGACGCGGATGTTATGCTGGGCCCAGAGTTGTTGCTGGTGCCTGATCGTACGGTCCGAACAGCTCCCGATGAGGTATCCCAAGGCTTGCGTGTAGCGCACCATGTCCATGGTGATGATACCGGGGGGATCACCCACTTCGAGTGTCCCATCAATGTCAAAGCTAATGAGCTTGGTCAAGCGTGTGCCTCCTGTATAGGCGCAAGGGGAGCAGTCAGTCGTGCAGGTTTTCGGTGTGGATTATGCCTTCCGAGGCATCGTCCTGCAAGTTCCTTGGCACAAAGCCCGCGAGGTAACTCATGGCACAGATGAAAGCCGGACAGGCAGTTATTGAAGCCCTGCGTGCAGAAGGGGTCGAATACACTTTTGGCGTAGTTGGTACCACGACCAACAGCATCGTCACCGAGATGTATGGCCGCAGCGATATCCATTTCGTTGACACGCGGCACGAAGAAGGCGCGGCGTTCATGGCCTATGGCTATGCCCGTGCTTCGGGGAAGCCGACCGCGTGCATTACGACCTCAGGGCCAGGGACGATCAACCTCCTGACGGGTATCTCGCTGGCCTATAAGGGGCGAGCGCCAGTCATTGTCATCGCTGGAGACGTGGCGCGTGATTACATCTACCGTGATGGCAGCCAGGCGTTTGACCTGGTCGGCATGTTCAAGCCGGTGACGTCTATGGCGCTGCAAGTGAATAAAACCGAGCGCATACCAGAAATGCTGCATTACGCCTTCCGCACCGCGCTGTCGGGGAAGCGTGGACCGGTCTTTCTGGACATCCCACGCGATCTGCTGGATAACCAGACCATCATCGCAGACATAGCAGCACCGGAGACCTATCGGGCTGTGGATGGGCGCCAGGCGGGTGATGCACAGGCCATCCAGCGGGCCGCAGCACTCCTGGCACAGGCGCAACGACCGCTGCTGCTCGCTGGCGGCGGGGTGATCGACGCTGAGGCCAGTGCTGAGGCGGTAGCGCTCGCCGAGTTGTTGGATATGGCGCTGGTGCCTTCGTACGGCCACAATGACGCCGTGCCCAACAGTCACCGTCTGTACGTCGGTGCTCCTGGGGGCAGAGGGGCCGGCGAAACGGCAGAGGCCATGCACCGGGCGGATGTCATCCTGGCTCTGGGGACGCGCCTCAATCAGTCCACGACCCTATGGAACTATAACGTCATCAACCCGCAAACACGCATTGTGCAGGTGGACATTGACGCGCAGGAGATCGGGCGTAACTACCCGGTCGCCGTGGGTATCGTGGGAGACGCCAAAGCCGTGGCACAGCAGTTATTGCAGTCCTTACGTCAGACGTACCCGGCGGGCCGACCAAATCCGGACGTGGCGGGCCGACATAGAAACCCTGGCAGCACGTCGCCGGGACAGGCTGCAGGCAGAGGCCACGCTCAGCGGTGAGCCGATGATGCCGCAGCGGGTCTATCCCGAGCTGCGCAAGGCCCTGCCGCGCGACTGTATGGTGACTATCGATGCCGGTATAACCCCTGGCCTGGCCTACGATCGCCTGCACTTTGACGTGCCGCGGACCATGTTTAACTACGCCGGCCACGGCGGCCTTGGCATGGGGTTGTGCGTTGGTCTCGGGACCAAACTGGGGCGCCCCGACCGCCCTGCCGTGAGCCTGCAGGGAGACGGGGGATTCCTGTACACATCCCAGGAACTGAACACCGCCGTTCGCTGGGGCATCCCCCTCGTCAGTATCGTCTTGAACAACGGCTGCCACGGTGCCGAAAAGGCCCAGCAGCAGCGCTTCTATGACGGACGGTATATCGGGGTGGACCTCGTGAACCCGCGCTTCGATAAGCTGGCAGAAGTGTATGGCGCACGCGGCTTCTACGTGTCACGCCCGGATGAGATTGCCGACGCCGTCGTGGAGGCACTGGCAGTGGATGGTCCCAGCGTCATTGAAATCCCCGTCGCTGAGTACTTCCCGCTGCCGGCGCCTACACCAGCCCGCGCGAGTCAACACTAACCGCCAATGCCTGCTGGGCCAGGGCTACGCCTTGGCCCGTGCGGCCTCCAGCAAACGTTGCTGCCAGAAGGTCTGCCAGGCCTCATATTGCGCCAGGTTGGGCTCGAACTTGCTGTGGTAACTCAAGACAATGCCGCACTGATGTCCATTGACCTCAAACAGGGTGAGACCCACGCGCGGTAACTGCCCCTTGTATCTCCCGCGCTGGTTGTCGTCAATAAACTTCGCCTGGGCGACGGCAAAGAGATCATGCTGCTCCATCGGACTCAGTACCTGTTCGCGTAGCTCCTCCGGAGTCATATCCAGTCCGAAGACATAGATACTGGGACGACCCGGATCAAACGCGATGGCACTCGCATGGTCCAACAACCAATCAAAATCTATTGTAGGCACGGCCATGTACACTCTCCCTCTGGAAGTAAGCGGTCGCTCTAGTAGTACACCGACCGTCCGGCCCCGCCGGTCGCCACGACTAGCTCACCGGAGACCGCCCAGGCTTTGTCCGATGCCAGGAACACCGTGAGGTAAGCAATCTCCGCACCGTCCACCATGCGACAGATAGCGTTACCGCGTGGAGAATCGGGGGCAAAGTCACCCTTCTCCACTTCCTCCGGGGTGATGCCCAACTGGGCGGCGCGGGCGGCCAGCAGGCCAGGGGTCCGTTCGGTGCGAGTCGTGCCGGGGTGGATACAGTTGACCGTAATCCCGTAGCGGCCCAACTGTACCGCCAGGGTCTTGGTCATGTGTACCATGGCACCGTTACGCGCCCCGCCGCTGAGATTGCCGGCGTTACGGGCGTTGGTGCCGCTGATGTTGATGATGCGGCCCCAACCCTGCTCTTTCAAGTAGGGAATAACGGCGCGGGCGCAGCGCAGCGCTCCCACATACTTCACGTTGAAGTCATGCAGCAAATCCTCATCGACCACGGTTTCGATGGGGCCGGTAGCGGTGGCTGAGCCCCCTGGCGGGGAACCGCTGTTCACCAGAATATGCAGCCCGCCCAACTGCTGTGCCGCCTGGGCAACCATGCTATCCACCTGCTCTTTGCTGGTGACATCAGCCACCAGCGGGATCACACGCCGCCCCGTTTGAGCTGCCACTTCTCGCGCCGACGCTTCTAAGTCCCCCTTGGAGCGGGCCACAATCGCCACATCTGCCCCTTCGCGGGCTAGTTCCAACGCAATGGCTTTGCCAATACCCCGGCTCCCTCCTGTCACGATCGCATGTTTGCCTTGCAATCCAAGCTCCATGACCTTATCTCCCTCTTAGCTGCCCGACCGTAACGTGGCTGTTTCGTGTTCCAGTCTCCCCCCCACGGGGACATGGCCTATGCGCTCCCAGACACGGTCCACCTCAGCCATGATGGCCTCATCTGATTGTTCGAGATCTATGGGATCGGAGTTTGGCACCCAGCACGGCCGGCCGGTGACCCAGAACACTTCGGTACAGTTGTCCTCAGGATCAAAGAAGTAGCAGCCAATCGCACTGCCGTGGTTGGCGATTCTGTCGATGCGATAGCCCTCGGCAACCAGACGACGGTAAAATGTGCGCAAATCGTCGAGAGTGGCAACACGCATAGAGATCTGGTTGATTAAATGCGGATTGTCGCCCTCAGGCCGCCCCCGCATGAGGGCGATTTCGTGGTCTACCGCCTCCGGATCAGCACTCAGGAAGACAGCCCCCGCGCGCCAGTTCTGTTTGGTGATCTGCATCCCCATGACGTCCCGATAAAACGCCACCATCCGCTCCAGGTCGCGGACGTAAATGCCCACGTGACCGAGCCCCATTACGCGTGCCATCTGCGCCTCCTTCGGGTATGCTCCCGCAGTTACCTGCTCACTTACACTCTGGTTGCGACTGTGATCCCTCATTGTAATGAATGCCGTGAGGAGGTCCAAGCAAATAAGTTGTGCTATGATCGCTCCCAGATTCCCTCTCTTCATGAACGGAGGACACCACTATGATTCAACTGGCATACGTTGGAGGACTCGGACTCATGGCGGGTCCTGCCGGTACGCATCTGAAACCCGATGGTCCTGCCAAGGTACTCCGCGTGCACGACCGCGGCAACCCGGGGGCACAGAGAGATGCCTTTCGCGCCAGCTGGAAAGCCCACGGCGCTGAGCTGGTGCGTACCTTTGAGGCCTTGATTGGGGATGGCAAGCTCGATGGCGTCGTCGTGTGCGCCGGCAAAAATGGTGACGATGTCCGCATCATTGCCGAGTTGGCCCGTTTACTGCAGGCGCGCTGTGACACGCCGCCCTTCATTATGCACATGTCGACCGTCAGCGCTGGTTTCACCGTCGCCGCGCATGCCTTTTGTACGCAACTGGGGATTGGGTACGTCAACTATCCCCTCACTGGCGGGCCCTTGGGAGCCCAACTCGGCGGTGGGCATCCCAATGGCATGCTGATCCTGGCAAGCGGTGACCAGGCACTGTACGAACGCCTGGAGCCCACGCTCAAAGTCCTTGGGCGTCCAAAGTATTTCGGCCCCTCGGTCTCTGCTGGAGCTGAGACCAAACTGATTGGGCAACATCTGGTGTTCGATGGCTGCACCGGCATCTGCACTGGGGCAGCGCTGTACGCAGAATGCTTTGCCAATGGTGTGATGGGAGGTCCCCAGCAGGGAGAATATTTTGATTTTCTCAACGGCGGCGCCGGTGGCACGCGGCAATGGGACGTGGCCCTCGGTCGAGGGGTGAAGGAGAATGACTGGAGCACCGGCTTCAACATCCGCCATGCCGTAGTGGATGCGATCTATGCGGCCAAACTCGCCCAGGAAAAAGGGTTGCCACGCTTTTCCATCCAACCCATGCTGAATATCACCCTGGCGTTTGCCTTCGTGCTGCGGAAATATCCGCAGACGGCTGCCGCCACCCATGCCATTGCGCGCGAATTGACCGCCAATGCTGCTCCAGAACTGGACGCGTTCATGAGCGAGCACGGCGTCTATGCCCCTGAGATAGATACCTGCCTCGCCAGTGGCATTGCCGCGTTACCGCCAGCGGTGCAACAGACCGTGTTGCTTAACGTGTCCGAGAAGGATTTTGCAGCATAGAGGTGTGAGGGTGCCTTATGCCCTCTCCTGCTGGGAGAGGGTTCTGGCACCGGCCCCAGCGAGGTGACCTGGATCAACCTCTCAGCCAGCCGCAGGGTCTCAGCCGTCAGGTGCATGCTCCCAGGTGTGGCAAGCTGCTCCATACGTGCCGCCAGATGCGTTGTCTGGCCAGCATAGAGGACTAATGGTGCCCAGGTGTGGCAAGCTGCTCCATACGTGCCGCCAGATGCGTGGTCTGGCCAGCAAGAATTGTAGGAAGATGTGTACTATAGAATCAGCATCCCAATAGCTGCAGCCAGTATCAAGACCAGGACAGCCCCGAGTTGCATGACATAGGCGACGAGAAAGAGCCCCAGCACCAGCGCCACCCCCACGCCGTGAAACTGGCCACCTGAGGCAGACTGTGCTATACGCAAAGCACTACTGGCTAGGAGCGCTGCCGCGGCATATTGCATGGCCATAAGGCCGCGGCGCACGAGACTATGGTCCCGATATTGCACGAGGAGGCTGTATGCCCCGATGGTGAGCACCAGGCCAGGCCAGGCTATGCCGATGATGGCTACCAGCAGCCCGGGCGCCCCGGCAGCCCGGAGGCCGAACCATGCCGGCCAGTTTGAGGAAGGCTGATTCCCGGAAAGGCAAAATTGATGCCGACCAGTTCTCCGAACTCTTGTTCCGAAATCCAGCGAGGCACCGCTTCGGACTCCAGCAAGGGGATGGCGGCATTCCCGCCACCGAAGGCGAGGAGCCCGATTTTCGTACAGGACCAGAACAGCTCCAGCAGCGTACCGATCATCGTGCCACCTCATCCTGCTCCAGAGCCGGACATCGGCTGGTTCATGCCTCACACTTTGCCGAAAGAACGGGCTTATGCGTGTTGACGATCCATGGCAAATTCGTTACCGTAGGACGTAGCTCACCCTGGAGGCATCGCAGGCCCATGCGACGGTGACCATTTGCCTGGCGTCGGACGATGCTGAGATAATCACGGGTGTAAGCATAGCACAGCCCGGCACAGCTAGCCGCTGGAGGAGGGAGGGAGATGCAGTTTTACACCTTCGATGAGACCACCTACCCTGGCATTCCGGACCACGTTGGTCCTGAGTCGAAGCTGACCAACAGGTTTTGCGACCCGGCACTGGCGGCTCAGACGTACCGCGAGCATCTCGATGAGTGGGCCCTCTGCGAAGACCTCGGGTTTGATGGTGCCCTGGTCAATGAGCACCACTTTACCTACTTCAACATCAATCCCTCGTGTACTGTCCTGGCAGCCGCCCTCATCATGCGGACTAAGCGCATGAAGGTAGGTGTCATCGGGCACGTGTTACCGCTGCGTCACCCCATTCAAACGGCGGAAGAGTTTGCCCAGCTCGATGTCCTCTCCGGGGGACGGTTTATCGGCGGTATCGTGCGGGGTGTGCCGCAGGAGTACGTCTCTTTCAACGTTGACCCATTCACCAGTCGCGAGCGCTTTGCCGAATCCTACGAGATCCTCACGAAGTGTCTGACTGAGGAGCTATTTGACTACCAGGGCAAGTTCTACAACCTGAAGGCGGTCTCGGTGTGGCCCCGACCGTTGCAGAATCCCTTCCCGATCTGGATGCCGGCAGGCTCCTCAGAGACCATCGAGTTCGCCGCGCAGCGGCGCATCCCCATCGCCAGGGTGTGGAACCCCACCGTCGTCTTCCAGGACGCCTTCGAATACTATAAGGAGGTCGCCAAAGAGCGCTTTGGTTGGGAAGCTGGTCCAGAGTACTGCATTGGGTCGCGCTACATCCACGTGGCCGAGACGACCGAGCAGGCCATTGCCGAGTGCCGAGACGCAGTGATGTACGTGCGACGTCTCACCACCTTTAGCCGTCCGGTGCAGGTACCGGCGGCGGTGCCAGGGATTCAGACGGACCGCTCGTTTGACTATCGCAAGCGTTCGCGCGGCGCTGAGATGCCGCCCCCAGGCACGCCGTTTGAGAAGCTGCGAGAGTCGGGGTTTATCGTCTGCGGTGATCCGGACTACGTTACTGAGTGGCTAGCGCATGACATGCAGACCGCTGGATATGGCCATTTCCTGGGGATGTTCCGGGTGGGCAGCAATGCGCACGCGAACGTCATGAAGTCGAAGCGACTGTTTGCGGAGCATGTGATGCCACGGCTGCGGCACATCAATGCCACGTCAACTACAGACGAGAAGGGAGAGCATGCTGCCAGGCAGCCTTCCGCTGTCTGAGCAAGGCATGCTCAAGCAAAGGGTGAAGGATGGGACTTGCGTTGTTCGATGGGTGCAACTACACCCTGAGACGAGAAGCGCCGGAAATGCACCGTGAATTTGCGCAGCACGATCAGGGGCAGGTGACAGCCGGCTGGGAGATGGTGGTCCCGCCACCAGGGCCGGATGGTGTGCCCTATCAGTTCATCTTTGTCGGGCCCACTCCCGAGCACCGTGGTAGTGCGATCCGCCTGCGGCTGGTGACCACAGCTGGTGGCGAGGTCCCCGATGACTGCTGATGTCCTCCTTGAGACATACTATAAGACCGGTGTCGAGCGTACCGTTATCTTCCAAGGGAAATACGGGCAGTTCAAAGCGATCCCAGATCAGCACGCCCCCAACGCCGCAGTGGCAGCTCAGAAGCGGGCCGAGGCAGGAGAGGATTATGTCATCCGGTTAGCCGTAACGGTGCCGCCAGGTGGGCTCCCGCCAGACCCGAGCGCTGACGATTCGTTTTTTGAGTTGGAGTGCGTGAAGCTCTGGTGGCATGAGACGGCGTGACCACTTAGCTCTGGGCACACGATGAGGAGAATGGACGTATGGGAGCAGCGGATGGCGCCATCTTTACACGCCACCGGGTGCAGGTCGGTGGCTTTGATGTCTCTTATCTCAAAGGTGGCCAGGCGGGAGACACAGAGCCGGTACTGTATCTACACGGCATGGGAGGCGCCGGCAGGTGGGAAGCGTATCACATGGCGCTGGGTACCGTTGCCCTCACCTATGTGCCCCAGTTGCCCGGCTGGCAAGAAGGCCAGCCACCGACAGGGATCAAGTCGGTGCAGGACTATGCCGCGCTCGTGGTAGAGTTGCTTGACGCTGTTGGTATTGACCAGGGCATACTCATGGGCCACTCCATCGGTGGGTGGATTGCCCTGCATGTCGCTACGACGCGCCCAGACCGTGTCTCGCGCCTGATCCTGGTGGACTCCATGGGGCTCGATGTCCCATCAGCACCGTCCCCGAACCTGCAGGCGATAGATGAGGAGTCCTTTGCCAAGGCGGTGTTTGGGAGGCTCGGGCTGATTGCCACAGCGCAGGCCTACGGTTTCGGCGCGGAGTGGGAAAACGTGCGACGGGGGCCGGAATTCGAGCGGCAGTGGAAGGGCCGCGGGCTGGTGGCCAGCCTGGTGCAGGGGCCGTGCGCTGACGCGGAGCTGACGCGTCAGGTGCAAACCATCAGCGCGGATACCCTCCTCATCTGGGGCCGCCTGGATGGTATCGTGCCTCTGTCACACGGCGAAGCTCTCCGTGCCGCGCTCCCGCACTCGAGGCTCAAAGTCCTTGAACGCTGTGGCCACCTCCCGATGGTGGAGAAACCGGAGACGTTCCATCGCCTTCTGTATGGCTTCCTGGTGGGCGTGGAGGAGAAGTTACCCGACGTCGTGCAGGTCTGATAACTCCTCCTGTGCCTAGAGCGGTCTGAGAGCCGTGGAGACTGCGTCCTAACGTGACTCTGTGGGCGCGGGGGTGAGCTGATACAGTGGCATTCTGGCTTTGATCTGCTCGTCCCAGCCTCTGGCCCTGAGATCGATCATGAGGCCGTCAGGACCCTTGTACTTCCGATTGACGACGCTGCTGCCAGGACACAGCGTGGCGTTCGCCGCTTCGATCGTGGTGCAGGCTTCCTCCAGATCGTCCACATAGAAGCCAATGTGATGGACCCCCTTGACTGTGGATGGTCCCTCGCCGAGGTTCGGGGTATCCTCGCCATTGTACTTGAGGATGGCAAAATAGATATATCCATCGCTGAGCCAGACGCCCTCAGCACCCGTGTCAGACGGTTGGCGACGCAATTCCGTGAGACCAAATACGTTCCTTGTAAAACTCCGCAGTCTTCGCAGGATCGTCGGTCGACAAGGCGATGTGCTTAATCCGTGCCATAGCTCCCTCCTTTGATAGGCATGGCTCACCAGGGTGAAGATGGAACGTTCCCACATGTCACTGAGGGCTGCAGTCGAGTCTAGGCCAGCGCACGGCCGGCGTCAAGCCTCTTCGACTCTACCATGGCTTGACGCGTCCGTGCCTGCTTGTCATACTGGGAACGATGGGAGAACATGTCGCTGGGGAGGAACGCATGCGACGGACGTTTAGTCGCCAGTGTCCGCATTGTACACGCCAGGTCACGTGGCCTGATACGCCAACGTACCCCTTTTGCTCTGAGCGTTGTCGGCTTATTGACCTGGGTGCCTGGGCCAGTGGTGCATATCGCATTCCATGCGAACCGCTGGACGAAGAGGAACCCTGGTTGGAAACCGATGACGCTGAGGGGGAAGGTGAGGCGGAGTATTAGCCACAGCACGCCTGGGGGTGGACCGCGACAGTTTCTTGTAAGGAGAGGAGGGTGACTCTATGTTTCGTATGACCGCCATGGACCATATTGTGCTGAACGTCGAGAATATGGATACGGTGCTGGATTTTTACGTCAACGTGCTCGGCCTCGAGCCCGAGCGCCTCGAGGAGTTTCGGCAGGGGAAAGTGGGCTTTCCGTCCGTTCGTATCAGTGCCAATACGGTGATTGATCTGTTTCCGCTGAAGGAGCCTGTCCCAGCAACGGCGGTGCCACTGCGTACAGACCTCAATCATTTTTGTCTGGTGGTGGACAAAGAGGATATGCCCGGGTTTATTGACCATCTCAAGGCCCATGGGGTGACCATTGAGGAGGGGCCGGGGCAGCGCTGGGGCGCGCGTGGCACGGGTATCTCCATTTACTTCAGTGACCCTGAGAAGCGGCGTATTGAGGTGCGCTATTACGACAACTGAGCCGGGGTGGTCACACGGTTGGCCGTGATCGTCGAGGGGCGTGAGGGGTAGTCGTGGTTATTGCTCTGTTCACCGATTTTGGTACACGCGATGCCTATGTGGCCCAACTCAAGGGCGCCATTCTGAGCATCCATCCCACGGCCCAACTCCTTGACCTCACCCACGAGGTGGGTGCCTTTGATGTGCGCGCCGCAGCGTATCTGCTCGACGCCTCGGCGCGCTACTTTCCTGCGCGTACCATCTTTGTGGCTGTGGTTGATCCTGGAGTCGGGACAGCGCGCCGTCCGGTGCTGCTTGTCACGCAGGCAGAGAAATACTACGTAGGCCCTGACAACGGATTGTTGACACGGGTCATAGAGCGTGAAGGGTTCCAGGCTGCCTATATGCTGACGCAGTCTGCCTATTTTCTGCCGCAGGTATCAGCGACGTTTCATGGGCGTGACCTCTTTGGTCCTGTAGCAGCTCACCTGGCACGCGGAGTAGAGCCGGCCCAGTTTGGTCCGCACCTCGCAGAACTGGTGCAGCTCCCATACGCCCGACCACAGCGTATGGGGGAGACGGTCGTCGGCGAGGTCATCCATCTGGACCACTACGGCAATATTGCTACAAATATTCCATCTGAGATGCTGACCCACCTCGTCCCAGGGCAATGGCTGACGTTGACCCTCGCCGAGCGCACACACGTCCTGCCCTTTGTCGAGACTTATGAAGCTGGGCTGCCAGAGCAACTCGTCTGTCTCATCAACAGTAATGATGCATGCGAAATCGCGCTGCCTCATGGCAATGCTGCCGCCCGCCTGGCAGTACAGGTCGGCGACCGTGTCGTCCTCAAGGTTGGGTGTGTAAGGGCATAGGGTGCCTGGCGCCCTCTCCTTCGGGAGAGGGGAGGAGCAGTATGGACTTTCGTTTTACGGCAGAACAAGAAACATTCCGGCAGGACATTCGCGCTTTTGTGTGTGAAGCGATGCCCGAGCCTCCTGACATTCCCGAAGATGCCTGGATTATTGGTTTTGATCGGACGTTTTCCAAAAAATTAGCGGCACGTGGCTGGATTGGCTTGACCTGGCCGCGTGAGTATGGTGGCCAGGGAAAGAGTTATCTGGATCGTCTCATTCTCACGGAGGAGCTGCTACGGCATGGCGCTCCCGTAGCGGCACACTGGTTGGGGGACCGCCAGATGGGGCCTTCCATCTTACGTTATGGTACCCCCGAGCAAAAACTAAAATTTTTGCCGGGGATTATCGCCGGCGACATCGTGTTTTGCATTGGCATGAGCGAGCCTGGTGCTGGCTCCGACCTCGCCGGTTTGCAGACCAAAGCGGTGGACGACGGAGATGCGTACATCCTCAACGGGCAAAAGATCTGGACCAGTTTTGCGCACCTGGCCGACTACTGCTATCTGGTGGCACGCACCAACCCGGACGTGCCCAAACATCGCCGGTCGGCGAGCGTGAGTCCCTCCGCTTCGGATATCGCCCGGAATGTGCGGTTGAACAGCTCCGGCGGGTGCGCCGTGTATAGGTCGGCGACGACGTTCTGCTTGTCGGTGCGGCGGCTGTCGGTTGCTCGTCCGAAATCCTTCACCTCGTTGTAGTCCTTCGCGTACTGGTGGCTCGTCAGTGCGTTCGGCCCTGCCGTACGGAACTGGGAAGTGCTTTCCAGCGTGAACGGTTCGACCGCGCTCACCCACGCAAGGGCGTTGCCGGTCTCTGTGGGACGCCATTCGCCGGGGAGGGTGCCTTCCACCCACGAGCCTGGCAGGAAGCGACCGTCATCCGTTCGCGCTTCGAGCATCGCCGCTGCGGCGGCTGCCCCGACCGTGACGCCCTCGGTCTTGGCATCGCCGTCGGGGATGTCTAGGAGCGCGGCGATATAGAGGCCATCGAGCCGGTCGAGGACCACCTGCGGCAACAGCCGTACATCTGCGATTTCCAAGCCGACCAGCACGTGGTGGGCGGCGGTGGCGACGGCGGCATCCTGTGACGCAGACGGCGACGCCGCGGAAAGGCCAGGCAGGTACGGTTCATACCCGCCGACGATCGCGTTGACCGCGTCGTACACGGCGCCCTGGACCATCGCCAGGTGCAACTGCGAGACCGGTGGCGCCTGATTCGCGCCGGGAGGGTCCGCGGTAGGGCCGTTTATCAGCGCGTCCGATGCGTGGAGATTCCAGACCAGCACGGCGTCGGATTCATCCTGCTGTGCCACCGCGGGCGCGGCTCCGAGCACTGTTGCCACCAGCGCGCCGAGAGCTGTGAGTACGAGAGTGCCGAATGTCCGCTTGTGCAGTCCGGGTCGCATGATGCGTCCTCTCCTCTGTCGCACGTGACCGCGGCCAGGCGGCTGCCTCGCGATTCGTCAGATGACTGGTCGGTCCGCGGGTGATGCGAATGTGAGCAACTCAACCAAGAGCGCGTATCAGTCTCGTATCGACGGTCTCGCCCCCGGATCCTGCTCGCGGCACGCGGGGGCGTAGGCTCGAGCCCCCAAGAGCTCCGTCCACTCCTGCTCGGTGAGAACTCGGCCGGCGATCTGACACGCCCGTTCCAGCCACACCGCCGGCTCGGCGACGATCGCCTGCGTCTTCCCGTCGGCCTGTTCGAGTGTCACCGTGCGCTCATCGAGCTCGACGAATTCGCTCTGCCTGACGAACGTGTCGTCGCGAAAGCCCTCCGACCAGTCGCCGAGATCCCACGTGATGATCGCGCCGTCTGCTCCGGCGGTGACCAGCTCACCGGTCGACCGGAACTCGACCGCGCTGACTGCACCGTCGTGATCCCGGAGCGTCTCGGCGATCGCGCCGGTCTCGGTGCTCGCCACCACGGCGCCGCTGCCGGCGGCAATGACGATCCGGTCACCGGCGGGAGTGAAGTCGGCCGCCGACGGAAACGACGACAGCGGGACGGTGACCGGTGATGAGACGCCCGACGAGTCGATGATGTCCACCGCGAACGAGCCTTCTCGCACCGCGATCCGACTGCCATCCGGACTGACCGCCAGAATGCCGTTCCCGGGGATCCGATGCAGCTCCTGCCCTGTAGCCGTTTCGAAGACGACGGTAGGTCCGAATCCGCTGGCGAAGAGCCGCGAGCCGTCCGGCGAGAACTTCACCGCGCCCAAGTCCCTTCCGGGCTGGGGATCGAGACCGCTGACATTCAGATCCAGGAGCACCGGGTCTCGCGCGCCGCCCCGCCAGAGGGCGACGCGCCCGGGCGACTGCGATCCCGTCGAATGGGCGAGCGCCGCGAACAGGAATCCGTCGGTCGAGTACTCGACGTCTGCGGCCGTCCTACCCAAACCCTCGTAAGTCTTGACACCTGAGCGGCCTCCGTCGCCGACATCGACTGTTGCTATGCGGAAGACGCAGCGAGCGTCACAGGGATCCGATGTCTCGCCGAACGTGACCGCCCCGGTCACGGGGTCGACTGCGGAGGTCACCACCACGTTGAAGAACGGCCCGTACTCACCCAGCTGCGAGCTGTCCTCCAGATCGAACAGGCGCAGATCCTGGTCGCCGTCGATCACGGATGCTCGAGCCCCCTCCGCGGCGAGCGACATGCTCACCGCCGCCACACCGTCTTCCGGGATGCGGGTGATGCTCGTCACGCGGGGCGCGCTCGAGAAGACGCGCGTGAGGTTGACGCGTGTCTCGGAGCTGTCCCAGAGCTGAATGGCCTCCGCAGCGAGCAGCAGTGCGCGATCGAAATCCGGGTCCTCGAGCGCGAGCGCGGCGACGCGCCGTGCTTCTGCGACCGTCGCACGCTCTCCTGCGAGGTTCGCCTGAAACCCCGCGAAGACGCCCGAAACGACAGCGACGATCGCGAGTCCGCCCGCGCCGATCGACACCCACGACAGCCGACGTACTTGTCGCTGAGTTGCGGCGAGTCCAGCGGTCTCATTCGCTGCGGAGGCATCGAGGAACTCCCGTTCGAGCGCCGCGAGTGCGGGGCCGGCCGTATTCCGCCAGTGCTGGGCCGACGCCAGCCGAGCGCCGCGATAGAGCTCACTGTCGGGTCGTGCCATCGCGTCCCAGGCGGTGGCCGCAGAGCCGAGGTGTCGCATGATCCGCTGGCCCTCGACATCGTCGGCGAGCCATTCCTTCAATCGCGGCCACTCCCGGGCGAGTGCTTCGTGCGATATCTGCACCGACTCCTCGTCGGTCGTGAGCAGGCGCGCATCGACCAGGCGATCGACGATCCTGGCGTGGGCGTCGTCGATGGCGATCCGCGTGCGCTCGACCCGACGAGATATCACCGCACCGTCGGCCGACGACTCGACGAGGCGGAGGAGGATGTCCCGTAACAGCCGCTCGCCATTCCCCGAGAGCGTTGCGAAGACCTCCTCCGCGGTCATCGCGACGGCACCCTCGATCTCTCCAGATGCCCGATAGCCGTCGACCGTCAGAACACGGCCTTCACGACGGGACCACACCTGGCGCAGAGCGTGAGACAGCAGCGGAAGGGTTCGCCCATCTGCGTCGCGGACGAGGATCTCCACGAGACCTGGCTCGAGGATGAGTCCGGCCTGTTCGGCCGGCTTCTCGATGACGGCTCGGAGCCCGTCGGGCCGGAACGGGGTGAGCATGATCAGGTGTGACTGGATGATCTCGGCGAAGCCTGGGTGATCGGCCAGGTCGCCAAGACGGTCCGCGCGGATCGCGACGACGAGCATTCCGCGGAAGACCATCTGCAACAGCGCGTCGAAGAACTCCTGGATCTCGGCTGGGTCGTCCGTGGCGAATGCCTGCTCGCATTGATCGACGATGAGCAGGGACTCTCCGATAGGGAGATCAGCGTCGCGAAGGGCATCGATCGGATGCTCGCCGGGCGTCACGATGGCCACTGCGGTGCCGCGCATGAGGAAGTGGGCGCCGATCCCCGCCCTCACGAATGAGGACTTCCCGACGCCGGATGAGCCTGCCACGAGGAGCACCCCGTGCCTTTGGAGTGCCTGCACCGCACTGGACAGTTCATGCTCACGACCGAAGTACCGGTCCGCGTCTCCCACGCCCGCCGGCGGCAGGCCGAAGTATGGACAGTCAGGGCTCGCGACTCGGAACACCTGGTCGGACAGGAGCGAGGGATCCTGCCGGAGGATCGCCTGCTCCAGCTCGGCGAGTTCCGCGGAAGGGTCCAGTCCCAGCTCGGCAATGAGCAGCCTCCGCGCACTCCGCACGGTGGCCAGCGCATCCGCTTGCCGGCCCTGGCGGTATTGCGCGAGACTCAGCAGAACCCACCGCCGCTCACGCAGTGGTGCCTCGGCCACGCGGGCGCGAGCCTCAGCGGCGACCTCCTGAACCTCTCCTGCCCGCAGCCGTGCGTCCATGAGCAGCTCTTCGGCCCCGAGTCGCATTTCCTCGAGCCGGTAAACTTCGATCTGCGCTGGCTCCCAGTCGAGTATTTCGACGAAGGGCTCGCCTCGCCAGAGCGCGAGCGCCTCCGAGAACGTGTGCGCCGCGCGGTCGGGCTCACCGAACTCGAGCTGCTGCGTGCCCCGCTCGAGGAGTCGCTCGAACCGCTCGGCATCCACCTCGATGTTCTCTCGACTCAGCCGGTAGCCGTGCGGGGTGGTCTCGACCCGCGCCGGCGCCACCAGCCGGCGCAACCGCATGATGCAACCCCGGATGACATGCGACCACGAGGCGGGCGGATCGTCGCCCCAGACCGCTGCGGCAAGCGACGCGACCGACAGCGATTCACCGATGCGTACTGTGAGCGCGCCCATCACTGCACGATCCCGCGGAGACAGCGGCACCTCACCGTCGTCGAGCGTCAGCGCTCCAAGGACGCGCACCTCCATAGCGCCACTGTGACCCCGACTCCAACGTCCGTCAAGATAGCGCCATCGAGGGCGACAGACCCGATGGGCGACGTTATTCTGCTGATACAGACGTGTCCTTCACTGATCGAGCAGCCACCGCGCACGCATCGAAGGAAAGGACGTGACATGTCGACCTTGAACGGGCGTCCTCACGCCGCTCACGCAGCGCTCTTGCACCGGGTCGGTGCCGCCGTCTCACTGATCCTGTGCATCGGCCTCGCGGCATGTACCTCCGCCGAGACGCCGATGCCGGCGTCGACCGCGGACGCTGCGACGGTTTCATCGCTGCCGGAGAGCGGCGAGCTCGATCCCGGGACGTACCTTGTGACCGGCTTCACGGTGCCCTTCGAGATCACCGTCCCTGACGGCTGGGAATCCGGGGGCTGGTTCGTGTTCAGGTCCGTCTCAGAGGAAGCGGGAGTCGCCGTAAATTTCCAGGCATCGGGCTTTGTGCCGACGGACGCATGCGCCTGGCGGGGTGCGATCGTCGAGGTCGATCCGTCGCCCGAAGCCTTCGCCGCTGCGATGGCGGCGCAGGCGTCAACGGTCACCACACCTGCCGTAGAAATCACGCTGAGCGGCTTTTCCGGTGTGGAGTTCGACCACGCTGTCGAGAGCGACATCGACATCGTGGAGTGCGACGAGCGAAAGATCTGCCTCCATTCGGACTCCGACAGCAACTGCGCGCGCTGGCACTCTTCGGTGAGCGAGCACGAGACCTACCGGGTGGTCGACCTGAACGGGGAGCGCGTGGTGATTGCCGTCCTCACCAGCGGGCCCGTCGAACCGGCGGTGACGGAGGAGGCGCGCGGGGTGTTCGACTCGATCGAGTTCGCTCCCGATGAGTGACACCGAAGGGAAGCGGACATGGGGACATCGAACCGGCGCTCGCGCGTCACTCATCTCGCGTACTGGCAACAGGTTGGTGCCGCCGTCGCACTACTCGTGTGCCTCGGCCTCGCGGCATGCACCGCGGCCCAGACCACATCCCCCGACTCGACTGCGCAGGCTCGCACGGTCGCGCCGTTCCCACAGAGCGGCGATATCGAGGCCGGCACCTACCTTGTGACCGGGTACCCCGTGCCCTTCGAGATCACTGTCCCGGATGGTTGGCAGACGGTCGACGGGGCGAACCTGCTCAAGGACGACCCGGCACACCCGGGGGAGGCCGCGGTCTTCCTGGTCTTCTGGCCCGCCGACTACGTCCCGACGGACGCATGCGCTTGGCAAGGCGCGCTCGTCCCGGTCGATCGGACGGCTGAGGCATTCGTCGATGCGATGACAGCGCAGACGTCGACTCGAAGCACCGCTGCCAAGGAGGTCGCAGTGGGCGACTATCCCAGTCTCGAGTTCGACCACTCCGTCGAGAGCGGCGTGGACATCACCGACTGCGACGGCGGCAAGTTCTGCGTCCACTCGGATCGGGCGCTGGAGTGCGGACGCTGGTACTCCGACCGGGGCGAGCGTGAAACCTATCGGGTTGTCGACCTGAACGGCGGGAGGGCTGTCATAGCAGTCGGCCAATTCCGCGAATCGATCGATGCAGCGCTGACGGCAGAGGCACGCGCAGTCTTCGACTCGATCGTGTTCGTCGCTCCCGATTAGCGAACCGTCGCCTCAGCTCCTGGGCTGAAGCTCCCGCGCAATGGCGAGGAGATCGGCCTACTCGGGCGCGTACTTGAACGAGAGCTGGATCCGGGCCCGGAACATCAGCGTCCCGTCCTCGCCCACCACGACGTCCTGCTTCGTCACCTCGGCGACGCGGAGGTCGTGCAGCGATCCCGCGGCTGTCGTGATGGCTTCTCGGGCCGCCTCCTCCCAGGACGTGGCACTCGTGCCGATAACGTCGATCACTCGGTAAACGCTCATGCTGACCCCTTATTGGTCGATGCCGATGACGTCCATACTGCTCGCGCTCATCCTCGTATGGAAGAGCCGCACATTCGACTCGGGTTTCGGTTGCACCCCCTGGCACAAACATCTGTTCGGTAGGCGAAGATCCGGCCACGCGCTCGGCGCTGCGTCGACTCTGCTCGGTGGACCCTGCTTATCCGGTGGCCGGCTCCGCCCTTGCACGGGCACCGCGCGCCGCAGTGACCAGTACGGCGTCGAGTTCCGGTCCGGTGCAGTCGTGCCCCGCCCCTTCGATCTCCACCAGGCGGGCGTGAGGAAGGAGTTCGCACAACTCCAGTGAGGCGCTGCGGGGACTGCGGGCGTCGGCGGTGCCGCGCACAATGACGGTCGGAGTTCGGATCGTCGGCAGGCCCGGACGGAGGTCTTGGGCCATCACGGGCAGCAACGCGGCCGTGGTTGCGGGTCGCCAGTCGTCGAGGAGGCGACGGGCGTGCGCGCGACGCTCCGGGTCGGCATCCGGCGCGAAAACGGAATCGAGGAAGTCGTCCGCCCACTCTTCGGCCGGGTGCGTCATCGTGAACTCCACAGCCGCGATGCGCTCTTCAAGCGCGGCGGAGGAGAGCGACCCACCCCAGCCCGCATAGGCGCCGACGAGAACGAGCCGCCCGACGGACGTGGGATGGTCGCGGGCGAGAAGCAGGGCGATCATCGACCCGAGCGAGAAGCCCGCAACTGCGGGGTGCCGCAGTCCGAGGGCCGTGATGAATCCGGATGCTGCATCCGCCCAGTCCGCCTCACCCCACCCTGCGGGCACATCCCCGGATGCACCGCACCCGGGTGCGTCCCACGCGATCACGTCAAGGTGCGAGCTGAGTCGCTCGAGTTCGTCAGCCCAGACCCGAGAGTCTTCGAACGCTCCGTGGAACAGAACGAGCGGCGCCCCGCTCCCACGCCGCCGGTACGCGATGCGCACCCCGCCAACCACGACCTCGGGCATGGTGCGACACTACGCGTTCACCCTCGGCCGGGAGCGGACGCTGACCGCTCGCGCCGGTCGGTCATCTGGCCCGCGTGAGTCTCAATCAGTCGGTCTCGCCGTTGGCGGTGGTCTCGATCCAGTCGACAGCCCTGTCGGAGAAAGAGAAGCCGTCCGGTCCTGACTCACCGACCCACCAGGCATCGGACGCGACCGCACCTCCGGCCGCCACGATCTTGCTCAGCACTTCCGGGGACACGGCTTCGCCGTTGTGCGCGATGAGCCACGCCTTCGCGTCGGCGTCCAGCTGCGGCCACCACTCGGTGATCTCCATGCGCCCACGATGGCACTGCCTGGAACCGACCGAAAGCCGGTCGCTCTGCGCTACGTCTCCTCGAGACAGCACTTCGGTCGAGGGCCCTGCCGCCCGGGCGGCAGACTTGCCTGGTGGGATTCACGCGCGCCGAGTTGGAGACGTACCGGAACGTCACCGTCCCCGATCTCATGCCGCGGCATCCGCTGCTCATCTTCGTCGGAATCAATCCGGGCCTGTGGACGGCAGCGACCGGCGTGCACTTCGCGCACCCCGGCAACCGGTTCTATCCCGCTCTGGTGCGGGCGGGCATCATCCCGAGGGTTCCGGTGATCGCCGACAGCGGGATCTCAGATGCCGATCGGCAGATGTTCCTCGACGCGAGGATCGGCATCTCCAACCTCGTATCGCGCGCCACCGTCCGGGCGGACGAGCTGACGAGAGCAGAGCTGCGCGAAGGCGCTCGCCGGCTGGAAGACCGCATGGAAGAGCTCGCGCCGCGCGTCGTCGCGGTCGTCGGCCTGACGGCCTATCGGCAGGGATTCGACCGGCCGCGCGCGGTGAGCGGTCGACAGCTCGAGACGCTGGGCGGAGCGGAACTGTGGGTCGTGCCGAATCCGAGCGGGTTGAATGCGCATGACACCGCGGCGACGTTGGCTGAGGCGTATGCCGGTCCGGCTCGAGCAGCGGGGGTGATTCCATGAGCACACCGAGCGCATCGAGTGGACCGAGCGCACCGGGGGCACCGGGACCGTCATCGTACCGAGGGACGAGGCGCCGACGACTCGTGGCCGGCATCGCCCTGGCGGTCGTCGTCGCTGCCGGGCTCTGTGTCCACGCGTTCCTTCCCGATACTGACGGCACGGACATCGCCGGCGACGCGCTCTACACGGTCGCCGTCTATCTCGTCGTCGTGATCGTCGCCCCGCGGCTGCCGGCGTCCGCGGTGGGCGTCGTCACGGCCGGCTGGTGCATCGCGGTCGAGCTCTTCCAGCTCACCGGGGTGCCCGAAGCGCTCTCGGCCTTTCCGCCCGCGATGCTCGTGCTCGGCACGGTCTTCGACGCCCGCGATCTCGTCGTGTACGTCCTGACTGCTGTCGCGGCCGTGCTCGTCGACACGCTGCTCGTGCACGACCGAACCGCCGGCTCCGCCGGCGCCCGTGCGCGCGGTGGACCTCGCGACGGGTGATCAGGGGGAGCCGGTGGAGGTGGCCGTCAACGGAGGTGCAGCCGATGTCGACGTCACCTTCCTCGGGATACCTGCTCGACCGGAGCCTGCAGCTCGGTCAGCCAGTCGGGTCCCGGCTCGTGTCCGTCGGCGTTCAGGTAGACCTCGCGGGCAGGGCCGACGACCCGGTAGCCGTCCGCGACGACCTGCTCCATCAACGCCGACCACGACTCGCCGATGCCGCTCATGTCGCCGCGATGCAGCAGGGTCGCCGCAGTCGGCACAGCGGGCAGTTCCACCACGTCGTAACCGGGCGCGGCGACCGGTTCGGCCTCGGCGACGAAGGAGACATGCACCCCCAACGTGTCGTCGGGTTGGGCGTCGTACCAGAAGATGCCGGGCTCGATCAGCGGGCGTCCTGCAGCGTGAAGCGCCATGTTGAGCCGCTCCATGATCGGGCCCACGGCGGGTCCGACGTTTTCGGGACCCATCCCGGGTGCGGTGCCGTGCGTCGCGTAGACGGTGACGGGCTCGATGGACTTGTAGATGACGTTCGACACAGTGGTTCCTTCCAGGAGTCGGAGACGACGCTCGATCCGGGCGATGCGGGCACGGTCGCCGGCGACGGATGCCTCCAGCTCCGCTCTCCGCTCGGTCAGAACGGACCGTAGGGCGGCGTCCGGATCGGCGGCCGTCACTCAGATCCGCGATGCGGTCGAGCCCGACGCCAGAGCTCGCGCAGCTCCGCGATCCTCAGCAGCAGTGGCAGCTGATCGATCGCGTAGCGGCGGTAGCCGGTGCGCTCGTCCACATCCGCGGGAGCGAGCAGGCCGATCGCGTCGTAATGACGCAGCATCCGCACGCTCACCCGTCCCAGGGCGGCGAATTCTCCGATGGTGTACATGACACGAACCACGTTCGACCATGACACAGTGTGAGGGTCAAGTGCGAGCTGTCGCGGCTGTCAGGACCGGTCCACTTGGAGCGGATCGAGACCCACTTCGGCTGGGCTTTGCCGCGGACGTGGCGGTCACGGCATCCCACTCTCACGATGACCACTCCAGCTCGCTCTCGAGCGGATGCCTGCGGGTCGACCCGCGGCGATCGAGAGGCTCGCGCATCGTGACATGCTGGATCCGGCCCCTCGCCGCCGCGGACGAAGGAGAATCCCCCATGCAGCAACGACCTCTCGGTCGAACCGGTCGCTCAGTGTCGGCGATCGGCCTCGGAACCTGGCAGCTCGGCGCCGATTGGGGCGCGGTGAGCGAAGAGGACGCGCTCGGCGTGCTCGCGGCATCCGTCGATCGCGGCGTGACGCTGTTCGACACCGCCGACGTCTACGGTGACGGGCGCAGCGAGTCGATCATCGGGCGCTTTCTCGGGGAGCGTCCCGGCCACGGCATCACGGTCGCAACGAAGATGGGGCGGCGACTCGCCCAGGAGCCCGCGAACTACACGCCGGAGAACTTCCGCGCGTGGACCGATCGGTCGCGCACCAATCTCGGCGTCGACACGCTGGACCTCGTCCAGCTGCACTGCCCGCCGACTGCGGTGATCGAGGATGCCGCCACCTACGACGCGCTCGATGCTCTCGTGGCGGATGGGGCGATTGCGGCGTACGGCGTCTCGGTCGAGACGTGCGCTCAGGCGCTCGCCGCGATCGCGCGGCCGAACGTCACGAACGTGCAGATCATCTTCAACCCGCTCCGCCTGAAGCCGCTCGACGAGGTGCTCCCGGAGGCTGAGGCCGCAGGCGTCGCGATCTTCGCGCGGGTGCCGCTCGCGTCGGGTCTGCTCTCCGGCCGGTACACCGCGAACACGTCGTTCGCCGAGAACGATCACCGTTCGTACAACCGGCACGGCGAGGCGTTCGATCGCGGCGAGACCTTCTCGGGTGTGGATTACGAAGTGGGTCTGGCTGCGGCATCCGAGCTCGCTTCCGTTCTGCCGGAGGGTGTATCGCTGCCTGCGGCCACGCTCGCGTGGATCGCATCGCGTGCGGGCGTGACGAGCGTGATTCCCGGTGCTCGCAACGTGCGTCAGGCGGAATCGAACGCGGATGCCGCGGCACTGCTTGAGGGCGGTTTCGACATCGACGCCTTCGACGCTGCCGTGTACGCGGTGTACGACCGCCATCTGCGGGAGTCGATCCACCCGCTCTGGTGAGGTCGGTTCGCGGCGGCCACCATGCTGGCATCATGCGGCCGAGTGGTCGTGCGACGAAGTGCTCGCGCCGGTTTCGAGGCGGGCCAAGATGCACGGTCGCGTCACGCAGCTCGATAGTCGCAGCGGTTCAAGACGGACCGTCGCGTCACGCAGCCAGATAGTCGAACCGGGCTCTGCCGCCTATTCGTGGGGTGCGGTCGGGATCGACATGCGGGGGCGGGATGAACCAGACCTTCGCGCGTGGTTCCCTTGCCCTCGATCCGGACGTCCCAGCCGTTGTCGTGGATGCGATGGTGACAGGACTCGCACAGCAGCACGCCATTCGCCAGATCTGTCGGTCCGCGATCTCGATGCCACCATTCGATGTGGTGCGCTCGGGTCATGCCCGGTGGAAGTCCGCACATCGCGCATCCGCCGTCGCGTTCGACCAGCGCGAGGCGTTGCGCTCGGGTGAACAATCGCTTCTCGCGGCCCCAGTCGAGGATCTGCCCTGCCGAGTCGAGGATGCAGGGGATGATGCCGCCGCCGGCGGCCATCCTCCGCGCGGTGGCGATGCTGACCGGCTGATTGAGGCCGTCGATCAGCGCGTGCCCGGTGCCGCTCTGCAGGTCTTCCAGCGTCATTCGCACCACCACCGTCGCGCCGGCGAGGGGAACGTCGTTGTGTTCGCATCCGAGTACGTGGCGCGCGATGAGAACGAGTGCGTCGAGCTGGCGCTGCGGCACGGACCGCATGTCGGAGTCGGGATCCGGTGCGCGATGCGGGTCGTCTGCTCCAGCACGGAAGTCAGCGGTGACCATCGCCTCGATCACCGTCTTGATGGGTGCTCCGGACTCGACATCGCACTTGCCGGTGAAGTGGAACATGCCATCTCGCTCGTACATGAGGAAGCTTCGCTCCCCCCGAGCATTCCGCTCTTTCGGCTCGAGTCCGTCGGGGTCGAGGTGAGCCTCGGCGCGCGCGATCACCTTGGCGAGCTGATCGGCGCTCAGGCCGACCGCCTGTTCGGCGAGGATGCGCTCTGCTTCGTCGAGCGACGCCCGATCCGCACGGAGAGCCGCCCGGTCGAGCATGGTGATGATCGCCGAGGCGGCGGCAATGCCGATGTCGCCGGAATTGTGCGCCTTCGCGACATGCGGATGCCGCGCGGGAGCCGCTTCACCGGTAAGGGTGGTCCGCGGCGCGGTGGCTTCTCCGACCTTCGCCAGTCTCTGGGCGTCACCGGTCGAGGTGCCGGTCGTCGAGGCGATGAGCACCGCCGGGTTTCGGAAGCCCTGCTGCTTCGCCAGCCCTTCGCTGCCGAACTCCGGCCGTGACTCCCGCATGATCTCTGCGGCGACCGGCGCGTGCACCGCGCTGGTGCGGCGCTGCAGAAGGCCGAGGGCGTTGTTCACCGCAATGAGATGGGCGCCCTTCAGCGCCGAAACGTCCACCAGCGGTCCGTGGTCGCCGCGAGCCCACGCCTCACGCAACGCTGCGACGGCCTCGTCGATACCAGCGAGCGGGTCACTCGCGAATTCGACGGGTTCGTTCATATGTCCAATCTAGGGAGGGCCTCCGACATCATCGAACAAATCTTCGAGTGCCTGTGGATAGCCATCGTTGAGCGACGCTTGTGCAGGAACCGCGTACTCGGGCTGGCCGGGCCAGCCATACCGAGGCCTCTCACAACCCGCCTGCCAGGTGTCGGCTGCCGTCGCTAGGGTGGCCGCGTGTATGAAATGACGGAAGAAGCAACGGTGGCGGCATCCGTTTCGCAAGTGTGGCGCGACTTCACCGATGCGTCTGCGCTCACCGAATGGATCTGGCCGCCCCGGTTGGAAACGACCGCGGTGGTCGATCCGCGGCCGCAGGGCGTATGGGAGATCCGGTCGGAGGTGGGCGAGCTCGCCGTGCTCGGCACCGTTCTTGCCGTCGATCCGCCGCGCTCTCTGCGGCTTGCATGGCGGTGGGACGGCGAGCAGCACTCGACCGATGCAGAGATCGCCCTCGAACGCATTGCTGATGCCACGACGCTCGTCACCGTGCGCCACTCGGGATTCGAGACGCCGGAGGAGCGAGACCTTCACGTGGAGGGCTGGTCGAACTGCCTCGGCCGCCTCGTCGAACGGTATGCACGGTGGCGGCGCTCCATTGACACACAGCAACGGGAGGTGGAGGATGCGGCCACGGTGACACCGTGGTCGCCGGGTCGGTGCTCGGGGATGCAGCGACCATCCGGGATGAGGTTCGCCATGTCGAAGTCACGCTTGCTGGGGTCCGCGGCGCTCGCTGGGGTGCTGGTTGTCGCAGGGATCAGTGTCGGTCCCGCGTTCGCCGAAGACCCGCCGCCGCTCGTCTGGTCGACAGTTTCGGGCTTCCCGATCACCGAAGACGGTGTCACATCAGCTGGGAGACGGCCTCTTCTGTGACCTCACCGTTTGGGGGTGACGAGCTTCTTGACCCTCTGCCACTGCTGAGACTCGACATAACCAACAACTCGGAGGTAATCAAGCATTTCGGTTTCGGCACGGACTTCACGGCACAAGGAGAGATCGACCAGTTGTGGAGGCCGGAGACTTGGGGCGCGTTCGCCGAGGTGACCGAAGATTTCCGAGACACCTTCTGGGTGACTCTTCAACCGAGCGAATCGCTATCTTCCCACGAGGGTGGTGCCTCCACGTGGGGCGGTCCGCTGCCCGCATGGTCGGGGCACAGCCTCCGCGTCTTCGGGCTAAGCGAACCGCCGATCGACGGCGCTGAGCCGACGGCCGTGACTATCGCCACACTGGTCGTACCTGGTCGGTTCGTCGCGGCTAATCTCGAGGACGCGGATCTCGAGGATCTGTCCGCCATCATCGGGCAGGGCCTAACGGTTGATGGCGGCGGAGGGTCGCCAGCGCTGTTCCCGGGCGTTTCGGCGTCGGTCTCGGCATCCGGCTTGACGCCGGGAGAAGATCTGGAGCTATGGATAGCGCCGAATCTCGACTACTTCTTCTTCGCCCTGTACGGCGGCGGTCTTCCGGCCAATGCCGTCTACATCGGTTCGGACACGGTGGCGGACGACGGCACTCTTCTGGCGGATTTCACCCTCCCGTCCGATACCCTTTCGGCAGTTATCAGCTGGTCGCCGGTGTGCGCTCGGAGCGCTACTGGCCGGCGGGCAGTTGGGACGGATTCCAGGTCACCGCAGCGCCGGGTGCCCAGTCTCAGACCACGCTGCAGGGGAGCCCGCTCAGCTGACACTCGGGCCGACTCAGGTCACAGCGTCATATCCCGCCGACTGGACGGGAGAGACCACCGCAGTACTGACCTCGACGGGACCCGTCGCAGACGGATTCCAGCTCACCAGCTATCCACCGCTCTACTACCATCTGAGCACAGACGTGCCCTTCGACGGCTCGGCCACCGTGTGCATCAAATATGACCCTGCCAACCTCCCGGGCCAGATTCCCCGCCTGTTTCATTTCGACACCGCCCAAGGGCAATGGCAGGACATCACCACGAGTCGGGTCGAGGGCGAAGTCTGCGGCGTGACGACAGACTTCTCGCCGTTCACCCTCGGCTACCCGGAGCCGTTCGAGTTCTCGGGCTTCTTCAGTCCCGTCTCGTCGACGGGCACGAATCTGGCGAAACCGGGGCAGGCGATTCCCGTCAAGTTCTCGCTGGACGGCGATAAGGGCCTCGAGGTGGTGACGTCGGCGCGCTTCGTCGCCGAGGGCACCGACCCGACGCCCGAGGGCGAGCCGATCCCGGTGACGACGGTCAGCGGCACGGGGCTGAGCTACGACGCCGGCAGCGACACCTATACATATGTGTGGAAGACGGCGAAGACGCTCTCGCTCACGACCGGCAGATTCGAACTGACACTGTCAGACGACAGCGTGCACACATTCGAGTGAGCTTCAACAAGTAGCGTCATGAAGTAGCCCGCACAAGAGCCAGGACGCTGGCCAGCCCCTCCGGGGTGCCTGGCCAGTGCCGCTCGATCGCGTCGTGCCCGGCGTGGCGGATCGCGAACCGCAGCACGATCGCGACGATGATCGCGTCGTCGGCGTACCCGAGCACCGGGATGAAATCGGGCACCAGGTCGATCGGCAGCAGCAGATAGCCGAGCAGT
Source organism: uncultured Actinomycetota bacterium (assembly GCA_963839715.1). Taxonomy (GTDB): domain Bacteria; phylum Actinomycetota; class Actinomycetes; order Actinomycetales; family Microbacteriaceae; genus Microbacterium. The sequence goes on from CAWIVX010000002.1 coordinate 36,692, forward strand.
GCGATGAGCCACCAGCGCGTGCCGCGCGGCACAGTGGGATCGGCGGCAAGTCGGCGCACGAGCCGCATCACATCGGGAACGAGCCGCAGGATCTCGCGCCAGTCCATGGACTTTCCCGCCCGCCTCTGCTGCACCCAGAGCACGCCGAGCAGAACGAGCCACAGCAGCAGAAACCCGCCGATGACGCTGAGAACCATGACGGCCCAGTCAGGCACACGCACTCCTTCGGGGTCGTTTCGCGGTCACAGAATGATTCAACCGCACGCACGGATGCCGGCATCCGAGCACCGGTGACGTCGCGGATTTGTCATCAATCGCCCCGCCGCGGCCCCGCGGAGCGGGTGTGAGCACGGCAGTGCATCCCGGGGGTTGGACCCTGTCGGCAAGGTCTCTTGGGGGAGATGATGACTGACGCTCCGACGTCGCCGAACCCGCCGCCCGGCTGGTACGCCGACTCACCGCATGCGGCGCGGCTGCGGTGGTGGAACGGATCGGCGTGGACCGACCACTATCAAATGCCGACCGAGGCGTCTCCGACCCAGCCACCGGCGGACGTTCCGGCCGCGCTCGTCGAACCCTTGCCCGACCAGCTGCCGACCACCCGCGCTGCCCGGCGCGCGGCGACCGCGACAGTCACCAAACAGGATGAATCTCCACGGCCGACCCCAGCGTCCGCGTCGGCAGCGGATGCCGCCACCGCCGGCGTCAACCGCGCCAGAGCCGACTCCGAGCGAGGGTCGACGCACAGGCACCAGCCTCGACCGTCGCGGAGAGTCCTCCGAAGCGGGCCGCGCGAACCGAAGCGCCCTTGCCCGAACCGTTCCTCGACCAGATCCTCAGTCGCGCTCCCCGCATGGGCGAATATCGGCCTCCACCTCGTCCAGTGACCTACCAGCCGCGCGCCACCAACTACGCCGCGCCGGCGCCGTCGACGCTCATCCGGCGACATCGCGGAACGGCCCCGCCGCAGCCTCACTCACGCTCAGCATCCTCGGACTGGTCGCTGGCGTCTTCGTCTACCTCTGGGTCGGTCCCACCATGCCGACGCTCGGCCGACTGCTCAACCTGCTGATCATCGCTGCGTTCTTCTGCGCGGTGGCCTCGGCGGTTGCCGGACTGGTGCTTGCAGTGTAGCGACCGACGCGCAAGGGCCGATCGGTGCTCGCTCTGGTGATCTCGGTGCTGCTGCTCGGCGGCACCTTCGCGCTGCTGGCGCTGCGGATGATCCCCGTCGGTGCGCTCTATGGCGCTGGTTAGACTCGCCGCATGCGCACGCAGATTCGACTCCTCGTGCCCATCCTGTTGGCCGCTCGTCCGACCGAATACGGCGCTTCCGGAGCCGCGTCGGTAGCGAGCCCGCTCAGCCACGTGCAGAAGGTCACCGAGGTGAAGAAGCCGTGATCATCGAGTTCGACGGCGAAGTCTTCCGCTGGGACGCACGCGATGACGCGTCGTGGTACTTCACGGCCGTCCCTCCCGAGTTGAGCGCCGACATCCGCGAGATTCCGCGCCCTGCCCGCGGCTTCGGTTCCGTGCGCGTTCGGGCACGCATCGGCGGCACCGAGTGGACGACGTCGATCTTCCCCGACTCCGCGAGCGGCTCGTACTCGCTGCCGCTGAAGAAGAAGGTGCGGGATGCCGAGGGCCTTGGCGACGGCAGCTCAGTGCTTGTGCGCCTCGAGATCCTCGACGGCTGACCGCCATTGATCCTTCTTTCCCGGCGAGCCTGCTCAGCAGTCGGTCCCCCCTCTCGTCGTGAACGAAGGTCCGATCCGTCCAATCCACAAGCGCCACCGGGCTGGCATTCCACAGGCTCCCGAATGGCGGACGCGACCTTGACCTAAACTCCGACACTGTGACCGAGTCGCTCTACTCCCCGCAGTCATGTCGTCATCGGTGAGGGCGTCGGTCGCCACCATCAGCGACATCGTGTCGATGGACCTCTTGCCCACACGGTGGAGCGGTAGCGAGGTCGATGACCTTGTTCCGATCCTCGTGATCGTCTCCACGATCTCGGGCTTCTTCGTCGGGTCGTTCCTCCATCTGCTCGCCCTTCGGATGGCGGCTCCCGCTTCCACAGTCGCGCCGGGTCGATGCGCCTCGTGTGGAGTGCTCTTCACGCCGTGGGATGGCGTTCCGATCATCTCTTGGCTGGTCCTCAGAGGCAGATGCGCGTCGTGTCGCGCCCGCATCCCCCCACTTCGCCCGCTTGTAGAGGCACTCACGGGCGCCGCCTTCGGTGTGATCGCTTGGTGGTTCTTGCGGAACGATTCCGCCGAAGTACGATCGTGGGCTGAAGGCTGGGTGCTGGTCTCGGTGATCGTCGCTTTCCTGTACTTCGCGGCGATCAGCATTGTGCTCGCGCTCATCGATGTGAAGACCCACCGCCTGCCCAACAGCATCGTCTTGCCTAGCTATCTGGTTGCCGGAGGCCTGTTCACCGCTACCGCGGCCCTCACTGATCAGTGGGCTGGGTTATGGCGAGCTGCCATCGGCATGGGCATGCTTTATGCGTTCTACCTGGTCTTGCGGATTGTTCGGGCAGGTGGAATGGGCGGTGGCGACGTCAAACTCGCCGGAGTCGTCGGTCTGTACCTGAGCTGGCTGGGTTGGATGACTTTCGCCGTGGGTGCGCTCGCAGCGTTCATTCTCGGTGGCTTGTACGGGGTCGTGCTGATGGTCATCGGCCGAGCCGGACGCAAGACCGCCATTCCCTTCGGACCGTGGATGGTGCTCGGCGCATGGGCGGGAGTCTTCGCTGGGGATGCCACGGGAGGGTGGTACGTGAACATGCTCGTCGGTACGTGAGAGCACTGCGCTCTCGGGATCCGTCACGCGCTCAGCGCAATGCAGCGGATACCTGCAACTCTCCCCAATCCCCTCGCTCATCTCAGAAGTCCCAGGGCTCGCGCGCGTCAAGTCCCCGGTGGGCGAGAGCCGCGGCCGCATAGCCTGAGTCCATGGCCAACCTCATCGCGCGCATCACCGCCTGGGCGCTCCAACGCAAACCGGTGCGCGCTCTGCTGCTGTATATGGAGAACCACGGGCCGATGCTGGCCGACAGCGTGACCTACCGCACCCTCTTCAGCGTGTTCGCGGGGGTGCTGCTGGGCTTCTCGATCGCGGGTCTCGTGTTCGCCGGCAACCCAGAGCTTCTCGAGGCGCTGGTCACGTCCGTCAACGCCGCGATCCCGGGTCTCGTCGGAGAAGACGGCCTCATCGACCCGTCGTCAGCGGCGATCCCGCGTGAGCCTCACCCTCACGACCGTCCTGTCGATCATCGGTCTGGTCGGCGCGGCCATCGGGGCGATCGGATCCCTCCGCGTGGCGTTCCGCGCCCTGGCCGAGAACCTCAACGACGACATCTTCTTCATCTGGGTGCTGCTGCGCAATCTGCTGATCGCCATCGGAATCGGCGCCGCGTTCGCGGCATCCGCTGCCATCACGTTCCTGGCGAACGCCGGAATCGGCGCGCTCGCGCGAGTTCCTCGGCCTCTCGGAGGGCAACCCGCTGTCGGTGATCGGCACACGAGCGGTGTCGATCATCATCGTCTTCGTGCTGGATGCCGCCGCGATCGCGGTCCTGTTCCGCACACTCTCGGGCGTCAAGGCGTCGTGGCGCACGCTGATCCCCGGGGCGCTCTATGGCGCCGTCGGCCTCTCCGTGCTGCAGCAGCTGTCGAGCCTGTTCGTCGCCGGCGCCGGCAACAACCCGCTGCTGGCCTCGTTCGCGTCGCTGATCGCGCTGCTGCTGTGGTTCAACCTGTCGGCCCAGGTGATCCTGATCGCGGGCGCCTACATCATCACGAGCGTGCACGAGAAAGAGGACCGGATCCGGGAGCGCTTCGGGTCGTCGACCTTCGCGCAGCGCCGCGTCAAGCGCGCCGAACGCAGCGTGCGGCTGGCGACGGAGGAGCTGACGAAGGCACGCACCGACGAAGAGAAGGAGCGAGTGGCCGCACATGCCTGAGACCGTGCCGACGTACACCGCCGATCAAGTGCGCGCCGCCGAGAAGCCGCTGCTCGACGCGGGCGAACCACTCATGCAACGCGCGGCGGCCGCGCTGGCGAAGGTCGCAGCGGGCGAGCTCGCGACCTGACGGCGGACGAGTCCTCGTGCTCGCCGGGAGCGGCGACAACGGCGGAGATGCGCTCTTCGCGGCTGCCCACCTCGCCGAGATGGCCGGCGTCACGGTCGACGTCTTCCTCACCTCCGACCGGGCGCACGGAGCAGGGCTGGGCGCGGCAGTCGCCGCCGGCGGCCGGAAGGTCGACCTGCCGGAGGCCGTGGCAGCGGCATCCGACTACGACATCGTGCTCGATGGAATCCTCGGGATCGGAGCATCCTCGGATCCCGCCCTGCGCGGCACCGCCCGAGCCGTCGTCGAGGCGCTGCTGCCCGCGGTGCGCGGCGGCCGCCCGCGGGTCATCGCCGTCGACCTGCCGAGCGGTCTGCAGCCCGACGACGGGTCGAGCGACGGCATCGTGCTGCCGGCCTCCGTCACCGTGACGTTCGGTGCGGTGAAAGCCGGGCTGGTCACCGGCCGTGGTCCTGAGTACGCAGGATCCATCGTGCTCGTCGACATCGGACTCGGCGCCGGTCTCGCCGATCACCAGGCTGCGGGCACGGCATCCGTCGACCGTGTCATCGACGGACGGGCTTAGCGCCAGCTCCTCTCCCACTCGGCCCATGGCCACTGCGCCAGCACGTGACGAGCGTGTAAATCCTGCCGCTCCGGTCCAACCTCGATGCGGCGGAATACAACTCCGATCTGTAGTTTCGTACCATGCCCCACGACGTCCCCCTCGCCTCCTCCGCCGCCGCGGCTGCGCAGCCGCTCCGCGCGACGCATCCGCTCGCGATCGCGCCGGTCTCGGCTCCCGCCAGTACGGTCGACGGCTTCGTGCGCGAGTTCCTGCTGAACCTCAACTTCGACCGCGGCGTCTCGCTGTCGAACTCGAGCGTCACCGACCGCTACTTCGCCCTCGCCTACACGGTGCGCGACTACCTGATGGCCCGGTGGCTCGAAGACGGCCGCCGCCAGCGCGAAAAGCAGGCGAAGGGCGTCTGCTATCTGTCCGCCGAGTATCTGCTGGGTCGGCAGCTCGACAACAACCTGCTCGCGAGCGGGCTCACCGACATCGCGACCGAGGCGCTCGCCGCGTGCGGTGTCGACATCGAGCAGCTGCGCCAGCAGGAGGTCGAGCCGGGTCTCGGCAACGGCGGACTCGGTCGCCTCGCCGCCTGCTTCATCGACTCCCTGGCCACGATCGGCGTGCCGAACACCGGGTACGGCATCCGGTACGAGTACGGCATCTTCCGTCAGACGTTCGTCGACGGCCAGCAGGTGGAGCAGCCCGACGCGTGGCTCGCGTACGGCTCGCCGTGGGAGTTCCCGCACCCCGAGGCCGCGCAGACGATCGCGTTCGGCGGCCACACCGAGACGTACGACGACGGGGGAGTGACGCGGTCGCGCTGGATCCCCGGCTGGAACGTGCAGGCCGTGCCCTACAACTACATGGTTCCGGGCTACCAGAACGGCCGCGTGAACACGCTCCGGCTGTGGAGCGCCGTCGCCACGAACTCCTTCGACCTGCGCGTGTTCAACTCCGGCGACTACGAAGAGGCCGTCCGCGCACAGACCTACGCCGAGAACATCTCGAAAGTGCTCTACCCCGAGGACTCCACGCCGCAGGGCAAGGAGCTGCGCCTGCAGCAGCAGTACTTCTTCGTCGCGGCATCCATCAAGGACTTCCTCGAGGTCACGCTCCGGAAGGACTTCGACCTCACGAAGCTGCCCGATCGCGTCATCTTCCAGCTCAACGACACCCATCCGGTCATCGCCGTGCCCGAGCTCATGCGCGTGCTCGTGGACGAGAAGAAGATGGAGTGGGATGCCGCGTGGGCGATCACCCAGCAGTGCTTCGCGTACACGTGCCACACGCTTCTGCCCGAGGCGCTGGAAGTCTGGTCGGTGGAGCTCCTCGGTCAGCTGCTGCCCCGCCACCTGGAGATCATCTACCGCATCAACGACGACTTCCTCGACGAGGTGCGCGAACGGTTCGGCGACGATGAAATGCGCATCCGTGACATGTCGATCATCGGCGAGCAACCCGTGCGCTCGGTGCGCATGGCGTACCTGGCCACGGTCGCGGGCGCCAAGGTGAACGGCGTCGCCGAACTGCACTCCCAGCTGCTGCGCGAGAAGGTGCTGCCCGACTTCGACGAGTTCTTCCCGGGCAAGTTCACGAACGTCACGAACGGCGTCACCCCGCGCCGGTTCCTGCGGCTCGCGAACCCGGAGCTGTCGGCGCTGATCACCGACGCCCTCGGGTCGGGGTGGGTGACCGACCTGGAGCGGCTGAGGGAGCTCGAGTCGCACGCGGAAGACCCCGAGTTCCGCGCCCGCTTCGCCGCGGTCAAGGCCGCCAACAAGCGCCGGCTCAGCGAGGTGCTGCGACAGCGCGACGGCTTCGAGGTCAGCGACGGCCACATGCTCGACGTGATGGTCAAGCGTCTGCACGAGTACAAGCGCCAGATGCTCAACGTGCTGCACATCGTGACCGCGTACGAGGGCATCGTCTCGGGCCGGGTCGCCGCGGCCGACGTGCAGCCTCGCACCTTCATCTTCGGAGCCAAGGCGGCGCCCGGGTACGCGATGGCCAAGCACATCATCCACCTCATCAACGGCGTCGGGTCGGTCGTGAACTCCGATCCGCGCGTGGAGGGGCGGCTCAAGGTGCTGTTCCCGCCGAACTACAACGTCACGCTCGCCGAGCGCGTGATTCCGGCGGCCGACCTGTCGGAGCAGATCTCGCTCGCCGGCAAGGAGGCCTCCGGCACCGGCAACATGAAGTTCGCGCTGAACGGCGCTCTCACGATCGGCACCGACGACGGCGCGAACGTCGAGATCCGCGAGCTCGTCGGCGACGACAACTTCTTCCTCTTCGGCATGAGCGAGCCCGAGGTCGAGGCGCTGTGGGCCAAGGGGTACAAGCCGGCCGAGTTCTACCAGGCCGACGACAACCTGCGCCGCGCCCTCGACCTCATCGCCTCGGGCGCGTTCTCCGGCGGGGACCGCACGACGTTCGAGCCCATCGTGTCGAACCTGCTCTACGACGACCGGTTCATGGTGCTCGCCGACTACTCCTCGTACATCGCGGCGCAGGCGCGCGTGGATGCCGCGTATGCCGACCAGGACGCGTGGACCCGGTCGGCGATCCTCAACGTCGCCCGCACCGGGTTCTTCTCGTCCGACCGGTCGATGCGCGACTACATCGAGCGCATCTGGCACACGCCGCCGTCGTTCTGAGCTCGGCCTTTCTGCCGCCGACCGCTGTTCGCACTGGCGAGCGCGGATGACGGGTTGACCGCGCTCGTCAGTGTGAGCAGCGCTCGGCGTCGAATGGAGCTCAGCGGGCGTAGCGCTCGACGAACGTGCGCAGGATGCGGCTCGGATGCGACACCGGCGCGCGCTGCACCGCGGTGAGCGTGACCTCCAGCTGGTGGGGCGCGAAGTATCCGTAGCCGGAATACGCATGGATGCGGGTGGTGATGCCCTCGACATCGAGCTCGGGATGGAACTGGGTGGCGTACACGTTCTCGCCGACCCGGAACATCTGCACCGGGCACTCGGGGGACGACGCGAGAAGGACAGCGGATGCCGGCAGCGAGCTGATCGCCTCCTTGTGGCCCACGAACGCCTCGAACCTGTCCGGCATCCCGGCCAGCAGGGGATCCGCCGCGCCCTCGGGGGTGAGGGAGACCGGCACGACGCCGATCGCCTCCGCGTAGGTGCGGTCGATCGTCGCGCCGAGGTACGCGCCGACCGTGCCGACTCCGTAGCAGGCGCCCAGGAAGGGGAAGTCGCGGGCGACCACCTCGTCGAGCAGTGCGGCGAACTCGGCCTCGACCCGGCGCTGCACCGGAGACTTGAGCTCGGCGGCATCCGATGCGTTGAACGGGCCGCCGCCGACGAAGATGCCCGACAGCTCGTCGAGGCGGAGCGACGGCATCGGACCCGACTCCAGTCGCACTCGCACGAGCTCGCTCTCGGAGAGCCCGGAGTAGCGCAGGAAGAGCGCGTACTCCTCGTCGGCCGGCACGTCCTCGGCCCGGGTGGCGAGGAGGACGAACGGCTTCACAGACCAAGCCTAGGCGCCGGCAACCGGCTGACTGCTCGTCCCGGCGCCCGCCGGGTCGCCGCCCGTGCGCGGGGGGCGCGGGACTAGGCTCGGTCCATGGCTATCGCACGTCTGCACGGCGGACCCCTTGACGGACAGCTCCTGCCCCTGGAGGACCCCGATCTCGACAAACTCATCGTCCCGTACAGCGAGACACAGGTGGTCTACGAGCGCAAGGGCGCGCCGGAGAACACGGGCGAGCACGATGGACCGACGGAGGCCGAGTTCTGGTTCGTCGAGTCGCAGGACGACATCGACCCCTACAGCGACTCGCCCCGTGAGCGCCGCTGACGAGACCGCATCTTCGGGCTCGGCCGATCAGAGCGGCCAGCCCTCGCACTCGGTGGAGATCGAGCGCAAGTACGACGCTGACGATGCGACCCCGCTGCCGGACTGGACCCGACTGCCCGGTGTCGCCGCTGTCGGCGACTCTGAGCTGCGGGAGCTGGACGCGCGGTACTACGACACCGCCGAGTACGCGCTGGCTTCCGCCGGTTATGCGCTGCGCCGGCGCAGCGGCGGCCCCGACGCCGGATGGCACATCAAGGGTCCGCGCATCGGTGGCGGACGCACCGAGCAGCACTGGCCGCTCGGCGGCGACGAGGAGGAAGACGTTCCGGATGCGGTCCGCGCGGTCGTCCGCGAGGTGACGGATGGCGACCTCCGTCTGATCGCCCGCATCCTCAACACCCGGACGGCGTATGCCCTCCGCGCGCCCGATGACCAGGTGGTTGCGGAATTCGTCGACGACCACGTCACCGCGACCGATGTGGGCACCGGTGTCGTGCGCAGATGGCGAGAGTGGGAGATCGAACTGGGCCCGGCCGCATCGGCCGACCCGCGCGCGTTCTTCGCGGCCGTGGAGGAGGCCGTGTTCGCCGCCGGCGGCCGGCCGGCGGCATCCGATTCGAAGCTGGCCCGCGCGCTCGGCTACTGACCTTCGGGCAGCGCCGGCCCTCGGAACGTTCGAACGGCTCGAGACTCCGGCCGTCGGAGCTACAGGTTGATCATGTGGCCGGCGAGACCGTGGAAGGCCTCCTGCACGGCCTCCGACAGCGTCGGGTGCGTGTGCACGTTGCGCGCCGCCTCCAGAGCGGTGAGGTCCCACTTCTGCGCGAGCGTGAGCTCCGGCAGAAGCTCCGAGACGTCGGGGCCGATCAGGTGGCCACCGAGCAGCTCGAGGTGCTCGCCGTCGGCGATGAGCTTGACGAAGCCGATCGGCTCGCCGAGCCCGTTCGCCTTGCCGTTGGCCGAGAACGGGAACTTGGCGACCTTCACGTCGTAGCCGGCATCGCGCGCCTGCTGCTCGGTGAGGCCGAACGAGGCGACCTGCGGCGAGCAGAAGGTCGCCCGGGGCATCATGCGGTAGTCGCCGAGCGTCATGGTCTCGGCCTTGCCGATCGTCTCGGCGGCGACGACGCCCTGCGCCTCGGCGACGTGCGCGAGCTGCAGCTTCGCCGTGACGTCGCCGATCGCGTAGATGTGGGGCACGTTGGTGCGCATGTAGTCGTCGATGTCGATCGCGCCGCGGTCGGTGAGCTTGACGCCGGTGTTCTCGAGCCCGTAGTTCTCGACGTTCGGCGCGAAGCCGATCGACATGAGCACTTTGTCGGCCTCGATCGAGGTCTGCTGGCCGTCCTTGGGCGTGTAGGTGACGGTGACCTTGTCGCCCTGATCGACGACGCTCTCCACCTTCGTGGAGGTGAGGATGTCGACGCCGTACTTCTTGTACTGGCGCGCGATCTCCTTCGACACGTCGGCGTCCTCGTTGGGCAGCGCGCGGTCGAGGAACTCGATGATCGTCACCTTCACGCCGTAGTTGACCATCACGAAGCCGAACTCCATGCCGATCGCGCCCGCGCCGACGATGACGATCGACTTCGGCAGGTCGCGCGTGAGGATCTGCTCCTCGTAGGTGACGATGTTGTCGCTCAGCTGTGACGCCCGGCAGAAGCCGCACCTTCGACCCGGTGGAGATGATCGCGTTGTCGAACGTCACCTGCTCATGCGAGCCGTCGGCTTTCGCGACGTCGATCGTGTGCGCGTCGACGAAGGAGCCGCGGCCGTCGTACTCGGTGACCTTGTTCTTCTTCATCAGGAAGTGGATGCCCTTGACGTGGGTCTCGGCCACCTTGCGGCTGCGATCCCACGCGGTGCCGAAGTCGAAGTGCACGTCGCCCGAGATGCCGAACTGCTCAGCCTGGTGGTGGAACACGTGGGCGAGGTCGGCGTTGCGCAGCAGCGCCTTGGAGGGGATGCAGCCGACGTTCAGGCACACACCGCCCCAGTACTTCTCCTCGATGATCGCAACGGAGAGACCGAGCTGGGCTGCGCGGACGGCCGCGACGTAACCGCCGGGGCCGGCGCCGAGGATGGCGACGTCGTAATGAGGCATGCGTCCAGCCTATCGGTCGGCGGGAGGCGCGGAATGGGCCGCGGACCCCCTGCAGCGCCCCCCGACGCGGCCTCTGCGGCGCTGGCTCGCAGCGCCTCCTCGTCGCGCAGCCGGCGGGCGCGGGAGACCAGCAGATAGGTCACCGCACCGCCGACGGCGAGCAGCAGCAGCCCGCCGATGATCCACGGGCAGCGCGGCGTTGGAGCTGTCGGCCGGCACGGGCGCGACGGTCGGCGTCTCGGTCGGCTCGGCGCTGGGCGTATCGCTCGGGGTCGCACTGGCGGTCGGAGCGGGAGTCTCGGTCGGGGTCGGCGTCGGCGTCGTCGGTGCGCTCACCGTGAAGCCGTACTCGCCGGAGATGGGGTGCCCGTCGCTGGAGACGACCTTCCACAGCACCGTGATCGGGCCGGATGCCGCGCCCGTGAGAGCCTGCGTGACCGTCGTGCCCTCCACAACGGGCTCGCCATCGGCCAGCGACGTGCCCGCGGCATCCGTCACCTGCATCTCCGTCGCACCCGCCTCGGTCGCAAGCTCGCCGCTGAAGGTGAGCGTCAGCTCCGCGGGGAGCGCCTCGACGGTGCTGTCGGCAGCCGGGTCGGTCGATACGAGCTCGTCGTGCGCGCTCGCCGGCGCGGCGGCCAGCAGTCCGCCGGTGACGAGGAGCAGTGCGGCGGCCGCTGCGGCGAGGGTGCGGGCGAAGGGGCGAGGGGCGGGTGTGTTCTCAGGCATCCTCTCCAGGCTACGCGCGGCGCAGCGAGTCGTCCGAGATTCGTGAGATGTGCTCCCTGCCATCCGAGGACGCCTGTGCGAGACAGTTCCCGATGCCACCGACCGGCCGGCGGCCGATGGGACGCAAGCGAAAGGGACACGATCATGGAATCCATTGAGGTCGAATGCAGCTGCCGGTGCGACTGCAGTCCGCGCACCAGGTTGAACAGGCGCCGGCTCTACCGCGCTGCAGGGCTCGGGGGCGTCGGTGCGTTCGTCGCATGGGCCGCCCAGCCCGTCATCGTGAGCGGCTTGCTCGTCGCCGGGCTCCGCGAGCGGGCGCGGACTTCGAGTTCATCCGGGCGACCGCGTTCCTCGGCGTGCTGGAGGCGGTCGTCTTCAGCGGAATCGGAGTCGGGATGCTCTTCCTGGTGACGGCGGTCGGCCAGCTGACCACCACGGCCGAGCGGCCATCGACCGCAACGCGCGTCGGCCACACTGCTCGGGTGTGGTGAGCGGCATCGCCTGGCTCTTCGTCGCAGGTCTCGTCCCTCGCGCTCGTACACATCGATCGGGTTCTCACTCGGCGAGATTGCGGCCGAGCGGGACCTTCAGGAAGGCGCTCTATCAGACTGCATCGCCGTTGTCCTCACGGGGCTGATCGGACCGTACGTGCTCGGAATGATCGGGTGGCTCGTCATGCTCGCAACCGCCGGGCGTCGCGCCGGAGTCATCGGCTGGCCGCTTGCCATCGTCTGCGTCGTCGCGGTCGCGGTCATCGTCGGATCATCGTTCGTTCCCTTCGCGCCTCCGTGGGGCTGGATCGCCGGCATCGGCGCCCTGCTCGTGCTCGGCATCGCGTTCCTGGTGAAGGCGCGCAGGCGCGCAGACTGACATCCGGCAGACGGGCGGTCGGGTGACGAGCGACCGCCCGCAGTGCCCTGGTCGTCGGCGGCCGGGACTGTCATGATCGGAGCACCATGGAGGCCACGTCCTTCCTCGATCGCCCTCGGCAGCTGATCCTGCTCGGCGTCAGTTCCGTGCTGATCGCGTTGCTGGTCGCGCCGCATCGTCCGCGTTCCGCCCTGCGAGAGTCCTGCTGCCGCAGCGTCGCCATGGTCGCGCTGATCCTCGACCTCCGACCGTCGCCGTCGGTCATGGAATGTCACGCAGGTCGGTCAGGTTAGCCTCTTCTTGCTTGCGCTTCTCTTGGCCACATATCCCGACGGGCGATTCGTCCCGCGATGGACGCTCGCCGTCGTCCTGGTCTGGGTCCTTCTCGGCGGTCGTCGGATGCTCCTGGGAGCGGGACTGACCGACCGGCCCTGGTGGTGGACGATCCCGACGCGCTTCCATGCTCACCCTGCTCGGCGCGCAGCTGTACCGCTACGTCCGCCGATCCGCCGCTCCCGGAGCGGGAGGCCGTGCGCTGGGCGATCCTGGGGCTCGCCTCGAGCGCGGTGTTGTTCCGCCTTCATCGGCACTGACGAGCGAGGGGCGGATCGCCGAGGACGGACCGGCGTCGGTCGCCTGGGCGCACCTCGCGGTGATCCCCTACCTCGTCGGACCTGCCGTCGGACTCATCCGTCCCGCGGCTCTGGAACGTGGATGCCGCGTTTCGCTGGTTCCTGGCGGGCCTCGGCTGCCGCGCTCCCGCTGGCGCTCGTCTACTGGCTCACGACTGTCCTCGCGCGGCTCACTCGGGCGCGACTGCTGCCGGGGCCGGGCTGGTGGGGTGCGGCAGCCGTCGCCGCCTCCGCCTACCCGGTCCTGCGTGCGCTCGTGGCGTCTTGCGACGATCCTCGTCTACCGGGGACGCGGCGATGCGGACACTGCGGCCGCCCGGCTCGCCGAGCGGCTCGACGACCTGCCCGAACCGCTCGCCGTGTCGCAGACCGTCGCTCAGGCGGTGGCAGACGCCGTCCGTGCCGACACCGTCGAGCTGCGCGGCGACGGGTTGTTCTCGGCTACGCGTCGGGCTCTGGCGTGCGACGGATGCCGCGGCATCGTCCAGAGGAGTTCCCCATCTCGTTCCACGGCGAGGTGCTCGCAACGCTCGTGGTGCAACCCGCGGCCGGGAGAGCGGAGCTCTCACGCCTTACGACCGCGCACTCGTGGAGCGCCTCGCGCTCCACTCGGCGCCCGCCCTCCACGGCGCTCAGGCGCTGGCCGATCTCGCTGCGACGCACGCTCGACTGCTTGCTGGCCCGCGAGGAGGAACGCCGTCGGCTGCGACGCGATCTCCACGATGACCTCTCGCCGACGCTGTCCGGCCTGGGACTGAGTGCCGCCGCACTGGCCAAGCGGGCTGATGGCGTGGATGCGCGATCTCGCGGGGACTGCCCGTGATCTGGCGAGCGACATCCAGGATGCCGTAGAGCAGACGCGCGAGATCGCATACGGACTTCGCCCGCCGATCCTGGACGACCGCGGGCTCGTCGCCGCGATCCGCGATCGCGTGCATGGCCGGTCGGCGGCCGATCGCCTTCGCGTGGACGTCGTCGCGCCCGAGGAGCTGCTCCCCTTGCCGGCGGCGGTCGATCTCGCGGCACTGCGGATCGTCCAGGAAGCGGTCGCGAACGTCCGTCGCCACGCCGAGCGCATCGCACTGCACCGTGCTGATCGAGCGAGGCACCGGGCGAGCTGAGGCTGCACATCGAGGACGATGGCCGGGGCATCCCACCCCGCGTTCGATCCGGGCATCGGGCCTGACGTCGATCCGCGACCGAGCGCGCGAGCTGGGCGGGTCGACCACGATAGGGAGATCGGAAGACGGTGGGGCGAGCGTCGCGGTGCGGCTTCCGTTCGTGGAGACCGCACCCGGCGTGCACTGCGGACGCGTGCGGCCGTCTGATGAGGGTCGTCGTCGTCGATGATCATCCCGTGTTCCGTAAGGGCCTCGTCGCTCTGCTCGAGCGCCGACGGCATCGACGTCGTCGGCGAAGCGGAGAACGGGCTCGAAGCGATAGCCGTCGTGGCCGCAGACCTCTCCGGATGTCGTCCTGATGGACCTCGGCATGCCTGAGCTGGGCGGGATCGAAGCCACCGAGCGGATCGTCGGCGCGAATCCCGGCATCCGGGTGATCGTGATAACCCTCTACGACGACGAGCAGTCGGTGCGTGCTGCACTCGCCGCGGGTGCATCGGGATACGTCGTCAAGCAGGCTCCGCCCGAGCGAGATCGTCGCCGCGGTCCGCGCGGCGGCGGGAGGTGCACTGTGGATCGGCGCTGGGGTCCGCGGCCGGGGTTCGGCGCGGTGCGCACGCTCGAGCGCCGACGGCCCGCCGTATCAGCGGACTGACGCCTCGAGAGAGTGCGATCGCCGACCTCCTGAGCCGCGGCCTGTCCAATCCGGTGATCGCCGAACGACTGCACCTGTCGGTCAAGACGGTCGCGAACTACGTCTCGATCATCCTGCTCAAGCTCGGGGTCGAAGATCGCGCGGCGGCGGCGGCGCTCCTGCGCGAGCGGCGCCCCTTGTGACGGGCGTGTGAAATCCGGCTGAGGGTGCGGATGACCCCGTGACGCGGGCGAGGTCGAGGAGTAGCGTTCCGTTCAGGCGGCACGGGCCGCCCGACGAGAGCGGAAGGAGCTGACGTGGACTCGATGATGATGGACATGATGTCCAAGGACGCCATGGCGATGCCGGGCATGAACACCATGGACATGTCGGTCATGCAGGCCTGTATGGACGCCTGCTCGGCCTGCGAGCAGGCGTGTACGGTGTGTTCGACCCAGATGATGGACTGCGCGCCGGCGTGCATGAACTGCGCCGACATGTGCAACACGATGATGCGCGCGATGATGCGGATGCAGGGCATGACCCCCACCGCAATGATGTCGATGCTCGACGCGTGCATCGCGATGTGCCAGGTGGCCATGGACAAGTGCATGGAGCACGCCGACATGAGCGAGGTCTGCAAGATGTGCGCTCAGTCGTGCAAGGCATGCATGGATGCCTGCATGGCCATGAAGGACAGCATGATGAAGATGGCCTGACGGCCACCTTCGACTGCGGCCTCAGCCGCGCAGGATGTTGAAGCGCAGCGACCCGACGGCGAGCACGTCGTAGCGGCCGTGAAGTGCGACCGGAGTGCCCGGGGTGACCTCGTCCGCCGCCCCGGCACCGCTCCACAGTTCGACCGTCGCGGCATCCGCCACCGTACGGAGGACGACGACGCCCTGCTCGGCATCCGCCGACTCGACGATCGCGTCGAGCCAGTCCGATGGCGTGGCGGACGACAGCCGCGCCTGGATCAGGTGCAACGCGTGACCGGGTGCGAACGAGGAGCACGACTCACCGTGGACGCACATGCACGCCGGACGCTCACGCACCTGAAGGGGCGGAAGGTGGCGGTGCGGGGTCGACACGAGAGTCTCCTTTGAGTAGGTTCGGATACTCGCCAGGCTAGGCGCCCCGCCTTCAGCGGTCACCTCAGGTGACACACGACGAAACAATGCGCAACGCCGCCTCGGAGCCTCGATCGGCCCTGTCGCGGGCCGGTCGATCCGTTACGCTGAAAGTTCAGAGGAGGAACACCGTGGAGGACACCCGCCGCCCCGAGCCGGACGATATCCGCAGGGCTTCCGGAGCGGACGCCCCTGCCGCGTCGCAGAGCAATGCCGCGTCGCAGGGCAGTACAGATACGACGCAGACATTCGGCCACGATTCCGACCTCTCCTTCGTGCCCTTCGGCAGCGACCTCAGCGACGCCGAGCTCGATGCGATCGAGGCTCTGCCGACCGGCGCCGCGCTCTTCCTCGTGCGATCGGGGCCGACCGCCGGCGCACGGTACCTGCTCGACACCGACGTGACGACCGTGGGTCGGCATCCGGAGGCCGACATCTTCTTCGACGACGTCACCGTCTCGCGCCGCCACGCCGAGATCACCCGCACCGCAGCGGGCTTCGAGCTCGTCGACCAGCGGTCGCTGAACGGCACGTACGTGAACGGCGAGCGCGTCGACCGCGCGGTTCTCACCAACGGCTCCGAAGTGCGCGTCGGCAAGTTCCGCCTCAACTTCTTCGTCTCGCCCGCCGACCTGTCCCAGGCGGCGGACGGCTGATGCCGGCGTCGTCCGCCCGCGAACGTTCATCGTCCGCGGGGCTGCTCAGCATCGGCCAGGTGCTTGCGCGCCTCAGCCCCGAATTCCCGAACCTGACCTCCAGCAAGCTGAGATTCCTCGAGGTCCAGGGCATCGTCACACCCACCCGCACGGAGTCCGGCTACCGGAAGTTCTCGCAGGACGACCTCGAACGCCTGCGCCTCGCCCTCACCCTGCAGCGCGATCACTACCTGCCGCTCGTCGTGATCCGCGAGTACCTCGCCGACCTCGACGCCGGGCGCGATCCGGCGCCGCCGACCGCCGTGCCCCCCTCGATCGTTCCCGCTCCCCGCCGCTACCGCCGCGAGGAGCTGCTCGCCGCGGCGGGCGCGGCGCCGCAGCTGCTGAACGACGCGATCAGCACCGGAGTGCTCACGGCGACCGACGGCTACAACGATCAGGCCGTGGCGATCCTGCGGGCGCTGGTCGCGCTCGATCGGCACGGCATCGAGCCCCGGCATGTGCGGACGCTCCGCCAGAGCGCGGAGCGCGACGTCGCACTCATCGAGTCGGCTCTCTCGCCGCTCCTGCGACGCACGGATGCCGCATCCCGCGCGCGCGCCAGCGAACTGGCGCCGGAGCTGGCCAAGCGGCTGGACGAAGTGCGCGCGATCTTCGCCCGTGCGGCCCTGGACCGCATGCTGTCCTGACCCGGCACCGGCCCCGCCGCCGCCGCGGCGCGCGACACGCCGAGCCGCTGAGGCGGATGTCGTTGCCCGGCGGCCGGGGCTCATCTAGCGTTGACATGTCCGATCACCAAGGAGGAAGCGTATGAACGCTCACGACGCGGACGAACCGAAGTTCGTCGCCGACCTCCTCTTCACCGACGGACTTCCCGAGATGGACGACGAAGTCGGCTACCGAGGCGCGGTCGCCGCGCGAGCCGCCGGGATCACGTATCGCCAGCTCGACTACTGGGCCCGCACCGAGCTCGTCGTGCCCACCGTCCGCGGCGCATCGGGATCAGGATCGCAGCGGCTGTACGGATTCCGCGACATCCTCGTGCTGAAGCTCGTCAAGCGCCTCCTCGACACCGGCATCTCCCTGCAGCAGATCCGCACCGCGGTGGAGCAGCTGCGGGCATCCGGCATCCGCGATCTGGCCGGCACGACTCTCATGAGCGACGGCGCCTCGGTGTACCTGTGCACCTCGAACGACGAGGTCATCGACCTGGTGAGCCGGGGTCAGGGCGTGTTCGGAATCGCGGTCGGCAAGGTGCTGCACGAAGTCGAGTCGACCCTGGTCGACTTCGAGGCGCAGGCGCCCGACGCCATGGACGAGCTCTCCGCTCGCCGCGCCGCCCGCACCGCCTGACCCGCTTCGCTCGGCGTCGTTGGTCGGCGTTCATCCGTCACCTGCGTACACGATTGCGGTCGCCGAACGGCGCCGCCGTTCATCCGTCACTTACGCGCACGCAGGGGACCGCGCCGCGTACGCGGGTGACGGATGAAACTGCGTACCGGGATGGATGTGGATAACTCGGGCGCGGAGTCGCGGCCCCCGGCACAGTGGGAGGATGAACGCCCCCGACGCCGATGGCGTCTTCCTCGTCGCAGATGCCCTCCGCGCCGGTCACACTCGACGGTGGATCGACGGGTCGGCATTCGAGAGGCCATTTCGAGGGGTCAGAACTCTGAGGGTGGACGATGCACCCGACCATCCGAGCGCCGCCCAGCGGGGCGCGATCATCCGCGCGGCCCTCGCATTCGCGGTGCAGATGCACCCGGCCGAGTACTTCAGCCACACGACCGCCGCCGTGCTGTGGGACCTTCCGCTCCCGATGCTTCCGGATCCCCTGCCGCACGTCAGCGTCCCCGGGCGTGCGCCACGAATGCACGGCATTCACGGTCATCAGATCGACCCGAGGCTGTCGCGTGTGGTCACGCATCCGTCACTCGAGGTTCGGCTCGCGGACCCGGCCACCACCTGGGCCATGCTGGGAGGATCGCTGCGGCATCCGTACGATCTGGTGGCCGCGGCGGACGCGATCGTCCGCGTGCCCCGAATTCCCGGTAGGGCTCCGCGGATCGAGCGCAGCGCTTGGGCCACGATCGCAGAGCTGGCGGCGGCGATGCAGGCGGGTCGTCGGCGAGGTGCGGCGGCGCTCCGCCAAGCCTTGCCGCGTGTTCGCGGGGGAGTGGCGTCGCGCATGGAGACCTGGGTTCGCCTGATCATCGTGGATGCCGGCCTGCCCGAGCCTGTGACCGACCACGACGTCTTCGATCATCTCGGCCGGTTCGTGGGGTGCGTCGACCTCGCGTACCCGCTGCTTCGCATCGCGATCGAGTACGAGGGGGACCAGCATCGCACCGATCCGCGCCAATGGCAGCGTGACATCGAGAAGCACGAGCAGCTCGCGGACCTCGGCTGGCGGGTCATCCGCGTTTCGCGCGACCACGTCTTCGCGCAACCCGAGTCCATCGTCCGGCGAGTTCGCGCGGCCATCTCCTCTCGCCGCTGATGCCCCGCGCTCCGCCGGCCGCCGCGCACCGGCATCCGTGCGTTCATCCGTCACCCGTGTACGCGAAATGGTCCGTTCACCGTTCATAGGTGACGGATGAACGGCCACTCGAAGCGAGCAGCGCCGCCGGAGTCAGACGGCGGTGCTGCCGGCGACCGGGATGCGGCCGGTGCGCATGACGCGATCCAGGAGCGCGTCGAAGTCGGCCGCGAGCTCCTGAGCGGAATCGCCCGGCCAGATGTGCAGGGGCTTGGCCGCGCCCTGCGCCTGCTGCAGCGACGTGCGCTCGGGCAGCTGCGGCGAGAGCACGAGCGGGCCGAACATGTCGCGCAGCTCCTTGATGCGGAACTGGTGCTCGATCGACTGCGGCCGCACGCGGTTCACGACGATGCCGAGCGGCTGCAGGCGGGGGGAGAGGCCGCGGCGGATCTCCTCGATCGCCCGCAGTGCGCGATCGGCCGCGGCGACGGAGAACAGGCCGGGCTCGGTCACGACGATGACGCGATCGGATGCCGCCCACGCCGTCCGGGTGAGGGCATTGAGCGACGGGGCGCAGTCGACGAGCACGAGGTCGTAGTCGGTCTCGATCGTGGCGAGCGCCTCTTCGAGCTTCCACACGTCGCGGACGGAGGGATGCGGGCCGTCGAAGTTGATCGCCGAGGGACTGCCGATCAGAACGTCGATGGTTCCCGGGTGCACCTTCGCCCAGCCACTGGAGGTGATGGCCTGACGGACGACCTTCTCCTTGGGGTTCGCCAGGACATCGGCGACGTTGAGCCGCCCGGCGACCTGGATGTCCATGCCGGTCGAGACATCGGACTGGGGGTCGAGATCCACCACGAGAGTGCGAACACCTCGCGCAAAAGCGGCCGAGGCGAGTCCCAGAGTCACGGTTGTCTTGCCGACCCCGCCCTTGAGCGAGCTGACGGAGAGTACGTGCACAATCCACCACGTTACCGTCCCCTAGGCTGAGAGCACACTCAGCCCGATCCCAAGGCCACCCAGCGAGGTGTGATTTGTTCCGAAAGATCCTGGTCGCCAACCGCGGTGAGATCGCCATCCGAGCGTTCCGAGCAGCCTTCGAGCTGGGTGCCCGAACGGTCGCCGTCTTCCCCTACGAAGACCGCGGTTCGATCCACCGCCAGAAGGCGGACGAGTCCTACGTCATCGGGGAGCCGGGCCATCCGGTGCGCGCGTATCTCGACGTCGACGAGATCATCCGCGTGGCGCTCGCCAGCGGAGCGGATGCCATCTACCCGGGCTACGGATTCCTCTCCGAGAACCCTGAGCTCGCCGCACGCGCCGCCGAGAACGGCATCACCTTCATCGGTCCGCCGGCGCGGGCGCTCGAGATGGCGGGCAACAAGGTCACCGCGAAGCATCACGCGACCGCAGCGGGAGTTCCCGTGCTGCGCTCGACCGAGGCGTCGGAGGACGTCGACGAGCTGCTCGCTCAGGCTGCCGACATCGGCTTCCCGATCTTCGTCAAGGCGGTGGCCGGCGGCGGCGGCCGGGGGATGCGGCGCGTCGAGAACGCAGACGCGCTTCCGCCCGCGATCGCGGAGGCGATGCGCGAAGCCGGCGCCGCGTTCGGCGATGCGCGCGTGTTCCTCGAGCAGGCCGTCGTACGCCCACGTCACATCGAGGTGCAGATCCTCGCGGACGCCACGGGTCACACGGTCCACCTGTTCGAGCGCGATTGCTCGGTGCAGCGCCGGCATCAGAAGGTGATCGAGATCGCGCCCGCACCGAATCTCGATGAGGAGCTCCGTCAGCGGATCCACCGCGACGCCGTGGCGTTCGCCGAGTCGATCGGCTACGTGAACGCGGGGACGGTCGAATTCCTCGTCGACACCGCGGGGGAGCGCGCGGGCGAGCACGTGTTCATCGAGATGAACCCGCGGATCCAGGTCGAACACACCGTGACCGAGGAGGTCACGGACGTCGACCTGGTGCAGTCGCAGATGCGCATCGCCGCCGGAGAAACACTCGACGACCTCCGGCTGCGTCAGGAAGACATCGTCCTGCGGGGCGCCGCTCTGCAGTGCCGCATCACGACCGAGGATCCGGCCCAGGGCTTCCGGCCCGACACGGGGCGGATCACGACGTACCGTTCGCCCGGCGGCGCCGGCATCCGGCTCGACGGCGGCACCACTGCCGCCGGCTCGCAGATCAGTCCGCACTTCGACTCGATGCTCGCGAAGCTCACGTGTCGCGCCCGGGACTTCCCCTCGGCCGTCGCGCGCGCCAAGCGCGCGCTCGCCGAGTTCCGCATCCGCGGGGTCGCCACGAACATCCCGTTCCTTCGGGCGGTGCTGGACGATCCCGCTTTCGTCGCGGGCGACCTGAGCACCGCGTTCATCGAAGAGCGTCCGAACCTGCTCAACGTCAATCAGTCGCGCGACCGGGCGACCAAGCTGCTCAGCTGGCTCGGCGACGTGACCGTGAACCGACCGTACGGCGAGAAGCCGGTCTCGGTCTCACCCGGGAGCAAGCTCCCGGAGATCGACCTCACCGTCCCGGCGCCCCCCGGGACCCTGCCTCGCCTGCGCGAGCTCGGCCCGGCGGGATTCGCCCGCGCGCTGCGCGAGCAGGTGCCGCTCGCAGTCACGGAGACGACCTACCGCGACGCGCACCAGTCACTGCTCGCCACCCGAGTCCGCACCCGCGATCTCGTCCGGGTCGGACCGCACGTCGCGCGGATGACTCCGGGGCTGCTTTCGGTCGAGGCATGGGGAGGTGCGACCTACGACGTCGCTCTCCGATTCCTCGCAGAGGATCCGTGGGAGCGCCTGGCCGCGGTCCGCGAGGCGATCCCGAACATCCCCATCCAGATGCTGCTGCGCGGGCGCAACACCGTCGGCTACACCCCTCGGCCCGACGAGGTCGCCCACGCGTTCGTGCGCGAGGCGGCGTCCACGGGCGTGGACATCTTCCGCATCTTCGATGCGCTGAACGACGTCGAGCCAGATGCGCCCGGCGATCGATGCGGTGCTCGAGACGGGGACGGCGGTGGCGGAGGTCGCCGTCTGCTACACGGCCGACCTGCTCGATCCCGCCGAGACCCTGTACACCCTCGACTACTACCTCCGGCTGGCGGATGCCATCGTCGAATCCGGCGCCCACATCCTTGCGATCAAAGACATGGCGGGGCTGCTGCGGCCCGCGGCTGCGGTGAAGCTGGTCACTGCGCTGAGGGAGCGCTTCGACCTTCCGGTCCACCTGCACACCCACGACACCGCGGGCGGCCAGCTGGCGACGCTGCTGGCTGCGAGCGCCGCGGGTGTGGATGCGGTGGATGCCGCGGCGGCGCCGCTGTCCGGCACGACCAGTCAGCCCTCCCTTTCGGCGCTGGTCGCCGCGATGGCGCACACCGAGCGCGACACCGGAATCGACCTGGCTGCGGTGAGCGATCTCGAGCCCTACTGGGAGGGCGTCCGTGCCCTGTACAGTCCGTTCGAGTCGGGCCTGCCCGGACCGACCGGGCGCGTGTACCACCACGAGATCCCCGGAGGACAGCTCTCCAACCTGCGCCAGCAGGCGATCGCCCTGGGCATGGCGGATGACTTCGAGCGCATCGAGGACATGTACGCCGCCGCCGATCGCATCCTCGGTCGCATCCCGAAGGTGACCCCGTCCTCCAAAGTCGTCGGCGACCTCGCTCTCGCCCTCGTGGCGGCGAAGGCCGATCCGGCCGACTTCGCCGAGAACCCGCAGAACTACGACATCCCCGACTCGGTCGTCGGGTTCATGGCGGGAGAGCTGGGCGATCTGCCCGGGGGCTGGCCCGAGCCCTTCCGCTCCAAGGTGCTCGCCGGACGGCACATCTCCATCGAGGTGCCTCCGCTCACCGATGCGGAACGCGACGGGCTGGCCGGCGACACGGCTGCGCGTCGCCGCACGCTGAACCGGCTCCTCTTCCCGGGCCCCGCGAAGGAATTCGAAGCCAACCGGGAGGCGTACGGCGACCTGTCGGCGCTCGGCACGCCCGACTACCTCTACGGACTGAAGCCGGGCGAGGAGCACATCGCAGAGATCGATCCCGGCGTCCAGCTCTTCGTGGGACTGGAGGCGATCGGCGAGGCGGATGCGAAGGGCATCCGGACGGTGATGACGACCTTGAACGGACAGCTGCGACCGGTGTACGTCCGCGACCGCAGCATCACCGTGGAGACGCGCCAGGCGGAGAAGGCCGACACGTCCAAGCCCGGGCAGGTGGCGGCGCCGTTCTCCGGTGTCGTCACGCTCAAAGCTGCGATCGGCGACACCGTCACCGCAGGCCAGCCGGTCGCATCCATCGAGGCCATGAAGATGGAGGCGGCGATCACGGCGCCCGTCGACGGCGTGGTGGAGCGCCTTGCGATCGGCGAGACCCAGCAGGTGGACGCGGGCGACCTTTTGGTCGTGATCCGTCCCTCCCAGTAACCTGGAGGGTGCGGCATTCCGCCGCGCACGCTTTTCGTATATGGAGACATCGCAGTGACGCCTGATCGCAACGACCAGATGCACCCCGGCGATGCCGAGCACGGAGAGAACGGCATCCTGGCGGAAACGGGCAGCGTCGACGCCACGGGGTTCGGATTCCTCGGCGGTCAGACCGAGCAGGTCAGTGTCGCGCTCCCTGCCGACTCCGAGGAGGAGTTCGCCGACGACGATGTGATCGACGACGAGGTGTCGCTCGACGCCCTCGGCATCACCGCCGCCGATCTCGAGGCCGTAGACCTCGACGGTGCCGAACTCGACGATGCCGAACTCGATGAGGCGGATCTCGGCGGGGAATTCGGCGGTGTCCAGCCGGATCACGAGGACCTCGACGAGGTGACCGGTGAGGTGGTGATCGACGAGTGGACCGAGGTGCCGGCCGCCTACGACTCCGCACCTCAGATCGAGGACGCTTCCGTCGTCGAAGACCGCGATCCCGGCGCCACCGCCGGCTCAGCATCGACGGTGTCTGTTCCGGCCACCGCCCTTGAATCCACGGTTCCCGTCA
Organism: uncultured Actinomycetota bacterium; assembly: GCA_963839715.1. Lineage (GTDB taxonomy): Bacteria > Actinomycetota > Actinomycetes > Actinomycetales > Microbacteriaceae > Microbacterium. The sequence goes on from CAWIVX010000002.1 coordinate 60,536, forward strand.
CGGCCACCGGCTCCGCCCCGGCGACCGGCTCCGCCCCGCGACCGTCCCGACCGGCTCCGTTCCCGCCACGAGGCGGGAGGCGCACCACCCCGAGCCCGAAGCACGCCCCGAGCACGTCAACGCCGTCGAGCGCGTCATCCCGCGCGCAGATGTCTCGATGACCTCGAAGCGTCTCGGCGAGTTCGAGGCGGGCCGCGAGACCGCGGACCTCCTGACCGCCGATCGGCTGCTCGATCCCCATCAGGTCATCCGTCCCGAGCCCGAAGGCGCGTGGCAGCACTTCGTGTACTCCATCACGGGCCACCGCATCAATCTCGGCGACGGCAAACGCGCTCGCGCCCGCAAAGAACTCGACCGTCGCATCTCGGCTCCGCTCACCGGCGGCGCGCGATTCGTTCCCGTGCTCTCGCGCAAGGGGGGCGTGGGCAAGACCACGGTCACCACCCTGCTCGGCATGGCGCTCGCGGATGCGCGCGACGACCGCATCATCGCCGTCGACGCGAACCCCGACCGCGGCACCCTCGCCGAGCGGGTCACCCGTTCGAGCGGCAAGACCGTACGCGATCTCGTCAAGGTGCGATCGGAAGTGTCGGGCTACAACGACGTCTCCAACATCGTCGCCCGCGACGAGACCCGGCTCGACGTGCTGGCGTCCGACAGTGACCCCCGCGTGTCGGAGGCGCTCAACGACCGCGACTACCACGACATCGCAAGCCTCGCGGCGCACTACTACTCGATCGTGCTGACCGACACGGGCACGGGCATCGTCCACTCGGTGATGGGCGCGACACTCGACCTCGCCGACCAGATCGTCGTGGTCGCAGGGCTGAGCGTCGACGAAGCGAGGCTCGCGTCGGAGACGCTGACCTGGCTGGAGACCAACGGATACGCCGAGCAGGCGCGCAACGCCATCGTCGTGCTGAACACCGCCCGGCCGGGGACCCCGCTCGTGCGTCAGGACGAGCTCGAGGCCCACTTCCGCACGCGGGTGCGGACCGTCGTGCGCATTCCGTACGACCCGCACATCGCCGCGGGCAGCGCCATCTCGTTCCGCGAGCTGCAGGAGCCGACCCGCCTTGCGGCGCGCGACCTCGCCGCGTCCGTCGTCGAGGGCCTCCGCTCGCTCGCGCCGGCGGCATAGACGCCCGTGACCGTTCGACCCATCCGCATCTTCGGCGACCCCGTGCTCCGGGCCGCGAGCGCACCGATCGACGACATCGACGACGGCATCCGCGCGCTCGTCCGCGACCTGGTCGACACCGTCGAGCTGCCCGGCCGCGCCGGCCTCGCGGCCCCGCAGATCGGGGTCGGGCTGCGTGCGTTCAGCTACAACATCGACGGCGACATCGGCTACGTGATCAACCCCGTGCTCGTCGAGGTGTCCGGGGAGCCCGAGCTCGTCGGGGAGGGATGCCTCTCGGTGCCCGGACTCTGGCACGAGGCGCTGCGCCACCCGCGGGCGACGGTGACCGGCTCCGACCTCGACGGCAACGAGATCGTGATCGAGGGCGAAGGACTGCTCGCGCAGGCGCTTCAGCACGAGACGGATCACCTCGACGGCCGGCTGTTCCTCGACCGCCTTCCGCCGGAGACCCGTCGGGTCGCGATGCGGGAGATCCGCGAGTCCGACTGGTTCTGACCGGGGAGGTGCCAGAGGCGCGCCCGCGGAGATGCCCCGGGCCCGTCCTCTGGCGTCGGTCGCGTCCGGCGCTAGCCGAGCGAGACGTTCGTGGTGCTGACCGGCACGCTGTAGAGCTCGGTGATCTCCTCGGCGAAGTCGTCCATGATCACGTTGCGCTTGATGCTCATCTTCGGGGTCAGGTGACCGCTCGCCTCGCTCCACTCGGTGGAGAGGATCGTGAACTTGCGGATCGACTCCGCCCGCGACACGTTGGCGTTGGCGCCGTCGATCGCGCGCTGCACCTCGGCGCGGACCGCGGGGTTCTTCGCGGCATCCGCGAGAGACATGTCGGCGGGCAGGTTGTTGTTGCCCAGCCAGGTGGGAAGCATCTCGCTGTCGAGGGTGATGAGCGCCGAGATGAACGGCTTCTGGTCGCCGACGACGACGACCTGGCCGACGATCGGGTTCGCGCGGATCGGATCCTCCAGCGCTGCCGGAGCGACGTTCTTTCCTCCCGCGGTCACCAGGATCTCCTTCTTGCGCCCGGTGATCGTGAGGAAGCCCTCGGAGTCGAACGCGCCGATGTCGCCGGTCTTGAACCAGTCGCCGTCGAACGTGGCGGCGGTCGCCTCCGGGTTGCGCCAGTACTCCTTGAACACGTTGACGCCGCGCACCTCGACCTCGCCGTCGTCGGCGATCCGCACGCCCACGCCCGGCAGCGCAGGTCCGACCGTGCCGATCTTGGATTTGGTCGCGAGGTTCACCGTCGCCGGTGCCGTGGTCTCGGTCAGCCCGTAGCCCTCGAGGATCGTGATGCCGAGGCTGTGGAAGAAGTGCCCCAGGCGCGGCCCGAGCGGCGCCGAGCCGGAGACCGCATATACGACGTTGCCGCCCATCGCCGCGCGCAGCTTGCTGTAGACGAGCCGGTCGAACAGCGCGAACTTGATCTTCATGCCGAACGGGATCTTCTTGCCGTCCTGCAGCAGGGCCGAGTGCTCGATCGCCGTGTGGGCGGCGGAGCGGAAGATCTTGCCCTTGCCGCCGGCCTCGGCCTTCTGCTCGGACGAGTTGTAGACCTTCTCGAACACGCGCGGAACGGCGAGCAGGAAGGTCGGCTTGAACGATCCGAGAGCCGGCAGCAGCTGCTTCGTATCGGGCTGGTGGCCCGTCTTCACGCCCGCGTGGATGTCGAGGATCGAGATGAAGCGCGCGAAGATGTGCGCGGTCGTGATGAACAGCAGCGTCGAGGCGCCGGGTGTCTCCACGACCTCCTTGAGCGCCTTCGACGAGTTGCGGATCAGCTCGACGAAGTTGCTGTGCGTGAGCACGCAGCCCTTCGGTCGACCGGTCGACCCCGACGTGTAGATGAGCGTTGCGATGTCGGAGCCGACCGCGAGGTTGCGGCGTCGCTCGATCTCGGCATCCGTCACGGCCTTGCCCTGCTCGACGAGCTTGTCGAGATCGCCGCCGTGCATCTCCCAGACCGAGCGCACGAGCGGCACCTCGGCGCGGATGCCCTCGATCCGCGCCGAGTGATCGGCCGATTCGGTGATGCACGCGATCGCACCGGAGTCGGTGAGGTTCCACGCGATCTGGGCGGGGGAGCTGGTCTCGTAGATCGGCACCATCACCGCTCCCGCGAAGAACAGGGCGAAGTCGACCAGAGTCCAGTCGTACGTCGTGCGGGCGATGAACCCCACCTTGTCGCCGGGCTCGATGCCTGCGGCGGCGAAGCCCTTGGCGAGTGCCACGACCTGCGTGTGGAACTCAGTGGCGGTGATGTCGCGCCATCCGTCGCCGTCGGGGACGGCGAACAGCGCCAACTGCGGCGTCGCCTTCACGCGGTCGACCAGAAGGTCGGTGATGTTCGCCTGCGGGTCAGCGGGGACGATCGCAGGGACTTCGAATTGAACCACGGCAGCTCCTTCGGTACCGGTTGCGTTCTCGGGTGGATCCTGGTCCGAGTGTATCCGAGCGGGCGCACCACCCGGGGGCGTGGACGAGTCGCGCCGCCGGATGCGGGGCGACACCGATCCGCGGCTCGAGGACGTGCGCCACTAGACTGCAAGGCGCCCCCGCGCCGGTCGCAGAGCGTGCGCCCTCGGGTGGGACACGCCCGCTCGCCGCGGGCCGGAGAAGGAGTGCAGTGCTCAAGGTCGGGATCGACATCGGTGGGACGAAGATCGCCGGGGGAGTCGTCGACCCCGCGGGTCATGTCCTCGAGAAGCTCCGCGTGGACACGCCGATCGACACCGGCGCCCTCGCCGACGCGGTGGTCGACATGGCCCGGCACTTCGGCGCGGCTCACGACATCGCAGCCGTCGGGGTCGCCGCTGCCGGCTTCGTCGACCGCGAGCGCGCGAAAGTCATCCACGCACCGAACATCGCGTGGCGCGACGAGCCGCTGAAGCAGGTCCTCGAGGCGCGGATCGACGTTCCCGTGACGATCGAGAACGACGCCAACGCCGCAGGCTGGGCGGAGTTCCGCTTCGGTGCGGGCCGTGACGTCGACGACATGGTCATGCTCACGATGGGCACCGGCGTCGGCGGCGCGGTCATCGCCAGCGGTGCGCTGTATCGCGGCGGTCACGGGATCGCCGGTGAGCTGGGTCATATCCGGTTCACGCGCGACGGGCTCCCGTGCGGCTGCGGTCAGAACGGATGCCTCGAGCAGTATGCGTCCGGTCGGGCGCTGCAGCGCGAGGCGAACGCGATCGCGGATGCCGGGGGTATGGGTGAGGCCCTCGCGACGGCGCGAGCTCAGAAGGGCACGCTCACCGGCCCCGCCATCTCGCGGCTCGTGCTCGCCGGCGACCCCGGCGCCGTGGAGGCGCTGCGGCGCGTCGCCACCGCCCTCGGCGAGGCATGCGGGGGGTTCCAAGCCGTACTCGATCCCGAGCTGTTCGTGATCGGCGGCGGCGTCGCCCAGCTCGGCGAAGACCTGCTCGGACCCGTGCGCATCGCCTACGAGACGTCGTTGCCGGGGTTCGGCGACCGTCCCGTCGCCGAGTTCGCGATCGCGGAGCTCGGCAACGACGCGGGATTCATCGGCGTGGCGGATCTCGCGACCACCGGACCGTCCTCTGGAGACGTCCACGGCGGGGAGCGCATAGGCGATGTTCTACTGGCTGATGAAGTACATCGTGATCGGGCCGCTCGTCAAGGCGATCTTCCGGCCGTGGGTCGTCGGGCGGCGCAACGTGCCTGCCGAGGGCGCGGCGATCCTCGCGAGCAATCACCTGTCGTTCATCGACTCGGTGTTCCTGCCGCTCATGATCGACCGGCCCATGTCGTTCCTCGCGAAGAGCGACTACTTCACCGGCAAGGGCCTCAAGGGCTGGGCGACGCGGATGTTCATGAAGGCCACCGGTCAGCTGCCGATCGATCGCACGGGCGGCAAGGCATCGGAGGCCTCGCTCAACACGGGACTGCAGGTGCTCGGGCAGGGCAACCTCCTCGGCATCTACCCCGAGGGCACACGGAGTCCTGACGGCCGGCTGTACCGCGGCCGCACCGGCATCGCCCGCATGGCTCTGGAGGCGCACGTGCCCGTCGTGCCCGTCGTGATGGTCGACACCGACACCGTCATGCCGATCGGGCACCGCATCCCGCGGGTGGGCCGCGTGGGCGTGGTGATCGGCGAGCCGCTCGACTTCTCGCGCTTCGCCGGTATGGAGGGCGACCGATACATCCTCCGCTCGGTCACCGACGAGATCATGGTCGCCCTGCAGCGCCTGGGGGAGCAGACCTACGACGATGTCTACGCCTCATCCGTCAAGGACCGGCTGCCTGCGGGGGCTCCATCGGCGACGTCGGGCGCGCGTCCGGTGCGCTGACCTGCGCGGATAGACTGATCGGATGCTCCAGCAGCTCGACGCACTCGACCACTGGCGGACCCTGCCCATCAGGCAGCAGCCCGTCTGGTATGACGCGGATGCTGCCGCGGCGGTCTCGGCCGAGATCGCGACCCTGCCGCCGCTGGTCTTCGCAGGCGAGGTCGACAACCTGCGCGAGGCTCTCGCTCGCGCGGCATCCGGTCGGGCCTTTCTGCTGCAGGGCGGTGACTGCGCCGAGACCTTCGCCGGCGCGACCGCCGAGCAGATCCGCAACCGCATCAAGACCGTGCTGCAGATGGCGGTCGTGCTCACGTACGGCGCGGCGATGCCGATCGTGAAGATGGGGCGGATGGCGGGTCAGTTCGCCAAGCCGCGCTCGAGCGACAGCGAGACCCGGGGCGACGTGACGCTGCCCGCGTACCGCGGCGACATCGTCAACGGCTTCGACTTCACGGAGGGCTCGCGCCGGGCCGACCCCGCGCGACTGCTCAAGGGCTACCACACCGCGGCCTCGACCATCAATCTGATCCGGGCATTCACCCAGGGCGGCTTCGCCGATCTGCGTGAGGTGCACAGCTGGAACAAGGGCTTCGCCGAGAACCCGGCGAACCAGGCGTACGAGCGGCTCGCCCACGACATCGACAGGGCCATCAAGTTCATGGAGGCGGCGGGGGCCGACTTCGACGAGCTCCGCCGCGTGGAGTTCTACACCGGTCACGAGGGTCTGCTCATGGACTACGAGCGCCCGATGACCCGCATCGACTCACGCACCGGCACGCCCTACAACACCTCCGCCCACTTCCTCTGGATCGGCGAGCGCACCAGAGACCTCGACGGTGCCCACGTGGACTACTTCTCCAAGATCCGCAACCCCATCGGCGTGAAGCTCGGGCCCGTTGACGACGCCGGACGATGCGCTGAAGCTCATCGACAAGCTCGACCCCGAGCGCGAGCCGGGTCGCCTGACTTTCATCACGCGCATGGGGGCAGGAAAGATCCGCGACGCGCTGCCGCCGCTGCTCGAGGCCGTACGCGCGTCCGGCGCGCTCCCGCTCTGGGTCAGCGATCCCATGCACGGCAACGGGATCACCACGCCGACCGGATACAAGACACGTCGCTTCGACGACGTCGTCGACGAGGTTCGCGGGTTCTTCGACGCCCACCGGGCCGTCGGCACGCACCCGGGCGGCATCCACGTCGAGCTCACCGGGGACGACGTCACCGAGTGCCTCGGCGGCTCGGAGATGATCGACGAAGCGACACTCGCCACCCGCTACGAGAGCCTCTGCGACCCGCGGCTGAACCACATGCAGAGCCTCGAGCTGGCGTTCCTGGTCGCCGAGGAGCTCGACAAGCGCTGATCCGCTTTCGACGCGTCGTTCCGCGGGCTCAGAACGAGCCGCTGATCGTCATCGAGACCGTCGTGCCGCGGGGACGCTCGGTGCCGGCCGCGGGATCCTGTCCGTCGACGATGGTCGCCTGATCGATCACGACGTCCCAGAACGCGTTGTATTCGAACTCGAAGCCCGCTTCGGTCAGGGCCGCCTTGGCCTGGTCGCGCGTCAGGCCGGTCACGTCGGGGACGGGGAACAGCGGCGGTCCCGACGACACGATGAGCGTGACCGCGTCACCGGGACGCCAGCTGTTGCCGTCTTCGCGGTCTGCGATGGCGATGACCAGGCCGGCCTCCAGCGACTCGCTGGTCTCCTCGAAGGTGTCACCGACCGACAGCCCGCGCTCGGCAAGGATGGATGTCGCCGAATCGACGCTCTGCCCGCTCACGTCCGGCACGGGGCCCACCGAGACCGACAGCGTGGCGGTGTCGCCCTCCAGGGCCGTGCACCCCTCCGAGCAGTCGAACGGCTCGCCGCCGGCGCGAGGGGCGATCGTGACGCCCAGGACCGTCCCCGGGTCGGCGTCCGTGAAGAACTCCTGATCGGGTTCGGCGACCGACAGATTGATCGCCTGCAGGATGCCGCGAGCGTCGCCTGCGGCCGACCCGGCCAGCGCCTGCACGGTCTGCGGCTGCGGCCCCTGGGAGACCAGGACGGTGACCGTGGCGCCGTTGTCCAGGAACGATCCCGCGGGAGGGTCGGTGCCGACGACCACGCCCGCGGGCACCTCCAGGTCGTAGACGTCGCTCTGCACGGCCTGCAAGGACTGCTCCGCCAGGATCTGCTGCGCCTCATCGAAGCTGCGGTTGGACACATCGGGCACCGAGATCTGCGAACCCGGTCCGGATCCGAACCACCAGCCGACGCCGGCCGCGAGCCCGGCGAGCAGCAGGACGACGGCCAGGAGCCACGCGCCTCTCGTCGAGCGGCGCTTGGTCGCCGCGCGCAGGCGGGTGGCGTTGTCGGCCTCGTCGACGGCGGTCGTGGGCGCCGTCATCGTCGACGGCAGCACCTGGGTGACATCGCCCGAATCGCCGGCGATCTCCTCGCGGATGATGCCGGCGGAGAGGGTGCGCGCCACCTGCGGAGCGATCCCCAGTTCGCGCTCGATCTCGCGCAGGCGGTCGAGCATGATCTGCGCGTCGGTCGGCCGGTCGTCGGGTGATTTCTCCGTCGCCCACAGCACGAGCTCGTCGAGCTGCTCGGGAACGCCCGGATTCTTCGCACTCGGGCGAGGGACGGAATCCGTCGCGTGCTGGAAGGCGATCTGCATGGGCTGTTCGCCCTTGTACGGCTGCTCGCCGACGAGCATCTCGTACAGCATGATCCCGAGGGAGTAGATGTCGCTGCGGGCGTCGGCCATGCCGCGGGTCACGAGTTCGGGGGCGAGGTAGGCGATCGTTCCGAGCAGCTGCGCGCCGCTCGCGGTGTTCGCGGTCGTCGCCCGCGCGAGCCCGAAGTCGCCGATCTTGATGCGTCCGTCCTCCGCGAGGAGCACGTTCTCCGGCTTCACGTCGCGGTGCACGATGCCGGCGCGGTGGGCGGCTGCCAGGCCCGACAGGATCGCGTCCATGATCGTGACCGTCTGGGGCACGGTGAGGCGCCGCTGCTCGCGCAGCAGTTCGCGCAGGGTGATCCCGGGCAGGTACTCCATGACCAGGTAGGCCATGTCGCCGTCCTGGCCCTGATCGAACACGTTGACCACATGCGGGTCGGCGAGCCGTGCGGCGGCTCGGGCCTCCTGGATGAAGCGGCTCTGGAAAACGGTGTCGTCGCTCAGGTGGCCGTGCATGACCTTGAGGGCGATCCGCCGCTCCAGGCGCAGGTCGGTCGCCACGTACACGGTCGCCATGCCGCCGCGCGCGATGCGCGCGCGAACCCGGTATCGGCCGTCGACGAGACGTCCGATCAGCGGGTCGGCCTGCTGACTCGTGCTCACGGTCCGAGTCTACGGACGGGTGCCTGCGAGCCAGCGGAGCGGCTCACCCCAGCCTGACGCGGCGTCGGAGCCTTCGGATGGAGCCCGACGCAGGTCACCCGTGGGCGGCGAGCCAGGCGTACGCCGGCTGCTCCCATTGCGCGTAACGCTCCGGGTACGCGGAGATCTGCACCGCCTGGGCCGCGTCGGCGAACGACATGCTCTCCCACCCGGGAATGTCCAGCAGTCCGGTGGTCAGGCTCCCGTTCGGGTCGGAGGGCCCGCCGTAGAAGACGCGTGCCGCGCGCTCGGGGTCGCTGACCTCCTCCGGCGTTCCCCAGCCGGCGCTGGGCCGCTGCTGGAACAGGCCGACCGAGTCCCGGTCGCCCCCATCGAGGTTCAGCAGCGATGACTCCTGCATCGCCGTGCCCAGCGCGATGGCGATGCCCCGATCCGTCACCCCGAGCTCGCGTCCGACGCGGATGATCACCTGCGCGTTCGCGACCTGGTCGCCGTCGAGCTCGGATGGAGCGGATGCCGCCGGCGATGTGCCGGCGACGAGCTGGACGGTCTCCGCCGCGGGGATCACGATCGTCTGCCCCGGGTAGATGATCGACGCGCGGTCGAACCCGTTCGCTGCCAGCACCGCGTCGACCGACAGGCCGTGGCCGTGGGCGATCGAGGTGATGGTGTCGCCGGCCGCGACCGTGTAGGCGCCGGCCGGCGAAGCGGTCGCCGGAGGGGGCGACGTCGACTCCGCGGGCGGGTCAGCACTCGGGGTGGCCGCCTCCCGCTCCGGGAATGACCAGGGTCTGACCGGGATAGATGATGGACGACCACCCCAGACCGTTGGCGGCGAGGACCGCGTCGATGGAGAGGCCGTGCTGCTGGGCGACGGAGCTGATCGTGTCGCCCCCCTGCACCACGTGAGCGCCTCCGGCGGCGGGGGCCGCGGGCGGTGTCACCGGGGGTGCCGCGTTCTCAGCGGATGCTGCCAGGATCAGCACCTGACCCGGCTGGATCACCGACGACCAGGAGAGGCCGTTGATCGCCAGGACGTCGGCGGTGCGCAGGCCGTGGCGGGCGGCGATCGTCGAGACGGTGTCACCCGGCTCGACGATATGGCTGCCCTCGACGCCGGCGGATGCCGGGACGGTGGTCGGCTCTGCCGCCGCGGGAGACGGACGTGAGCCGTCGAGCGCCCCGAGGACCGGATGGGCGCTGTCGACGGATCGCGAGGATTCCGCTCCGAGAGCGGGCGAGGGGCACATGAGCAGGGCGAGAGAGCCGGCGAGGGCCATCGGGACGGCCGCCTGCGCCGAGCGCCGACCCTTGACATCGAGCGGATGGGCGTCTGATCGCACGAGCACCTCCCTTTCGGACTCCCGCACACGCTGACACGGAAGTAAACGCATGTCAACTTTCGTTACTGGTGTGACTGAAGTGATCTCGGCGATCCTCGTGTCGCTGCGCTCGGCCAGAAGCGGTTGCCGGGGGATGCGGACGGGATGAGATAGTGGCTTCGTGACTGATGCCGCACCGCCGATCGATACCGAATGGCTCACCCTCGCCGAGCTGGCGGAAGTGCTGGGAGAGCCGCGGGGACGGGTCCGTCGACTCCTCGACGAGCTTCACCTGGTGGGCTCGCGCCGGCACGGAGCGCTTCAGGTTCCGGCCGTCTTCGTCGTCGACGGTGCACCGCTGGGATCGCTGCGGGGGACGCTCTTCGTGCTGCACGATGCGGGCTTCACCGACGACGAAGCCATCGACTGGCTCCTCACCTCCGAGGAGTCGATCGGCATCCCGCCCATCGAGGCTCTGCGCGCCGGTCGCAAGAGCGAGGTGCGCCGCGTCGCCCAGGGGCTGGCCTGACGAGTCTGCACGCCGGAGGCGCCGTGCCGACAGCTCGCGAGGGTCAGGTGGAGCGCACCGTCGCCGCGCGCGCGAGATCGCGCAGCTCGCCGACGGCAGCGTTGCCCAGTCGCGCCCCCGAAAGGGCACGCTCAGCCTGACGCGAATAATCGGCGATGAGGCGCTCCACCCGCTCGAGCGCGCCCGTCTCGATGATCGTGCGCTGCAGGGAGGCGATCTGGTCGCCGTCCAGGAGCGGATCGCCGATCAGCTCGTCGACGATCCGTCGGGCCGGGGAGGCGAGAGCCTCCCGGGCGTACGCGACGAGCACCGTCCGCTTGCCTTCGCGGAGGTCATCGCCGGACGGCTTCCCCGTGGCGGCTTCGTCGCCGAACACTCCGAGCACGTCGTCGCGCAGTTGGAAGGCCATTCCGACCGGATGCCCGAACGCCGCGAGCGCCGCCTGCTGCGCGGCATCCGCACCGGCCAGCGCCGCACCGATCGCGAGCGGCTGCTGGATGCTGTACCTGGCCGACTTGAGGGAGGCCACTCGAAGCGCCCGCTCGGCGTGCAGCTCGTCGGGCTCGGTGACGTACGCCGATTCTTCGGCGATGTCGAGGAACTGCCCGATCGTCACTTCCCGGCGCATGATCGCGTACTCGGTCCGGGCGGCCGCGGCGCGCTCGACGGATGCCGCGGACAGACCCTCCTCGAGGAGGTCATCACTCCACGCCACGAGCAGATCTCCGAGCAGAACCGCACCCGATCGACCGAAGGCCGCAGGGTCTCCGGCCCAGCCGTGGGCCCGGTGCGACGACTCGAGCGCACGGTGCGCCGCGGGGCGGCCGCGCCGTGTGTCCGAGTTGTCGATGAGGTCGTCGTGCACGAGCGCCGCAGCGTGGAAGACCTCGAGGGAGGCGGCCACCGCGATGAGCTCAGCAGGCGGGGCGGCCGTCGTCCGGGCCGCTTCCTCCACTGCCCTCCACCCCGCGATGCAGAATCGTCCGCGGAGGCGCTTGCCGCCGTCGAGGGCGGTCGCGCCGGCGTCGACGAGGAGGCGCGCTTCGGGCCCGAGATCGGCCGTGGCGAGGCTCTGCGCCGAGAGGAAGATGTTCAGACGCTGAGAAACAGCTTCAACGGCATCCGGGGAGGGTGACACGGGCCTAGCCTAGTGATCGAGGGCACGCGTAGAATCGACGGGTCCGAGCAACAAGAGGGGGATGCATGCCACTGTCCGAACAGGAGCAGCGTCTGCTCGACGAGATGGAACGTCATCTCATGCGCAATGACGCCGACGTGGTCAGCGCGCCTACAGACGGTCGTACGCTGAGCTATCGGAACATCGTCTACGGCACGATCCTCGTGCTGATCGGACTGGCAGCGCTCATCGTGGGCGTCTCGACGCAGCTCATCGTCGTGGGTGTCGTCGGCTTCGTCGTGATGCTCGGCGGTGTGATCCTGGCAGTGACTCCGACCCGCGGCATCCCGCGCGCGACGTCCGACACGGCCGCGCCCCGCGCCCAGAAGCAGCGATCGAACTCCTCTTTCATGGACCGCATGAACGACCGGTGGGACCGACGGCAAGAAGGGCAGTGACCCGCCGTTCCCGCTGACTGTTCCCAGCACCGACCTTCGGGTCGGTGCTTTTTTTGTTCCGCCTGCCTCCCGGCGGCCGGCCAGCGCACTGCGAGGGGTGCTTCTCCCATCCATGGGTTACAAAGTGGAGGGAAGTGGAGTAAAGTGGCGGATACCTCACGGGGGCCGGACGAAGGGGGTGACGACCGATGCTGCTGGGTACGCACACTCCCAAACTCGACGACAAGGGTCGCGTCATCCTGCCGTCCAAATTCCGCGACGACCTCGGCGGCGGCATCGTGATCACCCGCGGTCAAGAGAGGTGCCTGTACGTGTTCAGCTCGGACGAGTTCGAGCGCATCCATGAGCGCATCCGGGAGACCCCCCTCTCCAACAAGCAGGCCCGCGACTTCCTGCGCATGTTCCTCTCCGGCGCCAGCGCCGAGAAGCCCGACAGCCAGAACCGGATCACGATCCCTCCGTCGCTGCGCGCGTACGCCGCACTGGAGAAGGAGCTCGTTGTCACGGGCGTGGGCGCGCATGCGGAGATCTGGAATGCCGACGCGTGGACCGCGTACGCGCAAGGAAACGAAGACAGCTACGCCGAATTGGAGCAGGAGGTGATCCCGGGCCTGTTCTGAGCCCCCGACCCTGACTCCCAGCCGCTCACGCCCTGTCGCACTTCCCCGGCGCCAGGTCAGAGCGGATGGGGATCAGGATCTGGGGAACAGGGTCTGAAACCCCATGAGCCTCCGCGACATCCACACACCCGTGATGCTCGACCGCTGCGTCGAGCTGCTCGCACCCGCCCTCGAGCGCGACGGTGCTGTCCTCGTGGACGCCACGCTCGGGATGGGCGGGCACGCCGAGGCGTTCCTGCAGCGGTTCCCCGGCATCCACCTGGTGGGGCTCGACCGTGATCCCGACGCGCTGCGGATCGCAGGGGAGCGGCTGGCGGCTTTCGGAGACCGCATCACGCTCGTGCACACGGTGTACGACGGCGTCGCGGCGGCCGTCGAGAGCGCCGGATTCGACGCGGCGGACGGCATCCTGTTCGATCTCGGCGTCTCGTCGCTTCAGCTCGACGTCGCCGAACGCGGTTTCGCCTACTCGCAGGATGCACCGCTGGACATGCGCATGGACCAGACGACCGGTCCGATGGCCTCCTACGTGCTGGCGACCTACAGCGAGGGCGAGCTGCGACGCATCTTCGAACGCTACGGCGAAGAGAAGCTGTCGGGTCGCTACGCCCGCGCGATCATCAAGGCCCGAGAGACAGCGCCCATCGAAAGGTCGGGTCAGCTGGTGGAGATCCTCGTCGCCGCCACTCCGTACGCCGCGCAGCGGACCGGTCATCCTGCCAAGCGGGTCTTCCAGGCCTTGCGCATCGAGGTCAACAGCGAGCTCTCGGTCCTGGAGCGCGCGATCCCCGACGCCCTCGGGATCCTCCGCGTGGGCGGCCGGATCGTGGTGCTCGCATATCAGTCGCTCGAGGACCGCATCGTCAAGCGCGCGCTCGCCGAGGCGACCGCATCCACGACACCCGCCGGCCTTCCGGTGGAGCTCCCGGAGCACGCCGCCCGCTTCCGGCTGCTGGTCAAGGGCGCCGAACTGGCCTCCGAACAAGAGCGTGCCCGCAATCCGCGGGCGACCCCGGTGCGCCTGCGCGCCGCCGAGCGCGTGAGGGACGCCGCATGAGCGCCGTGACCCAGGCCGCGCCGGCCACGGAACCGCGGGTCACCCGCGACCGGCGACTGCGGGTGGTGGAGGAGCCGTCGCGGCGGCGGCGGCCGAAGCTCATCTACGGCGTCGTCGCCGTCGTGGGCGCCCTCACGATCGGAGCGGCGCAGATGGCGCTTTCGATCATGACGACCCAGACCTCCTATGAGCTGTCCACCCTGACGCAGGAGGCGCGCCAGCTCACCTGGCAGAAGCAGATCCTGTACGACGACGTCGCCGGGCTGAGTTCCCCGCAGTACCTGGCCGCCAACGCATCGGCGCTCGGGATGGTGATCGCGGAGTCACCGAGCTACCTGCGACTGAGCGACGGCGCTCTCCTCGGCGCCGGGCAGGCGGCGCTGGGAGGGTCATCGGTCGACGCGATCGGGCGCGCCGCCGTGCCCAACGCGCTCATCACCGAGACCCCGCTGGTCACGGAGCCCAAGGCCACGATCGAGGGGGCGCCGGTCGAGACGGCCGTCGTCGCGACGGACGGGGGAGTCGCGAACACACCGCCGCCCATCGCCGACGGTCTGCCCACCCCGAGCACACACTGAGTACATGACCACGAGAAGCACGCGGAGCCCCCGCCGCCGCACGGTCGTCGCTCTGGCGGTGGTGCTCGCCGTCCTCGCCGGCTTCATCGTGCGACTGGTGGACATCCAGGTCGTGAACGCCGACGACCACATCGCCGACTCGATGGAAGTCGCACTCGGTGCGTCCCGCACGCTCTACGGCACGCGCGGCGAGATCGTCGACGAGTCGGGGCAGACCCTCGCCGGCAGCATCCTGCTCTACGACGGCGTGCTGGACCCGAAGAACGTCGGCCCCCTCACGCGCGAGAACGAGAACGGCGAACGCGTCGTGGTCGCGTGGAAGGCCGTGGCCGCCGAGATCGGCGCCATCACGGGGCAGACCTCCGATGTCGTGCAGAAGATCGTGGCCGACGCGCTCGCCGACGACCCCGACTCCCAGTTCGCATACCTCAAGCGCGGACTGACCACGCAGCAGTACCGTGCGCTCGTCGACATCGGCGCGCCGTTCCTGACCTTCGACCAGCACCCTGCGCGCACCTACCCCGACGGCGCGGTCGCCGGAAACCTGGTGGGATTCATGGGAACCGACGGCGCCGCGCTGGCCGGCATCGAGAAGAGCCAGAACGACTGCCTGCTCGCCACGAACGGCACCGTGTCGTTCCAGAAGGGCAAGGACGGCGTCGTGATCCCGGGCACCGAGGTGCAGCAGCCCGCGGTGGACGGTGGCACGCTGCAGCTCACCGTCAACCGCGACCTGCAGTGGTATCTGCAGCAGCTGATCGCCGAACAGGTGCAGGACATGGCTGCCCAGAGCGGGTCGATCATGGTCGTCGAAGTGGAGACCGGCAAGATCCGCGCCGCGGCGGAGTACCCCACCGTCGACCCGAACGACGTCGACGCGTCGGAGGACGCCGACCGCGGCAGCCGCATCTTCCGCGACTGGTTCGAGCCCGGCTCGACGTTCAAGGCGCTCACGGCCGCGACCGTCATCGACGCCGGGGGCCAATCACCCACCTCCACCGTCACCGTCTCAGGCGATGAGACGTTCGCCAACGGAGCACGGGTGACGGACTCGTTCTCGCACCCCGCCTACCTCTACACGCTGGCCGGAGTGCTCATCGACTCGTCGAACGCGGGCATCTCCCGGTTCAGCGAGACGGTGGGAGCCGCGACCCGGGTCGACTACCTCACCCGGTTCGGCATCGGCCAGGGCAGCGCCATCGGCTTCGAAGGCGAGCAGGTGGGCCTGCTGCGACCGGCGAGCGAGTGGGACTACCAGACGGTCTACAACACGGCCTACGGGCAGGGTCTGACCACCACGGTGCCGGAGCTCGTCGGCGCGTACGACGCGATCGCGAACGACGGCGTGCGGATGCCGCTCTCCCTCGTGGAATCGTGCACCAAGGCCGACGGCACCGTGGTGGCCCCGACCCTCCCCGAGCCCACCCGCGTGGTGAGCGAGGGGACCTCCGCGCAGGTGCGCGACATGCTCGAGAACGTGTTCCTCCAGGCGAACTACGCAGAGCAGGTGGCGATCCCCGGCTACCGGGTGGCCGGAAAGACGGGAACGGGCGAGAAGTCCGACGGGAACGGCGGCTACAAGAGAGGCGTGTACTACACGACCCTGATCGGATTCGCGCCGGCGGAGGACCCGAAGTACCTCGTCGTCGTCACGCTCGACGAGCCGACCACGGTAACATCGTCAGCGGCCAACGCACCGGCGTTCCAGAAGGCCATGACCCAGGTTCTGAAGACCTATCGCGTCATGCCCGCGACGACGGCGCCGACGCTGCTTCCCAAATTCGGCTGAGCAGCGCCCGATCCCGGCCGGAGAACCCCGATGATCGCGCTCACTCTCACTCAGCTCGCCCACGTCCTCGATGGAGAGCTCCATCTCGCACCCGGCGTCGACGCCGAGACGGTGGTCTCCGGCGACGTCGACACCGACTCACGGCTCATCCAGCCCGGCGGCATCTTCGTCGCGAAACCCGGCGAGGTCACCGACGGACACCTGTTCGTCGATGCCGCGGTCGAGAACGGCGCGGCCGTGGCGATCGTGGAGCGCGTGGTCGGCACCGTGACGCAGATCGTCGTCGCAGACGCGGTCACGGCCCTCGCCGACCTGGCGCGGCACGTCGTCGGAGCGGTGCGGGATGCCGGAGACCTCCGGATCGTCGGGATCACCGGCTCGAACGGCAAGACCACGACCAAGAACATGCTCGCCCGCATCCTGGAGGACGAGGGTGAGACGGTCTCCCCGCGGGCGTCGTTCAACAACGAGGTCGGCGCTCCGCTCACGATGCTGCGGGTGACGGAGCGCACGCGTTTCCTGGTGAGCGAGTTCGGAGCCAGCGCGCCGGGCGAGATCGCACGCCTCGCCGGGCTGGTCGAACCCGACATCGGCGTCGTGCTCATGGTCGGCATGGCGCACGCCGGCGGGTTCGGCGGGATCGACGCGACCTTCCAGGCCAAGGCCGAACTCGTCCGGGCGATCCGTGCCGGCGGTCTGGCGGTGCTGAACGCCGACGACCCGCGCGTGGCGGCGATGGCTCCGATCGCCGCCGAACGAGGCGTGACGGCGCGCTGGTTCGGCCGCAGCGCCGGGGCGGAGGTGCGCGCCGACGACGTCGAGGTGCGGGCCGACGGCACCCGCTGCACCGTGTTCGCCGACGGCGGGTCCGGGCAGCTGCATCTGCGCGTGCTCGGCGAGCACCACGTCATGAACGCGCTCGCGTCCATCGCGGCCGCCACCGCGCTCGGAGTGCCGCTCGGGGAGTGCATCCGTCGGCTCGAGACGGTGCAGCTCGCAGAGCGATGGCGGATGCAGCCGCTCGGCTCCGAGCGGGTGCGCATCATCAACGACGCCTACAACGCGAGCCCCGACTCCATGTCGGCGGCACTGCGCACCCTCGCCCAGATCACCGGTCCGGGCGAGCGCACCGTCGCGGTGCTCGGCGCGATGAGCGAGCTCGGCGAGTACTCCGACGAGGAGCACGACCGCGTCGGCCTGCTCGCCGTGAGACTCGGCATCCAGCGCATCGTGGTGGTCGGTCCCGAAGCGCGGCGCATGTACCTGGAGGCCGTGGCGCAGGGATCGTGGGACGCCGAGGCGATCTTCTTCTCGACCGCCGACGAGGCCTACGACTATCTGATGGGCGAGCTGCGCGACGGCGACCGCGTGCTCGTCAAGTCGTCCAACTCGGCGGGTCTGCGGTTCCTCGGCGATCGTCTGGGAGAATCCTTCTCGTGAGATCACTTCTGACGGCGGCGGCGATCTCCCTGGCCTTCACCCTGTTCCTCACGCCCGTCTTCCTTCGGCTGTTCCGCAGGTGGGGGTGGGGTCAGGTGATCCGCACCCCCGACGATCCCTACAATCCCAGTCACGGCGAGAAGCGCGGCACGCCCACGATGGGCGGCACCATCTTCATCGTCGGAACGATCATCGGCTATCTCGTCGGCTCGTACACGGGCAACAACCCGCCGACGATCTCCGGCTGGCTCGTGGTGTGGATGATGGTGGGCTTCGGCGCCGTCGGCTTCATCGACGACTACATGAAGGTGCGCCGCCAGCGCAGCCTCGGACTCAGCGGGTGGCGCAAGGTCGTCGGCCAGATCCTGGTCGCCGTGCCGTTCGGCATCGTCGCGCTGAACTTTCCGAACGCCTGGAACCAGACCCCGGCGTCCGCCTACATCTCGGTGTTCCGCGACGTGCCGGTGCTGTCGTTCATGGCGCTCGGGCCCGTCATCGGCTGGCTGCTCTACCTGGCGTGGATCTCGTTCATCGGCGTCGCGGCATCCAACACCGTCAACGTCACCGACGGCCTCGACGGCCTCGCCGCCGGCGCCGGGCATCTTCGTCGTCGGCGCGTACAGCCTCATCGCCTTCTGGCAGTTCAAGCAGGCCTGCGCGGGCGGCGGTGACCTCGTCCCCGCGCTGCAGCCCGCGTGCTACGACACGCGGGATCCGTTCGACCTCGCGATCGTCTCGGCCGCCTTCGTCGGAGCCCTCGTCGGATTCCTGTGGTGGAATGCGCCGAAGGCCCAGGTCTTCATGGGCGACGTCGGCTCGATGGCGATCGGCGGCGTCCTCGCCGCGATGGCGATCCTGACCCGCACCGAGCTGCTGCTCGTCCTCGTCGCCGGCGTCTACGTGATCGCCTCGGGATCGGTCATCCTCCAGCGGCTGTACTTCAAGCTCACCCGCGGCAAGCGGCTGTTCCTGATGAGCCCGCTCCACCATCACCTCGAGATGCGCGGATGGCCGGAGATCACGATCGTCGTGCGCATGTGGATCATCGCGGGATGCTGGCCGTCTCGGGCGTCGGATTCTTCTACGTCGAGTGGCTCGCGCGCGCATGAGCTCCGCCCGGCTGGATGCCCTGACGAGCTGGCACGCCGACTGGAAGGGCCTGCGCGTCGCGGTGCTCGGTCTGTCCGTCACGGGCTTCTCGGTCGCCGACACCCTCGCCGAGCTCGGCTGCCGACGTGCTCGTCGTCACCGAGTCGGCCGACCCGGAGTACGCGCGACTGCTGCCCGGTCATCGGCGGTGCGATCGTGCGATCGGGCCGCTCTCGACGGTGCCCGACGAGCTGACCGCCTTCGCGCCGGAGGTGATCGTCGCCTCGCCGGGCTTCCCGCCGCGGCATCCGGTCATCACGTGGGCGCGCGAGCCGGAGTCGCGGTGTGGGGCGACATCGAGCTGGCCTGGCGCGTGCGCGACAAGGTCGTCCGGCCCGACGGCGCGCCCGCCGACTGGGTGCTGATCACCGGCACGAACGGCAAGACCACCACGACGCGGCTGGCCGCGACGATGCTCGTCGAGGGCGGCCTCCGCGCCGCGCCGGTCGGCAACATCGGCACGCCGGTGCTCGACGCCGTGCGCGATCCCGCCGGGCTTCGACGCGCTCGTCGTCGAGCTCTCCAGCCATCAGCTCTGGTACCTCGGGCTGCAGGCCGGCCCCGAGCCGGTCTCGCCGCACGCGAGCGTGTGCCTCAACCTCGCCGACGACCACCTCGAGTGGCACGGATCGTTCGAGGCGTACCGCGACGCGAAGGCGCACGTCTACGACAACACGCGCGTCGCGTGCGTCTACAACAAGGCGGATGCCGCGACCCGCGAGATGGTCGAGGACGCCGAGGTCGTCGAGGGCGCGCGCGCCATCGGATTCGACCTCGGCGTGCCGGGCCCGAGCGACCTCGGCGTCGTGGACGGCATCCTCGTCGATCGTGCGTTCCTCGAGGATCGCCGCACGAGCGCGCTCGAGCTGACGACGGTCGCCGAGCTCGCGGACCAGGGGCTCGCCGCGCCGCACATCGTCGCGAACATCCTCGCCGCGAGCGCCCTCGCGCGCTCGCTCGAGGTCCCGCCGGCCGCGATCCGCGACGCGCTGCGCGGCTTCCGCCTCGACCCGCACCGCATCGAGGTGGTCGACGGTCGCCGGCGGCGTGACCTGGGTCGACGACTCGAAGGCGACGAACCCGCACGCCGCGGCATCGTCGCTCGCGGCCTATCCCGGGCGCCGGTCTGGGTCGTCGGCGGGCTGCTCAAGGGCGTCGACATCTCCGACCTCGTCGCCGGACGCGGCGGCACCGCGAAGGCCGCGATCGTGATCGGCGTCGACCGGGCACCCGGTCGTCGCGGCGTTCTCGCGACACGCGCCCGCGGTGCCCGTGTTCGAGGTCGACGCCGATGAGACTGAAGAGGTCATGGCACGGGTCGTCGAACTGGCGGCCGGGATCGCGCGTGACGGGGACGTCGTTCTGCTCGCCCCCGCCGCCGCATCCTTCGACCAGTTCACGTCCTACGCCGACCGCGGCGCGCCGATTCGCGGCCGCGGTGCGGGAGCGGATCGGGAGGGGGCAGCGGTGGCGACGACGCAGACCCGCCGCGGACCCGTCCACCGAACGATCGCGCCTGACGCCCGCGCCACGGCGCGGCCTCGCCGCGCGCGTGTCGCTCGGGCGGGTCTTCGCGCCGGTGCCGAGCGAGTTCCTGCTCATCGCCTCGACGGCGCTCCTGCTGACCGGCTTCGGCCTCGTGATGGTGCTCTCGGCGACGTCGGCGACAGCGACGGCGGCGGGCGAGCCGCCCGTACGAGGCGGTCATCAAGCAGGGGGTGTTCGCCGTGATCGGCATCCCGCTGATGTTCATCGCGAGCCGGCTTCCCGATCGCGTTCTGGAAGCGCGCCGCGTGGCCGGCGCTCATCGCGAGCGGTGCTCTTCCAGCTGCTCGTCTTCGTGCCCGGCTCGGCGTCGAGGCGAACGGAAACCGCAACTGGATCATGATCGCCGGCTTCCAGTCCAGCCGGCGGAGTTCCTCAAGCTGGCGCTCGCGCTGTGGATGGGCTACGTCCTGTTCCGCAAGCAGACGCTGCTGGGGCTGTGGCGGCACGTGTTCATCCCGTCGTGCCGGTCGGCGCGCTCGTGATCGCGACCGTCCTCGCCGGGCAGGACCTCGGCACCGCGATGATCCTCGTGCTCATCGTGCTCGGCGCGCTGTTCTTCTCCGGGGTGAAGCTGCGGCATCTTCATCCTGCCCGCCTGCTCGGCGTCGGTCGGCGGCGTGTCGCGCTCGCCGTCGACGAGCCCCGACCGCATGCGGCGCATCATGAGCTTCCTCGACCCGGACTGCCTCGCCGACTACTTCAACGACTGCTACCAGCCGCTGCACGGCATCTGGGGACTCGCCGGCGGCGGGATCTTCGGCCTCGGGCCTCGGCAACTCCAAGGAGAAGTACGACTGGCTTCCCGCCGCCGCGAACGACTACATCTTCGCGATCGTCGGCGAGGAGCTCGGGCTCATCGGCTGCGCCGTCGTGCTCGCGCTGTTCGCGCTGTTCGCCGTCGGAGCCTTCCACGTCATCCGCAAGACCGACGACCCGTTCGTGCGCATCGTCTCGGGCGCGATCACGGTGTGGATCGTCGGTCAGGCGCTCATCAACATCGGCGTCGTGCTGCGCGTGTTCCCCGTGCTCGGCGTCCCGCTGCCGTTCATGTCGCAGGGCGGCACGTCGCTGCTGTCGGTGCTCGTCGCGTGCGGCGTGCTGCTGTCGTTCGCGCGCACGCTGCCCGGTGCGAACCGCGCCGCACCAGCGCGCAGCGCCGAGCCGCGCGCCGACCCGCTGCGCCGGCGCCGCGAACGCCGCAGGACGTGGCCCCGTGCCGCAGGTAGGGTCCGAGAGTGACGACGTACCTTCTGGCCGGTGGCGGCACCGCCGGGCACGTCAATCCGCTGCTCGCCGTCGCCGACGCGCCTGCGTGCGCGCGAGCCCGATGCCGAGATGCTCGTCCTCGGCACGCGCGAGGGCCTCGAGGCCCGCCTGGTGCCGCGAGCGCGGCTACGAGCTGCTGTTCGTCGACAAGGTGCCCTTCCCCCGGCGCCCGAACCGCGCGGCGGCGGCGTTTCCCGCGCGGTTCCGCCGCGCGATCGCCAGGTGCGCAGCGCACATCCGCGACCGCGGCGTCGACGTCGTCGTCGGGTTCGGCGGCTACGCGTCGGCGCCGGCCTACGTCGCCGCGCGCCGCGCGCGCGTGCCCGTTCGTCGTGCACGAGGCGAACGCGCGGCCCGGGCTCGCGAACGTGCTCGGCGCGCGCCGCGCCGCGCGGCGTCGGCGTCGCGTTCGAGGGCACGCCGCTCAGCGGCGCAGCCGCGTCGTCGGGATGCCGCTGCGCCGCGAGATCGTCGACCTCGACCGCGCCGGCGCTGCGCGCCGAGGCGGCCGCGCACTTCGGGCTGGACCCCGCGCGTCCGACGCTGCTCGTCTTCGGCGGGTCGCTCGGCGCCCAGCAGCCTGAACGAGGCGTTCGGCGGGTCGTGGCAGGACGTGCTCGACGCCGGGCTGGCAGCTCCTCCACGTGACGGGGGAGCGCTCCGAGCTGCGCCGATCCCGGCGCGCCCGGCTACGCGGTGCGCCGCTACGTCGACCGGATGGACCTCGCGTTCGCGCTCGCGCGACGTCATCGTCTCGCGCGCCGGCGCAGCCACCGTGAGCGAGATCAGCGCCCTCGGCATCCCGGCCGTGTACGTCCCGTACGCCGTCGGCAACGGCGAGCAGGCGCTCAACGCCGCATCCGCGGTGCGCGCGGGCGCGCGCGATCCTGATCCCGGATGCCGAGTTCACCGCCGACCGCGTGCGCAGCGAGGTCGTCCCGCTGCTC
Source organism: uncultured Actinomycetota bacterium (assembly GCA_963839715.1). Taxonomy (GTDB): domain Bacteria; phylum Actinomycetota; class Actinomycetes; order Actinomycetales; family Microbacteriaceae; genus Microbacterium. Next base: position 83,146 of record CAWIVX010000002.1, read on the forward strand.
GCGGACGACGAGCGCGGCGCGCCGCGATGACCGCGGCCGCGGCATCCGTCGGCACCCGCACCGGCACCGAGAACGTCGTCGCGATGATCGACGAGGCGCTCGGCGCGCTGAGCGTCGGCGGCCGAGGGCCGGGCGCGCCGGGGCGCGCCGGGCGCCGGCCAGCCCGAACTTAGGATTGACGGGTCATGATCAGACCCGACCTGAGCCTTCCCATCCCCGAGCACATCGAGGCCGCGCACTTCATCGGCATCGGCGGCTCCGGCATGTCGGGTCTCGCCCGCATGTTCCTCGAGCGCGGCATCCGCGTCTCGGGATCCGACCGCGCCGACAGCGCAGGCGCTGCGCGACCTCGCCGACCTCGGCGCGACGCGTGCTACGTCGGGCACGATGCCGCCAACCTCGGCGACGCCGACACGGTGATCCACACCGGCGCGATCTGGCCGGAGAACCCCGAGTTCGTCACGGCCAAGGAGCGCGGGATGCCGGTCATCCACCGCTCGCAGGCACTGTACTGGCTGATCGGCGGGCGCCGGCTCGTCTCGGTCGCCGGGGCGCACGGCAAGACCACCTCGACCGGCATGATCGTCACCGCGCTGCAGGCGCTCGACGCCGACCCGACCTTCGTCAACGGCGGCGTCATCGCGCAGCTCGGCGTCTCGAGCGGCACCGGCTCCGACGACCTCTTCGTCATCGAGGCCGACGAGTCCGACGGCACGTTCCTGCTCTACGACACCTCGATCGCGCTCATCACGAACGTCGACCCCGACCACCTCGACCACTACGGCTCCGACGAGGCGTTCTACGACGCGTTCGCGACGTTCGCGAACGGGCCCGCGAGGCGGTCGTGATCTCGGCCGACGATCCCGGCGCGCGTGCGCGTCGCCGACGCGGCTCACGCACCCGCACGTCGTCACGTTCGGCGAGTCGGATGCCGCGGACGTGCGGGTCGACCGGCATCCGCACCGACGGCCCCGTCTCGTTCACGCTCACGCCACGCGCGGCGTCGTCGGTCGACGGCGCGCCTGGCCGTTCCCGGGGCGCACAACGCGATCAACGCGGCCGGCGCGGTCGCCGTGCTGCTCACGCTCGGCTACGACCTCGAGCCGGCCGTCCGCGCCGTCGAGGGATTCGAGGGCACCGTGCGCCGCTTCGAGCTGCACGGCGTCGAGCGCGGCGTGAGCGTCTTCGACGACTACGCGCACCACCCGACCGAGGTGGCCGCGGCGCTCGTCGCCGCGCGCACGGTGCGTCGGCGACGGCCGGATCATCGCGATCCAGCAGCCGCACACGTACTCGCGCACGCAGCAGATGTACCGCGAGTTCGCCGAAGTGCTCGAGCAGCACGCCGACCACACCGTCATGCTCGACGTCTACGGTGCGCGGGAGGATCCGGTCCCGGGCGTCACCGGCGAGCTCGTCTCGGCGCCTTCGAGGATCCCGCGCACGTGCACTTCGTCGCCGACTGGCAGCAGGCGGCCGACTACACCGCGGCGGTCGCCCGGGACGGCGACTACGTCATCACGCTCGGCTGCGGCAACGTGTACCAGATCATCCCGCAGGTGCTCGAGCGCGCTCTCGCGCACGACGGTGCCGAGGGTCGGCGCACCGAGAGCGCTGCGGGGTAGCACGGGATGCGCCGGCCGACGCCCGCTCCCGCCGACGCCGCGGACTCCTCGCCGGATCCGGTCGACCGCGGCGGCGATGTCGACGAGCCCGTCCCGACGGACCGCCGCAGCCGCCGCTCGGGACGCGGTCGATGCCGCTTCCGTCGTCGCGAGGATCCGCGTCGCGCCGGTCATCCCGCTGGCGACGGCGACTCCGATGCGCCGGCCGGATGCGCTGCCCTCGCACCCCGATCGCCGACGCCGAGCGCACCGGAGCGGCCGGACGCGGACGACGGCCCGGTCCGGCTGCGCGACGTCTGGCGGCCGCCCGCGCCCGCCGCAAGGCGCTGCGCGCCGAGGTCCGCCGCTTCACGGTGCCGCCAGCGCCGCCGGCGGCTGATGTGGGTCGGCGGCCGCGGCATCCGTCGTCCTGCTCGTGCTCGTCACGCTCGGCGCCGCCTACAGCCCGCTCTTCGCCGTCGAGCAGATCAGGGTCGTCGGAGCGAGCAGCTCGACCCGACCGCCGTCGAGAGCGGCGCTCGCCGACCAGGTCGGCACCCCGCTGCCGCTCGTCGACGAGAGCGCGGTCAAGGCGGCGCTGGTGACCTTCCCCCTCATCGAGTCGTACACGCTCGAGGCGCGCCCGCCGCACGAGCTCGTCGTGCGCATCGTCGAGCGCACGCCGATCGGGCTGATCCAGACGCGCGCCGGCTACACGCTCGTCGATGCCGCCGGCGTGCGCCCTGTCGACGACGCAGACGCCCGCGCCCGGCACTCCCGTGCTCACCGTCGCGGGCGGCACCGGCTCGGCGGCCTTCGAGGCGGTCGGGCTGGTGATGCGCTCGCTTCCCGACGCGATCCGCGCTCAGGTGACCGCGTCGACGGCGTCGACGCCCGACGACGTCACGCTGACCCTCGGCGGCACCGAACGCGCAGGTCGTGTGGGGGAGCGCGGACGAGTCGGCGATGAAGGCGCTCGTCCTCGAGAAGACGATGGTCGCGCGCCCGCCGGCATCCGTCAGCGTGTACGACGTGTCGTCGCCGAGCGCGGTCGTCGTGCGCTGAGACCGTTCGCGACCGAGTTCGCGGCGGGATGTCGCGACACGCCCGCGTCGCTCCGGCCTGCGGCGACGCGGCCGCTTACTTTCGTGTCCAAGGAATTGCATACCGGGCAATTCTTTACACCTCTACTAGAGGTTGAAGGTTATGACACGGTGTTTCAGACCAGGGTGCAGGACAGACGGAGGCCGGCATGAGCCAGAACCAGAACTACCTCGCGGTGATCAAGGTCGTCGGCGTCGGCGGCGGCGGCGTCAACGCCGTCAACCGCATGATCGACCTCGGCCTGCGCGGCGTCGAGTTCATCGCGATCAACACCGACGCGCAGGCGCTGCTGATGAGCGACGCCGACGTCAAGCTCGACGTCGGACGCGAGCTCACCCGCGGGCTCGGCGCGGGCGCCGACCCCGAGGTGGGTCGCCGCGCCGCCGAGGACCACGCGGAGGAGATCGAAGAGGCCCTGCGCGGCGCCGACATGGTCTTCGTCACCGCGGGCGAGGGCGGCGGCACGGGCACCGGCGGTGCTCCGGTCGTCGCGAAGATCGCGAAGTCGATCGGCGCCCTGACCATCGGTGTCGTGACCAAGCCGTTCTCGTTCGAGGGCCGCCGTCGGCAGAGCCAGGCCGAGACGGGCGTCGCGAAGCTCAAGGAAGAGGTCGACACCCTCATCGTCGTGCCGAACGACCGCCTGCTCGAGATCAGCGACCGCGGCATCTCGATGATCGAGGCGTTCGCCACGGCCGACCAGGTGCTCCTCGCCGGTGTGCAGGGCATCACCGACCTCATCACGACCCCGGGTCTCATCAACCTCGACTTCGCCGACGTCAAGTCGGTCATGCAGGGCGCGGGCTCCGCGCTCATGGGCATCGGCTCGGCGCGCGGCGCCGACCGGGCGATCAAGGCCGCCGAGCTCGCCGTCGAATCGCCGCTGCTCGAGGCGAGCATCGAGGGTGCGCACGGCGTGCTGCTGTCGATCCAGGGCGGATCGAACCTCGGCATCTTCGAGATCAACGACGCCGCGCAGCTGGTCAAGGAGGCCGCGCACCCCGAGGCGAACATCATCTTCGGAACGGTCATCGACGACACGCTCGGCGACGAGGTGCGGGTCACCGTGATCGCGGCCGGCTTCGACAGCGGCGAGCCGACGCTGCGGCTCGACCCCGTCACGACGTCGCGGCGTCGCACCGGCGCCCGTGCTTCCGGCGACTCCCGCCGAGGATGCGGCGAGCGAGCCGGTGCGAGAGGTCGAGAAGGTGCTCGGTCGGCGCTGCGGTGCCCGACTCGAGCTACGACTCGGCGTTCGGCGACGACGACCTCGACATCCCCGACTTCCTGAAGTAGCCCGGACCGCGGGCTGAGGAACCGCGACAGGGACAGGCGTGGAGCCTCGACCGAGCGACTCGCCGACGGTCGACGCGCGAATCGCGGATGCCGCACGCGCGGCGGGCCGCGATCCGTCGCGAGCTGACCCGCATCGTGGTGACCGAAGTTCCACCCGTCGTCCGTCGTCGAGCGAGCTCTATCGCGCTCGGCGTGCGCGACATGGGGGAGAACCGGCAGCAGGAGTTCATCGGAGAAGGCGGCGGCGTCGACGGGCCTGCGACGGGCCTGCGCTGGCACTTCATCGGCCAGGCGCAGACCAACAAGGCTCGAGCGATCCGGGCAGCGGCATCCGTCGTCCACTCCGTGGACCGCGCCAAGATCGCCGACGCGCTCGATGCCGCGGCCCCGGACGAAGCCGCCGTGCTGGACGTGCTGCTGCAGGTCAACCTCACCGAGCGACCCCGGCCGCGGCGGCGTCGACCCGGCGGATCTGAGCGGCTCGCCGAGCACGTGATCGGATGCCGCACCCTGCGACTGCGCGGCGTCATGGCCGTCGCGCCGCTCGACGGAGCCGCCCGCTCCGGCGTTCGCACGACTGCGCGGCTACGCGGAGCGCGTGCGGGCCGTCGCGCCCGACGCGACCTGGATCTCCGCCGGAATGACGGCGGACTTCGCCGACGCGATCGCCGCAGGTGCGACACACCTGCGGATCGGGTCGGCAATCACGGGCCCGAGGCCCGAGCACGGTTAACCTCGGAACAGGCGAGCACTCAGAGCAGTGAGAAACAGGAGGATGCGATGTCGAACCCGCTCAAGAAGACCATGGTGTACCTGGGCCTCGCCGACGAGGAGGAGGTCTATGAGGAGCCCGCTCCGCAGCCGACCGAGCCGCAAACAAGCCCAGTGCCGTCGAGAAGGCCGCTCCCGTGACCCCGCTGCACCGCCCGACGGTCGTGCGCCAGGTGGCGCCGGCCGCGATCAGCGAGATCCTCACGGTGCACCCCAAGCAGTATCGCGACGCCCAGGTGATCGCCGAGAACTTCCGCGAGGGCATCCCGGTGATCATCAACCTCTCGCAGATGAGCGACGCCGACGCGCGCCGTCTGATCGACTTCGCGAGCGGCCTGTCGCTCGGCCTCTACGGCCGCATCGAACGGGTCACCAGCAAGGTCTTCCTGCTGTCGCCGGAGAACGTCGCCGTGTCCGGCGACGGCGCGGTCGCGCAGGCGGACCCGGAGTCGGTCCCGTTCGGACAGTCCTAGTTCCGGCGTGCTCAGCCGGGCTGCGGACTCTCGCCGCTCCCAGCGCTGATACGATCGTTCCTGTGAGTATCGTCGGTGCAATCGCGACGGTCCTCAACAGTCTTCTGCTGCTGTACGTCATCGTGCTGCTCGGCCGCTTGATCCTCGACTGGATCCCGTTCTTCAACCGCGAGTGGCGCCCCAAGGGCGCGGGTCTCGTGGCCGCCGAGATCGTCTACACCGTGACCGATCCGCCGATCAGGCTGTTCCGCCGTTTCATCCCGCCGCTGCGGGTCGGCGGCATCGCGATCGACTTCGGGTTCACCCTCACGATGCTGCTGTGCTTCGTGCTGCTCGCGGTCACGCGCGCCTTCATCAGGTGAGACCTCCCCGCGGAGGCCGCCCGCCTTCGACACGTCGATGAGGCGCGACTATGCTTGCGTGGTACGACCGCCGGGTATCGGCGGAGCGGCCCCGACATCGGCCAGCGACCAGAGCGCTCGAAAGAGGAACCACCATGGCATTGACCCCCGATGACGTCGTCACCAAGCAGTTCCAGCACGTTCGGTTCAAGGAAGGCTTCGACCCGGACGAGGTCGACGACTTCCTCGACGAGATCGTCGTGGAGTGGCGCAAGACGATCGCCGAGAACGAGGAGCTGAAGGCCAAGCTCGCCGCGTACGAGTCGGGTGCCGAGGCTCCCGCCGCCGCACCGGCCGAGGTCGCCGAGCGAGACACCCGCTCCCGTCGCCGCTGCCGCGCCGGCCTCCGACGCCGCTCAGGGCGCCGCTGCGCCCGCTGCCGCGAGCGCCGGGATCATCGAGCTCGCCCAGCGTCTGCACGACGAGCACGTCGCCGAGGGCATCGCGCAGCGCGACAAGCTCATCGCCGATGCTCAGGCTCAGGCCGCATCCATCGTGTCGGAGGCCGAGACGAAGGGGCGCGAAGAGATCGCCCGTCTCGACAAGGAGCGTGCGAGGCTGGAGAACCGCATCACCGAGCTGCGCAACTTCGAGCGCGACTACCGCGCGCAGCTGCGTGGCTACATCGAGGGCAAGCTCCGCGACCTCGAGACCACGGGCACGACCTCGGGTTCGACGCCGGTGTCCGCCATCGGCCTCTAGGCCGGTCTTTGACAGACCGAGCCCCCGGTCCCTGAACTCGTCCAAGGGTCACACGGCGGCGGCCGGCACCATCATCGCGGTTCTCGCGGCGCTGGTGCTGGCCGCCGACCAGTTCACGAAGTACCTCGCTCTCCAGAACCTGCCCCTCGAAGAGCCGGTCGCCGTTCTCGGCGACTTCCTCATCTTCTACCTCGTCAAGAACCCCGGCGCCGCCTTCTCGCTGGGCGAGGGCGTCACGTGGATCTTCACGATCGCGCTCAGCGTCGTCGCCGCCGTGATCGTGTGGCTGGCCGCCACCCGCGTGCACTCGCGCCTCTGGGCCGTCGTGCTGGGCCTGCTGCTCGGCGGCGTGCTCGGCAACCTCACCGATCGCCTGCTGCGCGAGCCCGGCTTCCCGGTCGGTCACGTGATCGACTTCATCAACACGCCGTGGATGATGCCCGCGATCTACAACATCGCCGACATCTTCATCGTCACGATGATGATCTCCGTGGCGCTGCTGGTCCTGATCGGTCTGCGGCTGGACGGCACGCGCGAGGTGCGCGCCCGCAAGGGCGATGATGCCGACTCCGTCGACGGCGAAGGGATCCCGCAGACGGGAGCGACGGCGGATGCCGCCGAGGGGCGGCTCCCGGTCGCCGGGACGGACGCCGGTTCGCAAGGCGGACGCGAACCCCGGCCCGACGCGGATCGCTGACATGGAGTCGCGCAGCCTCCCGGTGCCCGACGGGCTCGACGGGACCCGCGTCGATGCCGCACTCGCCAAGATGCTCGGCTTCTCGCGGACGTTCGCCGCCGACGTGGCCGATGCGGGCGGCGTCGAGATGGACGGGCGCGTGCTCGACGAAGTCGGACCGCCTGCGGGCAGGCTCGTGGCTCGAGGTGTCGTGGTCGCCACGCGAGGAGCCGCGCATCGTTCCCGTCGCGGTGCCCGACCTCGGCATCGTCTACGACGACGACGAGATCGTGGTGGTCGACAAGCCGCCCGGTGTCGCCGCGCATCCCTCGGTCGGATGGGAGGGTCCGACCGTGCTCGGTGCGCTGGCAGCCGGCGGCTACCGCGTCGCGACGACCGGCGCCGCCGAGCGCCAGGGCATCGTGCATCGGCTCGACGTCGGCACGAGCGGCCTCATGGTCGTCGCGAAGACCGAGCGCGCGTACACGGCTCTCAAGCGCGCCTTCAAGGAGCGCGAGGTCGAGAAGATCTACCACACGGTCGTGCAGGGCCATCCGGATCCTCTCGCCGGAACGATCGACGCGCCGATCGGGCGGCATCCGTCCCACTCGTGGAAATTCGCGGTCGTCCCCGACGGCAAGGAGTCGGTGACCCACTACGAGACCCTCGAGGCGTTCCCCGGCGCGGCGCTGCTCGAGATCAATCTGGAGACGGGCCGCACGCACCAGATCCGCGTCCACATGGCCGCGCATCGCCATCCCTGCGTGGGCGATCCCCTCTACGGCGCCGACCCCACCCTGTCGGCGCGCCTCGGCCTGACACGCCAATGGCTGCACGCCCGGCAGCTGTCGTTCGCCCACCCGGCGACGGGGGAGCGGGTGACCTTCACATCCTCCTACCCCGCCGATCTCGCTCACGCGCTGGAGGTGCTCCGCGACGAGTAGTGCGGGCGGTCATGTATCCCACGGATCGCCGTGCCCTCTTCACCGGTGAGACACCCGAGAGGAGGGGATCATGAACGACATCACCTTACGCCGCGAGCCGCATCGCCGCCACCCGCGCCGCAGAGCTCGCGCAGGCGGTCGAGCAGCGCCGCGCGATCGCCGAGCGCACCGCCGACTGCGTGACGCCGCCCGTGCGCGAGCAGCCTCGTGTCCGGTTCCCGCGACTGCCGCAGCTGCACTTCCCGCGCGGCATCCGCCCGGCGCTCTGAGCCGCGCACCGCACGCCCTCCCTCCCGACCGGGAGCGGAGGGTGCGCTGTGTCGGATGCCGGATGGCACCATGTCGTCATGAGCATCGAGGTACGGCCGGCGACCGTGTTCGACGATGTCGCGACCATGGTGGGCCCGAAGAGACCCGACGCGAACGTCTGCTGGTGCCTGAGCTACCGCATCCCGTCCAAGGAGAATCAGACGCTCACCGGACCGGCCCGCGGCCGGAAGGTCGCCGCGCTGATGAAGCAGGGGCCGCCGGGGGTGCTCGCATACGACGGAGACGAGGTGGTCGGCTGGGCCGCGGTGCATCCCGCGCGCCGACACGTCGTTCGCGCACGAACCGCAAGATCCCGCACGTCGACGACCTCGACGTGTGGTCGCTCTGGTGCGTGCGCGTGCGACCCGGTCATCGCGGGAAGGGGATCTCCCACGCCCTCGTCGAAGGTGCGGTGGCGTTCGCGAAGTCGTCCGGCGCGCCCGCGGTCGAGGCCTATCCGGTGGACAACCAGGGCAAGAAGGTCGACCTCACGATGGCGTACGTGGGCACGCGCCGCCTGTTCGAGAAGGCCGGCTTCACGAAGGCGGCCGACACCGAGTCGGTGCTCAACGGCTTTCCCCGCGTGCTGATGCGGCTCGATCTGCGCTGAGCGCCGCTCAGCGGAACAGGGCTTCGCCGCGCTCGGGCAGGGCGAGCTGCGACGCGGCGCCGCATGTCGTCGTCGAGGCCGGTCAGTTCTTCGAGGCGGTACCAGCCGACGTCGGTCATCTCGCCGTCGGCCGGCTACGGCTCGCCGTCGAGCCAGGTGCAGCGGAAGGTGACGATCGAGGTAGTCGCTCTGGTCGCCGTTCGGGTACGTGACGCGCGGGATCTGGTGCACCCACGCCAGGCGATCGACGCGGATGCGCACGCCGGCCTCCTCGAGGGCCTCGCGGGCCGCAGCGCCGCGGGCTCCTCACCCGGGTCGACGATGCCGGTGATCGGCGTCAGAGCGCCGTTGTCGCTGCGGTGACCGAGCAGCATCTCGCCGTCGCGGACAACGACCGCGGTGACGCCGACCAGGGGCAGGGGCGCGTGACCGACGTGGCGGCGGAGCTCGACGATGAAGTCGGGGATCGGCATGCGACGAGCCTAGGTCTCCACGCATTGGACGGTGCCCTGGTGGAGGCGGCGAACGGGCCGCCACGATGGAACGTGAACCGAATCGGCCGAAAGGGGCAATACCTGTTGTGAGCGTAGACAGCGACATCATCCGTCGGTCGATCGAGACGCCTGTCGGCGTTCGCCGAGCTCTTCGAGAGACACGCGCGGGTCATCGGCGCGTTCGCCGCCCGCCGGGTCGGGTCCGACGCCGCGGAGGACATCCTGAGCGAGACGTTCCTCGTCGCCTTCCGCCGCCGCCGGGACTTCGACCACTCGTGGGACTCGGCGAGGCCGTGGCTGCTCGGCATCGCCTCCCGGCTGATCGGCAGAGCATCGGAGCAAGGAGGCGGCGCAGTGGCGGGCATTCGCGGCTGCGGCGAGCGGCATCGAGACATCGACGGACGGCGCCATCGAAGCTGCCGGATCGAGGACGGATGCCGCAGTGGCGCTCCGTGCGCTCGCCCCCAAGATCGCGGACCTGGCGGCACGCGACCGGGACACGCTGCTGCTGTACGCGTGGGGCGACCTCACCTACGAGCAGATCGCGGTGGCCCAGGGGATCCCGGTCGGGAACGGTGCGGTCCCGGCTCAACCGGGTGCGCCGCAAGCTCGATCGCCTCGAGGACCGACTCCTCTGGGCAGCACCATGGACTGAAGGAGGAGGAAGCGGATGGACGTCTTGGATCGCGTGCGTGAGTTCGGCGCGGACGTCGAGCTGACGGATGCGCAGCTGGCCGGTGCGCTCGACCGGGTGCGTCGCGGGCTGGGAGCCCGATGCGGCGGCGCGGCGTGCGAAGCGAGCTGTGGATCGGCGTCGGCGTTACGCGTCGCCGCCGCGGCCGCGACGACCGCGCTCGTGGTCGCGATCGCCGCACCACGGCCGGCGCTCGTCGAGGCTGTCACGCCTTCGGCGACTGCGCCGGAGGCCGCGACGCCCACCCCGACCGTCCCGGACGTGGTGGTGACGGCTCCGCCGCCCCCCACCGCGCCGATGGAGGTCGTCGGAGCGGCCGCTGGTGCTCGAGCGCGCAGCCGAACTGGCGCCGCTCGCCGATCCGTCGCTGCAGCCCGGCCAGTTCCTCCAGATCGCCCGGGACATCGAGTACGTCGTGACCCATGGCGAGCCGGTGGACGGCTCCGCGGCAGTTCGGGGTCAGCCTCGCGAGAACGCGGACGTCGGCCTGGATCGTCGAGCGGACGTTACGTCGACCTACATCCCCGCAGATCGCTCAGCGGAGTGGGTGCGCGTCTTCGAGCCGGAGATCAGCGTGCTCGACGTACTTCGGAGCCGGATGCGCCGTTCTACGCCGAGCAGTGGTTGGCGATGGTGCAGCGCAGCGAACCGATCATCGAGCGCTATCAGGGCGGCCTCGGACTATCCTGCCCGAGGACGGTGGACCCGTCGTACGCGTCGGACGCCTATTTCGCTCAGATGCCGCGCGACCCGGAGGCCCTGCTCGCCTGGCACCGGGAGCGCATCAGCGCGGCAGACGCCGGAGGAGGAGGCCGAGGCCCTCGTCATGCTGCTGATCCAGGATCTCGAGCTGAATGCCGCCCCGGCCGACCTTCGAGCGGCGATGTTCCGCGCCCTCTCGCTCCTCGAGGGCGTCGACATCCAGTCTGTAGAGGGCCCGATCACGACCCTCTCATTCCGGTTCGACGCGGTCGGAGCCCGATACGCCACGATGTCGATCGACACCGAGACGGGACTGGTCGTGGCCAGCACGAACACCACGCCGACGGCGGACTCGATCGTCCCCTCCGACGTGCCGGACAACCGCGTGCTGACGACCATAACCGTCGTCGACGCCGCGCCCTGATCTGCGACCTGCCGACCTGCCGGAACGGGTTCCGACGTTGGGCTATGACCCGCTCTGCGGGCGGCGCGTGCGGCGCTCCGCCACCGGGCGCGCTCGAGGCGGTACCGCCGGAACGAGCGCTAGATCCGCGCTGTCGTGCTCGCGCTGGAACCCGCCCCAGCCGGCGAACTCGCCGTCGATGACGATCGCCCAGGGACCGTAGCCGTTCCCGGGCCCATTGGGCATCCTTGTCATGCACCCACGATGCGGCAGCCTGCGTCGTGAACGGTTGCCCGCCAGGATGTGCCCATGGCGGCTGGAGGGCGACGGGCCGCATGAGGTCGGCTGGCCGCGTCGGGGCAGCGCGTCGGAACCCGAAGGTAGTCTCGATCCGTGACAGCCGATTCCTTCGTTCACCTTCACGTGCACAGTGAATATTCGATGCTCGACGGGGCCGCGCGCATCAAGCCGCTCATCGAAGAGGCGGCCGAAGCAGGGGATGCCGGCGATCGCCGTCACCGACCACGGCAACACGTTCGGCGCCTTCGAGTTCTACAAGGCGGCGACCGAAGGCGGCGTCAAGCCGATCATCGGCATGGAGGCCTACGTCACCCCCGGAACACATCGCGCCGACAAGGCCCGCGTGCGCTGGGGCAGTCCCGATCAGAACGACGACGACGTCTCGGGCTCGGGCGCCTACACGCACATGACGCTGCTCGCCGAGAGCAACGAGGGCATGCACAACCTGTTCCGCATGTCGTCGTACGCCTCACTCGAGGGCTACTACTTCAAGCCGCGCCTCGACCGTGAACTGCTGCAGACGTACGCGAAGGGGGTCATCGCGACCACCGGCTGCGTCGGCGGCGAGGTGCAGACGCGCCTCCGCCTCGGGCAGTACGACGCCGCCAAGGCCGCCGCAGCCGAGTTCCGCGACATCTTCGGCAAGGACAACTTCTACGCCGAGATCATGGACCACGGCATCGAGATCGAGCGCCGGACGATGAACGACCTGCTGCGCCTCGCGCGCGAGCTCGATCTTCCGCTCGTCGCGACGAACGACCTGCACTACACCCATCAGCACGACGCGCAGAGTCACGCGGCGCTCCTGTGCGTGCAGTCCGGCTCGACCCTCGACGATCCGAAGCGCTTCAAGTTCGAAGGCGAGGAGTTCTACCTCAAGACCCCCGCTCAGATGCGCCACATCTTCCGCGACCACCCGGAGGCGTGCGACAACACGCTCGCGATCGCCGAGCGGGCATCCACCGCCTTCGACACCACCGCGAACTACATGCCGCGCTACCCGGTGCCTGCCGGCGAGACGGAGCAGAGCTGGTTCGTCAAAGAGGTCGAGCGCGGTCTGCACGTCCGGTATCCCGCCGGCATCCCGGCCGATGTCCGCGAGCGCGCGGACTTCGAGACCGACGTCATCGTGCAGATGGGCTTCCCGGGCTACTTCCTCGTCGTCGCGGACTTCATCAACTGGGCGAAGGAGAACGGCATCCGCGTCGGCCCCGGCCGCGGGTCGGGAGCCGGCTCGATGGCGGCATACGCCATGCGCATCACCGACCTCGATCCGCTTCAGCACGGGCTGCTGTTCGAGCGGTTCCTCAACCCCGACCGCGTCTCGATGCCCGACTTCGACATCGACTTCGACGACCGGCGCCGCGGCGAGGTCATCCAGTACGTCACCCAGAAGTACGGCGATGAGCGCGTCGCGCAGATCGTCACGTACGGCACGATCAAGGCGAAGCAGGCGCTGAAGGATGCCGGCCGCGTGCTCGGCTTCCCGTTCAGCATGGGGGAGAAGCTCACCAAGGCGATGCCGCCCGCCGTGATGGGAAAGGACATGCCGCTCGAGGGCATGTTCGACAAGGATCACCCGCGCTTCAAGGAGGCGTCCGAGTTCCGGGCGCTCATCGAGACGGATGCCGAGGCCAAGACGGTGTTCGACACAGCGGTGGGGCTGGAGAACCTCAAGCGCCAGTGGGGTGTGCACGCCGCCGGCGTGATCATGTCGAGCGAGCCGCTGATCGACATCATCCCGATCATGAAGCGCGAGCAGGACGGGCAGATCGTCACGCAGTTCGACTATCCCGCGTGCGAGTCGCTCGGCCTGATCAAGATGGACTTCCTGGGTCTTCGCAACCTGACGATCATCGACGACGCGCTCGACAACATCGCCGCCAACCGCGGCGAGAAGCTCGTGCTGGAAGACCTCGCCCTCGACGATGCGGCGTCGTACGAACTCCTCGCCCGCGGCGACACGCTGGGCGTCTTCCAGCTCGACGGCGGCCCGATGCGCAGCCTCCTGCGGCTCATGAAGCCCGACAACTTCGAAGACATCTCGGCCGTGCTCGCCCTCTACCGTCCGGGTCCGATGGGCGTGAACTCGCACACGAACTATGCGCTCCGCAAGAACGGACTGCAGCAGATCGAGCCCATCCACCCCGAGCTCGAAGAGCCGCTCGGCGACGTTCTCGGCACCACCTACGGGCTCATCGTCTACCAGGAGCAGGTGATGGCCGCGGCCCAGAAGCTCGCCGGCTTCAGCCTCGGACAGGCCGACATCCTGCGGCGCGCGATGGGCAAGAAGAAGAAGTCCGAGCTCGACAAGCAGCAGGAGGACTTCTTCGGCGGCATGACCGAGAACGGGTACAGCCCCGCCGCCCAGCAGGCGCTGTGGAAAGTGCTCGAGTCGTTCGCCGACTACGCCTTCAACAAGGCGCACACCGCGGCGTACGGTCTCATCGCGTACTGGACCGCGTACCTGAAGGCCCACTATCCGGCCGAGTACATGGCCGCGCTGCTCACGAGCGTGGGCGACGCGAAGGACAAGCTCGCCGTCTACCTCAACGAATGCCGCCGCATGGGCATCAAGGTGCTGCCGCCCGATGTGGGCGAGTCGATCCGGTACTTCGCCGCGGTCGGCGAAGACATCCGCTTCGGACTCGGAGCCGTGCGGAACGTCGGCGCCAATGTGGTCGACGCGATCGTGCTCGCTCGGCAGGACGCCCCGTTCGAGTCGTTCCACGACTTCCTCGCCAAGGTCCCCGTGCACGTCGCGAACAAGCGCACCGTCGAGTCGCTCATCAAGGCCGGTGCCTTCGACTCGCTGGGTTCCACCCGGCGCGCGCTCATGGAGATCCACGAGGACGCCACCGAGGCGGCCGTCGAGGTCAAGCGCAAAGCGGCGACCGGTGCGATCGGGTTCGATTTCGACAGCCTCTACGACCAGACCGAGGAGCCGCTGCCCGCGAAGGTGCCCGACCGCCCGGAGTGGACGAAGAAGGACAAGCTGGCCTTCGAGCGGGAGATGCTGGGTCTCTACGTGTCGGACCACCCGCTGGCGGGCCTGGAGATCGCGCTCGCCAAACACGCGTCGATCAGCATCCATGATCTGCTGGCGTCGGAAGATCTCGGCGATGGCGACCAGGTCACCGTCGCCGGCCTGGTCACCAGCGTGCAGCACCGGGTCGCCAAATCGAGCGGCAATCCGTACGGCTTGATCACGATCGAGGACTTCGACGGCGAGGTCACGGTCATGTTCATGGGCAAGACGTACACGGAGTTCCAGTCCATGCTGCGCGGCGATGCGATCCTCGTGGTGCGCGGCCGGATCTCGCGCCGCGACGACGGCCTCAACCTGCACGCCGTCTCGGCGATGACTCCCGACCTCGGGGCGACGGATGCCGCCGGACCTCTCGTGCTGGTCATTCCGGAGCGGCGGGCCAGCGAGGCGACGATCGAGGAGCTCCTGCAGACGCTGCAGCGCCACGGAGGCGAGACCGAGGTCACCGTCAAGCTGCAGAGCGGACAGGTGGCCAAGGTCTTCGATGTGCCGCACCCGGTGCGCGTCACCGCCGATCTGTACGGCGAGTTGAAGGGACTGCTGGGCCCTCAGTGCCTGGGTTGACCGACACCGCCCGGGGGCGCTGCAACCCTGATGACTTGCCTGTGAGTGCCGATCGTCTCATTGGCATCTCATGCGTCGCCGGTATCATCGGGACGATGCACGCCGCGGAAGCGGCAGGAAAGGAACATCGTGACTGACGAGCGCGCGGATCAGAACGCCGAGACCGACGAGGCGGTGGCACCGACCTCGGAAGACCGGCCGCAGTACGGAGTCGGGCCGTTCTCCGTGCGCGAAGTCGCTCTCATCGGCGTGTGGGTCATCGCCTTCGTGGTGTCGTTCTTCTCGGTCGCGACCCAGCCGGCCCTGGGGCAGCTGCTCCTGAGCGGCTCCGTGTGGACGAACGGCCTCGATTGGATCCTCACGATCGGCGTACCGACGCTCGCCGTCTTCCTCATCGTGCTGCGGCGCTTCTCGCCGGAGGGCATCCGCCGGGTCGGCTCCCTGGGCATCGACCAGTTCGCCTCGGTGGCGTTCTCGGTGTCGGCGGTCATCTGGCTGGCGATGCTGTGGCGCAACATCGTGGTGGCGATCGAGAACGGCATCTGGATCTACAGCTGGGTCACCTGGCTGGAGTTCTTCCTCATGCTCGCGGGCGTCGTGCTCACCGTGTTCGCCCCGCTCATCCCGCCGTTCGCGGAGGATTTCGTGGGCCGCCGGGAGGTTGTGGCGCACCGCAACGCCCGTCCGATCCGTCCGGTGTCGCCGCGTCCGGCACGCCCCGAGCGGCCCGCGAAGAGCGATTCCGACAACGACACGGCAGCAATCGCGACCGGCGCGTACGCGGCATCCGTCTACGCGGAGCCGAGCTACGGCGAGCCGTCCGCCGCTCCCGCGTACGCCGGACAGAGCTCTTGGACGCCCGAGCAGGCCCGCAATACGTTCGAGCCGGTCGAGGCCACCCCGCCTGCCACGCGCGCGACGCAGCAGCCGTTCTGGGCGCTCACACCGGAGGACCGCGATGTAGTCGACGAGCGCGGCGTGCCCCTCTTCCGTGTCGGCCCCACCGCCTGGGCACTCGTGCTCGAGGACCGCGGCCAGGTGTTCGTGGTTCGCCATGAGGACGGGCGCGTGGGATACCTTCACGACGTGTCGGGCGTGACGCGCGGCTGAGCCGCCGTCTCCGGCCGCGATAGCGTAGCTTCATGCTCCGCACGATCGATCTGCGCGGTCGCGCCCACACCCCCGCCGAGCTCCTCTCGGCCGTGCCGCGGGCGACCGCGGCACGGGAGGAGGCTCTCGCCACGGCCGCGAAGCTGGTCGCCGACGTCGCCGCGGACGGCGAGAGTGCGCTCCGCGAGCAGGCGGCGCGCTTCGACCGCGCTTCCGATCACGCCATCCGCGTTCCCGCCGCGCACCTCGATGAGGCCCTCGCCGCGCTGGATCCGCGCGTCCGCGCAGCGCTGGAGGAGGCCATCGCGCGGGTGCGCCGGGCATCGGCTGCCCAGATCCCCCCACCGGTCGTCACGGAGATCGCCCCGGGCGCTCTGGTCCGCCAGCGTTGGCAGCCGGTTCGCCGCGTCGGCGTGTATGTGCCGGGCGGCAAGGCGGTGTACCCGTCGAGCGTCGTCATGAACGTCGTCCCCGCCCAGGTCGCCGGGGTGTCGGAAGTCGCCCTGGCCTCGCCTCCGCAGCGGGCGCTCGAGGGCAGGGTCCACCCGGTGATCCTCGCCGCCGCGCGACTGCTGGGGGTCGACGAGGTCTACGCCATGGGGGGTGCCGGCGCGATCGGCGCCCTCGCCTACGGAGTTCCGACGCTCGGGCTGGAGCCGGTCGACGTGGTCACCGGCCCCGGCAACAACTTCGTCGCTGCGGCCAAGCGCGCGGTGGCCGGCGTCGTCGGCACGGACTCCGAGGCGGGAGCGACCGAGATCCTCGTCGTCGCCGACGACACGGCCGATCCCGGCCTCGTCGCGGCCGACCTGATCAGCCAGGCGGAGCACGATGAGCAGGCATCCGCAGTGCTCGTGACCCCCTCCGAAGCGCTCGCGGCCGCCGTGGCGCACGAACTTCCGGCCCGGATCGCGCACACCCGCCACAGCGCGAGAATCGTGTCGGCGCTCGCGGGGCAGCAGTCGGCGATCGTGCTCGTCGACGACATCGCGGCCGCGACCGCGTTCAGCAACGCCTACGCGCCCGAGCACCTGGAGCTGCACTTCGCCGGCGCCGACCCGGACGCATTCGTTCACGCCGGCGCGGTGTTCGTCGGACCCGACACGCCCGTGAGCCTCGGTGACTACCTGGCCGGCAGCAACCATGTCCTGCCCACCGGCGGCCAGGCGCGCTACGCCGCCGGCCTGTCTGCGTCGACGTTCCTGCGACCTCAGCAGGTCATCGAGTACGACCGCGCCGCCCTCGCCGACGTGCGCGAGGCAGTGGTGACGCTCGCCCAGGCGGAGGATCTGCCTGCTCACGGCGAGGCGGTCGAGGCGCGGTTCGTCGGTCGACACGCCAGGCAGCCGAGCGAGGGCTGACGCGGTCGCGTAGTCTGTCCACGCCATGCATTGCCCGTTCTGCCGCCATCCCGATTCTCGGGTCATCGACTCGCGCACCAGCGACGACGGTCTCAGCATCCGCCGCCGAAGGCAGTGCCCCGAGTGCGGCGGACGTTTCTCCACGATCGAGACGGCGAGCCTCAACGTGATCAAGCGGTCGGGCGTCATCGAGTCGTTCAGCCGGGAGAAGGTCATGTCGGGCGTGCGTAAAGCGTGCCAGGGCCGTCCGGTCACGGAAGGGGATCTTGCCGTGCTCGCGCAGCAGGTCGAGGAGGCCGTTCGCCAGACCGGATCGTCGCAGGTCGACACGAACGAGATCGGCCTCGCGATACTCGGTCCGCTTCGCGAACTCGACGAGGTGGCGTACCTGCGGTTCGCGAGCGTCTATCAGGCGTTCGACTCCCTCGAGGACTTCGAGTCGGCGATCGGGCAGCTGCGGGCCGATCACGCCCGCAGCGACGAGGACGAGCAGGTTTCCGCCGGCTCCTGATGGTTCCGGCCCAGCCGATAGCCTGAAGAGGATGTATCCCCTCCTCTTCCGGACCGTGCTCTCGCGCATGGATCCCGAGAACGCTCATCATGCCGCCGTCGCGGTGATCCGCCTGCTCGGGGTGCCGCCCTTCTCCTGGATCAGCCGCGCGCTCACCCGTCCGGCTCCCGCGCTGCGGACGACGCGCCCTCGGCCTGAGCTTCGACTCGCCGTTCGGCGTGGCGGCCGGCTTCGACAAAGACGTCCGCGCCGCAAAGGGGCTCCACGCTCTCGGGTTCGGGCACGTGGAGGTCGGAACCATCACCGCCGTTCCGCAGGACGGCAATCCGCGCCCCCGGCTCTTCCGGCTGATCCCGGACCGTGCCGTGATCAACCGGATGGGCTTCAACAATCGGGGAGCAGAAGCCGCCGCCGTCCGACTGCGGAAGCTGCGCCGCCGTTCTTCTCGCGCCGTGATCGGCGTCAACATCGGCAAGAGCCGGGTCGTCGAGGTGGCCGACGCCACGGCCGACTACGTGAGAAGCGCCTCGCTCCTGGCCCCGCTCGCGGATTACCTCGTGGTGAACGTGTCGTCTCCGAACACGCCGGGCCTGCGCGGGCTGCAGGCTGTGGCGACGCTCGAGCCGCTGCTGGTCGCCGTGCGCGACGCGGCGGCGGGGACCCCGGTACTGGTCAAGATCGCCCCCGATCTGCCCGACGACGAGATCGAGGAGATCGCCCGGCTGGCGGTGCGGCTGGGCCTGGACGGCCTCATCGCCACGAACACGACGATCTCGCGGGATGGGCTTCGGACCGACCCGGCGACGGTGTCGGCCGCCGGCGCCGGCGGACTCTCCGGCGCACCGCTGGCCTCGCGCGCTCTGGAGGTGCTGCGACTCGTACGTGCCACCGTGCCGCCGGAGTTCACGGTCGTCTCCGCAGGGGGGATCGACACCGCCGCAGACGTCCGCGAGCGACTGGATGCGGGGGCGACCCTCGTGCAGGGCTACACCGCGTTCCTGTATCGCGGCCCGCTCTGGGCGCGGCAGATCAACCGCGGGTTGGTGCGCAGCCCGTTGCCGACGGCTGACTGACCGTCTGCGCTTCTCCAGCCGGGCGCGGCGAAGCCCGCGTTACGGGTGCTGACCGCGCTTGACCTGCGGCTTCGGCAGACGCATGAACCGCATCTGGATGATGCGCATCGCGCCATACCAGCCGAGACCCTTCTCGATGCGGTCGGCGCCGAACCTCTTGCGGGCGGCCTGCTTGACGCGGATCGAGGTCAGGATCATGTCGCCGATCACGAAGAGGATGAAGATCCAGAGGCCGATGAAGGAGTAGTACTGGATGGCCGCCACGGGGATGAAGGTCGCGAGGATGACGAGCACCATCGCCGGCATCACCGCTTCTCCGATGTGCCAGCCGGAGTCGATGTAGTCGCGGACGAACTTCCGCTGCGGACCCTTGTCGCGGGCGGGCAGGTAGCGGTCCTCGCCGGCGGCCATGCCGACGCGGGCCTTCTCCCGCTGCGCCGCCATCTCGGCCTTCGCCCTCGCCTTCGCCTCCTTCGTGTCCGCGACGAGCGGTCGCTTGCGGGCGGCCTCCTGTTCGGCGCGCGTCGGGGTCGCGCGGCCTTTGCCGCTGCCCGTCGTCTCTGCGGGGACGTCGGCGGGGACGGGAGCTGCGGGTGTCTTGGCCACGATGGAACCTCGGTGTCTCGAAAGGATGCGCCTTAAGATTACCCGCATGACCCCTGAGCTGACCCGACAGGATGCTGTGCGCGACGCCGCGGCATCCGGCATCCCCGCCGCCCTGGCCGACCTGGGAGCGCTGGTGCGCATTCCGTCCGTCGCATTCCCGGGCTTCGACCAGGCAGAGGTCCAGCGGAGCGCCGAAGCGGTCGCAGCGCTGGCCGAGGGGCTGGGGCTGTTCGACCGGGTCGAGATCCGCCGCGCCACCGTGCCCGGAACCGAGGAGTCGGGCCATCCGGCCGTCCTCGCGACTCGTGCCGCCCGGAACGGGCGCCCGACGATCCTGCTGTATGCGCACCACGATGTGCAGCCGGTCGGCGACGAGGCCCTGTGGGAGTCTTCGCCCTTCGAGCCGACCGTCCGAGACGGGCGGCTGTACGGGCGTGGCGCCGCGGACGACAAAGCGGGAGTGATGGCCCACATCGCCGCGCTGCGGGCACTGAAGGAAGCGCGAGGCGACGACTTCGATCTCGGGGTCGCCCTGTTCATCGAGGGCGAGGAGGAGGCCGGGTCGCGCTCGTTCGCGCAATTCCTCGAAGACAATGCCGACGCGCTGCGGGCCGACGTCATCGTGGTGGCCGACTCGGGCAACTGGGATGCCCGCACCCCGGCCCTGACCGTCTCACTGCGCGGGAACACCCGCTTCACCCTGCGGGTGCGCACCCTCGATCACGCGTCGCACTCCGGCATGTTCGGAGGAGCGGTGCCGGACGCGATGATGGCGACCGTCACGCTGCTGGCGACGCTGTGGGACAAGGAGGGCGCGGTCGCGGTCGAAGGCCTCACGGAGCGGGATGCCCCGACTCCCGAGTACGGCGAGGAGACGCTGCGCGACGAGGCCGGCCTTCCTCGCCGGGTGAGCCCCATCGGCCGCGGTACGATCCTCAGCCGCATCTGGAACAAGCCCTCGATCACGGTCACGGGCATCGACGCCCCGAGCGTCGCGAACGCCTCGAACACCCTCACTCCCGAGGTGGCGGTCGTGATCAGCGCCCGCGTCGCCCCCGGGCAGCCCGCGCGAGAGGCGTATGCCGCGATCGAAGCGCACCTGCGCGCTCACGCGCCGTTCGGAGCGCAGCTGACATTCACCGATCAGGACTACGGTGATGCGTTCCTCGTCGACACGAGCGGCTGGGCGGTCGGGACGGCCATGGACGCGATGCGCGAAGCGTACGGCGTGGAACCGGTGGAGATCGGCGTCGGCGGATCCATCCCGTTCATCGCCGACCTGGTGCGCGAGTTCCCCGGCGCGCAGATCCTCGTCACCGGCGTCGAAGACCCGCACGCGCAAGCGCACAGCCCCAACGAGTCGCTGCACCTGCAGACGTTCCGCAACGCCGTCGTCGCCGAGGCTCTTCTGCTGGAGAAGCTCGACGCGCGAAGCTCGTCGCTGACCGGACTGGCGCGGCGCCGAGCGCGACGACACGGGCGTAGAATCGAAGCATCCCGCCGAACTGCCGGGCGGACCCATCCGGAGGAGTGCCATGACCGACACTGCACTGTCGACCGACCAGACCGTGCGCGAGCACGGCGTCGCGCTGACCGACGCCGCCGCGCTGAAGGTGAAGAGCCTGCTCGAGCAGGAAGGCCGTGACGACTTGCGCCTGCGGGTGGCCGTCCAGCCCGGCGGATGCAGCGGCCTGATCTATCAGCTGTACTTCGACGAGCGGTATCTCGACGGTGACAAGACCGTCGACTTCGACGGCGTCGAGGTGATCGTCGACGACATGAGCGTCCCGTACCTCGACGGCGCCAAGATCGACTTCAAGGACACGATCTCGGAGCAGGGCTTCACGATCGACAACCCGAACGCCGCCGGCAGCTGCGCGTGCGGCGACAGCTTCCACTGAGCCTCCGGAAGTGGGCTTCCATCACGTCGTGAGGAGCCCGGAATCCGGCGTCGGGCCCGGCCGCTTTCGAGCGCCCGGGCCCGATTTCACCGCCCTGGAAGGGGCACGCAACCTGGGCGGATGGCCCGGATCCGCCCTGAGGTTGCCCTAGACTGGCGATGTCACAATCGCGACCCGGAAAGGTGCACCGTGCCCTCCAAACGCCGCCTCCGCTGGGCAGTTCTTCCCGTCGGGATCGCCTCGGCTGTCATCCTCGCGGGATGCACCCCGACGGAGCTGCACGGCTACCTCCCCGGTTTCGTCGAGGACGGCACACCGGCCACGAACCGCACCGACATGGTGGCCGGGCTGTGGGTGAACTCCTGGATCGTGCTCCTCGCGGTGGGCGTCGTCACGTGGGGTCTGATGGGCTGGGCGGCGATCGCATACCGGCGCCGCAAGGGGCAGGTCGGCCTCCCCGTGCAGCTGCGCTACAACATGCCGATCGAGATCTTCTACACGATCGTTCCCCTCATCCTCGTCATCGGATTCTTCGCGTTCACGGCCCGTGACCAGAACATCCTCGAGACGCAGACCGAGGATCCCGACGTCTCGATCATCGCCATCGGCAAGCAGTGGGCGTGGGACTTCCAGTACAACGGCGAAGAGGAGGACGGCTCCGACGCCGTCTGGACCCAGGGCGTGCAGGCATCGCCCGCCGCCAATGGAGACGTCGACCAGGAGAAGCTTCCGACGCTCTACCTTCCCGTCGACAAGTCGGTCAAGATCCTGCTGCAGTCGCGCGATGTCATCCACTCCTTCTGGGTCATCGACTTCCTGTACAAGAAGGACATGTACATCGGGCGCGACAACTACTGGTCGTTCACCCCGACCCGAGAAGGCACGTATGCCGGAAAGTGCGCCGAGCTGTGTGGTGAGTACCACTCCGCGATGCTCTTCAATGTGAAGGTCGTCAGTGAGGCGGAGTACGAGGACTACCTCGTCCACGCTGCGCGCGGCCGGTCAGACGGGCGACATCAACGACCAGTACGACAGGCTGCAGAACGAGCCCGGAACGGGTGCGAGCCCCGAAGGAGACGAGTGATCATGGCGACCACCCTTCCGTTGCAGGAGAACACCCCCGGTCGCCCGACGACGCTCCCGCCCCGCCAGGCGGCTCTGCTGAGCCGCTCCCGCGTCGAGGCCAAGGGCAACATCGTCGTCAAGTGGATCACCTCCACCGACCACAAGACGATCGGCTACCTGTACCTGATCGCCTCGGTGCTGTTCTTCATGCTGGGCGGCGTGATGGCGCTGATCATGCGGGCCGAGCTGTTCGAGCCGGGCATGCAGATCATCCCCACCAAGGAGCAGTACAACCAGCTGTTCACGATGCACGGCACGATCATGCTGCTGATGTTCGCCACCCCGCTGTTCGCAGGCTTCGGCAACGTGATCATGCCGCTGCAGATCGGCGCACCCGACGTCGCGTTCCCGCGACTGAACGCGTTGGCGTTCTGGCTGTTCCTGTTCGGATCCACGATCGCCGTGGCGGGCTTCCTGACCCCGCAGGGCGCGGCTGCGTTCGGATGGTTCGCCTACCAGCCGCTCGCGAACGCGAGCTTCTCGCCGGGTGTGGGAGGCAATCTGTGGATGCTCGGGCTCGGCATGAGCGGCTTCGGCACGATCCTCGGCGCGGTGAACTTCATCACGACGATCATCACGATGCGTGCGCCCGGCATGACGATGTGGCGGATGCCGATCTTCTCGTGGAACACGCTGGTCACCAGCATCCTCGTGCTCATGGCCTTCCCGGTGCTGGCCGCGGCCATCCTGGCGGCCGCAGCCGACCGCGTGCTCGGCGCTCACATCTACGATCCGGCCAACGGCGGGGTTCTGCTCTGGCAGCACCTGTTCTGGTTCTTCGGGCACCCCGAGGTGTACATCATCGCGCTGCCGTTCTTCGGCATCATCTCGGAGATCCTGCCGGTGTTCAGCCGCAAGCCGATCTTCGGCTACAAGACGCTGGTGTACGCGACGATCGCGATCGCCGCACTGTCCGTGGCAGTGTGGGCGCACCACATGTACGTCACCGGTGCGGTGCTGCTGCCGTTCTTCGCCCTGATGACGATGCTGATCGCCGTCCCCACCGGGGTGAAGATCTTCAACTGGATCGGCACGATGTGGCGCGGGTCTGTGACCTTCGAGACGCCGATGATGTTCTCGCTCGGGTTCCTCGTGTCGTTCGTGTTCGGCGGTCTCACCGGCGTGATCCTCGCGTCGCCGCCGCTGGACTTCGCGCTGTCGGACTCGTACTTCGTCGTCGCGCACTTCCACTACGTCGTCTTCGGCACTGTCGTGTTCGCGATGTTCGCCGGGCTTCTACTTCTGGTGGCCGAAGTTCACGGGTCGGATGCTGAACGAGCGTCTCGGCATGGTGCACTTCTGGCTGCTGTTCATCGGGTTCCACATGACCTTCCTGATCCAGCACTGGCTCGGTGTGGACGGCATGGCGCGACGCTACGCCGACTACTCGGCAGCCGACAACTGGACCTGGGAGAACCAGGTGTCCACGATCGGCGCGATCATCCTGGGCGTATCGATGATCCCCTTCCTGTTCAACGTGTGGATCACCGCGCGCAAGGCGCCGAAGGTCACCGTGAACGACCCGTGGGGTTACGGCGCCTCGCTCGAGTGGGCGACCTCGTGCCCGCCGCCGCGGCACAACTTCACCTCGATCCCGCGGATCCGCAGCGAGCGCCCGGCCTTCGACCTGAACCACCCCGAGGCCGGCATCCCGGTCGGCGTCGGACCTGCGAAGGATGCGCCCGCCGCGCCGGTCGTCGACCTCGACGAGGGGAAGGTGAAGTAGGTGCGCACCAACGCCGGCCTCTGGTGGCTGCTGTCGGCCTTCTTCCTGCTGATGGCGGTCGTGTACACGGTCTGGGCGATGATCATCCCCTCCGACGCGGCTTATTACACCGACTTGGAGCCGGTCGGCACCGTTGCCCTGCTGTTCACGTCGATCATGGCCGCGCTGATCGCGTTCTACGTCGGCCGCGTGCACAGGGCGCAAGGCGGCGAGCTCCCGGAGGACATCCTGACGTCGGACATCGACGACGGCGATCCCGAGCTCGGTGAGTTCAGCCCCTGGTCGTGGTGGCCGATCGTGCTGGCCTTCTCGGCGGCACTCGCGATGATGGGTCTGGCGGTGGGCGTCTGGCTGTTCCCCATCGGCCTGGCTGTCTTCGTCGTCGCCATCGTCGGCTGGGTCTACGAGTACTACCGCGGTTACTTCGCGCGCTGATTCCGAAGAGACAAATGGGCGGTCGACCACGCGGTCGACCGCCCATTCTGCATGACGGCCGCGGTCAGCCGGCCACCGGAGCGCGGACGACCATGACCTGCGCATCGAACGTGCGGGGGAGAGGTCCCTCGTCGTTCTCGGTCGGCTGGCCCTCGCGTACCCAGTACTCGTAGCCGCCGATCATCTCCTTGACGGCGTACCCGAGCCGAGCGAATTCCACGGCTGCCTTCGTTGCGGCGTTGCAGCCCGGGCTCCAGCAGTAGACGACCACCGGAACGGCGCGGTCCAGCGCCTGCGGCGCGCGCTCCGCAATGTCCTGCCGGCGCATGTGCATCGCCCCCGCGATACGTCCCTGCGCCCATGCCTCATCACTGCGGACATCGATGAGCGTGAACCGCTCACCGTCCTTCTGGGCGGCGTAGACGTCGGAGGCGTCGGTCTCGTGTGCGAGTTTGGCGGAGAAGTACGAAAGCGCGTCGGTCATGACCCCACGCTATTCGCTGGTGAACCCAGGGCAGTCCGCCGGGCAGTCAGTGTGCGACGGAATCCTGCCGTACCGTGCCCGTCGCGGGAGGCCCCGGCGCGACCACCAGTGTGTGACGCGCGCGGACCGCGGAGAAACGCCCCGGCACGCACACCGCGAGGGTGGCGCGCCGAGGCGTGTCTGTGTGGATGGCAGCGGGCTTACGAGCCGCGCTCCTTCTCGCGATTGCGGGCCTTCTTCGAGCCGTCCTCCGCGACGATCACGTTCGACGGACGGACGGCGGTCTCGGAGTTGTGACCGTCGTCGATCGGAATGCGCGGAGCGTCCGGAACGCCGGCGCGCTCGTGGGCGCCCTGGATCTCCAGGTCTTCCTCCGTGGCGATGTGCTCCAGCTCGTGGTGCTGGTGGGCGACGGCCGCGTCAATCTCGGTCTGCGTGAGCGGAGCGAGGCGATCCTCGAACAGCCAGCGCGACAATCCGGCACGGATGTTCTCGTACCAGGGGATCCGGCCCTTCGCATTGGGGCGCACGACGAGAGGCTCGTAGCTGTCCATGTCCACGAGCTTCCAGCGCTCGTACTCGTCGACCGGCTGGTGGACCTCGATGTACTCGCCGCCCGGGAGCCGG
Source organism: uncultured Actinomycetota bacterium (assembly GCA_963839715.1). GTDB lineage: Bacteria > Actinomycetota > Actinomycetes > Actinomycetales > Microbacteriaceae > Microbacterium. Next base: position 109,201 of record CAWIVX010000002.1, read on the forward strand.
ACGATCCGACCCGACTCGTAGCCATGCAGAGCGATCTCGCGATCCTTCTTCTGCAGCGCGATGCAGATGCGCTTCGTGACGAAGTACGCGATCACCGGTCCGACGATCAGCAGCGCCTGCAGGGTGTGGATGACCCCTTCCATCGTCACGTAGAAGTGGGTGGCGATGATGTCGGACGAGGCCGCTGCCCACAGGACGGCGTAGAACGTGACGCCCGCTGCACCGATCGCCGTGCGCGTGGCCGCGTTGCGGGGACGCTGGGCGATGTGGTGCTCGCGCTTGTCGCCCGTGATCCACGCCTCGATGAAGGGGTAGATCAGGACGACCAGGATGAACAGACCGAGGCCGACCAGCGGCACGAGGATGTTGAACGACCACGTCCGGTCGAGGAACACGATCTCCCAGCCGGGCGGGATCAGGCGCAGCGCGCCGTCGGCGAAGCCGATGTACCAGTCGGGCTGCGTTCCGGCGGACACGGGGGAGGGGTCGTACGGACCGTAGTTCCAGATCGGGTTGATCGTGAACAGCGATGCGATGAGGACGATGACCCCGAACGTGATGAAGAGGAAGCCGCCCATCTTGGACATGTAGACCGGCATCATCGGGTAGCCCACGACGTTGCTGTTCGTGCGGCCGGGGCCGGCGAACTGCGTGTGCTTGTTGATCACCATCAGCATGAGGTGCACCACGAGCAGTCCGACCAGGATGGCCGGCAGCAGCAGGATGTGCAGCGTGTACAGACGCCCCACGATCGCGGTGCCGGGGAACTCGCCGCCGAACAGCAGGAACGATGTCCACGTGCCGATCAGCGGGATGCCCTTGATCATGCCGTCGATGATGCGCAGACCGTTGCCCGACAGCAGGTCGTCGGGGAGCGAGTAGCCGGTGAATCCCTCGCCCATCGCCAGGATGAACATCACGAAGCCGATCACCCAGTTGAGCTCGCGCGGCTTGCGGAAGGCACCCGTGAAGAAGATGCGCAGCATGTGCACGCCGATGCCGGCGATGAACACGAGAGCGGCCCAGTGGTGGATCTGCCGCACGAGCAGACCACCGCGGAGGTCGAAGGAGATCCGCAGCGATGAGTCGAGCGCGGCGGACATCTCGACTCCGCGCATGGGGAGGAATGCTCCCGTGTAGTGCGTGGGGGTCATCGACGCCTGGAAGAAGAACGTCAGGAACGTTCCGGAGAGCAGGACGACCACGAAGCTCCACATCGCGATCTCACCGAGCATGAACGACCAGTGATCGGGGAAGACCTTGCGGCCGAGCTCCTTGACGAAGCCCGAAAGGCTGGTGCGCTCGTCGATGTAGTTCGAGGTGGCGCCGAGGAACCGTCCGCCGAGGGGGTTTCCGTTCTTGCCGGGCGGGAGCGTCGTCATGTCCTCCCTCACCGCGGGTGTCGCGGTGAGGTTCTCAGTGGGGTGGTTTCCGGTACTCAATGTCGCTCCCAGAAGCTCGGGCCTACGGGTTCGGTGAAGCCGCTGCGCGCGACGAGGTATCCCTCATCGTCGACCATGATCGGAAGCTGCGGCAGGGGACGGGCGGCCGGACCGAAGATGACGGCCGCTCCGTTGGCCACGTCGAACTGCGACTGGTGGCAGGGGCAGAGCAGGTGATGCGTCTGCTGCTCGTACAGCGCGACCGGGCATCCGACGTGGGTGCACACCTTCGAGTAGGCGACGATCCCTTGATAGGACCAGTCCGCTTTCTCGGGGGTCTCGTTGAGATCTTCGGGCAGAAGGCGCATCAGCAGGACGATGGCCTTGGCCTTCTCCTCGAGGTAGCCCTCTTCGTGGCTGAGACCGGCGAGCGCCTCGGGGATCACGTGCACAGCAGAGCCCAGCGTGACGTCCGCGGCGCGGATGGGCGTCCCCTCCGGGTCGTGTGCCAGCCGCATCCCCTCGGTCCACATCGTCTCCTCGAGGAGGGCGACGGGGTTCCCGGCGTTGGGCTGCGCGGCTGAGCTCTCCGGGGCGAGGCCCCGGAACAGGATGACGGCAGGCGCGAGGGAGGCGGCCACGGCGGCGATCATCGAGTTGCGGATGACCGTCCGTCGGCCGAACCCCGACTCCTCGTTGGCGTCGGCGAAAGTCCAGGCAGCCGACACGCGTGTGGAGTCGCGACCGCGGGTCGCGTGCCGGACCTGGACGAACTCCTTGTCGGACATGATCGCCTTGGTCCAGTGGATCGCGGCGATGCCGATCGCCAGCAGCGCCAGGGCGATCCCGAGCCCGATGAACGTGTTGTTGTTGCGGATGTCGACGATCGCGCCACTCTCGATCGGGAAGAGCATGTAGGCGGCGATGGCCCAGATGCTGGCCGCGACCGAGAGGTAGAACAGCGTGTAGACCGTGCGGACCGCGTTCTTCATCGCCACGGGGTCTTTGTCGGTCATCCGCTCCCGGTGGGGCGCGAACTCCGGGGCCTGCACCGGGTCCGAAACCGCGACGGCGAGCCCGGGCGAGGGCTTCCACGAAGCCCTTTCGTGCTCGAGCGGGTCGTCCTCGTGTGCCATGGTGATCCTCGTTCGTTGCTGTGGTCGATCGATCAGTTGGACTTCGCCGTGATCCACACGGTGAGGGCGATCAGGGCGCCGATGCCGAAGATCCAGATGAACAGGCCTTCGGACACGGGGCCCAGGGAGCCGAGCGAGAACCCGCCCGGCGACTCGTTCTCCTGGAGGAAGAGCAGCGACGAGATGATGTCGCGCTTGTCTTCCGGAGTGAGCGTGAGGTCGTTGAAGACCGGCATGTTCTGCGGCCCGGTCACCATCGCGGCGTACATGTGCAGGGCGCTGGTGTCGCCGAGTCCCGGCGCATACTTGCCCTCGGTGAGCGCCCCGCCGGCTGCGGCGACGTTGTGGCACATCGCGCAGTTCACACGGAAGAGTTCCGCACCGCGCGCGACGTCACCTTCGCCGTCGAGGATCTCCTCGTCGGGGAAGGTGGGTCCGGGGGCCGCGGACTGCACGTAGGCGGCCATCGCGAGGATCTGCTCCTCCGTGAACTGCACGGGCTTCTGCGGCGCCTGCGGTGCCGTGGCCTGCAGCGGCATGCGGCCCGTGGCGACCTGGAACTCCACCGCCAGCTCACCCACGCCGTAGAGCGACGGTCCTGCGCTGGAGCCCTCGAGGTCCAGTCCATGGCAGGTGGCGCAGTTGGCCTGGAAGAGCTTCTTGCCGTCTTCCACGGTCAGGGCGGAAGCGACCGACGTGTCGGTGTTCGCCGCCACCGCAGCGGATGCGCCGGCATAGACGCCGCCGGTGATCAGGAGGCCGATGCCGATGAGCGCGGCCGCAGCCCAGGGACTGCGTCGGCCGTTCGAGCGGCGAGGGGTCTCTCGTGCCATGTTGGGGCTCAGCTCCGCTCTATTTCAGGAAGTAGATGACGAGGAACAGCGCGATCCAGACGACGTCCACGAAGTGCCAGTAGTACGACACGACGATCGAGGACGTCATCTCCTTGCGCCCGAAGTTCCTGACGGCGTATGCGCGTCCGATCACGAGGAGGAAGGCGATGAGCCCGCCGGTGACGTGAAGGGCGTGGAATCCGGTGGTGAGGTAGAACGCCGACGCGTACGAGTTCGCCTGGATCGGCATCCCCTCAGCGACCAGCTGGGCGTACTCCCACACCTGGCCCGACACGAAGATCGCACCGAGGGCGAAGGTCAGCCAGAACCACTCGACCATTCCCCAGCCGAGCCAGCCGCGCTTCTTCGTGGAATAGGGCTGGAATCGCTCGGCGGCGAACACGCCCATCTGGCAGGTGACGGAGGACAGCACGAGGACGATCGTGTTGACGGTCGCGTACGGGATGTTGAGCAGCTGCGTCTCTTGGGCCCACAGGTCCGGTGAGGTGCTGCGGAGGGTGAAGTAGATCGCGAAGAGACCCGCGAAGAACATCACCTCGCTGCCCAGCCACACGATCGTGCCGACAGCGACCGGATCGGGGCGCTTGACGGAACGCATCGCCTGAGAGTAGGTCGCTGTCGTGGTCGTCACCTGTCCATTATGGCCGATGCATGCCCTCGCGGATCCCATCCAGGTGCGCCTATTTGTCTCGACTGCGAACTATCGTCCGATGACCGTCCGACTAGGCTTCTCCGGTATGGCGGAGCTGTATGCGTGGCCCGGAATCCTCACGACCCTCCTGGAAGACCGCGACCTGAGCGTCTCGGAGTCCACCTGGGCGATGCGCCAGATCATGTCGGGCTCAGCGACGCCGTCGCAGCTGGCCGGATTCCTCATCGCCCTCCGTGCCAAGGGGGAGACGGTCGATGAGATCGTCGGCTTCCGCGACGCCATCCTCGAAGCGGCCCTGCCGCTGCCGGTCGACCCGAACGTCCTCGACATCGTCGGCACCGGGGGCGACCGCTTCGGCACCGTGAACGTATCGACCATGGCGGCGGTCGTGGCCGCGGCATCCGGTGTTCCCGTGGTCAAGCACGGCAACCGGGCGGCGAGCTCTGCCTCCGGGTCTTCCGACGTGCTCTCGGCGCTCGGCATCGACCTGACCCTCACCCCGGAGCAGGTCGCCGAGACGCTGGCGCGGGCGGGGATCACGTTCGCATTCGCCTCGGCATTCCACCCGGGGTTCCGCCACGCCGGCCCGACGAGGTCCGAGCTGGGGGTGCCGACGGTCTTCAACTTCCTCGGCCCGCTGTGCAACCCCGCGCGGGCCGAGGCGAACGCGGTCGGTGTGGCGCACCTCGATCGCGTCCCCCTCATCACAGGAGTGTTCCGCACCCGAGGTGCGACGGCGCTCGTCTTCCGCGGCGACGACGGCCTGGACGAACTCACGACGACCGGTCACAGCCGTCTGTGGGAGGTGAGCCGCGGTGACGTGCACGAGCACGATCTGGACCCGCGGGATCTGGGGATCCGGCTCGCGCAGATCGATGATCTGCTCGGCGGGCAGCCGGCGCACAACGCGTCGATCGTGCACCGCGTGTTCGACGGGGAGCAGGGCGCGGTCCGCGACATCGTGCTCCTGAATGCCGCGGCGGGCATCGTGTCGTTCCGCCTGTCGCAGGATGCGACGCAGGTGCAGCGGCCGATCCTCGAGCGGCTCGCCGAAGGGAAGGACGCCGCGGCCGCCGCGATCGACAGCGGCGCGGCATCCGCGAAGCTCGACGATTGGGTCGAGGTCACCCGCTCCTTCGCGTGAGCGGGCAGACGCATTCCGAGGAGACGCGGTGCACCCCCACGACGCACTCACCGAGATCGCCACGCTGCTCGAGCGCGAGCGATCCTCACGCTACAAGTCCAAGGCCTTCCGTGCGGCGGCGGATGCGATCGACGGGCTGAGCGACGAGCAGCTGCGCGATGCCGCGTCGCTGCGCCGCCGCAAGGGCATCGGCGACTCCACCTTCGCCGTGATCCAGGAAGCGCTCGAAGGGCGGGTTCCGGGGTATCTGGTAGACCTCCGCGAGCGTGCGGGGGTCGAGCGCACCTCGACGCTGCGGGGCCGCCTCCGCGGCGACCTGCACAGCCACAGCGACTGGTCGGACGGACTGACCTCGATCGACCTGATGGTCGACGCCGCCCGAGCGCTGCGGACACGAGTATCTCGCTCTCACCGACCATTCCCCGCGCCTCCGCGTCGCCAACGGACTCTCACCCGAGCGGCTCCGCGCGCAGCTGGAGATCGTGCGCGGCATGAGCGGATCCGGATTCACTCTGCTGTCCGGCATCGAGGTCGACATCCTCGAGGACGGCGCGCTCGACCAGGAGCCCGAGCTGCTCGATGAGCTCGACATCGTCGTCGCCTCGGCGCATTCCAAGCTGCGCATGGAGCACGGTCCGATGACGCGGCGCCTCGTGCGCGCAGTCTCGAGCGGGCGCGTGGATGTGCTCGGGCACGTGACCGGGCGTCTGGTCGAGGGATCGCGCGGCACCAGGCCGCCGTCGACGCTCGACGCCAGGGCGGTCTTCGAGGCCTGCGCGGCGCACGGCGTCGCGGTCGAGATCAATTCCCGCCCCGAGCGCCAGGACCCCCCGGACGAGCTCATCGCGATCGCGCTGGAACTCGGATGCCTGTTCTCGATCGACTCCGACGCGCACGCGCCGGGGCAGCTCTCCCTGCTGGACTACGGCGCCGAGCGCGCGGAGCGGGCGGGCGTGCCCGCCGAGCGGATCGTCACCACCTGGCCGCTGGAGCGGCTGCGGGAGTGGACCGGTCGCCCGCGCTGAGCGTCGGCGCGCCACCGCCGGCGGGTGAGCTTCACTCGCGCTGGCGGGCGGCGGATGCGTCGAGCGCGTCGAGGATGCGGGTGACAGCGCCTCCGAGAGCCCACCTGTCTGCCAGGGCCGCGGCATCCGCTCGCTGTCGGTCATCCGGAGCGCGAAGCCGCGAGTTCACGTCGGGGAGGTCGAGGTCTTTCACGACCGCGACGACGGTCGGGGCGACCTCGAGGTACGGCATGGCGGCGAGGATCTTGCTGCGAAGGCCCGCCGACATGCCCTCTCCTGCGTCGGCTGCGGAGATGATGCCGGCGAGATCCCCGTGCGTCGCGAGCAGCGTCGCGGCGGTCTTCTCCCCGATTCCGGCCACGCCGGGCAGTCCGTCCGACGAATCGCCCCGCAGGGTGGCGAAGTCCGCGTACTGGCCCGGCAGCACGCCGTACTTCTTCACCACCGTGGCATCCGTCACGATCTCGAGGTTGCTCATGCCGCGGGCGGTGTAGATCACGCGGACGTCGGTGGCGTCGTCGACCAGCTGGAACAGGTCGCGGTCGCCGGTGACCACGTCGACCGGCAGGGTGGCACGTGTCGCAAGAGTGCCGATCACGTCGTCGGCCTCGTGCGCGGCGGCGCCGACGATGACGATGCCGAGGGCGTCGAGCGTCTGCCGGATGATCGGCACCTGGATCTCGAGCGGGTCGGGCACCACCTCCACATCGGGCCCGACAGCGGTGACCTCGGCGACCCGGTGGGACTTGTAGGTCGGAATGAGATCGACGCGCCACTGCGGCCGCCAGTCGTCGTCCCAGCACGCGATCAGGTGCGTCGGCTCGTAGGTGGTGACGAGGCGGGTGATGATGTCGAGGAAGCCCCGGACGGCGTTGACGGGCGTGCCGTCGGGAGCCCGCACGCTGTCGGGCACGCCGTAGAAGGCGCGGAAATACAGCGAGGCGCTGTCGAGCAGCATGAGGCGGTCGGTCACGCGCTCATCCTGCCATGGTCGGTCGGCGGCGATGGGGGCGTGACTGTGCCGTCGTAACCGTGCCGTCGTGATCGTGCCGTCGTGACCGTGCCGTCGTGACCGTGCCTGTCGTGACCCTGCCGTCGAGAGGAGGATCGCCGAAGTGAGGAGCGGATGGTGCGGTCGGCTCCTCATTTCGGCGGATCTCCTCGGTTCGGCGAATCCTGAGGTGCTCAGCAGCCGGGGCCGGCGGGATTCTCCACGCAGGTCTGATCGACCAGCGCCGTGCGCGCCTCGACCACCCGTACGTCGTAGCCGCCGCTCGTCGCTGTCACGAGGCCGGTGACCGGTCGCCAGGTGCCGCTGCCGAAATCGACGGATGCCGCGTACTGCACCGTCACGCTCACCGGGTAGGTTCCGCGCTCGCGGTACACGTGACTCGTGGCGGTGGGGGTGAACTGCGCCTGGCCGAGCGCGGCCCAGCTGGAGCCGCCGGTGGAGACGCGGGCGGTCGTGCCGTCGCCGTAGTCGAAGACGTATCCGGCCGGCGTGAAGCGGACGGTCACGTCCCAGCCGAGGAGAGTTCCGGCGATGTCCTGCTCGGATGCCGCGGCCACGACGTTCGTGGGAGCCCCGACGATCCCGAACCCCGTCGGCTCGCCCGTGAGCGAAGGCCGGGCGGGACGGAAGGAGGCGAGGTCGGCCGCCGTGACGTCGGGCGGCATCACGACGATGTAGCCGCCGCAGTCCGCGCGCGTGCAGCGGATGGGGGTCGGTGCGGGCGCCGGCTGCGCGGGCCCCGCCTCGTCGTCGGGCGGTGCCCACTCGCTTCCCGGCTCAGCGGGCTGGGAGATGCCGGCGCCGATGTCGACCTGCTCACCGGAGTTCGTTACGGAGCACGCAGTGCTCCAGCCGCTCGACACCCCGTCTGCAGCAGAGCGTCCGGGTGCGGAGCACGCCAGCGAGACCAGCAGCGATCACGCAGCGCCAAGCGGCGCCGAGCGTCAGTCGGCATGACGGATCCTAGCGTCGGCCCTGCTCACATCGCTGATGGCTAGCCGGTGCTCGTCGTCGCCGAGACTCGACGAGATCGACGCGAGGGCTGCTGTCCGGTCGGTCGGTCGGGGCTAACTAGAACTGCCGCCAGCATCGTCAACTAACTGCAACTGAACGAACGTCCAGGCAGATCGCCAGCATCGAACTCGGCAGTCGGTCATCGAGTGAGCAGCGGCTGTACGACCGCGGGATGCTGCGGACGACCAGAGACCGTCCAGCCGTCAGCGTGCATCTCGACTGAAGCGTCTTCCGATCCTTGCGCGTTCGCATCACCCGTGGTCCAGGCGTAGACCGCCTCGAAAGTCGCCGGGTCGCTCAGGTCCACCTCGTTCAAGGCATCCACGTACGCCCGGTACGTCTGCTCGGCGGCAGCGAAGGCTTCCTCCTCGCTGGAGAACACCGGCGCCGTCGGCGACGGGGCCGGTTCGGGCCGGCATCCGGTCGCGAGCCCGGCGACGATCGCCAACCCGAAGGCCAGGGCGGCGACACGGCGGAGCATCCGACCACGCTAGCCGCGACGCCAGGTTCCGCCTCGGACTTATCCACACCTCGACCACCGCGTGGGCTCCGGGCACGGCACCGCGTCGTGCTGTCATACTCACCGCGTGAAGACGTGGAAGGTGCTCTGCGCCGTAGCCGCCCTCAGCCTGACGGTGGGCCTCAGCGCGTGCGCCCCGGCCGGCGAACCGGTGATCGCGCCGGTGACCATGGATGCCAACGATCTCCAGGGCGCGACCGTCGATCTGGTCGTCGGGCAGGTTCTGAACATCAACACCGGCGACCTCGCTGTCGACAGCTACAGCGGCGAGGTCGACGACCCGACGGTCGCGGAGTTCGTGAAGGGCTACGAAGAGGGCGGCACGACGTTCAACCCGGGTGTGAAGGCGCTCGCCGAGGGAAGCACGACCGTCGTGATGTCGAACTCCAATGGCGGCATCCAGAATCTCACCTTCACCGTCGACGTCGGCCCGTAGAAGCCTCACCCGCGGCGCCCGGTGCGTCCCACGCCGGTTAGCGTGGACGGATGACCACTCAGCAGGAGAAAGCACAGACCCTCGCCCAGCTGCACGCCGCGCCCGAGATCCTCCGGGCTGTGAACGTCTGGGACGCCGTATCCGCCAAGGCGGTCGCGGCACTTCCGCAGACGAAGACGATCGTGACGGCGGGCCATTCGATCGCCGCGGCGTTCGGCTACGCGGACGGCGAGAAGATCCCGCTGGATCTCATGCTCGACATGGTGGGTCGGATCGTCGATGCCACGGATCTGCCCGTGTCGGCCGACCTGGACGCCGGCTTCGGCAACCCGGCGGAGACCGCTCGCCGCGCGATCGGCGTCGGCGTCGTCGGAGCGAACATGGAAGATCGCCTGGCGCCGCTTGCCGACTCGGTCGCGGCGGTCGAAGCGGTCATCGCCGCGGGGACTGCCGAGGGCGTGCCCTTCGTGCTCAACGCGCGCACCGACGCGTTCGTGCGCGCCGGGGATCGCCCCCTCGCCGAGTCGATCGATGATGCGATCACGCGTGGCCGCGCATACCTCGCGGCGGGCGCCGACCTCGTGTTCGTTCCCGGCATCCTGAAGGCGGACGTCACGAAGCGGCTCGTCGACGGCATCGGCGAACGCAAGATCAGCGTCATCGGACTGCCGGGCGCCCTGTCTGCCGCGGAGTACGAGGCGCTCGGCGTCGCACGCATCTCCTACGGTCCGATGACGCAGCGGGTCGCGCTGACGGCCCTGCAGGATGTCGCCGCGGAGCTGTACGCCGACGGCGTGATCCCGTCCACGACCCGCAGCCTCAACTGACGTCGGGGTCAGCCCGCCCGAACGGAATCGACGACGCTCAGGATCGCGTCGGTGACGAGGGCGGGCTGCTCGACCGGGAGGCCGTGCCCGCTGCCGGTCTCGGTGATGTGGGTGGCGCCCAGTGACTCGGCGAGCAGGGCCTGGGCGGCGACCCACCCCGGCCGCGACCGATGGGGTGCACGCGGGAATCACGCTCGACAGCCGGGCGTTGGAGACGGCATGGAGTACGAGCCCGTCGACGTCGTGGTCATCGGCGCCGGACAGGCCGGACTCTCGGCGGGCTACCACCTCCGCCGGCGCGGCTTCGTGCCGATCTCGCACCCCCGCGGCGCCGGCTCGCCGTCGACGGATGCCGGAACGTTCGTGCTGCTCGATGGCAACGAGCGGCCCGGAGGAGCGTGGCAGCACCGATGGCCGTCGCTGAGAATGGCCACGGTCAACGGGATACACGAGCTCCCCGGATACCCGGTGCCCCCTGCCGAGCCGCACGCAGCGAGCCGAGATGTGCTGCCGCCGTACTTCCGCGCCTACGAGGACGAGTTCGCCCTCGACGTCCGGCGGCCCGTGCGGGTGAGCGCGGTGCGACGCGCCGACGCCGATCCCGCTGGGCGACTCCTCGTCGAGACGGATGCCGGAGCCTGGGCCACCCGCTACGTCATCAATGCCACCGGCACCTGGACGCGCCCCTTCTGGCCGCACTATCCGGGTCAGTCGCTCTTCCGCGGACGCCAGCTGCACGTCGCGGACTACGTGTCGGCCGACGAATTCGCCGGCAAGCGGGTCGTGATCGTCGGAGCCGGGATCTCGGCCGTGCAGCTGCTCGATGAGATCTCCCACGTCGCCGAGACGATCTGGATGACGCGTCGAGAACCCGAGTGGTCGGAGGAGGCGTTCGACATCCCGGCACGCGTCGCCGCGATCGCCGGGGTCGAGGACCGCGTGCGGCGGGGGCTCCCGCCCGGAAGCGTGATCTCGGTCACGGGAATGCATTGGACGCCCTGGGCGCGAGCGGCCGAGGCGCGCGGCGTGCTGGTGCGGCATCCGATGTTCGCGGCGATCGAGGAGGACGGCGTGCGGATGCCGGACGGGCAGTTCGTGGCCGCCGATGTCATCCTGTGGGCGACCGGATTCCGGCCCGCGCTGGATCATCTGGCACCGCTGAAGCTGCGGACGCCCGAGGGCGGCATCCGCGTCGCCGACACGCGTGCTCTCGACGAGCCGAGGCTCTTCCTCATCGGCTACGGACCGTCGCAGTCGACGGTCGGGGCGAACCGCGCCGGAAGGGCGGCCGTGCGGGCGATCGTCGATGACCGTGCGATGCTCGCTGCATGACGTTCGGCGCAGCGGCCGCTCTGACGACCCCCGCCCGTCGAATCGTGCGTAGCGTGGAGGAATGGCTCACCCCGCTCCCGATCCCGTCGCCGCCGGCCAGGAATCCGTCTGGGACTACCCGCGCCCGCCGCGCATCGAGCCCGTCGCCCGTCACGTGACGATCGAGCTCGGCGGAGAGCGCATCGTCGACACGACCGACGTCGTCCGGGTGCTCGAAACCAGCCACCCGCCCGTGTACTACCTGCCGATCGCGGCGTTCGCCGAAGGCGCGCTGCTTCCGGCGCGCGGGTCATCCTTCTGCGAATTCAAGGGATCCGCCCGCTATTTCGACGTGGTCGGAGGCGGTACCACCGTGCAGGGCGCGGGGTGGAACTACCCCACCCCGTCGCGCGGCTACGAGCTGCTCACCGACCGAGTGGCGGTGTACGCCGGGAGGATGGCTCGCTGCACGGTCGACGGCGAAGAGGTCGTCCCGCAGCCGGGCGGCTTCTACGGCGGCTGGATCACTTCCGACATCGTGGGTCCATTCAAGGGCGAGCCGGGCACACGAGGCTGGTGACGCTCAGGCCCGCGGCGAGCCCTCGTCGCCGGGTGCGGCATCCGGGTCATCGTCGGCTTCGTCGGTCTGCGCGGCATCCGCGTCGAGCAGGGTCACCAGCTCGTCGTCGAAGGCATCGCCATCGGATCGCGCGGTCAGCACGGGTTCCGCCGCGAGCGTCAGATCGATGAGCTCCCGCAGCAGTCCGCCGACCGTCGTGGAGCGCAGCAGGCGGAATTGGTCGAGCTGACCCAGCGGAGCGATCGCGGCGAGCTGCCAGCTCGACTCGAGCGGGTCGTCGGAGAGTTCGATGTTCGGGTCCCACTGCACCTCGGCGTACTCCGCAGCCCGTGACAGCACCCGTCGCACGATGCGCTCGGCCTCCGTGCGGAGAGGTGTGAGCGCCTCGTCCCACACCAGGGCGGGCAGTTCCTGCACCGCAGCCGTCGGGTAGGGCTCGTCGTCGCCCCATTCGGCCACCTCGAAGCGGGCGCCGCCCACGGCGATGAGATGAATGTCGCGTTCGCCCGCCATGACATTCGTGATCCGCGCCATCGTCCCGATGCGGAACCGCTGGTCGCCGCCACCCGCTTCACTGCCGCGCTCGATCAGCACCACTCCGAACTGCGGGTCGTCCTCGTCGAGCAGGCGCCCGAGCATGACCAGATAGCGCTCCTCGAAGATCCGCAACGCCAGGGGCGTGTGCGGGAAGAGAACCGTTCCGAGCGGGAACATCGCGACGTCCGCCATCTCTCCAGTCAACCAGCGTTCCCGCCGCTCCGGCCGGGTGAACCCGCCCAAATCCCGTGCATCGGAAAATTAGACTGATCCGATGAGCAGCTTCCGCGACGCCCTCGCCGCAGGTCCGGTCGTGCTGGACGGCGGACTCGGCACGCTGCTGGAATCGCACGGGCACGACCTCAGCTCGTCGCTGTGGTCGGCGCGGCTTCTCCTGGACGACCCCGAGCCGATTCGGCGGGCCCACTCCGAGTACTTCGGCGCCGGCGCCCGCGTGGCGATCACGTCCTCCTATCAGGTGAGCTATACGGGCCTGGAAGCCGAGGGTCTGGGCCGCAACGACGTCGACGTCCTTCTCGCGCGCAGCGTGGAGCTCGCCGAACAGGCCCGGGATGACGCCGGCCTGTCGGCGGCCGAGGCCTGGGTGGCGGCATCCGTCGGCCCGTACGGCGCCTCCCGCGCCGACGGCAGCGAGTACACGGGCGAGTACGACCTGGGCCTTGCACAGCTGCGGGAATGGCATCGTCCGCGGATGCACGCGCTCGCGGCGGCGGGGCCCGACGCGATCGCCGTGGAGACCATCCCGTCGCTCACCGAGCTCGAGGCGGTGTGTCGCGAGCTGGACGGCATCGGCATCCCCGCGTGGGTCAGCGTCACGATCGCCGACGGGAGGCTGCGGTCGGGAGAGTCCCTCGCGGACGCTTTCGCGATCGCCCGGTCGGTGGGCTGTGTCGTGGCGGTGGGTGTGAACTGCTGCGAGGCGGCGGAGGTGAGCGGCGCACTCGCCGCACTGGGCGGGACCGTCGCGGGGGTCGTCTACCCGAACAGCGGTGAGCAGTGGCATGCCGACCGGCGCCGCTGGTCGGGCGGTGCCTCCTCGATCGCGGCGCACGCCGGCGATTGGGTGATCGGCGGTGCGCGACTCGTGGGGGGATGCTGCCGCGTGGGCCCCGACCAGATCGCGGACATCGCTCGAGAGGTCGCCTCGCTCGGCGTCACATCCCGCCCGCACGTCGGCGGGCCCGCATAGCCTGGAGCACAATCGGCTGGGAGGCCCTACATGTCGCGCATCCTCATCATCGGCGGCCACGGCAAGGTCGCACTGCTGCTCGCCCCTGCTGCTCGTGGAGCGAGGAGACGACGTGACGAGCGTCATCCGCAACCCGGAGCACGCGGCGGAGGTGGCGACCTCCGGCGCGACGCCGCTCGTCGCCGACGTCGAGCGGCTGTCGGTGGAGGAGATCGCTGCGCTTCATTCGCGGCCATGACGCCATCGTCTGGTCGGCCGGAGCCGGAGGGGGCGACCCGGCGCGGACGTATGCCGTGGATCGCGACGCAGCGATCCGGTCGATGGATGCCGCCGCCTCGGCGGGTGTGCACCGGTACGTCATGGTGTCGTACTTCGGCGCCGGGCCCGACCACGGCGTCGCGGCCGATAATCCGTTCTTCGCCTACGCCGAGGCCAAGGCCGCCGCCGACGATCACCTGAGCGCGAGCGATCTGGCGTGGACGATCCTCGCTCCCAGCGCGTTGACCCTGGAATCGCCCACCGGCCGCATTGACGTGGGCGCCACTGCCTCTGCCTCCGTGAGCAGGGCGGATGTGGCGGCGGTTGTGGCGGCCGCGCTCGTCGAGGACGCCACCATCGGCCGGACGATCCGGTTCAACTCGGGCGAGGTGCCCATCGCCGAGGCGATTCGTTGACGGAGTTCGAACAACTCGTCGCGGGCCGGCGCAGCGAGGTCGAGGCGAGATTGACGGCCATCGAGAGTCGGCTGCGCCGCGATCCGGTCCGAGCGCAGCGGCGCGAACGACGACGATGAGCACGATCCCGATGGTGCGAGTCTGTCCACCGAGTGGTCTCGCGCGGAGGGTCAGCGGACGGATGCCATGCGGGAGCTGGCCGAGCTGGATGCCGCGCAGGAGCGCGTGGCGGCAGGCTCATACGGCGCGTGCGCCGGCTGCGGGCAGGCCATCCCGATCGAGCGCCTTCGGCTCCTGCCGGCGGCGACGCTGTGCGTGCGCTGCGCGAGCCGCCCCTAGCCGAGCGCCGGGAGAGTCGACCCGCACGAGGGGCTGCGAGCGACCCAGTCGCCGGGATGCGCGACACGCTGAGCAGATCCTCGCCGCGCGTAGAGATCGTCGATGCCCGGCACGATCGCTGCGAACAGTCGCGGCGACGCTCGGCCGGATCGGTGATCGAGAGTGGCGACGGCGGGGAGATCGGCGCGCACCTCGTTCTTCAGGTGAAAGGTGAACCGGGGTGCGCGAGCAGGTTCTGCGTACCACGCCCGCGGGCCGTGGCAGACCGGTACGGATAGACGACGCCGTCCACCGTCGTGGAACCAGATCTCGATGCGACGGGGCCGGCCGGAGCGGGCGCCGATGGTCGTGATGTCGACGGTGTGGTCACGGATCGTGGAGGCGATCCCCGGGGCGGGAGCTGCCATGTGCGACCGTGTGCATCCATCGTCGCAGGATCTAGGCGCGGCCCATCCTGCCGCGGCGGGTCCGCCGTCGGTGTCACGCCTTCAGCCACGGAGGATGCGTCATCCGCGCCGATCTCATCGAAGATGCGGCCTGCGCAAAGATCGCTGGGGTCAGCCGCGCGCGGATAGCGGACGTCGCGCCAGGTGATCGATGTCATCACCTTCTGGCCCGGCGCCGCTCGGCGTGGAAGTAGTCGGCCGTCGATGCCGTCGAGGTGAACAAGTAGTGTGGCCACGACCCGTAGCTTGCGGAGTTGTACGCGGTGGTGACCGAGTCGTCCTGCGGCGGCCGCGTTGACTCGTCGACGCGAGCCTGCACGGCCAGCCGCCGCGTTTCACTGCGTCGTGGTCGGGCTCCGGTCGGATTGGCCAGCATCGACGTCGCGATGGCGAGAGCGCGCGCGAGGGTGACGAGACGGCATGACGAACTCCGTTCGGGTGCTGCGTCCATCAGACTCAGGCGGCTCCCCAGCGCACCGGCGAATCTGGGGCTGACCATAGACCCGCGAAACCGGTCAGGTCAATGGGCCGGGCGACGGACGCGCCGCGTACGCTGGTGCGGTGCCTTCGGTCCTGAACGTCGCCGCCTACTGGTTCACACGGATCGACGATCCGCGCCGGTTGCGCGCCGTGCTGGCCGACCGGGCTCTCAGCGCGGAGCTCACGGGAACGATCATCCTCGCCGAGGAGGGCATCAATCTCTCCGTTGCGGGCGACCCCTCCCGTCTGCGTGCATTCGTCACGGAGCTGCGGACCGACCCGCGGCTCTCGGCGCTGGAGCCTCGGGAAAGCTGGTCGAGCGCGGCGCCGTTCCAGCGGATGCGGGTGAAGGTCAAGCGCGAGATCATCCGGATGGACCGCCCAACGATCCGCCCCGAGGATGGCCGGGCACCGGCGATCCCACCTGCGACGCTGCGGCGCTGGCTGGATCAGGGTCACGACGACAGCGGTCGAGAGGTCGTGCTCCTCGACACGCGCAACGCGTTCGAGGTCGACCACGGATCCTTCGCCGGGGCGGTCGACTGGCGCCTGGACCGGTTCACGCGATTTCCGGACGCCGCAGCGACGCATCGACAGGAGCTGTTCGGCAAGACGGTCGTCAGCTACTGCACAGGCGGCATCCGCTGCGAGAAGGCGGCGCTGTACCTGCGCGAGCAGGGGATCGACGCTCTTCAGCTGGACGGCGGCATCCTGGGATACTTCGCGGCGGTCGGCGCCGCCCACTGGACGGGGGAGTGCTTCGTCTTCGATGAGCGCGAGACGCTGCGGCCCTGATCTCGAGCCGACCCGGACGAAGGCACCGGCATGACGTCCGCGGGGGATGTCCGGCGATGAAGACGGACCTGAAGAAGGAGATCGCCGCATACCGCGCGCGGGGCGGCGTGTTCGAGATCGTCGATGTGCCGCCCCTGCAGTACCTCATGATCGACGGTCATGGCGATCCGAACGAGGCTGAGTACGCGGCCGCGGTGTCGACCCTCTTCCCGGTGGCTTACAAGCTGAAGTTCCTGAGCAAGCGCGAGCTCGACCGCGATTATGCGGTGATGCCGCTCGAGGCGCTGTGGTGGGCGGACGACATGACGAGCTTCACCAGCAGCCGTGACAAGTCCCGCTGGCACTGGACCGCGCTGAACCTCGTGCCGGCGTGGATCACCGAGGAGCACGTGGACCGCGCTCGGGATGCCGCCGCCGGTGCGCCGGCGCTCGAGCGCCTGCGCCTGGAGACGCTGAGGGAGGGTCGGTGCGTGCAGACGCTGCACCACGGTTCGTTCGACGACGAGGGCCCGGTCCTCGACCGCATGCACGGTGAGTTCATCCCCGCGCACGGGCTGCGGATGACCGGACGGCATCACGAGATCTACCTCACTGATATCCGTCGCACGGAGCCGGCCAAGCTGCGCACGATCCTCCGGCAGCCTGTGGAGATCGCCGGCTCCTGAAAGCCTCACCGGGTCGGAACGACGAACGGCTGACGACTCCGCGGAAGCGCGTCCTCGCTCGTGCCGAGCGACGGGAAGGAGATCGGGATGCCGCGGGCCGATCGCCCAGTCGAGGCTGTCCGTCGCCTGGACGTGCACGTGCGGCTGAGTGCTGTTCCCGGAATTGCCGCACGAGCCGATCGGGTCGCCCGTTCGCACCGCATCACCCACCCGTACGCGAACCGAGCGGCGCTGGAGGTGCGCGAGCAGCACGAACGGTCCACCGGGGCTCACCGCGATCACCACGTGGTTACCCGCGACTCCTGACGCGCCGCGCGCGACCCGCTGCTGCTGCGTGGCCAGGTAGGGCACGAGGGTGAAGAGGGAGCGGCGGGCCTCGTGGTCGGGTTCGCCGTCATGCGCGAGAGCGATCGTTCCGCCGGTGGGCGCGAGGATCGGCGCGCCGAACCCGAGGAAGCGGTCGGGTGGCTCGGGGGCCAGCAGCGCGTTCCATCGCCACGGAGCCGACCTCCGGTCGTCGCCGACCGCCAGGAAGTCGATCGCGTAGGTCGAGCCGAACATGTCCGTCCCGTGACTGGGTACCCGATCGGCGGGACTGTTGATCGCCATCCATCGGCCGGTGAACGGGAACTCGAGCGGCAGCGCCTCCACGGGGACGTCACCGGTAGCGGTAGTGCTCGGAGACGCTGTTGATCCAGCTCGCGAACCTCCGGGCTCGGGCATCCTCACCCGTCGGCACACCTGCCAGCCACAGCTGGCCGGCGACCTCGACCAGCAGGTAGTCGGAACTTCCGACGACAGATCGGGGCAGCAGCCGGGGGGTGATCACACCGGCAGGCCCCGTAGAGCGTCCTCGCCGTCGCTGCCCTGCCGAGCCTTCCGCTGCGCAGGAGGTCGGCGCCTCCCTCGACGGATGCCGAAGCCCCGGCGACCGGCTGACTCAGCGCCCCGAAATGGATCCATCGACCGTCGACCACCACGCCGCCGAATGATTCCTCAGAGCCGCTGAAGCGTGCGGCATCGGTCCAGCGCGAGCCGTCCCACCACCGCTGTCGCCCTCGGCCGTCGTCGTACCAGCCGGCGCCGGCGGAGGCGCCGCCCGGCGCTGCCCCGGTATGCAGCTCCAGGTCTCGCTCGGCGAGGTCGACGTAGTGTTCGGTCCACTGCGAGCCGTTCCACCAGCGCTGCTTGCCGTGGCCGTCGTCGTACCAGCCGGCGTCCGGTCCCGTGGTCATGCATCGAGGGTACGACCGACAGCACCTCCGCTGACAGCATCCTGCGAATCGGCCCATGATGCGACTGAGCGATATATCGTTGAGTATCGCTGAGCCCTCCGGGGCGGCGGCGCAGAGGAGGTCATCATGAGCGGTTCCACGATGGGCGATTGGTTCGGCGGCAGCAGCAGCGGGGGCTCGCGCGGCTCGTCGCAGAACTGGCCGATGAGCGGTCTGTGGGAGGCGATGGAGCAGCTTCGCGGGCAGTTCGAGCAGAAGGTCGGCGGCACCCGCATGGGCAAGGGCGACGTACGCGCGGCGGTGCTGGCTCTCCTGGCGGAGAAGCCGATGCACGGCTACCAGATCATCCAGTTGATCGAAGAGCGCAGCAACGGGTCGTGGAAGCCGAGCCCCGGCTCGGTGTATCCGACGCTGCAGCTTCTGGCGGACGAGGGCCTGATCAAGGCTGAGGAGTCCAACGGCCGCAAGACGTACTCGCTCACGCCCGAAGGCAAAGAGGTGGCCGACGCCGCGGGCGACGAAGTCCGCGCCGTGGGAGGGGTCGAGCCCGCGTGAGAGCAGCGGCCGAGCGAGCGCGCTGCCGAAGGCCGGGATCGACCTCGCGCAGGCGGTTGCTCAGGTCGGACGCTCCGGAACCCCCGAGCAGGTGAAGGAAGCGATCGCCGTGCTCGACGACGCGCGTCGTAAGCTCTTCTCCATCCTCGCCCAGAACTGACCGCGTGCTCCCACCGCGCGTCGGCGTCAAGGAGAACCGATGACCGACGTCCGGAACATGCGTGCGCGCTATCGCAGGATCACGCGGTTCGCCGCGCTGTACCTGGTGCAGACGTGGTGGTTCGAGCTGTTCCTCCCGCGCGTCGGACTCGCAGGACTGTCGGCGCGCGGGCGGAGCGCTCGCCTGAAGCGCTTCGCCCAGCGCTTCCACGTCCTCGCGGTCGACCTCGGCGGTCTCATGATCAAGGTCGGCCAGTTCATGTCGTCACGGCTGGACGTTCTGCCGCCCGAGATCACCAAGGAGCTGGAGGGGCTGCAGGACGAGGTCCCGCCCGTGCCGTTCCCCGAGATCCGCGCGCTCGCCGAGGCCGAACTCGGGGTGCCGCTCGACACGGCCTACTCGTTCGTCGACCAGACCCCGCTGGCGGCGGCATCCCTCGGTCAGGCCCACCGCGCGACGCTCGCGGATGCCGATGCCCTGCAGACCGGACTGCGCAGCGTCGTCGTGAAGATCCAGCGGCCGGGCATCGACCAGATCGTCGACGTCGACCTGCGGGCCCTGCGGCGCGTCGGGGGATGGCTGAGCCGCATCCGGCTGGTGTCGGACCGCGTGGACGTCCCCGCCCTCGTGGAGGAGTTCGCGGTGACCAGCCTCGAGGAGATCGACTACCTGAACGAGGCCGCCAATGCCGAGCGGTTCGAACGGGACTTCGGGGATGATCCCCGGGTCGACGTCCCGAAGATCGTCTGGGAGCGCACCACGCGGCGCGTACTGACCCTGCAGGACGTCACGGCGATCAAGATCAACGATGTCGCCGGCCTGCGGGCCGCCGGCATCGATCCGGCGGAGGTGGCGATCGAGTTCGCGTCCGTCATGTTCGATCAGCTCTTCAAGGACGGGTTCTTCCACGCAGACCCGCATCCCGGCAACATCTTCGTCACGCCCGCAGGCACGCTCGAGTCCGAGGAGCCGCTTCCCGCCGGCACCGTGGAGCCGGCGGGCTGGCGGGCACCGGTGTCCGGGCGCCGAGCATGGACGTTCACCTTCATCGATTTCGGGATGATGGGCGAGGTGCCCGAAGGGCCTCCGGCGAGGCCTGAGGCGCGTGCTCATCGCCGCCGCGTCGCGCGACGGCAAGGGGATGGTCGACGGGATCCGCGAAGTCGGCGTTCTGCTGCCGTCCGCCGACACGGCTGAGCTCGAGCGGGCGATGACGAAGCTGTTCGCCCGCTTCGGCGGGATGGGCTTCGCAGAGCTGCAGGAGGTCGACCCGCGCGAGTTCCGCGCGTTCGCGATCGAGTTCGGCGACGTCGTGCGCTCGCTGCCGTTCCAGTTCCCCGAGAACTTCCTGCTGATCATCCGTGCGATGTCGCTGACGTCGGGCATGTGCAGCTCGCTCGATCCCGCGTTCAACATCTGGGACGCCGTGGAGCCCTACGCCGGTCAATTGATCCGTCGAGGAGGGCGGCAACGTCGTGCAGGCCTTCGCCCGGGAGGCGGTCTCGGTCGCAGGCACCGCCGCGCGTCTTCCGCAGCGGATCGATGACCTCGCGACGCGGATCGAGGAGGGACGCATCTCGGCGCAGATCCCCGCGGCTGGAGCGTCGCATGGCCAGCCTGGAGCGAACGGGGCGGCGCGTGATCTCGGCGGTGCTGTTCGCCGCGCTCTTCGTCGGCGGCATCCTGCTCCGCTCCGAAGACGCGATCATGGGCACGGTCGCTCTCGCGGTATCGCGTGCTGCCGCTCCTGCACGCCCTGTTCGCCGGCTGGGTCAGCGCGGCGGACCGCTCTGAGCCCGACCTCAGTCGCGCAGCCCCACCCGGTCGGGGATCTCGAACGGAAGGTGGGGCAGCCACGACGCCGGGTCGGGCCACGGTCGCGACGACGGCAGATGGCTCAGCATGCGCCGCAGCGCGGCATCCCTGCGGGCTTGCCGGTGCCGGCGATGCCAGAACCCGCTGAGGCGCGCGGTGACCGAGTGCCCCGCACCACCAATGCCGCCAGGTGTCGGGTGCGCCCTCCGGCTCGAGCACGATGTAGTAGTCGGGCATGAGCGCGGAGCCGTCCTCGAACATGGCCAGTGCGGTCTCGACTTCGACCTCGAGGGTCCCCAGCGTCGACTTGCTCTTCGAAGAGCTCGACCCACGCCGCCGCGACGTGCTCGAGCGGATCGGCATCGTGGACGATCCAGGGTGTGCCGGCCGCGGCGATGCGCCGAGCGGCGAGGCCGGGATCACTGCCCTGCAGGGCGAGCACATCGACTCCTCGGATGCCGTCGAGTGCGGCAAGGGCATCTTCGGACTGTTCGCCGACGATTGCGACGATGGTCCCGGTGTTCATCGTGTGCGCCATGTTCGATGGTATGCCGCATCGACGCCTCCCGTGCGCAGCGGCACGGGCGGGCAGTGAAGGCGCGGATGCCGCGAACGGGACGTCCGCGGCGACCGATCAGTACCAGCCGACGGACTCCGAGTGGCTCCACGCGCCGCACGGGCTTCCGTAGCGGCCGGCGATGTATCCGAGGCCCCACGAGATCTGCGTCGCGGCGTTGGTCTGCCAGTCGTCACCGGCGCTGGCCATCTTGCTTCCCGGAAGCGCCTGCGGAATGCCGTACGCGCCGCTCGAGGAGTTGTAGGCCTGGGAGTTCCAGCCGGACTCGCGGTCCCACAGGGAGACGAGGCAGCCGAACTGGTCGTCGCCCCATCCATACCCGCCGATCATGCTCCGGGCGATCGCCTGCGCCTCGCCGGCGCTGGTGCCGGGGCCGGCGAACACCGGGGCGCTGTACGAGGAGGACTCGGATTCCTCGGCCTGGGCGGCTGCTTCAGCGGCTGCCGCCGCCTCGGCCGCGGCGGCCGCGGCGGCAGCGGCGGCAGCCGCGGCGGCGGCCTCTGCCTCGCGCTGAGCCTGTGCGGCCGCTTCCTCGGCGGCCTTGACTGCGATCGCGGCGTCCAGGTTGCCGCGAAGCCCGTTGACGTCGGCTTCGACGGATGCGACTTCGGCCGTCAGGTCGTCGGTGAACGCGGCGACCAGGGGTGCGGGCAGCAGATCGGCGCGCTCGAGTCGCGTGACCGCAGCCTCGAGGTCGTCGGTGTCGACGGTGGTGTCGGCCACGGTGAGCACCAGACCGGATGCCTTGATGTCTCCGGCGACCTCCACGGCGTCGGCGATCGCCGATTCGGCCTCCTCGAGCGCCGTGCGCGCCTCGGTGGTCGTCTTGTCGGAGTCGGCGAGCGTCGGCTCGAGCGGCGCTGAATACGAGGCGAGCACGAAGCCCTCCGTTGCCGCAGTGGCCTGAGCCTGAGCCTGGGCCTGCGCCGGGGGAAGGCTGACCGTCGCGCCCGCAGCGATGACGAGGGCGAGACCGACGCCGGTGGCGATGAACGCGGGGCGACGTCGAGCGCGGCGTTCGGCGATGCGGATGTTGCGGCGGACAGAACGGGGGGAAGAGATGGAGCGCATGAAACCGGTTTCGTATGATCATCCGCGCCCTCGGGCAGAGCGCATGGCGCCCTCCGAAACGGGCGCAAGTCCCCTACTCTCCCTGGCTTTTCTGGGCGTTACCTGAGCGTTATATGGGAGCGCTGAGCGGAAAAGGCCAGATCACAGGGCTCGCGAACGACGAAACGGATGCCGCGACCTGGGTCGCGGCATCCGTCGTGGTCAGTCGGAGCCGGGCTGTGCCGGTCCGCCAGACGAGAAGATCAGAGCGGGCGGATGTTCGCTGCCTGCATGCCCTTGGGGCCACGCTCGGCGTCGAATTCGACCTTCTGGTTCTCGTTGAGCTCCTTGTAGCCGCTCGCGGTGATAGCGGTGTAGTGCGCGAAGAGATCCGCGCCGCCGTCGTCGGGGGCGATGAAGCCGAAGCCCTTTTCGGAGTTGAACCATTTCACGGTGCCAGTGGCCATCGTGTCATTCCTTTTACTTTTCGGGCCGCGTGTGCGACCAGTTGTGCCGCGCCGACGTGTGCGGAGCGGACGATTGAGGTGAGCCGGGCCCGTGGGCGTGGGCGCAGGGTGGGTCAGACCGGCGACGACCGCGCGAGTCAGCGGCGGCCGCGATGCAGCGGTGGGGATGGAGACGAAGGTCAAGAGGTCTTTCGGAGGATGGTGCGCGGCGATGCAGATGAACGAGCGCGGGAGTCGTAGTGGGAGGGATGTCGGTGGGACGATCCGGTGTCAGGCGGACTGCTGCTCGGCGTTGTGCAACAGCGCAGTGCGGCAGTGGGCGATGACGTGAGACCCGAGTGGGCAGAACCCACCGTAGCAGGCTTACCTGGGAGCGTGGAGGCGGCGACGCCGGACGATGAGCGCACGCACCACGAGCCCGACCGCTGCCACCGCCACCGTGGCGATGATCGGGCGCAGCGCGATGTCGGGCGTGAGCAGTGCCAGCCGGAAGACGCCGATACCGTATTCGACCACGTCGCCACCGGCGCGGAGGAGTGCCCGGCTGCCGAGCGCGCTGACGATCGCGGTGGTCAGCGCAGGTGCCACCCACACGAGGATGACCGCGGCGAGCGCGGAAAGGACTCGTCCCGCCGTGTCGATGCCCGACCAGGCGATCGCAAGTCCGGTCAGGACCGGCGTGATCCACGGGACGATCACGAGCAGGGGCTCGAGCGGACTCTGACCGATGCGGGTCGGATCGATCAGCGCACTGGTCCACGACGCTGCGCCGATCGCGCCGATCGTCAGTCCGAGGAGCGCCCCTGCGCGGGGTGCGCGGGCGATGAGGACCGTGACGACGATGCCGACGAGGATCGACAGGCCCGCGCCCGCGACGAGGCCCGTGACGTAGACGGTCGATTCGAGCCGCTGCTGAAGACCCTCGCGCACCACGAGCGCGGTCTGCGCCGTGGCGGTCGCCTGCACGGCGATCACGCCCGCCACGAGCGTGAGGACGCCCCATCCGCCCACGCGAAGGATGCGGCCCCCGATGCCCGCTGCCGCCGAACCGACGATCAGCAGCGCGAAGATCAGCACGACGAAGTACTGGCTGAAGGGCAGCAGCACCAGAGGCATCGCCCCGGCCCGCACTTCGCCGTCCCACAGGTCCTGGATCGGCAGGCGCGCACCGCTCACCCACCACGGCAGCAGGCCGACCATCGCCGCCACGATCCCGACCGGCAGCGCCATGAGCCAGGCGCCTGGCGCGGGGTTCGTCGGGCCGCGCCTCGCTGTGTGCGGAGCCGACAGCGTTCGTCTCGGCGGTCTCGCTCATCGGCGTCGTCTCCCCATCTCGCTGCGTCGGCTCGGCCAGCCTAGAGGTGCCTGCTCGCGATGCGCATCGACAGCACCGCGATGACCGCGGCCGCGGCGAGACGCCGATGTCGGCTGCGACCGCGGGCAGCGTAGAGCCGACCCCGCCGATTCGCCGGGCTACCGCGCTGCACGCCGCGTGTCAACGCGCTCCCGCAACCCGGCGAGCGCTGAGATGCTGACCCCCGAAGCAACCGTCAAGAGCAGGAGGACGCACATGAGCACGTTCGACTCGATCCCCGGTGGTCCGGGCGAGATGCCCCCCGGCCCCGATTCGATCCCCGTCCCGGACGAGAATCCCCCCGGTCCGACCGTGCCGGAACGCGCGCCTCACTCGCCGGGCGACCCGTCGGGTCCGACGGTTCCGGCGCCCGACGAACCGCTCAGCCCCGCTCCGGATGAGCCGACCACACCGACCCCGGACGAGCCGCTCGCACCGAGCCCGGACGAACCGACGTTCCCGTCGCCGTCCGAGCCGACCCCCGGGGCGCCGGAGGCCTGATCGGACGCTATTCGCGCCAGGGCAGGTTCAGGTCCTCGGCGTCGACGTCCACGTCGCCCACGTCGTCCGGCCCGCCGGTTCCCGGTACGGCGCGCACGTCCTCCGCGGCGATGTCATCATCCACCGTCTCCGGCAGGGGATCGTTCTGCTTGTGCTGAGTCTCGGTCTCGCTGGCGGGGCTGTAGGTCATGTCCTTGCGCACCTGCTGGGCGTCGCTCAGCGGAGCAGGGGGCAGCGCCTCCGTCTCGCCGCCGGCGAACGCCGCGCGCAGATCGTCCTTGTTCTCGCTCATCAGTGATCCTCCGACTCGTAGACCGGCCACGGTAGTCGCGCCGCCGTCGGATCCGCACCGGCTTGACAGCGGCCGCGTCGACCCTCGCCCGCCAAGATCGGGCCGCCTGAGGTTCTGGCGACGAAAGCGATTCGGTTCTATCGTGACCAGTGCGTCGGGCATCTGGGCGCACCTCACCGCAGGCCGCGCCGCCCAGGCGGCGCTCGTGAATCGGAGCTCCCATGCCAGACAGCAACAAGCCCACCATCGTCCTCGTGCACGGCGCGTGGGCCGACTCATCGAGCTGGAACGCAGTCATCCCGACCCTTCAGTCAGAGGGCTTCTCTGTCTTCGCGCCACCCAATGAGCTGCGCGGGCTGACGAGCGATTCCGCATACATCGCGTCGTTCCTGGCGCAGCGCACACCCGGCCCTGTCGTCCTCGTGGGCCACTCGTACGGGGGTGCGGTCATCACGAACGCCGGGCTCGCGGGAGATGTGCGCGCCCTGGTGTATATCGACGCGTTC
Organism: uncultured Actinomycetota bacterium; assembly: GCA_963839715.1. Classification (GTDB taxonomy): domain Bacteria; phylum Actinomycetota; class Actinomycetes; order Actinomycetales; family Microbacteriaceae; genus Microbacterium. The sequence goes on from CAWIVX010000002.1 coordinate 134,752, forward strand.
ATCCCCGACGAGGGCGAAACCGTTCTCGGCATCCTCGAGGATTCGGGCTCCGCGCTGGCGGTGCCGGACCCGACGACAGTGCTCGATCTGGCCGGTTACCCCGGCGCGCCGGAGGGCGCCGCGGACGCGTGGCTCAAGCCGCACGTCGTGCACAGTTCTTTTGCGCAGGATCTGCCGGAGGCTGACCGCTCGCTCATCGTCGCCACCCAGCGGCCGGCGTCCATCGTGGCCAACGTGACGCCCTCCGGGCCCGCGGCCTGGAAGAGCATACCGAGCTGGGCAGTGCTCGGAACGCAGGACAGAGTCATCCCCATCGACACCAAGCGCCGAATGGCTCAGCGCGCCGGATCCACCGTCACCGAGGTGGAGTCCTCGCACGTCTCGATGCTGTCTCATCCTCAGGTCACTCTCGACGCCATCCACGCTGCGGTGGCGGCCGTGAGCTGAGGGAGACTCACTTCGCTGCTGTAGGGGGTCGGGGGCGCGCAGTAGCCTGGCGACGTGCACAGGATCTTCACGACGAGCTTCGCCTCGGTCTACCCCCTCTACGTGGCCAAGGCCGAGCGCAAGGGCCGCTCGAAGGCCGAGGTCGACGAGGTCATCGAGTGGCTGACCGGCTTCGATGAGAGTTCGCTGCAGCAGCATCTGGCAGACGGACACGACGTTCGAGGATTTCTTCGCGGACGCGCGCATCAACCCTCACGCCGCGCTGATCACGGGCACCGTCTGCGGAGTGCGTGTGCAGGAGGTGGAAGACCCGCTGATGCAGAAGATCCGCTATCTCGATCTGCTGGTGGACGAACTCGCTCGCGGGAAGGCGATGTCGAAGATCCTCCGCGCCCCGCAGCCGGCGTAGGCGGCGCTGATCGGAGCAGTGTCGGAGGTATCTCCTACACTCGCAGCATGTCAGACCCCACCATTCCGTCGGACGAGGACGGTACCGGCGTCTGGGACGTGCCCGACGGCCTGACCACAGCTCGGCTGCGGGCCGCAGCGGAGGCGCCGGACACGCTGGATCTCCTCGCCGAGGTGTCAGCAATGATGACGTCGCAGGCGGCGGAGCGGCTTGTCTGGATCGATGCGGCGCGGCGCGAGGCGGTCGCCGACGCGGCTCGCCACGGACGAGGGCTTTCCGGTGTCGCGGACCGATCGGTGCGGCTGGAGATAGCCGCCATTCTGCGCATCACGGAACACGCGGCGGCCGCGCTGATGATGCAGGCCGAAGCCCTCGTGCATCGCTATCCCACCGTCCTCGACTCGTTCCGGTGCGCGCGCATGAGCGAGCGTCACGCGGAGATCCTCGTCACCGCGATGGATGTTCTCGAACCAGAGCTGCGTGCCGGCATCGTGCCGCTCGCGGTGAGGCTCGCCGAGGCTCACCCCGTGGGGACGTTTCGGCGAGCCCTGACCATGCTGATCGACAAGAAGCGTGCCGTCACTCTCGAGGAGCGCCATGCCCACGCTGTGGAGCAGCGGCGCATGGTCGTCGAGAAGAGTGATGACGGCATGGGCTGGCTGCATCTGTACGCGCCTGTCGTGGAGCTTCACGCGATCCACAGTCGCGCAACGGCGATCGCAAAGACTCTGGGCCAGCAAGACGGCGACGAGCGCACTCTGGACCAGCGGCGCACAGACGTGATCTGCGACCTGCTGATCGAAGGTCACACCGATGCGCATCCACGCGAGGCGCGAGGCATTCGTGCATCCGTCTGCGTGACGGTTCCCGCGCTCGTCCTGCTGAAGGAGCGCCTCGAGCCAGGCGATGAGCCGGCCACCGTCGAGGGCGTCGGTCCGATTCCGCTGTCGCGGGCGCGCGAACTCTGCGGAGCTGCGGACGGGTGGATGCGCGTGCTCACGCATCCCGAAACAGGGATGGTGCTCTCGGCGGGGCGGGTGCAGTATCGCCCGCCGCCCGCACTTCGAAAGCTGGTCCGCTGGCGAGCGGATCGCTGTATGGCACCCGGATGCGGCATGCCGGCATCCCGCTGCGAGATCGATCACACGATCGCGTGGGAGGAGGGCGGATCGACCTCGCTCGACAATCTCGCGCCGCTGTGCAAGGGGCACCACACCGTGAAGCATCACGGGGGCTGGTCAGTGCGACAGGTGGACGCAAGCGGGGGAACGCTGGAGTGGACGTCGCCGACCGGTCGCCGCTACCGCGTACACGCCGAACGCCGCGTGCCCGTCTTCCGATCGGCGGAGCAGGGCGACGCGCCCTTCTGACCGACGCCTCCACGCTCCACGCTCCGGGCGATGGGCATGACGGCGCGCAGTCGACGATTCGGCGTAGCCTGAGCGGATGCCGGCCGATCAGTCACCGACCAGCGCGAGGGCGCAGCTGCGCGCGCTCGCGGATGCGGCACGGCAACGGGGTGGCGGCTGGGCGAACGCGCCTCGATCTGCCCGCCGGTGAAGACGCCCGTCCCGCGGCTGTTCTCATGCTGTTCGGCGTCCTCGACGGCCTCCCGAGCGATCACGAGGCTCACGCAGAGGCCGTATCGAGCGATCTCGACGTGCTGCTGCTCGCGCGGGCCTCGACGCTGAGGTCGCACCCTGGCCAGGTCGCCTTTCCCGGCGGGCGGGTCGATCCGGAAGACGACGGGGTCGTTGCGGCTGCACTCCGCGAGGCGCGTGAGGAGACCGGGCTCGATCCTGCGGGGGTGGAGGTCCTCGGCACGCTCGAGAACATCCCGCTCGCCTACTCGCAACATCTGGTGACGCCGGTGCTGGCGTGGTGGCGGCATCCTTCGCCCGTCCACGTCGTCGACGTCGCCGAGTCGGCGGCGGTCTTCCGGGCGCCCGTGGCAGACCTGCTGGATCCTGCGCACCGCGGAGTGACCGTCATCCGCCGCGACGGCGCGGAATGGCGGGGTCCGGGCTTCGTGGTGCCGCGGCCGGATGCCGGCGATCCGCATCTGGTCTGGGGCTTCACCGCGATGCTGCTGGACGGCCTCTTCGATCGGCTCGGCTGGACCGAACCCTGGGATGCGACGCGGGAACTGCCGCTCGTGCTGCCGGAGATGGACTCGCCCGCCGCACGATGACTACAGCGACTCCGCGATCCGCTTGATGACCTGAAGGCGACGGTCCCATTCGGCCGCGATCGCATCGAGCGTGACCGCTGTCGCGCTCAGCTGAGAGCCGAGCACACGGAACCGCACTTCTCGCCCCACTCGCAGGGACTCCACCAGCCCGACCTCCTGCAGCACCGTGAGGTGCTTGGCGATCGCCTGGCGAGAAACGGGAAGGCGCTCGGCGAGGGCCGACGCCGAGGCGTCGCCCTCGCCGAGAGCAGCCAGGATGCTCCACCGCGTCTCGTCTCCGAGAGCGGCGAACACGGGCACGAGGGTGTCGGCGCTCACGCGTCGCTCTCGAGCAGGGCGATGAGCTTGTCGAGCTCCTCGTTCCAGCCTTTGCGGTGATTCTCGAGGTTCGCCGCCGGATCCGAGGTGACCTCGAACCCGGTCTCGACGACGGTGAGTCTGGTCCCTCCCGGAATCTGCTCCAGGGTGAAGGTGAAAGCCGTGGAATGCGCCTCGTCGAGCTCTTCCGGCAGCGCGCCGAGTGCGTCGTCGTTGCTCCAGCGGTACGTGACCGCGCGGGGCGGATCTATCGCTTCGATGCGCACCGGCACGGCGCCGTAATCGGGGAACGTGAGCGTTCCCGAGCGCCCACCCCGCGCCCGTCGAGAGCTGCGGCGCCGAACCACTGCGAGATGTGGGCCGGCTCCGTGACCGCCGACCACACCTTGTCCTGCGGTGCGTTGATCCGGATGCTTCGGCGCACGGTGAACCTGTTTGCGTCGACTGTCGATGCGTCTGTCGTCATGCTCATGATGATCCCTTGTTCGATGATGGACATGCAACTACATGGTTGCACAGGGTCACGAAGAAGTGCAACCGGAAAATTGCACAAAGGGTGGGTTGATGCCTGTACGCGAGCGGCGCGGAAGTGCGCCACCCCCTCACCGAGCACAGAGGGGGACGCCTACGATGTGAGTGAGTCGCCGCCTCGTCGAGGGGAGCACCGCATGATCCAGGTTCGCGTCGCGGGAGTCGCGCTCGACCCGACGGGCCAGCACGTCATTCTGCTCAAGCCGATCGACCAGCTGCCCGGTGAGGGCAGCATCCTTCCCATCTGGATCGGACAGATGGAGGCGACGTCGATCCTGGTCGCGGTGGAGGGCGCCCCGGTGCCGCGCCCGCTGGCGCATGACCTCATGCGCTCGATCCTCGAGGCGCTGAACGCCAGCGTGACGCGCGTGGCGGTGACCCGTATCGAGGACGGCACGTTCTACGCGGACGTCACCCTGTCGGGGCCGAGTGGCGATCTCGTCGTCGACGCGCGACCCTCGGATGCCGTGGCACTGGCTTCACGCGTCGGCGCGTCGATCTGGGTCGAAGACGACGTTCTTGACGACGCCGGCGTGCCCGACACCGTCACGGAGGCCGACAGCGAGGTCGACTCCGATGAGCGTCTCGACGAGTTCAAGCGCTTCCTCGAGGACGTCGATCCCGAGGACTTCCGCGGCTGACCTCGATCACTGTGCGCCGGCGCGCACCGCCTTCGCGACGTCTGCCGGAGCGCCGCGCCAGGGCGTCCCGTGCCCGGGGAGGATCCATTCCGCGTCGAGCCCGGCCAGACGATCGAGCGACTCCAGGGCCACGGCAGGCTCGTCGGTGAACGGCGCCGGCTGGAGCCCTGGTTTGCCCGTGAGCACGTGGCGGGTCGTGAGGGCATCGCCGACGAAGACCGCCCGGACGGAGGGCACGAAGACCGCGATGCTGCCGGGGGAGTGGCCGGGCATGCCGATCACGACGGGATCTCCGGGCAGGGGCAGCACCTGCCCGTCCTCGACCTCGACCACCTCGGAGAGGTAATGGGTGCGCACGCCGCCCTTGCGCATCGCGTACGCGAAGAAGCCAGTCGTCGCGCCGATGCGCATCGGCCCCATCGCCAGCTTGGGCTTGTCGCCGCCCTTGGCGCGGTCTGCGTCGGCTGCGTGGACGTACACGGGCACGCCGTGCTCTCTGCGGAGCCGTTCCGCGAAGCCCAGGTGGTCGCTGTCGCCGTGGGTCAGCACGACCCCTTTGATGTCGGTGACCGACTTGCCGATCGCCGCGAGCTCACGCTGAAGGTCGCGCCAATGGCCGGGCAGGCCGGCATCGATGAGCGTGATCCCTTCCGGCGTCACGACGAAGTAGGCGGCGACGATGTCGTTGCCGATGCGGTGCAGCTGCGGCGCGAGTTCCATGGCTTCTCCCGAGGACTGTTGATGGTATGGCTACGATACATAGCTATGATAGCTTATGTCAATAGCCATCATGCCGACAGACCGGAGGAACTCTCATGCCGACCCCGGACCGGACATCCCTCGCCGAAATCATCGACGCGGGCCGCACCATCCTCGAGGATGCCGGGCCCGGGAAGCTGACCATGCAGGCCGTGGCCGATCGGGTGGGGGTGCGGGCGCCGTCGCTGTACAAGCGGGTGCGAGATCGCGACATGCTGCTGACGCTCGTGGCGGCGGCATCCGCCGACGATCTCGGCGACGCGCCTGGAGCGATCGGACGGCTCGCTGAGCGCTCTGGCCCGGGTCTACCGGGCCTTCGCTCAGCAGAACCCGGAGGCGTTCCGTCTGATGTTCACGGTCGACGGCGCGGCCGATTCGATGGCGCGCGCGAGTGTTCCCCTGCTGAAGGCGACGGGCGAGATCGTCGGACGGGATGCCGCGCTGGATGCCGCACGCCTGGTCACCGCGTGGGCGACCGGCTTCGTCAACATGGAGCTGTCGGGCTCATTCCGGTTCGACGGCGATCTGGACCGCGCGTTCGAGTACGGCCTCGAGCGCCTGGTCGCGGGCCTCCGCGCTTCGTGAGTGCTGGCGTCGTCACCGCGGCGCGAAATAATGCGGCGCGTCGCAGCGTTCTGCTACCCTGAACTGTCACTCGCGTGGCTCTATTGCCGTGCGCGCGTGACATCTGCATCACACGCAATCAAATCCACCCGCTGACGCTCCGCGGCATATTCATGCCCGCGCGCTGACGCCCGACACCCAACCCAACAAGGACAACCCACTACATGACTATCGCAACGACCGCCCCGGCCACCAAGCAGGTCGCCATCAATGACATCGGATCTGCTGAGGACTTCCTGGCCGCGGTCGAACTGACCCTGAAGTTCTTCAACGACGGCGACCTCATCGAAGGAACCGTCGTGAAGATCGACCGCGACGAGGTCCTCCTCGACGTCGGCTACAAGACCGAGGGCGTCATCCCCTCGCGCGAACTCTCCATCAAGCACGACGTCGACCCCAACGAGGTCGTCAAGGTCGGCGACGCCGTCGAGGCTCTCGTTCTCCAGAAGGAGGACAAGGAGGGTCGGCTCATCCTGTCCAAGAAGCGCGCGCAGTACGAGCGTGCCTGGGGCGATGTGGAGAAGATCAAGGAGACCGACGGTGTCGTCACCGGCTCCGTGATCGAGGTCGTCAAGGGTGGTCTCATCGTCGACATCGGCCTGCGCGGGTTCCTGCCGGCTTCGCTCATCGAGCTGCGCCGGGTTCGCGACCTCACGCCGTACCTCGGTCAGGAGATCGAGGCGAAGATCCTCGAGCTCGACAAGAACCGCAACAACGTCGTGCTCTCGCGCCGTGCTCTGCTCGAGCAGACGCAGTCGGAGTCGCGCACCTCGTTCCTGAACAACCTGCACAAGGGTCAGGTCCGCAAGGGCACGGTCTCGTCGATCGTCAACTTCGGCGCGTTCGTCGACCTGGGCGGCGTGGACGGCCTCGTGCACGTCTCCGAGCTGTCGTGGAAGCACATCGAGCACGCCTCCGAGGTCGTCGAGGTGGGTCAGGAAGTCACCGTCGAGATCCTCGAGGTCGACCTCGACCGTGAGCGCGTGTCGCTCTCGCTCAAGGCGACGCAGGAAGACCCGTGGCAGGTCTTCGCGCGCACCCACGCGATCGGCCAGGTCACCCCGGGCAAGGTCACGAAGCTCGTTCCGTTCGGTGCCTTCGTTCGCGTCGCAGACGGCATCGAGGGCCTCGTGCACATCTCGGAGCTGTCCGGCAAGCACGTCGAGCTCGCCGAGCAGGTCGTCTCCGTCGGCGAAGAGGTCTTCGTCAAGGTCATCGACATCGACCTGGAGCGTCGCCGCATCTCGCTGTCGCTCAAGCAGGCGAACGAGTCGGTCGACCCCAACGGCACCGAGTTCGACCCCGCCCTCTACGGCATGGTCACCGAGTACGACGAGAACGGGGAGTACAAGTACCCCGAAGGCTTCGACGTCGAGACGCAGGCGTGGAAGGAAGGCTCCGACGCCGAGCGCGAGAAGTGGGAGCAGGAGTACGCCGCTGCTCAGGCTCGCTGGGAGCAGCACAAGGCTGCGGTCGCCAAGTCGCTCGAGGCCGAGGCTGCCGCGCCGACCGAGACCAGCTCCGCATCGAGCTCATTCGCAACCGACAGCTCCTCCGCCGGCACCCTGGCCGACGACGAGGCGCTCGCCGCGCTTCGCGAGAAGCTCTCCGGTCGCTGATCACGACACTGCCGGTTCACCGGCAGCACAGGGCCGTCACCTTCGGGTGGCGGCCCTTCGTCGCGCACCGTGTCGGAGCGGCGTCGTAGCATGCACACGTGTCCGCAGCATCCGCCCACGGCTCTCCGGCGCCGCGAACGTGCGCCGACGACGGATGCCGGGCGGCGGTGCCTCCGGATGCACCCCTGGCGCTCTGCGCCCACCATCTCATCGTCGCAGCCGAGTGGGCCCAACGTGAATACGGCGTCACCGACGCCCTGCCGTCGCCGTGCCGGCTCTGCGGTTCGCGCCTCGGCGTCCGCTATCCCTCGGCGTGGCTCTGCGCCGTGTGCGACTGGCGGCATGGCGAACTCGTCGACGGTGAGCTTCCTCCTCCTCGCGTCGACGTCGTGTACTACGCCCGGTACGGCGACCGGGTGAAGATCGGCACGTCTGCGAACCCCCGGCAGCGGCTGACCTCGATCTGGCATGACGACCTGCTGGCGTTCGAACGAGGCGATCGTCAGCTGGAACGTCGCCGACACGAGCAGTTCGCCGAGGAGCGCTTTCCGCGGACCGAATGGTTCCAGTTGACGGAGAGGCTCTGCGCCCATATCGAGGCCGTGCGTCGGGGTGAGCCCGACCCCTGGACCCGCTATGCCGCGGTGGATGAGTGAGGCCACCGCGCTCGTCGGCTGAGACTTGGTGCGAGACACGCTTCCGGATCTCAGCGTCCTCAAAGACACCGTGCATAGCCTGAGCAGTCCCACGAGACCTCGGAGGACACCATGGGATTCCTGGATCGACTGTTCGGTGGCGATGACTCTGCGCGGCAGGCGCCGCCGGTCCCGCAGAACACCGGCTACGGGCAGCCCGGATACGGATCTGCCCGCCCCACGAACCAGCCGCCGCAGAGCGAGGACGAGCTCGCGATCGAGCGCTACCGCTACCTGCTGCGCACCGCTCCGCCCGAGACGATCGAGCAGGTGCACGCTGAGGCGTTCTCCAAGCTCACCGAACCGCAGCGCCAGCAGGTGCTCGCGGAGCTCTCCGCCGGCCTGCCCGACTACGAACGCCCGCGGTCAGCCAACCCGCAGGACCTCGCGCGCGCCGCGACGCGCGCCGAGTACACGAACCCCGGCTTCATGGAGCGCACCCTCGGACCGCAGGGCCGGCAGGGACCGGGGATCGGCTCGATGATCGGCAGCTCGATCCTGGGCACCGTGGTGGGCTATGTCATCGGCTCGGCGATCGTGAGTTCGTTCATGGCGCCCGCATTCGCGGACGACTCGGGCGCGCAGGACGGATCGAACGATGCCGCGGCAGGCGACCCGGGTGCGGATGCCGCCGGCGACGGGTCGTGGGGCGACGCCGGAGGCGGCGACATGGGCGGGTTCGGCGACTTCGGCGGCGACTTCGGGTTCTGACGCGACCCATCCGTTAGCGTCACGGTATGGCCGTAGCGCTGGAAGAGACGCCTGAGGGTGCCGCCGCGACCGGTCGATTCGCTCGTTCGCGCGCCGGCTGGTTGCGCGAGGACTACGCCGATCGCACGCGAGCCCGTGCGGCGACGCTCAATCAGCTGCTGCTGGGCTCCGTGGTCTTCGTGCTGGGCATCCTCATCGCGGTCGGGCCGTTCACCGCCGACGTGGTGATGCTGTTCACGGGTGTCGTCCTGGTGTTCGTGGCGACAGGAGCGACCCTCGTGATCCCCTGGAACCGGATCGCGTTCGGCTGGGTTGCGCTCGTTCCCGCTGTGGACATCGTCGCCATCACGCTCATGCAGCTCGCCGCACCCGGTTCCGCGCTCGGTCTGCTCTGGATCTTCCCGACGACCTGGCTCGCCAGCGGTTTCGGACTGCTCGGGCTGTTCGCCGTGGTCGTGGCGATCGCCGGGATCGTCAGCGTGCTGACTTGATTCAGGGACGCCGCACGCTCGCGTCCACCAGTCATCGCCTTGCCCTCCCTCGGACACCGTCCGAGGATCCGCTTCTTCGGGTGCTCCGACGATACGACGGCCGTCTCAAGCCTGGCTCAGCGCGTCCTCAAGAACGCCTGAAGTTCTGTCGTGGCATCCTCGACTCATGCCACTCGTCGCGCTCACCGGAGGCATCGCCTCCGGAAAGTCCACCATCGCCCGCCGCCTCAGCGAGCTCGGCGCGGTCGTCGTCGACGCCGACCAGGTCGTCCGCGATGTGCAGCAGCCCGGTTCGCCCGTCCTGGCCGAGATCGCGGCGGAGTTCGGCGAGGGCATGCTGCGTGGCGACGGCTCCTTGGATCGGGCTCGCCTCGGCGCCCGCGTGTTCGGCGACCCGTCAGCGGTGAAGGCGCTGAACGCCATCGTCCACCCTGCGGTGCGCACGGAGTCGCAGCGGCGGTTCGCTGCGGCCTGGGCCGCGGACCCGGCGGCGGTCGTCGTTTACGACGTGCCCCTGCTGGCCGAAGCGCGCCTGGCCGACCCCTGGGATCTGATCGTCGTCGCGCACGCCCCGGCAGACGTGCGCGCTCGCCGGCTCGTGGAATTGCGGGGGCTCGAAGAATCCGAGGCGGCAGCGCGGATCTCGTCGCAGGTCTCGGACGAAGAACGGCTGCGTCTGGCGGATGTCGTGATCTCGACAGACGGCACGCTCGAAGACACTCTGAGACAGACCGACGCGCTGTGGGCCGGCATGGCTCAGCTGATCCGGGACAGAGGGGATCGCACGCGCGTAGACTGAGTGCACCAGCGATGGGGGTGCGAGATGGGCGTTTTCTCGAGGTTCCGGCGTCGGAAGAACCCGTATGCGGCGGCGACCGAGGAAGAGCAGATCGCGCGCTACGTCTATCTGCTCAACACCCTCCCGGCGAGCGTGATCGAGAGCGCGCACGCGACCGCCTTCCAGGATGTCCCGGTGCAAAGACGGCGCGAGATGTTCGAACAGCTGCGTCCCTTCATGTCGGAGTCCGAGCGCACGGCGTCGCCGGAGGACCCGCACGTCCTGGCCACCCTGGTGCGCAGGGCCGAACTGCGGAGGGCCGAGAGAGCGGCCGCGAGCGGGCGACCGGATGCCGAGGCGGAAGCCTCCGTCCGGACAGCGACGGCCACCGCCGACGACAGCTACGTCGATCCGCGCGCGATGATGATGCAGACGGGCGTCATGGCTCTCGTCGCCTATCAGTTCATGACGACGAGTGCGGTGACCTCGTACTTCACCGTCGGGGCGGGATCGCTGCTCATCGCTGATCAGCCCGGGTGGGTCGGCGACACGTTCGATCCCGGGTCGGGCGGCATCGATGCGTCCGGCTTCGGTGGCTACGACGGCGGCGGCTACGACGGCGGCAGCTACGGAGGCGGCTTCGATGCCGGAGGATTCGGAGGCGGCTTCGACGGCGGCGGCGGCGGTTTCGGCTGACCGCCGCGTCTCCAGCGGCCCTGGGCACAAGCACGGCGAGGCAGTACTCTGAGGCCGAAAGACGGAGGTGCGCGATGGCCATTCATCCCAAGCGCAGCAAGGGGAAGGTGTCTCACATCACGGATGATGAGGCGGTCGCCCACTACGACTACCTCCTCGACCTGCTCCCGGCGACGATCATCCGCAGCGGTCACGCCGCCGTCTTCGACGACATGCCGCCGCAGCAGAGGCAGCAGCTCAACGACGCGATGTCTCCGACGCTCGACACCACGGATCTGCGGGCTGCCATCGACCGGGAGGGAGCGCTGCGGCAGGTCGCGCGGGCGTTCGTGATGACGGATGCGGTTCGCGCGTACTTCTCCACGGGTGCCGGGTCGGTGTCGATCGACACACAGCCACCGTGGGTCGGCGACCTCGTGAACTATGAGTCGGCGCCGGTCGACGCCGGGACGATGCACCACAGGAAGGGCGTCAATTCCGGAGTGTGGTTCGCCTAACCCAGCGCGTCGCCCGACGGCGAAGGCACTCGGGAGCACGAAGCTGCTTCGGCTGAGCGCGAACGCGGGCCGCCATGTCGGAGGTCACGCTTAGCCTGGTCTGATGCAGGCGACACGCTCCGTTAGACCGTTCGAGGTCGTCAGCGAATACTTCCCCTCGGGTGATCAGCCCCAGGCGATCGCCGATCTCGCGGCGCGCATCAACGCAGGCGAGACCGACGTCGTCCTCCTGGGCGCCACCGGCACCGGCAAGTCGGCGACCACCGCATGGCTCATCGAGCAGGTGCAGCGCCCCACCCTCGTGCTGGCTCACAACAAGACACTGGCGGCGCAGCTGGCGAACGAGTTTCGCGACCTCATGCCGCACAATGCCGTCGAGTACTTCGTGTCGTATTACGACTACTACCAGCCCGAGGCCTATGTGCCCCAGACCGATACATTCATCGAGAAGGACTCGTCCGTCAACGCCGAGGTGGAGCGTCTGCGACACTCCACGACGAACTCCCTGCTCAGCCGACGCGATGTCGTGGTCGTGTCGACCGTGTCGTGCATCTACGGTCTCGGCGCACCTGAGGAGTACATGCGGGCGATGGTGGCGCTTCAGGTGGGGGAGCGGTACGACCGCGACGCCCTGATCCGCAAATTCATCGCGATGCAGTACAACCGAAACGACGTGGACTTCTCGCGCGGCAACTTCCGGGTGCGGGGCGACACGATCGAGATCATCCCGGTGTACGAGGAGTATGCGATCCGCATCGAGTTGTTCGGCGATGAGATCGAGGCGCTGTACATGCTGCATCCGCTCACCGGTGATGTCGTGCAGCGGCTCGACTCCGTGCCGATCTTCCCGGCGTCGCACTACGTGGCCGGCACCGAGACGGTGCAGCGGGCGATCGGCACGATCGAGGCCGAACTCGAGATCCGGCTGAAGGAGCTGGAGTCGCAGGGCAAGCTGCTCGAAGCGCAGCGGCTGCGCATGCGCACGACGTTCGATCTCGAGATGCTGCAGCAGCTCGGATTCTGCTCGGGCATCGAGAACTATTCTCGGCACCTCGACGGACGCGCTCCCGGTGAGGCGCCTCACTGCCTGCTCGACTTCTTCCCCGACGACTTCCTCGTCGTGATCGACGAGTCGCACGCCACGGTGCCGCAGATCGGCGCGATGTACGAAGGCGACGCATCACGCAAGCGCACGCTCGTCGAGCACGGGTTCCGGTTGCCGAGCGCGATGGACAACCGGCCGCTCCGTTGGGACGAGTTCAAGGCGCGCGTCGGCCAGACCGTGTACCTGTCGGCGACCCCCGGCCGCTACGAGATGGGAATCGCGGACGGCGTCGTCGAGCAGATCATCCGCCCGACGGGACTCGTCGACCCGCAGATCGTGGTCAAGCCCTCGAAGGGTCAGATCGACGATCTGCTGGAGGAGATCCGGGTGCGCGCCGAGCGCGATGAGCGCGTGCTGGTGACGACGCTCACGAAGAAGATGGCCGAAGAGCTCACCGACTTCCTGGGCGAGCATGGCGTGCGGGTGCGGTACCTGCACTCCGACGTCGATACGCTGCGTCGCGTCGAGCTGCTCACCGAGCTCCGCGCCGGTGTCTACGACGTCCTCGTCGGCATCAATCTGCTCCGTGAGGGCCTCGACCTGCCGGAAGTCTCGCTCGTCGCGATCCTGGATGCCGACAAAGAGGGCTTCCTGCGTTCCGGCACCTCGCTCATCCAGACGATCGGTCGCGCCGCGCGAAACGTCTCGGGTGAGGTGCACATGTACGCCGACACGATCACCGATTCCATGAAGGCGGCGATCGGCGAGACCGATCGGCGTCGCGAGAAGCAGGTGGCCTACAACGTGGCGAACGGCATCGATCCCACTCCACTGCGCAAGCGCATCGCCGACATCACCGAGGTGCTGGCGCGCGAGGGCGCCGATACTGCGGCGATGATGTCGAAGCGGGATGCCGCGAAGCTCAAGTCCGGAAAGGGCAAGTCCCCGACCCCGCGACTGCGGCGGGAGGGCATCGCCGCCGAAGGAGCGGAGCAGCTCGAGGCGACGATCCTCGACCTCTCCAACCAGATGCTGGCGGCGGCCGGAGAGCTCAAATTCGAGCTCGCCGCGCGCCTGCGTGACGAAGTCCAGGACATGAAGAAGGAGTTGCGCGCCATGGAGCGCGCAGGTCACGCGTAGGCCGCGTCAGGGGCAGTGCATCAACGGCTTGGGGCCTGACCGATCGAACGTGTGGGCCGTCATCGGCGCTCCGCACAGAGGGCAGGCGCGTTCTGCCCGTTCCGCCACGGAAGGTGGGGGTGTCGTCTCGTACGGACCGACGGCGGCAGGGCCGGCCAGGCGGATGAGTCTGGCGTTCAGCCACGCGTACCAGCCCCCGGCATCGCGCACGCGCTGTCGGAGCGGCATCTTTCGGTCGGTCATGTATTTAGTGTACTAACTATTCGTGAGCGATAGGATTCCGCGTGTGAACGATGACATCCTCACGCTCGAGAACCAGCTCTGCTTCGCCATGGTCACGGCCGCGCGCAATGTCGTGTCGATCTACCGTCCCGTGCTCGAGCCGCTGGGCCTGACGCACCCGCAGTACCTCGTGATGCTGGCCCTGTGGGAGGAGTCGCCGCGGTCGCTCGGCGAACTGGCTCATGAACTGGCGATGGAGCCGGCCACCCTGTCTCCTCTCGTCAAGCGCCTCGAGTCGCAGGGGCGCGTCACGCGATCACGCCGATCTGATGACGAGCGCGTGCTGGAGATCGCCCTGACCGACGACGGCCGGGCGCTGCGCGAGCGCGCGCTGGAGGTGCCGGGGCAGATCATGGAGCGCGTCGGAATGGATGCGGCGGAGATCGGGCGTTTGCGTGATGCGCTCGTGCTGTTCGCCGGCGCGAAGCCGATGACTGCGGCGCCGTGACGGAGCCGATCCATATCCGTTCCGTTGCATACAAGTGAACTCTTCGCCATCCTCTTGCCCATCTCGCGGCAGTGGCCGACTTAGTCTCGATCGAAGTGTCGCCGTGACGCGACGCCGTCTAGTTCCCCCCATCGCCCCCCGATCACAGAGGATGCTTCATGCCATCTCGGTCACACCCTGCGCTCACATCCCACGTCTCTGCACGCCGATCCGGCTACCCGGTCGCCGATCGCTCGCTCGCGGCGGCCATCGCGACGCATCGTCGGCGGTCGGCGCCGGCGTGCTCGTCGCACCCGGCCGCGCAGGCCGCCGACCCCGTCTGATCAACCTCGTGACGATCAACGATTTCCACGGGCGCATCGAGTCGGTCGCCGACCGTCTCGGCGGCATCGCCGCCCTCGCGACGGCGGTCGAGCAGGTTCGCGCCACGAACCCGAACACCGTCTTCGCCGCGGCCGGCGACATGATCGGCGCATCGACCTTCACCTCATTCATCCAGCAGGACGTTCCCACGATCGAACGCGCTCAATGCTGCCGGGTCTGGACGTCAGCGCGGTCGGCAACCACGAATTCGATCGCGGTTTCGGCCGACCTCACGCGACCGAGTCATGCCACTCGCCGATTGGGAGTACATCGCCGCCAACGTCTGGGACACCGACGACGGACGACTACGCGCTGGCGCCGTACTGGACGCAGACCGTCGCCGGTGGCGTGGACGTCGGCTTCATCGGCGCGGTGACCGAGGAGCTGCCCGCGCTGGTCAGCCCGGCGGGGATCGACGACGCTGGATGTGAACCCGGTCGTGGACAGCGTCAACGCCGTCGCACGATCGGCTCTGCCGACGGCGACGCCGCAACGGCGAAGCGGACGTGCTCGTGCTGCTCGTGCACGAGGGCGCGACCCAGCCGACTCGCTGAGTCCGCCACCGACCTGACGACTCCGTTCGGCAGGATCGTCGACGGGCTGTGACCGACGAGGTCGACGCGATCGTCTCTGGCCACACGCACCTCGCGTACAACCTCGTGATCGACGACCGCCCGGTCATCTCAGTCCGGCCAGTACGGCGAGCACTTCAGCGACATGGAGATCACCTCGACCCCGACACCAGCAGATCCTGTCGCATGGTCAACACGACCTACTCGATGGCGACGCGGCACGGCTCGACCGCGTGACCCGTACACGGCCACAGACTACGCCCCGACCGCCACGAGCAGCCGATCGTCGCCATGGTCGCGGAGGCGGTCGCTTACGCCAAGGTGCGAGGGCAGCGTGAAGGTGGGCGACATCACGGCGAGCTTCCAGCGCGGCATTCAGCCGCGCACCCCGACGGAGACCGATCCATCGACGACGCAAGAGGCGCGCGGCGCGCGAGTCCACGCTCGGCAACTTCGTCGCCGACGTGCAGCTCGACCAGACCCAGGTGCGGTTCCCCGACACCCAGATCGCGTTCATGAACCCGGGCGGTCTGCGGGCGAACATGAAGTACGCGAGCAGCGGCGCGGAAGATCCGGACGGCAACGTGACCTACGCCGAGGCGGCCGCCGTGCAGCCGTTCGCCAACACGCTCGGTCACCATGACGCTCACCGGTGCACAGGTGAAGTCCGTGCTCGAGGAGCAGTGGCAGCCGCACGACCGCGTCGCGCCCCTTTCTCAAGCTCGGCGTATCGAAGGCGCTGACGTACATCACGGACTACGACCGCCGCGCGCGGGATCGCGCATCACGAGATCTGCAGCTCGACGGCGTACCGGTCGATCCGGCTGCTGAGTACCGCGTGGTGCGTGAACTCGTTCCTCGCCTCGGGCGGTGACAACTTCGTGCACTCTCGCGCCAGGGCACCGAACAGGGCCGACTCGCGGCATGGTCGACCTCGAAGCCATGGTCGACTGGTTCGCCACGAACGCGAGGCCTCGCCGACCTCGCGCAGCGCTCGATCGGAGTCGAGCTCTCGGCGCCAGGCGCCGGGCTACGAGGTCGGAAGCGATCAGGTCGACCTGTCGTCGCTGGAATTCACGCTGACGCCGACGCGCGCGACCGTGACGGTCGCGATCGCGGGTCGAACGTCGGCACCGCGCCGA
Source organism: uncultured Actinomycetota bacterium (assembly GCA_963839715.1). Lineage (GTDB taxonomy): Bacteria > Actinomycetota > Actinomycetes > Actinomycetales > Microbacteriaceae > Microbacterium. The sequence continues at coordinate 151,151 of CAWIVX010000002.1, forward strand.
TCGACCGCACGCTCGTCCGCTGACCGATGAAGCGGCAACGCCGTCACGTGACGGTGACCGTGTCCGCTGCACGGCCAGCGAGTCGTGCCGCTCCGACGGCGACACTCGACCGGCACGAGCTTCGACGTCCCGATCCAGTCGTCAAGACGGAGAAGTCGACCGTCGACAAGACGACGGCGGCAAGAAAAGCGGCAGCTCTGATCGCGGTCACGGTCAGGGCGGAGGGCACGCCCACCGGAGCGGTCACGCCGACGACGGCGACACGGTCGTCGAGACGGCCGATGACGACGGCGGCGAGGCGACCTCGTCACGCCGGACTCGTGCGGGACGCTACGCGTTCACCGCGGTGTACTGGGCGGTGACACTGACGCTGGGTCCGAGCCGCCATCAGGTCAACGTACGCTGACAGTCGCTGATCGACGACGGATGCCGCGGGGACTTCCCCGCGGCATCCGTCTTTTCGTGCTAGCACGAAGGTGCGCTCCCGGCGAACCCGGGACGCGTGTCGGAGGCCCCGCCTAGACTTGACGGGTGCCCATTGTTCCCGTCTCTTCGCATGCCCACACGAGCGGAACCCTCTCCGTTCGAGGTGCCCGCGTCCACAATCTGAAGGACGTCGACCTCGATATCCCGCGGGATTCGCTCGTCGTGTTCACGGGGCTCAGCGGCTCGGGCAAGTCCAGCCTCGCGTTCGACACGATCTTCGCGGAAGGGCAGCGCCGGTACGTCGAATCGCTCAGCGCGTACGCGCGTCAGTTCCTGGGACAGGTCGACCGTCCCGACGTCGACTTCATCGAGGGTCTCAGCCCCGCGGTGTCCATCGACCAGAAGTCGACGAACCGCAACCCGCGCTCGACGGTCGGCACGATCACCGAGATCCACGACTACATGCGTCTCCTCTGGGCGCGCATCGGCGTCCCGCACTGCCCGCAGTGCGGTGAGGTGATCCAGCGGCAGACGGTGCAGCAGATCGCCGACCAGCTGATGGAGCTGCCCGAGAAGACGCGCTACCAGATCGTCGCGCCGGTCATCACCCAGAAGAAGGGTGAGTTCGTCGACCTGTTCAAGGAGCTGTCGGCGAAGGGCTACGCACGCGCCGTCGTCGACGGCGAACTCGTCCAGCTCGCCGAGCCTCCGGCGCTGAAGAAGAGCTACAAGCACGACATCGCCGTCGTCGTCGACCGACTCGTCGCCAGCCCCGACATCCTGAGCCGCGTCACCGATTCCGTCGAGACGGCGCTCGGTCTTGCCGGCGGCATCGTGCAGGTCAACTTCGTCGACGAGGAGGGCGATGCCGCGTGGCAGTCGTTCTCCGAGAAGCTCGCGTGCCCGAACGGCCACCCCCTGCAGCTCACCGAGATCGAGCCGCGCACGTTCTCGTTCAACGCACCGTTCGGCGCATGCCCGACCTGCTCCGGCCTCGGCACGCGCATGTCGGTGGACGTCGACCTCATGCTGGCCGACGAGGAGCTGTCGATCCGGGAGGGCGTCCTCATTCCCTGGACGACGCAGGGCAAGGGACTGTTCCAGTACTACGAGCGGCTCCTCGAAGGGCTCGCGGCCGACCTGAAGTTCTCGCTCGACACTCCGTGGCGCGATCTGCGACTCGACGTGCAGGAGGCCGTCCTCCGCGGGGAGAACTACAAGGTCACCGTCAAGTGGAAGAACCGCTACGGCCGGGAGATGCGGTACTCCTCGGGCTTCGAGGGCGTCGTGCCGTACATCGAGCGGCAGTACGTGCAAGCCGACTCCGATTCGCAGCGCCAGCGCTGGTCGGAGTACCTGCGCGAAGTGCCCTGCCTGGCGTGCAACGGCGACCGGCTCAAGCCGGAGGTCCTCGCCGTCCTGGTGCACGGCCACTCGATCGCCGATGCGTCGCGTCTCAGCCTGGCCGACGCCCAGGAGTATTTCGCACAGCTCGAGCTGACCGAGCGCGAAGCGAAGATCGCGGCGCAGGTGCTGCGCGAGATCCGGGCTCGGCTCAACTTCCTGCTGCAGGTCGGCCTCAACTACCTGAGCCTCAGCCGCTCGGCCGGCTCGCTGTCCGGCGGCGAGGCGCAGCGCATCCGCCTCGCGACCCAGATCGGCTCGGGCCTCACCGGAGTGCTCTACGTGCTCGATGAGCCCTCGATCGGACTGCATCAGCGCGACAACCGGCGCCTCATCGAGACCCTGCTCACGCTTCGCGACCTCGGCAACACCCTGATCGTCGTCGAGCACGACGAGGAGACGATCCACTCCGCCGACTGGGTCGTCGACATCGGCCCGCGCGCGGGTGTCGACGGCGGGTACGTCGTGCACTCCGGGCCGCTCTCCGAGCTCCTGGCCGATACGCGATCGATCACGGGCGACTACCTGTCGGGACGACGGTCGATCCCGACGCCGCAGAAGCGCCGTCGCATCGACAAGAAGCGCATGATCACCGTCGTGGGGGCGCGCGAGAACAACCTGCGCAACGTGACCGCGGACTTCCCCCTCGGCGTGATGACCGCCGTGACGGGTGTGAGCGGTTCGGGCAAGTCGTCGCTCGTCAACGGCATCCTCTACGAAGTGCTCGCCGGGCGGCTCAACGGCGCCAGGCGGATAGCCGGCAAGCACACCCGCGTGACCGGCCTCGACAACCTCGACAAGGTGGTCCACGTCGACCAGGCGCCCATCGGGCGCACGCCCCGCTCGAACCCGGCGACCTACACAGGCGTCTTCGACCGTGTCCGAACCCTGTTCAGCGAGACGCCCGAGGCGAAGGCGCGCGGCTACCAGCCCGGCCGCTTCAGCTTCAACGTCAAGGGCGGCCGCTGCGAAGCGTGCGCCGGCGACGGCACGATCAAGATCGAGATGAACTTCCTGCCCGACGTGTACGTCGACTGCGAGGTCTGCCACGGCAAGCGCTACAACCGCGACACGCTCTCGGTGCACTACAAGGGCAAGAACATCGCCGAAGTCCTCGAGATGCCGATCGAAGAGGCGGCGGACTTCTTCGAGCCGATCCAGGCGATCCACCGGTACCTCAAGACGCTGGTGGATGTGGGCCTCGGCTACGTGCGGCTCGGTCAGTCAGCCACCACGCTGAGCGGTGGTGAGGCGCAGCGCGTCAAGCTCGCGACCGAGCTCCAGCGCCGCAGCAACGGGCGCAGCGTCTACGTGCTCGACGAGCCGACCACGGGTCTGCACTTCGAAGACGTCCAGCGACTTCTCGAGGTGCTGGGCAGCCTGGTCGAGAAGGGCAACACCGTGATCGTCATCGAGCACAACCTCGATGTGATCAAGTCCTCCGACTGGGTCATCGATCTCGGTCCGGAGGGCGGCTCGGGCGGCGGCGAGATCGTCGCGACCGGCACGCCCGAGCAGGTCGCGCGGGTGGAAGGCAGCCACACGGGCGCGTTCCTGGCGGAGGTGCTCGGCCTGTCGGCTGTCCGCAAGGCGGGCTGAGAGCCGGATGGTGAAGATCAGCACTCGCCCCACCGTGGCGTACAAGCCGCGGCCGGGCGAGATCCCCACCAACCCCGGGGTGTATCGATTCCGGGATGCCGCGGGCCGGGTGCTGTACGTCGGCAAGGCCAAGAACCTGCGTGCGCGGCTGTCGAACTACTTCGCTCCGCTGCACACCCTGCACGAGCGAACCCGGCGGATGGTCACCAGCGCGGCATCCGTCGAGTGGACGGTCGTCGCGAGCGACGTGGACTCCCTGCAGCTCGAGTACATGTGGATCAAGGAGTTCGATCCGCCGTTCAACGTGCGCTACCGCGACGACAAGTCGTACCCGTTCATGGCGATCACGCTTGCCGACGAGGCTCCGCGCGTCATCGTCACGCGCAACCGCCGCATTCCGGGAGCGAAGTACTTCGGGCCGTACCCGAAGGTGTGGGCCGTGCACGACACGATCGACCTGATGATCAAGGTCTTCCCGATCCGCACGTGCAGCGACGCCAGCTACAAGAAGGCGATGGCCACGGGCCGGCCGTGCTTCCCGGGGCAGATCGGCCGGTGCGGGGGACCCTGCTCGATGAAGGTCACGATCGAGGAGCACCGCGCGATCGTCGACGACTTCATCGCCTTCATGGCCGGGGGAGACCAGCGGTTCGCGAAGGAGCTGAACGCCAGGATGCGTGAGGCGTCGGCGGCGATGGACTACGAAGCGGCCGCGGTCTACCGCGACCGGCTCGCCTCGATCGACGCGGTGCTCTCCAAGAGCGCGCTCGTCCTTGCCCCCGACACGGATGCCGACCTCTTCGGCATCGCCGAGGACGAGCTCAACGCCGCGGTGCAGCAGTTCGTGATCCGCGGGGGTCGCGTGCGCGGTGTGCGGGCGACCACGATCGAGAAGGAGCTCGACATCTCTGGCGGTGACCTCGTCGATCAGGTGCTCCAGCGCGCCTACGGCGACGCAGCACCGGCCGACATCCCGCGCCAGGTGCTTGTGCCGGCGCTGCCCGACGACGCGGCCGACCTCGAGGAGTGGCTGCGCACCCGGCGCGGCAAGCTGGTCTCGATTCAGGTCGCACAGCGCGGCCGGAAGGCGGAGCTGCTCAAGACGGCGACGCTGAACGCCCAGCAGGCGCTGATGATCCACAAGACGCGGCGCACGAGCGATTACGTCTCGCGGACGCAGGCGCTCACGGATCTGCAGGAGGCCCTCGGTCTGGCGGAGGCCCCCCTGCGGATCGAGTGCTTCGACGTCTCGCACCTGAGCGGTACGAACGTCGTCGCCTCCATGGTCGTCTTCGAGGACGGTCTGCCCCGCAAAGACCAGTACCGCTCCTTCGGGGTGCCGGAGACCACCGACGACACCGATTCGCTGTACCAGGTGCTCACGCGGCGCCTGGCGTACCTCGATCGGCCGGAAGAGCGGGACGAGCCCGAACCGGAGCCGACGGAGGACGGCACGGTGACCACGACGCGGAAGCGCCCGCGATTCGCCTACCCGCCACAGCTGCTGGTCGTGGACGGCGGCAAGCCGCAGGTCGAAGCAGCCGCGCGTGCGCTCGCCGACGCCGGCCACGAGGAGATCGCACTGTGCGGCATCGCGAAGCGCCTCGAGGAGGTGTGGATGCCGGGGGAGGAGTACCCGGTGATCCTCCCGCGCACCAGCGAGGCGCTGTACCTGCTGCAGCGTCTTCGCGATGAGGCCCACCGTTTCGCGATCGCCCACCAGCGCCGGCGGCGACGCCGCGACATCCAGAGCGTACTCGCGGAGATCCCCGGCCTCGGTGACGCGCGCATCAAGGCGCTCCTGCGCCACTTCGGCTCGGTCACCGCGCTCAAGAACGCGACGCCGGAGGAGATCACCGAGCTTCCGGGGGTCGGTCCGAAGCTCGCTGCCGCGATTCATGAGCACCTCACCAGTGGGTAGGCTGAACGCGACGACGGGGGTGGTCATGACCGACGCTGAGGACGATGCATCGGTGCCCGACGCTTCCGGCGAGGTGCTGATCGTCACGGGGATGTCCGGCGCCGGACGCTCGACGGCCGCAGACGCGCTCGAGGATCTCGGCTGGTACGTCGTGGACAATCTGCCGCCTCAGATGCTCCGCCCGCTGCTGGATCTGACGGCTCTGGCCGCCAGCGCCCTGCCGCGCGTCGCAGTCGTCGTGGACGTCCGTGGGCGCGACCTGTTCGCCGAGCTGCCCGAGGTGACGCGCGCCCTGCGGCGCGGGCGCCCGGTGCGGGTGATGTTCCTCGACGCCTCGGATGACGTGCTCGTGCGGCGCTTCGAGGCCGTCCGCAGGCCGCATCCGCTGCAGGGTGAAGGTACGATCCTCGACGGCATCCACCTCGAACGGCAGCGCCTCGCGGCCGTGCGCGAGAGCGCCGACGTCATCATCGACACGTCTGCACTGAACATCCACCAGCTGGCGACGCGGGTGATCGACATGTTCTCCGCGGAGGGCGCTGCCCGCCACACCGTCACGCTCATGAGCTTCGGCTTCAAGTACGGACTTCCACCTGACGCCGATCTGGTGGCCGACATGAGGTTCCTGCCGAACCCGTTCTGGAATGACGACCTGCGTCCGTTGAACGGCGAAGACGACGATGTCCGGGACTTCGTCCTCGCGCAACAGGGTGCCGGCGAATTCCTCGACGCGTACACCGCGGCGCTCGCTCCCGTGCTGGCGGGCTACCAGCGCGAGAACAAGGGTCATTCGGTCGTCGCGATCGGCTGCACCGGGGGCAAGCACCGCTCGGTCGTCGTCGCACGCGAACTCGGCGAGCGGCTTGCTTCACTGCCCGGCGTGGCGGTGCGGGTCAAGCACCGCGACCTGGGCCGCGAGTAGGCGCAGGTCGTGTGCGAGCCGGCCTCGCGAGTAGGCTGGACGTTCGCTCCCTCCCACCATCCGCACCCCATCCGCGAGGAGTTCCGTGTCGTTGACCGCTGACGTGAAGGCTGAACTGACGGCCGTGCGCGACCCGAGCCCGACGGCTCGCGTCGCCGAGCTGACGTCGCTGCTTCGCTTCTCCGGCGGTCTGCACTCGATCGCGAACCGTGTCGCCGTCGAGGCCGAACTCGATTCCGATGTGCTGGCACGCCGGGTCGCGCGCGACCTGATGGAGATCTACGGCGTGCGACCGGAACTGGTCCACGTGCAGGGCTCGGGAGCGCGCAACGGGAGCCACTACGCCGTCCGGGTGATCGAAGGCGGCGAGACGCTCGCGCGTCAGACGGGTCTCCTCGACCAGCGTCGGCGGCCCGTGCGGGGCCTGCCGAACAAGCTCACGACCGGATCGCGCGGCGATCTCGCGGCGATCTGGCGCGGCGCGTTCCTCGCGGCAGGGACGCTCAGCGAGCCCGGCCGCTCGGCGGCGCTCGAGATCACGTGCCCGGCCCCGGAGGCCGCGATGGCGCTGGTCGGCGCGGCGCACCGCCTGGGCATCCCCGCCAAGGCGCGTGAGGTCAGAGGCGTTCCCCGCGTGGTCGTGCGCGAGGGCGAGGCGATCCGCGTGGCGCTGGCTCACATGGGTGCCGAGCGCGCCGCGACCGACTGGGACCAGATGCGCCAGCGCCGCGAGGTGCGCGCGGGAGTCAACCGCCTCGTCAACTTCGACGACGCCAACCTCCGCCGCTCCGCGCAGGCCGCGGTGGCCGCGTGCGCGCGGGTCGAGCGGGCGCTCGAGATCCTCGGCGACGATGTTCCCGAGCACCTTCGCGAGGCGGGGGAGCTTCGCCTCGCCCACCGCGATGCGAGTCTGGACGAGCTCGGCCACCACGCCGACCCGCCGCTGACCAAGGATGCCGTGGCCGGTCGCATTCGGCGGCTGCTGGCGATGGCCGACAAGAAAGCCGAGCAGGACGGCATCCCCGACACCGAGGCCGCGGTCCCGGTCGGCGTCGAGGACTGAACCGCGCTCACCGCATCGGCCGGGCCGGAGCCGTTAGTGCGTGTCACGGAGGGAAGCAACCCCCGCGCCCCACGGTTGCTCATCACTAGAGTGAACATGTCATTCTCGCTGCGCCGGGGACTCTCGGCTCAGCGCCGACAGGAAGAAGAGAACATGGCGAAGTACACCTTGCCCGACCTCCCCTACGACTTCGCGGCACTCGAGCCGCACATCAGCGGCAAGATCATGCAGCTGCACCACGACAAGCACCATCAGGCGTATGTCACCGGCGCCAACACCGCCCTCGACCAGCTGGCGGAGGCCCGCGACAAGGGCGACCTGGCGAACGTCAACAAGCTCGAGAAGGATCTCGCCTTCAATCTCGGCGGTCATGTCAATCATTCGATCTTCTGGACCAACCTCTCCCCGGACGGCGGCGGTGAGCCCGATGGTGAGCTGCGGGCCGCGATCGACGAGTTCTTCGGCGGCTTCGAGAAGTTCCAGGCCCACTTCACCGCCGCCGCGACGGGAATCCAGGGTTCCGGCTGGGCCGTTCTGAGCTGGGATCCGCTCGGGGAGCAGCTGATCATCCAGCAGCTGTTCGACCAGCAGAGCAACACCGCGCAGGGCACGATCCCCGTGTTCCAGCTCGACATGTGGGAGCACGCGTTCTATCTCGACTACCTGAACGTCAAGGCCGACTATGTGAAGGCCGTGTGGAACATCGCGAACTGGCAGAACGTGGCCCAGCGCCTCGACGCCGCCCGTCAGAAGACCTCGGGCCTGCTGGTACTGTCATAGCAGGCGCGGCGTCCCGGCGGGCAGCCCGCCGGGACGCCGTTGTCCGTTGTCTGCAACCGCAACAATCGCGCACTCGCGCACGACACATCTCAGGAGAACCTCCGTGGCTGTCAAGATCGGAATCAACGGCTTCGGCCGCATCGGACGCAACTTCCTTCGTGCGGCTCTCGCGCAGGGTGCGGACCTCGACATCGTGGCGGTGAACGACCTCACCGACAACAAGACCCTCGCGCACCTCCTGAAGTACGACTCGGTCGGCGGTCCGCTGTCCGAGGACGTCTCGTACGACGAGGACTCGATCACCGTCGGCGGCAAGAAGATCAAGGTCTTCGAAGAGCGCGACCCCGCCAACCTGCCCTGGGGCGAACTCGGAGTCGACATCGTCATCGAGTCCACCGGCCGCTTCACCAAGGCCGAGGACGCCAAGAAGCACGTCGCCGGCGGGGCGAAGAAGGTCCTGATCTCCGCGCCCGCGACCGGCGACGACGTGACCGTGGTCATGGGTGTCAACGAGGGCGACTACGACCCCGCGACCGACGTCATCATCTCGAACGCGTCGTGCACGACGAACTGTCTGGCTCCGCTGGCCAAGGTCTTCAACGACGCGTTCGGCATCGAGCGCGGCTTCATGATGACCGCGCACGCATACACCGCCGACCAGAACCTGCAGGACGGTCCGCACAGCGACCTGCGCCGCGCACGCGGTGCCGCGATCAACATCGTCCCCGCCTCGACCGGCGCGGCCAAGGCCATCGGCCACGTGCTTCCCGAGCTGAACGGAAAGCTGAGCGGCTCGTCGTACCGCGTGCCCGTCCCGACCGGCTCGATCGTCGACCTCACGATCGTCACGCCCACCGAGGGTCTCACGGTCGACCAGGTCAACGCGGCGTACCAGGCGGCTGCGTCAGAGGGGCGCCTGGCGGGCTACCTCGAGTACACCGACGACCCGATCGTCTCCAGCGACATCCAGGGCAACCCGCACTCGTCGATCTTCGATTCCGAACTGACGAATGTCAGCGGCAACCTGGTCAAGGTCTCGGCGTGGTACGACAACGAGTGGGGCTACTCGAACCGCCTCGTCGACCTCACCGAGTACGTCGGCGAACGCCTCTAAGCGCTTCAGAAGCCAGCCGACACCATGCCTCTGCGCACCCTCGACTCGCTGGGTTCGCTCGCCGGCAAACGGGTCATCGTCCGCTGCGATCTCAACGTCCCCCTGAAGGACGGCGAGATCACAGACGACGGCCGCGTGCGGGCGTCGCTTCCCACGCTCAACGCGCTCATCCATCAGGGTGCTCGCGTCGTGATCTGCTCGCATCTGGGTCGCCCTGACGGGGCCCCCGACGCGAAGTACAGCCTCGCACCGGTGGCTCAGCGCCTGTCGGAACTGCTCGGCAAGCCCGTCGCGTTCGCCCTCGACACCGTGGGCGAATCGGCGCACGACGCCGTGGCCGCGCTCGAGGACGGAGACGTCGCCGTCATCGAGAACCTCCGGTTCAACCCCGGGGAGACGTCGAAGGACGACGCCGAACGGCGCGCCTTCGCCGACGAACTCGCCGAGCTGGGCGACGTGCTCGTCTCGGATGGATTCGGCGTCGTGCACCGCAAGCAGGCGAGCGTCTACGACCTGGCCGCGATCCTGCCGTCGGCGGCCGGGCTGCTGATCGCCGCGGAGCTCGACGTGCTCGACCGCCTCACAGAGAACCCCGAGCGACCGTACACGGTCGTTCTCGGCGGCTCGAAAGTGAGCGACAAGCTCGGCGTGATCTCGCATCTGCTGCCACGCGTGAACCGGCTCCTGATCGGCGGCGGGATGCTGTTCACCTTCCTCGCCGCGCAGGGCCACAAGGTGGGCGCGAGCCTGTTGGAGGCCGATCAGCTCGAAGTCGTGAAGCAGTACATGAAGACCGCCGAGGAGTCGGGGGTCGAGATCGTGCTGCCGACGGATGTCGTGGTGGCCTCGAAATTCGGGGCCGACGCGGAGCACGTGGTCACCCCTGCCGATCGCATCGAAGACACGCCGTTCGGAGCGTCGGGTCTGGGCTTGGACATCGGTCCCGACACGTCGGAGCGCTTCGCGGAGGTCATCCGCGACAGCAGGACCGTGTTCTGGAACGGCCCGATGGGCGTGTTCGAGCTCGCCCCGTTCGCGGCCGGGACGAAGGCCGTCGCGCAGGCGCTCACGGAGGTCCCGGGTCTCAGCGTCGTGGGCGGCGGTGACTCGGCGGCCGCCGTGCGCCAGCTCGGGTTCCACGACGACGAGTTCGGACACATCTCGACGGGCGGCGGAGCAAGCCTGGAGTTCCTCGAGGGCAAGAAGCTCCCCGGACTGGAGGTCCTCGGATGGCAGTAGCGAGAGTCCCGTTCATCGCGGGCAACTGGAAGATGAATCTCGACCACCAGCAGGCGATCGCCTTCGTGCAGAAGCTGCACTGGGCGCTGAAGGAGGCAAAGCACCTGGACGGCACGGTCGAGGTCGGACTGTTCCCGCCGTTCACCGACCTGCGTACGGTGCAGACCCTGCTGGATGCCGACAAGATCCCGTTCGCGCTCGGGGCTCAGGATCTGTCGACGAAGGACTCCGGTGCCTACACGGGTGAGGTCTCCGGGGCGTTCCTGAAGAAGCTCAATTGCACGTACGTGATCATCGGACACTCGGAGCGGCGCGAATACCACGCGGAGACCGACGAGGTCATCGCCGCGAAGGTGCAGGCGGCTCTTCGGCACGAACTCGTGCCGGTCATCTGCGTGGGCGAGACGTCCGAGGATCTGGAGAAGTTCGGCGCCAGCGCTGTGCCGGTCGGCCAGCTGCAGGTTGCCCTCGAAGGTGTCGCGGCCGACGCGGACATCGTCGTGGCCTACGAACCGGTCTGGGCCATCGGCTCCGGTCAGGCGGCGACCCCCGAACAGGCGCAGGAAGTCTGCGCCAAGCTCCGCGAGGTCGTCGCTGGGAAGCTCGGTCAGGATGCTGCGGAGCGCACCCGCGTGCTGTACGGCGGATCCGTGAAGTCGGGCAACATCGCGAGCTTCATGCGCGAGCCCGACGTCGACGGCGCGCTCGTCGGCGGCGCGAGCCTGGTGGTGGATGAGTTCGCGGCCATCATCCGATTCCAGAAACACATCGGCGTCTGACGACGCTTATACTGGGAGATCGTGCGCCCGATACGGGTGCGGTGAAAGGCATAGATCTGTGCAGATCCTCGAGTTCGTCCTGCAGGTGCTGCTCGGCATCACCAGCCTCCTGCTGACCCTTCTGATCCTGCTCCACAAGGGACGCGGTGGCGGCCTGTCCGACATGTTCGGCGGCGGCATGACCTCCGCCCTGGGCTCGTCGGGCCTGGCGGAGCGCAACCTCAACCGCTTCACCGTGGTGCTCGCGCTCGCGTGGTTCGTCTCGATCGTGGCCCTGGGCCTCATCACGAAGTTCCAGGCCGTCTGATGGCCACCGGCGGAAACGCGATCAGGGGCACCCGTGTCGGTGCCGGCCCGATGGGCGAGCAGGACCACGGGTTCCACGCGGATCGCGTGGCGATCTCCTACTGGGATGCCCTCGGCAACGAGACCGTCCGCTACTTCGCGGCCGGCATCCCCGAGGAGGAGATCCCCGACACGATCGACTCGCCGCACTCCGGGCTGCCCGCCGGTCGCGACAAGGAGAACCCGCCCGCGCTGGCGAAGACGGAGCCCTACAAGACGCACCTGGCCTACGTGAAGGAACGTCGCACCGAGGAAGAGGCCGAGCAGCTGCTCGATGACGCCCTCAAGCAGCTGCGGGACCGCCGCGGGCTGGAGTAGGCCCGCTGTCGAGCCCTCGGGCTCAATACTCCTGGTCGATGAGCTCAGGCGGAACCTGCGAGGCCGCGGCCTCGTCGACGAAGAAGACGGTGCGCTTACGACCTTTGGCGCCGGCCGCCGGCACGCTCGCATAGCTCGCACCCGCGAGCGCCAGCCCCAGCGCCGACGCCTTGTCTGCTCCCGCCAGGACGAGCCAGACGCGGCGCGATCCGTTGATGACCGGCCGGGTCAGGCTGATCCGCTCAGGCGGAGGCTTGGGGGAGTCGCGGACGGCGACGGCGACGCGATCCGTGATGAGGATCTCGGGCCGATCCGGGAAGAGCGAGGCGATGTGTCCGTCCGGTCCGACCCCCAGGAAGCAGATGTCGAACGACGGCCACGGGGTTCCGTCGTCCTGCCGGAATCTCGCGAGGTCTGCGGCGTATCGCTCGGCCGCAGCATCCAGGTCGAGTCCATCGTCACTGGCGCCCATCGTGTGGATGTTCGCGGCGGGGATGTCGACGGCGTCCAGGAGCGCCTGCTGGGCCTGCAGGTCATTGCGATCCTCGTGGCCGCGGCGCACGAACCGCTCGTCGCTCCACCACACGTGCACGCGCGACCAGTCCACCTTCTCGCGTCGCGGATGCCGCGCGGCAGCGGCCAGCACGGCGGAGCCCATCGATCCGCCCGTCAGGGAGACATGCACGAGCTGACCTTCGGCACCGCACTTGGCCAGCCGGTTCAGGAACCGGGCGGCGACGGACTCAGCGAGAGCGGCGGCATCGGCACTGATCACCACGCGCTTCTCGATGATGAACTCAGCCATGCGTCTCCTGCGTCGCCGGTTCCAAGAGCTCCCAGCCCTCGGTGATCACTCGACCATACAGGACGTCCGGATCGAGGCGCCGCAGCTCCTCGGCCAGGCACTCGCGCAGCGTACGACGCGCCAGCACGAGGTCGTGCTCGGGCTGTCCGGGCTGCGTCAGGCAGGCGATCGCGGGCGACGAACGAGCGAGGAGGACATCGCCGCTCGCGCGGCTGAGCCGCACCGACTTGATGCCGTCCTTCCACTCGTCCTCGGGAAGGTAGCGCCAGTCGACGGGAACGTCGAGCATGAGCCGCAGCCATGCGGCCAGCAGAGCCGTGGACGGTGAGCTGGCGGCACCGCGCACCTCGACGGCGGTCACCGGGTCGTACGGCGGTTGATCCAGCACCGCGGCCAGCTGCTCGCGCCAGTGCGTCAGGCGGGTCCACGCGAGATCCGTGTCGCCGGGCGCGTGGTTCTTGCCGAGCGATGCGACCCATGCCGCGGGGTCGGACTTGGTCGCGGCATCCGTGATCCGGCGCTGCGCGATGCGGCCGATGGAGGTCGTCGACGGGGAGTCGGGGGTCTTGTTCGGCCACCACACCACGACCGGGGCGTCGGGAAGGAGCAGGCCCGTCACGAGGCTCTCCAGATTGGAGCTGCCGGCTTCGCCGAAGGCGCGCAGAGTGACGACCTCGCTCGCGCCCGCGTCGCCGCCCACACGGATCTGCGCGTCGAGGCGGGAATCGGTGTCGGTGCCGTCGATCATCAGCACGATGACACGCATCGGGTGCTCCCGCGAAGCGTCGTTGGCGGCCTCGATCACCTCTTCCACGGCGGCCTCGCGCGTCAGGATGATGAGGGTCAGCACGCGCCCGAGGGCGACTGCGCCGCCCTCTTCGCGCACGTTCACGAGTGCTCGCGAGATCTTGCTCACGGTGGTGTCGGGCAGATCGACGATCACGGGCGCCTCCAAGCGCGTCCATCGCGGGCGAGCATCTCATCCGCGGATTCGGGTCCCCATGACCCAGGTGCGTACTGCTCGAGCGGGCCGCCCTGCGCCGTCCAGAACTCCTCGATCGGGTCCAGGATCTTCCACGAGAGCTCGACCTCCTCGTGCCGGGGGAACAGCGGCGGGTCGCCGAGGAGCACATCGAGGATCAACCGCTCGTAGGCTTCCGGGCTGGCTTCCGTGAACGCGTGCCCGTAGCCGAAGTCCATCGTGACATCGCGCACCTGGGCTCCCGCGCCCGGCACCTTCGAGCCGAAGCGGATCGTGACGCCCTCGTCCGGCTGCACGCGGATCACCAGGGCGTTCTGGCCCTGGCCCGTCGTCTGCGTGCGGGAGAAGAGCTGCTCCGGTGCCCTCTTGAACACGACCGCGATCTCGGTGACGCGCCGGCCGAGGCGCTTGCCGGTGCGCAGATAGAACGGCACGCCGGCCCATCGACGCGTGTTGACCTCGAGCGTGATCGCGGCGTACGTCTCCGTCGTGGACTCGGGGTTCATCCCCTCCTCTTCGAGGAATCCGAGCACCTTCTCGCCGCCCTGCCAGCCGCCGCGGTACTGACCCCGCGCGGTGGAGCGCGCCAGGTCGTCGGGGAGAGTGACGGCCGCGAGCACCTTCTCCTTCTCGGCGCGGAGGTTCTTCGCGTCGAACGAGATCGGCTCTTCCATGGCGGTCAGAGCCATGAGCTGCAGCAGATGGTTCTGGATGACGTCGCGCGCCGCTCCGATGCCGTCGTAGTAGCCGGCGCGGCCACCCACGCCGATGTCTTCGGCCATGGTGATCTGCACGTGATCGACGTAGTTCGCGTTCCAGATCGGCTCGTACAGCTCGTTCGCAAAGCGCAGCGCCAGGATGTTCTGGACCGTCTCCTTGCCGAGGTAGTGATCGATGCGGAAGATCGAGTCGGTCGGGAACGCGGAGCGGAGCGCGTCGTTCAGCGACTGGGCGGAGGCGAGGTCGTGGCCGAAGGGCTTCTCGATGACCACTCGACGCCAGCGCTCGGGCTGGTCGGCGGTGTCGTCCACCAGCCCTGACGCCTTCAGCTGCTCGGCCACCACCGGGAAGTCCTTGGGCGGGATCGACAGGTAGAAGGCGTGATTGCCCATCGTGCCGCGTTCCACGTCGAGCGTGTCGACCGTCTCACGCAGCCGCCGGAAGGCGTCGGGGTCGTCGAACTGGCCGGAGACGAAGCGGATGCCCTGCAGAAGCTGCTGCCACGTGTCCTCCCGGAACTCGGTGCGGGAGTGCTGCTTGACGGCGTCTTTCACCACCTCCGCGAAGTCCTGGTCCTCCCAGTCGCGCCGGGCGAAGCCGACCAGCGCGAAGCCGGGCGGCAGGAGACCCCGATTGGCCAGGTCGTAGACAGCGGGCATGAGCTTCTTGCGGGAGAGGTCACCGGTCACGCCGAAGATCACGAGCGCACTCGGACCGGCGATGCGGTTGAGACGGTGATCCTCGGCGTCGCGCAGCGGGTTGTGCCCGCGCGAGATCTCGACGGTCATGTGATGCGAACTCCCTATTGAGCGGCTTCGAAGAGCGTGAGCACCTCGGCCTGGGGGTCGGTGAGGGTGAGCGTGACCACGGGCCGCCCGTGCCCGGCCGCGAGCACCTCGGCGTCGCCGGCGGCCTGCGCTTCGATCAGCTGGCCGAACGTGAACGGACGACCGGGGATCTCGAGGTCGACGTCGCTCTGCTCCAGGATCTGCAGGAACACGCCGACGGGCGGACCGCCCTTGTGGAACTGGCCGGTGGAGTGCAGGAAGCGCGGACCCCACCCGAACGTGGTCGGGCGGCCGGAGTCGGCCGCCACGAGCTCGCGGAGGCCCTGGAGCTGCGGCAGCCGCAGCCGGTCGACATATGCCTGAATCGACACATATCCGTTCTCCGGAAGTCGCGCCCACAGGGCGTCGAGCACGCCGGCGACGGTTCCGGATGCCGCAAGCCCGGCATCCGAGACGCGCACGTCGACGCCGTCCACCGAGAACGCGGGGGCCGACGGCTCGGGGCGCGCATCCAGCAGGCCGCGCGCGGCGACCTTCGCTGATTCGACGTCGGGCTGATCGAAGGGGTTGATTCCGAGCATGCGCCCGGCGATCGCGGTCGCATACTCCCACACCACGAACTGCGCGGCGAGCGATCCGCTGATGAGGATCTCTCCCTCGTGCCGTTCGCGGAAGTGGAACTCATTCGCCTCGTCGACGATGCGGACGATCTGCATGTCCGGGGGCGTGTTCTCGGCCTCCGGCGAGACGGGAAGGAGAACCACCGGGAGGATGCCGGTTCCGTCCTTGCCGGTCGACTCCGCCACGAGCTGCTCGATCCAGTCGGGCAGGCCCACGATGTGCGTACCGTCGGTGATGAGACCCAGCTTGTCGCGCCGCGGGTCACCACCGGCGATTGCGGCGGCGAGGACGAGCGCCGGGTTGTCGGCGCTGTCGATCGCGACCTCCAGGAGGGTCGCCTCCGCCTCCTCGAGCAGCACGCGGATGTCGACGCCCGCCAGACCGGTCGGCACGATGCCGAAGGCTGTCAGCGCGGAGTATCGTCCGCCGACGGTCGGGTCGGCGTTGAAGACGCGGTAGCCGTCGGCACGGGCCGACTCGTCCAAGGGGGAGCCGGGGTCGGTGACCACGACGATCCGCTCGGCGGGGTCGATGCCGATGTCGCGGAACGCCGCCTCGAACGCGCGCTTGGCCGAGTCGGTCTCCACGGTCGACCCGGACTTCGACGATACGACGAGGACGGTCTGCTCCAGCCCACCGGACTCAGCGTCGCCGTCGATCGCGGCGAGGACCTGGCTGGGAGCGGTCGAGTCCAGGATCACGAGGGGCACGCCGGAGGTCTGCGCGATCACCTCGGGGGCGAGCGATGAGCCGCCCATGCCCGCGAGGACCACCCGCGTCACTCCGCGGCTGACCAGCTCGGCGCGCAGCGCCTCGATCTCAGGAACGAGGGGCTGGGAGGTGGAGACAGCCTCCACCCAGCCGAGCCGCTGAGCCGCCTCCGACTCGGCAGCGGCACCCCACAGCGAGGAGTCGCCCGCCGTGATGCCCGATGCCACCAGCTCGGCGATGAGACCGGGCAGGGTCGCGTGTGCGACGGACTTGACGCGCCCGGTCAGGTGGATGTCGAACGTCATCGGGCGGGCTGCGCAGCCTCGAGTGCGGCCTTGACCGTCGCCTGGAGCTCGTGCCACGAAGTGATGAACTTCTCGACGCCCTCCTCCTCGAGCACCTGGGTGACATCGGCGAAGTCCACGCCCACCGCCGCGAGCCGGGAGAACACGTCCTTCGCGCCCGCGTAGGCGCCGGTGACGGTGTCGCCGGCGATCACGCCGTGGTCGAACGTGGCCTCGAGGGTCTTCTCCGGCATCGTGTTGACCGTTCCGGGGGCCACGAGCTCGGTGACGTACAGCGTGTCGGGGAGCGCGGGGTCCTTGACTCCGGTCGAGGCCCACAGCGGGCGCTGCGGGTTGGCGCCGGCGTCGATCAGACCCTTGGCGCGGTCGGTGGCGAACTCCTTCTCGTACAGCTCGTAGGCCAGCCGGGCGTTGGCGACTCCGGCGAGGCTCTTGAGCCCCTCGGCCTCCTCGGTGCCGATGGAAGAGAGGCGCTTGTCGACCTCGGTGTCCACGCGCGAGACGAAGAACGACGCGACCGAGTGGATCTGCGACAGGTCGTGCCCGGCATCCTTGGCCTTCTCGAGACCGGCCAGGTACGCGTCGATGACTTCGGCGTAGCGCTCCAGACTGAAGATGAGCGTGACGTTGACCGAGATGCCCGAGCCGATCGACTCGGTGATCGCCGGAAGACCGGCCTTGGTGGCGGGGATCTTGATCAGCGTGTTCGGCCGGTCGACCTTCGCCCAGAGCTCCTTGGCCTGAGTGATCGTCGCCTCCGTGTCGTGGGCCAGATCGGGTGAGACCTCGATCGACACGCGCCCGTCGACGCCGCCCGTGGCGTCGTAGACCGGACGGAACACGTCGGCGGCGGCGCGCACGTCGTCCGTGGTGATCTCGAAGATCGCCTCGTCGGCCGATGCGCCGTGCCCGGCGAGGACCCCGACCTGGCCGGTGTACGCGGCCGAGCCCGAGCCGATCGCGCCGGCGAAGATCGTCGGATTCGTCGTGACGCCCGACACGTTGCGCGTCGCGATCAGATCGGCAAGGTTGCCGGTGACGATCCGGTCGCGCGACAGGTCATCGAGCCAGATGCTCACGCCCTCGGCGACGAGGTGTGCGGTGGGGGTGGTCATGAGTTCTCCTTCAGGCTTTCGCGGGCCGCCTCGACGACGGCTTCGGCGGTGACGCCGAACTTCTGGAACAGGGTCTTGTAGTCGGCCGACGCACCGAAGTGCTCGATCGAGACGCTGCGTCCCCGGTCGCCGACGATGTGCCGCCATGGCAACGCGATGCCGGCTTCGACGGACACCCGTGCGGTCACCGCGGCGGGCAGCACCGACTCGCGATAGGACGCGTCCTGCTCGTCGAACCACTCGAGCGACGGCGCCGACACCACGCGGGCGTTCACGCCCTCGGCCGCCAGCGTTTCGCGGGCGGCGACGGCGAGCTGCACCTCGGAGCCGGTCGCGATGAGGATGACATCCGGCGTTCCTCCGGGCGCTTCGGCGAGGATGTAGGCGCCCCGCACCGCGCCCTCGGCAGACGCGAGGGTGTCGCCGGACGCCGCGCCGTCTCCGCGCTCGAACACGGGGATGTTCTGTCGCGTGAGCGCGATGCCGGTGGGGCCGGCGTGACGGCGCAGCATCTCGAGCCAGACCACGGCCGTCTCGGCGGCATCTCCGGGCCTCACAACGGTGAAGTTGGGGATGGCGCGCAGGGCGGCCAGCTGCTCGATGGGCTGGTGGGTGGGGCCGTCCTCACCCAGGGCGACGGAGTCGTGGGTCCACACGAAGATCGAGGGGATGTTCATCAGCGCCGCCAGCCGCACCGACGGTCGCATGTAGTCGCTGAAGATCAGGAACGTGCCGCCGAACGGCCTGGTCGGGCCGTGCAGCACGATGCCGTTCACGATCGCGCCCATGGCGTGCTCGCGGATGCCGAAGTGCAGCACCCGGCCGTACGGGTCGCCGGACCACTCGTCGGTGGACCACTCCTCGGGGATGAACGAGTCGGCGTTCTTGATCGTGGTCAGGTTCGACTCGGCGAGGTCGGCGGAGCCGCCCCACAGTTCGGGAAGCTCGGCCGCCAGCGCGTTGATCACCGTGCCGGATGCCGCTCGCGTCGAGACTTCCTTGCCCCCTTCGAAGACCGGCAGAGCGGACGCGATGTCGGCGGGGAGCTCGCGGGCATTCAGTCGGTCCCACAGCGCCTTGCGCTCCGGGTTCGCAGCGGCCCACGCGTCGAACCGCTCCTGCCACTCCTCACGAGCTGACCTGCCTCGCTCGCCGAGGCGGCGAGTGTGCTCCAGGACGTCGTCGGGGACGACGAATGTCTGGTCGGGGTCCCATCCGAGCACCCGCTTGGTGGCGGCGAGCTCGTCCGACCCGAGCGCCGAGCCGTGGATCTTGCCGGTGTTCTGCTTGGTGGGAGCCGGCCAGCCGATGATGGTCTTGAGCACGATGATCGACGGCCGCGACGTCTCGGCCTTGGCGGCCTCGAGGGCCGCATGGAGCTCGGCGGCATCCTCCACGTATTCGCCGGTCTTCTTCCAGTCCACAGTCTGCACGTGCCAGCCGTAGGCGGCGTAGCGCAGAGCGACGTTCTCGGTGAACGCGACGTCGGTGTCGTCTTCGATGGAGATCTGGTTCGCGTCGTAGATCACGACGAGGTTGCCGAGCTCCTGGTGCCCCGCCAGGGACGACGCCTCGCTGGTGATGCCCTCCTGCAGATCGCCGTCGGATGCGATGACGAAGATGCTGTGATCGAAGGGACTCTCGCCGGGTGCGGCATCCGGGTCGAACAGTCCGCGCTCGTACCGTGCGGCGTAGGCGAACCCGACCGACGAGGCCAGACCCTGACCCAGCGGCCCGGTCGTGATCTCCACGCCGTCGGTGTGGCCGTATTCGGGGTGCCCCGGCGTCTTGGATCCCCACGTGCGCAGCGACTTGAGGTCGTCGAGCTGGAGCCCGAACCCCCCGAGGTAGAGCTGGACGTACTGAGTGAGGGACGAGTGGCCCGCCGACAGGATGAACCGGTCCCGCCCCGGCCAGTGCACGTCCGCGGGATCATGGTTCATCACCCGCTGGTAGAGGAGGTACGCGGCGGGGGCGAGACTCATCGCCGTGCCCGGGTGGCCGTTGCCCACCTTCTCGACCGCGTCCGCCGCCAGCACCCGAGCGGTATCCACCGCGCGCCGATCGATTTCATCCCAACGCAGTTCCGACACCGGGCCGCCTTTCTCAGAGGGAGTGCACCCTTATGCGCAGACCTCATCGCACAGGGGGAGGAGCAGCCGGCGCAGGCGCGCGTGTTGTTT
Source organism: uncultured Actinomycetota bacterium (assembly GCA_963839715.1). Lineage (GTDB taxonomy): Bacteria > Actinomycetota > Actinomycetes > Actinomycetales > Microbacteriaceae > Microbacterium. The sequence goes on from CAWIVX010000002.1 coordinate 171,291, forward strand.
CAGCATACCGAAGGGGCAATCCCCGACTGCTATGCGAGACGACGTATGACGGCAGTGTGGCAGCACCTGGGCGACAGCGGCTGTGAGGACCCGCCGGCCCGGCCAGCAGACGGCGATGGCATAGACTCGGAGGGCAGTTTCGGGCGTCGAGCGGGGAGTGATGGACACCACCATGACGGCGCGAGCCGAGGCATCCGGCGTACGGGCGACTCGACCCCACTCGCTCCGCCGCACGATCCGCGCGTACGTCGCGCTGACGAAGCCGCGCGTGCTCGAACTGCTCCTCGTGACCACGGTTCCGGTCATGATCCTCGCCCAAGGCGGACTGCCGAACGTCTGGCTCGTCCTGGCGACGGTGCTGGGCGGGTCGATGAGCGCCGGCTCCGCTGCCGCCTTCAACATGTACCTCGACCGCGACATCGACGCGCACATGCAGCGGACCGTGAATCGCCCGCTCGTGACCGGCGAGGTCTCGCCGCGCGGCGCGCTCATCTTCGCCTGGACGCTCGCGGCGGCATCCACCGTCTGGCTCTGGGTCACCACGAACTGGCTGGCGGCCGCTCTGTCGGCCGGCGCGATCTTCTTCTACGTCGTGATCTACACGATGATCCTGAAGCGCCGCACCGAGCAGAACATCGTGTGGGGCGGTATCGCAGGCTGCTTCCCGGTCCTGATCGGCTGGTCGGCGGTGACCGGGTCGCTGTCGTGGACGCCGATGATCCTCTTCGCGCTCGTCTTCCTGTGGACGCCGCCGCACTACTGGCCTCTGTCGATGAAGTACAAGGAGCAGTACGACGGGGTCGACGTGCCGATGCTCGGCGCGACCCGTTCGGGCTCGCAGGTCGGCCTGCAGGTCATTTTGTACGCGTGGGCGACCGTGGCGTGCTCCCTGCTGCTCATCCCGGTGGCCGACATGGGCCTGCTGTACTCCGTCTCAGCACTCGTCTTCGGCGGCTGGTTCATCTACGAATCGCACCGCCTCTACACACGCGCCGTCCGCGGCACGGAGCCCCGGCCGATGCGCGTCTTCCACGCCTCGATCACCTACCTGACCCTGCTCTTCGTCGCGATCGCGATCGATCCGCTGCTGCCGTTCTGAGCACGAAGAAGGGCGGGAGCACTCCTCGCGGAGGTGCTCCCGCCCTTGCGGTGCAGGGTTCTCAGGTCAGCGCTGCGGCGTGACCTCGACCACGGGGGCCTGTGCGGCGTCGGCGGCCTCGTCGGCCACGAGCGCCTCGTCGTCGGCCGACCAGTCCATCGACTCGATGATCTCGATGTCGGTCACCGGAACGAACGAGCGCAGAACGGCCAGAACGAGCGCCAGAGCCAGACCGACGATGCCGGTCGCGATCAGGACGCCACCGACGATGGCCCACACCTGGCCGACGTACACGTCGACGGGGGTGGCGGTGCCGGCGGTCAGCGCGACGGACATCGTGCCGAGCGTGTTGACGGCCAGCCAGGCGCCGAATGCGCTGGTGGCGATGGATCCCACCAGGAGGATCCAGAACGGGATGCTGCGGACAAGGCTCGGGCGAACGGTCATGGGTGTACTCCTCGATAGGGGATGGGGTTTTCGGGACGGCATCCGCCAGCATCACCCGGTCTCCCGGGCGGAACGTGTGCGAATCCGATGAGTGGGCTCTGTGCCGCGCTCAGCTGCGCGCGGACGCCTCAACCGGTCCAGCGTACGCGGGGTCTTCCTGGACAACCCCTGCAGGCGCCCTCAGGTTCATCACGACGGCGGTCATCGCAGCCACCAGCAGCACCGCGAGCACCATGTGGATGTTGACGAGCACGATGGGCAGTCCGGTCCGTGCCTGCCAGAGGCCGACGACGACCTGTGCGAGCTCGACGGCCAGCAGCAGAGCGGTCCACAATCGAAGCCGCAGTGACGGCGGCGTGCGCCGTGAACCCACGACGAGGATCAGCGTGAGCACCAGCAGCGCGTACGCGGGCCACGAGTGCACATGCTGCATCAACTCGGGGTCCAGGCCGTTGCGGGCAGCGCCCCCGTCGCCGGCGTGGGGTCCCGAGCCGGTCACGAGGATGCCGACCACGACCGTCACGAGCACGAGCGCGCTCGTCGCGTAGGCGACCATCGCGAACCAATCCGGGACGGCGCGCACGCGCCGCCCGGGAGCGGCGTACACCCGCACCACGAGCACCGCGGCGAGTGCGACCAGGATCACGGAGGCGAAGTAGTGGAGTCCGACGACGTACGGGTTGAGGTTGGTCAGCACGGTGATGCCGCCGATCACAGCCTGCAGCGGCACATAGAGTCCGATCGCCAGCGCAAGCCAGAACAGGTCGCGACGCTGCCTGCGCATCCGGACGACGAACAGGAACGTGACGATCGCGACCACCACGAGAACGAACGTCAGCAGGCGGTTGCCGAACTCGATGACGCCGTGGATCCCCATCTCCGGCGTGTTGACGAACGACTCGGGGGTGCAGCGCGGCCAGGTGGGGCAGCCCGAGGCCGGACCCCGTGAGCCGGACCAGCCCGCCGGTGCCGACGATTCCCACCTGCACGACGAGAGTCGCCCAGGCGGCGGCGATCACGCGGCGGTCGACCCGAGTCGGCAGCCACGCCCAGAACCGGCGCAGAATGCCGGGTGTGCGGGCCGATCGGTCCGACGGGGTGCTGCTCGTGGGGTCCGCGGCCATGTGGCCAGCCTCCTGGGAATGCCCTCCGGCCTCGGCCGGGGGAGAGTCCGGCCATCCGGTGGGGCGGCAGGACCCTGTAGAATCGAAGGGTCGGATGCGGGCGCGTCGCGCTCAGCATCACTGACAAGTGTAGGCGCGCAGGACGGCGCCGTGATTGGGCCCACCGAGCGGCAGCCCTCTCCGGAACTCCACCGGAGGCGAAGGAATGCCGGGGCGGATGACACCGTTGTGGCCCGGAGGAGAGTGTGACCATGTCGGATGTCCTGATCGACCGCCCCGAGCTTGCGAGCCTCGGCCAGTACGAGTTCGGCTGGCACGACGAGGACGCCGCGGGGGCCGCTGCCCAGCGCGGGCTGAGCGAGTCCGTCGTGCGCGGGATCTCGACCCTGAAGAACGAACCCGAGTGGATGCTCAAGACCCGTCTGAAGGGTCTGCAGCTGTTCGAGCGCAAGCCCATGCCCACGTGGGGCGCCGACCTCAGCGAGATCGACTTCGACAACATCAAGTACTTCGTCCGCTCCACCGAGAAGCAGGCGGGCACGTGGGAGGAGCTCCCCGAGGAGATCCGCAACACGTACGAGCGACTCGGCATCCCCGAGGCGGAGCGCCAGCGACTGGTCGCGGGCGTCGCGGCCCAGTACGAGTCCGAAGTGGTCTACCACCAGATCAACGAGCAGCTCGAGGCCCAGGGCGTCATCTTCATGGACACCGACACGGCGCTGCGCGAGCACCCCGAGTTCTTCGAGGAGTACTTCGGCACCGTGATCCCCGCCGGCGACAACAAGTTCGCCGCGCTGAACACCTCGGTCTGGTCGGGCGGTTCGTTCGTGTACGTGCCGCCCGGTGTGCACGTGGAGATCCCTCTCCAGGCGTACTTCCGCATCAACACCGAGAACATGGGTCAGTTCGAGCGGACGCTGATCATCGCCGACGAGGGCTCGTACGTGCACTACATCGAAGGCTGCACCGCCCCGATCTACAAGAGCGACTCACTGCACTCGGCCGTGGTCGAGATCATCGTGAAGAAGAACGCCCGCGTGCGCTACACGACCATCCAGAACTGGTCGAACAACGTCTACAACCTCGTCACCAAGCGCGCCGTGGCCCACGAAGGCGCGACGATGGAGTGGATCGACGGCAACATCGGCTCGAAGGTCACGATGAAGTACCCGTCCATCTTCCTGGTGGGCGAGCACGCGAAGGGCGAGACCCTCTCGGTCGCCTTCGCCGGTCCCGGTCAGCACCAGGATGCCGGCGCGAAGATGATCCACATGGCGCCCTATACGCAGTCTTCGATCGTGTCGAAGTCGATCGCACGCGGCGGCGGGCGAGCGGGATATCGCGGCGAGGTCCGGGTGGACGCGAACGCGCACCACTCCGCCAACACCGTGCGCTGCGATGCGCTCCTGGTCGACACGATCTCGCGGTCCGACACGTATCCGTCCATCGACATCCGGGTCGACGACGTCCAGCTCGGGCACGAGGCCACCGTCTCGAAGGTGAGCGAAGAGCAGCTGTTCTACCTGATGAGCCGGGGCATGCCGGAGGACGAGGCGATGGCGATGATCGTGCGCGGCTTCATCGAGCCCATCGCCCGCGAGCTTCCCATGGAGTACGCCATGGAGCTGAACAAGCTCATCGAGATGGGCATGGAAGGATCGGTCGGCTAGATGACGGCCACGACGCAGGCACCGCCCACGGTGCCCGGTTCCACCGCGCACACCGACGGTGCCTGGGCGCCGATCCAGACCCGCTCCGAGCGGCCCCGCTCGTACGATCCGGCCGATTTCGACCGGCCCACCGGGCGCGAGGTCAACTGGAAGCACACGCCGGTCGACCGCATCGGCGGGCTTCTCGTCGACGAAGCCGGCACCGACGGAGCGATCAGCGTCTCGCTGACGGGCGCGGTGCTCGAGACGTCCCCGCTCGCCGTGGGTGTCGCCCCCCGCGGAGAGGTGTTCACCCCCGAAGACCTGCCCGCCGCCATCGCGTGGACGCGCGAGCCCGAGGCACACCTGCTGCGCATCCCCGCGAACGCGGAGCTCGCCGAGCCCGCGGTCATCTCGGTCCGCGGCAACGGCGGCCTGGCGCACGCGCACCTGGTGATCGAGGCGATGCCCAATTCGCACGCCACGATCGTGCTGCGCCACGATGGGACAGCCGAACTCGCGCAGAACGTCGAGATCATCGTCCGCGACGGGGCCCACCTCACGGTGATCTCGGTTCAGCAGTGGGCCGATGACGCCGTGCACGCGGCATCCCACCAGGCTCGCGTCGACCGGGACGCCACGCTGCGCCACTTCGTCATCAGCTTCGGCGGGGCGGTCGTGAGGGTGAATCCGAGCGTCGAGCTCGCGGGCGCCGGATCGCAGGGGCAGCTCTACGGTCTGTCGTACTCCGACGCCGGCCAGCACCTCGAGAGCCAGGTCTACCTCTTCCACAAGGGGCCCGACACGCGCGGAGACGTCCTCTACAAGGGCGCCCTGCAGGGCGCCGGCGCCCGCAGCGTCTGGATCGGCGACGTGCTGATCGGCCCTGACGCGGTCGGCACCGACTCGTACGAGGCCAACCGCAATCTCGTGCTCACCGACGGTGCCCGCGCCGAGTCGATCCCGAACCTCGAGATCGAGACCGGCGACATCCGCGGCGCCGGACACGCGAGCGCCACCGGACGCTTCGACGACGAGCAGCTGTTCTACCTGCAGTCTCGAGGCATCAGCGAAGACGAAGCGCGTCGCCTCGTGGTGATCGGCTTCCTCAGCGACATCGTGCAGCGCATCGGCATCCCCGACCTGGAGGCCGAGCTGAACACCGCCATCCAGCGGGAGCTCACGGTCATCGGATCCCCGTCCCCGGAAGGAGCGGCTCAGTGACCGCAACCCGTGTCTGCGCTCTGAGTGAGCTCGAGCAGGACTCCGCCATCCGCGTCGAGGTCGACGGCGTCGCGATCGCCGTCGTCAAGGACGCGAACGACGACGTCCACGCGATCGGCGACGTCTGCACCCACGGCGACATCTCCCTCGCCGAAGGCTTCGTCGACGGCGACACGATCGAATGCTGGGCCCACGGCTCGGCGTTCTCACTGCTGTCCGGCAAGCCCCTCAACCTGCCCGCGTACGAGCCCGTGCCCGTATTCGAGGTCATCATCGACGGCGATGACGTGCTCATCGATCCCACCGTCAAGAAGCAGCTGTGAAGAAGGAAAACGCCATGTCAGTCCTCGAGATCCGCGACCTGCATGTGACGGTCGAGACGGATGCCGGCACCACGCCCATCCTCAACGGGGTCACCCTCACGATCCGCACGGGCCAGACCCACGCGATCATGGGCCCGAACGGCTCCGGCAAGTCGACCCTCGCCTACACGATCGCCGGCCACCCGAAGTACACCGTGACGAGCGGAACGATCACCCTCGACGGTCAAGACGTCCTCGCGATGACGGTCGACGAGCGGGCTCGCGCCGGTCTGTTCCTGGCGATGCAGTACCCGGTCGAGATCCCGGGCGTCACCGTGACGAACTTCCTCCGCACCGCCAAGACCGCGATCGACGGCGAAGCGCCCGCGATCCGTTCGTGGACCAAGGACGTCAAGCAGTCGATGAAGAACCTGCGCATGGATCCCGAAGTTCGCCCAGCGCAACGTCAACGAGGGATTCTCGGGCGGCGAGAAGAAGCGCCACGAGATCCTGCAGCTCGAGCTGCTCCGTCCCCAGATCGCGGTGCTCGACGAGACCGACTCCGGCCTCGACGTGGACGCGCTCAAGATCGTGTCGGAGGGCGTCAACCGCGCCAAGGAGGAGACCGATCTCGGCGTTCTGCTGATCACGCACTACACGCGCATCCTCCGCTACATCCACCCCGACTTCGTCCACGTCATGATCGCCGGCCGGATCGTCGAGGAGGGCGGCCCCGAGCTCGCCGAGCGTCTCGAGGACGAGGGGTACGACCGGTTCATCGAGCCGCTTCTCGAAGCCGCCGCCGAGGGCGAAGCGTAGAATCCTGCCATGACCGCGACGCTCGCACCCGAGAAGTACGACGAGGTCCAGGAAGCCCTCAAGGACGTCATGGACCCCGAACTGGGGATCAACGTCGTCGACCTGGGCCTGATCTACGACCTCGGCTGGGACGACGAGAACGATGCCCTCGTGATCCACATGACGCTCACCAGCGCCGGATGCCCGCTCACCGACGTGCTCGAGGAGCAGACGGCGCAGGCGCTGGACGAGGTCGTGGAGCGCTTCCGCATCAACTGGGTGTGGATGCCGCCGTGGGGCCCGGAGCGGATCACCGACGACGGCCGCGACATGATGCGGGCGCTCGGCTTCGCCATCTGACGCGGAACCCTGTTTCGCTATCTGACGCCGTTGGGCGCGGCATCCGCCGGTCTGGCTAGGCTCGTCGAGTGAGCGTCACCCCCCTGCAGGCACTGCCCATCGAGCAGCTGAGACAGCGGTCCAGCACCAAGTGGCGGAAGTACCCGCCCGACGTGCTTCCCCTGTTCGTGGCCGAGACGGACTTCGCGCCGGCACCGGCCATCACACGTGCGCTGGCGCGCGCTGTCGAGCTCGGTGACACCGGCTACACTCCGCCGGATCCGGGCATCGCGCACGCGTACGCCGATTTCGCTCTGCGCCGGTTCGGCTGGAGCGTCGATCCCTCACACGTGCGTACGACGTGCGACGTCATGATGGGCGTCGTCGAGATCCTGCGCCGAGTCACGTCTCCCGGCGACCGTGTGGTCGTGACACCGCCGGTGTACCCGCCGTTCTTCGAGTGCGTGCCCGAGGCGGGCGCCGTGGTGCGAGCGCGTTCCGCTGGTCGACGACGGCGCCGGCTGGGAGCTGGACCTGACCGGCATCGAGGCGGCGCTCGCGGGCGGCGCACGTGCCGTGCTGCTGTGCAATCCTCACAATCCGACCGGGACGGTGCACTCCCGGCAGACCCTGGCCGCGCTCGCCGAGCTCGCCGCGCGCTTCGACGCGGCCGTCATCAGCGACGAGATCCACGCGCCGCTCACCCACGCGGGTCAGCGGTTCACGCCGTTCCTCGAGCGTGTCGCCGACGGCGGCCCGGGTGGGGTACACCCTCGCCAGCGCCAGCAAGGCGTTCAATCTGGCCGGCCTGAAGTGCGCGCTGATGATCACGGCGCATGACGACACGGCGCGTGTCGTCCGGGGACTTCCCGACGAGATCGAGTGGCGCACCGGGCTGTTCGGTGCGATCGCCGGCGTCGCGGCGTTCTCGCAGGAGAGCGACGACTGGCTGGATGCGCTGCTGGCGGCGCTGGATCACAATCGGCACCTGCTGGCCGAGCTCCTCGAGCGAGCACGTTCCGCGGGCGCGCTACCGCATCCCCGACGCCGGCTTCCTCGCGTGGGTCGATCTGAGCGCGCTCGGCTGGGGCGAGAACCCGGCAGTCAGGATCCGGCGCGACGCCGATGTCGCGCTGCACCTCGGCCCGCTGTTCGGCGAGGAGGGCCGCGGGCACGTGCGCATCAACTTCGGGTGCTCTCCCGACATCCTCCGCGAGGCGGTGGGGCGTATCGGCGCGCTCGCCGCGTCGTGACCTCGCTGCGGCAAGGACCGCTGCCGAGCATCTGGGGTCGGGGCTACGTCTGGGTGACGGTGGGTGCGGTCGCGCTCATCTTCCTCGCCGCGATGCAGGCGCTGGCCGTCACGACCGTCATGCCGGTCGTGAGCGACGACCTGCAGGGCGACTCGCTCTATGCCGTGGCGTTCGCGGGGACGCTGGCGACGAGCGTCATCGGGATGGTCGCCGTCGGTGCGTGGAGCGACCGGTCGGGGCCGAAGGCTCCGCTGTACGCCGCGGTCGCGCCTGTTCGTGATCGGCCTGGTGGTCGCGGGCCTCGCGCCCACGATGGAGATCCTGGTCGCCGGTCGGCTGATCCAGGGCCTCGGCACCGGCGGGCAGACGGTCGCGCTGTATGTCGTGGTGGCGCGGGTGTACCCGCCCGAGCTGCACGGCCGCGTCTTCGCCGCGTTCTCGGCGGCGTGGGTGGTGCCGTCGCTGGTCGGGCCGTTCCTCGCCGGGGCGGTCACCGAGTACTGCTGCACTGGCGGTGGGTCTTCATCGGGGTCGCTGTGCTCACGATCGCCGCCTTCGCGATGGTCGCCCTGCGCCTGCACGGGTTGCCGCTGCAGACGGAACAGCCGTCGGGCGGCAACGTGGCCGCGCGGCTGGGGTGCGCGGTGGCGGTCGCGGTCGGCGCCCTCGCCCTCAGCCTCGCCGGCGAGCTGGGCGCGTGGGCGGGAATCGCTGTCGCGGCATCCGTCCTGACCATCGCGGTGGCCGCCCGCCCGCTGCTGCCGCCGCGGACATTGCGGTCTGCAGCGCGGCCTGCCCAGCGTCATCCTCATGCGGGGGCTCATCGCCGGCGCGCTCTTCGGCGCGGAGATCTACGTGCCGTACCTGCTGATCGCCGACTACGGCTTCTCACCCACGTGGGCCGGTCTGGGGCTCACGGCGGCGGCACTCCTCTGGGCGGCCGCGGCCGATGTGCAGGGCCGCTTCGGCGACCGGATCGGCAATGCGCGCATCACCCTCGTCGGCGTCGCGCTGCTGTTCACTGCGGTCGCCTCGTGTGCCGTCACCGCATGGCTGCAGCTGCACCCCGCCGTCCTGATCGCCGGGTGGGCGCTGGCCGGCGCCGGGATGGGCCTGATGTACCCGCGACTGACCGTGCTCACGCTCGCGTATTCGACGCCCCAGAATCAGGGCTTCAACTCTTCGGCGCTCTCGATCTCCGACTCCATCGGAGCGTCGATGTCCATCGCCGTGATGGGGCTCGTCTTCACAGCCTTGAGCGCGACGGATGCCGGATTCACCGTCGTGTTCGTTCTCGCCGCGGCCCTCGCCCTGCTCAGCCTGGTGCCCGGGCTCCGGCTCGGGCACGCCCATGAGGTCGTCCGCGAACCCCGCTGATCCCGGGTGAGTCAGTTCTCGGCTCTGCCCAGACGCCAGTAGCCCATGAATGCGACCGCGCGCCGATCGACGCCCTGCTCCGAGACCAGATGCCGCCGCAGGGACTTGATCGCCCCCGATTCGCCCGCGAGCCAGGAGTACAGCGGAGCGCTCTTGAGCGCCGCGCCGCCCTTCGCGGTGCGCGGCACCTCCCAGAGGATGTCGGTGTCGACGTCGATCTCCTCGACGGCCCGCCCGCGCCCCGCCGGCACGAGCTGTGCCGCGGCGCGCTCGACGGCGGGGACGAGGTGGGCGTGTCGCTCGCCGCGTCCGCGCGCGCTCACCCGGTACTCGAACCCGGGATGGCGGGGCATGTACCCGGCATCCGCCTCGTGCGGCACCTCCAGGACGACGATGCCCGTCGCCTCCGGCGGAAGCTGCTCGAGGATCACCGCGATGGCGGGCGCCGCCGTCTCGTCCCCGGCCAGCAGCAGGTTCTCGCTCCGGGCAGGCGGGACGAAGTCGATGCCGTAGCTGACCCCCGTGTGGGCGGTGGTCGGAGCGAGGATCAGGACCTCGTCGCCCACCTCTGCGCGCGCGATCCACGCGGACGCCGGACCCTGGATCTCGTGGGCCACCATGTCGATGTCGACCTCGTGCAGGTCGCGGCGCACCTGGCGCGTCGTGTACGTGCGGAAGGGGGGCCGCTCCGCCTCGTCCATCTCCCGCCATGCGGTGTACCAGTCCTCGCCCGACGGCATCGCGTCCAGTCCCACCGTTTCGGTCGGGAACACCACTTTGACGCGCTGGTCGTAGCCGGGGTCTCCGTAATCTGCAAGGTCGGTGCCGCCGAAGGTGAAGCGGCGGAAGCTCGGCGTCAGGTCGGTGATCGCCGTCACCGGAGCGCGGAAGAAGCGGAGGGTGCTAGCTGTGGAGGGCACGGGGTTCCTTGAGATCGGTGAGGCCGGAGCGGGTGTCGCCGCCGACCGGGGGGAGCACGTGGTGGCGGCCGCGCGGCAGGACGATGGGCGTGCCGGAGACGGGGTCGCCGACGACCAGCGCATCGAGGTCGAAGACCTCCCGGATGAGCCCAGCCGTCACGACGTCGGAGGGCGCTCCGCTTGCCACCACGCCTCCGCCGCGGACGGCGAAGAGATGATCGGCGTAGCGTGCCGCCAGATTGATGTCGTGCAGGACCATGACGATGGTCGTGCCGTGGTCGCGGTTCAGATCGGTCAGCAGGTCGAGGACATCGATCTGATGGGCGACGTCGAGGAAGGTCGTGGGCTCGTCGAGCAGGAGGATGTCGGTCTCCTGCGCGAGCGCCATGGCGATCCAGACCCTCTGCCGCTGTCCGCCCGACAGCTCGTCCACGGACCGGTCGGCAAGCTCCGCGATGCCGGTCGACGACAGCGCGCGAGCCACCACGTCGTAGTCGTGCGCGCTCCAGCGCGCGAGCAGCTTCTGGTGCGGGTGGCGTCCGCGGCCCACCAGGTCGCTGACCGCAATGCCCTCGGGTGCGACCGGGCTCTGCGGGAGCAGCCCCAGAGTGCGCGCGATCTCCTTGGTGGGCACGCCGTGCAGCGCCTTTCCGTCGAGCACCACCTGACCTTCGCGCGGTGAGATGAGGCGTGCGAGCGCCCGAAGCAGGGTCGACTTGCCGCAGCCGTTGGCCCCCACGATCGCCGTGATACGGCCCGGGGGGATCACGAGGTCGAGGCCTTCGACGATCGTGCGATCGCCGTAGGAGAGGGTGAGGCCCTCTGTGGTGAGGATGTGCGATTCGGTCACAGCGAGCCCCCCGAGCGGTTCGTCCTGATGAGGAGGTAGATGAGGAACGGCGCGCCGAGCACGCCCGTGACGACGCCTACGGGGTAGCGGCTGTCGAATGCGAACTGGCCGAGCAGATCGGCGAGCTGCACCAGCAGCGCGCCGATCAGGCCCGACGGCAGCAGCAGGGAGGCACCGGGACCGACGATGCGCGCCGCGATCGGCCCGGCCATGAAGGCGACGAATGCGATCGGGCCGGTGACTGCGGTGGCGAAGGCGAGCAGAGCGACCGCCGCCACGATGACGATGACCCGGGTGCCCTGCAGCCGGACGCCGAGGCTCGCCGCCGAGTCGTCGCCGAACCGCATCACCGTGAGGTTGCGGCCGCGCGAGAGCAGAGCCGGGACCAGCACCGCGCTCGCGACCGCCAGGGGGAGGATGGCCTCCCAGGTCGCTCCGTTGAGGCTGCCGGCGAGCCACCGCATCGCGGTCTGCAGATCGTAGGAGGCCGCCCTGGACAGAACGTAGGTGATCGCCGCATCCAGCATCGCGGCGACGCCGATGCCGATGAGGATCAGACGAGTGCCCGCGAACCCCCCCTTGTTGGAGAGCAGGTAGATCGCACCCGCGGTCGCAAGGCCGCCCGCCACCGCCATCACCGAGACGGCGGTGTCATTCAGTGACAGGATCACGATGCCGAAGACGGCCGCGGCGCTGGCCCCGGCGGTGATGCCGATGATGTCGGGCGACGCCAAGGGGTTGCGGAGCATGGTCTGGAAGGTGACCCCGGCAATGCCGAAGGCGAACCCCGCGAGGATCGCCAGAACGGCGCGGGGCAGCCGCAGCTCACCTACGGTGAAGGACGCGCCGGGGACCGTCTGCCCGAGGAGCACACGCGTGACCTCGTCCGGGGGATAGAAGGTCTGCCCGATCATCAGCGACGCGGCGAACACGAGAACGACGCCGATGGCCAGCGAGACCGTGACGGCGGTGCGGCGACGCGTGCGACGACGGCGGCCGCCCGCGACGGACTGCGCGGTGATCGGACGAAGGGCGGTGGCGGTCATCACAGCTCCCTCACCTTCTGGCGTCGCACGATCCAGATGAAGAACGGCGCTCCGATGAGTGCTGTCAGGATGCCGACCTCGACCTCGTCGGGACGCGCGATGACGCGTCCGACGATGTCGGCGGCCAGCAGCAGGCATGCACCCGCGACGGCCGAGAACGGCAGCAGCCAGCGATGGTCGGTCCCGACCAGCAGACGGCACAGGTGAGGGATGATCAGCCCCACGAACGCGATCGGTCCCGCGATCGCGACGGCCGCGCCGCACAGGATCACCGCACCCGCCGAGGCGACGAGTCGGGTGCGCATCACGTGCTCGCCGAGACCGGTCGCGACATCGTCGCCGAGCGCGAGGGAGTTCATCCCGCGGGCGCTGACGAAGGTGATGATCGCTCCGACGGCCAGCACGGGGAGGATGACAGCGATCCGATCCCAGGTCGCACCCCCGACGCCGCCGATCTGCCAGAACCGGAAGGTCTCGAGAAGATCGACGCGGGGGAGCAGGATCGCGCTGACGAGCGACATGAATGCCGCGGAGGATGCCGCGCCGGCGAGTGCGAGCTTGAGCGGGGTGGCACCGCCGCGGCCGAGAGAGCCGACCGTGTAGACGAACACGGCGGCGCACCCGGCGCCGATGATCGACGCGGCGATGAAGGCATACGGGTCGGACATGCCGAAGAAGGAGATGCCGATGACCACGGCCAGTGCCGCGCCGGCGGAGATGCCGAGGATTCCGGGATCCGCGAGCGGGTTGCGGGTGACGGCCTGCATCCCCGCGCCCGACAGTGCGAGGGCCGCGCCGACCAGGATTGCGAGCGCCGTCCGGGGGAGACGGGCGACGACCGCGGCCTGCGCGACGCCGTCGGTTTGACCCGCGAGACCCGCGAGGATCTCACCCAGTGCGACGTCGCGGACGCCGAATGCGACCGATGCGACGCACAGCAGGGCGAGCACGCCGAAGGAGACCGCGAGCCACGCCAGTCGCACCGCCGCCGGATGCCGCAGCTTCACGGCATCCGGCGGCGACGACCGCACCTCGGTCGAGGTCACGCCGCCACGTCCTGCGGGGTCATCGCGGAGGAGCTCAGTTCAGCGCGCCGGCGAGAAGCGCGAAGTACGGGTCGATGCCCCAGCCGATCGAGAGGGGCGAGGGGTTCGCCGACGCCGCGAGCGGTGTGGACTCCTCGAGGATCGCGATCCGACCCTCCGCGATGGCAGGGATCTGCGACAGCAGGGGGTCGGCCTGCAGCTGCGGGATGATCGAGCCGCTGGCGTCGCCGTAGGTCACGAAGACGTCGACGTCGGCGAAGCGGTCGGCCTGCTCCGCGCTGACGGACGTGTAGAACAGCTCGCCGTCGGACTCCTCCTCCACGACGCTCGGCAGCGGGAGGCCGAGGCTCGCGAGGAAGCCGGGGCGTGTGTCGAGGCTGGTGTAGAAGCCGACCTGGCTGAAGTCGGAGGGGTCGATGTACGAGAAGAGGACCGTGGCGTCAGCCAGCTCCGGGTAGTTCGCCAGGGCCGCGTCGACCTCACCCTGCAGTTCGTCGATGAGCGCGTCGCCCTCCTCCGCGAGTCCGAGCGCAGTCGAGTTCAGGCGGATCATGTCCTGGTACGAGGTGCCCCAGGCGACCTCGGGGTACGCGACGACCGGCGCGATCTTGGACAGCGTGTCGTAGTCCTCCTGCGTGAGTCCGGAGTACGCGGCGAGGATCACGTCGGGCTGGGTGTCGGCCACGGCCTCGAAGTCGATGCCGTCCGTCTCGTCGAAGAGCACGGGCGTCTCGGCGTCGAGCTCTTCGAGCTTCTCCTCGACCCAGGGGAGGACGCCGTCGCCGTCGTCGTCGCCCCAGGTCACCTCGGCCATGCCGACGGGGACGACGCCGAGAGCGATCGGCACCTCCTGGTTCGACCATGCGACGGTCGCGACGCGCTCGGGCTGTGCCTCGATGACCGTCTCGCCGAACGCGTGCTCGATCGTCACCGGGAACGCGCCGTCGCCCCCTGATGCCGAGTCCTGCGGACCGCTGCCCGAGGCGCCTTGCGCGGCGCATCCGGTGAGCAGGAGCGCGGTGGAGGCAGCGATGGCGAGGGCTGTCGGGACGGCGGTGCGGTTTCGGTACACGGGGATTTCCTCCGGATCGGTGTTAGGCAACCCTTACCTTACTTGTCCATTCCGCCGGAGGCGAATCAACCGCAACATCCGGCTTCACATCCCGCTCACGCAGAAGGCCCCGGCCGATGGTGATCGGTCGGGGCCCGGGAGCGGGTGACGGGTCAGCTGTCCTTGCGGGCGTCGAGTGCGCGCACGCCGCGCCAGGCGAGCGGAATCGCGATCGCGGCCACGGCCGCCTTGATCAGGCCGCCGGCGATGAACGGCAGGACGCCGGCCTCCATGACGGAGACGAAGGTGATGTCGATGCCCATCACCGCACTCAGGATGAAGGCCATGTAGGGCACGCCCACGAGGAACGGGATGATGCTCGCGACGACGAATCCGGCGAAAGCGAGGACCGGCTTGCGGTCCCACGCGCGCTGCGCGAACCACCCGGCGACGAAGGCTGCCGGGATGAAGCCGACGATGAAGCCGAAGGACGGCGAGAGCACATAGGCCGGCCCGGCCACGGGTCCCGCGAACACGGGAAGGCCGGCGAGGCCCACGAGCATGTACGTGGTCAGGCTGGCCGCGCCCCGCGCCGCGCCGAGCGATGCGCCGACGAGGATCACGCCCAGCGTCTGCCCGGTGATCGGGACCGGGCCGATGAAGAAGGAGACCTTCGCGAGCAGGGCGACCAGTGCGACTCCCGCCAGGACCAGTGCGGCATCCACCGCGAACGCCCGCGTCCGCGACGAGGGACGGGCGATGACATCGGCCAGAACGCGGCGTCGAGACGGTGCTGTCGGAACAGCGGCGATCGAGGACATGGTGTCTCCTTCGGCGGGGCGGCCCAGCGGCCGGGCGGATCCAGGGTGTCGCGATTCATCCTAGGGGCGGGCTTCGGGCCGTCATGTGCGTGATCCGCCAACGAAAGCCCGGCGCGGCTGTGGTGGAACTCACGAACTGCGTGCGCGCGGACGCGCCGTATACTGGGAGGCTGGCCGGTCGGCCGACTCTCCCTTCTCTACGAAACGGACCTTCGCTGTGCTCGCCGTGCACGACCTCGAGATCCGCGTGGGCGCCCGCGTGCTGATGGCGGATGTCTCCTTCCGGGTGAGCAACGGCGACAAAGTCGGTCTCGTCGGGCGCAACGGCGCCGGCAAGACGACGCTGACCAAGGTGCTCGCGGGCGATCTGCTACCCGCTGACGGCCGTGTCGAGCGGTCCGGCGAGCTGGGCTACCTGCCGCAGGACCCTCGGACGGGCGATCCCGACATGCTCGCCCGCACGCGCATCCTCGATGCCCGCGGGCTGGGCACCCTGGCTCTGGGGATGCACGAATCATCCCTCCTCATGGGCGATGAGAACGCAGAGGTCGCCGCGAAGGCGATGAAGCGCTACAGCAGCCTCACGGAGCGCTTCGAGGCGCTCGGCGGCTACACCGCCGAAGCCGAGGCCGCCTCGATCGCCCACAACCTGTCGCTCCCCGACCGCATCCTGGATCAGCCGCTGCGTACTCTCTCCGGCGGTCAGCGGCGTCGCATCGAGCTCGCCCGGATCCTGTTCTCCGACGCCGAGTCGATGATCCTCGACGAACCGACCAATCACCTCGACGCGGACAGCGTGGTGTGGCTTCGCGAGTTCTTGAAGAGCTACAAGGGCGGGCTGATCGTGATCAGCCACGACGTGGAGCTCGTCGGTGAGACGGTCAACCGCGTCTTCTACCTCGACGCCAACCGCCAGGTCATCGACATCTACAACATGAACTGGAAGAACTACCTGCGCCAGCGGGTGGCCGACGAGGAGCGCCGCAAGAAGGAGCGCGTCAACGTCGAGAAGAAGGCGACCCAGCTGCAGCTGCAGGCCGCACGCTTCGGCGCGAAGGCATCCAAGGCCGCCGCCGCCCATCAGATGGTCGCGCGAGCGGAGAAGATGCTGTCGGGGCTGGACGACGTGCGTCAGGTGGAGCGCGTCGCGAAGCTTCGCTTCCCGAAGCCCGCCGCCTGCGGCAAGACGCCTCTCATGGCCTCCGGGCTGTCGAAATCGTACGGCTCGCTGGAGATCTTCACCGATGTCGACCTCGCGATCGACCGCGGTTCCAAGGTCGTCGTGCTCGGACTCAACGGAGCCGGCAAGACGACCCTGCTGCGGATCCTCGCCGGGGTCGACGCACCGGACACAGGGCAGCTCGAGCCGGGGCACGGTCTCAAGATCGGCTACTACGCGCAGGAGCACGAGAATCTCGACGTGTCGCGGTCGGTGCTGGAGAACATGATGTCAGCGGCACCCGACATCAGCGCGACCGAGGCGCGCAAGGTGCTCGGCTCGTTCCTGTTCACCGGCGATGATGTGCTCAAGCCCGCAGGAGTGCTCTCGGGTGGTGAGAAGACGCGGCTCTCGCTCGCGACGCTCGTCGTGTCCTCGGCCAACATGCTCCTGCTCGACGAGCCCACGAACAACCTCGACCCCGCTTCGCGGGAGGAGATCCTCGGCGCGCTCTCTCACTACGAGGGTGCGGTGGTGCTCGTCTCGCATGACGAGGGCGCGGTCGAAGCCCTCAACCCTGAACGGGTGCTGATTCTGCCCGACGGTGTGGAAGACCTGTGGAACCGCGACTACCAGGAGCTCATCTCGCTCGCGTGACTCGGGCCGATGCTCCTCAGCGGCCCGCCGCGTCGAGAATCGAGTCCTCGTCCTGCATGTCGCGGTCGCGCCTGCGCGCGGGGCTGCGCTCACGCGGGGCTTCGACTCCGCGGGCTCGGGCTTCGGCGTCCTCGCGGTGATGCCTGCGCTCGGTGCGGATCACGTAGCCGATGAAGACGAAGCCCATGATCGCGAAGAGGATCCACTGGATCGCGTACGACAGGTGAGGGCCCGGATCCTCCGACGGCGCCTCCAGGGCCGCCGGACGAGATTGCGGGGACGGGTCTTCGGACACCATGACCCCGTAGGCGCTCACCTCGAGCTCGGCCGCGAGCTGCGAGGCGATCATGGTGGCCACCAGCTCGGGGTTGATGGACGGCACCTGACCCGCCGGGGCGGTGCGCCCCGACGAGGGGAGCTGTTCGGACGGGCGCAGCCGAGCGATCACGGTGGTCTCGCCCTCCGGCGGCGCGGGGATCGCATCGGGCAGGGGCTGATCCTCGCCCGGTGGCACCCAGCCGCGGTCGATCAGCAGGACCCGCCCGTCGCCGAGCCGGAACGGCACGAGCACTTCGAATGCCGCCGTGCCGCCGTGGGGTCGATTGCGCACCAGGACCTGCTCAGCTGCCACGTACTCGCCTTGCAGGACCACCGGCCGCCATTCGTCCTCCGCGGCGAGGGAGCCGCCCGGAGCGATCACCTCATCGAGCGGGGCAGGATCGGCGTCGTAGTTGCGCGCGACGAGGGCAAGCTGCTCGGACCGGTCGGCGTTGCGGGTGAACTGCCAGTTCGACAGGAAGGCGCAGGCGATCGCGAACACGATGGCCACGCCGACGTACGCGGTCCAGCGCACCGCCGGCGGTGCCGTCGCGCGGCTCACGACGTCGCCTCCGGGACTCCGGTCGACGGGCGGCTCAGCGGGGCCAGCGTGACCGGGAAGTCACGCGCGGCAAGGTAGTCGTGCAGGAAGTCTCGATGCGCGTCGCACGCGACCCACACCTTTCTGCGATCGGGGGAGTGGATCTTGGGATTGCGCCACTCGATGCGCCAGAGCGCGGGAGCCCTGCATCCGGCCCTCGAGCATTCCGTGGCAAGCGCCTCGCTGGAGCGCGCGCCGGATGCCGCCTCCTGCCCGTCGCTCACACGGGGCCGTCCGTGCCTTCGCGGGGTCGCTCGATCGAGTGCGTCTCTTCGATGCGCAGCACCGGGCCGCCCTCCGAGGGCGACGGGGGAGGCGGCGTCGGACTGGCGGGGAGCGCACGCTCGGGGTTCACCGCCGACGTGCGCGTGCCGTCCGCTCCCACATTGGCGAGCACCACCGCGATGTAGGGCAGCACGATGGCTCCGGCAGCGAACACCCAGGTGTACCAGCCGTACGGAGTGATGACGACCATCAGGATGAAGCACGCGACGCGGATCCCCATCATGACGAGATAGCGCGTCGAACGGCGGGCTTCGTCGTCGCGCGGGGCGCGCGGCAGCGAGGTCGCAGATTGGGGCTTCGACGAACTCTTCACGGTCCTTCCAGGGTACGCCTGGCAGGACCGCTGTCGGGCGGTCAGGACGAGTAATTGATGCTCGAGAACAGAAGGGGAAGGAACGCGAAGAACAGCAGGATGCCGAGGAACGCGAGGGCCAGCCCGACGTAGCCGACGATCGTTCCGGCCAGGGCCAGCCCTCGACCGCCTTCGCCGGTGCGCTTGATCTGGCCGAGGGACATGTGGCCGGTGATGACGCCGGCCACCGATCCGATGAACGGGATGAGGAACAGCCCCACGATCGAGGAGATGAGCGACACGATGGCGAGCGTGTTGGTCTTCGCGGGACCGTAGCCGCTGTAAGGGGCGGCGCCGTACGAAGGTGCGGCGCCGTACGCGGGCGCCTCACCGTAGGAGGGGGCGGAGCCGTAGGCGGGCGGGGTCGACCCGTACGCGGGGGGCGGCGGTGGCGTGGCAGGCTGTGCCGGAGGAACCGGTGTCGCGCCGTCGGGGTTCGTGTCGCTCACGAGGAGGCCTTTCGTCGGGTGCGATTACAGCGTCGCAGTGCGGGCGGGGAGTGTCAAACACCGCACCGATAGGCTGGTGCGGTTCATCGAGTCCAGCACGGGAGAGCCATGTCCACCGATCGCGTCGTCCTCGTCACCGGCGGCAATCGCGGCATCGGCCGCGCCATCGCCGAGCGGTTCGTCGCCGAGGGGTACAAGGTCGCCGTCACCGCCCGTTCCGGCGAAGGCCCGGAAGGCGCGCTCACCGTGCGGGCCGACGTGACGGATGCCGCCGCCCTCGACGCCGCATTCACCGAAGTGGAGACCCAGCTTGGCCCGGTCGGGATCGTCGTCGCGAACGCGGGCATCACGAAGGACACCCTTCTGCTGCGGATGACCGAGGACGACTTCGACACCGTGATCGCGACGAATCTCGGTGGTGCGTTCCGGGTGGTCAAGCGCGCGTCCAAGGGCATGCTGCGGGCGCGGTGGGGGCGCGTGATCCTCATCTCGAGCGTCGTGGGGCTCTACGGATCGGCCGGCCAGATCAACTACGCAGCCTCCAAGAGCGCCCTCGTGGGCTTCGCGCGGTCGCTCACGCGCGAGCTGGGAGGCCGCGGAATCACGGCGAACGTCATCGCCCCAGGGTTCATCGAGACCGACATGACCTCGTCGCTGCCGGAGGAGACGCAGGCCGACTACAAGCGGAGCATCCCCGTCGGACGCTTCGCGACCACCGACGAGGTCGCTGCGGTCGTGACATGGATCGCATCGGACGACGCCGCGTACATCTCGGGCGCGGTGATCCCGGTGGACGGTGGACTCGGGATGGGCCACTGACGACTCGGCCGTCCGAGCGCGGTCAGCGATCCAGCGCCGAGACGATCGCCGCGCTCAGCCTGTCGGGCTGGGAGAACTGCGGCCAGTGGCCGGAGTGCAGTTCGACGATCGTCGAGGTCCTTGAGCGCCGCCAGCTCCGCAGCCCAGTCGGGTGCGGCGTCGATGTACTCGCGGATCTCGCCGGCCGGCACGGTTCCGGTGAGCATGGTCACCGGGATCAGGCGCCGCCGTTCGTCACCGAGCTGAATCGGGTCGGTCGGCACCTGCGCGGGAACAGAGCGCGTCCTGGCGGCGACCCGCTCGCGGGTCTCCGCATCGAGATCGGCGATCTCGGGCTCCTCGAAGAAGTCCCAGCCGGGAAAGGGGATCACGCCGTCGACGATCGGGAACTCCCAGATGGAGCCGCCGTCGCCTGGGGGGAACGTGTCGACGAAGACGACGCGGGCGATGCGCTCGGGTCGCGCGTCGGCGGCGCCGTAGACGACATTTCCTCCGCCGCTGTGCCCGACGAGCGTCACCAGCCCGTCGCGCGCGTCGATCTCGTCGACGACGGCATCCACCCAGTCGGCGATGCCGATCCCGGACGACTCGGCCGCCGGTCTGCCGACGCCCGGCATGGTGAGGGCGTGCACCCTATGGCCCGCACGTTCGAGGTGAGGGACGACGTCGTCCCACGACGACGCATCGAGCCAGAGACCGGGTACGAGGATGACGTCCATGCTCCGACGCTACCCGCAGGGTCCGACATGCGCTCGTGCGGGCCTCACGGCAGGAGCGCGATCACCTCGCGCAGGTCGACCCGCTGGATGATCAGGTCCGCGTGCGCCCGCACGGTCGGCTTGGCATTGAAGGCGAGGCCCAGTCCCGCGACCGCCATCATGCGCAGATCATTGGCCCCGTCTCCGATCGCGATCGTCCGTGCGAGCGGAACCCCCGCCTCGGCGGCCCATTCCCGCAGCGCGGCGGCCTTGCCCTCGGCATCCACGATCGCTCCGTCCACGGTGCCCTCCAGCCGTCCACCGCTGGCGGCGAGCCGATTGGCACGCCACACGTCCACGCCGAGGTCGGGGGCCACCGTATCGAGGATCTCGTGGAAGCCGCCCGAGACCACTCCCACCCGGCCGCCGCGCTCGTGTGCGGCGTCGATGAGCTCGCGCGCCCCCGGAGTCGGCTCGATGCGGGCCAGCACGTGCGCGAACGCTCTCGTGGGAACCCCGGTGAGCGCCCTCACGCGGGATCGGAGGCTCGTGGCGAAGTCGACGTCGCCGCGCATCGCCGCCTCGGTCGCGGCGGTGACCTCGGGGCCCCTGCCGGCCTCGTCGGCGAGAAGCTCGATCACCTCGTTTCGGATGAGCGTCGAATCCGCATCGAGCACGACGAGGAACCGGACGGGATTCGCGGGCATCGTCCCACGCTAGCGCCGGAGCCGGTCCGCACCCGACCGCTGTGTCACGCGGCGTCAGGCGTCGACGTGGACGCCCTTGCCGACGACCGTCAGGCCCGTGTCCGTCACCGTGAATCCGCGTTC
The DNA here is from genome assembly GCA_963839715.1 of uncultured Actinomycetota bacterium. GTDB lineage: Bacteria > Actinomycetota > Actinomycetes > Actinomycetales > Microbacteriaceae > Microbacterium. The sequence continues at coordinate 192,805 of CAWIVX010000002.1, forward strand.
GAGGTCGCGCTCACGATCGACTCCGACGGTGGCGCCGTCGGAGAGCGAAACGTTCTTGTCGAGGATCGCGCGATGGATGCGGGCACCCTGGCCCACGCGGACGTGGTCGAACAGCACCGAATCGGTGATCGTCGAGCCGCCGCCGGCGAGCGTCCACGGACCCACCACGCTGCGTTCCAGGTGCGTGCCCGACAGGACGGAGCCCAGCGAGACGATCGAGTCGATCGCGTTGCCGATGCGCCCCACGGAATCGCGCACGAACTTCGCGGGCGGTGAGTTCACGGTCTGCGAATGGATCGGCCACTGCATGTTGTACAGGTTGAAGATGGGCAGGGTCGAGATCAGATCCATGTGCGCGTCGAAGAACGAGTCGATCGTTCCCACGTCGCGCCAGTAGTCGCGATCGCGGTCGGTCGATCCGGGAACGTCGTTGCGCTTCATGTCGTACACACCCGCTTCGCCCCGCCCGACGAAGTAGGGGATGATGTCGCCGCCCATGTCGTGATTGGAGGTCGGCAGCTCACCGTCGGATTCGACGGCCTCGATGAGGGCGTTCGTGTCGAAGATGTAGTTGCCCATCGAGGCGAGGACTTCGTGCGGCGCGTCGCTCAGACCCGTGGCATCCTGCGGCTTCTCGAGGAAATCGTGGATCTTGGCCGGGTCCTTCTCCTCCACATCGATCACGCCGAACTGGTTCGCGAGCGAGAGCGGCTGGCGGATGCCGGCGACGGTGGCCCGCGCACCGGACTCGACATGCGAATCCAGCATCTGACGGAAGTCCATGCGGTAGACGTGATCGGCGCCGATCACGACGACGATGTCGGGCTTCTCGTCGTTGATGAGGTTGAGGCTCTGCAGGATCGCATCGGCCGAGCCCGAGAACCATCGCTTGCCCAGCCGCTGCTGGGCGGGCACGGATGCGACGTACGAATCGAGAAGCGGCGACATCCGCCACGTCTGCGAGATGTGGCGGTCGAGGCTGTGCGACTTGTACTGCGTCAGCACGACGAGCTGCCGCAGTCCCGAATTGATCAGGTTGGAGATCGCGAAGTCGATGAGCCGATATTGCCCGCCGAACGGCACGGCGGGCTTGGCTCGGTCGGCCGTCAGAGGCATGAGGCGTTTGCCCTCGCCACCGGCGAGGATGATTCCGAAGACCTTCGGCGCTGCAGGCATGGCCCCACCCTATGCCGCACTTCGCGCCGGGTACTAGCGTGTTGACATGCGAGTCGACATCATCACCAAGGAGTATCCGCCAGACATCTACGGCGGCGCCGGAGTGCATGTCACCGAACTCGTGAAGGCGCTCCGCGAGCGGCTGGATGTGCGCGTCCGCGCGTTCGGCGCGGAGCGCGATGAGGACGGAACGACCGCGTACGGCGTGCCTGCCGAGCTGTCGAGCGCGAACGGCGCGATCCAGACTCTGGGCACGGATCTGGAGATCGTCCCCGACGTGGCCGGCGCCGACGTCGTGCACAGTCATACCTGGTACGCCAACTTCGCCGGGCACCTCGCCTCTCTGCTGCACGGCATCCCGCACATCGTGACCGCGCACAGCCTCGAGCCCCTGCGGCCGTGGAAGGCCGAGCAGCTCGGCGGAGGCTACGCCGTGTCGAGTTACATCGAGAAGACCGCGTACGAGGGCGCGGCGGCCATCGTCGCCGTCAGCGGGGGCATGCGCGCCGACATCCTGCGCAGCTACCCGTCACTGGATCCCGACAAGGTGCGGGTGATCTACAACGGCATCGACGTCGAGGCGTGGCATCCGGTGGACGACCCGGAGCTGCTCGCGCAGCTCGGTGTGGATGCGAACCGGCCATCCGTCGTGTTCGTCGGGAGGATCACACGGCAGAAGGGCCTGCCCTACTTCCTCCGCGCCGCGGAGAGGCTTCCCGCCGATGTGCAGGTCATCCTGTGCGCGGGCGCGCCCGACACGCCGCAGATCATGGCCGAGGTCGAGGGCCTCGTGCGCACCCTCCAGGAGACGCGAGACGGCGTGGTCTGGATCGATCGGATGCTGTCCCGCCATGAGCTGTGCACGATCCTCAGCGCAGCCACCACGTTCGTCTGCCCTTCGGTGTACGAGCCGCTCGGGATCGTCAACCTTGAGGCCATGGCGTGCGGAGCGGCCGTCGTCGGCACGGCGACCGGCGGCATCCCCGAGGTGGTGGTCGACGGGGTGACCGGCCGACTCGTGCCGATCGAGCAGGTGCAGGACGGCACCGGCACGCCGCTGGATCCAGACCGGTTCGTGGCCGATCTGGCGCGCGTGCTGACCGAGGTGACGAGCGATCCGGGGGCCGCGGCGGCGTACGGCGCGGCCGGACGCGAGCGGGCCACGAAGGACTTCAGCTGGGCGTCGATCGCCGACGCCACGGCCGCGCTGTACGCGGAGGTCGCCGGCATCGCGCCGATAGGCTGGACGCATGCCGCAGGTGCTCGAGTTCTCCGACGTCGTCGTCCGCAGAAACGCCCGAGACATCGTCGACCACCTCGACTGGTCGGTCGCCGACGACGAGCGCTGGGTCGTCCTCGGACCCAACGGCGCGGGCAAGACGACGCTGCTGCAGCTCGCCGACACGCTCATCCATCCCACCTCCGGGCGGGTGACGATCCTCGGCGAGCAGCTGGGCCGCACAGACGTGTTCGAGCTGCGCCCGCGCATCGGATTCGCCTCCACCGCAATGGCAAAGCGGCTGCCGCCGGAGGAGACGGTGCTCAACGTCGTGCTGACGGCCGCCTACTCCGTGATGGGCAGGTGGAACGAGGCGTACGAAGACATCGACGAACGTCGAGCGCTGCGCGTGCTGGCCGAATGGCGACTCGATCACCTGGCCGACCGCACGTTCGGAACGCTCTCGGACGGCGAGCAGAAGCGGGTTCAGATCGCCCGTGCGATCATGACCGATCCCGAACTGCTCCTGTTGGACGAACCGGCCGCCAGCCTCGATCTCGGCGCTCGAGAAGAGCTGCTCACTCTGCTCGGCGGCTACGCCCAGGCGCCGACCACGCCGGCCATGGTGATGGTGACCCACCACGTGGAGGAGATCCCGGTCGGCTTCACGCACGTCCTGCTGCTGAACGACGGCCGTGTGGTGGCGGCCGGACCGCTCGCCGAGACGCTCACGGCAGAGAACCTCACCGAGGCGTTCGGCGCGCCCATCACACTCTCGGCGGACAGCGGGCGCTACGCGGCCCGCGCCGCCACTCCCGGCTCCTGACCGTCGCGGAGGCGCCGATTCCGCGTCGGCGCCGGGGGCTGGTAGAATCGACCCTTGGTGCACTCGCACCGCAGACTTTGACGTCCTGGCAAAATCCAGGACACCATCCTCAGAGGACCACTATGAAGACTGACATCCACCCCGACTACCAGGCGGTCGTGTTCCGCGACCTCGGCTCGGGCGAGACGTTCCTGACCCGTTCGACGGTCACCTCCGACAAGACGATCGAGCTCGACGGCGTGGAGTACCCCGTCATCGACGTGGAGATCTCGTCGGCCTCGCACCCGTTCTACACGGGCAAGCAGCGCATCATGGACTCGGCCGGTCGTGTCGAGAAGTTCAACCAGCGCTTCAAGAACTTCGGCGGCTCGTCGAGCAACTGACTCGAAGTCCGCGAAGGCCCCGCTCCGGCGGGGCCTTTCGCGTTCGCAGGCGCGTCACGCGTCCCCGGATCACCGGACCGGCCAGCCGCCCTCGAGGCGCTCCTCGGGATCGAGTCGTCCGATCCGGATGAAGTACTCGGTCAGGCTGGCCGCCTGCGCCCGTGCCCAGGCGATCTGGCGGGTGTGCAGCTCTTCCGCCTGCGGCGGCAGGAGGCCGGCGAAGCGGGCAGCGAGCGCCTGCGCGATGCGGCCCGCGGCGACCGCGTCTGCCGAGGCTTGATGGGCATCGTCCAGCCGCACGGCGTAGTGAGCGGCGACGGCGGCGAGGGTCCGCTTGCCTCGACGGAACCGGTCGTAGGTCTTGTCGATGATGAGCGGGTCGATGACCGGCGCCGGATCGCGCAGCGGAGTGACGCCGTGCCGCTCGGCCTCCGCGGCGAGCAGGGAGAAGTCATATGCGGCGTTGTAGGCGACGACCGGGATGCCGGCAGCCAGCAGCGACCGCAGCACGTCGACGATCTCCTCCACGACGTCGCTCGCCGGGGCGCCGACGGCGCGCGCGTGCTCGGTGCTGACGCCGTGGATCGCCGACGCCGACACCGGGATCTCGACGCCGGGGTCGGCGATCCAATCGCGCGCGAGGATGGCGGCTCCGTTCCCGTCCAGGAGTCCGACGTGGGCGGTCACGATCCGGTCGGCCGTCACGTCGACGCCGGTGGTCTCGAGGTCGAAGACGGCGATCACCCGGGTCCACATCGGCGGATCGACGGCGACGAGGCCTGCCGCCTCAGCGTCTTCGTTGAGCTCCATGCCCGCTACGGTATGCGGTCCCTCCGACATCCCTCCGGGGAGAGGCTCGGCAACCGCTCGTAGACTCGGTGGATGGCCGCACCGAACCCGTACTCCGCGCTGGTGGATGCGATGCCGGTGCAGCGCCACGAGGTGGGCGCTCTCGGGGGGACGACGGCGTACTGGGAGTACGGGCCCGCGGATGCCGACACGACGATCGTCGCGGTCCACGGGTTCCGGGGTGAGCACCACGGCCTCGAGCCCGTCGTCGCGCACTTGGACGGCATCCGGATCATCTCACCCGATCTCCCGGGGTTCGGGGAGACACCGCCGCTTCCGGGGCGCCGGCACGATCTGGCGGCCTACGCGGAGTGGCTGTCGGCGTTCGCCGCGGCGGTGGCGCCCGGAGCGATCATCCTCGGCCACTCGTTCGGATCGATCGTGGTCGCGGCTGCAGTCGCGGGCGGCCTGCCGACTCCGCGGGTGATCCTGGTCAATCCGATCGGCGCCCCGGCTCTGGAGGGGCCCCGCGGCGTCCTCACCCGCCTCGCGGTGCTGTACTACTGGAGCGGCGCGCGCCTGCCGCAGCCGATCGGCGATGCGCTGCTGCGCAACGGCGCGATCGTCCGGGTGATGAGCGTCTCCATGGCCAAGACACGCGATGCGGGGCTGCGCCGGTTCATCCACGACCAGCACGACACCTACTTCTCGCGGTTCGCCGACCGCGATGTGCTGCACGACGCCTTCCTGGCGTCGGTCTCGCACGATGTGCGCGAATTCGCGCCGAGGATCGCCCAGCCGACGTTGCTGGTCGCCGCCCAGCGGGACGACATCACGCCGATCGAGGCGGAGCGTCACCTGGCGACGCTGTTCCCGGATGCCGAGCTGGTCGAGATCCCGGATGTCGGCCACCTGATCCACTACGAGACGCCGCGCGCCCGCCGCCGCGGCCATCAGGCGCTTTCTCTCGCCTTCCGCTCCCGGTAGGCGATGACGTTCATCCGGTTGCCGCAGTTGCCGGTGTCGCAGTACCGCTTGGACCCGTTGCGCGAGTAGTCGATGTAGACGGAGTCGCAGTCATCGGCCGAGCAGACCCGCACGCGGTCGTATTCGTCGGAGCGGATCACGTCGACGAAGGCCATGGCCGCCTCCACGAGGATGCGGGTGGCCAGCGGGGCATCGTCGGAGGTCGCGTGGATGTGCCAGTCGTAGTCGTCGTGGATCACGAGGCGGGGCAGAGCCCGCCCGTCGCGGAGCATCTCGTTGACAAGGGGGACCGCCCCTTCGCGGTCGACCTCCCAGAGGCGGCGCAGGCGCGACCGGATGGCCCGAACATCGGCGAGCTCGCTCTCGTCGCGGCGGATCGTGCCCGTGTAGGGATTGACGGCGAGGTACGCCTCGAAGTCGGAGATCGTCTGGAGGGTGTCGTCGTCGTCGTGCCCCGGCAGCGTGTTCACCAGATACACGGCGGCGCGGAGCGACTGTTCGGTGTCACGAATGAAGACCATGTTGACTCCTGACAGGCGCGGCCGGTATCGTCACTAGTGTAACGCTTTTCACTCCTGACAATCTCGATCGACGGATACCGCCATGGCAGCTCCCACCGCATCGCTTCCGGTCATCGGAGCTCGGTCGACGCACCGCGTCAGCACGTCGGGTCTGATTCTCGCGCTCGCATCGGCGCTGGCCTTCTCCTCGAGCGGGCCGTTCATCAAGCCGCTGCTGGAGGCGGGCTGGTCCTTGGGAGCGGCGCTGCTGGTCAGAATGGGCGTCGCCGGGCTCATCCTCTCGCCCGCCCTCTTCGGGGCGATCCGCCGCCAGCGAGGCTTCCTCCGACGGCACGGCATGCTGATCGTCGCGTTCGGGCTCATGCCGGTGCTCGGCTGCCAGCTCTTCTTCTTCTCCGCCATGCAGCGGATGCCGGTGGCGGTCGCCCTGCTGATCCAGTACCTCGCGCCGGTCATGCTCGTCGGGTTCGTCTGGCTGCGCACGCGGAAGGCGCCGTCGGCGCTCGTGCTGTGGGGCTCGACGGTGGCGATCGTCGGTCTCGTGCTGGTCGTCGACATCTCAGGCGCGTCGTTCGACCTGCTCGGCACGCTGTTCGCACTGGCGGCGGCCGTGTGCGTCTGCGCGTACTTCGTGATCTCGGAGCGCGCCGGCGACGACCTCCCGCCGCTCGCCCTCGCCGCCGGCGGACTGCTGACAGGCGCGGCGATCATGGCAGTGCTCTGCCTCACCGGGATCATGCCGTTCGTCGCACCCGCCGTCTCGGTGGTGCTCGCGGGCGTGGACGTCCCCTGGTTCGTTCCGCTCATCTGGGTGGCCGCCATCGGAACGACGCTCGGATACGCCATGGGGGTCATGGCGGTGCCCCGCATCGGGTCACGTGTCGCCTCGTTCGTGGGCCTGTCGGAGGTGCTGTTCGCGCTCGGCTTCGCGTGGATCTTCCTCGCGGAGGTCCCGGCGCCGATCCAGTTCGCCGGCGGTGCGCTCATCCTGGTCGGCGTCGTGCTTGTGCGGGCCGACGCGCAGTCCACCGGGAACCCGCGCGGCGAGGCCGCTACGGTTCCCGTCGTGCCAGCTCCATGAGGGGGCGGACGCGGTAGCCGATGACCTCGCCCATCACGAGCGAGGTCTCCGTTCGCTCGACGCCCTCGATCGCCAGGATGCGGGCATCCGTATCGAACAGGTGCTGCGTGTCACGGCACGCCACGCGCACCAGGAGATCCACCTGCCCGCTGAGGCCGTGAGCCTGCACGACCTCGGGCACGTGGGCGAGCTCGGTCGTGATCCGCGGCAGATCGGCCTGGCGCACCGTGACGCTGATGAAGGCCTCGATGGGAAAGCCCAGCGCGTTCGACGAGATCGCCCGCTCATAGGAGAGGAACACGCCGGATCGCTCGAGCCGGGCCATTCTCGCCTGCACCGTGTTGCGGGACATGCCCAGCCGCTCGGCCAGTGCCACCACCGTCGCGCGGGGATCGGTGGCCAGCGCCGCCAGAAGCTCCAGGTCGACGTGATCGAGGGTGCTCATAGTGCGAAAGATTAGCACGCGGAACGCGACCGCGCTTGGCAACATGCTCAAGAATCGTCCGCATGCTTGAGCTAGGTGTCAGATCGACGTACTCTCAGCGTGTCGGCGACGCTGCCGGCGTTCCACGACGAGCGGCCTCACGAGGGCCCTCGCGCCGAGGAGGGATGACGATGATGCACACCCTTAACCCCACGATCGACATCGCAGCGGACGTCGACGATGTCGCCCGCCTGCTGACTCCGGACGGCGAGCGGATCGCGGACCGCGACCTCGACCCCTGGGTGCAGGACATCGATGCGGCGACTCTGCGCAGCCTCTACCGCGACATGGCGCTGGTGCGCCGCATCGACTCGGAGGGCATCGCTCTGCAGCGCCAGGGTCAGCTGGGTCTCTGGGCGCCCTGCCGGGGCCAGGAGGCCACCCAGGTCGGCACGGCCCGGGCGTTCCGCTCCGACGACTTCGTATTCCCGAGTTACCGCGAGATCGGCGTCAACTTCGTCCGCGGTGCGAAGGCGTCGGACTTCGTGCTCGCCTGGCGCGGCGAAGCTCACTCCACGTACAACCCGTACGACATCAACACGGCGACACCGCAGATCATCATCGGAGCGCAGGCCCTCCACGCGGTCGGCTACGCGATGGGGATCTCCTTCGACGGCACCGACCAGGTCGCCGCCGCCTACTTCGGCGACGGCGCGACCAGCCAGGGCGATGTGAACGAGGCCATGGTGTTCGCGTCGTCCTTCCAGGCGCCGGTCGTCTTCCTGTGCACGAACAACCAGTGGGCGATCTCCGAGCCGGTGACCGTTCAGGGTCGGTTCCCGATCGCCGGACGGGCGCCCGGCTTCGGCATCCCGAGCATGCGGGTCGACGGCAACGACGTGCTCGCCTGCCTTGCGGCGATGCGCTGGGCGACCGACCATGCGCGCCGGGGCAACGGACCCGCGTTCATCGAGGCCGTGACGTATCGGATGGGCCCGCACACGACGTCGGACGACCCGACGCGCTATCGCGACGCCGACGAGGTCGAGCGCTGGCGGCGCCGTGACCCGCTGGCCCGCGTGGAAGCGCTCCTGCGAGCTCAGGGCGAGTTGTCCGGGGAGTTCGAGAGCGAAGTGGCCGCCGAGGCGGACCGCTGGGGCGCCGAGGTGCGCGCGGCGTGCCTGGGGGCGCGCACGAAGGAGCCGATCGAGGTCTTCGACCACGTCTATGCAGAGCCGCACGTCGGGCTCGATGCGCAGCGCGCCCAGTTCGCCGCCTACCTCGACGGCTTCGCCGAGGACACCGTCCCAGGCGGTGCGCGATGACGCAGCTCACGATGGCGAAGTCCGTCAACGAGGCGCTCCGGCGCGCGATGGCCGACGACCCGAAGGTGCTCGTCATGGGCGAGGACATCGGCAAGCTCGGCGGCGTCTTCCGGGTCACCGACGGGCTCCTCGACCAATTCGGTGCCAAGCGGGTGATCGACACGCCGCTGGCGGAGTCGGGCATCATGGGCACGGCCGTGGGGCTCGCCTTCCGCGGCTTCCGGCCCGTCGTGGAGATCCAGTTCGACGGATTCGTGTACCCCGCGTTCGACCAGATCGTCTGCCAGGTGGCGAAGCTGCATTACCGCACGCGCGGCAACGTCACGATGCCGATCACGATCCGCATCCCGTGGGCCGGGGGTGTCGGCGCCGCTGAGCACCACTCGGAGTCACCCGAGGCCTACTTCGTGCACACCTCCGGTCTGCGCGTCGTCGCGGTGTCCAACCCGCAGGACGCGTACGTCATGCTTCGGCAGGCGATCGCCTCGAACGATCCGGTCGTGTACTTCGAGCCGAAGCGGCTGTATCACCAGAAGGGCGAAGTGGACCTCGACGTCGACCTCGCCGATGCGCCCCCGATGGGGCTGGCGCGCGTCGCCCACGAGGGCAGCGACGTGACCCTTCTCACCTACGGCGCGCAGGTGTCGACCGCGCTGGATGCCGCGATCGCGGCCGAGGACGAGGGCATCTCCATCGAGGTCATCGATCTGCGCTCGATCTCGCCCGTCGATTACCGGACGGTTGCGGCATCCGTGCGGAAGACGGGCCGCGTCGTCGTCTCGCATGAGGCCGCGCGCGAAGCAGGAGTCGGTGCCGAACTCGTTGCCAGCGTGACGGAGCAGTGCTTCCACTACCTGGAGGCGCCGCCCGTCCGCGTGACCGGTCACGACATCCCGTATCCGCCGGCCAAGCTCGAGAAGTACCACCTGCCCGACCTCGACCGGATCCTCGACGCAGTGGACCGCGTGCTGGATCGGCCCAACAGCCTGACCGGCGCGGAGGTGTGAGCATGGTGCAGGAATTCCGTCTTCCGGACCTCGGCGAAGGTCTGCCCGAGGCCGAACTCGTGCAGTGGCTCGTCGCCGAGGGGGACACCGTCACCCTGAACCAGACGATCGCCGAAGTCGAGACCGCCAAGGCGGTCGTCGAGCTGCCGTCTCCCCATGCCGGCGTCGTGACCGCACTGCACGCGCAGGCCGGTGATGTGATCGAGGTGGGCTCCGTGCTGATCTCGTTCGACGTGGCGGGCGAGGAGCAGCCGGCGGCGCCATCTGCTCAGCCGGTCGAGGCCGCCTCGGCCGACGTGGACTCCGCCGAGGAGAAGGCACGCCCGAACCTCGTGGGCTACGGCGCGGCGCCGCGGGGCTCGGGCCGTCCGCAGCGCCGGGCGCGCGCCGGCGCGCGAACCCCCGCGGCCATCGACACCGCCGTGCTGGAGGCCGCGCCGCACGACGTCATCCACAGCCCCGAGCCGGCCGAAGTCGTGCGGGAGCGCCCGCGCTCGACGCCACCGGTCCGCAAGCTCGCGAAGGAGCTGGGGGTCGACCTGGCGCTCGTCGAGGCGAGCGGCGCCACAGGTCTGATCACCCGCGCCGACGTCGAGTCGTACGCAGCGCGCGTTCGCGACCTCGATGCGGCCGCCGCATCGTCGACTCCGGTCCCCGCGGGCGACGAGCGCGTCACCCGCATCCCGATCCGCGGCGTGCGCAAGCACACGGCCGACGCGATGGTGCGCAGCGCCTTCACGGCACCGCACGTGACGACCTTCCTCACCGTCGACGTCACCTCGACAAGTGACCTGATCGCGTCGCTGCGATCCGATCGCGCGCTCGAAGGCCACCGGATCGGCGTCATGGCGATCGCGGCGAAGGCGGTGTGCCTCGCGCTTCTGCGGCACCCGAGCCTCAACTCGCGATGGGATGCCGACAGCGGCGAGATCATCCAGCACCACTACGTCAATCTCGGCATCGCGGCGGCGACCGAGCGCGGCCTCGTCGTGCCGAACATCCGCGATGCCGACGGGATGACGCTCGTCGAGCTCGCGGATGCGATCGGCGAGCTGGCGCAGGTCGCGCGAGCGGGCAAGACGGCGCCGGCGCAGATGAGCAGCGGCACGTTCTCGATCACGAACGTCGGAGTCTTCGGCGTGGACGCGGGAACTCCGATCCTCAATCCGGGGGAGGCCGGCATCCTCGCCCTCGGCGCCGTGCGACGCCAGCCGTGGGAGCACGAGGGCCAGATCGCCCTGCGCGACGTGATGACCCTGAGCCTGTCGTTCGACCACCGCCTGGTCGACGGCGAGCAGGGTGCCAGATTCCTGCGCGAAGTGGCCGACATCCTGCGCGAGCCCGGAAGGGCGATGCTGCTGCGCTGAGCCGTGCTCTGAACGTGCTCGGGAGAGAACCTAGACCCGCTTGGGATAGAAGAGGCCCAAGCCGTGCTTGCGCAGCAGCGTATAGGCCTGCTCGAACGTCTCCGGCTCGGCGTGACCGTCGCCGCCGTACTTCGCCAGCAGGAGGCCCAGCAGACCCCTGCCCGGGGGACTCAAGGGCTTGTCCTTGTGCGGCGAGGACGAGGGATCGATCGACTCGTCGGCCTGCGGATTCGGCGGAAGATACATCGGATGCACAACCGGCCATGTGCGCGGATCGCGGGGCAGCGTCCAGATTCACCGCGGCGAAGAGGTCGTTCGCGCCGGCATCGCGGCGCGTGAGCGGCCGCAGTCCGTGCAGGCGCGACAATGTCGCGATCACGGCGCCATGGTGCATCTCGTCGTGGATGATCGTGCCGCCGCGGGTGTACGCGGACACGGCGATCGCGGGTACGCGGCATCCGAGCCGGTCGAACGTGAAACCCATCTCCCCGGGGGCGGCATCCACCGTCGGCGGAGTCGCGCTCGGGGGAGGCACGTGGTCGTAGGTGCCCCCGTGCTCGTCGAACGTGATCAGCAGCAGGGTGTTCATCGCATTGGAGCCGTCGGCGGTGTCGCTGTGCTTGATCGCCTCGTACACGCTCGCTACGAGCTTCTCGCCGGCGCGCACGTCCGACACCGCCGAGTCGACGATCATCTCACCGTCGAACTCGCTGCTGCGGAACACCCCGAAAGGAGGATGGAAGTCGTTGTGGTTGTAGACCATCCGGGGTTCGATGAAGGCGTACGCAGGCAGCCTGCCGGCGGCGGCCTCCTCGTAGAACTCCGACATGTGGCCGAAGTGCTCGGTCCGCCAGTACTCCTCGAGCGACGGTGCGTGCTGAACGCCCGTGAGCGACACGAGCTGCAGCTCGTCGAAGTAGATCTTCCACGTGATGCCCGCCTCCTCGAGCCGGTTGAAGATCGTCGGGACCGCGTCCGCGTCGAGCCACTTGTCGTAGCCGGCGCCGTGCTTGTTCGTCACGAAGCCGTGAGAGGTCGACGCGTGGAAGAACGAGCGGTTGCAGTAGGTCTGCGAGGGCACGGCGGCGAACCAGGCGTCGAACACCGCGAACTCCCGCGCCAGCGTCGACAGCACCGGGAGCTGCTCGGGGGAGAACCCGCCCATGATCTGCCCGGCGACGTCGATCGTCGGGGGCTTGCCGCCGCCGCGCTCGATGTTGTTGACGTAGTCGGCGATGAATCCGTCCATCGTCGGAGCGGTTCCAGCGGGCGGGGCGTTGAAGGGCGCCGCCATGCTGCCGGTCTGGCTCGTCGCGTTCGCGGCCGGGAGCACCGTGTTGAACAGCTGGGTGTTGACGTGTGGATACTCCTCGCCCGGATCCGGGTTGGGAAGTCCCATCACGACGTCGGTCGCACCCTCGTAGGTGTGGGCGGCGATGCGCTCGCCGGTCGTGGCGACGTTCGAGTAGTCGCCGAACGCGAGCCCGTCGAAGGTCTGGCCCGCCGGAAGGTTCTCGGGGGTGTAGAGCCACCCGAGCAGATTGTCGAACGACCTGTTCTCGCCCATCAGAACGACGACGTGGTCGAATCCGGGGACGGAGCGCGGACTCAGTGCGCCGTAGTCCTCCGCACCCTCGCGATAACCCAGTGCATGTCCTGCCGATGCGCCGGCCGCGGCGCCGACCCCACCGCCGACGACGAGTCCGGCCGCAGCGATTCCGCCGACCTTGAGGAAGTCGCGCCGAGAGCTCAGCAGGTCATCGGATCGATCGGATGCGTCCGGCGTGTGTGCGGGATCAGGGCGCTCAGCCTCATTCGCGCCGCCCCCCGGGGCGTCCTTCGGCATGGTGCGATTCAGCCTAAAGGATGCCGGCGGAGGCTATGCAGTCAGAGCCGAAACGGCCATCGACTCGAGGATTCCGCGCACCGTGCTGTCGGCCGGAGCGGCGCGCACCCTCCGCACGCTGTGCGGCGTGGAGTTGATGAGGCCGAAGCATGCGTGCGCGCGCACGCGGAGGTCCGCCTCGGATCGGGCCGGATGCATCTCCGCGAGCACCCCCATCCACAGTTCGAGGTACTCGCGCTGCAGCCGCCGCACGGTCGACCGGTCGTCGGCGCTCAGGCTGGCGAGGTCGCGGTCCTGGACGCGGATGACGTCAGCATCCGTGAGCGCGAAGTCCACGTGGAAGCGGATCAGCCCGGCGAGGCGCTGGGGCGGGGAATCGTGCCCGGCGATCACCTGCCGCCCGCCGCTCAGCAGCCGCTCGCTCACCCCGACCAGGATGGCACCCAGCAGCGCCTGCTTGTTCGCGAAGTGACGGTAGACGGCCGGCCCGCTCACTCCGACCGCTGCACCCAGCTCCTCGAGGCTCACGCCGCTGAAGCCGCGCTCCGCGAAGAGGCGCGCGGCCTCCTGCAGGATCGCCGCGTGGCGATCGGCCTTGGCCCGATCGCGCTCGGTGCCGCCGCTTGTCATTTCAGTTAATCCTCGCTAACCTGGACACTCAGTTAGTGAACCCTAACCACTGCGATCCCGGCGGGACAACCGGCGTGATCCGATCGTGACGTCGACGGAGATGACATGACGGCATCTGGTCCGGCCCTGCAGACCGCGATCGTGCACGACGACGCGTTCGCCCGCGCGCGCGACGCGCAGGCTGCGCTCGCCGCTCGCCTCCGGGGGCGACTCGCCGAGGCGGCGGTGGGGGGACCCGAAGCCTCCCGCGAGCGTCATGTCTCGCGCGGCAAGCTGCTGCCCCGCGACCGGATCGCGCGACTGCTCGACGAGGGCAGCCCCTTCATCGAGATCGCGCCGCTGGCGGCGGAGGGCATGTACGGCGGCGAAGCGCCCGGGGCCGGTGTCATCGCGGGCATCGGCCTGGTGCACGGCCGGCAGGTGATGGTCGTCTGCAACGATGCGACGGTCAAAGGCGGCACGTACTATCCGCTGACGGTCAAGAAGCATCTCCGCGCCCAGGAGATCGCGCGGGAGAACCGGCTGCCCTGCGTCTACCTCGTCGACTCGGGGGGCGCGTTCCTCCCGATGCAGGACGAGGTCTTCCCCGATCGGGATCACTTCGGGCGCATCTTCTTCAACCAGGCCCGGATGTCCGCAGAGGGCATCCCGCAGATCGCCGCCGTGCTCGGATCGTGCACCGCCGGCGGAGCGTACGTCCCCGCGATGAGCGACGAGACCGTGATCGTCCGCAACCAGGGAACCATCTTCCTCGGCGGCCCGCCGCTCGTGAAGGCCGCGATCGGCGAGATCGTCACGGCCGAGGAGCTCGGCGGCGGCGAGCTGCACGCGACCCGTTCGGGTGTGGTCGACCATCTCGCCGAGAACGACGAGCACGCCCTCGAGATCGTCCGCGACATCGTCGCGACCCTTCCCGCGCCGCTCGCGCCGGCGTGGGATGTCGCCGCGTCGGTCCCGCCTGCGGTGGATCCGGCCGACCTGTACGGCGTCGTCCCGGTCGACGTGAACCAGCCCTATGACGTGCACGAGGTCATCGCCCGCCTCGTGGACGGCAGCGCGTTCCACGAGTTCAAGCGCGCGTACGGTGAGACGCTGGTGACCGGTTTCGCCCGCATCCACGGGCACCCGGTGGGCATCCTCGCCAACAACGGCGTGCTGTTCTCCGAGTCGGCCCAGAAGGGCGCGCACTTCATCGAGCTGTGCGACCAGCGCGGCATCCCTCTGCTGTTCCTGCAGAACATCTCGGGCTTCATGGTCGGACGCGACGCGGAGGCCGGCGGGATCGCCAAGGACGGCGCGAAGATGGTCACCGCTGTCGCCACGACGCGCGTGCCCAAGCTCACCGTGGTGATCGGCGGGTCGTTCGGCGCCGGGAACTACTCGATGTGCGGGCGGGCCTACTCACCGCGATTCCTCTGGACCTGGCCGGCGAGCCGGATCTCGGTGATGGGCGGCCCCCAGGCGGCATCCGTCCTGTCGACGGTGAAGCGTGATCAGCTCGAGTCCCGCGGGCAGTCCTGGGCGGTCGATGACCAGTCCGCGTTCGAAGCGCCGATCCGCGCGCAGTACGAAGAGCAGGGAAACCCCTACTACGCCACGGCGCGCCTCTGGGACGACGGCATCGTCGACCCGGCCGACACCCGCGATCTGCTGGGTCTCGCGCTCGATGTCGTCTCCCGCGCTCCGCTGCCCGAGCCGCGCTTCGGCGTCTTCCGGATGTGATGCAATGACCGATCAGCCGTTCGACACCGTCCTCGTCGCCAATCGCGGCGAGATCGCGCGTCGTGTCATCCGCACCCTGCGCCGCCTCGGCATCCGCTCGATCGCGGTCTACAGCGACGCCGATGCCGATGCTCCGCACGCGCGCGAGGCGGATGCCGCCTACCGGATCGGCCCCGCGGCGGCCGCGCAGTCGTACCTCGACGGCGCGGCGATCATCGCCGCTGCGACGGATGCCGGGGCCCAGGCGATCCATCCGGGCTACGGCTTCCTGTCCGAGAACGCCGACTTCGCCGCCGCCTGCGCGGAGGCCGGCATCGCATTCGTCGGTCCGGGGCTGCGGGCACTGGAGATCATGGGGGACAAGATCCGCTCGAAGGCGCACGTGGCCGCGAGCGGGGTGCCGGTCGTCCCGGGTCTGGATGCCACGGGGCTGACCGACGATGAGATCGGCGAAAGCGCGGCAGCGGTCGGCTATCCGCTGCTCATCAAGCCGTCGGCCGGCGGCGGCGGCAAAGGCATGCAGGTCGTGCGCGGGGCGGCCGAGCTGCCCGAGGCGCTCGCGACCGCGCGGCGGGTCGCGTCCGCCGCTTTCGGCGACGACACCCTGCTGCTCGAGCGGCTCATCGAGCGGCCGCGCCACATCGAGGTGCAGGTGATGGCCGACGCGCACGGCGCCGTGATCCATCTCGGCGAGCGCGAGTGCACGCTGCAGCGCCGGCATCAGAAGGTGGTCGAAGAAGCCCCGTCGCCGGTGATCGACGAGACGACGCGCGCGCAGCTCGGCGCCGCCGCCTGCGCCGCGGCCGCGAGCGTCGACTACCGCGGCGCGGGCACGGTCGAGTTCCTCGTGGCCGCGGCGCGTCCGGACGAGTTCTTCTTCATCGAGATGAACACCCGGCTGCAGGTCGAGCATCCGGTCACTGAGCTCGTGACGGGGCTCGACCTCGTGGAGCTGCAGCTGCGCGTGGCAGCCGGCGAGCCCCTCGGCATCGCGCAGGGCGACGTGCGACTGACCGGGCACGCGATCGAAGCCCGCGTGTACGCCGAGACTCCGTCGCGCGGGTTCCTTCCCGCGACCGGTCCGGTGCTGGCATGGGTGCCCGCGCCCGGGGTGCGGACGGACTCCGCCGTCGAGACCGGCAGTACCGTGACCGCGCACTACGACCCGATGATCGCGAAGGT
Organism: uncultured Actinomycetota bacterium; assembly: GCA_963839715.1. Classification (GTDB taxonomy): domain Bacteria; phylum Actinomycetota; class Actinomycetes; order Actinomycetales; family Microbacteriaceae; genus Microbacterium. Next base: position 209,290 of record CAWIVX010000002.1, read on the forward strand.
CATCGCCTCGGGCACCGACCGCGGCGAGGCGCTCGCGGCCCTCGACGACGCTCTCTCGCACACCGTCCTGCTCGGTGTGGACACGAACATCGGCTTCCTGCGAGCCCTGCTGGCCGATGAAGCCGTGCGGGCCGGCGACCTCGACACGGGTCTGATCGATCGGATGCCGCCGTTCGTCGACCCCGCGCCGAGCGAGCGCGCGCTCGCGGGCGCGGCCGCAGTCATGGCCCAGCCGGACGACGCGGCGCCCGGTTCGGGTGCCGCCTCGTCGCCGCTGTGGCGAAGCGGTTCGGGGTGGCGGCTCGGCGGCGCTGCGCAGCCGAGGTCGTACCGGTTCGCGACGGATGCCGGAGACGTGCTGTCGGCACCCGCGGGGGAGTCGGGCCGGTCCACCGTCGCGGCCGACCGCGACGAAGCGCTGTGGGTGCACGCCGACGGCGCCGCGCACCGGCTCCGCCCGGTCAGCCGGCGGGAGGCGCTCGAGCGGCGGCTGGCCGACGAGGCCGGACCGGCGGCGGCCGCCCATCCCGAGCTGCGCGCGCCCATGCCGGGCGCCGTCGTGGCCGTGCACGTGTCGGACGGCGCGCGCGTGCGGGCGGGGGAGCGGATCGTCACGATCGAGGCGATGAAGATGGAGCACCCGGTGACGGCCCCGCATGACGGCATCGCCTCCGTCGACGTCGCCGCCGGCGAGCAGGTGCGCCGCGACCAGATCCTCGCCCGCGTCCGCGCGGACCACGAATGACCCACCCGAAGGAAGAGCCATGCAGAACTATGACCTGACCGACGACGAGCAGGAGCTCGCCGCTCTCGTGCGCGAGTTCGCCGACGAGGTGGTCGCGCCGCAGTCGTACGAGGCCGACCGCACACACACCCTTCCGCTCGACGTGGTCGCACAGATGGGCGAGCTCGGCCTGTTCGGCCTGCCGTTCCCGGAGGAGTTCGGCGGGCAGGGCGGAGATTACTTCGCACTCTGCCTCGCGATCGAGGCGCTCGGCCGCGTCGACCAGTCACTCGCCATCACTCTCGAGGCGGGGGTGAGCCTCGGCGCCATGCCGGTCTTCCGCTTCGGCACCGACGAGCAGAAGTCCACCCTGCTGCCCGACCTGCTGGCGGGGACAGCCCTCGCGGGGTTCGGGCTCACCGAGCCGGAGGCCGGGTCGGATGCCGGCGCGACCCGCACGACAGCCCGTCTGGAGGACGGCGAGTGGGTGATCAACGGATCGAAGCAGTTCATCACCAATTCCGGGACTGCGATCACCCGCTTCGTGACGGTCACCGCCGTCACCGGCGAGCGGGACGGGCGGAAGGAGATCTCGACGATCATCGTTCCGAGCGGCACCCCGGGGTTCACGGTCGAGCCCGCGTACGACAAGGTCGGCTGGAACGCGTCCGATACGCATCCGCTCACCTTCCAAGACGCCCGGGTGCCGGAGGCGAACCTGCTCGGCGAGCGCGGTCGCGGCTTCGCGAACTTCCTGCACATCCTCGATGAGGGTCGGATCGCGATCGCCGCGCTCTCGACCGGCGCCGCCGAGGGGTGCCTCGAGGCAGCCGTGGACTATGCGAAGAAGCGCACGGTCTTCGGCGAGCAGCTGTCCACGCGCCAGAGCATCCAGTTCATGCTCGCGCGGATGCAGCTGCGCGTGCACAATGCACGTCTGGCCTGGCACCACGCCGCACGGCTGCGCGACGCCGGCAAGCCGTACAAAGCGGAGGCCGCGATCGCGAAGCTCACGGCGAGCGATGCGGCGATGGACAATGCGCGCGACGCGACGCAGATCTTCGGCGGCAACGGGTTCATGAACGAGTACTCCGTCGCACGTCACTATCGGGACTCGAAGATCCTCGAGATCGGCGAGGGCACGAGCGAGGTCCAGCTGCTCGTCATCTCGCGCGCTCTCGGGCTCGGGTAGCGTGGGCGCGTGACCGAGATCGTGCAGCGGGGCCTGTACTTCGAGGAGTTCGAGGTCGGGGTCCGGTACCTTCACCGGCCGGGGCGCACCGCCACCGAGACCGACAACGTGCTCTTCTCCTCGCTCACGATGAACACGCAGGCGCTGCACCTGGACGCCGCCTTCTCGGCGACGCAGCCGTTCGGCCAGCGGCTCATGAACTCGATGTGGACGCTCGCGACGATGGTCGGCGCCTCGGTCTCGCAGCTGACCCAGGGGACGCTCGTCGCCCAGCTCGGTCTCTCCGACATCGCGTTTCCGGCGCCTCTGTTCCACGGCGACACGCTCTACACCGAGACCGAGATCCTCGACGCGCGCCCCTCGGCCTCGCGGGCCGGCCAGGGGATCGTCACCATGCGCCACACCGGCCGCAACCAGGACGGGGTGGTCGTGGCGACGGCGACGCGGGTGGCTCTGATGTGGTCGCGTGATGCCTCCCGCGGGGAGGAGGAGTCATGAGCGTGCTCGACCACGGCCCCGCGATCCTGTTCTGCCCCGCCGATCGCCCGGAACGGTTCGCCAAGGCCCTGGAACGCGCGGATGCCGTCATCCTCGACCTGGAGGACGCCGTCTCCGCGGAGTCGAAGGTCAGGGGGCGCGGAGCGCTCATCGAGTCGGAACTGGATGCCGACCGCGTGATCGTCCGCGTCAACCCTGCCGGCACGGATGCGTTCATCGCGGATCTCGCGACCCTCTCCCAGACGGACTACCGCACCATCATGCTGGCCAAGGCCGAGAGCGTGAAGCAGCTCAAGAGCATCGATCGGCGGTTCTCGGTGATCGCGCTGTGCGAGACGGCGCGCGGGGTGGCCGCCGCCGAGAAGTTCGCCGCGCACGAGCAGGTGACGGGGCTGATGTGGGGAGCGGAGGATCTCGTCGCGAGTCTGGGCGGCACCAGCAGTCGCAAGCCCAATGGACGATACCGTGACGTCGCCCGCTACGCGCGAGCGCGCGTTCTGCTGGCTGCCGGTGCAAGCGGCAAGGCGGCGATCGACGCCGTCCACCTCGACATCTCCGAGACCCGGCGCCTGGCGATCGAAGCGGCCGACGCGGCGGCATCCGGCTTCACCGCGACGGCGTGCATCCACCCCAGCCAGGTCGAGATCATCCGCCGCGCCTATCGCCCCGACGCCGCGGCGCTGGCCTGGGCCCGCGGGGTCCTGGATGTCGCGCGATCACAGGGCGGCGTCTTCAGGTATGAGGGACGCATGGTCGACGAGCCGGTGCTGCGGCACGCCCGGGCGGTGCTCGCGCGCGGTCAGGCCCCGTCGGCCTGAGCCGCCGCGCGGGCCGCGACGATCGCGGCCGTCACCTCGCCGATGAGCTCGTACGGGATGGGCTTCGCATGCGGGAACACCACGGAGTCCTTCTCGGCGCGATACGGAGCGATTCTGCCCTCGAGCGGCTCGTCGAGCGCCGGCACCGGATACAGCCCGATGTGCCTCTTCCAGCCCGCGTAGTGCAGCGCGTAGCGGCCGCCGAGCATCACCGCGGCGATGCCGTACCGCATCCTCTCCTCCGGAGCCGGAACCTCAGCGAGGATCACCTCCCGGATGCGTCGCAGCCTCTCGGCGACGTCGGGCGGGAACCCCGCGATGTACTCGTCGACGGTCGCAGCAGCTGCCATGCCGGTGAGCCTAGGCGGTCGCACCCGCGTACGACAGCAACCGCAGCCTCTCGCGCTCGTACAGCATCGTGTACGCGGAGCCGTTGGGCAGGCGCTCGCCCGCGGGAGGAAGCTCGCCGCCGGTCGCGTGCCGGATGAGCTCGCGGATGAGTGCTCCGTGCGTCACGACGATGACGGATGCCGCGGCCGGGGCGGTCGCAGCGCGCGCGTCTCTGACCACCTCGGCGAGGCCGCGGAGGCCGCGCGCACGCAGGTGCGGCCACGGCTCTGCGCCGGACACCTCGGCGGTGTACCAGTCGCCCCATCGGCGGATGAACTCGACGGCATCCACGCCCTCGGCATCGCCGTAGGCGCGCTCCCTCAGGTCCGGATACAGCCTCGGAGCGGAAAGGTCCAGCTCGGCGGCGATGATCTCCGCGGTCTCCCGCGCGCGCGACAGATCGCTGGCCACGATGATGTCCCCGCGCAGTCCGGCGGCCGCAGCCCTGGCCTGCGCGCGACCCGTCTCGTTCAGGGGGATGTCGGTGGAGCCCTGGATGCGACGGTCGCGGTTCCAGTCGGTCTCGCCGTGGCGGACGAGCGTCAGGAGGGTCACCCGTCGAGCCTAGACCTCCGGAGCTGACGGTCGGCGCTGAGCCGGATCGGGCAGCGTCTCGGCGAGGGTCTGCAGCACCTCGCTCGTGCCCGCTTCGATCTTGACGGTCGCGCGGTGATCGGCCCGGGTGGCGCCGCGGTTGATGATCACGATCGGAAGTCGGCGCCGGCGCGCGCGCTCGAGCAGACGGATGCCGGAGTTCACCACGAGAGACGACCCGGCGATCACCAGGGCGTCGCTGGCCTGCACGAGCTGCTCGGCTTCACGGAATTTCTCGGCCGGGATGAACTCGCCGAAGAAGACGACATCCGGCTTCAGCATTCCGCCGCACACCGTGCACCCCGGGATGCGGAATCCTGCGGTGCTCTCGGGAAGCACGTCGCCGTCCGGTCCGAGCGCGATGTTCTCGGGCACCTGGATCCAAGGGTTGTCGGATTCCACGCGGCGCGCCAGATCACGGCGGTCGAACACCTGCCCGCAGTGCGTGCAGAAGACGCGGCGCATCGTCCCGTGCAACTCCACCACGCGACGGCTGCCGGCACGCACGTGCAGCCCGTCGACGTTCTGCGTCACCACCCCCGAAGCGATTCCCCGCGCCTCGAGAGAGGCCAGCGCCAGATGCCCGGGATTCGGCTCGGCCGCGGCGAACGAGTGCCACCCGAGATGGCTGCCCACCCAGTACCGCCGCCGCGCGTCCTCGTTCGCGAGGAACTGCTCCACCGTCATCGGCGTCCTCACGGGCGCTCCTTTGCCGCGGTAGTCGGGGATGCCTGAATCGGTCGACACGCCCGCTCCGGTGAGCACCGCGAGGCGCCGTCCGGCCAGAGCCGTCAGGGCCCGCGCGATCGCCTCGGCGGTGCGGGCATCCTCCCCGGCCTCGGTCAGCGTGCTGTCGACCACCGTGCGATCACCCCCTGGAGCTCACCTGTTGTCAGAGTGTAGGCGGAGCGGTTTACCGGGATGTTACGCGGCCGTCCACTCTGTCAGAGTGGACGGCGTTCGTGTACCGGAGGGTGGTGCCCATGCGGGTCATCGAGATCGCCGACTCCGCCGACCCGCGGCTCGCGGACTACCGCGATCTGACCGACGTCGCGCTGCGGCGCGTGCTCGAGCCCGCGGGCGGCCTGTACATGGCGGAGTCGGCGAAGGTGATCGGCCGTGCGCTTCGTGCGGGTCACCGGCCCCGGTCGGTGCTCGTCCAGGAGAAGTGGCTGTCCGAGGTCGCGGAGCTGCTCATCGAGCAGGCCGAGGTGCCGGTCTACGTCGTGGACGCCGCAGTGGCCGAATCGGTGACCGGCTACGCCGTGCACCGCGGTGCGCTGGCCGCGATGCACCGGCCGGTGCCGCCGCCGATCGCGGACGTCGTGGCCGCCGCGCGGACCGTCGTGGTCCTCGACGACATCGTCGACCACACGAATGTGGGCGCCGTGTTCCGCAGCGTCGCCGCGCTCGGCGCCGACGCCGTGCTGATCTCGCCTCGATGCGCTGACCCGCTGTACCGACGCAGCGTGCGGGTGAGCATGGGCACCGTGTTCCAGGTGCCGTGGACCCGCCTGCGGACGTGGCCGGAGGCGCGCAGTGCGCTCACGGAAGCCGGCTTCCATCTGGCCGCGCTGGCGCTCGCCGATGATGCGGTGCCGCTCGACGAATTCGCCGCGCACCGGCCCGAGCGGGTCGCCGTGCTGCTGGGGTCGGAGGGCGACGGCCTCAGCGCCCGCGCGCTGCGGTCGGCCGATACGATCGTCACGATTCCGATGGCCGGCGGAGTCGACTCCCTCAACGTGGCCGCCGCGGGAGCAGTCGCGCTCTGGGCGCTGACGCGCTAGAGCCGATCGGCCGGCGCGTCGGGATCGGAGGAGCGTGCGAGCGATATGACCGGCATCGCATCGGGACGCTTCGCGGTGATCTCGTCGCCGGAGGACTGGTGGCGGACGCGCCGCAGAACCCACGGCACGAAGTGCGTGCGCGCCCACACGAAGTCTTCGGTGCGCGCTTCCCGCCAGGTTCTGACCGGCAGGAGGTCCGGCTGCATGGGGAGCAGATCGTTGGGCACGTTGAGCGCTCGGAGCACCATCCGCGCGACTTCGTGATGGCCGAGCGGGTTGTAGTGCAGACGGTCGGGGTCGAAGAACCGCGGATCCTGCACCTCCTTCAACGCCCACTGGTCGGCCACGATGCAGTCGTAGCGCTCGGCGATCGCGCGGATGTTCTCGTTGTAGATCGCGACTTTGCCGCGGAAGCGGCGGAATACGGGCGTGAAGTCCGTGTCGATGCCCGTGAACACGACGAGAGTCGCTCCGTCGCGGCTCAGCCGCACGACGGCGTCCTCGAACTGCGCGGCGATGTCGTCGGGGTCGGTGCCGGGGCGGATGACGTCGTTGCCTCCGGCGGCGAAGGTGATCAGGTCGGGCTTCAGCGCGAGCGCGGCATCCACCTGACCGGCGACGATCTGGGCGATGAGCTTGCCGCGCACGGCGAGATTCGCGTACGCGAAGTCGTCGACCTGTTGCGAGAGCACCTCCGCGACGCGGTCGGCCCACCCGCGGTGGCCGTCGGGGGAGGCCGGCTCGGGGTCGCCGATGCCCTCGGTGAAGGAGTCACCGAGAGCGACGAATCGTCGCCAGGGGTGCGGACCGAGATTCACGGTTTCGGAACTGGGGTCATCGCTGGCGGGCATCGGTCTTCCTCGGATCATGAGCCCTTCGAGAGTAGCGCGACCGGTCGATGTCTCCCGGCTCGTCTAGGGTGGTCAGTCGTTGCGGGTGTGCCGCATGGCGACGAGGTGAGGGAGGGGATGGCGTGGACGACGACGCCCTCCCAGAAGCTCCGGGGCCGCACCTGGGCAGCTTCGCCGCGGAGCATCTGTCGCCGGCCTACCCGCAGCGCGCGCCATGGGGAACCGCCGAGCGGCTGCGCGCGTGGCAGGCCGAGGCCCTCGACCGCTACTTCAGCCTCGACGGACCGGACGGCGCCGGATCGGGGCCGCGCGACTTCCTCGCCGCCGCGACGCCCGGTGCCGGCAAGACGACCTTCGCACTGCGTCTGGCGACCGAGCTGCTGCGCCGCCGGATCATCGACCGCATCGTCGTCGTCGCACCGACCGAGCATCTGAAGACGCAGTGGGCGGATGCCGCGGCCCGCGTCTCCATCCGCCTCGACCCTGCCTTCAGCAACCGTCACGTGGCGCCTGCACGGCACTATCACGGCGTCGCGGTGACCTACGCCCAGGTCGCCGTGAAAGCGGCTGCGCACCAGCGCGTGACGGAGGATGCCCGGACGCTCGTGATCCTCGACGAGGTGCACCACGGCGGCGACGCTCTCAGCTGGGGCGATGCCCTGCGCGAGGCGTACGGCCGTGCGACCCGCCGGCTGCTGCTGTCGGGCACACCGTTCCGCAGCGACACGGCGCCGATTCCGTTCGTGGAGTATCACCCCGACGAGCACGGCATCCGCATCTCGCGCACCGACTACAGCTACGGCTACGGCCGCGCACTCGCCGACGGTGTGGTCCGCCCGGTGATCTTCCTCGTCTACGCCGGGCAGATGCGCTGGCGGACGCGCACGGGCGACGAGATGGAGGCGCAGCTCGGGCAGGACAACACCAAGGACATCACCGCACAGGCGTGGCGGACCGCGCTGAATCCGGAGGGGGAGTGGATCCCGGCCGTGCTGCGGTCGGCCGACCGGCGGCTCACCGAGGTGCGCGAACAGGTTCCGGATGCCGGGGGACTGGTCATTGCGACCGACCAGACCGCCGCGCGGGCCTACGCCGCGATCCTGCACGACCTCACCGGCGAGGAGCCCGCGATCGTGCTCTCCGACGAGGCCGAGGCCTCCGGGCGGATCGAGGCCTTCGCCACGAGCACGAAGCGGTGGATGGTGGCGGTGCGGATGGTCTCGGAGGGCGTGGACGTTCCGCGGCTCGCGGTCGGCGTGTACGCGACGTCGGCGTCCACGCCCCTGTACTTCGCGCAGGCGATCGGCCGCTTCGTGCGTGCGCGCCGGCGTGGCGAGACCGCCAGCGTGTTCCTCCCTCACGTACCGCAGCTGATGGCGCTCGCCGGCGAGATGGAGCGGCAGCGCGACCATGCGCTCGACCGCGACAGCTCGGGCGATGACGAATGGGCCCTCGACGACGATGCGATGGATGCCGCCGAGCGCGGGGAATCGGCATCCGATGCGCTGACCTATGAGTTCACCTACCAGGCGCTCGGCTCGCTCGCCCACTTCGACCGGGTCCTGTACGACGGCCGGGAATTCGGCCAGCTGGCGGTGCCTGGGACTCCCGAGGAAGAGGAGTTCCTCGGGCTTCCGGGGCTGCTCGAACCCGAGCACGTGCACGAGCTGCTGCAGCAGCGGCAGGCCCGGCAGAGCCGGCACCGCCGCGCCCGCGAAGCCCGCGAGGGGCCGTCGGAGCAGACACCGCCGCCGGCGCTTCACCGGACGCTCAAGGAGCAGCGCCAGCTGCTGAACAGCCTCGTGGGACTGTATGCGCGACAGACCGGCGACCCGCACGGGATGGTGCACGCCGAGCTCCGTCGCGTATGCGGAGGACCGGCGGTCTCCCATGCGACGGTGGCCCAGCTGCAGGCGCGCATCGACGTGCTGCGATCACGGGTTCGGTCCTGATCGGCGGTTCGGAGCCCCGAAATGCTGGCAATCGCCGGTTCCGGGCGGGTCCGGTGCCACGCGCTGGCTAGCGTGGAAGGGTCCTCGCACCGCCGCCACGGAGGCCTCATTGAGCGTGCCCGCGCAGCCCACACCCCGCGACCGTCGCCGTTGGGCGCAGTACCTCGTCGACGAACGCGCCGAAGCGCAGATCTATCGCGAGCTCGCCGCTCGCCGCGAGGGAGAAGAGCGCGAAATCCTGACCGCCCTCGCGGATGCCGAGGGCCGGCACGAAGCACACTGGCTCCATCTTCTCGGCGGGGAGCCCGCACGACTGCCTCGGCCGGCTGCCCGGACCGTCCTCCTGGGATGGATGGCGAAGCGGTTCGGCTCGATCTTCGTCCTCGCACTCGCCCAGAACGCCGAGGCGCGGTCGCCCTACGAGAGCGAACCGTTCGCAACCCCCACGATGGCGGCCGACGAGAAGATCCACCACGAAGTGGTCCGAGGTCTGGCCGCGCGCGGCCGTCGGCGACTCTCCGGCACGTTCCGGGCCGCCGTCTTCGGTGCCAACGACGGTCTGGTGTCCAATCTCGCCCTCGTGATGGGCATCGGTGCGACGGGGGTGGCGCCGCAGTTCGTGCTCTTCAGCGGCATCGCGGGGTTGCTCGCCGGGGCGCTGTCGATGGGGGCGGGCGAGTTCGTCTCCGTCCGCTCGCAACGCGAGCTGCTTGCGGCGACGGAGCCGAACACCTACGCCGACGAATCGCTTCCCGATCTCGATCTCGATGCGAACGAGCTCGCCCTGGTGTATCGCACCAGGGGAATGCCCCAAGACGAGGCGCTCGCACGAGCTCGTCTGGTGGTGACGGCGGCGCAGGAGGGCACCGCCGCGCACAGTGGGCCGCTGGAGGCGCCGACCGATCACGAGCTCGTCGGCGGGGCATGGAATGCGGCGCTGTCGAGCTTCCTCTTCTTCGCATCGGGCGCCGTCATTCCCGTGCTTCCCTGGATCTTCGGACTGTCGGGACTGACGGCCGTCGTCACGGCGCTGGTGCTCGTCGGAGTCGCTCTCATGGCGACCGGGGCGATGGTGGGGCTGCTGTCCGGAGCACCGCCGCTGCGCCGTGCCCTCCGTCAGCTCGGCATCGGCTTCGGAGCTGCAGCGGTGACCTACGTCCTGGGCTGGATCTTCGGGGTCTCCGTCGGCTGAGCTGGTTTCCGGGCCGTGGGGCGGACGTGATAATGTCGATCTTCGGTTGGCGACAACCCACACCCATGCGCGGGTGGCGGAATAGGTAGACGCGCTAGCTTGAGGTGCTAGTGCCCGTATAGGGCGTGGGGGTTCAAGTCCCCCCTCGCGCACAGAGAGAGAAACCGGCCCTGACCAGGGAAACCTGGACGGGGCCGGTTCTCTGTCGGAGCCGATGTGCCGCAGTATGTGCTCTAGCTCTGCGATGTGCCGTTCATGAGGCCCGCGAGCCGCTCCACGGCTTCCCGCTGCATCGTCGGCGTGACGTGACTGTAGATGTTCATCGTCGTGCTGATGTTGGAGTGTCCGAGGCGCTCCTGAACGACCTTGGGATGAATGCCCAGCTCGAGCAGGAGCGTCGCGTGAGTGTGCCGCAGACCGTGGAGCGTGAGCCGGGGGAGCGCCTCGGCGCCGAGCGCGCGCTGAGCAAGCCTGACGCGGTGATCCCACCGCCGGCCGATGTCGTCGGGGTTCCTGAGCCGCCCGTCATCGTCACCGAACACGTATGCGTCCGCGCGTGCGAGCTGCAGGGCGATCGCTCCCGCTGTCGCCTTCTACGCCCGGAGGATGCTGACTGTCTCGGAGTCGATATCCACGGCTCGAGCGTGCCCAGACTTCGGAGAATTCACGGTGTCACGCTGTGTCGTGTCCGCGGCTCGCCTGAGGCTGAGCCGGGCGCCCGCTAGGTCGATGTCGCCCCATCGGAGCGCGAGCGCCTCAGAGCGCCGCAGACCGGTGTAGGCGACGGTGTGCCAGAGCGCGTACTGATAGTCCTGGTACACGTCACGGTCCCACGTTCGCGTGGCGAGTTGTTGCAGGTCTAGGCCGAGCGCGTTCGCGAGTTGGAACAGATGCTGTTCTTCTTCTTAGTCAGCTGATCGTCGTCCAACACGTCGCGGATACCCAAAGTGGAGAACTTCCCACTGCTTCTCTTCGAGTGCCTTGCCGCGATACAGCGAGTGCCTTGCCGCGATACAGCTTGGTAGCCCTCTCGATGGTCGCAGGAAGCTCACGCAGTGCGTCAGGATCACCGTGCGCAGCGGCAAGACCCGCCGACTCGAACTCATCACGCCCCTGCCTCTTCGCTTGCCGCGCGACATCACCCGCGACCGGGGCTCGGAGCCAGCTACGTGACGACGGGAAGAACTGGTCAGGCTACGCTGCATCGCGTGTGCAACAGACGGCGAGGGTGCGGAGCGGGCGAGCGGGTCAGTGCCGTGCGGGTACCTACACAGCGGGACGGTCCAGAGGCGTTTCCCAATAGCGTCGTTCGTGCGGCCGGTCGGATAGGGGTGAGTGAGAGGGTGTCGTTGTCACTCTCGCGACTCTAGCGAACGGTCCCTGTGGACGTCAGCGCCGAGTCACTGCGCTCCGCCAGACGCGATCGTTCACCGGCAGCAACGGCGGGTATCTTCGTCGCGGAAGCGTCGCGCCAGGTGATCCACGCCCGGACGTCGGGCGGACGACCTCGAACCGATACGACGGCTGCGGCCCGTAGGCCTGCTGGGGGAGCGTGCAGGGGATAGCTGCGCGGCCGTCTGCTCTATGCGCTGGTCGTTCAGCTGGTCATAGTGCGCTTCGTAGCGCCGGTTCTTCGTCACCTGGCCGGTTCCCTTTCCCGGCCTGAGGGGATCAGGCTACCGCGCCACCGCCGACACGCCAGCGCCTCACCAGCGCCCCAGGGCGGCGCCCGCGCAGAAACGATCGATCATTCTGAGCTCCCGCGATGAGTTAGCCTTGGTCGTCGCCATGGGGATCAGTCGGGCGGGGAGGCCAGCGGTGTCGCGCGCCTGTTTACTTCTGGGGAAGGTTGTCGATGAGGGTTCGATCAATGCTGGCGATGATCGCTGGTGGTTCTTTGCTGGCCGTGGGGTTGGGGGTCGCACCCGCGAGCGCGGAAGTAATTGATCCGTCGCGGCCGGTGAGTCGGTGTTGGTCGAGCCGTTGGTGAATTGTGACGGCGAGAAGTCGTCTGGCCTTACTATCACCAACCCGGCAAGCAACACGCAGACGTTCTTTCTTGACTCCGCCGTCTACGACGCGGCTGGTACGCCACTGTTCGGCGATGGCGGCTGGCTGGCTCCGGGAGAGTCGATGCCGATGGCGTCGCGTGGGGCCACGGCCGAGGACGCGACGTACAGCTATGACGTGTCGCAGTCCCCGAAGGAACCTGGGACCACGCAGGCGACCCAGCCGTTCACCGAGGTCGCGTCCGGAACGTACGTCTTCGATTGTGTAGCCGACGCAACCGACGAAATGGTTACGGTCGAGCCGTCGGTAGAGTGCGATTCTCAGTACCCGTCGGGCATCCGCATCACGAACCCGGCGAGCAACACCGCGACCTTCTTCCTTCGGTCAAATGTCTACGACGTTTCCGGGACGCCATGGTTCGGCGACGGCGGCTGGCTGGGTCCAGGAGAGTCGATGCGCGTTGCATCGGGCGGTGACCCGATGACGATCGAGGACGCGACGTACAGCTTTGACGTGTCGCAGTCCCCGCAGGAACCCAGGACCACGCAACCTACCCAGCCGTTCACCGAGGTCGCTGCCGGCACGTACGTCTTCGATTGTGTAGCAGGCACGACCGAGTACTACACGACCAAATACGACGGCTCCGTGTGGGCAGTCACTCCGGCCACAATCGCCGCGCTGTCATTTGCCGAGTGGCAAGCGCTTGGTTTCCCCACACCGCTTCCTGCTCCCACCGACTACGTCAAATACCCGTGGTCACCGACGCTGTACGCAGTGACGTTCTTCGGCCAGGAAGAGTCTCGTTGGGTATGGAAGGAACTCACATTTGTCGACTGGCAGCGTGCGGGCACCCGGGCCCCACGCAACGCAGGGTGGATCAAGGGTTCCGTCTACTACCAGTGGGCGGGAACGCCGGAACTCTGGGTTCAGGACTCGTTGGAGGCAAGCACGTCGTGACCTATAACGAGTGGCAGTCATCTGGTTTCCAACCCTTGACTCAGCGCAATGAAGAATTCGGCAAACTGCTGAGAAGCAACATCGCGTTCGTCACGATACCCACGGGATGGGTGGTGTGATCACTAGCCAGTGGCAGGCGAAGCTTTCCCGCAGCCCATTGTCAAGGTTCGGTTCCCGGGCGATTCCGTCTACAAGGACTACGGCAACTCAACGGTGTGGTACACCGGACTGACCGTAACCCGGCCGATCACTTACGCGGAATGGTCGGTCATGGGACGACCGGCACTCGAGGCGGAGATGATCCCTAGCACGCACATGAGCAGGAAGAGCACGCCGAGAAGGGCCCAGGTCACTTCCGGATCCGCCAAGCTCCGCCGGCGTTCCAGATCCACATGAGCAGGAAGAGCGCGTCACGAAGGCGTGGTCAATTCGAGATCGACGAAGCTCCGCCGGCGTTCCCTATTTCCGCACTCTCGTCGGGCGAGAAGGGCCATGGTACCTGGACGCGTTCGCCGGCGGTGCTGTCATGAGGCGCGAACCGGGAGCCAGCGGGCGTGTCGGAGGGGGTTCCCCCTCAACTAGAGCGGTCGCCGAGAGCCGTGGATCACTGTGACCTGCCAGTGATCGCCTGATATGCCGTCCGATGTGCCACAGACGGCGCATCGTGCCGTATCGCCCTGTGGATAACGATCGAGGCTGATCGGTCACACCCGGGGAATATCAAGGCCGGATGCCCCTTGATGCATGCCCATGAGGCAGGCGCCTGGACGGTTCAAGTCCCGCCTCGCGCACAGAGCGAAGAAGGTCCCCCGGCGGGGGCCTTCTTCGTTTCTCCGACGATCGGGTCCCGGCATCCGACTCACGCCCGTAACCCGGCCGTTTCAGGAACGCACGCTCTTCGCCGGTAGGTTTGTCCGCATGCCCTCGCGAGACTCCGACCTTCCCGAGGTCGTCCGCATCGCGCGTGATCTGATCCGCTTCGACACGACGAATTGGGGCGGCGGCCGCGCAGAAGGCGAGCGCGAGGCTGCGCAGTACGTCGGCGCCTACCTCGAGGCGCTGGGTCTGCAGCCTGAGTACTACGAGCCGGTCCCGCGTCGTACGAACGTGATGGCGCGCGTGCCCGGTCGCGACCCGGCCAAGCCCGCGCTCGTGCTGCACGGCCACCTCGATGTCGTGCCGGCGATGGCCGCCGACTGGTCGGTCGATCCTTTCGCGGGAGAGATCCGAGACGGAATGCTGTGGGGCCGCGGCGCCGTCGACATGAAGGACATGAACGCCATGATCCTCGCGTCGGTGGCCGAGATCGTGCGCGCCGGACAGCAGCCGGAGCGCGACCTGGTCGTGGTGTTCTTCGCCGATGAGGAGAACGGCGGTATCGAGGGATCGCAGCTCGTCGTCGCACACCGACCCGAATGGTTCGCGGGCGCCACCGAGGCCATCAGCGAGGTCGGCGGGTACTCCATCGCTGTGGGAGAACGGCGTGCGTATCTGCTGCAGGTGGGGGAGAAGGCCCTGATCTGGATCCGCCTGCGCGCCCGCGGCCGAGCCGGCCACGGCAGCCGTGTGCACCCCGACAACGCCGTGACGCGTCTCGCGGAGGCCGTCGCTGCGCTCGGCAGAACGGAATGGCCGGTTCGCCTGACCGCGACGACAGAGGCCATGCTCTCCGGGCTCGGGCAGCTCGGCGACTTCGAGGGCGCGGAGCCCGACGAGCTCGCAGCCGCAAGCGGCCCCGCCGAGGGCTTCCTCCGCTCGACCCTGCGCACGACCACGAACCCCACGGGCCTCACCGCCGGCTACAAGCACAATGTCATCCCCGACCTCGCCGAAGCGCTGATCGACGTGCGGACCCTTCCCGGTGCCGAAGACGAGACGCTTGCCGACATCCGTCGGATCGTCGGCGACGACGTCGACATCGAGATCGTCGTGAGGGACATCGGACTCGAGGTGCCCCTCGAGGGAGCTCTCGTGAACGCGATGGTGGCAGCTCTCGGACGCGCGGACCCCGGTGTGCCGGTGATCCCCTATCTGCTGGGCGGCGGCACCGACAACAAGGCGCTCGCCGCGCTCGGCATCGCGGGCTACGGCTTCG
Organism: uncultured Actinomycetota bacterium; assembly: GCA_963839715.1. GTDB lineage: Bacteria > Actinomycetota > Actinomycetes > Actinomycetales > Microbacteriaceae > Microbacterium. Next base: position 224,350 of record CAWIVX010000002.1, read on the forward strand.
CACCTCTGAAGCTGCCCGCCGATCTGGACTTCACGGGGATGTTCCACGGCGTCGACGAGCGCGTCCCCCTGGATGCGCTGACCTTCGGCCAGCGCGTGCTGACCGACCTGCTGCGCACCTACTGACCCGGGCCTCGCGGCCCTCCCGTCCACGCGACCGACGACGCTCGAACCACCTCCGCACGAAAGGCGCCCATGCTCATTGAGGCGATCATCCTCGGACTGGTCCAGGGACTCACCGAGTTCCTCCCGATCTCATCCAGCGCGCACCTGCGCATCCTCGGGGAGTTCCTGCCGGGCGCGCAGGATCCCGGTGCCGCGTTCACCGCCATCACCCAGATCGGGACGGAGGCCGCGGTGGTGCTGTTCTTCTGGCGCGACATCGTGCGGATCATCACGCGGTGGTTCCAGGCGCTTTTCGGAAAGATCCCGCGCAACGACCCCGATGCCAAGATGGGCTGGCTGATCATCGTGGGCAGCATCCCGATCGTCGTTCTCGGTCTGCTCTTCCAGGATCAGATCGAGACGACCTTCCGCTCACTCTGGCTGATCGCCGGCACGCTCATCTTCTTCGGAGTCCTGCTGGGCATCGCGGATCTGGTGGGTGCCAAGAAGCGCCAGCTCAAGGACATCACGATCCCGCAGGGCGTCATCTACGGATTCGCGCAGGCCCTCGCCCTGATCCCCGGGGTCTCGCGGTCGGGCGGCACGATCACCGCCGGCCTGTTCATGGGCTACGAGCGCGCGGCGGCGGCCCGATACGCGTTCCTGCTCGCGATCCCGGCGGTGTTCGGCAGCGGCTTCTACCAGCTCGCCAAGAGCTGGAACGAGCCGGGAGTGTTCACCCTCACCGAGACGGCCGTCGCCACGGTGGTGGCCTTCTTCGTCGCCCTCGGCGTGATCGCATTCTTCATGAGCTGGATCTCCAAGCACAGCTTCCTGCCGTTCGTGGTCTACCGCGTCGCGCTGGGCAGCCTGCTGCTGGTGCTTCTGAGCACGGGCGTGCTGCAGCCCTACTGAGCTCGGAGAAGACGACGGATGCCGCTACCGCCGTGGTTCGTCGCGCCCGGGCTTGGTCGGACCATCGCCGCTTCCGGGCCCGCCGCGGCGGAGGTACTTCTCGAACTCCTGGGCGATCGCGTCGCCGGACGCCTCCGGGGAGTCCCACGTGTCGCGGGTGCGCTCGAGCTGCCGGATGTACTCCGTCATCTCCTCGTCGTCGGCAGCGGCCGCATCGATCGAGGCCTCCCACGCCGCCGATTCCGACGCGAGCTCGCCACGCGCGACGGGAGCGCCGGTGAGGTCTTCCAGCCGGTCCAGCAGGGCCAGCGTCGCCTTCGGCGACGGCGTGTGCCCTGCCACGTAGTGCGGCACACTGGCCCAGAGGCTGGCCGACGGGATCCCGGCCGCATCTGCGGCGTGCGAGAGGACGCTGAGTATCCCGACCGGACCTTCGTAGGTGCTCCGCTCCAGGTCCAGGGCGGTCCGCACCTGCTCGCTGTCGCTGCCCGCGAACACGGAGATCGGTCGCGTGTGCGGCACATCCGACATCATCGAGCCCAGGCCGACGAAACCGGTGATGTCCTCGCGGAGCGCGACATCGATGAACTCGCCCGCGAACGCCTGCCAGGCACGGGCCGGCTCGACACCCGTGAGCAGCCAGAGCTGAGTGCTGCGCGTCGGCTTGACGGGCTTGAGGATCGTCGCCTCCGGCCACTTCAGCAGGCGCCTGCCGTCGCCGTCGATCGCCACTTGCGGCCGCGTGTACTGGTAATCGAAGTAGAGCTCGGGGTCGACGGAGAAGACGGGTTCGTAGTCCCCGCTCTCGCGCAGGTGTGCGATCGCCGCGGACGCCGCCTCGCCGGCGTCGTTCCACCCGTCGAACGCGGCCACGAGCACCTTGCGTCCCAGTCCGTCCACGCGACCTCCTCCGCCCCGCATCCGCGGGGTGCATCCAGAATAGGCTCCACAGCGCTGACTAGCATGGAGCAGTGAACTCGAGCAGCCTGGCAGCGGTCCTGTGGGACATGGACGGGACGCTCGTCGACACGGAGCCGTACTGGATGGCGGCGGAGACACCGCTCGTGGAGCGCTTCGGCGGCACGTGGTCGCATGAGCAGGCGCTGAGACTCGTCGGGCTGGGCCTGGAGGATTCCGCGCGCATCTTCCAGGACGCCGGAGTGCGGATGGGCATCCACGACATCGTCGATCATCTGACCGACGACGTCATGGGCCAGTTGGCGACCAAGGGCGTCCCGTTCCGTCCCGGCGCACGCGAGCTGCTCGCGAGTCTGCGTGCCGCGGGGATCAAGACGGGGCTCGTGACGATGTCGCTGCGCCGGATGGCGCAGACGGTCGTCGACCTCATCGACTTCGAGGCCTTCGACGTGGTGATCGCCGGCGACGATTCCACGCGACCCAAGCCGTTCCCCGACCCCTACCTGCAGGCCTGCGAGGCGCTCGGCGTCCTCCCGCACGACACGGTGGCCATCGAGGACTCGCCCAACGGCCTCCGTTCCGCCGTCGCATCCGGTGCGGCGGTCATCGGCGTGCCGCTCATGGTCTCGATCACCGGGGCGGGCGCGCACGCCGTATGGCCGACGCTCGAGGGCCGCACCGCCGACGACGTGGCCCGGTTCCACGCCGACCACCTGCAGAGGCACGCCCGCCTCGCGAGAGGGGCGACCCCATGACCGTCGAACGACCCAGCGGTCCCTTCCGGATCGGCGACCGCGTGCAGCTGACCGGGCCGAAGAACCGGCTGCACACCATCACCCTGCGCGAAGACGGTGAGCTGCACACCCACCACGGCGTGCTGCGCCACACTGCCCTCATCGGTCAGCCCGACGGCTCTGTGGTCGCAAACAGCGCAGGTCACGAGTACCTCGCCCTCCGCCCGCTGCTGCGCGATTTCGTGATGTCGATGCCGCGCGGCGCCGCCATCGTCTACCCGAAGGATGCGGCGCAGATCATCGCTCAGGCCGACGTCTTCCCGGGCAGCGTCGTGGTCGAGGCCGGCGTCGGCTCGGGCGCACTCGCGATGTCGCTGCTGAGGGCGATCGGCGACGACGGCCGGCTGGTGTCCTTCGAGCGTCGTGGCGAATTCGCCGACGTGGCCAGAGCGAACGTCGAGACGTTCCTGGGACGTGTACCGGGCAATTGGGACGTCGTGGTCGGCGACCTCGTGGAAGAGCTTCCGGATGCCGTCGCCCCGGCATCCGTCGATCGCGTCGTGCTCGACATGCTCGCGCCGTGGGAGTGCGTCGACGTCGTCGCGGACGCGCTCACGCCCGGTGGCGTGGTGCTGTGCTACGTCGCCACCGCCACCCAGCTCAGCAGGGCCGCGGAGTACATCCGGGCGACCGGTCTGTTCACCGAACCCGATGCGAACGAGACGATGGTGCGCGGCTGGCACGTGGAGGGCCTGGCGGTGCGCCCCGATCATCGCATGGTCGCCCACACGGGTTTCCTGGTGTGGGCGCGGCGTCTGGCTCCGGGCGCCGTCGCACCCGAGCAGAAGCGCCGTGCGTCGAAGTCGAGCTACGGCGACGAGGATGTCGAGCTGTGGACGCCGGGTGCGGTCGGCGATCGGCAGATCACCGACAAGAACCTGCGCAAGCGCGTCCGCGAGGCCGAGCGGGCCGCCGACGGTGCGCGCCGTGCCGCGACAGGCGAGTCCGACCGGTCCCAGTGAGCGCGCGCGACGCATCTAGACTGTTCCGGTGCGCAAGATCTCCGCTTCCCTCGCGGTCCTCGGACTGGCCGCGCTCGGCCTGACCGGCTGCTCACTGCCCGGTGCCGATGCCTGCCCGCGCCCCGAGGCGTCGCCGCCCGAGGTGATGGAGCAGATCACCGTGACAGGCCCCACCGACGAGGCACCGGAGGTCGAGCTGTACACGCCGTTCCGGGTGACCACGGCCGCGTACGAAGACCTGGTGGTCGGTGACGGCACTCCCATCACCTCCGACAGCCAGCTGGTCGTGATGGACGTCAGCATCACCAGTGGCGAGAGCGGCGAAGGCCTGGTCGAGACCAGCTACGACGGAGACCTCTCAGCGGTGTCGACGGTCGCCCGATGGAACGAGGTCGTTCCCGGCTTCTCCGAGGCCCTCGAGTGTGCGACCGAAGGGTCGCGCATCGTGGTCGCTCTGCCCCCGGGCGGCATCGACGAAGCCACGACCTCCGGCCTGGAGATGGCCGAGGACGAATCGGCGGTCGCGGTCGTGGACATCCGCAAGGTGTACCTGCCGAAGGCCGACGGAGCCGACCAGTTCATCGTCGGCAACGGCGCACCGACGGTCGTGCGTGCGCCCGACGGCCGGCCGGGCATCATCGTGCCCGACGCGGAGCCTCCGAGCGAGCTCGTCGTCGAGACCCTGAAGAAGGGCGAAGGGCCGGTCGTGACCGGCGACGAGCCCGTGCGCGTGCACTACACCGGCCTGACCTGGGAGGACCGCACCGTCTTCGAGACGACCTGGGATGGCGAGCCGCAGTCGGTGGATCTCGACACGATGATCCCGGGCTTCTCCGAGGCGCTGGACGGCCAGACGGTCGGCTCGCAGGTCCTGGTGGTGATCCCGCCTGATCAGGGGTACGGCGATCAGGCGCAGGGACCGATCCCGGCCGACTCGACGCTCGTGTTCGTCGTGGACATCCTCGGCCTCGATCAGGCCCCCGCCTCCGACGAGGGTTGATCTCCGCGACCTAGGATGAGGTCCGTGCCTGCGAACGCATCTGCGAAGAACCCGCCCGAGGAGCGGCTCGTCAACCTGGTCGTCGCGCTCGTCGCGACCGATCAGGGACTGACGAAGGACACGATCCTCAGTTCGGTGGCAGGCTACCGCGAGCAGTCCGAAGCGGGGGCGTCCAAAGACGCGCTCGAGAAGATGTTCGAACGCGACAAGGAGAGCCTCCGACGGCTGGGCGTGCCGATCGAGACCATCGGCGACTGGGCCGATCCCGACGATCTGCGCGAGGCGCGCTACCGTGTGCCGACCGCCGAGTACGAGCTGCCCGAGGACATCGTCTTCACCTCCGCGGAGCTCGCGCTGCTGAACCTCGCCGGCGGCGTCTGGAGCGAGGGTTCGATGTCGGCCGACGCCCGCAGCGGCCTGCGCAAGATCCGTGCTCTCGGGATCCCGGTGGGGGAGCCGATCATCGGCTACTCGCCCCGCATCAGCCTGCGCGAGCCGTCGTTCGCGGGGCTCCAGCAGGCCATCGAGCTTTCCCGTGTCGTCACATTCCCCTATCTGAAGCCGGGCGAGCAGGCGCCGCGCACTCGCCGCCTTCGCCCGCTGGCGCTGGTCGAGTACGAGGGGAGGTGGCATGTCTTCGGGTTCGACCTGGACGTGGCCGCCGACCGCACATTCCTCCTCACCCGGATCGTCGGTGACGTGACCGTCACCAGGGAAGGCTTCGATTCTGCGCTCCGCGACGGTGCGGGGGAGCGGGCTCTCGAAGGGCTGGATGACGTCGCCAGTCGGCACAGCGCGCTGCTCGAGGTCAATCCGGGCACCGAGGCGGCGCTCCGGTTGAGCCGTCGGAGCCGCCCGGCCGAGCAGGGAATCCACGTCCCCTACGTGGATGCGCATGTGTTCGCCGACGAGCTGGCGTCGTACGGACCCGAGGTGCGCGTCGTCGAACCCGCGGACCTCCGCGACGAGGTCATCGCCCGGCTGGAGAAGACGCTCAACGCGCATGGAGGTGTCGCATGACGGCACGCAGACCCCTCGTGGCCACCGACCGGGCGGCGCTGATGCTGCAGCTCGTGCCGTACCTGATCGGCAAGGGCGAGGTGTCGATCGCGGAGGCGGCCGACGAGTTCGATGTGACGCCCGAGCAGATGAGGTCGATGGTCGTCTCGCTCACGGTCATCGGTCTGCCCGGTGACGGCGGGTACTGGCAGATGGCCAACGACCTGTTCGACATCGACTGGGATCTCCTGGACGAACGCGACATCGTCGTCATCACGAATTCGGTCGGACTGGAGCGCGCGCCCAAGCTCACCGCCCGCGAGGCAGCGGCGCTGCTGACCGGACTGCAGATGGCCCGCGCGATCCCCGGCGTCGGGGATACAGAGCTGTTCGCGGGGCTGCTCGCCAAGCTGGCGCGGGGCGCGTCCAGCACCCCTGCCGATGTGATCCTGGCACCCGGGCCGGTCGATGCGGTACGCGACGCCGTGGCGGAGGCGCTCCGCCGCCGCGTGGCCGTCTCATTCACGTACAAGGCTCCGGATGCCGCGCCGACCACCCGCACGGTCGATCCGGTGAAGGTGCTCATCGCGACGGGGGAGTGGTACCTGCAGGGATGGTGCCACATGCGCGAGGCGATGCGGACCTTCCACCTCGATCGTGTCAGCGACCTGGAGCTGACGGACATCCCGATCGAGCACGGCGAAGACCCGATTCCCGAGTGGTTCGAGACGGGCGGCGGCGACATCGTCGCCCGCATCCGCTTCCCGCAGTCGCTCGCCCCGCTCCTCGGGGACTACCTCGACCGCGCCCAGGTGACGACGGTGAACGGGGTGTCGACGGCGACGATGCGTGTCGCGGACGAGTACAGCCTGCGCCGGCTGGCTGCGCGCCGCGCCGGGGCGGTCGAGATCATCGAGCCGGAATCCGCTCGCCGAGCGGCGGCGGCGTGGGCGGAGGCCGGACTCGTGCAGTACCGTTGAGGTGCCTTGGACTAACCGGGGAGATGCCGCTGCGCCATTCTTCGCGGGATACACTGGAACCACGAACCGGAAGGACTCGACATGCTCGGAAATCTTACGGGGTGGCACTTTCTCATCCTGCTCGCCGTCATCCTCCTGCTGTTCGGCGCCGCGAAGCTCCCCGCGCTCGCCAAGAGCATGGGCCAGTCCGCCCGCGTCTTCAAGGGTGAGATGAAGGCCATGAAGGACGAGGAGACGCCCAGCGGCAAGACGGACTCGGTAGAAGCGCCCGCAAGCGAAGCATCGGTCACCCCGACCACCGCCGACGCGAGCAGGACCTCCGATACCAAGTCCTGACACGCGCGTGGCCACAGCAGGATCGCCGCGCGTGGCCGACCCCGACGAGCCGGCGCGCGACAAGCGCATGTCACTCGGCCAGCACCTGGTCGAGCTGCGCAAGCGCATCATGTACGCGGCGATCGCGCTCATCGTCGGCATGGTGGTCGCGTTCTTCATCACGGATGCCGTGATCTATCTGATCACGGAGCCGATCCGCCAGATCGCTGAGCGCGAGGGCGAGGCGGCCAAGGTCGAGCTGATGTTCAGTACGGTGACGGGCGCGTTCGACCTGCGCCTGCGGATGTCGTTCGCGATCGGCATCCTGATCTCCGCCCCGATCTGGCTCTGGCAGATCTGGGCGTTCATCATGCCCGGGCTCACGCGCAAGGAGATCAAGTACACCGTCGGCTTCGTCGCCGCTGCGGTGCCGCTGTTCTTTGCGGGATGCGCGGTGGGACTCTTCGTCATGCCCCATATCGTCGAGCTCATGACGGGGTTCGTCCCCGACGGGGGCGCGTCCTTCTTCGACGCCTCGTACTATTACGACTTCGTCTTCAAGCTGCTGATCGTGGTGGGGATCTCCTTCGTCCTGCCCGTGTTCCTGGTGGCGCTCAATCTCGCCGGCGTCATGAGCGGCAAGGCCATCCTGAAGGGCTGGCGCGTGGCAGTCCTGGTGGCGGTCGCCTTCTCGGCGCTCGCCACGCCCGCAGCCGACGTGGTGAGCATGCTCATGCTGTCGGGGATGCTGATCGTGCTGTTCTTCGCTGCGGCCGCACTGTCGCTGCTGTTCGACCGACGGCGCGCCAAACGCGCCACTGCGCTCCTCCCGCCCGAGGCCATCGCGTGACGGACCTGAGTCCGGCAGAGCGATATGCCCGGGCTTCGCAGGACCGCAGTCATCCCGTCACCACCGCCTTCTCGGCAGCGCAGCGCTTCGACCTCGACCCGTTCCAGCTCGCGGGCTGTCATGCGCTCGAGGAGGGGCGCAGTGTTCTGGTGGCCGCTCCGACGGGTGCGGGCAAGACGATCGTCGGCGAGTTCGCCATCCACCTCGCGATGCGCGACGCCCCCGAGAACGGCCGGCACCCCGCCAAGGCGTTCTACACGACGCCGATCAAGGCGCTGTCGAACCAGAAGTTCCGTGAGCTGCAGGACGTCTACGGTGCCGACCAGGTGGGACTGCTGACCGGAGACACGAACATCAACGGGAATGCGCGCATCGTCGTGATGACGACAGAGGTGCTGCGCAACATGCTGTACGCCGATTCCGGCGCGCTCCGAGGTCTGAAGTACGTGGTCATGGACGAGGTGCACTACCTCGCCGATCGCTTCCGCGGCGCTGTCTGGGAGGAGATCATCATCCACCTGCCCCAGACCGTGCGCCTGATCTCGCTGAGCGCAACCGTCTCCAACGCCGAGGAATTCGGCGACTGGCTGGATACCGTACGCGGCGAGACGGAGGTGATCGTCTCGGAGATCCGTCCCGTTCCGCTGGAGCAGCACGTGCTGGTACGCGGTGATCTCCTGCCCCTGTTCGACGACCGCGCCGGCATCGCGACCGCGCAGGTGAACCAGGAGCTCATGCGCATCCGATCGTTCAAGGGTCCGAGCTTCGAGAACAACCGGCGCGCCCAGTCGCTGCGGAGTGAATCCGCGCGAAACGGCGGCAGGTACGAGGGCGGCGGCCGCCACCAGGCGGCGGGTCGTAGGCCGCACAAGGGCGGGCAGCGCCCTGTGCGCTCGGGGAACGTGCAGCGCATCGAGCGGCTGGATCGTCCCGACGTGGTCACCCTGCTGCAGCGGGCCAACCTCCTTCCGGCGATCTTCTTCATCTTCAGCCGTGTCGGCTGCGATGCGGCGGTGCAGCAGGTCCGGCGCGCCGGGGTGCGGCTGACGACTCCCGAGGAGCGCGCAGAGATCCGGGCGATCGTCGAGGAGCGGACGCGCACGCTGCAGGACGAAGATCTCGCCGTGCTCGGCTATCACGAGTGGATCGACAACCTCGAGCGCGGTGTCGCCTCGCATCACGCCGGTCTCCTTCCGGCCTTCAAGGAGGTCGTCGAGGATCTTTTCCAGCGGAAGCTCGTCAAAGCCGTCTTCGCGACCGAGACGCTCGCGCTCGGCATCAACATGCCCGCACGGACGGTCGTCCTGGAGAAGCTGGAGAAGTTCAACGGCGAAGCGCGCGTGGCGATCACCTCGGGCGAGTACACCCAGCTGACCGGTCGCGCCGGCCGCCGGGGGATCGATGTGGAGGGGCACGCGGTCATCCAGTGGACCGAGGGCGTCGATCCGCAGCAGGTCGCGGCGCTCGCCTCACGCCGCACCTACCCGCTCAACTCCAGCTTCCGTCCGACCTACAACATGGCCGTGAACCTCATCGACCAGTTCGGTCGGCCTCGCGCCCGCGAGATCCTCGAATCGTCATTCGCGCAGTTCCAGGCAGACCGCGCGGTCGTCGGCCTGGCTCGTCAGGTCCGCGAGAAGGAGGAGTCGCTCGCCGGCTACGCGAGTGCGATGACATGCGATCGCGGCGACTTCACCGAATACTCCGGCATCCGCCGAGAGCTGACCGATCTGGAACGTTCGAACCGGAAAGACGCGAATGCGTCGCGCGCCACCCGCGATGCACGCCAGAAGCAGATCGCCGCGCTCCGCAAGCGGATGCTGCGCCATCCCTGCCACCAGTGCCCCGAACGCGAGGACCACGCGCGGTGGGCCGAGAGGTATTGGAAGCTCAAGCGCACCGTCGACCAGCAGCGCCGCGAGATCGACAACCGCACCGGCACGGTGGCGCGGATCTTCGACCGCGTCGTCGACGTCCTCACCGAACTCGACTACGTGAGGGTCTCACCGGACGGCGCCACCACACTCACTCCGGCCGGTCGCACGATGAGGCGCATCTACGGCGAACGGGATCTCCTCGTCGCCGAATCGCTGAGGACGGGGATCTGGCGCGACCTGGATGCGGCGGCGCTCGCGACTCTCGCGTGCTGTCTGGTATATGAACCGCGCCGCGATGAGACCGGTCCCGCGGAGCGCGGCCTGCCCCGCGGCCCATTCCGCACCGCACTCACGGCCACGCAGGACCTCTGGTCTCGTCTTGATGATCTCGAGCAGAGCCACCACCTGCCGGGTACCGAGCCGGTCGCGACGAGTCTGGCGGAGGCCATGCACTCCTGGGCGCGAGGCATGCCGCTCGAGCGTGTGCTGATCCAGGCCGACATGGCGGCAGGCGACTTCGTCCGGTGGGCGAAGCAGACGATCGACCTGCTGGATCAGCTGTCGCTCGTCGCAGATGCGCCCCTGGCGACCACAGCGCGGCGCGCGCTGGACGCCGTTCGACGCGGGATCGTGGCCTACAGCTCGGTCTGACCCGCTTAGGCTTCTGACGTGCCCCTCGCCGCCGAACCGCGACCGCTCGTGCCGCTGTGGGCCGCGGTGGCCGTATCTCTGGCGGGCGGCGTCCTGCTCACCACCGCCTTCCCGGCGCTGAGCTGGTGGCCGATGGCCGTGCCGGCGGTCATCCTCGCGCTCATCGCGCTCGTGGGCCGCGGAGTGTTCTCCGCGCTCCTGGTCGGCTTCGCCTTCGGTGCCGCGTTCTTCTTCGTCAACCTGTTCTTCACCGCGCGGTATCTCGGGACCCGTGCCCTGGGTCGCGCTGTCGATGCTGGAAGCACTGCTCACCGCCGCGGGCGCGATCCCGATCGCGCTGGCGTATCGATGGATGCCGCGGGTCCTTCCCTCGGTGGCTGCACGCCTCATGCTGCTGCCGTTGCTGGTGGCAGGACTGTGGACGCTGCGCGAGCAGGTCGTCGGCTCATGGCCGTACGGGGGCTTCCCCTGGGGGCGGATCGGCATTTCGCAGGTCAACGGTCCACTGGCCGAGCTCGCGTCATGGATCGGCGTGTCGGGTCTCACGTTCCTGGTCGTGCTGTTCTGCGCCGCAGCCATCGAGTACGTCAGGGTCGGTCGGTTCCGCGCCCCGCTCACCGTTCTGCCTGCGGTCGTCGTGGCCCTGCTCCTGCTCCTCGTGCCGCAGTTTCCGACGACCGCGGCGGGCACGCTCCGAGTGGGTGCGGTGCAGGGAAACGGCCCCGCGGGCTACTTCGACGAGCGCTCCGCCAACTCGGTGCTCGAGGCGCAGCTGGAGGCGACGGCCCCGCTGTTCGGCGAGGACATGGACGTGCTGCTGTGGCCCGAGGGCGGGGTGGATTCCGACCCGACGGCGAACGCATCGACGGCATCCGTTCTCGATGCGCTGGCCGGGCGGGTCGACGCGCCACTGATCGTGGCCGCAGTCACCGAGCGCGACGGCGAGTACTTCAACTCGTCGCTGCTGTGGCTGGCCGGCGAGGGTGCCGTGCAGACCTACGACAAGCGGCATCCGGTCCCGTTCGGCGAATACGTGCCCGATCGGGCGTTCTTCGAGCCGTTCGCACCCGACCTGATCGGTCTCATCCAACGCGAGTACACGCCGGGAACCGCGGCGCCTTTCTTCGACCTCGAGGGAGTGGGTGTCGGCCTCGCGATCTGCTTCGACGTCATCTACGACGACGTCATCTGGGACGGCGCGCGGGCGGGCGCGGAGATCTACATGTTCCAGACGAACAACGCGGACTTCCGCGGCACTGACGAGAACCTCCAGCAGCTGGCCTTCGCCCGAATGCGTGCGATCGAGACCGGTCGGTCCGTGGTGAATCTGTCCACGGTCGGCACGAGCCAGGTCATCACCGCCGACGGGTCGACGATCGACGGGCTTGCCGCAGACGTGGCGGGTCACATGCTGACCGACGTGCCGCTGCGCACCGGGCTGACCCCGGCGGTTGTGATCGGCGAGCACGTGAAGACGCTCATCGGATGGGGGAGCATCGCCGCGCTGGCGGCGCTCGGAGTGGTCGTCGCGTGGCGTTCACGCGCCACCGGCACGGCCGGAGACGCGAAAACGCCGGCCCCCGAAGGGACCGGCGTCGCGGGCTGAGCTCAGGCGCTGAGCTTGCTCGCGCTTTCGTCTTCTCCGGCCCCACGACGGGCGCGGACATACGCGAGCCGCTCCTCGAGCAGCTCTTCGAGCTCCGGGATGCTGCGTCGCTCCAGCAGCATGTCCCAGTGGGTGCGGGCGACCTTGTCTTCGCTGTGGTCGACCGTGGCCGTGCCCTCGCCGATGCGCAGAAGGGCCTCGGCGCCGCAGGTGCGGCACTCCCAGGCCTCGGGCACCTCGGCGTCCACGGCGAACGTCATTGTCGTGTCACGTCCGCAGGACGTGCACTTGTAGATGTGTTGTGCGCGCTCATGGAACACGACGCCCTCTTCGCTCTGTAGGCTCTGGGCGCCGAGTCGAATGCCGCGCAGGCTGCGGTCTGCCATTGTGTGGTCCTCTCGTCGCTGTACAGGTATAACGTGACCACCTGAGCGGATCATCCGAACGGGGCTTGACAATCGGCCATTCACAGACGATGCACAGCCCTCGCACGGCGGCCGTCGGTCACGCTGTCGACGGGGCGTCAGATCCGTTACCCAGCAGCGCGAGCGCGACGTCCGCGCGGTCGGTCACGAGGCCGTCCACCCCCATGTCGAGAAGCCTGCTCATGTCGGCTGGATCGTTCACGGTCCACACGTGAACCTCCACCCGGTGCCGATGTGCGGCCTCGATGAGCCGGGGCGTCAGCAGTCGGATTCCTCGCTGCCGCTCGGGGATCTGCAGCGCGTCGATGCCGGCCAGCGACCGGGCGACGACGCGTGACGAGCGCACGGCCAACGCCCCCACCAGGCGTCCGATGGTGGCCCTTCCCGGGGACGTCGCGGGCCGGGCACCCGAACGGGCCGCGGCTGCGAGCGCCTCCCGGCGCCGCTCGTCGGAGAAGCTCGTGAGCAGCACCCGGTGAGCATGCGGCGCGACGAGCCGACCCACCTCGGCGGCGGCATCCTTCGCCTTCACGTCGAGGTTGAAGCGCACCGAGGGGAAGGCGTCCAGAGCCTGATCGAGCGTGATCAGCCCACCGCGGGTCGACATCAGGCTCTCGAGCTCGCGCGCGGTGACGGTCGCCACGGGCCGAGGATCGCCGGTGACGCGCACGAGGTCGTCGTCGTGGAAGAGGACGACGACACCGTCGGCGGTGAGGTGACAGTCGGACTCGACGTACGCCGCACCGGCGGCATGCGCTGCGGCGACTGCGGCGAAAGAGTTCTCCACCACGCCCTGGGCGAGGTCTTCGTGCGTCAGCAGTCCTCGATGGGCGAGCACGCGGGGTCGGGCGATCCCCTCGAACCAGTCGTGCGTCACGACACCGGCGGCTGCGCGGGCTCCTCGTCGGGGGCGGCTCGCTGGGCGATGTCGATGGTCGAGGCGGCGAACGCGGTGCTCATGCCCTTGAGGGCCTCGGTGAACTCGCTCGGAATGATCCAGAGCTTGCTGGATGCGCTGTCGGCGATCTTGGGCAGCGTCTGCAGGTACTGGTACGCGAGGAGCTTGTCGTCGGGATTGCCGACGTGGATCGCGTTGAAGACGGTCTGGATGGCCTCCGCCTCACCCTGAGCCCGCAGTACGGCGGCCGCCTTGTCGCCCTCGGCCCGGAGGATCTCGGCCTGGCGGGCACCTTCGGCGGTGAGGATCGCGGACTGCTTGGTGCCCTCGGCGGTGAGGATGAGGGCACGGCGGTCGCGCTCGGCGCGCATCTGCTTCTCCATGGAATCCTGAATGCTCACCGGCGGGTCGATGGCCTTGAGCTCGACCCGGCCCACGCGGATGCCCCACTTGCCGGTCGCCTCGTCCAGCACGATGCGCAGCTGTCCGTTGATCTCGTCGCGGCTCGTGAGGGCCTCTTCGAGGTTGAGCCCGCCGACGACGTTGCGCAGGGTGGTCGTGGTCAGCTGCTCCACGGCGCCGAGGTAATTGCGGATCTCATACGTCGCGGCACGCGGATCGGTCACCTGGAAGTAGATCACCGTGTCGATCGAGACGACGAGGTTGTCTTCGGTGATGACCGGCTGCGGGGGGAACGAGACCACCTGCTCGCGCATGTCGATCAGGGGGCGCACGCGGTCGATGAAGGGCACCAGGATGTTCAAGCCCGGCATGAGGGTCTTGTGATAGCGGCCGAGCCGCTCGACGACGCCCGCCGTGGCCTGGGGGATGATGCGGATCGAGCGGACGATCACGACCAGCACGAAGATGAAGACCGCCGCGGCAAGGACCCATCCGATGGCCGTCGGGATGAAGCTCTCGGGTGTCATGTGAGCGGTTCCTCTTCCTGGGGTCGTACGAACGCCGTGGCGCCGTCGATGCGGCTCACCCGGATGACCGTCCCGGGCTCCAGCTGTGCCGCGGTGTCGGGGCGGGCCGTCCAGGTATCGCCGTTCGAGAGCTTCACCTGGCCACCGTGGGCGGACACGGTCGACAGCACCTGACCGGTGAGTCCCACCAGTGCAGCCACGTTCGTGGGCGTGGGGTCCTCGCCCCGCCTGAGTCGCTTGAGCAGAGGCGGCCGGAGCACGAGGATAAGCACGGCGGCCACGACGGCGGCGATGATCACCTGCAGCCAGATGGGGGCGCCGAGGAGGTCGGAACCGAGCCCCGCGATGCCTCCGATGCTGAGCATCAAGAAGGTGAAATCGAGCGTCAGCATCTCGATGACGAGGAAGACGAGAATCAGCACCAGCCACCCGATCCACGCGAACTGTTCGATGGCCTGGATGAGCTCCACGGTCTGCCTCCCTGTTCTTTCGAACCTATCACGGGGGTATCCGGCGAGGCCCTGAGGAACCGTGGCTCCGAAGCGTGGATTGATAGTGTCGTGTGGTGACTGAGCCCCAAATCGACATGCCCCTTCCACCCGATTCGCTGCGCGGCAAGACCGCCCTGGTGACCGGATCCTCGCGCGGCATCGGCGCCGACACCGCGAGATTCTTCGCACGGGCAGGCGCGAACGTCGTCATCAACTACCGCAACAAGGCGCCGCGAGCCGAGAAGCTCGCGACGGAGCTGCGCGGACTGGGCGTGGAGGTGCTCGTCGTCGGTGCGGACCTCACCGATGCTGAGTCGGTGCAGGCGATGTTCTCCGAGGTCGAGCGTGCGTTCGGCTCCCTGGATGTGCTCGTGCTCAACGCCTCGGGCGGGATGGAGTCCGGCATGGGAGAGGAGTACGCGCTGCTGCTCAACCGTGACGCGCAGGTGCGCGTGCTCGAGACGGCACTGCCGCTGCTCGGCCGCGGCTCGCGCGTCGTGTTCGTGACGAGCCACCAGGCGCACTTCATCCGCACCAACCCCACCGATTCCCAACTACACGAAGGTCGCGCTCTCGAAGCGAGCGGGCGAAGACGCGCTGCGCGAGACGATCCCCGACCTGGCGGACCAGGGCGATCGACTTCGTCGTCGTCTCCGGAGACATGATCGAGGGCACGATCACCGCCACCCTGCTGGAGCGGGCGAACCCCGGTGAGACCGCGTCGCGACGGCAGATAGGCCGGCAAGCTCTACAACGTGAGCGAGTTCGCCGCCGAGGTCGCTCGCGCAGCCGTCGAGCCCATCCCCGCCGATCACACGCGCTTGATCGGCGACACGAGCTCCTTCACGACGGAGTAAGCGTGCGCGCCGTCGACATCGAGAAGCTCGTCTCGGTGGGCCGCCCGCGGATCGCGCCGGACGGCTCCTTCGCCGTCTTCGCGACCTCGCGGCCCGACCTCGCCGCCAATCGCCCTGTCGGTCAGCTCTGGCGGGTCGACCTCCCATCCGGAAGTCCTCGTCGTCTGACACGCGGCACCGCCGACTCTGCGCCGCTGCTGTCGCCCGACGGCGCGGTGATCGCCTTCCTGCGCGGCGGTGCCGGCGGAGCCGGCAAGGACAAGCCCCAGGTGCACGTCGTCGCGTCCGGCGGCGGCGAGCCCGTGCAGGCCACCGACGCCCCGCTCGGAGTGGACAGCTTCGACTGGTCGGCCGACGGGCGCGCGCTCGCCTTCACTGCGCGCGTGCCGGAGAGAGGTCGCTACAGCACCGTCGAGGGGCTCGACGCGGCGGCCGAGGCGCCCCGACTCATCACCGGCATCCGATGGCATGCGAACGGTCTCGGCTACCTCGCCGATCGTCCGGCGCAGCTGTTCCTCGTCGCCGCGCCGGATGTCGCGGCGGAGCCGTTCTACGAGCCGGCGCCGGTCGTTCTGGAGGAGGGCGGCACCGCGACGGAGAAGCGGCTCGTTCCGGTCGATGCCGACGGCGCTGACGACCGGTGCGGCATCCCGGTCGAATGCGGTGTTCCTCGGAGACGGCGAAGTCCTGACCGTGCTCGACGAGATCGAGTCCGACCGGCGCGACCTGCGCTCGCGCCTGATGGCGGTGCGCGCAGACGGGTCGGGAGAGCGCGAAGTGATCGGTCGGGACGCGAACCTGTCGATCACCGACGTCGCGGTCGCCGACGACGGAGCGATCGTGGTCCTGGCGTTCGACGCCGGCTCGAACGGCACCGACTTCGTGGCGCCCGGCGTGACGCTGTGGCTCGTCGAACGGGACGGTCCGCGGCGGTTGACGGATGCCGAGACGATCGATCTCGGCGAGGTGGGCAGTCACATCACGCCGGTGGGAGACCACTTCCTCGTTCAGGACCGGACGCGCGGGAGGGTTCGCCTGCTCCGGGTCGAGCGCACCGGTCGGGTCGAGGAAATGCTCGGCGGTGACGTCGAGGTCGGCGGGCACGCGACCGCGGGGGAGCGGACCGTCGTGGCGGTGGCGACCCCCGACTCATTCGGGGAGCTCGTGCTGATCGAGGGCGCCGGTTCGCGCACGCTGACATCGTTCGGCGGGGGAGCGGGCCACATCCGACCCCGTGAGCTCACGATCGAGGGCAGGGACGGCTACCCCGTCCACGGATGGGTGGCGCAGCCCGCGGGGGAGGGGCCTTTCCCTGTTCTTCTGCAGATCCACGGCGGACCGTATGCCGCCTATGGCATACACCTGTTCGATGAGACGCAGGTTCTGGTCGACGCCGGCTACGCCGTCGTGTACTGCAATCCGCGCGGCTCGGCCGGGTACGGCAGGGCGCACGGGCGCAGCATCCGCGGGGCGATGGGAACGGTCGACTTCGCCGACGTCATCGACTTCCTCGACGGCGCGGTCTCAGCCGATCAGCGCCTCGATGGCGGTCGGGTGGGCATCATGGGCGGGTCGTACGGGGGATATCTCACCGCGTGGGTGATCGCGCACGATCACCGCTTCGCCGGTGCGATCGTCGAACGCGGGTTCCTCGACCCGGTGTCTTTCGCGGGCACGAGCGACATCGGCTCGTTCTTCGGCGACGAGTACGTCGGGGTCGATCCGGATGCGATCGCGCGGCAGTCGCCGATGGCGGTGGTCGGTCAGGTCACGACCCCGACCCTCGTCATCCATTCCGAGCTCGACTACCGCTGCCCCCTCGAGCAGGCGACCCGCTACTACAGCGCACTCAAGCGGCAGGGGACACCGGCCGAGCTGCTCGTGTTCCCCGGCGAGGACCACGAGCTGACGCGCGCGGGGCGGCCGAGGCACCGGGTCGAGCGCTTCGACGCGGTGCTCGAGTGGTGGCGCCGGACGCTCCCGGCGCACTGACGCCCGCCGGCTGCACGAAGAGGCGCCCCGGATGATTCCGGGGCGCCTTCTCGGTCGATCGGGCTAGAGGTCCTTCTTCCCGAAGGTGAAGGCGCGCACGATCTGGATGATGCCCAGGACGATCAGCGAGATGCCGAGGATCCACCAGAGGATCGCCGCGCCCGTGATCGCGTTGAAGAGCAGGAAGAGACCGGCGATGATGCTGACGATCGCGAAGAAGATCGTCCACCCCTTCGAGGAAGCGTCACCCAGCGTGGACAGCGAGACGACACCCTCGATGATCCACAGGATGCCGACGAGGATGCCGATGAACGCCGCCAGCCAGACAGTGGCCGCACCGAGGTTCAGGAACGCGACGACACCCGCGATGATGAACAGGATCCCGAGCGCGATGTGGCCGACGCGCGACCAGCCGCCCCGGGTCTTGGAGAAGATGCCGAGGCCGGCGTAGACGAGGCCGGCGGCGATCGCGTAGATCGCGACGATCGCGGTCACGACCATGGCCGTCTGGCCCGGCCAGACGAGGATCAAGATGCCGGCGATGACGGACAGGACGCCGCCGATGCCGAGGGCTGTGCGGATGCCGTTGACGGCTGAGGTTTCCGCTGCGGATTCGGTAGACATGAGACTTCCCTTTCTGGGAGTTACCTGAGAGGTGCGGTCATAGCTTAGACCCGCGCAGGACGCACACGCAGGACGAACGTCCCGTGTGTCGTCCCGTGTCGGGAGCGCTCTCATGAGCCTGCGAACCGGCGCTCACCCCAGCAGCACGGTGACGGCGAGCAGGACGGGTACACAGCCGACCGTGGTGAGGAAGACCGAGTCCCGGGCGATCGTCTCGCCGACGCCGTACCGCTGCGAGTAGTTGAAGACGTTCTGCGCCGTCGGCAGCGCGGCCAGGACGACCACGATCAGAACCTCCTGCGCGGAGAGTCCGAAGGCGAATTCGGCGACGGCCCACGCGACCAGCGGCATCACCACGAGCTTCAGACCTGTGGCGAGGAAGATGTCGCGTCTGCGGCCCGATGCGCCGAGCACGCGCTGACCATACAGCGACATCCCATAGCTGATGAGGAGCACCGGCACGCACGCGTTGGCGATCAGCAGGGCGGGCTCGAACACGATCGGCGGCAGTTCGATGCCGCTCACCGACACGGCCGTTCCCAGCGCCGAGCCGATCACGATCGGGTTCGTCAGGGCCCGGCCGACGGCGCGCCAGGGCGACGCTTTACCCGCTGTCGCCGCCTCCAGCACCGCCATCGAGATGGGCGTGAAGACCAAGAGCTGCAAGAGGATCACCGGCGCCGGGTAGGCGGCGCTGCCCAGAAGATACAGCGACAGCGGGATGCCGATGTTGTTCGAGTTCACCTGGCCGGCCGAGAGCGCGCCGATCATGACCTCGCCGACCTTGCGTCGCCACAGGAATCGAGAGACCAGGACGTACACCGCGATCACGGCGACTGCCGCGATGGCCGACACCGGCAGGAGTGCGGAGAACAGCGTTCGCACGTCGGCCTGCGCCAGGACGACGAAGAGCAGGAACGGCGAGAGGACGAAGAAAGTCAGCCGGGCCAACACGGGTTTGGCGTGCTCGCCGAGCAGGTCGATCCGGCCGATGACGTAGCCGACCGCGATCGCCAGGCCGACGACGGCGAACCCCGTGAGCGACTCCAGCATGCTTCGAGACTACGGAGGGTCGGCCGCTCCAGCTATTGCCGATAATGCACATTATGTCAACTCACCGGTCACTGCGCGACTGATGCCTGCCGGCGCCCGCGGACGATGGAAGAGCCCGGGTCGGTGAGCGAAACGGCTCGCCGGCCCGGGCTCTCGTCGGTTCAGATCGTGTCGTCGGTGGTGCTGGTCGACTGACGCGTGATGCGCTCGTTCGCGGCCGGGTCGACCGCCGTGCGGGTGACGGTCTGGCTCGAGCGCTTGCGCAGCATCAGGATGAGGCCGATCACGAAGACGACGACTCCGGCGCCCATCAGGATGTACCCGATGAGGGGAAGGTTGATGTAGTCGAGCTGCACGTTCACGGCGAACGCGAGGATCGCTCCGATGACGAAGAGGACTACTCCGGCTCCGATGCTCATGGCACTTCCTTTCCGCAGGGCCGCGGCGAGCCCCAGCCTCTCCAGGGTGCTGGTCCGGGACCGCCGCGGCAAGGGGTTGACACTGGACGCTCGTTCTATGCCTTCATGCCGGCGACAACCTTCTCGATGTCGTCGATGAATGAGTTGTAGCCGGCGATCGTCGCGGCCACCTGCTCGTCGGTGAAGTCGGCGCGATCCTGCCGCACGGTGAGCTCCGTGCCGCCCTCCACCGGCTTCAGGTCGAAGATGACCGGAAGGCCGGTGTCGTCGCCCGGCTGATCGGTGAGGGTCATCGCGACGTGCGACGGAGGCTCCACTTCCAGGTAGGTGCCCGCCCAGTGGATCAGATTTCCGTCGGGGAGGTGCATGACCGCCCGGAACTCTCCGCCCGGTCGGACGTCCATCGACAGTGTGTCCTGCGGGCACCTCCACATCGGCGGTCCCGAACCACACCGCGAAGTGCTCGGGCTTGGTGAGTGCGTCGAAGACGAGCTCGCGCGGGGCGGAAATGGTGCGGGTGACGGTGAAGTAGTCAGCCATGGGTGTTCTCCTTGTCGTGTGGTGGTGAGGTGCGCCCGAGCTGCTGCAGGGCGTTGAGGTAGTGATCGAGTGAGCCGAGGCTGTCTTCCCAGAATCGGGCGTAGTCCCCGATCCAGTCGGATGCCGCAGCCAGAGGTCTGGCGTCGAGGATCGCCGGCCGGTACTGGGCGTTCCTCCCCCGGCTGACGAGGCCTGCCGACTCCAGGACCCGCAGGTGCTTGGACACGGCGGCGAAGGTCATCTCGAACGGCGCGGCGAGCTCCCCCACCGTCAGTTCGCCCTCCGCCAGACGCGCGAGGATCGCGCGCCGGGTGGGATCGGCCAGAGCCGCGAAGGTGCGACTGAGTTCATCGGCCGACATCTCGACCTCCGTATTCAACCAATAGGTACAATACCGATTGGTTGAATAGAAGTCAACTGTCGGACGTGCCGCGGTACGCGTGACGACATGCCACGGGTCATCTTCAACACCGCGACCACCCTCAACGGGTTCCTCGCCGACGACGCACGACTCGCTGTCGTGGCTCTTCGTGGTCCCGGGCGCCGACGCGGCGGAAGGCGCCTTCGCCGGCTTCCTCGCCGGCATCGGGGCGCTCGTCATGGGGTCCACGACCTACGAGTGGATCTTCGAGCACGAGAACCTCGCCGAGCATCCGCAGAAGTGGTTCTCCCGCGACATCGTGAGCTTCGTCGTGTCTTCGCGGTCGCTGCCCGAGGTCGCGGGAGCCGACATCCGCTTCCGCAGCGGCGACGATAGCCGCGATGTGGACGGAGATCGCCGAGGCGGCCGGAACCGGCGACATCTGGCTGGTCGGGGGCGGTGACCTCGTCGGCCAGTTCGCCGATGCGGGCCACCTCGATGAGATCAGGGTGTCGGTCGCACCGGTCACCCTCGAGTCCGGCAAGCCCCTCCTGCCACGGCGCCTCGAATCAGACCGGCTCGAACTCGCCTCGGTCCGGAAGTCGGGCCAGTTCGCCGAGCTGGTCTACGCCGTTCGCTGAGCTGTCACAGCGTCCGACGGCTCGATCGTCGCCCAATCCGGGTGCTTGGGCATCCGCCCGTCACCGGACGAGGTCCCGGTGAGGCGCCTGCGCACCCACGGGCCGAGGTGCTCTCGGTAGTACGTCGAACCCTTCACCCGCGCCGCCTCGGGGAGCGGCGGCAGAGACCACCAGCCGGCAGGCGGCTCCATTCCGAGCGCCGTGAGAACACGAGCCGCCACCCGGTGGTGGCCGCGGGAGTTCATATGGAGACGGTCCACGGACCAGTAGGACGGTGACGACAGCTCGCGGTCGGGCCAGTTGAAGGCACGGACGATGTCGGGACGATCGGCGATCCTCGCCCCGACCGCGTACGAGAGGATGTCGCCGCGGCGCTGGATCATCCGGCTCATCGGCAGCTGCGCCGACGGATTGGCCCCCGAGAGCAGGATCAGCTGCACTCCCTGTTCGTCGCAGCGCTCGATCACGCGGCTGAACGCGGCGACGACGCGCGAGATGGAGGTGCGGGGCCGGATCATGTCGTTCCCGCCGCCGTTGAACGACAGATGCGTCGGATTCAGCGCGAGCGCCGGCTCGAGCTGCTCCTCGACGATGGGCCAGGCGAGCTTGCCGCGGATGGCGAGGTTCGCGTAGTCGATCGGGGCGGCCGCGGAGTCGGCCCAGCCCTGAGCCACGAGGTCAGCCCAGCCCCGCACGCGACCGTCAGGGAGATCGTCTCCCACGCCCTCGGTGAAGGAGTCGCCGATCGCGACGTATCGAACGGATGCCACTCCCCCACCCTACGGCGGAGCTTCGGCGTGCTCAGCGATCGTCGAGCGCGCGTCCTCGGCGATCCACGAGGCCCCAGGCGCCCGCGGCGGCGACCGTGAAGAAGATCGCGAACACGACGAACAGCAGGGGGACCCCGCCGAGCACCAGCAGCAGCGGAACCAGAAGGGGGGCCACGATCGACGCGATGCGCCCGACTCCCGCCGCCCACCCCGAGCCCGGTCGCGCGCAGCGAGGTCGGATACATCTCCGGCGTGACGGCGTACAGCGCGCCCCACGCGCCGAGGTTGAAGAACGACAGGGCCATCCCTGTCGCGATGACGCTCCACTCCGCCGATGCCGTCCCGAACATCACCGCGGAGATCGCCGACCCGGCCAAGAAGACCGACAGGGTGATCCGGCGCCCCCACACTTCGATCAGCCACGCTGCGACGGCGTAGCCCGGAAGCTGCGCCAGCGTGATGATCAGCGTGAATCCGAACGACCGCACCAGGTCGTAGCCCTGCGAGACCAGGATCGAGGGAATCCAGATGAACGCCCCGTAGTACGAGAAGTTGACGCAGAACCACACGAGCCAGAGGCAGGCCGTGCGGACACGGAATTCGCGGGACCAGAGCGAGGCGAGGCGCTCCCGTGCCGACACCGCGACCGGGGGCGCCTCATCGGCCGGCGTCTCGGCCGGAGCCGGGTTGTGCCTCTCCGCGGCGGCGGCCTCGAACGAGCGCACCACTTCGTCGGCTTCGGCCAGCCGACCTCGGCGAGCGAGCCACCGGGCGGACTCGGGCAGCCCCCACCGGATGACCAGCGCGTAGGCGGCGGGAATCGCTCCGAGCGCGAAAGCCCACCGCCATCCGTCGTCCGAGGCGGGTATCACGAGGAAGCCGATGAGTGCGGCTGCTGTCCAGCCGACCGCCCAGAACGCCTCCAGGATCACGATGAGGCGGCCGCGCATCCGGGCCGGGGCGAACTCGCTGACGTAGGTCGAGGCGACCGGCAGCTCCGCGCCGAGCCCCAGGCCCACGAGGAACCGCAGGACCAGGAGCGCCGCCAGGCCGCCGACCAGCGCGCTGGCACCGGTGGCGAGCCCGTAGATCAGCAGGGTGATGGCGAACACCTGCCGGCGGCCGAATCGGTCGGCCAGCAACCCTCCGACACTCGCCCCGACCGCCATCCCCACGAAGCCGATCGAGGCGATCCACGCGGTCTGCCCCGGCTCGAGGCTCCACTGCACCGCCAGGGAGGCGATCACGAACGAGATCAGTCCCACGTCCATGGCATCCAGCGCCCAGCCGATGCCCGATCCGGTCAGGACGCGGAGGTGTCGCCGGGTGAAGGGAAGCCCGTCCAGCCGCTCCGACAGCGACGTGACGTGGGGGCCGGCATCCGTCATGAAGACAGGATGTCACGCACCAGGGGTTGCACCTGCGTTCCATAGAGCTCGATGGAGCGCATGAGCTTGTCGTGGGACAGCGTCCCCGTGGAGAACTTCATGTCGAAGCGCGTCGTGCCGAGCGTGCGGACGGTCGTGGCGATCTTGCGCGCGACGGTTTCAGGCGACCCCACGTACAGGGCGCCCTCGGGGCCGACGTCGTGCTGGAAGCGCATGCGACTGTACGGTGGCCACCCCCGCTCCTTGCCGATCGTGTTGTTCATCGACTCGAAGCCCTCGTAGGCCTCCTCCCATGCCTGCTGGTCGGTCTCGGCGATGTGCCCCGGCGAGTGCACGCCCACGGGCAGCCGGTCTCGGCCGAAGGAGTCCAGCGAGCGGTGATAGAGGTCGACGAAGGGGCGGAATCGGGCGGCCGGGCCGCCGATGATCGCGAGCATCAGCCCGTAGCCGTAGCGGGCAGCGCGCACGACGGATTCCGGGGTGCCTCCCACGCCGACCCAGGCCGTGAGGCCGTGCTCGGTCTTCGGGAAGAGGTCGGCGTCCGTCAACGGTGCACGAAGCGAACCCGACCACGTGACGGGCTTCTCCGTCAGCAGCCGCGAGAAGAGGTCGAGCTTCTCTTCGAAGAGCGCTTCATAGTCACGCAGGTCGTACCCGAAGAGCGGGAACGACTCGATGAACGACCCGCGGCCGAGGATCACCTCTGCGCGGCCGCGGGAGATCGCGTCGAGGGTGGCGAAGCGCTCGTAGACGCGCACGGGATCGTCGCGACGACAGCACCGTCACCGCGGTGCCGAGATGGATGTCGGTCGTTCGCGCCGCCGCGGCGGCCAGGACGATCTCCGGACTCGAGATCGCGAACTCGGGGCGGTGGTGCTCCCCCACTCCGAAGAAGGCCAGACCGACCTGGTCGGCCAAGACGGCCTGTTCGACGACGTTCCGGATCGTCTCGGCGTCGCTGATCAGCTCGCCGGACGTATTCCGCGTCACGTCGCCGAACGTGTCGAGTCCGAGGCCGAGCTCTTCCCCATCCATCTCGCCCATCATCGCCTTCCATTTCTATGCATGTGCATACGAACAGCCCGTCCGCGGACTCGCATTCCCTGCGCGGACGATGTCGTGCGCGTAGCGTGTGGGCGTGACCATCTTCGCGGACCGGAGGGATGCGGGTCGACAGCTCGCAGACGCTCTGCAGGAGTACCGCGGAACGGATGCCGTCGTGCTCGGCATCCCGCGCGGCGGCGTCGTCGTGGCCGCCGAGGTCGCCTCGGCGCTGGGTCTTCCCCTGGCCGCGGCGGTCGTGCGCAAGCTCGGCGCTCCCACCCACGAAGAGTACGCGGTCGGGGCGATCGCGGAGGGGGTGCGCGTCGTGGACGCGGATGCCGTCCGCCGGGCGCAGGTCTCCCCCGACCAGCTGGATTCGGTGGAGGAGCGGGAGCGAGCGGAACTGGCGCGCCGGATGCAGCTCTTCGCGCGAGAGCCCGTGTCAGTCGCGGGCCGCACCGCGATCGTCGCGGACGACGGGGTGGCCACGGGGGCGACGGCGATTGCGGCCTGCCGGGCGGTGCGTGCGCAGGGAGCCGGGCGGATCGTGCTGGCGGTACCGGTCGCCCCGGCGGACTGGAGACCCGACCCCGCTGCGGTCGACGCGTTCGTGTGCCCGCACCGCGTGCGCGACTTCTGGGCGGTCGGCCAGTTCTACCGCGACTTCACGCAGACCAGCGACGCCCAGGTCGTCGAACTCCTCGCTGAAGGTTCGGCGGACTCAGGGTCCCTCGAAGAGCCCTGAGTCAGCCGAGCATCCAGCACACGGCGACGGTCAGCTGGCCAGCGCCGACCTCAGTGTGTCGAGTCCGACCCCACCGAGGTCGAGGGCGTGCTTGTGGAACGCCTTGATGTCGAAGGCGTCGCCCTGCGCCGCTTTCGCATCATCGCGGATCTGCTCCCAGATGCGCTGGCCCACTTTGTACGAGGGAGCCTGCCCTGGCCAGCCCAGGTAGCGGTTGACCTCGAACTGCACGAACTCGTCGGACATGTTCACGTTGCGACGCATGAAGGCCAGCGCGTACTCCGCGTCCCACGACCCGGTGCCGTCGGGCCGAGGCTTCTCCAGGTGCACGCCGATATCGAGCACCACGCGCGCCGCGCGCATGCGCTGACCGTCGAGCATCCCCAGCCGATCGGCGGGATCCTCCAGATAGCCGAGCTGCTCCATCAGGCGCTCCGCGTAGAGCGCCCAGCCCTCGGCGTGGCCCGAGGTGCCGGCCAGCAGCCGGCGCCAGGAGTTCAGCTGCGCGCGGTTGTAGACGGCCTGCGCGATCTGCAGATGATGCCCCGGAACACCCTCGTGGTAGACAGTCGTCAGTTCGCGCCAGGTATCGAACTCCTCGACGCCCTCAGGCACCGACCACCACATCCGGCCGGGACGAGAGAAGTCGTCCGTCGGACCCGTGTAGTAGATCCCGCCCTCCTTCGTCGGCGCGATCATGCACTCCAGCCGCCGGATCGGGTCGGGAATGTCGAAATGAGTGGCGCCGAGCTCGGCGATCGCCCGGTCGCTGGTCTCCTGCATCCAGCGCTGGAGAGCGTCGGTGCCGTGCAGCTTGTGTGCAGGATCCTCGTCGAGGAACGCGACGGCCTCCTCGACCGTTGCTCCCGCCTTGATCTGATCGGCGATCGACTCCTGCTCGGCCACCATGCGGGCCAGCTCCTCGACGCCCCACTCATAGGTCTCATCGAGGTCGATCGTCGCGCCGAGGAAGCGCTGCGACTGGAGCGCGTAGAGATCGCGGCCGACGGCATCCTTCTCACCGGCCGCCGGGGCCAGCTCGCCGCTGAGGAACTCGGCCAGCTCGTCATACGAGACCCGGGCGGCGTTGGCGTTGTCGGCCAGGTCGCGGGCGAGGGATGCGGGCAGCTGACCCTCCGCCGGCGCGGCCTCCGCGGCGAAGGTGGCGAAGAACCCCTGATCGCTCGTATACCGGGCGATCTGGGTGACGACCTCCACCACCTGTCGGCGTGCCGGGACGATGCCCTGCGCCATCCCGGCACGCAGTGAGGCGATGTATCCGTCCAGGGCGCCGGGAATCCCGCCCAGGCGGGTGGCGATCACCGACCAGTCGTCTGCGGTGTCGGTCGGCATCAGGTCGAGGACCGACCGGATGTCCTGCACGGGCGAGGCGATCACGTTGAGATCGCGCAGGTGCCACTTCGCATCGTGCAGGTCGATCTCGAGCCGCAGTTCCCGGCTGAGGTCCTCCTTCGTGACGACATCGACCTCATCGACCGGGCTGGCGGCGTCGAGAGCATCCAGGGTGGCTCGGCCTGCGGCGATCAGCCGGTCCGTTCCTTCGGGTGAGTAGTCGCCGTAACGGTCGTTGTGCTCGAAGCGGCCGATGTACGTCGCCAGAGTCGGAAGCTGCTCGGCGAGGGTGTCGACCCACGCGTCAGCGATCGTGTCGATCGGCGTGGGGGTGCGCGGTGAATCAGTCATGCCTTCGAGCCTAGGCAAGGTCGTGAACCCCGCCAACACCCGGTCAATGGGCGGCCTCGTTCCAATCCAGTCCCCGCCCGATCTGCACGTCGAGGGGCACCGCGAGATCTGCCGCGCCGCCCATTCGCTCACGCACGATGTCTTCGGCGGCGTCCCACTCCCCCGCCGCGATCTCGATCACCAGCTCGTCGTGGATCTGCATGAGCACTCGCGAGCGCATCTCGCGCGCCGAGAAATCGTCATGGATGCGGAACAGCGCGATCTTCATGATGTCGGCCGCGCTGCCCTGGATCGGCGCGTTGAGGGCCGCGCGCTCGGCGTTCTCGCGCAGAACACGGTTGGGGCTGGCGAGGTCGGGGAACGGGCGACGGCGACCGAAGATCGTCTCGGTGTAGCCGTCGATGCGGGCTCTCTCCACCGACGAGCGCAGGTAGTCGCGCACGGCGCCGAAGCGGTGGAAGTACTCCATCATGAGCTGCTTGGCTTCGACCTGCTCGATGCGCAGCTGCTTGGACAGCCCGAACGCCGACAGGCCGTAGACGAGGCCGTACGACATCGCCTTGACCTTCGTGCGCATGGCCGGGGTGACCTCCTTCGGCTGCACGCCGAATACGCGAGCCCCGACGAAGCGGTGCAGATCCTCCCCCGAGTTGAACGCTTCGATCAGGCCGGGATCCTCCGACAGGTGGGCCATGATCCGCATCTCGATCTGCGAGTAGTCCGCCGTCAGCAGCGTCTCATAGCCCTGTCCGACCTCGAACGCGGAGCGGATGCGGCGGCTCTCCTCCGTGCGGACGGGGATGTTCTGCAGGTTGGGGTCTGTGCTGGACAGACGTCCCGTCTGGCTGCCGGTCTGCACGTAGGTCGTGCGCACCCGGCCGTCCGCGGCGATGGCGGTGTCGAGGGACTCGATGATCTGCCGCAGCTTCGTCGCCTCGCGGTGCTGGAGCAGGAGATCGAGGAACGGATGCGGATTCGTGTCCTGGAGATCGGCGAGCACGGCCGCATCCGTCGAGTAGCCGGTCTTCGTCTTCCGGGTCTTGGGCAGCTGCAGCTCGTCGAAGAGCACCTCCTGCAGCTGCTTTGGCGAACCGAGGTTCACTTCACGGCCGATCGCGTCATACGCCCGCTGTGCGATGGCGTCGGCGCGCTCGCCGAGCTCGGCCGAGAACACGGACAGCTTCTCGTGCGAGACCGCCACCCCGGCCAGCTCCATGTCGGCCAACGTGAGGAGCGTGGGCAGCTCGATATCGGTCAGCACCGACGCGACACTGTCCGCCATCTCGGCCCGCTCCGCTTCAGCCACGCGCAGTGTGAACCATGACAGCTGCCCCGGGGTCGCTCCCTCGGTCTCGGGCACCAGCTGGGTCGGGTCGGATTCGGGCAGCTTCTCGTCGAGGTAGCGGTCCACGAGGTCGGCCAGGGTCTTGTCGGGGAAGCTCGGCCGCAGCAGCCATCCGGTCACGATCGTGTCGAACGCCAGGCCGCCCACCCGCACATCCGCACGTCGCAGCGCCTTGATCTGCATCTTCGCGTCGCTGAAGACCTTCCGAGCATCCGACGACAGCCATGGCTCGACGGAGGCCTGGATCTCCGGCGTCCACGTCGCCTCGACGGCAGCATCCGTCCCTGCGGGGTTCCGCGTCGCGAACCCGAGGCGCGCAGGCCGGCCGTTCTCGATGATGATCGTGACGCCGACGTCGCCGCGGGCGGCAGCCAGCCATGCTGCGAGGTCTTGAGCAGACGGCTCGGTCGGGATCGGTGCCGCCTCGGCCGCCGCCGCGTTCAGGGCCGCCATCTGCTGTTCGATTCCGGCGAGCTCGGCCACGCGCGGGATCAGCGTCTTGAACTCGAGGCGCGCGAAGATGTCGCGCACGCCCTGGGCGTCCATCGGCTGGACCTCGAGGTCGGCGACCGTCACCGGCAGCTCGACGTCCGTCAGGAGGCGGTTCAGCAGCCGGTTGCGGCGCACGTCGTCGAGGTGCTCACGCAGGTTCGCTCCGACGACGCCGGTGATCTTGTCGGCGTTCTCGAGCAGGGCATCGAGGGTGCCGAACTGCCCGAGCCACTTGACCGCGGTCTTCTCCCCCACCTTCGGCACGCCGGGAAGGTTGTCACTGGTCTCGCCGACCAGGGCGGCGATGTCGGGATACTGCTCGGGCCGTACGCCGTAGCGCTCGATCACGGCGGCGGTGTCGTAGCGCTTGAGCTGCGAGACGCCCTGCACGTTCGGGTACAGCAGGGTGATGTCGTCGTTCACCAGCTGGATGGTGTCGCGATCGCCCGAGCACACCAGCACGTCGAAGCCCTGCGCGGCGCCTTGGGCGGCGAGGGTCGCCAAGATGTCGTCGGCTTCGAAATCCTCCTTCTGCAGCACCGGAATGCTCATGGCGGCGAGGCACTCCTGAAGGAGCGGGATCTGACCCTTGAACTCGCTCGGGGACTCTGAGCGATTGGCCTTGTACTCGGTGTACTCGCGCGTACGGAAGGACTGCCGGGAGGTGTCGAAGGCGACGGCCATGTGGGTCGGCTTCTCGGCCTTGATCAGGTTGATCAGCATCGACAGGAAGCCGTAGATCCCGTTCGTGTGCTGGCCGTCCTTCGTCGAGAAATTGTCGACGGGCAGGGCGAAGAACGCGCGATACGCGAGCGAATGGCCGTCCACGACGAGAAGGGTAGGCTTTGCGGAGTCCGTCACCCTGCAAGCTTAGTAAGGGGTCCGGACGCCGCTTCCGACGATCCAAGGCGCTGCATGACGGACATTCCCCCCGATGAAGAGAACGGCCTGGTGTGGGCCGCGCGCCGCGGAATGGGTGCTCTCGCGGAGAAGATGGGGATGCGGTTCCAGGAGTTCTCGGTCGACCGCGCGGTCGCCACCATGCCGGTCGAGGGGAACACCCAGCCGGTCGGTCTGATGCACGGCGGCGCCTATGTCGTGCTCGCCGAGTCGCTCGGCTCGATGGCCGCCAACCTTCACGCCGGACCCGGGCGGCTCGCGGTCGGCGTCGACATCAACGCGACCCATACGCGTTCAGCCACATCGGGAGTCGTGACGGGCGTCTGCACGCCGATCCATCTGGGCCGCAGCATGACGGTCCATGAGATCGCTGTGAGCGACGATCAGGGCCGGCGGCTGTCGACCATCCGCATCACGAACATGATCAAGGCGGTCGACTGATCGTCGGAGTCAGCCCTTCTTGGGCGCCAGCTGCTCGATGATGGCCTTCGCGACATCCTGCATCGTGAGACGGCGGTCCATCGAGGCCTTCTGGATCCAGCGGAATGCCTCCGGCTCGCTGAGCCCCATCTTCTCGTTGAGCAGTCCTTTGGCGCGGTCGACGAGCTTGCGGGTCTCGAAGCGCTCGACCATGTCGGCGACCTCGGCCTCGAGCGTGATGATCTGCTCGTAGCGGGCCAGGGCGATCTCTATCGCAGGCAGAAGGTCGTTCGGCGTGAAGGGCTTCACGACGTACGCCAGAGCACCCGCTTCACTGGCACGTTCGACGAGCTCCTTCTGGCTGAAGGCGGTGAGCAGGACGACGGGCGCGATGTGGTTCTTGCTGAGCTTCTCGGCGGCGGAGATGCCGTCGAGCTGAGGCATCTTCACATCCATGATCACCAGATCGGGGCGGAGCTCGGTCGCGAGCTGGACCGCCGTCTCGCCGTCTCCGGCTTCGCCGACGACGTCGAATCCGTTGTCGCGGAGGATCTCGACGATGTCGAGGCGGATCAGCGACTCGTCCTCCGCAACGACGACTCGTCGGGGTGTGGATGCCGCAGAACCCGTCGTCTGTTCTTCCTCAGTCACCATTGAATCCTACGGTATGGTCGTTCGCGGACGTGCCTCAGCCGGTGTGGCGGAATGGCAGACGCGGAGCACTCAAAATGCTCTGTCCGAGAGGGCGTGTGGGTTCGAGTCCCACCACCGGTACGAGAACGAGGGGCCGTCCCGTCAGGGGCGGCCCCTCGTCGCTGTCAACCCCCGGCTGCCGACGGGGTGCCGCTGGTGAGGATGGAGGGTGTCTCCGGCGCGAACGCGCGGGAGGCGAAAGGAGCGGTTCGTGTCCGGATCCACCGTCGCCGATGTGGCGCGTCGCGTCTTCGGATGGGTGCGGCTCCGGGATGGCCAGGAGGAGTCCGTCACCGCAGTGCTTGAGGGGAGGGACGTCATCGCGATCCTTCCGACGGGCGGCGGCAAGTCGGCTGTGTATCAGCTGGCGGGCACGATGCTGCCGGGAGTGACCGTCATCGTGTCGCCGCTGATCGCACTCCAGGCCGATCAGCTGTCACAGCTGAGCGAGCATCCTGATGCTCCCGGTGCGGTGGCGATCAATTCCACGATCGCAGACCGGGCCACCGAGGAGGCGTGGGACGCTCTCATTTCGGGAGTCGCCCGCTTCGTGTTCCTGGCTCCGGAGCAGCTGGCGAAGGACGACGTCCTCGACCGCCTGGCGCGCCTGGAGATATCGCTGTTCGTCGTCGATGAGGCGCACTGCGTCGCCAGCTGGGGCCACGACTTCCGCCCCGACTACCTGCGCCTGGCAGACGCACGCGACCACATCGGCGCGCGCACCAGCGTCGCTCTCACCGCCACCGGCGCCGAGCCGGTGCGCGCGGAGGTCGTGCAGCGGCTCCGGCTGACCGATCCCCTGATCGTGGTCCGCGGGGTGGATCGCCCGAACATCGACCTCGACGTGCGGCGCGAGACGTCTGCGTCGCAGAAGCGGGATGCTGCGCTCGCGCTGATTCCGACGCTCCCCCGCCCCGGGCTGCTCTACACCGCGACCCGACGGGAAGCCGAGGAGTACGCGGCTGAACTCGCCGCCGGGGGCCTCCGGGCGGAGGCGTACCACGCCGGGCTTCCGGCTCGAGAACGCGCTCGGGTGCACGCGGCGTTCCTGGACGGGCATGCCGACGTCGTCGTGGCGACGAACGCGTTCGGGATGGGCATCGACAAGCCCGACGTGCGCTTCGTCGTCCACGCGTCGGTGCCCGAGTCGCTCGACGCGTACTACCAGGAGGTCGGGCGAGCCGGTCGCGACGGCGAGGCGGCATCCGCCGTGCTGTTCTATCGCTCCGAAGACCTCGGACTGCGCAAGTACTTCGCGGCCCGCACCACGGACCCCGTGCGGCTGGGCGCCGCGTACGCGCTCCTCGCGGAGGCAGGCAGGCCGCTGCACAGCCGGGAGGTCGGCGAGCGCCTCGGGATCCCCACCCGAAGTGCCACGGGGCTGGTCAATCAGCTCGTCGAGGGGGGAACGGTCCGCCTCGCCCGCGGCCGTGCCGAGCTGATCGGCTCGGCTGCCCCTCAGGAAGCGGTCGCCCTCGCCGAGGACGCGTCGCAGCGTCGGGAGCGCATCGAGGAGTCGCGCGTCGAGGTGATGCGGCGGTACGCCGAGACGCGCGACTGCCGGCGGAGGATGCTTCTCGGATACTTCGGCGAGGACCTCCGTCACGCCTGCGGGCGCTGCGACACCTGTCGCGCGGGCACGGCGGACGGGTCGACGCCCGACGCCGGCAGCGTCCCCTTCCCGATGGGATCATCGGTGGAGCACTCCGAGTGGGGTCGGGGAAGCGTCGTGGACGTCGACGACGATCGGGTCACCGTGTTCTTCGGAGACCAGGGGTACAAGGTGCTCGCGTTGAACGCCGTTCAGGAGCGAGGGCTTCTCAGCCTGGCCGCCGGTTAGGCGCCGAAGTACTGGTTTCCCAGAGCCTTGCTCTTGAGCGCCTCGTACTCTCCCTGCGTGATGGTTCCGGCATCCAGCAGTTCCTTCGCCTGCGCGATGTCCTGCGCGGGCGTCGACGACGCGGCCGGCCGGTAGTCGTCGGACTCCGCCACCACTCCGCCGCGCGAAGCCGCGGCCCGCTCAGCCATGCCCTTGCCGCGGGCGATCACGTACACGAGCGCCGTCAGGAACGGCGCGAAGATCAGGAAGATGATCCACACGGCCTTCCACCACCCGTTGAGCTTGTGGTCGCGGAAGAGGTCGCTGATGATCAGGAAGACCATGAAGATGTACGCCGTGAAGTAGAAGATCCACAGCAGGTACCAGAAGAAATCGCCGATGCCCACCATGGTGAACCTCCTCAGTTCGAAACGGTCGCGCTCAGCCTAGCGAGCGCGACCGCTGCTCGTGCGCACGGCGCGCTACTCGCGGGACTGGTAGATCGGCGCCTTGCCGTGCACCGCATCGCCGATCTTGTGGATGCGGATGTCGTTCGTGGAGCCGACGATTCCCGGAGGTGATCCCGAGATCACCACGACCTTGTCGCCGACCTTGGCCAGATCGTTTGCCAGGAAGAAGTCGTCGACCTGGATGAACATGCGGTCGGTGTGGGCGACGTGCTCGACGAGGGTGGAGCGAACGCCCCAGGTCAGCGCCATGCGGCGCCGGATCGCCGGCTCGGTCGCGAACCCGATCATCGGGATGTGGGGCCGCAGTCGCGACATGCGACGCGCCGTGTCGCCGGACTCGGTGAAGATGCAGAGGTACTTCGCCTCCACGAAGTCGGCGACCTCCATGGCGGCCAGCGTGATCGCGCCACCCTGCGTGCGCGGCTTGTTCGTCAGCGGAGCGATGCGCTCGAGCCCGTGGTCCTCCGTGGAGGCGATGATGCGGGCCATCGTCTCCACGACGACGACCGGATACTTGCCGACGCTGGTCTCACCCGACAGCATCACCGCGTCCGCTCCGTCGAGCACGGCGTTGGCGACGTCGCTCGTCTCGGCGCGGGTGGGCACCGGGTTCTCGATCATCGACTCGAGCATCTGCGTGGCGACGATGACGGGCTTGGCCATCCGGCGGCACAGCTCCACGGCCCGCTTCTGCACGATCGGCACAGCTTCCAGCGGCAGCTCGACGCCGAGGTCGCCGCGGGCGACCATGATGCCGTCGAACGCGTCGATGATCTCCTCGAGGTTCTCGACGGCCTGGGGCTTCTCGATCTTCGCGATGACGGGGACGTGACGCCCCTCTTCGGCCATGATGACGTGCACGCGCTGGACATCCTTCGCGCTGCGCACGAACGACAGCGCGATCAGGTCGGCTCCGATGCGCAGGCCCCAGCGGAGGTCGGCCTCGTCCTTCTCCGACAGCGCCGGCACGGTGACCGCGACGCCCGGCAGGTTGATGCCCTTGTTGTTCGAAACCGTTCCCGCCACGATGACCTTCGTCGTGACGACGGGCCCGTCGACCTCGACGACCTCCACGCGCACCTTGCCGTCGTCGATCAGCAGGAAGTCGCCCGGGCCTGACGTCTTCGGGCAAGCCCTTGAACGTCGTGGAGACGATCTCGCGGGTTCCGGCGATGTCGTCGGTCGTGATCTTGAAGATGTCGCCCACCGCGAGGTCGTGAGGCCCGTCCGCGAACTTGCCGAGGCGGATCTTCGGGCCCTGCAGGTCGACCAGGACTGCGACCGGCCGGCCGGCGTCGTCGGCTGCCTTTCGCACATTCGCGAAGCTCGCCTCGTGAACGGTGTAATCGCCGTGGCTGAGGTTCATCCGGGCGACGTCGACGCCCGCCTCGATGATCGCGCGCACCTGCTCGTACGTGGATGTGGCCGGTCCCAAGGTGGCGACGATCTTGGCGCGTCTCATCGTGTGTGTGCTCCGGGAGGGGTCGGGGGTGGTGGCGGAAGGGCCGCGGCCAGCCTACGCGGGCTGCAGACCGATCGCGACATCCGTCGGGCGCACCGGCGCGGGCAGCGCCGTCTCGCCCATGAGGAACTCGTCGACGTGTGCGGCGGCCGCGCGGCCCTCGGCGATCGCCCACACGATGAGGGACTGCCCGCGGCCCGCGTCGCCGGCGACGAAGACGCCGGGGGCGGTGGTCTGGTAGTCCTGCTCCCGCTCCATATTGCCGCGCTCCGTGAAGCGCGCGCCGAGCTGCTCCTCCAGAAGATTGCGCTCCGGACCGGTGAATCCCATCGCGATCAGGACCAGATCCGCGGGGATCTCGCGCTCCGTGCCGCTCTTGGGCACCCGGCGTCCGTCGACGAAGGCCGTCTCGGCCACCCGGAGTGCGCGGACCTCACCGGCCCCGTTCCCGAGGAATTCGACGGTGGAGGCCAGGTACGCCCGGTCACCGCCCTCCTCGTGCGCAGAGGTGACCTCGAACACGAGCGGGGCCATCGGCCACGGCTGGTGGTCGGGCCGCGCGCCCGGGGGCTGGTTGCCGATCGCGAGATTGGTCACGCTCAGCGCACCGTGGCGATGCGCGGTGCCGATGCAGTCGGCGCCGGTGTCGCCACCGCCGATCACGACGACGTGCTTGCCCTCGGCCGTGATCTGGTTGGGCACCGCGTCGCCCGCCAGAGCCTTGTTCGACTCGACCAGGTACTCCATCGCGAAATGGACCCCCGCCAGATCGCGCCCGGGGATGGGCAGCTCGCGGGGCACGGGCGCACCCGTGGCGACCACGACCGCGTCGTAGCGCGCGCGCAGGTCGCTCCACGAGATGTCGCGCCCGATCTCGACGCCGGCGCGGAAGCGCGTGCCTTCGTCCTGCATCTGCCGCAGGCGAGACTCGAGGTGCCGCTTCTCCATCTTGAAGTCGGGGATGCCGTAGCGCAGCAGCCCGCCGATGCGGTCGTCCCGCTCGAAGACGGCCACGGTGTGGCCCGCGCGGGTGAGCTGCTGGGCGGCAGCGAGGCCCGCAGGCCCGGAGCCGACGACGGCGACGGTCTTGCCGGTGAGGCGTCCGGGTGGTTCCGGCTCCACCCATCCATGCGCGAAAGCCTCGTCGATGATCGAGACCTCGATCTGCTTGATCGTCACCGCCGGCTGATTGATGCCCAGCACGCAGGCGCTCTCACACGGGGCGGGGCACAGCCGGCCGGTGAACTCCGGGAAGTTGTTGGTCGCGTGCAGGCGTTCGATCGCCGACCGGCCCTCGCCGCGCCAGGTCAGGTCGTTCCACTCCGGGATGAGGTTGCCGAGCGGGCACCCTTGATGGCAGAACGGGATGCCGCAATCCATGCAGCGGCCCGCCTGACGGCGCAGCACCGCCGAGTCGCCCTGCTCGTAGACCTCTCGCCAGTCCATGATGCGCACCGGCACGGGCCGACGGGGCGGCAGCTCGCGGTCCGTCACCTTCAGGAATCCCTTGGGATCAGCCACCGGTCACCTCCAGGATCCGGGTCCATACGACGTCGCCGTCGGGGTCCAGCCCCTCGGCGACCGCCTCCTGGCGGGTCAGCAGGACAGCCGCGTAGTCGCGGGGCATCACGCGGACGAAGTTCTCCAGCTCTGTCTTCGAAGTTCTCGAGAAGGGACGCCGCGAGCGTCGAGTCGGTCTCGTTCCTGTGCTGCACGAGCAGGTCGCGCAGGATCTCGGCGTCGCCCGAGCCGAGTTCGCCGAGCTCCAGCTCGCCGCTCGCCAGGGCTTCGCGGTTCACGAGCCGACGGTCGAGCTTGTGGATGTACGCCGTTCCGCCCGACATGCCCGCCCCGAGGTTGCGGCCGGTCGCTCCGAGGATCACGGCCAGGCCGCCGGTCATGTACTCGAGGGCGTGGTCGCCGACGCCTTCGACCACCGCGGTGGCACCCGAGTTGCGGACGAAGAAGCGCTCGCCGACGACGCCGCGCAGGAACATGGTGCCCTGCGTGGCCCCGTACCCGATCACGTTGCCGGCGATGACGTTCTGGGAGGCGTCGAAGGTCGCGCCGCGTGGGGGGCGGATCACGATCTGCCCGCCCGAGAGCCCCTTGCCGACGTAGTCGTTGGAATCGCCCTCCAGGCGCAGTGTGATCCCGGCGGGCATGAACGCGCCGAAGGACTGCCCGGCGGAGCCGGTGAGGTTGATGACGATCGACCCTGACGGCATCCCGTTCTCGCCGTGCGCGAGCGTCACGTGATGCCCGAGCATCGTGCCGACGGCGCGTTCGGTGTTGCGGATCGGCAGATCGAACGTCATCGTCCCGCTGTGGGCGATGACATCCCGGGCCGCCTCGATGATCGGCACGTCGAAGTGCTGGTCGAGTTCGTGCTTCTGCGGGCGGGTGTTGCGCCGCGCTTGGTCGTCTGCGAAGGCCGGCCCGGTGAGGATCGGCGCGAGGTCGAGCCCGCTCGCCTTCCAGTGCTCGACCGCGCCGTTGATGTCGAGCATCTCGTGGTGTCCGATCGCCTCGTCGAGAGACCGGAATCCGAGCTCGGCGAGGTACTCGCGCACCTCCTCGGCGATGAACTCCATGAAGTTCACGACGAACTCGGGCTTGCCGTTGAAGCGCTCACGCAGAACCGGATTCTGCGTGGCCACGCCCACCGGGCACGTGTCGAGATGGCACACCCGCATCATGATGCAGCCCGAGACGACCAGTGGAGCGGTCGCGAAGCCGAACTCCTCTGCGCCGAGCAGGGCGCCGATGATGACGTCGCGCCCCGTCTTGAGCTGGCCGTCGACCTGCACGACCACGCGGTCGCGCATCCCGTTGAGCATCAGGGTCTGCTGGGTCTCGGCGAGGCCGAGCTCCCAGGGCGTTCCCGCGTGCTTGAGCGAGTTCAGCGGGCTCGCGCCCGTGCCCCCGTCATGGCCGGAGACGAGGATGACGTCGGCCAGGGCCTTGGCCGTTCCGGCGGCGACCGCGCCGATCCCGGACTGGCTCACGAGCTTGGCGTGCACGCGCGCTGCCGGGTTCGCCCGCTTCAGGTCGAAGATCAGCTGCTTGAGGTCTTCGATGGAGTAGATGTCGTGGTGCGGTGGGGGCGAGATCAGTCCCACGCCCGCCGTCGCGTGCCGCGTGCGCGCCACCCACGGGTACACCTTCGTGGGGGGCAGCTGA
Organism: uncultured Actinomycetota bacterium; assembly: GCA_963839715.1. GTDB lineage: Bacteria > Actinomycetota > Actinomycetes > Actinomycetales > Microbacteriaceae > Microbacterium. Next base: position 261,986 of record CAWIVX010000002.1, read on the forward strand.
CCGCCCTCGCCCGGCTTGGCGCCCTGGGCGAGCTTGATCTGGATGTCGTCGGACATGGTGAGATACAGGCTCGTGACGCCGAACCGGCCGGAGGCCACCTGCTTGATCGCGCTGCGCCGCTCGGGGTCCAGCAGGCGATCGACGTCTTCGCCGCCCTCCCCCGTGTTCGACTTGCCGCCGAGCCGGTTCATCGCGATCGCGAGGGTCTCGTGCGCCTCTTTCGAGATCGAGCCGTAGCTCATCGCACCCGTGGAGAACCGCTTGACGATCGACGACACCGGCTCCACCTCGTCGATCGGCACGGGCTTGCGCACACCCGTCTTCAGGGAGAACAGTCCGCGGAGCGTCTTGAGCTCGGAGGCCTGGTCGTCGACCATTCTCGTGTACTCGCGGAAGACGTCGTAGCGGCGGGTGCGCGTGGAGTGCTGAAGGCGGAAGACCGTCTCCGGGTTGAACAGGTGCGGAGATCCGTCGCGCCGCCACTGGTATTCGCCGCCTGTCCACAGCCGCTCGTGCGCGCGCACGGCGGCATCCTCCGGGTAGGCGTATGCGTGCCGCGCGGCGTTCTCGGCCGCGATCACATCGAGCGCGACACCGCCGAGCTTGGTCTCCGTGCCGGTGAAGTACTTGTCCACGAACTCCTGCGAGAGACCGATCGCCTCGAACACCTGCGCGCCCGCGTAGGACGACACCGTCGATATGCCCATCTTGGACATGATCTTCAGCACGCCCTTGCCGAGCGCGTAGATCAGGTTCTTGACGGCCTTCTCCGGCGTGATGCCCGTGATGTAGCCGGCACGCACCAGGTATTCGACCGTCTCCATCGCGAGGTACGGGTTGACCGCCGACGCTCCGTAGCCGATGAGGGTGGCGACATGGTGCACCTCGCGCACGTCGCCGGCCTCGACGACGAGGCCGCACTTCATGCGGGTCTCGTTGCGGATCAGGTGGTGGTGCACGGCGGCGAGCATCAGCAGGGAGGGGATCGGCGCGAGGTCCTTGTTCGAGTCGCGATCGCTCAGGACGATGAACTCGGCGCCGTCCTGGATCGCCTCGTCGACCTCCGCGCACATCTGGGCGATGCGCTTCTGCATGCCCTTGTGCCCGGCCTCGACGCGGTACAGACCGCGGATGGTGACGGACGAGCGACCCGGGCAGTGCCGTGTCGATGTGCTGGATCTTCGCCAGTTCGTCGTTGTCGATCACCGGGAAGTCCAGCGTCACCGAGCGGGCGTGGTCGGGACCCCAGTCCAGCAGGTTGCGCTCGGGCCCGAGGCCCAGCGAGAGGGAGGTCACGACCTCTTCCCGGATGGAGTCCAGGGGTGGATTGGTCACCTGGGCGAACTGCTGGGTGAAGTAGTCGAAGAGCAGGCGCGGTCGCTGACTCAGCACGGCGACCGGGCGTGTCGCTGCCCATCGCTCCGAGCGGTTCGGCGCCGGTCTGACCCATCGGGGTCAGGAGGATCCGCACCTCCTCCTCCGTGTAGCCGAAGGTGCGCTGACGCCGGGTGATCGAGGCGATCGGGTGCACGATGTGCTCGCGCTCGGGAAGGTCTGCCAGTCGCACGCGGCCCGCGTCGAGCCACTCAGCCCACGGCTCCTGCGCCGCCAGCTGGGACTTGATCTCGTCCTCTTCGACGATGCGGCGCTGCGCCGTGTCGACGAGGAACATGCGTCCCGGCCGCAGTCGTCCGCGGCGCTTGATGCGCTCGGGCGCGAAGTCGAGCACGCCGGTCTCGCTGCCGATCACGACGAGCCCGTCGGTCGTCTCGGTCCAGCGGCCCGGCCGCAGTCCGTTGCGGTCGAGGGTGGCGCCGACGAGCGTGCCGTCGGTGAAGATGAGGGCGGCCGGTCCGTCCCAGGGCTCCATCTGCATGGAGTGGTACTCGTAGAACGAGCGCAGCTGCGGGTCGATGTCGGGTTGCTTCTCGTACGCCTCGGGGACCATCATCATGATGGCGTGCGGCAGGCTGCGCCCCGTCAGGGTCAGCAGCTCGAGCACCTCGTCGAACGACGCGGAGTCGCTGGCGCCCTGGGTGCAGATGGGCAGGAGCGGACGGATGTCTCCGAGCAGCTCGGACTCGAGCTGGGACTGGCGCGCCCGCATCCAGTTGCGGTTGCCGTTGACGGTGTTGATCTCGCCATTGTGAGCCAGCATGCGCAGCGGCTGCGCGAGCGGCCACGACGGGAAAGTGTTGGTCGAGTAGCGCGAGTGCACGACCGCCAGCTCCGAGGCGAATCGCTCGTCCTGCAGGTCGGGGTAGAACGGCTCCAGCTGAAGCGTCGTGACCATGCCCTTGTACCCGAGGGTGCGCGAGGACAGCGACACGATGTACGCCCCGAGTTCGGTGCGGGCGCGCTTGCGCAAGCGGTACACGCGGCGGTCGAGTTCGATCCCCGACAGGGCCGGAGCATCGCCCACCGCAGGGCGCGAGACGAAGAGCTGCTCGAAGACGGGGCGGGCGTCGTATGCGAGCCTGCCGAGGTTCTCATCGGCAGTCGGCACGTCGCGCCAGCCGAGCAGCACGAGGCTCTCGCTCTCGGCGATCCGCTCGATGCCCTCCTTCTCCGCGGCACGACGGTCGTCGTCGCGCGGCAGGAAGATCATGCCGGCGGCGTACTCGCCCACCGGGGGAAGCTCGAAATCGACCACGGCACGCAGGAACGCGTCCGGCATCTGCGTGAGGATGCCGGCACCGTCGCCGGTGCCCGCATCGGAGCCGATCGCCCCACGGTGCTCGAGGTTGCGCAGCGCGGTGAGGGCGAGGTCGATGATGTCGTGGCCCGCCTCCCCGCGCAGGGTGGCGACCATCGCCAGACCGCACGCGTCCTTCTCGAAGGCGGGGTTGTACATCCCCTGCTTCGGGGGCAGCGTGCCGAAGGCGTGCTCTGCGGCGCCGTGGCCGTGCCCTTCAAGACCGAGGCTCGAAGACATGCCTACCGTCCTCACATTGATGCTCAAGATGGGACGACGTCGGCCCTGAACTGCGGAAGCTGAGCGCTCACCGTCGGGGTGGAGCGCTCCTGCAAGTGCTATTTCGAGGCGGGTGTGCTTGTGGCGGTGCCCTCGGTGACCTCGTCCGTCGGTGGTTCGCTGACGTCGACGAAGCCGCCGGTGTCCTGCGATTGTACCGCGCCCGGAGCCGTCCACTCCCTGCCGGGAACATACGGCGACGGCTCGTCGCCGGGATGGCGTCGCTTCTGCAGGAAGAAGATGATCACGCCGAGGATGACGCCGATGATCGCCGCCCACACGTTGCTGCGCAGACCGAGGATGATCTCGCTGGGATCGATGCGGATCGACTCCCAGACGATCCTCCCGGCGCTGTACCAGATCAGGTAGAGCGCGAACAGCCGGCCCCACTGCAGGCGGAACTTCTTGCCCGCCCAGAGGAGCACGGCGACGCCCATGACGTTCCAGATCACCTCGTACAGGAAGGTGGGGTGGAACAGCGTTCCCGGGGCGAGGCCGGGGGCGAGCGCCTCGGCGATGTCACTGTCGATCTCGAGACCCCAGGGCAGGTCGGTCGGCAGGCCGAAGAGCTCCTGGTTGAACCAGTTGCCGAATCGCCCGAGCGCCTGGGCGAGCAGGAGACCGGGGGCGAGGGCGTCTGCGAACGACCAGAACCGGATGCCGGTCCAGCGGCAGCCGAGCCACGCGCCGATGGCGCCGCCGATCAGGGCGCCGTAGATCGCGATGCCGCCCTCCCAGATGCGGAAGACCGCCCAGATGTCGGTGCCCTCGCCGAAGTAGAAGCCGGGGTGCGTGACGACGTGGAAGATCCGCGCGCCGATGATCGCGAGCGGCACGGCGATCAGCGCGATGTCGATCACGACCCAGGGCTCGGCGCCACGCCTCGTCAGGCGCCAGTTCGTCAGGAGCGTGGCGGCGATGATGCCGGCGATGATGCACAGGGCGTAGAAGTGGATGCGGAGCGGGCCCAGATCGATGTAGCTCACCGGCGGGCTCGGGATGCTGGCGAGCACGCCGCTCAGCGCGCTCAGCGAGGCGGACGTCATGCCCACGAGTCTAAGCGCGCCGTCGCGTACCGGCAGACAGCGCGCGTGCGGTCTCGGTGAGGCCGTCCAGGCCGCCGTCCCGCAGGGCCCTGACCAGTGCGGTGCCCACGATGGCGCCGTCGGCGTACTCGAGCACTCCGGCGACCTGGTCCGCTGTCGATATGCCGATCCCGACGCATGCCCGCAGCGGCTCGGTGGTGCGTGCGCGCATACGGCCGACGAGGCCTCGGGCGGCGGCATCCAATTCGGCGCGCTCTCCCGTGATGCCCATCGTCGAGACCGTGTACACGAAGCCGGTGGATGCCTCGATGATGAGGTCCAGGCGTTCGTCCGTCGAGGTGGGCGCTGCCAGGAACACCCGGTCGAGTCCGGTGCGCTCACTGGCGGAGATCCAGTCCGCCGCAGCGTCAGGTGTGACGTCGGGCGTGATCAGCCCGGCTCCTCCTGCGGCGAGCAGGTCGTCGGCGTACCTGTCCACGCCGTACTGCATGACGGGGTTCCAGTACGTCATCACGAGCACGGGCACATCGACCCGGCTGGTGATCGCCTGCACCGCGGTGAATGTGTCGCGCAGCCGGAAGCCGCCCGCCAGCGCCGTCTGCGTCGCCTCCTGGATGACCGTGCCGTCCATGACGGGGTCGGAGTAGGGCGGTCCCAGTTCGAGGACGTCCGCTCCGCTCTCGGCGAGCAGCACGGCGGCGTCGATGCTCGTCTGCAGATCGGGGAATCCGAGGGGCAGGTACCCCACGAACGCACCGCGCCCTTCCCGGCGCGCGGCATCGATGGCAGCGGCCACGCGTGACGTCACAGCTCGACTCCGTCGCCCTTGGCCTCGTCCATCGGCGGCGCAACAGCGACCGGCGGGCCCTCGAGCACCGAGTCCGCGTCATACAGCTCGAACCAGCGGGCGGCGGTGTCCATGTCCTTGTCGCCTCGACCCGACAGGTTGATCGCGATCACAGCGTCGGGTCCCAGTTCGCGGCCGACCCGCATGGCGCCCGCCAGGGCGTGCGCCGATTCGATCGCGGGAATGATCCCCTCGGTGCGGGACAGCAGGCGCAGAGCCTCCATCGCCTCCGTATCGGTCGCGGGGATGTACGTGGCGCGCCCGATCGCGGCCAGCCACGCGTGCTCGGGTCCGACGCCCGGGTAGTCGAGGCCGGCCGAGATCGAGTGCGATTCGACGGTCTGGCCGTCTTCGTCCTGCAGCACGAAGGTCTTCGCACCGTGGAGCACGCCGGGACGGCCGCGTTCGATGGATGCCGCGTGCCGCGGTGTGTCGACGCCGTCGCCGGCCGCCTCGACGCCGTACAGCTGCACGCTCTCATCGTCGAGGAAGGCGTCGAACATGCCGATCGCGTTGGACCCGCCGCCGACGCACGCGAAGACCGCGTCAGGCAGCCGGCCGAGCTCCTCGAGGAGCTGCGCGCGCGCCTCTTCGCCGATGATCTTCTGGAAATCGCGCACCATCGCCGGGAACGGGTGGGGCCCTGCCGCCGTGCCGAAGATGTAGTTCGTCGTCTCGACGCTGGCCACCCAGTCGCGGTACGCGTCATTGATCGCGTCCTTGAGCGTGCGCGAGCCGGTCGTGACGGGGATCACCTCGGCACCCAGCAAACGCATGCGGGCGACGTTCAGCGCCTGACGCTGCGTGTCGACCTCGCCCATGTAGATCGTGCACTCGAAGCCGAACAGCGCCGCAGCGGTCGCCGTCGCGACACCGTGCTGGCCGGCACCGGTCTCGGCGATCACCCGCGTCTTGCCGAGACGCTTCGTCAGCAGCGCCTGGCCGAGCACGTTGTTGATCTTGTGCGATCCGGTGTGGTTGAGATCTTCGCGCTTGAGGAAGATGCGACCGCCGCCGGCGTGCTCGGCGAAGCGCGGCACCTCGGTGAGGGCGGATGGGCGTCCGGCGTAGGAGTGGAGCAGGCTGCGCAGTTGGGCGGTGAACGCCGGATCGGCGATCGCGTCTTCGTAGACCGCGGTGAGCTCGTCGATGGCGGCGATCAGCGACTCGGGCATGTACCGCCCACCGAATTCGCCGAAGTAGGGTCCAGGTGCTTCTCGCAGGCTCATGAGCCGGCCTCCAGGAATGCGGTCAGTGTGGCGACAGGGTCGCCGGTGACGAGGGCTTCGCCGATGAGCACGACGTCTGCCCCCGCGGCTCGATAGTGGGCCACGTCGGCGGGCGCGAGCACCGCCGATTCGGCGATCTTGATCGAGTCGGCCGGTATGCGGTCGACGAGTCGGCCGAACAGGTCACGGTCGAGTGCGAACGTCGACAGGTCGCGGGCATTCACGCCGATGATCCTGGCGCCCAGGTCCGCCGCTCGATCGACCTCCTCCGCGGAGTGGGTCTCCACGAGCGGTGTCATGCCGAGCTCGATCGTCAGGTCGTGCAGGCGCGCGAGCAGGTCGTGGTCGAGCGCCGCGACGATCAGCAGGACCAGGTCCGCGCCCGCCGCGCGGGCCTCCAGCACCTGGTACTCCGTGGCGATGAAGTCCTTGCGCAGCACCGGGATCTCCACCGCTGCGTGGACGGCTTCGAGGTCGGCGAGACTGCCCTTGAACCGTCTCCCCTCGGTGAGCACCGAGATGGTCGACGCCCCGCCCTCCTGGTAGAGCCGGGCCTGCCGCGCGGGGTCGGGAATCGCCGCCAGATCACCGCGCGACGGGCTCGCACGCTTCACCTCCGCGATGATCTTGACCCGATCGGCGGGGGCGAGGAAGGCGAGCGCGTCGCGAGCCGCGGGCTGCAGGAGTGCGTCCCGTTCGACGGCGGCCAGGGGCCGCTCCGAGGCGCGAGCCTCGGCATCCTGAACCGCGCCGGCCGTGAGGTCGGCGAGCATCGTCAATGCTCTTTCGGCGTGTACTTCGAGCCGTTGACGCCGTAGCCGGCCTTGGCCATGCCCCATCCGACCAGCGCGCCGACGACGACAAGGCCCGCTGAGATCCACACGAGCCACGGCAGGTCGAACCAGTACGCGAGCGTGCCGATCGCGATCGCGCCGAGCATGATGATGACGGCGGTCCATGCGGCGGGCGAGTGTCCGTGGCCGGGGTCGCCGATGGGGTTGCTCATTGAAATTCCTCCGGGATTGCGCGGGTCACGCCAGTCTAGCGGGGTCCGGCCGTCGGGTCCGAGCCGCGGGAGAGGTCGTCCCAGGAGTCGATCGCGTCGTGCGGACGCGCGGCTGATCCCTCCGCGCCGGCGGCGGCATCCGATTCGAATCTGCGCCCGCTCCTGCCCCAGCTGCGCGCCGTCACCAGCGTCAGCCCTCCTGCGGCGAGCAGCACGACACTGGCGGCGAGCGTGATGGCCGGCCACGGCGTCGCGGTGACGGTCGTGACGAGGGCATCCACGGCCTCCGCGCCGGTGATGCCGGTGGCGGCGGTGACCGTCGAGGCGACTGCGGCGACCGGGGCGGAGAACGCGACTTGGCCGCTCAGCACGCCCAGGGTTCCCGCGATCGCGATCGTGAGGACGCCGAACACGTATCGCAGCACCACTCCGACGATCGACAGGGCTGCGCCGAGGGCGAGCGCGGCGAGACTGAGCGGAGCGAGCACGGGCACCGCTGCGGCGCCCGTCACGGGGAGCTCCGGACGACCCGCGTCCAGCGCGACGACGAGCCACGTCTGGGTCGACGAGATCACGCCGATCGCGCCCACCGCGAGGGTGGCGAGGACCGCGATCAGGCGTGCCCGCCGGATCACCGGCTCACCCCGCTCCGCCGTCGTTCCGGCCGGGACCGGCGATCGGATGCAGGTCGTCGGCGTCGAAGCAGGTGCGGGTGCCGGTGTGGCACGCCGGACCGATCTGGTCCACCTCGATCAGGATCGCGTCACCGTCGCAATCCAGCCGCGCGCCGCGGACGAGCTGGATGTTGCCGGAGGTGTCTCCCTTGCGCCAGTACTCCTGCCGTGACCGCGACCAGAACGTGACACGGCCGCCGGTGAGGGTCCGCCGCAGCGCCTCGGTGTCCATCCAGCCCAGCATGAGCACCTCGCGGGTGTCCCACTGCTGGATGATCGCAGCGACCAGCCCGTCAGCGGTGAAGCTCACCCGCCCGATCTGCTCCTCGACGGTCTCGCGTCATGCCCGCACCTCGATTCCTTCCGCCTGCATCGCGTCCTTCACCTGGCCGATCGTGAGCTGACCGGAATGGAACACGCTCGCCGCGAGCACGGCGTCAGCGCCCGCCGCGATCGCAGGTGCGAAGTCCTCCGCGCGACCGGCGCCGCCGGACGCGATCACGGGGACGCTCGCGATCTCGCGCATGAGGGAGACCAGTTCGAGATCGAATCCGGCCTTCGTGCCGTCGGCGTCGATCGAGTTGACCAGAAGCTCCCCCGCGCCGCGCTCGATCGCCTCGCGCGCCCAGTCCAATGCGTCGAGCGTGGTGAGGGTGCGGCCGCCGTGGGTCGTGACGACGAAACCGGAGTGCGTGCCCGGGGCGCGCTTCACATCGAGCGACAGCACCAGCACCTGCGCTCCGAAGCGGTCGGCGATCTCGTCGATCAGATCCGGCCGGGCGATCGCGGCGGAGTTGACCCCGACCTTGTCCGCCCCCACGCCCAGGAGCCTCGCCACGTCGTCGGCGGTGCGCACTCCTCCCCCGACCGTGAGGGGGATGAACACCTCCTCGGCGGTGCGTCGCACGACCTCGTACGTCGTGGCGCGCTCGTCGACGGTGGCGGTCACGTCCAGGAAGGTCAGCTCGTCCGCGCCTTGCGCGAAATACTCCCCGGCCAACTCGACCGGGTCGCCCATGTCGCGGAGGTTCTCGAAGTTCACGCCCTTGACCACCCGCCCGCCGGCGACGTCGAGGCACGGGATCACGCGGCACACCAGAGCCATGACTACAGCCTCGCGTTGTGGATCGCCGTCACGAGGATCGCGCGGGCGCCGATCGCGTAGAGGGCGTCCATGACCTGATTCACGTCCTTGCGGGGGCTCATCACGCGCACGGCCACCCACCGGGGATCGCGCAGCGGCGAGATCGTGGGCGATTCGATCCCGGGGGCGATCGCCACGGCCGAATCGATCAGATCGGCCGGCAGGTCGTAGTCGATCAGCACGTACCGCCGGGCGACCATCACGCCCCGCAAGCGGCGCAGCAGCGTCTGCGTGCCCTCGATCTCCTCGGGCGCGCCGATGAGCACGGCCTCTGACTCCAGGATGACCGGACCGAAGATCTCCAGTCCCGCCTGCTTCAGCGTCGTCCCGGTCGAGACCACGTCGGCCACCGCGTCGGCGACGCCCAGGCGCACCGCCGATTCGACGGCGCCGTCCAGCGGAACCAGGTCCACCGCGACGCCCCGCTCGTCGAGGAAACCGTCGACCAGCCCCGGATAGGCAGTCGCGACACGCACCCCTTCCAGGTCTTCGACCGACGTGAAGCTGCCGCGAGGAGCAGCGAAGCGGAAGGTCGATTCTCCGAAACCGAGCGCTTCGATCTCGCGTGCGCCCGGCATCCGGGCATCGAGAAGGAGGTCGCGACCGGTGATCCCCACATCGAGGGCGCCGGAGCCGACATAGGTGGCGATGTCCTTCGGGCGCAGGTAGAAGAACTCGACCTCGTTGGCGGGGTCGATGACGTGGAGGTCCTTCGGGTCGCGGCGGCCGGTGTAGCCCGCCTCCTGAAGCATCTCGGAGGCGGTGTCGGCGAGCGACCCCTTGTTGGGCACGGCGATACGCAGCATGGGCGAGTGGCTTTCGGAGTCGGGGCGGTCGGCGGGCGGCTGCTCAGAGATGTCGGTAGACGTCTTCGAGCGTGAGGCCCTTCGCGAGCATCATCACCTGGAGGTGGTACAGGAGCTGCGAGATCTCCTCGGCCGCGGCATCCGTCGACTCGTACTCCGCCGCCATCCACACTTCGGCGGCCTCTTCGACGATCTTCTTGCCGATCGCGTGCACGCCGGCATCCAGCTGCGCGACGGTGCCCGATCCCTCGGGCCGCTCGACCGCCGCGGCGGCGAGCTCGGCGAACAGCGCGTCGAACGTCTTCACCCTGCCAGGCTATCGAACGGCGTCGCTGCCGCGGCGCCTGCGGCCTCAGTGCACGAGGATGCTGAGCACGATGACAAGGGTGCCGAGCAGCGTCGTGGCCAGCGCGCCGACGATCTGCATCGGCCAGCGCCGGCCGTTGCGTCGTGCGTTGGCCCACCCGATCAGCGCCAGCACGATCAGGCCGCTGATCAGAGCGAAGTCGTACGCGTCGTCCTCGTCGACCAGTCCGAGCACGCCCATCGTCAGCACGAGGACCGGCGGCAGCATCGCCAGCAGCATCCCCGAGGAGTGCCCCGCCGCGTGCGCGGCGCGCCGGCCGAGCGACGTCCGGCCGAGTTCGGCGTGGCCGCTCGCCGCCACGATGCCCGCATAGACGTGCGCGAGCCAGAACACGAGGGTGGTCCCGACGACGAAGACGAGCACCTCGAGGTCGCTGTCGTAGTCGTCGCCGATTGCGATGAGGGCGGTGACGAGCACGAGACCGTAGACACCGTGCTCACCCGTGTACGCATCCACGACCCGGCGTGCGTGCTTGCCGACGGCGCCCCCCTCGGCGGCGGCGGTCACGCGCGTGCGCCCGACGTGCGGTGGTGGTGGCGCGTCGCGGTGGCCCGGAGCGCGGCGATCGCGGCGTCCGGATCGCTCGAGCCGAACACCGCCGACCCCGCGACGAAGGTATCGGCGCCCGCCTCGGCCGCCTGCGCGATCGTGGACTCGCCGATGCCGCCGTCGACCTGCAGCCAGATCGCGGAGCCCGCGCAGACGCGCCTCGTCGGCGAGCAGCCGCAGCTTGGGCATCGTCTCGGGCATGAAGGACTGGCCGCCGAAGCCGGGCTCGACGGTCATCACGAGGATCTGGTCGAACTCGTCGAGCACGTCGAAGAGGCCCTCGACCTCCGTGGCGGGCTTGATCGCCAGGCCCGCGCGCGCGCCGATCGACCGGAGCCGGCGGGCGAGCGCGATGGGCTCCGACGCCGCCTCCAGGTGGAACGTCACGGACGCGGCCCCGATCTCCGCATACTCCGGTGCCCATCGCTCGGGCTCGTCGATCATGAGGTGCACATCCAGCGGCACCGGACTCGTCGCCTGGATGCGCTCGACCATCTGCGGTCCGAACGTCAGATTGGGCACGAAGTGGTTGTCCATCACGTCGACGTGGACGAAATCCGCGGAGGGGATGCGGGCCAGCTCGCTCTGCATGTTGGCGAAATCGGCTGCCAGGATGCTCGGATTGATGCGCACGGCGCCGGCGTCGGTCGCTCGGCTGTGATCTCGGCGTTCCTCGCGGCTGTGCACGCGTCCATTATGGTCGAGCCGTGGACCCCATCACGGCGTTGCTCGAGAAGGTGCTCGTCGAGGTGCGCGGCCGCGACGCCGGCCGGCCCGCCTCCTACATCCCGGAGCTTGCGGAAGCGGATCCGGACCTCCTCGCCTTCGGTGTCGTCGGGCCACGGGGCCGCATCATGACCGTGGGCGACGACAGCGCCGCCTTCACGATCCAGTCGATGTCCAAGCCGTTCGTGCTGGCTCTCGCCTTGGAGACCCTGGGGCGCGAAGCGGTGCTCGCCCGGGTGGGCGCCGAGCCGAGCGGCGAGCCGTTCAACGCGATCAGTCTTGAGGCGGGCAGCGGGCGACCGGCCAACCCCATGGTCAACGCGGGCGCGATCGCGACGACGGCGCTGATCCCCGGTGCCGACATCGATGAGCGCACGGCCCGCATCGTGGGGATCATGTCCGCCTTCGCGGGTCGCTCGCTGTGGATCGACGAGGCCGTTTACGCGTCGGAGTCGCTCACCGGCCACCGCAACCGCGCGCTCGCGCACCTGCTGAAGTCGTACGGCATCATCGACGGGCCGGTCCTCGACGCCGTGGAGACCTACTTCCGGCAGTGCTCCGTGCTCGTCACGGTGCGCGATCTCGCCGTCATGTCGGCCACGCTCGCCTTCGGCGGCGTCAATCCGGTGAGCCGCGAGCGCGTCGTCTCCGAGCGGGTCGCCCGCGACGTCACCTCGATCATGGCCAGCTGCGGCATGTACGACTTCTCCGGGGAATGGATGCTGCGCGTCGGCCTTCCGGCGAAGAGCGGCGTCAGCGGCGGGGTGCTCGCCATCGCGCCCTCGCAGTTCGGCGTCGCCGCCTTCAGCCCGCGGCTGGATGTGCACGGCAACAGCGTCCGGGCCAGCGCCGTGGTCGAGATCATGTCCGAACGCTTCGGCATGCACGTCTACGAGCCGCACGAGAGCCTCGCCGAGCCGGGCATCACCGTCGAGCACACCCCGACCGGACCCGTCGTGAGGCTCGGCGGAGAGCTCGGCTTCGCAGGTGCGGAACGGGTGCTGTCGCTCCTGCGCGAAGTCGCCGCCGCGGCACCGGAGGCGGCGGTGATCACTGTGGACGCCGCAGAGCTCGCGCGTACGCACCCCGCGGCGGCCATGGTGCTGCGCACCGAGATCGACAGCCTCGGCGACCGGGTGCGTCTGCGGGAGTGAGCTCGCTCAGGCGCGCCGCAGCAGAGTGATCGACATCGCGTCGGTGTTGTGGCGGTGCGGCCACAGCTGCGCCCGGCCGGATCCGTCGCCCTGGGGCGGGAGCCGGGGGTCCGATACGCACAGGCCCGTCAGGACCTTCCGCGCATCGAGCTCTTCGATCGCATCGCCGAACTCCCGGCGCGCCTCGGCCACGACGCCGGCGGTCTCCGCCAGATGCGGCGAGCAGGTCACGTAGGCGACGATGCCGCCGGGGCGGAGGCCGCCGATGGCGGCGGCCAGCAGCTCCCCCTGCAGCTGGGTGAGCTCGGGCACATCGGCGGGCGACTTGCGCCACCGCGCCTCGGGGCGACGACGAAGGGCACCGAGACCGGTGCACGGCGCATCCACGAGGATCCGGTCGTACGCGCCGCTCCCCGCGCGGGTGCGGCCGTCCTCCTCCGAGACCGGCACCTCGAGCGGCACACCGCTGATCGCCTGCCGCACGAGCCCGGCGCGCGCGTGCGACACCTCGTTCGCCTCCAGGTGAGCACCGGAAGCGAGCGCTTCGGCGGCCAGCACCGCCGTCTTTCCGCCCGGGCCCGCGCACAGGTCCAGCCACCGCTCCCCCGCGCGGACCGGCTCTGCCCGCGTGAGCGCGAGCGCGGCCAGCTGGGAGCCCTCGTCCTGCACGCGGAGGGTTCCGCCCGAGCCCGCGACGAGCGACTCCGGGTCGCCGCCGCCCAGGCGGAATCCGAGCGGAGAGAAGGGCGTGCGGCGCGCGCCCTGCGGAGCCTCCGATATGCCGGGCAGAGCGGCCATGGTGACCCGCGGCGACGCGTTGTCGGCCGTCAGCAGGGCCTCCAGCTCATCCGCCCGGCCCTCGGCGGCGAGCGCACGCCGGAAGGCGCGCACCACCCACACCGGATGCGAGAACACGAGTCCGATCCGCTCGTCGTCCGACCGCGCGCCCGCGGCGATCCTCGACATCCACTCGCCCGGCGTGTCGCGGGAGATGCGCCGCAGGACGGCGTTCGCGAACCCGGCCGCGCTGCGGCCGCCGGCAGTGCGGGCCAGTTCGACCGACTCGTTCACGGCCGCGTGAGAGGCCACCCGGGTCGACAGGAGCTGATGGGATCCGAGGCGCAGCGCGTCGAGCACGCCGGGGTCGATCTCCTGGATGCTCCGGTCGGCGGCGATCTGGATGACCGCGTCATAGGTGCCCTGGCGCCGGAGGGTCCCGTAGGTCAGCTCGGTCGCGAGCGCGGCATCCGCCGTGTCGAGCCGGGCGCGCGAGATCGCCTTCGGCAGCAGGAGATTGGCGTAGGCGTCGGCTTCGTTGACGGCACGGATCGTCTCGTACGCGACTCGCCGGGAGTCCTTCGCGGCGCTCACGAGCCGGCCCTCGCCGTCGGTGTGCCGGGGCGCCGGCCGCGCCACCAGTCCGGTGCGTCCATCGGGCTCTTTCCGGCGGGCTGCACGCGCAGCAGCACGACCGGGTCGGAGGCGGTGCCGGCCAGCAGCGCGCGGCCGTGGACTGCCAGCTCGCCGGGGGCGAGAACGGGCGCATCCTCGGTCGCGGCGGCCGCGGCGAGGACCTTGACACGCGCACCGTCGACGGTGGTGTGAGCGCCCGGCTCCGGGGTCACCCCCCGGATCCTGGCCAGCACGCGCTCGCGCTCCTCCGCCCACCTGATGCGGCCGTCGTCGTCGTCGAGCTTCGCGGCGAGCGTGGGCTCCCCCGACTGCGCCACGGCGACCGCGGTCCCCGCCGCCATCGCGTCCACCACCCCGCCGAGCACCTGGGCGCCCTCCTCGGCGAGTGCGGCGAGCACGTCGCCCGCCGTGGCGGTCTCCGGCACCACGTACCGGCTCTCCGCGAAGACATCGCCCGCATCGAGGGCGGCGACCAGCTGGAAGACGGACGCCCCGGTGACCGCATCGCCCGCGATGAGCGCGCGCTGCACGGGCGCGGCGCCGCGCCAGCGCGGGAGCAGGGAGAAATGCAGATTGATCCAGCCGTGCGGCGGCATCGAGAGCAGCGGTTCCCGTACGAGCCCGCCGTACGCGACGATCACGCCGAGGTCGGGCGCGAGAGCGGCGATCCGCTCGGTGGCATCGGCATCCAGCCGGTCGGTCTTGATCGTCGGGATGCCGAGCTCCGCCGCGACCGCACCGACGGGCGAGGGCGTGATGACCCGCTTGCGCCCGACGGGCGCGTCGCGCCGCGTGACGACGGCGACGATCTCGTGAGCGGATGCCGCGAGCAGGCGCAGCGACGGTACGGCGGCATCGGGGGTGCCGGCGAAGACGAGGCGCATGACGTTCCTCACAGATCAAGGTCGGGCACGTCGACCCGGACTCTGAGTGTATTCCGGGCACCCGGCGCGCGCGTCTTGGGGTTCCTCCGCGCCCGGAGGGCGTCGGCGACGATCGAGCTGCGAAGGCTCTCTGCCACGCGGGAGCCGTGGGCGTAGTCGAAGCGCACGAGCGCGCGGGCGGCGCCGGCATCCGTCGGAAGGGGTCCGAGCACCGCCTCCTCATCCAACTCCGGCACCGCGTCGCGGAGCGCGGCGAGGGCCGCCTCGACAGCCTGACCGCCGCCTTCGAGCGCGGCGACGCGCACGGTGGGAGGCATGCGCAGCGGGGCGCGGTCGGCGAGCTCGGCGCGCGCGTACGCCGGCTGCGTCCACGTGGCCAGGGCCCGGGCGACGGCGCCCGTCACGCCGACCAGGTGCACCGGCGCGCCGGGCATCGCCAGCGCTGCCGCGTTGGACCACCAGCGCAGACACGACTCGCCGATCCGCAGATCGTCGGCCTGCAGCATCCTGTCTCCGTCCAGAAGGACGACCGCACGATAGCCGCCGTCGGCGATCGGCTCGGCGCCACGTGTCGCGACGACGAGGGCGGGACGGCCATCCACCCCCATGACCGGGTGGTCGCCGTCCGAGACGATGATCCGGATGCCGGGGAACGCGCGGCCCAGCTCATCGGCGGTGCGCTCGCTGCCGGAGGAGGCCATGCGCACGCGCGGGGACGTGCACTTCGGGCAGCGCCACGTGGTGGCCTGGCGGCCGCACCACCCGCACGCGGGCACCGCGCCTCGTCGTGCGGCGTGCAGCGGACCGCCGCAGTGCGCGCAGCGGGCCGGCGTGCGGCAGTCCGCGCACACGAGGACGGGCGCGTATCCGGGGCGCGCGACCTGGACGAGTACCGGTCCGCTGCGAAGGGCCTCGCGCGCGGCGGCGAATGCCGCCGACGGCACACGGGCGCCGCGGGACTCCCCCTCTTTGGTCGCGCTGAGCACGACGCGGGGCGAGGAACGCTTGACGGCGGAGACATCGCGAACCCAGCCGAGGCCGACCAGCCGCTCCACGTCGGACGTGCGGGTGTGTCCCGCGAGGATCAGGGCGCACTCGTCCAGCTCCTGCCGGATGAGGGCCGCGTCCCGGGCGTGCACGCCGGGGCTGAGCGGCTCGGCCAGCAGGGGGTCGCCGTCGTCCCAGATCGCCACCAGGCCCGGGTCATGGACGGGTGCGTAGACGGACGAGCGGTTGCCCACCACGATGCAGGGGGCCGGAGCGAGCATCCTGAGGTATGCGGAGTACCGCGCCGCCGAGCTCTGCCGGGCATCGTTGCGGATGACCGCGTCGCCGGGCACTCTCCCGGCCAGAGCGGTCTCCAGCTGCGCCTGATCGCGGTGATCGGGAACCGCGAGGATCGCGCTTCGCCCGGCGGCCAGGGTGCGCACCGCGGCGGCGGCGAGGATCGCCGCCCATGCGCCCACCGTCGTGCCGTCCGCCGCCCGGACCGGTTCGGGCGGCGCGTCCAGCGCGCCGCGCCCGGAACGGTGGAGGCACTCCACGAGCGCCGGATGACCGGCGAGCACGGCGTCCGCCCAGGCACGATCCGTGGCGTCGATGATCGGCGCGGGAGGCGGCGCGGCGGCGAGCCAGGCCTTCTCGGCGCGGACCATGCGCTTGGGGATCGCGAGGCGGAGGATGTCGGTGGCCGATCCCGCGGCCCGGTCGGCGGCCCGCCGGGCCAGCGCGTACAGCCCGGGCGTCAGCACCGGCACGATGGAGGCCACGGCCTCGACCTCGGAGAGCGGGCGGTCGGTGCTGTCGGGCTCACCCAGCTCGACGACATACGCGTCGAGGACGCGGCCCGCGGTGCGCAGGGGGACGCGTACGCGAACCCCCGGCTGCACATCGCCGGCGAGGTGCTCGGGGATGGCGTAGTCGAAGAGCCGGTCCAGCTGGGGCAGGGGCGAATCGATCAGGACGCGCGCGACGCGCCGCGCGGTCACGTCACCGCTCCGAGCAGAAGCGGCGCCGGCTCACAGCCCTGCGGCTGCGCGCAGATCGTCGGCGCGGTCGGTGCGCTCCCACGTGAAGTCGGGCAGCTCCCGGCCGAAGTGACCGTAAGCCGCGGTCTGCGCGTAGATCGGACGCAGGAGGTCGAGATGATCGATGATCGCCTTCGGGCGCAGGTCGAACACCTCGAGGATCGCACGCGTGATCGTCTCGTCGTCGACGTGACCGGTGCCGAAGGACTCGACGTAGAGCCCGACGGGGTTCGCCTTGCCGATCGCGTAGGCGACCTGAACCTCCAGCCGTTCGGCGAGGCCTGCCGCCACGGCGTTCTTCGCGACCCACCGCATCGCGTACGCGGCGGACCGGTCGACCTTCGACGGGTCTTTGCCGCTGAACGCGCCACCGCCATGGCGGGAGGCGCCGCCGTAGGTGTCGATGATGATCTTGCGGCCGGTGAGTCCCGCGTCGCCCTTCGGGCCGCCCGTCACGAACGGTCCGGCGGGGTTGATGTAGAACTTGACGTCCGGAAGATCGAGGCCGGTGGCCTCGAGCACCGGGTCGATGACCTCTGCCCGAACCGCGGCACGCAGGGCCTTCTGCGAGATGTCGGGCTGGTGCTGCGTCGACAGCACGACGGACTCGACGGTCTTCGGGGTGTTACCGTCGTAGCCGAGGGTGACCTGGGTCTTGCCGTCGGGGCGCAGGAACGGCAGCGCGCCCGAGCGGCGCACCTCGGTGAGGCGCTCAGCCATGCGGTGCGCCGTCCAGATGGCCATCGGCATGAGCTGCGGCGTCTCGGTGGTGGCGTAGCCGAACATGATGCCCTGGTCGCCGGCGCCCTGCTCGTCGTGCGGGTCGGTCGACCCGTCTTCGCGCCGCTCGAACGCCTTGTCGACTCCGGCGGCGATGTCGGAGGACTGCGCGCCGATCGACACGCTCACGCCGCACGAGTCGCCGTCGAAACCGGTGTCGCTGGACGTGTAGCCGATGCGGTTCACGACACCGCGCACGATCGCCGGGATCTCGACGTACGCGCTCGTGGAGACCTCTCCCGCGACGTGCACGAGACCGGTCGTCACGAGCGTCTCGACGGCCACGCGACCGTGCGGGTCCTCCGAGAGGATCGCATCGAGGATGCTGTCGGAGATCTGGTCGCAGATCTTGTCGGGGTGCCCCTCGGTCACGGACTCGGACGTGAACAGACGCAGCTCGGTCATCGATGCTCCAGGTGGGTCGTGGAGTCGGGTGCGGGTCGGCACTAGTATGCCCGGCGGCGCCGACACCGGGCGTGATGTGCGCCTCACATGCTCGTCGCCGACGTCTCGGGAGACGTCGGCGACGCGGTCGCGGCTACTCGGCCGAACGGAGGCGGAGCTTGTCTTCGTGGATCTCGTGCAGGGCGATCGTCAGCGGCTTGTCCTCGACCGTCGAGTCGACGAGCGGGCCGACGTTGTCGAAGAGGTTGCCCTCGTGCAGGTCGGAGTAGTAGTCGTTGATCTGACGCGCCCGCTTGGATGCGTAGATGACGAGCTGGTACTTCGAGTCGACCTTCTCGAGAAGGCTGTCGATGGGGGGATCGATGATCCCCTGGTTCGTTCCGGCCATGGCGAAACCTCCTGGTGTGGTGCGACGGATGTCGATGGAAAGCGGTGCGGCCCCGACGGGCGCGCTAAGATCGGAGCGCGCGGGCGCCTTCACCAATTCTACGACCTCCCGCGCTGCGGAGGCGACCTCGTCGTTCACGACGCGGTAATCGAACTCGTTCTGCGCCGCCAATTCGCCCTTCGCGGTGCGCAGGCGCCGGGCGCGCTCCTCGTCGTCCTCGGTGCCGCGCCCGACGAGTCGCAGCACGAGTTCGTCCCAGCTGGGCGGCAGCAGGAACACCATGGTCGCCGACGGTTCGGCCGCCCGCACCTGCCGAGCGCCCTGCAGGTCGATCTCGAGCAGCACGGTCCTCCCGGCGGCGAGCGCCTCCTCGATCGGGTCGGCGCGGAGTGCCGTATCGGTAATGCGTTGTGCACGGTCGCGTGCTCGAGCAGCTCGCCCTCGGCGACGAGCCGGTCGAATTCCCGCGTCGTCGACGAAGTAGTAGTGCTCGCCGTCGACCTCCCCCGGTCGCGGCGGCCGCGTGGTCGCCGACACCGACAGGTGGATCTCCGGATTGTGCTCGCTGATGTACGCCGCGACGGTGCCCTTGCCGACCGCGGTGGGCCCGGCGAGCACGACGAGCCGGCTGCGCCCGCCGCGGGCCTGCTGCTCGGGCCAGCGGCTGTCGAGGAACTCACGCAGCGCCCGCCGCTGCCGGGCGCCGAGCCCGCCGAGCCGCTTGACCGGCGAGATCTGCAGCTCGGCGAGGATGCGGTCGCGCTTGCCCTCGCCGATGGCGGGAAGGCTGGTGAGGAACTCCGTGACGCGCATCGTGCCCGCCGCGGACGCCGGATCGGCGAAGGCGCGACGCGGCAGCTCCTGCGGGGTGATCACGCGCGTCGCGACATCGCTCTTCGAGCGACGCGCGGGCGCGCCGGGCGGCGACGGCGCGACGGGATGCCGCGACGCGGTCGACTTCCGGCGGCCGGGTCTCGCGGTCAGTCATCGAGGCTCCTGTACTCGTGGACGCGGGATTCGATCGCGGCGGCGAGCGCCGCGGGTCCGGCTGACAGCAGGCTCCGGCTCTCCGACGCGATGACGAAGGGCGCGGCGGCGCCGAAGCGCGCCGCGGAGGTCGGCGGGCCCGGCTCCCTGGTGGCCGAAGCCCGGGCCGAGGATCGGTGCGGGCGGGTCGACGTCGGCGCAGCCCGGCATCCGCCCAGTCCACCGTCGCGCCGATGACGAATCCGACGCTCGCCCACGAACCGGCCGGGGTCGTCTTGCACGTTGCGGGCGCTCACCTCGTCGACGATCTGCGCGGAGACCGTTCTGCCGTCCGTCGAGCTCGCGCGCTGGGCGGGGAACGCATCCGCGTTGCTCGTCGCAGCGAGCACGAACACCCCCTTGCCGGCATCGCTCGGCGAGCCGGAAGGTGCCCTCGAGCGCTCCCATCGCCGAGGAACGGATTGGCCGTCATCGCATCGGCTTCCAGCGGCGCGCCGGGGGTCGAGCCAGGCCTCGGCATACGCATCCATCGTCGTGCCGATGTCGCCCCGCTTGGCGTCGGCGATCACGATCAGGCCCGCGGCGCGGGCCGCCGCCATGACATGCTCGAGGGCGGCGAAGCCCTGCGGAGCCGTAGCGCTCGAAGAACGAGACCTGCGGCTTGACGATGCCCGACGCGGCCGGCTGCGGCATCCACCACCCGCAATCCGAACTCGCGCGCGCCGTCGGCCGATGGCGGCCAGCCCCCATGCGGCGAGCAGGTGCGCGTGCGGGTCGATCCCGACGCAGAGCGGCCCGAAGCGTCGCGAGCGCGTCGCGCACCCGGTCGCCGAACCGCGGCGCGACGAGTGCCCCCAGCGCCGCTCACAGGCGCGCCGCCCGGTCTGCCGCGTACTCCTGCAGGCTCTTGACGTCGTAGCCGGCGCGCACGGCGTCGAACGAGCTCACGGCGGCGCCGAGGACGGCCATCGTCGTGAACAGCGCCTTGTCGGCGGCGACCGCGGCCGCGCGGATCTCGTAGCCGTCGGCACGCGCGGAGCGTCCGCTCGGGGTGTTGACGACGATGTCGATCTCGCCGGCGTTGATCAGGTCGACGACGTTGGTCGCGCCCGACTCCTGGGTGGCGCTGTACTTGTTGACGACCTGGACGTCGATGCCGTTGCGGGCGAGGATCTCGGCGGTCCCCTCGGTCGCGACGAGCGTGAAGCCGAGCTCCTGCAGACGGTGCGGCGGGCAGGATGACGGCCCGCTTGTCGCTGTCGGCGACGGAGATGAACACCGTGCCCGACAGCGGCATTCCGCCGTACGCGGCCTCCTGGCTCTTGGCGAACGCGCGCGGGAAGTCGCGGTCGATGCCCATGACCTCGCCCGTCGAGCGCATCTCGGGCCCGAGCACCGAGTCGACGGTCTGGCCGTCCTTCGTGCGGAAGCGCTTGAAGGGCAGCACGGCCTCCTTGACCGAGACGGGCGAGTCCAGCGGCACGCGCGAGCCGTCGACCTCGAGGCAGGAGCCCCTCGGCCTTGAGCTCGGCGATCGTCGAGCCCGTCATGATGCGCGCCGCGGCCTTGGCCAGCGGGATGCCGAGCGCCTTCGAGACGAACGGCACCGTGCGGCTCGCGCGCGGGTTGGCCTCGATCACGTAGAGCACGCCCGCGCTGATCGCGAACTGCACGTTGATGAGCCCCTGCACCCCGACGCCCTTCGCGATCGCGAGGGTCGCGGTGCGGACGCGGTCGACCTCGGTGCGCCCGAGCGAGATCGGCGGCAGCGTGCAGCTCGAGTCGCCCGAGTGGATGCCGGCCTCCTCGAGGTGCTCCATCACGCCGCCGATGTAGAGCTCGTGGCCGTCGTAGAGCGCGTCGACGTCGAGTTCGATCGCGTCGTCGAGGAAGCGGTCGACCAGCAGCGGCATCCCCGGGCCGATGATCGCCTGGTCGGCGATGCGGCACGAAGTAGTCGTGCACGCTCGGGGTGTCGTAGATGATCTCCATGCCCCGCCCGCCGAGCACGAAGCTCGGGCGCACGAGCACCGGGATAGCCGATCTCCTCGGCGATCGCGACGGCGCCGCGCGCGTCGATCGCCGTGCCGTGGCGAGGCGCGATCAGGCCGGCGTCGTCGAGCAGCTGCGAGAACAGCTCCCGCTCCTCGGCCATGTCGATCGCGGCGGGGCTCGTCCCGAGGATGCGGTAGCCGGCGTCCTGAATGCCCTTGGCCAGCCCCAGCGGGGTCTGGCCGCCGAGCTGGCAGATCACGCCGAGGATCTCGCCGGACTGCGCCTCGGCGTGCAGCACCTCCAGCACGTCTTCGAGCGTGAGCGGCTCGAAGTACAGGCGGTCGCTCGTGTCGTAGTCGGTGGAGACGGTCTCGGGGTTGCAGTTGACCATGACGGTCTCGTAGCCCGCCGCCGACAGTGCGAACGACGCGTGCACGCACGAGTAGTCGAACTCGACGCCCTGGCCGATGCGGTTGGGACCGGAGCCGATGATGACGACCTTCGTGCGATCCGACGGCGCGACCTCGGTCTCGAAGTCGTAGCTCGAGTAGTGGTACGGCGTGAGTGCCGGGAACTCCCCCGCGCACGTGTCGACCGTCTTGTACACCGGGCGCAGCCCGAGCGCGTGACGGATGCCGCGGACGGCGGGCTCGCTGTCGCGGCGCAGCTGCGCGATCTGCGCGTCGCTGAAGCCGTGCTCCTTCGCGAGGCGCAGAGTGTCGACATCCAGCTCGCCGGCGGTGCGCACGAACTCGGCGACCTCGTTGATCAGGACGATCTGGTCGAGGAACCAGGGGTCGATGCCGGTCGCGTCGAACAGCTGCTCGATCGTGCCGCCCTTGCGCAGAGCCTGCTGGACCACGACGATGCGGCCGTCGGTCGGCGTACGGGACGGTCTCGATGAGCTCCTCGAGCGAGCGCGGCTCGTCGCCCCAGTGGAAGCTCGATCCGCGCTTCTCGAGCGAGCGGAGGGCCTTCTGCAGCGCGGTCGCGTAGTTGCGGCCGATCGCCATCGCCTCGCCGACCGACTTCATGGTGGTGGTCAGCGTCGTGTCGGCGGCCGGGAACTTCTCGAAGTTGAACCGCGGCACCTTCACCACGACGTAGTCGAGCGTCGGCTCGAAGCTCGCCGGCGTGACCTTGGTGATGTCGTTCGGGATCTCGTCGAGCCGGTAGCCGATGGCGAGCTTGGCGGCGATCTTCGCGATCGGGAAGCCCGTCGCCTTGGAGGCGAGCGCCGACGAGCGCGAGACGCGCGGGTTCATCTCGATGACGATGATGCGGCCGTCGGCCGGGTCGACGGCGAACTGGATGTTGCAGCCGCCGGTGTCGACGCCGACGGCGCGGATGATGTCGATGCCGATGTCGCGGAGCTTCTGGTACTCGCGGTCGGTCAGCGTGAGCGCCGGCGCGACCGTGATCGAGTCGCCGGTGTGCACGCCGACCGGGTCGACGTTCTCGATCGAGCAGACGACGACCGTGTTGTCGGCGGTGTCGCGCATCAGCTCGAGCTCGTACTCCTTCCACCCGAGGATCGACTCCTCGAGCAGCACCTCGTGCGTCGGCGAGTCGTGCAGGCCGGCGCCGGCGATGCGGCGGAGGTCCGACTCGTCGTACGCGAAGCCGGAGCCCAGGCCGCCCATCGTGAAGCTCGGGCGGACCACGAGCGGGTAGCCGAGCTCGTCCGCGGCGGCGAGGCACCTCGTCCATGCGTGTGCGCGATGCGGGATGCCGCGACATCCGCCCCGGCATCCAGCACGAGCTGCTTGAAGATCTGGCGGTCCTCGCCCTTGTTGATCGCCTCGAAGCTCGCGCCGATCAGCTCGACGTCGTACTTCTCGAGGATCCCGTGGTTGTGCAGGTCGATCGCCGCGTTCAGCGCGGTCTGCCCGCCCAGCGTCGGCAGGATCGCGTCGGGGCGCTCCTTGGCGATGATCGTCTCGATGACCTGCCACGTGATGGGCTCGATGTACGTCGCGTCGGCGAAATCGGGGTCGGTCATGATCGTCGCCGGATTCGAGTTGACGAGGATGACGCGCACGCCCTCCTCGCGCAGCACGCGGCACGCCTGCGTTCCCGAGTAGTCGAACTCGCACGCCTGGCCGATCACGATCGGGCCGGAGCCGATGACCAGGACGCTCGTGATGTCGTCGCGCTTGGGCACAGTAGGTTCCTCGGTGTCCGGTCCTCGGGTCGACGATCGCCGACGCGTCGCTCCGGCGCGGCACGGGTGCGATCACCATGTCGCGGAACCGGTCGAAGAGGTAGTTGGCGTCGTGCGGTCCGGCGGCGGCTTCGGGGTGGTACTGCACCGAGAAGGCCGGGATGTCGAGGGCGCGCAGACCCTCGACCACGTCGTCGTTGAGGCCGACGTGGCTCACCTCGACGCGTCCGTAGCCGTTCGGGCTGTCGAACGACGCCCTCCAGCGGCGCGTCGACGGCGAAGCCGTGGTTGTGCGACGTGATCTCCACCCGTCCGGTGCTGCTTGTCGAGCACCGGCTGGTTGATCCCGCGGTGGCCGAACGGGAGCTTGTAGGTGCCGAGCCCGAGCGCGCGGCCGAGCAGCTGGTTGCCGAAGCAGATCCCGAAGAAGGGCAGTCCGTCATCGAGCACGCCGCGCAGCAGCTCGACGTGATCGCCGGATGCGGCCGGGTCGCCGGGTCCGTTGGAGTAGAAGACCGCGACCGGGTCGATCGCGCGGATGTCGCTCGATCGTGACGTCCTGCGGGAGGCACGTGCACGTCGAATCCGCGAGCGGCGAGGTTGTGGATCGTCGCCTGCTTGACGCCGAGGTCGAGCACGGCGAGGTTGCCGATGCGCTCGCCGATCGCCGCGGTCACCTCGGCGCGCGGCGACCGAGACCTGGAGCCGAGAGGTTCTGTCCCGACATCTCCGGGCGCGGCCTGCACGATCGCGAGCTGCTCGTCGGCGCTGAGGCGCGCGGCATCCCCCGAGAAGATCCCGCCGCGCATGCTGCCGGCGGAGCGGATGTGGCGCGTGACGGCGCGGGTGTCGATGCCGCTGATGCCGACGACGCCGTCGCTGACGAGCGCGTCGTCGAGCGACTCGTCGGCGCGCCAGTTCGAGACGACGCGCGAGGGGTCGCGCACGATGTAGCCCGAGACCCAGATGCGCCGGGACTCGGGGTCCTCGGCGTTCATTCCGGTGTTGCCGATGTGCGGGGCGGTCTGCAGCACGATCTGGCCGGCGTAGGAGGGGTCGGTGAGGGTCTCCTGGTAGCCGGTCATGCCGGTCGCGAAGACCACCTCGCCGAGGGTCGTGCCGCGCGCGCCGTAGGCGCGCCCGACGTGGCGGGTGCCGTCCTCGAGCACGAGGACGGCGGGGTCGGTGGTGCAGGGAGGCGTCATGTCGTCGCGTTCCCGTCCGGGCTGTCGAGGCAAGAGTGCGCCGATCTCGTCGGCGACGGCGCGGGACGAGGCGTCCTGAGGGCGGAAGTAGGAGTCGACGACCGTTCCGGTCGTCGGTGCGTCCACGCGACGCGGACCAGCCCGTCGCGTTCGACGACGCGGTCGATCGCGACGGTCGCCTGGCCGACCTCGACGATCGCGTCCGATCGGGAGGAAGAAGCGCGGCTGACCGGTCAGGTCGAGCGCGACGCCCGCGTCGGTCACGGTCAGATCCGCCCGCGAGCGGAAGCCGAGACCGCGGATGGCGAGTCGCTCCAGCGGCTCGCCCGTGCGCGTCGTGGCGACGTAGAGCGCTGTCGTGGATCGCTGCAGGACCGCGGCGCCGGCCGGGCGCCTCGCCGACCGGCGCGTGCGATGGCCGGAGTCGCGGCGGCTGCGCCGCCACCACGCCCACGCCAGCAGCGCGAGCACGCGCGGCGGCGATCGCGATCATCACGGCAAGCGCGCCCTCGCGCGTCATGCCCGCACTCCCGGGCGCATCCAGCAGCACGCCGTCGGCGACGGTCGCGACGCCGCGGTGCAGCGTCCAGCGCACCTCGCCGGGCAGCTCGCGGCCGAGGTAGGGCGAGTTGCGGCTGCGTCCGCGCAGGTCGTCGTTCGAGAAGGTGCGCGTCGGTGCCGGGTCGTACAGCGTGAGGGATGCCGGCTCCCCCGGCGTCGAGCGGCGTGCCGTGCCCGGCCAGCCGGCCGATCCGCGCCGGGGTGCGCGACATGACGCGCGCGATGTCGGCCCAGATCAGCATCCCGGTGTCGACCATCGCGAGCTGCACGACGCGCAGCGCGCTCTCCAGGCCGACCATGCCGTTGGCGGCGGCCGGCCACTCGCACGCCTTCGCCTCGGCCGGGATGCGGCGCGTGGTCGGTCGCGACGATGTCGATCGTGCCGTCGGCGAGGCCCTCGCGGACCGCCCGCACGTCCTCTTCGCGGCGCAGGGGCGGGTTGACCTTGTAACGGGCGTCGTAGCCGCGAGCGAGTTCGTCGGTCAGCAGGAGGTGGTGCGGGGTGACCTCGGCGGTCACGTTCACGCCGCGCCGCTTCGCCCAGCGGATGATGTCGACCGAGCCCGCCGTGGAGAGGTGGCAGACGTGCAGGCGCGAGCCGACGTGCTCGGCCAGCAGCACGTCGCGCGCGATGATCGACTCCTCGGCGACCGCGGGCCAGCCGGCCAGGCCCAGCTCGGCCGAGACGGCGCCCTCGTTCATCTGCGCGCCCTCGGTGAGCCGTGGGTCCTGGGCGTGCTGGGCGATCACGCCGTCGAACGCCTTCACGTACTCCAGCGCGCGGCGCATGATGAGCGGGTCCCAGACGCAGAAGCCGTCGTCGCTGAAGACGCGCACCCGCGCGCGCGAGTCGGCCATCGCGCCGAGTTCGGCCAGGCGCTCGCCCTTCTGTCCGACGGTGACCGCGCCGATCGGCTGCACGGTGACGAAGCCGGCCGCCTCGCCCAGCGCGAGCTCCTGCTCGACGACGCCGGCGGTGTCGGCGACCGGCGACGTGTTGGGCATCGCGAACACCGCGGTGTATCCGCCGGCCGCGGCGGCGCGGGAGCCGGTGAGCACCGTCTCGGAGGCCTCGTAGCCCGGGCTCGCGCAGGTGGGTGTGCAGGTCGACGAGACCCGGGAGCGCGATGAGGCCGTCGGCGTCGATGACGGTCGCGCCCGCGCGGCTGAGGGACGGCCCGGCCTCGGCGATCACGCCGTCCGTCGAGATCAGGTCGGCGGCTCCCCCGCCCTCGAGCTCGTGCGCCGCGGATCAGGAGGGTCTCGGTGCCGAGGAGTCGGCGGACGGCGGCGTTCGAGGGGCGGTCATCGCGCGTCGTCCTTTCTCGTCGTTCCCGCTGTGCGCCTGCCGCTCGCCCGCCAGCAGCAGGTAGAGCACGGCCATCCGCACCGAGACGCCGTTCGCCACCTGATCGAGCACTGTCGATCGGGCCGAATCGGCGGCTTCGGCGGAGATCTCCAGGCCGCGGTTCATCGGGCCCGGATGCATCACCATGCTATCGGCGGCCGAGAGCCGCGAGCCTGCGCGCATCCAGCCCCCAGCGGCGGGAATACTCCCGTTCAGTGGGGAAATACGCGGCGTTCATGCGCTCGAGCTGGATCCGCAGCATCATGAGCGCGTCCGGGCTCGGCGGCGAGCGCCTCGTCGAGGTCGAACACGCACGCGCGACCGGCCAGGCCGAGACGTCCTGCGGCACGAGGGTCGGCGGGGCGACGAGCGTGACCTCCGCTCCCAGCGTGTGCAGCAGCCACACGTTCGAGCGGGCGACGCGCGAGTGCAGGATGTCGCCGACGATCGTGACCTTCACGCCCGACAGGTCCCGTCCGCGGCTGTCGGCGCCGAACCGGCGCTTGCGGATCGTGAACGCGTCCAGCAGCGCCTGCGTGGGATGCTCGTGCGTCCCGTCGCCGGCGTTGACCACGCCCGCGGTGATCCAGCCGCTCGTGGCCAGGGTGCGCGGCGCGCCGGAGGCGCCATGGCGGATGACGACGGCATCCGCACCCATCGCCTGCAGCGTCTGGGCGGTGTCCTGCAGCGACTCGCCCTTCGAGACGCTCGATCCCTTCGCGGAGAAGTTGATGACGTCGGCGCTCAGCCGCTTCGCCGCAGCCTCGAACGAGATGCGGGTGCGCGTGGAGTCCTCGAAGAAGAGGTTCACGACCGTCTTGCCGCGCAGCGTGGGCAGCTTCTTGATCTCGCGCTGCTGCGTGTCGGCCATGTCCTCGGCGACGTCGAGGATCTCCAGCGCATCCGCCCGCGACAGGGTCTTCGTGTCGAGCAGGTGCCTCATGAGCGGCCCCCTCGATCGTACACGAACTCTTCGCCGTCGACCTCGGCGCAGGCGCACGTTGACGCGCTCGTCGGATGCGCTCGGCAGGTTCTTGCCGACGAAGTCGGGCCGGATGGGCAGCTCCCGGTGCCCGCGGTCGATGAGCGTGGCGAGCCGCACCGCCGCGGGGCGGCCGATGTCCTGCAGCGCGTCCAGTGCGGAGCGGATGCTGCGACCCGAGAACAGCACGTCGTCGACCAGCACGACGACCTTGCCGTCGATTCCCCCGCCGGGATGGACGTGGGCTGCGGGGCGCGGGTGGGGTTGCGATGCAGGTCGTCGCGGTACATCGTCACGTCGAGCGGCGCCGACCGGGCACGGACGTGCCGCTGAACTCTCGAGGAGCGCGCCGATGCGATGCGCCAGGGTGACGCCGCGGGTGGGGATGCCGAGGAGGACCAGCCGTCGGGTCCCTTGTTGGACTCGAGGATCTCGTGGGAGATCCGAGTCAGGGCCCGGGCGATGTCGGCCTCATGCAGCACGGTTCGCGTGCTCATCCGCCGCTCCCTTCTCCGCCTCACAGGACGGGGTTAAAGGTTGCTCCGGTCGATCCTAGCCGAACCGCCCGGCGGTGCGCCTCCGCCGCGCTGACCCCGCACCTGCACGTGAGATCGTCCAGTCGCGCGATCCGGCCGCCTCCGCGTCATCGGACGCGACGCGCTCGGCAGGCTGGCCACCTGGGGGCCTCGAGTGCGCGACTCGTCGCGTCGGGACGCCGCTGTCGGTCGGCACGGCGGACTTGCAAGGCGTCGGGTGTCCCACGCCGCGAGCACGCGGGTCGACCGGGCGGTCGCTGCGATCAGCGGGGCGGCGGTGCCCAGTCGCCGGGTCGACCGCCGACGGTCGCACGCGTGCGCTCCTCGACGCGCGCTCCGCCTGCGGGAGCGGATCGGAGGTGCCCGTGCGTGGTCAGGCATTGCCGCTGCGTGAGGTCCCATTTCCAGTCGTGCAGGCTGCACGTCAGCACGCCGTCCTCGATCTTGCCGGTCTTGGACAGGTCGGCGCGCAGGTGCGGGCAGCGGCGCTGCACGACCCAGTCGCCCAGCTGCACGTCCTCGGAGACGTCGGACTGCTCGGCGTACCAGTTCTCGACGTACTCGATGCGGTCGCGCGACAGGCACTTCATGAACGTGTAGATGAACTCGTTGAACTTGCCGACGCGGCCGGCCTGGAACTGCATCGACAGGAAGATCGAGTTGGACCAGTCGATCTCGCGGTCGCGGATGTTGGTCGAGACGAGGTCGGCGGGGATGGTGAACCAGTAGCCGGTCTCCTCCCCCGCGTACTCGCGCAGCTTCGCCTTCGGGAAGTCGACCACCATGTCGAGGTCGCCGATCGTGTAGCGGACCGGGCCCGCCGACGCCCTCGCGGAAGATGCGTCCGCGGCGCAGCAGCGGCTCCCACCACTCCTTCAGCGCGGCCAGCATCTCGTCGGGCGGAAGGACCGGGGCGCGCGACGCCTCCTCCTCGGCGATCTCGGCACGCCGGCTCGCCTGCTGCTCGGCGAGGTACTCCCACTTGTCGGGTCCGAACATGCGCGTCGATCTCGGCATCCGTGTAGAGCGTCTGCGTGACGGTCAACTCGCCGTCGTTCAGCTCGACGACGGTGCCGGGGACGAACACGTGTCCGGCGTGTACCGGGCGACTCCTGCTGCATGCGCTCGAGGAACTGCGTCTGGTCGGTGAAGATCGCGTCGTCCTCGGCGCCCGAGCCCGTTGTAGCGGAACAGCTCGTCGCGCAGGAACATCGGCGGCCCCGCCATCGGGAAGACGTGCGGCGCGTCGACCTTCTCGATGTAGTACATCGCGCGCTTGTGCTGCGCCTCGCGCTTGAGGTGGGCGAAGTTCCGCTTCGCCTCGGCGGCAGGTCGTAGACCATCGGCCACCAGATCGCTCCGGAGAACTGCGTGAAGTACGCCTCGGGCTTGCCGAACGAGAACAGCCGGTCCGAGGTCGAGCGGGTGCGAGTCGTTCTGATTCAGGATGCTGGCGGTGCCGTCGTCGACCGAGAGGCTCGAGTCGCCGATCGGGCCGTCGCTGGGCGCGCGCAGCGGAGTGACCATCATCCGCAGCGGTCCGCGCTCGATGACCTCGCCCGCCTGCGTGTACATGATGTTCTCGTAGCCGAGCGTCCGCAGGTCGGTCTCGAGCTCGTCGGTCGGGTAATCCGGCAGGAGGACCTCGATGTCCTTCGGCACGTACGTCTCCAGCAGCCACGGGTCGAAGTGGTCGCGGTGGCGGTGGCTCACGTAGAGGAAGTCGGCCGTTGCCGTACTTCTCCCAGTCCAGCGCGCGGTTGTCGGGGAACGGGAACCACGAGCCGAAGAACGCGGGCTTGACCCACGGGTCGCACAGGATGCTGCCGCCGCGGGTCTCGATGAACATGCCCGCGTGGCCGAGGCCGGTGATCCTCATGGCGCTCCCCTCAGATGCCGTCTTGTGAACCCCTCGAGTCTACGGCGGGGCCGTTCCGCGTCCGCCCGGACCGGCCGTGGACATCGGCTCCCGCGCGTCAGGACGAGCGGGCGATGCGCGCCAGCACGCCGTGGACGAAAGCGCCGGAGTCGTCGGTCGAGAACTCCTTGGCCAGATCCACCGCTTCGTCGATCGCGACGGCGGTGGGGACCTCGTCGTTGTACAGGATCTCCCACACCGCCATCCGCAGCAGCGCGCGGTCGACGGCCGGCATCCGGGCGAGCGACCAGTCTTTCGCGAACGTCGTGATCTGCTCGTCGATCTCGTCGCGGTTGTCGATCACGCCGTCGACGATCTCGCGGGCGTACAGCCACGATGCCTCGCGCGCGGGCTCGCTCGCGGCGCGCTTGGCCTCCGCGGCGAGGGTCACCGCGAGGTCGTCGCCGCGGATGTCGGACTGGAAGAGGATGTCGAGGGCGCGCTTGCGCGCCTTGGTACGGGCGCTCATCGGCGGGGCGCCGAGGTCGTGTTCAGCACCTTCGCGTCAGTTGACGCGGCCGAGGTAGTCGCCCGTGCGGGTGTCGACCTTGACCTTCGTTCCGGTCTCGAGGAACAGCGGCACCTGGATCTCGTAGCCGGTCTCGACGGTCGCGGGCTTGGTGCCGGCCGACGAGCGGTCGCCCTGCAGTCCCGGCTCGGTGTAGGTGATCTCCAGGACGACGGATGCCGGCAGCTCGACGTACAGCGGGTTGCCGTTGTTCAGCGCGATCTGCACCTGCTGGTTCTCGAGGAGGAAGTTCGCGGCGTCGCCGACGACGGTGGCCGGGACGGTCAGCTGGTCGTAGTCGGCGACGTCCATGAAGACGAAGGCCTCGCCGTCGTTGTACAGGTACGTGAAGTCGCGCCGGTCGACGTTCTCGATGTCGATCTTCGCGCCGGCGTTGTAGGTGCGGTCCACGGTCTTGCCCGAGACGACGTTCTTGAGCTTGGTGCGCACGAACGCGCCGCCCTTGCCGGGCTTGACGTGCTGGAACTCGATGACGTTCCACAGCTGTCCGTCGATGCTGAGGACGACGCCGTTCCTGATGTCTGCGGTGGATGCCATGGCTGTGAGAGTTCCGTTTCGTGAGGAAAGCTGCGGGCAGATCGCTGGCCCGACGTTCGATTCTACGCGATGCCCCGGTTCAGGCCCGGATCTCAGCCGTCCGCCTGACCGGTGATGACCTCGATCAGCCGATGCATCGCCGTCGCGTAGCCGGCCACGCCCTCGCCGACCACGTGCACGACCGCGACGTCGGCGACGTAGGAGTGGTGCCGGAACGTCCTCGCGCTCGTAGATGTCGCTGATGTGCACCTCGGCGACCGGCAGCTGCGACGCCGGACAGGGCGTCGCGCAGGACGACCGAGGTGTGGGTGAGCCCGCCCGGGTTGATCACGATGCCCGAGCACGTCTCGCGCGCGCCGTGGATCGCGTCGATCAGCACGCCCTCGTGATTGCTCTGCACGGCATCGCACCTCGAAGCCGCGCGCGGCCGCGGTCGCGGCCACGAGCGCTTCGACATCGACCAGCGTCTGAGAGCCGTAGATGCCCGGCTCCCGGGTTCCGAGCAGATTCAGGTTCGGCCCGTTGACGAGCAGCAGGCGGCGGGGTGCGGTCACGCACTCACCCTAACCGGCGACCTCCTGGTACGCCGCGAACAGCAGTGACTCGTCGGGCGCCTGCAGGACGGTGGGGCGGGCGATGTCGTCGAGCACGATGAAGCGCAGCATCCCGCCACGGCTCTTCTTGTCTCGCTGCATCGTCGCCAGCAGCTGCGGCCAGGCGCCCGCGCGGTAGGAGGTCGGCAGACCGAGCAGCGTGAGGACCTCGCGGTGGCGCTGGGCGGCGGCATCCGGAAGCCGTCCGGCCAGCCGCGACAGCTCGGCGGCGTACATCATCCCGACCGAGATCGCGGCGCCGTGGCGCCAGCGGTAGCGCTCCGCGTGCTCGATCGCGTGACCCAGGGTGTGCCCGTAGTTGAGCACCTCGCGCAGGCCCGCCTCGCGGAGGTCCTCTCCGACGACGCGCGCCTTCATCTCGATCGCGAGCTCGATGCTGCGGCGGAACGCGTCGGATCGCGGGTCGACCACCGCCGTCGGGATCGGCCTCGATGAGGTCGAGGATCTCGGGGTGCCAGATGAAGCCGGCCTTGACGACCTCGGCGAAACCGGCGACCCTCTCGTTCTCCGACAGCGACTCGAGCAGGTCGAGGTCGCACAGCACGGCCCGCGGGGCCCAGAACGCGCCGACCAGGTTCTTGCCCTCTGCGGTGTTGACCCCGGTCTTGCCGCCGACGGCCGCGTCCACCATGCCCAGCACGGTGGTCGGCACGTGGACGACCTCGACGCCGCGCAGCCACGTGGCCGCGACGAAGCCGGCCAGATCGGTCACCGCTCCCCCGCCGAAGCCGATCACGGCGTCGGTGCGGGTGAAGTCGGCCTTGCCGAGGACCTGCCAGCAGAAGGCGGCGACCTCGATGCGCTTGCCCTGCTCGGCGTCGGGGATCTCGGCGAGGAGCACTTCGCGGTCGGCGGTGAGCGCCGCCCGCAGCTGTTCGGCCTGCGGCTGAGGGTGGGCGGGTGGATGATGAGCACCTTCCGCGCCGCCGGCGGCAGAGCTGCGCCGAGCCCGCCGAGCATGCCGCGGCCGACGGTGATGTCGTAGCCGGCGTCGCCGGAGACCCGGATCGTGGTCGTCTCGGTCATCGTCCTGTTCCGTCCTCGCCCAATCGGCGATCGCGTCCACGACCGCCTGCAGCGGACCGTTCGACGTGTCGAAGGTCGCATCGGCGATCTCCTCGTAGACCGGTCGCCGCCGCGTCATGATCTGCTCCCACCGCGTGAGCGCATCTTCGTCCTGCAGGAGGGGGCGCGCGGTGTCGCGGATGCGCCCGGCGACGACGGCCGGCTCGACCGTCAGCAGGACCACTCGATGCGCGGCCAGATCGGCGCGCGTGTTCGGGTCCAGAACCGCTCCGCCGCCCAGCGAGACCACCCCGCCTGTGGCCAGACCGCGGATCACCGCCTCGCGCTCGAGCGCCCGGAAGTGCGCCTCGCCGTACTCGGCGAAGATCTTCTCGATGGGTCCGTGGCCGCGGACGACGGCGATGTCGGTGTCGAAGAACGGGCGATCCAGCCTGCGTGCCACGCGCCGGCCGATGCTCGTCTTGCCGGCTCCCATGGGTCCGATGAGGACCAGGGCGCGCCCGGCGCGCGATCATGCGAGCGCGGCGTCGCTGTCGGTCGTCGTGCGCAGGGTTTCGGGGATCGCGGCGAGGTAGCCCTCGAGGTTGCGGCGGGTCTCCCGCACGCTGTCGCCGCCGAACTTCTCCAGCACCACCTCGGCGAGCACGACGGCGACCATGGCCTCCGCCACGACGCCGGCGGCGGGAACGGCGCAGACGTCCGAGCGCTGGTGATGCGCGGACGCGGTCTCGCCCGTCGCGACGTCGATCGTCCGCAGGGAGTGCGGCACCGTGGCGATCGGCTTCATGCCGGCGCGCACGCGCAGCACCGTGCCGGTCGACATGCCGCCCTCGGTGCCGCCCGCTCGATCGGTGGAACGGGCGATGCCGTCATCCGTCGCGAACAGCTCGTCGTGGGCGGCGGAGCCGCGGCGCGTCGTGGTGAGGAACCCGTCGCCCACCTCGACCCCCTTGATCGCCTGGATGCTCATGATGGCGTGGGCGAGCTTCGCGTCGAGACGGCGGTCCCAGTGCACGTGCGAACCGAGCCCCGGCGGCAGTCCGTAGGCGAGCACCTCGACGATGCCGCCGAGGGTGTCGCCGTCCTTGCGGGCATCGTCGACCTCCTGCACCATGAGCTCCGACGTCGCGGCGTCGAAGCAGCGCAGCGGATCGGCATCGAGGGTGTCGACGTCATCGGGAGTCGGCAGGGCCGCGCCTCGGGCACGCGGACCGGACCGATCGAGAGGGTGTGGCTGACGAGGCGGATGCCGAGCTCGGACAGGAAGCTGCGCGCGATCGCACCGAGCGCGACGCGCGCCGCGGTCTCGCGGGCGCTCGCCCGCTCGAGGATGGGCCGCGCCTCGTCGAAGCCGTACTTCTGCATGCCGACGAGGTCGGCGTGACCGGGGCGCGGCCGGGTGAGGGCGGCGCCGCGACCGCGCGACATGTCGGTCAGGTCGACCGGGTCGGGGCTCATGACCTCGACCCACTTCGGCCACTCGGTGTTGCCGATGCGCAGCGCGACCGGGCTTCCGAGGCTCAGCCCGTGACGCACACCGCCCGAGATCGTCAGTTCGTCCTCTTCGAACTTCATGCGCGAACCGCGACCGTAGCCCAGCTTGCGGCGACCGAGATCGGCCTGGATCGCGGCGCGCGAGACGGGCACGCCCGCAGGCAGACCCTCCATGATGGCGACCAGTTCGGGGCCGTGGGATTCGCCGGCCGTGAGCACGCGGAGCATTCGTCTAGTCTCCCATGGTCGCCAGTCGCATCGCCGCGAGCACGGCGGTCTCGTCGTCGACCGCCGTGTCGGGATCGCCGGTGACGAAGATCCTGACCTGCAGCAGCGCCTGATGCAGCAGCATCCCGAGGCCTGAGACAGCTCGCGCGTCCGCGCGCATCCACGCGTTCGCGAGGGTGCGTGGGCCAGTGGCCGTAGACCACGTCCAGCAGGAGGCCGCCGCGCAGCAGCGAGGGCGTCGGCCGCGGCATCCGCCACGGGCGCGTCGCCGGGGAGCGTCGCGATCGTCACGGGCACGCTCGAGCGGGAGGCGTGATCGAAGGCGACGGCGACGACCTCGACTCCGAGCGTCGCGCCGAGCTCGGCCAGCGGACCCACAGCGGCCTCCCGACGGGCGACGACCTCCACCCTCCCCGCCCCGAGCTCGCCGAGCGCCACGAGAGCGGACACGGCGGTGGCGCCCGCCCCGACGATCCTGGCGGTGTCGACTCCGTCGATGCCCTCATCGTGCAGCGCGCGGACGATGCCGCCGATGTCGGTGTTGAAGCCGTGCGGGCCGTCGGCGGTCAGCAGCAGGGTGTTCGCCGTGCGGGTGAGTTCGGATCGCCGGTCGCGCCGGACGGAGCTGCGGAACGCCGCCGACTTGAGGGGCATCGTGAGCGACAGCCCGCGCCAGTCCGCCGTGAGCCCGGCGAGCTGCTCGTCGAAGGCGGGCTCGGCCACGAGCCGCCGCTCGTACGTCCAGTCCAGTCCGAGCACCCGGTATGCGGCGGCGTGCAGCTGCGGCGAGCGGCTGTGCGCGATCGGGTCGCCCCAGACTTCGAGTCGCGTCCCGGCCGGCGTCAGCATCCCGCGTCGGGATTGTCGGTGCACCACGCCTGCCACTGCGCGACGGCGCGGTTGTGGTCGTCGACGTTGGTGGTGAAGACCGTTTCGCCCGTGTTCAGGTTCACCGTCACGAAGTACAGCCAGTCGCCCTCGGCGGGATGCATCGCCGCGTCGATCGCCACATCTCCCGGGTTCGCGATGGGTCCGATCGGCAGACCGGGGCGGACGTAGGTGTTCCAGGGGTTGTCGTCGGTCAGTGCCTCCTGCGAGGTGCTCACGGTTCCGTCGTCCTCGTTGAAGCCGTACTGCGCGGTCGAGTCCATCTGCAGCAGCCCGAAGGTCTCCTGGTTGCTCGGATCGAGGCGGTTCTCGATCACGCGCGACACCTTGTAGAAGTCCGCCTCGAAGCGCGCTTCGCGCTGGATGATCGAGGCGACCGTCAGGACCCGCTGCCGATCCTCGACGGGGACGCCCGCGCTGTCGAGGGACTGCACGGTGCGATCCACCAGGGTGGCGATCACGTCTCTGGCGGTGACCCCGGGTTCGAACGTGTACGTCGCCGGGAAGAGCCATCCTTCGAGGCTCTCGGCGGCCACTCCGTAGTCGGCGGGGGTCGCGACCGCGGCCTGGAGGTCTTCGATCGGCAGTCCGATCCCGTCCGCGAGGAGCGGCAGGGTGTCCTCGACCGTCAGGCCCTCGCGCACCTGGGCCGTGTTCTCCAGCTTGTTGGCCGGGTCCAGGAGCGCCTCGAGCGCCGCCGCCGAGGTCATCTGCAGCTGCAGCTTGAAGTAGCCGGGAACGAAGGGCGGATTCTGTCCGGTGTCGATCAGGTGGTCGTAGAACGCCTCCGGGGTCTTGGTCACTCCCGCGTTGTACAGCGCCTCCGAGATCGGACCGCCGGTGTCGCCGGACTCGATCGTCACGTACGCCTCGCCGTTGGCCATGCCGGGCTCGTAGTCCTTCGGCTCCTCCCAGCCCATGACCTCGCGGATGCGGTCCTCATAGGTGTTCCAGACGTAGAAGCCGCCCGCAGCGATGCCGCCGAGGAGCAGCAGGACGACCCCGAGGGCGATCCAGGCCGGCGATGCGGCGCCGGCGCCTGTTCTTGGGCGGCGGCAGCTCGCCGAGGCTGTCGGTGGTCTCCGCGCCGGTGAACAGGTCCTCCAGGGTCGCGGTCGCGCCCGGCCGCGCGGTCGTGGCGCCGCCGCTGCGTGCGTACGCCGGCTCCTCCGCGGCGCGGCCGAAGAGCCAGCTGTCGTCGTCCGGCTCCTCCGTCGCGGCCATCTCCGTCGGCGGAGTCGCGGGCGTGGGCCTTGCCGCTTCCGTCGCCTTCGCGGATGCGGGCTTCGCCGTTTCCGCTGCCGTCGCGGGCCGCCGTCGCGGGCGCCGCACCGGTGGAGCCGGACGGCGACTTCGCTGCGCGCGCCGCCGCTTCGCGGGCCTCCCGACGCGACAGCGGGATCGTGCGGCTCACTGCGGAATCGTCGTTCGCGGGCGCCTGCGATCCGCTCGTGCCGCGGGCGGAGTCGCCTCCGGCCGATCGACGTTCGCGCGGGTCCGGCAGCTTGCCGAACAGATCCGCGAAGGGATCGTCGAACGGCGACGGGGACTCGGGCATGTCAGGCGGGCTCCTGTGCCTGGGGGACGGGTGATCCGGCGGGCCGTCCGGTGCTCTTCTCGACATCGAGCGCGTGCTGGAGAAGTACGACGGCCGCGACCTGGTCAACAATGCTACGAGAAGAACGCTGGGTTCTGCCCGAGTCCCGCAGAGCCGCATGCGCCGAGACCGTGCTGAGCCGCTCATCCACGAGTCTCACGGGCAGAGCGGATGCCGCCGCCAGCGCCGCCGCGAATTCGCGCGCGTCGGTCGTGGATGCGGTGTCTTCGCCGCGCATGTTCAGCGGCAGCCCCACGAGGATCTCGCTCGCGTCGTACTCCCCCGCCAGCGTGACGATGCGTCCGA
Organism: uncultured Actinomycetota bacterium; assembly: GCA_963839715.1. Taxonomy (GTDB): domain Bacteria; phylum Actinomycetota; class Actinomycetes; order Actinomycetales; family Microbacteriaceae; genus Microbacterium. The sequence goes on from CAWIVX010000002.1 coordinate 299,320, forward strand.
CCGAGTCCTCGCCGCGCGGCGACCGTTTCGACGGGCGTGGCGAGCATCCCGTCGGGATCGCACCGAGCGACCCCGATGCGAGCCTTCCCGACATCGATGCCGAGTCGCACGCCCCTGCGGAATCCGCTCACCGCGACCCGAGCGCATCCTTCACGGCGCGCAGCGCCGCCGGCAGCGCCGAGGCGTCGGCCCCGCCGCCCTGTGCGACGTCGTCGCGTCCGCCGCCGCCGCCGCCGAGTGTCGAGGCCGCCACCTTGGCCAGCGCTCCGGCGCGGGCGCCGGCCGAGCGGGCGGCGTCGTTCGTCGCCACGATCACGACACCGCGGCCGCCGACCTCGGCGCCGATCGCCACGACTGCGGCATCCGATCCGAGGCGATCCCGCACGCCGAGGGCGAGCGAGCGCACGTCGTCGGCCGATGCCGCCGATCCGATCGATTCGGCGACCACGCGGTGCGGGCCCACGACGGCTGCCTGACCCGCCAGGGCGGGGATCCGGTCGGTGAGGGCGCGAGCTTCGAAGGCGGCGATCTTCTTCTCCGCAGCCTTGAGGCTGGCGGCGAGCTCGGCGATGCGTGCGGGCAGCTGGTCTCGGGGGGTCTTCAGGCTCGACGTCAGCTGCGAGACGATCGCGCGCTCGGCGGCGAGCTCGCGGAACGCGTCCTGTCCGACGAGCGCCTCGACACGACGATTGGACGCGCCCACCGACGACTCGCCGACGATGTTGACCAGACCGATCTCCGCGCTCGATGAGACGTGCGTGCCGGCGCAGAGCTCGCGCGACCAGGGGCCGCCGATGTCCACCATGCGCACGGTGTCGCCGTACTTCTCTCCGAACAGCGCCATCGCGCCGAGCGACTTGGCCTCATCCAGCGACATCACGCGTGTGGTGACCTCGAGGTTGTCCCGCACAGCGTTGTTGGCGATCTCCTCGATCTCGGTCCGGGTCTCGGAAGAGAGCGCCTGGCCCCACGTGAAGTCCAGTCGCATGTACCCCGCCCGGTTCAAGGAGCCGGCCTGGGTCGCGCTCTTGCCGAGCGTGTCGCGGAGCGCTGCGTGCACGAGGTGCGTGGCGGAGTGCGCCTGGCGGGCCGCACGCCGGTTGACGGCATCCACCACCGACGTGGCGCGCTGGCCGACGGCGACTTCACCGGACGAGACCTCGACCGTGTGGCTGATGAGCCCGGCGACGGGCTTCTGCACGTCCAGGACGTCGAGCTCGTATCCCGGGCCCACGATGATCCCCTTGTCGGCGACCTGACCCCCCGACTCGGCGTACAGCGCGGTGTCGGCGAGGATGATCTCCGCGATCTGCCCGGCCGACGCACGGTCGACCGAGACGCCGTCGACCAGGAGGCCGAGCACCGTCGACTCGGTCTCCAGATCGGTGTACCCGGTGAAGACCGTCTCGCCGTGGGCGCGGAACTCCCGGTAGACGCTCGTGTCGGCCAGCGCACGCTTGCGGGAGCGCGCGTCGGCCTTGGCGCGGGTGCGCTGCTCGAGCATGAGGGCGTCGAACGCGTCGCGGTCGACGCTGAGCCCGGCTTCCTCGGCGATCTCGAGTGTCAGGTCGATCGGGAACCCGTACGTGTCGTGGAGCAGGAACGCCTCGGACCCCGCGATCGTCTTTCCGCCGGACTCCTTGGTCTTGGCGACCGAGAGGTCGAGCGTCGTGGTCCCGGCGGCGAGCGTGCGCAGGAACGTCTCCTCCTCGGCGAACGCGTACGCCGACAGGCGCGGGTACTCGGTCTCGAGCTCGGGGTAGACCGCCTTCATGGCGTCGCGCGAAGCGGCGAACAGCTCGGGGAACGTCGGCCCGTCCACGCCCAGCAGGCGCATCGAGCGGATGCCGCGGCGCATGAGCCGGCGCAGGATGTAGCCTCGCCCCTCGTTCGACGGAGTGACGCCGTCCGAGAGGAGCATCAGCGAGGAGCGGACGTGGTCGGCGATGATGCGCATCCGCACGTCGTCGCCGTGATCGGCTCCGTAGGGGCGGCCGCTGAGCTGGGCGGCGAGATCGAGGACCGGGCGCACCTGGTCTGTCTCGTACATGTTCTGAACGCCCTGCTTGATGAACGCGATGCGCTCCAGGCCCATCCCCGTGTCGATGTTCTTCTGGGGCAGCTCGCCGACGATGCGGAAGTCGTACTTCGACGCGACGTCGTCGATCGCGTACTGCATGAAGACCAGGTTCCAGATCTCCACGTACCTGTCGTCGTCCGTCGCAGGACCGCCGTCGACGCCGTAGGCGGGGCCCTGGTCGAAGAAGATCTCGGAGCACGGGCCGGCGGGGCCCGGCAGGCCGGTGCTCCAGTAGTTGGTGTCCTTGTCCAGTCGCTGGATGCGCTCCTCGGGCAGACCGGCGATGCGCCGCCACAGACCGGCCGCCTCGTCATCGTCCTTGTAGACGGTGACCCAGAGGTCCTTCGGGTCGAAGCCGAGGCCGCCGTCAGCCTCCGAGCTCGTGAGCAGCTCCCAGGCGTAGGTGATCGCACCCTCTTTGAAGTAGTCCCCGAACGACCAGTTTCCGAGCATCTGGAAGAACGTGCCGTGTCTCGGCGTCTTGCCGACCTCTTCGATGTCGTTCGTGCGAATGCACTTCTGCACGTCGGCGGCGCGTCGGTAGGGAGCCGGGACGTCGCCGCTCAGGTAGGGGATGAACGGCACCATTCCGGCGACCGTGAACAGCAGCGCGGGGTCGTCGGTCACGAGGGACGCCGACGGGACGATGGTGTGGTCGCGCTTCTCGAAATAGCGCAGGAATCTGTCGGCCAGCTCGGCGGTCTGCATGGGAGTCCTCGAAAAGCGGCGGTGACCCGGGGGTCACCGCCTGTACGGATGGGTCAGTCTGCGAGCTTCTTGGCGGCGGTCTCGGCAGCGTCAGCGGCATCCGACGCGGCGTCGGACGCGTTCTCCACGACGTCCGCGGCGGTGTCCTTCACGGCATCCACGGCTGCGGCCGCGGTGCTGCCCGCGGCGCTGTACGCGTCGCCCGCGGCATCCTTCACGCCTTCGACGATGCCCGAGATCCGCGCCTCCTGCTCCCGGTAGGCGTCGCCGATCCGATCGGTGAACTCGGTGATCCGTGCGTCGACGTCGGCGAGCACTTCGTGGCCACGGGGGTCCTTGTTCATGAGATGCGCGGCGACGAACCCGCCGATCACACCGAGCAGGAACCACAGCAGGTTTCTCATGTCACCACTTCCTCATCCGCCGGGCGCGGCATCCCCATCGTAGTCGGCAACGCGAAAGGGCGCCGGGGGTGACCCCGACGCCCTTCTGCGCTGTGTCGCGCTATCGCGCGGCGTAGTACTCGACGACGAGCTGGACGTCACCCGTGACGGGGACCTCCGCGCGCTTCGGGCGACGCACGAGGCGGGCGTGCAGCTTGTCGAGCTCGACCTCGAGGTAGGCCGGAACCGGGGGAAGCACCTCGGCGTGACCGCCGGCCGCTGCCACCTGGAAGGGCTCGGTGCCCTCGCTCTTGGCCTTGACGTGGATGAGCTGTCCCGGCTTGACGCGGAAGGACGGGCGGTCGACGGTCTGCCCGTCGACGAGGATGTGACGGTGCACGACGAGCTGGCGAGCCTGCGCGGTGGTGCGGGCGAAGCCGGCACGCAGCACGAGGGAATCCAGGCGCATCTCGAGGAGCTCGACCAGGTTCTCACCGGTCAGGCCCTGGGTGCGGCGCGCCTCGTTGAACGTGTTGCGCATCTGCTTCTCGCGGATGCCGTACTGCTCGCGCAGGCGCTGCTTCTCGCGCAGGCGGACGGCGTAGTCGCTGTCCTGCTTGCGCTTGGTGCGGCCGTGCTCGCCCGGAGCGTACGGACGCTTCTCGAGGTACTTGGCGGCCTTGGGCGTCAGCGGGATGCCGAGCGCGCGGGAGAGACGGACCTTGCGGCGGTCCTGGGACTTCGTGGGCACGGATGTGTCCTTCCAAACGACATGGCCGCGTCTTTCGCGGCTCATGGACGTATCTCCCGCCCGGCCCGTTACGGCGCGCACGTCGGGGTGCACCGAAGGTGTGATGGGGGAAGGAGATACCCGAAAACTCTGTTTCGAGCCGGTCCAGCTTAGCAGTTCAGGAGCCCGACCCCAGAATCCGGCGGATCTTGTCGAGCCGAGCCTGCACGTCGCGCTCCTGACCGTGGGTGGTCGGCTCGTAGTAGCGCTTCGAGGCGAGCTCGTCGGGGAGGTACTGCTGGGCGACGACACCGACCTCCGAGTCGTGCGGGTACCGGTAGCCCTTCCCGTGACCGAGGCGCTTCGCCCCGGGATAGTGCGCGTCGCGCAGATGCACCGGCACGCGTCCGAATCCGCCGGCCCTCACGTCGGCGATCGCCCGGTCGATCGCGAGGTAGGCGGCGTTGGACTTCGCCGTCGTCGCGAGGTACGCGGTCGCCTCTGCCAGCGGGATGCGGCCTTCCGGCATCCCGATGAACTGCACGGCGTCAGCCGCGGCGACCGCGATCAGCAGTGCCTGAGGATCGGCCAGGCCGATGTCCTCCGCGGCCGAGATGATCAGCCGGCGTGAGATGAACCGCGGGTCCTCCCCCGCTTCGATCATGCGGGCGAGGTAGTGGATGGCGGCATCGACGTCGGAGCCGCGGATGGACTTGATGAACGCGCTGATCACGTCGTAGTGCTCGTCGCCTTGCCGGTCGTAGCGCAGCATGGCGCGGTCGACGGCGCTCGCGACGTGCTCGGCGGTGATCGTCACCGGTTCGGCCGACGCTCCGCGATCGGCTGCGGAGGCCTCCCCCTCGTCGTCGGGGCTCTCGTCATCGAGCGGTTCGGCCAGGGATGCGGCCGCCTCGAGCGCGGTCAGCGCCCGGCGTGCGTCTCCCGACGCGAGCCTCACCAGCGCCTCGCGGGCTTCCGGAAGCAGCGTCACGCCACCGCCCAGCCCGCGAGGGTCGGTCACCGCGCGGTCGAGCAGCATGCCGAGGTCGTCGTCGGTGAGGGGCTTCAGGGTCAGGAGCAGCGACCGCGACAGCAGCGGCGAGATCACGGAGAAGGAGGGGTTCTCGGTCGTCGCGGCGATCAGCACCACCCAGCCGTTCTCCACGCCGGGCAGCAGCGCATCCTGCTGCGCCTTCGTGAAGCGGTGGATCTCGTCGAGGAACAGGATGGTCGACTGGCCGTACAGGTCGCGCTGTGACAGCGCCTCCTGCATGACTTCACGCACATCCCGCACGCCCGCCGTCACCGCGGACAGTTCCACGAACCGCCGCCCCGAGGAGCGCGCGATGGCCTGGGCCAGGGTCGTCTTGCCGGTGCCCGGGGGGCCCCACAGGATCACGGAGGTCGCCGTGCCGGCGGACAGGTCGGGCCGCGCCAGCAGAACGAGAGGCGAGCCCGGTCGGAGGAGGTGGGACTGACCGGCGACCTCGTCCAGCGAGGTCGGTCTCATGCGCACGGCCAGCGGGGTCTGCCCCTGGAAGAGTGCGGTGGAGGTCACGGTTCCAGGCTAACCGGCGCCTCCGACCGCCGGCGATCACGGGTTTGGTCGTGGTTCGACGCGACCCGTAGGATCAAGCCGCCCGGGTGACCGGCGAGCGGGGGAGGTCGCGTGGCGGCGGGTGGAAGGCAGCGGGGGACGCGCGAGGAGCGGGAGCGCGCGCGGGCGTACCAGGCGCGCCTGGCGTATCACGAGGGCCAGGCGCGGCGGCGCCGGCGCGACAACCTGATCGCGGCGATCGGCGGAGGGCTGCTCATCGCGGGCGTCATCGCCGCTCAGACCCTGTACTTCACGCTCGGCCCGGGAGTGCCTGCTCCGACTCCCACTCCCTCGCCCACATCGAGCGTCACCCCCGCACCCGGCGACTCGCCGACCGCGTCGCCCACTCCCACCGTGACCCCCGAACCGACGCCCACTCCCACGCCCTGACCTCACCCGACCCGGGTCCTCCGAGCCTCTGGCCGCAGGACTGCGCCGTACTAGGCTGGGGAGTCGTCCATCCCCCACAGGCGGCGAGAGCCGCGATGAGGTGCATCTCCGTGACTGCTGCAGCAGAGTCCACTCCCGAATCCGCCCCGGCTTCCGCGCCCGAGCCCGCCTCGGAGGCGCGCGAGCAGCCCCAGGCCGAGGTCGCGCCCGCGGCCCCGCCGGCGGAGGAGAGCACCCCCGACCAGGAACCCACCCCGGCTGCGGATGCCGCGCCGATCCCGTCCGCCGGCGACGCCCAGCCCGACGCGGCTGCCGAGACCGACGCGATGCCCGTGTCCCCGGCGCCGCCCGCATCACGGGCCCCCTCGCCCGCCGCTGTGCACGCGCCCGCCCCGAGGCCCGGACCCCGAGCCGGCGCGGCGTCGCCGCCGGAGACCGAGCCGTGGGGCCGCGTCGACGAGGACGGAACGGTCTCGGTCCGCGAGGCGGACGGGTGGCGCGTGGTCGGCCAGTACCCCGACGGCACGCCTGACGAGGCGCTCGCCTACTACCAGCGCAAGTTCTCCGACCTGGCCGGTGAGGTCACGCTTCTGGAGGTCAGGCACCGTCGTGGTGGCGCCCCCGCAGCCGACCTCCGCGCGACCGCTCGCGCGCTCCACGCCAAGCTCCAGGATGCCGCCGCTGTCGGAAACCTGGCCGCTCTGGACGCGCGCGTCCAGGCCCTGACCGGCGAACTGACGGCGGCATCCGAGACCGAGGCGGCCGCCTCCCGGCAGGCCGTCGACGAGGCCGTCAAGGCACGCACCGAGCTCGTCGAGAAGGCGGAGGCGCTGGCCGCACGAGACCCGCGCAGCGTCCAGTGGAAGCAGGCGTCGGCCGAGCTGGCGTCGCTGTTCGACCAGTGGCAGGCACAGCAGCAGAACGGTCCGCGACTGCCGAAGTCCACGGGTCAGCAGCTGTGGAAGCGATTCCGCGATGCGCGCGCGATCGTCGACAAGCACCGCCGAGAGTTCTACGCCGAACTCGACGAGGCGCACAAGAGCGTCCGCGATCAGAAGGCGAGGCTCGTGGAGCGAGCCGAGGCCCTCGCGCCGAAGGGCGAGGACGGCATCCAGGCCTACCGCGAGCTGCTGGATCAGTGGAAGACCGCCGGACGAGCGGGCAAGAAGGCGGACGACGCCCTGTGGGCGCGCTTCAAGGCCGCCGGCGACGCACTCTACGGCGCGCGCGGCGAACGCGAAGCCGCTGACGCCGAAGCCTCGCGCGAGAAGATCGAAGCCAAGCGCGCGCTTCTCGAGGAGGCCCGCGGCGTCGCCGACGAGCGTGACCTGGTGAAGGCGCGCAGCGCGCTGACGGCGATCCAGCGGCAGTGGGATGACATCGGCCGCATCTTCCCCCGTGACAAGGAGCGCGTGCTCGACGACGATCTGCGAAAGATCGAGACGGCGCTGCGCACGCGCGAGGAGACGGACTGGAAGCGGAACAATCCCGAGACCAAGGCCCGTGCCAACGACATGACCCGCCAGCTCATGGAGGCCATCGAGAAGCTGGAAGACGAACTGGCGAAGGCTGAGTCCTCGGGCGACAAGGCGGCGATCGCGAAGGCGACGGAGGCCCTCGAGGCCCGGCGCGCCTGGCTCTCCGCCCTCGGAGGCTGAACCACCGACCGGGGTTGTCCACAGAACGCCGGATGCGGCATCCTCGCGCGTCGCGGGTCGGGCACAGTGACAGTCATGGCCTCGCCGTTCCTCTACTTCGCCGGTGAGCGGCTGTCGACCGCCGAGCTCTCGGCTGCCCGGCTCGACGGCCACCTCGTCGAACTGGGTGAGGCGTACATCCCCGCGGACGCCGTCGAGACGCGCGAGCTGCGCGCGGGGTCCCTCGGAGCGCTCCTCGGCGACACGTTGGCTGCCACGCACCTCAGCGCCGCCTGGGTGCACGGCGCGCTGGCCGAGCCGCCGGCCCGCCACACCGTGCAGCGGGCGGTCCCCCGCCGCCTGCATCATGTCCTCGGGCGACGGCTGATCTACCGCGACCTCCAGGTCGATCCGCACGACCTCGTGCGGATCGGCGGAGTATGGGTCACTGTTCCGGTGCGGACACTCGCGGATCTGTCGCGCATCGGCGACGATGCGCACGTCCGTGCGGCGACGCTGATGGTGGATGCCGCGCCCGCTCTTGCCGGGGAAGCGGTCGCCTGGCTCGAGAACCACGGTGCTCTTCCCGCGAAGCGCTCAGCCTTGGCCCTGTTGCGCTCGCTCGCCGCACGCGAGCCTCAGGCCGCTCAGGACGACGTGACCCGGTAGACGTCGTAGACGGCGTCGATCCGCCGCACCGCATTGAGCACGCGCTCCAGGTGCACGATGTCGCCCATCTCGAACACGAAGCGGCTGAGGGCCAGCCGGTCGTTCGTGGTCGAGACCGTCGCGGACAGGATGTTGACGTGATGCTCGCTGAGCACCCGGGTCACATCGCTGAGAAGACCGGAGCGGTCCAGCGCCTCGATCTGGATCTGGACGAGGAACACGCTCTTGGTGGTCGGCGCCCATTCGACGTCGATGATCCGCGCCGGATCCTGGAGCAGGGCCGCGACGTTGGTGCAGTCGGAGCGGTGCACCGAGACGCCACTCCCGCGCGTGACGAATCCCACGACCTCATCGCCGGGGACCGGAGTGCAGCACTTCGCGAGCTTGACCAGGATGTCGGGGGCTCCGCGCACGAGCACGCCGGAGTCGCCGCCGCGCGGCTGTCGCGACCGGCCGACCTGCGGGATGTCGATCGGGCCGGTCGAGGTGTCGCTCGCGCTCACGAGCGCGGTGACCTTCTCGATCACGGACTGCGTTGAGACGTGCCCCTCGCCGACGGCGGCGTACAGCGCCGAGACGTCCTCGTACTTGAGCTGCTGAGCGACTTCGGTGAAGGAGTCCTGGCTCATCAGTCGCTGCAGGGGCAGGTTCTGCCGGCGCATCGCGCGGGCGATCGCCTCCTTGCCCTGCTCGATCGCCTCTTCGCGGCGCTCCTTCGTGAACCACCCGCGGATCTTGCTGCGCGCGCGGGTGCTCTTGACGAACGTGAGCCAGTCCTGACTGGGTCCGGCATCCGGGTTCTTCGACGTGAACACCTCGACCACGTCGCCGCTCTGCAGTTCGGACTCCAGCGGCACGAGGCGTCCGTTGACCTTCGCACCCATCGTGCGGTGGCCCACTTCCGTGTGCACCGCGTAGGCGAAGTCGACGGGGCTCGCGCCGGTCGGGAGCCCGATCACGCGACCCTTGGGGGTGAAGACGTACACCTCCTTCGCACCGATCTCGAAGCGCAGCGAGTCGAGGAACTCGCCGGGATCGGCCGTCTCGGCCTGCCAGTCCGAGATGTGCGCAAGCCACGCCATGTCGGCGTCCACCGACTTGGCATCCGGCTTGCCGCCGACGAGGCGCTCCTTGTACTTCCAGTGCGCCGCCACCCCGTACTCGGCCTGCTGGTGCATCTCGTTCGTGCGGATCTGGATCTCGACGGTCCGCCCGCCGGGACCGATCACCGTGGTGTGCAGCGACTGGTAGAGGTTGAACTTCGGCGTCGCGATGTAGTCCTTGAACCTGCCCGGCAGCGGGGTCCACCGGGCGTGGATCGCACCGAGGACCGCGTAGCAGTCCCGCACGCTGCCCACCATGATGCGGATGCCGATGAGGTCGTAGATGTCGTCGAACTCGCGGCCGCGCACGACCATCTTCTGGTACACGGAGTACAGCTGTTTGGGGCGCCCCATGACCCGGCCGCGGATGCGCAGCTCCCGCAGGTCGCTGTCGACGGCCTCGATCACGTTGTGGACGTACTGCTCGCGCTGCGGAGTGCGCTGCTTGACCAGGCTCTCGATCTCGGCGTAGAGCTTGGGGTGCAGCACGGCGAACGACAGGTCCTCCAGCTCGGACTTGATCGTCTGGATGCCGAGCCGGTGGGCCAGCGGCGCGTAGATCTCGAGGGTCTCGGTCGCCTTCTTCTGCGCCTTCTCCGGCGGCACGAATCCCCAGGTGCGCGCGTTGTGCAGGCGGTCGGCGAGTTTGATGAGCAGGACGCGGATGTCGCGGGACATCGCGACGATCATCTTGCGGACGGTCTCGGCCTGCGCGCTCTCGCCGTACTTGACCTTGTCGAGCTTCGTGACACCGTCCACGAGCATCGCGACCTCGTCGCCGAACTCGGCCTTCAGCGTCTCGAGTGCGTAGCCCGTGTCTTCGACCGTGTCGTGCAGCAGCGCGGCGGCGATCGCCTTCGGACCGAGTCCGAGGTCGGCGAGGATCTGCGCCACCGCGAGGGGGTGCGTGATGTACGGTTCGCCGCTCTGGCGCGTCTGCCCGGTGTGTGCCTCGTCCGCCACGGTGTACGCGCGCTCGACGATCGACAGGTCACCCTTGGGGTGGTGCGTGCGCACCGTCCGCAGGAGCTGCTCGACATCGTCACGGCGAGCGGATCTCGAGAAGATCCGCGGCACGAGCCGCCGGAGCGAGGATGACTGCGCGGCAGGAGCGGTCTCGGTCATCCGATTCCTCCCCTTCGCGAGAGCTCAATCCTATGCCCGCGCAGCGCCGCTCCCCTTCTGGTCGGCCGGAGTCACGCCGGGACGCCCGCCCGCTCCCGTGCTGCCCGCACCCGCTGGTCGCGCGCCTTGATGTCGGGCTCGTTCTGCCGGAAGAGCGAGTACAGCGGCGCAGCCACGAACAGCGTGGAGTAGGCGGCGACGATGGTGCCGACGAAGATCGCGAGCGAGATGTCGGTGAGCGTCTGGGCGCCGAGCCACAGTGCGCCGATGAACAGGATGGCACCGGTCGGCAGGATCGCGACCACGGTCGTGTTGATGGACCGGATCAGCGTCTGGTTGACCGCGAGGTTCACCGATTCGCCGAATGTGCGCCCGGATATCTCGCCGTCCTCCGTCGTGTTCTCGCGGATCTTGTCGAATACGACGGTGGTGTCGTACAGGGCGTACGACAGGATCGTCAAGAACCCGATCACCGCCGCCGGGGAGATCTCGAACCCGAACAGCGCGTAGACGCCGATGGTGATGATGAGCACGTCGAGCAGACCGATGATCGACGTGACAGACATCTTCCAGGTGCGGAAGTACAGGGCGAGGATCAAGAAGGTCAGGGCGAGGAAGATCGCCAGCCCCCACAGCGACTGCCGGGTGACGTCGGCTCCCCAGCTCGGGCCGATGAACGACGAGGTGACCTCGCTGATGGGCACGCCGTACGCCTCGGCCAGTGCCGTCGAGACTTCCTGCGTCTCGGCGGGGGTGAGCTGGTCGGTCTGTACCCGGATGTTGCTGTCGCCGACGGTCGTGACCTTCGTGGTCGCGCCCGGCACGACGGACTGCACGGCCTCCGTCGCGATCGTCTGGTCGGGAGACGAGAGGCCGGACACCGTGAACTGGGAACCGCCGGTGAACTCGATCGAGAATGCAATAGGGCGGAAGAGCGGCACCAGCGCCGAGCCGATCACGAGGATCGCGGCGATGATGAACCACAGCCGGCGGCGGCCGACGAACGGGAACGATGTCTTGCCGGTGTAGAGGTCGTTGCCGAGCTGGCTCATGGAGCGCATCAGAGCTCTCCCCCCTTGTCGGTCGACGACGGTTTGCCGGTATCGGGCACTTTCGCCAGCTCCGCCTGTTTGCGCTCGGCGATCGTCTGCCGACGCTCCGCCTCGCCGCGCGACCGCGACGCCCGGCGCTCGGCCTGGGTCTTCATGCTCGCGGCGACCGGCGTCCGGAACTGCGCGCGGCCGCGGTAGACGGCTCCGAGCGCTGCCGGGTCCATACCGGAGAGCGGGTGCCCCGATCCGAAGAACTTCGTCCGGGCCAGGAGCTGCATGACGGGGTGGGTGAAGAGGATGAAGATCACCACGTCGATGACGGTGGTCAGTCCGAGCGTGAATGCGAAGCCCTTCACCGTGGCGTCGGCCAGGATGTACAGCACGACGGCGGCGAGGATGTTGACCGACTTCGAGATGTAGATCGTGCGCTTCGCACGGTCCCAGCCGTCTTCCACGGCGCCGGTGATCGACTTGCCGTCACGCAGCTCGTCGCGGATGCGCTCGAAGTAGACGATGAACGAGTCGGCGGTGAAGCCGATCGACACGATCAGACCTGCCACACCGGCCAGTGACAGGCGGAAACCCATGCGCCACGCGAGGATGCAGATCGTGATGTACGTGAGGACGCCCATGACGACCAGCGACGCGATGATCACCAGGCCGAGCGCCCGGTAGACGATGAGCGAGTAGATCGCCACGAGCGCCAGACCGATCAGGCCCGCGATCAGACCGATCTGCAGCTGCTGCGAGCCGAGCGTGGCCGAGATCGTGTCGGAGCTGACCACTTCGAAGCTCAGCGGCAACGCGCCGTACTTCAGCTGGTCGGCCAGGACCTGGGCCGTCTCCTGCGTGAAGCTTCCCGTGATGCTCGGGTCGCCGCCGAGGATGATCGCGTTCATCGACGGGGCCGACAGCACGTAGCCGTCCAGCACGAAGGCGAACTGGTTGAGCGGCGGTGTCGCACCGAAGAGGCGCTCGCTGATCTGCCCGAACGTCCGCGTTCCCGCGTCGTCGAACCTGAGGTTGACCGCCCACTGGCCGTTCGTCTGCTGGAGGCCGAACGTCGCGTCGGTGATCGAGGAGCCGTCGAGCTCGACCGGTCCGAGGATGTACTTCACGCTGCCGTCGGCCTCGCACGTGATGAGCGGCTCATCCTGCGGAGCGTTGGCCGGATCGTTCTCGGTGTCGTCGCAGTCGTACGCGAGGAACTCGGCGTACAGCGCCTCGGTGATCCACGCCGGGTCGCTGCCGTTCGTGGGCGCCGCCGTCGGCGTCGAGTTCAGCGACGGGTCAGGCGTGGGGTAGGGCGTCTCGGTGCCGTCCTCGCCCACGAACGACGTGGCAGGCTCCCCCGCGAACAGCACGGCTCTCAGCTGCAGCTGCGCGGAGGCTTCGATGCGCTGACGCGTCTGTTCGTCTGCCTGACCGGGGATCTGGACGACGATGTTGTTGCCGCCCTCGGTGGTCACGTCGGCCTCGCCGACGCCCGAGGCGTCGACGCGCTGGCGGATGATCGTGACAGCCTGGTTCATCTGCTCCTCGGTCGGAGCGGCGCCATCGGCCGTCTGGGCCTCGAGGATGATCTGGGTGCCGCCCTGGAGATCAAGGGCGAGCTCGGGCGTCCAGGAGCTGGCCTTGAAGACGTAGACGCCGAGCGCGTTGATGCCGAACAGAACCGCGGTGATGATCAGGAGCGCAGTCAGCGCGCGCCAGGCATGCCGGACGGGAGTGGATGTCGCCACGAGGGGTCAGCTTTCTGGGAGCCCCGGAGGGCGAGCGGTCAGGCCTTGGGCTTGGTGTCCGTGTCGGCGTCGGGGTCGACGCTCGACTCGGCCTCGGTACGCGCTCGGTCGTCGCTGAGGGAGCTGGGCGCAGCACCGGCGACGTAGCCGGGCTCGTTCGCCTCGTCCTCGATGAAGTGGTCTTCGGTCACGTCGCCCGGAACGGGATCGACGACGCGGAGGACCGCCTGGCTGTGCACGCGGACCTGCACGCCGGGGGCGAGTTCGACGAGCGCAGGCTGGTCGAGGTTGTCGGGGTCGTACGAGACGATCGTGCCGTAGAGGCCACCCTGCAGAAGGACCTCGGCGCCGGGTACGGTCTGCCGGGCCTTCGCCTCCTGCTCGATCTTCTGCTTCTGCATGCGCCGGCGCGAACTCCAGAACATGAAGCCCAGCAGGACGACCAGCAGGATGATGAGGCCGTAGTTGGAGAGGAATTCCATGGAGGCGAGAGCACCTTTCGAATCAGGCGCGCGCCGTGGCGGCACTGCCTTGCAGGAGGGGGTTAGGCGAGAGCCTCCAGCGATTATAGATCATCGAGTCTGAGCGCCGAGTCGAGGTGCGCGGCGCCCAGGTGTGCGAACGCGGCCGGCATCGCGATGCGACCCCGCGGAGTGCGACCGATGAAGCCGATGCGCACCAGATAGGGCTCGACGACGGATTCGATGGTCTCGGCCTCTTCTCCGACAGCCACGGCGAGCGTGCTCAGACCCACGGGGCCGCCACGGAAACGGTGCACGAGCGCGTCGAGCACGGCGCGATCGAGCCGGTCCAGGCCGATGGCGTCCACGTCGTAGAGATCGAGCGCCGCATCGACCGTCGCGGTGTCGCCGGCCCCGCCGCGCACGATCATGAAGTCGCGGACCCGCCGGAGGAGGCGGTTCGCGATCCGCGGCGTGCCGCGCGAGCGCCGTGCGATCTCGGCGCGGGATGCCGGCGGCAGGTCCACCGCGAGCATCGCGGCCGAGCGCTCGATCACCCGCTCGAGCTCGTGCGGCTCGTAGTACTCCAGGTGCGCGGTGAATCCGAAGCGGTCGCGCAGCGGATTGGGCAGCAGACCGGAGCGCGTCGTCGCGCCGACGAGCGTGAACGGGGCGAGATCCAGCGGGATGCTCGTCGCGCCCGCACCCTTGCCGACCATGATGTCGATGCGGAAGTCCTCCATCGCGAGGTACAGCATCTCTTCGGCCGAGCGCGCCATCCGGTGCACTTCGTCGATGAACAGCACTTCGCCGGGCATGAGGCTGGACAGCAGCGCCGCGAGGTCGCCGGCATGCTGGATGGCCGGTCCGCTGCTCATCCGCAGGGGCCGGTCGCTCTCGTGAGCGACGATCATCGCGAGCGTCGTCTTGCCCAGCCCGGGCGGCCCCGAGAGCAGGATGTGGTCTGCGGGACGCTGCTGGATGCGGGCGGCGTCCAGCAGCAGCTGCAGCTGCCCGCGCACCTTCTGCTGACCGACGAACTCGGCGAGGGATGCCGGCCGCAGCGCACCCTCGATCGCGAGCTCCGTCTCGTCGACGGGCACGGTGTCACGGACGTCATCCACCGGCGTGCTCCTTCCGTGCAGGACCGAGCGTCGCCAGGGTCAGGCGCAGCAGCGCGGGCACGGCGGCGCGCTCGGCGGCACTCGCGGTCTCGGCCGCGGCGGTCACCGCGTCGACCGCCGCGCGCTCGCTCCAGCCGAGCCCGACGAGCGCCTGTGTCACCTGCGCCGCCACCCCTGGTGCGGCATCCGTGCCCGTGCGCCCGGTCGTGCGCGGGGCGGCGATCTTGCCGGCGAGCTGGACCACGATGAGTTTGGCGGTCTTCGGACCGATGCCGGAGACGCGGCGGAACGGCGCGTCGTCGTCGGAGCTGACCGCCTCCGCGATCTGCGCGACGCTGAGTGCGGCGAGCACACCCAGCGCCGATTTCGGACCGACGCCGGTGACCCCGAGCAGCTGCGTGAACACGGTCAGCTCATCGCGGCTCTCGAACCCGAAGAGCGACAGCGCGTCCTCCCGCACGATGAGGCTCGTGTGCAGGTGCACCTCGTCGCCGACGTTCGTGGCGTGAGCGACGTGAGGTGTGACGGCCACGCTCAGGCCGACGCCCCCGACCTCCACCACGAGCGAGTCCGTGTCGACGTGTGCGGCACGTCCGCGCAGCGAGGAGATCATGGGCCCAGCCTAGACGGCCGTTCGCAGGTTTGTTCGAGCGACACACATGAGCCGAGGCGCCCCGTGCGCTGTTCTCGCAGCAGCCGCCGGCTCACCGGCGGGCGAGGCGCTCGGCGTCGGCCCACACGCGCTGGGCGGGCGTCAGCCCTTCGCCGACGGGCGCGGCGGCCGCGCCGGAACGCCAGGCGTGGCAGAGGGCCAGCGCCAGCGCGTCGGCCGCGTCAGCCGGCTGGGGCAGGGCGTCCAGGCGCAGGATGCGGGCGATCATGGTCTGCACCTGGCGCTTGTCGGCCGCGCCGTAGCCGGTCACCGCGGCCTTCACTTCGGTGGGGGTGTGCGTGGTCGCGGGCAGGCCGCGCTCCCCCGCGATCAGCAGGGCGATGCCGCTCGCCTGGGCCGTGCCCATGACCGACTGGCGGTTGTGCTGCGAGAACACGCGCTCCACGGCCACGACCGTCGGGCCGTGCGCGTCGATGACGGCTCGGATGCCGGCCGCGATCATGGCCAGCCGCCGCTCGATCGGCTCTCTCGGATCGGAGCGGACGACACCGACGTGCACGAGGGTCGCAGACCGGTCGCGTTCCACGTCGACGACCCCGACTCCGCACCGGGTGAGGCCGGGGTCGATCCCGAGTACGCGCAGAGCCGCCACTCCCCCACGCTAAGCGCGGGTCGAGCGGGCGCGCTCGCGGCGCGCCCTACTCGTCGTTCTCGAGTTCGGCCTGCACCTCGGGCGAGAGGTCGAAGTTGCTGTAGACGTTCTGCACGTCGTCGCTGTCTTCGAGGGCGTCGATGAGGCGGAACACCCTTCGGGCGGTCTCGGCGTCGACCTCGACCTTCAGCGAGGGGACGAATTCCACATCGGCGGACTCGTAGTCGATGCCGGCCTCCTGCAGCGCCGCGCGGACGGGTACGAGATCGGACGCCTCGGTGATGACGCCGTAGCCGTCGGCGTGCGGTTCGATCTCCTCGGCGCCGGCATCGAGCACGGCCAGCATCACGTCGTCCTCGGAGGCGCTGTCACCGGAGACGACGATCACGCCCTTGCGGTGGAAGTTGTACGCGACACTGCCCGGGTCGGCCATGGTCCCGCCGTTTCGCGTCATCGCGGTGCGCACCTCCGCGGCGGCGCGGTTGCGGTTGTCGGTGAGGCACTCGATGAGCAGCGCGACGCCGCTGGGACCGTAGCCCTCGTAGAGGATCGTCTGATAGTCCACGGACTCGCCGGTCAGGCCGGCGCCGCGCTTGATCGCCCGGTCGATGTTGTCGTTGGGGACCGAGGTCTTCTTCGCCTTCTGCACGGCGTCCTGCAGCGTGGGGTTCCCCGACAGGTCCGCGCCGCCGATCTTGGCGGCGACTTCGATGTTCTTGATGAGCTTGGCGAACGACTTTGCACGGCGCGAATCGATGATCGCCTTCTTGTGCTTCGTGGTCGCCCACTTGGAGTGGCCGGACATGCCTCCAGTTTAGGCCGACCCGGTGCCGGTCACCGTGCGACGATCTTGCGCAGGGTCCGCAGGTTGCGGTTCGTCGTGGTCGATCTGTATGCGGAGCGGGCGAGCAGTTTCGCGAAGGGGGTGTCGACGCTCGTGCCCTTGAGGGGGTGCCAGTAGATGACCCCTCGCCCTCGGCCGATCGGGTCGGCCTCCGAGTCGAAGGATGCTGCGGTCTCCACCAGCTCGTCCAGCACCGCTTCGTCCGATCCGAAGATGACCCACGGCTGCCGGCTGTCCACCTCCGCATCGAACGGGAATTCCGCGATCGCCCTCTCGACCTCAGCGCGGGTGACGAGGACGATCCATGCGTCGTAGCCGAAGCGCGTTCGCAGCGCCGCTTCGATCGAGGCCTTGAGCTTGGTGCGGGTCGAGGGCGCGGCATCCGTCTGAAACGTGGCATTGCCGCTGGCCAGGACCGTCCGCACGTCGTCGAAGCCCAGCTCGTCGCGCAGGAGTGCTGCCAGGTCGGCGCTGCGGATCGTCACTCCGCCGACATTGACGCCGCGCAGCAGCGCCACCCACTCGGCCATCCCGTCCGCCTACAGCGCGAACTCGAAGCCGAAGCGCGACGAGAGCAGCGCGACCAGATCGCGCGGGACCTTGCTCAGGTACGCCGGTGCCGGCGTCAGGTCGAGTGTCGCTCACCGGCATCCGCCAGTGGACCATCTGCTGGCCGCGACGTGCCGTCATCTCTGCCTCGGTGCGGTCGCGCCACCAGTCGTTGACCGTCATGTCAGAAATGTAGCCGTTGGGCCCCCGACCGTCAGGCGGCGCGCACGGTGTCGAGGAAGAGCTCGTGGAATCGGAGCTCTCCGGTGACCTCGGGGTGGAAGGAGGTTCCCAGAAGCGGCCCGCGACGGACCGCGACCACGCGCCCGTCCTCGAGCCGCGCGAGCGCCTCCACGCCGCCGCCGACCTGCTCGACGAGCGGAGCGCGGATGAACACCGCGTGCACCGGCGGCGCACCCAGGGCGGGGACGTCGAGGTCGGTCTCGAAAGAGTCGAGCTGGCTGCCGAACGCGTTGCGCTGCACCGTCACATCGAGTCCCCCGAAGGTCTGCTGACCCACGATCCCGTCGGTGATCCGGTCGGCGAGCAGGATGAGGCCCGCGCACGTGCCGTACACCGGCAAGCCCGCCGCGATCGCGCTGCGGATCGGCCCCTGCATGCCGAACGAGCGCGACAGCTTGTCGATCACGCTCGATTCGCCGCCGGGGATGACGAGTCCGTCCACGGCGGCGAGCTCGCCCGGCCGCCGCACGAGCTCCACGTCGGCGCCGAGGTCGGTGAGGACGCGCGCGTGCTCGCGCACGTCGCCCTGCAGGGCGAGGACTCCGACCCGTGGGCGCCTACCAGCCACGCTCGGCGAGCCGGTGCGGCGCGGGAAGGTCGCTGACGTTGATGCCGACCATCGCCTCGCCGAGGCCGCGCGAGACGTCCGCGATCACCTTCGCGTCGTCATAGAAGGTGGTCGCCTTCACGATGGCTGCAGCGCGCTCCGCGGGATTGCCCGACTTGAAGATGCCGGAGCCGACGAAGACGCCGTCCGCGCCGAGCTGCATCATCATCGCCGCGTCGGCCGGCGTCGCCACGCCGCCGGCGACGAACAGCACCACGGGCAGTTTGCCGGTCTCGGCGATCTCGGCGACGAGATCGTAGGGCGCCTGCAGCTCTTTGGCCGCGACGTACAGCTCGTCCTTCGTCATGGAGCGGAGCACGTTGATCTCGCTGGAGATCTTTCGGATGTGCTTGGTCGCCTCCGAGACGTCGCCCGTGCCCGCCTCGCCCTTGGAGCGGATCATGGCGGCGCCCTCGTTGATGCGTCGCAGCGCCTCGCCCAGGTTGGTCGCGCCGCACACGAACGGAACGGTGAACCGCCACTTGTCGATGTGGTTGACGTAGTCGGCGGGCGAGAGCACCTCGGACTCGTCGATGTAGTCGACGCCGAGCTGCTGGAGCACCTGCGCCTCGACGAAGTGACCGATGCGGGCCTTGGCCATGACGGGGATCGAGACGGCGTCGATGATGCCGTCGATCATGTCGGGGTCGCTCATCCGCGACACGCCGCCCTGGGCGCGGATGTCGGCGGGGACGCGCTCGAGAGCCATGACGGCGACCGCCCCGGCGTCCTCGGCGATCCTCGCCTGCTCGACCGTGACGACGTCCATGATGACGCCGCCCTTGAGCATCTCGGCGAGGCCGCGCTTCACGCGACTGGTTCCCGTGTCGGCTGCGGTCACGGCTGATCCTTTCGGTGGAGTGCGCGATCAGCGCATCGTCGGCGGTCAATCGGGCTATTGACCTATGCCAAAAGATAGCATGTACGCGTTGCCTGCTTGAAGGACGGTGTCGCATGGACCTGGAGATCAGCGGACGATCGGCATCCGAGATCGCCGACAGTCTGAGGTCGCTCATCGAGCGCGGGACGCTCCGGCCCGGCGACCCCCTGCCGCCGGTGCGGTCGCTCGCCGGGAGCCTCGGCGTGAACCGGAACACCGTCGTCGCCGGATACCGCCTGCTCTCGAACACGGGCGTGATCGTCGCCCGCGGACGGGGCGGCACCCGCGTCGCCGACCTGTCCCCCGTCGCGCAGGAGGGCTTCGCCGGCGACAGCGTGCTGCGCGACGTGGCGACCGGCAACCCCGACCCGGACCTGGTACCGGATCCGTCGCGTGCGCTGGCGAGCATGGCCGGCCGCCCCGTGCTGTACGGCGAGCCCGTGATCGACCGGGACCTCGAGGCATGGGCGCGTTCCTGGATGGCCGATGCCGCCCCGCATGGCGCGGAGATGCGGCTGACGGTCACGAGCGGTGCCGCCGATGCGGTCGAGCGGCTCCTCGCGCAGGCGCTCACACGCGACGATGCCGTCGCGCTGGAGGATCCGTGCTTCCTCGCGAGCATCCACACCGTGCGACTGGGCGGATACCGGCCGGTGCCGGTGCCGGTCGACGAGGAGGGGATGACCGTCGAGGGCCTGCATGCGGCACTCGAGCAGGGGGTCCGCGCTGTCGTGTGCACTCCGCGCGCCCAGAACCCCTCGGGTGCCAGCCTCTCCGCGCGCCGTGCCGCCGAGCTGCGCGACGTGCTGCGGCCGCACCCGTACGTCCTCGTGATCGAGGACGACCACTTCTCCCTGCTCTCCCGAGAGCCGTTCCACTCCGTCATCGGTCCGGAGCACCGCCGGTGGGCGGTGATCCGCTCGGTGTCGAAGTTCCTCGGACCGGACATGTGCCTGGCTGTCACGGCCTCCGACCCCGAGACGGCCGACCGATTGGCGATGCGCCTCACGCCGGGCACGACCTGGGTCAGCCACCTTCTGCAGCGACTCGTGCTCACGCAGATGACGGATGCCGATACCCTGGCCGCGATCGCCCGTGCCGGCGCGCACTACGCCGCCAGGAATGCGGCGTTCGCCGAACGGCTGACCGCCCACGGGGTGCCCACGCGCTCCGGGGACGGGCTCAATCTCTGGGTGCCCCTGCCGGTGCCCGCACGCGCGGTCGTGGAGCGGCTCATGCGGCGAGGCTGGCTCGCCCGCAGCGGCGACGACTTCATGCTCCGGGACGGCTCGTCAACGCATCGCCTGCGGCTCACCGTGCACGATCTGGATGACGCCGACGCCGAGCTGCTGGCCGCCGACATCGGCTCCGCGGTGCGCGCCGAGGGCGCGCCCGTCAGAGCGGCGAGTGGCATGATCGAGCGGTGAAGATCCTCTCCATCCAGTCCGCGGTCGCCTTCGGACACGTCGGCAACTCGGCGGCCGTCTTCCCGCTGCAGCGCATCGGCGTCGAGGTGATGCCGGTCTACACCGTCACCTTCTCCAACCACACCGGATATGGCGCGTGGCGCGGCCCGCTCATCGCACCCGATGACGTGCGTGACGTGATCACCGGGATCGAGGAGCGCGGGGTCTTCCCCGGCATCGACGTCGTGCTGTCGGGCTATCAGGGCAGCGAGGGCATCGCCGATGTGATCCTCGACGCCGTCACGCGCGTGAAAGCGGCGAACCCCGATGCGGTGTACGCGTGCGACCCCGTCATGGGCAATGCGGTCTCCGGCTGCTTCGTCGCACCGGCCATCCCGGTGCTCCTGCGGGACCGCGTGGTGCCCGCCGCCGACATCATCACCCCGAACCAGTTCGAGCTCGGCTTCCTCACCGACACGGAGCCGCTCACGCTGGAGGACACGCTCGCCTCCGTCGACCTGGTCCGGGCCACCGGTCCGCGCACCGTGCTGGTCACCAGCGTGCAGCGGCCGGACCGCCCGGAAGGCACGGTGGAGATGCTCGCCGTGAACGATGAGGGCGCCTGGATCGTCCAGACGCCGCTCCTGCCGATGAAGGCGAACGGGTCCGGCGACGTCACCGCGGCGCTGTTCACCGCCCACTACGTGCGCTCCGGCGATGCGGCCGACGCCCTCGCCCGGACCACGTCCAGCGTGTACGACCTTCTGGAGCGCACCCTCGACTCCGGCGAGCGGGAGCTGCAGCTGGTCGAGGCGCAGGAGTCGTACGCCCATCCGCGGCTGCAGTTCGCGCCGGGCCGGCTGCGCTGACTCAGACCGGCCAGGCCTCGGCCACGGTGCGACGGACGTCGCCGAGCAGCTGGGGCAGCGCCTTGGTGCGGGCGATGATCGGGAAGAAGTTCGCGTCGGCGCCCCACCTCGGGACGATGTGCTGGTGGAGATGCTCGTCCACCCCGGCGCCGGCGACCGCGCCCTGGTTCATGCCGATGTTGAAGCCGTCGCAGCGTGACACCGTCCCCAGCACCCGCATGCCGGTCTGGGTGAGCGCCCCGATCTCGGCGACCTCCTCCGCAGACGCCTCGTCGTACTGGCCGATGTGACGGTACGGGCACACCAGCAGATGACCCGAGTTGTACGGGAACAGGTTCAGCAGCACATAGGCGCTGCGTCCGCGGTGCACGATCAGGCCGTCTTCGTCGGATTTGCCCGGGGCGGCGCAGAACGGGCAGGCGTCGCGCAGCGCCTGCGGACCGGCCTGGATGTACGCCATCCGGTGCGGCGTCCAGAGCCGCTGGAACTGATCGGGCACTCCGGGGAGCTCTGCGGCTGCGACCAGTCCCTCGACCGGCTCCGACACCGCCTCGCCGGTCACGCGAGGTCCTCTGCCGTGTTCACCAGCGCTCGCGTCGAGATCGCGTGGCGGATGCGGCGCACCGCGTCCTCGACCGGGACGCCGTTCTCCTGCGATCCGTCGCGGAAGCGGAACGACACCGTCCCCCCGGCGCGATCCTGCTCGCCCGCGATGAGCTGCAGCGGCACTTTCTGCGTCGTGTGGGTGCGGATCTTCTTCTGCATGCGGTCGTCGCTGTGGTCGACTTCGGCCCGGACGCCGTCGCGGGTCAGTCGCACGATGATCTCGTCGAGGTAGTCGTAGTACTCCTCAGCCACCGGCACGCCGACCACCTGCACCGGCGCCAGCCACACCGGGAACGCACCGGCATAGTGCTCGAGGAGGATCGCGAAGAATCGCTCGATCGAGCCCATCAGAGCGCGGTGGATCATGACGGGCCGCTTCTTGAGCCCGTCGCGATCCGTGAACTCCAGTGCGAACCGCTCCGGCAGGTTGAAGTCCAGCTGCACGGTCGACAGCTGCCAGGTGCGACCGATGGCGTCCTTGACCTTGAGGTCGATCTTGGGTCCGTAGAACGCCGCTTCGCCGGGAACCTCGGTGAGCTTCAGGCCGCTGCCGAGCGCCACCCGGCGCAGGGCGTCGGTCGCCTCGGCCCAGTGCTCCTCGTCGCCGATCCACTTCGCCTTCTCGTCGTCGCGCATCGACAGCTCGAGCTCGAAATCGGTGAGACCGAAGTCGCGCAGGAGCGACAGGACGAATTCGAGCACCTCGGCGACCTCGCCCTCGAGCTGCTCGGGCGTCACGAAGAGGTGCGCGTCGTCCTGCGTGAATCCCCGTACTCGGGTCAAGCCGTGCAGAGCGCCCGACAGTTCATTGCGGTAGACGGTGCCGTTCTCGGCCAGCCGCATCGGCAGATCACGGTAGCTGCGTGCGCGCTCCCGGTAGATCAGGATGTGCATCGGGCAGTTCATCGGCTTGAGGTAGTAGTCGACGCCCTGCTTGGTGATCTCGCCGCTCTCGTCGCGCTCCTCATCCATGCGGATCGGCGGGAACATGCCCTCCGCGTAGGTCACGAGGTGGTTCGACTCTATGAAGAGATCGCGCTTGGTGATGTGCGGCGTGTAGACGTACGTGTACCCGGCCGCGCGGTGCCGGTGCAGCGCGTGCTGCTCCATCTCCTGGCGCACGATCCCGCCCCGCGGGTGCCAGACCGAGAGTCCCGAGCCGATCTCCTCGGGGAAGGAGAACAGGTCGAGCTCCTTGCCGAGACGGCGATGGTCGCGCTTGGCTGCTTCCTCGAGGCGCTGCTGGTAGGCCCGCAGCTCGTCCTTCGACGGCCACGCCGTGCCGTAGATGCGCTGCAGCTGCGGGTTCTTCTCGCTCCCCCGCCAATACGCGGCCGCGATGCGGGTGAGGGTCCACCCGTTGCCGATCATGCGGGTGTTCGGCAGGTGCGGCCCGCGGCAGAGGTCCTTCCAGACGACTTCGCCGTCCCGGTTCACGTTGTCGTAGATCGTGAGATCTCCGGCTCCGACTTCGACGGATGCTCCCTCGGCGGCTTCCCTGCCCGATCCGGCCGATCCTTTCAGACCGATCAGCTCGAGCTTGAACGGCTCGGCGGCGAGTTCGGCGCGCGCTTCCTCGTCGCTGACCGCACGGCGTACGAAGCGCTGACCTTCGCGGATGATGCGCTGCATCTCCTTGTCGATCGCCTTGAGGTCCTCCGGGGTGAACGGATGCTGCACCGCGAAGTCGTAGTAGAAGCCGTCGGTGATCGGCGGACCGATGCCGAGGTTCGCCTGCGGGTTGATCCGCTGCACCGCCTGCGCGAGGACGTGAGCGGTGGAGTGGCGGAGGATGCTCAACCCGTCCGGGCTGTCGATCGTCACGGGCTCGGCCACATCGGAGTCCGCGACGATCGTCGCGAGGTCCGTGAGCTCGCCGTTGACGCGCATCGCGACGACGGATCGATCGGGGAAGAGGGCGAAGCCGTCGTTGCGCGGCAGGGCGATGTCAGACAAGGGGAACTCTCCAGAAGGGTCGGATCAAGGCTACTCAGCTTCGAGCGCGCGTCGCGCCCCGCCCGCTCAGGCCCGACGCGTTCGCGCGCCGACGACGGCGACGACGGTCGCAGATGTCAGCCGGCGAAGTTCCATGGGCCGAGTCTATCGGCCGGTCGTCACGTGCTTGAGGGCCTCCCGCCGGCTGAGAGGGCTCAGCGGATTCGCGTCGGCGAACGCGAGCACCCACGCCTGGTCCACGCGCGCGTATTCGCGCAGCGCCCAGCCGATCGCCTTCCGGAGGAAGAACTCGCCGTCGGCGATGCTCGGTGCGATCACCTCCGACGGTCCCCGTCCCACCACCGCCCCGTGCGCACCATGTGTTCGATCACGGGAACGACCTCGAGGCCATCGGATGCCGGGCCGACGGCGAGCAGCGCCATGGCGGCGTACCGCTCCTCGCGATAGGCGGCCTCGTCCCACAGGGTGAGTGCGGCTGAGCGAAGGAGGTCGGCATCCGTTCGCCTGAACGCGACGGTGCGCGCGACACGGCGGGCCTCCGGAACCGGGACGCCGAGGAAGGGCATCTCGGACTTCATGTACACCTGCTGCCCGGGCGCCCGCTCTGGGTCGGCCCGCTTGCGCAGAAGGGCGCGAATGGATGCCGCCATGCCTGCGGCATCGGCGACCGGCTCGGGTGCTACTGCCAATCGATCGTCAGCTGCGCGTGGTCGATGACGTGGACGTCCACGGTGGACGATCGGACTTCGTCCTCCCACTCGACGCGCGTCGGCGTGATCACCTGCGCGAACTCGCCCTTGCGCTCCGAGATGACGACCCGCAGCATCAGGATGTCCGGATTGATGCCGGCCCGATCCTCGACGAGTTCCGCGGACGCGCCCGGGTTGGGAAGGTCCACCTCGCCGCTCACGCGAACGCGCGCCGAGGATGCTCCACCCTCCGGCTTCTTTCCGGTCGCTGTCCAATCGCGACTGTCAGCCATCACCGCCTCCCTTTCGTCCTCGTGTCCGCGATGGTGCAGGAGGGGTGGAGTCGACGTCAAGTGCTGCAGTGGAACGCGATGACGAAATGAAGCCACTCCGAGTTCGGCGATTTCCATAGCCACAGGCGCCGCAGCAGGGTGCGTTCGTGCCAGTGCGAACGACCAGACCGAGTTTGTGCCCTCGATTGTCTGCACGTCGTATCCGGCCCGCTCGAACATCTCGATCATGGTGGCGCGGGTGAAGAACCGCACGTGCGTGCGATCGAGCGTGCCGGTATCGGCATAGTCCCATCGACCACGCAGCAGTTCCCTGACCACCGGGGCGTACTCGATGCTGGGAATCGCCGCCACTACGGTGCCGCCGGGTGCAAGGTCGGCGCGCACGCGCTCGAGCAGCGCCCACGGGTCGAGGACATGCTCGAGCACGTCGAGGAAGAACACGGTCTCGAACTTGGTGCCGTCGCCCTCGATGGCCTGGGGGTAGTAGCCGTGGATCACCTCGTCGTAGCCGTGATCGGATCGAGCTATAGCTGCCTGTCGCTCGTTCGCCTCAATGCCGACGATGCGAACCTCGGGTCCTAGCGCGTCTCGCAGCGTGCGCCCGAAGCCGCCCTTGCCGCATCCGACGTCGAGGACCGGGCCGGCGGTCTGCGGGAGAATAATTCGGTCCCGGTTCGCTAGCGCGGTCGTATTTCTGGTTGGATGCTCGGCTCCCTCGCCGACGACCAGTGAGGAAGCACCCCAGCCCGCCGCGAACGCGACTAGCGCCCCGAAGACGCCATCGCCGTCGCCCACGCCATCGCCGTCGCTCTTATCCACGATGCCGGCCGAGGTGCCATTCGATTTCGACGCGAGCGTCTTTCCTGATTCCTGGGTTCTGCAATGGGTGGATCAATTTGCGGGCGTCCCCCAGTTCACGGTGGTTCCCCCCGGAGACAGGTACAGGTGAGGGACCGCTCGACTACCGCGACGAGTTGACGCAGTGCGAGATCATCGCGTTCGCCGGCCCCGACTCCACCCCACTCGGGTCGAGTGCCGATGATCGGACCCTGACCGATACGGCGCTGAGTCGCCACTCGGCATCGCCCGAGGACGCGATAAAGGAGTTCGCCTTCGACCACACCATTTCCCAGCCAGATGAGAACGGGACCATCGCCGCCCGCCTGATCACCAGCTCCTTGGCGATCTGTGCGGCTTGGAATGCTTCGCGCCGGGCTCGCTTCAGCTCCTCGCCACGGAGGGGGCGAGCGGTAGGCTCAGTGCGTGGGTAATCGGTTCTGTCTTGAAGCCGGTAGGTATCGTCACGTGCCGACCGGCTTTCCCATGCATTAGCTCACCGCCAGGGCGACGGGCTCGGTCAGCTTCTCGAGACTCTTCACGCTGACCCGCGTGGCGCGAGTGCCGAGTCGGCGAGTCTCTAGGTCGCGCTGCTGGATCCAGCGGCGGATGCTCCACTCGCTCACGCTGTAGAGCGCGGCGGCGTCAGCGATGCTTACCCAGTCGTCGGGGTTGTAATCCGAGGCCAGTCAGCGCCTCTAGGGCGGCATGGGGAATGCGTACCGCAGTGCCGCCTACGCGGATAGCTGCGAGGCGTCCTGAGGCGATCCAGCGGCGGATAGTGGTGGGATCGACGGACAGCGTGTAAGCGGCGTCAGCGATGGTTACGAAGGGTTCAGGCATGACGAGGCTCTCAGATTTGTACAGAGTCGGAGACTCCGACTGCGTGAGGCACCCCTTTGCTCGGAGGGGTCCGCAGGGTCGTACTCTTCGCCGGTTCGTTCCGATTCGCAGGGCCGTGATCCCTGCTCGTTCTTTCGCCTAGCCCGGCCAACCCTTCTGCTTAGGTTCGAGCGGCCGCTGTTGCGACTGTCCATGGTCTAGCGCCGACTCTCGCGAGTCGGGGGACGACCGCGTCCGAGCATCCCAGCCTGAACAGTTACACGGTTGTAGATTACTGTTGCGGCGCGCTTCCCGCTTGCATTAACTGAGGCGGAGTTTGAGGGACTGCGGGCGAGGACGGGGAGGGCACGCGCGGGGCGCCCAGCGATATCGCTATCGCACGTAGGTCGCACGAACGACGAAACCCCCGAGCAGATTTTCATCTGATCAGGGGCTTTCTCTTGTGCGCGATACTGGGATCGAACCAGTGACCTCTTCCGTGTCAGGGAAGCGCGCTACCGCTGCGCCAATCGCGCCCGTACAGGCGTATTCAGTTTTCCGGGCGAGGTGGCGACGGGATTCGAACCCGTGTAAACGGCTTTGCAGGCCGGTGCCTAGCCGCTCGGCCACGCCACCGTGTGGATTGACCCCACGTGCCGTGATCCCCTCGGAAGGAGACCCCTGCACTCGAGCGGATGACGAGACTCGAACTCGCGACCCCAACCTTGGCAAGGTTGTGCGCTACCAACTGCGCTACATCCGCGTTGCCTGGATTGCTCCGGGCGCTTGAACGACTTTAGCCGATGATTTCGGACTCGCCAAACCACCCACGACCAGCGCGTGTCACGCGTCGGCGAGTTTCGCCCGCGCCGACGGCATCCGGTAGGATCGAGACTCGGTCCCGCGGGGCCACGGGCGATTGGCGCAGTTGGTAGCGCGCTTCCTTCACACGGAAGAGGTCATCAGTTCGAGTCTGGTATCGCCCACCACGACAGCCGATCAGCCGCCCACGGCCCAGCCGTACCTGCGATGCAGCGCGTCGGCAACCCGGGCGAAGCGCTCACGATCCAGCGCCGACGCCTCGCGTCTCATCCCCTCCGCGTGCACGCTGTAGAGCTGGTCGACATCGACCCACGACGGCCTCCCGCGCGCGTCCCACGAGCCGCTGCCGATCGGGAGGAAATCGCGGTCTCCGTCGTGCGACTTGCTCGTGAGCCGCACGGCGAACACCCGCAGCTCGTCCTGCCGGCCGATGACGAGCACCGGCCGGTCCTTGCCGCGGCCGTCGTTCTCGGCGTACGGCACCCACGTCCATACGATCTCCCCCGCGTCGGGGTCGCCGTCGCGGTCGGGCGCGTAGTCGATGCGCAGATCCGCCGCCCGCGGTGGCGGCACCTCGACCGTGGCGGACGTGCCGCCGCGACCGCTGACATCCCCGCCGACGCGCTGTGTGCCGGATACGGGCCGGGGCGCGGTTGTGGTCGAGGGCGGTGCCGGCGCGAACAGGCGCGAGAGCATTCCCAGGAAGCCGTTCCGCTGTGCCACGGTGTCGACATTAGCCGGATGCCGCACAGAGGCCCCGCGACCGGAGTCGCGGGGCCTCTGCGGGGTGATGCGGGTGTCAGGCCTTCGTGTCGGCGAGGACGTAGCCCTCTTCGCCGTGCACGATGGTGTCGATTCCGGCGATCTCGTCCTCGTTCTTCACGCGGAAGCCGATCGTCTTCTGGATCGCGAAGCCGATGACCCATGCGAGCACGAACGAGTAGATCAGCACCGAGAAGGCGGCGATGGCCTGCACGAGCAGCTGCGTCCCGGAGCCGCTGTAGATGAGGCCGGTGCCGTTGGCGAAGAAGCCCAGGTACAGCGTTCCGATGAGACCGCCGACGAGGTGGATGCCCACGACGTCGAGCGAGTCGTCGAAGCCCGAGCTTGAACTTCAGCTCGATCGCCAGGGCGCAGACCGCACCGGCGATGAGGCCGAGGACGATCGCCCAGATCGGCGTCAGGAAGGCACACGCGGGGGTGATCGCGACCAGGCCGGCGACCGCACCGGATGCCGCGCCCACGGACGTGGGCTTGCCGTCCTTGAGCTTCTCGACGATCAGCCAGGCCAGGAGCGCCGCTGCGGGAGCGGCGATCGTGTTCACGAACGCGAGCGCCGCGGCGTTGTCAGCGGCGAGCTCGGAGCCGGCGTTGAAGCCGAACCACCCGAACCACAGCAGACCTGCGCCGAGGAGCACGAACGGGCGGGTTGTGCGGGACGTGCACGCCCTTCTGGAAGCCGACACGCTTGCCGAGGACGAGTGCCAGCGCGAGCGCCGCAGCACCGGCGTTGATGTGCACCGCGGTTCCGCCGGCGAAGTCGAGCGCGCCGACTCCGAAGAACTCCTGCATGCCGTAGGTGATCCAGCCGCCGTACGCGAAGCTGCCGTCTTCGGCCAGGCCGAAGTTGAACACCCAGCTGGCGACCGGGAAGTACACGACCGTCGCCCAGATCGCCGGCGAAGATCAGCCAGGCGCCGAACTTGGCCCGGTCGGCGATGGCGCCGGAGACGAGCGCGACGGTGATGATGGCGAACGTCGCCTGGAAGGCCACGAACGCGAGCGGCGGGTACGCGGCGCCTTCGGGGGTCTCGAGCAGGCTCTGCAGGCCGATCGCGGACCAGTCGATCGACCACGGGAACGCGAGTCCGTCGGCCGAGGGGAAAGCGATCGCGTAGCCGTAGACGACCCAGAGGACGCCGATGAGGCCCATCGCGCCGAAGCTGAGCATCATCATGCTGATGACGCTCTTGGCCTTGACGAGGCCGCCGTAGAAGAAAGCGAGTCCTGGCGTCATCAACAGGACCAGTGCTGCCGCTATCAGGATGAATGCCGTATTGCCTTGATCCATCTCGAAAAGAACCTCTCTGCAGGGACGCAGGGTAAAAGCGTCGGGTCGTCCCAGTGTCGAGGCTGTCGGTTTCCTCCGGCGGCGAGGG
Source organism: uncultured Actinomycetota bacterium (assembly GCA_963839715.1). Lineage (GTDB taxonomy): Bacteria > Actinomycetota > Actinomycetes > Actinomycetales > Microbacteriaceae > Microbacterium. The sequence continues at coordinate 328,968 of CAWIVX010000002.1, forward strand.
TGTGTTTCGCGGGTGTTACACGACCCCCGGAGAGGTAAACATCAGGTTTCCGGATGCCGTGAGCGGCGCGCGAATCCGGCCTCATCAGCCGCGTCCGACGTCAATCGAGAGTAGACGCCACCAGTCGCGAGATGGCCCGCAGGTACTTCTTCCGGTAGCCGCCGGCCAGCATCTCCTCGGGGAAGACGAGGTCCAGGCTCGTGCCGGTCGCCCGGATCGACAGCTCCGCGTCGTAGACCCGGTCGACGAAGGCGACGAACCGCAGCGCGGCGGACTGATCCGTCAAAGGGGCGACCTCGCGCAGCCCCACCATCGACAGTCCGTCGATCAGCCGGATGTAGCGGGAGGGATGGACGGTCGCCAGATGTCCGATGAGCGCGGCGAACGTGTCATCGGAGACGAGGCCGCGGGTGGCGGCATCCGCGATCGTCGTCTCGTAGGCGGCGGGGTCCAGGACGTCCGCGTGGCCGTCGAGCGTGCGATGGCGGTAGTCGGTGCCGTCGATGCGGATGCGTCTGGAAGCTCGCCGCCATCGCGTGGATCTCGCGGAGGAAGTCCTGCGCTGCGAACCGCCCCTCCCCCAGGGCGTTGGGCGGCGTGTTCGATGTGGCGGCCAGGCGGGTGCCCGACGCGACGAGCTCGCCCAGGAGCCGGGTCATCACCATCGTGTCGCCCGGGTCGTCCAGCTCGAACTCGTCGATGCACAGCAGATCGGAGCCGCGGAACAGCTCGACGGTGTTCTGGTAGCCCATCGCCCCGACGAGCGCGGTGTATTCGATGAAGGAGCCGAAGTACTTCCGCCGTGCCGACATCGCGTGGTAGATCGCCGCCAGCAGGTGGGTCTTGCCGACGCCGAAGCCGCCGTCGAGATAGACACCCGGCTTGAGCTCGGGCCCTTTCTTCGCGCGGCGGAAGAACCCGCCGCGGGCCTCGGGCGCCGCCAGCCCGGAGAACGCCATCAGCAGGGTCTTCGCCTCCTGCTGCGAGGGGAAGGCCGGGTCGGCCCGGTACGACTCGAACGTCGCGTCCGCGAACTGGGGCGGCGGAATCAGGGATGCCACCATTTCCGCACCGGAGATCTGCGGGGTGCGCTCGGTGAGGTGAACGATTCCCGTGCGGGTCGCGGTGGGTGTCATCCTGCTGATCCTGTGTCTCCGTCTTACAGAGTGGGTGCGCTCCCTCACCCGGGAATCTAGGGTCGAAGGGACGGTCCAACCCTACGCCGTCGCTTCCGCCATCCTGACCCGAGGAGCAGCCGGTGTCCGTCGAGCTCGACACGTCGTCCCCCAAATTCGCCGAGTACGCCGATCCCGGCCGGCTGGTCACGGGCGACTGGCTGCAGGCCCGTCTGGGAGAGCCCGGGCTCGTCGTCGTCGAGTCCGACGAGGACGTCCTCCTGTACGAGACGGGCCACATCCCGGGCGCGGTGAAGGTCGACTGGCACACCGAGCTGAACGACCCGGTGGTCCGCGACTACGTCGACGGCGCAGGCTTCGCGCGGCTTCTGAGCGGCAAGGGGATCTCGCGCGACGACACGATCGTGATCTACGGCGACAAGAGCAACTGGTGGGCCGCGTACGCCCTCTGGGTCTTCTCCCTCTTCGGCCACGACGATGTGCGCCTGCTGGACGGCGGTCGCGACAGGTGGATCGCGGAGGGCCGGCCGATCACGACGGAGCCCACCGTGCGCCCGCCGAGCGGGTACCCGGTCGTGGAGCGGGATGACAGCACCCTGCGCGCGTACAGGGAGGACGTGCTCGCCCACCTCGGCAAGCCCTTGATCGATGTCCGCTCCCCCGAGGAGTACGACGGGACGCGCACCTCTGCGCCGGCGTACCCCGAGGAGGGAGCGCTGCGCGCCGGACACATCCCGACGGCCAGAAGCGTCCCGTGGGCGCGAGCGGTCGCCGAGGACGGCGGATTCAAGCCCCGCGCCGAGCTCGATGCGATCTACCGCGAGGAGGTGGGGCTGACGGACGGCGATGAGATCGTCGCGTACTGCCGCATCGGCGAACGGTCCAGTCACACCTGGTTCGTGCTGCAGCACCTGCTCGGCTTCGAGAAGGTGCGCAATTACGACGGGTCGTGGACGGAGTGGGGCAGCGCGGTGCGCGTGCCGATCGCGACCGGCGCCGAGCCCGGCGAGGCCCCCGCCTGACCGCACTCCCGCTCGCGGCACCCGTCCTCGTGGGACAATGGAGCCGATGACTGCGCCACGTCCTGCCCGCCTCCCTCGCCGAGATCCGCGACGAGTTCCTGGAGCTGCCCGAAGCGGATCGGCTGATGCTGCTGCTGGAATTCTCCAACGAGCTGCCCGATCTACCGCCGGAGTACGAGGGTCATCCTGAGCTGGCCGAGCGCGTCGTGGAGTGCCAGTCGCCGGTGTACATCATCGTGCGGCTCGACGAGGACGGCAGAGTCGAGATGCACGCGACCGCCCCGAAGGAGGCGCCGACGACGCGCGGGTTCGCCAGCATCCTGGTGCAGGGGATCACCGGTCTGAGCCCGGAGGAGGTCCTGGCGATCCCCGACGACTTCCCGCAGAGCATCGGCCTGACCCGTGCGGTCTCGCCGCTGCGCATCAGCGGAATGTCGGGGATGCTGCGGCGGGCTCAGCGGCAGGTGGCCGCCCGCGCGGCGGCCTGAGACGCGTCAGTCCGCCCGCGACGCCCTGCCGCTCCAGCCAGCGACGGATGCTGTCGCTCCATCGCTCCTGGTCGTAGTTCCACAGCTTCGTGTGACGGGCGACCTCGAAGACCTGCATCTCCACGAGATCGGGGCGGGCGACCACGAGGTCGTGCGACGAGTCCGACGGCACGAAGCCGTCGTCGTCGCTGTGCAGGATGAGGATCGGATGCCGCAGCTCGGCGGCGCGGGCGACCACGTCGAGCTTGTCGAACGGGATCGCGGCGCCGGCGCCGGTCATCGGTGTCGCCCACTCCGTCTGCAGGGCGCCGATGGCAAGCCCTGTGACAGCCGCGGGCAGGCGCAGCAGCTTCGCCTGATAGCCCAGCACGATACGCCAGTCGATGACGGGCGACTCGAGGATGAGCCCGGCGATCACGTCGCGGTGTGCGGAGTTGAGCTCGAGCTGCAGGGCGATCGCGCCGCCCATCGACCAGCCCATCAGGACGATGCGTCGGGCACCCCGGCGGCGGGCGAACCCGACAGCGGCGTCGACGTCCCGCCACTCGGTCGCCCCGAGCGCGTACGTGCCCGCACGGCTGCGCGGGGCTTCTCCGTCGTTGCGGTACGACACGACCAGCGATGTGATGCCCGCCGCGTGGAAGACCGGGATCGCGCGAAGGCACTCGGCGCGCGTCGTTCCCCGACCGTGAACCTGGATCACCCATACATCGCCGTCGCCGGCGGGGAAGAGCCACGCCGGACACGGGCCTACGGCAGACCCGATGAGCTCCGACGTGAAGGGCAGGTGAAGCTCCTCGGCGTGGTCGAAGTACCAGCCGCTGAACGCCGCGTCCGCGGAGATGCGCGTCTGCGTCCCGATGTGGGTGAGGAGCTTGCGCTTGACGCTGGCGGCGTCCTCGGCCAGCACCGAGCCCAGCTTGATGTAGCTCTCCGTGCCGCTGGTGAACAGGCCGTACCGTCCGGGGAGCTCGGTGTCGAGTGTGCGTGCCAGCGTGATCGTCTGCGCCGACGTGTCCAGCGACAGGATCCGCGTGTCGGGCACCCGCACGGCGGGCGTGACCACGCGACGAGCCATGCGCAGGGAGGTGAACGCCATCGCCGACAGCGCGATGCCGAGCGAGGCGCTCAGCAGTGCGAGCGCAGCCTTGACGCCGGCAACGAGTGCGGGAGTGGGGCCGCTCATCGCGGCGCGCCTGGAGACGACCATCGAGGCCCCACTCTAGTCTTTCGGCGTGGCTGACCTTCGTCCTCCGAGCGCGCCCGCGTCGTTCGAGCGCGCGGCGGCGGATGTGCGAGCCACCGTTTTCCGCGATGATCTGTCCGTGCGTGAGATTCCCGCTCCTTCCGGTCTCGCACCGGACTGCATCGCGCTCGCCGGAGACGTGCGTCCGCCCGAGGAGGGCGTGGACTCGCCGTACGGCAGCGGCCGCTTCATCCTTCTCCACGACGCCGACGAACCGGCGCCGTGGAACGGAGCCTGGCGCATCGTCTGCTTCGCCCAAGCCCCTCTGGAGCCCGACATCGGAACAGACCCGCTGCTGGCGGATGTCGCGTGGTCCTGGTTGATGGATGCGCTGAAGTCCCGCCAGGCGTCGTTCCACTCCGCGTCCGGCACGGCGACCAAGACCCTGTCGAAGGGATTCGGCTCTCTGGCGGCCGAAGGAGACGGGGCCCAGATCGAGCTGCGCGCGTCCTGGTCGCCGCTGGGCAGCATGACCCCGCACGTCGAGGCATGGTCGGAGCTGGTGTGCATGCTCGCCGGGCTTCCGCCCGGCTCCGAAGACATCGCGGTGCTCGGCTCGCGCAGGGCCCCGCGTGACTGAGTACACCGTCATCACGGATGCCGCGGGCCTGGCGGACGCCGTCGCGAAGCTCGCCGGCGGATCCGGCCCCGTCGCGGTCGACGTCGAGCGGGCGTCCGGGTTCCGCTACTCGCAGCGTGCGTACCTGGTGCAGGTGTTCCGCCGTGGTTCGGGAGTCTTCCTGATCGACCCGCCCGCGGTCGGCGATTTCGCTTCCCTTCAGACCGCGATCGGCGGTGAGGAGTGGGTGCTGCACGCCGCCAGCCAGGACCTGCCGAGCCTGCGCGAGGTCGGGCTGGAGCCGGCATCGCTGTTCGACACCGAACTGGCGGCCCGCCTGCTCGGGCACGCGCGTGTGGGACTCGGCGCGGTCGTGGAGGACACCCTCGGGATCACGCTGGCCAAAGCGCATTCGGCCTCAGACTGGTCCACCCGTCCCCTCCCGCAGTCGTGGCTCGAGTATGCCGCCCTGGATGTGGAGCACCTCGTCGACGTCCGCGACGTCCTCGCGGCCGAACTGACCGAGCAGGGCAAGACGGACTTCGCCGCCGAGGAGTTCCGGGCGGTGCTCGAGCGCGTCCCGAAGCCGCCGCGAGAGGAGCCGTGGCGCCGGCTCAGCGGACTGCATACGGTGCGGGGCCGCAAAGCGCTCGCTGTCGCGCGCGAGCTGTGGACGGCGCGCGAGGAATACGCCCGGGAGCAGGACGTCGCGCCGGGGCGCCTGGTGCCCGACCGAGCACTTGTCGCGGCGCTCATCGCGGACCCGAAGTCCAAGCAGGAGCTGGCCCAGGTGAAGGAGTTCACCGGGCGCGCGAGCCGCAGCCAGCTCGACCGCTGGTGGGCCGCGTTCGAGGCCGGACGTGCGGCCGTCGACCTGCCGCTCGATCGGGCGCAGGGCGGCGACTCGCTCCCGCCCGCGCGGGCGTGGTCCGATCGCAATCCCGATGCCGACGCGCGGCTGAAGGCGGCGCGGCCGGTCGTGGAGGCGCTCGCCGACGATCTGCAGATGCCGACCGAGAACCTCCTCACCCCCGATCTGCTCCGTCGGCTGGCGTGGAGCCCTCCTGACCCGCTGGATGCGGAATCCGTCGGCCGGGCGCTGGCGGAACTGGGTGCACGACCCTGGCAGATTGCGCAGACTGCACAGTTGATTGCGGATGCCTTTGTGCAATCCGTGCAAGCGCCAGCTCCCGCGCCGGAGACCGCTTCGTAGGTTCGATCCAACCGATTCCTGGGCGTTCGGACCCGCTCCTACGCTGGAATCATCCCAACTTACGGAGGCAGAGTGGCCGAGATCTCGGACGTCTTTTTCGTCGATGGAATGCGCACGCCCTTCGGGCGCGCCGGCGAGAAGGGCATGTATTGGAACACCCGTGCTGACGACCTCGCGGTCAAAGCCATCATCGGGCTGATGGAGCGCAATCCCGGCATTCCCGCCGATCGCGTCGACGACGTCGCGATCGCTGCGACCTCGCAGACCGGCGATCAGGGGCTGACCCTCGGCCGCTCGGCTGCAATCCTCGCGGGCCTTCCGCTGACGGTTCCCGGCTTCGCGATCGACCGCATGTGCGCGGGGGCGATGACGAGCGTGACCACGATGGCGGGCTCGATCGGATTCGGCATGTACGACATCGCCCTCGCGGGCGGCGTCGAGCACATGGGCCATCACCCGATCGGAGCGAACGCCGACCCCAACCCGCGCTTCGTCGCCGAGAAGATGGTCGACCCGGGCGCCCTCAACATGGGCGTGACCGCGGAGCGCATCTTCGACCGCTTCCCGCACCTGACCAAGGAGCGCTCCGACCGATACGGCATGCTCAGCCAGCACAAGGTGCAGGCGGCGTACGACGCCGGCAAGATCCAGCCCGACCTCGTGCCGGTCGCCATCAAGGACGCCGAGGGTGCGTGGGGGCTGGCCACGGAGGACGAAGGCCGTCGGCCCGAGACCACGATGGAAGATCTCGCGGGTCTGAAGACGCCGTTCCGTCCGCACGGCCGTGTGACGGCCGGCACGTCCTCTCCGCTCACCGACGGCGCCACGATGAGCCTCCTGGCCGGCGGCGGTGCGGTGAAGGAGCTCGGCCTCAGGCCCAAGATGCGTCTCGTGTCGTTCGCTTTCGCGGGCGTTCAGCCGGAGATCATGGGCATCGGTCCGATCCCGTCCACGGAGAAGGCCCTCGCGCGCGCAGGTCTGTCGATCGACGACATCGGGCTCTTCGAGCTCAACGAGGCGTTCGCGATCCAGGTCATCTCGCTGCTGGATCACTTCGGCATCGCCGACGACGATCCGCGCGTCAACCAGTGGGGCGGCGCGATCGCTCTGGGTCACCCGCTCGCCGCATCCGGTGTGCGCTTGATGATCCAGCTGGCGGCGCAGTTCGCCGAGCGGCCCGACGTGCGCTACGGGCTCACGGCGATGTGCGTGGGCCTCGGCCAGGGCGGATCGGTCATCTGGGAGAACCCGCACTTCAACGGCAAGAAGCGCAAGAACTGAGCGGGCGGAAGAACGAATGACGAACTACTCCGAGATCGACTTCTCCCCCATCCTGGCGATGACGGACGGCGAGGTCGTCACGCACTCGCCCGTGCGCGACATCCGCCTGCCCTCCGGCAAGACACTGGCCCTGATCACCCTCGACAACGGACGCGATCACACGCGCCCCAACACGCTCGGGCCCGCCACGCTGTCGGAGCTGAACGCGACGCTCGACCGCCTGTCCTCGCGCGCCGCGGCCGGTGAGATCGACGCCGTGGGCGTGACCGGCAAGCAGTACATCCTGGCCGCCGGAGCCGACCTGTCCGACATCTCGCGTGTCGGATTCCCGAGACAACGCGAAGCTTGTCGCGCAGTACGGCCACATGGTGCTCGGCAAGCTCTCGGAGCTCGGGGTGCCGTCGTTCACGTTCATCAACGGCCTGGCGCTCGGCGGCGGACTCGAGATCGCGCTGAACTCGACGTACCGCACGGTCGACGCCTCGGCTGCGGGGATCGCCCTGCCCGAGGTCTTCCTCGGCATCATCCCGGGCTGGGGAGGGGCCTACCTCCTGCCGAATCTGATCGGGATCGAGAACGCACTCGAGGTCGTGATCTCGAACCCGCTGAAGCAGAACCGGATGCTCAAGCCCCAGCAGGCCTTCGACTACGGGATGGCGGATGCGATCTTTCCCGCATCGAACTTCCTCGAGGACTCGCTCACCTGGGCCGACGGGGTGCTGCGCGGCTCCACCAAGGTCGAGCGCAAGCACGAGCCGGGCAAGATCGAGCGCCTCACGAAGTGGCCGATCGCGATCAAGATGGCGCGCGGCATGCTCCAGAGCCGGATCGGCGCCGTGCCGAAGTCGCCGTACGCCGCTCTCGATCTCCTCGACAAGGCGCGCAGCGGCGGGAAAGCAGAGGGCTTCGCCCGCGAGGACGACGCGTTGGCCGATCTCGTCACCGGCGACCAGTTCGCGGCATCCATGTATGCGTTCGACCTGGTGCAGAAGCGGGCCAAGCGGCCGGTCGGGGCTCCCGACAAGGAGCTGGCGAAGAAGGTAACGAAAGTCGGCATCATCGGCGCCGGGCTGATGGCCAGCCAGTTCGCCCTGCTGTTCCTGCGCAAGCTGGAGGTTCCCGTCCTCATCACCGACCTCGATCAGGCGCGGGTGGACAAGGGCCTGGCGTACATCGACGACGAGATCGGCAAGCTGGAGGCGACGGGCCGCCTGGACGGCGACACCGCCAACAGACTGCGCGCCCTCGTGACGGGAACGACGGACAAGAGCCTCTATGCCGACTGCGACTTCGTGATCGAGGCCGTGTTCGAGGAGGTGGGCGTCAAACAGCAGGTGTTCGGCGAGATCGAGGCCATCGTGGCCGAAGACGCCATCCTCGCCACCAACACCTCGTCGCTGTCGGTCGAGGAGATCGGATCCACGCTGGCCCACCCCGAGCGCCTCGTGGGCTTCCACTTCTTCAACCCTGTCGCCGTCATGCCGCTCATCGAGATCGTCCGCACGCCCCAGACGACGGATGCCGCCCTCTCGACGGCCTTCGTCGTTGCTCGCGGCCTGGGCAAGAACGCCGTCCTGACGGCCGATGCGCCCGGTTTCGTCGTGAATCGACTGCTCGCGAAGGTCATGGGCGAGGCGGCGCGCGCCGTCTACGAGGGAACACCGCTGCTGACCGTCGAGAAGGCCTTCGCTCCGATCGGTCTGCCGATGACGCCGTTCCAGCTCATCGACCTCGTCGGCTGGAAGGTCGCCGCGCACGTGCAGGACACGATGGCGCACGCGTTCCCCGACCGGTTCTTCGCATCGGAGAACTTCCATCAGCTCGCCGAGCTCCCGGAGGTCGTCGAGAAGGACAAGAGCGGCCGGGTCACCGGCTGGTCCAAGGCCGCCGAGCGGGTGCTGAAAGGCGCAGTGGGCTCGACGCCCGCCACGGAAGAGCGAGATCCTCCAACGCGTTCAGGACGGGCTGGCGCAGGAGATCCGCGTGATGCTCGACGAGGGCGTCGTGCCCGAGGTCGAGGACATCGACCTGTGCCTCATCCTCGGCGCCGGCTGGCCCTTCATCGACGGCGGTGCTTCTCCGTACCTCGACCGGGAGGGGGCCTCGGAGCGGGTGTTCGGCGACACGTTCCACCACCCGCCGGTCCGCGGTGTCGCCGGCTGATCGAGCCCTCAGCCGGAAGCGCCCGTCCTCGAGGAGAGGACGGGCGCTTTCGCGTGTGTGAGCTGAGCGGTCAGGCGTCGCGGATGTCGCCGGTGGGTGAGCCCACGCCGGTGAGCCACTCCGACTGCGGTTCCGCGGGCCGCGCCACCGGGATGCGGGTGCCGAGCACCTGGGAGACGACGTCCTGAGCGATCTTCGCGGGCGTGAGTCCGGCATCCTCGAGGATCTGCTCGCGAGTGCCGTGATCGATGAATTCGTCCGGAAGCCCGAGCTCGTCGACCGCGGTGTCGACGTTGGCCTCGCGGAGGACCTGCCGCACGCGGGTGCCGATCCCTCCGACCCGGATGCCGTCCTCGATCGTGATCACGAGGCGGTGTGTCGCAGCGAGCTCGACGAGGGACGGCTGCACCGGGATCACCCAGCGCGGGTCGACGACGGTCGCGCCGATTCCCTGCGCCCCCAGACGGCGGGCGACATCGACGGCCACGTGCGCCATCGGACCGATGCCGACGATCAGGACGTCCTGCGCCTCCGAACGGACGAGAACGTCCACGCCGTCGCTCAGCCGCTCGAGCGCGGGCAGAGTCGGGCTCACCGGTCCCTTCGGGAATCGGATGACCGTGGGTGCATCGTGGACGGCCACGGCCTCGCGCAGCTCCTCCTGCAGCCGCTCCGCGTCTCGCGGCACCGCGATGCGGATGTTCGGCACGATCTGCAGCATCGCCAGATCCCAGATGCCGTGATGGCTCGGACCGTCGGGCCCGGTCACGCCCGCCCTGTCGAGCACGAACGTGACGCCGGCACGGTGGAGGGCGACATCCATCATGACCTGGTCGAAGGCGCGGTTCATGAAGGTCGCGTAGATCGCGACGACCGGATGCATGCCGCCGAACGCGAGCCCGGCGGCTGAGGCCACCGCGTGCTGCTCGGCGATCCCGACGTCGTACACGCGGTCGGGGAAGCGCTGCGCGAACGGCAGCAGGCCCGTCGGGCGCAGCATCGCGGCGGTGATGCCGATCACATCGGGTCGATCCTCGCCGACGGAGACGAGTTCCTCCGCGAACACATCCGTCCACGCGGTCGCGCTCGAGCTGCCGACCGGCTCGCCGGAGAGCGGGTCGATGCGCCCGACGGCGTGGAACTGATCCGCCTCATCGTCGCGCGCCGGCTGGTAACCGCGGCCCTTCTCGGTGATCGCGTGCACGATGACCGGCGCGCCGAAGTCCTTCGCCAGTTGCAGCGTCTCGATCAGGGTGGGCAGGTCGTGGCCGTCGACGGGGCCGAGGTACTTGATGTCGAGGTTGGAGTACAGGGCGGCGTTGTTGGTGAACCGCGACAGGAAGCCGCGGGTGCCGCCGCGCACGCCGCGGTAGAACGCCCGTGCGGCGGGGCCGAGCTTGCCGGAGAGCGAATCGGATCCTCGGCGCAGCGTCTGATAGCTGTCGGCGGTGCGCACCCGGTTCAGGTAGCGCGCCATGCCGCCGATCGTGGGAGCGTACGACCGACCGTTGTCGTTGACGACGATCACGAGGTTGCGGTCGTTGTCATCGGAGATGTTGTTGAGCGCCTCCCACGTCATCCCGCCGGTGAGGGAGCCGTCGCCGACGACGGCGATCACGTGCCTGTCTTTCCGGCCTGTGCGGGTGAGCGCTCGGGAGACGCCGTCCGCCCAGCTGAGCGAGCTCGATGCGTGCGATGACTCGACCACGTCGTGCGGGCTCTCGGACCGCTGGGGGTAGCCGGCCAGACCGCCGCGGGAGCGCAGGCCGCTGAAATCCTGCCGCCCGGTGACCAGTTTGTGGACGTAGGACTGGTGCCCGGTGTCGAAGATCATCGGGTCGCTGGGCGAGTCGAACACCCGATGGATGGCGAGAGTGAGTTCGACGACGCCCAAGTTGGGCCCGAGATGACCACCCGTGCGGGAGACGTTCTCGATGAGGAAGGCGCGGATCTCCTGAGCCAGCTGCGTGAGCTCCTCCGGAGTGAGCGCGTCGAGGTCGCGGGGCCCTGAGATCGACGACAGCAGCGACATGCCCCCTCCTTTCGCGACCCTGATGGGTTCATCGAGTCTACCTAGGCCGACACGCCGGAGGGGTCGGGTGCGGGACCCGACCCCTCCGGCGGGCGCTCACACGAGCGAGCGCAGCACGTACTGGAGGATGCCTCCGTTGCGGTAGTAGTCCGCCTCACCGGGTGTGTCGATGCGAACCACCGCGTCGAACTCGACGGTGGGCTTTCCCGGTGCCGAGAACTCGCTGGGGCTCGCGGTGACGTGCACGGTCCTCGGCGTGACGCCTTCGTTGAGCTGATCGAGCCCGGCGATCGAGACGACTTCGGTGCCGTCGAGACCCAGTGAGGCCCACGACTCGCCCGCGGGGAACTGCAGCGGGACGACCCCCATGCCGATGAGGTTGGAGCGGTGGATCCGCTCGAAGCTCTCCGTGATGACCGCCTTGACGCCGAGCAGGCTGGTGCCCTTGGCCGCCCAGTCGCGCGACGAGCCCGAGCCGTACTCCTTGCCACCGAAGATCACCAGGGGCGTCCCCTGCGACTGATAGTTCTGGCTCGCGTCGTAGATGAACGACTGCGGGCCGCCCTCCTGCGTGAAGTCGCGCGTGTATCCGCCCTCGACCCCGTCCAGCAGCTGGTTGCGCAGGCGGATGTTGGCGAAGGTGCCGCGGATCATGACTTCGTGATTGCCGCGGCGCGAGCCATAGGAGTTGTAGTCCTTGCGGCCGACTCCGTGCTCGTCCAGGTACTTGCCGGCCGGGCTGTCGGCCTTGATGTTGCCGGCCGGGCTGATGTGGTCTGTCGTGACGGAGTCGCCGAGGGTCGCGAGCACCCGCGCGCCGACGATGTCGGCGACCGGGGTCAGCTCCATCGTCATGCCGTCGAAGTACGGCGGCTTGCGCACGTAGGTCGACTCCGCATTCCATTCGAACACATCGCCGGTCGGCGTCGGCAGCGTCTTCCACCGCTCGTCGCCTTCGAACACGCTCGCGTACTGGTGGGTGAACATGTCCTTGTTGATCGACGAATCGATCGTGGACTGCACCTCGGCGGCATCCGGCCAGATGTCCTTGAGGAAGACGTCGTTGCCGTCGCGGTCTTTGCCGAGCGGATCGGTCTCGAAGTCGAAGTTCATCGATCCGGCGAGCGAATACGCGATCACGAGCGGAGGGCTCGCAAGGTAGTTCATCTTCACATCGGGGTTGATGCGACCCTCGAAGTTGCGGTTGCCCGAGAGCACCGCGGTCACGGCGAGATCGTTCTCCTGGACGGCCGCCGAGACTTCCTCGATGAGGGGTCCGGAATTGCCGATGCAGGTGGTGCAGCCGTAGCCGACGGTGTAGAAGCCGAGCGCCTCGAGATCCTGCGTGAGTCCGGCCTTCTCGTAGTAGTCGGTGACCACCTTGGAGCCGGGCGCGAGGGTCGTCTTCACCCACGGCTTGGCCTTGAGGCCCTTCTTCACGGCGTTGCGCGCCAGCAGGCCCGCGGCGAGCATCACCGACGGGTTCGACGTGTTCGTGCACGACGTGATCGCGGCGATGGTGACGGCGCCGTGGTCGAGCGTGAACTGCTCGCCGTCGCTCATCACGACCGGGGTCGGCTTGGAGCCCTTGGCCGGCGCGTGGCTGTGGTGGTGATGGATGTGCGCGCTGTACTCGTCGTCGGGCGAGTTGCCCGGCGGGTCGGATGCCGGGAAGGACTCGGAGCCCTCGAGGTCCACGAGGTCGTGGTCCACATCGGCGTAATTGGTCAGGTCGCTGGCGAACTGGGTCTTCGCGTTCGCGAGGATGATGCGGTCCTGCGGGCGCTTGGGTCCGGCGATCGAGGGCACCACGGTGGACAGGTCGAGCTCGAGGTACTCGCTGTACACCGGCTCCTTCGAGGGGTCGTGCCACAGCGTCTGCAGCTTGGAGTACTGCTCGACGAGCGCGACCTGCTCTTCGCTGCGCCCGGTCAGGCGCAGGTAGTCGAGTGTGACGTCGTCGATCGGGAACATCGCCGCGGTGGAGCCGAATTCGGGGCTCATGTTGCCGATCGTCGCCCGGTTGGCCAGCGGCACGGAGGCGACTCCGGAGCCGTAGAACTCCACGAATTTGCCGACCACGCCGTGCTTGCGGAGCATCTCTGTGATCGTGAGCACGACATCGGTCGCGGTCACGCCGGTGGGGATCTCGCCGGAGAGCTTGAACCCGACGACCTTCGGGATGAGCATCGACACGGGCTGGCCGAGCATCGCGGCCTCGGCCTCGATGCCGCCGACACCCCAGCCGAGCACGCCGAGGCCGTTGACCATCGTCGTGTGCGAGTCGGTGCCGACGCACGTGTCGGGGTAGGCGCGCAGGACGCCGTCCGACGCGAGACGGTCGTAGATGACCTTCGCGAGGTGCTCGATGTTGACCTGGTGCACGATGCCGGTGCCCGGGGGCACGACCTTGAAGTCGTCGAACGCCGTCTGGCCCCAGCGGAGGAACTGGTACCGCTCGCCGTTGCGCTCGTACTCGATCTCGACGTTGCGCTCGAGCGCGTTCTCCGTGCCGAAGAGGTCGGCGATCACCGAGTGGTCGATCACCATCTCGGCGGGTGAGAGCGGGTTGATGCGCTTCGGATCGCCGCCGAGAGTCTCGACCGCCTCGCGCATCGTGGCCAGGTCCACGATGCACGGCACACCGGTGAAGTCCTGCATCACGACGCGAGCGGGCGTGAACTGGATCTCGGTGTCGGGCTCTGCGGCGGCATCCCAGGAACCGAGCGCCTCGATCTGCGCCCGCGTGACGTTCGCGCCGTCTTCCGTGCGCAGCAGGTTCTCCAGGAGCACCTTGAGGCTGAAGGGGAGCTTCTCAGAGCCCGCGACGGCGTCGAGGCGGAAGATCTCGTAGTCGGTGCTGCCGACCGTCAGGGTGCTCTTGGCACCGAAGCTGTCAACCGTGGACACGCGTGTCTCCTTCGTCGGCGGCGGAGCGGGCGCGAAGCCCGGCACTCCCCATCTTCCCTGCCACCGCCCGCAGTGGCTAGTGAGGCTGGCCTTACCGCGCGGAGCAGAATTTATCTTGATGTCAAGATAAATATATCACTTGGATGCCGGCGGATAGAGCGCCCGCACGGCCAGCCAGGTGACCGCGACGAGCGGTGCGAACAGGGGAAGACCCATGATGAGCTTGAGGGTGCCGAGCGCCGTCACGTCGCCGGCGAAGTAGAGCGGGAGCTGGACCGCCAGCCGGAATGCGAACAGGCCGGCCCACGCGATCGACAGCCAGAAGAAGACGCGCCGCTTGCGCTTGTCGGCGCGCCACCGGGTTCCCTCGTTCATCAGGAATCCGACCGCGAGACCGATCAGCGGCCAGCCGATCAGTGCCGAGACGAGGAACGCCGTGCCGTATACGCCGTTGGTGACGAACCCGAGGATGAAGTTGTCCTGACCGCGACCCGTGAGCAGCGCCAGCGCCGCCGCCCCGGCGGTCGCCACGAGTCCGCCGATCGCCGCGGCGGGCGGCGACTTGGTGGCGATCCGGATGATCGTGAACACCGCGGCGAGGCCCACCGAGAGCCCGAGTGACAGCCAGAGATCGCCGGTCTGAGTCGCCCGGTCGTACGTCAGTGTGAAGACCACGACGAAGACGAGGCTGGGCAGGACCGACTCCAGGATGCCGCGCCAGCCCCCCATCGAACGCCAGACGACGTGGCCGGTCGCCGCCCCTTCGGACGGGTCGAGGCCGGCGCGCTTGGCCGCTCCCCCGAGGGCGGCACCGACCACCTCGGATGCGGAGGGCGGCGGCGGCGTCAATGAAGGGCTCGCGTCCGCCTCCCCGTCGGGATCGGGCGGGCCGGCGGCACCGTCGGTCACGTGACGCCCGGTGTGGCCGGCATCCGCAGGGGGATGAGATCGCGCGGCGGCATCGGCGTGCCGCCGCGGACGACGACGATCGAGCGGAAGAGGTCCTCGACCTGGGCGGCGGCCTCGACGTCCGCCGTCGCGGCTCCGCCGATCACCCCACGGAGGAACCAGCGCGGGCCGTCGACGCCGACGAAGCGGGCCAGGCGCTTGCCGGCGGCTCCGTCCGGCCCCGCGGCGACCGGCACCTCCGCCAGGAGCTCCGGACCGAGCGGCCCCTCACGCTCTTCGACGCGCCCGCCCTGCTGACGGATCTGCGCGCGGATCTGCTCGCGGGTCTCCTCCCAGAGGCCTGCCGTCCGCGGCGCGGCGAACGGCTGCACCTGCAGAGTCGAGCCGACGTAGTCCAAGCCCACCGCCACGATCCGCTTGGTCTGCTCCTCGACCTCCAGTCGCAGGTTCAGTCCCTCGCGCGGCAGGATCTTGATCCCGCCGAGATCGATGTACGGCCGGACCGGATTCGCCTCGGACTCGTCGAACGGTCCGGCGGTCGCACGATCCGCAAGCGGCTGCGGCGAGTCGGTGGGTGTCGCGTCGGTCATGCCTGCGCTCCGTTCCTCTGGTATCCGGTCGAGCCGAAACCGCCCACGCCGCGGACGCTCTCGGGCAGTTCGTCCACCGGGATGAAGGTGGCGCGCGCGACGGGCATCACGATGAGCTGTGCGATGCGATCGCCGACGGCGATGTCGTACGCATGGTCGGGGTCGGTGTTCAGCAGCGTGGCCTTGATCTCGCCGCGATAGCCCGCGTCGACCGTTCCCGGGCTGTTGACGATCGTGATGCCGTGGCGCGTCGCCAGACCGCTGCGAGGCACGACGAAGGCCGCGTAGCCCTCCGGCAGGGCGATGCGCACCCCCGTTCCGACGAGCGCGCGCTGCCCGGGTTCGAGTCGCAGCGCCTCGGTGGAGAGGAGATCGGCGCCGGCGTCGCCGGGATGGGCGTACTCCGGAACGTCCGGGGCGATAATGAGGACGTCCACAGTTTCAGCCACGCAACGAGGGTAATGCAGAAGACAGCGAGCAGCGTCCGGCGCGGTGCCGGCCACGATTACCGCGAGCGGCTCAGTCCCTCGCTCTGGGTGATCGTCAGCGCGGCGGTGGCCGCGCCGATGGCGGCGCTCGTGATCGCGCCCATCGACACGACCCTCGCGCTGGTGGGCGGGCTCGCCGTCGGCATCGCGATCGTGGCCCTGCTGATCGCGGCGTCCCCCGTGGTCGAGGTGCGCGACGGCGTCCTCCGGGCAGGCCGCGCGCACATCGACGTCCGGTTCACCGGAGACGTGACGGTGCTGTCGGGGCCCGAGGCGCAGCACGCCCGCGGTCCCGGGCTTCACCCGCGCTCGTGGCACCTCATCCGCGGCGGCATCGACGGCCTGGCCGTGGTGGACATCATCGATCCGGACGACCCGGCTCCGTCGTGGGTGATCTCCAGTCGCACGCCCGACCGGCTCGCGGTGGCGGTGCGTCGCGCGCAGGCTACGCGGCGCACTCCCGGCAGATAGGTCCGTCTGCGTCCTCGTGGTCGAGCTGCGAGCGGTGCTTCACGAGGAAGCAGTTGACGCACGTGAACTCGTCCTCCTGAGCCGGCAGCACGACCACGTCGAGTTCGAGATCGGAAAGGTCCGCGCCCGGCAGCTCGAAGCCCGAGGGGTTGTCGGCGTCCTCCACATCGACGGATCCCGACAGCTTGTCGGGTACGCGCTCCTTGAGAGCCTCGATCGACTCGCTGTCGTCTTCGGTCTTGCGGGGGGCGTCGTAATCCGTGGCCATGCGTGAACGTCTCAACTTCCGGGGAATAACAGTGGAGCACTGACCCTGTCGGGCGGCGATAGTTTGCACGACCCGAACCCATTACGCAAATCGGCGATCAGGTCTTGCGTTGCCGTGAAACTCGCGGCGCGCGCCGGATATTCCCGGTGCAGCGCAGGCCCTGTGTCAGCATGGGCGGAACCGCTGGATCGGAGGGGCGTTTCGCATGGAACAGCTCAAAGTGATCGGCACCGAGGATGACGTGCTCGTCCTGGTGACCGAATCGGGTGAACGGTTCTCGCTCGCCATGGACGACGTGCTGCGCAGAGAGCTCCGCAAGGCGCGGAGGGAACGCGAGGGCGAACTCGTCCATCGTCCGACCGAGCCCACGCGAGATCCAAGCGCACATCCGGGCAGGACTGTCCGCCGCCGAGGTCGCGGACCTGCTGGGCGCTCGCGTCGAGGACGTCGCGCGCTTCGAGGGCCCCGTCCTCGCCGAGCGCGAGCACGTCGTCGGACAGGCTCTGGCCGTGCCCGTGCTGCTGGGCGCAGAACTGGACCCCGATGTGCACCCCACGTTCGGCGGTGCCGTTCGGGCCAAGCTCGCCGAGGCCGGCGCCTCGGGCGAGCGATGGACGAGCTGGAAAGAGACCTCGGGGTGGATCGTGAAGCTCGAGTTCACGGCATCCGACGTGGATCACGACGCCCGCTGGGGATTCGACCCTCGACGCAGCACGCTGTCGCCGTTGAACTCCGACGCGATCCAGCTCTCCCGTCAGGGCGCCCTGCCCGAGGGGCTCATCCCCCGCCTTCGTGCGCTGGACGCCTCACCCGCGAAGGACGACACCCGCTTCGACAGCGGTGCGTTCGGTCCGCGGCGGCTGCCCGACGCCGACCTGGAGTCACCGGAGCTCAAGGAGCCGGTCGCCCCGGCCGTGCAGGAAGCCGCCATGAAGCGCGCCAGCGCCTCGCCGGTCACCTCCTCGGAGACGGCCGATCTGCTCGAAGCGCTGCGGCGACGCCGCGGGCAGCGCGAGCCGCTGCCCGGGTCCGATGAGCCTGCCTCCTCGCGCGCGCACGCCCCCGTGGCGCTCTTCGACGCGCTGGAGCCCGGTTACGACGAGGCGCCCCGCGAGGAGTTCGATCCCGAACCGCCGACGGAGAGTCGCCAGGCCGCCGCAGCGGAGGGAGCGGCGCGTCGAAAGGGCCGCACGTCCATGCCCTCCTGGGATGAGATCGTGTTCGGCGCCCGGACGGACGACTGAGCGCTCAGGCGAACGCGCCGAGCCGGATCAGCGGGACAGTGCGCTCCTCGGCCGTGAGGGAGCCGTGCTGGCCGACCATCCGCTGGGCTCCCTTGTCCTCCAGCCGATCGTCGTAATACGCGATCCCCGATCGGGCGGCGACGATCACGTCGCCGATGCGAGGGGCCACATCGGGGTGGACCGCGCCGAACAGCTCTGCGGCGATCGCCTCACCCCTCGAGAGCACCCAGGATCGTCCCCCCTCCGCCGAGCGCCAGCGTTCGAGGACCGACGCCGCCGACCCGGATTCGGCGTAGAGGTGCAGCATCCGCGGCTCGCCGCCGATGTGACGGACATCGGTGATCAGATCCGTCTCGTCGGTCAGGAGGATGTGACGATGGCGCGCCACGTCGACCATGCCGTGATCGGCCGTCACCACCGCCCCCGCGCCGCGCGGAAGCGCGTCGGAGAGTACCCGCGCCGCGGCGTCCACCCCCTCGAGAGCACCGACCCACTCGTCTGACTGCCAGCCCCGCTTGTGGCCGATGGCGTCCAGATCGGGCGTGTACACGTAGGTGAACGATCCCGGATGCCGGGCTGCGAGGTCCGCGGCGATACGGACGCGCTCGCCCAGGTCGTCGGACGCGACGAACTGCGCTCCGCGCATCGTCGCGTGCGTGAATCCGGTGTCGGCGTACTCGGTCTTCGAGACGATGAAGGCCGGCCGACCATGGCTCGCGAGTCGCTGAGTCAGGGGCTCGGTGCGCTGCCATGCGGGATCGAGGTCATCGGTGTCCCATCCGCGCAGCTGATTCACCACCTCGTCGGTGTCGGGAACCCGAACGCGATACCCGACGATGCCGTGCTCCCCCGGCTGCACGCCCGTGAGCAGGCTGGTCAGGGCCGAGGCGGTCGTGGAGGGGAACACCGTCCGTGCGACGTCGCGCTTCGCCGCGGCCGCGGACAGGAAGCGCGCGTGGCCCGCTCGGGCGGCCAGGTTGTGCGCCCCCAGTCCATCGATCACGAAGACGACCGCGCTGGTGGCCGGTGCGAACCACTCCGACGTCCCTTCGAGCGCTGCGAGCATCTGCGGCACGACACCGGTGAGGCTCCGGGTCCGCGGCGGGTCCGCGGGTAGGCTGAGGGACATCGGGGCCAGTCTCGCACACCGGCGCGAGCCCCCTCCCGACCGCCCCAGAAGCCGCCGTCACCCGAGGCCAGACCGCCATGCCCGCAGCGCCCACCGACTCCGCCTCCCTCCCCGAGGAGCGCATCGAAGACGTCGATGTCTCGGCCGAGATGCAGGGGTCGTTCCTCGAGTACGCGTATTCGGTGATCTACTCGCGCGCCCTCCCCGACGCGCGGGACGGTCTGAAGCCCGTGCAGCGCCGCATCCTCTACACCATGGCCGATATGGGACTGCGTCCTGATCGCGGACACGTCAAGAGCGCCCGCGTCGTCGGCGAAGTCATGGGCAAGCTGCACCCGCACGGAGATGCGCCGATCTACGACGCTCTGGTGCGCCTCGCGCAGGCCTTCTCACTCCGTGTGCCGCTCGTGGACGGCCACGGCAACTTCGGCTCCCTCGACGACGGACCCGCCGCCCCGCGGTACACGGAGGCGCGCCTGGCGCCCGCTGCGCTCGCTCTCACCGAGACCCTCGACGAAGACGTCGTGGACTTCATCCCCAATTACGACGGACAGTTCCAGCAGCCCTCGGTCCTGCCCGCGGCCTATCCGAACCTGCTCGTCAACGGCGCGACGGGCATCGCGGTCGGCATGGCCACCAACATGGCGCCGCACAATCTCATCGAGGTGGTCGCAGCCGCCGTGCACCTGCTCGCCCATCCCGAAGCGACCGTCGAAGAGCTCATGGACTTCGTTCCGGGGCCCGACTTCCCCACCGGCGGGATCGTGCTCGGGCTCGACGGCGTGAAGGACGCCTACACGAAGGGCCGCGGCGCCTTCAAGGTCCGGGCGAAGGTGTCGGTGGAGCCGCTGGGTCCGCGCCGTACCGGCCTGGTCGTGACCGAGCTCCCGTACCAGATCGGCCCGGAGCGGGTGATCGAGAAGATCAAGGACGCGGTGCAGTCCAAGAAGCTCACCGGCATCTCCGATGTCACCGACCTCACCGATCGCAACCACGGGCTGCGGCTGGTGATCGGCATCAAGACCGGATTCGACCCGCAGGCGGTGCTCGACCAGCTGTACCGGCTGACGCCGCTCGAGGACTCGTTCAGCATCAACAACGTCGCGCTCGTCGACGGCCAGCCGCAGACGCTCGGGCTCAAGGAGCTGCTGAGCGTCTACCTCGACCATCGCGTGCAGGTGGTGACCCGGCGCAGCCGTTTCCGCCTCGCCCGGCGTGAGGAGCGCCTGCACCTGGTGCAGGGTCTGCTCATCGCGATCCTCGACATCGACGAGGTCATCCAGGTCATCCGCACCTCGGAGGACAGCCAGCAGGCGGGTGCGCGTCTGCGCGAGGTGTTCGACCTGAGCCAGGTGCAGTCCGAGTACATCCTCGAGCTGCGCCTGCGCCGGCTGACGAAGTTCTCCCGGATCGAGCTCGAGACCGAGCGGGATGCCCTGCTCGCCGAGATCGAGTCGCTGCGCGAACTGCTGGCCAGCGAGGCGCTGATCCGCGCTCAGGTGGCCCGCGAGCTCGAGACCGCGTCCGATCTCTACGGAACTCCGCGGCGGACGATGCTCATGAACGGCAAACCGCTTCCGCCGCGACCCGCTCGAGGAGCTCCGGCGCCCGACCTGCAGATCGCGGACGCGCCCACCGTCGTCGTCCTGTCCACCACGGGCCGGGCGGTGCGTGTGGACCTCGCCGACGGTCAGGAGCTGACCGCACCTGCGCGGCGCAGCAAGCACGACGCGATCCTCGCGACCGCATCGTCGACGATCCGCGCAGAGCTGGGCGCACTCACGACGAGGGGCCGGCTGATCCGCTTCAGCCCGGTGGACCTGCCCTCGGTTCCGCCGGCATCCGTGCAGCTGGCGGCCGGCGTGGCGCTGAGCGACTACCTCGGAATCATCGGCAAGACAGAGCGGGTGCTCGCCCTCGTCCCGCTCGATGACGACACTCCGATCGCGATGGGCACCCGTGAGGGCGTCGTGAAGCGCATCGTCCCGTCGACGCTCCCTGCCCAACCCGACGTGGAGGTGATCGGCCTCAAGCCCGGAGACGAGGTGGTCGGCGCAGCGCCCGCACCGGATGCCGCCGAGCTGGTGTTCGTGACGAGCGATGCCCAGCTTCTGCGGTTCTCCGCCGCCGCTGTCCGCCCGCAGGGTCCGCCGGCGGGGGGAATGGCGGGGATCAACCTGTCCGCAGGGGCGGGGGCCATCTTCTTCGGGGCGATCGATGACCCCGACGCCGTCGCGATCAGCATCTCCGGGACCGCGGGGGTTCTTCCGGGAACGGATGCCGGCCGGATCAAGGCCACCCGCTTCTCGGAGTTCCCCGCCAAGGGCCGGGCGACAGGCGGAGTCCGCTCCCATGCGTTCCTGAAGGGCGAGGATCGGCTGATGCTCGCGTGGGTGGGACGGGCTCCCGCGCTGGCGGTCGGCCCGGACGGCTCCGTGCGCACGCTGCCGGCAGCGACGGCTCGCCGGGATGCGTCCGGTCAGCAAGTGGATGCCGTGATCGGGTCGATCGGCCGGACCCTGGTCTGATCCGGTCGGCGATGCGGATCAGGCGTCGATCGCCTCGCGAGGAAGCCGGTCGGAGGAGTCGACGATGAACTCCCGGCGCGGCGCGACCTCGTTGCCCATCAGCAGCTCGAACACGCGACCGGCGGCCTCGGCGTCCTCCAGCCGCACACGGCGCAGGAGCCGCCCCGCGCGGTCCATCGTGGTCTCCGCCAGCTGATCGGCATCCATCTCGCCCAGGCCCTTGTATCGCTGAACGGGCTCCTGCCAGCGCTTGCCCGACTTCGTCAGCTTGGTCAGCAGTGCGTGCAGCTCCTGCTCGCTGTAGGTGTAGACCGTGTCGTTCGGCTTGGTGCCCGGGTTCATCACGATCACCCGGTGCAGCGGAGGGACGGCCGCAAAGACCCTGCCGGCTTCGATGAGCGGGCGCATGTAGCGGAAGAAGAGCGTGAGCAGCAGCGTGCGGATGTGCGCACCGTCGACGTCGGCGTCGCTCATGATGATGACCTTGCCGTAGCGAGCGGTGCTGAGGTCGAACGTGCGCCCCGACCCGGCGCCGATCACCTGGATGATCGACGCGCACTCGGCGTTGGAGAGCATGTCGGAGACCGATGACTTCTGCACGTTGAGGATCTTGCCCCGGATCGGCAGCAGTGCCTGGTACTCGCTGTTGCGCGCATCCTTGGCCGTGCCCAGTGCTGAATTCCCCTCCACGATGAACAGCTCGGACTGGGCGACCTCCGACGATCGGCAGTCGACGAGCTTCGCCGGCAGCGACGACGACTCCAGCGCGTTCTTGCGACGCTGCGTCTCCTTGTGGGCGCGCGCGGAGATGCGCGCCTTCATCTCGGCGACGACCTTATCCAGCAGCAGCGAGGTCTGCGCCTTGTCGTCGCGCTTAGGAGAGGAGAACCGCGCGGTCAGCTCTTTGCGGACGACCTGGGTCACGATCTGGCGCACGGCGGGCGTGCCCAGGATCTCCTTCGTCTGACCCTCGAACTGGGGTTCCGGGAGGCGAACGGTGAGGACCGTCGTCAAGCCGGCCATCACGTCGTCCTTCTCCAGCTTGTCGCTGCCCGCCTTCAGGCGCCGGGCGTTCTGCTCCACCTGGCTGCGCAGGACGCGGAGCAGCTCCTGGTCGAAGCCCTGCTGGTGGGTTCCGCCTTTCGGCGTGGCGATGATGTTCACGAACGACCGCGTCACGGTGTCGTAGCCCGTGCCCCATCGCACCGCGATGTCGACGATGCACTCGCGCTCGACATCGGTGGGCACCATGGCTCCGGTCGGCTGCAGCACGGGAACGGTCTCGGTGAAAGTGCCGCTCCCGGTCAGCCGCCACGTGTCGGTGATGGGGGCATCGGTGGCCAGGTACTCGGCGAACTCCGAGATGCCCCCGTCGAAGCGGAAGGAGGTCTCGTTGTGCTGCTCGTGACGTTCGTCGCGCACGACGATCTCGAGGCCGGGGACCAGGAAGGCCGTCTGCCGTGCGCGGGTCGCGAGCTCCTCGAGTTGAAACGTCGCTTCCTTCGTGAAGATCTGCCGGTCTGCCCAGTACCGGATCCGTGTGCCGGTCACCCCTCGCCGAGCCTTCCCGGCCACCCGCAGCTCGCTGCGCTCCTCGAACGGGGTGAAGGGCGAATCCGGAGAGGGTGAGCCACGGTCGGCGAAGTTCCCCGGCTCGCCGCGGTGGAACGACATCGCCCACGTCTTGCCGCCGCGGTCGACCTCGACGTCGAGTCGTTCGGAGAGGGCGTTCACGACGGAGGCGCCGACGCCGTGGAGTCCCCCGGAGGCCGCGTACGAGCCGCCGCCGAATTTCCCGCCCGCGTGCAGCTTGGTGAAGACCACCTCGACCCCGGAGAGGCCGGTGCGCGGTTCGATGTCGACCGGGATGCCGCGCCCGGTGTCGCGGACCTCGACGCTGCCGTCGGGGTGCAGCACGATGTCGATGCGCGTGCCGTTGCCGGCGAGGGCCTCGTCGACGGCGTTGTCGATGATCTCCCACACGCAGTGCATGAGCCCGCGGGAGTCTGTGGAGCCGATGTACATGCCCGGACGCTTGCGGACCGCCTCGAGGCCTTCGAGCACCTGAAGGTGGTGGGCCGAATACTCAGAGGTCACAATCCTCAAGATTATCCGCGGCCGAGGACGCGCCCTTGCACAGACACGGCGAACGGGATCCGCGTACGCGCTGAGCGAAATGTCATGCCCTTGCGGCATACCCGTAACAAACGCGTGGTTGTATGTGATGCACCCGCACCGGGCGAACGAGATACGCGCGACGCTAACGAGGAGGACCCGAGATGAACACGCTAGCCACCCCCGACGAGCCCGCCGTTCTCGAATACCGCCTCACTGCGCTCGACCGCTGCGACTCGTGCGGTGCCCAGGCGTACATCGCCGCCGAGGTCAACGGCAGCGAGCTGCTGTTCTGCGCTCACCACGGCCGCAAGTACGAGGAGAAGCTCCGGTCGCTCGCGACCACGTGGCACGACGAGACGGCCCGACTGCTCGAGTCGGTCTGACGAGCTCCGGCTCACGCACCCGAGTACACGCGCGGAACCAGCGGAGACACGCGGACGAGGATCTCCTCTCCCACCGAATCGATCGCCTCGGCAAGGTCGGTGGCGGAGGCGCCGCCACGGCCGAAGACCGTGACCTCGGCGCCCGTGGCGGCATCCGCCCAGGCATCGACCCGCGTGTGCGTCGCGCCGACGTCGCGGATGGGAACGTCATGGCCCTCGATCTTGATCGCGGCACGTCGGGCGAGCGTCGACGGCAGCCCGTGCAGCGCGCCGATGCTCAGCGTGATGTCGTGATCTCCTACGTGCGTCACCGGCGCGACGAGCGAGGCAGCGGGGTCGACGCCGAGATCTGCTTCGCTCGCGCCCCCGGCTGAGCGGATGCCGTAGCAGAACGCGCCCACGCGGGCGATCTCGTACCGGAATTCCGGGCGCGCGAACGACGCCGCGCTGGCCGAGAGGTGCCGCACCTCGAGCGCAAAACCCGCGGCCTCTGCGGTCGCGACCGCGTCGTCGAACACCAGGCGCGCGGCGTCGTCTTCCGCGTCGCTCGCCTCGGCGATGTGGCTCCACACCCCCACCACCTGCACCAGACCGGCGTCCACGAGCTCCCGGGCGCGGGTCACGGTCGCTCCCCATTCCTCCGGACGGATTCCGTTGCGATGGAGCCCCGTGTCGATCTTGAGGTGGATGCGAGCCGGCGCCGGTCCGGCGTGCGCGACGGACGCGATGTCCTCCAGGAAGTCGGCGTCGCCCACCCCGAGGTCGACATCAGCGTTCAGAGCCTCGATGATCTCATCCGGCCCGACCGTCAGCCAGGAGAAGACGCGCGCCTGCGCACCCGCCGCCTGCCGTGTCCGTACGGCCTCGCTCACGTCGAACGCGCCGAACCAGCGGACGCCTGACGCGACGGCACGACGCACGATCTCCGGCAGGCCGTGGCCGTAGGCGTCGTCCTTCACCACGAGCATGAGCTCGGCCGGTGCGATCCGCGCCCGCACCACATCGAGATTGGCCGCGAAGACATCCAGGTCGACGATGAGGCGGGGGCCGCTCATGCAGCGTACTCCCGCGCGGCGCGCAGGCCGACGGCGGTGACCAGTTCGGCGGCGGACATCCCGGTCGCGGCGGTCCACTCCGCGAGCTGAGGAGATGTCGCGTCGGTCCCGCCGAAGAAGATCACGTGATCTCCCCGACGCACGTCGCCCTCGGGTCCGACGTCGACCACGCACACGTCCATCGCGACCCGGCCGACGATCGGATGCCGCTCCCCCGCGATCTCGACCGTCGCGGCGTTGCCGAGCGCGCGCACCACGCCCTGCGCGTACCCGCCGGTCACCAGCGCCACTCGGGTGTCTCGCGCGGCCCGGTGGGTGTATCCGTAGGAGACTCCCTCGCCCGCTCTCAGGCGTTTCAGGCTGAGGACCCGACCTCGGAGGCTGAGGACGGGCTCGAACCCGGGGGTCAGTCCGTAGACGGCCTCGGGCGCGGTGCTCGCGCCGGCGAGCACGAGGCGCCGGGGATCCACGACCTGCGCCAGGGATGCGGCATCCGCTTCGTCGATGAGAAGCCTGTCGGCGTTCGCTGCGATCGCCGTCCGGGCGACGGCTTCCGCGCCGTGGCCCCACGCGTCGGCCCGCAGGTCGATCACGGCGTCATCGGCGGTGCTGAGCACGGCGCGCAGATTGACCTCGAGTGCGGCGAGGGAGATGCGCACGGTGAGGGCGGTACGTCTCGGCGGCCTGCCCGCGGGAGGCTCCGCGCGCCCAGGATTGCCGAGGGTCACGGCATCTAGACTATCCGGGGCTCTTCGCCCGAACTCCTCATCACCGTTCCCGCCTTCCCCTCGGAGCACGCATGCCTCAGAAAGGGCTCGGCCTCGCGCCCCGCCTTCACTACCTCGTCGACCGCGTGCGGAACATCGATGTCGGCTCGGTGATCGAGCGGGCCAAGGAGTCTTCGGCGCAGCACGGCAAGTGGATGCCGGCGGTCGTCGCGGACATGCTGTGGCAGGCGGGCTTCCGCAACGTCGGCTTCCAGGACTACATCGACTACGACTTCGCGATCCTCACCCGGGAGGAGCGGGCGACCTACATGACGCATCCGGTGTCGAATCAGCTCTCGCAGCGGTTCGACCACCCGGATTTCCGCTACATCTTCCAGGACAAGGTCGAGTTCGACCGCGTGTTCAGCGAGCACCTCCACCGCGCTTGGATGGTGGTCGAGCAAGGCAATGCCGATGCCGTGCGCGAATTCACGGAGCGACTCGGAACCATCGTGACGAAGGAGCCCGTCGGTCAAGCCGGCACCGGCGTGCACCGCTATCACGCCGCCGACGTCTCGGACTGGGTCGAATTCCACCGGGGTCTCCTCTCCCGGGGCGAGCTCCTCATCGAAGAGGTCATCGTCCAGCACGCCGACCTCGCCGCGGTCTGCCCGGGAACGGTCAACACGACGCGGGTCACGGCCTTCTTCGACGGTGAGGAGACGCACATCCTGGCCATCGCCCAGAAGTTCGGGCGGGGTGCGGTGAGCGACCAGATGACCTTCGGCGGCTTCTATACGATGCTCGACGACCAGGGACACGCGGTGGGGGCGGGCTACGACTCGCACGGTCATGTGCACGAACGGCATCCGGATTCCGGTTTCGTCATCCGCAGCTTCCAGCTGCCGATGATGGACGAGGTCCGCGATTTCGTCGACCGCGTCGCGCGCGTCGTGCCGCAGGTGCAGTACGTCGGGTGGGACATCGTGGTCACACCGACGGGGCCGGTCCTCGTCGAGGGCAACTGGGGCGCAGGCGTGTACGAGAACAAGCCGAGCGTCACCGGGATCCGCACCGGCCACAAGGCGCGGTACCGCGAGGCGATCGGGTTCTAGACGGCCCGCACGACACCGAGCGGCGTCGACTCGTGGCCCTGGCCCAGGGGGTTGTCCTTGAGGATCGCAACGAGTTTCCGGTCGCCGGCCCGATCGAGCGTCGAGCCCAGGATGTTGCCGCCCAGGTCGTTGATGTCCACGACCGCGACCTCGGCTGATCCGCCGAGCATCTCCTTGATGTGACGGGCCACCTCTCGGGGTCGCTCGGGGCCGAGGACGACCGCCCTGTTGTACGGCGGGATGGTCCCGTCGGTCGGACCGTCGATCGCGCGCGCCTTGTCGCCGGCGATCCGGTAGAAGTCGCCCTTGCGGCCGAAGGCCTTGGTGACGGCCGACACCGCCGCGGCGAAGAGGATCCGGAGCGTGCCGCACTCGCGCAGCGCCATCTCCATGGTCTCCGGCATCCCCAGGCCGATGCCGTGCGGAGTGCGCGTGACGTACCGGGAGAGGAACAGGGCGAGCTTGCGCGGCGTGATCGCATCCAGCTCGTAGGAGCGCCCCTGCGTGATCGCGACGATCTTCTCGGTCACGAAGAAGATGTCACCGGGCTGCACGACGTCGGTGGCGTACTCGCGGATGAACGCGTCGAGGTCGTCGCCCGGCATCACCACACGCGTGCGGATCGGGATCCGGGAGTACTGCGAGCCGTCGATCTCGACGGTGAGCGCCTTGCCGGCGTTGGCCTCCGCCATCACTCGAGGTAGTCGCGCAGCGACTGCGAGCGGGACGGATGCCGGAGCTTGGCCATCGTCTTCGACTCGATCTGGCGGATGCGCTCGCGCGTCACGCCGAACGTGTCGCCGATCTGGTCCAGCGTCTTGGGCTGTCCGTCGCCGAGGCCGAAGCGCATGCGGATGACGCCGGCCTCGCGCTCGGAGAGCGAGTCGAGCAGCGACTCGAGCTGGCGCTGGAGCATCGTGAACCCGACCGCGTCCGCGGGGACGACGGCCTCGGTGTCCT
The DNA here is from genome assembly GCA_963839715.1 of uncultured Actinomycetota bacterium. Classification (GTDB taxonomy): domain Bacteria; phylum Actinomycetota; class Actinomycetes; order Actinomycetales; family Microbacteriaceae; genus Microbacterium. The sequence continues at coordinate 356,983 of CAWIVX010000002.1, forward strand.
CGATCAGGTCGCCGAACTCGCTGTCGCCGTCCTCTCCGAGGGGCGTGTGCAGCGAGATCGGCTCACGCCCGTACTTCTGCACCTCGATGACCTTCTCGGGAGTCATGTCCAGCTCTCGGCTGAGCTCCTCGGGAGTGGGCTCGCGGCCCAGGTCCTGGAGCATCTGCCGCTGCACGCGAGCGAGCTTGTTGATGACCTCGACCATGTGCACCGGAATGCGGATCGTGCGGGCCTGGTCGGCCATGGCTCGCGTGATCGCCTGCCGGATCCACCACGTCGCATAGGTGGAGAACTTGAAGCCCTTCGTGTAGTCGAACTTCTCGACCGCACGGATCAGACCCAGGTTGCCCTCCTGGATGAGGTCGAGGAACTGCATGCCGCGGCCCGTGTAGCGCTTGGCGAGCGAGACCACCAGTCGCAGGTTCGCACCCAGGAGGTGCGACTTCGCGCGCTGGCCGTCACGGGCGACCCACTGCAGGTCCAGGCCCGTCTGGTTGGACTTCTCCGCCGCCGTCATGTGCGAGAGCTTCTCTTCGGCGAACAGACCCGCCTCGATCCGCATCGCGAGCTCGACCTCTTCGGCCGCGTTCAGCAGCGGGACCTTGCCGATCTGCTTCAGGTAGTCCTTGACCGGGTCGGCTGTGGCGCCGGTGATCATCGTCGAGTAGACGGGGATGTCGTCCTCGTCGGTGGACGAGATGACGATCGCACCGGTCGGAAGCGGCTCGGAGAACGCCGGCTTGGTGTCCTCTTCGTCCTCTTCCTCCGCCTCGGCCCCGGTCGCTTCCGCCTCGGGCTCTGCTGTCGGCGCAGCCTTCGCGGCGCCGCGTGCCGCCGGGGTCTTCGCGTCGTCGTCGCTGTCGTCGAGCTCCTCGACGACGTCGTCGATCTCCACCACGTCGTCGATCTCGACGTCGTCCGGCAGGTCGTCGACGTCTGCGTCGTCGTCGGCGGCCTTGGCGGCGCGAGCCTTCGTCGGCTTCGCAGCCGCCTTCGTCGCAGGAGCAGCCTTCGCGGCCGGCGCCTTCGCCGTCGTCTTGGCGGCGGCCTTCGCGGGCGTCTTCGGGGCAGCTGTCTTGGCCGCCGCGCCGGCGGCGGGCTTGGTCACGCTCTTCTTCGTGACAGAGGTCTTCGCTTCGTCCGCGGGAGAGATCGCCGCGGTGTCCTCCGCGCCGGCCGCGCGGGTCGTGGTCTTCGTGCCTGAGGTCACGGTTCGCCTTTCACCAGCGGACGGGTGTCGTACGCCCCCGGTAGATTTCGGACACTAGTAAGACCCTTGTCAAGTCCTTGCGCCGCGAGGGTGTCTCGCAGAACCGGTTGACAACGGGTCAGGTCATCTATTGTCGCACATTCGCCACGCACATCCGACGTGCGTCGCCGACACATCAGGTATAACGCCTGGTCGGGCGCCGGCATTCCGATCCGTCAGGCGCCGCGCTTCTCGTCGTCGCCCGAGGGGCGGTTGGCCAGGAACCGCTCGAGTTCGGCGGCGAGCTCGTCTGCGCTGGGCAGATCTCCCGTGTGGATCATGGGGCTCGCGAGCGTCGAGCCGGCCATGTAGGCGTCGTATCGCTCCTCGAGACCCTGGACCATCCGCGACAGCTCCTCGCTGCCCGACACCTGCTCTTCGACCTTCGCCAGGTAGTCGCGGTTCTCTTCACGCAGCTCGTCGCCGGCGAACACGAGGCCGGTCGCGACGGTGAGCGAGTCCAGTCCGGCCAGCGCCGCCGCCGGGTACTCGGTGTCGCCCAGATAGTGAGGAACGAGCAGGACGAAACCGGCGACCGACGCGCCCGCCTCCGCGAACCGGTACTCGAGCAGGTGCCCGGCCGTGGCCGGCACCTGGGTGTGCGGCTGCCAGACCGAGTGCGCTTCAGTGAGATCGCTGCGGGTGCCGCTCACGGTGGTGCCGATCGGACGGGTGTGCGGAACCGGCATCGGGATCGCATGAACCCAGGTGACCGATCTCACCTCGAAACCGGTGGCGAAATCGAGGACGGCATCGGTGAAGGCGTCCCACGCGAAGTCGGGCTCGTACCCGGCGAGCAGCAGGAACGGCTGCCCGAGCGAGTCGTGCGCGAACGACAGCTCGAGCCGGGGTGCCCGGTAGTCGGTCAGGTGGTCCTGATCGAACGAGATGAGCGGGCGACGGGCCCGGTAGTCCAGCAGCACGTCGTTGGAGAAGATCGCCACCGGGGTGGGCTCGAGATCGTCGCGGAAATAGTCGACGAGACGGCTGACGGCACTCCCCGCGTCGGTGAAACCCGTGAGCGCGATGACGAGCGGGAGGCCCCGCGGAATCGGCGGCGCGGATGCCACACGCTCGAAGAGCGCAGCGGAGAGAGCCATTCCCCCATCGTACGAGCCGAGCCCGACTCAGCGGGTCGGGCACGTCCCGCTGACAGCGAACAGACGCGAGGCGGCATACCTAGGATGGAGACCATGTCGTTTCCCGACCTCGTCTTCAGCTCCGCCCCCATCCGAGAATCCGAGGCCGACGCCATCGTCCTGGCGCTTCCGCCGCTCGATCGCGACGACTCCCCCACCCTGGAAGACTGGCCCGGGCTGCGCGAGGCCCTGACGGCGACGGGATTCACCGGCGCGGCATCCTCGTTCCAGCGCGTGCATGCCCCGCAGAGCACGTCTCTTCCCCTGGCCGTCGTCGGGACGGGCGCGGATCCGGATGCCGCGGCGGTGCGTGACGCCGTGGGCGCCGGCATACGCACCCTCACCGGCTTCCCCGTCGTGAGCGTCGGGGTCCTCCCGGGGAATGCGTCATTGCGGCGCGCGGCTGCTGAGGGTGCCACCCTCGGCGGGTACCGCTTCGACGGCTACAAATCGGAGTCACCGAAGCCGCGGGCGGAGCGGGTCATCGTCCACGGCGACGAGGCCCCCACCGAGGACAGAGCTGGCCGAAGTCAGCGCGGCGGCCGATGCGGTCGCCCTGGTCAAGGACCTCGTCTCCATCCCGGCGGAGTGGCTCGGCCCCGCTGACTTCGCCGAGCGCGCCGCCGAGTCGGTTGCCGGCCTCCCCGTAGAGGTCGAGGTGCTCGATGAGAGCGGCCTGCGCGAGGCCGGCTACGGCGGCATCCTCGGCGTCGGGTCAGGGATCCGACCGCCCTCCGCGCCTCGTACGCCTGAGCTATGCGCCGGACGGCGCCGAGCGTCACGTCGCTCTCGTCGGCAAGGGCATCACGTTCGACACGGGCGGTCTGTCGCTGAAGCCCCCGAGCAGCATGGTCGGAATGAAGTACGACATGTGCGGCGCCGCCACCGCCCTGAGCGTCCTGCGCGCCGTGGCGACGCTGGCCCTGCCGGTCCGGGTCACGGCGTGGCTGTGCATCGCGGACAACATGCCCTCGGGGCGTGCCACCAGGCCGGGCGACGTGCTGCGCATGCTCGACGGCACCACGGTGGAGGTGCTCAACACGGATGCCGAGGGCAGGCTCGTGCTCGCGGACGGCATCGTGGCGGCCAGCCGGGAGAACCCGGATGTGATCGTCGACGTGGCGACCCTCACCGGTGCGATCTCGATCGCGCTGGGCACGCGGCACACCGGAGTCATGGGCGACGACGACGCGGTCGCCGAGTACCTTCAGTCCGCGGCGATGACCGGGGAGCTCGCATGGCAGCTGCCGCTCCCGGCGCACATGGTCGATGAGCTCGACTCCCCGATCGCCGATCTTCAGAACGCCAAGATCGGCGACCCTGCCGGTGGATCGCTCTTCGCGGCGCTGTTCCTCCGCCACTTCGTCGGCCGTGTCTCGGACGAGCCCGACGCGCCGCGCATCCCCTGGGTGCATCTGGACATCGCGGGCGTCGGCATGAACAAGGGCGGCGCGTACGGCTTCACCGACAAGGGACCGACCGGTGCCACGGTGCGCTCGCTCATCCGCTTCGTCGCAGGTCAGGAGTCCCGATGACAGAGCACCGCTTCGATCTCGTCGTCCTGGGCGGCGGCAGCGGCGGCTACGCCGCGGCGCTGCGGGCGGCCGAACTCGGCAAGTCGGTGGCCGTGGTGGAGAAGGACAAGGTCGGCGGCACATGCCTGCACCGCGGCTGCATCCCGACGAAGGCGCTGCTGCACGCGGCGGAAGTGGCCGACGTGGCACGGGATGCCGCGAGCATCGGCATCCGCGCGACGCTCGACGGCATCGACCCGGATGGCGTGCGGGCCTACCGCGAAGGCATCGTGGCGAAGAAGTACAAGGGGCTGCAGGGACTGCTCAGCGCACGCGGGATCACCGTGGTCGCCGGCGAGGGCCGGCTGGATGCCGGGCCGGCGGTGCTGGTCGGGGACGATCGCTATATCGGCACCGACGTCGTCCTGGCCACCGGCTCGTTCAGTCGGAGCCTGCCCGGACCTCGAGATCGGCGGGCGCATCCTCACGAGCGAGCACGCGCTCGAGCTCGCCGAGATCCCGCGGAGTGTGCTCATCCTCGGCGGCGGCGTGATCGGCGTGGAGTTCGCCAGCGTCTGGCGTTCCTTCGGGGTCGACGTCACGATCGTCGAGGCGCTGGATCATCTCGTGCCGATGGAAGACGTCGCGATGAGCAAGGGGCTCGAGCGCGCGTTCCGGCGGCGCGGCATCGCGTCCTCCCTCGGGGTCCGGTTCGCGACCGCCACTCAGACGTCCGACGCCGTGACGGTCACGCTGGAGAACGGGACCGCGTTCGAGGCGGACTACCTCCTGGTCGCGGTCGGCCGGGGTCCGGTGACGGCCGGACTCGGTTACGAGGAGAACGGCGTCCAGCTCGACCGCGGGTTCGTGACCACCGACCAGCGGCTGCGCACCACCGTCGATCACGTGTGGGCCGTCGGTGACATCGTGCCCGGCTTGCAGCTGGCGCACCGGAGCTTCCAGCAGGGCATCTTCGTGGCAGAGGAGATCGCCGGCCTGAATCCGGTGCTCGTCCCCGACGTGCAGGTGCCGAAGATCACCTACAGCCACCCCGAGGTCGCCTCGGTCGGCCTCACCGAGCAGCAGGCGGTCACCTCTCACGGCGCGGAGGCCGTGCTCTCCTACGAGTACAACCTCGCCGGCAACGGCAAGAGCGAGATCATCGGCACTTCCGGCCTCGTCAAGGTGGTCCGCCTCAAGGACGGCCCTGTGCTCGGAGTCCATCTCGTGGGCGACCGCGTGGGCGAGCTCATCACCGAGGGTCAGCTCGCCGTCGGCTGGGAAGCGCATCCGGAAGACATCGCCCCCTTCATCCACGCGCACCCCACGCAGAGCGAAGCGCTCGGCGAGGCGTTCCTGGCGCTGGCCGGCAAGCCGCTGCACGCGCTGTGAGCTCGCGCGGCGACGCGGGATCACAGCGGCATCACTAAGCTAGAAAACGACATCGGCATTCTGAAGGAGTCATGCACATGAGCACTTCTGTGGTCCTCCCCGCGCTCGGAGAGAGCGTCACCGAGGGAACGGTCACCCGCTGGCTCAAGAACGTCGGCGACACCGTCGAGGCTGACGAGGGACTCCTCGAGATCTCCACCGACAAGGTCGATACCGAGATCCCTTCGCCGGTGAGCGGCGTGATCGAGGAGATCCTCGTCCAGGAGGACGAGACGGTCGAAGTGGGCGCGATTCTGGCGAAGATCGGCGAAGGCGGGTCCGCTCCGGCCTCCGACGAGACGCCGGCGGATGCCGGTCAGCAGGCCGCGGCAGAACCCGCCGCGGCCGAGCCCGCTCCCGCCGCCGATGCGCCCGCCGAGACACCGGCCGCCGAAGCCCCGGCTGCCGAGGCCCCCGAGCAGGCCGCGCCCGCAGAAGTTCCCGCGGCTGCCCCGAGCGACGCACCCGAACCGGCCGCCGCTCCCGCCGCGTCCGGCGAGGGCAAGGATGTCGTCCTGCCCGAACTCGGCGAGAGCGTCACCGAAGGCACGGTCACGCGCTGGCTCAAGAAGGTCGGCGACCCGGTCGAGGTCGATGAGGCGCTGCTGGAGATCTCGACCGACAAGGTCGACACCGAGATCCCCTCCCCCTTCAGCGGCGTTCTGCAGGAGATCCTCGTGGCCGAGGACGAGACCGTCGCCGTCGGAACCGCGCTCGCCCGCATCGGTGACGGAGCGGCGGCGCCCGCCGCCGAGGCTCCCGCGGCGCCCGCCGCCGAGGCTCCCGCTGCTCCCGCCGCGGAGGCGGCACCCGCTCCCGCGGCCGAGGCTCCCGCGGCCGAAGCCGCACCCGCTCCCGCGGCCGAGGCTCCCGCGCCGGCTGCCGAGGCCCCCGCACCCGCGCCGGCCCCTGCCGAGACGCCCGCACCGGCGGCCGCGGCCCCCGCACCGGCTGCCGCAGCTCCTGCTCCTGCCCCCGAAGCCCCTTCACCCGCTGCGCCGGCGTCCGGTTCGACCGCCGCGACGGGCGACGACTCCGACGTGTCGGCCTACGTCACCCCGCTCGTTCGCCGCCTGGCGCAGCAGCAGGGTGTCGACCTGTCGACGGTGACCGGCACGGGAGTCGGAGGCCGTATCCGCAAGGAAGACGTCCTCAAGGCGGCCGAGGCCGCCGCAGCTCCCGCCCCGGCCGCTGAGGCACCGGCGGCATCCGCCCCCGCCGAGATCGAGATCTCACCGCTGCGCGGGACCACCCAGCCGATGTCGCGTCTGCGCAAGGTGCTCGCCGAGCGCGCCGTGGCCTCCATGCAGGCCACCGCACAGCTGACGACCGTCGTCGAGGTCGACGTGACGAAGCTCGCCGCCTACCGCGACGAGGTGAAGGGCGACTTCCAGGCCAAGACCGGCGACAAGCTGTCGTTCCTGCCGTTCTTCGCACTGGCTGCCGCGGAGGCGCTGCAGTCCAATCCCGTGATCAATGCGACGGTCGACGGCGACCAGATCGTCTACCCCGCCACGGAGAACCTCTCCATCGCCGTCGACACCGAGCGAGGGCTTCTGACCCCGGTGCTCCGCGACGCCTCTTCCAAGAGCATCGCTCAGATCGCCCACGAGATCGCCGACCTCGCCGCCCGTACCCGCAGCAACAAGCTGAAGCCCGACGAGCTCGCCGGCGGGACGTTCACGCTGACGAACACGGGGTCGCGCGGGGCGCTCTTCGACACCCCGGTGGTGTTCCTGCCCCAGTCTGCGATCCTCGGCACCGGCATCGTCCTCAAGCGGCCCGGCTTGGTGACCGTCGACGGCAAGGACGCGATCGCGATCCGCTCGTACGTGTACCTGGCCCTCTCGTACGATCACCGGATCGTCGACGGAGCGGACGCCGCGCGCTTCCTCGCCACGGTCAAGAAGCGCCTCGAAGCCGCGTCGTTCCAGGGGCAGCTCGGGATCTGACCGGCTCTCACTGCTCCGCGATGTCGTACACGTCGCGGAGCAGCCAGCGGCCGTCGACCTCTACGACCACCGCCAGCTGAGGCACGCGGTCGCCGGTGACCGACTCCACGCGCAGCACCGCCGCGCCTCCGAAGTCATCCAGCAGGGTCAGCGCCCGCTCAGCCGGAGGCAGGTCGACGGCGCCCGACGGAAAGGACGCGTCGGCGTTCTCGAGAACATCCCCGAGGCACACGCCATCCGACTCGCATGCCGTGCGCGCGGACAGAAGCGTCGCCGCGATGGCCACGAGATCGGTCGGTCCGGCGGCGGCGGGCGGTTCCGCAGGTCCGGGCGCCGCGGGCTCCGCTGGAGGGTCCGGCGGCTCGGCCGGGTTCGGTGACGCGCTCGGAGCAGGTGACCGCGCGGAGCCCTCAGCCGTCGCGGTACCGGCGTCCTGGGCGGGCAGGAGCAGTCCGCCCGCGATGATCGCACACGCCAGTCCGCCGGCGATCAGCCACGGGCCGCGCCGGCCGGTGCGCGGAGTGCGCAGAGCACGCCATACGCCCGTTGTCGCGCGGGACAGCACATCCGTCCACTCTGCGTCGAGGTACCGCGACAGCGCGAACGGCCATGGCGCCGGGAGCGGATCCTCAGCGTTCTGCGCTGCCTCGGCGTCAGGCGAGCGCCGATCCCGGACGCGCTGCGGTCCGAATGTCGTCGTCCCCAGTGCGGTCGGCTCGGCAAGCGCGAACAGCGCCGCCTCCGCCCGTTCGAACACCCGGCCACGTCTGCCCGCCGCCAGTGCGCCGGAGACTTCCCTCACCACCTCCGCCAGCGTGGGAACCTCTTCGGCGACGCGCTCCAGGAGGTCGGCGGTCTCGTGGGCGACGCTGCCGCCGCCGGTGTCGGTCGCGAAGACGGGGCGGCCGGCTTCGGTCAGCCACCACACCCCGAGCACCTCGGCGTCCTGCAGCTCCGCCCATCCGCGCAACAGGCTCACCGCCACCGTGAGGCCCTCGCTCGCGGTCAGGGACAGGCCTCCGCGCCGGTCGAGGAAGTCCGCCAGGCGCTCCGTGCAGACCGGCAGCAGCACGTCGTGACCGCCCGGCCGGCGGAGGACGTCCACCGGCGCGAGGACGTGCCCCGTCGGGTCGGCGCTCCACCCCCGCCATCGGTCACCGACCAACTCGGCGTCGACGGCCAGCACCGTCTCCCCCGTCGGCGACGACGTCAGCGCTCCGGGCCACGGTGAGTCGCCTGGACCCGTGATCTGTCTGATCACCCGGTAGCCCGTCTGCAGTCGCACTTCCGCCGCATCCGCCACGCCTTCGAGCCTGAATGGTGGGTCGGTCGCCGTCCGCTTGGTCACCGGGGGCTGGGGACGGATCTCAGGTGCTCGTGCGTGGGGAGGAGCCGATCGGGGGCGGGCGCGGAAAGGTAGGCTGGTGCCATGGCAGCCCGCAGTACCGCGCCCGAGAAGCGGCCCGGATTCTTCTCTCAGATCCGCACCCTGTACACGTTCACCCAGAAGGCGTACCGGTGGCTCCCGTGGCTGCTGATCGCGATCTTCGTCGTGTGCGTGGCCCTCGGAGTGGGCATCGGCTTCCTGCTGCCTCCGGTCGCGCTGTGGAGCATCATCCTGTGGGGTGTGACCGGACTCATGCTCGGCATCCTCGGGTCGCTCGTCACCATGACACGTCTGTCGACGAGCGCGATGTACAAGCAGATCGACGGGATGCCGGGGGCCGCGGGTCACGTCCTGTCGACCTCCCTCGGCCGCAACTGGCAGTCCAGCGACATGCCGGTGGGAGTGAACCCGAAGACGCAGGAGGCGGTCTACCGGGCCGTCGGGCGCGGCGGGATCGTGATCGTCGGCGAGGGCGCACGCGGCCGGCTCACGCGTCTCATCAACGATGAGCGCTCCAAGGCGCAGCGCGTCGCGACCGGGGTTCCCGTGCACGTGTTCTACGTCGGCCACGGCGCCGACGAGGTGCCCATCGCGAAGCTGGCCCCGACGATCAAGGCGCTGCCCAAGAAGATCGACCGGGCCACGATGGCCGCAGTCATCAAACGCCTCAGCTCGGTGTCGCAGTCGCTCGCGTCGCTGCCCATCCCGAAGGGGATCGACCCCACCAAGGCCCGGGCGCCCCGCCCGCGCTGACCCGGCGAGACTAGGCCCGCAGGAGCACGGTGCCGGCCGCCTTGTCGTGGAGTCCGCGCTGATCCGCATCCCAGATCACTGCCGGGATCACGACGATCAGCAGCAGCGTCCGCACGATCGGACGCCAGAGACCCACCCAGGCTCCGTCGACACGGACGAGCTTCATGCCCAGGATGCGGTGCCCGGGGCTGCCCTGCAGTGTGGGGATGAAGATGATCTGGATCAGCGCGAAGATGGCGAGGATCGCGAGCGCATCCCAGGCGAAGAAGCCCGAGATCAGGTAGGCGGCGCCGTAGTCGATGAAGAGTGCGCCCACCCGGCGCCCCAGACGGGCGATCGATCCGCCGCCGCTCTGCGGCAGCCCCAGGCGCTGGCCGGGATAGTTCTCTGCACCGTCGGTCACCGACCCAGCGTAGCCAGGCGCGCGTAACATGCCGGAAACAATGGTGTCACTGCCGGGCAATGCCCTCCAGGTAGGTTTCGTTGAAGCCCGCGTGCCGGGCGGCAGTCCCGATGCCCTAACTCTGGAGCCTTCATGTTCAAAGATTCATCCGAGGTGCTCGCGTTCATCAAGGACGAGGACGTCAAGTTCCTCGACATCCGTTTCACGGACCTTCCTGGTGTGCAGCAGCACTTCAACATCCCGGCCTCGACCGTCGACGAAGAATTCTTCACGGTCGGCCAGCTCTTCGACGGCTCCTCGATCCGCGGATTCGCCAACATCCACGAGTCCGACATGCAGCTCATCCCCGACGTGTCGACCGCCTACCTCGACCAGTTCCGCGAGGCGAAGACGCTCATCATGATCTTCGACATCTACAACCCCCGCACCGGGGAGATCTACTCGAAGGACCCCCGCCAGGTCGCCAAGAAGGCCGAGAAGTACCTCGCCTCCACCGGTATCGCCGACACCGCCTTCTTCGCCCCGGAGGCGGAGTTCTACATCTTCGACGACGTCCGCTACGAGGTGAAGCAGAACTCCAGCTTCTACAGCGTCGACTCCGAAGAGGGCGCCTGGAACACCGGCCGCCTCGAAGAGGGGGGCAACCTCGCCAACAAGACCCCGTACAAGGGCGGCTACTTCCCGGTGAGCCCGGTCGACAAGCAGGCCGATCTGCGTGACGACATCAGCCTCAAGCTCATCGAGGCCGGTCTGATCCTCGAGCGCGCCCACCACGAGGTGGGCACCGGCGGCCAGGCCGAGATCAACTACCGCTTCGACACCATGGTCCACGCGGCGGACGACATCCTGAAGTTCAAGTACATCGTCAAGAACACCGCCGAGCAGTGGGGCAAGACGGCGACGTTCATGCCGAAGCCGCTCTTCGGCGACAACGGCTCGGGCATGCACACGCACCAGTCGCTGTGGCTCGACGGCAAGCCCCTCTTCTATGACGAGGCCGGCTACGGCGGTCTGTCCGACCTCGCGCGCTGGTACATCGGCGGTCTGCTCGCGCACGCCCCCGCGGTTCTGGCGTTCACCAACCCGACGATGAACAGCTACAAGCGCCTGGTCAAGGGCTACGAGGCTCCGGTCAACCTGGTCTACTCGGCGGGCAACCGTTCGGCGGCGATCCGCATCCCGATCACCGGATCGAACCCGAAGGCCAAGCGCATCGAGTTCCGCGCGCCGGACGCCTCGGGCAACCCGTACCTCGCTTTCGCCGCGCAGATGATGGCGGGTCTGGACGGCATCAAGAACCGCATCGAGCCGCACGAGCCCGTTGACAAGGACCTGTACGAGCTCCCGCCGGAGGAGGCCAAGAACATCCCGCAGGTGCCGAACTCGCTGCTGGACTCGCTGGACGCCCTCGCCGCCGACCACGAGTTCCTCCTCGCGGGCGGTGTGTTCACCCCCGAGCTCATCGAGACGTGGATCGAGTACAAGATCGAGAACGAGATCAAGCCGATCGCCGCCCGTCCGCACCCGTTCGAGTACGAGCTGTACTACGGCGTCTGACGCTCACGCGCGACGGAAGGGCCCCGGGCGACCGGGGCCCTTCCGCGTGGGAACCGGACGGCCTCAGCCGTAGAAGAGCTTTTCGAACACCCGCCGCGAGCGTCGTGTGGTTCCGAGGTAGTCCTCCTCCACCTCGGTGGCCGAGCGGGGCGGGTAGCCCAGGAGCCGCCCGATGCCGTCGAGCTTCTTGCGGTCGGTCGGCAGGATGTCGCTCGTCTGCCCGGACAGCAGCGTGTTCGCGGACCTCAGCCTGCTTGCCAGCCGCCATGCCTCCGCGAGCCGGTCGGCAGCCGACTCCGCGATGATCCCGGCATCCTGCGCGGCCCGGAGAGCACCCAGGGTCGAGGTGGTCCTCATGCCCGGCACGCGGTGCGCGTGCTCGAGCTGCAGCATCTGGACGAGCCACTCGACATCGCTGAGCGACCCGGGACCGAGCTTGAGGTGCCGCGCCGGATCGGCCCCCTGCGGCAGTCTCTCGTTCTCGACGCGGGCCTTGATCCGCTTGATCTCGCGGATGCCCTGCGGATCGACGGATGCCGGATACCTCACGTCGTCGGCCAGCTCGGTGAAGGCGCGGATGAGCTTCACGCTGCCGGCGACGCCGCGTGCGCGCAGCAGTGCCTGGGCCTCCCACGACAGCGACCAGCGCCGGTAGTACTCGCCGTATGCGGCGAGCGACCGCGCCAGCGGACCGTTCCGGCCCTCGGGGCGCAGATCGGCGTCGAGGTCCAGCGGCACGCGCTGATCCTCGGAATGCCTGCGCAGCCCCGAGACCAGCTGCAGCGACAGCTCGTGCGCCCGCTGGGCATCCACCCCGTTGGCGCGGTAGACGTACATCACGTCGGCATCCGATCCGAAGCCGAGTTCGCCCCCGCCGAAGCGGCCCATGGCGATGACGGAGAAGTCCAGAGCTCCGTCTTCGGGTGGCACGACTTCGCGGCGCACCGCCCGGAGCGTCGCTTGGATCGTGACCTCGGTGACGGTCGTGAGCGCCGCGGCCACCTCCTCGATCGTCGAGGTGCCGAGGATGCCCGACATCGCGATGCGCAGCAGCTCGCGGCGGCGCAGCGCGCGCACCGACCGCATGGCGTCATCGATCGAGGCGTGACGCTTCTGAATGGCCCGTGCCTCCTCCTGGAGGGCGACGCCGGACCGCGGTGCCAGCATCGCCGGGTCGTCGAGCCAGGCCGCGGACTCGGGGATCCACTCCATCAGCTCACCGACGTAGCGCGAACTGGACAGGACGCGCGTCAGGCGCTCGGCCGCTCCCGACGAGTCGCGCAGCATCCGAAGGAACCACGGGGTGCTGCCGAGCCTCTCGCTGATGCGCCGGAAGGCGAGCAGCCCGTAGTCGGGGTCCACGCCGTCGGCGAACCAGCGGATCATGACCGGCATCAGGTGCCGCTGGATGGTCGCGCCACGGCTGAGACCGCTCGTGAGCGCCGCGATGTGCCGGAGCGCACCGGGCGGATCGCGGAAGCCGATGGCGGCGAGCCGGTCGTGCGCCTGAGCGGGCGAGAGCGACCGCTCCTCCTCCGGCAGCGATGCCACCGCCGACAGGAGCGGCCGGTAGAACAGGCGCACGTGGATGTCGCGCACTTCGCGCTTGACCGTCTCCCATCTCTGCCAGACCTTCTCGCCGGAGTCCGCGATCCCGGACGCGCGTGCGAGCACGCGCAGATCCTCGGGGCGTGAGGGCATGAGATGGGTGCGGCGCAGATGCTTCAGCTGCATGCGGTGCTCGAGCAGGCGCAGTACGCGGTAGTCCTCCGAGAATGTCGCGGCTTCCGCGCGGCCGATGTAGCCCTGGTCGACGAGGGCGTCGAGCGCCTCCAGGGTGCCGCGCTGGCGGATCCGGTCGTCGGTGAGACCGTGCACCAGCTGGAGCAGCTGCACCGTGAACTCGATGTCGCGGATGCCGCCCGGGCCGAGCTTCAGCTGGTACGGCACGTCGGCTGCGGGAATGTGCTCGGTCACGCGCTCCCGCATCCGCTGGACGCTGTCCACGAAGTTCTCCCGCGCCGCGCTGGTCCAGATCTTCGGCTGCACGGCGCGCACGTAGGCTTCGCCGAGCTGGGCATCACCGGCGATCGGGCGCGCTTTCAGGAGCGCCTGGAACTCCCAGCTCTTGGCCCACCGGTCGTAGTACGACAAGTGAGAGTCGAGTGTGCGCACCAGCGCGCCCTGCTTGCCCTCCGGTCGCAGATTCGCATCCACCTCCCACAGGGGCGGCTCCATTTCGACGCCGGAGATCCCGCGCATCGTCTGGACGGCGAGCCGCGTCGCGACATCCACGATCCGGCTCTCGCCGACCTCCGTCGCCAGATCGGCATCCGCGCCCGCGACGAAGATCACATCGACGTCGCTCACGTAGTTCAGCTCGCGCGCGCCCGTCTTGCCCATGCCGATCACCGCGAGGCGCGTTCCGGCGACCTGCGCGCGCGGAAACAGTCCGGCACCGGCTCCCCCGCTCGAGACCCTGGTGCGCGCGACGCACAAGCGACGCCTCCAGGGCGGCACCGGCGGCATCGGCGAGAGCCGCCGCGACGGCCGGGACCTCGTCGACGGGAGACGTGCTCTGCAGGTCGTAGGCCGCGATCGCAGCCAGCATCCGGCGGTAGCGCACGCGCAGGGCGACCCACGACGCATCGCTCGCGTCTGCGGCGAATCCCTCTTCCGCGCCGACCGAGTCCAGGAGTGCTTCACGCATCTCCTCGGCGGTCGGAAGCCGCTCGCCTGCGCCGGCGAGGTGCGAGAGCTCCTCAGGATGGCGGAGGTAGAAGTCGGCGAACCCGCTCGAGGCGCCCAGCAGCTCCCACAGCGCACGCCATCCCCGCTCGTCCGGACGCAGCGCGGCCACGGACGCCGGATCGCGCCGGGCTATGCGGGTGAGCGCGGAGACCGCGGAATCCGGGTCGGCGGAACGCGACGCTCGGGCGATGAACTCCTCGCGTCCGAGCCCCAGGAGCTGCTCCAGCTCGGCCAGCTCCGCCTCGGCTTCGGTGAGCCGGCTGAATCCGGCACGGGCGAGGTGGGTGAGTGACTGGGAGCGTTCGCTCGTGGACATCTTCTCGGGGTGCGGCTCAGAGCATCTCGAGGTTGCTCTTCAGCTCGAACGGGGTCACCTGGGAGCGGTACTCCTGCCACTCCTTGCGCTTGTTGAGCAGGACGTAGTTGAACACCTGCTCGCCGAGGGTCTCGGCGACCAGCTCCGACTCCTCCATGTACTCCAGAGCATGATCGAGGCTCGCCGGAAGCGGTGCGTAACCCAGCGCGCGCCGCTCGGCATCCGTGAGCGACCAGACGTTGTCCTCGGCCTCGGGAGGCAGCTCGTAGCCCTCTTCGATGCCCTTGAGGCCGGCGGCGAGCATGAGGGCATACGCGAGGTAGGGGTTCGCCGCCGAGTCCAGGCCCCGGTACTCGACCCGCGAGGACTGGCCCTTGTTCGGCTTGTACATCGGCACGCGCACGAGCGCCGAGCGGTTGTTGTGGCCCCAGGTGATGAAGCTGGGAGCCTCGTCCCCGCCCCACAGCCGCTTGTAGGAGTTGACGAACTGATTCGTCACTGCGGAGATCTCCCCCGCGTGGCGCAGCAGACCGGCGATGAAATGCCTCCCGGTCTTGGACAGCTGATAGGTCGCACCCTCTTCGTAGAAGGCGTTCACATCGCCCTCGAACAGCGACATGTGAGTGTGCATGCCGCTGCCTGGCTTGCCGCCCAGCGGCTTGGGCATGAACGTGGCGTACACGCCCTGCTCGATCGCGACCTCTTTGATCACCGTGCGGAACGTCATGATGTTGTCGGCCGTCGCCAATGCATCGGCATAGCGCAGGTCGATCTCGTTCTGGCCGGGACCGCCCTCGTGGTGGCTGAACTCGACCGAGATGCCGAGGTCTTCCAGCATCCGGACAGAGCGCCGCCGGAAGTCGTGCGCCGTGCCGCCGGGGACGTTGTCGAAATAGCCGGCCGAGTCGACCGGCTCGGGACCGTCCGGGCCGAAGGACGAGGATTTCAGGAGGTAGAACTCGATCTCGGGGTGCGTGTAGAACGTGAAGCCCGCGTCGGCCGCTTTGGCGAGCGACCGCTTGAGGACGTGGCGTGGGTCGGCGACGGCCGGCTGGCCGTCGGGGGTCGTGATGTCGCAGAACATGCGCGCGGTCGGGTCGATCTCGCCGCGCCACGGCAGGATCTGGAACGTCGTGGGGTCGGGGTGGGCGAGCAGGTCCGACTCGTACGTGCGCGTGAGACCCTCGATCGCGGAGCCGTCGAAGCCGAGCCCTTCGCTGAAGGCTCCCTCCACCTCGGCCGGAGCGATCGCCACCGACTTGAGCGTGCCGATGACATCGGTGAACCAGAGGCGGACGAACTTGACGCCGCGCTCCTCGATCGTGCGCAGAACGAAGTCACGCTGCTTGTCCATCGAATTCCCCTCCGGCCGGTCCAGCCAGGTTCAGTTGTCGTCGTTGTCGGGCGTCTTCGCGGGCGGGGCCGGATGCGGCGAATTCTCCCGCCGCTCCTCCTCGGCCCAGGCACGCGAGCGCTCCCGGATGATCTCGGGTGCCCGTGCGGCCTCCTCGGCCGTGTCGAAGGGTCCGGCGCGATCGACGTGCGGGGAGACGAATCCGCGCTCCACCTCGCCGGTCGTCAGGTTGTACCAGTACTTCTCGCTGTCGCCGGTCACTTCCCGCTCCTTTCGCGAGCCCGAGCCCGTCGAGGGCCCACTCGCTCGATCCTACTGATCGGTCAGACGCTCCTGGTTAGGCTGGGCCCATGGCAACGGACAAGACCCGCGCGGTCGGCGTGGACATCGGCGGCACGGGCATCAAGGCGGCCGTCGTCGACCTGGAGGCGGGAACCCTCCTCAGCGACCGGATCAAGATCGCCACGCCGCTGGGCGCCGAGCCGAAGGATGTGCTGGCGGCCGTCGTGCAGGTGCTCGAGAAGCTCGGCGTGCTCGATGACGCGATCCCGCTGGGCGTTGCCTTCCCGGCGATCGTGAAGGCAGGGCGGACGCTCTCGGCCGCCAACGTCTCGAAGCGGTGGATCGGGTTCGAGGCGGAGAGGTTCTTCGAGAAGGGTCTCGGTCGCGACATCCACTTCGCCAACGACGCCGACGTCGCGGGTGTCGCGGAGATGCGCTACGGCGCAGCGCGCGGCGTTCGCCGGGCTCACCATCCTCACGACCCTCGGCACCGGAATCGGCTCCGCCATGATCCACGAGAACGTCCTGATCCCGAACTCGGAACTGGGGCATCTGCAGCGCGCGAAGCACGGCAAGGACTTCGAGGCGTGGGCTGCGTACTCGACGATGGAGCGCGAGGCTCTGACCTGGGAGGAATGGGCCGAGCGCCTGCAGGTGTACTACAGCCACGTGGAGTTCCTCTTCACGCCCGACCTGTTCATCGTGGGCGGGGGCGTCTCCAAGCACGCCGACGCGTTCCTCCCGCTCCTCACGCTGAACACCCCGATCGTGCCCGCGGTGCACCGCAACAACGCCGGCATCATCGGAGCAGCGGCGCTCGCGCTGGGCTGACCGCGCTGAGGTCGGCTCGGACTGCGGCGGGTAGGATCGCGTTCCCGCGCGCGCGGGCCGAGAGGGCGAATGGGCCGGCCTGTACGCCGGGTTCTGTCCGGGGGCCGAAGCCCCGTGGACGGTCATCTCTCTCGGCGACACGTTGCCATGCCGCTCCAGCGGCCTACCCGAGGACTCGGCGGGCAGCGTCATCATCCTCTGTCTGGCCTTGCTCCGGGCGAGGTTTGCCGTGCGGGCCGTGTCACCACGACCCCGGTGGTCTCTTACACCGCCGTTTCACCCTTACCGCGGCCGAGGCCGCGGCGGTCTGTTCTCTGTGGCACTGTCTCGCGGATCACTCCGGGTGGGTGTTACCCACCGCCCTGCCCTGTGGAGCCCGGACGTTCCTCGGCGCTGCGCGAACGCAGCGACGCGACCGTCCAGCCGACCCATTCGCGCCCTCACTCTAGCCGCGGCACCTGGGCGCGCGCCGCGTGAGGACGTCAGCCCTTCTCCGCGGACTGCGCGATGCGCAGCTCGAGCGGGAAGTCGATGGGGAACTCGCCGAACAGCAGGCGTCCCGCCGCCGAAGCGGCCAGACGCACCGCCTCCGCCACCTCCTCGGCCCGGTCGGCCGGCGTGTGGACCATGACCTCGTCGTGGAGGAAGAACGCCAGGTGCGGCCGCGTCGAGAACACCGGGCCCGACGCGGGTGCGGCATCCGTCTCGGCGACGGGCGCGATCGCGGCGAGCCGCCCGCGCAGATCGGCCATCCACGCGAGCGCCCACTCGGCTGCCGTGCCCTGAACGACGAAGTTGCGGGTGAATCGGCCGCGATCGCGAGCCCAGCGTCGGGCGCGCGTCTCGTCGATGCCGGATGCCGAAACATCGCTGGCCCGTGATTGCGCGTCGTGCCAGGAAGCGGACGGCGGCGGCGAGCTGCGGCCGAGCCAGGTCGTGACGACGCCGCCGTTCTCGCCGCTCCGGGCGGCGTCGTCCACGAGGGCCATCGCGCGCGGGAAGGCGCGGCGCAGACGCGGCACCAGCCGCCCGCTGTCGCCGGTCGTCGCGCCGTACATGGCGCCGAGCATCGCGACCTTGGCCTCCGACCGCGACGCGACCGCGCCGGTCTCGACGATGCCGGCGTACAGATCCTTGCCGCGGGCCGCATCGGCCAGGGCGGTGTCGGCCGCCATGGCCGCCAGCACCCGCGGCTCCAGCTGAGCGACATCGGCGACCACCAGCCGCCAGCCCGGATCGGCTCTCACCGCATCGCGGAGCTGGCGGGGGATCTGCAGCGCTCCGCCGCCCGAGGACGCCCACCGCCCGGTGACGACGCCACCCGGCACGTACACGGGACGGAACCGACCGTCGTGGACCCATTCGGCGAGCCACGACCAGCCGTTGGCCGACAGCAGGCGGGACAGCTTCTTGTACTCCAGCAGGGGCTCCACGACCGGGTGCCGCTGCTCGACGAGCTCCCACCGGCTGGTGGATTCGACGAGCACGCCGGCGCGGTGCAGGGAGCGCAGCAGCTTGGGCTGGGAGTCGAGGCTCGCCGCAGGGTCTCCGAGCGCCGCACGCACGCGCCGTCCGGCGTCCTCGAGCTTGGCGGGTGCGCCCCCGGCGGCGGGCCGCTCGCCCAGCACATCGGTGAGGATCGCCTCGTGGACGCGGGCATCCCATGGCAGGCCGGCGGTGCGCAGTTCGACGGCGATCAGCGCGCCCGCCGACTCGGCGGCCGTGAGGAGGCGCAGGCGGACCGGATCGGCCGATGCGTCGGTGGCTGCGCGCTGCCGGGCGAACTCGGCCACTGCCGCATCGAGGGTCTCCGGCGGACCCGCCGGGGCGTCCGTCCCCTCGCCCAGCTCGAAAAGCGCCGGGGCCGCGACGGGCGCCTCCGACGGAGGAGCGGCATCCCATTCGACCGCGTCGCGCAGCTCGTGCCCGGCGGGAACGAGCGCGCTGTGACGGAGGATCGCATGGCAGAGCCGCAGGTCGTGGCAGCGGGCGAGCCGGACGCCGGCGGCGAGGAGCTCGGCGTACCATCGCGCCGGCGTCGCTCCAGACCCATCGCACCGGCCCCGCCGCCTCCCGCTCAGCGACCCACTCCGCGAAGTCGTGCGCACGAAGCCGGAGGCCCTCGAGCTCGGCACCATCGGCATCCAACAGGACGGCCGCGACACCGCCCGCGTCGCGCCCGAGGACGATCCAGGTCGCGCGCTCAGTCCTGTCCACGGTCGAGATCCCGCCGGAAGCTCTCGCGGCGGTCCATCGACTCGTTGGCCGCGGCATCCGCTCTCTTGTTCGACAGGCGCGGCACCCACTCGAACAAGACGTCCCGCCCGTCCACCAGCGCCATCGCCCGCCGGGCCAACACCTGCATATCGGGGTGCTTGATCTTCCAGCGTCCGGACATCTGCTCGACGACGAGCTTCGAATCCATCCGCACGTGGACGGATGCCGCGGGCTCGCGATCGAATGCGCACTCCAGTCCGGCGATCATGCCGTGATACTCGGCCACGTTGTTGCTCGCGATGCCGACGTACACCCCGACCTCGCTGAGGACGGCGCCGGTGTCGTCGTCGATCACGACAGCCCCGCCGGCGGCGATCCCGGGATTGCCGCGCGAGCCGCCGTCCGCCTCGACGACGAGCCGCGCGGTCACAGGCCGGACTCCTCCGTGCGCACGAGGATGCACCCGCACTCCGGGCACGTGAGGACGGCGTCTTCGGCCGCCAGCCGCACCGCCTGCAGATCCGTCCCGGCCAGCACCATCCGGCAGCCTTCGCATGTGCCCCGGCGCAGCAGAGCCGCCCCCGAGCTGCGGGCGGCGACCCGCTGGTAGTACGCCATCAGCTCCGGGGCGATGCTGCCGGCGACGGCGGCGCGGTCACGAGTGGCCGCCTCCACCACGGCGGTCGCCTCCGCGACGACGCGCTTGGCCTCGGCGCTCAGCGTCGCGCCCTCGGCGTTCGTTTCGGCGATCAGCGCCTCCTGCGCCGCCACGGCGGCGTCGGACTCTTCGAGCCGCTCCATGATCTCCAGCTCGGCATCCTCGAGGTCGCTCTTTCGACGCGCCAGCGAGCTCAGCTCGCTCTCCAGACCCTGCGCCTCCTTGACGTTGCTCGTGGTGTTCAGCCGCTCCGCGTCGCGGGTTCGGCGGGCGTCCACCAGAGCGACATCCGATTCGATGCGCGCCAGATCGGCACGCAGATCGTCGCGTGCGCCGAGGCGCGTGGTGAGCTCGTGCGCGAGCTCTTGACGGCGGGCGAGAAGCGCCTGCACCCGCTCGGCCTGCGGCGGGTTCCGCCGCGCGGCCTCCGCCTGGCCGATGCGGGTGTCCAGTGCGGCGACTTCCAGGAGACGGCGCTGATCCGTGGGACTTGCGTTCACGCGTCCAACCTATCGCGCATGATCCGGGCCCGATGTGGTGGGCCCTGCCGGGATCGAACCGACGACATCCACGGTGTAAACGTGGCGCTCTACCAGCTGAGCTAAAGGCCCTGGCGCCCCCAGTCTACGGGCGCCGGCTCCGGCGTCGCGTGGCCGACGGACTCGCTAGGCTGGAACGTGGTGTGTTGTACATCCCGAACAAGGGGATGCCGCATCGCAGGCGATTACCTGGCACGATCTGCCAGACGACGAAAGGTCTCCCGTGACTGTCCACGACCAGGATCCGTACTCCCAGGGCCCCCTCGACAGCGATCCCGAGGAGACGGCCGAATGGCAGGAGTCGCTCGAGCAGCTGGTGGCGGCCAAGGGTCACGGCCGCGGGCGCGAGATCATGCTCAGCCTGCTCAAGCGGTCCAAGGATCTGCACCTCGGCGTGCCCATGGTCCCCACGACGGACTACATCAACACGATCGCGCCGGAGAACGAGCCCGAGTTCCCCGGTGACGAGGAGATCGAGCGGCGCTACCGCGCGTGGATCCGCTGGAACGCGGCCGTCACGGTGCATCGCGCCCAGAGACCCGGTATCGCCGTCGGCGGTCACATCTCCACCTACGCGTCCTCCGCTGCTCTGTACGAGGTCGGGTTCAACCACTTCTTCCGCGGCGCCGATCACCCGTCCGGCGGAGACCAGATCTTCGTGCAGGGGCACGCCTCCCCGGGCACGTATGCGCGGGCCTTCCTCGAGGGACGGCTGACCGAGGCGCAGCTCGACGGCTTCCGTCAGGAGAAGTCCGCCGCGCCCAACGGCATCCCGTCGTACCCGCACCCGCGTCTCATGCCGGACTTCTGGCAATTCCCGACCGTGTCGATGGGCCTGGGCCCGATCAACGCCATCTACCAGGCGATGACGAACAAGTACCTCACCAACCGGGGCATCAAGGACGTCTCCGACTCCCACGTGTGGGCCTTCCTCGGCGACGGGGAGATGGACGAGGTCGAGAGCCGGGGCCAGCTGCAGGTCGCCGCGAACGAGGGCCTGGACAACCTCACCTTCGTCATCAACGCCAACCTCCAGCGCCTCGACGGCCCCGTGCGCGGCAACGGCAAGATCATCCAGGAGCTGGAGAGCTTCTTCCGCGGGGCCGGGTGGAATGTCATCAAGGTGGTGTGGGGCCGTGAGTGGGACGCCCTGCTCGCCCGAGACACCGACGGGGCGCTCCTGAACCTGATGAACGTCACCCCGGACGGGGACTACCAGACCTACAAGACCGAGAGCGGCGCCTACGTCCGCGAGAACTTCTTCGGACGCGACGAGCGCACCCTCGCCCTGGTCAAGGACTACACGCGACGACCAGATCTGGGGTCTGAAGCGCGGTGGCCACGACTACCGCAAGGTGTACGCCGCCTACAAGGCCGCCGTCGAGCACAAGGGTCAGCCCACCGTGATCATCGCCAAGACGATCAAGGGCTACGGCCTCGGCAAGCACTTCGAGGGCCGCAACGCGACCCACCAGATGAAGAAGATGACGCTCGACGACCTCAAGCACTTCCGCGACGAGATGCACATCCCGATCGCCGACGCGCAGCTCGAGGAGAACCCCTACCTGCCCCCGTATTACAACCCGGGCCAACAGGACGAGACCATCCAGTACCTGCTCGAGCGCCGTCGTGCCCTCGGCGGCTTCCTGCCGGAGCGGCGGTCCACGCACGTCGGGCTCGCGCTGCCCGACGACTCCGCGTATTCCCAGCCGAAGAAGGGCTCGGGCACGCAGGAGATCGCCTCCACGATGGCGTTCGTTCGCCTGCTGAAGGACCTGCTGCGCTCGAAGGACTTCGGCCACCGCATCGTGCCGATCATCCCGGATGAGGCCCGCACGTTCGGCATGGACGCGTTCTTCCCCACCGCGAAGATCTACAACCCCAACGGGCAGCACTACACGTCCGTCGACCGGGAGCTGCTGCTGGCCTACAAGGAGAGCCCGCAGGGGCAGATCCTCCACGTCGGGATCAACGAAGCCGGCGCGCTGGCCGCGTTCACAGGCGTCGGCACGTCGTACTCGACGCACGGCGAGCCGCTCATTCCCGTGTACATCTTCTACTCGATGTTCGGCTTCCAGCGCACCGGCGACGCCCAGTGGGCCGCCGGCGACCAGATGGCGCGCGGGTTCATCATCGGCGCCACCGCGGGCCGCACCACGCTCACCGGCGAGGGTCTGCAGCATGCGGACGGGCACTCCCACCTGCTCGCGTCGACGAACCCCGCGACGATCTCCTACGACCCGGCCTACGGCTACGAGATCGCACACATCGTGCGCTCGGGCCTGGACCGCATGTACGGCGGCCAGCACCCCGACCCGAACGTCATGTACTACCTCACGGTCTACAACGAGCCGCTCATCCACCCGGCCGAGCCCGCGGACGTCGACGTGGACGGCATCGTGCGCGGAATCCATCGCATCTCGGTCGGTGAGGGCGACGGCCCGCGTGCGCAGCTGCTCGCGTCGGGAGTCGGAGTGCCGTGGGCGCTTGAGGCCCAGCAGCTGCTGAAGGACGACTGGGGCGTGATCGCCGACGTGTGGTCGGTGACCTCGTGGACCGAGCTGCGCCGCGACGGACTGGCCGCCGACGAGCACAACTTCCTGCACCCCGATGAGGAACCGCGCACCGCATACATCACCGAGAAGCTGCGCGACACCCCCGGTCCCGTGGTGGCGGTCAGCGACTACATGCACGCCGTCCAGGACCAGATCCGTCCTTGGGTGCAGCATCGGTTCGCGACGCTCGGAGCCGACGGGTTCGGATTCTCCGACACGCGACCCGCCGCACGCCGGTTCTTCAAGATCGACGGTCCGTCGGTCGTCGTCCGCACGCTGCAGTCGCTCGCTGAGGACGGGGTCGTGGACCGCTCGCTCGCGGCGCAGGCGATCGAGAAGTACCGACTGCACGACGTGACCGCCGGCACGAGCGGCAACGCGGGCGGCGAGAGCTGATCCCACGCATGGCCTCTCCCTCGCCGCAGATGGACAAGACCGAAACGCTCGCCTGGCTGCGACGCATCTCGGGCGATCTGGCGAGCGCGACGATCAAGCGGCTGGAGGACACGCTCCCGTGGTACGCCGAGATGCCGCCGGCCCGCCGATCCGCGGTGGGTCTGGTCGCGCAGGCGGGCATCTCGTCGTTCATCCACTGGTACGAGGACCCCACCTCCACCCCGTGGATCGCCGCCGACATCTTCGCGGCGGCGCCCAGAGAGCTGCTGCGGAGCGTGAGTCTGACCCAGACCCTCCAGCTCATCCGGGTCACGGTCGAGGTCACCGAGGAACGACTGGTGGGCAAGGGCGATGACCTCCGCGAGGGCATCCTGCTCTATTCGCGCGACGTCGCCTTCGCCGCTGCTGACGTCTACGCACGCGCAGCGGAGGCGCGCGGACTGTGGGATGCCCGGCTGGAAGCGCTCGTCGTGGACTCGATCCTCACGGGCGAGGCGGACGAGGAACTGCCCAGCCGGATCGCCGCACTCGGCTGGCACGGCCACGGAGAGGTCGCGGTCCTGGTCGGAACCACCCCCCCGCAGTTCGACGTCGACCAGCTGCGGCGCAGTGCCCGCAAACTGGGCGTCGACGTGCTGATCGGGGTTCAGGGCTCGCGACTGGTCCTGGTCCTGGGGCGTGCCGAGCTGCCCGGAAGGCCCGACGACGAGCCCGAGCTGCCCTTCCCCGAGATCGCCAAGCGGCTGGAGCCTGGTTTCGGTCCGGGTTTCCTGGTGCTCGGTCCGGCCGTTCCGGCGCTCGTCGACGCCAGTCAGAGCGCACGGGCGTCGCTGGCCGGTTTCGCCGTCGCCCGCGCGTGGCGGAACGCCCCGCGGCCGGTGGAGGCCGACGACCTGCTGCCCGAGCGCGCGCTGGCCGGCGATCCCCTCGCGAAGCAGACGCTCGTCGAGCGCATCTATCGTCCCCTGCAGTCCCACAGCGCCGACCTGGTCACCACGCTGTGGAGCTATCTCGACAACGGCCGGTCGCTCGAAGCCACGGCGCGCGAGCTCTTCGTCCACCCCAACACCGTGCGCTACCGCCTCAAGCGCGTCTCGGATGTCATCGGATGGGACGCGACCGGACCTCGCGAGGCGCTGATCCTGCAGACCGCGCTGATCCTCGGTTCGATCGGCACCGACTCCACCCGTCGTCGTGTGCCGTCGTTGCGCCGGACGAACGCGTGAGACTGCACGGCGTGCACAAAGGTTCCGTCGATTCTTGTGACGGGATCGCCAGAGGCGGTCGACCGATCCTTGGGAGGATGGAATGGTGTTGATCGCCGTCTTCCCGGGACAGGGCTCTCAGACCCCCGGCTTCCTCGTGCCGTGGCTGGAGCTGGAGGGCGCCCGGGACCGCCTCGCGGAGTACTCCGAGTGGGCGGGCGTCGACCTGGTCGCTGCCGGAACCGAGTGGGATGCCGATCGCATCCGTGATACACAGGTCGCGCAGCCGCTCATCGTGGCCGCGAGCCTGCTCTCCTGGGGGGCGATCGCCGATCGCTCGGCCGTTGCCGGTGTCGCGGGGCACTCCGTCGGCGAGTTCGCTGCAGCTGCCGCAGCGGGAGTGCTCACCGAAGAGGATGCGCTGCGGCTGGTCGGCATCCGCGGTCGTGCGATGGCCGAGGCGGCCGCTGCCGAGCAGACCGGCATGAGCGCCGTCATCGGAGGCGACGAGGACGTCGTCGTCTCGAGGCTTGCCCAGCTCGACCTCACACCCGCGAACTACAACGGCGGCGGCCAGCTCGTCGCGGCGGGCGCCCTGTCGTCGCTGCAGACCCTCGCCGCCGATCCGCCCGCCGGCACCCGTGTCATCCCGCTGCAGGTGGCCGGCGCCTTTCACACTCGCTACATGGGCCCGGCCGTCGACGCGCTGCGTCGAGCCGCCGCCACGGTCGCCCCGCGCGACCCCGCGCTGACGATCTGGTCGAACCGGGACGGCGGAAGCGTCACCTCCGGCGCGGCGTTCGTGGACGCTCTCGTCGACCAGGTCGCATCCCCGGTGCGCTGGGACCTGTGCATGGCGTCGTTCGCCGCTGAGGGCGTCTCCGGCATCATCGAGCTCTCCCCCGCCGGCACGCTCGTGGGCCTCGCCAAGCGCGCTCTGCGCGGTGTTCCCGCTGTCGCGGTGAAGACTCCCGCCGATCTTTCCTCCGCGCAGGCACTCCTGAGCGGCGTCGACGCATGACCGGAGACATCGCATGACCCCCACGCTCATCCAGTCGACCGGTCCCGCCCACACCCGCATCTACGCCTACGGCGCCGCGCGCGGTGAAGTCGCAGTGCCGAATGACGACCTCATCGGACCGATCGACTCGAGCGACGAATGGATCCGCCAGCGCACCGGCATCGTGACGCGAACGCGCGCGCTCGCCGAGACGTCCGCGATCGACCTCGCGACGGATGCCGCTGCCGAGGCGATCGCCTCCTCGGGCGTGGATCCCCGGCAGATCGATGCTGTCATCATCGCGACGGTGAGCAATCCCAAGCAGACGCCGTCGGTGGCGGCGATCGTCGCTGACCGCGTCGGCGCCAACCCCGCGGCCGCCTTCGACATCAACGCGGCCTGCGCCGGCTTCGCGTACGGGGTGGCCCAGGCGGATGCCCTCATCCGGGCCGGTGCCGCGCACTACGCCGTCGTCGTCGGTGCCGAGAAGCTCAGCGACATCGTCGATCCCGCCGATCGGAGCATCTCCTTCCTCCTCGGCGACGGCGCGGGCGCCGTCGTGATCGGGCCCAGCGACTTCCCGGGCATCGGACCCACGGTCTGGGGATCCGACGGCTCGAAGGCGGATGCCGTCGGGATGAACCACACCCTCACCGAGTTCCGCGACGGTGTGGCACCGTGGCCGACGCTTCGCCAGGAAGGCCCGACGGTGTTCCGCTGGGCCGTGTGGGAGATGGTGAAGGTCGCGCGTCAGGCGCTGGATGAGGCCGGGGTGTCGGCATCCGATCTCGCCGCCTTCGTTCCCCACCAGGCGAACATGCGGATCATCGATGAGTTCGCCAAGCAGCTGGGGCTGCCCGACACAGTGGTGATCGGACGCGACATCGAGACCACGGGAAACACGTCGGCGGCGTCCATTCCGCTCGCGACGCATCGCCTGCTGGCCGAGCACCCGGAATTGAGCGGCGGATTGGCCCTGCAGATCGGATTCGGCGCCGGGCTCGTCTTCGGCGCCCAGGTCATCGTCCTTCCCTGACCCCGCCGACACCCGACCCTAGACTGAACAACGGCCCAACGGGGCACCCCCGAAGAACAGGAGACACCATGGCATTCAGCAACGACGAGGTCCTCGCCGGACTTGCCGAGCTCATCACGGACGAGACCGGAATCTCAGCCGACGAGGTCGCGCTGGAGAAGTCGTTCACCGACGACCTCGACATCGACTCGATCTCGATGATGACGATCGTCGTCAATGCCGAGGAGAAGTTCGGCGTCACCATTCCCGACGATGAGGTCAAGAACCTCAAGACCGTCGGCGACGCCGTCACCTTCATCACGTCCAACCAGGCGTAAGCAGCACCGGGTTGGGGGCCGAGCGCCTCCAACCCGGTC
Organism: uncultured Actinomycetota bacterium; assembly: GCA_963839715.1. Classification (GTDB taxonomy): domain Bacteria; phylum Actinomycetota; class Actinomycetes; order Actinomycetales; family Microbacteriaceae; genus Microbacterium. Next base: position 383,864 of record CAWIVX010000002.1, read on the forward strand.
ACCAGCGGCGGAGAACCCACCCGCCGAGGAAACAGGATCCCCATATATGAGCACCCCTCGTATCGTCGTCACCGGAATCGGTGCCACATCGCCGATCGGCGGCACCGCCCCCGAGAGCTGGTCGGCTCTGCTGGCCGGAACGTCCGGCGCGCGCACTCTCGAGTACGAATGGGTCGAGCAGTACGACCTCCCCGTCACGTTCGCCGCCGAGGCGCTGCGTGCGTCCCGACACCGTCCTGGAGCGCCCGGAAGCCAGACGCCTCGATCCCGCGTCGCAGTTCGCGCTCGTGGCCGCGCGTGAGGCCTGGGCGGATGCCGGCGAGCCCGATGTCGACCCGGAGCGCTTGGGCGTGGACTTCGCCACCGGGATCGGCGGCGTGTGGACACTGCTGGACGCGTGGGACACGCTGCGCGAGAAGGGTCCGCGGCGCGTCATGCCGATGACGGTGCCGATGCTCATGCCGAACGGAGCGGCCGCGGCCGTCTCGATGCACCTGGGTGCCCGGGCGTACGCCCGAACCGTGGCGTCCGCATGCGCCTCCAGCACGGAGTCCATCGTCAACGCGCTCGAGCACCTGCGCATGGGCCTGGCCGACGTCGTGATCGCGGGGGGCACCGAGTCGGCCATCCATCCGATCACCGTCGCCGCATTCGCCTCGATGCAGGCGCTCTCCAAGCGCAACGACGACCCCGCGCACGCCTCGCGACCCTACAGCGTCGACCGTGACGGCTTCGTGATGGGTGAGGGCGCTGCTGCCGTCGTGCTCGAGACCGAGGAGCACGCCCGAGCGCGCGGCGCGAAGATCTACGCCGCCGTGGTCGGCGGCGGCGTGACCGCCGATTCGTATCACATCACCGCCCCCGAGCCGGAGGGCCTCGGCGCCTCACGCGCCGTACGGCTCGCGCTCGAAACCGCCGGTGCCTCGGTGGACGACGTCACTCACATCAACGCGCACGCGACCTCCACTCCCACCGGCGACATCGCGGAGTACCGGGCGCTGCTCAGCGTGTTCGGCGAGCGTGTGCACGAGATCCCCGTGTCGGCCACCAAGGCCTCGACGGGGCATCTTCTCGGCGGGACCGGAGCCTTGGAGGCCATCTTCACGATCCTCGCCCTCCGAGACGGGCAGGCGCCTCCCACGATCAACCTCACGACTCAGGATCCGGAGATCCCCCTGCGCGTGTCGACAGCTCCGATCGCGCTCGGCGACGGGCCCCAGCTCGCGATCAGCAACTCGTTCGGTTTCGGCGGTCACAACGCCGTCGTGGCATTCGCCACGGCCTGATCACGCCGGCTCTTCCACGACCACGAAGACGCCCCCGCTCGGTCCTGCATGCAGGACCGGCGGGGGCGTCCGTCGGATCGGGCGGCCGAACGCGTTCCCGGCATCCGGGATCCTTCCTCCGACCACCGGTGATGGCGCCTGGAACCGCCCGAGTATGGAGTTGTGAATGACGGGAGCAGGGAAGCCTGCTCGTCAGCCGACCTTGTGCAGCCACACGACGGATGCGTCGTCGCTGGCATGACGGAACGGCTCGAGCTCATCGTCCCAGGCGCCACCGAGCGCCACCTGGAGTTCGTGGTGCAGTTCGATCGGATCTCCGCCCGCCACCTCCATGGCGTAACGGATGCGGTCCTCCCCCACCACCACGTTGCCCGCTGAGTCGGTCTGCGCGTAGTGGATGCCGAGCCCGGGCGTGTGCAGCCAGCGGCCGCCGTCGCTGCGCGGGGTCGGATCCTCACTCACCTCGAAGCGCAGGTGCTCCCAGCCGCGGATCGCCGTCGCCAGCGCCGCGCCGGTACCGGCCGGCCCTTCCCAGTAGAACTCGGCGCGCCGACTGCCGGCGAGCACCGGCTGCTCGCTCCAGTCGAAGCTGACCGCCCGTCCCAGGGCACGTCCGACCGCCCACTCGAGGTGGGGGCACAATGCTCGCGGCGCGGAGTGGATGAAGATCACTCCACGCGCCAGTGGTGTTGCCATGATCTCTCCGTATCGTCAGGTGCGTCTTCCCCTACGACCTGAATGGAGTGCCATGGCGGCTATGCGGTTGTGCTGCTCATTATCGCCTACCCGGTGAGGGAATGACAAGCGTGTGATTCGGTGTTTCGGATGCGGCACAGCGGAGGCGACGCGACGGTGGCCCCGATCGAAGCGATCAGGGCCACCGTCGTCGATCGTGGGAATCAGGCCTCGCTCATCGCCTGGACCTCGACCTGGCCCTTGGCCGCGTAGTACGCGGCGCGTGCGGCGTCCTTGCGTGCCTGCTCCGCGTAGCCGGCGTCGAGCACCTCCTGCGGCACCTCGACGCTCTCGACCGTGTTCACGCCGTGGTGCTTCTCGATGTACGCGTCGAGCTCGGGACCCGAGGTCCACGACGTGATCAGGCAGTAGCGCGGCTGGTCGCCGACGTGCGTCGCGGCGTGCCACAGACGCTGGGTGTCGATGATGAGCTGAGCGCCGGCCGGAAGTGCGATCCGCACCTCGCCGGCGGGATCGGTGCGGTTCTCCCGGAGGACGAAGAAGCTGTCCTTGTCATCCGTCAGATTGAAGAAGCCTCGGACGACCCAGCCGGTGCCGTCCGGGTTCAGCCGGTTGTTGTCGTCCTGGTGGAGGTTGTAGAGGCACTCGCCGTACGGGGTCGGCTGCAGCTCGATGACCCGGCAGCGGCCGACGTTGGCGCCGGGCTCCTGCGCGCGACGCGTGAGGTTCGGGGCCTTCTGCACCTGCGACTCGATCCAGACGCCGTCTTTGTCGGTGCGCGGCGGCTTGTGGTTCCAGAAGCCGTTGCACTCGATCTCGCCGAACGCGCTCGCCAGAGGCGCGAATCGGGTGTCGCCCGAGGACTTCCAGTCGTTGTACTCGATATCGAGCCACTCCTGAGGATCGAGCTCCTGGTTGTAGCGATCGAGGACGACATAGCCGGTCTCTTCGAGAGCGGCGGACTTGATGTAACCCATGAGGTGGATCAGCCTTTCGTAGGGAGCCAGCACGTTTTTACAGGCTCGACTGAGGCAAGCCTACCCTCGCGTCCTGACCGCCCCACGGGCGCGTGGCCGTGCCGAAGCCGACCCGCGGTGCCTGCCTAAGCTAGGGGGATGCCCAGGGACAGAAGCGACGCCACGAACGTCGATGCGACCGCCGTCAACACGATCTCCTGGCTCTCCGCCGACCTCACCGTGATCGTCCCGGTGTACCAGCGCCAGTATCGGTGGGACATCGGCGCGTGCGAACAGCTGCTCAGCGACGTGCGGACCGTGGCCGACTCCGACGAGCGGCACATGCATTTCATCGGCTCCATCCTCTCCTCCGTCAGCGGGCACGGCGACGGCGCCGAGCTGGTCCTCATCGACGGCCAGCAGCGCCTGACGACGCTCATGCTGCTGGTGGCAGCGCTGCACCACACGGTGAAGTCCGAGGATCCGGCGCTCGCGTCCGAACTCGAACCCGTTCTCTTCCGGGTCACCGAGCCGCAGCGCACCAAACTGCGTCCGCACCACGCGTGGGCCGCCGTGTTCGACGACGTCGTGATGGGAAGGGCCCGACCTGACGGCCCCGAGCGGGAATCCGCTTTCGACGACAACTATGCGTTCTTCCGCAGCCAGATCAGCCTCGCGGATGCGCCGCGGGTGTGGGCGGGGCTGCAGAAGCTCGAACACGTCGCGATCACGCTCGGCGCCGGGGCGAATGCTCAGCAGATCTTCGAGAGCCTCAACTCGACCGGCGAGCCGCTGCGCGATCACGAGCTCATCCACAACTACGTCCTGATGGGACTCTCGCATGCCGAGCAGGACGACATCGAGCGGTCGTTCTGGCTGCCGATCGAGCAGAACACGGGCGCGGCGATCGAGAGCTTCTGGCGCCACTACCTCATCATGCGCACCGGCCGCGAGGTCGCCGTCATCGGCGGGCGGGGCGTGTACGAGGCCTTCCGCTCCGAGTTCCCCCGGTGGGAGCACGACCAGCTGCGCACGCTGGCGGCGGAGTGGAAGGAGTTCTCCGAGATCTACCGCGTGCTCCTCGACCCGGCGCACGCGCTCGACCTCGCGTCGGGTCGGAGCCTGTCGTTCCTCAACACGTTCGGCGGCGCGGTGCATCCCCTCACGATGCGCGCGTACCGCGAACACCTGCGGGGGACGATCGACCGCGATGGGTTCCTCCGGATCGCGGGAGATCTCGAATCGCTCCTGCTCCGCCGCCGCGTCGTCGGCGTGCCGACGGAGAATCTGGTCGCGCGTCTGTGCCGGGCGCACGCTGAGAGTCCGGAATCGCTGCGTCAGGCGATCGCGCGCATCACTCCGTCGGACGAGCGACGTCCGGGTCGCCCTGAAGTACGGCGATCTGCCGAATCCGCGCGCGGTTCTCGGTGCTCTCGCCGGTGTCGAGCACACCGCGGAGCTCGACGTCGAGCACGTGTTCCCGGTCGCTCCGGGCGAAGGATGGAGCGGTGACGGCCAGCGCATGTGGAGCGGGCTCAGCGAGGACGAGCAGAACAGTCACCGCGCGCTCGACCCGCACGCTGGGCAACCTGACCCTTCTGGAAGAGCCTCTCGCCGAGCGCGCGTGGGACCGGTCGTTCCCGGAGAAGCGCTCCGTGTACCGCCAGAGTGAGATCGGCTCGACCGTCTCGCTCGCGGAGTTCGAGGTTTGGGACACCGCGGCGATCTCCCGGCGCACCGCCCAGCTCACCGCGCGCTTCATCGAACGCTGGCCGCGCGCCGGGTCGGGCGAGATCGACGACGACGGCCTGACTCCGATTCTGGATGCCCGCCGTCGCAGGGGATGGCCGGCGGGATGGCAGCGCGAATTCGCCTACGTGGAGTACAGGGGCGAGCACTGGGAGGTCTACGACGTCAGGCACCTCTTCCACCGCATCTTCACCCGGATGTGGGCTGACTCCCGGCCTGCGGTCGAGTCCTTCAACGCCCGGCGCGGCGGCCCCGTGTACGCGGCTCGGTCGTGGAACGGTCAGTGGGACGCGCTCGACGAGGCGCACTTCCTGTACCTGGGCTGGGACTCGACGTACATGCTGGGCGCCGTGCAGGGCGTGCTCGAAGAGGCCGGCATCGCAGCCGAGGTGTTCGTGAAGTACTCCTACATCGGCGATGCGATGAGGTGAAGAGTGGGGCGGGTGGGACTTGAACCCACGATCGTCGGGTTATGAGCCCGCTGCCTTGACCAGCTTGGCCACCGCCCCTCGGTCTCCGAGACTACCGAACGCGGGAGCGGCCGGTGCCCGGCCCGTCGCCGTCATCGCGGATCGGCGGTTCGGGCCACACCTTCGCGACCGCCTCGGTGAGCCTCTCGGAGTTCGCGCTGTGATGACCGTCCGCGCTGCCGGCGCTCCCCCGCTCGATCGGCAGCTCCTGACTGTCGCTGATCACCTGCGGATGGTTCCGCGCCAGGGAGATCACGCCGTAGACGGCGATCGCACCGGCGAGGCCGAATCCGACCAACGCGGGCCAGGGCGCCGTGGCGGCTTCCTGCAGCACGATGAGCCCGATCAGGACGGCGACCATCGGGTCGATCACCGTCAGCCCTGCGATCACCAGGTCGGGGGGCCCCACCGAGTACGCGGTCTGCACGAAGTACGCGCCCACGGCGACCGCGGCGAGCAGCGCGATGAGGCACAGGAGGGTCAGCCACTCGAAATCGCCCGCCTGCACGCGCTTGATGACCACCTTCGCCAGGGTCGCCACGAAGCCGTAGATCACGCCCGACGCGAAGATGTAGAACAGCGCCTGCGCACGCTTGCGCAGCCAGACCCACAGGATCGCGAACACCACGACCACGACCACCAGCAGCAGGAGGATCGTGATGAGCTGCTGGTCGGTCACCCGCTGCTCCGTCGCCACGAACGCCGCGATGGTGACGAAGATGAAGATGCCGCCCACGCAGGCCATGATCGCCCGCACCGACTTCTTCGTCGGTCGGTGGCCGCTCACGCGCGAGTTCAGGAGGGTGGTGATCACGAGGGCGAGCGCACCGAGCGGCTGCACCACGATGAGGGGCGCGAACGCGAGGGCGCCGAGCTGACAGAGGATCGCGAGGCCGAGCATGGCGGTGCCCAGCAGCCACGAGGGCCGCTTGAGCAGGCTGAGCAGCTGCGCACCGGTCAGGCCGCTGCTGCCCGACGACTCCGTGAGACTCTCGACCTTCGCGACTCCGCGATGCTGGTACTGCGCTCCGAAGGACATGAAGACCGCCCCGAGCAGGGCCAGCGGGATGCCGAACAGGAGCGCGGGGTTGCGGAAGACGCCGACCACATTCTGGGTCACATCCTCGATCGAGAGCTCCAGCCACACCACCCCTCGACCCTAACTGCACGGGTCGCTCGATAGGCTCAACGCGTGGCCGTTCTGCCGATTCGCATCATGGGTGACCCGGTGCTGCACGCCCCCGCGGCGGTCGTCGAGCACATCGGCGACGACGTCCGTCGTCTCGTCGCCGACATGTTCGAGACGATGGATGCCGCTCCCGGCGTCGGGCTGGCCGCCCCGCAGGTGGGGGTTCCGCTGCGCGTCTTCACCTACAGCTACACCGACGACGACGGAGCGCCGTGGCGCGGCGTGCTGATCAACCCCGAGCTGTGGATGGTGCCGCTCGAACCGGGAGCCCCCGATCCGGACGAGGAATCGGAAGGGTGCCTGTCCTTCCCCGGTGAGCGGTTCCCGCTGCGACGCTCCGACCGCGTGGCGGTCACCGGAACCGACCTCGACGGAGGTGCGGTGCGGATCGAGGTGGACGGATGGCGCGCCCGGATCATGCAGCACGAGTTCGATCACCTCGACGGCGTGCTCTACGTCGACCGCCTCGGCGACGGCGATTGGAAGACCGTGCAGAAGATCGCGCGCAAGCGCGGATGGGGACGCCCGGGTGCCTCGTGGACACCAGGCGTGGATGACATCGACGCCTGATGCGACATCTCTCGGGAACGAGAGAACGGCCCCAGAGTGGAGTCCGGGGCCGTTCCGCTCCCCGGCTTGGACTCGAACCAAGAACCTATCGGTTAACAGCCGATTGCTCTGCCAATTGAGCTACCGAGGAAAGTGCCCGCCGGAGCAGGCAACCCGAACAGCTTAGCAAATCGCCGACTGTGGTCGTGACGTCAGGACGCGATCAGCCGGTGGTCGGCTTCCCCGCTCGGAGTCCAGAGAAGGTCGTTGGTTCCATGGCCGTACGCGATCGCGTGACCGCTGCGCAGCACCAGGACGTCGGCCGACAGTTCGCGCACCACCTCGCGCTCGTTCGTGGCGATCACCGTCGACATGCCGTAGTCGTCGCGGCGTCGCAGGATGGCGTCGCGTGCGGCGCGACGGACCTCCAGATCCATGTTCGAGAAAGGCTCATCGGCGATCAGGATGCGCGGCTGCAGCACGAGAGCCCGGGCGAAGACGACGCGCTGCCGCATCCCCGCGCTGAGTTCGTAGGGATACTGCGCCGCTGCGCCGAGCGGCAGCATGAACTCATCGAGCAGTGTGGCGACGCGGACGGCGAGCGCGCGCGGATTGACCCGTCGGTCGCGGCTCGTGATCGGCTCGCCGATCACCTCCCCGACGGTCATCCGCGCGGGCAGACGGGCGCCCGCGGACTGTGAGAGGTACCCGGTCAGGTAGGTGAGCGTGCGGTGAGCGCGGCCGGGCCGGCGCACCGGGATGCCCTCGACGTGGGCGCTTCCTCCGACCACACTCAGACCGGGCTCGTCCGCTCCCGCGAGAACGGCGAGCAGACTCGATCTGCCGGCACCGGTCGGACCCATGACCGCCAGAGTCGCGGCGCGCGCGAGGACGAATGAGACGCCGTCCACGACCCGCGCATCCGGTCCGCCCCGCGAGGCCCGCGCGATGGACAGATCGGTGGAGCGGATTGCGACATCGGCGTCTGGGCGGCGGGGCATGTGCTCATCCTGCCGGTTGCGGCACTCCCGCGCCAGCGCCGGGTGCCGGCGGCTACTGGTCGCCCGTCAGGCGCTGGCGCTCCGCGTCGAGTTCTCGCAGCCGCATCCGGATCGATCTGCCCTCTTCCGAATCGGGTGCAACGCGCTGGATCGCTCCGAGCAGCTCAGACTTCTGCTGGTCCAGCGCGCGTGTCACGAGGCGCCGGGCCAGAGAGGTGGCCGACACGGTGGCCGCTTCGTCGCTCAGCGCCGGAAAGTCGGCCGTGAGGAGTTCGGCGGCCAGCGACCGGTACGGCTCACGCGTCGAGGAGACGGCATCCGCTGCCCATCCCGGCCTGCTGAGGTCGGCGGCGGCCTCGATCGCCTGGCGCACGGCGTCGAGTGCGGGATGCCGGAAAGGCAGTGACACCGATCGGGCGAGGAGTGCGGGGTCGAGGCGGTGCCCGAACTGGAGCAGACCCATCAGCGCGTCGCGTTCGAGAGCGACGTCAGCGGACCGGGGAAGAGAGGCGATGCTCACGCGCACCAGCGGTTCGCCGTCGGCGGGCGCGCTCGGCTGGCGGGAACGATCCGGATCCTCGCCGCCGCTCCGAGTGGCCGCCCGTGCGGCACGCTCGACGGCGGACTTCACTTCGGCGATCTCCAGGCCCAGCCGACGTGCGAGGACGTGCACGTAGCCCGGTCGCAGTGAAGGGTCGCGGATCTCGGCGACGATCGGCGCGGCCGCACGCAGGGCACCCGCTCGGCCTTCGACGGTCGACAGCGCGAAACCGGAGAGCCGCTGGTCGATCACGAACTCGAACATGGGCACCTTGGTGTCCATCAGAGAGCGCACGGCGGCGTCTCCGCGCTGCAGGCGCAGGTCGCACGGATCGAGCCCGTCCGGCGCCACGGCGACGTACGTCTGCGCCGCGAAGCGCTTCTCGTCGCCGAACGCGCGCAGCGCGGCCTTCTGGCCGGCGGCGTCGGGGTCGAACGTGAACACGACCTCGCCGGACGCGGTGTCATCGCCCATGACCCGGCGGAGCACCGTGATGTGGTCCGCGCCGAAGGCCGTTCCGCAGCTCGCGATGGCGGTCGTGATTCCCGCGAGGTGGCAGGCCATCACGTCGGTGTACCCCTCGACGACGACCACGCGGTGGTCTCGGGAGATGTCCCGCTTGGCCAGATCGAGCCCGTAGAGCACCTGCGATTTGCGATAGACCGCGGTCTCGGGGGTGTTGAGGTACTTCGGCCCCTGGTCGTCGTCGTAGAGCTTGCGGGCACCGAAGCCGATGACCTGGCCGGTCACGTCGCGGATGGGCCAGACGGCGCGGCCCCGGAACCGGTCGTACACCCCGCGCTGACCCTGTGAGACCAGCCCCGCAGCCGTGAGCTCGTCGTCGGTGAAGCCCTTCTTGTGCAAGGCGTCGCGCAGGTTCGACCACCCCTTCGGGGCGTAGCCGACTCCGAAGTGCGCCGCGGCTCCGGCGTCGAACCCGCGTTCGCCGAGGAAGCGGCGCGCCGCGTCCGCCTCGGGGGTCGCCAGCTGCTCGCGGAAGTACTCCGCCGCCGCGCCGTTCGCCGCATACATGCGCGACCGCCCCGTCGTCTCCGGCGCTGGGCCCCCGTCCTCGTAGTGGAGTGTGTAGCCGATCCTGCCGGCGAGGCGCTCGACCGCCTCGGTGAACGAGACGTGGTCCATCGCCCGGAGGAAGGAGTAGACATCGCCCGATTCGTTGCACCCGAAGCAGTGGTAGAAGCCGGCCTGCGGACGGACGTTGAAGCTCGGACTGCGCTCGTCGTGGAACGGGCACAGTCCCTTCATGGCGCCGATGCCCGCCGACTTGAGCGCGACCCGCTCGCCGATGATGTCGGCGATGTTCGTGCGCGCCTTCACCTCGTCGACGTCGGCCTGCAGGATGCGGCCGCCCATCAGGGCATTCCTTCCGGAATGCGCACCGGCCGCGACGCGCCAGGGGCCCAGACACCGAGGCTGGCGGCATCGACCTCGCCCACGAGTCGGCCGTGCCATGCGATCGCGTGCTGATCCGTCAGGCTCGCGACCTGGTCGACGATGACGCGCCCCCGGCCGGCATCCGTCTGCGCGGTGCGGTAGTCCTCAGCGTGCATCGCATCGAGGGCCTCCGGATGCTCGAGGAGTGCGCCGGCGAGACGCTTGAGCACACGGCGCTGCTCCTTGTACACGCTCCTGCGCCCTTCGATGGAGACCACGACCGCCCCGATGATGCCCTTGAGCACCGCCATCTCCGCCTCCACCACCCGCGGCACCACGACGTGTGCCCGATATCGGGTCAGCGTAGACGCGGCGTACGACTCCCGTGTGGCCGTCGTCGCGGCGCGCGCGAACCGGCCGATCAGGTCGGACGTCAGGTTCTTCAGACCGGCGAGCGAGGACCGCGTGCCGTCGAACGAGCCGATCCATTCCGGCAGGCGCATAAGACGGTACAGCGCGTCTTCGAGCTCGTCGCGCGCGAAGTCGAAGCCGACCCAGGACTGGATGGCGTCCAGCAGCGCGGCGTGCTCGCCGTGCGCACGCAGCCGCGCGGGATCGAGATACCCGTTCACGATCGCGTCCTCGAAGTCATGAACCGAGTACGCGATGTCATCGGACAGGTCCATCACCTCCGCCTCGATGCACCGCACCCGACCCGGCGCCTCGGCGCGCAGCCATCGGAAGACCTCCTCGTCGTCCGGGTACACGCCGAACTTGAGTCGTCCGCCGGGGTCGGGCAGCGGGTGATCGGCCGTCCACGGATACTTGCACGTCGCGTCGAGGCTGGCGCGGGTCAGATTCAGCCCGTGGCCGCGGCCGTCTTCGCCCACCGCCTTCGGTTCGAGTCGTGTGAGGATGCGCAGGGTCTGCGCATTCCCTTCGAAGCCGCCGAAGTCCTGAGCCCAGTCGTTGAGCGCACGTTCCCCGTTGTGACCGAACGGCGGATGCCCGAGGTCGTGGCTCAGGCATGCGGTGTCGACGACATCGGGCGACAGTCGCAGCGCCGTGGCGAGCTCCCGTCCGACCTGGGCGACCTCGAGCGAGTGGGTGAGCCGATTGCGTGCGAAGTCGGCGGGGCTCGCCGGGCTCAGCACCTGGGTCTTGGCAGCGAGACGTCGCAGGGCGGCGGAGTGGAGCACGCGTGCGCGGTCACGGGCGAAGTCGTCGCGCTGCGAACGATGGTGCTCTCGATGGAAGCGCTCCGCGTCCGCTTCGCCGTATCCGTCCGGGCGCTCGGCCGCGACGCGCACTGCGCCGTCAGCCGCCACTGTGGTCGAGTTCCGCGTCGGCGAGGGCGCACGACGCCTCCGCGCCGAGTTCGCGCGAGCTGAGCCACCCGTCGGGCAGCGCAGGTCGCTTCGGTGTGCCCGCCCTCCCCCGCTGGCCCTCGGCGGCGGCGCCGGGATAGGGCGCCGCGAGCTCGAGGGTCGCGAGCAGGTCGTCGATCTCGGCGAGGGTGGACACCGTGGCGAGCGCTGCGCGTGTCTCTCCTCCGACGGGGTAGCCCTTGAAGTACCAGGCCACATGCTTGCGGATGTCGCGGCAGCCCCGCGTCTCGTCTTCGAGGAACTCCACCAGAAGCTCAGCGTGACGCCGGAACGCCTGTGCGACGAATCCGAGTGTGGCGTCAACAGGTGCGTCCGGAGCTGCGCCCGGCGCCCCGAGGGCGCGCGCCAGATCGCCGAACAGCCAGGGCCTTCCGAGGCAGCCTCGACCGACGACCACCCCGTCGCATCCGGTCTCCGCCATCATCCGCACTGCGTCGTCGGCCGACCAGATGTCGCCGTTGCCCAGGACCGGCACGCTCGTCACGGCCTCCTTGAGCTTCGCGATCGCGGTCCAGTCGGCCTGACCCGAGTAGAACTCCGCGGCGGTGCGGGCATGAAGCGCGACGGCGGCCACGCCGGCGTCTTCGGCGATGCGTCCGGCGTCGAGGTAGGTGAGGTGATCGGAGTCGATCCCCTTGCGCATCTTCACCGTCAGCGGGATGTCCCCCGCGGCGCGCGCAGCCCGCGTGACGATGTCGCGGAAGAGCTCCAGCTTCCACGGCAGCGCGGCGCCGCCGCCCTTACGGGTGACCTTGGGCACGGGGCAGCCGAAGTTCAGGTCGATGTGGTCGGCTCGGTTCTCGTCGACGAGCACGCGCACCGCGCCTTCGACGGTTGCCGGATCCACGCCGTACAGCTGAATGGAGCGCGGCTTCTCCGACTCGTGGTGCGTGATCAGCCGCATGGTGGTGGTGTTGCGCTCGACGAGCGCACGCGAGGTGATCATCTCGCTCACGTACAGGCCGGCGCCGTACTCACGGCACAGGCGCCGGAAAGCGGTGTTCGTGATTCCCGCCATCGGCGCCAGCACGACGGGGGCCTCGAGTACGAGAGGTCCGATGCGCAGGGCGCGTGCAGGAGCGAGGGTGGCTGTCACCTCACCATTGTCCCAGACCGGCGGCCCTGCGCTCTGATCCGTCGCTTAGCCTGTGGGTATGACCGAGGCCACCGCCATTGACATCCGCAGCATCCCGTTCGCGACCGCCGACGGGCGGGAGGCCACACTGGGCGAGTACGACGGCAAGGTGCTCATGGTCGTCAACGTCGCGTCGCGGTGCGGGTTGGCCCCGCAGTACGAGCGGCTGGAGAAGCTGAAGAAGACCTACGGCGACCGCGGGTTCGAGGTGCTCGCGCTTTCCGAGCAATCAGTTCCTCCAGGAGCTGTCGAAGATGGAGGACATCCTGGAGTACTGCTCGACGACCTGGGGCGTGACGTTTCCGGTGTTCGACAAGGTGCGCGTCAACGGCAAGAAGGCGGCGCCGCTGTACAAGGAGCTGACCAAGGCCGAGGACGCCGACGGCAGAGCCGGGCGTGTGGAGTGGAACTTCGAGAAGTTCCTCGTGCTGCCGGGTGGCGACGTCATGCGCTTCCGCCCCCGGATGCAGCCCGACGACCCCCGGATCGTCGAGCAGATCGAGGCGAACCTGCCTGGCTGACCCGACGATCAGGCGGCCGGCGCGTCGGCGGTCTCGCGGTGCTCGGTCCAGACCTGCCGGACGATCTGCGAGAACGCCTCGGGCGGCTGAGCGCCCGACACCCCGTACTTGCCGTCGATCACGAAGAACGGCACGCCGTTGATGCCGTACGCCGACGCCTGCGCCTGGTCGGCCCGCACGGCGGGCAGATGGCGTCCGCTGCGCAGCGCCTCGCGTGCAGCATCCGTCGTCCAGTCCCGCTTCGGCGGCCAGAGCGACCAGCTCGTCCTCGCGGCCCAGGTGCCTGCCCTCCGTGAAGTAGGCCGACATGAGCCGCTCGGCGAGCTCGATCTGGCGCCCGTTCTCCTTGGCGAAGTGCAGCAGTTCGTGCGCCTTGACGGTGTTGGTGTGCTGGAGCAGGTCGAAGCGGTACGTCAGCCCGGCATCCTTCGCGACGCCGGTCACGCGGTCGAGCATCTGGGACGCCTGTGCCGTGGGGATGCCCTTGTGCTGAGACAGGTAGTCGGCCTCACCGCCGATGAAGTCGACGGGTGTGTCCGGCGACAGCTCGAACGAGTGGAACTCGACCTCCACCACGGGCGCGTCTTCGTCCTCGGCGGCGGCGGCCAGACCGGTTTCGAGGTTGCGCTTGCCGATGTAGCACCAGGGGCACGCGATGTCGCTCCACACGTCGATCTTGATGGCATCCGTCATGCCGTGTGCAACCCGGCCGGATGCGGCGGCATTCCGAGAGGGGCAGGCTGCGGCGCGCGCGAGCGGGGTTCGTTCACAGGGCGGGGATCTCCGGAGTGTCCACGGCGCCCCCGAACCGCCGGTCGCGGTCGAGGTACGCGCTGATGGCCCGCCACAGGTCCACTCTCGAGAAGTCGGGCCAGAGCGTGTCGAGGAAGACGAACTCGGCGTACGCGGACTCCCAGAGGAGGAAGTTCGACGTGCGCTGCTCGCCGCTGGAGCGCACGAACAGGTCGACGTCGGGCATGTCGGGCTGGTAGAGGCGCCGCTGGATGAGTTTCTCCGTGATCGCCGACGGCTTCAGACGTCCTGCCGCGATGTCCTCGCCGATCGCACGCATCGCGTCGACGAGCTCCACGCGGCCGCCGTAGTTCACGCACATCGTGAGCGTCAGCACGTCGTTGCCGGCAGTCAGTCGCTCCGCGTACTGCAGCTCTTTGATGACCGAGCCCCACAGGCGCGGTCTGCGTCCCGACCATCGCACGCGCACGCCCCACTCGTTGAGCTGGTCGCGACGGCGGTGCAGCACATCCCGGTTGAACCCCATCAGAAACCGCACCTCGTCCGGTGAGCGCGACCAGTTCTCGGTCGAGAACGCGTACACGCTCAGGTGCTTCACACCCGCCTGGATCGCACCCGCGACGACGTCCAGGAGCGCCGCCTCACCCGCCCGGTGTCCCTCGATGCGCGTCTGTCCGCGCTTGTTCGCCCAGCGGCCGTTCCCGTCCATCACGATGGCGACGTGTGCCGGCACCGTGCCCTTGATGAAGGCGGGCGGGTACAGCCCAGTCCAGTCGACGGGCCGGTAGGGAACGGCGTCGCGGTGCGTGTACGGCTTCGGACTCACGTCGCGGCCTCGACGTGCTCGAGCGAGCGGATGCCGCGCTCGAGGTGCCACTGCGCGTAGGCGGCGATCAGGCCGGACGCCGATCCGCGAGTCGGGGCGGACGCCGCGTCGGCGACGGTCCAGTCGCCCTCCATGAGCGCGGACAGCAGAGCCGCCGTCGGCACATCGACGCGGGCGGCTCCGACCGGCGCGCAGTTCCGGCAGATCATGCCGCCGAGCTGTGCGACGAACGTATCGTGGGGTCCGGGCCTGCCGCAGCGCGCGCAGTCGGCGAGCCCCGGCGCCCAGCCCGAGAGCGCCATCGCGCGCAGCAGATACGAATCCAGGATGCTGCGCGGCACGTGCTCGCCGCGGGCGAGCGCGCGCAGCCCTCCCACCAGCAGGAGGTACTGCTGGGGGGTGGCCTCGGCCTCGTTCAGCCGGTCCGCCGCCTCCACCATCGCGTTGGCCGACGTGTAGCGGTCGTAGTGGACGGCGATGTCGGCGCCGTAGGACCCGAGCGACTCGGCCTGCTGCACGATGTCGAGCGAGCGCCCCTGGAAGAGGAGCACGTCGGCGACCATGAACGGCTCGAGCCGCGCCCCGAACCGGGAGGAGGTGCGTCGCACGCCCTTGGCGACGGCGCGGAGCTTGCCGTGCCGGCGGCTGAGCATCGTGACGATGCGGTCCGCTTCACCCAGTTTGTGGGTGCGCAGGATCACGACCTCGTCGCGGAAGGTGGGCACCCTCCAATTATGGTCGCCGGCTCCCCCACCGGCACGGCGCCGAGCCGTGCGGAAGAATGGGGCGCGTGGACGCACCGATCTTCTTGATCCCGCTCTGGGCCGATCTGACGGCGGTCGGACTCGGCGGCATCCAGGGCGCGCTGTTCGCGTCCGGATTCCGCGGGCAGCGACGCCTGGACCTGCTCGGCGTCGCGATCATCGGCATCGTGATGGGAATGGGCGGCGGCATCATCCGCGACATGCTGCTGAACCAGCCGCTGTCGACCCTGCAGAGCAACTGGTACCTGCTCACCGCGACCGCTGCCGCCCTGATCGGGATGCTGCTGGCGGGTCCCCTGCGCAAGCTCAACGGGCTGATCGTCGGCCTGGATGCGGTGGTGATCGGCATGTTCGGCGCCTTCGGCACCAGCAAGGCGCTCGCCCTCGGGCTGCCGCTCATCCCTGCGGTCTTCGTCGGAGTCTGCTCAGCCGTGGGGGGCGGCATCCTGCGCGACGTGTTCATGGGGCTGCCGGTTGCGATCATGCACGTCGGCTCGCTCTACGCTGTGGCCGCCGCAGCCGGATGCATGGTCCTGGCGGTCTCGAACGCGCTCGGCGCGCCGCTGATCGCCGCGGCGGTCGTCGGCATCGTCGTGACCGCCGTGATACGCGTGCTCGCGGTGGTGTTCGACCTGTCGCTGCCCGAGCAGCGCATGCTCTACCGGCGGAGGGTCGCCGCCGAGACCGGCGCGATGCCGATCGTCAAGCCCTGAGCCTCAATGCGTGAAGCCTGACCCTCAATGCGTGAAGGATGCCACCTGGCCCTCGGTGGGCATCGGCGACCGCAGCGCGTCCAGGTGAGCGACAGCCTCCTGGATGTCCACCACGAGGCTTTCGGCGAGGTTGCGGCTGAGTCCGTTGCGCACCACGATCCGCTGAACGACGACGTCTGTCAGGTTGTCGGGCATCGGGTAGGCGGGGATCAGCCATCCCTTCAGCCGCAGTCTCTCCGAGAGGTGGTAGAGGTTCCACTTGTCGGTGTACCCCTTCGTCAGCTGCCACGCGAAGACCGGGATGTCCGTACCGTCGTTCCAGAGGTCGAAGGCGGGCATCCGGGCGATCTCGCCCGCGAGGTAGACCGCGACGTCCTGAGACGCCTTCTGCACTTTGTAGTAGCCGTCCCAGCCCAGTCGCAGGAACAGGTAGTACTGCAGCAGCACCTGGGCGCCGGGACGCGAGAAGTTCAGCGCGAAGCTCGGCATGTGACCGCCGAGATAGGTCACGTCGAACACGAGGTCGGCCGGAAGGTCGGCGACCGTGCGCCAGACCACCCACCCGAGGCCCGGGTAGACCAGACCGTACTTGTGCGCGGACGTGCTGATCGAGACGACCCGCGGCACGCGGAAGTCCCATTCCAGCTCGGGCTGCAGGAACGGCGCGATCATGCCACCCGACGCGCCGTCGACGTGGATCGGGATGTCCAGACCCTTCTCGGCCTGAATGCGGTCCAGAGCCTCGGCGATCTCGGCGACCGGCTCGTACACGCCGGTGTAGGTGACACCCATGATCGCCACCACGCCGATGGTGTTCTCGTCGACGTACTTCTCGAGCTCGAACCCGTCGAGGCACTTGTGCTCGTCGGTGATCGGCACGTACCGCGCCTCGACGTCCCAGTAGTTGCAGAACTTCTCCCAGCACACCTGCACGGCGCTGGAGAGGACCAGGTTCGGCTTCTCGGTGGACAGTCCCGCAGCGCGGCGCGCCTGCTGCCACCGGCGCTTGAGGGCCAGCCCGCCGAGCATGCACGCCTCGGACGAGCCGATCGTCGAGGTGCCGATCGCCTCGTCGGCATCCGGCGCGTTCCACAGATTGGCGATCATCTTCCAGCATCGCGTCTCGATCGCGGCGGTCTGCGGGTACTCGTCTTTGTCGACCATGTTCTTGTCGGCGGTCTCCGAGTACAGGCGGTCGGCGTGCGGGTCCATCCACGTGCCGACGAACGTGGCGAGGTTCAGCCGCGAGTTCCCGTCGAGCATCGCCTCGTCGTGCACGACCTGGTAGGCCGTCTCCGGCAGGGACTCGCCCGGCGGAAGCACGTTGAGCGGGAAGTCGGTCGCCTCGCCTGCCCTCGCGAAGAGCGGATTGAGCTGATTCTGGTCGCCGATGCCGGTGAACCCGTGAGTCGATTCGCTGGGGCGCGCTGCGTCGCGTGAGGTCGTCATGCCGCTCATGCTAGAGCCGAGCCGTCGAACTTGAGCGTCATGCTCTCCAGGTGACGTTGGGCGTCGCCGCTCTGGCCTACCCTCGGAGCATGACGCCCGATCGCGGCGTCCGCCTGCGCCGCGAGGCGTGGGGATTCGCGGTCGGATCGCTCTTCTTCGCGATCGGTGCGGTGCCCTTCTACGCCGATGCCGTCGGCCCGGTCGTCACGAACCTCACGTTCTTCATCGGGGCCGTCTTCTTCACCCTCGCCGCTCTGATCCAGCTCGCTTCTGAGCGGCCGACGCCCTCCCCGCCGGGGTTCCACGCGCGCGGATCGAGCGGACTGGTGGGCGGCCGCGGTGCAGTTCGCCGGCACGCTCTTCTTCAACCTGAGCACGACCGCGGCGCTCATCACGGCTCTCAACGAGAGCGCTCGCGTGGGCGCGCGGCTGGCGGCCAGACGCGTGGGGCTCGATCTGCTTCCTCGTTGCGAGCGCGCTTCGCGGTCGTCGGCGACGACCGACCGCGACGGGCTGTGGGATCCGAAGGCGCGCAGCTGGCGCTGCACCTGGCTGAACATGGCCGGGTCGGTGTTCTTCGGCCTCTCGGCGATCGGGGCGTACACGATCCCGTCGACGTCCGACCTCGTCAGCCAGTTCTGGGCGAACGCCGGCACGTTCCTCGGGGCCGTCTGCTTCCTCGTGGCGGCCCTGCTGAGCCGGCGCGACATCCCGCAGGACGCCGCGCCGGCTCGCGCGTCAGACTCCGGCCAGCTGCGCTGACGCTTCGCGCGTGCGGATCGCGCGGTTCACGCACGAGACGATCGCCTTCAGCGACGCGGTGGAGATGTCGCCGTCGATGCCGACTCCCCACAGACGCTCGCCCTCCACCTGGAGTTCGACGTACGCGGCCGCCTGGGCGTCTCCGCCCGCGCTGAGGGTGTGCTCGACGTAGTCGTAGAGCGCAACGTCGAAGCCGCGATCGCGCATGATCGACAGGAACGCCGCGATAGGGCCGTTGCCGTGGCCGCGCGCCTCGAGGCGCTCGTCTCCGTCGCGGAGCGTCACATCGAGCGTCACGTCTCCCGCCAGATCGCTCTGCGTGCGTGTCGCGTGCAGCTCGAACCGGCCCCATCTCTCCTCGACGACGGTGGAGGGCAGGTACTCGTCCGTGAAGATGCGCCAGATCTGGTCGCTGGTGACCTCGCCGCCCTCGGCATCCGTCTTGGCCTGAACGACGCCGGAGAACTCGATCTGCAGGCGCCGCGGCAGGTCGAGGGCATGGTCGCTCTTCAGCAGGTATGCCACACCGCCCTTGCCGGACTGCGAGTTCACGCGGATGACGGCTTCATAGGAGCGACCCAGATCCTTGGGGTCGATCGGCAGGTACGGAACGGCCCACTCGAGCTCCTCGGTGGAGACGCCCTCTTCGGCTGCGCGCGCGTCCATCGCCTCGAAGCCCTTCTTGATGGCGTCCTGGTGCGACCCGCTGAAGGCGGTGAACACGAGGTCGCCGGCCCAGGGGCTGCGCTCGTGGACGGGCAGCTGGTTGCAGTATTCGGCCGTGCGCTTCACGTGGTCGATGTCGCTGAAGTCGATCTGCGGGTCGATCCCCTGCGTCAGCAGGTTGATGCCCAACGCGACGAGATCGACGTTGCCCGTGCGCTCGCCGTTGCCGAAGAGGCATCCCTCGATCCGGTCCGCGCCGGCCATGTAGCCCAGTTCGGCGGCGGCGATGGCCGTGCCGCGGTCGTTGTGAGGGTGCAGCGAAAGGATGACGTTCTCGCGGTGAGCGAGGTGCCGGCTCATCCACTCGATCGAGTCGGCGTAGACGTTCGGCGTGGCCATCTCGACCGTCGCGGGCAGGTTGATGATGACCTTGCGATCCGGCCGCGGCTCGAACACCTCGATCACCTGATTGCACACCTCGACGGCGAACTCGAGCTCGGTGCCGGTGTAGCTCTCGGGCGAGTACTCGTAGTAGACCTTCGTCTCGGGGATGCGCTTCTCGAACTGGCGGCACAGGCGTGCGCCTTCCAGCGCGATGTCGATGATGCCCTGCTTGTCGGTGCGGAAGACCACTTCGCGCTGGAGCACGCTCGTCGAGTTGTAGAGGTGCACGATCGCCTGCTTCGCGCCGGCGATCGACTCGTACGTCCGCTCGATGAGGTGCTCGCGGGCCTGCGTGAGCACCTGGATCGTCACGTCGTCGGGGATCACGTCGTCTTCGATGAGGTGTCGCACGAAATCGAAGTCCGTCTGGCTCGCCGAAGGGAAGCCGACCTCGATCTCCTTGTAGCCCATGCTCACCAGCAGGTCGAACATGATGCGCTTGCGCTCGGGGCTCATCGGGTCGATGAGCGCCTGATTGCCGTCTCTCAGGTCGACGGCGCACCACCGGGGTGCCGTCGTGATGCGGGCATCCGGCCACGTGCGATCGGGCAGGTGGACGGCGATCTGCTCGTGATACGGCCGGTACTTGTGGATCGGCATGCCCGAAGGCTTCTGGGAATTGTCCATGATGTCGCTTGCTCTCTCGTCAGATGAGGCGGGCCGACAGCAAGCTCCGCGACGAGAAGGGCCCTAGAACGAGGACTCGTCGCGGCGACTAAGGAGGAGCCGGCCGAAGCGCATGCCGCAATGGTACCAGGCTCTAGAAACCGAGTCGGCCCAGCTGCTTGGGATCGCGCTGCCACTCCTTGGCGACCTTCACGTGCAGAGAGAGGTACACGCGTGATCCGAGCAGCGGCTCGATGCCGGCACGAGCGCGTCGGCCGACGTCGGCCAGGCGAGATCCCTTGTGGCCGATGATGATGGACTTCTGGCTGTCGCGCTCCACGACGACATCGGCCCAGATGTCGGTCAGATCCGAGTCCTCGCGCTCGACGATGTCGTGGACGACCACCGCGATCGAGTGCGGCAGTTCGTCCCGAACGCCCTCGAGCGCCGCCTCCCGGATGATCTCCGCCACGCGGTCCTGCACCGACTCGTCGGTGACCACACCGTCGGGGTACAGCGCCGGACCCTCGGGCATCAACGCCAGCACCTCGCCCACCAGGATGTCGAGCTGCTCGTTCTCCCGGGCCGACAGCGGGATCACCGCAGACCAGTCGTCGCGCAGCGCGTCGACTTCGAGCAGACGCTCGGTGATCTGCTCACGGGATGCGGCATCCGTCTTCGTGACGATCGCGATCTTCTTCGCGCGCCGGTATCCGTCGAGCGATTCGGCGATGCGCCGGTCGCCCGGGCCGACCTTCTCGGTCGCCGGCACGCAGAAGCCGATGACGTCGACGTCGCCGAGCACCTGCTCGACGAGGTGGTTCAGCCGTTCCCCCAGGAGGGTGCGGGGGCGGTGGATCCCCGGCGTGTCGACGATGACGAGCTGGCCGTCGGGTCGGTTGAGGATGCCGCGGATCGCGCGGCGGGTCGTCTGGGGCTTGTCGCTCGTGATCGCGACCTTCTCGCCGACCAGAGCATTCGTCAGGGTCGACTTGCCGACGTTGGGGCGACCCACGAAGGTCACGAATCCGGATCGGAATGCGGGCTCGCCCGGCATCATTCGCCTCTCCTGGCGCCGCTGCGCGCGACGCCGATCTCGCCGGTGCGCGGAGTGCGTCCGGCGGAGTCGTCGCTGACATCGGCGGGGGCGCTGCGCTCCACGAAGACGGTGGCCAGGCCCCGGCCGCGTCCACGGGAGGCGCCGCCGGTCATCACGAGGCCGCCGTACTCGGCCGTCGCTCCGGGCTGGGGCACGCGGCCGAGCGCCTTGCCGAGCAGACCGCCGACGGAGTCGACGTCCTCGTCCTCGAGTTCGATGCCGAAAAGGTCGCCGACCTCGTCGAGTCCGAGGCGCGCGCTCACGCGGTAACGGCCCGGCTCGAGCTCCACGACCTCGTCGCCGCGGGGGTCGTACTCGTCGGCGATGTCGCCGACCAGCTCCTCGATGAGGTCCTCGAGCGTCACGAGCCCCGACACGCCGCCGTACTCATCGACAACGAGGCACACATGCACGGCGTCGCGCTTCATCTGCTGCAGGAGGCTCTCCGCCTTCATCGACTCGGGGACGAAGACGGCGGGCCGGGCGATCCGGCTGATCGGCGCGTCGCGCCATCCGGTCTCGTCGCGGAAGCCGAACTGGACGAGGTCCTTGAGATACAGCACGCCGACCACATCGTCCGCGTCGTCATCGACGATCGGGATGCGGGACACTCCCTTCTCGAGGAAGATCCCCATCGCCTCACGGGTGGAGGCGGATGCGTCGACGGTGACCATGTCGGTGCGCGGAACCATGACCGCGCGCACGAACGTGTCGGTGAAGTCGAAGACGGAGTGGATGAGCTCGCGGTCATCCTCCTCGATGAGCTCGTTCTCCGCGGCCTCGTCGATGATGCTGAGCAGCTGCTCCTCCGAT
This sequence comes from uncultured Actinomycetota bacterium, assembly GCA_963839715.1. Taxonomy (GTDB): domain Bacteria; phylum Actinomycetota; class Actinomycetes; order Actinomycetales; family Microbacteriaceae; genus Microbacterium. The sequence continues at coordinate 405,635 of CAWIVX010000002.1, forward strand.
GCGAACGACGACCCGCGGGCGACGCCCGGCGTCACCCGGTTGCCCAGCGCGACCAGCCCGTGAGCCAGAGGGCCGAGGAAGATGCGCACACCGCGGATGACGGGGGCCGCGCCCCGCAGAAGGCCCTTCGCGTGCTGCCGCCCCACGGTGCGCGGGCTGGCGCCGACCACGACGAAAGAGATGCCGGTCATCAGCACTGCGGCGGCCAGCATCGCCCACCAGATGCTGTCGAACAGGATCGTGAAGGCGACGGTGACCAGCACCGCGGCTGCGGTCTCGGACAGGATGCGGATGAACACGACCGCATTCGCGTGGGCCTCCGGGTCGATCGCGATCTTCCTGAGCGAGGATGCGTTGCTTCCGCTCGCGCCCAGGTCGGCCAGGTCCGCGCGCGAGGTGACCCCCAGCGCCGCGTCGATCGCGGCCATCAAGCCCCCGAAGGCGATCAGCAGGACCGCAGCGACGAGCAGGAGCGCAGCGGTCATGCGCGGTGTCGTCGTCGCTCGGCGACGTGGAAGCTCATGATGAGGTCGTTCTGCAGACCGAACATCTCGCGCTTCTCTTCCGGCTCGGCGTGGTCGAAGCCGAGCAGGTGGAGCAGTCCGTGCGTGGTGAGGAGGATCAGCTCGTCCATCGTCGAGTGCTTCGCGGCCGCCGCCTGCGTCTCGGCCACCTGCGGACACAGCACGATGTCTCCGAGCAGGCCGGCCGGCGTCGGCATGTCTTCCGTCCCCGGCCGCAGCTCGTCCATGGGGAAGCTCAGCACGTCGGTCGGGCCGGGCTCGTCCATCCACTGGACGTGCAGCGCTTCCATCGCTCCCTCGTCGACGAGCAGGATCGCCACGTCGGCGTCGGGGCTCACGTGCAGTTCGGCCAGATCGTGCTCCATGAGTCTGAGCAGCACGGTCTCATCGACGGCGAAGCCGGATTCGTTGCTGATCTCGATCGTCACGAACGGCCCCGCTTGGGGAGGTGGTCCCTCGGACCGCCCGAACGCGGGATGCCGGCGCGCCGCTCCGCGCGGTTGGCGAACTCGGCGGCCTCGTCCCGCTCCCGGCGGTGTGCGAGCCGCCGTTCGTCGTATTCCGTGTACGCGTCGACGATCCGGCCGACGAGGGAGTGGCGCACCACGTCGTCGCTGGTCAGGTACGCGAAGTGGATGTCTTCGATGCTGCTGAGGACCCGCGTCACGAGGCGCAGGCCGGAGGCTCCCTGCGGCAGGTCGATCTGCGTGATGTCACCGGTCACGACCATGCGGGTGCCGAAGCCCAGGCGCGTGAGGAACATCTTCATCTGCTCGGGGGTGGTGTTCTGCGCCTCGTCGAGCACGACGAACGAGTCGTTCAGCGTGCGACCGCGCATGTACGCCAGCGGTGCGACCTCGATCGTGCCGCTGGCCATGAGCTTGGGCACCAGCTCGGGGTCCATCATCTCGTTCAGCGCGTCGTAGAGCGGCCGCAGGTACGGGTCGATCTTGTCGTTGAGGGTGCCGGGCAGGAACCCGAGCCGCTCCCCCGCCTCCACGGCGGGCCGGGTCAGGATGATCCGGCTCACCTCCTTGCGCTGCAGCGACTGCACCGCCTTCGCCATCGCCAGATAGGTCTTGCCTGTTCCGGCTGGTCCGATGCCGAACACGATCGTGTTCTCCTCGATCGCATCGACGTACGCCTTCTGGCCGAGCGTCTTCGGGCGGATCGTGCGGCCCCGCGAAGACAGGATCGCCTCACCGAGCACTTCGGACGGACGCGGTCCGCCCTCGGATTGGAGGATGCGGTTCGATGACGACACATCCGACGGCCCGAGCGCATGGCCGGCCTTCGTCATCGCGAGCAGCTCGTCCACCAGTCCCCGCGCGGCGGCGACCGCCGCAGCGTGCCCGGTCAGGGTGATCTCGTTTCCTCGCACGTGCACGTCGACGTCGGGGTGCTCCCGCTCGACGACCCTCAACAGGCGGTCCTGCGGACCGAGGAGCTGGACCATCGCCACTCCGTCGGCGTAGACCCGCTCGACGGACACCTCTTCGGACGGCTCAGCCACCGACGCTCGATTCGTCCAGCGCGCCGGCCATGACATGCGCCATGCACGTGGAAGACCGTCTGTCCGGCCTGCGGCCCCGTGTTGAACACGAGACGGAAGTCTCCGTCACCGTGCTCCTCGGCCAGTGAGCCGGCGAGACCGACGAGCTCGGCGAGGAGGCCGGGGTCGCCCGCCGCGAGCTCGACGACGTCGCGATACTGCTCCGACTTCGGGATCACCAGGAGGTGCACGGGCGCCTTGGGCGCGATGTCGCGGATCGCGAACGCGTTCGGGGTCTCCGCGACGATCTCGGAAGGGATCTCACCCTGCAGGATGCGCGTGAAGATCGACGGCTCGCTCATGCGTCCAGTCTACTGGCGGCCTCCTCCGCCCGGAGGGCGGCCTCACCACCGCCGCTGGGCGGCACTGACCACCGCGAGCGCCGCCGGTCCTGCGGTGGAGGTGCGCAGCACCGTGGTGCCCAGGCGCACGGCGATCGCGCCGGCCCGGTGGAACTCATCCAGCTCCTCCGGGGTGATCCCCCCTTCCGGACCCACGACGAGAACGATCTCGCCGTCGGGATCGAGGGCCAGCGCGGTCAGCCGGGTGTCCGCGGTGGGCTCGAGGACGAGGACGTGGGATGCCGCTGCCCGCGCCGCGAGGGAGGCCGTCGTCGCGAGCGGCGCGACATCGGGGATCCACGCGCGGTGCGCCTGCTTCGCCGCCTCCCGCACGATGCTCGCCCACCGCGAACGGCCTTTCTCGGCCTTGACCGCGTCCCACCGCGACACGCTCCGCGCAGCCTGCCACGGGATGATCTCGTCGACGCCGAGCTCGGTCGCCGCCTGTACGGCCAGTTCGTCGCGATCGCCCTTCGCGAGGGCCTGCGCGAGGACGATCCGGGGCCGGGGCGCCGGGATGTCGGTGCGCTCCGTGACGCGCACCACGACCTCTCGCGGGGTGACCGCCTCGCACCGGCCCGTCAGCCATGCGCCGCGGCCGTCGCCGACCGTCACCTCCTCGCCGATGCGCACCCGGCGCACCGACGCGGCGTGGTGCGCTTCGGATCCCGAGAGGGTCACGACATCGCCGGGGCGAGCGGACGTCTCCTCGGGCAGCACGAAGTGCAGCGGCACGCGTCAGCCGTTCCGGAACCGATCGCGCAGCTTCGCGAACAGTCCCTGATGGAACTCCGCCAGGCGCGGAGCGGGAGCCTTCGAGCGCTTCGCGAACTCCTCGATGAGGGCACGCTCCTTCGCATCGAGCCTCGTCGGAGTCACCACGTGCACGCCGACGCGGAGGTCGCCGCGCTGCGTGCCCCGCAGCGGTGTGATGCCGCGGCCCTTGATGGTCAGCACGTCGCCACCCTGCACGCCGGGCCGAAGCTCGAGATCGACCGGTCCGTCGAGCGACTGGATCGTCGCGGTGGTGCCGAGGATCGCGTCCGGCATCGAGACCTCGAGGGTTGCGAGGAGGTCATCGCCGTCGCGGCTGAACTCCTCGTGCGGCGAGACCGTCACTTCGAGATACAGGTCGCCGTGCGGACCGCCGGCCGGACCCACTTCGCCGGAGCCGGGAAGCTGCAGCCGGAGTCCGGTCTCCACGCCGGCGGGGATGTCGATCGAGACCGTGCGCCGCGCGCGGACGCGACCCTGCCCCTGGCAGGTCGCACAGGGGTACGGGATCGTCGTGCCATAGCCCTGGCAGATGTTGCACGGCTGACTGGTCACCACGTTGCCGAGCAGGCTGCGCACGGTGCGCTGCACGTGACCGGAGCCGTGGCAGATGTCACAGGTCACGGGCGAGGTGCCCGGCTGGCAGCACGATCCCTGGCACGTGTCGCACAGCACCGCCGTGTCGACCTCGATATCGCGGTGCACCCCGAAGACGACGTCCTTGAGGTCCAGCGTCACCCGCACGAGCGCGTCCTGACCGCGCTCGCGGCGTGAGCGCGGTCGGCCGCCCCGCTGGCCTCCCGCCGAGCCGAAGAACGTCTCGAAGATGTCTCCGAAGTTGCCGAATCCGCCCTGCGCGCCGGAGAACGGCGAGTCGCTGCCGCCCATGTCGTATCGCGCCCGCTGATCGGGATCGCTCAGCACGTCATAGGCATGGGTCACGAGCTTGAAGCGCTCGGACGCGTTGTCACCCGGGTTCACGTCGGGGTGAAGCTCCCGCGCGAGGCGCCGGTACGCCTTCTTGATCTCGTCCGGTGTCGCGTCCCGCGCGACACCGAGCACCTCGTAGTGGTCAGCCACAATCGCCTTCCCGCCCGCGCGCTGCGCGGGATCGTCTGGTCACGGATGCCCGTCAGCGGGCCGTCTCGTCTTCGTCGAGCATCCGAGTGAGGTAGCGGGCGACGGCACGCACCGCTGCGAAGTTGGTCGGGTAATCCATCCGCGTCGGGCCGAGGACGCCGACGCGGGCGCGGGCGCCCGTGGCGTCGTACTCGCTGGCCACGACGGATGCCTCCACGAGTCCGAAGGGCTCGTTCTCGCGTCCGATGCTCGCCGCGAGCCCGTGGTCGTCGGCCACCATCTCGCTCATGAGCTTCATGAGCGTCACCTGCTCCTCGATCGCCTCGAGGAGGGGGTAGATGCTGCCGCGGAAGTCGGCCTCGCTGCGGGCGAGGGTGGCGGCGCCGGCCATCACCAGGCGGTCCTGCCGGAACTCCTCGAGCTCCTCGGCCACGACGCGGACGATCGCAACGGTCGCGGCCTCTCGCGGCGAGGGCGAATCGTCCTTCTGAGCCAGCCGCTTCTCGACGCGCTGGGCGCCCTCGCCGACCGGCCGGCCGACGAGGAGCGCGGAGACATCGGCGCGCATCCGGGCGAGGTCTTCGTCCTCGAAGTCGTCGTGCACGAACGCCAGGCGCTGCGAGACCCGACCGGTGTCGGTGACGAGGATCACCAGCATCCGACCCGCGCCGAGCTGTACGAGTTCGACGTGCGAGACGGTCGCCCGGGCGAACGAGGGGTACTGCACGATCGCGACCTGTCCGGTCAGCTGGGTGAGGGCGCGCACCGTGCGCACGAGAACGTCGTCCAGATCACCGGGGCCGTCCAGGAACGCCGAGATCGCGCTGCGCTGCGCCGGCGAGAGGGGCCGCACTTCGGCGAGGTGATCGACGAACACCCGATAGCCCTTGTCGGTCGGCACGCGGCCCGACGACGTGTGCGGTGCGGCGATCAGCTCCTCGTCCTCCAGCAGCGCCATGTCGTTGCGGATCGTGGCAGCCGACACACCGAACGCGTGGCGCTCGACGATCGCCTTGCTGCCGACGGGCTCGCGGGTGTCGACGAAGTCCTGCACGATCGCCCGCAGCACTTCCAGTCCTCGATCCGTGACCATGTCGCACCCCCTTCACGTCTGCTCGGCCGCTCTGGCACTCACCGGTTCTGAGTGCCAATTCTATCGGATCGCACCCCGTCGGAGCGGGACCCGGGTCAGTCCGTGAGTGCGCGGACCACGGCGTCTGCGAGGAGGCGCCCGCGTCGCGTGAGCACGATCCTGCCGTGGACCGCCGACGGCCCCTCGACCAGGCCGTCGGCGATGAGCGCGGCGACCGAATGCCTTCCCTCGCCGAGCAGCTCCGAGATCGGCATGCCCTCGCGGACGCGGGTGCGCAGCAGCACGCTCTCCAGCGCGCGGGCGGCCGCATCCGGACGCTCCCTCCCGGCCGCGGGCGACTCGCCCGCGTTGACTCGCTGCGCGTAGGCGGCGGGATGCTTCACGTTCCAGAACCGGAGGCCGGCGATGTGGCTGTGCGCTCCGGGACCGAAGCCCCACCAGTCGGTTCCGCGCCAGTAGGCGAGGTTGTGGCGCGAGCGGTGCGCTTCTCCGCGGGACCAGTTCGACACCTCGTACCAGTCGTAGCCGGCGGCGCCGAGCAGATCGTCGGCGAGCTCGTACATGTCGGCCTGGAGGTCGTCGTCCGGTGCGGCCATCTCACCCCGCCGGATCTGACGGGCGAGCTTCGTGCCGTCCTCGATGATGAGCGCATAGGCGGAGATGTGGTCGGGACCGAGCGCCGTGGCCGTCTGGACCGAGGTGCGCCAGTCCTCGAGCGACTCCCCCGGCGCGCCGTAGATGAGGTCCAGGCTCACGTCGAGACCGGCGCGCCGCGCGGCGGCGACTGCCGTGCGCACGTTCGCCGGCTCGTGCGTGCGATCGAGCGCCGCCAGGACGTGCGGCACGGCGGACTGCATGCCGATCGACAGGCGGGTGACGCCGGATGCCGCCAATTCGGCGGCGACGGCATCCGTCACGGTGTCGGGGTTCGCCTCGACCGTGACCTCGGCATCCGGATCGATGCCGAAGGCCCTGCGAACCCCCGTGAGCATCCGAGCGAGGTCGCCCGGCGGGAGCAGCGTCGGCGTGCCGCCCCCGAAGAACACGGTGGATGCCGGCCGCACGGCGCCGGCGGCCGACAGCACGCCGCGCGCCAGGTCCACCTCGCGCAGCAGCGTGTCGGCGTACTCGTCCTGCCGGGCGCCGCGCAGCTCCCCTGCGGTGTAGGTGTTGAAGTCGCAGTATCCGCAGCGCACACGGCAGAACGGCACGTGCAGGTACACCCCGAAGGCGGTCGCATCGTCGATCGCGACCGGCAGCGTCCCGTCGCGAGGTGCCGGCTCTCCGATAGGGAGGGCGGCTCCCATCAGGCCGGGGTCGCGTACAGCGGCGATATCGCGCGCAGATACCGAGTGAACAGCTCGCGGCGACGACGACGGACGAGCGCGGGGAACATGCGGTACAGCAGGGCGGACGGCGCGTCGAAGGCGCGCACCGTGAACCAGACCTCGTCGTTGTCGTACCACTGGAGGATGAACGACTCCTCGCCGCTGACGACGGAGCCGCCGACGGTTCCGAGGGCGAAGCCGACCCGACGCGGCTCCTCGATCGCGAAGATCACACGCAGCTCGCCGTCGGCGCGCATGCCCCCCACCCGGCCGTCGACGCGGATCGTCGTGCCGGCGCCGACGTACGGCGTGCCGTCGCTGTCGAACCGCTGGTCGGCCTCGAGCTTGCTCGGCGCCAGCGGATGACCCTCGGCGTCGAAGCTGACGCCCGAGTACATCGGTCCAGCCGCCGGCCGCACGTCGCTGAGCCGCAGACCGGCGCCCCGCTGAGCCGCCCACGACAGCAGCGCTTCGCCGGCCGTCTCGAACCGCGCCTGCCCGCTGCCGATGCGCCACGACTCCTCGGCGGGAATGCTGCGCTCCGGCGGGTAGTGCATGAGATCGGCCGCCTGGGTCGCGCCGACGGCGGCGTAGTCGACCGTCTCGTCTCTGAACGTCCCGCGCCGCATGGATTCCAGCCTACTTCGGGTTGCTGAGGGCGCCATGAGCGCCGTCGGCGACTACTTCTTCTCTTTGCCCTCGGTGTCGCCGGAGAGCGCCGCGATGAACGCTTCCTGCGGGACTTCGACGCGGCCGACCATCTTCATGCGCTTCTTGCCCTCCTTCTGCTTCTCCAGGAGCTTGCGCTTGCGGGTGATGTCGCCGCCGTAGCACTTGGCCAGCACGTCCTTGCGCATCGCACGGATCGATTCGCGCGCGATGATTCGCGCGCCGATCGCGGCCTGGATGGGAACCTCGAACTGCTGACGCGGGATGAGCTTCTTGAGCCGCTCGGTCATCAGCACGCCGTAGGCGTAGGCCTTGTCGCGGTGCACGATCGCGCTGAATGCGTCGACCGGCTCCCCCTGCAGCAGGATGTCGACCTTGACCAGGTCTGCCTCCTGGTCGCCGCTCGGCTCATAGTCGAGCGATGCGTAGCCGGCCGTCTTGGACTTCAGGTTGTCGAAGAAGTCGAAGACGATCTCACCGAGGGGCATGGTGTACCGGATCTCGACGCGGTCCTCGCCCAGGTACTCCATGCCGAGCAGGGTGCCGCGGCGCGACTGGCAGAGCTCCATGATCGTTCCGACGTAGTCCTTGGGGGCGAGGATCGCCGCCTTGACCATCGGCTCGGTGACGCTGGCGATCTTCGTGCCGGAGGGGAACTCGCTGGGATTGGTGACCGTGAACGTCTTCCGGTCGTCGGTGGTCACCTCGTACGTCACGGAGGGGGCCGTCGAGATGAGGTCCAGACCGAATTCGCGCTCCAGCCGCTCCGTCACGATCTCCAGGTGCAGGAGGCCGAGGAAGCCGCACCGGAAGCCGAATCCCAGCGCGACGGAGGTCTCCGGCTCGTAGTTCAGCGAGGCGTCGGAGAGCTTGAGCTTGTCCAGCGCCTCGCGCAGCACCGGGTAGTCGCTCCCGTCGATCGGATACAGGCCGGAGAAGACCATCGGCTTCGGGTCGGTGTAGCCGGGCAGCGCCTCCTTCGAGGGCTTCGCCGCGCTCGTGACGGTGTCGCCGACCTTCGACTGACGCACGTCCTTCACTCCGGTGATGAGATAGCCCACCTCGCCGACGCCGAGCCCCTTGGTCGGGAGCGGTTCAGGCGAGGAGACGCCGATCTCGAGCAGCTCGTGCACCGCGCGGGTCGACATCATCTGGATCCGCTCGCGCGGGCTCAGCGTGCCGTCGATCATGCGCACGTAGGTGATGACCCCGCGATACGAGTCGTAGACCGAGTCGAAGATCATCGCCCGCGACGGGGCGGTCGGGTCGCCCTGCGGCGGGGGGATCTGCCGCACGACCTCGTCGAGGAGCTCCTCGACGCCGACGCCGGTCTTGCCGCTCACCCGCAGCACGTCCTCGGGTGTGCCGCCGATCAGGCTGGCGAGCTCCTTCGCGTACTTGTCGGGATCGGCGGCCGGCAGGTCGATCTTGTTCAGCACGGGGATGATGTGCAGATCGTTCTCGAGCGCCAGGTACAGATTCGCGAGCGTCTGAGCTTCGATCCCCTGCGCGGCATCGACGAGCAGGATCGCCCCCTCGCACGCCGCGAGCGAGCGGCTCACCTCGTACGTGAAGTCCACATGGCCGGGGGTGTCGATCATGTTGAGCGCGTACGTGGTGTCGGGCGCGTGCTCCTGCGGGAGGGCCCAGGGCATTCGAACGGCCTGGCTCTTGATCGTGATCCCGCGCTCGCGCTCGATGTCCATGCGGTCGAGGTACTGGGCGCGCATGTCGCGATCGGAGACCACGCCGGTGATCTGCAGCATCCGGTCGGCCAGCGTCGACTTGCCGTGATCGATGTGAGCGATGATGCAGAAGTTGCGGATCAGCTCGGGCGGGGTCGCGGACGGCTCGAGGGGCTTCAGGGCGCGCGGTGACATATCCGCCCAATTCTACGGGGCGCGGCTCCCCGCACCGCGCGGCGCCAATATCGTGGAACGCATGGTCGTCCAGGTGGTGCTCGTGCACGGCATCCGGACGTCCGCCACGATGTGGCGCGCGCAGGTCGCGTACCTGCGTGAGCGGGGCATTCCCGTCGTGGCCGTCGATCTGCCCGGCCATGGTTCGCGGATGTCCGAGGAGTTCACCCTCGGCAGCGCGTTCGCGACGATCGACGACGCGGTTCAGGATGCCGCGACACGCGGACCCGTCTTGCTCGTCGGGCATTCGATGGGAGGCCTGCTGTGCATCGAGTACGCCGGGCGGGAGGACCCGCCGCCCCTGGCGGGATTCGTCGCGGCTTCGTGCACGGCCATTCCGCGCGGTGTGGGCCTGGCCGCCTATCGGCTGATCACCCGCGGCTTCGATTCCCTCCCCGACCGCGGCATGTGGCTCACCAACCGCATGCTCGACCGCATCCTGCCCGACGAGACCCGCCCCGACTTCGGCGCCGGCGGCTATGCGCTGGACGCGCAGGACATCGCGCTGCGGAGCCTGTCGGTGCTCGATCTGCTCGCGGCGCTGCACCGGATCGACGTGCCGCTCTGGTTCGTCAACGGCCAGCTCGACCAGCTGCGCGGGAATGAGCGGCTCTTCATGCGCGTCGCACGGCACGCGGAGCTCATCGTGGTGCCACGCACGACCCACCACGTGACCGTGATGCGCCCGGCCGTCTTCAACGCGATTCTCAACCTCGCCGTCGAGACGCTCGCCCGTGCGGAGTCTCAGGCGCCGGCGGATTCCTGATAGACTCGGTGATTGGCTTGCGTGTGGGTTCCACTCCCTCACGACCGCCGTGCGGCATCCCTCTCCTGCCACTCGGCACTTCTCATCGCACACCTCTGAACGAAAGACCGTCGACAAACGTGGCAAACATCAAGTCGCAGATCAAGCGCAACAAGACCAACGAAAAGGCGCACGAGCGCAACAAGGCCGTCAAGAGCGAGCTGCGCACCGAGGTGCGTCGCACCCGCGAGGCCGTCGCCGCCGGAGACAGGGCCGCCGCCGAGGCAGCGCTCGCCAAGGCGACCAGAAAGCTCGACAAGGCCGCCAGCAAGGGCGTCATCCACGCGAACCAGGCCGCGAACCGCAAGTCGGCCATCGCGAAGCAGGTCGCCGCTCTCTGAGCGCACTCTTCCTCGAAAGCCCGCCCCTCCGGGGGCGGGCTTTCGTTTTGCCGCGGGACGCAAGCGTCGCCGCTCGTGGACTCGCCGAGCCGCTGACCGCGATCTTCACTGGACGCGAACCGCCGCATCCCGTCACTCAACACGACAGGATGCGTCCACCGAATCGCCGGGGAGATCGTTCGGTGGACGCCAAGCGCCGCATCCCCCAGGAGACGCGACAGGGTGCGTCCACTGAAGGCGTCAGAGCAGCCAGTTCGCATGGCCGACGCATTCGAGTGCCGCACGTGACAGAACCTGTCACTTCCCGCGCCGCCGCGCGCCTCCTCAGGAGCCGAATGGCGTGCGGGTGGCGATCACGGTGATGAGTCGCTCGAGCGCGAACACGCTGTCGCGCGAGCCGCCCTTGACCTCCGCATCCGCGCGGGCCGCCGCCTGGATCGCCATCCCGAGCGTCGCATCCGACCAGCCCGACAGGTCGCGACGGGCACGATCGACCTGCCAGTCCTTCAGGCCCAGCCGCGCGGCCAGCGCGGCGGCCGGTTCGCGGTGGCCGGCCACTCGGGCCATCGTCCGCAGCTTCGAGGCGATCGCGGCGACGAGCGGAACCGGGTCGGCTCCGGAGGCGAGCGCGTGCCGCAGCGAGATGAGCGCCTCGCCGTAGCGGCCAGCGATCGCCGTGTCGGCGACGGCGAAAGCCGAGGTCTCGACGCGGCCGCCGTAGTAGCGCTCGACGACCTCGTCGGTCACGTCGCCGGGTACATCGGCGATCAGCTGCTGACAGGCCGCGGCGAGCTCGGTCAGGTCGTCGGCGAACGCCGAGACGAGCGTCCGCAGCGCGGCGGGCGCGATCCGCTTGCGGGCGGTGGAGAACTCGCCGGCCGCGAAGTCGAAGCGATCGGCGTCGCGCTTGATGGCGGGGCATGCGATCTCCACTCCCCCGCCTTCACCGGCGCGGACGGCGTCGAGAAGCTTCTTGCCGCGCACGGTCGCGCCCGTGTGCCGGAGGACGAGCGTCGCTCCCTCCTGCGGCATCGCGAGGTATGACATCGCCTCGGCGAGGAACACATCGGAGCACTTCTCCACCCCGGTGACCCGCACGAGGCGCGGTTCGCCGAAGAGCGAGGGCGAGGTGACGCCCAGCAGGGTGCCCGCGGCGTAGTCGTCGGCGCGCACGTCCGTCACCTCGAGGCTGGGATCCTCCGCCCGCAGGAAGTCGCGGATGCCGGCGATCGCGCGCTCGGCGCAGATGTCCTCCGGGCCCGTCACCAGCACGATCGGGGCGGGCTGCGGCGCGCGCCACGGGATCTGCGGGATCGTCGTTCGCGCTCGGCTCGGGGCTGTGCGTCGCGCACTGGTGGCCATCGTGCCAGCCTACCCAGGGGGTGCGACGCCGCCTTCGCGCTCCCGCCACACCTGCACGCCGGCATCCGTCCGCCAGAGCGCGATGAGACCCTCACGGTCGGTGCGGGCGATCCGCGCTCCCAGATCCTTCAGCGGTGCCAGGATCTCCCCGCGCGGATGCCCGTAGGTGTTGCCCGCGCCGACGGTGACCAGCGCCGTCGCCGGGTCGGCCAGCTCGTACAGTCCGATGTCCTGGTCGGCGCTGCCGTGGTGCGCGACTTTGACGAGGTCGTACGGCGGATGAAGCACGCCGGATGCCGCCACCGCGGCCTGCGGCGATGCCGAGAGGTCGCCGAGGAACAGCGAGGTCGGCACACCTCCCCCGCGGACGTCGACGACGACGCTCGCGTCATTTCCCGGCTCGAACGCGCGGCTCTGAGCGAGCGGCCACAGCACCGTCCACGTCGCCGCTCCCACAGTTCCGCGCATGCCGCGGTGGGCCAGCACCGTGCCCGCGCCCTCTGCCTCCAGTCGCGCGCGCAGCCGTTCATCGTCGGCGGATCCGATCGGCCCGTGCACCACGGTGGTGACGCGGCCGGCGAGCGCCTGCACGCCTCCGACGTGATCGAGATCCCAGTGCGTGAGCACCAGCAGATCGATGCGATCCAGCCCGACGCGCGTCAGACAGCGCTCGAGCGCCTCCGGATCAGGCCCCGTGTCGATGAGCGCGACGGCGCCGGCCGAGCGGATCAGCACCGCGTCGCCCTGGCCGACATCGCACGCGATCACGCTCCAGTCCGCCGGCAGAGTCCAGCGTCCGGCGATCGATCCGAGGGCGGCGCTCCCGCCGACGATCCCGACCACCATCGCGAGGAGCAGCCCCGCGCCGAGCCGCGTCGCGCCCGTTCGCATGTGCGGGGCGGCCACGACCGTCCCGATCGCCAGCCCGACGACCGCAAGGGCCGTGACGCCCGCCGGCCCTTCGGGCCACGGCACCTGGTCGCCCGGGAGCCGGCTGACCGTATGCGCGGTGCCGGCGATCCACGCGGCCGGCAGCCAGGTGATCGCGGCGATGCCCGACTGCAGCCAGGGCAGCGGGGCCGCAAGGCATGCGGCCAGTCCGAGCATGGTCGCCACCGGCGCGGCAGGCGCCGCCAGCAGGTTCGCAAGCACTCCGTAGAGCGGCACCACCGGTGCGATCGAGATGAGCAGAGGCCCGCAGGCCAGCTGCGCCGCCAGCGGCACCGAGAGCGCCAGAGCGAGAGCACGCGGCATCCATCGGGCGAGTCCATCGGCCAGCGGACAGGCGAACAGCAGGAGCGACGCGGTGGCGACCGCAGACAGCGCGAAGCCGAGGGAGCCGGCGAGCCACGGATCGGCGACGAGCAGGAGTGTGAGGGCGAGACAGAGCAGAGCGAAGCCGGTGCCGGCGCGGCCGAGGAGAACCCCGAGCATCGCGATGGCGGCCATCGCTCCGGCGCGGACAACGCTGGGCTCGGGGGTCACGAGAAGGATGAAGCCGCCGAGCGCGATCAACCCGGTCACCACCCGCGCGCGGCGCGAGCCTCCGGCCGCCGCAACCGCTCCGAAGGCGATGCCGACGACGATCGCGCAGTTCGCCCCCGAGACGGCTGTGAGGTGCGACAGCGACGATTCCTTCATGGCGGCATCCAGCTCCGCCGTCACGGCGGACGTGTCGCCTACGGCGAGTCCCGGGATCAGTCCCGCTGCCGGTTCCGGCAGGCCCGCAGTGGCCGCGAGCAATCCTCGGCGCAGCTGCGACGCGATGGCCAGCACGCCCCGAGCCTCCGCGATCACCCGCACGCCGCGGGAGGCGGTGACCGTCAGCACGGCGCGGTCGCCCGTCGGTGCGGCACGCGCGGTGCCGAGCACCTCGACCGTCGCCCCCACATCGAGCGCGTCCGGCCGGTCCACACTGCGCGGGCTGGGCCCGCACGGCGATGTCCAGTCGCACGGATCGTCCTCGGTCGCCCGTCGTCACCCGTGCTGCGACCGCATCGAACACCCATTCCCCGGTCGGTCGGTGTTCGACCTTGCCCGTCACTGTGGCCTCTATCGACAGCGCCCGCCCGCCGCTCACGCCGAGCTCCTGGGCCGCGACGCGAGCCGGCTGGGCCATCGCCACGTGCGATGCGACCGCTGCCGATGCGACGAGGGCGAGTGTGAGGAGTGGCACCATGCGCCCGGCGGTGCGTCGGGCTGTGGCGCGCGGCCGCCTGCGGGCGACGGTCGACGATCACGGTCAGGATCGCGATGCTCCACAGGGTCAGCGCAGTGGCGCCGGCCGCGTGCGGCGCGAGCGTGGCCAGCAGAGCCGTTCCCCACGTTGCCGCGGCAGCCGGCAGCAGTCGCAGCCGGGCGGTGCGGGCACGCGTCACGGGTCACACCGTGACGAGGTCGCGCAGGGTCTCGAGCATCTTGTCGCCGATGCCCGGCACCGACAGGAGGTCTTCGACGCTCGTGAACCGTCCGTTCGCGTCGCGCCATTCGATGATCCGCGCCGCCATGGCCTGGCCGATCCGCGGCAGCGTGTCGAGGGCGGCCGCGTCGGCGGTGTTGAGGTTGACCCGGCCGTCGCCCGGTGCCTCGGCCGCGCCGGCGCCGGGACCCGCGCCGACGGCCGGGACGTGCAGCTGCTCGCCGTCGCTCACCGGCCGGGCGAGGTTCACCGCCGCCTGATCGGCCTCGAGTGCGAAGCCGCCGGCGGCCGAGACGGCGTCGACCACGCGCGCCCCCTGGTCGAGCACGTACAGTCCGGGCGCGCTGACCGACCCGGAGACGTGGACGAACACGGATGCCGGGGCCGCGGCATCCGACTGCCCTTCGCGGTCGATCGTCACCGACTCGACCGGTGTCGTCGCACCCCGCATAATGCCGATCGCCACCGTCACGGTCAGTGCCAGGAGCACGACGACGATCACGGCACCCACACCCAGGCGCGCTCGCGCGCTCGCGACGGGACTGTGGGGTTCGCGGGTCGACACAGGCCGAACGTATGCGGCGACCGCGTGCGGTCGGCAGCCCCGCCCCGATCCGGTGGAGGGCCTGCCGGCACGTGGGGCTGGGGAGGAGCTCAGCCGGTGCTGAAGCTGACGACCTTCGGGGGCCGCACGATCGCGCGGGTGATCTGCCGGCCGGCCAGGGCACGCTGCACGCGGGCGTCGCCGCGAGCGATCGACTCCAGCTCCTTCGGATCGATGCGCGCCGAGACCTCGACCGTGGCGCGCACCTTCCCGTCGATCTGGATGACGGCCGTGACGCTGTCTTCGACGAGGAGCGTGGGGTCGGGCTGGCGCCACGGCACGAGCCCGACGAACGGCGGGTACCCGAGCACCTCCCACATCTCCTCCGCCGCGTGGGGTGCGAACAGATCGAGGATCATTGCTGTGACCTCCGCCGCTTCGCGCACAGCGGGGTCGGCGGGACCCGCGCCGGTGTCGATCACCTTGCGCGTCGCGTTGACGAGCTCCATGAGACGAGCCACCACGACGTTGAACTTCGTCTGCTCGACCAGCCCCGGCGCGTCGGCCAGCAGCCGGTGGGTCACGCGCCGCAGCGTCGGGTCGCCCTCGGCCCAGACCACGTCGGGGCTGCTGGAGACGTCGTGCGCGACCCTCCACGCCCGGGCGAGGAACTTCTGGGCGCCCGTCGTGGAGACGTCCTCCCAGTTGATGTCGTCCTCGACCGGGACCGGCGAACGCGATCGCCACGCGCACCGCGTCGGCACCCGGGTCGACCATGCTCGAGGCGAACTCGACCAGGTTGCCCTTGCTCTTGGACATCTTCGATCCGGAGAGGAGCACCATGCCTTGATTCACCAGTGTGCTGAACGGCTCCGTGAAGTCGATCAGGCCGATGTCGAACAGCACCTTGGTGATGAAGCGGGCGTAGAGCAGGTGCAGGATCGCGTGCTCGACGCCGCCGATGTACGCGTCGACGGGGGCCCACTTGGCGGCCTCCGCGGTGGAGAACGCCTGGCCGGCGTCGTGAGGAGCCAGGAACCGCAGGAAGTACCAGGAGCTGTCGACGAACGTGTCCATCGTGTCGGGGTCGCGGCGGGCGGGAGCGCCGGTCTCCGGATCGGTGGTCGCCATCCACTCCGAAGCACCGCCGAGCGGCGAGGTTCCCTTCGGAGTCAGATCGAGTCCTTCGGCGTCCGGCAGGACGAGCGGGAGCTGATCCGCCGGCACGGGCACGTTGCGACCGTCGTCGGTGTGGATCATCGGGATCGGGAGTGCCCCAGAAGCGCTGCCGGGAGATGAGCCAGTCCCGAAGGCGGTACGACCGCGACGCCCTGCCGGTGCCCGCAGCTGCGAGCTGCTCGGTGATGCGGGCGATCGCGTTCCGCTTGGAGAGCCCGTCGAGCGACCCCGAGTTGATCATGCGGCCCTCGCCCGTCAGGGCGATGCCCGTCGTGGCGGGATCGATGTCCGTCAGTGACGTGTCGGAGGTGCCGGGGTCGATCGGGTCGCCGTTCTCGTCGAGGTCGATCACCGGGATGGCACCCGTGATCGGCGCCGTGGTGTCGACGACGACGCGAACCGGCAGATCGAAGGCACGCGCGAAGTCGAGGTCGCGCTGGTCGTGGGCGGGGACGGCCATGACCGCGCCGTGGCCGTAGTCGGCCAGCACGTAGTCGGCCGCCCAGATCGGCAGGCGCTCGCCGTTGATGGGGTTGATCGCGTACCGCTCCAGGAACACGCCCGTCTTGGGGCGATCCGTGCTCTGTCGCTCGATCTCGCTGGAGCGGCCCACGTTGGTCAGGTAGTCCTGGAAGCGAAGTCGCACCTCTGCGGAGGAGCCCGCCGCCAGCTCCGCGGCGAGATCGCTGTCGGGCGCCACCACGAAGAACGTGGCGCCGTGGAGCGTGTCGGGTCGGGTCGAGAAGACGGTGACCTTCTCGTGGTGACCCTCGATCTCGAAGTCGATGTCGGCGCCGACCGAACGGCCGATCCAGTTGCGCTGCATCCGGATGACCTTCTGCGGCCAGAAGCCCTCGAGCTGGTTCAGGTCATCCAGCAGACGGTCGGCGTAGTCGGTGATCTTGAAGTACCACTGCGTCAGCTTCTTCTTGATGACCTCGGCCCCGCAGCGCTCGCAGCGGCCGTCGACGACCTGCTCGTTGGCCAGGACCGTCTGGTCGTTGGGGCACCAGTTGACCGGGCTCTCCTTGCGGTAGGCCAGGCCCCGCTCGAAGAGCAGCTGGAACAGCCACTGATTCCAGTGGTAGTACTCCGGATCGCTCGTGTGCAGGATCCGAGACCAGTCGTAGGAGGAGCCGTACTCGCGGAAGCTCTTCTTGTGCTGCTCGATGTTCGCGTAGGTCCACTCCCGCGGATCGGCGCCCCGCTGGATCGCGGCGTTCTCCGCGGGAAGGCCGAACGAGTCCCAGCCGATCGGATTGAGCACGTTGTACCCGCGGTGGCGCCAGAATCGAGCGACGACGTCGACGTACGCGTAGCTCTCCGCATGACCCATGTGCAGGTCTCCCGACGGGTACGGGAACATGCCGAGGACGTACTTGCGCGGTCTCGTGTCGCCGTCTCCGCCGGCCCGGAACGGGTCCGCCTGCGCCCAGCGCGCCTGCCACTTCTGCTGAATGGCGTACGCGTCGTACCCGCCGGCGTCTGCGGGCACGGCGGTGTCGGGCGGGAGGGTTCGGGACACGGGTCGGGACCAATCGTGGAGGGAAGCTGCCGGCGAGGAGCGCAGCGTCCAGGCTACCCGACGGGCGCGCTCACCAGCCGAGCGGCAGATCTGCGCCGATCGCCGCCAGCGGACCTCGGGCCTTGATGCCGACTTCGGCCACCTCGGCGGCGGCATCCGACCGCCACGTGATGCCGCCGCCCGCGCCGACGTACGCGCCTCCCGGGTGGACGACGATCGAGCGGATCACCATCGCGAGATCGAGCGCCCCGTCGGCGCCGACCCAGCCGAAGCAGCCGGCGAAGATGCCCCTCGGCCCTCGTTCGAGGTCGTGCAGGATCGTCATCGCCGACAGCTTCGGCGCACCGGTCATGCTTCCGGCCGGGAAATGTCGCGTCGAGGAGATCACCGACGGTGGATCCTCGGGTTCAGGCGGCCGGAGACCGTGCTGACGAGCTGATGCACGGCCGGGTAGGACTCGATCTCGAGCAGACCGTCGACGCCGACGGAGCCCGGTTCGCAGACGCGCGACAGATCGTTGCGCATGAGGTCGACGATCATGATGTTCTCGGCGCGCTCCTTCTCGCTCGCCCGCAGCTCGGCCGCGAGGGCGGCATCCGTTTCGGCGTCGCGGCCGCGCGGCCGCGTGCCTTTGATCGGCCGGGTTCGGGCGATGCCGCCGGCCACCTCCAGGAAGCGCTCCGGGCTGGCGCTCGCGAGCGCGACCGGGTCCGGAGCGGATGAGGCCCCCGTGATGGGCGGGGGTGCGCTCGCGCAGTCGCGCGTATGCGGTGATCGGATCCACCGGCCCGGTGACGGTGAAGCGCGTCGTCAGGCAGAGCTGGTAGGCGTCGCCCTCGCGGATCGCGGCGCGGCATCGCTCGATCAGCGCCGCGTAGGCAGCCGGCTCGTCGCGTGCCACGGCGCTGCGCGGCACCACCTCGGGCAGCGGGCGTCGGCTCGTCGTCGCGGTCCGCCTCCCGCGCATGAGGCTCCGCTTCTCCGGCGGGCGCGACGGCCCAGACGCGGCGCCGCTCGTGGTCGAACGCGACGAAGCGCTCCACCCGCAGCCACCGTTCCTGCGGCACCTCGGCGTCGCCGTCGCTCGCCGGGGCGCCGGCGCGAGCCGCGGCGTCGTCGTACCCGAGCCACCCGATCCAGCCGCCGCGGAATGCTCCGGCCTCCCATTCCGGCTGCTCCGACGCGGGTGTGAGCGAGACCGCCCGCACGCGGTCGGGCCGGTCCTCGACGACCCCCGACCCCACCCAGCTCCAGCCCGTCGAGACCTCGGGCCCGGCATCCAGCCAGAAGCACTCGGAGGACTCGGCCGCGACGCGGGCGAAGACGGATGCCGGATCCCGCCAGCCGGCCAGCGGCACGGCGACCAGCGAATCGGGCATGCTCCCAGGGTAGAGGCGCGTACAGCCGCTCTAGGCTCGGGGTGTGAACGAGTTCCTCACGTGGCTGCTCGACGCGGTGCAGAGCGTCGACCCCGTGCTGCGGACGATACTCGCGGGGCTGGCCGTCATGCTGGAGACCAGCGTGCTGATCGGACTCGTCGTGCCGGGCGACACGGTCGTCATCATCGCGGGCACCGCCGTGGCGTCGCCGCTGGAGGGATTCTTCCTCATCGTCGCCGTGGTGATCGGGGCGCTCATCGGGGAGAGCATCGGGTTCGGGCTGGGCCGGTATCTCGGTCCGAAGATCCGGCACTCCCGGCTCGGACGCCGGATCGGCGACGAGAACTGGGAGCGCTCCGAGAGATACCTGCGCCGTCGCGGCGGCGTGGCGATCTTCGTGTCGCGGTTCCTGCCCGTGCTGCATTCCCTCGTGCCGCTGACGGTGGGCATGAGCGGCTACGCCTACCGGCGCTTCCTGGCGTGGACGCTGCCCGCGTGCATCATCTGGTCGACGCTCTACGTCTCGGTGGCCGCCCTCGCCGCGGGGACATATCGCGAGCTCGCCGACCGCCTGCACTTCGCCGGCTACATCTTCGTCGGCATCATCGTCGTCTTCCTGCTGCTCGTGTTCGTGAGCAAGAAGGTGATCGAACGCGCCGAGCGCAAGCATCTGCACGCCGACGAGGAACTGCCCGGAACCGCTTCCGGCTCGGTTCGCTCGCAGGAGGACGTGGGAGACTGAGGGGATGCCCCCCAGCACGACGACGACGCCCGCACGCCCCAAGATCCTCTGGCTCGCCCGGCTCGAGTACCGGTTCCACGCGTGGCGCGAACGGCGCGCGCGAGCGCGCGGCCTCACTCCGACAGTGACCCCCTTCCCCGGCTACGGCGGTCCCGAAGGGGTGCGGGTGCTGGGCCGCGTGCTGATCGTGCCGCCGGTGCCGGCGAGCGGTGCCGGTGAGTATGAGAAGGTTCGGGGCTGGCGCAGTTTCGTCTCCGTCCCGGTCGGCTTCGCGCAGGTGAAGGTGATGATCGGGGGCGTGACGCACGAGGTCGTGGCCGACCGCGGAGGCGTGATCGACACCGACATCCCCGCGCAACTCGATGCCGGCTGGCAGACGCTCACGATGTCGGTGGAGGGCGGCGATCCCGTCGAGACGCGCGTGTTCATCGTCGGACCCGACGTGCGCTTCGGCGTGGTGTCCGACGTCGATGACACCGTGATGGTGACCGCGCTGCCCCGTCCTCTGCTGGCAGCCTGGAATTCGTTCGTGGTCAACGAGCACGCGCGGCAGCCGGTTCCCGGGATGGCGGTGCTGATGGAGCGGATCGTGCGGGACCGGCCCGGGACCCCCGTCATCTACCTGTCGACCGGCGCCTGGAACGTCGCGCCGACCCTCATCCGCTTCCTCCGCCGCCACCTCTTCCCGGCCGGGTCGGTCCTGCTCACCGACTGGGGACCGACGCACGATCGCTGGTTCCGCAGCGGCAAGGCGCACAAGCTGTCGAACCTGCGGCGGTTGGCCATCGAGTTCCCGAACGTCAAGTGGCTGCTGATCGGCGACGACGGGCAGCACGACGACGAGATCTACACGACCTTCGCGCGCGAGAGTCCCGACAACGTCGCCGCTGTGGCGATCCGCCGCCTGTCGCCCGCCGAGGCGGTGCTCGCCGGTGGCCGCACCGCGGTGGATGACCACAAGGCCGCGAACGTGCCGTGGGTGACCGAGTCCGACGGCGCCGGGCTCGCGGAGCGCCTCGATGAGATCGGCGTGCTCGACCGCTGAACCCGTCGCCTGTCGGAGGGCGAGCGTAGGATTTTCCGCATGTGTGGACGATTCGTCGTGGCCAATGTCGGGTCCGAGCTCGTGGGCGTTCTGCGGGTCGACGTCGAGGGCGACGACCTTCCCGAGCCGTCGTACAACGTCGCGCCGACGGCCCCCGTCGCCATCGTCCTGGATTCGACGAAGACCGAGGTGCCGACGCGGCGGCTGGAGACGGCGCGGTGGGGCCTCGTGCCGGCGTGGGCGAAGGACCCGTCGATCGGCGCCCGCGCGTTCAACGCGCGCTCCGAGGAGCTGGAGGACAAGCCGATGTTCCGCAAGGCGCTGGAGAAGCGCCGGGCGGTGGTGCCGACATCCGGCTACTACGAGTGGAAGAACGTCGACGGCACCAAGATCCCGCACTACATCCATCCCTCCGACGGATCCCCGCTGTTCCTGGCGGGGCTGTACGAGTGGTGGAAGAACCCGGCTCTGGATGACGACGACCCGAAGCGGTGGATGCTGAGCTTCACGATCCTGACGCGCGACTCGATCGGCGATCTCGGCTCGATCCACGATCGGATGCCGCTCTTCCTCGATCCCGATCACGCCGACGCGTGGCTCGACCCCACGACCGACAACGTCCGCGACGTGCTGGATGCCGCGATCGACGCCGCGCCGGCGGTCGCCGACACGCTCGAGAATCACGTCGTGTCCAAGGCGGTCGGCAACGTCCGCAACAACTCTGCCGAGCTCATCGAGCCCGCCGAGTAGCCGGCGGCGGTTGCGGGTCAGCCTGCCGGCGTGCACTCCGGGCACGGGACCAGTCCGCGCCCGTCCGCCGCGATCGCGAGGCGTGCGGTGGTGACCCGCACCGCAGCATCGTCGAGCCGTCCGAGCGGCAGGGTCCCCGCCTCGACGGCCGCGGTGATCCCGCTCACGATCTGCGACGCGGTCTCAGGGGTCGAAGACAGGATCGTGAGGACCATGTCGTTGCCCGCCGTGAGCGAGGCGACAGCGTTCTGGACCGGATCCTGATACTCCGGGATGCCGGACGCCTGCAGCATTCCCAGATCGTCGGTGATCATCACCCCGCTGAATCCGAGCTCGTCGCGCGCGATCCGGTGCCATTCGGCGGACAGGGTCGCGGGCGCGGGGTCCACGGCCGGATAGGCCAGGTGTCCGAACATGAGGAACTCGGCGCCGGCCGTGATGCCCGCTCGGAACGGCACGGCGTCGTGAGCTGCCCATTGCGACTCGGACGACGCGGCGGTCGGTATGCCCACGTGGGAGTCGCCCGGCGCTGAGCCGTGACCCGGGAAGTGCTTGAGCGTGGACATGGTCGACGTCTGCTCGCCGGTCACCGCGGCGTCCACCCGCTCCGCGCTGGAGGCGGCCGTCGTTCCGAGAGCCCGTCGGTGGATGAACATCGCCGGGTCGGCCGTGACATCGGCGACGATGCCGAAGTTCACACCGATCCCCGCCCTCTGCAGCAGCGCTCCGCGCGCGGCGAACGCGTCGCGCGTCTCCGCGGCGGGACGATCCTTCAGCGTGACCGACGACGGGAACGCATCCCAGGGCAGTCGGGAGACGTCTCCGCCCTCCTGGTCGATCGCGATCAGAGGCGGCAGTGAGGCGTCGGTCGTCATGGCGGCGGTGAGCTGGCGGAGCTGAGCCTCGGTGGCGGGGATGTTGGCTCCCATGAGGATGAACCCGCCGATCCCGGTCCGGCTGACGTAGTCCGCGAGTGCGCCGGCATCCGTCGTCGGTACGTGGCCCATCACGACGCTCGCTGCCTTCTCGGCGACGGACATGCGGTCCACGCGGGCGACCGCCTCGCGGTGGTGGTTCGCCCCGGCCACGACCCGCACGGTCGCCGAAGGCGCGTCGGGCTCGGGGCCCGTGTCCTCAGTCGCCCACGACGCGGGGGCCGTCGCGCCCAGGAGGGCTGCGGTGCTCAGGAGCCCGGCGACGACGGCGCGCCGGACGGAGTTCATCCCTCCAGCCTAAGCGGCCGCGTGGGGCCTGGTCGGGTCAGTGCCGCGCGACCAGAGCTGCGGCGTCCGTGCCGCGCGGAAGAGCGCCGAACTGCGCCGACCGGTCATCGCCGAGCCGTGCGGCGAGGAAGGCCTCCGCCGCCGTCGAGGGCGCGTGGCGCAGCATGAGCGAGCCCTGCAGTGCGAGCGCGAGATTTTCGCAGAGGCGCCGTGCCTGTGACTGGGCCGCGTCCGGTTCGCAGCCCGTGACCTCCTCGAGCAGCGACAGGGTGCGTGCCGTGTGCGCGTCCAAGAGAGGCGATCCGCCCGTCGTGGACGCCAGCTCGTCCGCAAAAGCCACGCGCGAGTCGGGATCCCGGGTGAGCGCACGCAGGACATCGAGGGCGATCACGTTGCCTGAGCCCTCCCAGATCGCCATCACGGGCTGCTCCCGGTAGCGCCGCGCGAGCGGGAATGACTCGGTGTACCCGTTGCCGCCCAGGCACTCCATCGCCTCGTAGGCGTGCTGAGGACCACGCTTGGTCACCCAGTACTTCGAGATCGGAGTGGCCAGTCGCCGCAGCGCGATGTCTCGATCGGATGCCGTCGCCTCGAACATCTGCGCCAATCGGAGCCCGGTGAGCAGCGCTGCTTCGGCTTCGAGTGCGAGATCGGCCAGCACGGAGGTCATCGCGGGCTGGTCGACCAGGAGCCTGCCGAACGCCGCACGCCCGCGCGCGTGCCAGACCGCTTCGGCGACGGCCTGTCTCATGCCCGCGGCGGTGCCGAGGACGCAGTCCAGCCTCGTGCGCTGGACCATCTCGATGATCGCGCGCACACCGCGTCCCGGCTCGCCGAGGATGAGCCCGATCGTCCCGTCGAACTCGACCGACGCGGACGCGTTGGAGCGGTTGCCCAGCTTGTCCTTCAGGTGCTGGATGCGGAAGACGTTGTGCATGCCGCGCTGGAGCATCCGCGGAACGAACAGGCACGAAAGTCCCTCCTCGACGTTGCCCCTTCTCGTGTGCGCGAGCACGAGGAATCCGTCGGACATCGGGGCGGAGCAGAACCACTTGTGACCCGTGATCTGATAGCTGTGGCCGCCCATGTAGGTGCCGACGCTGGTGCCGGCGCGCACATCCGAGCCGCCCTGCTTCTCGGTCATCGCCATGCCGATCAGCGCGCTTGTCTTCTCCTCATTGGGCAGAAGGCGGGGCTCGTAGTCGCGGGAGTACAGGCGCGGCAGCCAGTCGTCGGCGATCCACGGGGAATCGCGGATCGAGGCCACCGCGGCGTGGGTCATCGACACGGGGCACGCATGCCCGGCCTCCACCTGCGCGAACAGCATGAACATCGCTGCGCGGGCGACGTCGGCCCCCGGCCTCGGATCAGACCACGCCGACGTGTGCGCGCCGCGCGAGAGCGCCTCGGTCATGATCCGGTGGTACGAGGGGTCGTACTCGACTTCGTCGAGCCGGAAGCCCCACCGGTCGTGCGGCTGCGCCACCGGCACGTGGAGGTTGGCCAGCGTGGCGTCGCGCTGGAAGGAAGGCGAGCCGACGAGTCTGCCCGCCTCGTGAAGGTCATCCTCGGCCCACGCGGCGCCGAACGCCCTGACGGCGCTCATCAGGGGAGCGTTCGCTTCGTACTCGTCGATGTCGGTCCGCACCGGCGGCTGATTCTCGACGTAGTGGGTGGCGGCGCCGATCACGCGCTGGCCGCGGGCGATGGACGTCACGACCGCTCGGTGTCCCAGGGCGCTGCGAGAGCCATCTGCTCCTCGAGACTGAGCGGAGCGCGGGTGACCATCTCGTGGACGAAGCCGAGCTTCTTGCGGACCGGCTCCACGATGTCGAACGGATACAGGTCACGGAAGCCCATCGACCGATTGATGCGGTTGAAAGCCTGCGACATCCACTCCCAGTCGCTCAGCAGCCGCTGCACCGGCTCAGCCTCGTACGACTCGAGCGGGACCACATCGGTGTCGCGCATGCTCGTGACCGCGGCATCCAGCTTGATGCCGATCGCCGCAGCCGTCTGCAGCGTGCCGGTGATATGCAGGTAGTGCGCGAACGTCTCCGCGAAGTCCTCCCACGGATGCATGGTCGCGTACTCGGAGATGAACGACTCGTGCCAGTTCTCCGGTGCGCCCAGACGGTAGTGGCGGGCGATCGCCTCCTTGTAGCTGGCGCGTTCGTCTCCGAACATGTCGCGGCAGCGCGCCCAGCTCTCCTCGGAGGTCAGCAGCACGCTCTGGTAGTAGTGGCCGACCTCGTGCCGGAGATGGCCGAGGATCGTCCGGTACGGCTCTCCCAGCCGGACGCGCATCGCCTCGCGGCGGTCGTCGAGGCTTTCTGCCAGATCGATCGTGATGATGCCGTTCGCGTGTCCGATCATGACCGGACGCCCGTAGGACAGGCTCGAGACCAGGTCGAAGCCGAGCCCACCCTCGCGGAGGTCCCAGCCCACGATCGGCAGCCCGAGACTGCCGAGCTGCAGCAGCAGCCGGCGTTTGGCCTCCTCGACGCTGGCGAGCTTCTCGAGCGCGACGGTGTCGTTGCCATCGGGTCGCGTGCGCGTCAGCCGACACGAGAAGCAGCGTCCGGCCGGCGCGTCGTCGCGCACCAGCCAGTTGCACGACCATTCGCGATTCGAGCAGGTGTACCAGGTGCGGCCGTCGATGATGGTCTGCTTGTCGCGCAGCCCGTAGAACCGGCGCGACAGCATGTGATACCCGAGGTCGGCCCCGCAGTTCGGACAGGTCAATCTGTCGAGATACAGGAAGTGGCGGCAGTGCGGGCAGCGCGGCTGTGAGCTCACGATCCTCACCGTAGCGCGCCTGGATGCCGAACCCGCCCGATCCGACCGAGAACTCGGCGTGGATCACCCGACGGCGGTGATCGGCAGACGGATCAGGAGATCGTCATCGCCTCGAGGGGAGCCGCGCCCGTCGGTGTTGCCCGTCAGCAGCCACAGCGTGCCGTCCGGCGCGGCCACCACATCACGCAGTCTCCCCTGGCCGTCCAGGCCGACTCGGGGCTCCGCGGCCGCGCCGTCCTCGGCGATGTCGACCACCCAGAGACGCTCGCCTCGCAGTCCGGCGATGAAGACCGTGCTCCCGACCGCGGCGATGCCGCTCGGGCTCGCCTCGCTCGTGGCCCAGGTGACGACGGGATCCGTGAAGCGGGCGTCGCCGGCCGAACCCTCCACGAGCGGCCAGCCGTAGTTGCCGCCCGCGACGATGTGATTGAGCTCATCCCAGGTGTCCTGCCCGAACTCGCTGGCCCACATCTCACCGTCGGCGGTCCACCCGAGCCCTTGGACGTTGCGATGACCGAGGCTCCACACCTCGTTGCCGAACGGATTGTCGGGTGCAGGTTCGCCCTCGGGCGTCAGCCGCAGGATCTTGCCGCCCAGCGCTCCGGCATCCTGCGATGCATCCCGGTTCTGCGCGTCGCCGGTGGTGACGTACAGATACCCGTCCGGCCCGAAGGCGATCCGTCCGCCGTTGTGCGTGCGCTGCCGCGGGATCCCGTCGAGCACCGGTTCGGCGGCGCCGACGCTCAGACCGCCGGTTTCGCCGAGAAGCGGCATTCGCACGACGCGATTGTCGCCGGCGGCTCCGTAGTAGGCGTACAGCCATCGCCCCTGCCCGTCGGGGCCCTCCCACAGCGCGAGTCCGTGCAGTCCCGACTCGCCGCCCGAAACGACACCGGGAACGGTGCCCGCCGTGCGCAGCAAGCCATCGCGGGTCAGCTCACGCAGCGTGCCGCTGTCGCGCTCGGAGATCAGGGCGCCGCCGCCCTCGAGAGGTACGACCGACCACGGCGCGGCCAGGCCGGTCGCAAGCGTGCTGGGTGCGCCCGACGGCTGCCAGAACCCCTCCCGTGGATCCGACATGGCCGAGGGTGTGGGAGAGGCAGACGCCGCAGGCGCGGGCGAGTCGGCGGCGGGTGGTGGCACCGAATCGCGGGGAGGGGCGGTGCACGCGGTCACCGTCAGCGTCACGGCCAAGACGATCGCGAGACGGATGCCGTGACGGCGGTGCGTCACGATCCGTCGGCGGCGGCTTCGATGGCGGCGATGTCGATCTTCGTCATCGTGAACATCGCCTGGATGGCACGGTGGGAGCGGTCCGGGTCGGGATCGCGGATGAGCTCCACGAGCCGATCGGGCACGATCTGCCATGAGAGGCCCCATCGGTCCTTCAGCCACGCGCAGGGCTGCTCCTGCCCCCCGTCAGCCGTCAGTGCGGCCCAATAGCGATCGACTTCGGCCTGGTCGCGGCAGGACACGAACAGCGACACGGCTTCGGTGAACGGGAACTGGGGTCCGGCATCCATCGCGTAGTAATCCCGCCCGCCGAGTCGGAAGTGGGCGTGCATCACCTTGCCGCCCATGCCCGGCACCTCGTCGGGATAGCGTTCGAGCGAGACGATGACCGATTCGGGGATCAGCTCCGTGTAGAAGGTGATCGCCGCCTCGGCATCCTTGTCGAACCACAGGAACGGGGTCACGCTCGTCATGGCGTCCCTCCTCGCATCGCTCCAGACTCCCCCGTTCGATCGGGCCGGTCAAGCGACCTTCCCTCGGCGGTGAGATGAAAGAAGCCCCCGCGTCGCGGAGGCTTCTTCTCGGAGTGGACCTGAGGGGACTCGAACCCCTGACCCCCTGCATGCCATGCAGGTGCGCTACCAGCTGCGCCACAGGCCCGGATGCACCTCCTGAGCGGAGGCAACCCGACCAGATTACTACATCGTTTCTGATGCCTCGACCGGCAGCCCGCGGCCGGCTCACTCCCTACGATCGAGTCGAGGAAAGGTGCCGGATATGGCCACACTGGGCAACATCACGTTCTACGCGGACGATCCGCGGGCGCTGGCCCACTTCTGGTCGGGCGTGTTCGGCTATCCGCTTGCGGAGTGGGACGAGCCCCTCCGGAGCGAACTCCTCGCCGCCGGTCTCTCGGAGGACGACCTGGCCCGACGAGCACTTGCGGAGGACCCGGCGGATCGGGGGCCGCGACTGTTCTTCCACCACGCGTCCGAAGCCAAGTCCGGCCGCAACCGCATTCACCTCGACGTGCAGGCAGTGGAGTCAGGCGTGCCGACCCGCGAGCAGCTCGAGGCGGAGAAGGACCGCCTCGTGGCACTCGGCGCGCGTGTTGTCCGCCTGGTCGACCAGTCCTGGGGCAAGTGGCCCGAGCTGTACTACCAGCTGCAGGATCCAGAGGGGAACGAGTTCTGCCTGCAGTGACCGGTCAGTCGATCGGCGAGGACGCCGGAAGCTCGACCGGGACGACCGGGCAGTCCTTCCACAGGCGCTCCAGCCCGTAGTACATGCGCTCCTGCTCGTGGAAGACGTGCACGACGAGGTCTCCGAAGTCCAGCAGCACCCAACGCGACTCCTGGCGTCCCTCACGGCGGAGCCGCTTGTGACCGGCCTCGAGCAGCTTGTCCTCGATCTCGTCGGCGATCGCGGCCACGTTGCGCTCGCTGCGTCCGGTGACGAGCAGGAAGATGTCGACGAGCGGGAGCGGCCCCGACACGTCGAGCGCGACGAGGTCCTCTCCGCCCTTCGCGTCGGCGGCCAGCGCGGCGATCGCCAGCATGTCGTGGGACTGCGGCGTCGCGGTCATCAGAACACTCCTGTCACGAAGGCCAGGATCAGAACGCCGACCAGGGCGAGGGCGAGTACGCCCGCGGTGATCGCGAGCGTCAGCATCAGGCGCCCGCCCTTCTCCGGCGTGGGCGGCTTGATCAGGTCGCCGCCGTTCTTGACCGTGCTGATGGCGGCACTGGCCGCGATCGGCGTGGGAGAGGAATGAGCCGGAAGCTCTCCGTCGACCAGGACCGCGTCGGTTTCCTTGCCGTCCGCGGTGCCCGCGGCATGGCCGGTCGACCCGAGCCCCTCGGGCAGGTTGAAGGATCCGGTGATCAGCACCTCCCCGGTCGCGGTGACGGGCGCGACCAGCGGTGAAGCCGCGGGCGTCTGGGAGAGGATCAGCGCGTTGCCCGTGCCCACCGACGCCGTCATCGACCGCGAGATGAGCTGGTCGAAAGAGGGCGGCAGCTCCACCGCCGGAGTCTCACCGGCCAGAAGCTCGGCGCCGAATTCCGGGCGCACAACGGCGCGGTCGGCTTCGTCCTCGTCCTCGGTGCGGTCGGCTCCCGTGGCTGCCACCGGCGCGGCCGCCGGCGCGGGTGACTCGTCGTCGTCGACCCCGGTCTCCGCTTCCGGCTCCGGTTCTTCGACGACCGCTTCGACCGCGGGGACGTCTTCGTCGACATGACTCGGGGCATCCGAGCCGAACAGCTGCGCGAGGCTCAGCTCCGCCGATGAGACGTCGTCGTTCGCGGGCGCGGCGGCCGGAACGGCTGCCGCCGTCGCGATCGACGCGGCGTGCGCGGCGGCGATCTCGGGCGTGATGACCGGGACGGAAGCGGTGCGGATGCGCTCTTGCTGGCGGGCCTGGCGACGGGTCAGCGGCGCGACGCCCAGGTCGACGCTCGCGTCGGCGCCGGGCAGATCGTGCACGGGTACCGGCACGGCGGCGCGAGGCAGTGGTGCCGCCACGGGCTGCGCCGGCGACTCGGCGACGGGGGCAGGTGGAGCTGCTTCCGCGGTGGTCTCCGCGTGCTGCTCGACGGCGGCCTCCGCCACCTCTTCGGCCTCGTCGTGCGCCTGGTCGGCTTCGGCGATCTCCGGTTCGACGGGCGCCTGCTTCTCGGCGGGAGGAGCGTCGCCGGTCACGATGGGTGTCGCTCCGGTGTTGCGGATGTCGCGCAACTGCTTGCGGGTGAGGGCTGGTGTGGCCGGCTGCTCGGGTGTGCTCATTCCTTGCTCCGGTAGAGGTGGTGCTTCGCAATGTATTGGACAACCCCGTCGGGGACGAGGTACCACACGGGGTTGCCGTGTTCGACGCGATCGCGGCAGTCCGTCGACGAGATGGCGAGGGCCGGGATCTCGAGCTGGCTCACGTCATCGGTCGGCAGGCCTGCTGTGCTCAGAACGTGACCGGGTCGGGAGACGGCGACGAAGTGAGCGAGGTCCCACAACTCATCATGCTCCCTCCAACTGAGAATTTGCGCCAAGGCGTCGGCTCCCGTGATGAAGAAGAGCTCCGCATCGGGGCGCTGAGTCTTCAACTCCCGCAGTGTGTCGATCGTGTAGGTCGGCCCCGCGCGGTCGATGTCGACGCGGCTCACGGTGAATCGCGGGTTGGATGCCGTCGCGATGACGGTCATCAAGTAACGGTGCTCGCTGGGCGAGACGCCGGATTTCTGCCACGGTTGACCGGTCGGCACGAAAATGACCTCGTCGAGGTCGAACGACTGCGCGACTTCGCTGGCCGCGACCAGGTGACCGTGGTGGATGGGATCGAACGTCCCACCCATGACCCCGATTCTCGGGGTACGCGTCACCGACATGTCGGCCTAGTGGCCGTGCCCCGCCTGGTGTACGTCGTCGGCGTGAGCCGCCCTGTACGCGTCGGCCTTGTGCGCGTGGCGGTTCGAGACGTTCCGGTACGAGAGCGTGACGAGGGCCAGCGCTCCGAAGACGGCGATCGCGATGATGCCGAAGATCAGGGTCTCCAGGGCGACGTTTCCGTGCTCGGACTCTTCGGCGGCGAGGACGAGAAGCGTGGCAAGGGTCATTCGTGCTCCGTTCGGGTTTCGCGTCGTTGTGCAACGCGCTCATGAGTTTATGCGGTCACGGCCGGACTTGTCCGGAGCCCCGCGCGAGCCACTTCGCACTCGTCAGCTCCGACAGTCCCATCGGGCCGCGAGCGTGAAGCTTCTGTGTGGAGATGCCGACCTCGGCACCGAAGCCGAACTCTCCCCCGTCGGTGAAGCGGGTGGAGGCGTTGGCCATCACGACCGCGGAGTCGACCTCGGCGAGGAAGCGCTCGGCGTTCGCGTCATCCTCCGTGATGATCGACTCGGTGTGATGCGTCGAGTATCGGCGGATGTGCTCGAGCGCGTCGTCGAGGTCGTCGACCACCCGCATCGCGATGTCGAGGCTGAGGTACTCGGAGGCCCAGTCCTCCTCCGTGGCCGGGACGATGCCGTCAGCGAGCCGCGCGACCTCCGGATCGCCGTGGACGGTGACGCCACGCTCGTGCAGCGCGTCGACGACGGGCCTGATCAGTCGTCCGGCAGCTGATCGGTGCACCAGCACGGTCTCGACCGAATTGCAGACGCTCGGCCGCTGCACCTTCGCGTTGACGACGATCTCTCGCGCCCACTCGAGCGGTGCCGACTCATCGAGCACGATGTGCACCACACCCGCTCCGGTTTCGATCACGGGCACCGAGGACTCGGTGACGACGGTCTCGATGAGCTGGGCGCTTCCTCGCGGCACCAGCACGTCCACGATGCCGCGGGCGTGCATCAGCTCGCGCGCCCCGTCGCGGCCGAAGTCGTCGACGGTCTGGATCGCCTCCGGGTCCACGCCGTGGGCAGCCAGAGCCTCCCGCATGACGCGCACGAGGGCGGCGTTGGTCTGCTCGGCGGCAGAGCCGCCTCGAAGGACGACCGCGTTGCCGGAGCGCAGCGCGAGCGCGGCGATGTCGACGGTGACGTTCGGCCGAGCCTCGTAGATGGAGCCGACGACCCCGAACGGCACGCTGACCTTGGTGAGCCGGATGCCGCTGGGCAGGGTCCGCTCATCCAGCACGCGACCGACCGGGTCGGGCAGGTCGGCGACCTCGCGCACCGCGGAGGCCAGTGCGCTGACGCGCGCCTCGTCCAGACGCAGCCGATCCTGCAGAGCTTCCGACAGGCCGGTTGACCGTCCGCGGTCCAGATCCTCGCGATTGGCGGCGACCACCTCTGGCGCCGCCTCGGCGATCGCGTCTGCGATCGCCAACAGCGCGTCGCGCTTCTCCGCGTCCGAGAGCAGACCGATCGAGCGGGAAGCCTCCTTCGCGAGCAGCATCCGCTCGCGTGCGGTGGTCGCGGTCATGGTCATCGGCCCAGTGTATCGACGCCGGGCGCGCTGCCCGCGCTGCGGATGGGGCCCGTGACGGGAAGGAAGACCGGAGCGGGGTGGGGGTCGAACCAGGTCCCGATGTCGTCGCCGCGCAGTGCGCCACCGACGAGGTCGGCGCTGGTGACCAGCACGCCGATACCGGATGCCGTCGCCACGCGCGCCGCCGAGACCTTCGTTGCGGCACCGCCGGTTCCGACGCTGTTCACGACGACGGAGCCGAATTCGTATCCGCTCAGGTCGTCGCCGTACTCGATCCGCCGGATCGGCCGGGCCCCGGGCTCATCCGGAGGCCGCGTGTACAGGCTCTCGATGTCGCTCAACAGCACGAGGGCGTCGGCGCCGACGAGCTGTGCGACGAGGGCCGCCAGCCGGTCGTTGTCGCCGAAGCGGATCTCGTGGGTGGCGACGGTGTCGTTCTCGTTGACGATGGGCAGGATGCGCAGGCCGAGCAGGCGCTCCATCGCGCGGCGCGCGTTGGACCGAGGCGTCGGATTGTCGAGGTCTCCGGCGGTGAGCAGGACCTGGCCGGCGACGATGCCGAACGGCCGAAGAGCCTCCTGGTAGCGGTAGATCAGCACGTTCTGGCCGACGGCGGCCGCCGCCTGCTGGGTCGCGAGATCCGACGGGCGCTCACCGAGTCGCAGGTAGGGCATGCCGGTGGCGATGGCGCCCGACGAGACGAGGACCACCTCGGTGCCTTGGGAGTGGGCGTCGGCGAGGGCATCCACGATGCCCTGGATCTTTCCCGCATTCTCACCGCTGATCG
The DNA here is from genome assembly GCA_963839715.1 of uncultured Actinomycetota bacterium. Lineage (GTDB taxonomy): Bacteria > Actinomycetota > Actinomycetes > Actinomycetales > Microbacteriaceae > Microbacterium. Next base: position 437,968 of record CAWIVX010000002.1, read on the forward strand.
ACGACGAGCCGACCTTGACGACGATGCGCCGCGCGGTGGGGATGTCATCGCGGGTGAAGCTCGTCACGCCGGCTCCTCGTCGTCCTGGCCGATCTGTGCGGACTTCGCGGCGACGCGCTCGGCCTCGAGCTCGGCGCGCGCCTCCGCCTTGGCATCCATGCTCGCGTAGTACTTCTCCCGCCGCTGCGACGTCGTGCGGCGCGGATTCATGTCCAGACGCGGGTCCGTGCCGCGCGGCGCGGTCATGAGCTCCGCGACAGAGCCGAGCGAAGGCTGCCAGTCGAACACGACGCCGTCGCCCTCGCCGATGACGACGGTCGAACCGGGCTGCGCACCGGCCTTGAACAGGCCGTCCTCGACGCCGAGCTTCTCCAGCCGGTCGGCAAGGTAGCCCACGGCCTCCTCGTTCTGGAAGTCCGTCTGCTGCACCCATCGCACCGGCTTCACGCCGAGGACGCGGTAGATGTCGCCGTAGGTGCCGCCCTCCACACGGATCGTGAACTCGCGCTCCGACCCCTGCGGGCGGATGACGACCCGCTCGACGACGGGCTTCGCCGCTTCGGCCACTCGGTGCGCGGCGACCACGTCACCGAGGGCATAGGTGAGCTGCCGGAGCCCCGCGTGACTGACCGTGGAGATCTCGAACACGCGGAAACCCCGCGCCTCCAGATCGGGACGGACGAGGTCGGCGAGATCCTTCGCCTCCGGCACGTCGATCTTGTTCAGCGCGACGAGCTGCGGACGCTCGAGAAGCGGCAGCTGGCCGTCGGGAACCGGGTACGCGGCGAGTTCGGCCAGGATCACGTCGAGGTCGCTGATCGGGTCACGACCCGGCTCCAGGGTGGCGCAGTCCAGCACGTGCACGAGCGCGGTGCAGCGCTCCACATGGCGCAGGAACTCCAGGCCCAGCCCCTTGCCTTCGCTCGCTCCTTCGATCAGGCCTGGAACGTCGGCGACGGTGTACCGGACATCTCCCGCCTGCACCACGCCGAGATTCGGATGCAGCGTGGTGAAGGGGTAGTCGGCGATCTTCGGCCGCGCCGCGGAGATCGCGGCGATCAAGCTGGACTTGCCGGCGGACGGGTAGCCCACGAGCGCCACGTCGGCGACGGTCTTGAGCTCGAGCAGCACGTCGCCGGTCCACCCGGGCGTGCCCAGCAGTGCGAAGCCGGGGGCCTTGCGCTTCGGGTTGGCGAGGGTCGCGTTCCCGAGCCCGCCGATGCCGCCGGGCGCGACGACGAAACGCATGCCCGGTTCGATCATGTCGACGAGCGTCTCGCCGGCTGCGTCCTTGACGACGGTGCCGACCGGTACGGGCAACTCGAGAGCCTCGCCGGCTGCACCCGAGCGGTGATCGCCCATTCCGAACCCGCCGTTGCCGGCCGAACGGTGCGGCGAGTGGTGATACGACAGCAGCGTGGTCACCTGGGGGTCGGCCACCAGGACGATGTCGCCCCCGTGTCCGCCGTTGCCGCCGTCGGGTCCCGCCAGGGGCTTGAACTTCTCGCGTTTGACGGACACGCAGCCGTTGCCGCCCTTGCCGGCGGCCAGGTGCAGCGTCACTCGGTCGACGAATGTGACCATGCGCTCCCCCTTACGGTTGTCGTGCCTGTCGGATCAATGGTCTGAATGAAGGGAGGGGGCGAGCCGAAGCCCGCCCCCTCCACGAGAAACCTCTGCGTGCGGCGGACTACTCCGCCGGCACCACGATGTTGACGACCTTGCGGCCGCCCTTCGCACCGAACTGGACCGCGCCGGCCTCAAGGGCGAACAGCGTGTCGTCGCCACCGCGGCCGACGTTGGCGCCGGGGTGGAAGTGCGTGCCGCGCTGGCGGACGATGATCTCGCCGGCGAGGACCTGCTGGCCGCCGAAGCGCTTCACGCCGAGGCGCTGTGCGTTGGAGTCACGACCGTTACGAGTGGAGCTTGCGCCCTTTTTGTGTGCCATGTCTTCGTCTCTTCCGTGCTTACTTGATGCCCGTGACCTTGACGCGCGTGAGGTCCTGACGGTGCCCCTGGCGCTTCTTGTAGCCGGTCTTGTTCTTGAACTTCTGGATGACGATCTTCGGGCCGCGCTCCTCGCCGAGCACCTCGGCGGTCACGGTGACCTTGGCGAGCTTGTCGGCGTCGGTCGTGACGGCGTCGCCGTCGACCAGGAGCACCGCAGGAAGCTCGATCTTGTCGCCGATCTTCGCGGACTGACGGTCGAGGACGACGATCGTGCCGACCTGCACCTTCTCCTGCCGGCCACCGGCGCGCACAACTGCGTAGACCACTTCATACCTGTTTCTTCGGGGAGCGCGCGGCTCCGGATGCCTGGGCAAAGACTCGGTGCGGAGCAGAGATGTCGTCAACGCACCAAAGGAATACTTTACCGGATGCCGGACCCACAAGCAAAAGCGCGCCCGGCACCTCGGCCGGCGGCCTCCGCGCCGTGCATAGGATCGGCACATGGCCATCCTGATCGACGATCCGCGCTGGCCGGCTCATGGCCGCCTGTGGTCGCATCTGGTCAGCGACGAGAACTTGGACGAGCTGCACGAGTTCGCCGCGGCCAACGGCATCCCGCGGCGCGGATTCGACCGCGACCACTACGACGTGCCCGACGAGGCCCACGCGAGGCTCGTGGCCGCGGGTGCCCGCCCGGTCGACGGGCACACGCTGGTGCGTGCGCTCATCGCATCGGGTCTGCGCGTGACGGCGCGGCAGCGGCGGCTGCCCTGAGGCCGCCGCCGGATGACGGCGCGCGCGTCCCGGCGGTCACGGGATCCAGCGTGCTCAGTCCTCCGTCGGCGTGTGCGCGACCGGGGTGCCCGTCAGCGCGGCGGTGCTCACTCGGCGTCGGGATCGCCCCTGGCCGGGCGCCTTGGGCTCGGGGAGCGCGCTGAGCACCGAGTCCAGCAGCACATCCTTCTCGGTGCGCGGTGCTCCAGAGCCGGCATCCTGGCGCTTCTTGCGCTGCTTCTTGGGGCGCTCGACCGGAACATCCTCGATGGGTTCCGCGGCCGGAGCCGCCTCCTCGTGGTGGGAGTGGATCGTCGAGGCGGCGATCTGGGCCAGCGCGGACTTGACGCCCTCCGTGATGACGTGCGTTCCGCCGGAGCCGCCGTTGGTCGTCGTCGCGCTCGCGCGCGGACGGCGTCCGGGAGGCTGTCCGTTGCCCACCGGCGCGCGGTGCTTCACGACCGGGTCGTGGTGCACGATGACACCGCGCCCGGCGCACACCTCGCATGCCTCGCTGAAGGTCTCGAGCAGGCCGAGGCCGAGCTTCTTGCGGGTCATCTGAACGAGACCCAGCGACGTGACCTCCGCCACCTGGTGCTTCGTCCGGTCTCGGCTCAGGCACTCGACCAGCCGCCGCAGCACGAGGTCGCGGTTCGACTCGAGCACCATGTCGATGAAGTCCACGACGATGATGCCGCCGATGTCGCGCAGGCGCAGCTGGCGGACGATCTCCTCGGCAGCTTCGAGGTTGTTCTTCGTCACGGTCTCCTCGAGGTTTCCGCCCGAGCCGACGAACTTGCCCGTGTTGACGTCGACGACGGTCATGGCCTCCGTGCGGTCGATCACGAGCGAGCCTCCGGAGGGCAGCCAGACCTTCCGCTCCAGCGCCTTCTCGATCTGCTCGGTCACGCGGAACTCGTCGAACGGATCCGCATCGCCCTCGTAGACCGCGACGCGATCGAGGAGGTCGGGTGCGACGCTCTCGAGGTAGGCGGTGATCGTCTGGTGTGCGTCTTCACCCTGGATGAGCATCTTCGTGAAGTCCTCGTTGAAGACGTCGCGCACGATCTTCACCAGCAGATCAGGCTCGGAGTGCAGCAGCGCCGGGGCCTGGATCGACTCCACCTGGCGGCTGATGTGCTCCCACTGCGTGGTCAGGCGCTGCACGTCTCGGGTGAGCTGGTCCTCCGTGGCGCCTTCGGCGGCGGTCCGGACGATGACACCCGATGATTCGGGCAGCACCTCCTTGAGGATCTTCTTCAGGCGCGCACGCTCCGTGTCGGGCAGCTTGCGGGAGATTCCGTTCATCGCCCCGCCCGGGACGTAGACGAGGTACCTGCCGGGCAGGGAGATCTGGCTCGTGAGGCGGGCGCCCTTGTGGCCCACGGGGTCCTTCGTGACCTGGACGAGCACGCGGTCGCCACTCTTGAGGGCGAGTTCGATGCGACGCGGCTGGTTGCCGGTCTCGACGGCGTCCCAGTCGACTTCTCCGGAGTACAGGACGGCGTTGCGACCGCGGCCGATGTCGACGAACGCGGCCTCCATGCTGGGCAGCACGTTCTGCACGCGGCCGAGGTACACGTTGCCGATGAGCGACGCATCCTGATTGCGGGCGACGTAGTGCTCGACCAGGACGCTGTCCTCGAGCACGGCGATCTGGATGCGCCCGTTCTTCGAGCGGACGATCATCTCGCGGTCGACCGCCTCACGCCGAGCGAGGAACTCCGCCTCGGTCACCACGGCGCGGCGGCGGCCGGCCTCCCGTCCGTCGCGGCGGCGCTGCTTCTTCGCTTCGAGCCGGGTCGACCCCTTGATGCGCTGCGGCTCGGTGATCAGCTCGACCGCTCGCTGGCGGGACTGGGGTGCATCGGGCTGTCCGGCCGTATCGTCGCGGCCGTCTCCGGTGCGGCGGCGGCTGCGCCGGCGTGCACTCGTCGACGACATCTGCTCCGCGGCGGGCTCCAGTTCGGGAAGCGGAGGGAGGGGTGCGATCTCCGGCGCGTAGAACACCAGCTGCGTCGAGACGGCCGACACGAAGACCTCCGGCAGGAGGCCCAGGTCGACGGCGGTCTTGGGGACGTCGCTTTCGGTCACCGTGTCGTTCGTCTCCGACGCTTCGCCACCGGCCTGCTCGGACCAGGTGCGTCGGCACCGGCCCGCTCGGTCTCAGGTGCTTCGGTCTCGTCGACCTCGAGCGTGGTCGGCTCCGGCCTCGACGGACTCGGTCGGGGATTCTGCCTGCGGCGCAGCGTCAGAATCGACGTGCTCCGCGGCGGCCGGCTGCTCGACAGGGTCGCTCGGCTCGTCGGTCGCGGAGTCGTCGACGGATGGCTCGGCGGCGCTCTGCTCTACCGGATCGTCGGAGTCGTCGTGGGTGTCGAGGTGTGCATCGGTCTCATCGGCCATCACTGGCGTACTCCCTGCGGACGACACCGCGCGTCGTCCGGCGAAATCTCGTGCGGTGCCGCACCTGCGGTGCCGCGAACTCACTCGGTGTGCAGCCGGCCCGTGGCTCATGCTGCGGGGCGTTCATCGCCCGAAGTCTTCTGGTGACGCGTTGGCGGCGCGGCCGCGACGCATCGCTGACCATTATCGCACTTTCCCCGCCCGAATGGGCGCCAGGCGCTCCACGGGTTTTCCGCGGCCGCGTGCGCGGCGTCCGCCCAGGCCCCGATGCCATAATCCGAGACATGTCGACCCCCGCCGCCCGCAGTCGCCCGACGGCCCTCGCGGTGTGGCTCATCATCGCCGGAGTGATCGGCTGGTGGGCGGCTTTCTCCCTCACGATGGAGCGCCTCGCGCTACTGGCGGATCCGGAGGCGATCCTGGGCTGCGACATCAGCCCGCTCGTGCAGTGCGGCAAGAACCTCGAGTCGTGGCAGGGCAGCCTGCTCGGCTTCCCCAATCCCATCCTCGGTCTCACCGGCTGGATGGCGCCGATCGTCGTCGGCTTCGCGATCCTGGCGGGCGCTCGATTCGCCCGGTGGTTCTGGTGGCTGTTCGAACTCGGCGTGACCCTCGCCTTCGCCTTCGTGATGTGGCTGATCGTCCAGAGCATCTTCGTCCTGGGCACGCTCTGCCCCTGGTGCATGGTCACCTGGATCGTGACGATCCCCACGTTCTACGCGGTCAGCCTGCACGTCCTGCGCACCGGTATCCTGCCCGCCCCGCGGGCGATCCGGCGAGGAGCGGACGCGCTCATGAGCTGGATTCCGCTCCTCGCCGTCGGCAGTTACGCGGTCGTGGCGATCATCGCCCAGCTGCGACTCGACGTACTCGGCTCGATCTTCTGAGCGGAGGGGCCTGACGCGGATCAGAACCAGATCTCGAGTTCGCGCGCCGCCGACTCAGGGCTGTCCGAGCCGTGCACGAGGTTCTGCTGCACCCTCAGTCCCCAGTCGCGGCCGAAGTCGCCGCGGATCGTCCCCGGCGCTGCGGTCGTGGGATCGGTCGTTCCGGCGAGGGAGCGGAAGCCCTCGATCACGCGGTTGCCCGCCAGACGGATGGCGACGGAGGGACCGGACAGCATGAACTCCAGCAGCGGCTCGTAGAAGGGCTTGCCCGCATGCTCGGCGTAATGGCGCTCGAGCGTGTCGCGGTCGGGCTCGACCAGCCGGATGTCGACGAGTGCGTAGCCCTTCGCCTCGATGCGCGCGAGGATCGCGCCGGTCAGCCCGCGCGACACCCCGTCGGGCTTGACGAGGACGAGGGTCTCTTCGGTGGCCATATGTCAGTCTCCGTTCGCGGTGTCGGCTTCGGCAGCCAGCCGCGCGTTGCGCGCATCCAGCGAAGCCCCCTTGATGGTCGCATACGCCCACATCCCGCCGAAAATGATCGCGACGACGAAGAGCGCCGGCACGAGGAAGCCGCCCAGGGCGACCACCACTTGCAGCACCCAGCCCAGCACGATCCCCCACCGATACCGCAGCACGCGGCCGGTGAGGATCATCAGGACCGCCACGACTGCTCCCGCGACGATGCCCCACCATTGCGGGATGGGCTCGGGAAGCGCATCGAGTCCGTACACGGCGAGCCCGCCCAGGAAGACGATGACCGACTCGAAAGCCAGCACGATGGAGCCGAGCGACTCGGCCGCTCCCCGCGGTCGTCGGCCGCGCGGCGCGTCGTCCGCTCGCACGGTCATTCGCTCCACCCCGCCTTCCAGTCCTCCGCCGCCGCCAGCGCGACGGCTTCGCCGGCCAGCACCACGGATCCCGCGATCACGACCGCACGACGATCGGATGCCGCGGCCCATGATCGCGCCGCATCTGCGGCTTCCGCCGCGTCGGCGTGCACCGTGACCGGCAGCTCCTGAGCCTCGGCGAGATCGGCGATCCGGTCGGCGTCGCTCGCGCGCTCCGAGTCGGGCACGGTCGCGAACACATGCGCGGCGACCGGGGCGAGCCCCGCGACGATTCCGGCGGCGTCCTTGTCGGCGAGCACTCCCAGCACGACCCCCCACTCGTCGAAGTCGAAGGAGGCACGCAGGGCAGACGCGAGCGCGCGGGCTCCGTGCGGGTTGTGCGCGGCGTCGACGATCACCGTCGGGTTCACGCCGACCAGCTGCAGACGTCCGGGCGAGGTCGCCTGCGCGAGCCCCTCCGCGAGCACGCCGCCGGCGATCGGCTGGGCACCCCCGCCGATCAGCGACTCCACGGCGGCGATCGCCAGCGCCGCATTCTGGGCCTGGTGCGCACCGAACAGGGGCAGGTACTCCTCCTCGTACACGCCGGCGAGCCCCCGCACCGAGATGAGCTGGCCTCCGACCGCCAATCGCGCGTCCGTGAGGGCGAACTCGTCGCCCTCGAATGCGATCGTCGCATCACGCCGGACGGCGGCTGCGCGCAGCACGGCAGATGCGGTCCGGTCCTGACGAGCAGAGACGACCGCTGCGCCGGTCTTGATGATCCCGGCCTTCACTTCGGCGATCTCGCGGATCGTGTCGCCGAGCCGATCGGCGTGGTCCAGATCGATCGGAGTGAAGACGGCGACGTCGCCGTCGGCCGTGTTGGTCGAATCCCACGCGCCGCCCATGCCGACCTCGAGAACGAGCACGTCGATCGGCGCATCGGCGAAGACCACGAAAGCGAGCACCGTGAGCAGCTCGAAGAACGTCAGCGGGGCGTCGTCCGCCGCGTTCAGCTCGGCATCCACCAGGTCGACGAACGGTGCGATCTCGTCCCACGCGTCGGCGACGGCGGCATCGCCGGCGGGTTCGCCGTCGATCATCATCCGCTCGGTGAAGCGCTCCAGATGCGGGCTCGTGAACATTCCCGTGCGCAGCCCGTGCGCGCGGATGAGGCTCTCGATGATCCGGCTGGTGGAAGTCTTGCCGTTGGTGCCGGTGACGTGGACGACGCGATAGGTCCGCTGCGGGTCGTCGAGCAGCTCGAGGACCCGACGGGTCCGCTCCACCCGGGGCTGCACCCACTGCTCGCCCTGCCGCTCGAGCAGGGCGGCGTAGACCGCGTCGGCGCGGCTGCGATCGCTCACGTGCGTCGCCTCGACCCTCGTCGTGACCCGCGATACCGCGACGGTGAAGTCGCCGGCGTTGGCGAAGGCACCCTTCGCGAACTCCGCCGTGTGCTCCGCCCCGTCGGGCAGCGTCTCTCCGGCGCCGGCCAGCGCGTGCTCGACGGCCAGCGTCTCACCGGCGATGTCGGCGACCGCGAACGCCGAAGCGACGGCCTCGGCATCCGATGCCGACGAGAACGACAGCCCGAGGCGGATGCGATCGCTCACATCGAAACCGGCGGACTTTCGCGTGTCCTGCACGGCGCGGATGACGTCGCGCGCGAGGCCCTCGGCCTCCAGCTCGGGGGTGGCCGTCGTGTCCAGCAGCACGAAGCCGCCGCGCGGGAGCACCGCGAGTGCTTCGCCCGCAGGCCGTCCCGCCGTCTCCAGGACGAGGTCGTACTCCCCCGGCTGCAGAGCGATCCCGCCGGCGGTGACCGCGCCGTCCGTCTCCGACCAGTCCCCCGCCCGCGCGGCCTGGATCGCCTGCTGCACCTGCTTGCCCAGGCGCGGACCCGCCGCTCGCGCGTTCACCGAAAGGCGGTGGGAGATGCCGTAGCCGGCGGCCGTCCCGTCCTGCAGCTCGACGAGTTCGACGGTCTTGACGTTGAGCTCATCGCGGAGGATGTCCTCGAACTGCGCCAACGCGGCCGCGTCCCGCACCACGACGCTCAGGCGTGCCAGCGGCAGGCGCACGCGCTTGCCCTCGCGCTTGCGCAGGGCGTTGGCGACCGACGAGACCTCTCGGACGGCATCCATGGCCGACCGGATGTCGTCGGCCGCGGGGAAGGCGCCGGCATCCGGCCAGTCCTGCAGGTGCACGCTTCGACCGCCCGTGAGGCCCTGCCATACGCGCTCGGACACCAGCGGGATGAGCGGCGCCGCGACCCGGGTGAGGGTCTCGAGCACCGTGTAGAGCGTGTCGAACGCCTCGCGCGACGCGGGGTCGTCGGTGACGCCCACCCAGAATCGATCGCGCGAGCGGCGGATGTACCAGTTCGTCAGCGCCTCACCGAAATCGCGCATCCGAGCGGCCGCGGTCGTGGAGTCCAGGCCCTCCAGGTCGGCAGCCACCTCGCGCACCAGATCACCCGTGAGCGCGAGGATGTAGCGGTCGAGGACGTCGGTGGAATCCGTGCGCCATGACGCCTCGTACCCTGCCGCCCTGGCCGGCCGGCGTTCGCGCCTCCGCGTGACGCGTTCGCATACGTGCGAGAAGAAGTACCAGGCGTTCCACAGCGGCAGGAGGAACTCGCGGACGCCCTGACGGATGCCCTCCTCGGTGACGACGAGGTTGCCGCCGCGAAGCACCGAACTGGCCATGAGGAACCAGCGCATCGCGTCTGACCCGTCGCGGTCGAAGACCTCGGAGACGTCCGGGATAGTTCCGCAGCGACTTCGACATCTTCTGGCCGTCGCTGCCCAGCACGATCCCGTGGCAGCTGACGCCGGTGAAGGCCGGCCGGTCGAACAGCGCGGTGGAGAGCACGTGCATGACGTAGAACCATCCGCGGGTCTGCCCGATGTACTCGACGATGAAGTCGGCCGGCGAGTGCTCGTCGAACCAGTCGTGGTTCTCGAACGGATAGTGCACCTGCGCGTACGGCATCGACGCGGAGTCGAACCAGACATCCAGCACGTCCTCGATGCGCCGCATCGTGCTGCGTCCGGTCGGATCGTCGGGATTCGGCCGGGTCAGCTCGTCGATGTAGGGCCGGTGCAGGTCCACCTCACCGGCGGAATTGCGCGGGAGCCGGCCGAAGTCGCGCTCCAGCTCGGCGAGTGAGCCGTACACGTCGACGCGCGGATGCTCGGGGTCGTCGCTCGTCCACACCGGGATCGGCGAGCCCCAGTAGCGGTTGCGGCTGATCGACCAGTCCCGCGCGCCCTCCAGCCACTTGCCGAACTGCCCGTACTTGACGTTCTCGGGCACCCACGTGATCTCCTCGTTGTTCTGGATCAGCCGGTCCTTGACCTCGGTGACCCGGACGAACCAGCTGGAGACGGCCTTGTAGATGAGCGGATTGCGGCAGCGCCAGCAGTGCGGATACGAGTGCTCGTAGCTCGCCAGGCGCAGCAGACGGCCGTCCTGTCGCAGGATGCGCACAAGCGGGGTGTTCGCGTCCATCCAGAGCTCGCCGGCGACGTCGGTCACCGCGGGCAGGAACCGTCCGCCGTCGTCGAGGCTGAGGATCGTGGGGATGCCGGCCGCCTCCGCGACCCGCTGGTCGTCCTCGCCGAACGCGGGAGCCTGGTGCACGATGCCGGTGCCGTCGCTCGTGGTGACGTAGTCGTCCACCAGGATGCGCCATGCGCTGCCCGTCCCCCACGTCGCGGCATCCGCGTAGTAGTCGAACAGCCGGTCGTAGTGCACGTCGGCGAGGTCGGAGCCCAGATGCACGGCGTCGACCGCGGCAGCGGCATCCGCTGCCGTCTCGTAGCCCAGGTCCTTCGCGTAACCAGGCAGCAGCTCCTCCGCGAGCAGGTACCGGTGCGATTCCGCTTCCGCGGGCTCGTCGCTGCGACCGTCGGGGCCGTGGTGCACGTCGGCGGCTCCCCGCGGACCGCCGGGCACGACGACATAGCGGATGCCGGGGCCCACCGCGAGGGCCAGGTTCGTCGGCAGCGTCCATGGCGTGGTGGTCCACGCGAGCGCACGCACGCCGGTCAGTCCCATCGCCTCGGCCTTCAGCCCGACGAGCGGGAACGTGACCGTCACCGACGGGTCCTGGCGCATCTTGTACACGTCGTCGTCCATCCGCAGCTCGTGCGTGGACAGCGGGGTCTGGTCTCGCCAGCAGTAGGGCAGGACGCGGTAGCCCTCGTAGGCGAGTCCCCTGTCGTACAGGGTCTTGAACGCCCAGAGCACGCTTTCCATGTAGTCGGTGTCGAGCGTCTTGTAGCCCCGCTCGAAGTCGACCCAGCGGGCCTGGCGCGTGACATAGTCCTCCCACTCGCGCGTGTACGCAAGGACCGACTCCCGCGCCTTGCCGTTGAAGGTCGCCACACCCATGCGTTCGATCTCGTGCTTCTCGGTGATGCCGAGCTGCTTCATCGCCTCGAGCTCCGCAGGAAGACCGTGCGTGTCCCACCCGAAGACGCGATCGACCCGCTTGCCGCGCATGGTCTGGAACCGCGGGAACAGGTCCTTCGCGTAGCCGGTGAGGAGGTGACCGTAGTGCGGAAGTCCGTTCGCGAACGGCGGGCCGTCGTAGAACACCCATTCCGGCGCGCCCTCGCGGTTCGCGATCGACGCACGGAACGTGTCGTCCGACTTCCAGAAGTCGATGATCTCGCGCTCGATCGCGGGGAACCGCGGGCTCGGCGGAACGTCGGGGCCGGTCTTGGGGTAGCTCATGTCACTCCAGCAGGTCGCGATGCTTCCTGCGAGGACGACCCTCCCGGGCGGGAGAACCGCGGTACCACCCCGCGTTGCGGCGGCTCTCGGCCGTCGCCCCTCTCACTGCGGCTGTGACGGGCCTGCCCCGTCCGGTTCTACTGAGGGCTGCGCCCTGTTCTTCCGGAAGCTCCCCGGTGATGCCGGATCGATGCTGGTCGGTCGATTCTACGCGCTCCGACCGGCGGCGAGCGATCGCTCGGATCATTCACCCATCCCGGCGGTCCGCGTATCGTCCTGGTATGCCCTCCGCCGCCGATCCGGTCGCCCCGCGCCTGTCACCGCCGGATCTCCCACCCCGCTTCGAGGACGGACCACCTCCGGTCCGCAGTGCCGACTCGTTCCAGCTCCGGTGGACGACGCTCGATCCGGTCACCGAGGCTGCGTACGCGGGTCTCACGGAATGCGCGCTGGTGGAGGCATCCGTCGAACGCCTCGACCTCACGGGTGCGACGCTGATCGACGTGGACGTGCGCGACCTTCGGGCGACGGCCCTCATGGCGCGCGGCGCGCGACTTCGCCGCGTGCGGATCACCGGGGGCCGGATCGGCACGCTCGATCTCGCTGAGGCGGACCTCGACGAGGTGGAGCTGCGCGGTGTGCGGTTGGACTACCTCTCCCTCGCCGCCGCGCGGATCACCGATGTGATGATCGCCGACTGCACGATCGGCACCCTCGACGTGCCCAACGCGACCGTGAACCGGATGCGGTTCGACGACTCCCGAGCCGACGAGGTCGACACCCGCGGGCTCCGCGCGAAGGATCTCGATCTTCGGGGCCTGGAGGCGATCTCGTACCTGGATGCCACCTCCCTCCGCGGCGCGACGTTCTCGCGGCGGCAGATCGAGCACCTCGCACCCGCCTTGGCCTCGGCCCTCGGCATCCGAATCGGCGACTGAGTATGCTGCGGTCTGCTGCGTCTTGGTCTGCTGCGGTCCTGCTGCGGTCTGCTGCGGCCTGGTGCGGCCTCAGACGAGGAGGATCGCCGAAGTGCGGAAGCCGCAGCCTTCGGATGCCCTCGTTTCGGCGGTGCTCCTCACGTCGGCCGGCCACGAGTGCACGGAGGATTCGCCTCATGCCGCGCGGTGGAGACCCTGGCCACTGCGCGCATGATCAGGTCCTGAACCTGTGGCCAGTCATCGACCACCTGTCGGTAACCCACCCGGATGACGTGGTACCCGCGCAGCATGAGCTGCGCATCGTGAGCGACGTCCCGACCGCGCTGAGCCCCGACATGATGACCGCCGTCGATCTGCAGCACGAGTCGGTCGCCGATGAGGGGGGACAGCACGTTCTCGATCGAGTCGGTGAGGCAGCCGGGCGGCCGGCACCGTGATCCACGAGCGCCGCACGCGGGCCAGGCGCCCCATCGCGACCGCACGCGCGATCGCGTGCTTGCTCCACCCTCGCGCCTGCAGGTCGGACTGAAGCGCGACCCCTCCGAGCGCCCGGACGTCGCTTACGAGGCGGGTGACGGCATCGCTCTCTCGCATCCGTTGACTGTCTCGCTCACGAGGGCTCGACGCGGGTCCCACCATCCGTATCGGGGAGAGCAGGCCTCGATGCGCGCCTGTGGAGGAGCAAGCCCGATCGCGGGGGTGATTCGCCCGTGCGAGGAGGATCGCCCGGCTGAGGAGCCGTTTCGACCTTGACGCCCTCAATCCGGCAGCTGTCCTCCTCTGGGCAGCTCGACCCCGCGCAACGCTCCCGAGAACCCGCCGGGCCCGCCCGGCCCCCGGGGTAGAATCGGACCACATCCCACACTCAGGCACGCTCACACAGTGCCGCACATATCGCACAGGAGACCCCATGGCCGATGCGCTCATTCCCGACAAGCCCGCCCTCGAAGGTCTCGAAGCGAAGTGGTCGCAGCGGTGGGATGCCGAGGGCACGTACCTCTTCGACCGTGTCCGCGCCGCCGCGCGAGGCCGCGAGGGGATCTACTCCGTGGACACTCCCCCGCCGACCGCGAGCGGAAGCCTGCACATCGGGCACGTCTTCAGCTACACCCACACCGACGTGAAGGTGCGCTTCGAGCGCATGCGCGGCAAGACCGTCTTCTACCCGATGGGGTGGGATGACAACGGCCTGCCCACCGAGCGCCGCGTGCAGAACTACTTCGGAGTTCGGTGCGATACCGCCCTGCCGTACGACCCCGATTTCGCGCCGCCGTTCGAGGGCGGCGACAACAAGTCCAGTCGCGCGGCCGATCAGGTGCCGATCAGCCGCCGCAACTTCATCGAGCTCTGCGAGAAGCTCACCGTCGAAGACGAGAAGCACTTCGAGGCCCTCTGGCGCTCGCTCGGTCTGAGCGTCGACTGGACCCAGACCTACCGCACGATCTCCGACGACACCATGCGCACCAGCCAGCACGCGTTCCTGCGCAACCTCGAGCGCGGGGAGGCCTATCAGGCCATGGCGCCCACCCTGTGGGACATCGACTTCCGCTCCGCGATCGCGCAGGCCGAGCTCGAAGACCGGGAGCAGCCGGCGGCGTATCACCGGGTCGCCTTCCACAAGACCGACGGCTCCGGCGACGTCCACATCGAGACGACCCGCCCCGAGCTGCTCGCGGCGTGCGTCGCGCTGGTGGCGCACCCCGATGACGAGCGCTATCGGGCGCTGTTCGGCTCGACGGTGCGCACCCCCCTGTTCGACGTCGAGGTCCCCGTCGTTGCGCACCCGCTGGCGCAGCCCGACAAGGGCTCGGGCATCGCGATGATCTGCACGTTCGGCGACGTGACCGACATCATCTGGTGGCGCGAACTGGACCTGCCCAACCGCACGATTCTCGGCGCCGACGGACGAGTGCTCGCAGACGCCCCCGAGGTCATCGTGACGGATGAGGCGAAAGCGGCCTACGCCGAGCTCGCCGGCAAGACGGTCTTCAGCGCCAAGAAGCGCGTCGTCGAGCTGCTCACCGAGTCCGGCGAGCTCGTCGGCGACCCGAAGCCCTTCACGCACGTGGTGAAGTTCTACGAGAAGGGCGATCGCCCGCTCGAGATCGTCTCCACACGGCAGTGGTACATCCGCAACGGTGCGCGCGACGAGCAGCTCCGCGACAAGCTCATCTCCCTCGGTCGTGAGGTGAGCTGGCATCCCGACTTCATGCGGGTGCGCTACGAGAACTGGACCAACGGCCTCACCGGCGACTGGCTCGTCTCGCGTCAGCGATTCTTCGGGGTCCCCATCCCGGTCTGGTATGCACTCGACGAGAACGGCGAGCGCGACTACTCGCGCGTGCTGACGCCGGATGCTGCGCAGCTGCCCGTGGATCCGACGACGGACGTGCCCACCGGCTACACCGAGGACCAGCGCGGCGCGCCGCGGCGGGTTCGACGGCGAGAAGGACATCTTCGACACCTGGGCGACGTCGTCCCTGACTCCGCAGCTGGCGGGCGGCTGGGAGCGCGACCGCGAGCTGTGGAACCTGGTCGCCCCCTTCGACCTGCGACCGCAGGGGCAGGACATCATCCGGACGTGGCTGTTCTCCACCCTCCTGCGCAGCGCGTTGGAGGACGACCGGGCGCCGTGGACGGATGCCGCCATCTCGGGCTTCATCGTCGACCCCGACCGCAAGAAGATGTCCAAGTCCAAGGGCAACGTCGTCACCCCGGCCGACATCCTGGCCCAGCACGGGTCCGACGCCGTCCGCTACTGGGCGGCCTCGAGCCGACTCGGCACCGATGCGGCCTTCGACCCGCAGAATCCGACGCAGATCAAGATCGGCCGACGCCTGGCCATCAAGATCCTGAACGCGGCGAAGTTCGTGCTCTCGTTCCCCGTCCCGGAGGGCGCGGAGGTGACGCATGCACTCGACGCGTCGATGCTCGCCACCCTCGACGCCGTCGTTCGCGAGGCCACGAAGGCCCTCGAGGCGTACGACCACGCCCGGGCGCTCGAGGTCACGGAGTCGTTCTTCTGGACCTTCTGCGACGACTACCTGGAGCTGGTCAAGGAGCGTGCGTACGACCGATCCGACGTCGGTCAGGCCTCCGCGGCACTGGCCCTGCGGATCGCCCTCGCGACTCTCCTGCGGCTCTTCGCGCCCGTGCTCTCGTTCGCCACGGAAGAGGCCTGGTCGTGGTTCAACGACGGCTCCGTGCACACCGCCGACTGGCCGAGGCCTCTCGGGATCGACGGTGACCCGGCCGTGCTCCGTGCCGTCGGCGAGGCGCTGATCGGCATCCGCCGCGCCAAGACCGAGGCGAAGGCCTCGCAGAAGACTCCCGTCACGCGCATGACGATCGCCGCGCCCGCGGTATCGGTTGCACTTCTCGAGGTGGCCGAGGGCGACCTGAAGGCCGTCGGCCGTATCGAGGAGATCCACTATTCGGATGCCGACGCCCTCGCCGTCACGGACATCGAACTCGCGGCTCAGGAGGCCTGACATGCAACTCGGCACCCGCTGGACCGCGGGCGGAGAACCGCCCGCTTCCCTTCCCGAGGCGATGCGCCTCCAGATCGCCGCGGTGGAGGCGGTCATCCCGGCCGACCAGCTGGGCCAGCCGGCGCCTCGGTGGACGCTCACCTGGCTGGAGGGCAAGCCGATCGCCGAACTGGACACCGGCGTGATCGTGAGCATGGACGAGGACGGCGAGGCGGTCGTCCACCACGACAGCGGCGGCTTCGCCGAGGCCTGAACCCGGTCTAGGTCCGAGCGTCGTCCACCTCGGCACCGGCACGGCGCGTTCCGACGATCAGGAGTCGACTCGCGACGAGCGCTGCGACGACGACCACCCCGGCGGCGATGAGGAACGGCAGCCTCAGGTCGACACGTGCGACCCATCCGCCCAGCAGCGTGGCGATCGGGAAGAGCCCCCAGGTCAGCATCCGGATGATCCCCAGGACGCGACCGAAGAGGTGCTCAGGCACGATCTGCTGGCGCAGCGCACCCCATGGCACGTTCCAGGTCGAGACGGCGAACGCGAACGAGACCGTAGGCGAGGACGGCCATCACGGCGTTCGGTGCGAGCCCGGTGAGCAGCATCGCGAGGGCGGCGACGAAGTTCGCCGAGAACATGACCCATCCCCGACCGAATCGGTGCGACGATCGCCGGGGCGACCAGCGACCCGACCAGCGCGCCGGCGCCGATGCCCGCCGTGACGAAGCCGATCGCGGCGGGCGCCACGTCTGCTCGTCGAGGAAGTAGAGGATCGTCGCCGCCTGGGCGAACGAGAAGGCGGAGCCGACGAGTGAGGTGAAGAGCACCATCGCCCGCAGGTAGTGGTTGCTCCACAGGTAGGCGATCGCCTCGCGCGCAGGCACCTCAGTTGACGCCGGCGGCACGGCGATGGGCTCTGGGGTCGGTCCGGACACCTCGATGTCGGGCGCGTCGCGATCCGGCACCGTGCGCCGGTCACGCAGCGGTCGTGCGGCGGACAGCGGCAGGAGAAGCGCCAGTGCGACCGGCACGACATAGCCGACCGCGCCGATCCACAGCGGAAGGGCCAGAGCGACCGCGAAGAGCACACCGGCGATCGGCGTCGCGATGAAGCTGTCGATCGTGACCTGCGCCGCCTGCATCCGGCCGTTGGCGCGATCGAGCTGGCGGCGGGCGACGACGCCGGGGATCACCGCGTTGGTGGCGTTGTCGAAGAGCGTCTCGCCGAGCCCGAAGACCAGCGTGCCGAGGAACAGTGCCCAGAGGCTGATCTGACCGGTGGCGGTGAGGATCGCGAGCCACAGGGCGACCGAGCACCGGATGCCGTTTGCGGCGGCCATGATGATCCGACGGTCGAACCTGTCCACCAGCATGCCGGCCGGCAGCCCGAACACGAGCCACGGAAGGAACGCCAGGGCGCCGATCACCGCGATCATGAGCGGATCGCGGGTGAGGGTGGTGGCGATCAGCGGGACGACGGTGCGGCCCGAGTCCGTCGGCGAGATTGCTGAAAGCGGCAGCGGTCCACAGCCTGTCCGAAATCGCGGCCGAGCGGATCCCTGCGGCGCCGGCGACGCGGCGTGGACTCGGACGGGTCGTTCACGCCGACCCGGCGAGCGGCGGCATCCGTTCCGATGGCATCGCTCATCTCGGCAGAATGCCGATCGCACCTCGAGCCTGGGCCGCGTCGCGTGCGGCAGCACCAGCTGCCGCCGTCCGGGCTGCGCGTCGGTACACGGCGCTGCCGCGCCGTTCGAGGCGACCGGCCACGAAGTCGTCGACGGCGGATGCCGCGCCCAGCAGCATGCTCTCGAACGGCGTCGTGCCGGCGGTGGACCGGGATGCGGAGATGGTGGTCATGACTGTCCTCCGAGTTCGGGGAGCGGGAAGACGTCGGCCCGGATGGTGACGGGCCGCACGTCCTCGCCTGTCTGGTTGCGGTAGGTGTCCACGGCCTCGTCGATCAGCGCCATGATCTTCGTGGAGAGGTCCTTGGACTGCGCGGGCGTGAGTCTCGCCGTTGCCGTCGAGATGAGCGTCCCGTTCTGCCAGGCTTCGCCGGCGCCGTTCAGACCGCTGCTGATGAAGTCCATGAGCTGCTCGTTGCGGTTGCGGAAGAACTCGTTCATCACGATCTGCGTCGCCGCGCGACCGGCCGGAGTCTTCATCGCATCGGCGTTGGCGAACGAGACGCCGCCGACGGGGCGTTCCCACCAGCGCTCACGTCCGGTGCCGCGGTCGCTGCACTCTCGGATGAGATCGTGCTTGGCCAGCGCGCGCAGGTGGTAGCTGGTGGAGCCGCTCGACTCGCCGAGCTTGTCCGCGAGCGAACTGGCCGTCTGTGGGCCGTACTGGCTGAGGATGTCGTAGATCCGCACGCGAAGCGGGTGCGCCAGGGCGCGCAGGGCGCTGGTGTCGAGGACGCGGTCTTCGGAGTGACGCTGTTCCACGCGGTTCCCCGCGCCGGGTGTCTCCTGTGCATCGTCCATGCGTCCAGCGTAGCGATGCAAAGGAAATGTTTGCAAACAATAGTTTTGCAAGAGAATCTTTGCAAACACGATCGCGGCAGCCGCCAGGGCGATGGATAGGCTGACGGGATGCCGACCGAGAATCCGCTCCTGTCCCCCAGCACGCTGCCGTACGGTCTGCCCGATTACTCGGCGATCCGTCCGGAGCACTACCTCCCGGCGTTCGAGCAGGCGTTCGCGGAGCAGAAGGGCGAGATCAGCGCCATCACGCGAGCGCGCTCGATGCCGACGTTCGAGAACACACTCGTGCGGCTGGAGTCGAGCGGGAAGCTGCTGGGCGATGTCTCCCGCGCCTTCTACACGGTGTCCTCCGCCGATGCGACGCCCGAGATCCAAGAGATCGAGGAGCAGCTCGCTCCGCTGATGTCCGCGCATCAGGACTCGATCGAGCTGGACTCGATGCTCTACTGGCGCATCAAGACATTGCACGAGCAGCTCGACGACCTCGACCTGTCCCCCGAGCAGCGCTACCTCGTCGAGCGGAGATTCCGTGAGATGTCGCACGCCGGCGCCGGGCTCGACGATGCGGCCAAAGAGCAGCTCACCGCGCTCAACCAGCGGCTGTCCACGCTCACGACGACGTTCGAGAAGAATCTGCTCCGCGACACCAATGACCTCGCCGTCGTGTTCGACGACATCGCAGAACTCGACGGACTGGCAGAGGGCGAGCTGTCGGCCGCGGCGCAGGCCGCCGCCGACCGGGGTCTGGACGGCAAGTGGGTGGTCACGCTGACGCTGTTCACCGGGCATCCGTACCTCGCTTCGCTCACCGACCGCGAGAGTCGCAAGCGCATCCTCGACGCGTCGCGGGCCCGTGGCTCGCGCGGCGGCGAGAACGACAACAGGGCGGTGCTGCGGGAGATCGTGAAGCTCCGGGCCGAACGCGCGGCCCTCCTCGGGTACGACTCCCACGCCGCCTACATCACCTCGGACGAGACCGCCGGCTCCCCCGAGGCCGTGCACGACCTGCTGCGGCGCCTCGCTGTTCCCGCCGCCCGCAACGCCGCTCGCGAGCAGGCGGCGCTCCAGGCCCTGATCGACGCCGAGCCCGAGCCGTTCGCGCTGGAGGCGCACGACTGGGCCTACTACACCGAGAAGGTCCGCGCGGCCGAATACGACCTCGACCGATCCGCGCTGCGTCCCTGGTTCGAAGCGGAGCGCGTGCTGCAGGACGGCGTGTTCCATGCCGCGACGCAGCTGTACGGCATCACCTTCCAGGAGCGCGGCGACCTCGGCGCCTACCACCCCGACGCCCGGGTCTTCGAAGTGCACGACGGCGACGGATCGCCGGTCGGCCTTTTCGTCTTCGACCTCTACACGCGCGACACCAAACGCGGTGGCGCGTGGATGAACTCGATCGTGTCGCAGTCGCACCTGCGCGGCACACGGCCGATCGTCGTGAACAACCTCAACGTTCCCAAGCCGGCCCCGGGCAAGCCCACGCTGCTGACGCTCGACGAGGTGACGACGCTGTTCCACGAGTTCGGGCACGCCCTGCACGGGCTGTTCGCCACGGTCACCTACCCGCATTTCGCCGGGACGAACGTCTTCCGCGACTTCGTCGAGTTCCCGAGCCAGGTCAACGAGATGTGGATCTACTGGCCCGACATCCTCGACTCCTACGCGCGCCACGTCGAGACCGGCGAGCCGCTCCCCCGCGACGTCGTGGAGAAGCTCCGTGCCTCCGAGGCCTTCAACCAGGGCTTCGCGACCAGCGAGTACCTCGCGGCGTCGTGGCTCGATCAGGCGTGGCACTCGCTGAGTGCCGAGGCAGCGGCATCCGACATCGACGTCGCCGCCTTCGAGGCCGACGCGCTCGCCGACATCGGTCTGGACAATCCCGCTGTGCCGACCCGCTACTCCTCGACGTACTTCGCCCACGTGTTCTCGGGCGGCTACAGCGCGGGCTACTACTCGTACATCTGGAGCGAGGTGCTCGATGCCGACACGGTCGAGTGGTTCCGCGACAACGGCGGCCTGACGCGACAGAACGGCGATCGGTTCCGTCAGCGGCTGCTCGGCGTCGGGGGGTCAAAGGATCCCCTGGAGGCGTACCGGGACTTCCGCGGGCGGGATGCCGACATCCGGCCGCTGCTGGAGCGCCGGGGACTCGCGGCCTGAGCGGATCCCTCAGAGCAGACCGAGCTGCGCCGCGAACGCGCGCGTGCGCTGCGCCATGGCAGCGGGGACCTCGGCGACCGCGAAATGGCCACCCTTCTCGAGCCGCTCGAACGTGCGCAGATCGCGATAGAACTCCTGCGCGAGCGACTCGGGGTAGTCGAACTCGTGACGCTGGATGAACACCGCCGCCGGAACGGTGACCGGCGGCATGGCGCCCGGTGTGTCCGCGCCCTCGTAGTACGGCCGGAACGACGACGCGATGGACTGCGTGACCCAGTAGATCATCGCCTCGGTCAGGATCCGCTCGCGCGCGATGCGTCGCTCGAGATCGGCCGGCACGCCTTCCGGGGTGTCGCTCCACTCGACGAGCTTCTCCGCCAGCCAGGCGAGGAGGCCCGCGGGCGAGTCGTTCAACGCCGCCGCGAGAGTGTCGGGCCGGGTCGCCTGCACATGACCGTACGCGCCCTCGGTCGCCGTGGGCTGCCGCCAGTCTCTGGAAGAACGCACGCTCATCAGGACCGGTGAGCCGGGCTCGTTCGTCGGCGGATGGAAAATGCGCGTGCGTCGACCAGGATGCCGGCCACGGACTGAGGATACGTGGCTGCGATCAGGTCGCTCACGTTGGCCGACACGTCCTCGCCGTACGTGAGGTAGCGCCCGTAGCCCAGGACCTCGGTCATCAGACGGTGCATCGTCTCGGCCAGACGCACCTCCGTGACGGGTCCTCGTCCGTACGGCGTCGAGAAGGCGAAGCCCGGCAGACTCGCGACGATGACGTGGAAGTCGGGAAGAAGGTCGGCGTAGTCCAGCTGCAGCGCGAAGGTGTGCGGCCAGCCGTGCATGACCAGCAGCGCCGGAGCAGTCGCGCTGTCCGCTCGCAGATGCGCGAAATGGACCGTGGTGTCGTCGATGTCAGCGAGGAACTGCGGGTGCTGGCCCAGCCAGCGCTCTCGCGCGCGCCAGTCGAAGTCGCGCCAGGATCGCACGAGTGCGCGCAAGTAGTCCGCCGACATCCCGGATGCCGGGCGTCGCGGAGAATCCTCCAGGAATCGGGTGCGGTCGAGGCGATCTCGCAGATCGCTCAGGACGAGATCAGGAACCGACAGGGTGAACGGGCGTGCACGAGACATGTCCGGACGCGTACGGTCGGCCTCCGACGTCCGCCGGTGCGCCGCGGTGCGCCTAGGCGCTCTTGCGGGTCTGCCGCTTGACGAAAGTCGGTGCCGCGCCCTCGACCGCGGCGCGCGTGACGACGACCTTCTCGACGTCGTCGTTCGACGGGATGTCGAACATGATCGGGCCGAGGACGTCTTCCAGGATCGCGCGCAGACCGCGAGCACCGGTCTTGCGCTCGACGGCGAGGTCCGCGATCGCCTCGAGCGCCTCGCCATCGAATTCGAGCGCGACGCCGTCGAGCTCGAACATCCGCTGGTACTGCTTGACGAGAGCGTTCTTGGGCTCGGTCAGGATCTCCATGAGAGCCACCTGATCCAGCGGGGTGACCGACGCGACGACCGGCAGACGGCCGATGAACTCGGGGATCAGTCCGAACTTGTGCAGGTCTTCGGGACGCACCTCGCTGAACAGGCTGAGGTCGTCGCCCTTCGTGTGCAGGGGGGCGCCGAAGCCGATGCCGTGCTTGCCGACACGGCTGGAGATGATGTCCTCCAGGCCCGCGAAGGCCCCTGCCACGATGAACAGGACGTTCGTCGTGTCGATCTGGATGAACTCCTGGTGCGGGTGCTTGCGCCCGCCCTGCGGGGGTACGGAGGCGACCGTGCCTTCGAGGATCTTCAGCAGCGCCTGCTGGACGCCCTCGCCGGAGACATCGCGCGTGATCGACGGATTCTCCGCCTTGCGGGCGATCTTGTCGACCTCGTCGATGTAGATGATGCCGGTCTCGGCGCGCTTGGTGTCGAAATCGGCGGCCTGGATCAGCTTCAGGAGGATGTTCTCCACGTCTTCGCCGACGTAGCCGGCCTCGGTGAGCGCGGTGGCATCTGCGACGGCGAACGGCACATTCAGTCGCTTGGCGAGCGTCTGGGCGAGGTAGGTCTTGCCGCATCCGGTCGGGCCGATCAGCAGGATGTTGCTCTTGGCGATCTCGACCTCGTCGGCGCGCTGCTCGGCGCTCTGGATCGTGCCGTGCGCGCGGATGCGCTTGTAGTGGTTGTAGACGGCAACGGAAAGGGCGCGCTTGGCCGCCTCCTGCCCGACGACGTACTCCTCCAGGAACGAGAAGATCTCGCGCGGCTTGGGCAGATCGAAGTCGGAGACCACGCCGGTGGAGGACTCCGCCATGCGCTCTTCGATGATCTCGTTGCACAGCTCGACGCACTCGTCGCAGATGTACACGCCGGGTCCAGCGATCAGCTGCTGAACCTGCTTCTGGCTCTTCCCGCAGAAGGAGCACTTGAACAGGTCGGCACTCTCACCGATGCGTGCCATCAGGCCCTCCTCGTTGCGTGCGGGGCCGATGCCCCAGTGCGAGGACGTGACCCCGGCTGCCTCCGAGCCTAACCTCTGAGGCCGACATGCGCCGGGATTGCGTCGCGCATTGCGGATCGCGCGCACCGAGTTCCGCTCAGGGCGGAGTGCCGCGCGAAAGCCCGACGCCCCGCCGCCCTCCGGAGAGGGAGACGGGGCGTCGGGTGGTTCGGCGCAGCGCTACTTGGAAAGCGCCGCGGGCACGCGCTTGCGCGTGGTGAGCACCTGGTCGACGAGTCCGTACTCGACGGCTTCACGGCCGTCGAGGATCTTGTCGCGGTCGATGTCGCGGTTGACCTGCTCGACCGTGCGGTGCGAGTGCGCGGCGAGCGTCGTCTCCAGCCACGTGCGCATGCGCAGGATCTCGGCTGCCTGGATCTCGATGTCGGATGCCTGACCGTGCCCGGCCTCTCCCATCGCGGGCTGATGGATGAGCACACGCGCGTTGGGCAGCGCGAGCCGCTTGCCCGGCGCGCCGGCGGCCAGCAGCACGGCCGCAGCGGATGCCGCCTGACCCAGCACGACGGTCTGGATCTGAGGCGAGATGTACTGCATCGTGTCGTAGATCGCCGTCATCGCGGTGAACGAGCCGCCGGGCGAGTTGATGTACATGATGATGTCGCGGTCGGGATCCTGGCTCTCGAGAACGAGCAGCTGGGCCATCACATCATCGGCCGACGCGTCGTCGACCTGCACGCCGAGGAAGATCACGCGGTCTTCGAACAGCTTGTTGTAGGGGTCCTGGCGCTTGTAGCCGTAGGCCGTGCGCTCCTCGAACTGGGGCAGGATGTAGCGGCTGGAGGGCATCGCCAGGCCGTTGCCTGCCGTGCCGCCGAAGGTGGGGATGCTCATTTCGCTGTTGTTCCTTCTCATTCGCCTTCGGTCAGTCCTGATCGGTTCCGCCGCCGCCGACGACATCTCCGAGGTGCGCCCGGATGTGGTCGACGAAGCCGTACTCGAGTGCTTCCTGCGCCGTGAACCAACGGTCGCGGTCGCCGTCCTCGTTGATCTGCGCGACCGACTTGCCGGTCTGGGCGGCCGTGATCTCGGCGAGGCGGTTCTTCATCGAGATGATCAGCTGCGCCTGGGTCTGGATGTCGCTCGAAGTGCCGCCGAAGCCGCCGTGCGGCTGGTGCAGCAGGACGCGGGCGTTCGGGCGTGATGTACCGCTTGCCCTTGGTTCCGCTGGTCAGCAGAAGCTGACCCATGGACGCGGCCATTCCGATGCCCACCGTCACGATGTCGTTCGGAACGAACTGCATGGTGTCGTAGATGGCCATGCCGGCCGTGATCGATCCTCCGGGCGAGTTCACGTAGAGGAAGATGTCCTTCTCGGGGTCTTCCGCGGCCAGCAGCAGGATCTTCGCGCAGATCTCGTTCGCGTTGTCGTCGCGCACCTCCGAGCCCAGCCAGATGATGCGGTCTTTCAGCAGCCTGTCGAAGACGCTCGTCGCGACAAGTGGTTCGGCCATGTTCACTCCTGTTTCGGTGGTCGTGGCTTCGAATCTACCGGCGCGCTCGAGACGACCCGGCCGTGTTCGCCCTGGGCAGAGAAGAGGGCGCGCGCACGCGCCGCCTGACGAAGAAGGGACGGATGCCGCAGCATCCGTCCCTTCCCCCGAGAGCCGTCCTACTCGGCGGAGGCGGCCTTCTTGGTGCTCTTGCGCTTCTTGGCCGGGGCGGGCTCAGCCTCTTCGGCCTCGATGATGGCGTCGGCCTCGGCCGCGGCATCTGCGATCTCCTGGGCCTCCTCGACGACCTGCTCGTCGTCGGACTCGTCGTCGTCGGTCGCGACGAAGCCGGTCAGGTCGATGACCTTCCCGTTCGTGTCGACGACCACGACCTGGCCGAGCGCGACGGCGACGGCCTTGTTGCGGGCGACCTCGCCGACGAGCGACGGCAGCTGGTTGTTCTGCTGCAGCGCCTCGACGAAGTCCTGCGGCGCCATGCCGTACTGGGCGGCGGACTGCACGAGGTACTGGGTGAGCTCGTCCTGCGAGACCTGCACGTCGAGGCTCTCCGCGACGGCATCCAGAAGCATCTGCGTGCGGAACTGCTTCTCGCTGGCTTCGGTGACCTCAGCGCGGTGCACATCGTCTTCGAGGCGACCCTCGCCCTCGAGGTGGGTGTGCACCTCGTCTTCGATGAGGGCGGGCGGAACCGGGATCTCGACCTGTGCCAGCAGCTGCTCGATGAGCTTCTCCCGGGCGGCGTTGCCCTGGGTGAAGCTGGACTGCTGCGCGACGCGCTCACTCAGGCTCTCGCGGAGCTCGGCGATCGTGTCGAACTCGCTGGCGATCTGCGCGAAGTCGTCGTCGGCCTCGGGAAGCTCCCGCTCCTTGACCGCCGTGACGACCACCACGACCTCGGCCTCTTCGCCGGCGTGGTCTCCTCCGATGAGGGTCGAGCGGAACGTGGTCTCCTCGCCCGCGGTCAGGGAGTCGATCGCCTCGTCGATGCCCTCGAGCAGCTCGCCCGAGCCGACCTCGTACGACACCCCTTCGGCGCGGTCGATCTCGGCGCCGTCGATCGTGGCGACCAGGTCGAGCTCCACGAAGTCGCCGGTCGCGGCCGGGCGGTCGACGGTGATGAGCGTGCCGAACCGGGCGCGGAGGCGGTCGAGCTCCTCGTCGATCGCGGCCTCGTCGACCTCGATCGCGTCGACCTCGACGGTCGTGCCCTCGAAGGCGGGGAGGTCGAACTCCGGTCGCACGTCGACCTCGATCTCCACGAGCAGGTCGCCTGAGAAGTCCTTCTCGTTCGGCCATTCCTTGACGTCGGCGCTCGGGCGGCCGAGTACGCGCAGCTCGTTCGCCTCGACGGCCTGGCGGTAGAACGTGTCGAGGCCTTCGCTCACGGCGTGCTCGATCACGGCCGTTCGGCCGACGCGCTGGTCGATGATCGGTGCCGGCACCTTGCCCTTGCGGAATCCGGGGATCTGCACGTCCTGCGCGATGTGCTCATAGGCGTGAGCGATGCTCGGCTTGAGCTCATCGGGCGAGACCGTGATGTGCAGCTTGACCCGCGTGGGGGTGAGCTTCTCGACGGTGCTGTTGACCATGCCTGTTCGTTCTCCTTGTGATCGACCGCGCGCCCGCGCGGCAACTGAAGACTGTGGGTTCTGAGGGGGCCGTGATGTCGGGGCGACAGGATTTGAACCTGCGGCCTCCCGCTCCCAAAGCGGGCGCTCTACCAAGCTGAGCTACGCCCCGGGCGGGTGCGCACGCGGATACGTGCTGATCGGCCCCCAGAAGTCTAGCCGACGGCCCGGTCGGCAAGGCATCGCTGCACCATGCCATAGAATCGATGAGGCGGCGGGAAACCGTCGACATCGGGGCTGTAGCTTAGTGGTAAAGCCTTAGTCTTCCAAACTAATGATGCGGGTTCGATTCCCGTCAGCCCCTCCATACACCTCCCACCTCACCCGTCTCGGGCGATGACGCACGCTTCCCCGCACCCCAGTATTGACACGGCAGTCACGGTCTGCGACGTTCCAGAGGGATCTCGTCGACTCGGCGGGAAGGGGGTTCGCGAATGGCCAAGAATGCGGAGAAGGCGTCCTATCGCTACCGGGGCCGAATGACTCCGGGTCGTCCGGCATCGGCGCTCGCGGAGCGCTGGACGACGATCGACGGAGCGGATGTGTTCTACCGTGAATCGGCGAATCCGCCCGCCGCCCGCGTCATGACGCACCTGCACGGGTTCGGTCTGTCGGGGCGGTATCTCCTGCCGACCGCCGAGCTGCTCGCCGACGAATTCCACACCCTGGTGCCCGACCTTCCGGGCTTCGGCCGCAGCGCGAAGGCGGGGGCCGCCCTCGACATCCCCGATCTCGCGCACGCGGCCGTGCGCTTCCTCGACGACCGGGGCGTGGCGAAGACGAGCGTGGTGGGAAACTCGATGGGCTGCCCCGTGGCTCTCGAGCTCGCGCACCGCTTTCCCGAGCGCGTCGACCGCGCGGTGCTGGTCTCCCCCGCGGGCGGCATTCACAACCAGCCGCTGCGGCGTGCGATGGGGCAGCTCGCGAAGGACGGCGGCCGCGAGCCCCGCAGGATGATCACCGTCGCCACGCCCGATTACCTGCGCTTCGGCGTGCCCAGCACGGTCAAGATGTTCAAGGCGCTGACCCAGTACCCGTCGTTGCAGCGGCTGCTCGGGCTGAAGATCCCCACCCTCGTCGTCCTCGGGACGCGGGATCCGCTTCTTCCCAGCCCGGCGCGCATCAAGGAGGTGGCCTCGCAGGATCAGAACCACGTCCTGCTGGTCGTGCTGGAGGGTGCCGCGCACGCCATCAACTTCAGCCATCCGCGCGAACTCGCGCATGTGATCCGGCTCTTCATGGACGACAAGCCGATCACCCCGCTGCCGGGATCGGCCGGCGCGCGGGTCTTCGAGATCTTCCGCGGTGCGTATCATCCCCTCGCGACCGGGGAAGACGGGCCGACCTCAGCCGGGTGAGGCGTCCTCGTGCTCGTGGATGTGCTCCCGGTACACCTGAGCGTTGCGGAGTATGCCGGCACGCTCCTGGTCGGTCAGCTCGCGCCGCACTTTCGCGGGCACTCCGGCCACGAGTGAGCCGGGCGGGATGACCGCCCCTTCGAGCACCACGGCGCCACCGGCGATGAGGCATCCCTCGCCGATGATCGCGCCACTGAGGACGACCGCCCCCATCCCGATCAGAGATCCGTCGCCGATCGTGCAGCCGTGGACGACCGCGTTGTGTCCCACCGAGACATCGCGTCCGATCACGACGGGGTGTCCGGCGTCGACGTGCACCGACACGTTGTCCTGCAGATTGCTCCCGGCGCCGATGGTGATCGTGTCGCCGTCCGCCCGCAGCACGGCGTTGTACCAGACGCTCGCACCCTCGCTCAGGGTGACTCCCCCTACCACGCGGGCCCCCGCGGCAACGAACGCCGTCGGGTCGAGTGAAGGAGACCGGCCCGCGGCCGACAGGACGGAGGCTCCCGGCGCGACGCTCATGGAGCGACCCTACTCGCGAGGGCATCGCTGATCGCTTCGGTGTACCACGGCGCCAGCGTGTCGGCGAAGGTGACCGTGATGTGGTCCTGATCGCGGTACACGTTCGCTCCCCCGACGACGGGGGAACAGACGTCGGCGCCGCAGAAGACGTCGGTGAAGTCCAGCAGGGTCACTCCGGTGAGCCCGGCAGCAGCATCCCGCAGCGGGTCATCCGCCACGATGAGCTCGGAACGCGGACCGTCGCACTCGCCGAGCGCGCGCGTGCGCAGGCACTTGTTCGGGTCGGTCTCCCACACCGGGTTGTCGACCACCGTGATGACCGGGATGCCGCGATCGAGCATTTCGCTCCACGCTTCGCGGTAACCCGCCACCGCAGCATCGAGCTCCGAGTCGTAGCCGTCCGACGAGTAGGGCGTGGTGGCGATCGCGGCGGTGAAGACGGCGTCGAGGTCAGCGTCGGCCAGGGCAGCGCTCACAGCCTCTCGCCATTCGGTGCAGGCCGCGCCGAACGCGCCGGGTGTCGACAGCGGAGTCGTGTTCCACGGGCAGGCGCCCTTGAAGTACGTCGTGAGGTGCCAGCCGTTCTCCTCCGCCATGCGCTGGAAGGTCGACAGCAGCTGGTAGGCGTGGCTGTCGCCGACCAGCGCGACCCGCGGGGCGTCCACGGCGTCCGATCCGAACTCGCACGAGACCGGGCGGGCGTCATTCAGCTGCACGAAGCACTGCGGGTCGCTCGGCCGGTCGACCCCCGCGAAGCCCGGTGCGGGCAGGATCGTGTCGCCGAACTCCGTGCCGGCGCACGTCGTCCTCGAGCACGACCGCCGCCCCGAAGCACTCGGGCGGGTCCGCCCGGAGTTCCTCGATGGCGCGGACGCCGTCGTTGTAGGCGGGCGCATTGACCGCCCACGCGATGCCGGCCGTGCTGCCGACCACGACCATCGCGGCCAGTGACGACCACAACGTCACCCGTGCGGGCCGGGACGTGAGCACCTTCCAGCCCCTGGCCGGATCCTCCACGAAGCGCTTCGTCAGCCACGCGAGCACGAAGCAGAGGGTCAGCAGCGCGACGCGATGGTAGATCGTCAGGCCCCAGAACGGCACAGAGGGCGCGATGATGATGAGCGGCCAGTGCCACAGGTACAGCGAATACGAGATGTCGCCGACGAACTGCGCCGGACGCAGCGCGAGCAGGCGCGTCGGGTACCACCAGCGTTCGGTGTTGGACGCAGCGATCACGGCTGCTGCCGCGACGGTCGGCAGCGCTGCCATGTACCCCGGGAAGGGCGTCTGCCCGTCGAACCGGAAGATCACGAGCACGAGCACGGCGATTCCCGCCCACCCGAGGACGAAGCTGCCGATCGCGCTGCGGATCCGCAGCGCCGGGATGAGAGCCACCATGGCGCCCACGCCGAACTGCCACATCCTGCCGAACGTGACGAAGTACGCGGGCGCGGGGTCGGTGATCGTGAAGATGACGCAGAAGATGAAGGATGCCGCGCTCACGAGCGCCAGCGCCACGATGACCGCCCGGCGCCGGCGGCCCGCGAACCACTTCACCGCCATCCACGCGGCCAGCAGCATGATGAGCGGCCAGAGCACGTAGAACTGCTCTTCGAGCGACAGCGACCAGTAGTGCTGCACGGTGGTCGGCTCGCCCGCGTGGTTGAGGTAGTCGGCCGAGTTGAGTGCGAGGTACCAGTTCTCGACGTAGAAGGTGGAAGCCACGATCTCGCGCACCTCGTCGGGCAGCGCCGACGTGGGCGTCAGGTAGGGCGACATCGCGACGAGTGCGCAGAAGAGCAGCACGAGCAGGGATGCCGGAAGCAGGCGCCGGGCTCGCCGTGCCCAGAACTGCCCCAACCGCACCGTACCGGTCGCGGTCAGCTCGCGCATGAGGTGCGCGGTGATCAGGAAGCCGGAGATCACGAAGAACACGTCGACGCCGACGTACCCTCCAGAGAACCGGGCGGGCCAGAAGTGGTAGAGCACGACAGCCAGCACGGCGATCGCGCGCAGGCCCTGCACGTGAGGGATGAACCTCGACGGCTCGGCGTGCTCCGGCGACCGGTCGATCGGCTCCCGGGTGACCGGGCGCGACGGAGCACCCAGTCGCTGGGGCCCGAGGTCGAAGTCGGCGGACGGCACCCCTCGACGTTAGTCGTTGCGTCCCGGCATCCGAAGCAGACCGGCCGCACCGGCGGGTGCCTGCCGCCGGGTTAGCCCAGCCTGTGCTTCCTTGCGGAATGCGCGCGCGTGAGTAGCGTTGAACAGCAGACGGACGGTGCCCGACAGCGCACGAACCGATCACATGGAGGCGAACGATGAGCAAGATGCAGACCACCCCCGCAACGGCAGCCGATCCGACGGTGGCAGCCGGGACCGCCCAATTCCTCACCCCGGTCGCGATCGGCCTGCAGGCGCTCGCGGTCAACGGCAAGCAGGCTCACTGGAACGTGCGCGGCGCGAACTTCATCGCGATCCACGAGCTGCTCGACACGATCGTCACGCACGCGCAGGACAGCGCCGATCTCGCCGCGGAGAGGATCGTCGCACTCGGCCTGCCGATCGATGCGCGCGTTTCGACCATTGCAGCGAAGGTCGCACCCACGCAGGTTCCGGCCGGCTTCACGCAGTGGGAGGACATGATCCGCGGCGTGATCGCCGACATGGATGCGGTCCTCGTGGACGTCAAGGCCGCAATCGACGGCCTCGACGAGGTCGATCTGGCCAGCCAGGACATTGCGCTCTCGATCCGCGAGGTCCTCGACAAGGACCGCTGGTTCCTCTTCGCGCACCTCGCCGAGTAGTCATCGCACTCGCGTAGCCCCTGATCGTCGCGATCGGGGGCTTCGTCGTTCTGAGCGGTCAGCCGAGATGCGTGATGCGACCGGCGAGGAGCGTGGCAGCGATCTCCATGGCCCTCAGGCCGGCCTCCGTGGCCGTGAGCGGGTCGCCGGCGCAGAGCACCAGGTCGGCACGCGCGCCGGGCTCGATGAGCGCGGCCGCCGCGGAGCCGCCGTGGGTCGACGCCGCCAGGGCTGTGGCAGCATCCACGCGCTGGTCCGGCCGCCATGCCGGGCGGCCGTCCCGGGTGCGGAAGCCGCTGCAGCGATCGCCGCCCACGGATCCAGCGGCGAGACCGGCGCATCGGAGCCGAAGAGCAGATTCGCGCCGGTGTCGACGAGCGCGCGGAGCGGGAAGGGCAGCGCAGTCTGCTCCGCCCAGATCGCGTCGGTGAGATCACGGTCATCGACGGCGTGCTCGGGCTGAACGCTGGCCCCGACGCCGAGCCGGGCGAATCGCGGCACATCCGCGTGGGCCACCAATTGCGCGTGCTCGATCGTCCCCGTCGCGCCGGTGACGGCGAAGGCGTCGAGCGCGTGCGAATTGGCGACGTCGCCGATCGCATGGATGGCGCACGCCAGGCCGGCGCCGGTCGCCGCCGTCATCAGCTCGATGAGCTCTTCTGGCGAGACGGCCAGAACGCCGTGATCGTGCGGGTCGCCGGGGTACGCGTGCGAGCACGCCGCTGTCCGTGTTCCGAGCGAGCCGTCGGTGATGATCTTCAGCGGCCCGACGCGGGCGAGATCGGATGCCGCGCCTCGAGCGCGGTCGCCCGTGCGGAGTCCCTCGGTGATCGCGCGGGAGAGGAACTCGGGGTAGATGCCGAACTCGACGCGCAGCGTGTCGAATCCGCCGTCGATCCTCCGAGCCCACGCGCTCTCGTTCCACGCCATGTCCAGGTCGACGAGCCCCACCACGCCGCGGGCTGCGGCATCCGTCGCCATCTGCCGCACGAGCTCGTCACCCACCGCCGGGTCGACGTCGTTCAGGCGGCGCGAGATCTCGAATGCCGGACCTTCGCGGAGGATGCCCCTGCCGTTCGCCTCGTGACCCTCGCGCCGCAGCGCGGCCGAGTTCAGCCATACGCTGTGCACATCGGCGTTGATGAGATACGTCGGCGTCTCGCCGGTCGCGGCGTCGAGGACCTCAAGGGTCGGATCGTCGTCCCACAGCGCGTCGCGGAAGCCGGTGCCCACACGCCTGCCGTCCGGCGGAACTGCGGCCTCGCCCATGATCCGCGCGGCGTGCGCGGCGGACTCGGCGCGGGCGAGCGGCTCGCGCTGTGCGGCCAGTGCCCACTGCAGCACGTGGACGTGGTGATCCCAGAGCCCGGGAATCAGCCACGCTCCGTCGGCATCGAGCACCTCGCCGCGGGGAGCGACTGACCCTGCGGGTGCGAGGTCGGCGATCAGCCCGTCGGCGACGAAAACGTCGACCGGCCCGTCGGTCGGCAGCAGCCGCCGTCCGGCGCCGCCCACCTGGGCGTTGGTGATCGTTCCGACCGCTGCGCCGACCGAGCTCACGCGCGCGCCATGGCGTCGTGGGCGCGCCGCATCTCGGCTGCCAGCGCCGGGTTCGCGTAGGGTCCATCGCCGTTGAGCTCCGCAATGACGGTCTCGACGACCTCGGCCGTCCTGTTCTGGCTGAGCTTGCGCTTGGCCACCACTCGAGTGGGCGTCAGTCGGAAGCCGACCGTGCCCCGCTCGAGCCTCTCGACGTAAGCAGGGTCGTTCGGGCGCTCCCACATCATCCGCGGGTCGGGCAGGCGGCTCTCGAATCGGGTGACGAGACGGTCGAGCACCGCGAGGTTCTCCTCGGGCGAGAGCACGTCGGGCACACCCGTGAGGTGCGCGGAGATGAAGTTCCAGGTCGGCACGCTCTGCACGTCGCCGTACCAGCCCGGCGAGATGTAGCCGTGCGGACCCTGCACGACGATCAGCAGCTCGCGCTCTCCGAGGCCGTGGATCATGTCGTCCGGTTTGCCGACGTGGCCGACGACGGTGAGGTCGTCGCGCTCGTGGTCGAGCAGCACGGCGTAGTGCGACGCGACCAGTCCATCGTCCGTGTCGCTGACGAGGGTGACCCACGGGTTCAGGTCGATGAGGCGGCGCAGCTCAACCACGTCCGTCATCGCGAAGCTCGGATTCTGGCGCATGCCGCCAGCCTACGAGAGGCTCACGCCTGGCATCGGGGACACCAGTAGAGCTTCCGGGTGGCCATCTCCTCGACGAGGACCGTCGTCCCGCACACCCGGCACGGCAGACCGGCGCGGTGGTAGACCCAGTGCCGGTCATCTCGACTCGCCATCGCCGCCCGGTACGCGTCGGGGTCGAGGTCGTCCATCGTCATCATCTGCCCGGTCTCGACGCCGATCGCGAGCAGCCCCACCCAGTCGCGCCACATGTGCCGCACCACGTCCTCGCGCACCTCGCGACCCGGGGTGTGCGGATTCTGGCGCGCCCGGAAGAGCAGCTCCGCCCGGTAGACGTTGCCGATGCCGCTGACGACGCTCTGATCCATGAGCAGCTGCCCGATCGGGGTGGGCTTGCGGGCCACGACCGCGGTGAACACCTCCTCGGCCTCCGCGACGTCGTCCACGAGGGGGTCGGGACCGAGCTTTGCGATCGTGGCGGCAACCTGGTCGGGCGTCTGCAGCTCGCACGCCGTGGGTCCCCGCAGGTCGGCGCAGGTCGCGTCCGCGAGCAGACGCAGCCGAACCTGGCCGACGACCGGAGGCGGCCATTCCTCGCCCTCGTCGGCCAGACCTGTCGTCTGCTCGGACATGCGCACGTGCACCCGCGCGCGGCGCGGTGCGCCGATCGAGCTCATGGAGTTCTCGCCGCCGTCATCCAGGATCGGCTCGTCCAGCTGCGTGCCGCGCTGATTGGTCTGGCCCATACGGCCGTTCGACGAGGCGATGGTGGGATCGACGAGGATGTCGCCCGCGAAATCCCATGCTCCGTACATGCCCAGGTGCACGCGCAGCCAGAGGTCGTCGTCGAACTCCAGGAACATCTGCTTGCCGACGGCCCGCACCGCTGTCGCCGTGCGGCCGCTGATGATCTGCGCTCCCTCGGCGAAGCGACCCTGGGGACTGGATGCCGCGACGGCGCGACCGACGAAGTTGCGGTCGAACTGCCGGGCGATCCGGTGAACGGAATGGCCCTCGGGCATCAGCCGGCTTCGGGGTCGAAGGACGTGTCATCGGCGGCCAGCACGTCGGGCTGTCCCGCTGTGCTGCGCGGGTCGGGCGGGATCTCGCCGTCGGCTTCGAATGCCGCGATCTGGCCGATGCGGCGCGCGTGGCGCTCCTCGTGGGAGAAGGGCGTGGCGATGAACCGGTCGATGAAGGTCGTCACCTCGTCGAACGTGTGCTGACGCGCGCCGATCGAGATCACGTTGGCGTCGTTGTGCTCGCGTGCCAGCTCCGCGGTGGCGATGCTCCAGACGAGGGCGGCGCGGATGCCGCGCACCTTGTTGGCCGCGATCTGCTCGCCGTTGCCCGACCCGCCGAACACCACGCCGAGGGCCTCCACTCCCGCGGACCGATCGGCCACGACCGCCTGCGCGGCGCGGATGCAGTAAGCGGGGTAATCATCGAGCGGCTCGTAGTCGAGCGGGCCGTGGTCCACCACATCGTGTCCTGCCCCTGCCAGGTGGTGCTGCAGCTGAGTCGAGAACTCGAGGCCGGCGTGGTCGGTCGCGATGTGGATGCGCATGGCTCAATCCTACGGATGAGGCCGCAGACCGGCCGAGGTGGTCGAACCGGACGGATGAGTGGTAGACGGTCGGCGCCCTGACATAGGCTGGGGAGGTTGCCAGCGTCGGCCATCCGCCGGTCTCGCGACATCCGAACCCCCTACACATCGGGAGCTGCAGTGCCTGGAGAGAACCTCACCCGCATCGAGGCGCAGGAGCGCCGCGCGATCGTCGACACCCACTCGTACGAGGTCGCGTCTGGATCTGACACAGGGGCGACGAGGTCTTCGGATCGCGCAGCGTCGTGCGCTTCTCCGCCACCGAAGGCGCGGACACCTTCATCGACCTGATCGCGCGGGACGTGCACTCCATCACCCTCAACGGTCGCGAGGTCGCCGGTCGGCGCCTTCGCCGACTCGCGCATCGCGCTGAGCGGGCTCGAGCGCGAGAACGAGCTGATCGTCGAAGCCGACTGCCTCTACACGAACACGGGTGAGGGTCTGCACCGCTTCGTCGACCCGGTCGACGACGAGGTGTACCTCTACTCGCAGTTCGAGGTGCCCGATTCCCGTCGCGTCTTCGCCGTCTTCGAGCAGCCCGATCTGAAGGCGACGTTCCAGTTCACCGTCACGGCTCCCGAGCCGTGGAAGGTCGTATCCAATTCCCCCACGCCGGAGCCGAAGAAGCACGGAGACGGACGGGCGACGTGGACGTTCGAGCCGACGCCGCCGATCTCGTCGTACATCACGGCGATCATCGCCGGTCCCGTACGAGGAGGTCTTCTCCGAGCTGACCAGCGCCTCGGGCCGCGTCATCCCCCTCGGCGTCTACGGCCGCAAGAGCCTCTGGCAGCACCTGGATGCCGACTACATCTTCGACAAGACCCGCGAGGGCTTCGCCTACTACGAGGCGAAATTCGACTACCCCTACCCGTTCGCCAAGTACGACCAGCTGTTCGTCCCGGAGTTCAACGCGGGCGCGATGGAGAACGCCGGCGCCGTCACCTTCACCGAGTCGTACGTCTTCCGCAGCAAGGTCACCGATGCGATCAAGGAGCGCCGCGTCGTCACGATCCTCCACGAGCTCGCCCACATGTGGTTCGGCGACCTCGTCACGATGAAGTGGTGGAACGGCCTCTGGCTGAACGAGTCGTTCGCGGAGTGGGCGTCGACGATCGCCACCGCCGAGGCCACCGAGTGGACCGAGGCGTGGACCACGTTCAACGCGATGGAGAAGACCTGGGCCTACCGCCAGGATCAGCTCCCCTCGACGCATCCGGTGGTCGCCGAGATCAGCGATCTCGAAGACGTCCAGGTCAACTTCGACGGCATCACGTACGCCAAGGGCGGATCCGTCCT
This sequence comes from uncultured Actinomycetota bacterium, assembly GCA_963839715.1. Lineage (GTDB taxonomy): Bacteria > Actinomycetota > Actinomycetes > Actinomycetales > Microbacteriaceae > Microbacterium. Next base: position 474,008 of record CAWIVX010000002.1, read on the forward strand.
CAAGCAGCTGGCGGCATGGGTCGGGATCGAGGCGTTCTTCGCCGGCGTGGCCGAGTACTTCAAGAAGAACGAGTGGGGAAACACCGAGCTGTCCGACCTGCTCTCGGAGCTGGAGAAGACCAGCGGCCGCGAACTCAGCAGCTGGTCGAAGAAGTGGCTCGAGACAGCTGGGGTCAACACCCTCTCGCCGGTGATCTCCGAGGACGGAACGGGAACGATCACTCGATTCGCGATCACCCAGACGGCGCCCGCCGACTACCCGACGATCCGCCCGCACCGGCTCGGCGTCGGCTTCTACAACGTGACCGGCGGCGCCCTGGAACGGGTGCACCACGTGGAGCTCGACGTGGACGGCGACCTCACCGAGGTGCCGGAGCTGAAGGGTCAGAAGCGCCCCGACCTCGTGCTGCTGAACGACGAGGATCTCGCGTACGCCAAGATCCGCCTCGACGACCGCTCCCTGAAGACGGCGATCGAGCACCTCGCCGGCATCGCCGACCCGCTCGCGCGATCCCTCGTCTGGGGCGCGGCGTGGGACCAGACCAGGGATGCCGAATCCTCGCCCTCCGACTACATCGATCTCGTGCTGCGGAACATCGCCACCGAGACGGAGTCGACGACGGTGCGCACGACCCTGGCGCAGCTGCAGCTGGCCGCGAACACCTACGTCGCGCCGGAGAAGCGGGACGCCAGCCGCGCCAAGGTCGCCGATGGGCTGTGGGAGCTCGCTCAGGCGGCCGAGGCGGGCAGCGACAACCAGCTCCAGTTCGTCACGGCCTTCGCCACCGCCGCATCGACGCCCGAGCACTGGGCGATCGTGAAGGATCTGCGCGACGGCGACCGGACTCTGCCTGGTCTGGAGATCGACACCGATCTGTCGTGGCAGCTGCTGATCTCCCTCGCTGCCGGCGGTGTCGCCCACGTCGCACAGATCGACGAGGCGCTCGCGGCCGACAACACGGCCAAGGGCGGCGAGTTCGCCGCGCAGGCGAAGGCCTCCATCCCGCACTCCGGCGCGAAGAGGGCGGCATGGTCATCGATCATCGACACCGACGACCAGCCGAACACGATCGTGCGCTCCACGGCGCTCGGGTTCCAGCATCCGGCCACCGTCGCCCAGCTGGGCGAGTTCGTGAAGCCCTACTTCGACATGCTGCTGCCCATCTGGGAATCGCGCACGTACCAGATCGCGCAATACATCATCGTGGGCTTCTACCCCGCCCCACTGGCGAACCTCGAGCTGCGCGACGCGACGCGCGCGTGGCTCGCCGCCCACCCCGACGCCGCACCCGCGCTGCGTCGCCTCGTGGATGAGAATCTCGCCGGCGTGGAACGCGCGCTCGCCGTACAGGATCGTGACGCCTCCTAGCGGCGCACACGGATGGTCCGCGGGCTCCGGCTGGACCGGCGTCCTCGCACTCAGGGAGAGCCGAGGCATCCGTCGTTAGGATCGGGACGATGAGTGCGATCTGGACCTCCGCCGAGCCGACGATCACCAACCCGGCGTTCTGGGCCGAGGTGGGTCGCTTCTTCGCCGAGGTGGGCGTCAACATGCTCCGGGTCGGCGGCATCGTCGTCGGCGCGCTGCTCGTCGGCTGGATCCTCAGGCTCGTCATCCGTCGTGTCGTCTCGCGGATCGTCAACGGAGCGAAGTCGAAGGCGAACGTCGATGACACGCAGGCGCTGGAGAGATCTCCGCTGGCGGCGATCCGGCTCGTTCAGCGCACGCGCACGCTGGGGTCGATCCTGCAGAACATCGTGAACGTCTCGATCGTCGTGGTCGCACTTCTGCTCATCGTGAACGTTCTGGCCCCGAACGCCCTGGCGTCGCTCACGCTCCTGACGGCGGCGATCGGGGCGGGCCTGGGGTTCGGCGCCCAGAACATCGTCAAGGATGTGCTGAACGGGATCTTCATCGTCGCCGAAGACCAGGTCGGCATCGGAGACGTGGTGGATCTGGAGCTGGCGACCGGCATCGTCGAGTACGTCAGCGTCCGCGTCACCGCGGTCCGCGACGTGAACGGGACGCTCTGGTATGTGCGCAACGGCGAGATCACCCGGATCGGCAACATGTCGATGGGGTGGTCGAGGGTGATCGTCGACCTCGCCGTGCCGGTCGGCACGGATATCGGTCTGGTGGAGAACACGATGCTCGAGACGATGAAAGATCTCGCGAACGACCCCAAGTGGCGCACCCGGATCATCGACAAGCCCGAGGTGTGGGGCCTGGAGTCGGTGTCGGAAGATGCCGCGGTCATCCGGCTGGTGATGAAGACGCGCGCCAACGCGAAGGACGACGTCGCCCACGAATTGCGGATGCGGGTGGTGCGGTCGGTCGACGAGATGGGCCTCTCGCTGCCGCAGCTGAATTCGATCACGCTGAGCGGGCTGGAGGGCGCTCAGCGCGTCCGCGGCGCCAACCCGCCCAAGACCAAGCCGACCACGGCCATCACGACACCCCCCGCACCGTCGGATCGCCCGGTGTGGCGGCCGAAGAAGACGCCGAGAGAGCAGACGAAGAGCGCGCCGGAGAACACCGAGGGCTCGCCATGACCATCAGCTTCTACGACGAGATCGGCGGCCACGCGACCTTCGTGCGCCTGGTCGACGCGTTCTACCGCGGTGTCGCCGACGATCCGGTGCTCCGCCCGATGTATCCCGAGGAGGATCTTGGTCCCGCCAAGGAGCGTCTGACCCTCTTCCTCGAGCAGTACTGGGGCGGCCCGTCGACCTACAGCCGGGAGCGCGGTCATCCTCGGCTCCGGATGCGGCACTCCCCCTTCCACGTCAATCCCGAGGCCCGCGATCGATGGCTCGAGCACATGCGGGCTGCGGTCGACGAGATCGAGCTCTCACCGCTGCACGAAGCCACGCTGTGGGACTACCTGCAGCGCGCCGCCTTCGCCATGGTGAACACGTTCGAACCCACCGGCATCGGCCCGTCTGCGGACGGCCGCGCTTCGTCGTCCTTTCCCCTGTCCGCGCCCGGGCAGGCACCGGCGCCTCCGCACTGAGCGCCGCTCGCCCGCCGACGAAGGAGTCGCACATGTCCGCATCGCCCACGACGCAGTCGACAGACGTCCTCGTGATCGGCTGGGGTCTGGCCGGTCTCGTCGCCGTGAGCGAGGCCGTCGCGGCGGGCCGACGCGTCGTGCTCGTCGACCAGGAGCCGCGCACCAATCTCGGCGGGCAAGCATGGTGGTCGTTCGGCGGACTCTTCTTCGTCGACTCCCCCGAGCAGCGCCGCATGGGCATCAAGGACTCCGTCGAGCTCGCCCGCCAGGACTGGTTCGGCAACGCGGGATTCGATCGCGACGAGGATGCGTGGCCTCGCCGATGGGCCGAGGCCTATCTCGACTTCGCACACCAGGAGAAGCGCGCGTGGCTGCGCGAGCGCGGCGTCGGCTTCTTCCCCGTCGTGGGCTGGGCCGAGCGAGGCGGCTACACGGCGACGGGCCCGGGCAACTCCGTTCCGCGGTTCCATGTCACCTGGGGCACCGGTCCCGGCATCGTGGCTCCGTTCCAGACGGCGGTCGAGGCGGGCGAGGCCCGAGGCCTGGTCACGATCCTCCCGCGCCACCGGGTCACCGGGCTCCTGTCGACCGGCGGTGCCGTCACCGGCGCGGTCGGCGACGTCCTCGCCCCGTCCGGAGCCGCGCGCGGCACCGAGACCTCGCGTGAGGTGGTCGGGTCGTTCGAGATCTCCGCGGGTGCGACGATCGTCTCGTCGGGCGGCATCGGCGGGAATCACGATCTCGTGCGGCGGCAGTGGCCGGCGCGTCTGGGCGGTGCTCCGTCGTCGATGATCGCGGGCGTGCCCGCGTACGTCGATGGCTCCATGCTCGCCGTCAGCGAGCAGGCGGGCGCGCGGCTCATCAACGGCGACAGGATGTGGCACTACGTCGAGGGCATCCAGAACCACGACCCCGTGTGGCCGCTGCACGGCATCCGCATCCTCCCCGGCCCATCCTCGATCTGGCTCGACGCGACCGGACGGCGGCTTCCCGTGCCGCTGTTCCCCGGCTTCGACACTCTCGGCACTCTCGCTCACCTGCGCACGACGGGCCACGATCATTCCTGGTTCGTCCTGTCCCACCGGATCATCGAGAAGGAGTTCACGCTGTCGGGCAGCGAGCAGAATCCCGATCTGACCGGCAAGGACGTGCCGCTGCTCGTCAGATCGCGGCTCGGCAAGGGCGCCGCCGGGCCCGGTGCGGGCCTTCATGGACGTCGGGGACGACTTCGTCGTGCGCGACACACTGGATGACCTCGTCGCGGGCATGCAGCGCGCTGCCCGGTGGCGACGTGCTCGACTCCGACCAGGTGCGTGTCGAGGTGGAGGCGCGGGATCGCGAGATGGACAACGACTTCACGAAGGATGCTCAGATCGCGATGCTGCGCTCCGCGCGGGCGTTCCGCGGCGACCGGCTCATCCGCACCGCCGCGCCGCATCGGATCCTCGACCCCAAAGCGGGGCCGCTCATCGCCGTCAAACTCCACATCCTCACCCGCAAGTCGCTCGGCGGGATCGAGACCGACCTCGAGGGCCGCGCCCTCGCGCCGGGCGGCGATCCGGTCGCGGGCCTCTACGCGGCCGGCGAGGCGAGCGGCTTCGGCGGCGGCGGCATGCACGGATACCGGGCCCTCGAGGGGACGTTCCTCGGCGGATGCCTGTTCTCCGGCCGCGCCGCAGGACGGGCGGCCGCGGCACCGTCTAGTCTTCGGAGAGCCCGGTCTGGCGGACGGCGGTCATTCCGACGCGCGCGGGACCGCGCACGATCACGTGACCGCGAGCCAACGACACCCGGGTCCACGGACCGGCGGTGCGAACCGCGGCGTCCTCTTCGCCCACGATGAAACCGAGGGTGAACGCGGCGAACGCGGCTCCGAGCGGAAGCCCGTCGAGGGGCTCGTCGGGCACGCCCCAGACGGAGGCGCGGACCGCGCGGACGGCATCCTCGCCCGGATTCTGCGGGAGCGACTCGGCGACGGCCGCGATGCCCCACTGCGCACGCGCGGCCAGGACCGAGGCCTGAACCACCCCGCCCGGCGCCCAACCGCGCCGGGGTGGGGACACTCCCGCCCACGACGGAGCGAGAGCCGTCTCCGGAAGACCAGCTCGGCGGCGCTGTCGTCCGCTGCTCGCAGGCCGGATGCCTCGACCACGAGGTCGCAGACGAGCTCGGGGTCCACGGGCAGCACGCGCATCGCGAGCACGGTGGGTGTGGCGTCGAACAGCCCGCGCGGCGCGAAGGGTGCGGAGGTCATCGTGAGCGCGCCGTCTCGGGCGCTCAGACGCACCGCGCCGTCTCCGACGCGCGCCGTCCGGCTCGCGAAGGTGAGCGCATCCGCCGCGGCACGGGGGTCCGCGAAGATCAGGCGCTGAGACATCCGCCCTAAGCTACATCACTGTGACCGACGCTCATCACACCGCCCCCGACGACTTCGTCCCAGATCCCGATCCGGTGGCTTCGATGCTCGCGGTCCTCGATCTGTCCCACTCCGGAGCTCGCACGACCGAGGACATCTTCACCGGAGTCTCGCAGTCGATGCCTCTTGGGCGGGTGTACGGCGGCCAGGTGCTCGCACAGTCCGTCGTCGCCGCAGAGCGCACGATCCCCGAGGGCCGGTCGGTCCATTCGATGCACGGCTACTTCCTGCGGCCGGGCGACGCGTCGAACGGCATCACCTTCTCGGTCGACCGCATCCACGACGGGCGCTCGTTCTCCACGCGCCGCACCCAGGCGTTCCAGGACGGCGTGCCGATCTTCTCCATGATCGCGTCGTTCCAGGACGCGGATCCGGGGATCGAGCATCAGACCGATATGCCGGCGAACCTGCCCCGACCCGAGGACCTTCCAGACCTCGAGGAGCATCTCGCGGGACTGCATCCGATGTCGAAGCGACTGTTCATCGACCGGCCGGTGGACGTGCGGCACGTCCCCTCGCCCCTGTATCTCGACCGTCGAGGGCGAGCATGTTCCCCGGCAGGCCGTGTGGATGCGGACACGCCGGCCGGTTCCGGATGATCAGCGCGTTCATCGAGCTGCGCTGGCCTACCTCAGCGACCTCACCATCCAGGAGTCCATCCTGCGGGCGCACGGTGTGGCGTGGGCAACGCCGGGGCTCAAGGTGGCGAGCCTCGACCACGCCATGTGGTGGCATCGACCCGGGCGGGTCGACGAGTGGATGCTGTACGTGCAGGAGTCGCCCAGCGCGCGAGGCGGGCGGGGACTGGCGACCGGCCGCATCTACTCGCGCGACGGGATGCTGCTGGCCAGTGTCGCCCAGGAGATCATGGTGCGCGTCCCCGAAGACCCGAGCGCTCGGCGCTGACCCGCCACACCCGGTTCCGCGGCACGTGGCAGGGCGGGCGCGCGGCGGCGCAGGGCGGGCGCTCGGCAGCTCAGGCGTTCAGCGACGGTGCGCGTAGGCGACGGGCTCACCCAGGTAGGGCTGCCATGCCGAGCGCTGCTCATCGCTCAGGCGCACGGGCCGGCCGGTTGCGGCATCCACCATCACCACGACCGCGGAGGCGCGGGCGTACAGCTCCTGCCCGACGGCGGAGGCGGGGCTGAACACCTCGTAGCAGACCTCGATGCTCGATCCGCCCAGCTTTCCGAACCACAGCTGAACATCCAGCGGGTTGCGCTGGTACGGCACGGGACGCAGGTACTCGATCTCCTGCCGGGCGATGAGCGTCAGCGTTCCTGCGTCGATGCCGGAGTCGAGCACCGCCGTCGGCGGCGCGTCCTCGTCGGCGGCGGGCCGCCAGAAGGCGCGCACCCGCACCTCCTCGAGCAGCTTGAGCATCGAGGCGTTGTTGACATGGTTGAACGCGTCGAGATCACCCCATCGAAGGTGGATGGGGATGTGCAGGCGGCGCGTGCCGGCCGCGGACGGTCTCGTCAGTCACGCGTGAGCTTGCGATACGTCGAGCGGTGCGGGTTCGCCGCGTCCGGGCCGAGCCGCTCGATCTTGTTCTCCTCGTACGCCTCGAAGTTGCCCTCGAACCAGTACCACTGGTCGGGGTCGTCGGCGGTTCCCTCGTAGGCGAGGATGTGCGTCGCGATGCGGTCGAGGAACCACCGGTCGTGCGTGATCACGACGGCACAGCCCGGGAATTCGAGCAACGCGTTCTCCAGGCTGCCGAGCGTCTCGACGTCGAGGTCGTTCGTCGGCTCGTCGAGCAGCAGCAGGTTGCCGCCCTGCTTGAGCGTGAGCGCGAGGTTCAGTCGGTTGCGCTCTCCACCGGAGAGGACGCCGGCCTTCTTCTGCTGATCCGGGCCCTTGAACCCGAACTGCGACACGTACGCGCGCGAGGGGATCTCCACCTTGCCGACCTGGATCCAGTCGAGCCCGTCGCTGACGACTTCCCACAGCGACTTGTTCGGGTCGATGCCGCCGCGGCTCTGGTCGACGTAGGAGATCTCCACCGTCTCGCCGACCTTGAGATTCCCGCCGTCGAGAGGCTCGAGCCCCACGATGGTCTTGAAGAGCGTGGTCTTGCCGACGCCGTTGGGGCCGATGATGCCGACGATCCCGTTGCGCGGAAGGGTGAAGGTCAATCCCTCGATCAGACTGCGTCCGTCGAATCCCTTCTTGAGGTTCTTGGCCTCGAGGACCACCTGCCCGAGCCGCGGGCCGGGCGGGATGACGATCTCGTCGAAGTCGAGCTTCCGAGTCCGGTCGGCCTCGGCCGCCATCTCCTCGTACCGGGCAAGACGCGACTTGGACTTGGTCTGACGGCCCTTGGCGTTGCTGCGCACCCACTCGAGCTCGCTGGCGAGGCGCTTGGCGAGCTTCGCATCCTTCTTGCCCTGCACCTGCAGGCGCTCCTGCTTCTTCTCGAGGTAGGTCGAGTAGTTGCCCTCGTAGGGGTAGAGCCGGCCGCGATCCACTTCGCAGATCCACTCGGCGACGTGGTCGAGGAAGTACCGGTCGTGCGTGACGGCGAGCACGGCACCGGCGTATTTGGCCAGGTGCTGCTCGAGCCACTGCACGCTCTCGGCGTCGAGGTGGTTGGTCGGCTCGTCCAGCAGCAGCAGGTCGGGCTTCTGCAGCAGGAGCTTGCACAGCGCGACGCGGCGCTTCTCGCCGCCGGACAGGTTGCTCACGATCGCCTCGGACGGCGGGGTGCGCAGCGCGTCCATGGCCTGCTCGAGCTGGGAGTCCAGGTCCCAGGCGTCGGCCGTGTCGATGGCTTCCTGAAGCGTTCCCATCTCGGCCAGGAGCGTGTCGAAATCGGCGTCCGGATCGGCCATGAGCGCGGAGATCTCGTTGAAGCGGTCGAGCTTCTCCTTGATAGGGCCGACGCCCTGCTGCACGTTCTCCAGGACCGTCTTGTCTTCGTCGAGCTCGGGCTCCTGCATGAGGATGCCGACGCTGTAGCCCGGACTGAGCCTCGCCTCACCGTTGCTGGGGGTGTCGAGGCCGGCCATGATCTTGAGGATCGTCGACTTTCCGGCTCCGTTCGGCCCGAGTACGCCGATCTTGGCTCCCGGGAGGAAAGCCATCGTGACGTCGTCGAGGATCACCTTGTCGCCGACGGCTTTGCGGGCACGGACCATCGAATAGATGTATTCAGCCACGAGGATGCTCCGTCTCGGCCTGGGGGAATAGGACTTGCGGGACGTATTCAGCCATAACCTGTCCAGTCTACGGGCCGCCCAGGCGCGCCCACGCCGTCGGGCGGGGGTCGGCGTGGGTCACCAGTCGATGGGCCGCGTCTCGCCGACCAAGCACGTGCCCTCCGCGAGCACGGGGACGACGACCGTCACGGGCGACCCCGTCGTCGGGCCGACCTGACCCACGAGGCACTCCTGCCCCCACCGCACGGAGAACTGGATGCTCTCCGCAGGATTTCCGACCGTGGACTGATCCGGTGTCACCTGCATGGCGGCCTTGTCGAACCCTGCCGCCACCAGCGCGTCGACATAGGCCCGCCCCGACACCTGATCGGGTGATGCCCACACGGTGTTCGTCACGTCGGTGAACAGCGGCAGGTTGTCCGCGGCGGTTCCCTCCGGCTCAAGTGCCGCCTGGGCCGGTCCGGACGCAGGAGCCGTCGGTGAGACAGTCGGGCTGTCGGTTGCTGGGTCGAGGATGCTCGCGCTGGTTGCGGGGGCGGCGATGTCCTGCCCGCCGGAACACCCCGTCAGCAGACCGGCGGCGCACACAGCCGCCCAGAGGATCGCCGACCGTGCGGTTGGAATGCGGCGACTCTCGAGGTGGCGGGACACGGACCGAGTCTAAATCTCGCCACCCCGAGCATCCGTCGTCACACCCGACTCAGAACGGCGTCTCCGCTCCCGCGAGCGCGAGCCGCTTCGGCGCCGTGTCATCGCCCTCCCCAACGGCCGCTTCATCATCGTCGCGCGCCGCAGGCTCGCTTCGGGCACCGGATCCCAGAGGCGCCGTGTCCCACGCCTCCCCTGCAGCCGCGGCGGGCGCCCACGCGTCGCCCTCCGACGCCGGTGCGGCGGCCGGCGTCGCGCTGTCCGGCGCGAAGCTCGTGGTTCCGAACAGCAGGTCGTGACCTATCGCATCGACGTCCACATCGACGGAGGTGCCCCTCTTGTCCCCCGAGTCCCAGTTGCGCACTCGCAGCCGGCCGGTGAGGATGACGCGGTCGCGCCGATGCGAGGGACCGGAAGGCGTGCTCCGCCAGCCGCCGGTACGCGGAGACGGTGTACCAGTTGGTCTCCCCGTCGACCCATGCACCGGTGACCCGGTCGAAGCGCCGGTCCTTGCTCGCGACACGGAACGTGGTGATCTGCGTGCCGTTCCACGTCTTCACCTCGGGATCGGTCCCGATGACGCCGACGATCGTGATGGTGTCGCTCATGACACCTCCTTTCCGCCCGAGGACTCTCCTCGGGTCGCGCCGGTGCCCGAGTGCCCGTCGGGCACCGGCGCACACCCAGGCTGCGGCCATCGCACGCGTCGGAGCCGGGTCGTCGCGACCCTGGGGAGAGAGCGCGGTCGTCGCGCGCCTGGGGAGGAATGGCGGACCGCCTCCGCTGCCCGGCGTCGATCGGCGATGTCGGGGGTAGTACGTATCTTCGAATGAGGAAGGAGCATTCATGAGCCTCTTGCAAGAAGACACCCGTCCCCGCCACGCCGTCGCTGTCACGGGCGAACGCCCGCCTGCTGCCTGCCGCACCGGCGCTCTGGCGCATCCTCGACCGGAGCGGTCGGGTGATCGGCCATCTTCAGGCGATCCGGGAGGGGCACGACATCCGCTACCGGGCCCGGCGCTATCACGCGCCGAGCCGAGCCTTCCGCGACCTCGGGGAGTTCTGGTCTGCCGATGACGCGGTCGAGTGCGTGAGGCTGGCGCGATGATGCCCCTCAGACGACCGAGTCGAGCTGATCCGCCAGCGACACCGGTGCTCCGCCACGCACGCGCGGCCAGGCTTCCGCGAGGATCCCGACGGCTCGGACCAGCTCGTCGGGTGGCGCGGTGAACGGGATCCGCAGATGCCGGTCGTGTCCGCCATCCACGGAGAACCGCGGGCCGGCCGACAGGAGGAGGCCCCGTGAGCGCACGTGCATGACAAGAGCGGAGCTCAGCGGAGCGTCGAGCTCGATCCACAGTGACACCCCGCCGTCGGCGTGGGGAATCCGCCACTCCGGAAGCATCCGCTCCAGAGCATCGACGACGGCGTGCCTTCCGGCGCTGAGGACATGCGAGCGCTGGGCGACGACGGCGCCGAACTGCGGGAAGACCGCCGCCGCGACCGCCTGTTCGAACTCGGGTGTGCCGAGGTCGTGCGCCGGGCGCGATGCGACCAGCCTCCGGATGAGGTCGACGTCGGCGCGGATCCATCCCACACGCAGCCCGCCCCACACCGTCTTGCCCAGTGAGCCGACGCGGACGATCAAGGTCGGGTCGCCGTCCAGGAATCCCGGCGGCACGGGACCACGATCGATGTCCAGATCGGCTGTGGTCTCATCGAGGACGAGGACCGTGCCGGAGCGCTCCGAAGCCCGAAGGATCGCGGTGCGCTCCCCCGCCGTCATCGATCGACCGGTCGGGTTCTGGAAGTCCGGCATGAGGTAGGCGAGCACCGGCAGGGTGCGAGCGAACGCCTGCTCGGCCCGATCCAGGTCCCAGCCCTGGTCGGTGGTGACCGGAACTCCGACAAGACGCGCGTCCGCCCGCCTCAGCGCATCGGCGGCGTGAGGGTAGGTGGGTGTCTCGATCAGCGCGCGGTCGCCTCTGTTCAACAGCACCGACGCGAGCAGGTGGATCGCGCTCTGCGCGCCGGTCGTGACGAGGATCTGCCCGGCCGACGTGGGGATGCCGCGTTCGCTATACCGCTGCGCGATCGCTTCTCGCACATCGACGCGTCCGAACACGTCGTAGCCCACCCGGGAGACGATGGTGGAGGCCGATCGGGCGACCTCAGAGATGAGACCCGCGAGCCCCGGCCACGCGGGCGGGCTGGCTTGCTGCAGGTCGATCGCCCCCTCACCCGCGAGCGCGCGTCCGGGATCGCTGCGGTGCAGCGGCAGCGTCACGCTTCCGGATCCGCGGGTGCTGGCGATGTGCCCCGACTCCCGAAGGCTGCGGTAGGCCGCGGCGACCGTACTGCGGCTGAGGCGGAGTGCCGCTGCGAGCTCCCTTTCCGCCGGAAGGGTCGTGCGCGGCGCGAGCCGGTTGTCGAGACAGAGCAGCCGGATGCCGTCGGCCAGCGCCTCGTATGCGGGGTCGCGCATGCGCCATCCGCCGAGTGCGGCGGAGAGGGCGCGAGCGGAGATCCGAGAGTCCATGAAGCCACAATAGCGAGATTGGACTGCAAGCTGCGGGCCAATGTCCTGATTGGATGGGCTCATGACCCGCCGCATCCTCCAGCTGCTCCTCGGTCTCCCTCTCTACGGAGCGGGGTGCGCAATGACCGTGGAGGCCGGCCTGGGCGTCGATCCCTGGACCGTGTTCGCTCAGGGCCTGTCGATTCACACCGGCGTCGGCATCGGCTGGATCACGAACATCGTGGGGTTCCTCGTCCTGCTGCTGTGGATCCCCCTCCGACAGAAGCCGGGAGTGGGCACAGTCGCCAACATCCTCCTCGTCGGAACGAGCATGCAGGCTGTCCTGTGGCTCGTTCCGCCCATCACCGGGCTGCTCACTCAGATCGGAATGCTGCTCGGCGGGATCGTCCTGGTCGCGATCGCGTCGGGGCTCTACATCGGTGCCCGGTTCGGACCCGGGCCGCGCGACGGACTGATGACGGGTCTGCATGCCCGCCTCGGATGGCCCATCTGGGTCTGCCGGGTGCTCGTGGAGGTGACCGTCCTGGCGATCGGATGGGCGCTGGGCGGCACCGTGGGGGTCGGCACGGTCCTGTTCGCGGCCCTGATCGGGCCGCTCGTGCACATCGCTCTGCCTCTCCTGGACACTGAGCGGCGCCCAGGCTCGCGCCGCCCGGGATCGGTGGCGCCCGTCACGAGCGCGACCGTCTAGACCCGATCAGTGTTCGCGGAACTCAGGCCAGTCGCTGCCCGGAGTCATCCGCGAGTGGAGCGCGTTCTTCGCGATCTCCATGGACGGGTAGCTGCCCGCCGCGGCGTCGGCACCCGCCATGGTCACGGTGTATCCGGCCTCGTCCTTGCGGATGCTGCCCACGACGCCCGAGCGCCCGTAGGCCACCCAGAGACTGTGGTGCGTTTGGGTGGTGCTCATCATCGAATCCCCTTCCGACACTTCGACCGTACGCCCGGCCTTCTCGGCGCACCAGAGGGCACGCCGACCTGCGTCTGGTGCCCCCGACAGGACTCGAACCTGTGACCGGCGGATTAGAAGGCCGCTGCTCTATCCACTGAGCTACGGAGGCGCTCATCCAGGTTAGCGCGCCGGCATTCGTCGGCCCCGACGGGGACCGCCCCACCGTCCGTGTCCCCGGCCCCTGACTAGGATGGAGGCCATGGTGGGGGCTTCCGAGAACGACCGTCTGGTCTGGATCGACTGCGAGATGACGGGACTCGACCTCACGATCGACGAACTTGTGGAGATCGCCGTCGTCGTCACCGACTTCGAGCTTCGACCGCTCGACTCCGGCTTCTCGATCGTCATCAAGCCGGATGCCTCCGCTCTGGCTCACATGAACGACTTCGTCACGGCGATGCACGAGAAGTCCGGACTGCTGACGGAGATCCCCGGCGGTGTGAGTGTCGCGGAGGCGGAGTTCGAGGCCCTCGAGTACATCCAGCGCTTCGTGCCGCTGGAAGGCAAGGCTCCGCTGGCGGGCAACACCATCGGGACCGACCGCATGTTCCTGGCGAAGTACATGCCGCGGGTGGACCGCTGGCTTCATTATCGCAACGTCGACGTGTCGAGCATCAAGGAGCTCAGCCGACGCTGGTATCCGCGCGCGTACATCCACGCTCCCGCCAAGGGAGGCGGACATCGAGCGCTCGCCGATATCCGCGAGTCCATCCTCGAACTGTCGTACTACCGGTCTGCGGTGTTCGTGCCCGAGCCGGGCCCGTCGAGCGACGGAGCACGCGCCGCGGCGGCCGCTGCCGTTTCGTCGTTCGCTCCTGAAGTATGAGAGAATTTTCGGGTTCCCCGCGCGAGCGGGTGAGCATGGTGGGTATAGCTCAGTTGGTAGAGCGCGGCCTTGTGGTGGCCGATGTCGCGGGTTCGAGCCCCGTTACTCACCCCAATGATTGACATGGATGCCGTGGCGTTCGAGGCGCTGGTCGTCGATGAGCTCGACCAGCTGCCCGACGACATGGTCGACGGCCTCGACAACGTGATCTTCGTCGTCGAGGACCGGCCCGAGGACGGGAGCCTCGACCTGCTCGGACTGTACGACGGCTGGGCGCTCACCGAGCGCGACCGGTACGGCGTCGGCGAACTGCCGGATCGCATCATCGTCTACCGGGAGCCCCACCTGGCCGCATGCGAGAGCGAAGACGAGCTGCGCGATGAGGTGCACACCACGCTCGTGCACGAGATCGCGCACTTCTACGGGATCGACGACGCCCGACTGCATGAGCTGGGGTGGGCGTGATGACCCTCCTCGCCGATGCCGACCTGCGCGAAGATGTCGGCATCCGTCAGGACGAGGAGGTGCGCCGTCCGTGGCAGACCGTGGTCTGGAACGACCCGGTCAATCTGATGAGCTACGTCACGCACGTCTTCCGTGAGTACTTCGGGTTCGACCGCCCCCACGCGGAGCGGCTGATGCTCGCCGTCCACAACGACGGTCATGCCGTCGTGGCGGAGGGCGCGCGGGAGCAGATGGAGCTGCACGCTCAGGCCATGCACGACTACGGGCTGTGGGCGACGATCCGCCAGGCGCCGCTGTGACCGGCTCCCGTGTGGTCGTGCTGGAGCTCACCCGCATGGAGGCTGCACATCTGGCGGGGCTTGTGACGCAGTTCGCGGACCTGATGGAGGATGCCGCCAGCACGGCGGGCGACCCGGCGATCGCGCGTCTGGTACCGGACGCCTACGCGGACGACGCAGCGGCATCCGAGGACTTTCGAGAGATGACCGAGCGCGACCTGCTGGAGCGTCGGCGGCAGGACGCCGGCGACGTGCTGGGTTCTCTGAGCGAGGCCTCGGCGATCCCCGATGGGGCCGGGCCGGATGACGATGTGCTTCTGGAGCTCGTGCAGATCCGGCTGGAACCGGAGCTGCTGCGGGCGTGGCTTCGCTGCCTGGCGGCGATCCGGCTCGTGCTCGCGACGCGGCTGGACATCCGCAGCGAGGACGATCACGACGTCGGAGATCCGCGCTTCGGGATCTACGAGTGGCTGGGGTATCGACTCGACGGCCTGGTGCAGGCCGCGACGGAAGACGACTGAGCGAGCGTCACGGAATGGCGAACACGTGGGTCGCACGCCGCTCAGGCTGGTCGCGTGCGAGGTGTCGCTCCTCCTGCTCCGCCCAGCGCGTCCAGTGCGGCCGGTATATCTCTCCGTCGCGCTGGAGTGCTCGCTGCATGCGCGAGCGCAGGGGCGATTCCAGCCAGACGCGCACATCGCCGAGCCGCGCGGTCGCCGCCGTGAGCAGCCCGGAGCCTTCCACGATGAGCGGAAGCGAGGGGTCGACGGCATGGGCCTCTGCACGCTCCGACCTGTCCCAATCCCAGCGCTCCCATACGCCCAGCAGTCCGCGCGCGTGCGGTCGAAGGATGAGTTCGCGGGCCGTCTCCACTCCCTCGGCGAGCCCGTCCCAGCCCGGATAGAGTGCGTCGAGCCCGACGAGCTGGACCCTGCCCCGAAGCGGCCATCGCGCGACCAGCATGCGGGCGAGCGACGTCTTGCCCGAGCCGCTTCGACCGTCGATCAGCACGACCGGATTGGACGCGGCGATCGCGACGATGGCGTCCAGAACGTGGGTGGCAGCGAGATCCAGTGCTGCGGAAACCGGGTCGGACCTATCGCTTGAGCGCGCGGATGACACGGCTCAGCGCACGTCCGGCCACCCAGACGAACGGGATCGCGACCGCGAGGAACGACACGATGTTCGGCTCGAACGTGAGTGCATCACCCTTCCGGATGTATGCGCCCAGCGGCACCGAGTATCCGCCGCCGCCTCCACCGCCGTTGCCGGCCTCGTCGGAGCCTCCACCGAAGCCGGTCCACGCCAGAGCGACCGGAACCATGCGGATCCCTCCGACGTCCACCTGCTCTCCGTAGGCGCTGTGGACGCCGAAGGTCGCGGACTGCTTGCCGAGCTCGAGTGCGATGTTGGGCATGGGGTCCACGCTACCCGGCGCAGCTCGGCATGCCCAGAGGATTCGCCTCCGAAGTCACCCGATCTTCGGGGGTCGGGGGTGCGATGGAAGGGTTGCTCCTCCGCGGGCGCTGCCCAAGAGCGTCGCGCGTGTCACCGCGCCTTTTCCGAACCGGGCGGATGCGTCGTCGAGTGCCCCCTCCACGCGCTTCCACTCCGCGTCGTCGTCCCACAGCGTCGGGCCGTCCTGGCTTGACGGACGCAGCTTCTCGGCCCTCACGCCCACCAGCCGGACCGGCCGGCCTTCATCGACCGTCCCGAAAAGCTCCAGGGCGGCTTCGCCGATGCGTTGACCGACCGCGGTCGGCTCGGGCAGTGTCTGGGAGCGGCTGACGGTCGTGAAGTCCGCGAAACGCACCTTGATGGAGACGGTCCGCGCCTCCCAGCCATGCGAGCGCAGACGGGCACCGACGCGGTCGGCGAGCCGCCGGAGCTCTGAGCGCAGCACGGCAGGCTCGTCGATGTCGCGATGGAACGTCTCTTCGTGGCCCACGCTCTTCTCGACGCGCGTCGTGTCGACCAGGCGGGCGTCGAGCCCGCGCGCGAGATGCCAGATGCGGTCGCCCATGGCGGCTCCGAGCGCCCGCTCCAGGACCGGCCGGGGTGTGTCGAGCACGTCGGCAACGGTGTGGATGCCGCGCGATTCGAGTGACTCCGCTGACTTGGGACCGATGCCCCACAAAGCGCGCACCGATCTCGGTGCCAGGAAGGCGGCTGTGTCGGCCTCGGGCACGATGAGAAGGCCGTCCGGCTTGCTGATCGTGGAGGCCATCTTGGCCACGTGCTTCGTGGCCGCCACCCCGATGCTGCAGGTCAGGCCGGTCTCATCCAGCACCCGCCGCCGCAGCGTCCGTGCGATCGCGCCGGGACTGCCCCACAGACGTCGCGCCCCCCGCACATCCAGGAACGCCTCGTCGATCGACAGCGGCTCCACGAGCGGAGTGACGTCGTGGAAGATGCTCATCACCTGCCGGGACATCTCCACATATCGATCGAAATGCGGCAGCACCACGATCGCCGTCGGGCACAGGCGCAGCGCCTGGCCGACGGGCATGGCGGAGCGGACGCCGAATCTCCGCGCCTCGTATGAGGCGCTGGAGACGACGGAGCGGCTCTCGGGGGCGCCGATGATGATCGGCTTTCCCCTCAGCGACGGGTCGTCCAGCATCTCGACCGACGCGTAGAACGCGTCCATGTCGACGTGGAGGATGCCGGTGCCGGTGTCATCCGCGTCATCCGATGAGACGATGCGCCCCGTGCCGTCCCCGCGTCCCATGGCTCGATTCTCCCCCGGATCGCGGACATCCGCGGGCTCCTACTGCGCGGCGCGCTCCATGATCAGCGCCCGCACTCGCGCGGCATCCGCTTGGCCCTTCATGGCCTTCATGACGGCGCCGATCACGGCGCCCGCCGCCTGGAGCTTGCCGTCCCGGATCTTCGCCAGAACGTCGGGCTGGGCGGCCAGAGCCTCGTCGATCGCGGCGATCAGTGCGCCGTCGTCGGAGACGACTGCGAGCCCCCGCTGGTCGATGACCTGCTGCGGCGTTCCTTCGCCGAGGATGACCCCCTCCAGCACTTGACGGGCGAGCTTGTCGGTCAGCGTGCCGGCGTCGACGAGGCCCTGGAGCGCGGCGACGTCGGCCGGCGACACCAGGTCAGCCGGCTCCCGGCCCTGCGCGTTGGCGACGCGGGTGATCTCTCCGGTCCACCACTTGCGCGCCGCCGCCGGTGTGGATCCCGCCTCGATCGTGGCGGCCACTTCGGCCAGCAGGCCGCCGTTGGCGACGTCCTGGAACTCCTGGTCGCTGAATCCCCACTCCGCCCTCAGCCGGCGCCGGCGCTCCGCCGGGCGCTCCGGCAAGGCGGCGCGCAGCTCCTCGATCAGGTCAGGCGATGGCACGACGGGAAGGAGGTCGGGTTCGGGGAAGTAGCGGTAGTCGTCGGCATCCGACTTGGGTCGTCCGGGCGACGTCGTGCCGGTGTCCTCGTGCCAGTGCCGCGTTTCCTGCGTGATCGTTCCTCCTGCTGCGAGGATCGCCGCCTGGCGCTGGATCTCGTAGCGGACGGCGCGTTCCACAGATCGCATGGAGTTGACGTTCTTCGTCTCGGTGCGGGTGCCCAGCTTCTCCTGCCCCCGCGGGCGCAGCGACACGTTCGCGTCGCAGCGCAGGTTGCCGCGCTCCATCTTCGCGTCGGAGATGCCGAGCGACAGCACGATGTCACGGATCGTCTGCACGTACGCCTTGGCGATCTCAGGCGCACGGTGCTCGGCGCCGTAGATCGGCTTGGTCACGATCTCGACCAGCGGCACGCCCGCACGGTTGTAGTCCACGAGGGAGTACTCGGCACCTTGGATGCGACCGGTCGAGCCGCCGACGTGCGTGAGCTTGCCGGCATCCTCCTCCATGTGGGCGCGCTCGATCGGCACCACCACCCGCGTGCCATCCGACAATTCGACCTCGACCGATCCCTCGAAGGCGATCGGCTCGTCGTACTGGGAGATCTGGTAGTTCTTGCCGAGGTCGGGGTAGAAGTAGTTCTTCCGCGCGAAGCGGCTCGACGGGGCGATCTGGCAGCCCAGTGCAAGGCCGAGCGAGATCGAGTACTTCACCGCCTGCTCGTTGACGACCGGCAGCGAACCGGGCAGGCCAAGGTCGACCGGCGCCAGGTCGGTGTTGGCGTCGCGACCGAACGAGTTCGGCGCGGCAGAGAACATCTTCGTCTTCGTGTTCAACTCGACGTGCACTTCGAACCCGAGCACCGGCTCGAACAGCTCGAGTGCCTCGTCGAAGTGCATCAGCTTGTCCTTGCTCATCAGACGACCCCTCCTCGCACAGGGGCGCGGTCCAGGAGCGGTCCACCCCACGCATCGACCAGCAGCGCCTCGAGTGCCGCTCCTACGCGGTACAGCCGCGCGTCCTCGCGAGCGGGAGCGAGGAACTGGATGCCGACCGGCAGGCCGTCCTCCTCGGCCAGGCCCGAGGGGATGGAGATGCCGGGTACGCCGGCGAGGTTCGCCGGGATCGTCGTGACGTCGTTCAGGTACATCTGCATCGGATCGTCGATCTTCTCGCCGAGCCGGAACGCGGTCGTGGGAGCGGACGGTGTCGCGATGACGTCCACCTCCGCGAACGCGGAGTCGAAATCGCGCTGGATGAGGGTGCGCACCTTCTGCGCCGATCCGTAGTACGCGTCGTAGTACCCGGCGGACAGGGCATAGGTTCCCAAGATGATGCGGCGCTTCACCTCATCGCCGAAGCCCGCGTCGCGCGTGGCCGCCATGACGCCCTCCACGGTCGGAGTGCCCGAGGGGATGACTCGCATGCCGAAGCGGACGGAGTCGAACTTCGCGAGGTTGCTCGACGCCTCGGCCGGGAGGATCAGGTAGTACGCCGCGACGCCGAACTCGAAGTGAGGGGCGCTGATCTCCACGATCTCGGCGCCGTGAGCCTGGATCATCTCCAGCGCGGAGCGGAAGGAGTCGGAGACGCCGGCCTGGAATCCGGAGTCGGGGAGCTCCTTGATGACGCCGACCCGCAGTCCGCGCAGGACATCGCCGCGCGCGCCCTCACGGGCGGCGTCGGCGAAGGACGGCCACGCATCGGTGAGCGAAGTCGAGTCCCGCGGGTCATGGCCGCCGATCACGTCGTGCAGCAGACCTGCGTCGAGCACTGTGCGGGTGACCGGGCCGACCTGATCGAGGCTGGAGGCCAGCGCGATCGCGCCGTAGCGGCTCACGCCGCCGTAGGTGGGCTTGAGCCCGACGGTGCCCGTCACGTGCGCGGGCTGGCGGATGGATCCACCTGTGTCGGATCCGAGCGCGAGGGGGGCCTCGAACGCCGCCACAGCAGCGGCCGAGCCGCCACCGGAGCCACCCGGGATGCGATCCAGGTCCCACGGGTTGTGCGTGGGACCGTACGCGGAGTGCTCGGTCGAGGACCCCATCGCGAACTCGTCCATGTTCGTCTTGCCGAGCGGCACGAGACCGGCGGCTCGAGAGCGTGCGACGACGGTGGCGTCGAATGGCGACAGGTATCCCTCGAGGATGCGTGAGCCGCTCGTGGAGGGCATGTCGGTCGTGACGAGCACGTCCTTGATCGCCAGGGGAACGCCGGCGACAGGACCGAGGTCCTCTCCGGATCGACGGCGGCGGTCGATGTCGGCTGCCACGTCGAGTGCGTGGTCGCTCACGTGCAGGAAGGCGTGGATGTCGGCATCGACCTCGGCGATCCGATCGAGATGCGCCTGCGTCGCCTCCACACTGGAGACCTCACCCGAGGCGAGCCTGGCGGCGAGGTCCGCCGCCGTGAGCCTGATCAGCTCGTCGCTCACTGCTCCTCCCCGAGGATCGCCGTCACTCGGAAGCGGCCGTCGGCGGCATCCGGAGCGTTCTGCAGCGCCTGCGCGAGCGTCAGGGTTTCGCCGACTTCGTCGGGACGGTAGACGTTCTGCAGCGGGATCGGGTGGCTCGTTGCCGGCACATCGGGGGTCGCGACCTGTGACACCTTCGCGATGTTGTCGACGATCACGTCGAGCTGGCCGGTGAGCCTCTCGACCTCCTCGTCGCTCAGCTGGATCCGGGCGAGCACGCCGAGATGGCGCACGAGATCGGGGGTGATTTCAGACACCCGGCAAGTCTAGGCGGAGAAGTCCCGGCCCCCTGTGGCGGCTGCAGGCTCCCAATAGTCTGAGCGGGTGACGACGTATGAACCGCCTCGGCCGTGGATCGCCAGTTAGGCCAGAAGGCGTGCCGCTGCCGACGTCGCTCATCGGGAAGGTGCTGTCGGCGGCAGGTACGTGACTCGCTGCTGCAGCTGAACAGCGGCGGGTGAGCTCTGCGGGCGGCCGGTCTCAGTCGGCGAGGCCGTCCCGCGCGACGGCGACGGCGTACGGGTAGAGGGTGGCGCTCATGACGCCGGCCGACACGGCGGGGTCGGTCTGCATCACGGCGCGCGCGCCGGCCTCGTCGGGTGCTTCGAAGATCGTGATGCCGAATGTCCCCTCATCCACCTGGGTGCGACCGGCGAGGATCAGGATGCCGGCGTCCTTCAGCGCCTGCAGATAGCCGAAGTGCTCGTCGACGACCGCGTTCTCCTCATCGGTCGGGTCGGCGACCATCTCCGGCCTCGTCGGCACGATGCGATAGATCCACTGGGCCATGCGTCCATCATCCTGCGTCGGGCGAGAGGGCGTCGAGAGCCGCCGGTCCCTCGGTCACGAGGGTCCGGAACTGCGCGGCGTCGATGATGCGCACGCCGAGCTCCTCGGCCTTGGTGAGCTTCGATCCCGCGCCCGGGCCGGCGGCCACGAAGTCGGTCTTCTTCGACACGCTGGACGCCGCCTTGCCGCCCGCGGCGATGATGGCCTCCTGCGCGCCCTCCCGGCTGTATCCCTCGAGCGACCCGGTCGCCACGACCGTGACGCCCTCCAGAACGCCGCCCTCCACGGTGGCGGCGCCCGGTCCGCCATGCCCGGGTGTGCGCAGCTGCGCCCCGGCGGCGGTCCAGCGCTCGACGATCTCGCGATGCCAGTCGACGTCGAACCAGTCGCGGAGCGAGTCGGCGATGATGCCGCCGACGCCCTCGACCGCTGCCAATTCATCGCGCGATGCCGCGCGAATTGCGTCGACCGAGCCGAACCACTGCGCGAGCGCGCGGGCCGCGACCGGGCCGACGTGGCGGATGTTGAGCGCGACCAGGAATCTCCAGAGATCCTTCGTCTTGCTCGCGTCGAGGTTCGCGAGCAGCTGTGTGGCAGCGGCGGACAGGACATGCTCGGCATCGCCGTCGAACGGGCCGTCCTCCGTGTGAACCGGGTCGGTTCTCTTGCGCTGCCGCCGGAACGGTGACCGGGTGTCGGGAGTGCCGTCTTCGAGGAGCCGCGGCAGGCCGGTCTCGGCGTCGCGCACGACGACGTCGATCGGGAACAGATCTTCGGCGCGCAGCTCGAACAGACCCGCTTCGGTCACCAGGGGCGGCGTTTCGGGTCTGACCGGCTGCGTCAGAGCAGCCGCAGAGACCTCCCCCAGCCCCTCGATGTCGAGCGCTCCGCGCGACCCGATGTGCTCCACCCGGCCGCGGACCTGCGCCGGGCAGGATCGTGCGTTGGGGCAGCGCAGGTCGATGTCGCCTTCTTTGGCCGGCGCCAGCCGGGAACCGCACTCCGGGCAGTCGGCCGGCATGATGAATTCGCGCTCCGTGCCGTCGCGAAGCTCGACGACCGGTCCGAGCACCTCGGGGATGACATCGCCCGCCTTGCGCAGCACGACCGTGTCGCCGATCAGCACTCCCTTGGACTTGACCACGCCCTGGTTGTGCAGGGTCGCCTGCCGGACGACGCTGCCGGCGACGCGCGCAGGCTCCATCACCGCGAACGGAGTCGCTCTTCCGGTGCGCCCGACCGAGACGACGATGTCGAGAAGCTTCGTGTTCACCTGCTCGGGAGGGTATTTGTAGGCGATGGCCCAGCGCGGCGCGCGACTGGTTGCTCCGAGCTCGTCGTGCAGGGCGATCTCGTCGACCTTGACGACGATCCCGTCGATCTCGTGCTCGACGTCGTGGCGGTGGGAGGCGTACCGCTGGATGAACGCGTCGGCGTCGGCCGCCGAGGGGGCGACGTGGAAGTACGCACTCGTCGGCAGTCCCCACGATGCCAGAAGCGCGTACACCTCGCTCTGGGTCGCGACCGGCGGCGCGGGCCAGGCGCCGATGCCGTGGACCGTCATCCGCAGCCGCGACAGACGCTGGCGCATCGCCTCGAGCTGACGCTCGTTCTTGCCCTCCGTCTTCTGGCGCAGCGAGCCGCTCGCGGCATTGCGCGGATTCGCGAACAGGCGGTCGCCCATCTTCTCCTGGTATTCGTTGAGCGACTCGAAGTCGGCGACGTTGAAGAAGACCTCACCGCGCACCTCCACGAGCGGGGGATGCCCCTCACCGGTGAGGCGATGCGGGATGCCCGCCACTCGGAGCACGTTCTCGGTGACGTCCTCCCCTACGCGGCCGTCTCCGCGAGTCGCCGCCGAGACGAGGCGGCCGTTCTCGTACCGGAGCGAGAGGGCGAGACCGTCGATCTTGAGCTCGCACAGGTAGTGGACCGCTCGCCCCGCGTCCCGCTCCACCCGCGCCGCCCACGCGAGGAACTCCTCGTCGCTGAAGACGTTGTCGAGGCTCAGCATCCGCTCGGCGTGCTCGACGGGCGCGAACAGCGATCCGGACGCGGCGCCCACTGAGAGCGTCGGTGAGTCCTGCCCCTGCAGCTGCGGATGCAGACGCTCGATGGACTCGAGCTGCTGCATCCAGCCGTCGTAGGTCGCGTCGTCGACCACGACGGTGTCGCGCCCGTAGTAGGCATCACGGGCCTCGAGGATGAGCTCGGTGAGGCGCACCGCCTCGGCGCGGGCGTCTTCGAGTGTCAGCTCGGATCGTTCAGCGGGAAGAGCGGCATCCGTCACGCCGCAATTCTAGGAGCCGCCTGCGACAGCGCCCCACGAACACCCGCGCTGCCGGGGCTGCTGCTTCAGACTCCCGCCGGAACCGCCGATACCGTCCGGTCGATCGTGAACTGCCCGAGCACCCGCGTGCCCTCGTAGAGCACAGCGGTCTGGCCGGGAGCCACTCCGTCCAGCGGACTCGCCGGGACGACCGTGACCAGCCCGTCCGAGACGATCGCTCGTGCCGGCACGGGATCCGCGTGCGCCCGGATCTGCACGTGGCAGGCGAACTCGCGTTCGGAGGGCGCCGCGCCGGTCCAGGTGAAGCGCTCGCCCGCGATCTCCGCGGTCGCCAGCGCTTCCTTCGGGCCGACGACCACGGTGTTGGACACCGGCCGCACCTCGAGCACGAAGCGCGGCTTGCCGTCGGACGCGGGAACGCCGAGAGCAAGTCCCCTGCGCTGTCCGACCGTGAATGCGTGCGCACCCTCGTGCGAGCCGATGACGGCTCCGGAGCGGTCGACGATGCTGCCGCGTTCGGCGCCCACGCGCTCCGCCAGCCATCCTCGGGTGTCGCCGTCGGGGATGAAGCAGATGTCATGGCTGTCGGGCTTGCGGGCGACGGTGAGTCCGCGGGCTTCGGCCTCGGCGCGCACGAGGGCCTTCGACGGTGTGTCACCGAGCGGGAAGAGCGTGTGGGCGAGCTGTGGGGCAGTCAGCACGCCGAGCACGTACGACTGGTCCTTGGCCGCATCGCTCGCACGGTGCAGCTCGAGCGCGCCGTCTGAGCCGGTCCGCAGAATCGCGTAGTGGCCCGTCGCCACCGCGTCGAATCCGAGGTCGAGGGCCTTCTCCAGCACGGCTGCGAACTTGATCCGCTCGTTGCATCGCATGCACGGATTGGGGGTGCGGCCGGCGCTGTACTCGGCGACGAAGTCGTCGATCACGTCGTCGCGGAACCGCTCGGAGAAGTCCCACACATAGAAGGGGATGCCGAGGCGGTCGGCCGCGCGGCGCGCGTCCATCGCATCCTCGATCGTGCAGCAGCCTCGGCTGCCGGAACGCAGCGTGCCGCCCGCCCGGGAGAGCGCGAGGTGCACTCCGACGACGTCGTGACCGGCATCGACGGCGCGCGCAGCGGCCACAGCGGAGTCCACTCCCCCGCTCATCGCCGCCAGAACACGCATGGAGGCAGTCTACGAGGCGCGCCTCAGCCGAGGCTGGGAGCGTCGACACGCCGCGACGAGAGCCCGGCAGAACGCGCGCGCTCGTAGGCCGATGGCAGAACGGCGATGATTGCGTCCACATCGGCGTCGGTCGTCGTGCGGCCGAGCGTGAGGCGCAGCGCGCTGCGGGCCGCCTCGTCGCCCCAGCCCATCGCGCGGACGACGTGCGACGGCTCCGGCACACCCGCCTGGCAGGCCGAGCCGGTCGACACTGCGATGCCGGCGGCGTCCAGCAGCAGCAGGAGCGAATCCCCCTGCGCGCCGGGATACACCGCATGCAGGTGCCCGGGAAGGCGCTCGACCCCGGCGGCCGAAATGCGGATCTCGGGGATGCGGGAGCGCAGAGCCTCCTGAAGCCGATCGCGGAGGCCACGGAGCCGCACGGCTTCGGCTGAGGCTTCGCCGACGGCCAGTTCGGCCGCGACCGCGAACGCCGCCGCACCGGGCGCGTCCTGCGTGCCCGAGCGGATGCCCCGCTGCTGCCCTCCGCCGTGCAGGATCGGCTCCACCTGCGCCTCCCGGGCCACCACCAGGGCACCGATTCCGACGGGACCTCCCAGCTTGTGCGCCGCGACGCTCAGGGCGACCAGGCCCGCACTGCCCGAACCCGATTCCGCGCGCAGCGCCCGGAACGACAGCGGGACGTGGCCGAACGCGCCGACCGCGTCGACGTGCATCGGAACCCCGGCTTCGACACAGGCAGCGGATGCCGCGACCACGGGCTGCACCGTGCCGACTTCGTTGTTCGCGGCGAGCAGCGTGGCCACCGCGGCATCTCCCCCGCCGACGGAGGCCTGCCACGCGTCGAGGTCGACGAGGGCGTTCCGGTCGACGGACACCCATTCGAGATCAGCCACTTCGTGCGCGTGCAGCCACTCGACAGTGTCGATCGTGGCGTGGTGCTCGGCCGTGGGCACCACGATCGCGCTGCGACCCGTGCGCTCGCGACGCGCTCGGTACAGGCCGGTGATTCCGAGGTTCACCGACTCGGTGCCGCCCGACGTGAAGACGATCTCGATCGGATCGCAGTCCAGCGTCGCCGCAAGCCGCTCGCGGGACTCCTCGAGCAGTCTTCGGGCGCCCTGCCCTGCGCCGTGGATCGAGGACGGATTGCCCACCGTCTCGGATGCCGCGATCCACGCCGCGCGCGCCTCGGCTCGCAGCGGAGTGGACGCGGCGTGGTCGAGGTAGACGACCATGGAACTCCCCCGCTCGCGGTGACCTGCGCCCCTCAGCGCCTTACTACTGTAGAGCGCATGGTCCCGCCCGAACCGCTCACCGAGCTCGCCCCGACGCCCGGTCTGTCCAGTCCGGCGCTCGACGACCTCGGGGTGAGGCTCGGCGCCGACGGAGGCACGCTGCGGGTGTGGTCGGCTCACGCGAGCGAGATCGATCTGGTCGTGTTCGACGACACCGACCTCGACTGGATCGTCCAGACGATTCCGCTCCGCCCGGTCGGCGGCGGCGCGTGGTCGGTGACGACCGGGCTGCTGCGCCCCGGAACGCGCTACGCCATCCGGGTCGACGGACCCCATGATCCGGGGAGCACATTCAATCCGGGCACGCTTCTCATCGAGCCGTACTCCAAGAGGCCTGGTCAGCGGCGGCTACGAGGACTGGAGGTCCGTCGTGATCGACGGCTCCTTCGACTGGGGCGGCGTCCCCAAGCCGGCGGTGCCGATGGACCGCACCGTGATCTACGAGGGTCATCTGAAGGGCATGTCGAAGCGGCATCCGCTCGTTCCCCCGGCGCTGCACGGCACCTACGCCGGCCTGGCGCATCCGGCGATGATCGATCACTTCCTGACTTTGGGCGTCACGAGCATCGAGCTCCTGCCGGTCCACGCATTCGCCACGGAGCCCCGACTGCTGCAGCACGGGCTGACGAACTACTGGGGCTACAACTCGCTGAACTTCTTCACTCCGCACGGCGCGTACGCCACGGAGGAGAGCCGGCGTCACGGTCCGGAGGCGATCCTGCGCGAGTTCAAGGGCATGGTGAAGCTGCTCCACGAGGCAGGGCTCGAGGTCATCCTCGACGTGGTCTACAACCACACCGCCGAGGAGGGTCTCGGCGGTCCGCGCACCAGTCTGCGCGGCGTCGACAACCGCTCCTACTACCGCCAGCACGCGGACGGCGCGTACATCGACGTGACGGGCTGCGGAAATTCGGTCAACACGTCGACGGATGCCGCCGCCCGACTCGTGCTCGACTCTCTGCGCTACTGGGCGAACGACGTACAGGTCGACGGCTTCCGATTCGACCTGGCGGCGACCCTCGGTCGCGACGCCGCCCACGCGTTCACGAAGGACCACCCGCTGCTGCGCGCCATCACGGACGACCCGCTGCTGGAGAGCGCCAAGATGATCGCCGAGCCCTGGGATGTGGGCATGGGGGGTTGGCAGACCGGCAACTTCGCCGACGGATGGCACGAGTGGAACGACCGCTACCGGGATCGGGTGCGCAACTTCTGGCTCAGCGACGTCGACTACGCACGTCGCGCGTCGACCGCCCCGGTCGGCATCGGCGGCTTCGCCACACGACTCTCCGGCTCCTCGAACACCTTCAGCGTCGAGCGTGGGCCGCTTGCGAGCGTGAATTTCGTGACTGCCCACGACGGCTTCACGCTGCGCGACCTCGTGTCGTACGACGTCAAGCACAACGTCGGCAACGGCGAGCAGAACCGCGACGGCGCCGACACGAACCGGTCATTCAACCACGGCGCGGAGGGACCGACGGCCGATGAGGCGATCCTCGCGACCCGGCGGAAGGCCATGCGCAACCTCCTGGGTACGCTCCTGCTGTCGGCCGGCGTCCCCATGATCACCGCGGGCGACGAGTTCGGGCGCACGCAGCGCGGCAACAACAACGCCTACTGCCACGACTCGGCTCTGACCTGGCTCTCGTGGGACCACGCCCCGTGGCAGAAGGACCTGTTCGCCCACGTGCAGCGACTTCTGCAGCTTCGTCGCGAGAACCCGGCACTGCGGCCGATGCGGTTCGCGAAACTCGGCGAGCGCACTCCGTCGGCTTCCGTGATGGAGTGGTACGACCACACCGGCGCGACCATGTCGATCGACCGGTGGACGGATCCGTCCCACCGCACGCTCCAGTACGTGGCCGCATCCACGCCGGAGCGCGAGGCCTTCAACCGCATCCTTCTGATCGTTCACGGCAACGAGCGTCCGATCGATGTGACGCTGCCCGTGCTGGAGGAGGTGGAGTCCTTCGTCTCGCTGTGGTCGAGCGAGGACGAGGCGCCCAGCGGGGTCCGCGACGCCTTCCGTGGCGGCGAGATCGTGCGGGTCGGCCCCACCTCCATGCGCCTGTTCCTGGCCGAGTGAGCGACCTCCGCGGCGCGCCGCAGGCTGTCGCCTCGGCAGGGCGCGCGGTAGGTTCGAGACGTGGTCACGACGACGCGCACGGCGCGCACCTCCCCCTGGCGCAGCATCTCCCCCATCCCGGTTCGCGCGGCGATCGACGCGCAACCCGATCGCCGCACCGCCACCTCCCGCATCCCGATCGCCCTGTCCTTCCCCTCCGTGCCGGATGGCCAGTTCCGGCCCAGCGCCTTCGCCGGCGAGATCGTTCCGTTCCGCACGACGGCGTTCCGCGAGGGGCACGATCGCATCGGCGTGCACGTGCGTCTCTTCTCGCCGTCGGGCGACGAGTCGCTCCACCTGCTGCATCCGCTCAACGATGGCTTCGACCGCTGGGAGACGGCCATCACGCCCCTGGAGGAGGGAGTCTGGGGGTTTCGGTTCGAGGCGTTCGGGGATGACTTCGCGACCTGGCAGCACGCCGCCGACCTGAAGATCGCGGCCGGAGTGGACGCCGCGGTCATGCGCGAGATGGGCGCCCAGCTGTTCGACGCGAGCGGCGGGCGAGAAGTCGCGGCCGATCACCGAGCGCCGACGGCTCGAGAGCGCGGCGGTCGCTCTGCGCGATCCCGCGACCACCGACGAAGCGGCGCTCGAGGTCGTGCGCGATCCGGCGATCGCCTCGTTCTTCCGGGCGCGACCGCTGGCGTCGCTGATGACGCTCGGACCGCGTCACGAACTGCTGGTCGAGCGCGAGCGCGCCGGCGTCGGCGCCTGGTACGAATTCTTCCCCCGCTCGGAGGGGGCGCGCCGGCTGAAGGACGGCACGATCAAGAGCGGCACGTTCCGCTCCGCGACGCGCCGGCTCCCGGCCGTCGCGGCGATGGGTTTCGACGTCCTGTACCTTCCCCCGATCCATCCGATCGGTCGCATCAACCGGAAGGGCCGCAACAACACGCTCGATCCGCAGCCCGGCGACCCCGGCTCGCCGTGGGCGATCGGCTCCGCCGAAGGCGGTCATGACGCCGTCCACCCGGATCTCGGAACTCTCGCGGACTTCCGGGCCTTCGTGCGAGCGGCCCGCGCGGAGGGCATGGAGGTCGCGCTCGACTTCGCTCTGCAGGCCGCGCCGGACCACCCATGGGTGCAGTCGCACCCGGAGTGGTTCACCACGCTTCCGGACGGCTCGATCGCCTACGCGGAGAACCCGCCGAAGAAGTACCAGGACATCTACCCGATCAATTTCGACAACGACCCGGAGGGCATCCGGGCGGAGGCGCTCCGCGTCCTCCGGCACTGGATCGCGCAGGGCGTCAAGATCTTCCGCGTCGACAACCCGCACACCAAGCCGCTCCAGTTCTGGGAATGGCTGATCGCAACCGTCTCAGCGGAACACCCCGACGTCGTCTTCCTGGCCGAGGCATTCACCCGCCCCGCTCCTCTCCAGGGACTCGCGCTGGCCGGCTTCCAGCAGAGCTACACGTACTTCACCTGGCGCAACACCAAGCGCGAGCTCGAGCAGTTCCTCACCGGGCTCGCCCACGACACCGCCCACTTCCTGCGGCCCAACCTGTTCGTGAACACTCCCGACATCCTCACCGAGTACCTGCAGTTCGGGGGACGGCCCGCATACAAGATCCGGGCGGCGATCGCCGCAACGGGAGCCCCGACCTACGGGGTGTACGCGGGCTACGAGCTGTATGAGAACGTCGCGCGGGTCGGCTCCGAGGAGAACATCGACAACGAGAAGTACGAGTACAAGGTCCGCGACTGGGCCGGTGCTGAGGCGCGGGGAGACTCGCTCGCCCCCTATCTCACCCGCCTCAATGAGATCCGCCGCGCGCACCCCGCTCTCCGGCAGCTCAGGAATCTCGCCGTGCACTGGAGCGACGACGACGCGATCCTCGTCTTCTCCAAGCGGATCGGCGCCGAGCTCTCCCCCACCGGGCACTCCGACACGATCCTCGTGGTGGCCAACGTCGATCCGCACTCGGTGCGGCAGACCATGGTGCACCTCGACACGACCGCGTGGGGCGTCGCGCCCGGCGATCCCTTCGACGTCGAGGATCTGATCACGGGCGCTCGATGGACCTGGTCCGATCACAACTTCGTCAAGCTCGACGCATTCAGCGAGCCGGTCCACATTCTGCACGTGAAGGAGTCTCGATGACGAGTCCCACCGATGATCTGCTGGACGCCGTCGCGGCGGGCTCGCACCACGACCCGCATTCCGTTCTGGGCATGCATCTCGGCGAAGACGCGGAAGGCGCCGCGGAGTGGACGATCCGGGCACGCCGACCCCTGGCGCGCAGCGTCACGGCATCGTTCGCGGACGGTACCCGTGTACCGCTCGAGCACGTCCGCGCGGGCATCTGGGAGGGTCAGCGTTCGGGCGCGCTTGTGAAATACGAGCTCGTGACGACGTACGAGGAGCGGTCCGGACTACACGGCGGAGGACCCCTATCGGTTCCCGCCGACGATCGGCGAGCTCGACCTCCATCTCATCCGCGAGGGCCGTCACGAAGAGCTGTGGCGTGTGCTCGGCGCGCACGTGCGCGAACTCGACGGCACCTCGGGCACGTCGTTCACGGTCTGGGCGCCCAATGCCCGCGCCGTGCGGGTGGTCGGCGACTTCAACGACTGGGACGGATCATCGCACGCCATGCGCTCGATGGGATCGAGCGGCGTCTGGGAGCTGTTCGTTCCGGCCATCGGCATCGGCACCGCGTACAAGTTCCAGCTGCTCGGGCGCAACGGGGAATGGGTGCTGAAAGCCGACCCGATGGCGCGCTTCGCGGAGGTTCCCCCCGCGACGGCCTCGGTGGTGACCGAATCGTCCTACACATGGTCGGATGCCGCATGGATGAAGGCGCGGGCGGCGAGCCAGCCCGTCTCCCAGCCGATGTCGATCTACGAAGTGCATTTCGCGTCCTGGCGTCCCGGGCTGTCGTACCGCGACGGCGCGGACCAGCTCATCGATTACGTGACGGCCCAGGGTTTCACCCACATCGAGTTCCTTCCTCTCGCCGAACACCCGTTCGGCGGGTCGTGGGGTTACCAGGTGACGGGATACTTCTCCCCCACGAGCAGGTTCGGCACGCCCGATGACCTGCGCTACCTGATCGACCGGCTTCACCAGGCCGGCATCGGGGTCATCATGGACTGGGTTCCCGGCCATTTCCCGAAGGATGCCTTCGCGCTGGCCCGCTTCGACGGCGAAGCGCTGTATGAGCACCCCGACCCGCGCCGCGGCGAGCACACCGAGTGGGGCACGTACATCTTCGATTTCGGGCGCAACGAGGTGCGGAACTTCCTCGTGGCGAACGCGCTGTACTGGTTCGAGGAGTTCCACGTGGACGGGCTCCGCGTCGACGCCGTCGCGTCGATGCTGTACCTCGACTACTCCCGCGAAGACGGCCAGTGGGTCCCCAACATCCACGGCGGCCGCGAGAACCTCGAAGCCATCCACTTCCTGCAGGAGGTCACGGCGACGTCCTACAAGAGGTATCCCGGCATCTCGATGATCGCCGAAGAGTCCACCAGCTTCCCCGGTGTCACGGCGCCGACAAATAGAGCGGGGCTGGGATTCGGCTTCAAGTGGAACATGGGCTGGATGAACGACTCACTGCAGTACATCGCGCGCGACCCGATGTACCGCTCGCACCACGAGGGGGAGCTGTCGTTCTCCTTCGTGTACGCCTTCAGCGAGAACTTCATCCTGCCGATCAGCCACGATGAGGTCGTCCACGGCAAGGGCAGCCTCTTCGCCCGCATGCCGGGCGATCACTGGCAGAAGCTTGCGAACATGCGCGCGTTCCTGGCGTACATGTGGGGTCACCCGGGCAAGCAGCTGCTGTTCATGGGACAGGAGTTCGGACAGCTCTCGGAGTGGGCAGAAGGGCGCGGGCTGGACTGGTGGATCCTCGACCAGCCGTCGCATGCGGATCTGCACCGGTTCGTGGCGAACCTGAATCAGGTCTATCGCGGGCAGTCCGCGCTGTGGGCGCGCGACAGCGACGGTGCCGCGTTCTCGCGGCTGGGCGCTCCCAGCTGGAATCCGAACGTGGTCGCCTTCTCGCGCCGCGACTGGCACGGCAACACGGTCGTCGTGGTGTCCAACTTCTCGGGTGTTCCGGTGCACGGGTATGCGCTCGACCTGCCCGAGTCAGGTATCTGGCACGAGATCCTCAACTCCGACGCGGAGGCGTACGGAGGGTCGGGAGTCGGCAACCTGGGCGTCGTCCACGCCGGCGAGCACGGCCGCGCGACGATGGTGCTTCCGCCGCTGGGAGTGCTGTGGCTCAAGCACGACCGGCAGCGGCGTCTTCCGGATCAGCCGATCACGGACCGGCTGCTGCTTCCGTGATCGGGCGGCGGTTCAAACAGCCGGGCGGCGGTTCAGAACAGCAGCGAGGCCAGACGGCCGCGCGCACGGATGACGCGGGGATCGGCGTCGCCGATGAGGGCGAACAGCTCGAGCAGGCGCTCGCGAACCGGTCCGCGCTCGTCGGCAGGAAGCTCGGCGAACAGATCCAGAAGCCGGTCGAATGCGTCGTCGACGTGGCCCCCCGCAAGATCGAGGTCGGCCACAGCGAACTGCGCGTCGACGTCGTGCGGGGCCGCCGCGGCCGCGGCGCGGGCCTGCGCGAGATCGAGCCCCTGCACGCGATCGAGCAGCTTCACCTGGCCGAGGCCGGCCCGGGCGTCCTCGTCGCGGGGGTTCTCCGCGAGTGCCCGCTCGTACGCCGTGATCGCCCGGCTGTAGTCCCCCGCCTCGATCGCGGCGAACGCCTCTGCGTGCAGCGGCGGGAGCTCGGGTTCGACTGGTGCCGCCATTTCGGCAGCGTCATCGGGGTCCTCCACCTGCAGAGAGCCGGTCACGCCGTTCTGCGCGGCCAGCTGCAGCAGCTGTGCGAAGACCTCCCGCACCTGCTGCTCGGGCACGGCGCCCGTGAACAGCGGAACAGGCTGACCGGCGACGAGCGCCACGACCATCGGGATCGACTGCGCGCGGAACGCCTGGGAGAGCTGCGGGTTGGCGTCGACGTCGACCTTGGCCAGCACAAGGCGGCCGCCGAGTTCCGTGACGACGCGCTCGAGGATGGGACTGAGCTGCTTGCACGGGCCGCACCACTCCGCCCACAGGTCGATGACGACCGGCACCGTGCGCGAGAGCTCGAGGATCTGCGGGAAAGTCTCGTCGGTCACGTCCATCACCAGCGACGACACCGCGGGCGGCGTCGCCGTCGCGGCGGCAGGGGCAGTGGGCCGGTTGCGGAGCGCGGAGAGGTCGACGGCGCCGCGTAGCGCGGTGCCGGGGGGAACGTCCGTCAATTGATCACCTTTGCGTCGAGGATCTCGGATCCGTATCCGAGCAGTCGGATCTTCTCGGTGGAGCCGACTGCGGGCACATAGAAGAAGAGTTGATCGCTGAATGTCGTCGTGAAGCCTGTCGCGGACTGATCCGCGCCCGCCAAGGTCTTCACGGTCTGGTTCGTGTCGAGCTTGATGACGGCGTCGGCGTTCGTGGGCTTGACCGTGTCGATCTCGTTCACGCTGACGGCGACGATTGCTCCGCTCTCCAGCGTAGCGAGGGCCAGTGGCGGGTGGGCGCCCGCGACAGAATCGAAGGACAGGCTCCCCGTGGATGCCGCAGTGGTGTTGAACTCGGCGAGGCGCTTCTCGCGGTCGGCGGCGATACTGACCCGGAACTGGTCGCCCTCCGCCTCGAACTGGTCGAAGAACTCGCTGTCCTCCCCGTTGTTGATGACGTCGGCGTACGCGGCGGCCAGCTGGTCGGGGGGCATCAGCAGGAAGGACGAGTCCGGCGGCACCTGCTGGGCGCCGACGTAGACGGGCGCCAGATCGGGCATCTGCGTGTCCGCCTCGAGGTTGGACTGATAGGTCAGCTTGTAGGGCGACCACGCATCCTCCTGCGTGATCAGCATGATGCTCGCTGTCTTGTCCTGCTCGTCGTTCACCACTGCCATGACCGAGCGGGGCCAGCCCTCGTACGCCTGCGGCAGCACGATCTCCAGCGGCTTGGTGGGGATGGCAGGCAGAGCCCCGTAGTCGGCGATCGCACCGCGGAGCCGGTAGTTCGTCTCGCGCTCATCCAGAACCGCGCCGTCCAGTCGCGTGGCCGCCAGGTCGGCGTCCATGGCCTCGTCGGCATCGGCGGCAGTGTCGGCGATGCGGGCGATGATGCGCTCGGCCTGAGCCTTCGTGACGGCCGGTGCCTGCTGGCCCTCCGGCACGATCACGGTTTCGGTGGGGGTGGGAGTGGGGCTGCCGGCCAGCTGCGGCCAGGAGTCCGCCGAGCATCCTGCGAACAGCAGCGCCGAGACCGCGACGGCGGGAACGATCGCGAACGCCCGCTTGCCGGAGGAGATCGATCGGCGGGTGGGAGCGCCGGAGCTGATGACGCCCTTGTCAGCGCCCTCGACCGCGAGGTCGATCGGCTCGGTGACCGGAAGCGGCAGACCCTTCCGGCGCGGACCGCGCGAACGCCGCGCGTGACGGATGCCGAGGATGTAGAGGAACACGCCGATCGCCATCAGGATGCCGCCCACCACGATGAGCGGGCCGGCCCACGGGGTCGCGCTCTCGATGGGCCAGGACACGCTGACGCGAGCGGGTGCGGGAGCCGCACCGTCGGTGGCGACGAGGACGCTCATCTCCTCGGGAAGCTGCAGGGGTGCGATGAGCAGGTCTTCCTGCTGGAACTCGTCGAGCCACAGGTCCGACCCGATGGGGCTGCGTGCGACCGCGTCGCCGGCGTCGGCGCCTGCCGACTCGGTGGGCTCCGGTGTCGCCGTGGGCTCCGGTGTCGCCGCGGGATCCGCCTCGCCGGCGGCCTCGTCGCCGGGCTCCTCCTCCGGGACAGTGGCGGGCACGGCATCCGTCGAGATCCGGCCCGCAGAGGTGAGGGACACCTCGTTGTAGTCCGTTTCGGAGAGCCAGGCCTTCATGTCGGCCGTGCGCCCGTAGGCGGCGAAGATCTCGCCCTCACCCTGCGCGCGCAGGGTCTGCGCGCCGGGGAGCATGTTCAGCACGGCGCCGTCGATGAGGAGGTACGGCGCCTCCTCGGAGACCGCGATGTCCGCCGTCTCAGAGGTCGGGCCCTGGAAGACGGTGCGCTGCGCGATGCCGGCACCGATCATCACGGCGGCGAGGACCAACGCCGCCACGGCCCACACGAAACGCACGAAATACACCTCTCCTCGGCCCGCGGGGGATGGCTGCAGACCGTCGACTCGACATTTCAGACTAGCGAAACACACCTGAATGTCGCCCGGGAGGTGCCAATCCCGGCGGTGGGGTCTGCCTGTGCATATCCTGACCTGACAGCATCAGATCCTCGCCGGGACAGTCAGGAGGCACCGTGAAGGTGCACAACCCCTTCCGCGTCGCGCTCGTCGCGACTCTCGGCGTCGGCGTGGGCCTTCTGCTCATCGGGAGCGTGCAGACGCTGTCGACGATCCTGCTGTACGTGGGTACGGCTCTGTTCCTGAGCCTCGGACTCGAGCCGGCCATCGCCTTCCTGGAGCGCCGCAAGCTTCCCCGGTGGGCGGCCGTCCTGATCACGATCCTCGGGGTTCTGGCCGTGTTCGCCGGCATCGTGCTGATGCTCGTGCCGATCATCGCGGGACAGATCAGCCAGCTGATCGAGGCGATCACCGAGCTCGTCGAGGCGGGAACAACGCTCGAGGACATCAAGGACTGGCTCGGCGGCATCTTCCCCAACCTGAACGTCGACGAGGTGTTCGCCTTCGTGCAGGACTGGATCGAGAACCTCGACTACGCCTCGATCGGAGAGGGTGTCCTGGCGGTGGGTGCGTCGGTGCTCGCGGGAGTGGCCGGCGCCTTCATCGTGCTGATCCTCACGATCTACTTCACGGCGTCCACCCCCAATCTCAAGGCCGCCGTCTACCAGCTCGTGCCGGCATCCAAGCGCGCTCGCTTCATCGACATCGCCGAGCAGATCACGAAGTCCGTCGGCTATTTCGTCATGGGCCAGGTCATCATGGGCGTGATCAACGGCGTGCTGAGCGCGATCTTCCTGAGCATCATCAACGCGCCGTTCCCCGCGGTGCTGGCCGTCGTGGCGTTCTTCTTCTCCCTCATCCCGCTGGTCGGGACCCTGACCGGATCGGCGATCATCGTGCTGACCTGCCTCGGTCTCGGGTCGCCGACCACCGCCCTCATCGCCGCGATCTACTACCTGATCTACATGCAGATCGAGGCCTATGTCATCTCACCCCGCGTGATGAACCGGGCGGTCTCGGTTCCCGGCGCCGTCGTCGTCATCGCGGCCCTCGCGGGCGGCTCTCTGCTCGGCCTGCTGGGCGCACTGATCGCCATCCCGGTCGCCGCCAGCATCCTGATCATCTACCGACAGGTGATCATCCCTCGGCAGAACGAGCGCTGATCACTCCTCGCCGACCGGACCGTCCCACTCCGTGGGCAGCGGCAGCGCGTCGGGGTTGACGGCCGCGACGATCTCCGTCAGAACACGGCGGGTCTGGTTCTCGCCCACCCACAGGTGCTTGCCTCCCTCGACGGGGATCAGCACCGCATCGGGAACGCTCGCGAAGCGCTCGGCCGCGTCATCCGGGCGCAGGTAGTCGTCCAGTTCGGGCACGATGACGATCACCTGCCGCGAGTCGCCCGCCCACGCGGCGACCTCTTCGGGGGTGGTGCGGTGCAGGGGCGGCGAGAGGAGGATGACCCCCTCGACGTCGTGGTCGAGCCCGTACTTGAGCACCACCTCGGTTCCGAACGACCAGCCCACGAGCCACGGCCGAGGCAGGGCGCGCGCACGGACGAAGTCCATCGCCGCAGCCAGGTCGAATGCCTCCGAGCGACCGCCGTCGAACGCGCCCTCGCTGGTTCCGCGCGGCGAAGTCGTGCCGCGCGTGTTGAAGCGGAGCACGGCGAGGTCGGCGAGGGCGGGCAGGCGTGCGGCTGACTTGCGGAGGATGTGCGAGTCCATGAAACCGCCCGCGGTCGGCAGCGGATGCAGGGTCACGAGCGTCGCGACGGGGTCTCGCTCCAGCGGCTGGGCCAACTCGCCGACGAGCGTCAGCTCGTCGAGGGTGCGCAGCTCGATCTCCTCGCGCCGCGCGGGAAGCAGAACGGGTCCGCGAATGTCCATGTCAGGCGATCCTCCAGCAGTGCGAATGCCAATGGCGGCGGTCGGCGAGGTCGGCGCTATCGCCCAGCACCCCGTCGGCGCGCCACACCACCAGGTGAGCGACGCCGGGATCGACGCTGCGGCCGCAGCCCGGGCAGACGTACGCCTTGGCGGCCTGGGCGGCCGACACGGGCTGAACCGTCCACTGCGCACCGCGCCGCCATTCCGTGCGCTTCCAGCCTGCGAGCAGGCGCTCGAACGCCTCGTCGCCGGGCTCCTCGGAGCGTCGACGGTTCGACCGGGGCATCGGCCTCAGTACCAGCCGACCTGGGTCGAGTGGTCCCATGCGCCGCAGGGCGTGCCGTATCGACCCTCGATGTAGCCGAGACCCCACGTGATCTGCGTCGCGGGGTTGGTCTCCCAGTCGGCACCGGCGCTGGCCATCTTGTCGCCCGGGAGGGACTGCGGAATGCCGTAAGCCCCACTCGAGGGGTTGTAGGCGTTGACCCGCCAGCCCGATTCCTTGTTCCACAGTGCGACCAGGCAGGCGAACTGGTCCTCGCCCCAGCCGCGGGCGATCACCATCTCATAGGCGATGGCCTGGGCGGTTCCGGGGTCGGGTGAGACGAACGGCGGACGCCAGCCCGACGAAGAGGACTCGTCGGTCGCGCTCTCCGTCTCCGGAGCCGGCTCGGGCGTGGGAGTGGGCTTCGGGGTGACGTAGACGCTGTACCCGTCGCGATCGAGCTCGAGCGCCGCCGGCTGTGCGCCGCCGGCACTGCTGTCCTGCAGCAACGTCTGCGCGTCGCCGAGAGTGCTCGAGTACAGCGTGATCGGCGGGCGTTCCACCGCACTCGCCTGCGTGAGGGCGACTCCGGTGGGGCCGATGTAGGCGGCCACGAAGCCGATCGCCGCGAAGGCGGCGAACACCGCCAGCACACCCCGGCGGCGCGACCAGCGAGTGGGTGCGGGTGCGCGGGATGCGCCTCGGATGACGGAGCCGCTCCCGCGTGCATCCACGTCCTGACGGGGCGTCCGTCGCGCGGGGATCAGCTCGTTTCCGGAAGTCACAGTGGCCCGAGTCTACTGCCGGCCCGGGCTCGTGTCATTCTCCGGCGACGCCGGTCACACGGGCCTCATGCGACGGCGAGCATGACCTCGATGACCGCATCCAGCACGGCATCCACCTGGGTCTCCCGGTAGCCGCCTCGCTGCATCCGGAATGCGACCGCGCGCACCTGCTCGACCGTCACGGAATCACCGGTCTCGAGGTAGCGCGCGAGCTTGTCGGAGACGAGATCGACCTCGTCGATCCGGTAGCCGTACCGCAGCGAGCTCACGCGGTCGAACCGACGTCCCTTGGGCCGCGAGAGCCGGTCGAGCACCACCTGAGCGGTCTCGCGCGTCTGCCCCACCCACGCGTGCGCTCCTTCCGTGCTCACCGCCGCTTCGCGCTCACGCGCGGCGAAGGCGTCTTCGATGCGCCCCAGGGCGGCGTCGACGGCCCCGATCACATACCCTCGGCGCACGAGGGGGAACGCCGCCTGTCGGACTTCGGCCGAGGTCATCGGGGCCGCGCCCGCCTCGAAGGCGTTGCGCGCGCGCGTGAGGAAGTCGTCCACCGCTCGCTTGTCGTAGCCCTTCACCGAGCCGCGGGTCTCGGGGAACGTGATCGTCGGAGTGTCTGAGGTCGTCATCATGCCGCCAGGGGGACGAAGAGGTAATAGAGGGCGAGGGCACCGACCACGGAGGGGAGGATCGAATCCAGCCGGTCGAGGACGCCGCCGTGGCCGGGAAGCCAGGAGCTCATGTCCTTGATGCCCAGATCGCGCTTGATCATCGACTCCCCGAGATCTCCGGCGGTCGCCGTGCCCAGGATCACCGCCCCGATCACGAGGCCGGGCCACCACGGGAGACCCAGCATGAACAGCGCAAGCAGGACACCGGCGATGAGGGCCGCCAGAGCGGCACCCGCGAAGCCCTCCCAGGTCTTCTTCGGGCTGATGCGAGGCGCCATCGGATGCTTGCCGAACGACAGGCCGGCCGCGTAGGCCCCGGTGTCGGAGGCGACCGCGATGATGATGAAGGCGAGCACCCACCACTCACCACCCTCCTGCCGCAGCAGGATGAGGCATAGGCTGGCCAGGAAGGCGACGTAGAGCTGGAGGAATCCGGCGATGAGCACATCGCTGAGCACCGCTGCGTACGTGCGGCCGTCGCGGGCGAACATCTGCGCCAGGAGGCGCCACACGATCACGAGCGCGACCGCGACGAAGACAGCGATCCAGTGCAGCCAGAGGTCGGCGAAATAGCCCGACAGGACAAGCACCGCTCCGATGACCAGCTGAGGCGCGAGGTCCACCTTGCGGCCGGAGCCCTTGAGCGCACGGCCGAACTCGAAGATCCCCAGCATGGCCGCGCCCAGCGCGAACACGACGAAGATCTGCTTCCAGAAGATCAGCGAGGCGATGAGCACGGCGCCGATCGCGAGCCCGATGAGCGTCGCGACGATCAGGTCGCGCCCGGTGCGCTGCTTGATCCGCTCGTTCGCTTCCTCGAACTCCGCCCGCGCGTGGGCGACCTGATTCTCGAACTCGCTCCTGGCCGCCCTGACATGGGACTGCAACGGAGCGCTGGGATCGCCGGTGCCCGCCGTCCGGCGTGAGCCCGCGGCATCGCGTCTGGTCAGCGGCGCCTCCGGTGGCGGATCGCCTGCCGGCCGATCATCGGATGCGTCGGTCATGAGTGAGCTCAGACCTCGAGCAGCTCGGCTTCTTTTCGCTTCAGCGCCTCGTCGATCGCGTCGACGTGGGCGCGCGTCAGCGCATCGAGCTCCTTCTCCGCGCGGGCGAGCTCATCTTCGCCGACGTCGCTCTTGAGGCCGTCGAGGTCGTCCTTGCTCTTGCGACGGATGCCGCGGACGTGGACCTTCGCGTCCTCGCCCTTCGTGCGCACGATCTTGACGTACTCCCGACGACGCTCCTCGGTCAGCTCCGGCAGTGTCACTCGGATGAGGTTGCCGTCGTTGGTGGGGTTCGCGCCCAGGTTGGGGGTGTCGCGGATCGCCTGCTCGATGGCCTTCAGAGCGGACTTGTCGTAGGGGGTGACCACGAGCGTGCGCGCCTCGGGGTTGTTCAGCGACGCCAGCTGGGACAGAGGAGTCTGCGTCCCGTAGTAGTCGACGAGGATCTTCTGGAACAGCTGCGGGTTGGCCCGACCGGTGCGGACGGTGGCGAAGTCGTCTTTCGCGCCTTCGACAGCACGGTCCATGCGCGAGCCGGCATCGGCCAAGACGTCCGCGATCACAGTGACTCCCATCGGTAGAACCAGAGCCCTCAGTCTAATGCGCCAGACCTCTCCGCCACGGTGCGACCCGGGCGGCAGGCTCAGGCCGTGACGAGTGTGCCGATCGGTTCGCCCAGAAGCGCACGGGTCACGTTGCCCGCAGGCTCCATGCCGAACACGCGCATGTCCATGCGGTTGTCCATGCACAGGCTGAACGCGGTCGAGTCGACGACCTTGAGCCCCCGCTGGAGCGCGTCCAGGTAGGTGATGCGATCGATCATCGTCGCGCTCGGGTCCTTGTGCGGATCGGCCGTGTAGACGCCGTCCACGCCGTTCTTGGCGACGAGCACCTCGCGCGCGCCGATCTCGAGGGCGCGCTGGGCCGCGACCGTGTCGGTGGAGAAGTAGGGCAAGCCGGCCCCGGCCCCGAAGATCACGACCCGACCCTTCTCCATGTGACGTTGCGCACGGCGGGGGATGTACGGCTCGGCCACCTGGGTCATCGAGATGGCCGACTGCACTCGCGTGGCCGCACCCGCCTGCTCGAGGAAGTCCTGCAGGGCGAGAGCGTTCATGACGGTGCCGAGCATGCCCATGTAGTCGGCCCGGCCGCGGTCCATGCCGCGCTGGCTGAGCTCCGCGCCGCGGAAGAAGTTGCCTCCACCGACGACGACCGCGATCTCGACCCGGTCGACCGCCTCGGCGATCTCTCGGGCGATCTGGCTGACGATGTCGGGGTTGACCCCCAGCTGCCCTCCCCCGAACGCCTCTCCGGACAGCTTCAGCAGGACTCGCCGGGTTCCGGTCGCCTCATCGATCACGTGTCATCCTTTCGTCGCATTCAAACTATCCGAGCCGTGAGCCGGCACCCGCCCGGGCACGGGAAAGGCCCGCATCGAGAACGATGCGGGCCTCTCACGGGTGTTACGCGCCGACCTTGAAGCGGGCGAAGCCGGTCAGGGTGATGCCGGCGTCCTTCGCGACCTGTGCGACGGACTGCTTGTTGTCCTTCGCGTAGTCCTGGTCGAGCAGCGAGACCTGCTTGAAGAAGGCGTTCACGCGACCGTCGACGATCTTCGGGAGTGCAGCCTCGGGCTTGCCCTCGTTCCGGGAGATCTCCGTGACGATCTGACGCTCCTTCTCGACCTCCGCCTCAGGCACCTCGTCGCGAGACAGGTAGGAGGGGTTGGCGAACGAGATGTGCTGGGCGATGCTGCGCGCCGTCTCGGCGTCGTCACCCGTGTACGCCAGAACCACGCCGACCTGCGGGGGCAGATCCTTGCTGGTCTTGTGCAGGTAGACCTCGAACTTGTCGCCGGTGAGCGTGCGCACGCGACGCAGCTCGACCTTCTCGCCGATGATCGCGGCTTCGTCGGAGATGAGGGTCTCCACGGTGCCGGAGCCGGCGGGAGCGGCGAGGGCCGCCTCGACCGAGTCGGAGGATGCCGCGGAGGCGGCATCGGCGACCTTGTCG
Source organism: uncultured Actinomycetota bacterium (assembly GCA_963839715.1). Taxonomy (GTDB): domain Bacteria; phylum Actinomycetota; class Actinomycetes; order Actinomycetales; family Microbacteriaceae; genus Microbacterium. The sequence continues at coordinate 515,633 of CAWIVX010000002.1, forward strand.
GCCAGCGCGATGAAGCGGTCGTTCTTCGCGACGAAGTCGGTTTCGCACGCGAGCTCGACGAGGGTGACCTTGCCGACCTGCTCGCGGGCCACGACGAGGCCCTCGCTGGTCGAGCGGTCCGCGCGCTTGGCGTTGCCCTTCGCGCCCTTCAGGCGCAGGATCTCGACGGCCTTCTCGACGTCGCCGTCGGCCTCTTCGAGTGCCTTCTTGGTGTCGACCATGCCGGTTCCGAGCTGCTCGCGCAGCGCCTTGATGTCGGCGATCGTGAAGTTTGCCATGGGTGGCGGCTCCTAGATTGTGGTGAGTTCAGAGGGATGCCTCGGCGGGGTCGCACAGGACGACCCCGCCGAGAGCGCAGAACGCGGGATTACTTGGCGTCGACGGCTTCGGCGGCTTCGACCTCGGCGGCTTCAACCTCGGCGACGGGCTCGCCTGCCGCGTCCGCGATCGCCTCGTCGTGCGCCTCGGCACCGGCGGCGTCAGCGGCCGACTCGGTGGCGGCCTCGCCCTCGGTCGCCTGCTCGTCGGAGATCAGCTCGGCGGCCTCGGTCTCGGCGAGGGCGACGTCGGCGACCTTCTCGGTCTCGGCGGAGGACTGCGACGGCGCACCCTGCTCGAGCAGCTCGCGCTCCCAGTCGGCCAGCGGCTCAGCGGCCTCGGCCTCGTCGGAGGGCTGGTGACGCTGGATAAGACCCTCGGCCGCGGCGTCGGCGATGATGCGCGTCAGCAGGCCGACGGAGCGGATCGCGTCGTCGTTGCCGGGGATCGGGTACTGGAACTCGTCGGGGTCGGCGTTCGTGTCGAGGATGCCGATGATCGGGATGCCGAGCTTCGTGGCCTCGTTGACTGCGAGGTGCTCGCGCTTGGCGTCGACGACCCAGATCGCGGACGGCGTCTTGGACATGTTCCGGATGCCGCCGAGCGACTTGTGCAGCTTGTCGAGCTCGCGCTTCTTCAGCAGCAGCTCCTTCTTCGTGAAGCCGCTGTCCGCCGGGTTCTCGTAGTCGAGCTCCTCGAGCTCCTTCATGCGTGCGAGGCGCTTGGAGACGGTCTGGAAGTTCGTGAGGAGGCCACCGAGCCAGCGCTGGTTCACGTAGGGCTGGCCGACGCGGGTCGCCTGCTCGGCGATGATCTCCTGGGCCTGCTTCTTCGTGCCGACGAAGAGGACGGTGCCGCCGTGGGCCACGGTCTCCTTGACGAACTCGTACGCCTTGTCGATGTACGTCAGCGACTGCTGCAGATCGATGATGTGGATGCCGCTGCGCTCAGTGAGGATGAAGCGCTTGACTTTCGGGTTCCACCGGCGGGTCTGGTGTCCGAAGTGGACGCCGCTGTCGAGCAGCTGGCGAATGGTGACGACGGCCATGGCCGTACTCCTGTTCTCGACGCTCTGGGAGCGTCGCTTGCGGTTGTGATTCGCGCGACCGGATGGTCGGCGGGCCTGGTGCCCGGCGCACGCCCGCTCCTGAGCCGAGGGCTCGAGAGACCGGTGGGAGTGGATGCCGCGCGTTCACGGACCGGAGATCCGCGGTGGCGCTGTGGGCACGCGTATTCACCCCGACGAGCGGGGTGTGCATCCAGTGTATCAGCAGCGCTTCCTCCCCAGCCGCGAGCGGGACGCGCCTCCTCCCCGGTTCTGCGCCCTCCGGAGGCGAGGGCTCCCGGCGGACAGGATGCTGAGCGGATGCAGACGCCATCCTCTTCAGCGCGTCCGTCAGGCTCCGCCCGCCGCTGGACGGCCGTCGCTGTCGCCTTCGTGCTCTGCCTCAGCGGGGTCTCTCCGACGGCCGCCGCGTCGGAGGCGGGCGCAGCGGCTGCGGCATCCGCGTCGGCGAGTGAGGACGACCTCGCCGGGCGGGGATGGGTGTGGCCCGCCGGCGCCTTCCGGCTGTCGCGCACGTACATCGCGCCTCCGCACGAGTACGGGCCGGGCCATCGCGGCATCGACCTCGCGCTGATCGGATCGACGGCGGTTCGGGCGCCGGCCGACGGGGTCGTCGCCTTCGCGGGCAGCGTCGCCGGTCGCGGCGTCCTGACGATCGACCACGGCACCGGCCTGGTGACCACCCTTGAGCCGGTCGAGACGACACTGGTGCCCGGCGAGTCGGTGCGCAACGCCGAGGACGTCGGCACGCTCGCGCTCGGCGGTCATGCTGCCGCCGGCGACCTGCACTTCGGCGTCCGCCTCGACGGGAAGTACATCAACCCGATGCTGCTGCTCGGCGGTGTGCCCCGCGCGGTGCTGCTCCCCTGCTGCGACTGAGGTGGTCAGGCGCGCGGGTGGGCGAGCTTGTACGTCGCCGCGAGGCGCTCCGACGACACGTGCGTGTAGATCTGCGTGGTGCCCAGGCTCGCGTGTCCGAGCAGCTCCTGCACCGCGCGCAGATCGGCTCCCCCGTCCAGGAGGTGCGTCGCGGCGGAGTGGCGCAGGGCGTGCGGTCCGACGGCCGACGTGCCGAGGACCTCGCCGAGCTCTCGGGCCACGACGTCGTACACGGCGCGCGCCGCGATGCGCGACCCCCGCGTTCCGAGGAACAGCGCGGCACCGGACCGGGCACCCGTGGCGCGCTCGATCAGAGCCGGACGCCCGCGGGCCAGGTACGCCTCCACAGCCCGACGTGCGGGCACGCCGAACGGGACGACGCGCTCCTTCGACCCCTTGCCCAGCACGCGCACGGTCGCACGGTCGAGGTCGACGTCGTCGCGGTCGAGCCCGGTCAGCTCCGAGACGCGCACCGCGGCGCCGTAGAGCACCTCGAGCATCGCGTGATCGCGCAGCTCGACAGGGTCGCCCCGCGCGGCGCGGGCCGCCAAGCCGTCGAGCATCACCCGCATCCCCTCGACCGTCGCCACCCGAGGAAGCGTGCGGCCGCGCTTGGGCGCGATCAGCCTGAGGCTCGGATCAGTGCCCACAAGCCCCTCCTCCGTCGCCCACGCGAAGAATCCTCGCGCGGCCGCGGTGCGCCGCGCGAGCGTCGACCGGGCATCGCCCCGCTGGGTCGCACGCCACAGCCACTCGCGGAGGACCTCGAGGTCTACGGCATCCAGCTCCGCCGCCGGGATCGTGGTCGACAGGTCTCGGAGGTCGGCCGCATAGGCCCGCACGGTGGCAGGCGACAGGCGGCGTACGGCAGCGAGGTGCTGCAGATACGCCTCAGCCGCGCGATCGAGCTCCATGTCACCAGCATGCCGCCTCCGGGGCCGCGCCGAGCGGCGGCGCACGGGCGATCACCGCACAGCGGCTCCGGCTCGCACTCTGCGCCAGCCGGCAGTGCCGCGCTCCACCTCACCGCCGAGTGCGAGCAGTCCGAGGATCGCCGCCACGTCGGAGGATGACAGGCCGCAGCGGCGGGCGATGTCGGTCGTCTCGCGCCACGACCGGAAGCTCATGGCATCCGTGACGCGCGTGGTGTCATCCGTATGGTCACTGGAACCGCCGGGCGGCATGTCGAACAGGGTCGCGGGTGCCGCTCCGATGAGCTCCATCACCTCATCGGCGTTCGTCACGCACCGAGCGTCGAATTCACGCAGCAGCCGATGGCATCCGGCCGACGCGGCGCTCGTCACCGGACCCGGCACGGCTCCGAGCGGGCGGGCAAGCGCTGCGGCGTGGCCGGCGGTGTTCAGCGAGCCGCTCCGCGACCCGGCCTCCACGACGACGGTCGCCTCGGACAGCGCGGCGATCAGGCGATTGCGCTGGAGGAAACGCCACTTCGTCGGCGTCGAGCCGCACGGCACTTCGCTGACCACTGCGCCGGATGCCGCGATCCGCCCGATCAGCTCGGTATGGCCTGCGGGGTACGGACGGTCGGCGCCGCCCGCCAGGAGGGCCACGGTCATGCCTCCGGCGCTCATCGCCGCTCGGTGAGCCGCGCCGTCGATGCCGTAGGCGGCCCCCGAGACGATCGTCGCGCCGCGTCCGACGAGATCGGCGGCCAGCTCCACGGCCACGTGCTCCCCGTAGCCGGTCGCCGCGCGCGCGCCCACGAGCGCGATCGAGCGGGGCATCCCGGCGAGCGCATCCGCGTCGCCTCGCACCCACAGGACCAGGGGCGCGTGATCGCCCAGATCGGCGAGGCCCGAGGGCCACGACGGGTCATCTCGGCGTGACCAGCCCGACTCGGGCGCGTGCGGCCCCCTCGAGCGCGTCGCGCACCGTCGAGTCGTTCAGCCGAGGCCGCCAGCGGTCCAGAGCGTCGTGCCACTGCGCCGAACTGATCTGGGCAGCCTCCCGCGCGTCATCGTCGTGGCCGCCGCGGATCACCTCGTGCAGCGCCGCCTCGTACCCGAGCGCGCCCACCAGCCGTCCGGCGACGCCGTCGCCCGGCTCGATCAGGCAGCTCCACGCCGCTGCCGCGTACAGACTCCGGAGACGCTCGTCGTCGAGCGCGCCGCCTGTGCGCGAGCGGCGCGATCAGGGCCCTCGCGTCGCGCGGAAGCGCGAAGGTGTCGGTCATGTCGTGATGCCCTTCTTCATGAACAGCGCCCGTCCGATGTCGTGGACGGTCGGCGCGGCTCGCCCGGCGAGGTCGCCCAGCGTCCAGGCCACCCGCAGGACGCGGTCGTATCCCGCGCAGGGTGAGCGACCCGCGATGCAGTGCCGCATCGATCGGCCGTCGCACGACGGGAGGAAGCGCGAGCGGCCCGTCGCGCAGCCAAGGGCCCGACACGCGGGCGTTCAGCCGCCAGTCGGTGTCGCGCAGGCGGTGCGATGCGCGGGCACGGGCTTCGGCGACCCGGGCGGCGGCGGCATCCGTCGTCACGACGTCGCGCGTTGAGCTGGGCGGCATGCGCGACCGAGACGCGCGCGAGGCCAGCTCGATGTCGACGCGGTCGAGCAGCGGGCCCGACAGTCGTCCCAGGTAGCGCCGGATCGCCATCGGCGGGCACACGCAGCTGCCTCCGCGAACGCCGTAGTTGCCGCACGGGCACGGGTTCGTGGCGAGGATCAGCTGGAACGACGCGGGGAAGGATGCCGACAGCCCGGCTCGGTCGATCGTGATGACGCCCTTCTCCAACGGCTGGCGCAGGGCGTCGAGCACGCTCGGAGCGAATTCGCCGACCTCGTCGAGGAACAGCACGCCGTGGGTCGCCCGCGCGATCGCCCCCGGGCGCACCACGCGCGACCCCCCGCCGACCAGCGCGGCGATGCTCGCGCTGTGGTGCGGCGCCTCGAGCGGCGGGCGACGTTCGAGGAAGCCGATCGGATCGCCCGAGAGGGATCGGATCGCGGCGACCTCGAGGGCCGCTGCATCGTCGAGCGCGGGCAGGATCCCGGGCAGCCGGCTGGCGAGCATCGTCTTGCCGGCGCCGGGCGGTCCGCTCATCGAGCATGTGGTGACCGCCCGCCGCGGCGGCGATGAGCGCCTCGACGGCGTCGCGCTGCCCGATCACCTCGGCGAGCTCGGCCGTCGCGGGAGCGCTCGGGTCCACCGGTCGGCGCCGGAACCGGATCGAAGTGGCGGTCCTCGACGTCGGCTCCGTGCCGCCGTGCCACATCGGCGAGCGAGACCGCGCCGAGCACCTCGACGCCCTCCACGAGCGCGGCCTCCGCCGCGTTCGCGTGCGGCACGATCGACGCGGCGCTTGCCCTCGCGCGCCGCCGCCATGACGGCCGGCAGCACGCCCGGGAACAGGGCGGAGCCGGCCGTCGAGCCCGAGCTCGCCGATGTGCACGGTCTCGCGCGAGGGACGCGGCATCCCACCGTCCCTCCGTCGCGAGCGCGGCGATCGCGATCGCGACATCGAACCCGGAGCCGTGCTTGGGAAGGCTGGCCGGCGACAGGTTCACCGTGAGCCGCCGGCGAGGAAGGGTCAGACCGCAGTTCGCGCTCGCGTTGTGCACGCGCTGCACGGCCTCGCCCAGCGCCTTGTCGGGCAGTCCGATGATGCGGAAGTCGGGCTGCTGGTTCGACAGATCCGCCTCGACCTCGACGAGCTCGCCGTCCAGCCCGGTGAGCGCGACCGCCCACGTGCGCGCGGTCGTCACGAGGCGATCCCGTCACGGAGGTCCTCGAGGTGCTCCAGAGCCGCGGTCGCCGGATCGGGGCCGATGATCGCGACGGCGTCCAGCCGCAGCCGCCGACCCTGCGCCTGCTCCGGGTGGGCGGCGATCCACGCGACCGCCAGCCGCCACAGTCGCGCCGCTTGCGTCGATCGATCGCCTCGAACGGGTGCCCGAAGCCGTCGCCGCGGCGTGGTCTTCACCTCGACGACGACCAGTTCGCCCGGTGCGACGCGACGACGAGGTCGAGCTCGCCGTCGCGGACGCGCCAGTTGCGGTCGAGGACGTCGTAGCCGCACGATTCGAGGTACCGCGCGGCCCGATCTTCGCCCGCGCGGCCGAGCACATCCTTCGCTGCCATGACGGCATCGTGTCGCGTCGGACGAGGCCGCCGCGGCGGCCGGACGCCATGCCTGGACAACTGCCCGAGCGCCGCCACCTGGGGAGGAGTCACCGACACGCGCCGAGGCGGGCGCGACTCTAGGATGGAATCACCATGGATGACGAAGTCTTCGAAGACTACGACCGCGAACTGGAGCTCGCGCTCTACCGCGAGTACCGCGACGTCGTTGCGCAGTTCCAGTACGTGATCGAGACCGAGCGCCGGTTCTATCTCGCGAACGAGGTCAACGTCGTCCGCCGCGACACCGAGCACGACTTCTACTTCGAGATCACGATGACCGACGTCTGGGTGTGGGACATCTACCGCGCCGACCGGTTCGTGAAGTCGGTGCGCGTGCTGACGTTCAAGGACGTGAACGTCGAGGAGCTCTCACGGCGCGACTTCCACCTGCCCGAGGAGCTGTCGCTCGACTCCTGAGCAGGCGCTCGGCAGAGCAGGGGCTGGTCGTCAGAACAGCGTCGGCGAGCCGATGAACGACCACGACGCGCGATGGTGCCGGCTGATGCCGTGCTCGAGGATCGCGTCGCGGTGGTCCGGGCTCGCGTAGCCCTTGTTGCGCGCCCAGTTCGTAGGCGGGCAGCTCGTCGTGCAGGTCGGTCATGAGGGCGTCGCGCGCGACCTTCGCGATGACGGATGCCGCCGCCGCGCTCGCGCAGTCGCGATCGGCCTTGATCACCGGCCGCACCGTCAGTCCGGTGCGCGCCGGCGGGAGTGATGTAGTCGTAGTTGCCGTCGAGGACGACGATCGCCGTCTCGGGCACGACGCCGTGCGCGCGGAGGTCGGCGAGTGCCCGGATCGTCGCGAGCCCGAGCGCGCGCATGATGCCGATCTCGTCGATCTCGACGGAGCTGGCCCAGCCGACTGCGCTGGCGGACACCCACGACGCCGCACGCGCGGCGACCTCCGCGCGGTCGGTGCTCGGGCACGAGCTTGGAGTCGCGCAGACCCTGCGGGACCCGCTTGCGCGATCGCGGCGCGTCGATCACGACGGCACCCACCGCGACCGGGCCGGCGAGCGCGCCGCGGCCGACTTCGTCGCACGCGATCACGATCGCGTGCTCTCGCAGCAGGCGCCGTTCGAGGGTCAGACGGGGCTCGGTCACGGTCATGTCGCAGCGGTCACTCGGTGTCGGATGCGTCGGGCTCGGGCACGCCGGCGAACACCTCGTGGTGGAAGTCCAGCATCCCGAATCGGTCGAACGGCCAGGTGATCAGGAAGGCGCGCCCGACGACGTTCTCGATCGGGCACGAAGCCCTTGCCGGGCTGGTCCTGGTTGTAGCGCGAGTCCTTGGATGAGTAGCGGTTGTCGCCGAGCACCCACAGCCGGTCGTCGGGGACCACGACGTCGAAGTCATCGGCGGATGCCGGGCTGTCGGCGCTCGGGAGCTGCAGATAGTCCGTCTCGTCGATCGGCACGTCGTTGATCGTGATCTGACCGATCGTGTTGCAGCAGACGACGTGGTCGCCCGGCATCCCGATGATCCTCTTCACGAGGTGATCGTCACTGTCCGGCGCGGAGAGGCCCACGAGCGAGAGAGTCCAGTCGATCGCCTCGACGATCGGCGAGCGAGGCGGGTCGTTCGCGCACCGGCAGCCAGCCGCCCGGATCGCGGAAGACGACGATGTCGCCGCGGTCGTAGCCGCCGAAGCGGGGCGTGATCTCATCGACGAGGATGCGGTCGTTGACCATGAGGGTGCTCTCCATCGATCCCGACGGGATGTAGAACGAGCGGACCAGGAAGGTCTTGACCAGGAACGACACGAGCACCGCGACCAGCACGATGACCAGGACGTCGCGCAGGAACGGAAGCCAGCCGCGTCGACGGTCTCGACCGGATGCCAGCCCGGAACGGGATGAGGGCGCCGGGGCCGCCGGCGCCTTCTGCTCGGTCGTCATTCGGATCCTTCTGCGGGCTCGCTGCAAGTCAGCGCAACCCGCTCTCAAGGGTCGCACATCCGGAGCCGTGCGAAAGCGACGAAACCCCGGGCCGATCGGCCCGGGGTTTCGACGGAACGCGTCAGTTGTCGCGCTTCTCCTTGATCTTGGCCTTCTTGCCGCGCAGGTTGCGCAGGTAGTAGAGCTTCGCGCGGCGGACGTCACCGCGGGTGACGACCTCGATGTGGTCGATCACCGGGCTGTGGACGGGGAACGTGCGCTCCACGCCGACCTGGAAGCTGATCTTGCGGACCGTGAAGGTCTCGCGCACGCCGTCGCCCGAGCGGCCGATGACGACGCCCTGGAAGACCTGGATACGGGAGCGGTTGCCCTCGGTGATGTTGACGTGCACCTTCACGGTGTCGCCGGCGGCGAACGCGGGGATGTCGGACCGCAGCGATGCTGCGTCGACGGAGTCGAGGATCTGCATGATCATTGCTCTCTGCGGCCGCCACAGGTCGACCGCGGTACTGGAAGGAAGGATGGTGTGCGTCCGAGGGCGTGAGTGCGACACTCGACGACCGGCTCCCCTGAGGCAGAACCTTTCAGGACACAAAGGATCATTCTGCCATGGATGCCGCGGCCGGCCAAAACGCGGTCAGACCGTCGGGGGCTTCTCGGTGATGACGATGACCTCACGCTCGCTGGGCGCCTGGCGAGGGGGCGACGGCGGAAGGTAGCCGTAGCCTTCGGTCGTGCGCATCAGGATCGCGGAGGGCCGCGCCTCCCGCCACAGCTGGAGCGAGTTCGAGCCAGAACAGCCCGATGCCGACGGCGATCGTCAGCACCATGACCGGGGCCCACCACGCCGCGTTGAAGAATCCCAGTGCGATCGTCAGCCCGTGCCAGACGGTGAATCCGAGGACGTCCCACCACGACACCGCACGCTCGGCCCGCACCGTCCCGCGCGCGCGCACGAGAAGAGTGAGCACCAGCTGGCCGATGAACACGGAGGGGATCGCGATGAACAGCACCCAGAGGAACGCCCATCCCCCGGCGTTGAACACCCCCCAGCCGACGAGCAGCCACAGCGGGAGCAGGAACGCGGCCGGAACCAGCCACGCGTAGAAAGCGCGACGCACCCACATACGACTCGATGGTACGCCGGTGAACGCGGCGTTGGGCGGGTGCGCGCGCGACGGACGAAGCATCCTCCCAGGGTCGGCATCCGCCAGAATGAGGGAGACGGAAGGAACGGCATGATCGAATTGCGCACGCCCGCCGAGATCGAGGCGATGCGGCCGGCGGGGCGCTTCGTGGCGGAGGTGCTGGCGACCCTGCGCGAACGAGGTCGCGGTCGGCACGAACCTTCTGGCGATCGACCGCCGAGCGCACGAGATGATCCGGCGCGCCGGCGCGGAGTCCTGCTACATCGACTACCACCCTTCGTTCGGAGCGCGCCCGTTCGGCAAGGTGATCTGCACGTCGGTCAACGACGCGGTGCTCCACGGGCTGCCCTTCGACTATGCGATCCAGGACGGCGATCTGGTCTCGCTCGACTTCGCCGTGGCCGTCGACGGCTGGGTCGCCGACTCCGCCCTCTCGTTCGTCGTCGGCACTCCGCGCGATGAGGATCTCGCGCTCATCGACACCACCGAGCGGGCGCTGGATGCCGCGATCGCCGCGGCCACGGTGGGAAACAGGATCGGCGACATCTCGCATGCGATCGCGGAGGTCGCCCGCGCGGACGGCTACGAGATCAACACCGACTTCGGCGGGCACGGGGTCGGCCGCATCATGCACGGCGACCCGCACGTGCCCAATGACGGCAAGCCGGGCCGCGGCTACCCGCTGCGGGCGGGGCTGGTCCTCGCCCTCGAGCCGTGGTTCCTGCAGACCACCGACGAGCTGATCACGGATCCGGACGGCTGGACGCTGCGCAGTGCCGACGGATCGCGCGGCGCGCACTCCGAGCACACCATCGCGATCACGGATGACGGCCCGATCGTGCTCACGGCCCGGGGCTGAGCCGCCGGGCCGGGAGCGAGCCCGCACCCGGCACGCGGAAGTGAGCCGCGGGGTCCTCACAATCACGGACCGCGCGCGGTGAGATCGGTGAGACGCAGAGTTCACACAGCGACCGACCCGGCGAAATGCGGCGTACCTAGCTTCGAGTCACAGGCTCCACTCGACTGCGACTCTCCGGGAGATCCCGATGACCGAAGCGACACTCACCGCACCCTCCGCCGGCATCGGCCCCGACACCGCGCTCGGCGCGCCCGCGGGCGCCGAGACCGTCCTCACCCATCGCCGCGGGCGCTGGATCGACGGCTGGGATCCGGAGAACCTGGCCCAGTGGGAAGGCCCCGGACGCGTGATCGCCAAGCGCAACCTGGTGTGGTCGATCTTCGCCGAATTCCTCGGATTCGTGGTCTGGCAGCTGTGGAGCATCGTCGCGGTCATGCTCCCCGATCGCCGGCTTCACCCTCGACAGCAGCCAGATCTTCTGGCTCATCTCCATCCCCAGCCTCGTCGGCGCGACCCTGCGCATTCCGTACTCGTTCCTCGTGCCCATCTTCGGCGGCCGCAACTGGACGATCATCTCGGCGGCGCTGCTGCTGATCCCCGCGATCGCGATGGCGGTCTGCGTCGGCAACCCCGAAACGCCCTTCCCGGTGCTCCTGCTCGTCGCCGCCCTCGCCGGGTTCGGCGGCGGCAACTTCGCCAGCTCGATGTCCAACATCACCTCCTTCTACCCGCAGCGCGAGAAGGGCTGGGCTCTCGGCCTCAACGCCGCCGGCGGCAACCTCGGTGCCTCGGTCGCGCAGTTCGTCGTTCCGATCGTCGTGACGATCGGCGCCGGGCGCCGCGGTCAATCTGCCGCTCGCCGGCTGGATCTGGGTTCCGTTGATCGTCGTCGCGATGGTCGGCGCCGCGCTGCGCATGAACAACCTCTCCTCGGCGAAAGCGGACTTCTCCGGCTCGGCGGCCGCGCTGCGCGAACCGCACCTCTGGCTGCTCTCGCTTCTGTACATCGGCACGTTCGGCTCGTTCATCGGGTTCGCGAGCGTCTTCCCCAAGCTCATCGCCGACCAGTTCCCCGCCTTCTCGAGCATCGCGGTGGGCACGGCAGCGGTCTCGCTGGCCTTCCTCGGCGCTCTGGTCGGCTCGCTCGCCCGACCCGTCGGCGGCCGTCTCGCCGACCGCTTCGGCGGAGCGCGCGTGACGATCGGAGTCTTCGCAGTCGATGGCGATCATGACCCTCGCGGTCATGGCGGTGATCCCGACCGGCCAGTTCTGGCTCTTCCTCGGATGCTTCCTCCTGCTGTTCGCGGCCGCGGGTGCCGGAAACGGCTCGACCTACCGGATGGTCCCGGTCGTGTTCGCCCTGCGCGGCTCGGGTGACGCGGCGACAGGCGGCGACGTGTCGTCCAAGCGCAAGGCAGCTGCCGCGCTCGGGCCTCATCTCCGCGATCGGCGCCTACGGCGGGTTCCTGATCCCGCAGGCGCTGAACCTGTCCCAGCAGGCGACCGGCAGCTACACCGGAGCGTTCTTCGTCTTCGTCCTCGCCTACGTCGCGCTGCTCGTCCTCACGGCGCTGGTGTACGGCCGCACGCGCAGCGACGGATTCCGGATCTGACACCCATGACCCAGACGGTCACCGGGATCGCGGCATCCACCGACACCCACTGCCCCTATTGCGCACTCCAATGCGCGATGACGCTGACGCGGGCGGAGGATGCGGCGGAGGGCGCGGCCCCGGTGGTCGTCTCGGGGCGGGACTTCCCGACGAATCGCGGCGGCCTCTGCAAGAAGGGGTGGACCTCGGCGGAGCTCCTCCGCTCCCCCGACCGCCTCTCGGCACCGCTCGTGCGTGGCGCCGACGGCGAGCTGCACGAAACGCGAGTGGGATGCCGCGCTCGATCTCATCGCCGCACCGCCTGCGCACGATCCGCGCCGAACACGGAGCCGATGCCGTCGCCGTCTTCGGCGGCGGCGGCCTGACGAACGAGAAGGCGTATCAGCTGGGCAAGTTCGCCCGGCTGGCCCTGGGCACGAGCCGGATCGACTACAACGGCCGGTTCTGCATGTCGTCGGCCGCCGCTGCGGGCAACCGAGCGTTCGGCATCGACCGCGGTCTGCCCTTCCCGCTGACCGATCTGGATGCGGCATCCACGATCCTCCTCCTCGGCACGAACGTCGCCGCGACGATGCCGCCGTTCATCGGCCACCTCACCGGCGCCCAGAACGCGGGCGGGCTGATCGTCGTCGATCCCCGCCGGACGGCGACCGCACGCCTGACCGATGAGGGTCGCGGCATCCACGTGCAGCCCACCCCGGGCACCGATCTCGACCCTCCTCCTCGGGCTGACGCACGTCGTGATCGCCGAAGGACTGACGGATGCCGCCTACCTCGCCGCACGGACGGAGGGCTTCGACGCGCTGCGGCGCAGCGTGGCCGGGTGGTGGCCTGAGCGGGTGCAGTCGGTCACCGGCGTGCCCGCCACGACGATCCGCGCCGTCGCTCGACGGCTGGCTGCCGGCGGCGGGGTCTACATCCTCACCGGGCGGGGCGTCGAGCAGCACGTCGACGGCACCGACACCGCGACCGCCGCGATCAACCTCGCGCTCGCCCTGGGGCTGCCCGGGCGGGCGGACTCCGGGTACGGCACCCTCACCGGTCAGGGCAACGGCCAGGGCGGCCGCGAGCACGGCCAGAAGTGCGACCAGCTGCCCGGCTACCGCAAGATCACCGACCCCGCCGCACGGGCGCATGTCGCCGGCGTCTGGGGCGTCGACCCTGCAATGATCCCCGGTCCCGGCATCCCTGCCGTCGAGCTCCTGCAGTCGCTCGGACTGCGGCGCCGGCCCGCGCGCACTGCTGGTGCACGGGTCGAACGTCGTCGTGTCGGCACCGAACGCGTCCGTCGTGCGAGCAGGGCTCGAGCGCCTCGACCTGCTGGTGGTGTCGGACTTCTTCCTGTCTGAGACCGCCGCTCTTGCCGATGTCGTCCTGCCCGTTCCGCAGTGGGCGGAGGAGGAGGGCACGATGACGAACCTCGAGGGACGCGTCATCCGCCGTCGCCGCGCCCTGGAGCCCCCACCCGGCGTCCGCGACGAGCTGTGGATCATGGCCGAGCTCGCACGCCGGCTCGACGCCCCAGGTACCTACTCGGTCGACGCGCGCGAGGTGTTCGACGAGCTGCGCCGGGCATCGGCGGGCGGGATCGCGGACTACTCGGGCATCGACGACGCGCTGCTGGATGCCGGGGCGCCCGTGCACTGGCCGTGCCCGGTCGGCTCGCTCGGCACCCCGCGCCTGTTCGCCGACGGCTTCGCGCACCCGGACGGACGGGCGCGGATCGTCGCGGTCTCACCCGCACTGCGCGACTCCCGCCTTCCGGGTGCGGGCGAGCTGACCCTCATCACCGGCCGGCTGCTGGAGCACTACCAGAGCGGTGCGCAGACCCGGCGGGTGCCCGAACTCGCCCTCGCGCAGCCCGAGGTGCGGGCGACGCTGCATCCGGCGACCGCAGACCGCTTCGGCATCGTCGACGGAGACGCCGTCGAGCTCTGGAATGAGCGCGGGATCATGCGCGCCACCGCGCTGGTGTCGGCGGACGTACGGCCGGGCGACGTCTTCGTCCCGTTCCACTTCGCCGGCGACGGCACCGCGAACCTGCTCACCTCCGACGCGGTGGACCCGTGTCGGCGATGCCGGAGTTCAAGACCGGCGCCGTGCGCGTGCGCCGCGTGCGAGGAGGCGATCGTCGGATGACCGCGACCCCGCTGCGCGTGCTCGTGTCGGCTATGGCCCCGTCGGCGCACGATTCGCCGAGAACCTGCTCCCCGCCGTGAGAGCCGGGCGGATCGCGCTGACCGTCGTCGGCGCCGAGGCGAGCGATGCGTACAACCGTGTCCTTGTGGCCGAGTACGCGGTCGGCGCGATGGCAGCGTGACTCGCTCACGATCGCCGACCGCGCCGGCGCTCGAGGCCGCCGGCGGCCGCATCCTCACCGGTGTCGCGGTCACGCGAGCTGGATCGCACGACGCGGGTCGCCGTCCTCGCGACGGCGAGCGGATCGGCTACGACCGTGTCGTGCTGGCGACCGGATCGCGGGCGAACGTCCCCACGCTGACCGGCGTCGCCCCGCACCCCGCACCGCGTCGCCGGGGCGGACGATGATCCTTCCGCGCGGCGTGACGGCGCTGCGCGACATCGACGACGCCGAGCGCATCCGGCAGCGCCGTCGCGGCAGGGCAGCGCATCGTGGTGCTCGGTGCGGGCGTTCTCGGGCTCGAGTTCGCGCTGGCCGCCGCGCACGCCGGCGCGCAGCGTGGCCGTCGTCCATCACGGGCCGCATCCGATGCCGCGCAACCTCGATCGCGGCGCGGGTTCGGTCCTGCGCAGAGCGGTCCACCGGACCGGCGTGTCGATCTTCGCGCACAGCCGCGCCGAGACGGCCGTGTTCCGCACCGATGAGGACGGCCGCCACTCTTTCGACCGACTGCTCACCGCCGACGGCAAGGACATCGCCGGCGACCTCCTCGTGCTCTCGTGCGGAGTCTCGCCTCGCGCCGAACTGGCCGAGGCATCCGGCCTGCAGGCGTCGTTCGGCGTCGTCGTCGATCGCGGCCTGCGGAGCTGGACCGACCCGACGGTGTTCGCGATCGGCGACTGCGCCCACATCGGCGACCCGGCGGCCGTCGAAGCCGGAGGCCGACTCGCCGGCGCGCCGAGCGGTCTCATCGGGCCGGGGTGGCGGCAGGCGGACTGGCTGGCGGCGCGCTTCCTGGACGGGCACCGAGTGCACGCGGCGGCAGGATCCCCGCCGAGCGCGAGCCGCTCGTGATGCTCAAAGCCGAGCACGTCGATGTCGTCGCCGCCGGGCGACGTCTCGCCGGATCCGTGGGACGACGACCCGCAGGGCGCCACGTCGCGCAGTGGGCCGACCCGGAGCACGGCCGCTACGCGAAGATCGTGTCGGCGGACGGCATCCTCGCCGGGTTCGTCTGCGTCGGGATGCCGCGCACGGCCGCGGAGCTGACGCTGATGTACGAGCGCGGCGACGAGCTGCCGGCCGATCGGTCGCTCCTGCTGCGGTTCGACGGACCCGACTTCGACCCCACGGCGGCCTCCGCCGCTCTCGCCCCGCACGCCACCGTGTGCTGGTGCAACGGGGTCAGCGTCGAGCAGATCGGCGAGTCGATCGAGTGCGGGCAACGCGACGGTCGAATGCGTCGGCCGCGACACCCGCGCCGGCACCGGCTGCGGCGGCTGTCGCACGCGCATCTCCGACCTGCTGGCCGCCCACGCTCTGGAGGCACTGTGAGATCTCACAATCGTGCGCCTCACGACGGTGAGGGAAACGTTGCGTCGAGGAAACGCGCCTCGCCCGGTCCTGGAAACCTCGCCCGCCTAGCGTCGGATGAAGACCCCCGACTCCCTCGCATCACCTGCTCTCTCCCCCGCGCCGACAGGAGATCACATGCCTCGCACCTCGAAGAAGACGGATGCCGCGGCATCCGTCGACGTCCCGGCATCCCGCGGTCGTCACGTCGTGGTCGTCGGCGCCGGAATGGTCGCCCATCGCTTCGTCGAGAGCCTGCGCAGCCGGGATCCGGACGGTCTCTGGCGCGTCACGGTCATCGGCGAGGAGGATCGCCACCCCTACGACCGGGTCGGCCTCACCTCGTACTTCGCCGGCGCCAGCCCCGACGATCTGACGCTGCAGCGCGCGATCCTCGACGACGACGATCGGGTGCGCTTCGTGCGCGGCGACGCAGTCGCCCGCATCGACCGCGAAGCGCGCCGCGGTCACGACCGAGCGCGGACTCAGCGTCGGCATACGACACGCTGGTGCTGGCGACAGGCTCGTTCGCCGCGAAGTTGACCGTGGACGGATTCGACCTCACCGGCTGCTTCGTCTACCGCACCCTCGACGACGTGGAGGGCCTTCGCGCGTTCGTCGAGCGACGCTCCGCCGAGCTCGGCAGGCCGCTGAAGGGCACGGTGATCGGCGGCGGACTGCTCGGGCTCGAAGCGGCCGGGGCGATGCAGGGCCTGGAGGTCGACTGCACCGTCGTGCAGTCCTCCGATCGCCTGATGTCGGCGCAGCTCGACGACACGCGGTGCGGATTCGCTGCGCCGTCTGATCGAGTCGCGCGGCATCGCGGTGCGGACCGGAAGCGTCACGACCCGCCTGGACCCCGACATCCGCGGCAACGTGCGGGGCCTCGAGTTCCGCGAGGGCGACTACGCCGACACCGACGTCGTGATCTTCACCGTCGGCGTGCGCCCGCGCGACCAGCTCGCGCGGGCCGCCGAGCTGGAGGTCGACCCGCGCGGCGGCGTCATCATCGACGCCGAGTGCACGACCTCCGATCCGCGCATCCTCGCGATCGGCGAGGTCGCGAGCTTCGACGGGCGCTGCGTGGGCCTGGTCGCGCCGGGGTACGCGATGGCCGAGGTCGCCGCGACACGCCTGCTCGGCTCGGCGGCCACCTTCCCGGGTTACGACGACTCCACCAAGCTCAAGCTCAACGGCGTCGACGTCGCGAGCTTCGGCGACGCGTTCGGCACGACCGCCGGAGCGCTCGACGTCGTGTACGCCGACCCGGTCGCGGGCGTCTACAAGAAGCTCGTGCTCTCGGACGACGCGCAGACGCTGCTCGGCGGCATCCTGGTCGGCGATGCGAGCGCCTACGGGATGCTGCGTCCGCTGCTCGGCGGGCCGCTCGGCGGCCGACCCCGCCGCCTACCTGATGCCCGAGGGCGCAGGTGATGCGCTCGCGAGCGCCGAGCTGCCCGACGCAGCCCTGGTGTGCTCGTGCAACAGCGTCACCGCCGGGACGATCCGCTGTGCCGTGACCGACGAGGGATGCACCGATGTCGCCGGTGTGAAGGCCTGCACGCGCGCCGGCGCAGCGTGCGGCTCGTGCCTGCCGCTCGTGAAGAAGCTCGTCGGAACCGAGCTCGCACGCAGCGGCGCGAGCCTCAGCACCGCGCTCTGCGAGCACTTCACGCACTCGCGCGCGCAGCTCTTCGATGCCGTGCGCGTCTCCGGCCTGCGCACCTTCAGCGCGATCATCGAGCGCTTCGGCACCGGCCGGGGCTGCGACATCTGCAAGCCGGTGCTCGCCAGCATCCTTTCGTCCCTCGGCCACGGCCACGTGCTCGACGGCGAGAACGCGACTCTGCAGGACACGAACGACCACGTGATGGCGAACATCCAGAAGGACGGCAGCTACTCGGTCGTCCCGCGCATCGCCGGTGGCGAGATCACCCCGGAGGGCCTGCTGGTCATCGGACAGGTCGCGAAGGACTTCGGTCTGTACACGAAGATCACCGGCGGTCAGCGGATCGACATGTTCGGTGCGCGGCTCGAGCAGCTGCCGGAGATCTGGAAGCGCCTCGTCGATGCCGGTTTCGAGTCGGGGCACGCATACGGCAAGTCGCTGCGCACCGTGAAGTCCTGCGTCGGATCGACCTGGTGCCGCTACGGCGTGCAGGACTCGGTCGGCATGGCGGTGCAGCTCGAGCTGCGCTACCGCGGCCTGCGGTCTCCGCACAAGATCAAGCTCGGCGTCTCGGGCTGCGCGCGCGAGTGCGCCGAGGCGCGCGGCAAGGACGTCGGCGTCATCGCCACCGAGGCCGGCTGGAACATGTACGTCGGCGGCAACGGAGGCTTCACTCCTCGGCACGCCGTGCTGTTCGCGGAGGGACTCGACGACGCCGCGCTGCTGCAGGCGATCGACCGCTTCCTGATGTACTACATCCGCACCGCGGACCGACTCCAGCGCACGGCCCCGTGGTTCGAAGAGATGGAAGGCGGCGTGGACGCCCTGCGCGCCGTCATCATCGAGGACAGCCTCGGCATCGCAGCCGACCTGGATGCCGCAATGGCGGCGCACGTCGATGCCTACGAGGACGAGTGGAAGGCGACCCTCGAGGATCCCGAGAAGCTGCGCCGGTTCGCATCGTTCGTCAACGCGCCGACCACCGCCGACCCGTCTCTCGCCTACACGTCGGAGCGCGGGCAGCCCAGGCCGGCGACCGCGGACGAGCGCGAGAACCCACGCGTGCTCATCGCGGGCACCACGCTGGCGGTGCGGCGATGACCGCGCTGCAGAACCTGACCGCGATCGCGGCTCGCCCGCAGGAGTTCCCGACCGATCCCGCGCGTCGCCCGCTCGCGGTCTGGGTGCGGGTGTGCAGGATCTCCGACCTCGAGCGCGAGCGCGGACTGGCCGCCCTCATCGACGACGAGCAGGTGGCGCTGTTCCGGACGCACGACGATCGCGTGCACGCCGTCCAGCAGCGGGACCCGTACAGCGGCGCGTATGTGATGTCCCGCGGCATCGTCGGCACGAAGGGCGACGCGCCGACCGTCGCTTCGCCGATGTACAAGCAGGTTTTCGACCTGCGCACCGGAGCGTGCCTGGAGACGCTCGGCAAGGACGAGCACGCGCTGCGCGTGTGGCCGGTCGCGGTCGACGCGAACGGAGATGTGTTCATCAAGTGGAAGGCAGCCGCATGACGACGATGATCGGCATCTCGCTGACGGGTCGGCGGGTGGTCATGGTCGGCGGTGGTGAGGTCGCCGCCCGCCGCATCCGTCGCTTTCTCCTCGATGGCGCCGTGGTCCGCGTCGTCTCTCCCGAGCTCGGCGCGACGACCACGCGACTGGTCGGCGACAACGAGCTCGAGTGGCGGCGGCGCGACGTCGTCGCCGCTGACCTGGACGATGCCTGGCTCGTCCACACGGCGACGGGTGATCCCCGCGTCGACGCCGACGTCGCGGCGCTGTGCGAAGAGCGAAGGATTCTCTGCATCAATGCCGGCGACGGCAGCCACGGGTCGGCGCGCCTCGCGGCGGAGACGCGGTCGGGCGACAGCATCGTCGGCGTGGTGTCGGATGCCGGCGTCGACCCGGGTCGCACGCGCCTGCTGCGCGACGCGATCGCCGAGCGCCTCCGCGACGGCGGGCTCCCCCTTCGCCGTCGGCGCGCCGGCGCCGTCGGGCACGTGCACCTCGTCGGCGGCGGCCCCGGGCCGGTCGACCTCATCACCGTGCGGGGTCGGCGTCTGCTCGCCGAGGCCGACGTCGTCGTCACAGATCGCCTGGGCCCCACCGGCGTGCTCGCCGAGCTCGCGCCGGACGTCGAAGTGGTCGACGTGGGCAAGCGCCCCCAGCATCATCCCGTCCCGCAGAGCGAGATCAACGGGATCCTGATCGACCGTGCCCGTCGCGGGCTCCGGGTCGTGCGGCTGAAGGGCGGTGATCCGTTCGTCTACGGACGGGGCGGCGAGGAGGTCGCGGCGTGCCTGGCCGCCGGGATCCCCGTCGACGTCGTGCCCGGACTGACCAGCATCGTCTCGGTG
This sequence comes from uncultured Actinomycetota bacterium, assembly GCA_963839715.1. GTDB lineage: Bacteria > Actinomycetota > Actinomycetes > Actinomycetales > Microbacteriaceae > Microbacterium. The sequence goes on from CAWIVX010000002.1 coordinate 535,305, forward strand.
CCGCAGGCGGCCGGCATCCCCGTCACCCACCGCGGCACCTCGGCCGCTCTGCACGTCGTCAACGGGCAGGACTCGCTCACTGAGGCGACGCTCGCGGCACTGCGCGATGCGCAGACGACGACCGTGGTCCTGATGGGCGTGAGCGCCCTGGAGGCGTTCGCCGACGCGGCGCTCGCGGCCAGTGCCGACCCCGACCTCCCGGTCGCGATCGTCGAGAGCGGGCACACCGACGGGCAGCGCACGACCCGCGCGACGCTCGCGACGATCGCCGACAGGGCTCGTGACGCCGGCGTCCGCAACCCCGCGGTGATGGTGTTCGGCCACGTCGCGGCGGCCGACCTGCTGCTTCCGGCACTGATGTCGAATGCGGCCGGTGACACTACCCTGTGATCATCGCCGGCACCACTGATCCCGACCCCGTTGCGGAGCGCTCCGCACCGGTGATCTCGGCCGCCCTGGCTGGCTGCACGATCCTGCTGCCCGTCGATCGCCGGTCCGGAGAGCTCAGTGCGGCACTGGAACGCCACGGCGCCGCGGTTCGTCTGGCGCCAGCGCTCACAATCGTTCCGCACATCGACGACGAGGAGCTCATCGCGCGGTCGCGCATGCTGATCGCCGATCCCCCCGACATCGTCGTCGTGACGACCGGCGTGGGATTTCGGGGCTGGGTCGAGGCCGTGGACGAAGCAGGGCTGCTGGAGGAGTTCCTGGACGCCGTGCGTCCCGCTCAGATCGTCGCGCGGGGGCCGAAGGCGCGCGGCGCCATCCAGCAGGCGGGCCTGGCGGCGGACTGGGTCGCCGAGTCAGAGACGGCCGCCGAGCTCGAGCGGTTCCTGCTCGCCGAAGGGGTCTCGGGCAGGCGCATCGCCGTGCAGCACCACGGCTCCGGTGCCGATGGCCTCGACGAGGCGTTCGAAGCGGCCGGCGCCGATGTCGTGTCCCTGACGATCTACCGTTGGGGTCCGCCACCCGACAGCTCTGTCGTCCGTCGCTCCGTCGTCGCGGCATCGGCCGGCGAATACGACGCCATCCTGTTCACCTCCGCGCCCGGGGCTCAGGAGTGGCTGGGGGCAGCGGAGATCCTTCAGGTCCTGCCCGCGATGCGGGCGCACGCAGAGGCCGGACGCCTGCTGATGGCAGCCGTGGGGCCGATCACCGCCGGCCCCCTGCGCGACGCCGGCTTCGAGCCCCTCATCCCCGACCGTGGACGGCTGGGCTCACTCGTGCGCGCCGTCGTCACCTACTTCGGCGGCGGCCATGCTCCCGGGGTCGAGACGATCGCCGGGCGGCTCGAACTGCGCAGCGCCGGCATCGTGCTCGACGGCCGGCACATTCCGGTCTCCCGCGTGGGCGTGGACATCCTGGCGGCTCTCGCCGACGCCCGGGGTGGCACGGTGTCGCGAGAGGAGCTGCTGGTCGCCCTGCCGCGCTCGGTATCGAATACGCACGCCGTGGAGGTCGCAGTGGCACGACTCCGCGAAACGATCGGCGTGCCCGACCTGATCAAGACCGTCGTCAAGCGCGGCTATCGCCTCGACGTCGTGGAGGACGACCAGCCCTGATCAAGCGGTGCGGGTCCGGGCGATCACCAGGGCCGAGCGGCCCGGCAGTAGGGCGCTCCCGTCGTTCAGGGTGCACGCGTCGTCGGTGGCCAGCAGCACGCTCGCGGCATCCGGAACGGGGATCGTGACGGATGCGGTTGCGAAGTTCACCAGGATCTCGGTATCGCCGCGGCGCAGACGGAACCAGCGCTCCTGCTCGTCGGCGTCCGCCTGGAGCGAGCCGAACGAGGGATCGGTCAGATCGGGGATGCGGCGGCGGAGTGCGGTCAAGTCGCGGTAGAGAGCCAGCATCCGGGCCCGCATTCCGTCTTCGCGCTCGCCCCAGTCGAGCTTGGAGCGCGTGAAGGTCTCCGGGTCCTGCGGATCGGGGACCACCGATCGATCCCACCCCATCGCGGCGAACTCGGCGATGCGCCCCTCCGCCGTCGCCCGTCCGAGCTCGGGCTCGGGGTGCGAGGTGAAGAACTGCCATGGTGTGGACGCCGCCCACTCCTCGCCCATGAACAGCATCGGCGTGAAGGGAGACAGGATGGTCAGCACCGCGGCGATCGCGAGGCCACCCTCATCGAGCGACTGGGAGAGCCGGTCGCCCGCGGCGCGATTGCCGATCTGGTCGTGGTCTTGACTGAAGGTCACCAGGCGCGACGTGGGGATGCGCGGGTCGATGGGACGCCCGTGGGCCCGCCCGCGGAATGACGACCACGTGCCGTCGTGGAAGAAGCCCGACGTCGAGACCTTCACCAGCGCCGACAGGGGCTCGAAATCCGCGTAGTAGCCGCTCGTCTCGCCCGACACCGCGACGTGCAGGGCGTGGTGGTAGTCGTCGCTCCACTGCGCCGTGAGCCCGTATCCGCCCGCCTCGCGGGCCGCGATCAGGGTCGCATCGTTCAGATCCGACTCGGCGATCAGAGTGAGCGGACGCCCCAGATGGGCGCTCAGCGCATCGGTCTCCTCGGCCAGCTCCCGCAGGATGTGCCGTTCCGAGGAGTCTTTGAGCGCGTGCACCGCATCAAGGCGCAAGCCGTCGACGTGATAGTCCCGCATCCACATCAGAGCGTTGTCGACGATGTAGCGGCGCACGTCGGCCTGATCGAGATCGATCGACGAGCCCCAGGTGTTGCGCTCCGCGTCGCGCAGGTAGGGGCCGAACTCCGGAAGGTAGTTGCCGCTCGGGCCGAGGTGGTTGTGCACGACGTCCTGGATCACGCCCAGACCCCGCTGATGACAGGCGTCGACGAATCGCTGATACGCCGCCGGCCCTCCGTAGCCCTCGTGCACCGCGTACCACAGCACACCGTCGTAACCCCAGTTGTGCGTGCCGTTGAACGCGTTGACCGGGAGCAGTTCGACCAGTCCGACACCCAGGTGAACGAGGTGATCGAGGCGGTCGATCGCGGAATCCAGCGTGCCTTCGGGGGTGAAGGTGCCGATGTGCAGCTCGTAGACGATCGTTCCCGCGAGCTGCCGCCCGGTCCACTCCGCGTCCTGCCACACGTGGGCGGACGGGTCGAACCACGCACTGAGCTCGTGCACCCCGCGAGGCTGACGGCGCGACCGCGGATCGGGACGCACAGCCGGCGCGTCATCGAGCACGAACCCGTACTCGTCGCCGTGGACCAGCTCGATCGGCGACTCGAACCAGCCACCGCCGCGCGGCCGCATCGCGAGCGGCTCGTGTCCGGGACGATGCAGGTGAACCTGATTGCGCCGAGGCGCCCAGACGTCGATCATGCGGAGCTCTCCTCGCCTCCGGTTCCAGGGATCAGCAGGGCGACAGGATACGTCCTCAGAAGCTCGCGCAGCGGGATCGTCGACCCTTCGAACGTGCGTCCGGTGAGGGCATCCGTCGTCGTTCCGCTGTGGCGAAGCAGGAGAGTGTCGCCCCATCCGCCCTTCCGTCCGAGCCCGAGGGGAAGACGCGTCGCCACGGTCAGAGCGCCGCCGCGATCGAAGGCGATCGCGTGATCGGATGCCGTGCCGACGACCTCCATCGCGGTGTAGCGGGTGAACAGCTCGGAGCGATCGCGCCTCAGCCTCAGCGCGCGCGAGGTGACGAGGAGCTTGGCCGCCGCCGTCGCGTCCACCTCGGGGAGTTCCCCGCGAGCGAGCGCGGCATCGAGCTCCGCCAGCGTCCGGCGTCGTTCGGCGAAGTCGACGGCGCGGCGGTTGTCGGGGTCGACGAGCGAGGTCTCCCAGAGTTCGGAGCCCTGGTAGACGTCGGGGACACCGGGGCCGGTGAGCTGCAGCATCTTCGCCGCGAGCGAGTTGGACCACCCCGCGGGGGCGATCTCGGCCACGAACTCGGCGAGGAGGGCGTGCAGCGCCGGATCGTCGAACACGGCGTCGACCGTGGCATGCATCCGCCCCTCGAACGCCGGGTCCGGATCCCACCAGCCGGTCGCCTCCGCGGCCTCGCGAGAGGCCTTCTCGGCGTACCCGTGCAACCGCTCGCGCGAGGCCGGCCAGCTGCCGACCACGGCCTGGTACAGCAGGCTGTCGAAGGGCCCGTGGCCCGTCGAGGCGCGCGCGCGCAGCTCCGCGAGGACCGCCTCCCAGCGCTCGGGCGCTTCCGCGAGGACATTTAGGCGCGCGCGGACGTCTTCGCCGCGCTTCGTGTCATGCGTCGACAGGGTCGTCATGGAGTGGGGCCAGGAGGCCTGCCTGAGCGCGTTCGCGCGATGGAAGTCCTCCACCGAGAGCGCGAAGACCGACGGATCGCCGCCCACTTCGGTGAGCGAGCCGAGCCGCGTCCAGCGGTAGAAGGCGGTGTCTTCGACTCCCTTGGCCATCACCGGTCCGGTGGTCTGCTGAAAACGCCGCGCAGCCTCGGCTGCCGGATCCGCGAGCACGAGGACGAGGCGGTCGATCGCCACGGCGAGATCGGGGCGTCGTGCGGACGCCTCTCGGGCGGCTTCGTCGAGGTGCGAGCGCCCCGCCGGCAGGTATGACCGGTACACCGGGAAGCAGGTGAGCAGCTCCGCGAGAGCGTCGACGGCGATCTCGTCGCCGATGTCCTCGCGCACAACCCGTGGCAGCACGCGAACGAGCCGTGCGATCTCGGCCTGCTGGATCGTGTCGGCGATCATCCGCTTCGTCTCGTGGATGACGTCGCGGTAGGCCGGCGTCGCGCCGCCCCGCAGCGCGTCGTCCACCGCAGCCAGGCGGTTCTCCCCCGCCGGGTCGATCAGGACGCGGTCGATCTCGGCGAGGGCGTCGTACCCGGTGGTCCCATCCGTCTCCCACCATGCCGGCAGCGCCTCACCGTGTTCGAGGATCTTCTCGACGAGCACGTAGAGCCCATCCGTGGCCTCCGAAAGCCGCTCGAGGTAGCCGCCGGGATCGGCCAGCCCGTCGGGGTGATCGATGCGGAGGCCGTCGGCGAGTCCCTCGCGCACCCACCGCAGGACCTCGACGTGGCTCTCGTCGAACACCCGCGGGATCTCGACCCGCAGTCCGGTCAAGGTCGTCACGGCGAAGAAGCGCCGGTAGTTCAGCTCCGCCGCCTCGCGGCGCCAGAAGATGGCCTCCCAGTGCTGACGGTCGAGGATCGCGGCGATGACGCGGGGATCATCCAGTACGCGCGTCGGACGGGAACCGTTCCCGGCGCGAGCGGAAGCACGTGCTCGTCGTAGAGCCGCACCACGCCGTGAGGCGCGAGATCCGTGGCGGCCGGATCGATCCTCACCTGTCCGTCGGCGACGACCTCGTCGATGCCCGCTCCGAGGATCGGCACCCGCACCCTGCCGCCGCCGAAATCCCAGTCGATGTCGAAGGCCTCGGCGTGGCGGGAGTCGCGACCGTGGGTCAGCACGTCCCACCACCACGGGTTCTGAGCGGGCCGCGAGATGCCCATGTGGTTCGGGACGGTGTCGATCAGGATGCCGAGACCCGCGCGCCGGGCCGCCGCGACGAACCGGTCGAGGCCCGCCGCTCCGCCCCGGGCCGGGTCGATCTGCGTCGGATCCACGACGTCGTAGCCGTGATCCGAACCCTCTGTGGCCCTCAGCAGGGGCGAGAGGTACGCCCACGAGACACCGAGGTCCCGGAGGTATCCGGTGACCTCGGCCGCGGCATCCAGATCGAAGTCCCGCCGGATCTGCAGCCGATAGGTCGACTTCGGAACGCGCAGTCACGATCAGTGCTCCAGCTCCGACTTCGGCGCGTGGCCCGGCATCGTGGACTCGGTCATGCGCCGCCAGCGATGCCGCGACCGAGTGGTCGACCTCCGGTTCGGGGAGATCGTGCTCGGACAGGACGATCAGGGCCTTGCCGTGAAGCCGGACGGTCGAACCGGGATCAAGCGGCGCGGTGTCGGCCTGCTCGCCCGCGGTGTCGACCAGTACGTCCCATCTCGGGCTGTACTGGACCGCGGGGATCTGGAAGTCGATGACCTTGTCGCTCGCGTTGAACAGCACGATGAAGTGCTTGTCGACGATCGGCTCGCCGCGGAAGTCGCGCTCGCGGATGCCGCGTCCGTTGAGGAAGACGCCCACGGCGCGCCCGAAGCCCGACTCCCAGTCCTCGGGCTGCATGAGCGATCCGTCGGGCCGGAGCCATGCGATGTCGGGCACACCCTGCCCTGCCAGCATGCGGACGGGGCGGCCGTTGAAGAAGCGCCGACGACGGAAGGTGGGATGGTCGCGGCGCAGCCGTGCCAGTGCCGAGGTGAACTCGACCAGCGGCTGGTCGACGTTGTCCCAGTCGACCCAGGTGATCTCGTTGTCCTGGGCGTAGCCGTTGTTGTTGCCCTGCTGCGTGCGGCCGAGCTCGTCGCCGTGCAGGAGCATGGGCACGCCCTGGCTGAGCAGCAGCGTGGCGATGAAGTTCCGCTGCTGTCGCGCGCGGAGCGTGTTGATCGCGGGATCGTCCGTCGGACCTTCGACGCCGAAGTTCATGGAGCGGTTGTCGTCCGCGCCGTCCTTGTTGCCCTCGCCGTTGGCCTGGTTGTGCTTGTCGTTGTAGCTGACGAGGTCGCGCAGCGTGAAGCCGTCGTGGGCGGTGACGAAGTTCACCGACGCGACCGGCCTGCGCCCGGAGTGCTCGTACAGGTCGGCCGAGCCGGTCAGCCGCGAGGCGAACTCCCCCAGCGCCTGCGGCTCACCGCGCCAGAAGTCGCGGACCGTGTCGCGGTACTTTCCGTTCCACTCCGTCCACTGCGGTGGGAAGTTGCCGACCTGGTATCCGCCGGGACCGACATCCCACGGCTCTGCGATGAGCTTCACCTGGGAGACCACCGGGTCCTGCTGAACGAGCTCGAAGAAGGTCGCCAGTCGGTCGACGTCGTAGAACTCCCGGGCGAGCGCCGAGGCGAGATCGAAGCGGAAGCCGTCGACGTGCATCTCGAGCACCCAGTAGCGGAGCGAGTCCATGATCAGCTGCAGCGCGTGCGGGTTTCCCGCATTCAGGCTGTTGCCGGTGCCCGTGTAGTCCGTGTAGTAGCGCTTGTCGTCGTCTTCGAGCCGGTAGTACGCCGCGTTGTCGATGCCGCGCATCGACAGCGTCGGACCGAGATGATTGCCCTCCGCCGTGTGGTTGTAGACCACGTCGAGGATGACCTCGATGCCGGCGGCGTGGAGCGTGCGCACCATGCCCTTGAACTCCTCCACCTGCTGACCGCGGTCGCCGGCCGAGGAGTACGTGTTCTGCGGGGCGAAGAACGAGATCGTGTTGTAGCCCCAGTAGTTCGACAGGCCCTTCTCCTGGAGCGTGGAGTCGTTGACGAACTGGTGGACGGGCATCAGCTCGATCGCGGTCACGCCGAGCTTCTTCAGGTGGTCGATGATGACCGGGTGGGCGATGGCGCTGTACGTTCCGCGGATGTCCTCCGGAATACCGGGATGCCGCTGCGTGAGTCCCTTGACGTGCGCCTCGTAGATGAACGACTCGGAGTACGGGGTCTTCGGCAGACGGTCACCGGCCCAGTCGAAGTAGGGATTGACCACGACGGCCTTCATCATGGATGCCGCCGAGTCGTCGCTGTTCACCGAGTCGGGGTCGCCGAAGTTGTACCCGAAGACCGGCTGCCCCCACTGGACCTGTCCGTCGACCGCTTTGGCGTAGGGGTCCAGCAGCAGCTTGCTCGGATTGAAACGCGCGCCGCTGGCGGGGTCGTTCTTGCCGTGTACCCGGTAGCCGTAGCGCTGACCCGGACGCACCTGCGGAAGGTACGCGTGCCAGACATACGCGTCGACATCGATCATGTCGACACGCGTCTCCTTGCCGCGATCGCCGAACAGGCAGAGCTGCGACGCGCTCGGCACCGTCGCTGAACAGTGCGAAGTTCGTTCCGGTGCCGTCGAACGTCGCGCCGAGCGGGTAGCTCGAGCCGGGCCAAGTCTGCACATCGCCTCCATCGTGAGGCCGATCCGCGCGTGCGGGGATCGGCCGGGATCTTCCAGATTAGTGGGCCGATCAGCGCGCGCTGCGGTCGGAGGACGCCCGTTACAATACGTCGCCGTCGGCAGCCAGCAGGTCGGGCCGGCGCTCGCGCGTGCGGGCGATCTGCTGCTCACGACGCCAGGCGGAGATCGCGGCATGGTGCCCGCTCAGCAGGACCGGCGGCACTTCTCGCCCGCGCCAGACGGCGGGCTTGGTGTACGACGGGTATTCGAGCAGTCCCTCCTCGTGGGACTCCTCGACGAGGCTCTCGGGATTGCCCACGACACCGGGGATCAGGCGGCCGATCGCTTCGATCATCGCCATCGCGGCGACCTCGCCGCCGTTCAGGACGTAGTCGCCGAGGCTCACGAGGCGTACCTCGCCGAGGGATGCGGCATGGGCGTACACGCGCTCGTCGATGCCCTCGTAGCGGCCGCAGCCGAAGACGAGATGCTGCCGCCCGGCGAACTCGCGCGCCGTCGCCTGCGTGAACACCTCGCCGGCGGGCGAGGGGAAGACGAACACCGGTCGGCTCGTCGCGGCGGCGGCGATCTCGTCGAGCGCCTCGCCCCAGGGCTCCGGCTTCATCACCATGCCGGCTCCGCCGCCGTACGGGGTGTCGTCGACGGTGCGGTGGCGGTCGTGCGTCCACCCACGCAGGTCGTGGACCCGTACGTCCAGCAGTGCCTTCTCGCGGGCCTTGCCCAGCAGCGACACTTCCAGGACGTCGAAGAAGGCCGGGAAGATGGAGACGACGTCGATGCGCACGTCAGTCGGCCGCGGGGTCGTCCTCGCCGGGCAGCTCCTCGAAGAGCCCGGCGGGCGGCGTCACGATGACCCGGCCACCGGCGACATCGACCTCGGGAACGATCGCCTTCACGAAGGGGACGAGCACCTCGCGGTCGCCGGGCGCCCGGACGATCAGCAGATCCTGTGCAGGGAAGTGATCGACGCGGACGACGCGGCCGACGATCTCGCCGTCGCGGATCACGTCGAGTCCGACCAGCTGGTGGTCGTACCAGGCGTCGTCCTCCGTCGGGGCGTCTTCCGGATCCTGGTCGATCCAGAGGATCGCCCGCACGAGCTCTTCGGCGGCGGAGCGGTCATCCACGCCGTCGAAGAACGCGACCGGGTGGCTGTTCATCCAGCGGAACTCGCGGACGGTCAGCGACTTCCCGTGCCACGGCGATGACTCGGGAACCTGGAGGGTGAAAGACGCTCCCGGCGAGAAACGACCCTCGGGGTCGTCGGTGTACAGCTCGAGCTTGAGCGCGCCCTTCAGGCCGTGGGCCTTCACGAGCCGGCCGACGCGCAGCTGGGTCTTGGCGGCCTTGGACGACCGCGCCGGCGTGGACTTGTCCGGGGTGGCCACGTCAGTCGTCCGCGACGTCGACGCGAACGCGCCGGCCGTCGGCGAGCGCCGAGATGAGCGTGCGCAGGGCTTTCGCCGTGCGTCCGCCGCGCCCGATCACGCGTCCCCGGTCATCGGGATGCACGTGCACCTCCAGGACGTCGCCTCGCGGCGACGTCGAAGAGCGGATGGACACGTCGTCCGGGTGATCGACGATTCCCTTGACGACGTGCTCGAGCGCAGCGGCCAGCACCACGATTACTCTGAGTCGGTCGCGGCGTCGGCGTCCGCGTCGGCGGCGGGCTCTTCGGCCTTCTTCTCGGCCTTGGGCTTGATGACGACCTTCTTGCTCGAGTCGACCTCGAACGGAGCCTTGGGCTCGGCGACGCGCACGGTCGAGACCGCGTTCTCGTCGCCCTTGAACTTGCCCCAGTCGCCGGTGAGCTTCAGCAGCGCGGCTACCTGCTCGGTCGGCTGCGCGCCGACGCTGAGCCAGTACTGCGCGCGGTCGGAGTCGACCTCGATGAACGAGGGCTCCTCGGTGGGGTGGTACTTGCCGATCTCCTCGATGACACGACCATCGCGCTTGGTGCGCGAGTCGGCGACGACGATGCGGTAGTACGGCGCGCGGATCTTGCCCAGGCGCTTGAGACGAATCTTGACAGCCACGATTCTCCTGAATTGTGTGAAGTGAGACGAACCGATCGCCTGGAGCGTGGGGTGCACACCCGGCGGAAGCTCAAAGGGAGGACATCGGTGCTGGATAGAGGGTCGAGCACCACGTCCGACCCTCTATTCTGCCAGACGCAGGACCGGGTCGCGAACCACGCGAATCGGCGGGGGCGCGGCATCCGCGTGTCAAACTGTGCGGATGACGGTGCCCTTCGCGACATCCGCACGTTCATCGGTCGGTCTCGAGTGGGAACTCATGCTCGCCGACGGCGTCACGGGTGACCTGGTGCCCCGCGCCCCGGAGGTGATCGACGAACTCGAGGAGCGCACCGCCCACGAGCGCTACACCGTGACCGGCGAGCTTCTGACGAACACCGTCGAAGTCACGAGCGGCATCGGCGACACCGTGGCGGCAGCTGTCGACGACATCGCCGACGCGATCGCCGCCATCCGCACCGTGACGAACCCGATGGAGGTCGAGCTGCTGTGCGCCGGCAGTCACCCGTTCGCCCAGTGGTACGACCAGCGCGTCACCGACAAGACCCGCTACCACACGCTGATCGAGCGGACCCAGTGGTGGGGCCGGAACATGATGATCTGGGGCATCCACGTGCACGTGGGGGTCGAAGACGTCACGAAGGTCTTCCCGATCATCAATGCTCTGGCGGTCTACCTCCCGCACCTCCAGGCTCTCTCGGCGTCGAGTCCTTTCTGGGCGGGGGAACGCACCGGCTACGCCTCCAATCGCTCCCTCGTGTTCCAGCAGCTGCCGACCGCGGGACTGCCCTGGCCCTTGCAGGACTGGGCGGAGTTCGAGGGCTACCTCGGCGACATGGTCCGCACCGGGGTCATGGCCGACGCCAGTGAAGTGCGATGGGACATCCGTCCGGCACCGCGCTGGGGCACGATCGAGGTGCGCGCGTGCGACGGGATGTCGACGCTGCCTGAACTGGCGGCGGTGGCCTCGCTCGTGCAGGTGCTCGTCGAGCATTTCTCCCGTGAGCTCGACGAGGGCAGGGAGCTGCATTCGATCCAGCCCTGGTTCGTCCGCGAGAACAAGTGGCGCGCGGCCCGCTACGGGCTCGACGCCCGGATCATCGTCGACAGCGACGGAACCCAGGTCCCGGTGCGAGAGCACCTTCGCGAGACCATGGCTCGCGTGGCACACGTCGCCGCCGAGCTCCATTGCGCGAGGGAGTTCGCCGGGCTGGACACGATCCTCCAGGAGGGCGCCAGCTATGCCCGCCAGACGATGGTGGCGGATGCCGCGGACGGCGACCTGCACGAGGTCGTGCAGCATCTGATCCGCGAGTTCCGCGCCGGTCCGACCCTGCGCGAGCACCTCGCGGCGCTCGGGCACTGAGCTTCCGCTGGGCGCGTCCGAATCAGGCGATGCGGCGGAGTCAGGCCGATCACACCTGGAGTTCGGTCCTGAATCCGGTGCATCACCTGAACTCGGCGCACCCGGCATCCGTTCACGGCCCTGCGAGATCGCCTCGCAGAACAGTCGCTTCGACGTACGCCCAGTCGAACGGAACCTGCTGGAAGTCGAAGCGGATAACCGTGTATCCGCGCACCGTCAGCCGTGACGTCCGCTCTGATGTCACGGCGCCTGTCGGCTCCCTGGTGATGGGCGAAGCCGTCGAGCTGAACGACGAGCGCCTCGCCGATCAGAACGCGACATGGGTGCCCGTCGGTCCAGACCTGCTGTCTGACCGCCAGACCCGGCGCGCGCATCCCGTCGACGAAGACCGTTTCCAGCGCGGATCGGACAGGACGGACGCGTCACGCGGCCAGCTCGCGCGCCCGACTGCTCCTCCAGTTCACGAGACGGAGAACGTCCCGGTCGACGACACCTCGCCGCAGCGCGGCATTCCCAGACCGCGAGCGCATCGCGACGAGGCAGACATCGTGCCGCGTGGAAGAGCACATTGACGGGCCGGATCTTCCAGCGCCCACCGCCGAACCGGTGAGGAGCCCGATCGTCAACAGTGTGATCACATCCCGATGCGGCTCGAATCGGGCGGCATTGGCGGTTGGGAGTCAGCGACGTGGAAGGTGGTCGTGACGCGGACGACCCAGAGGCCGTCGCAGGGAAGCGGCCGTGATGCACGTGAGCCGCCCGCTGACGGAAGCGAGCGGCCGACGCGGGCGGAGACGCACTCTTCCGTGATGAGCCATGACCGATTCGGAGTCGCGTGCGTCAACAGTACCCTCGAGGGCCACCGGTCGACGGATCTGCGGTCGGAGAAGCCGCTGCGTCGTGCAGCTCGACGGATCCGTGTACCGCGCCTCCCCGCCGGCGTGAGCCATCTCGGCGAGGACGCACGCCTGGTGCATTCGCGGCTACACGGTTCTGCCGCTTCGACTACGTGCACCAGACCCGCGTTCCGGTGGGAAACGGTCGTAGCGACGATTGTAGGCGGAGCGCAGGGCCTGCTCGCGCGACCGAATCAGGCGATGCGGCGGAATCAGGAGGCTGATCGCGGCAGACACCTGGCCGGTGATCGCGGTCTCGTCTCAGCTGAATTCGAGCGTCGCGCCGGCGCGCGGCTCAGCCGCGGCCGAGCAGCTTCTGCAGCTCGGCGAGGTCGGCCTCGCTCGGGGCGCCCTTGCTGCCGCCACCGCCCAGCCCGAAGCCCGAGCCGGTCGGCGGAGCGGGAGTGGATGCCGCGATCCCGGCGTTCTCCGCGGCACGCTTGGCCGGGTTGCCCGAGCGCGACCCCTTCGCCTTCTGCTGCTTGCCGCGCTTCGCCGAGGCCCCCGGACGAGTCCCGGGGATCGGGCCCATGCCCGGGATGTTCGGCGTGCCGCCGCGGGCGACGGTCTTCATCATCTTGGCGGCTGCGTCGAAGCGCTGCACGAGCTGATTGACGTCGGTCACCGTCATGCCCGAGCCGCGGGCGATGCGCAGGCGGCGCGAGCCGTTCAGCACCTTCGGGTTGCGCCGCTCGACCGGCGTCATCGAGCGGATGATCGCCTCCGTGCGGTCGAGGTCCTTCTCGTCGAAGTCCTCCAGCTGCTGCTTCATGTTGCCCATGCCCGGCAGCATCCCGAGCATCTTCTTCATCGAGCCCATCTTCTTGAGCTGCTGCATCTGGTCGAGGAAGTCCTCGAGGGTGAAGCTGTCGGTCGCCAGCTTCTCGGCCATCTTCATGGCCTCTTCCTCATCGAAGGCCTGCTGGGCCTGCTCGATGAGGGTCAGGATGTCGCCGAGATCGAGGATGCGGGACGCCATGCGATCGGGGTGGAAGGGCTCGAGGTCGTCGAGTCCCTCGCCCGTGGAGGCGTAGATGATCGGACGCCCGGTCACGGACGCGACCGACAGCGCCGCACCGCCTCGCGCGTCGCCGTCGAGCTTCGAGAGGACGACGCCCGTGAAATCGACGCCGTCCTGGAAGGCCTTCGCCGTGTTGACGGCGTCCTGGCCGATCATCGCGTCGATGACGAACAGCACCTCGTCGGGATCGGTCGCCGCGCGGATGTCGGCGGCCTGCTTCATCATCTCCGCGTCGACGCCGAGGCGTCCGGCCGTGTCGATGATGACGACGTCGTGCTGGTGACGGCGGGCGACCTCCACGCCGTCGCGCGCGACCTGGACCGGGTCGCCGACGCCGTTGCCGGGCTGGGGGGCGTAGATCGCCGCTCCGGCCTGTCCGGCGACGACCTGCAGCTGGTTGACGGCGTTCGGGCGCTGCAGGTCGGCGGCCACCAGAAGGGGCGTGTGCCCGTCCTTCTCGAGCAGCTTCGCGAGCTTGCCGGCGAACGTCGTCTTTCCGGAGCCCTGAAGGCCTGCGAGCATGATGATCGTCGGCGGGTTCTTGGCGAACTGCAGCCGTCGCTGCTGGCCGCCGAGGATCGCGACCAGTTCTTCGTTGACGATCTGGACGACCTGCTGGGCCGGATTCAGGGCCTTGCTGACCTCATCGCCGAGCGCGCGTTCGCGCACCTTGGCGGTGAACTCCTTGACCACCGGGAGGGCGACGTCGGCGTCCAGCAGGGCGCGTCGGATCTCGCGGACGGTTCCGTCGACGTCCGCGGGCGTGAGCTTGCCCTTCGTGCGGAGGTTGCGGAAGGTCTCGGTGAGACGATCGGAGAGGGTGCCGAAGGTTGCCATAGTGCCCCAAGTTTACGCGAGCGATTCCGGCGCCCCGTCAGGCGGACCGAGCTCCTGGAACAGCGTCAGCTGCAGATCGGCGGGTCCGCGCAGGCGCGCGTTGATCGATCGCCACGGCGTCTGTCGAGCGGATGCCTCCACCCGCGCTCCCGCTTCGGTGAGGCGATCCACCGCTGCGGCGGTGTCGGCGACCTCGAGGGCGAGGCGGATGCGGTCGCTGGGCACCCCATCGGTCTCGACGGCATCGATGAAGGAGACCTGAGCCTGATTCGCGAGCTCGAGCGTCGCGCGCCCGGCGTCCAGGATCGCCACCCGCGCACCGCCGTCCGCCTCGTAGGCCTCGGACTGCGGCATCCCGACGACGTCTCGGTAGAACGCGAGCGTCGATTCGAACTCGGGTGCCTGCACCACCACGCGCAGCTGGCGGACCGCCGACCCGCCCGTCAGCGGCGCAGCGGCTGCCTGCAAGGCGCGCTGCAGAATGCGTGCGAGATCGGAGCGACCCGCACCGTCGTGCGCCCAGGCGTCCAGCGCGGCAAGAACCGCCCCGCCGATCGCGGCACCGGCGACATCGGCCCGAAGCCGGTCGGCACCGCCTCGCCGAAGCCGCGCCGACACGGCACGTGCGATTCGCGAGCGGCGGAGGGCCGCTTCGCGCTCCAGTTCGTCGCTCAGCCCCATGGCGGTGGCGTTCACCAGCGCGAGCGCAAGGCTGTCGGGTGCGAACCGGTCGGCGACGGTCGCGGCCGCGGCCCGGACGTCGGCCGCGGCATCCGTCGTCTCGTCGGCTGCGAGCCGCGCGTCGAGTGCGATGAGGCGCTCGTCGAGACCCGCCCAGAGGACATCGCCCTTCGAGCCGAAGTAGTTGAAGAAACTGGAGCGGCTCACGCCCGCCCGGCGTGCGATATCGGCGATGGATGTCGCCTCATAGCCCTTCTCGAGAAAGAGCTCGCACGCCGCTTCGGCGAGCGTCTCGCGCGACGAGGCGCGCGGTCTTCCGGAACGCGAGTCGGAGATCATGGCTCCACCCTAGGATCGGCGTATTGTTGGACGCGATCCATAAATCGCCACAAGCGAAGGAACCATCGTGCTCGAGATCATCCATGCCGGCATCGCACCGGACTTCGTCCCGTATCACGACGGCTGGGCGCTTCAGCGCCGAGTGCATGCCGAGGTCGTCGGCGCAGCACGGGACGACACGCTCATCCTGCTCGAGCACGAGGCGGTGTACACGGCCGGCAAGCGCACGGAAGATCGCGAGAGGCCGACGGACGGCACTCCCGTGATCGACGTCGATCGCGGCGGCAAGATCACGTGGCACGGCCCCGGGCAGCTCGTCGGCTATCCCATCGTCCGCCTGCCGGAGCCGGTCGACGTGGTGGCGCACGTGCGCCGGCTGGAGCGCCTGCTGATCGACGCGCTCGGCGAGCACGGCGTCGACGGCTACCGGGTCGAGGGCCGGAGCGGGGTGTGGGTTCGCCGGCCGTTGTCCGAGGACAAGATCGCCGCGATCGGGGTGCGCGTCGAGAAGGGGGTGACGATGCACGGCTTCGCGGTGAACTGCGACAACTCGCTGGCAGGCTTCCGCGGCATCATCCCGTGCGGGATCACGGATGCCGGCGTCACCACGGTCAGCGAGGTCGTCGGCAGGGACGTGACGCCCGCCGACATCGTGGATTCGATCGTCTCGGTCTTCGTTGCGGAGTACGCGCAGACCGGAGCCCTCGCGTGAGCACGTCGGCGCCCGATGGCCGCAAGCTCCTGCGCCTCGAGGTCCGCAACGCGCAGACGCCCATCGAGCGCAAGCCCGAATGGATCAAGACGCGCGCGAAGATGGGACCCGAGTACACCTCGCTGCACTCTCTCGTGAAGGACGAGGGGCTGCACACCGTGTGTCAGGAGGCCGGCTGCCCCAACATCTACGAGTGCTGGGAGGACCGCGAGGCGACATTCCTGATCGGCGGCTCGCAATGCACCCGACGCTGTGACTTCTGTCAGATCGACACCGGCAAGCCCGCGGACTACGACACCGACGAACCGCGCCGGGTCGCCGAGAGCGTGCAGAAGATGCGGCTGCGCTACGCCACCGTCACGGGTGTCGCGCGCGATGACCTGCCCGACGAGGGCGCGTGGCTTCACGCCGAGACGGTGCGCAGGATCCACGCAGACAATCCGGGCACCGGGGTGGAGATCCTGGCCACGGACTTCTCGGGCAACCCGACGCTTCTCCGCGAGGTTTTCGAGTCCCGTCCCGAGGTCTTCGCCCACAACGTCGAGACGGTTCCGCGCATCTTCAAGCGGATACGCCCCGCGTTCCGCTACGAGCGCTCGCTCGACGTGCTGACGCAGGCGAGGGATTTCGGCTTGATCACCAAGTCAAATCTGATCCTCGGCATGGGCGAGACTCCCGACGAGGTCGTGCAGGCGCTGCAGGACCTGCACGACGCCGGCACCGACATCATCACGATCACCCAGTACCTGCGCCCCTCTCCCCGCCACCTGCCGGTGGACCGATGGGTGAAGCCCGATGAATTCGTCGCCTTCAAGGAAGAGGCCGAGCGCATCGGCTTCCTCGGCGTGCTCGCCGGTCCGCTCGTGCGCTCGTCCTATCGGGCGGGGCGACTGTGGGCGCAGTCGATGATCTCGAAGGGCCGCGACATCCCTGCCGAGCTGTCCCACCTCGCGCAGGACATCGCGCACGAGGGACTCACGTTCGCGCAGGCGGTGTAGCTCCGCGGTCCTGGGCAAGGGGCCAGATGTACGGAAGGTCGTCCGGCACATCGCCGAAGAGCGGACGGTAGAACTCCGGGTCCTTCCGGATCAGGTTCGACTGGTGCGACAGGTGGAACGCCGGGTCGCCCACCCAGGCGGGCAGCGACAGCTTCTCCTGCGGCACGCCGTCCACCTCGGGGGCGAAGGCCAGCAGCTTCGGCCGAACGGTGTCGGCACGCCCGGTGGCCGTCCACGCGTCGGTCATGGCAAGGCCGTAGGCGACGAGAGCGGGCAGGTGCCCGGCCCACATCTTGGCGGCAGGGTGGTGCCGCCAGCCGTAGTCGGGGATCGTGTTGGCGCGCAGCAGCTGGAAGGTCTCCACACGCTGCTTGCCCAGACGGGCGGGGTCCAGGGCGGCGGCGGAGCGCGCGAACGACGGGAAGGGCAGGAAGGTCTGCATCGGGTGGAGCCGGCCGGTCAGTCCGCGCTGGTCACCGAGAGCACGTCGCCGTCAGAATCGAGGTTCACGAGGATGACATCGTCGGTCGCATCGGGGTCGAGGGCGTACTCCAGCACGGCGAACGGATCGGCTCCCCCGTGCTCGTCCGCCAGGATCGTCATGCTCATCAGCTGCAGGGAGCGGATCACGTCGACCTGGATGTCGCCGGAGATGTCGACGAGCAGCTCTTCGAGCTCGTCGCCGAGACTCTCCTGCTGCTGCAGGATGTACTCGATCACTTCGCTGGTCCGGTCATCCAGCTCCGAGACCATCGCGTTCCGCGCCGTCCGATCGATCGATTCGATCGATGAGATGAGGCTCGCAGCGACGTCGAGGGCGGCCTCCGACACGTCGTCCTGGTCCGGAGCCGTGAGGTCGACGGTCACGGTCTGGTCGCCGAGGTCGACGTTCTCCGACCAGAAGATCGACCCGTCCGGGCCGGACTCGAGGAGTCCGAAGTAGTCGTGTTCGATCGCCATATCCCCATGAAACCAGCACCGGACCGTCGGCGCCATCCCGTGGCGGCGCGCCGCGGACGTGCGTCGTGGATCGGCACGATATCCGCCGGAACGGCCGTCAGTCGACGAGGGATGCCGCGAAGACGTGCGGGGTGAATCCGGTGAGGTCGCCGATGCCCTCGCCCTGCCCGAGCAGCTTGACGGGGATGCCCGTCTGCTCCTGCACCGCCAGCACGAAGCCGCCCTTCGCGGAGCCGTCGAGCTTCGTCAGGACGAGCCCCGTGACGCCCGCGTGCTCCAGGAACGCCTGCGCCTGCATCACGCCGTTCTGCCCCGTCGTGGCATCCAGCACGAGCAGCACCTCACTGATCGGCGCCTGCTTCTCGATCACGCGGCGGATCTTGCCGAGCTCATCCATCAGGCCGCCCTTCGTGTGCAGCCGACCGGCGGTGTCGACCAGCACGATCTCGGTGCCCGTCCGCTTGGCGTAGTCGACGGTCTGGAAGGCGACGGATGCCGGATCCTGACCTTCGTGCTGGGGGCGGACGATCGCCGCTCCCCCGCGTTCGGCCCACGTCGCGAGCTGGTCGACGGCGGCGGCGCGGAAGGTGTCGGCCGCACCGACGACGACGCTGCGTCCGTAGCGCTGCAGGAACTTCGCGAACTTCCCGATCGTCGTGGTCTTGCCGACGCCGTTCACGCCGACCACCAGCACGACCGCCGGGCGCTCGGTGAGGCGCAGCGTCGTGTCGAACTTCGCGAAATGCTCCTCGAGCGTCTCCTTCAGCATCCGCTGGAGGTCGCGCGGGTCGGTCGTCCGATAGCGCTCCACCTTCGTGCGCAGCTCGTCGATGATCCGCTCGCTGATGTCGGGTCCGAAGTCGGCGGTCAGGAGCGCGGTCTCCAGGTCGTCCCAGGTGGTCTCATCGATCGTGGGTCTGACGAACATCCCGCGCAGCGCGCCGCCCAGAGACCATTTCTCAGCCATGCGGCAAGCCTACGGGCGCGGGGGCTCACGTCCGTCCGGGGCGGCGACTCCGCTCCTGAGGTCAGCGCCCTAGGCGGAGACCCGCTCGCCCACCCGCTGGCCCACGACCGCCGAGACGCCGTCCTGCCGCATCGAGACGCCGTACAAAGCGTCGGCGATCTCCATCGTGCGCTTCTGGTGGGTGATGACGATGAGCTGGCTGCTCTCGCGCAGACGCTCGAACACTCCGAGCAGCCGGCCGAGGTTGGCGTCGTCCAGAGCGGCCTCGACCTCGTCGAGGATGTAGAAGGGGCTCGGGCGCGCCATGAAGATCGCGACCAGCAGCGCGACGGCGGCGAGCGACCGCTCACCGCCGGAGAGCAGCGAGAGCCGCTCGATCTTCTTGCCGGCCGGTCGCACCGAGACCTCGATCCCGGTGGAGAGGGGGTCATCGGGGTCGGTGAGGGAGATGCTGCCCGTGCCGCCGGGGAACAGCACCGGAAACACCTCGGCGAACGCCGCCTTCGTGTCGTCGAATGCCGCGAGGAAGATCGTCTGCATGCGCTCGTCGAGCTCCTCGATGATCGTCTGCAGATCTTTGCGGGTCTGCGTGAGGTCGGCGAGCTGCTCAACGAGGAACTTATGCCGCTGCTCAAGGGCCGCGAACTCCTCGAGCGCGAGCGGGTTGACGCGTCCGAGCTGGGCGAGCTTGCGCTCGGCGTCCTGCAGTCGTCGCATCTGCTGCGCGCGATCGAACGCGACGGACGGGGCACCGTCTTCGCCGGCGACCTCCACGCCAGGGCCATATTCCGAAATGAGAATGTTCTCGTCGACACCGAGCTCGGAACCGACGCGCTCCAGCAGGCTCGCCACATGCAGCCGCTTCTCGTGGATCTGCAGCTCGAGGCCGTGCACGCTCTCGGTGAGACCGGTGAGCCGCTCGCGAAGATCCGATTCCTGCCTGCGCAGGTCGGCGAGCTCGGCCGTCACGGCGGTGCGCGCGGACTCGGCGGCGGCGAGCTCCACCCGCGCGCGGCTGACCGAGCGGTCCACGGAGTCGAGGACGGCGGGCAGCTGATCGGCCACCCGAGCCGCCGTCTCCCTCTGGTCACGGCGGATCACTGCGCGCCGGGCGGCCTCGGCGGCGGCATCGCGCTCGCGCTCGCGCTGCCGCTCGAGTTGGACGACCCGCGCCTCGCCGGCCCGCACGCGCTCCTTGAGTGTCTCCACGTCGAGCCGCGCACGCATCTCCGCCTCGCGCGCTGCCTCGAGTTCGGCAAGCATGCCCTCGCGGGCAGAGGCGTCGAGCATGGGGCGCGGGGCCTCGAGGGCGGCATTCAGGCGGTCGTCGGCGACTCGGGCGGCGGCTTCGGCCTCAGCGACCGTCGCGGCGACCTGGGCGAGGGCGGCGGCGAGGCGATCGCACTCTGCGATCGCCGCCTCATGCCGGACCGATGCCCGATTGACCTTCTCGGTGTGAGCGGCCAGCGCGGCGTCATGGGCTCGCAGGGTCGACAGCGCCGCCTTGGTCCGCTGGCGGGATTCCTCGAGCGTGCTCACCGCCTCTGAGAGCGCCTCGCGCAGTGAGTCGGCGACCACGACGATCTCGCTCCGGCGCTCCGTGGCTGCGTCCCGCTCCGCGGCGAGTTCCAGTCGCGAGCGACCCTGTCCGGAACCGGCACGCACGGTGTGCGCCGTGTGCACTTCGCCCGACCGCGTGACGATCGTGACCCGATCGCCGGCCGCGACACCCGCGAGGGCCGATCGCGCGGCATCGACGGCGGCGACGTCCTCGGCGACGACGACGTGCGACAGGATGCCGAGCACCCCGTCCGGTGCGGTGACGACCTCGGTCGCCCGGACGATTCCGGACATCGCGGGAAGGTCGGGCTCGCTGATGGACGTTGCCTGCGCGATCGCGATGTCGATGATTCCGAGGTCCGCGCCGCGCACGGCCTGGGCGACCTCGTAGGCGTCCGGTCGTCCGTCGACGAGCACGCCCTCGGCCAGGGGGCCCAGTGCCGCTGCGATGGCCGCCTCGTATCCGGGTGCGACCTTGATCGCGTCGCCCAGCAGTCCTCGGATCCCCGTGCCACCGCGTGCGGCGAGCTCCGCAGCAGCGTTTCGGACATCCAGGGCCCGGCCGAGCGCGGTGGTCTGCGCGGCGAGCGATTCGTTCTCGCGCTCCGCCGCGTGCAGACGTTCGCGCAGAGTTCCGACGGCCGCCTCCGCCTCCGTGGCCTCTCGCTGCGCCCGCTCGTAGGCGGCAGCGTACTCGGCGGCGGATCCCTGCGGCACCAGATCGGCGTCCACGCCCTCGAGCTCCGCCTCCGCGTCGGAGCGCCGGGCGAGGGCCGCGTCGAGCGCCCGCTGCTGCCGCTCCACGCCGGCGCGTACGGCCGCCAAGGCCGATGCGGCCGCTTCGGCCGAGCCGCCCAGTGCGGTGATCCGCATGTCGTGCTCCGAGACCAGCGCGCTCTGCGCGGCGATGTCGACGTCGAGGGCATCGAGTTCGGCGCGGGCACGGACGACGTCGCGGGAGGCTCCGGCCGCGGCATCCTGCGCGTCTCCGAGGCCGGCCGCGATCTCCTCGATCTCCGCGCGGACGTCGTCGATCATGCCCTGGGAGACCGTGCTCAGCTCGACGCCGGCGTCGTCGGCGTTCTCACCGAGCAGCGCCAGCCGCTGCCCGGTGAGCTGGTACAGGCCGCGCAAGCGCTCTTGCACCCGCTCGAGTCCGTACGCCACCGACCGGGCCTCATCGACGCCCTCCGAGCGCTGGCGATCCTCGAGCATCGCGATGCGGGTGCGGAGATTCTCGGCCTGATCCTGGAGGACGAGGCGCTCGGTGTGACGCTCCTGCTCGCTGCGCGCATGTCCCGCGAGGTCGGCCCGCAGCCGTGCGAGCTCGTCGGCGAGCAGCCGGGCGCGCGCGTCGCGCACGACCGCGGCGATGTTCGCCGCCTCGCGGGCGATCTCCGCCTGCCGGCCGAGTGGCTTGAGCTGGCGGCGCAGCTCCCCGGCCAGGTCGCTGAGACGCGTGAGGTTCGCCTCCATCGCCTCGAGCTTGCGGAGGGTCTTCTCCTTGCGGCGCCTGTGCTTCAGGATACCCGCGGCTTCCTCGATGAAACCCCGGCGCTCCTCTGGAGACGCCTGCAGGACGCTGTCGAGCCGCCCCTGTCCGACGATCACGTGCATTTCCCGGCCCAGCCCCGAATCGCTGAGCAGCTCCTGAACATCCAGCAGGCGGCAGACGCCGCCGTTGATCGCGTACTCGCTCGCGCCGTTGCGGAACAGTGTGCGGCTGATGGTCACTTCGGAGTACTCGATCGGCAGGGCGCCGTCGGTGTTGTCGATTGTGAGCTGCACCTCGGCCCGGCCGAGCGGCCCCCGGGTCGCAGTGCCGGCGAAGATGACGTCCTCCATCTTGCCGCCGCGGAGGGTCTTGGCACCCTGCTCGCCCATGACCCACGCGAGCGCGTCGACGACATTGGACTTGCCCGACCCGTTGGGCCCCACGATGCAGGTGACGCCGGTCTCGAACGCGAACGTCGTCGGCTGGGCAAACGACTTGAACCCTTTGAGCGTCACGCTCTTCAGGTGCATGGAAACGCCTTCCGCCCCGGTCGATTCACCGCTTCACGCTACCCGAGGACGCGCCTGTGGCCGCGCAGGCGAGCCGGTCCTGACTGCACCGCTCCTCAGGCGAATCTCGCAGGCGACACGCCCGCTGTTCACCGAATCTGCGAATTCGCTTGACGTCCGCGTCCGCAGCACGCTATCGTCTCTCTTCGCGTCCCGACACACGAAAGGAGGTCACCGATGATGCACATGATCACCCCAGGCTTCGCGCCCGTTCGCCGTTCGCCGTTCTGCGGAATCGCTCCGGTGACCTCGTCGTTCGGCGCCACTGCTCCCACGGCCGGCTGACCGCCGCCGAGGAGGACTCTGCCCACCGCACGGAACCCGTGCGCCAGGCCGCGTATCAGCGGCCGTCGAGGCAGCTCTCCTTCCGTCGAGCACCATCCCCGTCGCCCTCGGCGACATCGCCCGTCCGGGCACGCCTTCATCCGCCATTCACTCGGAAGAGACCCTCATGAACAACACCTTGGCGCCCGCCCGGTCTCTGGACTCGGCTCGGCTTCTTCTCCTGCCCGCCGCCGAGGCGGACGGCGCGCAGCTCACGCTCGCCGCCCGGCTCGAACTGCGCCTCGGCCTCTGGCTGCTGCTGCGCAGTACGCGGCGCAGTCACACCGCGGCCGATCGCCACGATCGCGCACGCCACGCCGCGAATGCGCGGTCGCTCGATGACCGGCATCACACCGCTCTCCGTGAACACGCCCTCAGCAGCGTGCGCACCTGATCGGGTCGGGGCCGCCCCGCCGGCGGCCCCGACCTGTCCGTCTTCCCAGAAGGAAACCAGCATGATCATCGCCCCCGCCGGAGTCCAGCTCCGGCCGCTGTCCATTCCCGCATCCATGGATGCGCCCGACGCCGCCGACTTCGCCGAGATGGTGCGCGTGCGCAATCGCATCTACCGAGAGATCGCGGGCCACGACGACCACCGCATCGCCGCGGACGAGCTGCTCCCCCACTACCGGCCCGACGAGTATCAGCGCCGTCTGAGCTGGCTGATCGACGTCGATGGAGAGGTCGTCGGCCGAGCCGGCGTCGACTTTCCGCTGGAGGAAGGCTCGCGAACCGCCTTCTGGCTGATCGAGCTCGTCCGCGACGTCTGGGGACGGGGCATCGGCTCGCTCGCCTACGAACACATCGAGCGGAGCGCTCGGGAGAACGGCCGTTCGGTCCTGCAGTCCTTCGCCGAGCACCCTGACGCACCCGGCCCGCGCCTCACCCCGCCCACGGGCTTCGGCTCGATACCCGAGGACCACGTCGCCCGGTTCTTCGTGCGACACGGGTACAGGCTCGAGCAGGTGGAGCGCAACAGCGCGTTCGATCTGCGCGGAGCCTTCGCCGATGTGGAGCGACTGCACGCCGAGGCGGTTGCGGCATCCGGCGGCTATCGCATCGTGCAGTGGACCGTGCCGACGCCGGCCGAGTTCGTCGACGGCTATGCGTGGATGAAGTCGCGCATGGCGACCGACGCCCCCGCCGCGAATCTGGAGTTCGACGAGGAGACGTGGGATGCCGCGCGCATCGCCCGGGTCGACTCCCTGTTCACCGACTCGGGCCGGTTCCGGCAGGTGACGGCGGCGCAGCACATCCGCTCGGGTGAGCTGTGCGCGTTCAACGAGCTCGTGATCGGCAAAGACGGCACCGAGGCGTCGCACCAGGAGGACACGCTGGTGCTCAAGGATCATCGGGGTCACAAGCTCGGCACCCTGGTCAAGTGCGCCGGCCTGCTGTCGTGGCGCTCGGTCGCGCCCGACTCGCCGCGCGTGATCACCTACAACGCGGAGGAGAACCGCCCCATGCTCGACATCAACGAGGCGATCGGCTTCGTGCCGATCGCGTACGAAGGCGCATGGAAGAAGGTGCTCGATGAGTGACATCGATCAGCGGACACGGCCGACCGTCATCCCGATCGTCATCCCGGCGAGCCTCGAGGCGCCGGATGCCGGGCCCTTCCTCGAGATGGTGCGCATCGCGAACGCCGTGTGCCGGGCTGACGCCGGGCACGACTATCTCGACGAGCAGCCGGACGAGGTCTTCGGGTTCTGGCAGGACCAGACGGACTGGATCCAGATCGGGTACGCCGCTCAGCGCGACGGCGTCATGCTCGGGGCGGTGAAGATCATGCTGGCGAACCAGGACGACGCCGCCTCACTCGAGTTCGATCTGATGGTCGATCCGGATCGCCGCGGTGAAGGCGCCGAGGAGGTGCTGCTCGACGCCGTCGAGGAGGAAGCGCGCCGGCGGGGCATCGCGACCGTTCAGACGTGGACCCTGCATCGACCCGGCGCGCATGGCCGGATGATCGCGCCACCCACCGGTTACGGCTCCGTACCGGCGGACGACCCTCAGACGGTGTTCATGCGGGAAAACGGCTTCTCGCTCGAGCAGGTGGAGCGCAACAGCGTCTTCGATCTGCGCGGTCCGCTCGACGTCGTCGAGCAGAAGCTGGCCGATGCGACGGCCACGGCGGGCCCCGACTACCGGCTCCTCATGTGGACGTCACCGACGCCGGCGGAGCATCAGGAGGGCTTCGCGTATGCGATCTCCCGCATGTCGACCGATGCGCCTGCGGGCGGGCTCGTCATCGAAGAGCAGCACTGGGATGCGGCGCGGGTACGGCGCCGGGATGCACGGCTGCAGGCGCAGGGTCTCACGGTCTCGGTCGCCTGCGTACAGCACGTCCCGACCGGGACGATCGCCGCCTACAACGAGCTCGCGATCGCCGAGCGCGACGGGGCGACGCAGCAGTACGGCACCCTCGTGCTGAAGGACCACCGGGGCCGTCGGCTCGGCACGATCGTGAAGTGCGCGAACCTGCTGCGCTGGCGCGAACTGGTGCCGGAGTCGCCACGCGTCTCCACGTTCAACGCCGAGGAGAATCGCCACATGCTCGACATCAACGAGTCCATCGGGTTCGTGCCCGCGTCGTACGCGGGGGCCTGGAAGAAGGTGCTCAGCTGACGGATGCCGCGTGCCTCGGCTGCCGCTGACAGCGCGGGCAGTAGTGGCTCGACCGGTTCGTGAACGACACACGGACGATCGGGCGACCGCATCGCGGGCAGGGCTCTCCGGTTCGCCCGTACGCGTTCAGAGAGTGCGCGAAGTAGCCCGCCTGGCCGTTGACGTTGACGTACTGGGCGTCGAAGCTCGTGCCGCCCTCGGCGAGGGCCTGCTCGAGCACGGCACGCACGTCCGCCAGGAGCCGGTTCACCGCCCGCGCCGACAGTGAGCGAGCGGTCGTCTCGGGATGGATCCGCGCCCGCCACAGCGCCTCATCCGCGTAGATGTTGCCGACGCCGCTGAGCACCGTCTGATCCAGGAGCACGCGCTTGATCGCCGAGTTCTTCCGACTGAGCGCATGTCGGAATCTCCGGTCGTCGAAAGCCGGATCCATCGGATCGCGGGCGATGTGCGCCACCTGCGAGGGCACGGAGGCCTCAGTCGTGCCGTAGCCACCGGGCGCGGCATCCGGCGTCGCGACGAGGCGATCGAGCGTGAGCGATCCGAACGTGCGCTGGTCGGCGAAGACGATCGCCACTTCGCCGTGCTGCGGATGCTGGATGTCGATGCGCACCCGCTCGTGGCGCTCCGGCTCAGCGCCCGGCGCCCGCAGGAGCATCTGGCCGCTCATGCCGAGGTGGGCGACGAGGGCTTCGGCCGCCGGCTCGGGGGTCTCGGAAGGCTGAAGAGGGATCCACAGGAACTTGCCGCGTCGGGCAGCGCCCTGCAGGCCGCGACCGGTCAATGCGGCCTCGAACGCCGCCCCCGTTCCGGGGTAGCGCGTGAGTGCGCGTTCGTCCGTCACCGTCACACCGAGGACGACGGCTCCACGGACGGCGGGATCCAGGCCGGCCCGGACGACCTCGACCTCGGGCAGCTCAGGCATGCGGGGCTCAGACGCGCGCGCTGAGCTGTCGCCAGGCGAGGAGCGCGGCTGCCATCTCGGCCTGCTTCTTGCTGGAGCCGCTGCCCTCCGCGGTCAGATCCGACACGGTGACGGTCGCTGTGAAGACACGACTGTGGTCGGGACCGGTCGAGGTCACCTCGTAGATCGGAGGGGTCGCTCCTGTCTGGGATGCCAGCTCCTGCAGGGTCGTCTTCGGGTCGACGGCAGCGCCGTAGCGATCCGGATCCGCCAGCAGCGGATCGATCAGCCGGAGAACGAGCCCCGTGGCGGCGTCTGGACCGAGCGAAAGATACGTGGCGCCGATGACGGCTTCCATCGTGTCGGCGAGGATGGAGTCCTTGTCGCGTCCGCCGGTCTGCTCTTCGCCGCGGCCGAGCCGCACGTACTGACCAAGTCCGATGCCCCGCGCGACTTCGGCGAGGGCCACCGTGGAGACGACGCTCGCCCGGCGCTTGGCCAGCGATCCTTCGTCGAGGTCGGGGTTGGCCGTGAACAGGCGCACGGTCACGGCGAGTCCGAGAACGGAGTCGCCGAGGAACTCGAGCCGCTCGTTGTGAGGTCCCTGCCCATGCTCGTAGGCCCACGACCGATGCGTGAGCGCCAGCGACAGAAGCTCGGCGTCGATGACGACGCCGAGCTTGTCGGTGAGACGGCTGAGATCAGACGTCAGCGACCTTGCGGCCCTTGTATTCGAGGAACAGCTCGGTGCCCTGGGAGTCGGTCACGACCTTCGCCTGGTGCGGGCGGCTGTAGACGACCTTGCCGTTCTCCACCGTGGAGGTCAGCGTGATGGGCGCGGCCTTCCACTGGGCACGACGCGAACGCGTGTTGGAGCGGGAGACCTTCCGCTTCGGGGGGTTACCTGCCATGGCTTGCTCTCTTCTGTCTACTCGGCGATGCGGCCCGCGTTACGCGCGCGAACCTTCGTCGTCGTGGTCTGGGGTGAACTGCTGGAGCGCGGCCCAGCGGGAATCGACGGGCGTGCTCTGCTCTGATCCGGTGCTGACGGCCAGCCGCTCACCCGTGACCGGATCGAGGCCGGGGCAATCCGGCTGACACACCGGCTGAAACGGAAGCGCCAATACTGTCGCGTCCCTGACCAGAGTTTCAAGATCCACGTGATCGTCTTGAACCTCGAAGTCAGTTGCTTCGTCTCCAGGATACGCGAAAAGCTCCTGAAACTCGACTTCGACAGGCTCGGCGATGTCGGTCAGGCACCGTCCGCACACCCCGACGTACTCGGTCTCGATACGGCCGGACGCCAGGATCCCCTCGTGCACGGACTCGAGCCGGACCTCGACGAGCACGGAGTCGCCCTCGGCGACGCTGACGAGTCCCTCGCCCCACTTCTCGGGCGCGGGCGCATCGAGCGTGAACTCGCGCATCTCGCCAGGGTGGTTGACGATGTCGCGAACGGGAACGGCGAAGGGGCCGGAGCGCTGCTTTCTCACGGTCGTCCATGCTACCCGTGGGCGGATGCGTGCGGCCTGAGTGCCGCTCACTCAGGTGTCGCGGGCTCCCGTGTCGAGGAACCGGGCGACCGCGGCGGGCACGAACGGCGAGACGTCACCGCCCAGGGACGCGACCTGGCGCACGAGGGAGCTGGAGACGAGCGCGTGCGCCGGATCCGGCAGCAGGAACACCGTCTCGACGTGAGCGAGGTGCCGGTTCACAATGGCCATCGGAGTCTCGTAGGCGACGTCGACCTGCGAGCGGATGCCCTTGACCAGGACCCCGGCGCCCACATCGGTGGCGTAGTCGACGAGGAGACCGACGCTCCACGAGGCGACGACCACGTTGCCCTCGACACCGTCCTCGGCGATCGACTGCTCGAGGAGGCTGAGCCGCTGCGCGATCGGGAGCATCGCCTCTTTGCCGGGGTTGTGCACCACCAGCACGTGCAGCTCGTCGTACAGCCGCGACGCCCGGCGGATGACGTCCAGGTGGCCGAGGGTCGGCGGGTCGAAGGATCCGGGAACGACGGCGATCCGGCTGCTCATCCCAGAAGCCTATCGGCCCTAGTTTTTCGCCAGCGCCGCGCGCTCCTCCACGCTCACACGGCGCTCGAGGGCGGCGGCCAGACCCGGATGCCGCCCGAGCGCCGGGTCCTGCTCGAGCACCCGCTCCGCCGCGACGCGTGCCTGCGCGATGAGGTCGGCATCCGCCACCACGCGCAAGAGCCGCAGCGACGAGCGGGCACCGGACTGCGCGTCGCCGAGGACATCGCCTTCGCCGCGCAGCTCGAGATCGACCTCGGCGAGGATGAAGCCGTCCAGTGTTCCGGCGACGGCGTCGACCCGTTCGCGGGCGGGGGTTCCGCCCGGAGCTTCGGTGACGAGCAGGCAGAGCCCCGGCACGTCGCCGCGTCCCACCCGGCCGCGCAGCTGGTGCAGCTGAGAGACGCCGAAACGGTCGGCCTCGAGGATCACCATGGTCGAGGCGTTCGCGACGTCGACGCCCACTTCGACGACGGTGGTCGCGACCAGCACGTCGATCTCGCCGCGCGCGAAGGACTGCATGATCGCGTCCTTCTCATCCGAGGGCATCTTGCCGTGCAGGGGTGACACCCGGAGTTCGGCGAAGGACGGATGCCGCGAGAGCGTGTCCACGACCTGGGCGACTCCCCATCGCGTGCGCGCCGCTTCGCCTTCCACGAGGCCCACCGGCTCGTCGGCCGTGTCGTCCTTGACGGCGGCCTCCGCGTCGATCGCCGCGCAGACGACGAAGACCTGATGGCCCTTGCCGACCTCCTCGGCGACGCGGTCCCACACGCGGGCGAACCACCCGGGCTTCTCTGCGAGAGGGGCCACGAACGTCTGGATGCCCGCACGACCCTCGGGCATCGTGCGGATCGTGGAGACGTCGAGGTCTCCGAACACCGTCATCGCGACCGTCCGGGGAATCGGCGTCGCCGTCAGCACGAGCGCGTGGGGGGCGGCCCCCTTGGCGCGCAGCGATTCTCGCTGCTCCACGCCGAAGCGGTGCTGCTCATCGACGACGACCAGGCCCAGATCCGCGAACGTCGTCGAGTCGCTGAGGAGCGCGTGCGTTCCCACCACGATCCTCGCCTGGCCCGACGCCGTCCGAAGGGCCGCCCTGCGCCTGTCCGCCGCACTCATCTGTCCGGTCAGCAGGGTCGGCATCAGCTCGGGTGCCAGCGTGGGTCCGAGCATCCGCGCGATCGAACGGAGGTGCTGGCCCGCGAGCACCTCGGTCGGTGCGATGAGCGCTGACTGCCCGCCGCTCTGCGCGACCTGCAGCATCGCACGCAGGGCCACGAGGGTCTTGCCGGAGCCGACCTCGCCCTGCACGAGCCGGTTCATGGGCCAGTCGCCCTGGAGGTCTCTCGCGATCTGGTCGCCCACGGAGACCTGGTCGGGAGTGCGGGCGAACGGGAGGGATGCGTCGAAGGAGGCCAGGAGATCGCCCGGCTCCCGCCGCGTCGCCGACATCGCCCGCACGGACTGCCGCTGCTGCAACAGCGCGACCTGGAGCACGAACGCCTCGTGCATGCGCAGTGTGCCGCGCGCGAGGGCGATCTGCTTCTCCGACTCGGGGCGGTGGATCCGCTCGATGGCCGTACGGGCATCGAGCAGGCCCTCCGCGGAGCGCAGATCGTCGGGCAGCGGGTCTGCGACCGGCCCGAGCCCGTCGAGCACGAGGTCGACGATCTTGCGCACCTGCCAGCTCGCGATCGTGCTTGTGGCCGGGTAGATCGGGATCGGGAGATTCGCATTCGCTTCAGCGGTGAGGCGCGCGGTCTCCTCGTCGTCGAACAGCTCATAGTCCGGATGGGTGAGCTGCTTCGAGCCGCGGTACTCCCCCACCTTGCCCGCGAACACCCCGCGCCTGCCCGGCTGCAGGTCCTTCGTGCGCCATGCCTGGTTGAAGAACGTCAGCGACAGCTCGCCCTGGCCGTCGCTGATCACGACCTCCAGGAGCGTGCCCTTCCGGTTCTGCATCCGCCGCTCGTTCGCCCGCCGCACCTCGGCGACGATCGTCACCGGCTCGCCGAGGGGCAGCGACGAGATGGGCGTCAGCTCCCCGCGCTTCGCATAGCGGCGAGGGTAGTGGGAAAGCAGATC
Source organism: uncultured Actinomycetota bacterium (assembly GCA_963839715.1). GTDB lineage: Bacteria > Actinomycetota > Actinomycetes > Actinomycetales > Microbacteriaceae > Microbacterium. The sequence goes on from CAWIVX010000002.1 coordinate 565,649, forward strand.
GCCGACCGTGCGCATGCCGAACGCCCGCTCCAGCGCGGTGGCCGTCTTGCCTCCGACAGCCCCGTCGAGGCGCGACTCGAGGGCGAAGGCGGGCATGCTCCGAGTCTAGGCACGAGCGCAGACGGACGCCCCGAAGTCATCCGACACGGCGCAGCTGTCGCCGAGCCCCGAATCTCTTGAGGGTGGTTTTCCCGAGCATAGGGTGATGACGTGACACGGATCATCGGGGGACGCGCCGGATCGATCACTCTCGAGGTTCCGGATGCCGGCACACGGCCGACGAGCGATCGCGTGCGCGAGTCCCTGTTCGGGGCGCTCGAGTCCGCCGACGGGCTGCAGGGCGCCGTCGTCCTGGATCTGTACGCGGGGTCGGGAGCGCTCGGACTGGAGGCGATCAGTCGAGGTGCGGCATCCGTCGACCTCGTCGAGAAGTCTCCCCGTGCCGCCGCGATCGTCGAGCGCAATGCCGCCAAAGTGGCGAAGTCCGTGGGGCGGGATGCCGCGATCAGGGTGCACCGGAGTTCGGTGGCCGCCTTTCTCGGCGGCCCGCGAGGTCCGTTCGACCTCGTGTTCCTGGACCCTCCCTACGAGCTGCCGGAAGACGATCTCACCCACGCCCTGGCACTGCTGGCGCCGGCGCTCGCTCCCCGGGCCCGGGTCGTGATCGAGCGCGCCGGACGGTCACCCGTGCCCACGCTGCCTGGCGGTCTCATGCACGACCGCAGCAGGAAGTACGGCGACACCGTGCTCTGGTGGGCGCATCCCACCGGCTGATCAGCCGCCGTGGGCATCCCAGTCGCGGTATGGATCCCAGCCGGCGCGCCCCGACGGACGGCCGCCGTCCACCAGGACGGGCTGGTCGCCGCCTTCGCTGATCCGGCCGATCGCACGGAATCCGTGCGGCAGGTCGGTCGCGGCCGGGAACGCGGCGAGCAGAGCGTGATCCTCGCCTCCGCTGAGGGCCCGGCCGAGATCGGGTCCGAGCGACGCGGTGTCGATGTCGACGGTGACGCCGGAGGCCGCGGCCAGCCGTGACGCGTCGAGGAGGAGCCCGTCCGAGACGTCCATCATGGCCGTGGCTCCCGCTTCCGCTGCGGAGACCGCCTGTGCTATTGGTGGTGTCGGCCGCAGCTGGGCATCGAGCGCGGCGAGGTCGTCGGGATCCAGCCGCTCGCGGTCCAGGGCTACGGGCTCGCCGCCCGCATCGCGGAAGCGGTCGAAGAGGATCGCCAGACCACGCGCTGCCGCGCCGAGGTCGCCGCACACCGCCAGCACGTCGCCGGGGCGTGCACCGGCGCGCAGCACCGGCGCACGCCCGTCGAGCGATCCGAGAGCGGTGACGGCGATCGTGAGGGTGTCCGAGACGGTGAGGTCGCCCCCCTCGACCGCGCACCCGGGCGCGAGAGCGTCGCAGGCGGCGCGCAGCCCGCGCGCGAGGTCTTCGACGAACGACACGGCCGTCGCAGTCGGCATGGCGAGCGCCACCAGCAGGGCGGTCGGGCGGGCGCCCATCGCCGCGACGTCGGCAAGGTTGACCGCCGCCGCCTTCCAGCCGAGGTCGTAGCCGCTCGACCACGCCAGGCGGAAATCCGGTCCGTGGACGAGCGTGTCGGTCGTCGCCACCACCCGCCCGTCGGGGGCAGCCAGGACGGCGGCGTCGTCGCCCGGGCCGACCAGCGCCGCCGAGGAGCCGAGCACATCGATGATGCGGGAGAGGATCTCGCGCTCGGACAGCTCCGCCACGGTGGGTTCGCCGGCGGGATTCACCCCTCCACGGTATCGGTGCTCGGTGCCGCGGGTAGCCTGGAGGAGTGCCCCGCCGCTCCTCCGCTTCCGTCGTCGCGGCCACGATCCTCTTCGCGGGCGCGTGCCTGACGGGGTGCGCATCCACCGTGTCGCTCGAACCCGCTGCGGCCGCGAACGATCCCGCCTGTGCCGATGTCAGCGTGCGACTGCCCGACTCGGTCGACGGGCAGAGCCGCCGCTGGACCGACGCCCAGGCGACTGGCGCATGGGGGGATCCGGCATCCGTCATCATCACCTGCGGCGTGAGCGAGTTGGGGCCGACGACGCTGCCGTGCACCCCGGTCGCCGGCGTGGACTGGGTGATCGACGACACCGACGCGCCGCGCTATCGCGTGACGACCTTCGACCGCACGCCCGCCGTGGAGATCTACCTCGACAACGACGTGGTCTCCAGCGCGCAGGTGCTCGACACCCTCTCGCAGGTGGTCGCGGTGCTGCCGGAGAACGGGTCGGTCTGCACCGATGCCGCGAGCACGGATTAGACCGCGGCGCGCTCCAGCGCCGTATCGATCAGCTCCGTGATCAGCTCCGGGTAGCTCATCCCCGTCGCGATCCAGCATTTGGGGAACATCGAGATCGGGGTGAACCCCGGCATCGTGTTCAGCTCGTTGACGTAGAGCGCGTCGGCGGCCAGGAAGAAGTCCACGCGCGCCAGGCCGCGCCCGTCCACCGCCTCGAACGCGCGGATGCCGAGCTTCTGGATCGCCGCCCGCTCTGCGTCGGTGACCTCTGCCGGGCACACGACCTCCGCGCCGTCGCCGCCCAGGTACTTGCCCTCGAAGTCGTAGAACTCCCGCGTCGTCAGCACGATCTCTCCGGGCAGCGACGCGCGCGCGCCGCCTCCGTTGCGTCCCTCCAGGATCGCCACCTCGACCTCGCGTCCCACGATGGCGGTCTCGATCAGCACCTTGTCGTCCTCAGCGAAGGCGACTTCGAGCGCCTCGGCGAGGTCGACCGCCGCGGTGACCTTGGAGACCCCGACGCTGGAGCCGGCGCGCGCGGGCTTGACGAACACCGGCAGGCCGAGGCGCGCGGCATCCGCTCGCACGGCGTCGGCATCGCGTGTCCACCCCGACCGCGTGACGGTCACCCACGGCGAGACGGGGACACCCGCCGACTGCAGAACGATCTTCATGAAGTGCTTGTCCATGCAGAGCGCCGAATCGAGCACGCCGCCGCCCGCGTACGGAATGCCGAGCGTGTCGAAGAATCCCTGCACCGTGCCGTCTTCGCCGTGCACGCCGTGGAGTATCGGCAGCACGACATCCACGGTTCCGAGCTCGTCGATCGTCCCGTCGGTCCGCCGCACGCGAAGGGCTCGGTCGCCACCGCCCTCGGGCCACAGGATCCGGGTGCCGTTGTCGGCGACCTCGGGCAGCCTGTCGGCATCCAGCGCGAACTTGTCGGGATCGTCGTCCTCGAGGACGAATGTGCCCTCGCGGGTGATTCCGACCGGGATCACCCGGTAGCGGTCACGACTGATCGCGCGGAGGACGCCGCCCGCCGTTGCGGAACTGATCGAGTGTTCGCTGGAGCGACCTCCAAAGAGCACCACCACCGCCGGCCTGTCCATTCTGGGTCCTCTCACCCTGGGGCACATCGTCATCCGTCGTGAGGTGCGGTGCGATCTCTCGCGGGTCCATCGTCCCGTCCAGCACCATCTTGACCTGCTCCACGATCGGCATCGCAATGCCGGCCTCGCGCGCGAGCTGCAGAACCGGGGCCACCGATGCCAGGCCCTCGGCGGTCTGGTCCATCTGCTTCACAACGTCCTGAAAGCTGTATCCCTGGCCGAGGAGCCGACCGGCGGTGTTGTTGCGGCTGAGCGGCGACTGGCAGGTGGCGATGAGATCGCCGAGGCCCGCGAGACCCTGGAGGGTCTCGACCTGGGCTCCCTGCGCGACCGCGAAGTCGGTCATCTCGACGAGCCCCCGCGTGATGATGGACGCCTTCGTGTTCTCGCCGTATCCCACCCCGTCGACGATTCCGATCGCCACCGCGATCAGGTTCTTCAGCACCCCGCCGAATTCGGTGCCGATCACATCCGTGTTCACGAACGTGCGGAAGTACGAGTTGCGGGCACGCCGGGCGACGGCATCCGCCGTGTCCTGGCTCGTCGAGGAGATGACCGCGGCGGTCGGCTGCTCCCGAGCGATCTCGAGCGCGAGGTTGGGCCCGGATGCCACGGCGATGCGCATCGGATCGCAGTGCAGCTCCTGCTCGATCACCTGGCTCATCCGCAGCCCGGTGCGCCGCTCCACGCCCTTCATGAGCGAGACGATCGGAGCGTCGGAGTTCACCACCAGCGGGCGCACGCCCTTGAGGTTCTGCCGTACGGCCTGACTCGGGATCGACAGGTACACCTGCTCCGCGCCGTCGAGCGCTTCGGAGAGGTGGTGGGTGGCATGCATCTCGCGCGGGAGGTTGATGCCCGGCAGGTACTCGCTGTTGCGCTTGGCCTCGTTGATCTCATGCGCGAGCTCGGGGCGCCGCGCCCACATCGTCACGTGCGCGCCGCCGTCTGCGAGGATCTTGCCGAACGTCGTGCCCCAGCTGCCGGCGCCGATGACGGCGACGCGGGGCAGCCCGGCATCCCCCCTACGGCTCAAGGCGACCCGTCTCCCTCTGCCCGTGATCGGCGGGATTCCAGCGCTCCTCGGGGGCCGGTTCGCCACGGAGCTGGGACAACAGCTGCGCGATCGCATTCATGAGTCGGTCGGTGCCGGCAACGAGCGCCGCCGGCTGCGTCTCCCGTCCGCTGTACTCGGACAGATCGATCGGGTCTCCCACGATCACCGTGACGCGCCGGTGCAACGGCCAGAAGCTGAGGCGGCCGTAGCGGGGCAGGATGTCCTGTCCACCCCAGTGGGCCATCGGAATGAGCGGGATGCCGTCGGCCAGCGCGAGCCGGACGGCGCCGGTCTTGCCGCGCATGGGCCAGAGGTCCGGATCGCGGGTGAGCGTGCCCTCCGGGTAGACGATCACGCCGCGCCCGTGCTTCACGAGAACCTCGGACGCCTCGATCGTCTGCCGCGCTGCGGCTGTGGAGGATGATCGCGCGACCGGCACCATGCCCGTCGCGCGCAGCGCCCAGCCGAGGACGGGCACTCTGAACAGGCTCTCCTTCGCCATGAAGCGCGGGGCGCGACCCATGCGCCATACCGCGACCGCGACGATGAGCGGATCGAACTCCGTGGAGTGGCTGGGGGCCAGCACATAAGCGCCCTCGCGAGGGAGCTTGTGGCCGTCGATGATCTCGATCCGGGCGAAGATGGCGGTGAGCGGCACGACGATCACCGCGAGCGGCCAGAAGACGCTGGGTCTCGTCTTCTCGCGGGATGCCGGGAGACGTGGAGAAGGGGATGCCACGTGCGGGCTAACCGATGACGTCGAAGTCCGCGCCCAGGGCGTCGAGCTTCGTGAACAGCTTCTCGTAGCCGCGGCGGATGATCCCGACGTTGCGGACGACGGATTCGCCCTCGGCGGCGAGCGCGGCGATCAGATAGCTGTAGCCGCCGCGAAGGTCGGGCACGACGACGTCGGCGCCGTGCAGGGGCGTGGGTCCGTTGATCACCGCGGCCTGCTCGAGTGCCCGCCGCGGGACGCGCCGGTCGGCGCTCGCGATCCCCTCCGGGTGCACGACGATGTCGGCGCCCATCTGGACGAGCGCCTCCGTGAAGCCGAGCCGGTTCTCGTAGACGGTCTCGTGCACGATCGAGCGCCCCGCCGCCTGCGTCAGGGCGACGATGAGCGGCTGCTGCCAGTCGGTCATGAACCCCGGGTGCACATCGGTCTCGACGACCACAGGCTTGAGCTCGCCGCCGCGGCGGAAGCGGATACCGTCCTCGTGGACGTCGAACTCCCCGCCGGCCTTGCGGTACACGTTGAGGAAGGTGAGCATCTCCTGCTGCTTGGCTCCGCCGACGAAGATGTCGCCGTCGGTCGCGAGCGCGGCACACGCCCACGATGCGGCCTCGTTGCGGTCGAAGATGCATCGGTGGTCGTATCCGCGCAGGCGCTCCACGCCCTCGATCAGGAGCACGCGATTGGGCTCGTACGAGATGATCGCACCCATCTTCTGAAGCACCGCGATCAGGTCCATGATCTCGGGCTCGATGGCGGCGTTGCGCAGCTCCGTGACGCCCTCGGCCCGCACGGCGGTCAGCAGCACCTGCTCCGTGGCGCCGACGCTCGGGTAGGGGAGCTCGATGTTCGCGCCCTTGAGGCCGTTCGGCGCGGTGATGCGGATGCCCTCGTACGTCTTGTCGACGATCGCACCGAACGCGCGGAGCGCATCCATGTGGAAGTTGATCGGACGGTCGCCGATGCGGCATCCGCCGAGGTCGGGGATCAGCGCCTCGCCGAGCAGGTGCAGCAACGGTCCGCAGAACAGGATCGGGATGCGGGAGGCGCCGGCGTGCGCGTCGATCTCCTCGAAGTGCGCCGAGACGGCGCCGCTCGGGTCGAAGACGAGCGACCCTTCCTCTTCACCCTCCTGCACGGTCACGCCGTGGACTTCCAGCAGCGACCGGACGACCTGGACGTCGCTGATGTCGGGCACGTCGCGCAGGACGCTCGTCGTCTCGCCCAGCAGCGCTGCGACCATGGCCTTCGTCGCGAGGTTCTTGGCGCCCTTGACCTCGACGCGCCCCGTCAGGGGCCTGCCACCGCGGATCGCAAGGGTCTCCCCGGACAGCTCCTGGTCTCCCACCTTCGATCGAGCCCCCTCTTTCGAACGAGCATCGTCGTCTAGGAGTGTCTTCATCCGGTGGAACCTCACTTGTGTCTTCGAGGGAACGGCTGTCTGCGACCCACCGTCGTGTGGTGGACACCCAGGCCTGCGGAACGCCTGAGTCTAAGGAACGGGAAGCGTCCGCGGCCGCCACGCCTCGCGGCGAGCCTCGAACTGCGCGATCTTGTCCTCGCTGCGCAGGGTGAGCCCGATGTCGTCGAGCCCTTCGAGAAGCCGCCACCTAGTGTAATCATCGATCTCGAACGGCACCTCGATGTCACCGATGGTCGCGATCCTGCGTTCGAGGTCGACGGTCATGCGGATGCCGGGCTCGGCGTCGATGGCCGCCCAGATGCGCTCGAGGTCCTCCTCGGAGATGGCACCGGTCACGAGTCCCTGCTTGCCGGAGTTGCCGCGGAAGATGTCGGCGAACTTCGGGCTCAGCACCACGTGGAAGCCGAAGTCGCGCAGCGCCCACACGGCGTGCTCGCGGCTCGAGCCCGTGCCGAAGTCGGGTCCGGCCACCAGCACGCTGGCGCCCTGGAAGGCGGGCTGATTCAGCACGAAGTCGGGGTCCTGCCGCCATGCCGCGAACAGCGCGTCTTCGAAGCCCGTCTTCGTCACGCGCTTGAGGTACACGGCCGGGATGATCTGGTCGGTGTCGACGTTCGACCGTTTGAGCGGGGCGGCGATGCCGGTATGGGTGATGAACTTCTCCATCAGATCGTCCCCGCTTCCACGCTCGCGTAGATCGGGGTGTCTTCCAGGTCGCTGGGACTGGAGAGCGTGCCGCGCACTGCCGTGGCAGCAGCCACGAGGGGTGACACGAGGTGGGTTCGGCCGCCCTTGCCCTGGCGCCCCTCGAAGTTGCGGTTGCTCGTCGATGCGCAGCGCTCACCCGGGGCGAGCTGGTCGGGATTCATGCCCAGGCACATCGAGCAGCCCGCGAAGCGCCATTCGGCGCCGAACTCGGTGAACACCGTGTCCAGGCCTTCGGCCTCGGCCTCCAGACGCACGCGTGCCGAACCCGGCACGACCATGACCCGCACGCCCTCCGCCTTCTTGCGGCCGCGGACGATCGATGCGAACGCGCGCAGGTCTTCGATGCGGCTGTTGGTGCACGAGCCCATGAACACGGCGTCGACCGGCACCTCCTTGAGTGGCGTGCCGGGCGTCAGCGCCATGTACTCCAGCGCGCGCTCCGCGGCGGCGCGGTCGTTCGGATCGGCGTAGTCGTCGGGCGAGGGCACGACGTCGCTCAGCGACACGCCCTGACCGGGGTTCGTGCCCCACGTGACGAACGGCTCCAGCTGATCGGCGTCGAGATACACCTCGGCATCGAAGACGGCGCCCTCGTCGGTGGGAAGCGTGCGCCAGTAGGCGACGGCGTCCTCCCAGTCCTGGCCTCGGGGCGCGTGCGGGCGGCCGTCCAGGTAGGCGAAGGTCGATCTCATCGGGAGCGACCATCCCGGCGCGGGCGCCGGCCTCGATCGACATGTTGCAGATCGTCATGCGCCCCTCCATGGAGAGGGCGCGGATCGCGCTGCCGCGGAACTCGAGCACGTAGCCCTGCCCGCCGCCGGTGCCGATCTTCGCGATCACCGCGAGGATGATGTCCTTCGCGGTCACGCCCGGCTTGAGCGTCCCCTCGACCGTGATCGCCATCGTCTTGAACGGCTTCAGCGGGAGGGTCTGCGTCGCCATGACGTGCTCGACCTCGCTCGTGCCGATGCCGAAGGCCATCGCCCCGAAGGCGCCGTGGGTCGAGGTGTGCGAATCGCCGCACACGACGGTGATCCCCGGCATCGTCAGGCCCAGCTGGGGGCCGACGACGTGGACGATCCCCTGCTCCTTGTCGCCCAGCGAGTGCAGCCGCACACCGAACTCTTCGGCGTTGCGGCGCAGCGTCTCGATCTGGGTGCGACTGGTCAGATCGGCGATCGGCTTGTCGATGTCGAGGGTCGGCGTGTTGTGGTCCTCGGTGGCGATCGTCAGGTCGAGACGTCTCACCGGACGTCCCTCGGCGCGAAGTCCGTCGAAGGCCTGCGGGCTGGTGACCTCGTGCACGAGGTGCAGGTCGATGTAGATGAGGTCTGGTTCGCCGTTCTCGCCCTTGACGACGAGGTGATCGGCCCACAACTTCTCGGCGAGGGTGCGCGGGTGTTCGGGGATTTCGGTGCTCATGTGTCTCGTTCTCCAGGAAAGGGGATCAAGCCCGTGACGAACTCCGCGGCGAGGAAGGCCTGAGGTTTAGGACTCGCCGCGGCCGCTAAGGAGAAGGAGAGCGATCCGCACGGCCCCAGGATAGCACCGGCTCCGGATGCCGCCGCCTGAGCCCCCTAGATGGCGCGGCGCTGCTCCACGAGCGGGCACGCGAACGGGTCGCGCTCGCCGAGCCCGACGCGGTTGATGTATCGGATCACGATCCCGTACGACTCGCGGAGGCCGGTGACCGTATAGGGAACGCCCTGCTTCGCGCAGTAGTGCTTCACGATGGGGGCCGCCCGGCGCAGGTTCGGGCGCGGCATCGACGGGAAGAGGTGGTGCTCGATCTGGTAGTTGAGGCCGCCCATGACGACATCCAGCACCCAGGTGCCGCGCACATTGCGGCTCATGAGCACCTGGCGCGTCAGGAAGTCGAGCTTCGCGTCCTTCGGAACGAGCGGCATGCCCTTGTGATTGGGCGCGAACACCATGCCCATGTACACGCCGAACAGACCGAGTTGAACGGCGAGGAACACGAACGCGATGCCGGGCGAGAGCACGAGGAAGACGAGCGCGACGAAGCCGATGATCCGCACCGCGAGAAAGCCGACCTCGACCCATCGGCGCTCCAGCTTCTCGCGGGACGCCACCCGCCGGATGCCCGACGCGTGGAGGGAGAGCCCCTCGAGCAGCAGGATCGGGAAGAAGAAGAGACCCTGATGTGCGACGAGCCACTGCGAGAAAGGCGAGCGCGGGGCACGTGCCTGTTCAGGGGTGAATGAGATCACGGGCAGGTCGATGTCGGGGTCCGCGCCGATCTTGTTCGGGTTCGCATGGTGACGGGTGTGCTTGTGCCGCCACCAGCCGTAGCTCATCCCGACGAACAGGTCCCCGATGATCAGGCACGTCCAGTCGTTCCATCGACCCGACACGAAGATCTGGCGATGCGCCGCGTCATGACCGAGCATGGCGATCTGCGTGAACAGCACCGCGAACCCGGCGGCGGTGAACAGCTGCCACCACGTGTCGCCGATCCAGATGAAGGCGAGCACGGCGGCAGCGAGCACCACAGGAGCGGCTACCAGCTTCGTCCAGTAGTAGCCGTAGCGGCGACTCATCAAACCGGAGCCGCGAATGGTCGCGGCGAGTTCGGTGAAATCACTGCCTGTGTGAGCCGGGGTCTGGGGCTTCGTATGAATTATGCCTGGAGACATAACGACCTCCTAGGGCCGTTTCCTCGGCGGACACAGACTCGTCCGCTGCCTCGAGACTACGCCCCGATCCTGTGCGCGTCACAGCTTCCGGCGCAAACCTCTTTCCGGCGCGAACCTGTCGGCCCCGGCGCCGACACTCGCGCTCAGCGAGCGTCGGGGCTCGCGGGCTGATCCACCGTCGGCGGAGTGCCCTTCTCCTCCGCCACCACCTCGGCCGCGGCATCCGCCGTGCGTGCCGTGCGCTTGTCGCGCGCCGAGGCCACCAGGCTTGCGACGGTGGCGACGGCCATGGACAGCACGATGACCGCCAGCGACATCCAGGTGGAGATCTCGGGCGCCCATTCGATGTGCTCGCCGTTGTTGATGAACGGCAGCTCGTTGACGTGCATGGCGTGGAAGATCAGCTTCAGGCCGATGAACGCGAGGATGAACGCGATGCCGTAATGCAGGTACCGCAGCCGATCGAGCAGATCGCCGAGCAGGAAGTACAGCTGACGCAGCCCCATGAGGGCGAAGATGTTCGCGGTGAACACGATGAACGGGCTCGTCGTGATTCCGAAGATCGCGGGGATCGAGTCGATGGCGAAAAGCAGGTCGGTGACGCCGATCGCCGCGAAGACGATGATCATCGGCGTGAAGATCTTCTTGCCGTCGACCACGGTGCGCAGCTTGGCCCCGTCGTAGTGGTCGCTGATGTCGATCGTGCGGCGCAGCAGACGCACGATGAAGTTCTCCTGCTTGACGTCCGAGTCGTGGTCACCGCCCGGGAAGGCCTGACGGTAGGCCGTCCAGATCAGGAACGCGCCGAAGACGTAGAAGATCGGGCTGAAGTTCTCGATGACGGCCGCGCCGACGAGGATGAACGCGCCGCGCAGGATGAGCGCGATGATGATGCCCACCATCAGCACCTCCTGCTGGTAGCGCCGCGGCACCGCGAACTGACTCATGATCAGCACGAAGACGAACAGGTTGTCGATCGAGAGGCTGTACTCGGTCAGCCAGCCGGCGACGAACTGGCCGGCGTACTCGGGACCTGCGAAGACCCACATCAGTCCGGCGAAGATCAGCGCGAGCGTGACGTAGAACACGACCCACAGTGTCGATTCCCTCGTGGAGGGAATGTGCGGGCGCTTGAGGATGAGCAGGAGATCGGCGGCGAGGATCAGCGTCAGGACGACGAGCGAGCCGATCTCGAACCATACGGGGAGAACCAGGTCCAAGGGTGGGCCTTTCAGAGGTGTGGGGTCGGTCGAATCCCGAAAGTCTCTCCCCCGCGGCATCGGTGACGACTGCCGAGGTACGTGCCCGGGGATGCATCGATGGCTCCCGTGATGACGGACACGCGATGGTGGGATACTCCCTCTCGCTCCTCAAGGATACAGGGCGAGACGATCGCGGCTGTCTCGACACTTATCCGGTGAGAGACAATGAGGCTCCGTCCAGCGGCGGAGGAAGGACGGACATGGTCGAGCCGGCGGGCACGGATGACGCGACCCTCGTGGCGCAGGCTGCGAGTGGGAGCGAGCACGCGTTCCGCACGCTGTACCGAGCGTACGTCCGGCCGGTGTACTGGCTCGCGCACGGGCTGGTCGGCAATGCGCCGGATGCGGAGGATGTCACACAGGAGACATTCCTGGTGGCATGGCGGAAGCTGCCCGGCCTCCGGCTCGCCGGCGACTCGCTGCTGCCGTGGCTGGTCACCGTGTGCCGATTCCAGGCGGCGAACCGTATCCGGGCCCAGCGCCGCGACCGCGAGCGCACGGCCGGCGCCGTCGACGACAGCATCCCGTCGACCGTCGACGTGGAGCAGCAGGTGATCGACGGTGAGTTCGCCGACCGCATCCTGCGGGAGATCGACGGGCTGAGTCCGCTCGACCGGGACATCTTCCGCCTCTGCGCGACCGAGGGATACGCCTACCAGGCTGCCGCCGAGCAGCTCGGCGTCGCCCACGGCGTCGTGCGCAATCGTCTCTCCCGCATCCGCACGCGTCTGCGGACCGTCGCTGAGGAGACCCCATGAACACCGCCCCGCCCGAACTGCCGAACCTGTCCGAGAAGCGCGTGCAGGAGATCGAGGACTCGCTGTTCACCGAGATCGCCCGTGAGCGTTCGGCAGGTCGCCGGCGTCGCACAGGCTTCTGGATCGCCGGCAGCGCGGCCGCGGCCGTCATCGTGGTCGCCGCCGTCATCGCGCCCAGCGTCGGGGGCCTCGTCGGTGGTGCGTCCTCCGGCGATTACGCCGTCGCACCGCAGGCACCCGCCGAGGACTCGCGTGCGGATCCGATGATGACCGCGGCGACGGCACGGAGCAGTCGATCGCCGGCGACGGCGCCGTCGCCCCCGACCGCGACATCATCACGACCGCCTCGGCGACGGTCACGGTGGACGACATCCCGGCGGCCGCGGCGATGATCGCGGATGCCGCGGCATCGCGCGACGGGTACGTCGAGTCGATGAGCGTCGGGCGCTCCGGAGAGGTCGTGCCGATCGACCCGATGACCGGCATGGTGACCGATACGTCGCTGCCCTACCCGCCCACCCCGGACGGAGCCTGGATCACGGTGCGGGTGCCGGCTGGAGAACTGCAGTCGCTCATCGACGAGCTCTCCGGTCTGGGAGAGGTGACCGCCTCCACCATCAACCGCCAGGACGTCACGGAGATCACCCTCGACCTCGAGGCGCGCATCGCATCGGCGCAGGCATCCGTCGATCGCCTGACCCAGCTGATGGCGCAGGCGAGCAGCCTCGCCGATCTGCTGGCCGCGGAGTCGGCGCTCGCCGAGCGGCAGGCGACGCTCGAGTCGTACCAGCAGCAGCTGAAGTACTACGACGAGCAGGTGGCGATGTCGACGCTGACGGTGACTCTCACCACCCCTGCCGAAACGGTCGAGGCGGATCCCGCCGGATTCGGCGACGGGTTGGCCGCGGGGTGGAACGGGCTGGTGGCGACGCTCAACGCGATCGTGATCGCCATCGGATTCCTCATCCCCTGGATCGCCGTGCTCGCCGTCGCCGGGCTCATCGTGTGGGGCATCGTGAGGCTGGTCCGCCGACGCCGGAAGGCGTCCGCGGCGCCCGTCCCGGCCGCCGCACCGTCCGAAGACGCCGGCCCGCGGGATGCGGATCGCGATGGAGGCGAAGGCTGAGTCCCGTCACACGGTCACTTTCTCCGGCTGCTCCACACCGGGTTCCCCCAGGATCGAATCGGTTGCCGCGGTGGAGACCGGAGCCAGGGCGTCCGCGCCGCGAGCTGCGGCATCCGCGTCGGTCAGCGTCGGCTTGCGGGGCCACCAGAAGCGGTCCTTCGCGATGAACGCCAGCGCGGGCACGATCACCGTCCGCACGAGCAGGGTGTCGATGAGCACGCCGATGCAGACGATCACGCCGATCTGGGTGAGGGTGATGAGCGGGAGCACGCCCAGCACGGCGAACACAGCCGCCAGCAGGATGCCGGCGCTCGTGATCACGGCACCGGTCGCGGCCAGTGCGCGGATCATGCCCTGAGTCGTTCCGAGTGCCTCGGCCTCCTCCTTGGCGCGCGTGACCAGGAAGATGCTGTAATCCACTCCGAGCGCGACGAGGAACAGGAAGCTGAACAGCAGCACGTTCGTGTCGATCGCCGGAAAGCCGAACAGCGGGGTCTGGAAGAGCCACCAGCTGAGGCCCACCGCCGAGAAGAAGCTCGCCACGACGGCCACGAGCAGCAGAAGGGGCGCTACGAACGCCCGCAGCAGGATCACCAGCACCACGAAGACGAGCACGAGGATGAGCGGGATGATCAGCGCCTGGTCGCGGGCCTGGGCGTCCGTGACGTCGAGCGCCTCGGAATCGAGACCGCCGACCAGGCCTTCGCCGGATCCGATCGCATCGAGCTCCGCACGCAGCAGCTCGATCGCCGCGAACGCCTCCGGCGTTTCGGCGCTCGCATCCAGCGTCACGGAGATCTGCGCGAGGTCGTCGGTCGTCTCGCCGACCACGGCGGAATCGACGCCATCCAGTTCGGCGAGTTCACCGGCCGTCTCCTCGGCCTCGTCCACGGGCACGATGACGATCGCGGGCGAGGTGGTGCCGGCCGAGAACGCATCGGCCAGAACTTCCTGACCCTGCACGGCCTCCGGCTTCTGCAGGAACCGGTCGTTCTGAGACAGTCCTGTCTGGACGAAGAGCAGGCCGCTGGCCATCACGCCGAGCACGAGGAAGCCGGCCGTGGCGACGATCGCGGGCCGCCGCGAGACCGAGCGGCCGAGCTTGCCCCAGACGCTGCGCGAGATGGCGTCGGGCGAGCCGTAGCGCGGAACATAAGGCCAGAACAGGCCTCGGCCGAACAGCAGAAGGGCGGCCGGGAGCACCAGGAGGGCGAAGATCATCGCGACGACGATGCCGATCGCGCACGCGAGACCGAGCGCCCGGTTGCCTGCGAGTTCGGCGAACAGCAGCGTCAGCAGGGCGAGGGCTACGGTCGAGCCGCTCGCGATGATCGCCGGACCCGCCCCGCGCAGTGCCCGCTCCATCGCCACCCGGCGGCTCTCGTGCAGGCGCAGCTCATCGCGGTACCGGGCGATGAGCAGCAGCGCGTAGTTCGTGCCCGCGCCGAAGACGAGCACCGACAGGATGCCGGTGATCGAGGCATCGAGCTGCACGCCCACCGCTTCGGCGACCTGACGCGCCACGATGCCCGCCAGGGCGTCGGCCACGCCGATGACGATCAGCGGCACCAGCCACAGCCACGGGCTGCGGTACGTGATCAGAAGCAGCACGGCGACCACGATCACGGTGGTCAGAAGCAGGGTGAAGTCGGCGCCGGCGAAGACCGCCGCGATGTCGACCTCGAAGCCCTCGGCGCCGGTGAGGTACACGCGCACGCCGTCCAGCTCTGCGGATGCCGCATCCCGCAGTTCCTGCGCGCGGTCGGCCTGAACGGCGACGTCGCTCTCCGGATCGAGCGGAACGATCAGCAGCGCGACGGTGCCGTCGTCGGAGACCTGGGAGGGGGGCACGAATCCTTCGCTGGAGAGATCGGCGAGATCTCCGAACGCCTTCGCGTCGATCTCCGCGAGCTGCTCCTGGCTGAGCTCGCCCTCATCGGCCTGGAAGACGAGCAGCGCGGAGGTCCCGTCGGCGCTGGCGAACTCCTCGCGCAGCTGGTCGACCTGCACCGACTCCGCGGAATCGGGCAGGCCGACGCTCGGTGCGGTCTCCGATTCCTCTCCGCTTCCGAGCGCGAACAGCGCGCCGGCGGCCAGCGCCGCCAGGACCAGGACGATCCACGACGTCTTGGCGGACGTGATGAAGCGGAGGAGTGCGGCCATGATTTCGTCCCTCTGGATTGCTGAACAGGTTCGCTAGATTGTCTAACTACTAGACTAGCTAGAGACATTAGCGGTATCGTAGCTCTCATGCAACCGGCTCAGGCGACTCGAACGGAGCCCCGCGACGTTCGAGAACCGCGGGTTCATGAGCCACAGGTCCGCCAGCTGGAGGTTCACGAGGCGACGCGGCTTCTGCGCGAGTTCCTCGACGTGAGCGAGCTGTTCGAACGCGCCCTGCGCGCGGAGCTGGAGGTGAACGCGACCGATCTCGAGGCGATGGAGCACCTTCTGATGAGCGGCCCCCTCGGCCCCAGCGAGCTGGCTCGACGTCTCAGGATCTCGACGGCGTCGACCACCACGGCCATCGATCGGCTCGTCGCACTGGGCCACGTCACGCGAGAGCCGAATCCCCATGACCGGCGCGGAGTGCTGGTGGTGCCACAGGCCGCCTCGCGCGAGCGGGCCATGCGTCGACTGCTGCCGATGATCATGGGCGTCAATGCGGAGCTGGACGACTTCACGGAGCCGGAGCAGGCCGCGATCACGCTCTACCTCCGGCGGGTCGTCGACCTGTACCGCCGCCACGCGGGCGAAGCCGCCGCGCGGCCGCGCTAACGGTCCACGCGCCAGAACCGCCAGCGCGGTGGGCGGCGGGGCGGGGTCGCGTCGCGATCGGCGATGCGGCGCGATGCGGCATCCCGCCTCTCCCGCCACTGCGCGATCCACTCCCCGACGTCGACCGTGGGCGTGACGACGGGTGGCCCGCCCAGCAGCTGCCGGCGCGCCTCGATCACACGCCGGTTGAAGTCCTCGAGGTGCTCGCGCACGTCCGCTTCGGTGCGCAGGTCGTCGATCCGATCGGCCAGCGCGGCGTACTCGGTCCGCAGGGTCAGTGCGGGCGGCCCGAGGCCGGTGAGGCGCTCTCGCTCGATCTTGCGGCGGATCCACCAGTCCGGATCCGTCGTGGTGCCCAGGCCCGGGATGGGCTTGCCCGACCCCGGCAGGTTGTCGAAGTCTCCGCGGCGGATCGCCTGCTCGATCGAGACCTCCACGATTGCCGCCCGCTCCGCTTCCGTCCAGGTGCGGGCTGCCGCCGGATCGTCGTCTTCGGGCGGCTCTTCACCACGGGCCTGCGCCTCTGTGCGCAAGCGGTACCGCATCGCTGCTTCTCGACTGTCGTGCGTCACGCTCACCTCCACGTGTACCGACCAGGGTAAACGGGCTGAGGTGCGACGACGTCCCCGTTGACTAAGGGGCGGCCGGCGTGCACCCTGCGAGCGGAACGTCGCGGCGGCGGCTGACGGTTGCCGCGGGCACGGGGCTGTCGGTCATGCCGCGAAACTGGCGCATCCACCCCGACCGATCCGCGGCTCACAGGTCGCCGGAAACGTCAACCCGTACCCGTCGAGTCGGCCGTGCGACAGCATGTCGGCAGGGCACGGGCGGAAGGGATGCGCATGGCTTCGGAACTGAAGAAGGGCGATCGGGTCAGCTGGAACACGTCGCAAGGACGCACGCAGGGGGTCGTGGTCGAGCGCAAGACGCGCGACTTCGACTTCGCCGGCCAGCACTTCACGGCATCCGCAGACGAGCCGGCCTACGTCGTGGAGTCCGAGAAGAGCGGCGACCGCGCCGCCCACAAGGGCTCGGCCCTCCGCAAGCTCGGGTGAGCGTCCTCTCGCGGAATACCGGGCCACGCGGATCGTTGCACTCCTCATGCAGCGCTTCGGAACACTCTCGTTCGGACACTACGGCCCTCTCGGAGGCGGAAGGGTCCTCAGCGCGGGCGACTCGATGAAGCAGGCGATCGACCTCGCGCAGGGGATGGACGAGCTCGGCGTGGACGGAGCATACTTCCGTGTCCACCACTTCGCCCGTCAGCAGGCGTCGCCGATGCCTCTCCTGGCCGCGATCGCCGCACGCACTCAGCGGATCGAGGTCGGCACCGGCGTGATCGACATGCGCTACGAGAACCCCCTCTACCTCGCCGAGGAAGCGGCCGCGGTGGATCTCATCAGCGACGGACGTCTGGCTCTCGGCGTGAGCCGGGGGTCACCGGAGACGGTGATCCGCGGCTACGAGGCGTTCGGATACACCGGTTCGCAGGATCCGCGCGGCGCGGATATCGCTCGCGAGCACTTCTCGACGTTCCTTCGCGCGATCGAAGGGCAAGGGCTCGCCGAGCGCGATGCGACGAGCCCGTTCGGCGGCGGCACGGGTCTGCAGCGGATCGAGCCCCACTCCCCGGGCCTCCGGTCACGCATCTGGTGGGGTGCGGGCAACAGCGAGTCCGCGGCGTGGGCCGGCAGCGTCGGGGTGAACCTGATGTCGTCCACGCTCCTCACGGAGGCCAGTGGCCAGCCGTTCGACGAGCTGCAGGCTCAGCAGATCGAGACTTTCCGCGCTGCCTGGCGCGACGCCGGCCACAGCGGAGAACCTCGGGTGTCGGTGAGTCGGTCGATCTTCCCGCTCACGACAGCCGAGGAGCACATGTACTTCGGCGGCCGTCAGGACGGCGACCAGATCGGGGTGATCGACGGCATGCGCTCCACGTTCGGCAAGACGTACGCGGCCGAGCCCGACGTCCTCGTGGATCAGCTCCTGCAGGATGCCGCCATCCGCAGTGCCGACACGCTCATGCTCACCATCCCCAGTCAGCTCGGCGTCGCGTTCAACCTCCGTCTCGTGGAGTCATTCGCGCGCTATGTCGCGCCGGCCCTCGGCTGGGTCGGAACCCGGGCTCCGAGTCAGACTCAGAACATCCAGTAGTCGTCGCCGCCGGCGCTCGTCGGAGGGTCTTCGATGACCGGCGGCGGGTGCTGGCGTCGGCGCACGGGTCTCAGGAGCGCTTCCCGGATGCGACCGCCCATCCCGCTCGAGCCCGCGCGCACGCGCACCAGCTCCGACGCCTTCGGCCCGCGGGGCATCGCGCGGGGCAGGGAGCCCGCCGCGACGATCCAGTCCGGCAGCCCGAGCATCCGCAGCATTCTCCCGAGCCGTTCCGATTCGTAGACGCTGTCGGGATCGAGCTCCTCCGCCAGCAGCTCGGACAGGTCCTCCGCCACATCCGGCCGGCCGGCGAGTCCGGCGAGGACAGGCGCACTCTCGGCGCCCACGGGCTCGGCGAGCACGTCGTCGTCGGCGCCCGGCTCACGCGAGGGGTCGCTGCAGTATCGGGCGATCTCCTCACCCACCCGCCACGCCACCAGCCCCAGCTGGCGGTCGTTGCGCACCCGCACCGCCAGAACCGGCCCGACGACACGGCCGGCCAGCATGCCTGCGACTTCGATCACGCCGCGTCGTCCATCGGCGACGACGCCGTCGCCGGGTCTGCCGAGCAGGACGACCCAGCCGTCGCCCGCAGGCGCGATCCAACCCGAGAAGCGGATGCCGCTCAGGATCCGGTGCAGCTCATCCGGCGTCAGCGCGCCGGTGGGGACGATGACCGCACCGTACGAGTGGCCGGCGGGGCCGCCGACCTCGGAGGGCGCCACGGGAATCGGGTACACGCCTCGATCATGACGCATGCCGGCCGCACCGGTCGCGGTCGTCAGGCTCGCGCGGCGAGCATCGACAGGTCGCTGCCGACCAGCCGCTGCGTGGTCCACTCGCTCATCGGATGGGCGCCGAGCGAGCGGTAGAACGCGATCGCGGGAGAGTTCCAGTCCAGCACCGTCCACTCCAGCCGGGAGTAGTCCCGCTCGACGCAGATCGCGGCAAGCGCTGCGATCAGCGCCGTGCCATAGCCACGACCGCGTTGCGCCCCGTCGACGTACAGGTCCTCGAGCCAGACTCCGTGCCGTCCCGTCCAGGTGGAGTACGTCAGGAACCAGATCGCGATGCCCACGATCGCGCCGTCCCGCTCGATCACGTGCGCGAACGCCTTCGGGTCGTCGCCGAAGAGCGTGCCGGTCAGGGCGTCGATGCTGTTGAGAACGGCATCCGGCTCGCGCTCGTAGACGGCCAGGCCGCGGATCGCGGCGAGGATCCCCGGCTCGTCACCGGGCCGCGCCGCGCGGAGGACGGCGCCGTCGGCGAGTGTTCGGGATGTCATCCACCGAGCGTATCGGCGAGCGGCCGGTCCTCGATCAGGTGCAGCTGGGTGCCGTCGAGATCGATGAGATACCCGGCGCGCTGCCCCCACTCGCGCAGAGCGACCGGGATGAGGCGAGGGATCCCGGTGGTCACCTCCGGTACTCCGCTTGCGAGCACCGCCTCATACAGCTCATCCAGATCCCCGATCCGGATGCTGGCCATGAACCAGCTCGAGTACGGGTCGAGCTCCGGCGCGAGGAAGAACTCCAGGACGACGCCTCCGCGACGCAGGATGAGCCAGCCGCCGTCGCGATACGCGGTGACGAAACCGAACGATCCGTAGAACGCGATCGTGCGGTCGAACTCGCGGGCGGGCAGGTTCGGTACGGCGCGGTCGGTCATATGGGAATGACTCACGCCGGCAACGGGGGGATGTACATCCAGGGGATCGTGGCGACCGCCCAAGGCGTCACGCGTTGCCGAGACCTCGTCGGCTCCACCCGGTTCGGCGGTCCCGTCGCGATGGCTCATGCGGCCGAAACTACTCCTCGAGGTGCCTTCTGCTGAAGACCTCACGCGTCGAATCGCTCGGCGGATGCGATCTGCTCGGCGACACGCCGCAGCGCCAGAAGGAGCGGCTCGACCAGGACCGAGCCGAGCACGACGTAGCGCACCGCCGCCTCGGTGGACTCCGTCGGCACGCCGGCGATCTCGGCGCGCGCGATCCGCTGCACCGCATCGAGATAGACCGTCATCACGTCGTCGGAGACGGTGAACCCGGCCCGGTCCAGCCCCTGCAGTGCCCGGGCCACAGCAGCCAGCACGCTCGGATCGCACGATCCCGGCGTCCACCCCAGGCGCGCGACGAGCTGCTCCGCCTCCGTCAGATCGATTGCGGCGTGATCTTTCGGGGTGACGGCCGCATGGGCGGCGCCCAGCAGGTCGTGCGGGCTTTCGGGTGGGTGATCGAGAGCCTCCAGCACATGGCGCGTCTCGGCGATGGAGACCCCTGACTCGATCAGGGCTCGCACGACTCGCAGGCGCTGCAGGTGGACGTCGCGGTACGCGGCCTGCGTCGCCGAAGTGCGCTCACCCTCCGGAAGCAGACCCTCTCGGAGGTAGAACTTGATCGTGGGCACTGTCACGCCGCTGCGAACGGCGAGCTCTGAGATTCTCATCCCACCTCCTTGACATGGATAGTACCGCTATCCATTATGGATAGTGACACTATCGAAGGGGACGGACATGACGAAGGTCGTCGCGGGACGCATGACGCATGACTACGACGGCGAGCTGGTCGTCTTCCACATCGGCATGCAGATCAACAGGTGGTGGCGTCCGGACCTGTGGATGCCCGTCTTCGGAGCGATGCCGCGGATGCTGCGGGAACTCAGTATGGACCCACGCTCCGGGTTCCTCGGATACGAGCTCCTGCTCGGGAGCGGGGGTCCGTACGTCGTGCAGTACTGGTCGTCGATCGACAAGCTCTACGCGTATGCCTCCAGCCCGTCGCAGGAGCATCGACCGGCGTGGTCGAGCTTCAACCGGATGGCGCGGAGAGCGCCCGGCGCGGTGGGAATCTGGCACGAGACGTTCCTGGTCGAGAGGGCCGAGAGCATCTACGTGTCCACGAAGCCCATGGGACTGCCGAAGGCCACCCAGGTGATTCCCGTGAGCTCGGCGCACGATCGGGCGAAGGCGCGCCTCGACGACGGCCGGACGGCGGCGACTTCCGCCGCAGCGGAGCTGCTCGGGTAGATCACCGAGCCCGGAGATGCGGAATGCCCGTCCTTTCGGGACGGGCATTTCGCGAGTGGTGACCCCAGCGGGATTCGAACCCGCGTTACCGCCGTGAGAGGGCGGCGTACTAGGCCGCTATACGATGGGGCCGCTTACGCAACCGTTCGATTATGCCATGCGCCCGGCATCCGGACAAATCACGACGGCAGCTGTCAACGGCTTGCCGGAGGGCCCTCCCGGCGGGTTGACTCGGGAGCATGCGAGTCACGAAACACCACCATGCCGCCCTTTCTCTCCACGAATCCGGAAAGAGCCTGGTCATCGACCCCGGCTCGTTCACCGACCCGCTGATCGACCTGGGCGAAGTGGTCGCCGTGGTGCTGACCCACGAGCACCCCGACCACTGGACTCCGGACCACCTCGACCGGCTCCTCGCGCTCGCGCCCGACCTGCCCATCTACGGACCCGAGGGTGTCGCCGTCGCCGCGGCCGGCTACGAAATCACGGTCGTCCGGCCGGGCGACACGGTCACCGTCGAGCCGTTCACTCTGCGCTTCTTCGGCGGCGAGCACGCCGTCATCCACGAGACCATCCCGGTGATCGACAACGTCGGCGTGCTCGTGAACGACGAGCTGTACTACCCGGGCGACTCGTTCGCGGCACCGAGGGGCGCCGATGTCAAGCTGCTCGCCGCCCCGCTCGGCGCACCCTGGCTCAAGGTCGGCGAGGCGATGGACTTCGTGCTCGCCGTGGCCCCGCGGCAGGCGTTCGGCACGCACGACATGGGACTCTCGGTCATCGGCCGCACGATGCACCGCGCGCGGCTGCGCTGGGCGACGGAGAAGAACGGCGGCGAGTTCCTCGAGCTCGAGCCCGGAGACTCGGTCGATCTCTGACGCGACGACGGATGCCGCGAACCCGAGGGTCCGCGGCATCCGTGTGGTGTCGGGCTATTCGGCGTCGAGATCGGTCTCCAGGAGGGCGACGAGCTCGTCGAGCGCCTGCTCCGAGCCCTCCCCCTCCGCCTTGAGGGTCACGACGGTGCCGTGCGAGGCCCCCAGGCCCATGAGCGAGAGGATGCTGCCCGCGTTCAGGTCCGGCCCGCCGTCGACCGCGATGGTGACGGGGATCTTCTTCTCCTGCACGGCCTGCACGAAGAGCTTCGCGGGCCGGGCGTGCAAGCCGGAGCTGCTCGCGATGGTTGCCTGACGTTCTGCCATGGTTACTTGCCTTTCGTAGAAGACGGCTGACTCCAGCATTCCTTATCCGGCATGCCGGTGCGAGGGTCAGGCCGGAACGGCTGTCGCGTCGGCGGCTTCGGCTTCGGCCTCCTGCAACTCCTTCGGCGCGATGAAGCGCTTGAGCGCCGACGACCAGGAACGCGGTGACGACCACGCCCGGCCGCAAGCGCCACCAGGAAGCCCCAGATCGGGATTGATCGCGAAGAGCACGAAGATCCCGCCGTGCGGAGCGAGAGACTGCACGCCGAAGACCATGCTCAGCCCACCGGTGATTGCGCCGCCCACCATGCAGGCCGGGATGACGCGGAGCGGGTCGGCCGCGGCGAACGGAATCGCGCCCTCGGAGATGAATGACGCGCCGAGCAGCCACGCAGCCTTGCCGTTCTCGCGCTCCACCGGCGTGAACAGCTCCTCGAGCGAGCACTGTGGAGGCGAGGGCCATCGCGAGCGGCGGGACCATGCCCGGCGCACATGACCGCGGCCATGATCAGGTACGGCGTGGTGTTCTCGGACGCGCTGGCTCGGCGAGCCCGGCGACGGCGAACGCGTACGCAACCTTGTTGACCGGGCCACCGAGGTCGAAGCACATCATGAGGCCGAGGATGACACCGACGATCACGATCAGACCGGTGGCGGCCAGGCGTTGAGCCAGGTCGTCATCCAGCTCCATCAGCGTGGCGATGGGGCGGCCGAGGAACAGGATGAGGATGCCGGAGGCGACGATCGACGCGAGCAGCGGGATGATGACGACGGGCATGAGGCCACGTAGCCAGCGCGGTGCGTCGAGCCGGCCGAACCACAGGGCCACGAATCCGGCCAGCAGACCACCGGCGATTCCGCCGATGAAGCCGGACGCTCATGAGCACGGCGACGGCACCGGCGACGAAGCCCGGTGCGATGCCGGGCCGGTCGGCGATCGCGAACGCGATGTAGCCGGCCAGCGCGGGCACGAGGAAGCTCATCGAGCGTGACGCCGATCATGAACGCGACCGAGCCGAGATACTGTCCGAGCGGCCCGATCGGCGACGTGATGTCGCGGTCGGAAGGTCCCACAGCGCGTTGTCGATGATGACCGTCGCCGCGTCGTCGCTCACGTTCATAGCCGCCGAGGAGGAAGCCCAGCGCGATGAGCAGACCGCCGCCGGCGACGAACGGGATCATGTAGCTGACGCCGGTGAGCAGGATCCGCTGGATGCGCGCACCCCACGCGATGCTCGTGCACCTCGCGGTGGCGGTCGCCGCGGTCGCGGTGCCGCCGACACGCGTTGCGCGTTCGGGTCGTTGGCCGCGGCGACGGCCTCGCGGATCATCTGGTCGGGCTGCTCGATGCCGCGCTTGACGCCCGAGCGGACGACCGGCTTGCCGGCGAAGCGCTGCGGTTCGCGCACATCGACGTCGGTCGCGAAGATGACCGCATCGGCGTCGTCGATGACGTCTGCGGGAGCGCCTTGTAGCCGCTCGATCCCTGCGGCTCGACGATGAGGTCGATGCCCGCCTTCTTGCCCGCGGCGGTGAGCGCGTCGGCGGCCATGAACGTGTGGGCGATGCCGGTCGCACACGCCGTGACCGCGACGATGCGGGCGGGCCGCCCGTCGACGCTGAGCCCGTCCGCGACGGCCGCGGCCGCGGGCAGCGGCTGCCGCGGCGCGGAGCCGCCGCGGCCGGGGTGCCGGCATCCCCCTCGCCGATCGCGTTGCGCACGATCGCGACGACCTCGTCCGCGTTCGCTGGCGGCGCGCAGGCCGCTCGTGAAGTCGTCCTGCATCAGGCTGCGCGCGAGCTTGGAGAGCACCGCGAGGTGCGCCTCGGCCGCGCCCTCGGGCGCCGCGATGAGGAAGACGAGGTCGGCGGGGCCGTCGGGTGCGCCGAAGTCGACGCCGGGGTTCAGCCGCGCGAAGGCGAGCGACGGCTCGGTGACGGCGGCGCTCTTCGCGTGCGGGATCGCGATGCCGCCGGGCAGGCCGGTCTCGTCCTTCTGCTCGCGCGCCCACGCGTCGGCGAACAGCGCCTCG
The DNA here is from genome assembly GCA_963839715.1 of uncultured Actinomycetota bacterium. Classification (GTDB taxonomy): domain Bacteria; phylum Actinomycetota; class Actinomycetes; order Actinomycetales; family Microbacteriaceae; genus Microbacterium. The sequence continues at coordinate 589,943 of CAWIVX010000002.1, forward strand.
GCGTCGGTGGCGCGGCCCTGCTGCGACGACGCGTGCCGCGAGGGCTCGGATGACCGCCGCCTTGTCGGCGCCGAGCCCGGCGTCGAGCGACACCAGCTCCGGCGTGATGGTCTGGGACACGATGACCTCCAATGGTCGGTGGTGTGCGGTGGGGTCGGATCAGGGGGTGAGTTCGTCGGAACGGCGGCACGCTCGCCGGGCGGCAGGTCGGCCGGGGTGGGCGCCTGGGTGCCGGGAAGGGATGCCGCGGCCGCGCCGTATCGGACGGATCGGCGCAGCCGGTCGGCGGGCTCGTCGCCTGCGACGTCGGCGAGCAGGTAGCCGGCGAGCGAGCTGTCGCCGGCGCCGACGGTGCTCGGCGACGCGGATCCGCGGCGGCGCGGCCTGCCAGGCGCCGTCGGCGGTGACGAGCACGGCGCCGTGCGGCGCCCAGCGTCACGAGCGCCGCGCCGACGCGGCTCGGCACGAGCTGCGCGCGACCGGCAGCATGGCGGCGGCGAGATCGCGCCCGGCGTCGAGCGTCGACGCCCGCCAGCTCGGCGAGCTCTTCGTCGTTGGGCTTGATGAGGTCGGGTGCGGCGTCGGCGACGACGGCGCGCAGCGCGGCACCGGACGTGTCGACGGCGATGCGCGGCGCCTCGGCGCCCCACGCGCTCGCGCACCGCGCGGATGACGTCGACGTAGAAGCGGTCGCCGGCGCCGGGCGGCAGCGATCCGGCGAGCACGAGCCAGTGCGCGCCCTCGCATGCGGCGACCACGGCGTCGATGACGCGCTGCACGTCGGCGGCGATCGAGCGTCGCGCCGGGGAGGTTGAGCTTCGTCGTGACGCCGGTCGGGTCGGTGATCGTGACGTTCGCGCGCACGTGGCCGTGGACCTGGCACGCGCTCGCGCGGGCACGCCGGTGGCGCGCAGCGCGGCGGCGAACGGGTCGTCGGCCGCCAGCGGGAAGCACGGCGACGGTCTCCACGCCGGCGGCCGCGACCACGCGGGCGACGTTGATGCCCTTGCCGCCGGCATCCTCGCGGCTCGACGCCGCTGACTGCACCTCGCCCGGCCGCAGCGCGGCGTCGAGCGTGATCGTGCGATCGAGCGACGGGTTGGCGGTGACGGTGACGATGGGTCATGCGAGCCATACCTCCACTTCGGCGTCGGCGAGCGCGGCCGCCAGCTCCGCATCGGGCGCGGCATCCGTCACGAGCACGTCGATGTCGTGCGAGCGGCGCGAAGCGCACCAGCAGCTCGCGGCCGAGCTTGTCGGCGTCGGCGACGACGACGACCCGGCGCGCGCGCGGACGATCGCGGGCTTGACGGCGGCCTCGTCCGGGATCGGGCGTGCTCAGTCCGAAGGCCGCCGAGATGCCGTTGGTGCCGAGGAACGCGACGTCGGGGCGCAGTCGCTCGATCGCGCGCACGGTGTCGGCGCCCGACGGCGGCGGCCGTCGGCCGCGCACCCGCCCGCCGATCACGGTGAGCGATCGGCGTCCGGGGCACCGGCGAGGGCGTGGGCGAGTGGCATGGCGTGGGTGACGACCTCGGCCCGCCCGCCGGCGACGATGAGACGGTCGGGCAGCTGGGCGGCGACGGCGGCGGTCGTGGTGCCGGCGTCGAGGAAGAGCGAACCGCGGAATCGGTCGGAGATGACATCGAGCGCGCGGCGGGCGATCGCCGCTTTGGCATCGCTGCGCCGCGCGCAGCGCTCCGCGAGCGAGGGCTCGGCCGTGCTGTCGCGGTCGCGGGCGACCGCTCCGCCGTGGACGCGGCGCAGAGCGCCGATGCGCTCGAGCTGGTCGAGGTCGCGGCGGACGGTCTCGGTCGTGACCGTCGAAGCGACGGGCGAGGTCGATGACGCTGACGCGGCCCTCGTCGAGCAGCAGCCGCTCGATGAGCTCCTGGCGCTCCATTGCGTACATGTCGAATTCCTCCGTCGAATTCCCACACACTACAACACAAACCAACACATACACAACATGTCCTGCAAAGAATGTGCAGGGAGGTTCGAGTGGCACCAGGCCTGCCACTGCTGGCTACAGTCGAGCCATGCCCGACAAGCCCGCCGCGGAGCGTGGTGATCGACGAGGAGCTCGTGCCGGCGCTGTGATCGCCGCGCAGGCGACCTCGATCGCCGATGCCGCGACACTGCCGCTCGATGCATGTGGCCGACGGCTGGGACTGCTCGGTGTGGCGCCTGGGCTCCGAGCTCGCCGTGCGTCTTCCCCGCCGAGCGGTGGCCGCTCCGCTGATCTCGCACGAGCAGCGTGTGCTGCCCGGTATCGCCACGCGACTCGGCACGATGCCGGGGTCGGCGTGCCGGCGCCGCTCGTCGCGGGCCGGCCCGGGCACGGCTATCCGTGGTCGTGGTCGGTGGTGCCGTGGTTCGACGGAACCAGCGGCCTGACGGTTCCCCGCGCACCGATCGGAGCGGATGGGCCGCGCCTCTCGGCGAGGGCTCTGCTCGCTCTGCACGTCACCTCGGCCGGGGATCACCCCGTGAATCCGGTGCGCGGCGTGCCGCTCGCAGACGCGCGCGGAATCGGTGGAGGAGCGTCTCGCGTCGCTGACCGGCGCGCGCATCCGACGAGGCACTCAGCACCCTCCGACGCCTGTGGCATGCCGCGCTCGCCGCGCCGGCGTGGGATCGTCCGCCGGTGTGGATCCACGGCGACCTGCACCCGGGCAATCTCATCGCGCGACGGCTCGCAGCTCGTCGCGATCATCGATTTCGGCGACGTGACGGCCGGTGACCCCGCGTACGACCTCGCCGTCGCGCTGGCTGGCGTTCGATGCCGTCGGTCGCTCCCAGTTCGTTCGGAGCATGCAGGGCCACTACGACCTCAGCCGACTGGACCCGCGCACACGGCTGGGCGGCCGCCATGGCGCTCATCCTGCTCGATCACAGCGACGACAATCCGGAGTACGCCTCCCTCGCCGCAGAGGCCATCGCCGAGATCACCCGCGGGAGCTAGGCCGTCTCGTCCGTCTCTGCCAGCCAGACCTCGATGACGTCGTCACGCAGCACGAATCGCACGACGCTGCCGTCCGCGAGTTCCAGACCCTCGATCTGGCGGATGCCGGGGTAGTACGTGATGTCGGCGGTCGGCTGCAGCGGCTCCGGCGCGCAGCCCGCAGCCATCCACTCCGCGTCAGCCGCGGTGACCACGAGACACGTCGAGCCCTGCTCGGTGTCGGCCGACCACACCTCGAGATCCCGGAAGGGCTCGTAGCGCATCGACGACTCTGCGGGGATCCCGAACCTGTCGAAGTCGAGTGCGGCCCCGTCGGCGGCGGGTGCGGGGCGCAGCGTGGCGATCGGATGCGGCGGCGTGAGCGCGGGCAGAGCCAGCCCGACGAACAGTCCTGCGGCGGCGGCGGCCGTGACGTAGGCCCACATCGGAATCCGCGCCCACCACGGTCGGTGACGCTCGGCAGCGCCTTCGCTCTCCCGGCGTCGCCTGCGGATGCCGGTGCGCCGGCCGCAGCGGCACTCGATGAAGCCGCGCCATCACGCGCTGGCCCGTCCGCCTCCGACGAGAGTGCGTCGGTGCGTGCCAGTTCCTCCAGCTCCTGCAGCCGCGCGACCGCGCCGGCATCTCCGTCGATATCGGCACCCGGTCCGTAGGCGCGGGAACGCAGCTCGGCAAGTTCCTGTCGGCCCTCGAGCGTCAGAGCAGGAGCGTCCATCCCACCATTGTCCCTCCCACCCGGCGGCCCGAGGCGGTCAGCCACCGCCTTCCGAGGGGTCGGCGGCGGGGGAACTCGTCCCACGTACACCTCGATGACGCCGTCGTTCAGCACGAAGCGGATGGTGGAACCGTTCGGGATCGGACCCCCGTCGGGTGCTTCCGGCATCCATGAGTTCTGGCTGCGGATGTCCACGATCGTGTCGATCGTCGGCACGGTGCACGCGAAGCCGGGAACCTCGCCCCCCACACTCACGACAAGGCACTGTCGTCCGCGAGGGCCTGTCGCGCTCCACAGGTCGAGGGCGCCGTACTCTCCGTGCGAGACGAAGACAGGTTGCCGGAAGTCGAACTCCTGCAGCAGATCGGGGTAGGGCAGGGGGGAAGCGGTGCCCTGCGGCGGCTCGGCGAGCGCCGGGAACCGGGCGACGGGCTCGGGTCGGTTGAGTCGCTCGAAGACCAGCGCGCCGAGCGCGATCACCGCGATGACCGATGCGGCGACCGCGACCACGGCCACCGCGTTGCGCCAGCGGCCGCTCGGGCGGGGCGGCGTCGCCGCGGAGGGCGCAGGCTGGGCGGACCGGCGCAGGCCGAGGCACGGCATCTGTCGCGGAAGCGTCGGGCTGCGCCACCTCCACCGGCGCGATCGCACGCTCGAGTTCCGCGAGCCTGGCCTGTGCCCGCGGGTCGTTCTGGATGTCGGCGTCCGGACCGTAGGCCCGCCGCCGCAGAGCGGCGAGTTCGTCGGCACGCGTCGATGGTGACACGAGGTCATCATCCACCCCGGGCGGACACAAGAAAAGCCCCGCTGAGCGGGGCTTTCATTCTTGCTGGGGTACCTGGACTCGAACCAAGAACAAAGGTACCAGAAACCTCCGTGTTGCCAATTACACCATACCCCAAGGCGCTGAGCCGCAGCCCGTGCCAAGGGTCAAGTCTACGTGACGCGAGCGTCCGGGCCAAACCGCGCGCACGCTATGCGGCCCGGAATGCCTCCAATGCGGAGAGGCGCCGGATCGACTCGGGCTTTCCCAGCAGCTCCATCGACTCGAAGAGCGGCGGCGAGACGCGGCGGCCGCTGACCGCGACGCGCAGCGGCCCGTAGGCGACGCGCGGCTTGAGCCCGAGGCCGTCGATGAGCACGCTCGAGAGGGCCTCCTGGACGGCGGCCGCGGTGAACTCCGTCGTCGGGGATGAGCTCCAGCGCACCGACGGATGCCGCGAGGACCACCCCGGTGTTGTCGGGCAGACCCGCCAGCGCGTCTTCGGTGTAGAAGATCTCGTCGGTGAACAGGAACCGCAGCAGATTCGGCGCGTCACCGAGGAGCTGGAGACGCTCCTGGATGAGCGGGGCCGCCTTGTCGAGCAGCGCTGATCCGCGTCGCTCAGCGGGACGGTCGACGACTCCCGCTGCGGCGAGGTAGGGCACGATGCGCTCGGCGAAGTCGGCGGGCTCCAGCATCCGGATGTGGTCGCCGTTGATCGACTCGGCCTTCTTCTGGTCGAAGCGCGCGGGGTTCGGATTCACGTCCACGATGTCGAAGGCGGCCACGAGCTCGTCGAGCGAGAACACGTCGCGGTCGTGCGAGAGCGACCAGCCGAGGAGCGAGAGGTAGTTCAGCAGCCCCTCGCGGATGAATCCGCGCTCCCGCTGCAGGAACAGGTCGGCCTTCGGGTCGCGCTTGGAGAGCTTCTTGTTGCCCTCGTCGCCGAGCACCAGCGGCATGTGAGCGAACCTCGGGATGAACGTCGTCACTCCGGCATCCACGAGCGCGCGGTAGAGCGCCAGCTGTCGGGCGGTCGAGGGCATGAGGTCTTCCCCGCGGATCACATGCGTGATGCCCATGAGCGCGTCATCGACCGGGTTCACGAAGGGGTACAGCGGAACTCCCCCGGCCCGGACGATCACGAAGTCGGGGAACGACCCGGCCGGAAACGTGACCTCGCCCCGGATGAGATCGACGTACGTCAGATCCTCGTCGGGCACGCGCACGCGCCAGGCGGGTTCGCGCCCTTCGGCGCGGTACGCCGCTCTCTGCTCGTCGGTGAGGTCACGGTCGTGGTTGTCGTAGCCCAGCTGCTTCGCGCGGCCGGCGGCCTCATTGCGCGCGTCGATCTCCTCGGGCGTCGAGTAGCTCTCGTAGACGGCACCGGTCGCCTTGAGCTTCTCGAGGATCTCGAGATAGATGTCGTGCCGCTGCGACTGCCGGTAGGGTCCGTGCGGCCCGCCCACCTCGACGCCTTCGTCCCAGTCGATCTCGAGCCAGCGCAGCGCATCGAGCAGCTGGAGGTAGCTCTCCTCGCTGTCGCGCGCGGCATCCGTGTCTTCGATCCGGAAGACCAGGGTGCCGCCGTTGTGGCGGGCGTAGGCCCAGTTGAACAGGACCGTGCGGATCGAGCCCGACATGAGGCAGACCCGTCGGCGAGGGGCAGAAGCGCACGCGCACGTCGGAGCCGGTGGCGGTCGTGGTGCGGGGATCGGGGGTAGACATCGCGATCCAGCTTAGTTCGCGCGCGGCGGCGGACTCCTCGGCGGTCGGGCCGATGACACGGGTCAGCCGATGGCGCGTGTCCAGCGCACGCCGCCGTAGACGGATCCATGGCGCCGGAGGAGCCTGGACCCATGACCACTCTCACCACGCCCGACCTGCGGTCCGCTCGAGCCGAATTCACCGGCGGCCGCTCGTACCTCGCAGCGTGCACCATGGGACTTCCCACGCGCGCGACCCGAGCGGCAGTGATCGCCGACCTCGAGTCCGCCGCCGCGGGCCACGCTTCTTCGATGGCATACACGCAGACCGTGGAGAGCTCGCGCGCACACTTCGCACGGCTCGTCGGCGTCGATGTCCGTCGAGTGGCCATCGGATCGCAGGCCTCGGTGCTCGCGGGACTGGTCGCGGCAGCCGTGCCGGACGGAGCCGAAGTGCTGTGCGTCGAGGGCGACTTCGCCTCGATGATCCTCCCGTTCGCCCACGCCGGGCGCGGCATCCGCCTGCGCACCGCGCCGCTCGACGGCCTGGCCGAGGCGATCACCGCTGAGACGTGGCTCGTCGCCTTCTCCCTCGTGCAGTCGGCGACCGGCGAGGTGGCGGATGCCGCGGCCGTCCGGGCCGCGGCCGCGCAGCACGGCGCGCGCACGCTGTGCGATGCGACGCAGGCGGCGGGCTGGATGCCGCTGAACGCGGCGGACTTCGACGCCGTGATCTGCCATGCGTACAAGTGGCTGTGCGCTCCGCGCGGTGTGGCGTTCCTGGTGATCAGCGAAGAGTTCGCCGAGCGGGTTCCGGCGATCCATGCGGGCTGGTACGCCGGTGCTGACCCATGGTCATCCTGCTACGGCCACGCGGTGCAGCTCGCTTCCGACGCGTCCCGTTTCGACGTCTCGCCGGCCTGGCAGGCCTTCGTCGGGGCCGAGCCCGCACTGGAGCTCTTCGCCTCTCTCGATCCGGCCGCCCTCTTGATGCACACCACGGGACTGGCCGAGGCCTTCCGCGCGGGACGGGGACTCGAGCCGGCCACGCGGCAGAGCGCGATCGTCACCTGGGCGGATCCTGACGGCCGCGACCTCGAGCGCCTGACGGCCTCCGGGATCGTGGCGTCGGGTCGATCGGGTCGGGCGCGGGTCGCCTTCCACGTCTTCAACGACGAGCAGGACGTGTCTGACGCGCTCGTGGCGCTGGGGCGCTGACCCTCCCGATCGGGGCGAGGGCGACGACGGCGACGACGGCGATGCCCACGAGCAGGGCAAGCCCGCCGTAGCCGATCCAGCCGAGGATGACGCCCGCGAGGATCGCACCGATCGCGGCGACCATGCTCATCGTGAAGTCGCTGAACCCCTGTCGCCGGGTGCGCTTGAGCTCCGACGACGCCTCGGTCAGAAGCGCCGAGCCCGCGACGGTCGTCGCACTCCACCCGAGGCCGAGGAGGACGAGGCCGAGCGTGACCGCGAACGTCGAGTTCTGGCCGAAGGAAGCCGTGATCAGCGCGGCGGCGAGAATCACCTGGCCGAGGAGGATCGTCGGGATCCGGCCGAACCGGTCGGCGAGGATGCCGAACACGGGCGAGAGCGCGTACATGCCCGCGATGTGCAGGCTCAGCGTGACGCCGATGATCGTCAGCGTCGCGCCTTGGTGTAGCAGGTGCACAGGAGTCATCGCCATCACCGCGACCATGACGCCGTGCGCGGAGGCGACCGCGAAGATGGCGTAGCGGGCCACGCGCGGCTGGTCGGGCTTGGCGATCGGCGGGGTGTTCGTCCCAGCCGACTCCTGCGCGACGACCCGCTTGGCCAGCAGCAGCGGATCCGGCCGCAGCGTGGTCAGGTACAGCACGACCGCCAGGATCTGGGCCGCGATCGTGAAGAGGTACGGACCCGTCAGAGGCGGCGTCCCGATCGCGCCGCCGACCACCTCACCGGGTCCCGTGAGATTGGGCCCCAGTACCGCGCCGATGGTGGTGGCCCACACCACGAAAGACAGGTCGCGGCCGCGCGACGCGTCGTTCGCGAGATCCGTGGCGGCGAAGCGCGACTGCAGGTTGGCGGCCTGACCGGCGCCGATCAGCAGGAATGCGACCAGCAGCAGCGGGAAGGACCGGACCGCCACCGCGACCACCACCACGATCGCGCCCGCCAGCGCGATCATCATGCCCGACGCGAGCGACAGGCGCCTCCCCCGCCCGCCGGCGAGGCGGGCGAGCGGGATCGCGAAGAGCGCGGTGCCGAGGGTCACGCCGGCGGCCGCCAGGCCCGAGAGCGTCTCATCCCGCGAGGTCGGCGGCCAGCACCGCACCGAGCGAGAGCGTGGCGCCGAACGCGATGCCCCCGAGCACCTGGGCGATCGAGAGCACCCAGACCGTCCGGCGCTGGACGTGCGCGACGTCGGCGGGCGTCAGCTGCACGCCCGCCGTCTCACTCATGATCGTGGGTCACGCGTCGCGTGCGGTGTTGCGCAGGATGCCGAGACCGGAGATCTCGACCTCGATCGTGTCTCCCGCCACGAAGGGACCGACGCCCGACGGCGTGCCGGTGAGGATCACGTCTCCGGGCAGCAGCGTGAACGCCGCCGAGGCGTACGCGATGATGTCGGCCACCGAGTGGATCATGTCGGTGAGCGGGGCGCGCTGCGCCACCTCTCCGTTCAGGCGGGTCTCGAGTGTGGCGGTGGCCACGTCGAACTCCGTCTCGATCGCGGGACCGAGCGGGCAGAAGGTGTCGAACCCCTTCGCACGGGCCCATTGCCCGTCGGTCTTCTGCAGGTCGCGTGCGGTGATGTCGTTCGCGATCGTGTAGCCGAACACGACCTCCGACGCCCGCTCAGGCGCCACGTTCTTGGCGATCGAGCCGATCACGACGGCCAGCTCGCCCTCGAACGACGTGAGCTGCGACTGCGGTGGGCGCACGATCGTGTCTCCGGGACCGATCACCGCCGTGTTCGGCTTGAAGAAGAGCATCGGCTCGGCGGGCACCTCGTTGCCGAGCTCCTCCGCGTGCGCACGATAGTTCCTCCCGACGCAGACCACCTTCGATCGAGGGATCACCGGAGCCAGCAGCGCGACGTCGCCGAGCGGCACCCGCTCGCCGGTGGTGTCGAAACCGGCGAACATCGGGTCGCCGGCCAGGACCACCAGCTCGGTGTCATCGACGATGCCGAAGCGGATGGCGTCCTGATGGCTGAAGCGCGCGATTCTCACCCGTCGAGCTTACTCAGCGACCCGCATCCGATCAGGAGTCGAGGCGCAGGAGCCAGCCGTGCTTGTCCGGAAGGCGTCCGTACTGGATGTCGGTGAGCTCCTTGCGCAGCTCGAGGGCGAGCGAGCCCAGGGGCTGCTCGTCCAGGAAGTCCTTGCCCTTCAGCACGCCGATCGGGGTCACGACAGCGGCTGTCCCGCACGCGAACACCTCGACGATGTCGCCCGACGCGACGCCGGTGCGCCATTCGTCGAGCGACACGCTGCGCCCCTCGATGCGGTGGCCGCGGTCGGCGGCCAGCTGCAGCAGGGAGTCCCGCGTGATCCCCTCCAGGATCGACGGCGACTGGGGCGTCACAAGGGTGCCGTCCTTGAACACGAACACCACGTTCATGCCGCCGAGCTCCTCGACGTTGCGGTCCTGGTCGAGGAAGACGACCTGGTCGCACTCGTTCTCGTACGCCTCGGACTGCGGCAGGAGCGATGCGGCATAGTTGCCTCCGGTCTTCGCCGCGCCCGTTCCGCCCTTGCCGGCGCGCGCGTACTCCTCGCTGAGCCAGATGGACACCGGCTTCACGCCGCCGTGGAAGTAGGCGCCCGCCGGGGACGCGATCACGTAGTAGTTGACCTTGTGCGCCGGGCGGACGCCGAGGAACGCCTCCTTCGCGAACATGAAGGGGCGCAGATACAGGGTCTGATCCGGACCGGAGGGCACCCAGGCGCCGTCGACGGCGACGAGCTCCCGCAGCGACTGGATGAAGTACGACACCGGCAGTTCGGGCAGGGCGAGGCGTCGAGCGGACCGCTGGAGACGACGGCCGTTCTGGTCGGGCCGGAAGGTGTGGACGGATCCGTCCTCGTGGCGGTAGGCCTTGATGCCCTCGAAGATCTCCTGGCCGTAGTGCAGGACCGCGGCAGCGGGGTCGAGGGTGATGGGGCCGTACGGCTGGACGCGCGGGCGATGCCACCCGCCGCCCACCGACCAGCAGATGTCGACCATGTGGTCGGTGAAGTGCACCCCGAACCCCGGCTCGGCCAGGATCGCCTCCCGCTCTGCGGAGCTCTTGGCGGCGAGGTTCTTGGTCACGGCGAACCGGAGAGGCTCGAGTCCGGTGTCGGGGTCGATTCCGATGAGTGTCATGTCACGTCCAAGCGAGATAGTGAGCCACGAAGCGGCCCGGCTTCCAGATTACGCTCGCAGCCGATCGGCGATCGCGTCGCCGATCTGTTCCGTCGATCGTCCGGCGGCGCCCCGGCCGGCGATGTCGTCCTCGACGGCGCGGGTGACACGCTGTGCCTCGTCGTGCAGCCCGATGTGATCGAGCAGGAGCGAGATCGAGAGGATCGCAGCGGTGGGGTCGGCCTTGTGCTGCCCCGCGATGTCGGGTGCCGAACCGTGAACGGGCTCGAACATCGACGGAAACGCGCCATCCGGGTTGATGTTCCCGGACGCTGCGAGGCCGATGCCACCGGTGACGGCGCCGGCCAGGTCTGTCAGGATGTCGCCGAAGAGGTTGTCGGTGACGATCACGTCGAAGCGGGACGGGTTTGTGACCAGGAAGATCGTGGCCGCGTCGACGTGGAGATAATCTACCGCGACTTCGGGGTGCTCCTCGGCCACATCGTGGACGATCCGCTGCCACATGCCGCCCGCGTGCACGAGCACGTTGGTCTTGTGGACCAGCGTGAGCTTCCTGCGGCGCCGGTCGGCGAGGCTGAACGCATAGCGCACGACGCGTTCGATGCCGTACGCGGTGTTGACCGACGTCTCGTTCGCGATCTCGTGTGCCGTTCCCGTCCGGATCGACCCGCCGTTTCCCACATAGGGTCCTTCGGTGCCCTCCCTGCACCACGACGAAGTCGATCTCGCCGGGGTCTGCGAGCGGCCCGGGCGCGCCCGCATAGAGCTTCGACGGACGCAGGTTGACGTAGTGGTCGAGCGCGAACCGCAGCTTCAGCAGCAGCCCGCGCTCGATGTTCGCGTCTTTCAGACGCGGATCGCCGGGCACTCCGCCGACCGCCCCGAGCAGGATCGCGTCGTGTCCCGTGATCGCCGCGAGATCGTCGTCGGTGAGCGTGTCCCCGGTGTCGAGGAACCGTGTGGCGCCGAGCGAGAAGCGGGTCTTGTCGAACCGGATGCCGGAGTCTGCCGTGGCGGCATCCAGCACCTTCTCGGCCTCGGCGATCACTTCGGGGCCGATGCCGTCACCGGGGATCACTGCGAGCCGTACGGTCCTTGCTTCCTGCTCAGGCGACATTGCTCTCCTCTTGCGTACCTCGGGCCGAGTTCCCCCTAAACGATCAGTGGTGCGTCTTCACCCGCCGGCGCGTGACGCCATCGCCGTCGCGGACGCGAGAGTCAGCGCTTCTGCGGGCCGCCGAGCGTGAAGGCCGCGATCACGGCGGCGATGACGATGAGTCCCGCGCCGATCAGGGCGGTCACATTGACGCCGGCGTCGAACGCGTGGGCGGCGGCATCCCGCAGCGCCTGGCCCAGCGCCTCGTCGAGCGTGCCGGACGCCGCGACCGCACCGGCGAGGGTCTCGCGCGACGCGTCGGCAACGGGCCCCGGCAGATCCGCCGGCAGTGCCAGGTTCGCGCGGTAGAACGCGGCGAGCAGTCCGCCGATGATCGTCGTGCCGAGCACGGCTCCGAGCTCGTACGCGGTCTCGGAGACCGCGCTGGCCGCTCCCGCCTTCTCCGGCGGCGCGCTGGCGAGGATGAGCTCGTTCGAGACCGTCTCGGCAGCGCCGATGCCGATGCCGAGCGAGACGAATGCGGCGATCAGGAGTGCGAGCGCTCCGGTGCTGGTGCTCACGGCGACCAGGAGGTAGCCCAGGATCGAAAAGCTCAGCGCGACGGGAACCACGATGCGCGGCGCCACGCGCTTGGCGATCGGCACGACCCCGATTCCGGCGACGATCATCGCGAGCAGGCCCGGGACGAGCGCGAGACCCGCCTCGAGCGGCGTCAGCCCGACGATCAGCTGCAGGTGCTGTGCGACGAAGTAGAGGAACCCGACCAGTCCGATGACGCTCAGCAGGTTCACGAGCACGGAGCCGGAGAAGACCGGGCGACGGAACAGTCCCATATCGAGCATGGGCGTCTCGAGCCGGTTCTGCCGGCGCACGAAGACGACGCCGAACACCACCCCGGTCACGGCGAGAACGAGCGGGAGGGCGGTCTCGGTGCCGTGCACCGCGAATTCCTTGATGGCGTAGACGATCGGCACCATCGTCAGCAGCGACAGCACGACGCTCAGCGCATCGAAGCGTCCCGGGATCGAGGATCTCTGCTCTCGGGCACGAGGATCGGGACCAGGATGAGCAGGGGCACGAGCACCGGCACGGCCAAGAGGAACACGGATCCCCAGGCGAAGTGCTCGAGCAGGATGCCGCCGACGATCGGACCGAGCGCGGCTCCGGCCGAGAATGCGGCCGCCCAGACGGCGATCGCGAGGCGACGCTGGTCGCGATTGACGAAGATGCTTCGCAGAAGGGAGAGCGTCGAGGGCATGAGCATCGCCCCGAACACTCCCATCGCCGCGCGGGCGGCGATCAGCCACTCGGCGCTCGGGGCGAACGCTGCCAACGCCGACACGAGTCCGAAGCCGACCGCGCCGATGAGCAGCATCCGTCGCCTGCCGAAGCGGTCGCCGAGCACGCCCATCGTCACCAGCAGGCTCGCGAGCACGAGCGGGTACGCGTCGATGATCCACAGCTGCTGTGCAGCGGTCGGTTCGAGATCGAGGGCGATCTGCGGCAGAGCAAAGCTCAGCACGGTGTTGTCGACCGAGACCAGCAGCACCGGCAGCATGAGCACGACGAGCGCCGCCCAGCCGCGCCAGCCGACGCGCGGTGCGACGGCGGTGGGCATGCGGGTCAGCGTGTCCGTCATTCGTTCCTCTGCTTCCGACGGTTACTTAACCGTCCAGCCGGTATAGTATCAGATGTGATCGCGCAACCGCTGCGCAGCCGCTCGATACGATCGAGCGCATGAGCCGTCCGCCGCACGCCCGACAGAGCGTGCTCGACGCCTTCGCGGCGATCCTCATCGACGAGGGCGAGCGGGCCGCCACGATGGATGCCACCGCCCGGGCGGCGGGCGTCTCCAAGGGCGGCCTCCTCTACCATTTCGGCTCGAAGGACGCTCTGGAGACGGGAGTGATCGAACGGCTCGACGCCCTCGTGACCGAGGACATCACCGCCATGGGCCAGTCCGAGGAGGGACCGATCGCCTACTTCCTCCGCTCATCGGTCATGGAGAACGATCCGCTCGATCGCGCGATCCTGGCCACGGCGCGGCTCGCGCAGGGCGGGAACGCGTCAGCCAGCTCGGCGCTGCGCGATGTCCGCGAGCGCTGGGCCGATGCGCTGCGGCCGCACACGAAGGATGCGGCATCCCTCGATCTCGTGATGCTCGTGAGCGACGGGCTGTACTTCAACAACGCGCTCGCGGGCGGCAGCATCCCGGGCCCGGTCCCGCGCGGCGCTGACATGGATGCGCTGATCGCGTTGGTGCTGTCGGCCGTCGCGCGCTGACCTGCGCGCGGCGGGGCCGCGCTGCGCCCGGCCGGCGGCACGCGCTCAGGGCTCGGTGATCTCGATCTGGCGGAACAGGTCGGCCTGGACGGCGACGTGCAGCTCGGCGAGCATGTCATCGGGTACCGGCGAGTCGACGGTGAGCACCGAGAGGGCGCGACCGCTCGCATCGGGGTGCGCGACCTGGAGTCCCTCGATGTTGATGCGCGCGTCGCCGAGGCGCTGGCCGTAGATCGCGACGATGCCGGGGCGATCCGCGTAGCGCATCACGATGTGGTGCTTCTCCAGCGCCACTTCGATCTCATAGCCGTTGATGCCGACCACCTTCGGGACCATCCGCGTTCCGGCGAGCGTTCCCGCGATCGTGAGGACGGTTCCGTCCGACAGCGTTCCGCGCAGGATCGTCAGGTTGCGGTACAGCGGGCTCTCGGCCTCGACGATGAGTCGGGTCTCGATGCCGCGCTGCTCGGCGAACAGCGGCGCGTTCACATACGACACGTTCTCACTCACGACGTTCGCAAGGATGCCCTTGAGGGCCGCAAGACGGTAGACGCTGACGTCGTACGCGGCGAGCTCGCCGCGCACCTCGATGTCGAGGCTCGTGACGGCGGCGTGGGCCAGGCCCGTGAAGAACTGCCCCAGCTTCTCCACAAGGGCGATGCCCGGGCCGCACGAACGGATCGATGATGCCGCCGGCGACGTTCACGGCGTCGGGGACCAGGTCGCCCTCCAGCGCGAGCTTCACCGACCGGGCGACCGAGACGCCGGCTTTCTCCTGCGCTTCATCGGTGCTGGCGCCGAGGTGCGGTGTCACGACGACGTTCGGCAGGTCGAGGAGGCGCGAGGCGGTCGAGTCGGCCACCGGCGGCTCGGAGCTGAACACGTCGAGGCCTGCGCCGGCGATGACGCGGCGGGTCAGGGCGTCGTGCAGCGCCTCTTCGTCGATGAGCCCCCCGCGGGCGACGTTGATGACGAACGCGGACGGCTTCATGAGCGCGAGCTGCTCGGCGCCGATCATGCCCGTCGTCTCGGGGGTCTTCGGCATGTGCACCGTGACGAAGTCGCTCTGGCGCAGCACGTCGTCGAACGGCAGCAGCTCGACCTGCAGCTGCTGCGCCCGCGTCGGCGTGACATAGGGGTCGTAGCCCACGACGCGGACTCCGAAGGCGCGGAGTCGCTCGGCGATCAGGGCGCCGATGCGGCCGAGCCCGATGATCCCCACCGTCTTCTCGAACAGCTCCATGCCGGTGTAGGCGCTGCGCTTCCACTGGCCCTGCGCGAGCGACGCGTGCGCGCTCGGGATGTGGCGCGCAAGACTCAGGATGTGGCCGATGGTCAGCTCCGCAGCCGAGATGATGTTCGACGTCGGCGCGTTGACGACCATGACACCGGCCGTGGTGGCCGCCTTGATGTCGACGTTGTCGAGCCCCACTCCGGCGCGCGCGACGACCTTCAGCACCGGGGACGCGGCGATCGCCTCGGCGTCGATCTTCGTGGCCGACCGCACGAGGACGGCGTTCGCGTCGACGAGCGCAGACAGCAGCGCCGACCGATCGGTTCCGTCCACCTGGCGGACGTCGAAGTCCGGACCCAGTGCGTCGATCGTGGCGGGAGAGAGTTCTTCGGCGATGAGCACGACAGGCTTCGGCACGACAGCGGATCCTTTGGAGCGTGGGCGCGCGGGTCGCGGCCGGAAAGACGAGTGGATGCTGCGCCGCACGCCATCGGGGCGCATTCGAGTGCCACTCTATCGGCTGGGCCCGCGGCCGCCGATTCGTGTGACGCCCGCGCCGGGCTCAGCCGATCAGCGACGCCGTATTGAGCGTCGTGTAGGCCACGACATTGAGCCAGAACACCGCGGTGAGGGCGAGTCCGGTCAGCATCACCAGCAGGAAGTGGTGCGGCGGCCGGCGGAATCCGATCGCGAAGGCGGCGGCGAAGGCCAGGATCGGGAAGACCGTTGCGAAGATCCAGATGAACCATCCCAGCCCGTTCAGGCCGGTGGGCAGTTGCGTCGCCTGGATCAGGTTGCCCAGCGCGTTCCACACGGCGTACGCGTAGAACAGGCCGAAGGCGCCGGCGATCGTCGCCACCACCCAGGTGGGATTCCGGCGCGGGAGCGGCGCCGCGGCATCCGTTGTCGTCTCACTCACTGCCCCACCGCCCCGATCATGACGAACGGCCAGGGAAGAAGCAGCGCGACACCGGCGATCAGCCAGACCAACCGCACCCATGCTCGGGAGCGCATCGTCAGCAGGAACACGGTCGCGAACCAGAGCAGCGGGGCGAGAACGGCGAGCCAGAAGCTGCCCTGGTACATCACGTCGGTCACGAGGTACGCGGCGCGGCCCTGCAGCCGCAGTCCGCCGATGATCCAGCCGATCGCATACAGCAGGTAGACACCGCCCAGGATGCCGAGCGTGATCAGGGTCGCGTTGCCCATCGGCTGCCGCTCGCCCGGCATCGACACCGAGCCGTCGGCGTGCACACGGCCGACGTCGCCGCTGCCCTTGCCCACCGCCGTGTACCCCTCGGGCAGCGCGCGAGTCTCCGGCGACGGCTCGGTCACCTTCGCCCCGACATCGAGTGTCGGATCGTCGTCACCGTCCCATGCCAGAGCGTCGTCGTCTGTTCCGCGGACCATGTCGCAAGCGTAGCCGCGCGGCTGTGCCGACACCGTTGCAGCCCGGCGCCGGCGATCCGCGTGACCAGGGGGACGCGGCCGGGACGGACGTCACCGCCATCCCGGCCTGGCCGCCCCCATCAGTGAGCCGGCTTCGGTGCGACGTGCCACCGGATCAGAACACGCCGCCAGCGGCCGGCGGTCGCAGACGTCGCCGGTGCGGTCGATTGATCGAGCACTGACTCACGCTCCGCACTGCGACGACGCAGCTCGTTGACCCTCGCCAGCTCCGCGGCGCGTTGGCGGTGCAGTTGTTGTGCGTTGTACGCGTTGAAGTCCACGAGGGATGTCCTCTCTTCTGCGACCTGCACGACACGCTCCCCTGACCCGGTACTCATCCGGCATGTGAGCAGTACTCGCCGGATACTCGTGCGCCGACCCCGGCCTTCTGAACGCGTGATCTACTGGCCGTATGGTGCTGGTCCGCGAGCGGTGGAGATCGCACCTGCTGCAGACGCTGTCGGGAACCGACGACGGATCGCCGCAGTGGGTGCGCGATCTCGCGCTCGGTTCCGATGCGGGATTCTTCGGTCCGGGCTCGGCGGCCTGGGCGGTGCACGGCGGTATGGCGACGATGGTGGCGGGCATCCGCGCTCTGCTCGTCCAAGCACTGCATCCGGGCGCGATGGCGGGTGTCCACGACTGGTCGCGCTACCGCGAGGACCCGCTCGGCCGGCTGACCGGAACGATCCGCTGGCTCATCACCGTCACCTTCGGCGACCGCGCGACAGCCGAGCGGTCCTCCGCCATGGTGCGCGCACTCCACAAGCGGGTGGAAGGCGAATATGTCGACGCGTTCGGGATGCGGCGCACCTACCGCGCGGGCGACCACGACCTGATCGAGTGGGTGCACCTCGCATTCACGGACTCGTTCCTGACATGCCATGAGATCTGGGAGCACGAGATCCCCGGCGGCCCGGACGCGTACGTGCGCGAGTGGGCCACAGCAGGCGCGCTCATCGGCCTGCCGGATCCGCCGCTGACGGCCGCCGAGATGCGTGGGCGGCTCGCCGCCGTCGCAGGGGCGGGGACCCTGAAGGTCGACTCACGCGTGCGTGATGTCGTACGCTTCATCCGCACTCCCCCGCTCGCTCGCGGCATGATGCCCGCATACCGCATCATGTTCGCCGGTGCCGTGGCCTCGCTCGACCCAGGTCACCGACGGATGCTGGGCCTGGGCAGACCGACTCCGCTCGCTGTTCCCGCCACGGGGGCCGTGCTGCGGTCAGCGAAGTCGCTCCTCGGTGAGCGCTCGACGTCAGAGGAAGCTGCGCTCCACCGGATCGCGGGCCTTCGTCACGAGACTGAGCCGGCTGCCGAACGGGAGCAGCCCGCCGCCTGAGCGGGTGGCATCACAGCGCGCGCATCCGGTTGTTCCGGGCGTCATGCGTCAGCTCGGCCAGGCCCAGCGCCTCGAGGAGCGGTGGGAGGTACATCCCGAACCGCCCCCGGTACCCCTTGCGCAGGCCGTACCAGCCTCCAACGGGGTTCGTCTCGCTGCGACCCCAGGCTTCGACGGTTCCTTCGGCCGCGGGCTTCTGCTCATCGGCGGCGCCCAGCGGAACCCAGTCGCTCTGCTCGCGCAGCCATGCGACCAGATCGTCGATCGCCTGCACGTGGTACTTCAGAGTCGTCGATCCCACCTGGCACACGAGTGCGGGCGGGTCCGCGTCATCGTCCCGGTACATCGTGTACTGAGCGGTTCCCGGCGCCGTCGTCAGGCGCCAGGGGTCGTCCTTCGTGCCGCTGCCCTCGGCCATGGCTCCCCCAGAGTTGTCGGACCAAGCTCTGGGAACGATACTCCGCGGCGGTCGCATCGTCATGACGTCACGAAGAACGCCCGGCCGATCGGCGACTCCGCCGTTCGGCCGGGCGCATCTGCCGAGGCCATGAAGCCGGTCATTGCGGCTGCAGAAGGTGCTCGAGCCGATCGGCGGGCACGCGCGGATAGTGGCTGTCGGCCGGCGCATCCCGCCCCGCATCCGGCGCACCGACGCCGATGCCCTGACGGGCGAGCTCTTCCGCCACCCGGTCGGCGAGACGATCCTCGAATCGGATGCTGTTCGCGCGATTGAGAGCGTCCTGGCGGGCCACCTGCTCCGCGATGCGGTCGGCGGGGAGCCTCGTGTCGACGCCCGCAGGAACGCGAGCGTTCTGCTGGACGTTCTCGGTCGTCGCGGCGACGCGCCCGGTCATGCACCCGGCGAGTCCGGCGATGAGGACCGTGCTCACCGTGGCTGCGCCGATGGCTCGCCAGATGCGAGTCGCGGTGCCGGTCGGCCGGTCCTGCGAGATGGTGTTCATGATTTCCTCCTGGTATGCCCGAATCGCAGTTGATCGGGGCTTTCTGTGCCCGCGTCGCCATCGATGCGGGCTACTGGGAGGAGCGGAATTCACCGGGGGTGATACACGGCGGCTCCTCGAGCACGCCGCGCGCAGGTCGTCTGCGTCCGCCACGGCGGTACTCGTCGGTTCGCATCGCCGGTACTCGTCGGGTACTCGTTCGTGCGGTGCGTCATTGACGCGAGCCGCCGCGTACTCTCACACTGCTGTCATGGCGCTCCGGGTGCTGGGTCCGCTGGAGACGGGGAACGGGCACGCTCTGAGCCCCAGGGAGCGCGTCGTGCTCGCCGCGCTCATCGTGCGCGCAGGGCGCGCACTCGCTCCCGCCGAGCTGGCTGAAGCCTGCTGGGGGAAGAGCCCACCGCGCACGTGGCAGCAGCAGGTGAAGACCGCAGTGGCACGGATCCGCGCAGGTCTCGGCAGCAACGCCGTCGTGACTCGAGGCTCGGAGTACTCGCTGGGCATCGATCCGTCGACGATCGACGCCTTCGAGTTCGAACGCCTCGTCTCGAGCGCGCGGCAGCACGGTCTGCACGGCGAGCATGATCGTGCGATCGATGCCTACCAGCGGGCACTCGCGCTCTGGCGCGGCGCAGCGTACGCCGACATCGTCGACTGGGAGCCGGGAGCCATCGAATCGGAGCGCCTCGCCGAAATCCGTGACAGCACTGAGGAGGAGCTCCTCGAGGCCCGCCTCGCCGAAGGCGAGCATCGGACCGTGATCCCGGACGCGGAGCGGCTCGTCCGCGAGGCTCCGCTTCGGGAGAGCCGCTGGGCGATCCTCGCCATGGCCAACTACCGCGCAGGCCGTCAGGCGGAGGCGCTCGCGACGATCCGTGCCGCGCGGACGAAGCTGTCGGACGAGCTGGGCATCGACATCGGTGAGGGGCTTCACGCCCTCGAATCGTCGATGCTGCAGCAGGATCCCTCTCTCTCTGCTGCAGAACCGCGGCATTCCGTGAGCACGCGATGCCCGTACCTCGGCCTCGAGGCTTTCACTCCCGATGACTCCGAGCACTTCTTCGGCAGGGATGCCGACATCGACGCGATCAGGGACCGCATGCGTCCGGGCGCTCTCATCGTGGTCATCGGCGCGTCCGGCTCGGGCAAGTCCTCTCTCGTGCTGGCCGGCATCCTCCCCCGCATTTCGAACGGGCACCGCATCGCGGTCGTCACCGCGGGCAGGGATGCTGCACCCGATCTGCGGGCGCGGCTCGAGCAGAGCGGCGCAGCCGATGTCGTCGTCGTCGACCAGTCGGAGGCGTTGTTCCAGCTGCCCGAACGCGAGCAGGACGCACTCTGCGGAGTACTCGGCCAAGTTCTCACCGCCGGGTCGTGCGTGCTGATGACACTGCGCAGCGACTTCCTCGATCGCGCCACAGGATTGCCGCACATCGGCGCAGACCTGGGTCGAGGCGTGTATGCCATCGGTCCCTTATCGGTTGATGGCCTTCGCGAGGCGATCGAGCGCCCTGCTGCGGGTGCGGGAATTCGCCTCGAACCGGGCCTCGTAGAGGTCATTGTGCGGGATGCCGGCGATCGGCGCAGCACACTTCCCCATGTGTCGCACGCCCTCGTCGAGACGTGGGTTCGCCGGGAGGGCGCCACCCTCACCGTCGCCGGGTACGACGCCTCTGGAGGAATCGCCGGAGCGATCGCGCAATCGGCCGAAACTCTCTATCGCTCGCTCGACGCCGACGACGCCGACGCGTGCCGGTCGCTCATGCTGCGCCTCGTCACGCGCGGTGCCGACGGGGTCTCCGTGCGGCGAACTGCGTCGCTCGCTCCTCTGGTCGCCGATCCGGCTCGCCGCAACGTCCTGGACCGTCTGGTGCAAGCCCGACTGCTGACGATCGACGGCGATGACGTCACGGTCGCCCATGAGGCGGTCGCGACGGCATGGCCGCGGCTCGACGGTTGGCTGGAAGAAGATGCCGAGGGTGCGCGGCTCGTCACATCGGTCGCCACGGCAGCCGACCTGTGGGACGGGGCGGGACGCCGGCACGAGGACCTGCTGCGCGGAGCGCGCCTCCAGGCTGCGCTGGATTGGCGAGACGCATTCCGGCCCGATCTCACGGCGATCGAACGGGAGTTCCTCGACGCTTCCGCCGCGCGGGAGCAGGACGAGGTTCGGGATCTGGCCGAACGCGCCGCCCGTGACAAGCGCCACAACCGCCGGCTGCGGTGGGCCGTCTCCGGCGCAGCGGTGCTGCTGGTCCTCGCGATCATCGGCGGCGCGCTCGCGGCGGTTCGCGGCAGTGAGGCCGAGGTCGCCGCGAAGAACGCGACCGTCGAGGCGCTCGTGGCCACGTCGCTGTCGATCCAGGACAGCGATCGGGAGACGGCGGCGCTGCTGGCGGCAGAGGCCTACCGACGGTGGCCCGACGATCCGCGGACCCGGTCCGCGCTCTGGGGGGTCACGACGAGCAACGGCGGGGTCCTCGACGTCCATCACGGAGACGACGCATCCGTGCCGTGGCTGGACGTCGTGCCCGGCACGGCGACCGCGCTCCGAGCGTCGGTTTCACCGGATGACCCCGCTGCGACCCTCGTCGATATCGTCGACCTCGTCACCGGAGAATCACTGCACACTCTGGAAGCCGACCTCCCGCAAGCAGCCGAGGGCTCCGAACGGAGCGTTGCGGTGAGCCCGGACGCAGACACGGCTGCGATCAGCGTCTGGGTCGAGCCCGACCCGCAGAACCCGCTCGAGTGCTGCTGGACGCGCCTTTCAGTGATCGACCTGGAGACGGGAGCGACGCGCGCGGACAGCGACGTCATCCCGGCGATGTTGACGCCGGGCCCCGTGTGGGATGGCGTGGGCCGAACCGTCTTCATGACCGATATGGTCACGGCCGACGTGGTCGCCGTCGACGCGTCGTCGGGCGACGTCCGGACAGCGAGTGGCTGGGCCCCCACCACCCGACCCACCTTCGACGACGGAGTGTTCTACGCCGTCCCTGTTCTCGTCGACGGCGAGCTGATCGCCGTGGGCGCCGGCGAGGAGATCCGCGTCTATGACCAGGCATCCCTCGCACTGACGCGAACGATACCTCTCGACGGCGACAAGGCGAGCGAGGCGGTCATCACCGACGGACACGGAGGTTTCATCGCGTCGGGGTGGGACGGCACAGTGCGAGTCGACCCGACGGGAAGCATCCTCTGGCGCCGCTATGGAGACGCGACGCAGAACTGCGTGGCCCTGCATCCCGCCACCGCCGACACGATCGCGTGTGGTTCCTACGGCGGACTGTCGATCGTCGATATCGACACGGGCGAGACCACCGGCACTCACGCCCCGCTTCAGTACAACCGAAAAGCCGTGTTCGCAACCATCGACAGCGAGACCCTGCTCGCGTTTCCCACGATTCCTCCGGTCTGGGTGCGCTGGCGGATCGACGGCGGTGGCGCCGGCACGGACGTCATCGCCCGGGGCCGCGAACTCATCGAGGGGCCCGACGTGGGCGGCTCACTCGTGGTCACGCAACCGGCCGGGGGCGGGCAGATGCAGCTGTGGGACATCGTCCGCGATGCACCCGTCGGTGCGGAGTCAGGACTCATCATCGCGCTGGGACAGGGTGTGGTCGCGCGCTTCGACGAGTACGAGGCGGTTCCGCTGTACGCCCGGTACGCGCATCCATGGGGTTCCCTCCGGCTGGAGCAGGCGGCGACGGGCGACGAGATCCCGCTTCGCATTCCCGGTCTGCCGGACTCGGTGACTGTCTACGCGGGTGGCTGGGGAGCGCCAGCCTTCGCCGCATGGCCCGACGGCGTCATCGCCTTCGACCCCTCGACGGGCCTCGCGCTCGGTCCTGCCCTGTCACTGCCGGACGAGGGCTTCACCGAAGTGAAAGCGATCAGCGAGACGCCCGACGAGACCACGGCTGTGATCACCTGGTACAACGAGAAGCGGGCCTCCCAGGAAACCGGCGTCTTCGACATCTCGACCGGAGACATCATCGCACGCGGCCTGTTCGGTCTGGAAGCCAGCCTGGCGGTGGACGACGATCGCATGGTGGGCATCGGGGAGGATTACGCGCGCATCTACGATATCCGCACGCTCGAGCCTGTGTCGGCCCTCCCCCGCGCGGCAGGTGGCGGCAACCGGATCACCGTGAGCCTGGACGGGCGCACACTCCTGAACGTCGGATACAACAACACGCTCACCCTCTACGACCTGACGGCTGAAGCCGTCCTCGGGCGACCGCTCGACGGCCCAACGGACGCGACCCGTGTCCCCGGCGGGTTCCTCACCGCCGACGGGAAGAGCCTGCTCCAGGCGCTGCCGGACGGCATCCGCGTATGGGATCTGCGCACGCAACACCAGGCCGAACATGCCTGCGCTCTGGCGGGACGCGAGCTGACCGCGGATGAATGGTCGACGTACTTCCCCGGGCAGGAGCGCGTCGACACCTGCGCGGCGCTGGAACCGAAGTGACCGGCTGCTCCTGTGGGCAGGCTCGCGAGCTAGCGGGCGGCTGAGCCGTTCCGTGCTAATCCGTAGTCGGTCTGCTTCCACGCGAACAGGGCGCGAAGCTCCTTGCCGGTCGCTTCGATGGGGTGGTGGGCGCCCTTCTCGCGCAGCTCCAGGAACTCGGGGGCGCCGGCATCCTGGTCGGCGATGAAGCGCTTCGCGAACGCGCCGGACTGGATGTCGGCGAGCACCGCCTGCATGTTCTCCTTGACGCGCGGGTCGATCACGCGCGGCCCGGAGACGTAGTCGCCGTACTCGGCCGTGTCGGAGATCGACCAGCGCTGCTTGGCGATGCCGCCCTCCCACATGAGGTCGACGATGAGCTTGAGCTCGTGCAGCACCTCGAAGTACGCGATCTCGGGCTGGTAGCCGGCCTCGACGAGCGTCTCGAAGCCGTACTGGACGAGCTGCGACGTGCCGCCGCAGAGCACGGCCTGCTCGCCGAAGAGGTCGGTCTCGGTCTCTTCGGTGAACGTGGTCTTGATCACGCCGGCGCGCGTGCCGCCGATGGCCTTCGCGTACGAGAGCGCGAGGTCCCACGCCCGGCCCGACGCATCGCGCTCGACGGCGATGATGTCGGGGATGCCGCGGCCCGCGACGAACTCGCGACGCACGGTGTGACCCGGCGCCTTCGGGGCGACGAGGATGACGTCGACTCCCTCGGGCGCATCGATGTAGCCGAAGCGGATGTTGAAACCGTGCGCGAACGCCAGGGTCTTCCCCGGGGCGAGCTTGTCCTTGATGCTCTCGTTGTAGATGCCGCGCTGGTGCTGGTCGGGCGCGAGGATCATGATGACGTCCGCCCACTCGGCCGCATCTGCCACGCTCTTGACCTCGAACCCGTCCTCCTGGGCCTTGGCGGCCGACTTCGAGCCGTCCTTGAGTGCGATGGCGACCTCGACGCCCGAATCACGCAGGTTCTGGGCGTGCGCGTGGCCCTGGGAGCCGTAGCCGACGATCGCGACCTTCTTGCTCTGGATGAGCGACAGATCGGCGTCGGCGTCGTAGAAGAGTTCGGCCATGGGGATGTGTCTCCTTGTGTTCTTGGTCTTTGTCCGAGTCAGCCGCGCAGGACGCGCTCGGTGATGCTCTTGCCGCCGCGGCCGATGGCGAGGAGGCCGGACTGGGCGAGCTCCTTGATGCCGAACGGCTCGAGCGCCTTGAGGAAGGCCTCGACCTTGCCCTTGTCGCCGGTCACCTCGACCACGAGCGCGTCGGGGGCGTAGTCCACGATCGAGGCGCGGAACAGGTTCACGACCTCGAGCACGTTCGAGCGGTTGGCGTTGTCGGCGCGCACCTTCACCAGCATGTGCTCGCGCTGCACCGACGAGCTCATGTCGAGCTCGACGATCTTGATCACGTTGATGAGCTTGTTGAGCTGTTTGGTGACCTGCTCGAGCGGGCAGCTCGTCGACGTCGACGACGACCGTGATGCGCGAGAGCCCCGGCACCTCGGTGACACCCACGGCGAGCGATTCGATGTTGAAGCCGCGGCGTGCGAACAGGCCCGCGACGCGGGTCAGAAGACCCGGCTTGTCCTCCACCAGGAGGCTCAGCACGTGCGTGGACATGGCTCAGGCCTCCTCGTCGAACGCGGGCGAGTGGTCTCGCGCGTACTGGACGTAGCTGTTGCTGACGCCCTGCGGCACCATCGGCCACACCATCGCATCGGCGCTGACCACGAAGTCGATCACGACAGGACGATCATTCGTCTCGAGGGCCGTCTTGATTGCGGCATCCACGTCCTCTTCCCTCTCGACGCGGATCGCGAGGCACCCGTACGCCTCGGCCAGCTTCACGAAGTCGGGGATGCGGACCGTGCCGTGACCGGTGTTGAGGTCGGTGTGCGAGTACCGCCCGTCGTAGAACAGGCTCTGCCATTGGCGCACCATGCCCAGCGACGAGTTGTTGATGACGGCGACCTTGATCGGGATGTTGTTGATCGCGCAGGTCGCGAGCTCCTGATTGGTCATCTGGAAGCAGCCGTCGCCGTCGATCGCCCACACCACGCGGTCGGGCTCGGCGACCTTGGCGCCCATGGCCGCCGGCACCGAATAGCCCATCGTGCCCGCTCCACCGGAGTTGAGCCAGGCGTTCGGGCGCTCGTACTTGATGAACTGCGCCGCCCACATCTGGTGCTGGCCGACGCCGGCCGCGTAGATGCCCTCGGGGCCTGTCAGTTCGCCGATCCGCGAGATGACGTACTGCGGCGACATGTGGCCGTCGGTCGGCTGCGAATAGCCGAGCGGGAACTCGTCGCGCAGTCCGTCCAGGAACGACCACCACTCGTCGGTATCGACGGTCTTTCCGGCGATCTGTCCACGGAAGGCGACCTCGAGGTCGACCAGGACATCCTTCAGGTCGCCGACGATCGGGACGTCGGCGGCGCGGATCTTGCCGATCTCGGCCGGGTCGATGTCGACGTGCACGACCTTCGCGTGCGGAGCGAACAGCGCCGCCTTGCCGGTCACGCGGTCGTCGAACCGCGCACCGAGCGAGACCAGCAGGTCGGCCTCCTGCAGCGCGAGCACGGCGGGCACCGTTCCGTGCATGCCCGGCATGCCGAGGTGCTGCGAGTGCGAGTCGGGGAACGCGCCGCGCGCCATGAGCGTCGTCACGACCGGAGCGCCGGTCGTCTCGGCCAGGGTCAGCAGCTCCCGCGACGCGCGCGAGCGGATGACGCCGCCGCCGACGTACAGCACGGGCTTCTTCGCGTCGACCAGCAGCTGCGCCGCCGCCTGGATCTGCTTGCCGTGCGCTTTCGTGACCGGACGGTACCCCGGCAGGTCGATCTTCGGCGGCCAGACGAACGGCGCCTCGGCCTGCTGCGCGTCTTTCGTGATGTCCACCAGCACAGGACCGGGGCGCCCGGTGCCGGCGATCTCGAAGGCCGCGGCGATCGCGCTCGGGATGTCCTCCGCACGCTTGACCAGGAAGGAGTGCTTCGTGATCGGCATCGTGATGCCGACGATGTCGGCCTCCTGGAAGGCGTCCGTGCCCATCAGGTTGGAGAACACCTGGCCGGTGATGCAGACGATCGGCACGGAGTCCATGTATGCGTCGGCGATCGCCGTGACGAGGTTGGTCGCGCCGGGGCCGGAGGTCGCGATCGCGACGCCGACCTTGTTGGATGCCGCGGCGTAGCCCTCGGCGGCGTGACCGGCGCCCTGCTCGTGGCGCACGAGGATGTGGCGCAGGTCGGAGCTGTCCATCAGCGGGTCGTAGACGGGAAGGATCGCTCCGCCCGGCAGACCGAAGACATCGGTGACGCCGAGGAGCTCGAGAGAGCGGACGACCGCCTGCGCGCCCGTGAGCACGGGCGCTGAGGCGGTGCGAGCGGGTGGCCGGGGAATGGCCGTGGCGGATTCGGCGGGCATGATGATGATCCTCTGTCGAGAGATGGATGACGGAAAGGCAGGCCTCAACCCGTGGTCGCGCCCTCCGCAGCGGAGCGCACGAGCTTGGAGTACTTGGCCAGGACGCCACGGGTATAGCGCGGAGGAAGCGGCTCCCAGCCAGAGCGGCGGGAACCCAGCTCAGCCTCGTCGACGAGTAGGTCGAGAGTGCGAGCCGCGATATCGACCCGTATCAGATCACCATCGCGCACGAAGGCGATGGGACCGGCGTCCACCGCTTCGGGTGCTATGTGGCCGATGCACAGTCCGGTTGTGCCGCCTGAGAATCTGCCGTCCGTCAAGAGTAGTACATCTTTCCCGAGGCCAGCGCCCTTGATCGCCGCGGTGATCGCGAGCATCTCGCGCATGCCCGGACCGCCCTTCGGACCCTCGTAGCGGATCACGATCACATCGCCCGCGGTGATCTCGCCGGCCTCGAGCGCGTCCATCGCGCCGCGCTCCCGCTCGAACACACGCGCGGGGCCCTCGAACACGTTCGCGTCGAAACCCGCCGACTTCACGACCGCGCCCTCGGGTGCCATCGACCCGTGCAGGATCGTGATGCCGCCGGTGGCGTGGATCGGGTTGTCGAGGGTGTGGATGACGGTCCCGTCGATCGGATCCGGGTCGAGGTCCCGCAGGTTCTCCGCGAGCGTCTTTCCGGTGACCGTGAGCGCGTCGCCGTGCAGCAGTCCCTCATCGAGCATGGCCTTCATGATGACCGGGATGCCGCCGTGCCGGTCGACGTCGTTCATGACGTAGGCGCCGAACGGCTTCATGTCGGCGATGTGCGGCGTCCTGTCTCCGATCCGGTTGAAGTCGTGCAGATCGAGGTCGACCTCGGCCTCGCGGGCGATCGCGAGCAGGTGCAGGACGACGTTCGTCGAGCCGCCGAGCGCCATCGCGAGAGCGATCGCGTTCTCGAAGGCCTCCTTCGTGAGGATGTCGCTCGTCGTGATGCCCAGCCGGAGCAGATCGACGACCGCCTCGCCGGAGCGGTGGGCGTAGTAGTCGCGGCGGCGGTCGGCGGCGGCCGGCGCGGCCGAGCCGGGCAGGCTCAGCCCCAGCGCCTCGGCGACGGAGGCCATCGTGTTCGCGGTGTACATTCCGCCGCAGGCACCCTCGCCGGGAGCGAACGCGCACTCGATGCGCTTCAGGTCGGCTTCCGTCATCCGGCCCGCCATGCACGCGCCCACGCCCTCGAACGAATCGATGATCGTGATGGCCTTCCCCTCCTGCCATTCAGCATCGCCGTCCGACAGCTTGACCCAGCCCGGGGCGATCGATCCGGCGTACAGGAAGACGCTCGAAAGGTCGAGGCGCGCGCTGGCCATCAGCATGCCGGGGATGGACTTGTCGCAGCCCGCGAGCAGAACCGTGCCGTCGAGCCGCTCCGCCATCACGACGGTCTCCACCGAGTCGGCGATGACCTCGCGCGAGACGAGCGAGAAGTGCATGCCCTCGTGGCCCATGGAGATGCCGTCGGATACGGAGATCGTGCCGAACTGCAGCGGGTATCCTCCGCCGGAGTGCACGCCCTCCTTGGCTCCCTGTGCGAGTCGGTCCAGGCTCAGGTTGCAGGGCGTGATCTCGTTCCAGCTCGATGCGATGCCGATCTGGGGCTTGTCCCAGTCGGCGTCGCCCATGCCGACGGCGCGCAGCATTCCGCGGGAGGTCGTCGCCTCGATGCCGTCGGTGACGACTCGGCTGCGGGGCTTGATATCGATGCGGCTCTCCGGCGAAGACATTCCTGAAGTCTATTCCCGGCCCTCAGCCCGCATCCGCGCCAGCAGGCTCAACGCGGCCGCCAATTCTTGGATGCTTCCCACACGCACCGACGCGGCCGTCTCGCCGTCGCCGACCCGGATGCCGAGGTCGTTCTGGCCGAGGCTCGCCAGCGCATCCTCGTCGGTCACGTCGTCGCCCGCGAACAGGACGGCGGTCGCGCCGGTCCGCTCGCGCAGGGCAGTCACGGCGGAGTCCTTACCCTCGTGGCGGAAGGAGTATTCGACGATGTTGTGGCCGGTGCGGCGGCGCCAGTGCGGCGCGCGGTCCTGGACCAGGCGGTCGGCGGCGTTCCGCGCGGTCTGGGCGTCTTCGGGGCTCGCCACCCGCGTATGGATGCCGAAGCCGAAGGTCTTCGGCTCGACCCAGATGCCCTCGAGTCCGCCCACTTCCGCGGCCATCTGGTCGCGCAGCTCGTCGCGCAGCGCCGGCGCATCCTCGTCCTCGTCGGTCTCCAGGAGGCCCTCGCCCGGTACCCAGAACTCGGCGCCGTGCGACCCGGCGAGGAAGATCTGCGCGTCGTCGGCGTGCTCGGCGATCTCGCGGAGATCGTGCATGCTGCGCCCGGAGACGAATGCGACAGGGGTGTCGGGCAGCGCAGCGAGGGCTGCCACGGCCGCGGCGGCGGAGGGAAGCGCACGCGCGTTCATCGGCTCGTCCTCGAGGGGTGCGAGCGTGCCGTCGAAATCGAGGGCGACCAGGAGACGATCGGATGCCGCGACGCGCGCGAGTGATTCGTGCAGCGCCGTGTCGTCGATCTGCGGGGGGTGGGGGGCAGTCACGGTTCTCCTCCGATGGAACGTCGCCAGCGCCTCGAGGAACTCGCGCGACCAGTCTTCGACGCTGTGCTCGAGCACCCGCCGCCGCGCCGCGCGCATGCGACGACCCTGCTCACCGGGTGACATGGCGACCGCCCGCATCATGGCCTCTTTGAGCCCTTCGATGTCGTGCGGGTTGATCCGCACCGCTGTGCCCAGCTCGTCGGCGGCGCCGGCGAACTCGCTGAGGATGAGCACCCCGCGGTTGTCGACGCGCGAGGCGACGTACTCCTTCGCGACGAGGTTCATGCCGTCGCGCAGGGCGGTGACGAGCATGACGTCGGCGGCGAGGAACAGCGAGACCATCTCCTCGCGCGGATACGCCTGGTGCAGGTACCGGATGGCGGTGTGGCCCATCGTGTCGAAGTCGCCGTTGATGCGCCCCACGGTCAGCTCGATCTCGTCTCGCAGCTGCACGTACGCCTCCACGCGCTCCCTGCTCGGACTTGCGACCTGCACGAGGGTCACATCGTCGACGCTCAGCTTGTGCTCGGTGAGCAGCTCCCCATAGGCCTTGAGTCGATGGCGGATGCCCTTCGTGTAGTCGAGGCGGTCCACGCCCAGGAAGATGCGCTTCGGGTTTCCGAGGCTCTCGCGGATCTGGCGCGCGCGCTCGCGCACATCGGGCCGCTGTGCCAATTCGATGTACGACGACGCGTCGATGGAGATCGGGAAAGCTCGGGCGAGCGCCGTCCTGGTCGTGCCGTCGGCCTCCGGCACCCGGATGCCGGACGCTCTCGTGTCATACCGCAGCTGGCGCCGCACCGCCCGGGCGAAGTTGCCGGCATCCGCCACCCGCTGGAAGCCGATCACGTCGGCACCGAGCAGACCCTCGAGCACCTGACGTCGCCACGGCAGTTGCGAATACAGCCCGTATGCCGGGAAGGGAATGTGGTGGAAGTAGCCGATCACCAGATCGGGCCGCAGATCGCGCAGCATGCGCGGCACGAGCTGAAGCTGATAGTCCTGCACCCACACCGTCGCACCGGCTTCGGCGGCGGCCGCAGCGGCCTGGGCGAAGCGGCGATTGACGCGGACGTAGGCGTCCCACCAGAGCCGGCTGTACCGCGGCTCAGCGATGACGTCGTGGTACAGCGGCCAGATCGTGTCGTTCGAGAAGCCCTCGTAATAGAGCTCGACGTCCTCGGCGCTCAGCGTGACCGGTACGAGCAGAGTGCCGTCGAATTCGAACGGCTCGAGCTCCACGTCCGGCTGCCCTGCCCAGCCCACCCAGGCGCCATCGGCCTTCTGCATGACAGGCTCGAGGGCGGTGACCAAGCCGCCGGGCGAACGCCGCCAGGCGTGATCCCCGTCCGCGTCGGTCGTGCGGTCCACCGGGAGGCGGTTTGCGACGACGACGAACTCGGCCTTGTCCACAACTGCTCCTGATCCCGGGGAGCCTCCAGGCTAACAGCGCGGCATTCCGACGCCCGCTTGTCAAGAGTCAGCGCCCGGGTCGGGTGCCCGCTAGCGTGGTGTGCATGCGCAAGTACCTCTTCGGAACAGGGCTCGTCACGGCGATCATCGGAGGTGTCACGCTGCTCCGCGGATTGCGCAGCGAGGAGACCTTCACATGGCGCACCGCGCTGGCATGGCTCAGCTGGGGCATCACTCTGACGCTCGCGATCGGGTCGGTCGTCGACACCCGCAGGGCTGCGCAGGGCAAGCTCGTACCCACCGACTCCCCCGTCTACCGGAAGAACAAGAAGCTGCTCAAGAAGCGCCTGGAGCGCTAGCCGAGAGGGCGATCTCGTAGTGCATGAAGCCCGTGTCGGACGCGACGCGGTCGTACAGCTTGCGCGCGGTGTGATTGCCTCTCTGCGTCAGCCAGTAGACCTTGTCGCAGTCGGCCGCCGCTGCCCATGACCGCACGTGCTCGATGAGCGCGGCGCCGACACCCCCGCCACGAGCGTTCCCGCTGACGAACAGGTCCTCGAGGTAGCAGTACGGGCCTTCCGACCACGTCGAGGGGTGCGTCAGCCAGTGCACGAAGCCGATCGCCTCGCCCGCATCGTCGCGGGCGATCACCCCGTGCACCGGATCGGCGGTGGCGATCAGGCGTGCGAATGTGAGCTGGGTCTGCGCCGTCGACAGCTCGGTGTCGTAGAAGTCGAGGTACGCCCACCACAGGGAGAGCCAGTCGTCGTGGTCGTCGGCGGTCAGGGGACCGAGGGTCGTCATGTCGCCGACCCTATCCCTCCGGGTCTCCCCGTGACCGCTCCTCACACTGGCGACCGCGACTGACCCCTCGAGCGCGTTCGCCGGTGTGAGTAGCGCTCGGCGAGCCGAGCGACTCACCGGGTGAGGATGAGCGCATCCCCTGGCCGCCGCCGCCGCAGAGCGCGACTGCCGCCGTCCCGCCGCCGCGGCGGGCGAGCTCGTGCACCGCGTGCACCACGAGCCGGTTGCCCGAGGCGCCGATGGGATGACCGATCGCGATCCCGCCGCCGTGGAGGTTCACCACGTCGTCCGACAGTCCGAGTTCCGCCTGCGACCGCGCGACGACGGCGCCGAACGCCTCGTTGATCTCGACCAGGTCGAGGTCGGTCGGGGCGATCCCCTGCTTGCGGCAGGCCTGTTCGATCGCGCGCGCCGGCTGGGCGTGCAGCGAGTTGTCGGGACCGGCGACCTGGCCGGACGCGCCGATGACCGCGAGCACCGGCCAGCCGTTCTCGTCGGCGTGCGACCGCGTGGTGAGGACGACGGCGGATGCGCCGTCGGAGATCTGCGATGAGTTGCCGGCCGTGATCGACCCTCCCTCTGCGAACGCCGCGCGAAGCCTGCCGAGCGTCTCGACGGTGGTCTCGGGGCGGATGCCCTCGTCTTTCGTGACGACAAGGGGGTCACCCTTGCGCTGCGGGATCTCCACCGGCACGATCTCTGCGTCGAAGACACCGGCATCGGTCGCGGCGGCGGCGCGCTGGTGCGAGCGGGCAGCCACGGCGTCCTGCGCCTCGCGGCTGACCTCGAGCCGCGAGTTGTGCCGCTCGGTGGAGGCGCCCATGCTCTCGCGGTCGTAGGCGTCGGTCAGCCCGTCGTAGGCCATGTGGTCGAGCACTTCGACCGACCCGTACGCCCAGCCCTCGCGCGAGTTCATGAGCAGATGCGGTGCGCGTGTCATCGACTCCATGCCCGCGGCCACGACCACGGCGGCGTCGCCGACCGCGATCATGCGGGCGCCGTCGATGATCGCCGTGAGGCCCGACAGGCACACCTTGTTGACCGAGCTCGAATGCACATCCCACGGGATGCCGGCCCCGACGGCCGCCTGGCGCGCGGGGTTCTGGCCCGACCCGGCGGGCAGCACCTGCCCGACGAGGACCGCATCGACCGCGTCGGGCGCGATCC
Organism: uncultured Actinomycetota bacterium; assembly: GCA_963839715.1. GTDB lineage: Bacteria > Actinomycetota > Actinomycetes > Actinomycetales > Microbacteriaceae > Microbacterium. The sequence continues at coordinate 622,697 of CAWIVX010000002.1, forward strand.
CGCCCTGCTCGAGCGCTCCGCGGATGGCGATGCTGCCGAGCTGCACCGCGGTGAGAGGTGCGAGCTGGCCCTTGAGCCGCCCCTGCGGGGTTCGGGCGGCGGCCACGATGACGACGTCGTCGGTGTTCATACGATGATTCTCCTCTTCACCACGCGCTCAGCGCGGGGATCGAATGGCAAGCGCGTCCGAAACGGTCAGCGGCGGCTCGGTCGCGGCGATGACGTCGTCGACGCTCACACCCGGTGCGGTCTCGATCAGCACGAGGCCGGCATCCGTCACGTCGATCACGGCGAGGTCGGTGATGATGCGGTCGACGACGCCGCGGCCGGTGAGCGGCAGCGAGCACTCGTGCACGATCTTGGCCGAGCCGTCCTTCGCGACGTGCTCCATGAGCACGATCACCCTGGCGGCGCCGTGGACGAGGTCCATCGCGCCGCCCGGGCCCTTCACCATCTTTCCGGGGATCATCCAGTTCGCGATGTCACCGGTTGCCGAGACCTGCATCGCCCCCAGGATCGCCGCGTCGATCTTGCCGCCGCGGATCATCCCGAAGCTGGTCGCAGAGTCGAAGAACGCGGCGCCGGGGAGGGTGGTCACCGTCTCCTTGCCCGCGTTGATGAGGTCGGGATCGACGTTCTCCTCGGTCGGGTACGGACCGACGCCCAGGATGCCGTTCTCCGACTGCAGCACGACCGTCATGCCCTCGGGCACGTGGTTCGGCACGAGCGTCGGAAGGCCGATGCCGAGGTTGACGTACGAGCCGTCGGACAGCTCCGCGGCCGCGCGGGCGGCCATCTCGTTGCGGGTGAGCGCCATGATCATGCTCCTTCAGGGATGTCGCGCGACAGCGCCTCGGCGACCGAGACGGTGCGCCGCTCGATGCGCTTCTCGATGTCCGTGCCGACTTCGACGATGCGGTGGACGTAGATGCCGGGCAGGTGGATGCTGTCGGGATCGAGCTCGCCGGGCTCCACGAGCTGCTCCACCTGGGCGATGCAGACGCGCCCCGCCATCGCGGCGAGCGGGTTGAAGTTGCGGGCCGCCTTGTTGAAGATCAGGTTGCCGAAGCGGTCGCCCTTCGCGGCGTGCACGAGCGAGAAATCGGTCACGATCGCCTCTTCCAGCACGTAGTCGCGGCTCTGGCCGGAGACGTCGAACGACCGCACGTCCTTGACCGGGGACGCGACCGCGATGCCGCCCGAGCCGTCGTACCGGCGCGGCAGTCCCCCCTCGGCGACCTGCGTGCCGACTCCGGTCTGGGTGTAGAAGGCGGCGATGCCCGATCCGCCGGCGCGCAGCTTCTCGGCGAGCGTCCCCTGCGGGGTGAGCTCGAGCTCGAGCTCGCCCGAGAGGAACTGCCGCTCGAACTCCTTGTTCTCACCCACGTACGACGAGGTCATCTTGCGGATGCGCTTCGCGTTGAGCAGGATGCCGAGCCCCCAGTCGTCGACGCCGCAGTTGTTGCTGACGATGCTGAGGTCGCTCGTGCCCTGCGCGAGCAGAGCCTCGATCAGGGCGATGGGATTGCCGGAGAGACCGAAGCCGCCGACGGCGAGCGTCGCGCCGTCCGGGATGTCGGCGACGGCTTCGGCCGCAGATGAGAGCGTCTTGTCGATCACGGGCGACTCCTGTGTCTGTGGGGATCAGTACCCCCATCCTGCGCTCCGTTCGCGCGCGGCGGCACTGACGGCGTTGCGATGTGGATGACGCACGCGGTCTAGTGTCCATATCGTGGACACCTCCACGAGAACGGTCCGTGCCGGGCGCCCAGTCCGTCGCGCGCGCCGCCCGCCTGCTGCGGCTCGTGACCGGCGCCGGCGACGATGGGCTCGCCGTCGCCGACCTCGCGCGGCGCGCCGACCTCACGCGGCCCGACCGCGCACCGCCTGCTGGCCGCCCTGCGCCACGAGGGCCTCGTCGATCAGGACGAGCGGACGGGACGGTGGATGCCGGGACCCGAGCTGTACCTGATGGGCACGATCGCGGCATCCCGCTACGACATCACCGGCATCGCCCGCGACATCGTCCGCTCGCTCGCCGTGCGCACCGAGGAGAGCGCGTTTCTGTCGGTGCGTCGCGGCGACGAGACGGTGTGCCTGCTGCGCGAGGAGGGAAGCTTCCCGATCCGCTCGTTCGTGCTGTCCGAGGGCGTGCGCTTCCCCCTCGGAGTCGCATCGGCGGGTCTGGCCATCCTGGCGTTCCTGCCGCCTCACGATGTGGACGCCTACTTCGAGCGGCACCCGGAGCTGGCGAGCGAATGGGGAGCCGCGCACGGCGAGCAGAGGCTGCGCACCCGGCTGCGCGAGACGCAGGCTCGCGGCTACGCGCTCAACCCCGGACTCATCGTCGAGGGCAGCTTCGGCCTGGGCGCTGCGGTGTTCACACGCGAGGGTCATCCGCAGTGGGCGCTCAGCCTCACCGGCGTGGAGTTCCGGTTCGGCCCCGACCGGCTCGCCGACCTCGGCCGCACGCTCCTCGCGCACGCCCACCAGCTGACGACGCGCATCGCCGCCAGCGGACGCTGAGGGTCAGGCGCTGAGCGCACCCAACTGCTCCCGCACGACCGCCGCGACAGCATCCGCTCCTCGCTCCGACATCGCGATCGTGTAGTGGTTCACGTCGGGGACCGCGATGTGCTGCACCCGGGAATGCGGCCAGCAGCACGGGGAGTCGCTCGGGTGCGTACAGTGCGGGCACCTGATCGAGCAGTCCCCGCTCGGCGGTCAGAAGCACGGTCGGATGCCGGAGATGGCGCAGCGCGTCGACGATCGCGGACCCGGTGTTCTGGTCGATCGAGTCCTCTTCGAGCGTCGCGTACTCGTCGCGGGCCGCAGCTCCGGCTCCGCCCCGACGAGGTCGTAGGAAAGGTACTCCTCGAGCTCGGGCGTCCAGTCGCGACGGAACGCGGGATGCGCGCGCCAGAAGTCCAGGTACGCCTCCGCCGTCGCGAAACCGCATCGCCAGCCGCTCGGCGGTCGGGCCGAGCACGAGCGCGATGACCTCGTCGACCGACAGTCCCTCCGGCAGATCGAGAGGAAGCCCGCCGTCGACCAGCACGACCCGCGAGACGCGCTCGGGGTGGAGATCGCCCAGGACGAGCGCGACGAACGCTCCCATCGAGTGCCCCACCACGACGGCACGCTCCACGCCGAGGGCGTCGAGCACCGCGACCAGATCACGGGCGTGCGCATCGAGCCCGGCCGGTCCCGCCAGACCGTTGCTGCGACCTCGACCACGGAGGTCGGGTGCGATCACCCGAGCGTGCGGCAGTCGCTCGGCCACGAAAGGCCATGACAGGTGGGATGCCGTCACGCCGTGGATCAGCAGCACCGCCGGCGCGGCATCCGATGGCCCCTCCCACAGCCCGACGCGCATTTCTCCCCCCGCGACGGCGACGTCGAGGGTCCGGTACCGGCTCATGCGGTCAGTCATCGGGCCGTCCACCCGCCGTCCATCGTGTACGAGGCGCCCGTGACCATGCCGGCTTTGTCGGAGACGAGCCAGCCCGCGAGAGAGGCGACCTCGTCGGCCTCGACGAGGCGCTTGATCGCGGTCTCGGTGAGCATGATCTTCTCGACCACTTCGCTCTCGGGGATGCCGTGCACCTTCGCCTGGTCGACGATCTGCTTCTCGACGAGCGGTGTCCGCACGTACGCGGGGTTGATGCAGTTGCTCGTGACCCCGTGCGGTGCACCCTCGAGTGCGGTGACCTTCGACAGCCCCTCCAGGCCGTGCTTGGCCGAGACGTACGCCGACTTGAACGCGCTCGCGCGCAGGCCGTGAGCGCTCGAGATGTTCACGATGCGGCCCCAGCCCTTCGCATACATCCCCGGCAGCACCGCGCGGATGAGCAGGAACGGCGACTCGAGCATGAGGCGGATCAGGAGGCGGAACGCCTCGGGATCGAACTCGGTGATCGGGCTGACCCGCTGGATGCCGGCGTTGTTCACGAGGATGTCGACGTCGAGGTTCAGATCATCAAGTGCGGGGGTGTCGGACAGATCGAGGACCCAGGCCTCACCGCCGACCGCGGCGGCCGCGGCATCCGCGGCCCCGCGATTGAGGTCGGCGACGACCACGTGCGCGCCGCGGCCGGCGAACTCATGCGCGCACGCGAGTCCGATTCCGCTGGCGCCGCCGGTGATGAGGGCGCGCTTGCCGGCGAGGTCCTGGTCGGTCATCGGTCTTCCTTTTCTGCCGCGTCGGCCCCGCGCCGCGGCGCCAGGGCGTTGTCGATGAAGCGCATCATGTCGTCGAACACCTTGGGCTCGAGCACCGTGGGGGCGACGCCCGCACCGTCTTTCTCCCACAGGAGGAAGCGCATGCCGATCAGCTCGCCCATGCCCATGAGCGCCCACGCGGTCACCTCCGGATCGAGCGCGCGGTCGACGTCGCCCGCCTGCTGCGCGGCACGCAGTCCGGCCTCATATCCCTCCACGATGCGCGTGTAGTGCAGCCTCAGCGTCTCGGGCGAGACGAACTCCGCCTCTCGGACCACGCGGTACAGCGCGGGGTGCTCCGCGGTGAAGCGGAAGAATCCCGTGAAGCCCGCCCGCTCCGCTTCGAGACGAGACGAGGCACCGGCCATCGCCTCCGACATCGAGTGACGGACGCGACGGTTGAGGTCGATCACGAGGGCTTCGAAGATCGACTGCTTGCTGTCGAAGTAGAGGTAGAAGGTGCCCAGACCGATGCCGGCGCGCTCGGTGATCTTCACGATCGAGGCCTCGTGGTAGCCCTGCTCGGCGAACACGACCTCGGCGGCCTCGAGGAGACGCCGACGGGTGGCCTCGCCCCGCTTGGTGAGGGGCCGTCCCGTGGCGGGCGAGACCAACCCGCTCTCGCCGTCGAGCAGCTCATCGGGAATGGTCATGCTCCACACCTTCCACTATTCGACGGGCGCGGTCCCGCAGACGGGATCGTGCGAGCTTCTCGATCGTCGAGCGCGGCAGCGCGTCGACGAACTCCACGTGCACGGGGACTTTGAACGCCGCGAGGTTGCGGCGCGCGTGCGCGAGCACCTCGTCGGCCGACAGCATCGAACCGGGTGCCGGCACGACGAACGCCACGCCCCGCTCACCCCACACCGGGTCGGGCACCCCCACGACGGCTGACGCATCGACGAGCGGATGCAGCGCCAGGGCGTACTCCACCTCGGCGGGGGCGACGTTCTCGCCGCCGGAGATGTAGATGTCCTTCAGGCGATCGACCACCCGGAACACGCCGTCGGCTTCGCGATGCACGAGGTCTCCGGTGCGCAACCACTCGCCCGCCATCGCCTTCGCCGTCGCCGCATCGTCTCCCAGGTACCCGGCGAACACGCTCGGCCCGCGCACCCAGAGCTCTCCGGTCGCCTCGCCGTCGAGTGGCAGGAGGGTGTCGGGGTCGGCGATCCGGACGCCGACGTGCGGATAGGGTCGCCCGACGGCGCCGGCATGGGCTGCGGCGTCGCCGGCACTCAGGTGCAGCACGTTCGGCCCTGCTTCGGTGAGCCCGTATCCCTGGGTGAACGCGATTCCGCGGCGAGACCACTCCGCCTGAAGCTCTGTCGGCATCGTCGCGCCGCCGACGAGCGCGAGCCGCAGAGAAGAGATGTCGGAGGCCGCCCAGTCGCGGTCGGCGGCGAGCATCGCATACTGCGTCGGAACACCCATCATGGCCGTGACCCGGCGCCCGGTGATGAGCTGCAGCGCCCGGGCCGGCTGAAAGGACCGCTCGAGCACCACGGTCGCCCCCACCCACCAGGCGAGCAGCGGCTGGCAGTTCCAGCCGGCGACGTGGAACTGGGGAAGCATCGCGAGCACCACGTCGTCGGACGTGAGGGGCAGCGCCTGCGCGAGAGCCAAGTTGTTCCAGAAGCAGTTGGCGTGCGTGAGGACAACGCCTTTCGGCGCCGCCTCGCTGCCCGAGGTGAAGATCACGAGCAGCGGATCGTCGTCACGGACGTGCCGAGCCGACCTCGGTTCGCAGGCGGGTGGAACCGACGCCTCGACTCCCGTCGAGCCGAGTGCGACCGCCTGCGGCCCTTCGCCGAAGACGCTCAGCGCCTCTGCGGCGAGGGAGGCGTACTCGTCATCGACGAGCACGAGCGCGGGAGCGGAGCGGCGCAGCACGTCGGCGAGCTCGCGGGGAGTGCTGCGCCACGACAGCGGCACGAACGCGATGCCGGCGAGCGCGCACGCGAAGAAGGCCACGACATGGTCGGTCGAGTTGCCCGAAACGGTCGCGATGCGATGCCCCGGGCCGTACCCGCCGGAGCGCAGGGCATCGGCCAGTTCGGTCGCCCGCATCGCGAGCGTCGCGTAGTCGATCGTGACGCCGCGGTCATCGATCGCGATCCGGGTCGGCGAGTGCGACGCACGATCGGTGAGCCATCGCCCGATCGTGTGCGAGCCGTCCTCGAGCCCCGCTTCCCAGCTCACGCGCGCACCTCGACCGGTGCTTCCGTCTCGGCATCCGCGTCGTCCATGCTGCGAAGCGACAGGCGCACCTTTTCGCCGCGTCGCCGCCGCCACCACGCGTCGATCGTGCCGGCGATGCCGCCCGGCAGGAACATGACCACGAGGATGAACAGGACGCCGAGGAGGAACAGCGGCTCCGACAGCGGAATGCGCAGCGCATCGGGCAGCCCCGCGACGACGTCGGACCCGGCCACGACGGTGAGCCGCTGATCGAGCAGTGTGTACAGCACGCCCCCCACGATGGCACCCCAGCGGAAGCCCACGCCACCGAGCACGACCATCACGAGGATCGTGATCGTCAGATCGGCCGAGACGGCTCGCGGCACGGTGCCCGACTGGAGCAGCATGTACGCGACCCCCGCGAGGCTCGCCAGCACGGCCGCGATCACGAAGACGATCAACTTGGCCCGGTACGGCCGCAACCCCAGCACGCGCACCCGCTGCTCGTTCTCGCGGGTCGCCCGGGCCAGGTGTCCGAGGCGGGAGGTGTCGACCCACAGCACGACGAGGTACACGATCACGAGCACGACGAGTGCGAACCAGTACAGGTTGCGGGTGTTGATGACGCCGATCAGGAAGTCGGGAACCTGCGCGGTGTTCAGGCTCAGACCCTCCTCGCCGCCCGTCACGGCGGAATTGCGGCGCACGAGAACGGAGCCGGCCTGCGCGAAGGCGAGAGTCACCATCGCGAAGGGGATGCCGGAGACGCGCATCGCCACGGCGCCGGTGACGAGGGCGATGATCATGCCTCCCACGAGTGCGACGAAGATCCCGGGCCAGAGCGGCACGCCGAAGTGCTCGAGAGCGATGCCCAGACCATACGCGCCGGCGCCGAAGTAGAGCGCATGCCCGAACGAGAGCATGCCCGGCCGAGCCGAGCAGCAGGTTGTACGAGAGGGCGAGCGCGGCGAACACCATGCAGAGCGAGAGCAGTGCCAGCGTGCCCGGCATGTAGGTCGGGGTCGGAAGGACGCCGGGGACCGAGATGTTCAGCAGCGGCAGGATCGCCATCAGGACGACCAGTGCGGCGCCGACGACGGCCGGAACCCAACGGCGCATCATGCCTTCCTCCCCAGGAGGCCGGACGGCCGCACGAGCAGCACGAGCGCGAGCAGGATCACGACGATGAAGTCACCCGTCCCGTTCAGGTAGGAGTTCGCGAACTGCTGCAGAACCGCCACCAGCACCGAGGCGATCGCCGCACCGGTGAGCGAGCCGAGGCCGCCGATCACGGTCACGATGAACGCGAAGATGAGCAGCGTCGAACCGAGGTGCGCGGAGACGAACGTCGTGTAGTGCATCGCCAGCACGCCGCCGATGCCGGCAGCCGCACCGCCGATCGCGAAGACGAGGGTGAACGACCTGCGCACGTCGATCCCGAGCGCGGTGACCATCGCGCGGTTCTCGACCCCGGCCCGGATGATCATGCCGTAGCGCGTCTTCTGCAGGAAGATCACGAGCGCCGCCAGCACGAGAACCGCGGCGATCATGAGAACCCAGTAGGTGTTCGGAATGCGGGCTCCGAGCACTTCGGTCGTCTGCGTGAGCCACGGCGGACCGCTGATGTTGATGGGGTCGGTGCCCCAGATGCCCTCGAAGAGAGCGACCGCGGCGAACGAGAGGCCCACCGTCACGAGCACCTGCTCGATGTGTCGCTCGTAGAGCGGGCGGATCAGGACGAGTTCGGTGAGCGTCGCGAAGGCGGCCCCGACGAGCGCGCCGGCCAGGATCGAGAGCAGGAAGGAGCCCCACGACTGCGTGCCGAGGGCCTGGGCGACGAGCCAGCCCATGAAGGCGCTGAGCGTGAGGAACGCTCCGTGCGCGAAGTTGAGCACGTGCATGAGCCCGTAGATGAGGCTGAGGCCCGATGCCACGAGGAAATACAGGGCCCCGAGACCGACGCCCGTGATGAGGGTGAGGACGAGCATGCTCATGCGGGGCTCACCTCCGCGTGCACGCCGAGCAGCCGCCGGGTGAGGTCGTCGTCATCGAGGATCTCGCGCGCGACGCCGGTGTGCACGACCCGCCCGCCGGCGATGACGACGGCGCCCTCGGCGAGCCGGCGGACGACCTCGAGGTTCTGCTCCACGAGGAGGATCGGCACGATCTTCGACGCCTCCCGCAGCGCCTCGGTGACCTCCGCGACGATCTTGGGGGCGAGGCCCTTCGTGGGCTCGTCGACGAGGAGCAGCTTGTTGTCATTGAGCAGTGCCCGGGCGACCGAGACCATCTGCTGCTGCCCGCCCGAAAGGGTCCCGGCCATCTGAGCGCGGCGCTGCACGAGGTCGGGGAACAGCGCATCGACGAACTCGCGCCGCGGGTTGCGCTGCCGTTCGGCGAGAGCGAGATTCTCCGCGACAGTGAGCTTCGCGAACACCTCGCGGTCCTCCGGCACGTACCCCACACCCCGCTGCACGATGCGATGAGTGGCGAGCCCGTCGATCCGCTCACCGGCCAGAGTGACCTCCCCGCGGCGGTGGATGAGACCGAGGATGCCGCGGAGCGTCGAGGTCTTGCCGACGCCGTTGCGGCCCAGCACCGCCGTGATTCCGGTCGCCGGAACCGTGAACGTGACGTCCTCCACGACCTGCTGGCCGGCGATCGAGCAGCGCAGGCCGCGCACCTCGAGGATGGGGCCGCTCATGCCGCGGCCGTTCCGAGATAGGCGCTCTGGACGAGGGGGTCGTTCATGATCTTCTGCGGGGTGTCGTAGGCGATGATGCGCCCGAAGTGCATCACGGCCACGCGGTCGACGAGGCCCATCAGGACGTCGATGTGGTGCTCGACCATCAGCACCGTGCAGCCGTTCTCCCGTTGCATCTGGCGGATGTTGTCGACGAGTCCGGCGACATCCCCGGAGCCGACGCCGGCCATCGGCTCGTCCAGGAGGACGATGCTCGCGTTCGTCACCAGGAGGACCGCGATCTCGAGCTTGCGCTTGTCGCCGTGAGAGATGTCGCCGGCCGGTGTGTCGAGCTTGTGGCCGAGTCCCACGGCCTCGAGCTTGGACAGCGCCAGCGCGGTCGCGGCATCCGTTCGCCGGGGGAACCGCAGCAGCGAGTAGTCGCCCCCGAGGGAGACCTGCGCGGCCAGCCGCACATTCTCCCGCACGCTCAGCCGCGGGAAGAGGCTCGAGGTCTGGAAGGTGCGCCCCAGTCCCGCCCGTGCCCGCGCAGGCACCGACGCCCTGGTGATGTCGTCGCCGTTCATCAGGACGCGGCCTGATGTCGGCTTCAGAAGCCCGGAGACCACGTTGAACAGCGTGGTCTTTCCGGCGCCGTTGGGCCCGATGACACCGACCAGCGAGCCGGCGGCGACATCGAGTTCGACATCCTTCAGGATCGTCGCACCGCCGATCTGCAGGCCGAGGCCCGAGATCGTCAGCGCGGACGGGACGGGGGTGCTCATGCGAGAAGAGCCCGCCTACTCGGCGGCCGGGGGTGCGACCTCATCGGCCGCTGCCGTGTCGACCAGCTCGGGCACGAAAGCGCCACCGTCGGCGACGAGCTTCGCCTGGTACATCTCCTGGATGAGGGCGTGATCCTCCGCGCGCACGGTCATCGCGCCCTTCGGTCCGTCGAACTCGAAGCCCTCGAGCGCCGCGATCATCGCATCGACGTCGCCCTTGCCCTCCTGGATCGCGTGGACGATCATGAGCGCCGCGTTGAAGCCGTCGGGGCTGAACAGGTCGGGGGTACCGCCCGCCTCCTCGATCGCCGCGATCATGGCCTCGTTCACGTCGTTGTCGTTCGCGCCCGGGAAGTAGTGGTTGAGGAAGCTGATCTTCTCGGAAGCCTCGCCGTACGCGCCGAACGTGGCTTGGTCACCGAGACCCGTGACCACCGGAATCTCATCGAGCACGCCCTGCTGGCTCATCGCCTGCCACATCGCCCCGGACGTGGCGCCGGCCCAGGCGACGAAGACGAGGTCGGGGTTGCCGGCCAGCACCTGCTGGGCGAACGGAGTGAACTCGGTGACGTCTTCGGCGACCAGCACGGAGTTCACGGTGGCGCCCTTCGCGCCGAGGATCGCCTTCACGGCGGCCTCATTGCCCTGGCCGAATGCGCTGTTCTGTGCGAACACGGTGATCGTCTTGCCCTCGAGGTCGTCGAGGAAGGTCCCCGCGGTCGCGACGTCCTGCGCACTCTGACGACCTGAGCGGAAGGTGTATTCGTTGATACCCGTGATCGCGTCGGCCGCTGCCGGGCCGGAGACGAACAGCACCTGGTTCTGGGCAGCCTGCTCGGCGACGGCCAACGCGACACCGGACGACGCGCTGCCCCCGATGATGTTCACGCCCGCGCCGATGAGCTCCTTGACGGCCGTCACGGCCTTGTCGGGGTCGCCCGCGTCGTCCTTGTACTCGACCGTGATCGTCGTTCCGTCGATCTCACCGGTGCCGTCGGTCGCGTAGTCCAGCCCGGCCTCCAATCCGTCGAGGTACTGCTTGCCATAGCCGGCCAGCGGTCCGGTCTCGCTCGTGACGATGCCGACCGTGATCTCGGCCGGACCGGTCGGCGTCTCTTCGCCGTCACCGGACGGCGCGGCGGTCTGCGGCGCGCAGGCCGCAAGGACGAGCGCCGCCGTGGCGACCACGGACCCCAGGAGCAACTTCTTCGTAACCCGCATGTGCGTGCCTTTCACCGTTGAAGGGATTACCTGAAACCTGATTCAGGTAGTTGCAACCGTAGGAAGTGGCGGGGGCGGTGTCAAGTCGGCGCGTCGAGGCTCACGTCGAGCAGATCCTGTCCGCGGTCGGTCGACCAGATGGCGGCGAGCCCGCGATCGCCGTGGTGCGAGGCGCGCACGGCCCGCTCGTCGGCCCAGCCGTTGAGGCGATGGCCGGCATGGCCCTTGACGTGCTCGAACACGACGTCGGGGAGGCCCGCCGTGCGTCGCGCGTCGCGCGCCTGGATGAGCGCGGCGAGGATGTCGGCGTTCTTCGTCGGCGCCCCGGTGCTGGTCTTCCAGCCGCGACGGGAGTGCGCGTCCATCCAGGTCCGGTAGGAGTTGATCGCGTACATGGAGTCGGCCTGGATGAGCAGATGCTCGACCGCCGAGTTGTCGCGGATCGCGTACAGCACCGCGAGGAGCTCGCCGATGTTGTTCGTTCCGGCCTCGAGCGATCCCGCCGCCCACCGGCCGTCTTCGCCGACCCACGCCCAGCCGGCAGGACCGGGATTGCGCATGCAGGCACCGTCGGTCGCGACCGTGTACGCGCTCATGGTGCACCCCCAGGGACTTGAACCCTGAACCCACTGATTAAGAGTCAGTTGCTCTGCCGATTGAGCTAGAGGTGCATGGTCCACCAGGGCGAACCGAGGGTCAACGTTACCATCACGATTGCGTCACCCGGAAATCGAGCCGGGGCCTCCGCCCTTATCCTGGAGACGTGACCTCCCCCTCGTTTCCGGTGTCCTTCCGCGACCCGTTCGAGGGGGATCTGACCGCAGATCTCGACCTCGCGCTGCGGCTGGCGGATGCTGCGGACGCGGCATCCATGGCGCGCTTCGACGCGGCGGATCTCGACGTGCGCCTCAAGCCCGATGCCACCCATGTGACCGAGGCGGACCTCGCCACCGAGCGCGCGATCCGCACGATCCTCGAGGCCGAGCGCCCGCGTGACGGGGTGTTCGGCGAGGAGTTCGGGATCACCGGCGACTCCGCCCGGCAGTGGATCATCGACCCGATCGACGGGACCGCGAACTACCTCAAGGGCATCCCCATGTGGACGACCCTCATCGCCCTGTCCATCGACGGAGTTCCCCGCGTCGGCGTGGCGAGCCAGCCCGCCCTGGGACGGCGGTGGTGGGCGGCGACCGGCATGGGGGCATGGACGAACTCCCTCGGCGGCGACCCGAGCCGCCTCGCCGTCTCATCGGTCGATCGCGTGGCCGGGGCCAGCGCGAGCTTCCAGAGCATCCGCCAGTGGGACGAGGCCGGACAGCTGGATGCCGTCGTCCGGCTCTCGCGCGCGGTGTGGCGCGACCGCGGCTACGGCGACACCTGGCCGTACATGCTGCTGGCTGAAGGCCGGCTCGAGTTCGTCGCCGAGTTCGGCGTGAAAGAGTACGACATCGCCGCCCTCGTGCCGATCATCACGGAGGCCGGCGGCCGGTTCACCTCCTTCGCCGGCGCCGACTCGCTCTCCGAGCGGTCGAGCCTGGCCACCAACGGCATCCTGCATGACGCGTTCCTCGACCTGCTGCACAGTCCCGAGACCCCGGAGTCCCCCCGATGACCCGCACGCTCAGCCTCTTCGGCGCCTCTCTCGTCATGGCCGCGGCGATGCTCGCCGCGACGGCCTGCTCGACGCCCACGGGCACGGATGCGGGCGGCGCGCAGAGCCCCTCGCCGAACGCCACCTCACCGGAGCCCACGCCGGATGCCTCTGCGAGCGCGACGCCGCTGGGTGATCCGGAGTGCGAGACCATCATCCCGGCCTCGACGGTGGAGGACTTCGAGAGCGTCGGATGGACGGTGCGCGCCGAGCCGTTCCGCATCGGCGAGACCGAGGTCCCCGACGGCGTCCAGTGCATCTGGGGAGACTTCACCACCGCCACCGATCACGTGCAGATCTTCGGCTGGGCCCCGATCACCGAAGAGCAGGCCGCGGAGGCTCAGGACCAGCTCGTCGGCATGAAGTGGCGGATCGAGGAGACTCCGGAAGGGACGATCGTCACCGAGAGCGCCGAGACGACGGTCGCGACGGATGCCGAGGGCTACGGCCTGACCTATCTGTTCGGCGAGGGCTGGGTGAAGTACGCCGACACCAAGCAGGGCCTGCTGCTCGTGGTCTGGCCCTCCCCCTGAGCGATCCGGAAGTCGCTCAGAGGAAGGTGAGCTCCCCGCGGACGATCGAGTCTCCGGAATGGGCTTCGTCGCCGTCGTTCGGCTCCTGCGACACGTCGACCAGCACGTAGTCCTTCAGGTCGATCCCTGCCGGAACCGTGAACGTCTGCTCGGTGCCCTCCAGCACGCCCAGGCTCACGAGAGCCGACGCGTCGGCGGTGATGAGCCACACCTCGCGGTAGGTGTCGGGCGCGGCATCCGCGTCCAGCGCCACACGAACCGCGAGCGTGCCGTCGGCCTGCTCCTCGACCACGGCGGTGCCTTCGGCGTCTGGGTGCTCGGGGAAGGGAGCGAGAGTCGCCTCGGCCACTTCCGTCTCGGCGACGCGCTGGTTCACCGCCCAGACGCCGAGCCCGACGCCGGCGATAAGCACGAACGAGGCGGCCAGAGCCCAGATACGGGTGGCGATGCCTCTGCGGGACGTCCGCTGTCGTGCGCGAGGCGTCGGTGGGGGCGACGTCGGTGGCGATGCCGCCGCTGCGGGCGCCATGGTTGCCACGGATGCCGCGGCCGCGGCATCCGGTGTCGTGCGTGTGCCGCCGAGCGAGAGCTCTTCCGAGATGCGCGCCCAGACCGAGTCGGGCGGCGTCTCGAGTTCGCCGACGTCGATGCTGGCGCGGCCGGCCACTGCGACATGACGCAGGGCCGCCAGGTCATCGACGCACATCGCGCAATCGGCGAGGTGCTCGGCTTCTTCGGGTGTGGCGACAGGCTCCCCCAGCGCGAAGAGCGCGAGCCGCTCGGGATCAATGTGCGGCATGAGTCACCTCCAGTCGTGTACGCATTCTTTCGAGACTTCGCCGGATGTGGCTCTTGACGGTGCCGAGCGGCATGTCGAGCCTCCGGGAGATCTCCTGATGTGTGAGGTCGTCGAAGAAGGCGAGCTTCATCACCGTCCGCGCGTCGGGCTCGAGGCGCTCGATCTCCTGGGCGATGAGCAGAGTCTCGCCGAGATCGACCTCCGGCGTGACGAGGTCATCGGGCCGGGTGACCTTCTGGAGCTGCTCGTGCAGCACGCGGATCCTCGTGCGGGCTTCGTGGGTGTCGGCGATCCGGCGCTTCGCGATCGCGACGAGCCATGTCGACAGCCGTGCTCGAGACGGGTCGAACGATGCCCGTGAGGTCCACGCCGAGACGAAGGTCTTCTGAGTCACGTCCTCCGCGTCGGTGCGATCGCCGAGGGACCGGAGCGCCAGAGTGAAGACCACCGGCGACCAGCGCCGGTAGATCTGCTCGAGTGCACGCTCGTCGCCCGCGATGAAGCGCGCGTCCCACGCGCCGTCCACGTCGCGGTCCGGCGCACCTGCTTCTCCCGCTTGGCTCACAGGCCCATCCCTAGGTTCGCGGTGTGGCCACGACGACGACGTTGTCGGCATAGCGGCCGGTGTTGCTGTCGAACTCGCCCCCGCACGTGATGAGCACCAGCGCTCTGGTGCCCGCTCGCGCGAAGATCGCCTCGGTCGGCAACTCCTGCTTCGGATAGTACGTCACGGACTCGACGCCGTATGCCGCCGATGACCCGTCTGCGGCGGTCACCGTCACCTCGGTGCCGGCGGTCAGGTCGCGCAGCTCCGCGAACGGGCCGATCGGATAGTCCGGGGCGTCGATGTGGGCCGAGATGACCGTGTTGCCATCGGGGCTCCACGGATCGGGGCCGAACCGATACCACCCCGCGATAGCGGGGTCAGGCGGCAACTCCATGAAACCGCCGGGTTCGACCCCGACCGGGACCACCTCCATGTCGATCCCCTTGTCGGCGATCTGCACCCGCACAGGGGGCACCGCCGCTCGCACCGGCTGAGCCGTGGCCGCGACGATGGGGACGTCTACGACCGCTGTCGGCGCCGGGGTGGGGGTCGGGGAGGCGGACGGAACGCCCGCCCCGCTGGGGGACGGGGCGGGCGCGCAAGCCGAGAGGAGAAGGATCAGCGCGATCGGTGCGATGAGGCGCAAGGACACGTCTGATTCTCTCGGCTTTCCGTGTGTCAGGACTCGGACTTGGCAGTCCGGGTGCGGCGAGCGGTCACGACGGCCACGGTGGCCGCGGCGGCTGCGAAGGCGAACCCGATGATCCAGAACGCCTGGTTCATCGCGTCACGCTCAGCGGCGTAGCCCGCAGTTCCCGAGGGCACACCACCGGGAGCCGTGTGTCCGACTGCGACCGTCTGGGTCGCGAGCGCCAGGGTTCCGTCTTCGAGGCTGCCCCAGGCGTAGGCGATGGTCAGCACGCCGTCTTCGATGGCGACGTCGGCCGGTCCGAGCACGACCGGCTCGGTCGTGCCTGCGGCGACGATGGATGCCGAAACCGTGCTCACGGGCAGGTTCAGCGTGGCCTCGTTCGGGTTGGTGAGGTTCGACACGACGGCCGCTCCGCCCGCGAGGACGTCGACCGCGGGGGCGGCGGCGACGTGGCGCACCGTGAGGCGGCCTTCACCGGCGTTCGTGGCGGCGATGTCGTTCGTGAACAGGTTGAGCGTGGGCTCGCCGGCTGCGTCGAGATTCGCCGTCGCCGTGTAGTTCTTGCCCGCCTCGAGGGTCAGCGTGACGGGGCCGAGAGCGGGATCGCTCGCGTCCGCGGCGTCCGTCGCGGTGAGGGCCACTTCATAGTCGCCCGCGGGGAGCGGAAGCGGGCCGGCGATGGTGCCGGGCTGGAAGTCATCGACGGTCAGCTCGCCGTTGACGTAGACGTCGACGGGGAGATCGGGGATGCCGTGAAGCACCGAGAGAGTGGCCTCCTCGGCCGAGCTCGCCGTTGCGGGAGCGATGAAGCCCGCCGCGAGGGCGAATCCGGCGATCACGCCGGCTGCGATTGTCTTGCGCACGTTGTCCTCCTTGGGGGGCGGCTTTTTCCGCCCTGCAAGGAGTACTTCCCGAGCGGGGGTCGGTTTGGATGCACATGGATGAAAACTGTGCCACGGCGGATCAGCGCGGGTCGAGGACGCTCACACCCAGCCACTCGGCGAGCTCGCCGATCTCGGCGCGGATCATCTCGTCCTCCTCGGGCTCGAACGGCAGGAACTCGTGCACCGCATTCACTCGCAGCACGTCGCGTTCGCGGTCGACTTCGGCGTCCAGCATCCCGACGAATCGATCCCCGAGCAGGATCGGATGGGCGAAGAACCCGTACCGGCGCTGAGGCTTGGGCTTGAACTGCTCGAGGACGTACTCGAAATCGAAGATCTCCTTCAGGCGCGGACGATCGAACAGCATCGGGTCGTACGGGTTGAGGAACGCCGCGCGTCCGCCGTCGTCCTCGTCGAGCGTCGCGATCGCCTCGGGATCGACGCGGAACCTCCACCGGCTGCCCTCGACCGTGGCGGCCTCCCCCGCGGTGCCGACGGCGTTCCACCACCGGACACCCTCCTTGGCGATTCCGGCTGCCTGCAGGGTGCGCGTCCGGAGCATCTCTGCCGCCTCGTCCTCGTCGTACCGGGGCAGATCGTTCGGGTAGACCCGCTCCGCGAGGTCCCATACGCGGTGGCGTCCCTCGCGTCGAGCGACGGCGACCTCACCCTGACGCTGGAGCACATCGAGCATGATCGGCACCTGATTCGAGCCCGACCATCCGTCGGGGGCACGACTCACCTGGGCGGTGTCGGGGATGTCAGCTGCACGGAGCGGCCCTTCGGCCCGAAGCTGGGCGAGGACGTCTCTGCGGAACCGCGTGTTGGCTTCGAGCCATTGGAGCGTGCTCTCCCGTCGGGGTCGCGCGGCGGGCAGGATGAGCGGGAGGATGCTCGCCGGCCGGAAGGCACCGTCGAATTCGAACAGCAGCCGATCGTGCTCCACTGCTTTCGTCAGCTGGCCGGCTTCGTACGACCAGCCGATCCGAGACCAGAGCACCGTGTGCTCGCACGGCGCGATCGTCGCCGTCGGGTCGATCTTGATGGAGGTCAGCTGCTCTGCGACCTCGACGACGTCACCGGGGCGCCGCGCATCGAGCAGGTGTGCGCGCACGACGATGCGGCGCGCCTGTTCACGCGTCAGTCCGTGCGTCACGTGCGGTCGGCGATTCAGGCCGGCGGTGCGTCCGGGTCGAGGGACTTGAGCATGTCCTCCTCGACCGCGTTGTCGGCCTCGAGCTGATCCTCGGTGGTCTGGTCTCCGCCGGTCGGCGATTCGTCGGCCTGCGCGGGCTGGTCCGTTCGGTGATCGGTCATGCGTGCCACGCTAACTCGCGAACGCCCCTTAATCACAGGGTGAGTCTGGCCAGCTCTGTTCGCAGCGCGTCCGCGAACTCGAGACCGGGAACGTGCGCGGCATCGAAGTGGACCCCGAGGCACAGTCGTCCGCCGACCGAGAGTGCGGCAACGCCCAGCCGGACGTTCGCGGCAAGGACGGCAACGGGCCAGATCCGCTCGATCGGAGCGCCCGCCAACGTCTGCGGTCGGTCCGGCCCGTGGACGTCCGTGACGAACCCGCCGACGAGCCGCTGGCGGGCGGCCAGGCGATTCATGATGCGGGCCCCGAGGGGTCCGCGCATGAACTCGAGGGTGCCCTGATCGCGCGCGGCGATCTTCTCGACGCGCGTCTGTTCCATGATGATCCGCAGGCGCTCGTCGGGGTCGCCGACGGTCAGCGGCAGGCGGACCAGCATGACGCCGACCTGGTTCCTCGCTGCGCCGTGGCGTTCGAGCGCCACCGGCACGGAGATCGGGAATCTCTCCGGAATCGGCTCTCCCGCGGCCGTCATGGCCGCACGGTAGCCGGCGGCGACGGCTGCGAGCACCGCGTCGTTGACGGTGGCACCTCGGGGCCGCATCCGCGATTCGAGTGAGACGACGTCGAGGTCGACGAATTGCACCCGCCGGTCGTCGGTCCTGCTTCCGAGGAAGAGGGTCGCGCCCAGCTCACGACCCGTCAGGGTGAGCCGCACGCGCTTCAGACCGTACGCCGCCCGGACGAGCCGGCTCCTCTTCGCGGACGGCGTCGAAGACCGACGGGGCGGATCGATGTGCGGATCGTCGAAAAGGCTCTGCACGATGGCAACCGCGGCCATGCCATCGGCGAGGGCGTGATGAATGCGCAGGATCACCCCGGTCCGGGATGCTTCGGCGTGCGGCAGCACGAGCAGCTCCCAGAGCGGCCGTCCGCGGTCGAGGGGAACGGTCATCAGGTGCGCGCAGACCTGCTCCAGCGCGTGAGGCCCCTTCGGCGCCTCGATCAGCCGCACGTGGTGCTGCAGGTCGGGCTGCGCGTTGCTCCAGCGATGCCCGCGCCGGTCGCGAACGACCGTCCGGCGCAGTGGAGGCAGCATCTCGATCCGCGGGGCGAGGGCAGCGCGCAGCGCGGTCAGATCCGGCGGGTCGTCCGAATTCACGAAACCACCCGAACCCAGCCGGCAGGCGACGAGGAACACATTGACCTGACCGGCACGGTCGAGCACGAGGTTGGCTTCGTCGGCCGGGGCGAGGCGCTCGGACCCGGGAGGCATGGCGCCAGGCTAACGCGGGCGAACCGAGCACGCCCGGCCGCTGCGGTCAACCCGGCCCCGACCCGTGCCGAGGGGGCACAGAGTAGAAGTATGCATTATTCGAACACGACCGCAGACGACGCGCGGGCGACGCGGACGATCGCGGCGCACTACCGGGTCGTCGTCATCGGAGGCGGAAACGCCGGACTGTCGGTGGCAGGCCGCCTGAATCGGGAGGGCATCGACGACGTCGTGGTGGTCGAGCCTCGGGCGAAGCATCTGTACAAGCCGCTCTTCTCGCACATCGCGGGCGGCACCGCGCCGGCGAGCATGGCGGTGCGCGATCAGGCATCGGTGATGCCGAAAGACACGGCGTGGATCCAGGATGCCGTCGCCGAGATCGAGGCGGAGGCGAGCACGGTCATCCTGGGTTCGGGTGCGCGCGTCCGGTACGACCATCTGATCGTCTGTCCCGGCATCCAGCACGACTGGGACGCGGTCCCGGGTCTTGCGGAAGCGATGCGATCGCCGTCGGGTGCGTCGAATTACGAGTTCGAACTGGCGGTCAAGGCGTCGGCGCTTCTGCGCGACATGCGCAGCGGAACCGTGATCTTCTCGCAGCCGCCGGGCCCGGCATCCTGCGCGGGCGCCGGGCAGAAGCCCATGTACCTCGCATGCGACTACTGGCGGAAGATCGGCGTCCTGGACGACATCCGGGTGATCATGCTCGTGCCCGACGCGACGGTCTTCGGCATCCCGATGATCGACCGCGAGCTCGAGCGGAAGATCGACGAGTACGGGATCGAGCTGCGAACGCGCGCCGAGCTCGTGGAAGTGGATGCCGCAGGCCGCGTCGCCGTGGTGGCTCAGCGCGATCGCGACGAGCAGGAGCGCATTCCCTACGACCTGCTCATGGTGGAGCCGCCTCAGTCCGCGCCCGACTGGCTGAAGCGCAGCTCACTGGCGGCACCCGGCGACGAAAGCGGTTTCGTGGAAGTCGACCCGCGCAGTCTGCGGCATCCGCGCTACCCGAACATCTGGGCACTGGGCGATGCGGCCGCGACGACGAACTCGAAGTCGGGCGGGGCGCTGCGGAAGCAGACGTACGCGCTGGCGAAGAACCTCGCCGCCGTCGAGAAGGGGCAGGCTCCGAGGACGGAGTACGACGGCTATTCCGTGTGCCCGTTCACGGTCTCGCGCTCGACGGTCGTCTTCGCGGAGTTCGACGACCGCTATCGCCCGCAGCCCACGATCCCGTTCTGGAAGGGTCTGGCGCGTGAGAAGCGCCTCACGTGGGTGTTCGACCGTCACATCCTTCCCTGGGTCTACTGGCACATGATCCTCAAGGGCCGGGCATAGGCAGCTCTCGTACTCGACTGCACGACCGGCAATGCACCGTCAGTCGACGGAGAGGAATGCGCATGGCAGATCCGCGGCGGAGCACGATCCGCATAGGAGGGCTGTCTCATCGAGCCCGCCGACGCGCCCGAGCGATGGCAGGTTCGCGCCGACCGCGACGAATCCGCCGCGGTGGAAGCGCCGTGGGGCGACTGGGTCCGCCTGGCTCGCCGCATCCTCGACACCGACGCACTGTCGCGAGAGCTCGAGGCGCGCGGCGACGCCTGGGACCAGGGACACGCCGCGGGCAGCGCGGCGACGACCGGCGGCAAGTCGGAGAACCCCTACCGTTGAGCCCGGTAGCGTCGAACCGCGCGACCGCGGCGGGAGGACGAAGACGGATGGATCACTTCGACACGATCGTGGTCGGTGCGGGTGTCGCAGGGCTCACGACCGCGCACCTGCTCGCGGAGGAGGGCCGCGACGTGGTGGTCTTCGAAGCGCGCGACCGGGTCGGCGGCCGCGTGGTGACCGACCGCCGATACGGCCTGACCACTGACCTCGGCGCATCGTGGATCCACGGCATCACCGACTCCCCCGTTGCCGCTGCCGCCGAGGCGTTCGGCATGCGCATGGTCGAGTTCACGGTCGGCGGCTATCAGCCCGACAGTCGACCGATCGCCTATTACGGACCCGACGGAGAGCGACTCTCGGATGCCGCGTCCCGCAGCTTCGTCGCGGACATCCATGCCGCCGACGCCACCCTGCTCGACGTCATCGCCGCGTCGGCGCCGGACGCCTCGTACCGCGAGGTGACCGAGGCGGCGATCGCGCGGCAGGGTTGGGACGAGGAACGCGCGCAGCGCGTCCGCGAATACCTCGAGCACCGCTCCGAGGAGCAGTACGGCGCGTGGATCGAGGACCTCGCCGCTCATGGACTGGACGACGACGCGATCGACGGCGATGAGGTGGTCTTTCCCGACGGATACGATCGCCTTCCGCGACGGCTGGCCGAGGGCCTCGACATCCGCCTGACCCATGTGGTCGAGAACGTGCGGTGGTCACCGGACGGCGTGACGGTTTCGACCGACCGGGGCACGTTCACGGCGGCGGACGCCGTCATCACCGTGCCGGTCGGCGTGCTGCGGTCGGACGACTTCGTCATCGAGCCGCCGCTTCCGGAGGCGGTGTCGGGAGCCCTCGGTCGTCTTCGGATGAACGCCTTCGAGAAGGTCTTCCTAAGATTCCGGTCGAAGTTCTGGGACGACGGCGTCTACGCCATCCGCCAGCAGGGACCGGAGTCCCGGTGGTGGCACTCCTGGTACGACTTGACCGCCCTGCACGACGCTCCGACGCTTCTCACGTTCGCCGCCGGGCCCGCGGCGGAAGAGACACGCGACTGGAGCGAGGAGGAGATCGTCGACTCCGTCCTCGCTCAACTGAGGCGCCTCTACGGCGACCGGGTCGAGGCGCCCACGCACGTCCACATCACCGACTGGCAGGACGATCCCTTCGCCCTGGGCTCGTACGCATTCATGACGGTCGGCTCCACCACAGCCGACCACGACACGCTCGCGACCCCCATCGGCGGAGTCCTCCATCTCGCCGGCGAGGCGACATGGACGGACGATCCCGCAACGGTCACCGCGGCGATGTATTCCGGACATCGTGCCGCGCAGAACGTCCTGCGGCGGGAGATCCCGATCGAGCGGGTGTGGTCGGGCCGCTGATGCCACGTGGTGGGGCAGACTGGACGCCCATGTGGATCGGATGGATCGAGTTCGACCTGCTGCTCGGCGACGTGCATTCGTTGAAAGAGAAGCGGAGCGTTGTGCGTCCGCTCATCGCCGACCTCAGTCGACGCACCGAGGCGGCCGCCGCGGAGGTCGGTGCGCACGACCTCCATCGCCGGTCGGTCGTCGGCCTGTCCGTCGTCGGCGGCGACCTCGACCACGTACGGAACGTGCTCGACCGCGCCGAGCGACTCGTCGCGGAGGAACATCCGGAGCTGACCTTGCTGTCGGTCCGGCGCGGCCTGCATTCCAGCGAGGACTGAGACGCGCCCTCGCTTCATCTGCGCGGGTCGAGTCGGGTGGTCAGAACGGCGGCGGCTCGTTCGCATGAACCCCGGCTGGGGCGCCCGTGGCGGTGAAGACGGGGACGCGGCGTTCGGGCGCGACGAGGTATCGGCGCCCGGCCGGTGAGGTCCACTCCACCGCGCCGCCGCTGCCCGGGACCTGTCTGAGTCGCCAACCCCCGTGGTGTTTCACCTTGTGATGACCCCTGCAGAGAGGGGCAAGGTTCTGCAGGGACGTGTCGCCTCCGTGTTCCCACGCGAGGGTGTGGTCCACTTCGCAGCGGGATGCCGGCATCCCGCATCCGGGTCCCATGCACCGGTCCGCCCGCCACTTCACCAGCCGTTTCAGCGCGGCGGGCGGTGAATACCGGGCGCGCCCGACCGAGAGCACCATCCCCGTTTCGGGATGGGTGAGCACCCGCATCCAGCCGGCGTCGCCCCCGCACAGCTCCCGCGCCCGCCCCACCGGGATCGGCCCGACCCCCTCCACCCGCGCCGGATCCGCTCCCACCTCCGCGACACCCGCGTCGGTCTCCTCCAGCAGGGTCAATGCCGGGACGGTCACCACGACGGTCGCGCGGATCCCGCGCGCATCGGCCGGGTGCTCGGTCGTGCTGCCATCGATCAGCAGGTCGGCCATCACGTCCGCACGGATCTGGTCCAGCGTGCGGGTCTCACCGTCCTGCGCGAGGATCGTCTTGGCGATCGCCGTCACCCGGCCGAACTGCGCGTGCGCCTCCACCGCCGGTCCGAGCAGATGCGTCCACGCCATCCCGTCCTCGACCGGCTCCACGAACACCCGCCGGGCCGCCAACGCCGCCTCCTGCCGCTCCGCCAGCGTCACCACACGGGCGGAGTCGACCAGCGCCCGCAGCGACCGACGGAACTCCCCCACCGGCTGCGCTTCGGCCAACGCCAGCGCCCGATCGAACACCCCGGCACGCAGGCCCGGCTCCAGTTCATCCAACCCGCCGACCAGGATCTCCGCATGCCGCTCCGTGATCCGGGCCTCACCCAACGCACGCAACACCGACGGATACCGGTGCACCAGCGCCTCCGACAGGGCCAGCAGGTTGCCCGCCGCATGCTCGGTGATCCGCATCGCCGCCGCCAACTCCAACCTCACCCCACGCACCACCACATCGGTGAACCGCGCCCCCGCCACCTCCGCATCCTCCAGATGCGCGCGCCTGAGCTGGTCGATTCGCTGCAGCTGCTCGGCCGCACAAACGGCCATCATCTCGGCCAGGCCGACCACGACGTCGAGGGTGCCGGGTGTCGGCACCTCGAGATCTGCGGGATCCTCAGCCATGCCCCAAGGTTAGAACATACCTACGACATCGCCGCGAGCTGGCCTGCCGAACTGGCAGAGGCGCGTCCGATCGAGCCCGCCCGAGGAGCCAACCCGTCAGCCGATGTCATCCGCGATTCGGATCAGCACCTTTCCCGTGACGCCGCGCTCGACGGCGTCATGGGCGGATGCCGCGTCTTCGAGCGGAAACCACGTCAAGGGAAGCCCGGCCTCCTCGCCGACCGGAAGAGCACCGTCCTGAAGCGCGGCGGTGATGTCTTCGGCGGCGGCGGCGAGCGCTTCCGGCCCGACGGTATACAGCAGCAGTCCCTGCCAGCGAATGTTCTTGGCGAAGCTCGCCATGATCGGGACGGTGAACTCGTCGCCGTTGTTGTTCGCGTAATACGCGATGCTGCCGTGATTAGCGAGAACCTCCACATCGAGTGCGGCATTCTGCGCGGGTGAGACCTCGACGACGTGGTGCACACCGGTCGGCGCGATCGAGATGATCTTGGCCGAGAGGTCGGCAGCCGGATATCGCACGACGTGGTGCGCGCCCGCCGCGCCTGCGAGATCCGCTTTGGCGTCGCTGCTCACCGTGGCGACGACCGTCGCTCCCGCCCATACGGCGAGCTGGATCGCGGCGTGGCCGACGGCGCCCGCTCCCCCGTGGACGAGCACCACGCGTCCTTCGAGCGCACCCGGCGAGAGCCGAGCGGGCCCGAACTCGTGGACGGTCAGTGCCCGGTGAGCCGTCATCGCAGGTACGCCGAGGCTCGCCGCGATGTCGAAGCCGATCGCCCGCGGGCAGCCGCACCGCCCGGCTCGTCGGAACGACCGTGACCTCCTGCGCGGTCCCCGTCGGTCGCTGGTGAGCAGCGAGGAAAAGCCAGACACGGTCGCCGACCTTCAGATCGGCGACGTTCGAGCCGACCGCGTCGATGACGCCCGCGCCGTCCTGGTTCGGCACGGTCTCGTCGTACTCGAGCGGCTTGCCGCCCGCTCGTGCCTTCCAGTCCGTGGGATTGACGCCCGACACGGCGATGCGCACCCGGACCTCATCGGGTCCGGGCATCGCCGGCTCCCGGTCGACGAGTTCGAGGACGTTCGAGGGGCCGTGCTGGGAGTAGATGATCGATCGCATGATGGGTTCAAGCCGGCGGTGAGATCTCGCATTCCGCATCCGCCGCTGCGCCCGCTCGACACGCTCCGCACGTGAAAAGGCCCGGCCCCGCGATCGCGGGGCCGGGCCTCTTCTCCGCGTGACAGCGGATTGGTGGAGATGGGGGGAATCGAACCCCCGTCCATCGCTGTGTCTCTGCGCCTTCTACGGGCGTAGCCTGTGCTGACGTTCTGCTCGGCCCCGACCTTTGCCACAGGCATCTAGGTCGACAGGCCCAGTCTGGGAAGAGTCCCGAGAAACGTCCAGACGCCGTTCCTCAGCAAGATCCCTAGATGACGCCAGGGTCCGTGTCGGGATCAACCACGGTCTGACGGACTATCGGGCTCGCTTATGCAGCGAGGGCGAAGTCGTTGCGCTTTTGTTCGGCAACTATTGTTTTGCAGAGATCGTTTACGAGATAACCCTGCATCCTCGGCCCGCTTCTCGCAGGAGCTCAGGCAATGTCGAAACCGATCATCCCCATGCACTCCCCTGTCTTGCAGAGGGCCGCTGTCACGCGCTGTGTAGTTATCACCTGCTCGCCACCGAAGGGCGGCCAGCATCACAGTCTACAACGGATGCGGGCCGGCCCGCATTCCGCATCAGCCCCGGTGCAGCCAGACGAAGCCGAAGGGGGGCAGCGTGAGGCCGTCGTGCCTGCGGCTCGTCAAGGCATCCGTTCCCGCCAGCGAGGGCAGCTCCACCTGGTCCGCCGTCACATTGATCGCGGCCGTGATCTCGTCACGCGTGCCTTCGGCTCGACGGATGACCAGCACGCTGTCATCAACATGATCGACACGCTGCGTGGCGTACGGCGAGAATGCCGGGAGCGCCCGACGCACTTCCAGCAGGTGCTGCAGTCCGTGCAGCATGCCCGCGCGGCGCGGTGAGGTGCGCAGCTCATCGCTCAGACGGTCGGCGTCGATGACCTCCCGGTTGATCCGCCGCGCGATGTCACTCTCTTCCATGCCCGCCCGGTCCTGCCCCGACCCCAGAAGCGAGTGGTAGTAGATCGCCGGCACGCCGATCAACGACAGCAGGATCGCGTGGGCGGCGAGGCCGCGGGTGACGGCAGCGGCATCCGGATCGGGGTCGACGGGATCGACGAGAGCGTCGAGGTAGTTCGTGTTCAACTCGTAGACGCCCTCCGAGCCGTCGGCCCGCTTGGCCATCGACACGCGACCTCCGCGCGCGAGCGTGCGCTCGACGAGCAGTGCCCGGTCGTCGTCGGTCAGCAGGCCTTCGGTAGGGCGGATTCCGATGCCGTCGTGACTGGCGAGGAAGTTGAACCACGTCGCCGTATCGCTGACCGGGCCGATTCCCTGCGCCCACGCGGTGAGCGCCCTGGAAGACCCGGTCACGAAGGCGTGCAGCACCAGCGGAGGCAGCGCGAACTGATAGACCATGTGGGCCTCGTCCGTGCCGTCGCCGAAATAGGTGATGTTGTCCGCATGCGGCACGTTCGTCTCGGTGAGCAGGAGCGTGCCGGGCGCGAGTGCGTCGACGAGCACGCGCCACATGCGGATGATCGCGTGGGTCTGCGGAAGGTGGATGCAGCTGGTCCCGGATTCCTTCCACAGATAGCCGATCGCATCCAGGCGCACGGTCGTCGCGCCGTGAGCGAGGTAGCCGAGCAGGACGTCGGTCAGGTCGAGCAGAACTGCGGGCGTGCTCGGGTCGATGTCCACCTGGTCGGGGCCGAACGTCGTCCACGCGCGCGCAACTGTCCCGTCCGGGCGCTCGATACTCGTGCACCAGCGGGGTCGTGCGGGGACGCACGACACGAGAGGTGTCGAAATCGGGTCCCGGCTCGAGGAAGTACCCGTCGAAAGCCGGATCGCGGGCGAGCCAGCCTCGGAACCACGGGCTGGCACTCGACACGTGATTCGCGACGAAATCCAGCGCGAGAGCGTGGTCGGCCCGCAGGTCGGAGATGTCGTCCCACGAGCCCAGCTCCGGGTTCACGGCACGGTGGTCCACGACCCCGAAGCCGTCGTCGCTCGTCCACGGGTAGATGGGAAGAAGGTGCACGTCGCTGACCGCATCACGGACGTGGTCGCGGAGCACACCCGCCAGCGTATGAAGGGGCGCCTCCCCGGGCCTGCGGAACGCATCGCCGTACGCGATCAGATACGCCGTGCCCTCGTCGGGTCGCGCTCGCGCCGTACGGTCGAGGCGCGGCGCCCACCGCCGGGCCAGATCCATGAGGCCGTCGAGCACCTCATCCGCGCGCTGCACGTACACACGGCGCACGAGGGGGGTGAGGGTCGCGCGGAGTCCCTCCATGTCCACGTCGGTCATCAGCGCGGTCCCTCCAGCAGTTCCCGCACCAGCCGCATGCCGTGCTCGTCGAGCTCGGCGAGCCGATCCGAGAAACCCCGCACCCCGGGTGCGCCCAGCACGACGGCAGCCCACTCGTCACGAAGCGCGAACTCGGGCCGCGCCACCAGACAGTCCGGGTCGTTCGTCCACAGCCGGCCGTGCTGCCAGGACCGCGCCTCGAGCGACATGCGCCCACGAAGACCCTGCGACCCGTCCTCGCCGCCCTCGTGGAACGTGTCGGGCGAGACCCGCATCGCATCGACCAGGCCCACGCTGGGAAGAATCGGAGCGCCGCACGCCAGGACATAGGTCTGATCGCCCATCGTCTCGCGGATCAGCTCGAGCCCGGAACGGTACGCGGCGACCGGCGTCGCATCCCGATCGTGGCGCGAGCCGGGCACCGCGCCGGAGTAGAGGAAGTCGAGCTTCAGGTAATCGACGCCGAGGTCGCGCACCTCGGCGAACACGTCCGCCAGGTGCGAGCGCACGTCCGGGTGGGTCAGGTCGAGGCCGATCAGATCGTCGCCCCAGTTGTATCCGGCAGCACCGGTGAGCCAATCCGGATGCCGGCGCGCGAGATCGGAGCGGCTCCCGACGCTGAACGGGGCGAGCCAGAGGCCGGCGCGTCGTCCGCTGTCGCGAATCGCGTTCACGGCATCGGGCAGCGACCCGAATCGCGGGTTCGGCTTCGTCCACTCTCCTGTTCCCAGGCTCCAGCCGTCATCGATCTGCACGACGTCGACCGGCAATCCGCGGTCCTCGATCGCATCGAGATTCTCCTGCACGTCGGCCGCAGTGACCTCCTCGAAGTAGCGGTACCAGGTGCACCACACGCGCGGCGCGAGCCCGCCCACGCGGGCGCCGGATGCTGCGCCGAACCGGTCCCCGTATGCCTTCAGCGCGTCGGCTCCCGTGGAGTGCGCATCGGCCGGGGCGGCATCCGTGACCCACATCTCCACGGGGGACGACGCTTCGATCACCACCGTGTCGCCGCGCCACTCCGCCTGGATCGAAGGGACCTCGTTCGAGGCATCCAACGTTCCGTATGCACGCGTCGGAGCACCGTCGCCGGGGTCGACGAGAAGCAGGCCCTCCCCCTGGATCCCCGTGTCCGGAAGCTCCGCGCCCGGGCGGAACCGCATCAGCTGCTCCCATCCCTCGGCCGGCCGGTGCGCTTCCTCGCCCCGCCGGTACCAGGTCGTCGGGCTCCAGCTCTGCCAGCCTTCGGCGTAGATCCTCGCGTCCCGAGCGACCGGCACCTCGTCGATCGGCATCATCCGCGCACCTCCTGTGCGTGTCCCGACGGCGTGAGAAGAAGGCCGGCGGGATGGACGGGCGCGCCGCCCTGCCCGGCGGAATCGACAGCGGCCACGCCGAGCCGCACGCTGACGAGAACGTGCTCAGCCGAGTTCTCAGGCTCACGATCCTCGGCGACAGCCGAAAGGAGTTCGCCCATCGCGCCCGCGAAACCGTCGGGAAACCACTGGCCCTCCAGCGGGAAGCGCGTCAGTTGTGCGCCTCGCTCCACCTCCACGAAGTCGGTGCCTCGCAGAACGCTGCCTCGGATGGTTCCCTCCGTCCCGTGGATCCAGAACGGGCATCCTCCGGTGGACGATCGTGCGTCTCCGACGACGCGGATGGAGGCACTCGCGCCGGAGGACAGCGCCAGCTGCACACTCGCGTGCCAGGGGTTGCGGGCATCGGCCGGCTGGCCGGGGACGCGGGAGTCCTGCGCCGTCACGCTGAGCACCTCCGGGCCCTCCAGCCAGCACCGGGTGATGTCGATCCAGTGCACGAGGTAATCGGTCAGGAGCATGTGAGGAACCTCGTCGAAGGGTGTCCCGGCGAGCGGCGGCAGGGGCTTGTCGTGCAGGTGGGTGACGCCGACGATCTCCCCGATGTCACCTCGCCGGATGAGCAGGGTCGCCAGCCGCCAGGCCGGTGCCCACCGCGCATTCTGGTTGACGGCGACACGAAGGCCACGTGCGCGTGCCGACGCGAGGAGGCTCTTCATCCGGGGGATCTCGGCGGCATCGACGCTCAACGGCTTCTGGGCCAGCACGTGCTTGCCCGCGGCGATGGCATCGGCGATGAGATCGAGCCGGCCCTCGGGACCCGTCGCGACGTCGACGACGTCGACTCGCGGGTCGGCGAGCAGATCGGCGACGCTCTCGTGGGCGGTCTCGATCCGGGCGTCGGTGGCAAGGTCGCGCGCGCCGGATGCCGATCGTGACGCGACCGCGATGAGAGGGATGCCCCACTGGGCATACGCGGGGACGTGCGCGGTGCGCGCTATAGCGCCCGCGCCGATCAGCCCCACCCGGAGAGGATGCGGGGGGATGCGCGGGCGATAGTCTGGCGCGTCGCTCACCGGACTCTTTCCGGTGCGGCGGCGAATCGCAGAACGGCCTGCAGGATCGCGGGGTCGCCCGCGTCGAGTCGCTCGAACACGTCGGCCACGGCATCCGCTTCCACGACGTCGGAGACGAGCGCTCCCGCATCCACCGCGCCGGAGGAGATCTGGTCCATCACCGTCCGCACGAGCCGCGCCTGGTCCCACCGACCCGCCAGCCCGACCGGCACACCGGAGATCTGACTCGCGACGATCCGCACCCGGTTGTGGTGGAACTCCTCGCCCAGCCGAAGGTTCGCCGCTCCACCCTGGTAGAACCCGGACGCCACGACGAGACCGTCGACGACGACGGAACGGACAGCCTCGTGCAGCGCCCGATCCGTCCCCGACAGCTCGATCGCGCTGTCCGCCCCGCCTCCGGTGAGGTCGCGGATCAGCTCACCGGCGCCGGCGGGCCGCAGAGCGTCTACGGCTTCGACCGCGCCGAACCGGGCCGCCATGTCGAGGCGGCCCGGTTGGGTGTCGACCGCGAGAACCCGCCCGCCCGACAGGGTCGCCAGGCGTGTCGCGAGCAGACCGATGACCCCCTGGCCGAAGACGGCGATCTGCTCCCCGAGGCGCACATCCGCGGCCAGCACCGCGTTGAGCGCGATCGCGCCGACCCGCGCGAAGGTGCCGAGCACCGGATCGACGTCACCGGGGAGGACGCGCCCGGCGACGGCGGATGCCGGAACGACCGCGTCACTGCGGTGGCCCCAGATGCCGTGGACGACATCGCCGGGGCGTATGTCCTGCACGTCGCTCGCGACGTCCACGACCTGACCGACCTCGGAGTATCCCCACCCCCGGACGGGATAGCCGAAGCTCGGCTCCCCCGGCACGAAGAGCCGTCTTTGCGCGTTCCACGTCGAGGTCAGATAGGGATTGGTGCCGCGATACGCCGTCAGCTCGGTGCCGGCTGAGATGCCCGAATACCAGGTTGCGATGCGCACCGAGCCCGGCGTGAGCGGTGCGGCATCGATGTCCACAAGCTCGACGGTGCCCGGCGAGGTGAATTGGACGATTTCAGGCACGAGGCACGAGCCTCCCTTTCCGAGAGTTCATCCGAGCGGAGCTCAGCCCTTTTCCGCGCCGGCGGTGAGTCCGCCGACGAGCAGCCGCTCCGAAGCGAAGAACAGGATGATGATCGGCAGAGTCAGGATGACGGAGCCCGCCATCAGCACCGTGGTCGGCACCTCGATGCTTCCGGACAGCTGCGAGAGTCCTAGCGAGACCGTCCACGAGTCGCGCTTCTCCACGAGGAACAGGAGCGCGAAGAGGAACTCGTTCCAGGCGATCATGAAGATGAAGAGCCCGTTCGAAACCAGCGCCGGCATGGCCAGCGGCAGGCTGATCTTCCACATCGTCTGCAGCCGGTTGCAGCCGTCGATCGCCGCCGCTTCTTCCAGCGAGACCGGCACCGTCGCGAAGTAGTTGCGAAGCGTGTAGATCGACACCGCCGCCACCTGCGACACGTAGACGATGACCAGTCCGACGAGCGAGCCGCGGAGCCCGATCTGCGTGAAGAACACGAAGAGGGGCACGGCCAGGAGGATGGCGGGGAAGAAGTAGACGGCCAGGAACAGCCCCGACACCTGTCGCCGACCGAAGAAGTTCAGCCGGCTCACCGCGTAGGCACCGGGAATCGCAACGAGAAGGGTGAGCACCACCGTGCTGAGCGCGACCAGGAGCGAATTGCGCATGAAGACGATGAATCCCTGGCCGCCGTCGGATACCGGAGCGAGCACGTCGATGTACGTCGACAGGTCGAACTCCTCGATGGAGACCCACAGCGCTCCCGGATCCGCAAGCAGCGACCCCAGCGGCCGGAAGCTGAGGAGCACCATGTAGTAGAAGGGGAACAGCGAGACCAGCAGCAGCAGGACGATCACGATCGGGCGGAGGATCGCGAAGAGTCGATTCTCGAAGCGGTCGCGGTTGAAGCCGCCGGTGCGCGTACGGGTGGAGCTCCTGTCCACGGTCGCGGCGGTCATGCCTGCTCCTCCTGCCGGCCGAACAGCTTGAGGTAGACGGTCACGAGCACCGCGAGGATGGCGGCGAGCACGAGTGCCTGCGCTGCCGCGGCTCCGATGTCGCCCCGTGCGGTCATGTAGTCGAAAACGCGCACCGCGACGACCTCGGTCCCGGCCCCACCACCGGTGAGCAGATAGATGTCGTCGAAGTTGTTGAACGTCCAGATGAAGCGGAGCACCGTGAGAACAGCGATGGTCGGCAGCAGCTGAGGCCAGAGGATGTGCCAGAAGCGCTGCGTCGGGGTCGCACCGTCGATGCGCGCCGCCTCATCGAGCACCTCGGGCACCGCTTGGAGTCGTGCGGTGAGGAAGAGGAACGCGAACGGGAACGAACGCCAGGCCTCGAACAGGATGACGGTGATCAGCGCGATCGGCAGATCGATCTGCACGCCGAAGATCGTGACGGGCAGCGAGCGCTGGGAGAGGAACGCGACCGGGTCCTCCCAGCCGAGCACCGTCGTGCCGAACCAGTTCACCCACCCGTACTGGGGATTGAGCAGCGTCGACCATACGAATGTGGCTGCCACGACGGGGGCGACGTAGGGCAGGAGGAGTGAGGCGCGGATCAGTCCGCGTCCGCGGAACGGCTTGCGCAGTGCGAGCGCCGCGATCAGACCGATGCCGATCGCCAGGGCGGTGCCGCACACCGAGTACACGATGGTCGTCCACAGGGCGGCGAGGAAGCCGGGTGAGGTGAGGACCTCGATGAAGTTGTCGAGCGTGTACTCGCCGATGAACCCCGTGCCGCGGATGTTCAGCAGCCGCACGTTCTGGAAGGCGAGCGCGACGGCCCACAGGATCGGGATGACCACCGCGACGGTGATGATGATCAGCGTCGGCGCGATCAGGATCAGGCCGGCCCGATTCTCCTCGCGGCTGTGCCTCGACTTGCCACGGCGGGCGGGAGCGAGATGCTCACCCGGCCGCACATCTTCTGCCTCCGAAGGGATGGGGGGCGGACCCGAAAGGTCCGACCCCCCTGCCAGTTGTGTCACTGGATCGACTCCTGCACCGAACGCGCCGCCTCGGCCGCGGTGCTCGCCGCCTGCTCGGCGTCGCCGCCCTGCGAGACATCGCTCACGGCGGTGGCGACGGGCTGCTCACCCTGCAGAGCGCCCAGCAGATCGCCCTGGCCCTGCGGGATACCCCAGCGGGCGATGTTCTCCGGACCGGCGGCCACGGCTTCGAGCACCTCGGGTGCGTAGAAGTCGGAGAGCGGAGCCTTCGTGTCCACGCCCGCGGGCAGGGTCGCCCAGAGGTCGGAGTACACGGTGGGCTCATCGGGAGTCCCGAAGCGCACGGGCACCTTGCCCTCCGGTGCGATGGCGATCCAAGGCTCGTACCCGTCGTTCATCATGTACTCGATGAACGCCTGGGAGTTCTCGGCGTTCGCACCGGCGGTGATCGTCCACGACGTGATCTCGCCGAACTGCGCCGCTCCCGCCGATTCGGGTCCTGCGATGGAGGTCACGACGCCCGTGTTCTCGGCGAGGAAGGCCGGGTTGTCGGCGCACTCGGGGCACGTGGGCTTCGCGTCTTCGCGCAGACCCGCCATCTCATCGAGCACGAAGCTCGACCAGATGAACATCGCCGCGTCACCGGCGAAATACGTGGCACGCGTGGTGTCCACGTCCTGAGCGCCCGGAACGGAATAGTCCGTGATGAGATCCCCGTAGAACTGGAACGCCTCGACGCACTGCGACGAGTCGAGCTCGATCTCGCCGTCGGAGTTGACAAGCTGGCAGTCGTTGCCCAGCGCTACCTGCTCGAAGGTCTGCTCGGTGAACGCGTCGCCGGGTGCCGTCGCGCCGACGAAGCCGGCCAGGTCGGGCGTGTCCAGAGTCTGTGCCGCCTCCAGCATCGCGTCGTAGGTGTCGGGGGCATCGAGCCCGGCCGCCTCGAAGAGGTCGGTGCGGTAGAACAGCATCTGCAGCCACGACTCGCTCGGCACGGCGAGCTGCGTGTCGCCGTCCGCCGTCAGCTCGAGCGCCTTCTCGGAGAAGGTCGACGCATCCAGCGATTCGATCACCGCGGCGACGGCATCCGTGTCGACCAGCTCGTTGGCCGAGAGCGTGCGCACCTGCGGGAGCGAGATGCCGCCGATGACGTCGGGCAGATCGCCTGCCGCAGCCGCTGACGTGATGAGCTGGGAGAACTGGTCTTCGGCGACGGAGACGACCTCCACGTCGACGCCGCTCTCCTCCGAGAAGGAGTCGACGATCGCCTCCGTGGCCGCGACCCGGTCCGGAAGATCCTCCTGAACCCAGAAGGTGATCGCGTCGTCGTCGCCCGTGTCACCGCCTCCCGATGTGCACCCGCTCAGCACGAGTGCTGCTGCGCATACCGCTGTCATCGTCACTGCTGTGGCACGGATCTTCAACGTGCGCCTCCTTGCGCTCGGTACTGCAGAGTGGTGTCATCGCGAAGCGCGACCGCGTTCTGCCTAGAAGCTAGACGTGTAATGTCTAGCTGTCAAGCATAAGTGGCGGAGCGTAACGACAGGAGACGACGATGCCCGGACCCGGCGACGTACTCGAGCTGATCCGCGACCGAGGTCCTCTCACCCGCGGCGAGGTGCTCGAACTCACCGGCCTGTCGAGGATGACGGTGTCAACCCGCATCGATGCCCTGCTCGACCGCCGGCTGATCGTCGAGGGGCCGACTGCGCGCGTCACGGCCGGACGCCCGTCACGCGGACTCGCGTTCAACACCTCGCATGCCACCGTCATCACCGCGACGGTCGACACGACGCACACCACGGTCGCCCTGACAGATCTGGCGGGCAACATCTTCGTCGAGGAACGAGTTGACGTGGCTGTCGTCCATGGCCCCGATCGCACTCTGAACGCCATCATCGCCAGCGCGCGCACGCTGAGAGAGCGCAAGACAGCGCCCGCGGCGCCCCTCGCCGGCGTCGCGATCAGCGTCCCCGGACCCGTGGACCCCGACACCGGCCGTCCGAGTCAGCCTCCGATCATGCCCGGGTGGGATTCGTATCCGATCTCGGAGCACCTCCACGATGGTCTGGGCGTGCCGGTCCTGGTCGCCAACGACGCGGATGCGGCGGGGCTCGGTGAGCAGCGTCGCGCGCACCCGCGCTCCCGCGCCCTCTGCTTCATCAAGGTCTCCTCCGGGATCGGCACCGGCATCGTTCTGGGCGGGCAGGTGTACCGGGGAACCGATGGGGGCGCGGGCGACATCGGTCACGTGAAGATCGCCGGTCATGAGGACAAGATCTGTCAATGCGGCGCGCACGGGTGCCTCGCCGCCGTCGCCTCCGGTCGCGCCATCGCCCGCGCCCTCACCGAGCTGGGCAAGCCTGCCGCTTCCGGCTCGGACGTCGGCCTGCTCCTTGCGAAGGGAGATCCGGATGCGGCGCGGCTGACGCAGGCGGCCGGGCGGGTGATCGGCGAGGTGCTCGCGACGGTCGTTTCGCTGCTGAACCCCTCGGAAGTCGTGCTGGGCGGCGTCCTGGCCTCGGCCCCACTGCTCGCCGGCGTCCGAGAGACCCTCTACCCGCGCTCGCTCCCGCGTGCGACACGGCATCTCACCGTCAGCATCTCGACCCTCGGCGAGCACGCTGCGGCGGTGGGCCTGGCCGCGCTGCTCGTCGAAAGGGAGTACTCGGCCGAGGCGGTGAATTCCGCACTCAGCAGGGGCGACGCTCCTTCCTCCCTGCCGCGTAGAGTCTGACCCATGAGCGAAGTGACCATCACCGTCCGCGGCGATCACGAGAGACGGGTCGCCCCGGAAGAAGCCCTCGCGCACCTGTCAGTGCGTGCGGAAGGACCCGAGCGGGGCGCCGTCGTCGAGCGCATCGCCGCTCTCGCTGCGCCGCTTCGCGACGACCTGGCCTCCCGCAAGGAAGCCGGCACGATCAGCGAGTGGTCGAGCCAGCGCGTGTCGGTCTGGGCCAACCGCCCCTGGAACAACGAGGGCAAGCAGTTGGCCCTCGTGCACTACGCCTCGGTCGAGATCACCGCGACGTTCACCGACTTCGCCGCGCTGTCGTGGTGGATCAGCGAGGTCGCCGAGCGAGACGGCGTCCAGGTGGACAACGTCCAGTGGCGCCTCACCGCCGCGACCGCGAAAGCCGTCGAGAGCGACGTCGCCGCACAGGCAGTGCAGGTCGCCGTCGACCGCGCGACCGCGTATGCCGGCGCGATCGGGCTGACGACCGTGGCTCCCCGCGAGATCGCCGACCTCGGCCTGCTCACTCGCGCTCCGGAGCAGCCGTCGCCCGCGCCGAAGATGATGCGCGCGATGGCGATGGGGGCGATGGATGCCGGTGGCGCGGGTCCGGCCGTCGAGCTGCAGCCGGAGGACATCGTGGTGACGGCTGCCGTCGAAGCTCGCTTCGCCGCCAACTGAGCCCCGCCCTGTATGGACTCCGATCTGGCAGCACCCGCTCGCCGTGCGTCCCGGGATCGGCGCACGTCTGTCCCGCATGATCCAGGTCCGCACCGTGAGCGAGGAACTCGACGGCGCGCGGATCGCAGCCGTTCGACGACTTCGTCGCACTCCTGGCGGAGCTGTACCCCCGGGTGCACGAGCGCCTGTCGCTTGAGCGGATCACGGACCTCGGCCTGCTCTTCCGCTGGGCGGGGGCGGCGGCATCCGCATCG
This sequence comes from uncultured Actinomycetota bacterium, assembly GCA_963839715.1. Lineage (GTDB taxonomy): Bacteria > Actinomycetota > Actinomycetes > Actinomycetales > Microbacteriaceae > Microbacterium. Next base: position 658,664 of record CAWIVX010000002.1, read on the forward strand.
CCCGTCGTCCTCATGGCGCACTACGACGTCGTGCCGGTCGATGAGAGCGACGAGTGGACGTACCCGCCGTTCGAGGGTCGACTGGAGGACGGGTGGGTCTACGGGCGTGGCGCCCTGGACGACAAGGGACCGCTGCTGGTCCTGCTGGAGGCCGTCGGAGAACCTGCTGGCGGCGGACTTCACGCCTGCACGGGACGTCTACCTCGCGTTCGGCGGCGACGAGGAGACCTCCGGGGACGCCGCCCGGACGATCGCAACGACTCTCCGCGAGCGCGGAGTCGTACCGTGGCTCGTGCTGGATGAGGGCGGCGCCGTCGTCGATCCTCCGCTGCCGTTCGCCCGCGGCGATACGGCGATGGTCGGAGTCGGCGAGAAGGGCGTGGCGACCTTGCGGCTCAGCGCACGCGGTGACGGCGGCCATGCGTCGGCGCCGCCCCGCATCACCGCCGTCGGACGCATCGCCCGCGCCGTCGACCGGCTCACCCCGACCACGTTCCGGGCGCGCACGCCGCCCGCGATCACGCGGATGCTGAGCCTCTTCGCCGACAGCGCCCGGGGATCGGGACAGCTGGTGCTGCGCACGCTGGCGACCTTCCCGTGGCTGACCGCCCGGGCGTTCGCGGCCATGGGCGGAGAGCCTGCCGCCGTCGTGCGGACGACGGTCGCCGCGACCATGCAGCAGGGCGGCACCGCCGCGAACGTGCTGCCCTCGCAGGCGTCTGCGACCCTCAACCTGCGCATCGCGCTCGGCGAGACCGTCGCCGGCACGGTCCGACGGGTGAAGCGCCGCATCGCCGACCCGCTCGTCGAGGTGACCCTGCTCGAGTCCAGCGAGCCCTCGCCGGAGTCGCCGACCGACAACGCGCAGTTCGCGCTGATCGCGGCGGCAGTGAAGGAGTCGTATCCGGATGCCGCCACCGTGCCGTACGTGATGATGGCGGCCACCGATTCCCGGCACTTCCACCGCTTCTCGCCCGCCGTGTACCGCTTCGCGCCGCTGGCGATGTCGAGCGCGCAGCGCGCGTCGATCCACGGGGTGGACGAGCGGGTCGAGATCGCGTCGCTCGAGCGGGGCGAGGTGTTCTGGCGGGTCCTGCTCCAGGGGCTACAGTGAGCGCACTCGAACACTCTCTCCGATGTGTGTGAAGGAGCCGCGATGAAGCGCGCCGCACTGGGGACCCTCGCCACCGTCGTCGGCTTCCTGGCGTTCGTCGAGTTCACCAGCGGCGTGCTGCAGGGCTACTACACGCCGATGCTCACCGACATCGCGCGGCATCTCGGCATCAACGACGCCGACGTCAACTGGCTCGAGGGCGCGCAGCTCATGCTGTCGGCGCTCGTCGTGCCCGCGTTCGCCAAGCTCGGCGACATGGTCGGGCACAAGCGGATGCTGCTGATCTCGACCGCACTGACCGCGGCCGCCGCGCTCGTGCTGCCGTTCACCGACTCGTTCAGCGTGTTCCTGACCGCGTGGGCTCTGATGGGCTTCTACGTGGTGTGGCTTCCGCTCGAGATCGCGCTCATCTGGTCGCGTTCGCGCCGGATGGAGGGCCGGTCGATCATCACCGCGCGCGCCGCGGGCTTCCTGGTCGCGGCGCTGGAGGGCGGCGCGATCGTCGGCGCCCTCGTCGGCGGAGCGCTCGTCGACGCCTGCCGCTCACGGTCGTGCTGCTCGTGCCCGCGGTGCTGATCGTCGTCTGCTTCTTCGTGATCCTGTTCGGGGTGAAGGAGTCTCCCGAGCCCACGGGCGGCGTGTTCGACACCGTCGGCCTTGTCCTCATCTCCATCGCGCTCATCTGCTTCACCGGCGGCCTCAGCATGCTGCGCCTCGAGGGCGGGCTGGAGAACCCGTGGTCGTGGGGGGTCGTGGTGCTCGGCATCCTGCTCGTCGTGCCCTTCGCCCTTTGGGAGCTGCGCCACGACGACCCGCTCATCGATGTGCGCATGTTCCGCTCCCCCGCGCTCGGGCCGGTGTTCCTCACCGCGGGGCTCTTCGGCGTGAGCGTCCTCGGCGCGCAGGCGCCGCTCTCGACGTTCGCGCGCACGGATCCCGACGTGTACGGCTACGGGCTGGGCACGTCGGGATTCGCGACGTCGCTGATCATCGGCATCTACCTCATCGCGATGATCGTCGGAGCCCTGCTGTTCCCGCTGATCGCCCGGCTGACCGCGCCGCGACTCACGCTCATGGGCGCATCCACCCTCGTCGGCATCGGATTCCTGATGTTCCTGCCGCTCCACGACACGTACACGCAGGTCATCATCAACATGGTGATCGTGGGTCTGGGATCGGGAGCCCTCGTCGCGGCGCTGCCGGCAGCCGCGGCATCCGCTGCCCCGCAGACTCAGACCGGCGTCGCGACCGGCCTCACGAACTCGGTGAAGACCGTCGGCGGCGCCATCGCGTCGTGCGTCTTCGGGATCGCGCTGCTGCAGGGCGTCGCCTCCGGAGTCGGCGACGGCACCGCCGGCTCGTTCTCGGGCTACGTCACCGTGTGGGTCGTCTGCGGAGTGACCGCGCTCGTCGCCGCCGTCGCACTGGCCTTCGTGCCCAAGACCGCCTTCACCGATCGCGCGGTGGCGGACGCCGCGAACGAGCCGGCCGTGCCGTAGGCGGATCGACAGCCTCGGATTCGGCGGCTAGCCGGAAAGGACGTCCCGGATGGCGTCCATGACGACGTCGGGCTGGTCCACATGTATGTCGTGCCCGGTGTCCTGGACTTCGATGAGCGTGCCGCTCGTAGTCTCGTCCACGAATTCCTGATATCCGGCGCTGTAGGCCGCGATCGAGGCTCTGTGGAACGCGTCGGGCATCTCCGGAATGGGTGGAGGCAGCGGCTGCGCGAGCACGATCACCGGCAGGTCACCGAAGATCGGCCCGGGCTTCTCGAGCAGCACATTCACCTGCTGGTCGGACACGTCGATGAGCAGGCGCTCGGAATTCTGCATCGGATCGAAGACGTAGTCGGTCAGGAAGCGGCGGTCTTCGGCGAGCACCGCGGATTCGTCCGCCTGCTCCGGCGGAAGAGCGGCCCGCCGAGCCGCGACGACGTGGGGCGACCAGGGGTCGATCAGCACGACTCCGGCGACACGCTCGGGCGCGCGAGAGACGAAGCCGACGACGGGTAATGAACCGAGCGAGTGCGCGGCCAGGACGATCGGCTCCTGCAGGTCGGCGGCATCAAGCAGAGCAACGAGGTCGTCCACCTGATCCTCGGTGGTGCGGGTGACTTCTGACGCCGGCTCACTGCCGCCGACTCCGGCCCGGTCGTATGCGCACAGATGGTGTCCCTCGGCGGCGAGCTCCCGTGCCATCGACTGCCAGGAAGACGTCGACGGTCCCTGCCCCGCCATGAGAAGGACCGTGGGCTCATCTCCGACGGGTTCACCCCAGCACTGCAGGAAGAGCGTCCGACCCCCGATGTCGATCTTCTCCGAGGAGGTCGCGATCTCTTCAGAGGACGCGAAGGGGCGCGGCTCGTCCACTTCCTGGGTGCATCCACTGCCCAGGAGGGCGATCGCGACGACGAGAGGGACGACGCGCCCAAGGCGAGCCTCCATGCGCGACATGATCCTCCCCCGCCGGGGCGCCCACAACGGGTGGGCGCGAGCGGCAGCATCCGGACATCTGGAGGACGCCACCGCATTCGGATCTCAGGAACGCCGCCATCCGAAAACGCGTGCGCTGTCCGAATCCCGGATGCCGGTGCTCAGTCGCCCAGGCGGTTGCGCGAGCGCATCGCGCGCTCGGCCTCGCGCTTGTCCTGCCGCTCGCGCAGGGTCTGGCGCTTGTCCCACTCGTGCTTGCCCTTGGCGATCGCGATCTCGACCTTGGCGCGGCCGTCCGAGAAGTAGAGCTTCAGCGGCACGAGCGTGTAGCCGCCGGCCGAGACGGCGTGCGAGAGCTTGATGATCTCGTCCTTGTGCAGCAGCAGCTTGCGGGTGCGCTTCGTCGCGTGGTTCGTCCAGTGGCCCTGCGAGTACTCGGGGATGTGCACGGCATCCAGCCACGCCTCTCCCCCGTCGATGTAGGCGTACCCGTCGGAGAGGTTCGCGCGGCCCTGCCGCAGCGACTTCACCTCGGTGCCGGTGAGCACCAGTCCGGCCTCGTACGTCTTCTCGATGTTGTACTCGTGGCGCGCGCGACGATTGGTCGCGACGACCTTCTCACCGCGTTCCTTGGGCATGACGACTCCTCGATCGGATGCCGCGCCGGGCGCACGACAGCCTGTCAGTCTACCTCGCGCCGCTACCGGCTCCGCCGAGATCCGCGTGCGTAACTCCTCACATCTGCGCGGAACGCGCGACGCTCAGCGAGGCTGATCGGCCGCGCAGTGAGGAGTTGCACACAGTGCGCGCAACGACCCCGTCAGGCGCGCAGCCAGCGGCGGATCGCGAATCCGGCCGAGAACGCGGCCAGCACCACGCCGATCAGGATCAGGATCGGAACCACGACCCAGGCGTCGGCCACGCCCACCCAGGTGGTCACGAACTCGACCCGCTGGCGAAGGTACTGGTCGACGCCGAAGTGAACCCCGGCGAGGACCGCAGCGCCGGCCAGCAGAGAGCCGATCAGGGCGGCGAAGACGCCCTCCAGAATGAACGGCGTCTGGATGAACCGGTTCGACGCCCCGACGAGACGCATGATGCCCAGCTCGCGCCGGCGGGCGTAGGCGGACAGCCGGATCGTCGTGGCGATCAGCAGCACGGCGGCCACCAGCATGAGGGCGGCGATGCCGACCGCGATGTAGGTCGCGACGGTGAGGGCGGAGAAGAGCGGCTCGAGGTACTGCAGCTGATCCTGCACCTCTTCGACGCCGTTCTGCCCGGTGAACGCCTCGACGATCACGTCGGACTGCGTCTGGTCGACGAGGTTGATCCAGTACGTCTCGTTGAGCTGCTCCGGCGTGATGACGCTCGCGTAGTCTTCGCCGAGCAGCTCGATCACGTTCGCGTACGCCTCTTCCCGGTTCTCGAACCGCAGATCGCGGATGAGCGGCGCGAGCGCCGGGCTCTGGAGCTTCGCGTCGACCTCGGCGAGCTGCGCCTCGGTTGCGACACCGTCGATGCACGTCGGCGCCTGCGAGATCGCGGTGCACATGTAGATCGCGACCTGAGCGCGGTCGGCCCAGTAGTCCTTCATCTGGCCGATCTGCATCTGCATCAGGATCGCGGCGCCGACGAACGTGAGCGAGACGAACGTGACGAGGACGACCGAGATGACCATCGACGCGTTGCGGCGCAGGCCCGACAGCGCTTCGGACAGAACGAGACCGACTCTCACGTCGTCGGCCCCACTTCGTCGTCGGGATCGGTTTCGCCCAGCCCCAGCCGGTCGGCCAGGCCCAGTTCGGCGACCTCGACCTCGGCGATGTCGGCGATCGGCACGGGCTGGGTGCGCGGTCGCGCCTCCTGCACCGGCGTCGACCGATCGGATGCCGGTGGGTTCGGTGCGGCGTCGGCCACGGCATCCGCCACATCGACCGTTGCCGCATGCTCTTCGCCGGCCGACGACTCCGTCGTGACATGGTCATCGTCGGCGTCATGGTCAGGGCCGGCGGAGTCGGCGTGGGCGGTCACCGCGGCGACCGCAGCTGCCGCAGCCGTGGCGGCGGCGCGGGCTGCGATGTCGGCTGTGCCCCCGTGCCCGTAGGCGCTGGAGACCGCGGACGACGGGCTGAGTGCGGTCTCACGCTGCACCTCGAGCACCGCGGTGAGGGCGGCGACCGCCGCGGCGCCGCGCTCCGGCTCGGGCGCCAGGCTCGGCAGGCCCGACGTGTCGCCGTAGCCGCCGTGGCGCTCGTCGCGCACCATCTCCCCGTCGACCAGCTCGATGACGCGACGCTGCATCTGATCGACGAAGCCGGCCTCGTGCGTGGCCATCACCACGGTCGTGCCGCCCGCGTTGATGCGGGCGAGCAGCTGCATGATGTCGACCGATGTGGCCGGGTCGAGGTTTCCGGTCGGCTCGTCGGCGAGCAGCACCTGCGGGCGGTTGACCAGAGCCCGAGCGATCGCGACGCGCTGCTGCTCGCCACCCGACAGCTCGTGCGGCAACCGCTTCTCCTTGCCGGCGAGGCCGACGAGCGCGAGCACTTCGGGCACCGCCTGCTGGATGAAGCCGCGCGATGACCCGATCACCTGCAGCGTGAAGGCGACGTTCTGGAAGACGGTCTTGTTCGGCAGGAGCCGGAAGTCCTGGAACACCGCGCCGATGTGGCGGCGGAAGTACGGCACCTTGCGGTTCGACAGCGAGCGCAGATCGCGGCCGAGCACGACCACCCGGCCGTCGCTGGGCGTCTCTTCGCGCAGGATCAGCCGCAGGCACGAGGACTTGCCCGAACCGGAGGCGCCGACCAGGAACACGAACTCGCCACGCAGCACTTCGAAATCCACTTTGCTGAGGGCGGGTCTCGGGGTGCCGCGAAAGCGCTTCGTGACGTTCTCGAACCGGATCATGGCCTCTCGAGCCTAAGCGGGCGCAAGGCCGTGGGCGCCGAACGACACCCGGGCCCCGGCATCCGCGTGCGGGTTGTGTCCGGCGAGTGCCCTCGGCCAGCATGTGGGAATGACCACTGCACCACTTCCCGCCGCCGCACTGCGCCGCGGAGCGTCGAAGACCATGACGTTCGAGGGCGCGGACCACGGCTCCGAGATCTCGTTCTTCTTCGTCGACAACGAGCCGGGCAGGGTCCCGGCCTGCATCGTCATCCGTACAGCGAGACGTGGATCGTGGTCGAGGGTGAGGCGACGATCCACATCGGAGACGACGTGGTCGTCGCGCACGAGAACGACACCGCTGTGGTTGCGGCGGGCATCTGGCACGGCTTCACGAACACCGGCACCGGGCGCCTGCGGATCATGTGCATCCACGCCTCACCGCGCATCATCCAGGAATTCAAGGAGGGCGAGCGCTACTCCTGATACGGAGCCGGGTACCGGCTGCCATGAGAGGTCGCCACCTGCTGTCAGAGCGGGGCGACGACAGGTGCAGCGCTCACCCGACGCCGCGGTTCAGTCGTCGGTGGGGCGCTTGCGCCAGCGGATGCCGGCAGCGATGAATCCGTCGAGATCGCCGTCGAACACCGCGGAGGGGTTGTTCACCTCGTAGTCGGTGCGGAGGTCCTTGACCATCTGGTACGGAGCGAGCACGTAGGAGCGCATCTGGTCGCCCCAGCTGGCGGTGATCACGCCGGCCAGGTCCTTCTTGATCGCCGCTTCCTGCTCCTTCTGGAGGATCAGCAGTCGCGACTGCAGCACGCGCATCGCGGCGGCGCGGTTCTGGATCTGCGATTTCTCGTTCTGCATCGAGACGACGGTGCCGGTCGGAAGATGCGTGAGTCGCACCGCGCTGTCGGTGGTGTTGACCGACTGGCCGCCGGGACCGGAGGAGCGGAAGACGTCGACGCGAAGGTCGCTCTCCGGGATGTCCACCTCGACGGCCTCATCGAGCAGCGGGATGACCTCGACAGCGGCGAAGGACGTCTGACGCTTTCCGGCCGAGTTGAAGGGACTCATCCGGACGAGACGGTGGGTTCCGGCTTCGACGCTCAGCGTGCCGAAGGCGTATGGAGCATCGACCTCGAATGTCGCGGACTTGATGCCCGCTTCCTCGGCGTACGACGAGTCCATGATCGTCACCGGATACTTGTGCTGCTCGGCCCATCGCAGGTACATGCGAAGGAGCATCTCGGCGAAATCGGACGCGTCGACTCCCCCTGCACCGGCGCGGATCGTGACCACCGCAGGGCGCTCGTCGTACTCACCGTCGAGCAGCGTCTGCACCTCGAGCTGGCCGATGATGTCCTCGAGTTCGGCGAGCTCGTGCCGGGCCTCTTCGGCCGCGTCCTCGTCATCCATCTCGTTCGCGAGCTCGACCATCACCTCGAGGTCGTCCAGCCGACGCTCGATGCCCGTGATGCGAGCGAGCTCCGACTGGCGGTGACTGAGGGCGCTCGTGACTTTCTGCGCCTTCTCCGTGTCATCCCACAGGTCGGGAGCCCCGGCCTCTTCGCTCAGGCGGGTGATCTCCGCCTTCAGCGCCTCGATGTCGACGACGGCGGTGATGTCGGCGAACGTGGAGCGCAGCGCCTGAATATCGGCGGACAGATCGAAATCAAGCATGACAGTCCAGACTAACGTGGATGCGGTGACCGACCGCGCCTCGACCGTTCTGCGGCGCTTCGGTCCGATGATCTACGGCCCCACCGTGCTGTTCGCGCTCGGCGAGGGCGCCGTCATCCCGCTCATCCCGATCATCGCCGCTGAGCTCGGAGCCGACATCGCGACCGCCGCGCTCGTGGCCTCTGCCCTGGTCGTCGGGCAGCTGTGCGGCAACCTCCCGGCCGGATGGGCGGTCGCCCGCATCGGAGAGCGCTTCACGATGGCCATCGCCGGCACGCTGTCGCTCGTCGGAGTCGCCGGGATGGTCTTCGCCCCGGTGCTCGGGGTCTTCGCGGCATCCGTCTTCCTGATCGGCTTCTGCGCGGCGGGATTCGGCCTCGCCCGGCACTCGTTCATGACCACCCGGGTGCCGCTCGCCTTCCGCGCCCGTGCGCTCTCACTGCTGGGCGGGACGTTCCGGCTCGGGATGTTCGTCGGCCCGTTCGTCGCCGCCGGCCTGCTCGCGGTGTTCGGCGACGAGCAGGCCGCGATCTGGTTCTTCGGCGTTTGCCTGATCGCCACCGTTCTGCTCGTGCTGCTCGGCCCGGACCCGGAGGCACTGATCGATGCACCTGCCGACGAAGCCGTGCCCATCGAGGACACGGGCGAAGCGGTCACCGGGTCGATACCCCTCCGACGGAAGCACGAGCAGACCCCGCGCGCCCGGGGTCTTCCGCACGATGTGGCTCTTCCGCGGCGTGCTCTCGCGACTCGGTGCGGCCGCGGCATCGCTCTCCGCCGTCCGCTCCGCGCGGCAGGTCGTGCTGCCGCTGTGGGGCTTCTCGATCGGACTCGACGCACAGACCATCGCACTCGTGGTCGGGATCTCGGGAGCGATCGACTTCGCGCTGTTCTACGCGAGCGGGCAGGTGATGGACCGGTTCGGCCGGCTCTGGGCGGCGCTGCCGGCGATGCTGCTCATGGGCCTGGGCTTCATCGCGCTGGCGTTCACCCACGACCTGGACAGCGCGGCGATGTGGTTCGCGATGTTCGCCGCCGTGCTGGGGGTGGGCAACGGCCTGTCGAGCGGCATCCTCCTCACGCTCGGCGCCGACGTCGCTCCCAGGAGCGATCCGGCTCCGTTCCTCGGCTCGTGGCGCACGCTCGCCGACGCCGGCGGTGCGGTCTCGCCGCTGATTGTCTCTGCCATCACCGCGGTCTCGTCGCTGTCGGTCGCGACAGGAGCCGTCGGTGTCGTCGGCCTCCTCGGAGCGCTCGCGTTCCTGCGATGGGTGCCGCGCTTCGTGCCGCGCAAGGGCGACCCGCTGAGAGGAGCTCGGATCTTCATAGTGGTGCTGGAGAGCCCACCGTGCCGACCCGTGATCGGAAGACCATGCTGTTCGTGTTCCTCGCTCTCTACGTCGCGCTGGGGATCGGGATGGGTCCTCGGCGGCGTCAGGCGACACGCCCGCGCGGCCGCCACGCTGGGCGTCGTGACCCTTGCGCTGGCCGCAGCCTCTCTCGGCGTCTGGACGCTCTACGCCCTCGGCGCATCCCATCGGTCCGTCTCGGTGCTGCAGCTGCTGCTGTCGCCGATGCCCGAATCGCTCGTGCAGCCAGCCGCCCTCTCCGAGACAGCCGGGGTCTTCGCACCATCGCTCTGGCAGCGATCGAGCTGATCGCGGCCGTCGGCATCTGGGCGGTCCCCGTGGCCGGCCTCATGGTCGCCGTGCCGGTCGCCGAGGACCGCACATGGCCTGACGGCGGGCTTCCGATCGACTGACGATCAGACCCAGGGACCGCGCCAGCCGCCGTGCTCGGCGACGAGAGTGTCGGCCTCCGCCGGGCCCCAGGTGCCGGGCGCATAGGGGTGGATCGGCGACGGATGGTCGATCAGCGGCTGCATGATGCGCCACGCCTCCTCGATCGTGTCCTGCCGACCGAAGCGGGCACGCCCTCCGCGCAGAGCGGCGAGCAGGAGGACTTCATACGGGGTCGGCCCCTCCCCGCCCTCGGTCGCGAATTCCATGTCGAGAGACACGTGCCTGGGCTTGTCGGCATCCGCTCGCTGCGCGTTGAGCAGCACACGCACTCCGGTCGATGGGTCCAGCCGCATCACGATCTGATCCGGCTCGCTGTCGGCGTCGCGCAATCCGAAGCCGAGGTTCGGCGACGGCTTGAAGACCAGGCGCACCTCGGTCTGCGTCACCGGCAGGAGCTTGCCGGTGCGGATGAAGAAGGGAACCCCCGACCACCGCCAGTTCTCGACATCCAGTCGGAGCGCGCAGAACGTCTCGGTCGTCGACTCGCCTGCCACGCCGGCGACGTCACGGTAGCCGTCGAACTGGCCGCGCACATAGTGCTGCGGATCCGCGTCACGCGTCGCGCGGAACAGGATCGTCTGCAGATCCTTGATCGTCTCGACATCTCCGTGCGCCGGGGCCTCCATCGCCACGGCTGCGAACACCTGCATGAGGTGATTGACGACCACATCGCGCAGTGCGCCCACCGGATCGTAGAAGTGGCCGCGGTCGGAGACCCCGAAGTCCTCCGCCATCGTGATCTGCACGCAATCCACGTAATTGCGGTTCCACACCGGTTCGAGCATGGTGTTCGTGAATCGCAGGTACAGAATCTCTTCCAGGCCCATCTTGCCGAGGTAGTGATCGATCCTGAAGATCTGCGACTCGTCGATGTGAGCGTGCAGATCGGCCGCAAGCGCCCGAGCCGACTCCAGATCGTGGCCGAACGGCTTCTCGATGACGACCCGTGCGTGTTCTGTCAGACCGGCATCCGCAAGGCCCTTCACGACCTTGGCGAACAGAGCGGGTGGAATCTCGAGATAGAACACCGGTCTCCGCGCGCCGGCGAGCGCCGCACCGACGCGCGCGTACGTCGCGTCGTCAGCGAAGTCGCCCTGCACATATCTGAGGCGGGCTGCGAAGCGCGCGAAAGCGGCGTCGTCCAGCAGCTCCCCAGTGGCGATGATCGACGATCGCGCGCGCTCCACAAGCTGGTCGATCGTCCAGTCATCGACGGCGACACCGACGATCGGGCAGTTCAGCATTCCGCGCTGCTCCAGCCGGTAGAGCGACCGGAAAGTCATCACTCGTGCCAGATCGCCGGTGATGCCGAAGACCACCAGGACATCCGCGTCCTGTTCGGCCACCGTCACGATGGGCGCCGCCCCTTGGTCAGCACCGGGTCGACGACGCCCGATCCGTGGTCGAGCTGATAGTCGAGGTTCACGGCGGCGTTGATGAGCGAGAGGTGGCTGAACGCCTGGGGGAAATTGCCCAACTGCTCTCCGGTGAGTCCGATCTCCTCCGCGTACAGACCCAGGTGGTTCGCGTACGTCATCATCTTCTCGAAGGTGAGCTGCGCCTCTTCGAGTCGTCCCGATCGCGCGAGCGCGTCGACGTACCAGAACGAGCAGAGCGTGAACGTCCCCTCCGCGCCCCTCAGCCCGTCGGGCGATGCGCTCGGGTTGTAGCGGTAGACGAGGCTGTCCGAGACCAGCTCCGTGTCCATCGCCGCGAGCGTCGACAGCCACATCGGGTCGCGGGGGGCGATGAAGCCCATCAGGGGCATCACGAGCAGCGAGGCGTCCAGAACGTCGGTCCCCTGGTGCTGAACGAACGCGCCGCGCTCTGCGCTCCACCCGTCCGTCATGATCTCGGCGTAGATCGCGTCGCGCTGCTCGCGCCAGCGGAGGATCGGGAGCGGGGCGCCCGCGCGATTGCGCCAGACGGATGCCGCGGTCCAGCGCGACCCAGCACATGAAGCGGCCGTAGGTGAAGTTCTGCTTCCCGCCGCGGGTCTCCCAGATGCCCTCGTCGGGCTGGTCCCAGTTGTCGCAGACCCAGTCGAGCATGTCGCTGATCTGCGTCCAGCCGGTGTGCGGAAGCTGAAGGCCGTGGGTGTCGGCGAGATAGATGGAATCCATCGCCTCGCCGTAGATGTCCAGCTGGAGCTGGTCGGCGGCGCCGTTTCCGAGCCGCACCGGCGTGGAGCCGCGATAGCCGGCCAGGTGATCGAGCGTGTCCTCGACCAGGTCGGATGAGCCGTCGACGCGGTACATGATCTTCAGCGGGCCGGAGCCTTTGCCGACGCTCTCGTGGACCCGGTCCATCAGCCAGGTGACGAACGCCTCGGCCTCGTCGGTGTAGCCGAGCCCGAGCAGGGCGTACACCGAGAAGGATGCATCGCGGATCCAGGTGTAGCGATAGTCCCAGTTGCGCTCGCCGCCGACCTGCTCGGGCAGACCCGCCGTCGGCGCGGCCACAAGAGCCCCGGTCGGCGCGTAGGTCATCAGCTTCAGGGTCATCGCAGAGCGCGCGACCATTTCGCGCCAACGCCCTCGGTAGGTCGAGCGAGCGTTCCAGTCGCGCCAGAAGCGAGTGGTCGCAAGCTGCATCTCGTCCATCTCGGCCAGCGGGATGCGCCTCGGCTCGGCGCCGCCGGTCTCGAGCATCACGCCCGCCATCTCACCGGCGTTGAGGCTTCCGGTCACGCGGATCCCGTCGCCGTCCAGCTCGATGTGTCCCGCGCGCTCGTTGCCGTGCAGCACGGGATCGCCGACGCGGTGGAGCGTCAGCGACATGTCGCCCGAGACGAACATCGCGCCCTCACCATGAGCGGGAACGATCGTGTGCGACGCGCGTCCGTAGTCGAACTTGGGCCTGATCTCCGCCGCGAAAGACATCGTGCCGCGCACCACGCGGAGCATCCGCACGATGCGGTGACGGTCGGTCGCCTCCCCCTGTTCGACCGGCATGAAGTCGATCAGCTCACCGACGCCGTTCTCGGTCATGAAGCGGGTGATGAGGATGGCGGTGTTCGGCAGGTACAGCTGGCGGGACACGTAGTCGTCGGTGGCCGGCCGCACGCGACAGTACCCACCGCGCTCCGCGTCCAGCAGCGATCCGAAGATGCTGGGCGAGTCGAATCGCGGCGCACAGAACCAGTCGAGCGTGCCGTCGGTGTCGACGAGCGCAGCAGTCTGCAGATCGCCGATCAGTCCGTGATCCGCGATGTTCGGGTAGCCCTCGGCCATGTCCGTCCCCCGTCTCCGGACTCATCGTGGCACGCCTGCCCGCGTGTTGTCAGATCGGCATCCGCGCAGCGCCGACCGGACCCGCGGAACGCCCGCGTCGACGGAGCCCTTCACCGCAGTGCCGTCCTGCTCGTCGCGGTGGCCACCAGCGCGACGCCGTCCGGAACGAAGAGCGCGACGATCGGCGGTCGCCACGTATCGGCCACGGTCACGCGCGCCGACACACCGTCGGGCGTGCGCGCCTCGACGAGGGATGCCGCGCCGCCCACCTCACTGATCAGGGCATCCGCCTGCTCGCGCACGCCTCCGTCGGTGAGTTCGGCGACAGGCTGATCACCCTCCACCACGAGGGTGAAGCCGTCTGCTCCGGCGAGCGCTGCCGCATCCGCGAGCGCATCGAGTCGCTTCTGCGCGAGGTACAGGCTCGTCGCGTCGACGCACACGAGGATGACGGCGATCGCGAGCACGGCGTAGCCGAGCGTGAGGATGAGCACGCTTCCCTCGTCATCTGCCGCAGCCGCCAGCGCGGCGGCGAACCGCGAGCCGATTCATTCCGACTCCCAGAATCGCGACACCTTCTGCGCGGCGGACGCCTCGAGCGGTATGGCGGCCAGCCGTTCGAGGCCCAGCACCGGCGGCACGAGGGGCAGCGCGACGCGCGTCCGAACGGTGACGACCAGCGTTGCTCCGGCCTCGGGGCACGGTCCCCCCGCCGGACGACACTCCAGCGACACATCCACTTCGCCGGCATCGAGCCCGTATTCGTCCACGACCGATCGCAGGATCAGATCCGCGCTTCGACGGGCGGCATCCGTGTCCTCGGCCGTCGACAGCGCCCGCGCGATGTGGCGCGCGCCGGCCTCAGCTCCGAGGGATTGCCCCTGGATCATCCCCAGCGACACGATCAGGTACACGAGCGGGACGAGCAGCAGCATCCCGACCAGGATGAACTCCAGCGCGGCCGATCCGCGCTCGCTGTCGTCCGTGTCCGAGTCGACGGCGTCAGTCGAAGGACTCCACCGGGGCACGGGCGGTCACCTCCAGCAGTCGCGGCAGGCCCAGCAGCCCGACGAGCGGCAGCGTCGCGCGCACGTCGATACGCACCGCCGCATGGCCGAGGGCAGTCGTCTCCGCTCCGCCGATGTCTGCGGCGTACTCGGCGCCCACCGTGCGCGTCACGATCTCGCGGGTCCTCTCCACGCCGTCGCGGACGCTCGTGTCGGCGAGGGCCGCATGGTGCGCGCCCTCCACGGCGGCATCATGGACGACGTTGCGCACGTACACCGCCAGCCCGAACTGCAGCACGCCCAGGGTGAGGATCGTCAAGAGCGTCCCGACGAGAACGAACTCGACCGGACTCGATCCCCTGTCGTCGGCGAGAACGGAGACGAGACGGGCGCGGATGGCGCGGGGGCGCGAAGGGCGCACGGACTACAGTCCCGAAACCCGCTCGATCGCCTGCTGGAACAGGTCGGCGAGTGCCGGGCCCGCCAGCGCCCAGATCACCACGACGAGCCCGGCGGTCATGAGGGTGATCAACACCCAGCCCGGCACGTCTCCGCGCTCATCGTCGTGGGCGTCCCTGATGACCGCACCCAGACGGGCGGTGGCGCGCTCCAGCGCGTTCCGAATCATGGTTTCTCCTTCCGGCGTCAGCCGATTCCGAGTCGAAGCATGAAGATCCCCGGGAAGACGGCGAACAGCACGCTCAAGGGGAGGATGAGGAAGACGAGTGGCACGAGCATGTAGATCTCTTTGCGCCCGGCGCGTTCGATGAGCCCGCGTTTGGCGTCTTCCCGGGCATCGAGTGCCTGCGAGTGCAGGACGTGCGCCAGCGGAGCACCGCGGTCGATCGCGGCGATGAGCTGGTCGAGGCTGCGCGACAGCGCCGAGATCTCGAGCCTCGCGGAGAGGCGGCTGAGGGATTCCGACAGCGATGAGCCGGTTCCGACCGCCAGCACGACGCCGCGCAGTTCGCCGGTGAGCTCGCCCGCGCCGACGTCGCTCACACGGCGCAGGGAGTCGAGGATGCCCTCGCCTGCGGAGAGGCACAGCGCGAGGAACTCCAGAACCGTGGGAAGCTCCTCCTGGATGCGACCGACCCGCGCTCGCGCCGCCTGTGTGAGGCGCGCGTCGTACGCGACGGCGGCGATCACACCGGCCAGCGGCGGCAGCAGTACGGCCGCCCCGGACGCGCGGCCCAGCAGCACGAGCGCCACGACCGCGATGCCTCCGATCGCGACGCCCGCGATCGCCCACGCCAGCTGCCGACCGCGGAAGGCGGCGGCATCCATCGCCCAGCCGGCCTGGTGCAGCCGGCGATCGACGGAGGCGGAGCCGCCGGCCGCCACGGCAACCCGCTCCTGCACACGCCGCCAGAGTCCGGCCAGGTCGGCGCCGGGCCCATCCAGGGCGGGTGTCAGGCCCCTCGGGTCGGTGACGTCGCGGATGTAGGGCGCGATCCGGCGAGCGAGAGACGGAGCGCCCCACCGCGGCGCGAGCGAGAACAGCAGGCAGACACCCACCCCGAACGCGCCGCCCAGCACCACCGCGAACGCCAGGTCGGTCGCGAGGATCGGGCTCATCCGAACCACCGCCTCGGCTCCGGCAGCCGTCCGATCCGCAGCATCACCCGGTACGCCACGAATGAGATCGCGGCGCCGGCGAGGATCAGCGCGACACCCTCCGGACTGCTGTAGGCGCTCGCCCCTTCCGGACGCATCGCGAGCAGAGCGAGGATGACCCACGGCGCGGCGACCCCCAGCACCGCCGCACCGCGGATCCACGACTGGCGTGATTCGACCTCCGCGCGCAGGGCCGCGTCGGCGCGCACCGACGCGGCCAGCGCGCGAAGCACGGGGGTCAGCTCCGTCCCGCCGACCTGCCGCGCCATCCGCAGCGTCTCGACGATGCGATCGCCCACCGGGTCGGCGAGCGCGACCTTCAGACGCTGGGCGCTCGAGTCGAAATGCCCGGATGCCGCGACATCCCGGGCGAAGGCCGCGAACGGCGGACGCAACGGACTGGGCGCCGACTCGGCGAGGCTGGAGACGGCGTCGGGCAGCGACATCCCGGCCCGCACCGAGGCGATCAGCAGGTCGCAGATGTCGGGCCACAGCGCCCTGCGCGACTTGAGCAACCGCGACCGGCGCGCACGCAGCCACGCGAACGGGGCGATCGCACCCACGATCGCGGCAACCGCCGCCAACGCCGCGACCTGCGTCACGAGCCATGCGACGGCGGCGAGGACCGCGGCGCTGCACACGGCTGCGACCACCACGCCGGCGGGCGGCACGCGGGTGAGCCCGCGGATTCCAGCAGCCGGGCCACGCGGCCGGATGACGTCGCTCCGGGCTTCTTCTTGGTCGACGGCCACACCCACGGCGACATGACGAGCAGGATCCCGGCCGCCAGCACCGCTCCCCAGACGAAGGTCATGCCGCCCCCGCGCGGTACAGCGTGCGCGCCTCGAGGACGGATCCGGCGACGCCGGTCGGCTCGACGATCTCCACCACGCGGCGCCGGCCCGACGCGTCGCGTTCGCAGTGCGCGACGAGGTCGACGGATGCCGCCACAGCGGGCAGGACGAAGCCGGCGTCGATGTTCCGTCCGGCCAGCAGCGGCAGCGCCGCGAGCTTGGCGAGCGCCTCTCGAGCGGAGTTCGCGTGGATGGTCGCCGCTCCCGGGACTCCGGTGTTGAGGGCGAGAAGCAGATCGAGCGCCTCGGCGTCGCGCACCTCGCCGACGATGAGCCGATCCGGCCGCATCCGCAGCGCTTCCTTCACCAGTCGGCGGAGGGTCACCTCGCCGCTGCCCTCGAGGCTCGGCTGCCGGCCCTGGAGCGCCACCAAGTCGGGCGCGTCGACGGCCAGCTCGAATGTCTCCTCCACGGTGACGATCCGGTGGTCATCCGGGCACGCCGCGATGAGGGCGCCCAGGAGCGTCGTCTTTCCGGCGTGCGTCGCGCCCGAGACCAGGATGCTGCGGCCGGCCGATCATCGCACGGGCCAGCAGGTGCGCCGCGTCCGGAGCGAGCGAACCGCTCGCGACGAGCCTGTCGAGATCGCGATACGCCGGCAGGAACTTGCGGATGTTCACCGACCAGTGACGCCGGGTGATGTCGGGGATCACGACGTGGAGCCGACTGCCGTCGGGTAGCGACGCGTCGACGAAGGGCTGGCTGAGATCCACCCGCCGACCGGTGGAGTGCAGCATCCGCTCGACGAGGTCCCGCACGCCGGCGTCGGTCAGCGCGAGAGGCACCCGCTCGGCCACCCCTCCGCGAGCCAGGAAGATGCGGTCCGGCGCGTTGATCCAGACTTCCTCGACGGTCGGGTCGTCGAGGTACGGCTGGAGCGGACCGTACCCCGCCACGGCGGCCAGCACCTCGCGCACGCACGACGCTTCGTCCTCGACGAGCGCGAGCCCGCGCGCGAGAGCGAAGTCGTTGTGACGCTGCACTTCGGCCCGCGCGATGCGGGTGGCAAGTTCGGGATCGCGGGCCGGATCCGTCCGCTCTGTGCGAAGTCGCTCGCGCACGCGCTCGGCGACGGCCGCGGATGCGGTGCCGGAGGACGTGACGGCCGGAGTCATTCGAGCATCCTCGCAAGCCTGCGCTGCGCGCCCTGCAAGTTATCCACAGGTGCGCGCAACCGCTCCGAGGAGCAGGATGGAGGAACGAGCGGAAGGAGCACCATGAAGCAGCCGCAGAAGGATGTGGCGACGGCGCAGCGCGCCGCCTTCGGAATCATCGGGATCGTGCAGGCCGCGCTGGCGTTCCTCGCGTTCTGGGACCTGGCCCATCGGCCGGCCCGAGACATACGGGGACCCAAGCCGGCGTGGATACCCGTGATCCTGATCAACTGGATCGGCCCACTCGCCTACTTCTACGTGCACCGCCACCGGTGATCGACCCTCCTCCCCGGTCCACAGCGGCCCCACAGGCACCTCGGTAGACTGATCGCACCCGCGGGAGTGGTGAAACTGGCAGACACGCAGGATTTAGGTTCCTGTGCCTCCGGGCGTGTGGGTTCAAGTCCCACCTTCCGCACGCGAGTCCGCCGCAGTACCGCATCCACACCACCGCCGTGACGACCGACGGGAACTCTCTTGCACAACATCGCACTCATCCCCTGGCTCGATCCCGCCGCGATCATCGGCTGGGCCGGGCCCTGGGCGCTCGTGGTCGTGCTGTTCATCGTGTTCGCCGAGACGGGCCTGCTGGTCGGGTTCCTCCTGCCTGGCGACACGCTGCTGGTCATCGCCGGCCTCCTCTCGCACCCGCAGGACTACGCGCCGAACGGCGTCTTCGGAATCAGCGTGTGGTGGGTCGCGCTGCTCATCGGGCTGGCGGCATTCATCGGCGGTGAGGTCGGCTACTACATCGGCCACAAGGGCGGCCCAGCCGTGTTCGAGCGCAAGGAGTCCGGCGTCTTCAGCGTGAAGAACGTCGAGCGCACGAATGCGTTCTTCGAGCGCTTCGGCGGAATCACGATCATCCTGGCCCGCTTCGTGCCGATCGTCCGGACCTTCGCGCCGGTGGCGGCGGGCGTCGGGCACATGAACAAGTGGCGGTACTCCCTCTACAACTTCATCGGGGCGGTGCTCTGGGGCTTCGGGCTCACGATGTTCGGCTACGCGATCGGGTTCATTCCGCCCGTCGCCTGGTTCGTCGAGGAGTACATCGACCTCATCCTGCTCGCCGCCGTCGGCGGAACCGCGCTGATCACCCTCTGGCACTACTTCCGCGAGCGGAGCAAGGCGCGCAAGGCCGCCGCCGCGGGCCGAGACGTCGTCACCGACCACGAGGAGGCCGAGGAGCTGGTGCTCGACCCCGAGGTGTTCGATCGCGGTCCCGAGCACATCGACCGCGGCGGCGAGCACACCGGACCGCCACGCGCGTAGTCGAGCGCGGGCCGGTACGGCTGGATCAGGAGGCCTTGGCGGCCTTCTTCTTCGCCGGCTTCTTCGCCGTCGACGCGGTTGAGGTGGAGGTCGCCGACTTCTTGGCTGCGGCATCCTTCTTCGCACCCGCACCCGCACCCGCATCCGAGCCGGAACCCGAGCCGGAACCCGAACCCTTGCCGGAATCCGAGCCGGAGCCCGAGCGCGCGGCACGACTGCGCTCGACGCTCGCACGCAGCGCCGCCATCAGATCGATGACCTCGCCGCCGGTGGCCTCCTCTTCCTGGTCGCCGAAGGTCTCCGAGGTGTCCAGGGCATCGCCCTTCTCGAGCTTCGCCTGGATCAGGGTCCGCAGCTCGTCCTGGTACTCGTCGGTGAACTCAGAAGGATCGAAGTCGGCGGCGAAGCTGTCGACGAGGGATGACGACAGCTCGAGCTCCTTCGCCGAGATGCGCACCGGCTCGTCGAGCGCCGGGAATGCGGCCTCACGCACTTCATCGGCCCACAGCAGCGTCTGCAGCACCAGCACGTCGCCGCGGACGCGGAGCGCCGCGAGCCGCGTCTTCTGGCGCAGCGAGAAGCGGACGATCGCCGTGCGGTCGGTCTGCTCGAGCGTCTTGCGCAGCAGCACGTAGGCCTTGGGCGAGGCGGAGTCCGGCTCGAGGTAGTAGGCCCGGTCGAGGGTCAACAGGTCGACCTGCTCGCTCGGCACGAATTCCACCACGTCGATCTCGCGGCTCTTCTCAGCAGGCAGCGAATCGATGTCGTCCTTGGTGAGCACCACCGTGCGCTCCCCGTCGTCGTACGCCTTGTCGATGTCGGCGAACGGCACCACCTCGCCGTCGATCTCGCAGATCCGCTGATAGCGGATGCGCCCGCCGTCCTTGTTGTGCACCTGATGCAGCGGCACGTCGTGGTCTTCCGTCGCGGAGTACACCTTGACGGGGACGTTCACGAGTCCGAACGTCAGCGCACCCTTCCAGATCGCTCTCATCACACCAGTACACACCTGTCACACGTCCGAGTGCTAGAGCACGTGTGCGCGAGAGCGCATCCGAGCGCCGAGACCGTGGGCACTCCCCGCAGTCTGGGGCACCACATGCAGTCTCGCGAGAAGGGCAGGCCGCCTATAGTCGGCGTGTGGCGACACCCCCTCCCTGACGCGCCGCCTGAGTCTGGCCGACGCCGTGTTCATCGGGCTCGGCTCGATGATCGGCGCCGGCGTGTTCGCCGCCTTCTCGCCGGCCGCCGCGGCGGCGGGGACCGCGCTCCTGATCGGACTCGGCATCGCAGCAGTCGTCGCCTTCTGCAATGCCACCGCCTCGGCACAGCTCGCGGCTGCCCACCCGACCTCGGGCGGAACCTACGCGTACGGGCGCGCCGAGCTCGGACCGTGGTGGGGATTCGTCGCCGGCTGGTGCTTCGTGATCGGCAAGCTCGCGAGCTGCGCGGCGATGGCGCTCACCTTCGCCGCCTACGCAGCCCCACCGGGCTGGGAGCGCCCGATCGCGGTGCTCGCGGTCGCCGCCCTTGTGACGGTCAACTGCTTCGGCGTCACGCGCACGGCGCAGCTGACGCGCGTTCTCGTCGTCGTGGTGCTGCTGTCCCTCGCGGTGGTCGTCGCCACAGGTGTCGCCGCCGGGAGCCGCCCCGCCGGATGGAGCTGGTCGACCTCCGGCGAATCGGGGGTGTACGGCATCCTGCAGTCGGCCGGTCTGCTGTTCTTCGCCTTCGCCGGCTACGCCCGGATCGCGACGATGGGTGAGGAGGTGAAGAACCCCCGACGAACCATCCCGCGTGCGATCGTGCTCGCGCTCTCACTCACGGTCTGCGTCTACGCCGTCGTGGCCGTCACGGTGCTCACGGTGCTCGGACCGGAGGCGACCGCCGCCTCCGCCGCACCGCTCGCCGACGTCGCAGCCGCGTCGGGGTGGGACTGGGCGCAACCGGTCGTCCGGATCGGCGCGGCAGCGGCATCCCTCGGCGCGCTCCTCGCCCTCATCGCCGGAATCGGCCGCACCACGCTCGCGATGGCGCGGGAGGACGATCTGCCGCGGTTCCTGTCGGCGGTCCACCCGCGCTGGCATGTGCCGCGCCGCGCGGAGATCGCCGTGGGGGCGATCGTGATCGTCACGGTCGCCTTCGCCGACCTGCGCGGGGCGATCGGGTTCTCCTCCTTCGGGGTGTTGATCTACTACTTCATCGCCAACGCGGCGGCGTACCGCCAGTCGCCCGAGGCACGTCTGTATCCCCGCGCGATGCAGATCCTGGGTGCGATCGGCTGCACGGTTCTGGTGATCACCCTTCCCGTCGTCGCGGTCGTCGTGGGGGCGATCGTCGTGGCGATCGGCGTCGTGTACCGGATGCTGCGCCTGCGCCTCCTGCGGCGACGCTCCCGGTGACGGCAGGATGAAGGCATGTCGGATGCCGCGGGGAAGGGCCGACCGGTGCACGGGTCTGCGAACGACCAGCTGGTGAGCATCGGCGGCCGTCGCCTTCGGATCACCAACCTCGAGAAGGTGCTGTACCCCGAGACCGGCACGACCAAAGGCGAGGTGATCGACTACTACACCCGTATCGGTCCGACGATGATCCCTCACGTCATCGGCCGCCCGGTCACCCGCAAGCGCTGGCCCGACGGGGTCGGCACCGCGGATCATCCCGAGCAGTCGTTCTTCGCCAAAGACCTCGAGCGCGGTGCGCCGGACTGGGTGCGGCGACTGCCCATCCCCCACTCCGGCGGTCCGAAGGACTACCCGCTGATCGGCGACGTGCCGACGCTCGTCTATCTCGCCCAGGTCGCCAGCCTCGAGCTGCACGTACCGCAGTGGCGGTTCACGCCCGACGGCGAGCGGGGGGATGCCGACCGCCTCGTGCTCGACCTCGACCCCGGTCCGGGCGTGGGGCTGCTCGAGTGCGCGGAGGTCGCGCGGTGGGCGCGGAGCATCCTCGGCCACATGGGACTGAACCCGTTCCCGGTCACGAGCGGCAGCAAGGGGATGCAGCTGTACTCCGCCCTGCCCCCGGGGCAGAGCAGCGAAGCGGCCTCGGCGCTCGCGCGAGAACTCGCGCGCGCGATCGAAGCCGATCACCCCGACCTCGTCGTGAGCAGCATGAAGAAGGCGATCCGCGGCGGCCGGGTGCTGATCGACTGGAGCCAGAACAACGGCGCGAAGACGACCATCGCCCCGTACTCGCTGCGCGGCCGTGCGCACCCGAACGTGGCCGCTCCGCGCACGTGGGAGGAGCTGGACGATCCGCAGCTCAGCCAGCTCTCGTTCGAGGAAGTCCTCGAACGGGTCGAGACCATCGGCGACCCGCTGTCGGAGCTCGGCTATCACGCCGGCGGACGCTCCGCCGAGGACGGTCCGCTGAGCACGTACATCGCAAAGCGCACCGCGGGCAAGACGCCGGAGCCCGTGCCGTCCGACCCCTCGGCCGCAGCCACCCCGGCGGGTGAGCTGCCGATCTTCGTGATCCAGGAGCACCACGCGACCGCACTCCACTGGGACTTCCGGCTCGAGCGCGACGGCGTGCTCGTCAGCTGGGCGGTTCCCCGCGGCGTGCCGCACTCGTACAAGCGCAACAACCTCGCGATCATGACCGAGGACCACCCCATGGACTACGCGACGTTCGAGGGCACGATCCCGGCCGGCGAGTACGGCGGCGGCAGCGTGACCATCTGGGACGACGGCCGGTACGAGCTGGAGAAGTGGCGCGACGACGAGGTCATCGCCACCCTCGAGGGCCGGCCCGGCGGGCCGCTCGGCCGCGTCCGGCTGGCCCTGATCCGCACCCAGGGCGAGGGCGAGAAGTCCAGCTGGCTGCTGCACCGCATGAAGACGGACGCCGATGGCCATGTGCAACCGGATGGCATACCGGTCGAGCCCTCGATGCAGGCCGATGAGCCGCGCGGCGGGCGGCGCGGCTCCGTCGCGGGCGCCGGCCGCGGCCGGGGATCGCAGTGCTCCCCCGAGTCCGGCGCCGGATGCGACCCCGCCGGCCCGCGGTCGTTCACGCCGCGCCGCTTCCGAGCCGGCGGACAGGCCGCTGGAGTGGCCGCCGAGTGCCGAATCGCTGCGGCCGATGCTCTCGACGAGCGCGACACCCGAGCGGGCCGTCCTCGCCGCGCGCCAGTGGGGCGAGCCCGCGTGGGCGGAGGCGAAGTGGGACGGCATCCGGGCCATCGGCGTGTGGGACGGCAGCCGGTTGCGACTCGTCGCGCGCAGTGGCAACGACATCACGATGAAGTACCCCGAGGTGACCGGAATCGATGCCGGGCTCGGTGCAGAGCCCGCCATCGTCGACGGTGAGATCGTCGCGATCGACGAGCGCGGCCGGCCGAGCTTTCCGCTGCTGCAGACCCGGATGAACCTCGTGCGTGCGGGAGACGTCGCGCGGGAGGCCAAGCGCACGCCGGTGCAGTACTACCTCTTCGATGTGCTCGGCGCGCACGGGCTCGACGTCGCGTCGCGACCGCTGCGCGAGCGCCGGAGGATGCTGGAAGAGCTCGCTTCGGCGGCGGTCGCCCCACTCGTCGTTCCCCCGGTCTTCGACGACGTCGAGGGCGCACTCGCGACGAGCCGCCAGTTCGACCTCGAAGGGGTCGTGGTCAAGGATCCGGCATCCGCATACCGACGCGGCGCTCGCAGCGAGTCATGGCTGAAGGTCAAGCTGACCCGCACGCAGGAGGTCGTGCTGGCCGGCATCCGGCCCGGACAGGGCGGGCGCGCCCAGACGTTCGGGTCGCTGCTGCTCGGCATCCCCGGTCCCGATGGGCTGCGGTACGCGGGTCGGGTCGGCACCGGCTTCAGCGACGCGACCCTGCGTTCGCTCATGAGCACCCTCGCGCCGCTGCACACCGACGAGAACCCTCTGGTGGGCGTGCCTGCCCTCGACGCGCGCGGCGTGCAGTGGCTGCGGCCCGAGGTCGTCGGCGAGGTGGAGTTCGGAGAGTTCACGCCGGGCGGCATTCTGCGTCACTCGCGCTGGCGCGGGCTGCGGCCCGACAAATCGCCGTCGGAGGTCGTGCGCGAGTAGCGCTCCCGCGAGCGCTGCTCACCGTGGCGAGCGCGCACGAACCCTTGACCGCGGTCGCCACCGTGAGCAGCGGTCGGCGGGAAGATCGGGCGGTCAGGCGTGCGCGTCGTGCTCGACGTGCCCGGCCGGCTCGAGCTGGAACGTCGAATGCTCGACGTCGAAGTGCTCGCTGAGGCACGACTGCAGACGCTGCAGTATCTCGCTCGAGCGACCGTCGGCCAGCGCCGCATCGTCGACGACGACGTGCGCCGTGAACACGGGCGCACCGCGGGTCAACTGCCAGACGTGCACATCGTGGCAGTCCACGACTCCGGCGGTGGACAGGATGTGATCGCGGATCTCGGTGACGTGCATGCCCTGCGGAGTGGACTCGCTCAGCACGGAGACGACCTCTCGCAGCAGCACGATCGCCCGCGGGACGATCATGGCGGCGATCAGCAGCGACGCGATCGCGTCGGCCTGAACCCAGCCGGTCGTCACGATCACGATCGCGGCCACGATGACCGCCGCCGATCCGATCAGGTCGCCCAGCACCTCCAGGTAGGCGCCGCGAACGTTGATGCTCGTGCGCTGGGCCGCGCTCAGCAGCCACATCGCCGCCGCATTGGCGATCAGGCCGACGATCGCGACGACGAGCATGAGCCCGCCGGCGACCTCGACCTCCGCGGGTTGGAGCAGCCGCTGCACCCCCTCGATCGCGACCCAGATCGACAGGGCGATGAGGATCACCCCGTTCACGAGCGCTCCGAACACCTCGGCGCGCTGGAAGCCGAACGTGCGCCGATCGGTCGCCGGCCGCGCCGCGACGACGCTCGCGATGAGCGCGATCACGAGGGCCGCGGCATCCGTGAACATGTGCGCCGCATCGGCCAGCAGCGCGAGAGATCCCGACAGCACCGCGCCCACGATCTGCACGACCATGACCACCGCGGTGATCGCCAGCGAGATCGCCAGCAGCCGGCGATTGCCGGTGCCGCGGATGCCGGGCGCGTGGTCGTGCATGCTCTCAGGCTACGACCGGAGGTCCTCGGGGAGGGCTGCGCCCCGCTAGTCGGGAATGAGTGTGGTTCTCACCAGGGTCAGAGCTCGGCCAGGAGCGGCACCAGCGCGGCGAAAGCGCGAGCTCGATGCGAGACCGCGTTCTTCTCCGCGGCGTCCCATTCGCCGACTGTCCGCTCGGCGCTTTCGGGCTGGCCGTCGGGGATGAAGATCGGGTCGTACCCGAATCCGCCCCCGCCCGATGCCGCGTGGGCGAGGCGCCCGGGCCACCGGCCCTCGACCACGTGCTCGACCGTCCCGTCGGCGTGCGGCACGACGAGCGCGATCGTCGAGACGAAGGATGCCGCGCGGTGCGGATCGCGCACGTCCGAGAGCTGGTCCAGGAGCAGCTCGACGTTGGCGGCGGCATCCTTGTGATGACCCGCCCAGTAGGCCGAGAACACCCCGGGCGCGCCCCCGAGCACGTCGACGCAGATGCCGGAGTCGTCGGCGAGCGCCGGGAGCCCGGTGTGCGATGGCGGCTGCGCGCGCCTTGATGAGCGCGTTCTCGGCGAACGTCACGCCGTCCTCGACGGGCTCCGGCCCGTCGTAGCCGACGACTTCGAGGTCGGGGCGGGTCGCAGCGACGATCGCGCCGAACTCCTCAATCTTGTGCGCGTTATGGGTCGCCAGCACCACTTTCCGGCGATCTCCCGCCGGATCGGAGGAGTTGCGCACGTCGATCATCCCTCCGCGAGCGCGGCGGACTGCAGATCGCGCAGGTCGGCGCAGCCGGCGACACCGAGGTCGAGCAGGGTGTCGAGCTCGCGCTTGTCGAACGGCGCGCCCTCGGCGGTGCCCTGCACCTCGACGAAGAGCCCGCGCCCGGTGACGACGACGTTCATGTCGGTCTCGGCCCTCACATCCTCGACGTACGCCAGGTCGAGCATCGGCGCTCCGTCGATGATGCCGACCGAGACGGCGGCGACCGAGTCGATCAGCGGTGTCGCCTTCTGGCCGATGAACTTCTTGCCGCGGCCCCACTCGATGGCATCCGCGAGCGCGACGTAGGCTCCCGTGATCGCCGCGGTGCGGGTGCCGCCGTCGGCCTGCAGCACGTCGCAGTCGATCACTATGGTGTTCTCGCCGAGCGCCTTGGTGTCGACCACCGCGCGCAGCGCGCGACCGATCAGCCGCGAGATCTCGTGCGTGCGGCCGCCGACCTTGCCTTTGATCGACTCTCGGTCGTTACGGCTGTTCGTGGCACGCGGCAGCATCGCGTACTCCGCCGTCACCCAGCCCTTGCCCTTGCCGGTCAGCCAGCGCGGCACGCCGTTCGTGAAGGAGGCGGTGCACAGCACCTTGGTGCCTCCGAACGAGATGAGCGCCGAGCCTTCCGCATGGGCACTCCAGCCCCGCTCGATCGTGATGGGACGCAGCTGGTCGACCGCGCGGCCGTCCGCGCGGAGGATGTCACTCATGCGGTCTCTCATTTCTTTCGGTGTCCCAGTTCTGCATCCCGCCGGCGGCGTGTCGGATGCATAAGCGGGACGCGGTGGGGGGAAGCGGGTCAGCGGGGAGTGGGGAGGTCGATCGCGCCGGTCTGGACGAGCTGCACTTCGCTCACCTCGCGGCCCATCAGGCGGTGGGCCAGGAGCAGGAAGTCGTCGGCAGAGGCACCGGTCGCCTCGTACACGTGGTGGGGTGCGGCATCCGGGCCGGCGAGCAGGTCGCGGCTCACGAGCTGGCGATACACGTCCTTCGCCGTCTCGGTGTCGCTCGAGACCAGGGAGACCTCCGAGCCCATCACGTAGCTGATCGCGCCCTCGAGGAACGGGTAATGCGTGCAGCCGAGCACCAGCGTGTCGACCGCAGCGTGGCGCAGCGGTCCGAGGTACTCCTCTGCGACGGCGAGCACCTCCGGCGAGTCCGTGACACCCGCCTCCACGAACTCCACGAACCGGGGGCAGGCCTCTGCGAAGACCGTGAGCCGCTCGTTCACCTCGAGCATGTCCTGATAGGCCCGCGAGCCGATCGTCCCGGCCGTGCCGATCACGCCGATCCGCCCGTTGCGGGTGGTCGACATCGCGGTGCGGACCGCGGGGCCGATGACTTCGACCACCGGCACGTCGTACCGCTCGCGCGCATCGCGCAGCATCGCGGCCGACGCCGTGTTGCACGCGATCACGAGCATCTTCACGCCCTGATCGACGAGCGTGTCGAGGATCTCCAGCGAGTACCGGCGCACGTCGGCGATGGGTTTCGGCCCGTAGGGCGAGTGCGCGGTGTCGCCGATGTACAGCAGCGACTCGCGGGGCAGCTGCGCCGAGATCGCCCGGGCGACGGTGAGCCCGCCGACCCCGGAGTCGAAGATGCCGATCGGCGCGTCCTTCACGATGGACCAGCCTACCCGCGGCGTCGCGGGCCCGATCTCCGCGCGTGGAACAGTGCCGGTCGCAGGGACCCGGCGCACGCAGACGCCGCACGAGCCCCAGCAGTCACACCAGGCACAGCCGGCCCTGCAACCGGTCCGCAACCGGCTGGCTAGGCTGACGCCATGACCGGCAGCACCGCCCTTCACACCGACCGCTACGAGCTCACGATGCTCGACGCCGCGCTGCGCGACGGCACCGCGCACCGTCGCTGCGTCTTCGAGCTCTTCGGCAGGCGCCTGCCCGGCGGGCGCCGCTTCGGCGTCGTCGCCGGAACCGGCCGGCTGCTCTCGCTGATCGATGACTTCCGGTTCGGTGACGACGAGCTGCGCTTCCTGCGCGATCACCGAGTCGTGGATGCCGAGACCCTCGACTTCCTGCGGGGCTACCGGTTCACGGGCTCGATCACCGGCTACCGGGAGGGTGAGCTGTACTTCCCCGGCTCCCCGATCCTCACGATCGAAGGCACGTTCGCCGAGGCGGTCGTGCTCGAGACGCTCGCCCTCAGCGTGCTCAACCACGACTCGGCGATCGCGACCGCCGCCGCGCGCATGAGCATCGCCGCCGGCGACCGCCCGCTCGCGGAGATGGGGTCTCGGCGGGCCGGAGAGCAGTCGGCCGTCGCCGCGGCCCGCGCCGCGTACATCACCGGCTTCAGCGCCACGAGCAATCTCGAAGCAGGGCGGCGCTGGGGCATCCCGACGATGGGAACCGCGGCCCATGCCTGGACGCTCCTCCACGACACGCGAGGAGGATGCCTTCCGCTCGCAGATCGGCGCGCTCGGGACCGACACCACCCTCCTGATCGACACGTACGACATCCGGCAGGGCGTCGAGACGGCCGATCCGGGTGGCGGGCACGCAGCTGGGCGGAGTCCGGATCGACTCCGGTGACCTCCCCGTCATGGCCGCGCAGGTCCGCGAGCAGCTCGACGAGCTCGGTGCGACCGGCACGAGGATCACCGTGACCAGCGACCTCGACGAGTACGCGATCGCCGCACTGGCGGCATCCCCTGTCGACGCGTACGGCGTCGGCACGTCGGTGGTGACGGGCTCGGGCACTCCGACGGCCGGGATGGTCTACAAGCTGGTCGCGCGGCAGGCAGCCGACGGATCATGGATCGCGGTGGCGAAGGTCTCCGCCGACAAAGCCTCCACGGGCGGACGCAAGGCCGCGTTCCGCACCCTCGAAGAAGGCGTGGCCACGAGCGAGCTCATCGCCGTCTCGGACGGGTTCGAGCCTGTCGACACGCCCGACGAGCACCCCGGCGGCCGCCCCCTGCAGGTGCAGCTCGCCTCGGACGGCGAAGCGGATGCCGCGTACCTGGGAACCGCGGGTGTCGAGGCCGCGCGCCGCCATCATGCGAACGTACGCGCGGAGCTTCCGGTGCGCGGTCTCGCGCTCAGCAAATCGGATCCGGCGATTCCGACCGTCTACGTCGACGCGGTCTGAGGCCGCACCGGCCTCGGCGACTCAGCCGACGAGGGACTCGTAGATCTCTTTGCAGGTCGGGCACACCGGGAACTTCTCCGGATCCCGTCCGGGCGTCCACTTCTTGCCGCACAGGGCGCGCACCGGCTTGCCGGTGATCGCCG
Source organism: uncultured Actinomycetota bacterium (assembly GCA_963839715.1). Classification (GTDB taxonomy): domain Bacteria; phylum Actinomycetota; class Actinomycetes; order Actinomycetales; family Microbacteriaceae; genus Microbacterium. Next base: position 687,773 of record CAWIVX010000002.1, read on the forward strand.
ACTCGAGGATCTTCTCCTTCTTCACGTAGTGCGAGAAGCGCTCGTGGTCGCCGGGCTCGAGGGACTCTTCCCGGATGAGCTCTTCGAGTTCTCGATCGAGGGTCGCGATGCCACCCTGATCAGGGCTGTCGAGAGGGGTGCTCATGGTCAGTCAGTGTATCGCGCACTCGCGGGCCAGGGGCAGGATGCCGCCACCGCCGGCGGAGGATCAGGTCGACTCCGCGAACTCCATGAGCCGGCCTCCGCGGCGCTCGAACACCGCAGAGCCGATCGCGATTCCGACCACGAGCACCGTCACTCCGACGGCCAGGCCGCCCCACAGTGACATCGTCGCGGCCTCGATGTCGGAGGTGAGCGCGATCCACGCCCACCACAGCGCGGGAGCGGACAGCGCGACCGCGCCCACCATGACCACGCCCTGGCCGACGGCGCCGCCTGCGCTGGTTCGCTGCGGCTGCTGGAACGGGCTCTCCCCCGGCCGGGAGACGGCATACGGCGAGACGACCGACGCGATGCTCGACAGCCCGAGTCCCGTCAGGAACAGCGACGCGCACACGCCCACCATCGCCGGCAGGAGCGCCCAGCGGCCGTGGAGCACGACGGCCACGGGGATCAGCACCGCCAGGAGCGGAATGCCGATCAGGAGGACGGGAACGAGCCGGCCGATCCGGTCGGAGGCGCCTCGGACGCCGCTGGCGATGTGCATCCACACGGCGGTGGAGTCGTAGGCCAGGTCGTTGTGCGGCAGCCACCCGAGGAACAGCGCGACCAGGGGCACCGGAACCAGCGCCACGATCTCCAGCGGAACACCCGCGATGAGCAGGGGCACGGTGGTCAGCACCGCGGCGACCGGGATCACGAGGACGTTCACGAGATAGCGGCGGTCGCGCAGCCAGTACATGAGACTGCGCGCGGCGATCGCGCCGCCCGGAGTTCCCGGTGCGACGGCGAACCATCCCAGTCCACCGCGCTCGCGCACTGAGACGGGTCGCTCGGTGCTCGACAGGAGGCGGCGCACGACGAGCCACCAGGCGGCGGCGAGTGCGGCGACGGTTCCGAGTGCGATCAGGAGTGTGGGCACCGGCGACTCCGGATTGCCTTCGGCGAGCGGGCCCGGGAGCGCCCAGGCGGCTCCGAGAGGGGTGTTCGCGAGCAGCGAGACCGCTTCCGCCAGCTGAGTGGGAACCCTGCCGCCCCACTCGAGGGACGCGAAGAACACTCCGACCGGCACGACCACGACGAGGATCGCGAGCGCGAAGAGTCCCGACAGTTCCCGCGACCGTCGCTCGCGGAGGAACAGCGCGGTCAGCGCCATGGACACGTGCGCCAGCAGGACGCACGTGGCGACGCCGAGGAGGATGCCGACCGCGGCCGCAGCCCAGGGCACCCCGTGATCGGCCCAGACGATCACCGCACACACCGACACGGCGATCAGCGCCAGGGTGGGCACGCTGAGGAAGGCCGCAACGGCGAGCACGGCGGCCAGCCGGCCGCTCGGCAGTCCCAGCACGACGAAGCGGCGGGGATCGAGCGGATCAGTCGCGCCCGCGATGATCGGCGCGAGGGCGAAGCCGAGCGTGACCGCCGAGCCGCCGAGGACGAGAACGGCCAGCACGACCTCCGTCTCGGCATCCCGCAGGGTCAGGAGCGCCCAGCATGCCACCGCCGTCGCGCCGGTGAGCAGGATGAGGCCCAGGATCGTGCGGCGAACGTGACCCGCGTCCCCGCGGAGGGCGCCCAGCAGCAGGGCGATCCTCAGTCGGAGAACGTGTGCAGCCACTCCAGGCCCTCCACGTCGCTGAGCCCGCCGGCGAGTTCGATGAAGCGCTGTTCGAGGGTCAGTTCGCCGCGCACCTCGTCGACGGTCCCCTCCGCCAGCACCTGCCCGGCGACGATGACGGCGACGCGCGAGCAGACGCGCTCCACGAGCTCCATGCCGTGGCTGGAGAGGATGACGGTGCCGCCGTGACCGACGTAGGTCTTCAGGATGTCGAGGATGATCGCGCTGGAGACCGGGTCGACCGCCTCGAACGGCTCATCGAGCACCAACAGGCGGGGCGAGTGGATCAACGCGCCCGCGAGCATGACCTTCTTGACCATGCCGGCCGAGTAGTCCGACACGACGCGCCCCAGCGCCTCGGACAGGTCGAAGGCGCGCGCCAGGTCGTTCGTGCGGCTCTCGACGACTGCCGAGGGAAGGCCGCGGAGCACTCCGTAGTAGTGCAGCAGCTGGCGTCCGGTGAGGCGATCGAAGGTGCGCAGCCGATCGGGCAGGACGCCCATCTGCCGCTTCGCGCCAAGGGGGTCGGCGGCGGCGTCCACGCCGTTCACGCGGATCGCGCCGCGGTCGGGCCGCAGCAGGCCGGCGATCATCGAGAGCGTGGTCGTCTTGCCTGCGCCGTTCGGGTCCGACCAGGCCGTAGAAGATCCCGGCCGGCACGGTGAGGTCGATTCCGTCCACCGCACGCGTCTCGCCGAAGGCCTTCGTGACGCCCTTGACCACCAGGGCAGCAGTGAGGGGATCGACGGATGCCGCGCCGAAAAGATCAGGCAACGACGCCGGGGCGGAGGTCAGGTCGGCGGCGGGGGCCGGCTGCAGGTGCACCCGTCTCCGCTCCATGGTCGTGGACACGACGGTGGCAACCTCGACGGGTTCCTCGACCGCGGGTTCCGCCGGCGCGGCGATCACGTCGGCATTCACCGGCGGGTCCTCGACCGAGGGTTCCGCCGGCGCGGTGATCACGTCGGCATCCACCGGCGGGTCCTCGACTGCGGGTTCCTCGGGTGCGGGAGCCACATCGGCAGCCACGGGCGGGTGGTCGAGGACCACCTCACTCGACGCGGGCTCTGCGCGCGTCTCCGTCGTGGCAGTCGCGACCGCAGCAGGCGAGAAGGCCGCTGCCGGCGCGGCAGACGCTTCCGGCTCGGTGACGACGGGCTCCCGGACCTCGTCGCCCGCCGGCTGCGTGTCGGTCGACTCCTGGGCGGACGGCGCGGGCGCGTCGACGGGAGGAAGGGGCGGCTTGGGCGGGATGACCAGATCGGGCGGCAGCGGCGGCGGCGGCCCCGGGTCGGGCGCCTTCCTGCCGCGGCGGGTCTTCTTCGACGGCCGCTTCGATCTGGCGCGCGGTGGCGGGTTCCTGCGAGCCGGCGGCGGTGGCGTTCCTGCGCAGCCAGCGCGGCGGGAGTGTCCGGCTTGGGCGGCAGCGGACGAACGGGCGTGAGCGACCCTCGCGCGCCATCTCGATCGCCATCCGGCTGACTCGGATGTGCGTCGTGTGGCATGGGCAGCGGGGCTGTCACCGATACAACCTACCAAGCGTGTCGAAGAGCATCGCAATGCGAGGCGCGGGCTTTCAACAGTCAGGTTATGTCACGAATCGACAACGGGACCCCCGCATTATGCGGCTTCACAGGTGCCTTCGCTACCATGAAACAGGCACGAGGGAGTGTCGCGTCGGTGAACCGACGGTGAAGACACCCATCCCCCCAGGAGCAGACCTTGACCCTTCAGACCGTGATACTCGCAGCCGGAATGGGCTCGCGGCTCGGCCGCAGCCTGCCCAAGCCGCTGACGGAGCTCAGCGACGGCCGCAGCATCATGCGCCAGCAGCACGACAACATCCGTGCGGCGTTCGGCGACGAGGCGCGGATCACGACCGTCGTCGGCTACCGAGCCGAGTCGATCGTCGAGGCCTTCCCGGATGTCGATTACGTCTACAACGACCGGTACGACCAGACCAACACCTCCAAGAGCCTTTTGCGCGCCCTCGCCAAGAGCGGCAAGGGCGGCGTGCTCTGGATGAACGGCGACGTCGTCTTCGACCCGCGGGTGCTCGGGCGTGCGATCGAGCTGATCGAGCGCGACCAATCGTTCGTCACCGTCAACACGTCGAAGGTCAGTGACGAAGAGGTCAAGTACACCGTCACGGCCGAGGGCTGCATCCGCGAGCTCTCCAAGACCGTCTCGGGCGGCATCGGCGAGGCGGTCGGGATCAACTACATCTCGAGCGCCGACAAGAGCGTGTTCATCCGCCAACTGTCCCGCGTCGACGACCAGGACTACTTCGAGCGCGGGCTCGAACTGGCGATCGTCGAAGACGGCCTGCGTCTGGAGCCGCTCGACATCTCCGACCTCTACGCCGTCGAGGTCGACTTCGCTGAGGACCTGGAGCGCGCGAACCTCTTCGTCTGACGGTCGGATTCCGGGATTGTCAAGCCCGGCGTCTGCTCAGCGCCCGGCGCATAGGATCGGCGGTGATGGCCGCCAGGGTTCACCGCATACACTCCCTCCCCGAGGACGCACCGTGGACGGGGGGGCTTCCGCCTGCCGGTTCGGACGAGCATCCGATGATCATCCGCATGCTCGACCGCGTGCTGGCTATTCAGCGGCCGGTCGTGGTGGCCCACCTGCGCAGCATCCGTCTTCGTCACCCGAACGCCACGACGACCGAGATCGTGCGCATCCTGGAGCGCCGCTATCTGGCGGCGGTGACCACGGGCGGTGCGGCGGTGGGTGCGACTGCGGTGGTCCCCGGCATCGGCACCGGAGTCACCCTCGCGCTCAGCGGGGTCGAAACGGTCGGGTTCCTCGAGGCGACGACGCTCTTCGCCCAGTCCGTCTCGGAGGTGCACGGCATCCCGGTCGCCGATCCCGAGCGGGCGCGCGCGCTGGTGCTCACGCTCATGCTGGGCAAGGAGGGCGTGGATCTCGTCTCGCAGCTGGCGGGTCAGGCGACAGGCAAGGGCGTCGCGCGCGACCGCTACTGGGGTGAGCTCGTGACGCAGACGATTCCGCGCGCAGCGCTCGGTCCGATCGTCGATCGGCTCAAGAACATGTTCGTGCGCTCCTTCGCCGCCCGTGGCGGCGCCTCGTTCATCGGCAAGGCGCTGCCCTTCGGAATCGGCGCGGCCGTCGGTGGCGCGGGCAACAACATCCTCGGCCGTCGGGTGCTCGTCGGGTCGCGACGCGCGTTCGGTCTTCCCCCGCTCGATCTTCCCGCCGATCTCGAACCGCGGCCCGACACCCTCCGCCTGGAGCACGCCGCGACCCGCGGGATCCGCCGCGCGGGCGGCGCGATCACCGGCGGGCTCACGCGTGGCGTCTCCGCCGTCGGCTCGGCGGGTCGCAAGGTCGGTGGAGCGGTGACGCCGAGGCGCAAGGCGATCGAGAAGGAGGGTGCCACGCCATCCGTCGACGATCCGCTGGATGCGGGCCTGGCGGACGACTGACCACCCGGCTGTCCAAGGCGCAGAATCGACCCATGGGTCAGTTCACGACGCGTCCGGAGGAACCCGCCGAGTGGGCCGGTCTGCCCTCCGAGCCGCGGGTTGCCGGCACCGCCGCCGAATCGCTTGCCCCGCCGATCGAGTCTGCCGACGGTCTCTCGTTCCTCGGTGCGGTCGAATCGGTGGTGATTCCGCTGGCGGTTCCGGCGGAGGCTTCGCCGGTGACCGAGGAGCCGAGCAAGGGCGACGCTCCGGCGTAGCGCCTGCCGGGTTCAAGGCGTTCCCCGCGCGCTTCCGATGGAGCGGAACCGACCCGGCATAATCGGGGTATGGACAGCACGCTGGCGTGCCTTGCGGCATGGATGCCCCGGCAGCGGTGGTACGCCGCGAAAGGGCGACCACCCAGCCTGCGCCTCGTCGCATGGTGGGAGCCGCCGGCGAGCGCTGTGCCAGGGCCGGGTGAGTCCGACGCCGCCCACGAGCCGCACGACGCCCGCGTCCGCACATTCCTGGTCGCCGACGAGGGAGCGCTGCCGGCCGTGCTGTACCAGATCCCGGTCGTGTCCCGGGCGACTGCGAGCGTCGATGCCTCGCCCGACCACATCATCGGCAGCCCCGAGCCCGGGACCACGTTCGTCGACGGGCCGTTCGACCCCGCTTACACGACGGCTCTGCTGAGGATGGTGACAGCCGGCGGACAGGGAGGCGGCCCGCGTGCGACCGCGACCGGGAGATCGACGCTCCGCCGTCGCGGCGGAAGCTCCGATGACGGCGACCGTACTTGCGGGCGAGCAGTCGAACACGTCGCTCATCTACCGCCCTGACGACGGGTCGATGCCGATCATCTGCAAGGTCTTCCGGCAGCTGCATCCCGGTCTGAATCCCGACATCGAGCTGCAGACGGCGCTCGCGGATGCCGGCTCGCCGCACGTCCCGCGTGCGATCGGTTCGATCGAGGGCACGTGGCCGGATCTCAGCAGCGCCCGCGGGACCGTCACCGGGTCGCTGGCCTTCGCGCAGGAGTTCCTTCCCGGCGTCGAGGACGCCTGGCGGGTCGCGCTTCGCGCGGCAGCCCGCGCGGAGGACTTCCGCGACCGCGCGCACGCCCTCGGTGTCGCGACGGCGGAGGTGCACCTCGCCCTTGCAGAACTGTTCCCGACCCGGACGACTCAGGCGGCGGACCAGGAGGCGACCGCCGCGACCTGGCGGCGTCGACTCGCGATCGCGATCGCCGAGGTTCCCGCGATCGCCGAACGCCGGGAGGCGATCGAGGCCGTGTACGAGCGGGCTCTCGACGCCGATTGGCCCGCTCTCCAGCGCATCCACGGCGACTACCACCTCGGTCAGGTGCTTCAGGTGCCCGAACGCGGCTGGGTGCTGCTGGACTTCGAAGGCGAGCCCCTTCGCCCTATGGGCGAACGCGTGAGCCCCGACCTTCCGCTCCGAGACGTGGCCGGGATGCTGCGATCGTTCGACTATGTGGCGGGTTCGATCCGCCTCGACCACCCGGATCGCTCGCCGGAGGCGGTGCGGGATTGGGCGCGGGAGGCGCGGCACTCGTTCGTCGAGGGCTACGCCGGAACCGCGGGTGCCGAGCTCGACGTCGGCAGCGCTCTGCTGGCCGCACTCGAACTCGACAAGGCGGTCTACGAGGCGATCTACGAGTCGCGCAATCGCCCGACCTGGGTCACGATCCCGCTGCGGGCGATCGCACGGCTCGTGGAGAAGCCCGCCGCCGTCTCCTGACGGGTCTCAGTCGTCGAGTTCCGCCTCGTCGGGCTCGGCATCCTCGTCGTCGTCTTCGTCGACCGTGCGGCGGTGCCACAGCTCCCACGTCTCCATGAGCTGCGCGATCGCCGCGTGGAAGCGCTCGGTCGCCGCCCCCGGCGTGGTGTCGCCGAAGTAGCGATGCACCCAGTGCTCGAGTCGCGAGACGGCTTCCGGGTCGGCGAGGACTCGATCGGTCTCCGCGACCACCGACCCGGCATCCGCAGCGTCCAGCCACTCGCACGCCGACAGGTAGCCGTGCGTGTCGATCACGGCCTCGGGGTCGGCCGGTCGCGTCACCATGAGCGGCTTGTCGGCGGCGAGCCGGTCGTAGACCATTGCCGAGACATCGACGATCGCGACGTCGGCCGCCGCCAGCTGCCACCCCAGATCCGGTCCGTCGTCGAAGATGTGGCGGGATGCCGGGTCTGAGGCGTTCGCGGAGGCGAGAGCCGCGATGATGCGCTGATTCGCCGCTCCATATGCCGGGTTGACCACTCCGGAGCGCGGATGCGGTCGGTAGATCACGCGGTGCCGGCCAGTGGCCAGCAGCGCCGTCACCAGCCGTTCGCCGTGGGACAGGATCGACCCGTAGTGAGCCGACGGCCGGTCACCCTCCCACGTCGGGGCGTAGAGCACGACCGTGCGTTCGTCGGGCGTGTACGGGAGGATGCCGGAATAGTGGTCGGCCTGCGGCCGCCCGATCTGGATCGTCCGCCGCTCGAGGTCGTAGTCCCACAGGACCCTGCCCAGGCGTTCCCGTGCGGCGTCACCGGCGATGAGGGCGAAGTCATACGACTTGTACTGGTTCGTGGTCATGTACATCTTGTCGGACTCGCCGTGATTGATGAACACGTGCCAGCGGCGGCCGTAGCGGAACATCTGGAAGTTGCGCGTGTTCTGGTTCACGTACAGCACGATCCGGATGTCCTGCGTCGCCAGGAAGCCCTCGACGTCTCGGACGGTCGGGACGAAGGCGACCGGGAGGGCGTCGTCGGCCAGAAGTGCACGGACACCGGTCGCGTTGCGACCGAGGATCACGACCGGCCAGGTCTCGGCGAGTTCCGCAAGCGGGCGGTACCACTGGCGGATCTGGTACATGTTCACCACGCCGTCGGCGAAGTAGACCGCGACGCGGTAGCGATTCACCGGATGCAGCGGCCGAGCAGCGACGGTGCGGCGCACCTCGCCGGCGGCCGCGCGGCCGGCGACGGCCTTCCGCAGGAGCGCCGCCGCCTTCTTCGCGTCCGAGAGGAGACCCACGCCCTCAGGATACCGACGGTCTCCGGCGCGCCGCCGGCCGCGTGGCATGATCGACGGATGCATGAGGACCAGCCCGCGCGCAGAGATGCGCCCGCCGTCGCGGACGGCGCCGGGGTGAGCTTCGTGATGCCGGTGCTCAACGAGCGTGACTATCTGCGCAGGGCCGTGGAGACGGTGCTCGCGCAGGACGTCAGCGGGCCGACCGAGCTGATCCTCGCCCTGGCGCCGTCGACCGACGGCACGACCGAGCTGGCCCGGGAGCTGGCCGCGGACGACCGCATCGTGCTGGTCGACAACCCGCAGGCCGACATCCCGATCGGTCTGAACCGTGCGATCCGGGCGGGACGGTATCCGACGATCGTGCGGGTGGACGCGCATTCCGAGCTCGAGCCGGGGTACACCCGGCGTGCCCTCGAGACCCTCACCAGGGTGCGGCGCGGCGAACGTGGGCGGCGTCATGCGTGCAGACGGGCGGACCCCCTTCCAGCGTGCGGTCGCGCGGGCGTACAACTCGCCGATCGGCCTCGGCGGCGGTGCTTACCACAGCGGCACGCAGGAGGGGGAGGCCGAGTCGGCGTATCTCGGTGTCATGCGCCGAGACGTGCTGGAGGAGGTGGGGCTCTTCGACGAGACCATCCGGCGGGGCGAGGACTGGGAGCTGAACCTCCGAATCCGCCGCGCCGGCTACCGCGTGTGGTTCGATCCCACCCTCGCCGTGACCTACTGGCCCAGGGAGAGCTGGACGCGGCTGGTGCGCCAGTTCTCTGCCACGGGCAGATGGCGGGGCGAACTCGTGCGCCGCTACGGGCGCGGCAACTCCCTCCGCTTCTTCGCACCACCGGCCCTCGTGGTCGACCTCGCGCTCTGCCCGGTGGTCGCCGTGCTGCAGCTCACCGGCGTCCTCGAAGGCTGGGCCGCTCTGGCGGCATCCGTCCTGTATCTTCCCGTCGTGGCGTACGCCCTTCTCGTGCTCGCGGTCGCGATCGGCCCGGGCGGCGGGCGCGGCTGGCGCGACAAGCTGTGGACCGCGGCGGTCCTTCCGACGATGCACCTCGCGTGGGGCACCGGATTCTTGATCGGCGTTCTGCGCGGAGCGCACGACACGGTCGACACCTCCCGGCTGGGAGACCGCAACACGCCGCTCCCCTGACCGCCGCGCCGGGGACTACCGGTCGAGGGTGACGAATCCCTGGTCGAGGATGCGGTCGACCACTCGTGCGGCCGCGCTCCCGTCGTCACGCGGGTTGAACTTCTCGCGCCACACCCGGTACCTGCTCGAGAACTCGCCGGGATCGCCGTCGCGCACGGCTCGCGACCAGCTCCGCCTCACTGCGGACGACCGGTCCCGGAGCGTGCGCGATCAGGTCGAAGTAGAAGCCGCGGAGCTCGCCCCGGTAGTGCTCGATGTCGGGCACGAGGAAGTACATCGGCTTGCCGGTCACGCTGAAGTCGAACATGACCGACGAGTAGTCGGTGATCAGAGCGTCCGCCACCAGGAGCAGGCGCGAGGTGTCGGGAAAGCCCGTGACGTCCACGACGCGCGGGCCTTCGGCATCCCGCCCCGGAAGCAGCGTGCGGGAGTGCCCGCGCACGAGCACGACCGAGTCGGTCGCGTCGGCGAGGGCGGCCGGGTCGACGAAGTCGACCATCTCCGACCGGTCGTCGCGCCAGGTGGGCGCATAGAGCAGCACGCGCTCATCGGGCCGGATGCCGAGCGCCGCCCGCGTCGAGCCGTCGTCTGCGTTTGGTCAGGACGTCGTTGCGGGGGTAGCCCTCCACCCAGATCGGACGCGAGAGGAAGGCGTACGCCTTTCCGAGGATGCGCGCCGCATACGGGTTCTGCGCCAGCAGCACGTTCCATCGTCGCGACTCCTTGAGGACCGCGGCCATCCTCCGGGGGTCGAAGCCTGGTCGGTGCAGGGCGAGGCGCTTCAGCGGAGTGCCGTGCCAGGTCTGCAGGACGATCTGGCCCGGCCGACGCGAGAACGTGCGCCGCAGCCAGTCGTTGACGACCAGCAGGCGCGCAGATCCCCGCGCGCGCCACCACTCCGGGCTGCCGTCGACCACGGCGATCGCGCCGGCGGGAACCTGCACCGAGAGGTCGACGACGCTCCAATAGCGTGTGAGCGCCCGGCGCGCGTCGTGACAGCTCCCGATCGATCGCGAGCGGATTGCAGCTCGCGTTGCGCCCGTAGAAGCTCTCGAAGAACACCGCGTTCTCCAGGGCTGCGGGTCGCGTCGCATAGCGCCTCTCGAGGGCGGCCTGGCCCTCCCCCGAGTCGTACGCCGGGTCGATCGGCGGGCCGATCGTGAGGGTCGTGCCCTCCAGCGCCGCACGGAGGGTGCCGAGCTGCGCGAGCGGCAGACGTGTCGGGGGATCGGCGATCCTGCCGTCGCTGAGGGTGATCCGCAGCTCGTACCCCCACGGTCGGAAGCGGCAGCTCATCGCCGCCCCATCGGGAGGCCCGGAGCGGCAGCACGGCCGTCCACGTCGTGCCACGGCCCGTCAGGCTTGCCGACGACGCGGGCACGCGGACCGATGAGATCGACGGATGCCGGGCGCGGGCCCGACCCGGACACGATCAGCGTGGCGCCGCCGTCGGTGGAGAAGCGGGCGTCGGTCATCGAAGTCCTTCCATCGCGGTTCCCGGCTGCGCTGCTCGGAGTCCCGCCAGGATGGCACGGTACACCCTCCGGGTGTTCCCGCCGTCCCGGAACGCGTGCACGCCGCTGGCTCAACGCCTCGGACCGATCCATCCGGCGCGCGCGATCGGCCTCGTCGCGCAGAACCGCATCCAACTGCCTCGCGGCGCCCGCCCAATCGGTCGCCCAGTCTCGTCCGGCCACGTCCTCGTAGGAGCCGTAGAAGCCCCGCTGCGCGCATACGCCTCGACGTCCGGGCGCCAGGAAGACGACCGGGAGCGGCACCAGGGCGGCGTCGAAGACGAGCGAGGAGTAATCGGTGATCAGGGCGTCCAGCCCCGGCAGGAGCGGCGTCACATCCGCCACCCGGCTGCTGCCCAGATCGCGGACGCGGTCGGTGCGGATCGCCGGCGTGTAGTCGCCCGCGCCGAGCGGATGGGAGCGGACCAGCAGCACGGCGTCGCGGCGGTCGAGGACCTGCCGAGATCGACGACCAGTCCTCTGCCGGTCGGGACGGCGGGGTCGGGCGCACCGTCTCGCCACGTCGGCGCGTAGAGCACGAACCGCGTCCGGGTCCGACCGGACCCGCCGCGCGCTCGATCGCGGCACGCGCGGACTTCTTGCGCTCGCTCCGGCGGTCCCGCGGGACAGCACGTCCACCCGAGGCTCCCCCGTGACCGGAAGCCGCGTATCGGGCAGCCCGAACGCCGACTCGAGGCGTCCGCGCACCCGGTGGGAGGCTGCCGGCAGGACGTCGATACGCCGCGCCGCGATCCGGTACATCGCCGCGAGCAGCCGCCTGATCGCCGCCGAGTGCGGGCAGGATGCCGCTCTGCACCGTCACGGGTGAATCCAGCCCGATCCGCTTGAGCGGAATGCCGTGCCACAGCTGCACGACGAACGCACCGGAGATCGCATAGCGGTTCACGTCTCCGAAGCCGTGCGTGACGACGACGACGCGAGCGCGGGCGGTCATCCAGAAGCCGCGCAGCGAGCCCTTTCGGGCGTGCGGGATGCCGCGGGCCGCGGCATCCGTCCCTTCGGCAGGCGCTGCCCACGAGCCAGACGGCGGGATGCCCGTCGCCCCGGACGACGTCCCACAGGGCCAGTGCGCCGTCGGCGATGCCGACGCCGCAGCCGAAGACCCACGCGTCCGGCGCCGCGGGATGAGGAGCGTGGCGAGGCGGCCGAGCAGGTAGAGCGGGAGCGCCGCGAGCTTCCGCGCGTTTCCCGCACTGAACGAGAAAGACGCCACCCCGCGAGCCTATCGCGGGGTGGCGTCCGGATCCCGGAGGGACCCGCGCCGTCAGGAGCGCACGTCCGCTGCGTCGGGTTCCTCCTACAGCGGGAGCTCGCCCAGGGTCACCTCGACGGTCTGCGGTCTCACCGTCGCGGACGAACGTGACGGTCGCCTCGCTGCCTGCTGCCGCCGCCCGGACCTGGGCCGTGAGGTCGGTCGCGTCGGTGACCGGGACGTCGTTGAACGCCGTGACGATGTCGCCCTCCTGGAGGCCGGCTGCCTGAGCGCGGCGCCGTCCGCGACGACCTCGGCGATGTACGCGCCGGTCATCGTGGAGTCCTCGACCGCTGCCGCGTCGCGGACGCTCGCACCGAGCAGCCCGTGCGTGGCCGCGCCGGACTCGATGATCTCGTCGGTCACGCGCTGCACGATGTTGGAAGGGATCGAGAAGCCGACACCGATCGACCCCGCTTCGGTGGCGCCGCCGGCCGTTGCGATCGCGACATTGATGCCGATGAGCTTTCCGTCCTCGTCGACCAGTGCGCCGCCGGAGTTGCCCGGGTTGATCGCCGCGTCGGTCTGGATGACCGCGATCGAGATCGATTCCGTCGGAGTCTGCGACTGGGTGTCGCCCTCGCCGAAGTCGAAGAAGAACGGAGGGGTCTCTCCCTCCTCGGGCGCTGGCGCCTCGTCGGGCGTCTCCCCCTCGCCGCTGCCCGCGTCGGGCGCCGCTGCGGAGGCGATCTGGATCGAGCGGTTCAGTGCGCTCACGATGCCGGTGGTGACCGTGTTGGACAGGCCCAGCGGCGCACCGACGGCGATCGTCTGGTCTCCGACGTTCAGCTCCGAGGAGTCGGCGAACTCGACCGGCGTGAGGCCTTCGGCATCCGTCAGCTTGATCACGGCCAGGTCGTAGGTGGGGTCGGTGCCGACGATCTCGGCGTCGTAGACCCGGCCGTCCGAGGTCGTGACCCGGATCGCGGCGTCTGCCGTCGCGCCGTCGAGGGTCACGACGTGGGTGTTCGTGACGACGTATCCGTCACTGGTGAGCACGACGCCCGAGCCGGTGCCGGCACCGTTCGTGCCGACCGCTTCGATCGTCACCACGCTCGGCAGGACCTTGCCGGCGATGGCCGTGGTCTGGTTCACCGAGTCGCTGTTGTTGACGGTGACGGTCGACGGCCCCGCCGCCGGACCGGACCCGGTCGGAGCGAAGAGGTTCACCCCCGCATACGCGCCGCCGAGTCCCGACGCGCCTCCGACGATGGCTGCGGCGACGATCAGTCCGACGACCTTGCCGGCGCCCTTCTTCTTGGCCGCCCCGTCGTCCGTGCGCGTTCCGGCGGGCGCGCCCACCGGCACGGCGCCGGTTGCGGGCCGGTCGAAGGGCACGGTCGGCTGGGTCTGGCCCTGGTCGGCGCGGACCGAAGGCCGATCGCGTACGGCTGACCCGGCGCCGGCTGACCGGCGTAGGTCTGCGGCCGCGGCGGACCGTACTGCGGGTAGGGCGGGTAGCCGGGCGCCGATCCGCTGTGAGGGGCCTGCCACGCGGCAGCCGCCGGCTGGACCGGAGCAGCGGGGGGTGAGGCCTGCTCGGCGCCTGCGGACTGCCCGGCGGGCGTGCGATGTCGCCTCGGCCGCCGGGGCGTCGCCACCGGGGGTCTCTGGGTGGGAATTCGAGGGGCGTTCGCCCGGGGTCTCGCTCATGGTGTGCTCCTTCTGCCGACCACGACTACTCTCGCCCTGGTTGCTGTGCGTTTCTTATGCCGGGGATGGGCGCGGTCTATGCGAGTAGCGTGAACCGGATGCGAGTCACACCCGGAGCTTGGCGCCGCACGGCGGTCGGCGCAGGCCTCATCGGTCCCGACGGATCGACCCGCCCCACCATCTTCGCCGAGATGTCGGCACTCGCGGCGCAGACGGGCGCCATCAACCTCGGTCAGGGGTTCCCCGACGAGGACGGTCCCCGCCGCCGTGCTCGACACGGCGCGTGCCGCGATCGCCGACGGCGTCAACCAGTACCCGCCGGGGCGCGGGTTCCCCGATCTGCTCCACGCCATCGCGGAGCATCAGCAGCGCTTCTACGGCCAGCACCTCGATCCCCTCCGCGACGTCCTCGTCACGGCGGGGGCGACCGAGGCTCTCGCGGCGAGCCTGCTGGCGCTCATCGACGGGCCCGACGACGAGGTCGTCGTCTTCGAGCCGTACTACGACTCCTATGCCGCCGTCGTCGCGCTGGCGGGCGCTCGGCTGGTGACCGTCCCGCTGCGATGGCCCGATTTCCAGCCCGACCTCGACGAGCTTCGCGCGGCGGTCTCCGACCGGACCCGGGTGATCCTGATCAACGATCCGCACAACCCCACCGGAGCCGTCTTCGAGCGCGAGCTGCAGAACGAGGTCATCCGCCTCGCCGAGCGCCACGACGCTGTGATCGTGACAGACGAGGTCTACGAGCACCTCGTCTTCGACCGCGTGCACACGCCGATCGCGACGCTGCCTGGCGCGTGGGAGCGCACGCTCACCATCTCCTCGGGCGGCAAGACGTTCTCCACGACGGGATGGAAGATCGGCTGGGTGTCGGGCCCTGCCGTGCTCGTGGATGCGGTGCTGGCCGTCAAGCAGTTTCTGACCTACGTGAACGGCGCCCCGTTCCAGCCCGCGATCGCCACCGGCCTTCGGCTGCCCGACGCCTTCTTCGACGGCATCGCAGACGCGCTGCGCGCCAAGCGCGACCTGCTCGGCTCGGGACTGCGCGCCGCGGGCTTCTCGGTCTCGGAGCCGGCCGGGTCGTACTTCACCGTGGCGGATGCCGCTCCGCTCGGAGCGACCGACGCGGCCGACTTCTGTCGTGCGCTGCCGTTCCGCGCCGGCGTGGTCGCGATCCCCTTGACCGCGTTCGTCGGGTCGGCCCGCAGGGCGGAGTATGCGACGCTCGTGCGCTTCGCCGCCTGCAAGCGCGTCGAAGTGCTGGAGGACGCCGCCGCGCGTCTCGCGCTCGCTCGCCGCGTGATGCGCGCAGCGACGATCAGGAGCGAGCGGCCTCGTCGCGCGGCACCACGGCCATGCGCCGCAGGCGCAGGGCGGGATTGACGCGGCGGACCCGGTCGAGCGCCGCGCGGTCGATATGGCCGACGACGACATCGGTGGCCGTGCCGATCGCCGCGATCTCGACCCCCTGAGGGTCGACGATCATCGAGTGGCCGACTCCGAGCGGCGGAGGGTGGTCCGCCGCCGCGACATACACGGTGTTCTCGATCGCGCGGGCGTGCACGAGGGTGCGCCAGTGGTGCTCCTTGAGGGGTCCGCGCACCCATTCGGCCGGTACCAGGAACACCTCGGCGCCCGCGTCGGCCAGCATCCGGCCCACCTCCGGGAATCTGAGGTCGTAGCACGTCATCAGGCCGAACCGCAGGCCGTCGACGCGAGAACGTCTCCGGCTCCACGAGCTCACCGGGCTCCACCCAATCCGACTCGCGCTGCCCGAACGCGTCGTACAGGTGCAGCTTGCGGTACTTCGCCGCCAGCCCGTCGCCGTCGACAGCGACGACCGTGTTGCGCACGCGTCGACCGTCGCCGGCCTGCTCGACCAGCCCGGCGACGATGTGCACGCCGTGCGAGCCGGCCATGGTGGTCAGAGCCTGCACGAACGGCCCGTCCAGCGGCTGGGCGTGCTCGGCCAGCGTCTCGTCGAACGGGTCGACGAAGAAGCTGGAGTACTCCGGGAGGACGATGAGCGATGCGCCGCGCGCGGCTGCCGTGACGACCAGCTGCTCGATCGCGTCGAGGTTCGCGCCGGGGTCGGCGGCGGGCGCGAACTGCGCGACGGCCAGGGCCGTGGTCGGGGATGCCGCGCCGCTCACCGCGCTGACCCGTGTCGCACCCGCATGGCCAGCGGCGTGGCGATCCAGGTCGCCAGGATCAGCACGCTCAGAGCGATCACGGCCACGCCAGCCGCCTGCCCGTCGACGACCACGTCGAACACGAAGCCGACAACTCCCACCAGGAGGAGAGAAACCGTGACCAGCGCCGCGATCAGCGCCACGTGCCCGTAGATGACGACCTTCATCTTCGCCTGCTGCTGGAAGAGCCAGCGGTGCAGGGCGACCGGAGCCAGCGCCACGATCGACGACAGCGCCGACAGCACGACCAGCGCCAGGTAGAACGTGCGCTGGCCGTCACTCAGGTCGGCGAACGCGGGCTGGAAGGCCAGAGCGAGGAGGAATCCGGTGAGGATCTGCGTGCCGGTCTGCATGACGCGCAGCTCCTGGAGCACTTCGTTCCAGTTGCGGTCCGCGCGTTCGGCCGGGGTCTCGTCACGGCCGTCCCGCAGGTCGTCTTCGGAGTCGATATCGCGTGGTGCCGGCATGCCTTCATCCTGGTCCGCCACGTGCGACGACGGCAAGCGGATGCGGCGGCATGACCGTGCGCGGCGAGCGTGCTAGGCTTGATTCTCGTGCCGCGGGGTGGAGCAGCTCGGTAGCTCGCTGGGCTCATAACCCAGAGGTCGCAGGTTCAAATCCTGTCCCCGCAACAAAGAAGAAGGCCCCGGATTCGTCCGGGGCCTTCTGCTTTGCATCCCGTGGGGTGCAAATCCCTTCAGAATGGTGGTGCACCGCAGCGAGGCGGGCGCGACCGCGTCGTGTGGACACCCCCTCCTCGGCCCTTGTATCATCGGGCGAAAGATATCGCTAGCTAAACTAGCAATTTGAAGGAGGATCCCATGAGCGACGCCGACCAGGTGGTCCTCCTCGACGACGAGGGCCGGGCGATTGGCACGGCCCCCAAGAGCAGCGTCCACGGCACCGACACCGCGCTGCACCTGGCTTTCTCCTGCCACGTCATCAACGACGACGGCGAGGTGCTCGTGACGCGCCGCGCGCTGGGCAAGACGACCTGGCCGGGTGTCTGGAGCAACTCCTTCTGCGGCCACCCCCGGCCGGCCGAGCCGCTCCTCACTGCGGTGCACCGCCGCGCGGAGTACGAGCTGGGCCTCAGACTCACCGAGATCGAGCTGGCGCTGCCGCTGTTCCGCTACCGCGCCGTCGACACGAGCGGCATCGTCGAGCACGAAGTGTGCCCGGTCTACACCGCACGCACCTCCGATGAGCCGGTCCTGAACCCGCTCGAGGTCGTGGACGCGAAGTGGGTGGACCCCGCCGCGCTCGGCGTCTCGCTCACCGCCACCCCGTGGGCCTTCAGCCCGTGGCTCGTGCTCCAGGCGCAGCAGCTCCACCTCTTCGACTCGGAACCGGCGTCTGCAGCGACGACGCGCGTCATGATCGCCTCCGCCACCCGGGCGCGCATCGACGACGCGATCGACGACTCACTGCGGCGGATCCGCCACCGGGCGACGGAACTCGGCGGAGGCTTCGAGACACTGGGCGAAGCCGTCGGACGTGCGACCTCGGGCGGCAAGCGGTTCCGTCCGGCGCTGGTCGCGGCATCCTTCACCGCGTTCGGGGGCGACTGCGACGACTGCCCGGCCCTGTACTCGGTCGCCGCTGCGTTCGAGCTGCTGCACACCGCGTTCGTGGTGCACGACGACGTGATCGACCACGACACCGTTCGCCGCGGCATCCCCAACGTCGCCGGCGAGTTCCGGCTGCGCGGGCGCGAACGGGGTGCGGATGCCGCGGGTGCGGCGATCCTGGGAGACGCGGCGGCCATTCTCGCCGGTGATCTCCTGCTGCACGAGGCATCGCGCCTCATCGCGCTCGCCGATGCACCCTCGGACGTGCGTGCCGGGCTGTTCGGCCTCCTCGACGACGCCATCTACGTCTCGGCGGCCGGTGAGCTCGCCGACGTCGAGAACTCGGTGACCCCGGACTATGCCGAGGCGGACCTGATCTTCGACGCCACCTTCAACAAGACGGCCGTGTACTCGTTCAGTGCTCCGCTGTGCGCCGGCGCCCTGCTGGCAGGCGCACCCGATGACGCGGTCGCGGCACTCGACACGGAGGGCGGCAGGCTGGGGCTCGCCTTCCAGCTGGTCGACGATCTCATCGGCGCCTTCGGCTCCGCCGAGCAGGCCGGCCGAGACGAGGGCGGCGATCTTCGCGAGTCCAAGCGCACGCCGCTCATCGCCCTCGCCCGTCAGACGCCGACCTGGTCTCGGGTGAACGACGCGCTGGCCGTCGCGCACACGGGGCCGATCGCCGTGCGCGAGGCGCAGCTCGCCCTGGAGGAGAGTGGGGCGCGACTGCGCCTGCGTGCTCTGATCGGGGATACGCTCGAAACTGTGCGCACCGCCGTCGAACAACCGGCATTCCCGATCGAGGCACGTCCGCTGCTGCGCGACCTGGCCGATCGCGTCGAGGAGCGCATCCCGTGAGCCATGAGCCGACCGGGCTCGCCCTCTACGACAGAACCGCGCAGGATGCCGCGGCCGCCGTGATCGCGGCGTACTCGACGTCGTTCGGCCTCGCCACGCGTCTGCTGGGCCCTCGCCCCCGCCCGCACGTGCGCAACATCTACGCACTCGTGCGGATCGCCGATGAGATCGTCGACGGGCCGGCGGCCGCTGCGGGGCTCGATCCTGCTGAAGAGCGGGCGATCCTCGATGAGCTGGAAGCCGACACCCTCCGCGCGATCGATCGGGGATTCAGCTCGAACCTCGTCGTCCATGCCTTCGCACGCACCGCACGGGAGTGCGGCATCGGTGCGGCACTCACCGGACCGTTCTTCGCGTCGATGCGGACGGATCTGCTCACCGCGCGGCACGATGCCGCCTCCCACGACGACTACGTCTACGGGTCGGCGGAGGTCGTGGGACTCATGTGCCTGCAGGTCTTCGTGAACGCGGGCGCTGCGCGTCCGACCGATCCGGATCCCGAGCTCGTCGACGGCGCGCGTCGCCTGGGCGCGGCGTTCCAAGACGTCAACTTCCTGCGCGATCTGCACCACGACGAGGACGCGCTCGGCCGCGATTACCTCG
The DNA here is from genome assembly GCA_963839715.1 of uncultured Actinomycetota bacterium. Lineage (GTDB taxonomy): Bacteria > Actinomycetota > Actinomycetes > Actinomycetales > Microbacteriaceae > Microbacterium. The sequence goes on from CAWIVX010000002.1 coordinate 706,849, forward strand.
GGCTCGGGTCTGGCGCGTCGACGCGCACGCAGGTCCTCGATCGGATCGACGGAGATCTTGCGGCTGCCGCAGCGGTCATCCCCCGCCTGCCCGCAGACAGCCGCCGCGCCGTGACCGCCGCGCACGACCTGTTCGCCGCCCTGTCCGACCGCCTGCGCCGCGACGCGACGCCCGACGAACGCGTCCGCGTTCCCGACGCGCTGAAGGCGACCCTCGCCGCCCGCGCGTGGCTCGGATTCGCGCCTCGCGCAGCGGCGCGGGCCCGTGCATGACCCCACGCAACCGAACGACGGAGGACGCAGACATGCCCGACCACGAGAAGGGCGCCGCGGTCGTGATCGGGGGCGGCATCGCAGGTCTTGCCACGGCCGCGCTCCTGGGAGCGGAAGGCTGGGCGGTCACCATCCTCGAGGGGCGCGACGAGCTGGGCGGCCGGGCCGGATCCTGGGAGCAGGACGGCTTCCGCTTCGACACCGGGCCGAGCTGGTATCTGATGCCGGAGGTCTTCGACCACTTCTTCCGCATGCTGGGCACGACGGCAGACCAGGAGCTCGACCTGGTGCGCCTGGATCCGGCGTACCGCGTCTACACGCAGCCGTCCGCCGGCGGCTCGCTGCCGCCCACCGACATCCGCTCGGGGCGGGCGGAGTCCACCGCGCTGTTCGAGTCGATCGAACCGGGCGCCGGCGCGAAGCTCGACGCGTACCTCGATTCCGCGGCTGACGCCTACGAGCTGTCGGTGTCGCGGTTCCTGTACGACACGTACGAGACCACCGCCGGACTCCGCGATCCGGCGCTGCTCAAGCGGGTCGGCCAGCTGGCCCCGCTTCTCACGCGCTCGCTCGCCAGCTACGTCGACCAGCGGTTCACCGACCCGCGTCTGCGGCAGATCCTGGGATATCCCGCCGTGTTCCTCGGCGGATCGCCGTACGGGGTGCCGAGCCTGTACCACCTCATGAGCCACCTCGACCTCGAGGACGGCGTGCTCTATCCGCGCGGAGGCTTCACGGAAGTCATCCACGCGATCGAGCGGCTCGCCCTGGCCAACGGCGCTGTGATCCAGACAGGGGCCGAGGTCGTCGAGATCACCACCGCGGATGCCGCCGCCACCGGCGTCCGGCTCGCCGACGGCCGCCGCGTCGCTGCCGACCTCGTCGTCTCCACCGCGGATCTGCACCATACCGAGACGGCGCTGCTGCCGCCCGCCCTGCAGACCTACCCGGAGAAGTGGTGGGCGAAGCGCACGCCCAGCCCGGGGGCACTCCTCCTGCTTCTGGGAGTGGAGGGCGAGCTGCCGCAGCTGCCGCACCACACCCTGCTGTTCGCGGAGGACTGGAAGGAGAATTTCGACCACATCTTCCAGGAGCCCACCCGCATCCCCGAACCCGCCTCTCTCTACGTGTGCAAGCCGAGCGCCACGGACACCGGTGTGGCGCCCGCCGGCCACGAGAACCTGTTCGTCCTGGTTCCCATCCCGGCCGATCCCCGGATCGGTCACGGCGGCGTCGACGGCGACGGCGACCCCTCCGTGGAGACCGCGGCGGACCGCGTGATCCAGCAGATCTCCGAGTGGTGCGGCATCCCCGACCTCGCCGACCGCATCGTCGTCCGCCGCACGATCGCCCCGGGTGACTTCGCGACCGATCTGCACTCCTGGCGCGGCAACTCGCTCGGCCTCGCGCACACCCTCGGACAGAGCGCGATGTTCCGACCGCGGAACGTGTCACGCAAGGTGAGCGGCCTCTCGTACGCGGGCACCTCCGCTCTGCCCGGGATCGGCCTGCCCATGTGCCTCATCTCCGCCGAGCTGGTTCTGAAGCGCCTGCGCGGAGACCGCACGCCCGGACCGCTGCCCGAACCGGCCAGGGTCTGACGTGCCCGGTACCTACCTCCTCGCCATCCTCATCTCCGCTGCCGGCATCGCGATCATCGACGCGCGGTTCGGACTCGCGGCCTGGAAGGCTCCGGGCCGGACCGCCGCCGCCGTCGCGATCGGCGTGGCGTTCTTCCTCGCCTGGGACCTGGTCGGCATCGCCACCAACGTCTTCCTGAAGGGCGACAGCCCTCTCTTCACGGGCGTGGACCTGGGACCGGAGCTGCCGCTCGAGGAGCTGTTCTTCCTCGCCTTCCTCTGCTATCTCGGGCTGGTCATCTGGGCGGCTGCGCTGCGCCTGCTCGACCGGCGGGCCGCGGCGCGGGGCGCATCCGATGCGCTGACGTCGGCGGAGTCCGCACGGGCGGGAGACGATCGGGCATGACGTACCCGATGATCGTCGTGCCCTTCGTGATCGTGACGGTGATCGTCACGCTGTGCACCATCCGACGGCCGAATTTCGCCCGACGGATGGGCGCCTCGGCGATCGCCGCCGTCGTCCTGCTGGTCCTCACCGCCGTCTTCGACAACATCATGATCGGCGTCGGGCTGGTCGAGTATCCGGAGGAGATGCTCAGCGGACTTCGCATCGGCATCGCCCCCCTGGAAGACTTCTCCTATCCGCTGTGCGGCGCCTTCCTGGTTCCGGCGGTCTACACGCTGCTCGACCGGCGGAAGGAGGTCACCGCATGACGGACGCGCAGACGCTTCGGCTGGGAGCGGTCGCGAAGCAGCTGTTCGTGGCCTCCCGACCGGTCAGCTGGATCAACACGGCGTACCCTTTCGCCGCGGCGTATCTCCTCACCACCCGGCAGGTCGACGCCACCTTCGTGATCGGCACGCTCTTCTTCCTCATCCCCTACAACCTCGCGATGTACGGGATCAACGACGTCTTCGACTACGAGTCGGATCTGCGCAACCCTCGGAAGGGTGGCGCGCACGGCGCCGTGCTCGACCGCCGGATGCACCCCGTCACCCTGTGGGCGGCGGCACTGACCTGCCTGCCCTTCGTCGTCTACCTCGGCTTCGTGGGGTCTCCCCTGTCGTGGCTCGTCCTGGGCGCGAGCCTCTTCTTCGTCGTGTTCTACAGCGCGCCGCCGCTGAGGCTGAAGGAGGTCGCATTCGCCGACTCGGTGACCTCCAGCATCCACTTCTTCTCCCCCGCCGTGTACGGTCTGGTGCTGGCCGGCGCGACGTGGACCTGGCAGCTGGCCGCGGTGATCCTCGCCTTCGCCCTCTGGGGCGTCGCCTCGCACGCCTTCGGTGCGGTGCAGGACGTGGTCGCCGACCGCGAGGCCGGAATCTCCTCCATCGCGACCGCCCGCGGCGCCCGATGGACAGTCTCGTTCGCGCTCGCCTGCTACGCCGCTGCCGGTCTGGTGATGCTGGTGACCCCGTGGCCCGGACCGCTCGCCGCGCTCGTGCCGCTGCTGTACATCGCGACCGTGTGGCCGTACCGGTCGATCACCGACGCGACCGCGGAGCGTGCCACCGCCGGATGGAGCCGATTCCTCTGGGTCAACCAGATCGCCGGGTTCATCGTGACGCTGCTGCTGATCTGGCGCTGGCTCCTCACGTCCTGACCCGTCAACGGGAAAGCCCCTCCAGCCGACCGGCGGAGGGGCTTTCCCGTGGATGGGCTACGGGCTGCCCAGGGCGATGAGCTTCTCGACGGCCGCCGTCAGACGCTCGTCCGCCTCGGCGAAGGCCGTGAGGTCGCCCGACTGCAGGGCGGCGTCGCGGTCGAGCACGGCCTGCTGGGCCTCCTGGAGTGCCGCCTCGTACTCGTCGGCGGGGGGCTCGGCCGGATCCGTCGGCTCGGGAGCGGTCGTCTCACCCGGTGTGGGCGTCGGGCCCGGGGTCGGCGTGACGTCGGCGTCACCGGTGTCGACACCGGAGTCGCCGCCGAAGAGCACGTCCAGCGCCTCGTTCAGCGTGTCCTCGAACGCGATCTCGTTGCCGAAGGCCACCAGGACCTTCTGAAGCTGCGGAAGCTGAGTGCCGCTCGAGGCCTGAACGAACACGGGCTGCACGTACAGCAGACCGCCGCCGACCGGCAGCGTGAGCAGGTTGCCGTTGATCACCTCGGACTGGCCCTGTCTCAGCAGGTTGATCTGCGAGGAGATCAACGGATCCGAGTTGAATGTGTTCTGCACCTGGCCGGGACCGGGGATCGTCGTGTCGGCGTCGACCACCAGCATCCGGAGCTTCCCGTAGTCGGGGCTCTTGACGCCCGCCTCGCCGCCCGCGTTGGAGTCGACCGCGAGATAGCCCATCAGCACGTTCCGCGACGCCGTCCCCTCCGAGGCGGGGATGAAGCTCGTGAACATCGAATAGGTCGGAGCCTCCTGACCCGGCATCTGCATCGTCAGGTAGTACGGCGGCTGCAGGACGGTGTCCAGCTGAGGATCGTTCGGCGTCTGCCACGCATTGTCGCGCTGGTAGAACGACTGCGCGTCATCCACGTGGTACACGCCCAGCGCGTAGCGCTGCACCTTGAACAGGTCGGTCGGGTAGCGCACGTGGGTCATGAGATCGCCCGACATCTCGCTGATCGGCTTGACCGTCGACGGGTACACGTTCTGCCACGACTGCAGCACCGGGTCCTCGGCATCCCACGCGTAGAGCGTGACCGACCCGTCGTACGCGTCGACGGTCGCCTTGACCGAGTTGCGGATGTAGTTGATGTTGTCGAGCGCGAACCGCGGCGCGGTGACGTTCGAGTCCGAGATCGCCTGCTGCAGGCTCACAGTCGTCGAGTAGGGGTAGTTCGCGCTGAGCGTGTATCCGTCGACGATCCAGACGATGCGGCCGTCGACGACGCTCGGGTACGGGTCGCTGTCGAGAGTGAGGTACGGCGCAGCCTTCTGGACGCGCAGGCCCGGGTCGCGGTCGTAGAGGATCTGGGAGTCCTCGTTGACGTTGTCGGAGAACAGGATCTGCTCGGACTGGAACTTCAGGGCGTAGATCAGCCGGTTGAAGACGCTGCCGATGTTCGGTCCGCCGTCTCCACTGAAGGTCGTCTTCGTCTCGCTCGCGCCGTCCGCACCGGTCGGGTAATCGAGCTCGACAGGATCAGTGCCTTCGGGCGCTCCCACGATCGAGTAGGTCGGCGAGAACTCGCCGAAGTACACGCGCGGCTCGAAATCCTCCTGATCCGACAGGAAGCCCGTCGCGGGGATGCCGCGCTCGAGGAAGACCGGATCGCCGTCGGTCGTGCGGTCGTTGCCCTTGGCGGCCACGACTCCGTAGCCGTGGGTGTAGACCAGGGTCGTGTTCTGCCACGACGCGGCCGCGCCCAGCTGATCCATGTTGAGCTCGCGCACCGACACCACGGTGTCCTGCGACACCCCGTCGATCGCGTAGCGGTCGACGTCGAGCGGGTCCTGGAACTGGTAGTAGGAGCGGTACTGCTCGAGCTGCCGCACGGTCGGGCTGATGACGGCCGGATCCATGATGCGGATCTGCGCGGTGGTCGCCGCATCCTCACGGAGCTGGTTCTGCTCCACGACGGTGACCGCTTCGAAGTTCGTCTTGTCCAGCCCGTCGATGCCGTATGCCTCCTGCGTCATGTCGATGCCGCGCTGATAGTACTCCCGCTCGAACGCCAGCTGGTTGGGCTGCACCTGGAAGGTGTTGAGCACCCAGGGGTAGCCGATGCCGACGACGATCGACGAGACGATGAGCAGCGCGGTCGCGATCAGCGGGTAGCGCCAGCGGCCGATGATCGCGGTCACGAAGAAGAGGAGTGCCACGATGACGGCTGCGATCGAGAGGATCGTGAGCCCGGGGATGATCGCATTGACGCCGGTGTAGCCGGGGCCGGTGATGCGGTCGCCCGGTTCGACCAGGGTCTTGTAGCGGTCGAGCCACAGACTCGCACCCTGCACGAGGAGATAGAGGCCCGCGATCACGGCCAGCTGGATGCGGGCGGCCTTCGAGATCCGCAGCTCGCGCTGGCCGATCCGGACCGAGCCGTAGAGGTAGGCCACCAGGGCGGTGACCAGCAGGCAGACGAGCAGGACCGCCGAGATGAAGCCGAGCAGGGCGCTGTAGAACGGCATCGCGAACAGGTAGAAGCCCGTGTCGAGTTTGAACTGCGGATCGGTCATCTCGGTCGCCACGCCGTTGAACCAGAGCCACGTCGTCTCCCACTGCGCGGATGCTGCGAAGCCCGAGAAGAAGCCGAAGAAGATGGGGATGCCCCACATCGCCAGGCGCCGGAGCGGCTCGACGACCTCCTGATAGCGGTCCAGCTGCGAGCTGAGCCGCGCGTAGACCGGCCGAAGGCGGTAGGCGAGCTGGATCGACAGCCACACCGGGACGGCCATGCCGATGAAGCCGACGAGGAACATCACCACGCGCGCGGTCCACTGCGTCAGCAGAACGGACTGGAATCCGAGCTGCTCGTACCAGAGCCAGTCGGCGTAGAGGTTCGCGAAGACGAAGAACGCCACGACGAGCGCCGCGATGACCGCAAGCGAGATCGAGATGATCCGACGGGAACGGGAGGGCGTGGCCGGGGCCGGCGCTGGGGTCGTGGTCACCCCTCAATCCTAGGTGCGCCGTTCTGGGCGAATGCCGTGGAGAGGATGTACGACAGCCGCGCAGTTCCGCTGTCGGCGAAGTCGCCGGCCCGGGCAGTCAGTCCCGCGATCGACGGCGGAGCGACGCCTCAGGAGACCGCAGGTCGGCAGCTGCTCGAGGTCGCCGCCCTCGCGGATCGCCTCGAGCACATCCATCGCGTCATCGAGCGTCTCGACCGAGAACACGCGCAGCCCGTCCGGAATCGGATCCGACCACTTCGTCGCAGTTGTCGGCCGGAGCCAGGAACCAGTCCGCGCCCGCCCCGACGGCGCCCCACATCTTCTGCCGGATGCCGCCGATCGGACCCACGACGCCCTGCGCGTCGATCGTTCCGGTGCCGGCGACGGTCTCTCCGCCGTTCAGCTGGTCGGGCGTGAGCGTGTCGATGATCCCGAGCGCGAACATCATGCCCGCGCTGGGGCCTCCGACGTTGTTGAGCTGGATGGTGACATCGATCGGGAACTCGAAGTCGTTGGTCAGCGTGACGCCGATCAGCCAGACCGTCTCGCCGTCGACCTCGACCTCCTTCGGTGTGACGGAGACGCTCTCCTCCTCGCCGTTCCTCTCGATCGTGAGCTCGACAGGGTCGCCGTCGCCCTCGTTGACGATCTCGCGCAGTTCCGCGGCATCCGTCGCCGTCTCGCCGTCGGCCGAGACGATGACGTCACCCTCCTCCAGAACGCCTGCGGATGCCGAATCCTCGGTGAGCGCGTACACCGTGAGCATGGAGTCCACGTCGTAGCCGAGCTCGGCCAGCGCCGCGGCCGTCGCCTCCTTCTGCGAGTCGACCATCATGGCGGCGCTCTCCTCGTTGCGCTGCTCGGTGCTCTGACCCTCGGGATACACCGAGTCGATCGGCAGGACGGCCCGGCTGGGATCGAACCAGGCGGTGGCCAGCTCGAACCACGACGGCGTCCGCTCGCGGTTGCCGACGACCTGAACCGTGAGGAGGTCGAGAGCCCCCTCGGTCGGGAACGTCTCCGCACCGTCGACGGAGATGAGCGGCACCTGCGTGCCGTCGGTCGCCTCGGCCGTGCCGAGCGTGTTGTAGACGGGGCCGGGCCGCTGGATCACGTACGAGGTCGGCAGGAACGTGATCACCAGGAGGACGACGAGCGCGACCGTCAGCGCCCAGATTCCCGCGACCATGCCTCGCGACATCCGCCGCCGGCGCGCGGGCGTGATGGTGACGTTCTCATCGAACAGCGCCACGAGGGACCTTTCTCTGCCTGGTCGTTCGCGACCGGCGTAAGGGGCGAGAGTCCGTGCCGGGAAGTGCGATGATCCGTGCGACTAGCGTAGATGGCGAGGTCATGACCCGGCTGAAAGGCGGCTGAAGTGGCAGAGTCCGACGGTGACGACGACCGGAGCCCCGAAGAGCAGTTCCAGGAGCTGATCCGGCAGCTGTTCGGCGGCGGAGCGGAGGTCGATCCCGCACAGCTGGCGCAGCTGTCCGGGATGGGCATCGACCCGGCGATGATGCAGACCGTCATGCAGCACCTGCAGGGCGCATTCGCGGGAGGCGCCGACGAGGGGATCTCGTGGGACCTCGCGAAGCGGCAGGCACTGCACATCGCCAATCAGGACGGCCTCGGGGTGACCGCCGGTCAGCGCACCGACCTGGATCAGGCGTTCTCGCTCGCATCGCTGTGGCTCAGCGAGGCGACCACGATCTCCGAGCTGGCCACTCCCCCACGCACCCTGACCCGCGGCGGCTGGGTCGAGGCGACGCTGCCGGTCTGGCAGGAGCTCGCCGAGCCTGTCGCGGCGAGCATCGCCGATGCGCTCACCGCGGCGCTGCGCGATCAGGCGCCCGAGGAGATGCAGGGACTCGTCCAGGGCGCGGGACGGCTCATGCGCACGGTCGGCGGATCGCTGTTCGCGTCGCAGCTGGGCCAAGTGGTCGGCAACCTGTCGAAAGAGGTCGTCAGCGGCGGCGATGTCGGCATCCCGCTGATGCCCGACGGCGATGCGGTGATCCTGCCGCAGAACTTCGCCGACTTCGGCCGCGACCTGGAGATCCCCGACGACCAGCTCGCCCTGTACATCGCCACGCGCGAGCTCGCGCACGCCCGCCTGTTCCGCCACGCGCGCTGGCTGCGCCTGCACGTGATCTCGCAGGTGACCGACTTCGCGCGCGGCATCCACGTCGACACCGACGCCCTCGACGAGCTCGCATCGCGGTTCGATCCGTCGGAACCCGAAGAGCTCCGCCGTGCGCTCGAGAGCGGCGCACTGCTGCCGAAGCGATCCGAGGCGCAGAACGCGGCGCTCGTGCGCCTGGAGAATCTGCTGGCCACGATCGAAGGCTGGGTCGACGTCGTCACCGACGGTGCCACCGCCCGGTTGCCCTCCGCCGACCGGATCGCCGAGGCCGTGCGCCGGCGTCGTGCCGTCGGTGGCCCCGCGGAGCAGGCTCTCAGCTCGCTCGTCGGGCTGGAGCTGCGCCCGCGCCGCATGCGAGAGGCTGCGGCGATGTGGCGAGCGGTGACGGATGCCGTCGGCGTGGCGGGCCGCGACGCGCTGTGGGACTATCCCGACCTCATGCCGACCGCCGACGACATCGACGACCCGGCTGCGCTCGTCGCGCGGCTGGAGGCACGCGCGCGCGGCGAGGAGCCGGTCCACGACGAGATGGACGACGCCCTGGCGCGTCTGCTGTCAGGGCAGGACCTGGGCGATGCGGCGCCGGGAGAGGGCACTCCGACCGCGCCGGACTCGGACGACGATGATCCGGCGGCCGTCCGGCTCGGACGAACCCCGACCGGTGTAGCGGCGCCGCCGTCCATTCCTCCCCAGGGCGCGGCTGAGGCGGCATCCGTCCGCGCAGCCTGTGGACAGCGCTCCACGGCATCCGCCGGACCCCAGAATCAGGGGATGCTCCGTCTCGACCCGGCCTTTCCTCCTCTCTGGCGATCGGCGACGTCTCTGCAGTTCGGGGCGGACGCCGTCGTGGTGATCGACGACCCCACACCCTGGCAGCAGCGGCTCATCCGCCAGCTCGAGAGCGGCATCCCTGATGCGGCCCTGGATCCGGTCGCGGTCGCTCTCGGCGCCCCCGGCAGATGCGGCGGACGAGTTCGTCCGCCGCATCGCACGCGCACTGACGGCCTCCGCCGCAGGGTCCGTCCGCGTCCGCCTGCAGCTGCCCGACGGGTTCTCGCGCCGTCGGGCCGATCTCGTCTCCGGAGCCCTGGCCTCTTCGGGTCTGGAAGTCTCGGAGACGACGTGGTTCGGCGCTCCTGGTGAGGACGTGGACGCGTCCGCGCCGATCGTGGTCCTGGCCCACCATCTGGTGGAGCCACGACGTGCTGCTGCCCTGATGAGCAACGATGTGCCTCACCTTCCGCTCGTCCTGACCGGCACGGGCGCCGAGGTCGGGCCGTTCATCGCCCCCGGCCGCACGCCGTGCCTCGCATGCATCGCGGCCCACCGGCGGGATGTTGATCCGACCTGGCCGCACGTGGCGGCACAGCTGCTCGGGCGCCCTGCTCCGCCGCTCAGCGACGCGCTGATCGTGGAGGCGTCATTCGCCACGGCGCAGCTGCTCAGCGCCGCCGCGCGGCGACCCCGGCTCCGCTCCCACTCGCTGACGCTCCGCGACGGGTCGCTGCACCGGTCGATGCGCGTGCATCGCCCGCACGCAGCGTGCCGCTGCCGATCTCTCGGAGGAAGCGCGACGGCTGACGCTCCCGAGGCCCTCGCGACCACGACACCGACAGCGTCCTGGCGGCCCGCGTGATGCCGACATACGCCAGGCGGCGCTCTTCGTCGACCTGCTCGAATGTCGTTGCGTAGCTGATCGGAAGCAGCCCCTCGGCGAAGCCCAGCAGGTGGACGTGATCCCATTCCAGGCCCTTGGCCGCATGAAGGGTGGCGAGAGTGACCGTGCGCATCGCCGGCTCGTGCTGGGCGCGCGCACGCGCCTGCAGCTCGTCGGTGAACTGACGAAGGGTGGTGCCGGGCGGCGACTCCTCCGCCAGGCGCAGAATGGCCGACCGGGCCTCCCATGCGTCCCTGAGGGCCCCCCCGGCCTGCGGCGGCTCGTCGGTCAGGCCGAGCGATCGCAGCACATCGCGCACCGCGTCGACGAAGCCGCTCTCCAGCGGCGCGACCGATGCTCCGCGCAGCGCCATCACGGCCTGGCGGACCTCCGCGATGTCGAAGAAGCGCTTGCCGCCGAGCACCGTCGCGGCGATCCCGCGGTCAGCCAGTGCCCGCACGAGCTCGGCGGACTGAGCGTGAGCCCGATACAGGATCGCCATGCGACGCGGGTCGACCCCCGCGCCGACGCGGGCTGCCACTGCGGCGGCCACGCCCCTCGCCTCCGCGACCTCGTCCTCGTACGTCGTGACGGTCGGCGGTTCCCCGGAGTCGGACGCCGTGGCGCTGCCGGGCGCAGCCGTGAGCTCCAGGGCACCGGGCCGGCCGCGCATGAGCTCGTTCGCCACCGCGAGGATCGCGGCATCCGATCGGTAGTTCGTCTCCAGTCGCACCACGCGAGCGTCCTCGTGGAGGTTCGGGAAGTCGAGGAGGAATCGCGCGTCGGCTCCCGCGAACGAGTAGATCGTCTGGCTGGCATCGCCGACCACGCAGATGTCGCGGCGGTCTCCGCGCCACAGCTCGAGGAGACGATGCTGCAGCGGCGAGACATCCTGGTACTCGTCCACGGTGAAATGCCGGTACTGCTCGTGGACGGATGCCGCCACGTGCGGCTCCGCTTCCAGCATCCCCGCGCAGGCGAGCAGCACGTCCTCGAAGTCGAGCTGCCGGCGCTGGTCCTTGAGCTTCTCGTAGGCGCGCTGCAGATCGGCGACGCGCGAGACCTCGAGGCGACCGACGCCGTGCGGACGTGCAGCGGCATACTGATCGATGCTGAGCATCGTGACCTTGCGCCACTCGATCTCGCTCGCCACGTCGCGCAGGGTCGCCACGTCGGGCTCGATGCCCATCGTGTCGGCGGCGTGAGCGAGCAGCCTCACCTTGTTGTCGACGATGGCCGGAGCGCTGTCGCCTGCGACCGTCGGCCAGAAGTAGTTGAGCTGCGCCAGTGCAGCGGCGTGGAACGTGCGTGCGGACACGCCCTCCACGCCCAGGGCGCGCAGGCGTCCTCGCATCTCGCCGGCGGCCTTGGCGGTGAACGTCACGGCCATGACCCGCCCCGGCGAATACGCGCCCGTGTCGACACCGTGCGCGATGCGATGGGTGATCACGCGCGTCTTGCCGGTTCCCGCGCCGGCGAGCACGGCGACCGGACCGCGCAGCGTCGTGACCGCCTCCAGCTGACGGTCATCCAGGCCCTGCAGTGCGCGGTCGCTCATCCCGATCCCGCGTACCACTGACTGATGAGACCGTGGGCGATCGACGAAGGTCCCGGCAGCAGGAGGTCGCTGTCACCGGCGAGGCCGGCGCCGATCTCGGAGCGTTCGAACCAGCGCACGGCGAGGATCTCCTCACCGTCGGCCTCCGCGGCCGAATCGTCGGCGGCGATCGCGATGAAGCCCAGCATGAGGGACCGCGGGTACGGCCACGCCTGCGAGCCGCGGTACTGCACGCCGACCACATCGACCCCGGCCTCCTCGCGCACTTCCCGGGCCACCGCGGCTTCGAGCGACTCGCCGGCCTCGACGAAGCCGGCGAAGCACGAGAACCGCGTCCCCGCCCATAGGGCGTTCGACCCGAGCAGCAGGCGATCGGGATGCTGAGCACTCGTGATCGCGACGATCACCGCGGGATCGGTGCGCGGAAAATGCTCCCTCTCGCACGAGGGGCAGTGCCGGGACCAGCCCGCGCTGCGCACCTGGGTGCGCGCGCCGCAGGCCGGGCAGAAGGGTGCTTCGAGGAGCCAGCGACCGAGGCTCAGAGCCTCGACGAACGCGCCGGCGTCGCGCGCGGACAGCGAAGCGCCGACCGCGCGCAGTGCCGCCCAGCCCGCCGGTGCGGAAAAAAGCTCCGGCTCCGTGCGCGGCAGCACGGCGCTCAGCATCGCGGCGCCGCCGCCGTCGCGGCCCAGGAAAGCCCACTCGGCGCCTGAGGGCACCTCCTCCGGCGCGACCCAGAGCAGTGCATCGGGCTCGAGCAAGGGCGCTGCATCGCCGTTGAGGACGAGCACGCGAGTGGCGGCATCCGCGCGGCAGCCCTCCAGGAGACCGGGGGTCGAGCGCTCCACAGCGGATCGGTCCAGACCCGCCCGCGCGAGCGGCGGCGGGGTGCTCTCGGGCGCCGTCATCGAGACCTCTCTGCCGCTGGTAGACAAGCCGGGCGTGGCGCGGGTGCCAGCGGGCGGGCCCGACCTACCCTGGGCACATGGCACGCTCACCCCTCACTCTAGCCGCGTCGGTGACCTCGGCTCTGCCCCGGGTCGGCGTCGTCGGAGTCGGCATCCTCACCGAAGGCGCGGCCGGTCGCTACGACGCCGCGCTGGCCGAACTCGACGACGGACGCAGGGTCGTCGTGCGGGCTCCGGCCGACCCGGATGCCGCCCCCGAGTTGGCCGCCGAAGCTCGTGCTCTCCGGGCTCTGACCCCGGGTGTGCGAGGACTGCTGCCTTTCCGCGCCCCCGAACTGCTCGGCGAGGCGGGCCTGGGCGACGCGCGTGCCGTGGTCGTGGACTTCCTTCCCGGATACCGTGTCGACGCCGCTCATCTGCCGTCCGGCCGGGGGGCCGCCACGTCGATCGGCGAGGCTCTGGCCGCCCTCCACGCGCTGCCGCTGTCGATCGTGCGGACCGAGGGGCTTCCGGTGCGGACTCCTCAGCAGGTGCGCGACGACGTCTCCCGTCTGATCGACCGGGCGGAGGCGACGCGTTCGGCACCCGCTCCGCTCGTGGATCGTTGGCGGCGAGCGGTCGGCGCCGATGACCTGTGGCGTTTCGAATCCGCGGTCGTGCTCGGTGGAGCGGGCGCCGCGTCGTTCCTCTTCGAGGACGTGGATGCCGTTCCCCGGGTGTGCGGGGTACTCGAATGGCACGGGCTCTCCGTCGGCGACCCCGCGACCGACCTGCAGTGGCTCGCCTCGGCTCCCGCCGCTGCCGACGACGTCTACGCCGCGTATGTCAGTTCCAGCGACCGAGCGCCGGATCAGCTGGTGCGCGCACGCGCCCGCCTGTATGCCGAGCTCGAATTCGCGAAGTGGCTCGTGCACGGCCACGAGGCCGGGCGAGCCGACATCGTGGACGACGCCGTCGGTCTGCTCGAATCGCTGTCGACCGGGGTCCGCGACGACGACATCGTGCCTGCGTCGGCGCTCGGCGTCGACGACGCGATCGCACTCCTGGACCGGGTCCCCGACGGTCATCGGGCGACGGTGGACACTTCGATGCACACCGACGCGTACGACCCGGAGGAACTTGCGCTGTGGGCGTCGAGAGACGACGACGATGATGACGACGCGGCGGACGAAACCGCTCCCGGAGCGGCCCCTCCCCGCCCGCATGACGACGTCTCGACAGCGCCGATCGACATCGCCTCCGTGGCCCGCCGGGCGGATGCCGAGCCCGCCGGCGCCGGTGCCGGCGCCGCGGATGAGGACCGGGCCGAAGCGGAACGTGCGTCTGATGCCGCGCTGAAGCGGTGGCTTTCGGACTGAGCACGCTGCGGAACAAGAGCAGCGGATCGGAGCGGCCCGAGTACCCGCTCAGCCGCGCAGCACCAGATCATGCGCCACGTAGTACAGCGCCACGTCGATCTGATCGAGCGGGATGCCGTGCATCTGATGGTAGGCGCGACGGTAGAGCTCCAGCTGCAGCATCCGCTCGCCGCGTTCGGCGTCCGTGCGCGGGGGCGCGCCGGTCTTCCAGTCGACGATCTCGATGCGTCCGCCGCGGTCGTCGCGCCGGTACACGGCGTCGAGTTTGCAGATGATGACGTGAGCGCGTCCGTCGAGCCCCTCCCCCGGCACGGTGAAGTCGATCTCCGTCTCGACCGCAATGGGGCTGAGATCTCCCCACTCGGATGCGGCGAAGGCGGCCTGGAGGCGTGCCAGAACGGCTGCGTCCTCGGCGGACGCGGTGGTCACGGGTCCGTCCTCGTCGAGCTCCCACAGGGCGTCGTCGAGCGAGCGTGCGGTGCCGACCATGCCTGACCGCTGCTCCACCCACGCGTGGAAGAGCGTTCCGAGCCGGGTCTGGCGGAAAGGTCGTTCGGGAAGAGGCCGGGCGATCCTCGCGACCGTCCCGGCGTAGTCGGAGACGAACTCCTTGTAGCGGGATGCGGCGATCCTCGTCGGAGCGGGCACCCTCGAGGGGCGGCTGCGCTCGTCTCGCTCGGCGAGGAGGAGAGTCACGTCGCGATCCGGCACCGCCCTCGGGTCGGAGAGGGCCGTCTGCACGAGCGCGGCGGCGTGCGCGACCCGCTCGCGACGACCCCCCAGCGGGTCGATCGGCCAATGCAGCAGGCGACGCTCGCCGAGGTACGGATCTTCTCCTGGATCGTCGTCGGGCAGATCGACTCCGAGAGCCTCGGCGATCTCTCCGAGGAAGATGCTCCGCTGCCGAGGTCGCTTGGTTCCCGACCAGCTCGCACCGGTCAGCAGCAGATGATCGCGAGCACGGGTGACGGCCACGTACGCTAGTCGTCGGTCTTCGTCGAGCTGGCGCCGTCGGTTCGCCGCCACGAAATCGTCCATCGCCGCCTTCAGTTCCTGCTGAGTGGGGGCGGCATCCCGTTCCCACTGCAGAGCCGGCAGCCAGCGCGCATCTCCCCGGAACGAGTACGGCAGGATGCCGAAGCCCAGCCACCCCTTCGTGTCGCGCGGCATGCTGGGCAGCTCGTCCTTCACCAGCCGCACGAGCGCCACCGCGTCCCACTCGAGCCCCTTCGAACCGTGGATCGTGAGCAGCTGGACGACGTCGTCTTCCGGCGGCTCGGTGCGCGGCGCGAATTCGTCGAGCTGCTCCGCGTGATCGAGCCACGCGAGGAGGCTGGAGATCGATCCCGACTCGTCGGCGGCCAGGAATGCGTGCAGCTCGTCGATGAACGCGCGGAGCTGGGACGAGGCGATGCGTGCGGGGCCGCGGGACTCGTTCGCAGCGAGCTCCACGTCCAGGCGCAGCTCCAGCTCGATCAATCGGACCAGGTCGGGAATCGGCATCCCCGCCGCCCTGCGCAGCCCGGCGAAGACCGACGCGGCCTCGCGGAGTCGCTCGCGTGCGGCGGGGGTGAACGCACCGAGCCAGCCGTGATCGGGGGCGTGGTGCAGAACGAAGTCGAGCGCGTCGATGAGCGACCCGTCGTCGTCGCCGGCGCTGCTGCGGATCCGCTCCACGACTTCCGCGGCGAGCGGCTGCAGGGCGGCGTCATGGCGAGCGATGCGACGGGCGAGCGCGGCGAGCTCACGCAGGTCGGGCAGTCCGATGGCCCAGCGGGGCCCGGCCAGCAGCCGGATGAGCGCCGACCCCGCGGCCGGGTCGGAGATCACGCGCAGCGCGCACACGACGTCGACCACCTCCGGGGTGGACAGCAGCCCACCGAGCCCGAGGATGCGATGCGGGATTCCCCGGCGTCCGAGCGCATCCCCGAAGCGGACCATGTGCTTCTTGCTGCGGAACAGGATCGCGCCGGTCGTCCGGCGTGACTCCGCGGATCGCCGGCTGCGAACGCGGTCGAACCACTCGGCCACGCGATCCGCCTCCGCGTCCAGATCCGCGTCGAAAGCCAGCTCCACCGCGCCCTGAGGGGCACCGGGTCGAGCCCGCAGTCCCTCGACGCTGAGCGGGGCCGCAGCAGCCAGCGGGGCGAGCACGGCGTTGGCGGCGACGAGCACGTCGGCGCTGTTGCGCCAGCTGGTGGCGAGGGAGAACTCCCGGCACTCGGCCGCCGGTGCGAACGCCGACGCGAACCCGGCCAGGTTTCCCGCGCTCGCCCCACGCCAGCCGTAGATCGCCTGATGGGGATCGCCGACCGCCATCACGGCGGTGCCGGCGAACAGCGACGCGAGCAGATCGGTCTGCGCGACCGAGGTGTCCTGATATTCGTCCAGGAGGATGATCCGGAACCGGTCGCGCACATCATCGGCCACGACGGCATGCGCGCGCACCGCGTGGAGTGCTCCGGCCACCTGGTCGGAGAAGTCGAGCACCCCGAGCCGTTGCTTCTGGGTGGAGTACTCGCGCGCCAGATCCGCCAGAAGTCCCAGGGCGCCGACCTTCTCCTCCGCCTCGGTGACGTCGCTGTACACGACGGTGCCCTTGCGGGTGGAGGGCCGATCGAGCACGTCGCGGAAGCGCTCGGGGAAAGCGGCGAGCTCGTCGAACGAGACGAGATTGTCCACGCCGTCACGGGCGATGCGGAGTGCGGCCTCGACGATGCTGCGCACCGCTTCGCCGCGCGTTTCGAGCCGCGGGTCGTCGGAGGCGAAGACGATGCGACGCATGAGCAGCCAGGACGCGGACTCCGACAGGATCACCGCCTCGGCGTCGCGCCCGATCCGAACGGCGTGCTCGCGCACGATCTGATCCGCGAAGCTGTTGTACGTCGCGACGGTGGGCCGATGCAGCAGCGCGTCGTCGTCGGGCGCCTCCGGAGTCGCGCCGACCTCAGCCACGAGGGCGTCGAGTGCGACCTGCCGCGCGGCGGCCGCCGCGGCGCCGTCCGCACCCGACCGCTCGAGGTCTCCGAATACGTCGAGACGACCCGCCGCGTGGAGCGACGGAAGCGCGGGCAGCAGCCCACGGCGCTCGAACTCGGCGAGACGCTGCAGGCGTCGCTGGATGCGCTCGGCGAGTTCTCCGGCGGCCTTGCGCGTGAACGTGAGGCCCAGCACCTCGTCGCGGCGGACGATGCCGTTCGCGACGAGCCAGACAACGCGGCCCGCCATCGTCTCGGTCTTGCCGCTGCCGGCGCCGGCCACCACGATCGCCGGCTCGAGAGGGGCCTCGATCACGGCGGTCTGCTCGGGCGTCGGCGCGAATTGGCCCAGCGCCGCGGCGATCACCGCCGCCGACAGCGTGGCGATCGAGACGGGTGCGGTCATGAGGAGCTCACCGCGCCGATCGTATGGATACGGCACAGGCCGTACGAGAACTCGTCACGGCAATGATCCTCGTAGGGCGCCGCGAACGCCGTGCCGCGCATGACGTCGACGGCCGATCGGACGCGGTCCAGGAACAGCTCCCGACGCTCGGGGTCGAAGGGAGGCTGCCACGGGGTCGCGTACTCCGCGCGCGCCGCAGTGGGCCGCAGCACCAGCAGCTTGGCGCCGCCCGGCGGGAGGTCCGCTGCCGCTGCGATCGCCCCCGACTCGAACGCCAGCTGATAGGCCCCCAGCTGCGGGTTGTCGATCACCTTGGCATCGGTCTGCGGTTCGCGCTTGCCGGTCTTGAGGTCCACGATCACCACCGTGCCCTCCGGCGTCAGCTCCACGCGGTCGATGTACCCAGAGAGGATGGCGCCGTGCTCGAACGTCTCGGCGCCCTGCAGCGGAATCGCCACTTCGAAGTGCGGCTCTGCGCTGATGAGCCTGCCGCCGTCCGCGTCGAAGCGGCGGAGGTACAGGTGCAGCCGTCGCACGAGGTCGCGGGCACGCGTTCGCTCTGCGCGTTCGCGCCACGCGGCCTCGAAAGCCAGCTCGCCCCAGCGGGACTCCACCTCCGCCCACAGGCTCGCCTCGTCGATCGCGGACGCGTGCTCGAGGGCGGCGTGGATGATCGTGCCGAGGCCCGCCGTGGTTCCGCCCGGATCACCGCCGAGGTCGCCGATCACCCAGTTCAGCTCGCACTCCTCGAGGGTGTGCAGACGCGAGGGCGAGACGCGGACGTCTTCGCGGGCGAGGTCGCGGAGCGGGCCGGTCGAGGTCGGCGGAGCCACGCCGAACCACTCGTGGGGCGCCGCGCCCGCGACTCCGGCGTCGGCGAGGATGGCGAGCTGCCGGGCGGCGTGCTGCGCCTCTGCACTGCGAGGCCGCTCGGTGAGCGCGCGCCGGTGCATCGCGGCCAGGCCCCGCAGCGACAGCGGGTGCTCGACGGAGTGAGGCTCGGGATCGGGCAGGAACTCGAAGAACACGCTCGGGCCGGTGTCGTCGTCGTCCACAGCAGTCACGACCGCGCGGTCGGTGGCGCGCGAGAGCGCGCGAGCAAGCAGCCGCAGTTCGTCGTGCATCTCCGCGCGGCGCCGGTCGAGGGTCGAGACCGCTCCGGCATCGACGCGGGAGGCGGCATCCGCCAAGCGCCACGTCTCCAGGAGCGAGCCCCGCAGCCGCGTGTTGGGCCAGATGCCTTCCTGCACGCCGGCTATCACCACGGTGTCGAACTCGGTGCCGAGCGCCCCGGCAGGGGTCATGATGCGCACCGCATCGCCGCCGTCGTGAGCGTCGAGGCGGTCTTCGGCGACGGCGGTGTCGAGGATGCTGCGCACGAACACGCGGGGATCGGCATCCAGTGATCGCTCGACGAACCGCTTTGCCGCCTGGAAGAGCGCGACGACGGCGTCGAGGTCGCGTCGCGCCTGATGGGCCAGCGGCCCGTGCCCTCGGGCGAGCTCGGCCCAGGGCTTCTCCAGACCACTGCGCTCCCACGCGGTCCACAGCAGCTCGTGTGCGCTGTCGCCGCGGCCCAGACCCTCGCGCAGCTCGGCGAGCGTGCGCGCCAGCACGGCCGCGCGGCGCGCCTCGCGGGTGTCGATCAGGTCGAACTCGAGCGGCTGGCGCATGGCCGAGACGAGCAGCTCGCCCCCGGAGAGGGCGGGCTCCGCGCCGGGCTCGACAGCCTGACGCAGGGCTGCCTGCCTGAGCGTGGAGCGCAGTCGTCGCAGCTCGACGGCATCCAGTCGTCCGCTGGTGCCGGTGAGTGCGTCCGCGACGTCGTCGTAGCCCCAGTCCTCGCGAGAGGCGAGCTCGATCGTGCGAAGCAGGTCGCGCACGGGAAGGAGGGTGCCGAGCGGGCGACCGGAGCCGGCGGCTCGCGTCGGGACCTCGCGGGCAGCGAGCTCCGCCTCCAGGGTGGTGACCTGACGCGTGTCGTGCGCGATGACCGCGCACGAGGACCATGCGACGGCGTCGTGCACGTGGCGCTCGCGCAGCAGCCGGGCGATCGCATCGAACTCCTCTGCCGGGGAGCGCAGCGTGAGGGCGCGGACCGAGGTGTCCGCCACAGCATCGGTCGGTCCGGTGCGGTGCGCGACCACCCCGACGGCACCGATGCGCTGCGTGACCTGCCGGACGAGCTCGTTCTGCCAGGGTGTGCCCCGGTGGGTGCGCGACAGCACCGACACGTCGCCCAGGCCCGCGGCGAGCCGCGCGAAGTTCTCCGGAGTGGCACCGCGGAATGCACCCGAGCCCACGTCGGGATCGCCGAACGCGAGGACGGCGATACCCCTTCGTGCGCACGCCTCGAGGAGCTCAACCCCGCCGAGGGTGAGCTCCTGTGCGTCGTCGACCAGGATCACCGAGACGCGGTCGATGAGCCGGGCGTCGGGTGGCGCGGTGCGCACCACCCCGACCGCTTCGCGCACGAGCCCCGCGGCGTCCCGGTGCGCGCCCCGCATGTCGGCGCGCACCTGGAGGTACTCGTCGAGGAACGACGCCATCGTCGTCCACACCGGGATCGCATGCGCCCGGCTGAGCTCGCGGAGCCGATGCGATTCCAGGCCGAGCGTCGTGCATTCGGCGAGGAAGGCCCGCACCTCGGTTCGAAAGCCCTTCGTCGAACGGATCGCCGGTCCGAGCCAGTCCGGCCAGCGGCCGAGGCCGACCGCCTCATCTTCGGCATCGCCCTCCAGCAGGTCCTGGATGAGCTGGTCCTCGTCACCGCCGGTCAGCAGCTGCGGGGGCTCTTCGCCGGCGGCCACCTCGGTGGCCCGCACGAGCTGGTACGCGAACGAGGCGATGGAACGTGCAAGCGGACCGGACGTGGCGCGGCCGACGGCCAGCGCGAGCCGGTCGCGCAGAGCGGTGGCGGTCTGCCGCGACGGCGTCAGCACCAGGATCGAGTCGGGATCGGTGCCCGCCGTGGCGAGGGCGGCGACACGCGCCACCAGGGTGCTGGTCTTGCCGCTGCCCGGCGGCCCGACGACGACACCGGAGGCCCACTCCGGAAGACCGATGACGGCTCGCTGATGCTCGTCCAGCGCGGGGGTCGCGCCGGACCCGTCCCCGGAGTCCATGGCTTCGACGGTAGCGCCCGCAGCGGACATCGCCGGTCCGCGCGACCGGCGATCCGCCGTTCGCCGAGAGCGTGCCGGACACGGCCGGGGGGCCGTGACCGGTGTCGTAGAGTTGCCATGCGAACCGGGGATCCGGACGCACAGGCCCCGGGGCGAAGCCCTGTCGCAGGAGGTATTCACGTGGAGATCCGCATCGGCATCGCGAACACCGGCCGTGAGCTCAACTTCGAGACCAACGAGCCCGCCGCCGACGTCAAGAAGGCCGTCGCCAGCGCCCTCGACGCGGGCGCGACGCACGTGAGCTTCACCGATGCGAAGGGCACGGGCTACATCGTCCCCACCGCGAGCCTGGCGTACGTCGAGCTCGGCACCGAAGAGTCGCGCCGCGTCGGCTTCGTCGCCTGACCTCCGCATTCGCGTGCAGATCCTCCTGGCCCTGATCGCCGGCGCCGCGATCGGCGGTGCCGCTCACTTCCTCGTGCAGGGCCGCGGCACCCGCGGCGTCGCCCTCGCGCCGATCCTCGGCGCGTTCTCGGCAGGCCTGGTGTGGATGATCCTCACCTGGGCCGGCGTGGGACTGGACAGCCCGTGGCTGTGGCTCTCCGCCCTCGTCGCGCCGGTCGTCGTCACGTATCCCGTGCTGGTGATCCTGGCCCGCAGCCGCACGGCGCACGACGCCCGCGAACGGGCCCGCCTCAAGATCGGCTGATCGCCGCTAGGCCGCCAGGCCCATCGCGTCCATGCGCTTGGAGTGGGCGCCCATCAGGTCGGTGAAGACCGGCTCGACCTTCTGCTCGTCGGCAACCTGGAGCGTCGTGGGCCGCAGCGCTGCACGCGCAATCAGGAGCGTGTCGCCCACCAGGCGCCGGCCCCACATCGCCAGAAGCGACTTCCACTCCGGATCGCTCTCGATCGTCGCCCCGATGATGTCGACGATCGCCTCACGGTCGTCGTCGGCCCTCAGAATGCGGGCGACCCTCCGCCCGGTATCGCCGTAGCTCGAAGACAGGGCCAGGTAGAAGTCGTCGAGCATGCCCGCCGTGATGTGCACAGAGAGCATCGTCTCCTGAGGGCGCACGCCGTGCGTCGCCCGTCGGAACGCGTCCAGCGGCTCGCGGAACGGGAGCATGAGGCTGGTGGGGTCGTCGCCGCGCTCTCGGATCAGCGCGACCAGCTCTTCATGCTTCTGCAGAGCGGCGCCGGCCGCGCGCGAGAGCGATTCCTTCTCGCCGAGCTCCGGCGTGGAGGCGATGAGCTCGGACAGCGTCTCGAAGTAGCCGAGCTGCAGGTACGCCGCTTGACCCAGGAAGGTGTCGATCTCGGGAGCGAGCTCCTCGAAGTCGACGCGGTGCGCATCGTCGGCCTCGTCACGGGACCGCAGCTGGAGCTTGCGCCCCTGAGGACGCTGCTGCCAGAACCACTTCACCACGAGCTACAGCATAGGTGTGCGGCATCGCGACGCTGAGCCCGCCTCCCGCGGATGCCTCGACCGCAGGTGCGACCCGGTATCCTGGAGCCAGTCCCCGGCGTCGGATCGGGGCTCCCGCGCCTGTGGCAGAGAAAAGGGCGTGGATCCCACCCCGCCCGCGCGGCGAGATTCCTCAACGCGCCAGGGCACCCATGAGGCAGCATCTCACTGCCGGACAGGCACCCATCGTGACGACCTTCGCCGAACTCGGCGTCGACCAGGACATCGTCGAGACCCTTGCCGCCAAGGGCATCGTCGATGCGTTCCCCATCCAGGAGCAGACCATCCCCCTCGGCCTTCCGGGCCAGGACATCATCGGCCAGGCCAAGACCGGCACGGGCAAGACCTTCGGCTTCGGCATCCCCGTCGTCCAGCGGCTCGGACCCGACCCGGCGCACGGCGTCAAGGCCCTGATCGTGGTGCCGACGCGTGAGCTGTGCGTCCAGGTCTACGAGGACATCGACATGCTGACCTCGGGCCGCTCGACCAGTGTCGTGGCCATCTACGGCGGGAAGGCGTACGAGGGCCAGATCGACCAGCTCAAGGCCGGCGCGCAGATCGTCGTGGGCACCCCCGGGCGCCTCATCGACCTGAACAATCAGCGCCTCCTCGATCTGTCCCACGCGACCGAGGTCGTGCTGGATGAGGCTGACAAGATGCTCGACCTCGGGTTCCTTCCCGACATCGAGAAGATCTTCCAGAAGGTTCCCGCCATCCGTCACACGCAGCTGTTCTCGGCGACGATGCCCGGTCCGATCGTGGCGCTCGCACGCCGGTTCATGACGAACCCGATCCACATCCGCGCGACCGATCCGGATGAGGGCCTCACCCAGGCGAACATCCGCCACCTCGTCTACCGCGCCCACTCGCTGGACAAGGACGAGGTCATCGCCCGCATCCTGCAGGCCGAGGGCCGGGGCAAGACCGTCATCTTCACGCGTACGAAGCGCGCCGCGCAGCGCCTGTCCGACGAGCTGGGCGACCGCGGGTTCAACACCGCCTCGGTGCACGGCGACATGAGCCAGGAATCGCGCGAGCGCTCGATGGCGGCCTTCAAGGCCGGCAAGAAGGACGTGCTGATCGCGACCGATGTCGCCGCCCGCGGCATCGACGTCGACGATGTGACTCACGTGATCAACCACACGATCCCCGATGACGAGAAGACCTACCTGCACCGCGCCGGCCGCACCGGGCGCGCCGGCAAGACCGGCATCGCGGTGACCTTCGTGGACTGGGACGACCTGCACAAGTGGGCGCTCATCAACCGCGCACTGGAGTTCGGCCAGCCCGAGCCCACCGAGACCTACTCGTCGAGCCCGCACCTGTTCGCCGATCTCGACATCCCCACCAGCACGAAGGGTCGCCTGACGACCGCGCCGCGCACCCAGACGGTCAGGACGCAGGAGCCGCAGCGCACCGGGGCAACCGGCAGGGACGGCGACGCCGGCCGACGGCGGCGCCGGACGAACGGCTCGAACGGCACGGCCGGCGAGTCGACCACGCGGACGGCCTCGGCTCCGGAGGTGCCCACCGAGCACGGCGCCCGTGACGGTGCGGACGGCGCCGGCACGCATGACGGAGGCGGCAAGGAGCATCACGACGGCAACGCCGCGCCGCGCCGGCGTCGGCGTCGTCGTGGCGGCTCGCGCCCGAGCGGTGCCCCGGCCGGCGCCTGAGCGGCAGCATCCGAGTCCCCGTCTGCGGGCAAGGAGCGCTAATGTGATCGGCGCGGCGATCGGGCCGCTCACCTCGCAGGAAAGGCCGCAATGAGAATCATCGACGCTGTGGAGTACGAGGGCTTCTGGGGCTCCTTCGGGGACTTGATCTGGTGGTTCCTCTGGGCATTCGTCTTCTTCGCCTATCTGATGGCGCTGTTCGCCGTGATCGGCGACCTGTTCCGCGATCACGATCTCAACGGATGGTGGAAGGCGGTGTGGATCATCTTCCTGGTCTTCGTGCCGTTCCTGACGCTGCTGGTCTACCTGATCGCCCGCGGCAAGGGCATGGCCGAGCGCGGCGCCGCCCAGGCCAGGGAGTACAAGGCGGCACAGGACCAGTACATCAAGTCGGTCGCCGTCTCGAGCCCGTCCGAGGAGATCGCGAAGGCGAAATCGCTGCTCGATTCCGGCGCGATCACGCAGTCGGAGTTCGACCACATCAAGACCAGAGCGCTCAGCTGAGCGCTGGGTGAGGGAGGTCCCGTCGCGATCGCGGCGGGACCTTCGTCATCACGGGTAGACCGGTGCGCTCCCGGTGCCCCGCTCGATGATCCGGGCCACCATGTCAGAAGGGGTCGTGTGCTCTCCCGGCTGGTTCGGCTTGCCCAGGCCGTGGTAGTCGCTCGAGCCGGTGAGGATGAGGTCGCGCTCCCGCGCGATCGCGCGCAGCGTCCGGATGCCGGCCTCGAGGTTCTCGCGATGGCCGAGTTCGAAGCCCGCGAGCCCTGCGTCCAGCATCCGCTCGAGCACGCGCGGCGGCAGCGGGCCCGCCCTGCCGGCCGGGTGCGCGATGATCGGCACGCCCCCGGCCCCGACCACACGCTCCACGGCGAGGACCGGATCCGGCGCGTACAGCGCGACGTAGTAGTCGCCTCGAGGACTCAGGATGTCGGAGAACGCCTCGGCGCGATCGCGGACGTGCCCCTTCGCGATCAGCGCATCGGCGATGTGCGGACGGCCCACGGTCGCCCCGTCGGAGGTCTGCGCCACGATGTCGTCCCACCCCAGATCGAAGTCGCGCCCGATCCGGTCGGCCATCGTCCGGGCCCGATCCAGCCGAGACGAGCGGATCCGGTCGGTCATCGCCCGGAGGCCGGCGTCATCCGGGTCGATCAGGTATGCCAGCACATGCACACTGCGCCATTCGTGCTTCGCCGACAGTTCCATTCCGGGAATGAACGTCATGCCGAGGGATGCCGCGGCCTCGGCGGCGTCCGCCCAACCCGACGTGGTGTCATGGTCGGTCAGCGCCGCCGTGCGCAGGCCGTGACGGTGCGCCGCGGCCATCACGTCGGCAGCGGACTCCGTGCCGTCCGAGTGGATCGAGTGCAGGTGCAGGTCGCTCGGTCCCTCGAAACGACGCGTGTCCGGCATCCTTCGAGCGTAGCGCGCGGGTTCAGGGACACGTCCGCCCGGGGTCTCCCAGGACGCGGCGCGAGGGGTGCACCGCTGACGCTTCTCCCAGACTGCTGACATAGAGTCGCCGAGTGCTGCGCATGTGGGGGATCCTGGCGACCGTGGTCTGCGCGATCGCGGCGGCCGTGCTCACCTGGCCGGCCTTCTTCCGCCTCGAGCGCACGTTCCCGGTGGCGCAGATGGTGTCATTCCGCGGGCTGCTCGTCGTCGTGCTGGGGGCAGTGCTCGTGATCGCCCTGCTGCTGGCCGTCGCGCGTCCCCTGCGCGGATTCGCGCTGTCGCTCGCACTCATCGCCGTCGTCGCCATGGGCGCCAACGCGACGATCGTCGTGACGCGGGGCCTCGGGACCGAGAGCCTTCCCCCGCAGACCGAGAACAGCATCCGGGTCATGACATGGAACACCGCAGGCTCTGCGACAGACCCCGGAGCCATCGCGAAGATAGCCGTCGCGATGTCGGCCGACATCGTGACGCTCCCCGAGACGACGATCGAGACGGGCGAGGAGGTCGCCCTCGCGATGCGCGACCTCGGAAACCCGATGTGGGCGCACTACACCGACTACCCCTCGACGCAGTGGGACGCCGGCTCCACCACCCTTTTGATCTCCCCCGAGCTCGGCGAGTACTCGGTGATCGAGTCGTCCGTCGACGGAACGAGCAACACCTCCACCGTCCCGAGCGCGGTGGCGATGCCGATCACCGGCGACGGCCCGATCGTGGTGGCCGCCCATGCCGTGGCACCACGGCAGAGCTACATGCAGTATTGGAGATACGACCTGCAGTGGCTCGCCGACCAGTGCGTGGACGACAACGTCATCATGGCCGGCGACTTCAACGCGACGGTCGACCACATGCGGAACATGGGGGTGGACGGTGGCACGCTCGGACGCTGTCACGACGGTGCCGCCGAGACAGGCAACGGCAGCGTCGGGACGTGGACTTCTGCCGTCCCGGCACTCATCGGAGCACCGATCGACCACGTGATGGCCTCGAGTCACTGGAAGCCCACCGGCTCGCTCGTGCTGACCTCGATGGACGGGTCGGGCAGCGATCATCGTCCGCTCATCGTCCAGTTCGAACCGGTCGACTGAGTCGGTCGCCGGTGCGAGACTTGAGGGATGAGCACCACTGGCGACAGCGATACGACCGGCACGACCGAACTCGCTCCCGAAGCAACCGCCGAGGTCCCGGCGAACAGCACCGTCAACCGGCGCCAGGGATTCGGACGGGGATTCCTCGACACGATCTCGACCGGGTGGGCCGAGCGGCCGGAGGTGCTCCCGCCGGCACGGGAACAGGCGCCGTTCGCTGCGCGCCGGCGCGACGCGGTCTCGGCGGCCTTTCCGGGCAGCCGCCTCGTGGTGCCCGCCGGGCCGTACCGGGTCCGCAGCAACGACACCGACTACCCGTTCCGCGCGCACTCCGCCTTCGCGCATCTGACCGGCTGGGCATCCGACGCGGTGCCCGACTCGGTCCTCGTCTTCGAGCCCCGCTCCGATGGCGACGGCGCCGGCCACGACGTGACGCTGTACTTCCGCGAGCGCGCCGACCGCACCACCCCCGAGTTCTACGCGAACCCCGCGATCGGAGAGTTCTGGATAGGCCCGCGCCCCGCGCTGGAGGCCGTCGCCGCGGATCTCGGAATCGCGACCGCCCACATCGACACGTTCGCCGCGACCGATGCGGACCTCGTGGTCGACGGGGATGCCGACCTCACGCGATTCGTGTCGGAGCTCCGGCTGCTCAAGGACCCGTACGAGGTCGCCCAGCTCCAGCTCGCTGTGGACGTGACCGCCGCCGGGTTCGACGACATCGTCGCGAATCTCGAGCGCATCGTGGAGCATCCCCGCGGTGAGCGGATCGTCGAGGGGGTCTTCCACCAGCGCGCGCGCAGCGACGGCAACTGGGAGGGGTACGACACGATCGCGGCATCCGGCCCGCACGCGTGCTATCTCCACTGGACGCGCAACGACGGGGCCGTCGCTCCGGGCGACCTGATCCTGATCGACGCCGGCGTCGAGGTCGACAGCCTGTACACGGCCGACATCACCCGCACGATCCCGGTCAGCGGCGCCTTCACCGATGTGCAGCGTCGCGTCTACGAGGCGGTGCGCGAGGCGGCGGATGCCGCGT
Source organism: uncultured Actinomycetota bacterium (assembly GCA_963839715.1). GTDB lineage: Bacteria > Actinomycetota > Actinomycetes > Actinomycetales > Microbacteriaceae > Microbacterium. Next base: position 734,140 of record CAWIVX010000002.1, read on the forward strand.
TCGCCGCCGCCGTGCCGGGGGCGAAGTTCAGCGATCTGAACGCAGCGGCCTGGTCGGTCATCGCCCGGCGGACGGCGGAGTGGGGCTTGCTGCCGGTGTCGGCCGAGGAGTCGCTCGATCCGGAGGCCGGGCACCATCACCGGCGCTACATGGTGCACGGCACGAGCCACCACCTGGGTCTCGATGTGCACGACTGCGCCCAGGCGCGCCGTGAGCTCTACGCCGGCGGCACCCTCGAGCCCGGCATGGTCTTCACGATCGAACCCGGTCTGTACTTCCAGATCGACGACCTGACGGTGCCCGAGGAGTACCGCGGCATCGGGGTGCGCATCGAGGATGACATCCTGATGACCCCGGACGGCCCGGTGAACCTGTCGTCTGCGATCCCCCGTACGGCCGATGAGGTCGAGGCCTGGGTCGCACGGCTGAGTCCGCGGCGCTGAGCGGCCGACCGCAGGTGTCGATCCGCACACCCCCTCCGGCCTTCACGACCCGACCCACGCTCACCGGCACATTCGGGATGTCGGCGTCGACCCACTGGCTGGCGACCGCGAGCGCTCAGGCGGTGCTCGAACGCGGCGGCAACGCCTTCGACGCGGCCGTCGCAGGCGGGTTCGTGCTCCATGTCGTCGAGCCGCACCTGAACGGACCCGGCGGAGACCTCGTCGGCATCTTCTCCACCGCGGCCGATCCCGGGCACGCCCGTCGTGCTGTGCGGCCAGGGCCCGGCGCCGGCAGCCGCGACCATCGCGCACTACCGAAGCGAAGGGCTCGACCTGGTGCCCGGCGCAGGCGGCCTCGCCGCCGCCGTACCGGGAGCCGTGGACGCGTGGCTCCTGCTGCTGCGCGACCACGGCACGTGGGAGCTCGGGGAGGTGCTGTCGTACGCGGTCGGATACGCCCGGGACGGGCACCCGCTGCTCGCGCAGGCGAGTGCCACGATCGGGCGGGTGTCCGCGCTGTTCACGGAGCACTGGCCCTCCTCCGCCGACCTCTGGATGCCGGGCGGCAACGTGCCCGAGGCCGGCACGATCGTGCGCAACCCGGCGTACGCGGCGGTGCTGGACTCGCTCGTCGCGGCCGGTCACGCGATCCGCGACGACGGGCCCGTGGGGCGTGCGGCGCGGATCGACGCCGCTCGGGGCGAGTGGAAGTCCGGCGGTGTCGCGCGGACGGCCGCCGCGTTCCTGGGCCGGGCGCACCGGCACTCCGACGGCGCCGACCACGCCGGCGTCATCACGGCGGATGACTTCGCGGAGTTCGAGGCGACCTACGAGCCATCCGTGTCCATCGGGTTCCGCGGGCACACGATCGCGAAGGCCGGCGCCTGGACGCAGGGCCCTGCTCTGCTGCAGACGCTCCGGATCCTCGATGGACTGGACGAGGTCGACCCCTCCACGGAGGCCGGCGCGCACAACGTGCTCGAGGCCCTCAAGCTGGCGCTCGCGGATCGCGACGCGTACTACGGAGACGCCGACGTGCCGCTGGACGTGCTGCTCTCGGAGGAGTACGCCGCCACCCGTCGAGCGCAGCTCACGGACGACGCCTCGACGCAGTGGCGACCGGGACTCGTGCCGGAACACGCGCCGTTCCGTCCGCCGCTGAGAACGGACAGCGGTGAGACCGTGGCGGGTGTGGGCGAGCCGACCGTGGCGCGCTCCGGGCGGACGCGCGGCGACACGTGCCATATCGATGTGGTCGACCGCTGGGGCAACATGATCGCCGTGACACCCTCGGGCGGCTGGCTGCAGTCCTCGCCGACCGTGCCCGAACTCGGCTTCTGCCTCGGGACGCGACTGCAGATGATGTGGCTCGACCACGACTCCCCCTCGGCGCTGCGACCCGGTGCGCGCCCTCGCACCACGCTGACGCCCACGCTCGTGCTCCGAGACGGCCGTGCGGAGATGGCCCTCGGCACGCCCGGCGGCGACCAGCAGGAGCAGTGGCAGGTCCCCGTGCTGCTGCGCATGATCGTGGGCGGCTACACCGCGCAGGAGGCGATCGACGCTCCGTCGCTGCACACCACGGCGTTCGTCGATTCGTTCTGGCCACGCGGCTGGTCGCCTGCCGGAGCGGTCGTCGAGGACCGCCTCGGCGCCGAGGTGATCGCCGGGCTCCGCAGGCGCGGACACGATGTCACACCGGCGGGCGACTGGGCGCTCGGACGCGTGTCGGCCGTCGGCCGCACCGCCGGCGGCCTGTGGGCCGCTGCCAACCCCCGCGGCATGCAGGGGTACGCCGCCGGACGCTGACCGCCGGGCAGCGTCGCGGCCCTCAGGCGCGGGCGCGGAGGAACGCGGCGACCATCGGCGCGAGGCCCGCGCCCACCTCGTCAGCCGGTCGCTTGCGACCCTTCACCTCGAACGAATGGCCGCCCCCCTCCACCCAGGCGATCCTCGCGTCCAGACAGGCTGCGACGGCCTCCTCGAGTTGGACGTGCGGATCGATGAACGGATCGTTCGTCCCCTCGACGAACAGCTGCGGCTGGGTGATCGCGGGAAGATGCTGCACGCGCGCACGCGACGAATCGCCCGGCGGGTGCAGCGGGTAGCCCAGGTACACCAGGCCGGCCGGGTCGATCGCGCCGTCAGCCGCTGCCATCGAGGCCATCCGCCCGCCGTACGACTTGCCGGATGCCCACACCGGTGCACCGTCGGAGCGCGCGACGGCCCACGTCGATGCCGCCGCCCACGCCGCGACGGCATGCGCGGCCGGGCCGGGCATCCGCCTCCCCGCCTGCATGTAGGGGAAGTTGAAGCGGAGCGTCGCGACGCCCTCGTCACGCATGCCGCGTGCGAACCCGAGTAGGAACGGATGCCGGTACCCCGCGCCGGCCCCGTGTGCGATGACGATCGTGGCCCAGGCGCCGCCAGGGCGGCCGTAGGCGGCCGACACTTCCGCCGGCCCGCCGGGCAGGGCGACGGGAAGAAGCTCCTCCGACTCCCGCTCGCTCGTCACTGCTTCGGCTGCTCGGGCGCCTGGCTCCCGTCCGGCGCCCCCGCACCACCCGACGGCGGCACCTCGCTCCGGTCTCCAGGATCGGCCGCATCGACCGACTCCTCCGACGGCGCGACCCGCTGGCCGTAACGGGGCGGCTCGTCATCTCGGGCGGTCGGCCGCGGAGGTGCGGGCGAAGCGGTCGGCGTCGAGGCGGCAGGGGTCGGACGGGCCTCGGGCGCTGACTGACGGCCGAGCACCTGACGCGCGCGCTGCGCGCTCGCCTCCGCGATCGTGAGTTCGTAGTGATCGGCGACCACCTGCATGACCGAGGCGAAGTCGCGCCGCCGCCGCACGAAGGAGTACGTGATGATGCTCATCAGCATGCCGATCGCGATGCCGACGAAGATCACGCCCACGAACGCCTGGATGGGCACCGTCGGCGACCCGATCACCAGGATCGCGCTGAACAGCAGGCCGAGCAGGACGCCGTTGATCGCGCCGGAGCGTGCCGCAGTGGCGTAGCCGAGTCGCCCGGTCACCCGCTCCACCGAACGAAGGCCCTGGCCGACGATCGCGATGTCGCGCGCCGGCACCTCGGCCGCGATGAGCGTCGAGACGGCCTTCTGGGCGGCTTCGTACGTGGGGAAGCTCGCCACCGTCTGTCCGAGGTCCTCGACGCTCTGCGGAAACCTCCCGGCGTTCATGCTCATTCGTCCATCCTGCCATTGGCGCCTCCGGCATGCAGGTCCCGCCCTGCCTGCCCCACCGGGCTACGCTGGATCGCGTGAGCACGCAGAGGGTCTTCGTCGCGCGCCTGGCCGGGTGCGCCGTCTTCGATCCCGTCGGCGACCGGCTCGGCAAGGTCCGCGATGTGGCGGTGATCTACCGCAAAGACGATCCGCCGCGCGTGGTGGGGCTCGTCGTCGAGATCCCGGGCCGTCGGCACGTGTTCGTGTCGATCGGTCGCGTCACCTCGATCGAGACAGGACAGGTCATCACGACAGGTCTGATCAACGTGCGGCGGTTCCAGCAGCGCGGCGGCGAGGTGCGCGTCATGGCCGAGCTGCTCGGCCGCCGCGTCTTCCTCACCGACGGCTCCGGGTCTGCGGTGATCGAGGACGTCGCGATCGAGCGCAACCGCCTGGGCGAATGGGATGTGGGTCAGCTGTTCCTGCGGCGGCCCAAGACCAGCGCATCGCCCTTCGCAAAGGGGCCGACGACGTTCGCGAACTGGTCGGAGGTTCGAGAGAGCGCAACACCCGGCGAGTCGCAGTCCGCCGAGCAGCTGGTCGCGAGCTACTCCGAGCTGAAGGCCGCCGACCTGGCGAACACTCTTCTCGACCTGCCCGAAGAGCGCCTGCTGGAGGTGGTCGACGAGCTGTCCGACGACCGCCTGGCCGACGCGCTCGAGGAGATGCCCGAGGAGGAGCAGGTGCACATCCTCGAGTCGCTCGGTGACGAACGCGCCGCCGACATCCTCGATGCGATGGAGCCGGACGATGCGGCCGACGTCCTCGGCCAGCTCACGGAGGAGCAGCGCGAAGAGCTGCTCGACCTGATGGAGCCGGAGGAGGCCGAGGACGTCCGGGCGCTGCTGAAGTACGGCCCCGACACGGCCGGCGGTCTGATGACCCCCGAGCCGATCGTGCTGTCGGCAGACGCCACCGTCGCCGAAGCCCTGGCTCTCATCCGTCGTCACGAGCTGCATCCCGCTCTGGCGGCTGCCGTGTTCGTGACCCTGCCCCCGTACGAGACGCCGACCGGCAGGCTGCTGGGCACCGTGCACTTCCAGCGGATGCTGCGCTATCCGCCGCACGAGCGGCTCGGCGCCATCATCGACGACACACTCGATCCGGTACCCGCCTCGGCGTCGGCGGCCGAGGTCGCCAGGATGCTCGCGAGCTACAACCTGGTGTCGCTGCCCGTCGTCGATCAGGCGCGTCGTCTCGTGGGTGCGGTGTCGGTCGACGACGTGCTCGATTACCTCCTGCCGGAGGACTGGCGGTCGCACGGTGGTGACGACGAGCCGAACGTGCCGGCCGCAGCTGTCACGACCGCAAGCGGGATCTCGAAGGCGAACCCCGCCGGCGCCGGGAGACGGCGGTGATGGCACGGCGCTCGCGGCGGCCGTCCCTGGACGCCCCCCGCGGGCGCTCGGGGATGCTCGCGCGCAACCCGCAGCCCTCCCGCGACCGTTTCGGCCGGTTCTCGGAGGCCTTCGCCCGGGGGATGGGAACCTCCGGGTTCCTGATCGGCATGACGGTGTTCGTGGCCGTCTGGCTGCTGTGGAACTCGCTCGCGCCGCCCGCTCTGCAGTTCGACCCGCGGGCGACGAACTTCACGCTGCTCACGCTGATCCTCTCGCTGCAGGCCTCGTACGCCGCACCCCTCATCCTCCTCGCGCAGAACCGGCAGGACGACCGCGACCGCGTTCAGATCGAGCAGGATCGTCAGCGCGCTGAGCGCAATCTGGCCGACACGGAGTACCTGGCGCGGGAGATCGTGGCGCTGCGCATGGCGGTCGCCGACTTCCAGGGCGAGATCGTCACGAAGGATGTGCTGCGCACCGAGCTCAAGGCGATCCTGGAGAAGCTCGAGGACCCCCGCGACGGCGAGATCCGATGACCGGGGCCGACCTCGCCGAGCCGGTCCGCCGCGCCGTCGGCGCGGTGATGGACCCGGAGCTGCGGCGTCCCCTCGCCGACCTCGGCATGCTGCGCGACATCGCCGTGTCCGACGGTGTCGCATCCGTGGGGATCGTGCTGACCATCGTGGGCTGCCCGGCCGCCGACCGCATCTCCGCGGACGTGCGCGCGGCCGCGGCATCCGTCCCCGGCATCCGGGAGGTGGCCCTCGAAATCGGCGTCATGTCACCGACGGAGCGGCGGCAGCTGACCGAGAGCCTGCGCGGCGGTCGTGCGGCTCGCGAGATGCCGTTCGGACCCGACTCGCTCACCCGGATCATCGCGGTCACGAGCGGCAAGGGCGGGGTGGGCAAATCCACGGTCACCGCGAACCTCGCCGTCGCACTCGCCGCGCGTGGACTGTCGGTGGGTCTCATCGACGCGGACGTGCACGGTTTCTCGATCCCCGGACTGCTGGGACTCGTGGGCCCCGACGGGAGCGTGCCGCAGCCGACACGCATCGACGAGCTCATGCTGCCCCCGGTCGCCCACGGCGTGAAGGTCATCTCCATCGGGATGTTCCTCCGTCGGTCTCGGGGCGAGCGATCCGGCGGCGCCGTCGCCTGGCGGGGTCCGATGCTGCACCGCACGATCCAGCAGTTCCTCACCGACGTGTTCTTCGGCGATCTCGATGTCCTTCTGCTGGACATGCCACCCGGAACCGGCGACATCGCGATCTCCGTCGGCCAGCTGCTCCCCCACGCGGACGTCGTGGTCGTCACGACGCCGCAGGCCGCGGCATCCGACGTCGCCGTCCGCAGCGGACTCGTCGCGCGCCAGACCGGCCAGCGGGTCGTGGGCGTCATCGAGAACATGGCGGCGCTCACGCTCGCCGATGGGACGAAGCTCGACCTCTTCGGCGAAGGTGGCGGCGCGGCCGTCGCCGGCGAGCTGTCCGCGGAAGGCGAGCCGGTCCCGCTGCTGGGGTCGATACCCCTCAGCCCCGCGCTGCGCGCCGACGGCGACGCCGGCACACCGGTCGTCCTCGCGCACCCGGCCGACCCGGCCGCCGAAGCGATCAGGAGTGTCGCAGAGTTCCTCTCCGAGCACCGACGCGGGCTCGCCGGGCGGCCGCTGCCGTTCCGGCCCCGCTGACCCGCGGGGTCAGGTCGCCTCGTTGTCGAACGGCGGCGGAGCGTCGGCCGTGAAGGCCATCGACCCGCTCTGCGGTTTGGTGAGCGCCCCTGCGCCCGCGACAGCCGCGGCGGCGCTGGCGGCGCGCACCGTCGGAACCGGCGCGTCGTCCAGCAGCGCCTCGCGGATGATTCGCCGTGGATCGTACTGGCGAGGATCCAGTGTGCGCCAATCGACGTCGTCGAAGTCCGACGCCCATCTCGTCCTTCATGCGCGTCTTCGCCGTCGTGACGTACTCCTTCGCGCGACGGGCGAACCGCGTCAGGCTCTCGACGTAGCGAGGCAGCCGCTCGGGCCCGATCAGCAGCCCGGCGACGAGTCCGATCAGCAGCAGCTTCTCGATCGTCAGGCCGAAGAACATGCCTTCAGGTTACCGCCGCGCCTGAGCGTTCAGCGCCAATCGGGACCGTAGGCTGGCCGCGAAGGAGCACGCATGGGCGACCAGGACGCGAACCACCGCTTCGCCGCGGAGGCGACGATCGAGCCGGATCACATCGCGCGCGCCCGCGCGCACGCGCTCGAGCTCGGTGCCGCGCCGATCAGCGCGGTCGTCGGAGCGCAGTGCGCCGTGATCGCCGCGGCCTCGCAGGCGCTCAACATCGTCGAGATCGGCACGGGTGCCGGCGTCTCGGGACTGTGGCTGCTGCACGGCTCACCGCGGGCGACCCTGACCACGATCGACAGCGAGCCGGAGCACCTCGGTGCCGCGCGACAGGCTTTCACCGAGGCGCGGGTCCCGGCGGCGCGTGCGCGATTCATCACGGGCCGGGCGGCGGAGGTGCTGCCTCGCATGAACGAGGCCTCGTACGACATCGTCCTCGTGGACGCCGACCCGGAGGGCGTCATCGAATACGTCGAGCACGGACTGCGGCTGGTGCGGGCGGGCGGCACGGTCCTCGTGCCGCGGGTGCTCGGAGGCGGTGCCGTGGCCGACCCGGTCCGGCGCGATCCGATCACCGCGGCGTACCGATCGCTCATCCAGGAGACCCAGGCCTCGCCCGCCGTGATCGGCGCGCTGTCGATCGTCGGCGAGGGCCTGCTGCAGCTCACGACCCGACCGACGGACTGATCGGCTCGCACCCCGGGATCCGCGGCTGTCGGCTGGCCGCGGACACGCGAAACGGCCGGTCCGAAGACCGGCCGTCGGCGTGTGAGTGATCAGGCGGCGTTGACGACGCCGCCGAGCACGTCGTAGAGCTCCTTGGCCTCAGCGTCGTTCACCGAGACGACGAGGCGTCCCCCACCCTCGAGCGGCACGCGCACGATGATCAGACGACCCTCCTTCACGGCCTCCATCGGCCCGTCTCCGGTTCTCGGCTTCATGGCTGCCATCGTGGCTCCTTTTCGTCGTGGTCTGCCCGTCAAGTTTATCCCGCCGCTACGACAGGGGATAATCCGCGACGGGCCGGGAACTGCGATGCGGCCTCACGGAATCTGCCAGTACGTGTTGCCGAGCGCGTACATGTTGTAGATCCACCACCACTGCCCGATCAGGCACGCCGCCAGGACGCTTCCGCGCCACCAGAGCGAGCGCGGCATCGCCGCCGCGCCCCACATCGGTGAGAGCGGCACCATCAGGCGGAAGATGCTCGACTGCGGGAAGAAGACGGCCAGGAGATACACGAGATAGCTCGCCGACCAGAGCCGCATCTCGACGCCCATCCGCTTCACATGCGGTTCGAAGAGCAGCAGCGCCGCGACGACGAGGACGGATGCCGCGAGCGCGATGTATCCGGCGACCGGTCCGAGGCCCCAGGAGCCGAACCAGAACACCGCACCCTGGATGAACCCGTCGAACGGCACGAAGGCCGGGTCGACCTCCCCCAGCCAGTTGCGACGCCACGCGAGTTCGGTGGCCAGGTAGGCACCCGCGTCGCCCGTCATCACCGCGGCGGTGACCTGCCACGAGAAGCCGATCACGAGCGCGAGCAGACCCAGCGCGATGATGTGGACGATCTCCCTGCGCCGGCAGCGGCTCCCGGCGGCGCGTGAACCACCGCCAGATGCCGAAGAGGGCGAGGAACAGCGCGAAGGCGAGCACGCCGGGGCGGGTGAATCCCATCAGCGGGATGAGGAGGTACAGCCACGCGTAGCGCCGCCGGGCGACCTGCCACAGCGACAGGAAGAGCCACAGCAGGAAGAGCGATTCGGCGTAGCCGACCTGGAACAGCGCCGCCAGCGGAGCGGCGGCGAAGAACACGACGGACCAGAGGGCGACCTCGTCATCGGCCCGCATGCGGACGATCCGGTGCAGCACCAGGCATGCCAGGTATCCGGCGACGAGCGAGATCACCAGGGCGCCCGCCCCCCACGAGCCGAGAGCCCAGCCGAGCGCCTTCGCCAGATATGCGTACACCGGCATGAACGCCCACTGGTTCTCGGCCACGGCGCCCGACTCCGTCCGCGGCAGGTCGACCGGGTAGCCGTTCTCCGCCAGGAACCAATACCACTGCGCGTCCCACCCGAGGACGAGCGTCACCAGCGTCGCCTCGGCGCCGAAGCGCGAGCCCGACGCCCGACAGCTGTGCGGCCGCGAGCAGGAAGCCCGTGGTCACGAGGCGCGCGACGAGGTACACGATGCCGATCGCCACGGCCGTGCGCAGCGCGGCTGGGGCTGGGGGCCGGCGTCCGGATCAGCGGCTGCTCAACCACGCCCGCAGTCCGCGCTCCACGTCCTCGATCTGCGCGTGCGGGACGCGCTCCTCATCGTGGTGGGCCAGATGGGGATCACCGGGGCCGTAGTTGACCGCCGGCACGCCCATCGCCGAGAACCGCGCGACGTCGGTCCAGCCGTACTTCGGCTGCGCCCGGCCGCCGACGGCCGCGACGAACTCCTGAGCCAGAGGTGCGTCCAGACCCGGTCGCGCGCCGACCGCGATGTCGACGACCTCGACCTCGAATCCGGCGAAGACATCGCGCACGTGATTCTCGGCCTCCTCCGCCGAGCGGCTCGGTGCGAACCGGTAGTTGACCTCGATCTCGCACAGGTCGGGGATCACGTTGCCGGCGACGCCGCCGCCCACGCGCACGGCGTTCATGCCCTCGCGGTACACGAGGCCGTCCACCGGCACATCCCGCGGGCGGTACTCGGCCAGCCGGGCGAGCACCGGCGCAGCCTTGTGGATCGCGTTCTCCCCGATCCAGGCGCGGGCGCTGTGCGCGCGCACACCGTGCGTGCGCACGATCGCGCGCATGTTCCCGTTGCAGCCCCCCTCGACCTGGCCGTTGGAGGGCTCGCCGAGGATCGCGAAGTCCCCTTCGAACAGATCCGGGCGAGTACGGGCGAGGCGCGTCAGACCGTTGAGGTCGGCATCCACCTCTTCGTGGTCGTACCACATCCAGGTGACGTCGACCCGGGGCGCGGTCAGCTCCGCGGCGAGCTTCAGCTGCACGGCGACACCCGCCTTCATGTCGACGGTTCCCCGCCCCCAGAGCACGGGCTGTCCGTCGATCGCGATCTCACGGGTGGGCACGTTGCCGTTGATCGGCACCGTGTCGATGTGGCCCGCGATCACGACCCGCTGCGATCGCCCCAGCGTGGTGCGCGCGACGATCGTGTCGCCGTCGCGGTACACCTCCAGGTGCGGAAGGGGGCGGATGGCGGCGTCGATCGCGTCGGCGAGCACCGTCTCGGCGCCCGAGACGCTCGGGATGTCGCAGATCGTTCGCGTCAGGTCGAGGGAGGTCGCGGTCAGGTCGAGCTGCGGCATCCCCCGAGTCTACTGACGACGCGGGGCCGGACTCCGTCGCGACGGTTCGGTAGCGTGGAGGGATGAGCGATCAGCGGTGGGTGTGGGGAGTCGGCCTCGCGACGACGTCGGCGGAGGGAGCGGTGCTGGACACGTGGTTTCCCACGCCCGCGCCCGGCCGCATCCCGCTCGGCTTCGACCCGGCGATGCCGCCCGACGAACTCGAACGCCACGCCGTCCCCGACCCGCGGCGCAAGGTCACGATGGACGTCGTCGCGGTGGAAGTCGACCTCGACGCCGCTCCCGCCTCCACCCCCGACGCCTACCTCCGCCTGCATGCGCTGTCGCACCGCATCGTCGCACCGAACGAGCTGAACCTCGAGGGCATCTTCGGCCACCTGCCGATCGTCGCCTGGACGACCGCCGGGCCGATGGATCCCGACGAGGCCACCCGGCTCCGTCCGTTCCTCACGCGCGACGGGATCCAGGTGCAGGGCCTGGACAAGTTCCCGCGCCTGCTGGACTACGTCACCCCTCCCGGCGTGCGCATCGCGGACGCGTCGCGCGTGCGACTGGGCGCGTACCTCTCGCCCGGCACGACGGTCATGCACGAGGGCTTCGTCAACTTCAACGCGGGCACGCTGGGCGCCTCGATGGTCGAGGGGCGCATCTCCCAGGGCGTCGTGGTCGGCGACGGCAGCGACATCGGCGGCGGAGCGTCCATCATGGGGACCCTCTCGGGCGGCGGCGAGCACCGCGTCTCGATCGGCGCGCGCACGCTGCTGGGCGCCAACGCGGGCGTGGGCATCTCCCTCGGCGACGACTGCGTCGTCGAGGCGGGTCTCTACGTCACGGCGGGCTCCAAAGTGGTGCTCGTCGACGGCCCTCGCCGGCACGACGGCAGCCCGGCGACCGTCAAGGGCGCGGAGCTGTCAGGCCAGGACGGCATCCTGTTCCGGCGAAATTCGCTGACCGGGGCGATCGAGGCCGTCCGCCGGGCGGGCGCCGGGGTGACGCTCAACGACGCGCTGCACGCGTAAAGTCGAGGGATCCGCGATCGACGCGGATGGAGCGGGCGAGGGAGCCACATGAGTCGTCGCATGGCGAAGAAACTGTACGAGTCCGAGCTCATGGTGCTGCAGGCCAAGCTCGTCGACATGCAGGCCTGGGTGCAGGAGACCGGTGCGCGGATCGTCGTCATCTTCGAGGGGCGTGATGCCGCGGGCAAGGGCTCCACGATCAAGCGGGTGGCCGAGTACCTCAACCCCCGCGTGACCCGGATCGTCGCCCTCGGCACGCCCAGCGACCGCGACAAGACCCGCTGGTACTTCCAGCGGTTCGTGCCGCACCTGCCGGCTGCCGGTGAGATCGTGCTGATGGACCGCTCGTGGTACAACCGCGCAGGTGTCGAGCAAGTGATGGGGTACTGCACGCCCACGGAGTACCACCGCTTCCTCCACCAGGCGCCGATCTTCGAGCGGATGCTCGTCGAGGACGGGATCATCCTCCTCAAGTACTGGTTCAGCGTGTCGGACACCGAGCAGGAGCAGCGCTTCAAGGACCGCGCGCAGGATCCCATGCGACGGTGGAAGCTCAGTCCGAACGACGTGCTCGCGATCACGAAGTGGGAGGACTACTCCCGCGCGAAGGACACCATGTTCGTGCACACCGACATCCCCGAAGCCCGGTGGTGGGAGGTCGACAATGAGGACAAGAGGCGGGGGCGGATCAACACGATCGCGCACCTGCTCTCGCAGATCCCGTACGAGCTCGTCGAGCGCGAGGATGTCGTGGTCCCCGAGCGGCCGCCGTCGGGCGGATACGAGCGTCCGCCGCGCGACATGACGGCTTCGGTGCCGGACTACGCCAAGCAGCTGGAGAAGCAGCGGGAGGCCGAGCGGGTGGCCTCCAAGAAGGGCAAGAAGGATCGCGAGGCGGATGCCGCGGAGATCGCCGAGAAGGAGCACAAGTCCGGCGACGGCCCCGGCAAGGGATAGTCTGCTCCGGTCGCGCCGGCGCTCGGACCAGCGTGCGCGACTTCGCGATCAGCGCGAGTCGGGATAGTCGCGCTTCTGCGCACCCACATACAGCTGCTGGGGGCGCCCGATCTTCGTCTGCGGGTCGCTCTGCATCTCGCGCCAGTGCGCCAGCCAGCCCGGCAGGCGGCCGATGGCGAACAGCACTGTGAACATGCGGGTGGGAAAGCCCATCGCCTTGTAGATCACACCCGTGTAGAAGTCGACGTTCGGGTAGAGCCGGCGCTCCTTGAAGTAGTCATCGTTGAGCGCGATCTCCTCGAGCTCCTTGGCGAGATCCAGCAGCGGGTCGTGCACGCCGAGCTCGCGCAGCACCTCGTCGGCGGACTCCTTCACGAGCTTCGCGCGCGGGTCGTAGTTCTTGTAGACGCGGTGCCCGAAGCCCATGAGCTTGACACCGTCCTCCTTGTTCTTGACCCGCTCGACGAAGCGCTGCACGCTCTCGCCCGAATCGCGGATGCGGGCCAGCATGTCCAGGACGGCCTCGTTCGCGCCGCCGTGGAGGGGACCGTACAGGGCGTTGATGCCCGCCGAGATCGAGGAGAACTGGTTGGCCCCCGTCGAGCCGACCAGCCGCACCGTGGAGGTCGACGCGTTCTGCTCGTGGTCCTCGTGCAGGATGAGCAGGCGCTCCAGCGCCCGTGACATCACAGGGTTGACCTCGTAGATCTCGCTCAGCACTCCGAAGTTGAGCTTGAGGAAGTTGTCGACGAAACTCAGCCCGTTGTCGGGGTACAGGAACGCCTGGCCGACGCTCTTCTTGTGCGCATATGCGGCGATCACCGGCAGCTTCGCGAGCATGCGGATCGTGTTGAGCTCCACATGCTCGGGGTTGTGCGGGTCGGACTCGCCCTCGTAGTACGTCGAGAGCGCCGAGACCGCCGACGACAGCACCGACATCGGATGGGCCGTGTGGGGCAGTGCGGAGAAGAAGCGCTTGAGGTCCTCGTGCAGGAGGGTGTGATGACGGATGCGGTCATCGAACGCGGCCAGCTCGTCGGCGGTCGGCAGCTCGCCGTAGATCAGCAGCCAGGCGACCTCGAGGTAGGTGCTGTTCTGGGCGAGCTGCTCGATCGGGATAGCCGCGATAGCGGAGGATGCCCTGGTCTCCGTCGATGAACGTGACGGCCGACTTCGTGGCCGCGGTGTTGACGAAGCCGTAATCGAGCGTGGTGTGGCCGGTCTGACGCGAGAAGGTCGTCACGTCGACGCTCGGGGTGCCGTCCGAGCCGCGCACGACCGGGAACTCCGCCCTCCGCTCGCCGATCGAGAGGATGGCCTTGTCGTGCTGGGTGCCCGCGTCGCTCACGGCGCCTCCTCGCGATTCCTGGTCGTTCCGGGGGTTTCGGGGGCCTTCGAGATCACGCCGGTGGCGGTTCCGAAAGCCGGCGTGATGGCGAGGGATGCCGCGCCACCGCGCTTTTACAGCCTAACGGGCGCACCGGCATACTGCTGACACGGCCAAAGGGCCTCGGCATCCGCTGGAGGAAACCTCCGACACACTGCCATCGGGCGGTCATCCGCGTCGTAGACGCTCCACCGCGGCGCCGATGCGCTCATCGGTCGCGGTCAGCGACACGCGGATGTGCTGCCGGAAGTACGGGCCGTAGAAGTGGCCCGGACCGACCAGGATGCCCTGCTCTGCGAGGCGGCCGAGGCTCTCCCAGGCGTCGCGGCCCTCGGTCGCCCAGAGGTACAGACCCGCCTCGCTGTGGTCGACGCGCATGCCGATGGACTCCAGCGCGGGCTTGAGGGCAGCGCGACGCGCGCCGTAGCGCTGCTTCTGCGCGGCGACGTGCACATCGTCGCCGAGCGCGGCGATCATCGCGGACTGCACGGGCGCAGGCAGCATCAGACCGAGGTGCTTGCGTGCCGTGACCAGCCGGGACACGATCGCCGGGTCCCCCGCGAGGAACGCGGCGCGATAGCCGGCGAGGTTGGACTGCTTGCTGAGCGAGTAGACCGACAGGATGCCGCCCAGGTCGCCGTCGGTGACACGCGGATCCAGCACCGATGGAATCGGCTCGCTGTCCCACGGCGCATCCCACCCCAGTTCGGCGTAGCACTCGTCGGATGCGACGACGGCCCCGAGCTCGCGCGCCCGCGTCACAGCCGCACGCAGAGCGGCGGCATCCAGCACTCGTCCGTCGGGGTTGCCGGGAGAATTGAGCCACACCAGCCGGGTCGCATCTGGCCAGCTCGACAGGGTCGTCAGAGGCGATCGGCGTCGCCCCGACCACGCGCGCCCCGACCTCGTACGTCGGATAGGCGGCGCGCGGGTGGACGACGACATCGCCCGGGCCGAGGTCCAGGAGCAGCGGCAGCAGGGCGACCAGCTCCTTCGACCCGATCGTGGGCATCACGTGGTCGGGCGTGAGGCCCGGCACTCCGCGACGGCGGGCGTACCAGTCCGCGATCGCCTCGCGCAGCGCGGGCGTCCCGACGGTCTGGGGATACGCGTGCGCATCCGTCGCGTCGGCGAGGGCCCGCGCGACGACCGGCGGAGTCGGGTCGACCGGCGATCCGATCGAGAGGTCGACGATGCCGTCGGGATGCGCTCTGGCCGCGGCTGCGTACGGAGCGACGGCATCCCACGGGTAATCGGCGAGGTCGGCGACACCCATCGACGGCGTCAGGCCTGCGGCGGAAGGGCGTCGATGATCGGGTGATCCTTGTGGATCACTCCCACCTTCGCTGCGCCGCCGGGCGATCCGACGTCCTCGAACCACTCGACGTTGGCCTTGTAGTAGTCGTGCCACTCGTCGGGGAGGTCGTCTTCGTAGTAGATCGCCTCCACGGGGCAGACCGGCTCGCACGCGCCGCAGTCCACGCACTCGTCGGGGTGGATGTACAGCATCCGATCACCCTCGTAGATGCAGTCGACCGGGCATTCGTCGATGCAGGCGCGGTCTTTCACGTCCACGCACGGAAGAGCGATCACATACGTCACGGGATCAGTCTAATTCGACGCGCGGTCACTCGTCGGCCTCGACGGACCGCAACCGGTTCGGCCAGGCGACTGCGAACACCACGAGAACCGGCACGGCGACCGTCCAGGCGAGCGCGAACTCGGTCTGCGGCACGATGATCGAGCCGCCCGGACCGCGTCCGGAGAAGACGAGCGTGGCCACGATCATGCCGATCCCGGTCGCCAGCGCCGCCCACCGATCCCCCGTCAGCAGACGCACCGCTGCCAGCAGTGCCCCGCTTCCGATGATGGCCAGCACGAGGCCGAGCGGGAACCAGCCGATCATGTACGCGTGGGCGATCGTGCCCGCCAGTCCGTAGACGGCTCCGACGAGGAACGCCACGATCCACGTCGCGATGCGGGAGAGCGAGGTGTTCACCCGCGCAAGCCTATGCCGCTCCTACGCCGCCCAGCCCCACAGCCGGAGCAGGGCGGCGGTGAGCGCGGCCGCGGCGACGACCACGAGGAACGGAGCGCGCAGGAGGAGCAGCCCCGCCGCCACCACCACCGCGGGAATGCGCGCGTCCGCAACGATCGCCTGCCCGTCGCCCAGGGTCTGCACGGCGACCAGAGCCGACAGGAGAGCCACGGTCAGCAGGTCGGCGATGCGCGCGGGCCGCGGCGCCTCGAGGAACCGCTGCGGCACGAGGTAGCCGAGCGTCTTGAGGGCCACGCAGATGATCGATGCGACGAGCACCGCGTTCCAGAGCGTCACGATCCGCACCTCGTCATGGCAGTCCCACCCGTTCCGCGACGTCATCCGGCTCTTCGGGTGGCTGCTCGCTCGCACCGAGCCAGTTGAACCAGCCCACGACGATCGCCACGCCTGCGGCAATGAGCACGGGGATCCCCGGCGTCAGAACGGGCGTGAGCATCGTCGCGACGACCGCCGCGGCGACGCCGACGGCGATGGGCTGAAGGTGGCGAAGTCGCGGCCACAGGAGGGCGAGGAAGGCGGCCGCCGCGGCGGCATCCAGACCGTACGCCCTCGGATCGCCGAGCACATCCCCGAGCAGCGCACCCGCGAGCGTCGACAGGTTCCACCCCACGTAGATCGCGACGCCCGTCACCCAGAAGCCCAGTGTGCGCGCGCGGTCGGTGGTCTGCGCGATCGACACCGCGGTCGACTCGTCGATCGTGAACTGGGCGGCGGCGGCGCGCCGCCAGAATCCGGTGCCGATCACCGGAGACATCCGCATGCCGTAGGCGATGTTGCGGACGCCCAGCAGAGAGGCCGAGGCGATCGCCGCGGCGGCGGCCGGCAGACCGCCCGCGGCGATCACGCCGACGAAAGCGAACTGCGAGCCGCCGGTGAACATGACGAGGCTCATCACGCAGGTCTGCCAGATGTCCAGTCCCGCGGCGACAGCGAGGGCGCCGAACGACACGCCGTAGGCGCTCGTGGCCAGAGCGACGCTGAGGCCCTGCCGCCACGCACGCCGGCTCTCGGCATCCTGCGTCGTGCGCCCGGCAGTCACCCGCTCGAGCCTACCGACGGGTCTTCCCGGCGGGAACAGGCCGCCCGGCCATGCGTGGCCCGGCGACTGCCACAGCGGTCAGGCGTTCGCGTCCTGGCGCTTCAGGCGCGAGGTCGCCCGGGCGCGCTCGGTCTGGTCCAGGTTCACCTTGCGGATGCGCACGATCTCGGGGGTGACCTCGACGCATTCGTCGTCGCGGGCGAACTCGAGGCTCTCCTCGAGCGAGAGCTGGCGCGGCGGCGTCATCGACTCGAACGTGTCGGAGGTGGACTGACGCATGTTCGTCAGCTTCTTCTCCTTGGTGATGTTCACGTCCATGTCGTCGTTGCGCGAGTTCTCGCCGACGACCATGCCCTCGTAGACCTCCTGCGTCGGCTGCACGAAGAACGACATGCGCTCCTGCAGCGCGATGATCGCGAACGGCGTGACGACACCCGAGCGGTCGGCGACGATCGAGCCGTTCTGACGCGAGACGATGTGACCGGCCCACGGTTCGTATCCGTGGGAGATCGCGTTCGCGATGCCGGTGCCACGCGTGGTGGTGAGGAACTCGGTGCGGAAGCCGATGAGACCGCGCGAGGGGACGATGAACTCCATCCGCACCCAGCCGGTGCCGTGGTTGGTCATGTTGTCCATCCGACCCTTGCGAGCGGCCAGCAGCTGGGTGATGGCGCCGAGGTACTCCTCCGGCGCGTCGATCGTCAGGTGCTCGAAGGGCTCGTACGTCTTGCCGTCGACCTTCTTGGTGACCACCTGCGGCTTGCCCACGGTGAGCTCGAAGCCCTCGCGGCGCATGTTCTCCACGAGGATCGCCAGGGCGAGCTCGCCGCGACCCTGCACCTCCCAGGCATCCGGTCGTCCGATGTCGACGACCTTGAGCGAGACGTTGCCGACGAGTTCGCGGTCGAGGCGGTCCTTCACCATGCGGGCGGTGAGCTTGTGGCCTTTCACCTTGCCGACGAGCGGGCTGGTGTTCGTACCGATCGTCATCGAGATGGCCGGGTCGTCGACGTGGATCTGCGGCAGCGGGCGCACGTCGTCGGGGTCGGCGATCGTCTCGCCGATCGTGATGTCGGGGAAGCCCGCGATCGCGACGATGTCGCCGGGGGCCGCGCTCTCGGCCGGGTAGCGCTCGAGCGCCCGGGTCTTGAGCAGCTCGGTGATGCGGGCGCTGCTGACCGTGCCGTCCGCGCGCACCCAGGCGACCGTCTGACCCTTCTTGAGGGTGCCGTTGAACACGCGCAGCAACGCGAGGCGGCCGAGGAACGGGCTCGAATCGAGGTTGGTGACCCACGCCTGCAGCGGAGCCTCGTCGTCGTAGGACGGCGCCGGGACGTGCTGCAGGATCGCCTCGAACAGCGGCTCGAGGTCGTCGTTGTCGGGCAGGCTGCCGTTCTCGGGGCGATTGCGGGATGCTGCGCCCGCGCGACCGCTCGCGTAGACCACCGGCACATCCAGCAGCGCGTCGACGTCGAGGTCGGGCACGTCATCGACGAGGTCGCTCGCCAGGCCCAGCAGCAGGTCGTGCGCCTCCTCTTCGACCTCGGCGATGCGCGCGTCGGGGCGGTCGGTCTTGTTCACGAGCAGGATGACCGGGAGCTTCGCCTCCAGCGCCTTTCGCAGGACGAAGCGCGTCTGGGGAAGCGGGCCCTCGCTCGCGTCGACCAGGAGGACGACGCCGTCCACCATCGACAGACCGCGCTCGACCTCGCCGCCGAAGTCGGCGTGCCCGGGTGTGTCGATCACGTTGATCGTGACGGGACCTTCGGTCGCGTGCACGCCGGAGTAGGTGATCGCCGTGTTCTTGGCGAGGATCGTGATGCCCTTCTCGCGCTCGAGGTCGTTCGAGTCCATGGCGCGCTCCTCCAGGTGCTCGTGCGAGCCGAAGGATCCGGTCTGGCGCAGCATGGCGTCGACGAGCGTCGTCTTGCCGTGGTCGACGTGGGCAACGATCGCGACGTTGCGGAGGTCTGAACGGAAAGCGCGCACCATGAAAATCCTTGCGAAGCGGGGAAGCGCCCGGAGCCGGGCACGGCCAGTCTACCGGGCGCTTCCTGAGCGTCGCTCTCGGACGCCGCCCCTCCAGGGCTCGCGCAGCCGAGGGATGCCGCGCCGCGAGGATCAGTCGATCTCGGCCTCCAGAAGCAGGGCGCGCGCCTCGCGGCGGACCCGCTGCTGCTCCGGATCCGGAACCGGCACCGCCGCGATGAGCCGCTGTGTGTACGGATCGCTCGCGCCGCGGAGGATCTCGTCGCGCGTGCCGACCTCGACGAGCTTGCCGTGATGCATCACCGCGATGCGGTGGGCGAGGATGTCGACGACCGCGAGGTCGTGGCTGATGAACAGGCACGCGAACTGCAGCTCCTGCTGGAGCTCCTGCAGCAGGGCGAGGAATCGAGCCTGCACAGAGACATCCAGCGCCGACGTCGGCTCATCCGCGACGAGGAGCTCCGGCGCCAGGGCCAGCGCTCGCGCGATGCCGACGCGCTGACGCTGCCCGCCCGACAGCTCGTGCGGGAAGCGGTTGCGGTACGACCTCGGCAGCTCGACCTGAGTGAGCAGCGTCTCCACCCGCTTGTCGAGCTCTTTCCCCTTCGCTTCGCCGGAGAGGAGGATCGGCTCGCCGATGGACTGACCGATCGGCATGCGGGGGTTGAGCGACGACGCCGGATCCTGGAACACGATTCCCGTGCGCCGGCGGATCGCGAACAGGTCTTTCTGCGACGCGTGCGAGATGTCGTGTCCGACGGCGGTGAGCTTGCCCTCCGCGATCGGCAGCAGTCCGATCGCCGCTCGGCCCAGCGTCGTCTTGCCGGAGCCGGACTCCCCCACCAGGCCCACGATCTCTCCCGGGTAGATCGCCAGATCGATATTCTCGGCGGCGCGGAAGGCGGGGATGCGGCCGCGCTTCGGATAGTCGATGGAGACGTTCTCGAAGGACAGCACCGGTGAGCGCGTCTCGATCGTCTCGGCGGCGGCATCCGATGCACGTTCTCGGATCGATGCGATGGCCGGCACCGTCAGCGCCTCGCTGTCGATCGCGTGCTCCGCCTCGGACTCTTCGAGGACGCCGAGGCCGAGGTGGGGCACCGCGGCGAGCAGCTGCTGCGTGTACGGATGCTCGGGGGCATGGAAGATCTTCTCGACGGTGCCCGACTCGACCACGACGCCGTTCTTCATGACCATGATGCGGTCGGCAAGATCGGCCACGACGCCCATGTCGTGGGTGATGAGGATGATCGCAGAGTCCAGGCGCCGGTGGAGGTTGCGCAGCAGATCGAGGATCTCGGCCTGCACGGTCACGTCGAGCGCCGTCGTCGGCTCATCCGCGATCAGCAGAAGCGGGTCGCACGAGATCGACTGGGCGATCATCGCGCGCTGGCGCTGGCCGCCCGACAGCTGATGCGGGTACTTGTTGATGGACTGCTCCGGGTTGGGCATCTCGACCAGGCGAAGCAGCTCGATCGCACGGTCTTTCGCCTCGGACGGCACCATGCCGCGGTCATGGGAGCGCAGGGCCTCGATGATCTGGAATCCGATCGTGTACACCGGGTTCAGCGCCGTCATGGGCTCCTGGAAGATCGGCGCGATCTCGTTGCCGCGGAGCGATCGCAGGGTCGCGTCGTCGACGCCGCGGAGCTCGCGACCGAGCAGCTTGATCGATCCCGTCACGCGGGCGTTCTCGGGAAGCAGCCCGAGCAGCGCCATCGAGCTCGTGCTCTTGCCGGATCCGGATTCGCCGACGATCGCGAGGACCTCGCCGCGTCGCACGACGTAGTTCATGTCGATCGCGGCCGGGTAGAACTCACCTTCGACCCAGAACTCGACGCCCAGGTTGTCCACTTCCAGGACGGTCTCGGGCAGCGCCCGGTGCGAGGCCGCGATCTCGGCGTCGAAGCGCGTGGTGTCACTCATCGGATTGTGTCCTGTCTGCGAAGCTTGAGGTCATGGCGTTCCAGGAGGTCTCGTACCGGCCGGCGTTCGGCCGCATTCTCGCTGTCGTCACTGTGGTGGTGTGCGCTGCCGGTGTCATCGCCCTGTTCTGGGCCGATGCGGCCTCGGCCCTGCGCTACATCTGGCCGATCATCCTGGTGGCGGTCATCGCGTGGGCGCTGTTCTGGCGACCGAGCCTCTTGATGCAGGAGCACGGCATCACCGTGGAGAACGTCTTCCGCACGTACTTCGTGCCGTGGCCGGCGATCCAGGGCATCGACACCCGCTACTCGCTCACGCTGCACACCTCGCACGGCAACATACCCGTGTGGGCCACGCCGGCCCCTGCACGGCATCGCGCCTACGGCCTGTCGAAGAAGGACTTCGACGGCATCGGTCCGACCGCGCGCGGGGAGCACGGCAGCCTGCGTCCGAGCGACGCGCTGACCACCCCGTCCGGAAACCTCGCTCAGGCGATCCGCGGCCATTGGGAACGACTTCGCGACTCGGGGGCGTTCGCCAGCGGCGAGGATCCCGAGGCGTTCGTCGTGACGTGGCACTACGGAACGATCACCGCGGTCTCGGCGCTGATCGCGGCGACGCTGATCGGGATGCTGGTCTAGCGGCATCCGATCACCGCTCCGGATTCAGGGGCTCGTTCTGGGCGTCGCCCGGCTCCTCCGGCCGAGGATCGTGATAGTTCACCACGTCACCGGTGTAGACCGCCTCCATGGCGACCGTCACCGACTGCGGATCCTTCGGCTCGGTGGCGTCGAGGATGGGCACGACCGGACCGGTCGCGCGCCCCGCGCGGCGCATGGCGCGCTCGGTGGGCATCTTCTTCTGCCGCGGGTCGAAGGCGTCGCGCAGGCCGTCGCCGATGAAGTTCACGCACAGGGCGATCGCGATGATGAACACGCCCGGCCACCAGAAGATCCAGGGCCGCGTGGAGAACGCCGCCTGGTTCTCGGAGATGATCTTGCCCAGCGACGTGTCGGGCGACTGCACGCCGAAGCCGAGGAAGCTCAGCGCCGACTCCAGCAGGATGGCGCCGGCCATGAGCAGGGTCGCGTTGACGACGATGACACCGATCGAGTTCGGCAGGATGTGCCGGAAGATGATCCGCCGATCCCGGGCTCCCGAGACGCGCGCGGCGTCGACGAACTCGCGCTCGCGCAGAGTGAGGAATTCGCCTCGCACGAGCCGCGCCATGGTCGTCCATGCGAACAGGCCGATCACGATGCCGAGCACCGCGGCGCCGAGGCTGCCGAAGGTGTTGCCGAGCACCGCGCCGATCACGATCAGCGGGATCGTGATGATGATGTCGGTGAAGCGCATGAGGATCGAGTCGGTGGCCTTGCGGTAGTAGCCGGCGACCGCTCCGATCACCACTCCGATCATCGTCGCGACGACTCCGGCGATCACCATGACCATGATCGACTGCTGAGCACCGCGCATGACCACCGCGAAGATGTCGCGACCGACCTCGTCCTGACCGAAGGGATGATCGCCGATCACGGGCGGGATGATGCTCAGCGTCGGCACCCCGTTGTTGACCTTCGGTGGAATCTCATCCCAGGAGTACATCCACCAGCCGGGGATGCGCAGACCCCACAGGTCGACGCCGACCGAGGTGAAGGCGAGGACGACGATGAAGGCGAGCACGAACATCGAGATGAGCGCGCCGCGGTGCCGGAAGAACCGGCGGCGGACGATCTGACCCTGACTGAGGCCCTCCGTCTCCTTCTGCTCGATGGAGATCTCAGCGGGTGCCTCGTTCTCGCGGGAGTCCGACTGCGTGACTGCGGTGTTCATCTAGCCCACCTTGATTCTCGGGTCGAGCCCTGCGTAGACGATGTCGGCGATGAGGTTGAAGACCACGGCGAGTGTTCCCGTCACGACGAAGAAGGCCATCACGGGGTTGGGGTCGTGGGCGGAGAGCCCATCGATGAAGAGCCGTCCCATTCCCGTCCATCCGAAGACCGTCTCGGTGATGACGGCGCCGCCGATGATCGCTCCGACGTCGAAGGCGATGATGGTCGTGATGGGAATCAGCGCGTTACGGAAGGCGTGGCGCACGATGACGGTGCGCTGGGTCAGGCCCTTCGCGCGCGCGGTGCGGATGTAGTCCTGGTTCATCGTCTCGAGGAGGCTTGCCCGGGAGTACCGCGTGTAGCTCGCGAAGGAGATCAGGGTGATGGCGATCGTGGGCAGCAGCAGGTGGGTGTAGAGGTCGATGCCCTGTACCCAGAAGTTGCCGCCGAGGCCGGGCGTCGACGCGCCGACCGTCGCGATCGGGCGGCCGCGGACGCGACTGGAGTTCGCGTACGCCTGCCAGTACGACATGTACTTGTCCAGCGCGATGAGCGCCGCGACGAGGAGTCCGACGATCGCGGTGGTGCGCGCCACCGGGGCCCGGTCAGGCCCGCCCATGAACCAGCCGATGGCTCCGCTCACGACCACGGACAGCACAGCCAGCAGGAGGAAGAACCAGAGCGTCATCCCGTTGAGGATGTAGTTCATCATCGGGAAGTACAGCGCGACGCCGAGGAGTGCGACGATGAGCGATCCGTAGACCGCCCGCCGGTTGCGCAGGCCGGTCGAGATCGCCGTGACGCCGAAGGCGATGCCGATCGCGAGGGCGGTGAAGACGACGATGCCGATCGTGGGGTCGGAGAACCACTCGGTGGCCGAGAGGTAGGCGAGGACCGCCCCCGTGGAGACTGCGGAGACCGCCGAAGACGATGAGACGCCGCCGCCATCGCCCGCCGAGGAGCGACATCCACAGCAGGCCCGCGACGAGCGATATCCCGATGATGACCGGTATCGAGATGACCGGATCGGCGAGCCAGTTGTTCATCTGGATCGCCCCGTACTGCTTGAGCAGCACCGCGACCCAGAAGATCGGGAGGGAGAAGAACAGGAACGCCAAGAGCGTCACGCTGTAGTCGAAGCCCGTGTACTGGCGCAGTGCGGAGATGATGCCGACGGTGATGCCGAGCACGATCGCGACGATCGTCGCGGTGGTCACGAGGGTCAGCGTCGCGGTGATCGCATTGCCCAGCAGCGCGTTGACCGACTGGTTCTGGATGCTGACGCCGAAGTCACCCCGGAAGAGGCCGGCCAGCCACAGGAAGTAGCGCAGCGGCGGCGGGACGTCGAGGTTCAGAAGCTCGGTGCGAGCCTCGATGAGCTCGGCCTTGTTCGGGGCGTTGCCCTGTCGCAGATCCTCCAACGGATCGCCCGAGAGCGCCGTGAGGATGTACATCAGGAAGGTGGCAGCGAAGAGCACGAAGATCGATGCGATCAACCGCCGGATGATGAATGAAGCCATGGTGTGGCTGCCTGCCAATCGATGAATCAGCGCGAGCAGTCGCTGCGATCATGAGGCACGACCGCGTGCTCTGCCACTGAGAGAAGTCTAACGCGGTGGGGTGCAGGTCCCCTGGGACCTGCACCCCACCCGATCCGCGGCGAGCCGGGGCTCACCGAGATCGTTCTTGCGGCTTACTCCTCCGCGCCGGCGTCAGTCACTTCCCAGTCCCACGCGTTCCAGAACACGGTGGGAGCGATGATCGACGACTCGACGTTCGTGACGCGGTCGCTGATCGCGGTGACCTCGGGGAACTGGAAGATGGTGACTCCGTAGAAGTCGCTCCACAGTGCCGTGTCCAGCTCGATCTGCAGGTCGATCTTCGCCTGCTCGTCGAACTCGACGTTCAGCTGCGAGATGATCTCATCGACCTCGGGGTTCGAGTAGAAGTTGAGGTTGTTGATTCCTCCGGTCTCGAACGTCGGCAGCGAGTTGGTGACACCGAGGCTCGTCGACTGCCAGCCGAACAGAGCCGCGTCGTATGCGCCGGGCGTGCCGAGCAGGCCACCCCACTCTTCCGAACCGCAGTCGGTGACGTTGAAGCCGGCCTGGTTGGCCGACGCCTGGATGAGCGCGAACTCGTTGACACGGCGCGGGTTGTTCGACGCGTACAGGATGCAGACCGAGGTGTCGGTGACACCCGCCTGCGCCAGCAGCGCCTGAGCGCCCGCGATGTCGACGTCGGCGTACGCGTCGGAGCCGTTGACGGCGACGGACTCGTCGTAGCCCTCGGCGCCCGGGACGAAGATCTGCGAGTTGCGCACGATCGCGTCGTCGCCGATGATCGGCTCGATCAGGGTGGTGACGATCTCCTGACGCGGGATGGTCTTCATGAACGCCTCGCGTACGGCCGGGTTCGAGAAGATGTTCTCCGGGTTCTTGCCCTGGTCGAACTGCAGGTCGACGTGCTCGTACGTGCCACCGAGGCTGGTGTCGACGGTGATGCCGTCGATGCCCTCGAGGGCGGTGGTGATGTCAGCGGTCGCCTGAGGCTGGATGATGTCGACCTCGCCGTTCTCCAGCGCCTGAACCGCAGCGAGCGGGTCGGGGATGAAGCGGATCGTGATCTCCTCGATGTTCGCCGTGTTGTCACCCGTGTACTCCGGGTTGGCGGTGAGCGTGACGTACTGGTCGGCGACGTAGTCGCTGATCAGGTACGGGCCGCTGCCGACGACGAGATCGAGGTCTTCCGGCATCTCGGTGAAGTTGAAGCCGGAGTTCCACCACGACGAGATGGGTGCGAGCGCGGCGTCGTCCTCGTTCTGGATGGCGTCGAGCACTGCCTGGGCAGCCTCTTCGTTGTCCTCGATCTCGAGCGCCTTCTTGCCGACGATGTGAGCCGGCAGCATCTCGCCCATGGTCGCGAACGTCAGCTCCCAGTCGACGAAGGGCTCGTCGTACGTGATCGTGATGGAGCGGCCGTCATCGCTGAGCTCGGGCATCTCGCGAGACCAGGCCCAGGCCCGACGTCGGGGTGGCGCCGGAGTCGAAGTAGACGACGTCCGTCGGGAAGGCGTCCGTGAACTCGCCGGTGTCCGGGTCGGTGAAGTCGGCCGGGTCGAAGTCGGGAGTGTCGAGGGCGCGCGACTCCGCGGCCCAGTAGCAGCATGAGGTCGGCGGCGCCGATGGGCGTGCCGTCCGACCAGTTCTTGCCCTCGGCAACCGTGTAGGTCACGGTCAGCGGGTCCTCGCTGACGAGCTCATAACTGCCGAACGAGGTGTTCTGCACGAGCTCGGGCGTGTTGTTGTAGTAGTTGAAGCCGTCGAGCACCAAGTAGTTGATGTTGTTGTTGGCTGTGGCGTTTCCGAACGACGTGTTGCCGTTCATCGAGTAGAACGCCTGGTTCCACGCGGCGGTGATGGACGAGCCTTCGACGAGACCGGAGTCGTCGCCGTTCTCGCCGCCGCCGTCGGCGGCGCAGCCCGAGATCACCAATGCGCCGGCTGCGGTGAGAGCCACCGCCGCCGAGATGCGCTTAATTCTCACTGATTCCTCCTGTGCAGGGTTGTGCGCACACGTCAAGACAGAGCCGGACGGGGGCGCGGATAGGGAAAACCATAAGCATGCGTTCCGGGATGTTCATAACAACTCACGAAAACGTTACAGAGCCTTAACTCAATTGGGGATGAATGTGGCAATCTGACAACATGACCGCGCCGGGCACGCCCTCCGATGTGAGGATTGCCACTGAGCCGGCCGCGCGAACACGTCTGTGGTGGGAGATCGGCATCGTCCTGGCCATCACGGTTGGGCAATCTGCTCTGTATTCGGTGCTGTCGCTGCTGCGAGCGTCCCTGCGCACCACGCCGATCGGCCAGCAGCAGACGCAGCTGAACCCCAACCGCGATGCGGAGGTGTTCTGGAACGTCCTCTACCAGTTCCTGGGCATCGTCTTCGGGATCGCGCTGGTCGCCCTCGTGATCTATCTGATGTGGGAGCCGGGCCGGAACGCGCTCCGTGCGATCGGGCTGGACTTCACGCGGTTCGGCGGCGACCTCGGCCGCGGCATCCTGCTCGCCGCCCTCATCGGGATCCCGGGGCTGGGTCTGTACGCGGTCGCACGGATGATGGGGCTCAACGTGGCGGTCGTGGCCTCGCCGCTGGATGCCGCGTGGTGGACGGTGCCGCTCCTGCGTCCTCGCGGCGGTGCGCGCCGGTCTCACCGAGGAGGTCATCTTCATCGCGTACCTGTTCGACCGGCTGCGCCGCCTGGGGTGGTCGTGGTGGACGATCATCCTCACGACCGCTGCGCTGCGCGGTGCCTATCACGCCTACCAGGGCGTCGGCGCGATCGTCGGCAACGTCGTGATGGGGATCGTCTTCGGCTGGTGCTATCGGCGGTGGGGCCGGGTGATGCCGCTCGTGATCGCCCACACGCTCCTGGACGTCATCGCGTTCGTCGGCTACCCCCTCGCCGCCGCACTGTGGCCCACTGTCTTCGCCCCGGCGCCTACCCCGTCGGGCACGGCGACCCCCACGCCCACGCCGACGCCGTAGCCGCGGCATCCGCCCGCCTTCATCCCCCCTCCTGATTTCCGCGAGACTGCATAGGCGCCACGAGACTGAGCTCAAAGGTGTCTGTCTCGCGGCGTCTATCCCGTCTCGCGGTGCTGCGATGTTCGAGCGGCGCCTCCTGCACAGGAGAACCGCGGTCGTATCCATGCACGGACATGTGCACGCCCACACGCGACACGCAGATGCGACCCACACTTGCGGAATGAGCCGAACGGCAGCCACCACCCCCGCGCCTACCAGCCAGGAATGCCCCGTTCCACTGTTCCGAGCCAAGACGCTGGCGCGCCCCGGCGCGATGGTGTCGCGCGGTGAGATCGTCTCGGTCAAGTACGGCATCTACGCGCCGGCTCAGGCATGGAGACGCTTGGCTCCGTGGGACCGGTACCTTGCGCGCGTCTACGCGACCGCCCTGACCTCGCCGGGCCTGACATTCAGTCATGAGTCCGCCGCGGTGCTCTTGGGCATGCCCATCTTCGGCGAGCCGCCGGACGTCCATGTTCTTCGCGACCCCGCCGCGACCTCTGGAAGCTGGGCGGGGCTGCGCACGCATACCGCAACCGTCCCGCGCGAGATCACCCAGATCGGCGGGATGCTGCTCACGTCGGCAGCAGAGACGGCTGTCGATATCGCCCGTTCGAGACATCGTGCAGTCGGGCTGGCGACTGTGGATGGCGCGCTCCGCATCGACCCGGCACTCGGGGTCGAACAGCTCATCACGATCAACGAAGCGCGTGCGAGCAGTCGTGGTCGTCGCCACGCCCGGTGGTCAATACATCGAGGCACCCCGCTTGCGACGCGCGCCCTCGAGTCCGTGAGCCGCGCAGCGGTCGAACTGCTGGGCTTCCCGGAGCCCGAACTGCAGGTCCCGTTCCGAATCGACGGCCGCCGATACTTCGTCGACCTCTACTGGCGTGGCGCTGGCGTCGCGGGCGAAGCCGACGGTCGGGAGAAGTACGACGGGAGATACGGCAATCCCGTGGATGCTGTGATCGAGGAAAAGGACAGAGAGGACGGCATCAGGCGGGTCGTCAGCGGATTCGCCCGCTGGGGGTGGGCCGACGTGCTACAGCCGTCTCGGCTTCACAGGATCCTTGTCGCGGCGGGCTTGGAACCCAACGGAGTCGCGCAGCCCGAACCGCTTGCGACGCTCGCAGCTGCGCTGAGGGGCCACGCCTTCAGCCGCGAGACCGGATGGACGGCACGAGACTGAGCGCGTCCGCCCCTGTCTCGCGGTGACTATGCAGTCTCGCGGAGAGAGAGCGAGGAACGCGGGCCCCTAGGCGAAGGCCTCGACCGGCGGGCACGCGCAGACCAGGTTGCGGTCGCCGTAGGCCTGGTCGATCCGCCGCACGGGCGGCCAGTACTTCGTCCGCACGAGCGCGTGCACCGGATACACCGCGAGTTCGCGCGAGTACGGGTGCTCCCACGACGCGGAGACCACGGCCTCCGCCGTGTGCGGGGCGTTCACGAGCGGGTTGTCGTCCGCCGGCCACTCCCCCGCCGCGACCGCGCGGGCCTCCGCGCGGATCGCGATCATCGCCTCGATGAATCGCTCGATCTCGGCGAGGTCCTCCGACTCGGTGGGCTCGACCATGAGGGTCCCGGCGACCGGGAACGACATCGTGGGCGAGTGGAAGCCGTAGTCGATCAGGCGCTTGGCGACATCGTCGACCGTGACTCCGGTCTCCTCGCGCAGCGGCCGGAGGTCGAGGATGCACTCGTGTGCGACGAGCCCTCCCTCGCCGGTGTACAGCACCGGGTAGTGGTCCTTCAGGCGCGTCGCGATGTAGTTGGCCGACAGCACCGCGGCCGCCGTCGCATCGCGAAGCCCTTCCGCGCCCATCATGCGCACGTACGCCCACGAGATGGGCAGGATGCCGGCCGAGCCGTGCGGCGCGCCGGCCACGGCACCGCCGTCGAATGTGAACCCCCCGGCGTGGTCCGCGCGCTGGGAGAAGGGGTGACCCGGCAGATAGGGCGCGAGGTGGGCCTTCGCTGCGACGGGTCCGACACCCGGACCGCCGCCCCCGTGCGGGATCGCGAACGTCTTGTGCAGGTTCAGGTGCGAAACGTCGCCGCCGAGGTCGCCGAAGCGCGCGTAGCCGAGCAGGGCGTTGAGGTTCGCGCCGTCGACGTAGACCTGTCCGCCGGCGTCGTGCACGGCCTGCGTGATGTCGAGCACGTCGTGCTCGTACACCCCGTGGGTCGAGGGATAGGTGATCATCAGCGCCGCGAGGGTGTCCGCGTGCTGCGCGATCTTGGCGCGCAGGTCATCGAGATCGACGTTGCCGGCCTCGTCGCAGGCGACCACGACGACCTTCATGCCCGCGAGAACAGCGGATGCCGCATTCGTGCCGTGAGCCGACGACGGGATGAGGCACACCGTGCGGTCGCGATCGCCGTTGGCGCGGTGCCAGCCGCGGATCGCGAGGAGCCCGGCGAGCTCCCCCTGCGAGCCGGCGTTCGGCTGCAGCGACACCGCGTCGTATCCGGTGACCTCGGCAAGCCAGGTCTCCAGCTGCTCGATCAGAGCCAGATAGCCGCGGACGTCGGCCTCCGGAGCGAACGGGTGGACCCGCGAGAACTCGGGCCACGAGACCGCCGACATCTCGGTGGCCGCGTTGAGCTTCATCGTGCACGACCCGAGCGGGATCATGCCCCGGTCCAGCGCGTAGTCGCGGTCGGCGAGCTGCTTGAGGTAGCGCATCATGGCGGTCTCGCTGCGGTGGGTGTTGAACACCGGATGCGTGAGGTAGTCGTCATCGCGCAACAGCGCATCGGCCACGCCGGCCAGGGGCGCGGCATCCGCGAACGGCAGGTCGCGATCGCCGTGCTCGTCGGCGGCGGGCAGGCCGAAGGCCCACGCCACGGCGGCGAGATCGTCTGCGGTCGTGGTCTCGTCCACCGAGATGCCCACGGTCGCATCGTCGACCCAGAAGAGCTGATAGCCGCGCGAGCGGGCGCGCTCGATCACCCGCTGCGACGGTCCGGGCGTGGTGACCTGGATCGTGTCGAAGAACGCGTCCGACCGGAGCGGCAGATCGTACGACCGCAGTCGCTCCGCGAGCGCCTGCGCCTTCCGTGCGACGTCGGTCGCGATCGCGCGCAGCCCGTCGGGGCCGTGGTACACGGCGTACATGGCGGCCATGACGGCCAGCAGCACCTGGGCGGTGCAGATGTTCGACGTCGCCTTCTCGCGGCGGATGTGCTGCTCGCGCGTCTGCAGCGAGAGCCGGTAGGCGGGGTGCCCGCCGGCATCCTGGGAGACTCCGACCAGGCGCCCGGGCAGCTGGCGCTCCAGGCCCGTCCGCACCGCCATGTAGCCGGCGTGCGGGCCGCCGAAGCCGAGCGGAACGCCGAAGCGCTGGGTGGTTCCGACGGCGATGTCGGCGCCGAGCGAGCCCGGCGAGCGCAGCAGCGTCAGCGCGAGGAGGTCGGCCGCCACCACGGCCAGCCCGCCCGTGACGTGGACGGCGTCGATCACGCCGGCCGGGTCCCATACGCGGCCGGATGCCCCGGGGTACTGCACGAACACCCCGAAGGGTTCGATGGGCTCACCGCTCGCGTTCGAAAGGGTCGCGCCGTTCGCGAAATCGAGTTCGACGAGCTCGATGCCGACCGCCGAGGCGCGCGAGCGCAGCACCGCCTTGGTCTGCGGCATGGCGTCCGCGTCGACCGCGAAGACGTTCGAGGGCGCCTTGGAGGCCCGGCGCGCGACGAGCATGCCCTCGACGACCGCGGTGGGCTCGTCGAGCATCGACGCGTTGGCCGTGGCGAGTCCGGTCAGGTCGGTCACCATGGTCTGGAAGTTGATGAGGGCCTCGAGCCGGCCCTGCGAGATCTCGGGCTGATACGGCGTGTAGGCGGTGTACCAGGACGGGCTCTCGAGCACATTGCGCGCGATGACCGACGGTGTGAACGTGTCGTAGTACCCGAGCCCGATCATGGGGCGGGCCGTCCGGTTCTGCGACGCGAGCTCGCGCAGCTCGGCGAGCGCCTCCGCCTCGGTCGCCGCCGCGGGGATGTCCGACGTCGTCCGCGGGTGCGCCTGGATGGAAGCCGGCACGGCGGCCCTGACGAGTGCGTCGACGGAGTCGTATCCCAGCGCGCCGAGCATGAGCGACTGGGCGGCGGCGTCCGTCCCGATGTGACGATCTGCGAACCCGCGGGGCGTGCCGAACGCGGACGTGCGCGCGCTCACTCCTCGCCACCCGTGAGCGCGACGTACGCCTCACGATCGATCAGCTCTGCCGGCGCAGAGCCGTCGACGCGGAGCTTGACGAGCCATCCGTCGCCGTACGGATCGCTGTTCACGAGCGAGGGGTCATCGACCACCGCGTCATTGACGGCGACCACGTCGCCGGTGAGCGGGGCGTACAGCTCGCCGACGGACTTCGTCGATTCGATCTCGCCGACGACCTGGCCGGCGGTCACGCCCGAGTCGATGGAGGGCAGCTCGACGAAGACGACGTCGCCGAGCTTGTCGGCGGCGTAGTCGGTGATGCCCACGGTGGCGACATCGCCGTCCATGGCGATCCACTCGTGCTCGGCGGTGTACTTGAGGCTGTCGAGGTCGGTCAC
Organism: uncultured Actinomycetota bacterium; assembly: GCA_963839715.1. Lineage (GTDB taxonomy): Bacteria > Actinomycetota > Actinomycetes > Actinomycetales > Microbacteriaceae > Microbacterium. The sequence goes on from CAWIVX010000002.1 coordinate 765,972, forward strand.
TTCTTCCTCCGGTCGGATGCTGGGTCGGGGTGCGTGCGGATCATGTGGCGCGACGGTAGAACGGCAGTGCGGCGACGGTCGCAGGAATGCGGGTTCCGCGGACGTCGATGAAGAGCTCGGTGCCGAGCGCGCTCGCCGCGGGCGCGACGAACGCCATGGCGATCGGATGACCGAGCGTCGGGCTCAGCGCACCGCTCGTGATCCGACCGACAGGCTCCTCGCCGTCGAGCACGGCGTAGCCGGCGCGGCCGGCGCGCTTGCCCTCGGAGACGAGACCCACGAGCACCGGCGCCTGCGCGGCGATGACGGCGGAGACGCCGGCGCGGCCGACGAAGTCCGGCTTGTCGGCAGCGACCACGCGGCCCAGGCCCGCCTGAGCGGGGACGATGTCGAGCGTGAGCTCGTGCCCGTACAGCGGCATCCCCGCCTCCAGACGGAGGGTGTCGCGGGCGGCGAGACCGGCGGGGACGAGACCGAGTGGCGTTCCGGCCGCGAGAAGCGCGTCCCACAGCGCGCCGGCGTCTGAATCGGGGATGAGCAGCTCGTAGCCGTCCTCGCCGGTGTACCCGGTGCGCGCGATGAGCACCGAGGCACCGGAGAAGGATGCGGCGACGGACGCGTAGTACTTGAGCTCGTCCAGCGGGTGCGCGAAGGAGTCGAGACCCGGGGTGGCGTCCAGGACGGCGCGGGCCAGCGGTCCCTGCACGGCGATCAGCGAATAGTCGTCCGTTGCGTCGACGACCTCGACCGCGCTCTTCTGCACCCGCTCCGCGAGCGCGGCGGCGACAGGTTCGCGGTTGCCGGCGTTCGCGATCACCAGGAAGTGCTCGTCGCCGAGCCGGTACACGATGACATCGTCGACGATCCCGCCGCTCTCGTCGAGCACGAGCGAGTACTTCGCCTTCCCCGCCGGCATCGCGGAGAACCGTCCGGCTAACGCGTAGTCGAGGTAGTCGCCGGCATCCGGTCCTTCCACGAAGAACTCGGCCATATGCGAGATGTCGAACAGGCCCGCGGCGGTGCGGACAGCGTGGTGCTCAGCCAGGTCGGAGCTGTAGCGGACCGGCATGGCCCAGCCGCCGAAATCGGTGAACGACGCGCCCAGCGCCTCGTGCCGCTCGCGAAGCGGTGTGAAGCGCGGAGGTGGCGCGCCGTCGCCCGCCGATGGTGGGTTCGGTCCGCTCTCGCGCGGTGCAGTGCGGGGGTCGGTCATGAGTTCTCCCGGTCTCGTACGGGCAGACGCCGTCGGCGCCTGTGAACTCCCCCTCTGTCATGGGCCTGAGAGTTTCACCTCGGCATCCGATCGCGATGAACGGATGCCGGGACTTTCACCGTCGGCGGATCCTCGAGAGATCTCTTTCCAGAGCGGCCGAGCCCGGGCGGTACGCGTGACCTGAGAGATTGGCGGGGAGGCTTGCTCCTTCGGTGCCCGGCTGCGTGCGCCGAGGCTCTCCCGTCCGGGTTGTTGGCCTATGTGAACTTGCCCTGCCAGCATAGCGTCCGCTCCGCTCGGCCGCCGTCATCCCGTGCATGCACCCGTCGAGACGCCCTCGCTCCACCCCGCCGCCCCGGCGAGCACGGGGGCGAGCTCGGCGGTGGTCATGGCGTAGCCGCGGGCGGCATCCGACTCCGCCCGGGCGAACACCACGCCCGCCACGGCGCCGTCGTCGGTGAGCAGGGGCCCACCCGAGTTGCCGGGCTGCACCTCCGCGGCCAGCGCATAGATATCGCGGACGTTGCTCGCCTCGCCGTAGATGTCGGGCACGAGCACCGCGCCGGCCGAGATGACCTCGGCATTGACCATCGTGAAGGGTCCGCCCCACGGATACCCCTGCACCACGGCAGGCGTTCCCGGAGTGAGGGGCGCAGCGACGGCGAGGGCGGGAGCGTCCAGTCCATCGACCGCGATGAGCGCGAGGTCGTCCACCGGATCGAAGTAGACGATGCGACCCTCGCGGGCCGGTTGACCGGGCAGCTCGACGATGGGCGCCGAGACACCCGCGACGACGTGCGCGTTCGTCACGACGCGGTCGGGTGCGAGGACGAATCCGGTGCCCGTGGCACTCGTGCCGCACGCGTAGGCCACTCCCGACACACGGGCGACGGATGCCGCCGCCTGGGTCAGCTCGGGGTCATCGAGCGCCACCGGAGGAGCGGTGGGCTGCACGTCGAGATCCAGGAGGGCACCCAGCTGCGGGAGCCCGTCGTCGAGCACCGCGGAGCGGACGCGGGCGAGCGCTTCGGACACCGGCCTCGGCGTCAGCGCCTCGATCGTGCTGATCACCTGCGACGAGCCGAGCGCGGAGGAGATCACCGGTGTTCCGGTCGGGATCACGCTCGCACTGATGAGGCTCAGCGACAGGGCGCCGGCCAGCACGGCGAGGGCGCCCCCGAGCACACGATCGATCACCCGCAGCGGCGCGCTGCGGTCGACGCCACGTCGGAGGGCGCCGCCGAGCGCGCCGCCCGCGCTTGCGCCGCCGACCACGAGCACGATGACGAGGGCGATCACGGCGAACACGCGCGTGCTCTGCCACGGCCACAGGTCGTTCACGATCGGAACCAGCCAGAACGCCGCCAGCCCCCCGAGCACCACTCCGATGAGCACGCCGAGGCTCGCGAGCAATCCCCGTCGAATCCCGACGACGAGCGCGACCAGGAGGATCACGAGAAGGACGACGTCGATGACGAGCACACACCCCTCCGCTCTTCCGCCTGCGCAGACTCCGGCGTTCAGCGTACGCACCCGTTGCTGTGGTCGCGCTCCGAAACGTCTGTCGCGACCGCGCTTGCACTTCAGGTCATGATGACATTAAGATCGAACCGAGGTAATGGTCATGATGACACGAACAATCCTGAGCGCTGACATGCCCCGCGTGGATCACGCGTCGGACGACGTCACGCGCGTCGCCGTGTCCACCGTGATCTTCACGCTGCGCCGCGATCCTGGCGCAGACCGGGCCTCCGTCCTGCTGCCGCTCGTCCGGCGCACCCGCGATCCGCACGAGGGACTGTGGGCGCTCCCGGGCGGATGGCTGGGCTCCAGCGAGAGCCTCGACGCGGCGGCATCCCGCACCCTCGCCGAGACGACCGGGATCGCCCCGAGCTACCTGGAGCAGCTGTACGCGTTCGGTGCGGTGGACCGCTCTCCGACTCGCGTCGTGTCGATCGTCTACTGGGCATTGGTCCGACCCGACGAGGTGCCCGAGGACGGGCTGGCGGACGACGTGGAGAACGTCGCCTGGTTCGACGCGGCCGAGCCGCCGCGCCTCGCGTTCGATCACAACGAGATCGTCGAGTACGCGCTGTGGCGGCTGCGCAACAAGGTCGGCTACAGCAGGATCGCCCACGGGCTGCTGGCAGACCAGTTCACACTCGCCGAGCTGCGTGAGGTGTACGAGGCGATCCTCGGCCGCCGCCTCGACCCGGCGAACTTCCGCCGCCAGGTCGAGCACTCCGGCACCCTCATCCCCACCGACCGCTTCCGCACCGGCAGCCACCGGCCGGCGCGGCTGTACCGCTACAACCAGGACGTGGAGCTCGCCGATCGCGGCCCCCTCGTCGTCCGACACTGAACCGATCGAGAGCGAATCGAGCACGCCATGTCCGCGACATCCCTGACCCTCCCGCCGCTGCCGGTCGACCCGTCTGTCGACCACGAGATCCAGGCGATCGTCGCCGGCGCCTCGACGGCTGAGACCTGCAACACGGATCTGGCCGCCGGGCCCTGGAACTTCGATATCCGACCGGGCTACGGTCCCGGCTCGTCGATGGGCGACGTGATCCCGGTGGGCTCGCCCCGCCAGGGCGAACTGCCGGCCGAGTACCGGGAAGCCTCCCCCGAGCAGCTGGATGCGCGAGTGCGCGCCGCGAAGGCGGCGCTCGGTGACCGTGCCGTGATCCTCGGGCACTTCTATCAGCGCGAGGAGGTCGTGCGTCACGCCGATTACGTCGGAGACTCCTTCCAGCTGGCGAACGCCGCCAAGGCCCACCCCGAAGCCGAGGCGATCGTGTTCTGCGGCGTGCACTTCATGGCGGAGACCGCCGACCTGCTGTCACGGCCCGAGCAGGCCGTGATCCTTCCCAACCTCGCGGCCGGCTGCTCGATGGCCGACATGGCCGACATCGATCAGGTCGAGGAGTGCTGGGAGCAGCTCGCAGACGTCTACGGCGACATGGACACGCCGGATGCCGACGGCCTCGTGCCGGTGATCCCGGTGACGTACATGAATTCATCGGCCGCCATCAAGGGCTTCGTCGGTCGCCACGGCGGCATCGTGTGCACGTCCTCGAACGCCCGGACCGTGCTGGAGTGGGCGTTCGCGCGCGGTCGTCGCGTGCTGTTCTTCCCCGATCAGCACCTCGGCCGCAACACCGCGAAGGCGATGGGCGTGACTCTGGAGCAGATGCCGATGTGGAATCCGCGCAAGCCGCTCGGCGGCGCCACGGCCGATGAGCTCGAGCGGTCGCGTGTGATCCTGTGGCACGGCTTCTGCTCCGTGCACCGCCGCTTCACCGTCGACCAGATCGACAAGGCCCGAGCCGAGCACCCCGGCGTGCGGGTGATCGTGCACCCGGAGTGCCCGATGGCCGTGGTCGACGCGGCGGACGAGTCTGGCTCGACCGACTACATCCGCCGCGCGATCGAGGGCGCCACCGAGCCCACCACCTTCGCGATCGGCACCGAGGTGAACCTCGTCCAGCGCCTCGCGGCAGAGCACCCGCAGCACACGATCTTCTGCCTCGACCCGGTCGTCTGCCCGTGCTCCACGATGTACCGCATCCACCCGGGATACCTGGCGTGGGTACTCGAGGGGCTCGTGAACGGCGAGGTGCTCAACCGCATCACCGTGCCGCAGGATGTCGCCGACCCCGCCCGCCTCGCACTCGAGCGCATGCTGGCCGCGAAGCCGCCGACCGCCCCGGCATCCGCCTGGGAGAACGCGTCGTGACCGGCTCGGCCACTCCCCCGCACGCGCACCCGAACCCGCTTCAGGTCCACGCGATCGTGGTCGGCAGCGGCATCGCCGGGCTGACGGTCGCACTCCATGCGGTCGAGCACGGATGCCGGGTCACCCTGGTCACGAAGGACGTCCTCGAGCACGCCAACACCCGGTACGCACAGGGCGGCATCGCAGGCGTCATGTTCGACGACGACCGCACCGCAGACCACATCCGCGACACGCTGACGGCCGGAGCCGGACTCAGCGACCCCGAGGCCGTCCGCGTCCTCGTGGACGAGGGCCCCGCCCGCATCCGCGAGCTCATCGCGCTCGGCGTGGCGTTCGACCGCGGCGCCGACGGCGACTTCGTCAAGGGACTCGAGGCCGCCCACTCCTACCCGCGCATCCTGCATTCGGGCGGCGATGCGACCGGCACGGCGATCGAGAAGGCGCTCGTCGCGCGGCTCCGGGCCAGCGACGTCCGCGTGATCGAGCACGCGTTCCTGATCGACCTGGTGATCCACTCGGGCCGTGTCAGCGGGGTGGACCTGCTGATCGGCGATCGCGCGGGCGATGCGGCGTCGGCGCCGCGCACATCCCCGGCAGACGGGAGCGGATCGACGCGGATGCCGTCGTGCTCGCGACCGGCGGAGCGGGCGAGCTGTATGCGCACACGACGAATCCGACCGTGGCCACCGGCGATGGGATCGCCGCCGCGCTGCGCGCCGGCGCCGAGGTGACCGATCTGGAGTTCTTCCAGTTCCATCCCACGGTGCTGAAGGGCACCGGTCGGGCTCGCAGACGAGTCGTTCCTCGTCTCGGAGGCGGTGCGCGGCGAGGGTGCGACGCTGATCGACGAGAACGGACGCCGCTTCACGTTCGACGCGCACCCCGACGGCGAACTGGCGCCCCGCGACGTCGTCGCTCGCGCAATCGCGCAGCAGATGGAGGCTCAGGACGGTCGTCCGGTCTTCCTGGACGCCACCCATCTGCGCGACACGCCCGAAGAGGTTGCCGCCTTCCTCGCACGCCGGTTTCCGACCATCGACCGTGCGGTCCGCGACCGCGGACTCGACTGGGCGCGCGAGCCGATCGCCGTGACGCCCGCCGCCCACTACCTCATGGGCGGGGTCACGACGGACCTCGACGGCCGCAGCACGCTTCCCGGCCTGTACGCGGTGGGCGAGGTCGCCCGCACCGGCGTGCACGGCGCGAATCGGCTCGCCTCGAACTCGCTGCTCGAAGGTGCCGTGTTCGGTGCGCGGGCCGGTGACGTGATCGCTGAGGATGCGGCATCCGGGATCTGGCCCCCCGTCGCCCTTGCGAAAGCGTCGTCGATGTCGCCGAGCGTGTCCTCCCCTCCGGCCGGAGTGCCCTCCTTCCCGCCGAGCGGGTCCGCGGACGCGGGGTCCTTCACGCGGGAGCGCCTGCAGCGCCTCCTCTGGGAGGACGCGGGACTCGTGCGCGACGCGACCGGGCTCACCCGGGCGGCATCCGTTCTCGCGTTCTGGCGCGGCGCGCAGCGCACGCCCGTCACCGAGGCGGAGTTCGAAGACGAGAACCTGCTGCTCGTCGGTGAGCAGCTCGTGGCGGCCGCCCTGCGCCGGGAAGGATCGGTGGGTGCCCACTTCCGCTCGGATGCACCCGAGCGCGCGGAGCCGGAGCACTCTCCCGAGCAACCGCGACGCGCCCGCGCGCGGACATCGGTCGCGAGCGGGGTCGCCTGATGCTCACCCGAGCCATGATCGACCGCGCCGTCGCGGCGGCGCTCGAGGAGGACGCACCGTGGGGTGACATCACGAGCGAGATGCTGATCCCCGAGTCGTCCACCGCCCGCGCCGATCTCATCGCCCGCGAGCCGGGCGTCTTCAGCGGCGGCGACGTGTTCGCGGCCGCCTTCCGTCTGACCGATCCGGCGATCGTCGTCGACGTGCTCGTCGAGGACGGCGAGCACTTCGCGACCGGCACGGTGCTGGCCGTGGTGTCGGGCAGCGCCCGGGGAGTGCTCGCGGCCGAGCGCATCGGTCTGAACTTCGTGCAGCGGATGTCGGGCATCGCGACGCTGACGGCGCGGTACGTCGCCGAGGTCGCACACACCGGAGCGCGGATCGCCGACACGCGCAAGACGACCCCCGGGCTCCGCGCGTTCGAGCGCCACGCGGTCGTCAACGGCGGCGGCCACAACCACCGCTTCTCCCTGTCGGATGCCGTCATGGCCAAGGACAATCACCTCGCGGTGCTGGCCCAGAAGGGCGTGTCGGTGACCGCCGCCCTCCAGGGGGCGATCGCGCGTCTGCCGCACACGACCCACGTCGAGGTGGAGGTCGATCGGCTGGAGCAGATCGACGCCGTCCTGGCCGCCGGGATCGGAACGATCATGCTCGACAACTTCTCGATCGACGATCTGCGCCGCGGCGTCGAGCAGGTGGGGGGCCGGGCGATCGTGGAGGCGTCGGGCGGGGTCTCTCTCGAGACCGTCCGGGAGATCGCCGAAACCGGTGTCGATGTCATCTCCGTCGGCGCGCTCACCCACTCGGCTCGAGCACTCGATCTCGGCCTCGACGTCCGCGTCTCCTGAGGCACTCCGTGAGCATGCTCTACCTCGACAACGCCGCGACGACCCCGGTGCGGCCCGAGGTGCTCGAGGCGATGATGCCGTACCTCACGCGATGGTTCGGCAACGCGTCGAGCCATCACACCGTCGGCGAGGCCGCGGCGGATGCGCTTGCGGATGCCCGCTCGCGCGTCGCCCGCGTGCTCGGAATGCGCACGAGCGACGTCATCTTCACGTCGGGCGGCACAGAGGCGAACAACCTCGCCATCAAGGGCATCGCGATCGCCGCGATGACGCGCCCTCCCCGCGCGTCGACGCCCGCCGCGCATCACCTCATCACGACCCCCATCGAGCACGAGTCGGTGCTCGAGTCCGCCGAGTACCTGCAGCGTCTGCACGGCTTCGACGTGACTCATGCGCCGGTCGACCGATTCGGTCGTCTGCAGCCGGAAGCCGTGTCCGAGGCGCTGCGCGCCGATACCGCGCTCGTGACCTTCGGCTACGCGAACAACGAGGTGGGCACGGTGCAGGACGTCGCGGCGATCGCGGCGGCGGCTCGCGCGCACGGCGTGCCCGTGCACGTCGACGCCGTCCAGGCCGCCGGCTGGCTTCCTCTGGATGCCGCGGCCATGGGCGTGGACGCCATCTCGCTCGCCGGGCACAAGCTGGGTGCGCCGAAGGGCACCGGCGTCCTCGCCGTCCGCGGCCGCATTCCGCTGGAGCCTCTCCTGCACGGTGGGGGGCAGGAGCGCGCACGACGCAGCGGAACCGAGGACGTCGCCGGGGCCGTCGGGCTGGCGACCGCACTCGAGCTGGCGGAGGCCGAGCGTGCCGAATCGTCCACCCGGGTCGCGGCGATCCGCGACGCGTTCATCGCCCGCGTGCTCTCCGCGGTGCCCACTGCGCAGCTGACGGGCGACCCGGTGCACCGCCTCCCCGGGACGGCGAGCTTCACCTTCGCCGGCACGAGCGGTGAGGCCGTGCTCCTCGAGCTGGAACGACGCGGCATCGTCTCCTCGAGCGGATCGGCATGCGCGGCCGGCAGCGACGAGCCGTCCCACGTGCTGCTGGCGATGGGCGTGTCGCCGGAGGTGGCGCAGACCGCGGTGCGGTTCACCTTCCCCCACGCGCTGAGAGAGCCGCTCGATGCCGTGGCCGACGCGGTCGCGGCATCCGTCGCCGCCGTAGAATCGGGCGGGTGAGCTCCCCCGCCGCGGTCACCGTCATCGTGCCGGGTCACGACATCGCACCGTATGCGGCGGAAGCGCTCGACTCCCTCCGGCGGCAGACGCTGCCCGAGTGGACCGCGATCCTGATCGACGACAGGTCCGCCGACGAAACCGGCGACATCTTCACCGCGGCCGCTGACGCAGACCCGCGATTCCGGGTCGTGCGCCACGAGCACCGCGCGGGCCTCGGAGCGGCCCGCAACACGGGTCTCGATCTGGTCGACACGCCGTTCCTGGGCTTCCTCGATGCGGATGACATCCTCACTCCGACCGCACTCGAGCGCCTGGTCGGCGTACTGGACGAGACGGGCAGCGACTTCGCCGTCGGCGCCTACGTGCGCCTGCGGCCCGACGACGCCGGCGGCTATTCCCTCGGCGAGGTGCAGCCCTGGGTGCGCGCAGCGACCGCTCCGGAGCGGCGCGGCACGACGATCGACGAGCATCCGGACGCGTCGGGCAACATCGTGGCCTGGTCGAAGGTGAGCAGAACCGATTTCTGGCACCGCGCCGGCATCCGCTTCCCCGAGGGACGCCTCTACGAGGACCAGGTCGTCGCGCAGCAGATGTACGCCCGCGCCCGCCGCTTCGACGCGATCCCCGACGTCGTCGCGCACTGGCGGATCCGCGCGGACGGCTCATCGATCACCCAGCGCGAAGCGCAGCTGGACGTGCTCCGCGATTGCCTGGCCGCGATGGATGCCGGCCTTCACGTGCTCGAATCCGCCGGTCATCCGCTGGCCGCGCGGGCGCGGATCGCCCAGATCCTCCGCATGGACATCCCGAGGCTGGCCGACATCGCGCGGCTGCATCCGGATCCGGCCTACCGCCGGACTCTGGGCGCCTTCACCCGCGACATCTGGGCTCGAGCCGGGTCCACGCGGAGCGCTCTGGCGGAGGCCCCGGCGACCGCGGTCGCCGCCGCCCAGCTCTGGTAGCCGCCGCGCCGAGCGCGTCGACCGGACAACCCCGCGATCGTCCCGGATGCGGCAACCCCTCGTTCGCGGTTCGTCAGGCGTCGCGCAGGTGCGGCCAGGTGCGCCCGTCGGCGGGAGTGTCGTCGGGAACGCACCGCCAGCGAGCCGGTGAGCACGGCCACGGGGTCGTCGATCGGGAGAGGCACCGGTTCGTCCGGAGCCCGATCGGCGCGCCGGGCCGGCAGGGGGGCCCGCGGCTCGGTCGCCTCGACGTCCAGGATCCGTGAGGCGGCGAGCTGCTGCGCGGCGAGCTCGGCATAGAGGCCGTCCTGCGCGAGAAGCGTCGCGTGGGTTCCCGACTCGACGATGCGCCCCGCATCCACCACATGGATCACGTCGGCTCCGATCACCGTCGACAGGCGGTGGGCGATCGACAGGGTCGTGCGTCCACGGGCCGCGGCATCCAGCGCCTCCTGCACCACGCGCTCCGAGACGGTGTCGAGCGCCGACGTCGCCTCGTCGAGGAGGAGCACCGGCGGGTCCTTCAGCAGCACGCGGGCGATCGCGATGCGCTGCTTCTCGCCGCCCGACAGGCGGTAACCACGCTCGCCGACGACCGTCTCGTACCCGTCCTCGAACCCCGCGATGATGTGGTGGATGTTCGCCGCGCGGCACGCCTCCTCGAGCTCTTCGCGCGTCGCATCCGGCTTGGCGTAGAGAAGGTTCTCGCGGATCGTCGCGTGGAACAGGTAGGTCTCCTGCGAGACGATGCCGACCTCGTCGATGATCGACTCCTGGGTGAGGCGACGCACGTCTTCGCCGGCGAAGAGCACCTCGCCGCCGGAAGCCTCGTACATTCGCGGCGTGAGGTAGAGGACCGTCGTCTTGCCGGCGCCGGAGGGTCCGACGAAGGCCACGTGCTGTCCCGGTTCGGCGACGAAGGAGATGCCGCGGAGGGTCGGGCGGGCGTCGCCGGAGGCATCCGGGTAGTGGAAGACGACGTCGCGGAACTCGATGCGGCCGAGCGGTCCGGGTGCGTCGGCCACCGCGACGGCGTCGGGCGCGTCGCTGATCGCGGGCACGAGATCGAGGTACTCGAAGATGCGCGCGAACAGCGCCGCGGAGGTCTGCACGTCCAGCGCCACGCTCATGAGACCCATGAGCGGCATCAGCAGGCGGGCCTGCACGGTGGTGAACGCGACGATCGTGCCGGCGGTGATCGCGTCCGTCCCGCCCGTGATGAGATAGCCCGAGACCAGGTAGATCACCGCGGGCACGCTGGCCATGAGCACCTGGACGACGGCGAAGAAGCCCTGCCCGCTCATCGCCCGGCGCACCTGCAGGCGCACCTGGTTGACGTTCTCGGCGCCGTAGCGCGCGGATTCGGTGCGCTGCCGGTTGAACGACTTGGACAGCAGGATGCCGGAGACGCTCAGGGTCTCCTGCGTGATCGAGGTCAGCTCCGACAGGGACTCCTGCGTCTCGCCCGCGATGCGAGCGCGAACCTGACCGACGCGCCGTTGCACGACCACGAGGAACGGCATCATGACGACGGCGATGAGGGTGAGCCGCCAGTCGATGATGATCATCGCCACGAGCGAAGCGATCACCGTGACGACGTTGCCCAGGATGCTGGTCACCGTGTTCGTCAGCACGCCCGAGACCCCACCGACGTCGTTCTGCAGGCGGGACTGGATGACGCCGGTCTTGGTGCGCGTGAAGAAGCCGAGTTCCATGGCCTGGAGATGCTCGAACAGCTTCACCCGAAGGTCGCCCGTGACGCGGTTGCCGACGGTGGAGGTGAACCACGTCTGCGCGACGCCGAGCGCCGCCGACAGGACGAACAGCCCGATCATGATCAGGACGAGCCGCAGCAGCAGGGACAGGTCGGGCGGACCCCCGTCGACCGGGAACAGCGCCTGGTCGAAGATCTGCTGCACGATCAGCGCGGGCACGACCGCGATGGCCGCTCCCGCGATCACGAGCACCGCGGTGATGACGATGCGGAAGGTGTACGGACGGAAGAGCGCGATGACCCTCCGGCCGAGGTGAGGGATGCGCGGAGCCTCGGCGTTCAGCTTCTTCTGAGCGTCGATGTCGACGGGCCGGAACCTCCCGCCTCCCGGGTGCCCGCCGCCTCTGCCTCCCATGCTCACGCTGGCAAGCCTACTGACGGGCGGGGACGCGGGGGCCGGCCGGCCGGCGTGACGCGGTGTGCGCGGCAGCTCAGCCCAGGTCGATCACGAGGTTGACCACCGTGCCGATGATGACCGCGCCGAACAGGTACGCCAGCAGCGACTGGGCGATGACCAGCCGCCGGATCTCGTTCGTGCGGACCGCGCTGTCGCCCACCTGGTAGCCCATCCCGACGCCCAGCGAGAAGTAGGCGAAGTCGGTGTATGAGGGGTCGGCGTCCTGGTTGAAGTCGATGCCGCCGACGGGGTCGCCGTAGTAGATGCCGGCGACGCGCAGCATGTAGTCGGTCTGGATGAGCGTCCAGGAGGCGGCGACGCTGATCACCGCGATCGCGGCGAGCAGGTAGGACTCCAGCTCGGAGGTGTTCCGTGTCTGGATCAGGACGATCGTCACGGCCCCGAGGCTCGCGACGCTGCCGATCAGGGCCGCCAGGCGCGAGAGCGAGCGACCCGGATCTTCGCGCCGGGCATGGACGCGGGTCTGAGCGGCATCCATCGGCCAGATGACCAGCGCCACCCACAGCGACGCTCGTGACCGCGAAGCCGGACCACCCGGCCAGGAGAGCGGCCGCCCAGCCGAGGAAGGGCCCCACGAGCACGACCAGGACGACGCCGATGCCGAGCGCGACGAGCGATCGGGCCAGCGCGACGACGGGAACTCCACTTCGGCGCATACCCGAATGTTTCCATGGGAACCGGGAATGCCGTGTCCGACGGGGCCGTTACTGTTGGGGCTTGCCCTTCTTCGTGTGACCCGCCTACCGGACGGCTGTCGTGCACGCCGACCTCCAGGAGGAGACGCCTCATGGCCGACACCGACATCCGTCCCGGCACCGGCACCATGCGCCTCCCCGCGCGCGACGCCACGCGGTCTGAGCCGCGCCGACAGCCGCATCATCTGGCTGCTGCTGGGAGCCGCGTTCGTCGCGATCCTCAACGAGACGACGATGGGTGTGGCGATCCCGCACCTCATCACCGACCTCGGCATCACCGCGGTGGCCGCCCAGTGGCTGACGACGGCGTTCATGCTGACGATGGCGGTCGTCATCCCGATCTCCGGCTTCCTCCTCCAGCGCTTCACGACCCGCCAGGTGTTCATCGCGGCGATGGGCCTGTTCTCGCTCGGGCACGCTGATCGCGTTCCTCTCGCCGGGTTTCCCCATGCTGCTCGTCGCCCGCGTCGTGCAGGCCTCCGGAACCGCGATCATGATGCCCCTGCTCATGACGACGCTGATGACCCTCGTGCCCGCGCATTCCCGCGGTCGCATCATGGGCCGCGTCAGCATCGTCATGTCGCTCGCACCGGCGATCGGACCCACGATGTCGGGTCTGCTGCTGGATTCGGTCGGATGGCGCTGGATCTTCGGAATCGTGCTTCCGATCTCGCTCGTCGCCCTCGGAGTGGGCGCGCGGTGGATCCACAACCTCGGGGAGCCCACCGACGCGCCGATCGACGTGCCGTCGATCATCCTGTCCGCGCTCGGATTCGGCGGGATCGTGTTCGGTCTCAGTCAGCTGGGCGGCGGGGCCGCTCACGGCGACACCGGCGCGGAAGCCGCCGCTGCCGACGCACTGTCGTCGGTGACGCTCGCGGTGTCGTTCGGGGTCGGCGTCGATCGCCCTGGCGCTGTTCATCTGGCGCCAGCTGGTGCTGCAGCGCACCGACCGCGCGCTGCTCGATCTGCGCGTGTTCCGTTCGGCGAACTTCTCGCTCGCCATCTCGCAGATGGGACTCCTGTCGCTCGCCTTCTTCGGTGCGATCACCGTCGTGCCGCTCTACATGCAGAGCGTCCTGCAGGTCACCGCTCTGACGACCGGCCTCGTCGTCCTTCCCGGCGCGCTCGCCATGGGTCTGGCCGGTCCGTTGATCGGTCGCATCTACGACCGCTGGGGCACGCGCGTGCTGCTGATCCCCGGCTCGATCGTCACCAGCGCGATCCTGTGGCTCTACACGACCTTCGACGAGTTCACGTCGATCTGGCTCATCGCCGTCGCGCAGACCGTCCTCTCGATCGGGCTGGCGCTGTCGTTCACGCCGCTCTTCACCGCATCGCTCGGTTCGCTGCAGCCGCGCTTCTACTCCTACGGCTCGGCCGTGCTGGGCACCGTCCAGCAGGTGGCCGGTGCGGCGGGCATCGCGCTCATGATCACGATCATGGCGTCTGTCACCGAGGGCGCCGTCGCGAGCGGGGTCTCGGAGACGGCCGCCGGCGCCCAGGGTGCGCAGGCCGCGTTCACGATCGCTGCGATCGTGTCGCTGCCGCTCATCGTCGGTGCTTTCCTCATCCGCAAGCCGGCCGACCAGCAGGGGCCGATGCCCGGCGGCCACTGAGGCGCCACGTCGGATCAGGGGCTGAGAGACACACCCCTCCCCTCGAGCGGGGATGCTGTGGCAGGCTGGGCGCGTTCGCCCTGCCATGTCCACCTGAGGAGGTCACCGTGATCGTCACACCGCCCGCCGCGGGCGAGGTCGAGGGCCACGCCGCCCAGATGTACGCCTCAGACCTGAAAGACGCCGGCTTCGTGTACAGCCATACGCAGGTCATGGCGATCAACCCCGAAGCGCACGAGGCCTTCGAGTCGCTGATCGCCGCGATCGTGCCCTCGATCGGCGTGCGCACCTACGAACTGGTCACGCTGGGCGCGGCCCGGGGCATTCCCTCTCCGCACTGCCTGCTCGCGCACGGCCGCAAGACACTGCTGGCCGAGCTGTTCGACGAGGATCAGCTGGAGCGCATCGCACGCGACTACGAGACGGCCGGGCTGGGCGAAGCCGACGTCGCGGTCATGCGGTTCGCCGAGAAGGTGTCGACGGATGCCGCCGCGATGACGGATGCCGACTCCCAGACGCTCCGTGATCACGGCTTCTCCGATCGGCAGATCGTCGACATCGCGCTGGCTGCCGGTGCGCGCAACTTCCTCAGCCGGACGCTGCGGGCCCTCGACGTGCCCGTCGAGGATGTGCCGGGCCTGAGCCCGCGCGTGTCGGACGCACTGCTCTCGCCGACTCGCTGAGACTGATCACCGTCCGTCAGTGGTGGATGAAGGCCTTCAGCAGGATGAGGATGCCACCGAAGGCCGCTGTCAGCGTCGCGCTCGCGAGCCGCAGCCAGAAGTGATGCGTCCACTTCGCGACGGCGAGCCAGCCCAGGATGCCGAGCGCTACCGTGTCGACGATCAACGCCGTCCAGATCGCGAGGTCGTCGTCGATCACTCGTGTCACGCCCATCAGCAGCACCGCGACCGGGGCAAGCGAGACGACCAGCATCCCGAGCGAGTGATAAAAGGCCTTGCGGAGCGAATCCGGCAGGGTCGCCTTGCCGTCCGTCTCTGCCAGTCGAGCCAGCGTTCCCGAGTACACGTGAGCGATGAAGAACACGATCACGGTCACGACGACCGTGATCAGGGCGCTCAGCGATGTGCCCGTCAGGTCATAGCTCACCACGATCATGCCCGATACGAGGATCAGCCCGTAGATCGCCTCCTCGGACATGAGGATGCGGGTCACTTTGGGCGTCGTGCCCACCAGCTGCTCGTCGCTCATCGTGGGTCTCCCCATCCAGAGTGGCAGAACGACGGAAGACTTCGGCGGCGATGGTGTCTGTCGAGCGCGGCGTCAGATGCCGGTGCCGCACGCAGAACCGCCGCAGCACGAGCCGGCGGACTCGGTCACCGTGAGGAGGTTCTTGTCGTCTCCGACGGGAAGGAGGGTCACGGAGGACGGGCTGCTGCGAAGTCGTCATGCGTTCCATCGTAGCCGCGGCGCGACGCCGAGCGTCTCAGGCGAGCGCCGTGCCGCCCGTCTGGCAGGTCGGGCAGTACTGCGCCGCCGCCCCGGAGAAGGTGAACTCCCGGATCACGTCGCCGCACACCGGGCAGGACGCGCCCGTTTTCCGGTGCACGCGCAGCGCCGCGTGCTTGGCGGCGCGCAGCTCGGACGGCGCGACGCCCCGGCGCGTCGGCGGTGGCCTCGGAGAAGGGTCATCCGCGTCGCCTCTGCCAATCGCGCAACGTCGTCGGGCGACAGACTCGCCGCGTGCGTGAGCGGCGAGATCTTCGCCGCGTGCAGGATCTCGTCGGAGTACGCATTGCCGATGCCGGCGAACGCGGCCTGGTCCTGCAGCAGCGCCTTGATCTGCTTCTTGCGCCCCGACACGATCGCGGCGAAGCGTGCGGGGTCCAGACGCTCACCCATCGGGTCCGGGCCGAGCTTCGCCACGGCCGGCACGTCTGCGGCGCGGGCGACGATGTGGACCGTCAGCGCCTTCCACTGGCCGGCGTCGGTCAGGTCGAAGCCCGGGCCCTGTTCCGGTCCTGCGCCGTCGAGCCGGACGCGCGCCATGAGCGTCGCCTCTCCCGCTCGCTTAAGCCCCTCGGGGGCATGATCGTGCCAGAGCACCCACCCGTCGTGGCCGAAGTGGACGACGACGTGCAGCTCGTCGCCGCTGGGCGTCGACGGTCACGATGTCGATCATCTTGCCGATCTGCGACACCGAGGCGATCCGCCGGCCGACCAGGTCGGCGGGAGCCGGATGCCGGGTCTTGAGCGCCTTCGGCAGCACGACGTCGAAGCGCGCGCACCTCGCGGCCCGCGGCGTGCGCCGTCAGGATAGGCGGCGAGCTCGTGGACCTCGGGCGACTCGGGCATGGACTCATGATTCCACCTGGGTCGGACGTTCGCGCTGTCCTCGACGAGACGCCGCGGTCGGTCAGCCGGTCGGGCTGCGCGGACGAGTCCGCTACCCGTGCGGCGCGCCGGCGACGGATCGTCTCGACGCTGGCCCACACCAGCACGCCCACCGCGACCCCCAGGAACAGTCCGCCGATGACATCCGTCAGCCAGTGCGCCGACAGGTACGTCCGACTCCACGTCATCCAGATGACCCACACCGCGCCGAGGAGCCACCAGAGCCAGTGCCGGAACAGCAGCGCCGAGCACCGTGACCAGGGCCGTCGCGAAGGCCACATGGCCCGACGGGAAGGCCGTCGGGACCGTCTCGGCCAGCGACTGCTCCGGGCGGATACGGGCCACCAGCCGCGCGAGCGGGGCGGCGATCGCGATGCAGACGACGGCGGTCGCGGCGACGGTGATCGCGGCCCACCACCAGCGGAGGATCAGGAGGGTTCCCACGATCACCACCGCCGTGACGGCGGCCAGCACCGGTCCGCCCAGATGGCCGGGGATCCACGCCAGGACCAGGCCGGGTTCAGTGCGGTTCGCCAGCATGAGGTCGTTCCACCAGACATCGATCGGGAACGGCTGGTCGCGGCGCACCGACAGAACGACCCACAGCAGGATGATCGCCACGATCGTCGCGGCGGCACCGACGATCAGCGGGGTGAGCCGCGAGATGTCGGGGCGCTGGTCGGGAGGCTGCATCCCGCCATCATCTCAGCACGCTCGCTCCCGTCGCCGAGGCACGGCGTCGGCTCTCGCAGCGAAGCGCATCCGGCGGGTGCCGCGGGAGGTCGGCGCGCCGCTACGCCGTGGCGCGATCGCGCTGGCTGGTCGCCGAGCGCAGCCAGGTCTCCACGACGGTGTCGGGGTTCAGCGACATCGATTCGATGCCCTGGCCGACGAGCCACTCGGCGAGATCGGGGTGATCGCTGGGTCCCTGCCCGCAGATGCCGACGTACTTGCCGGCACGCCGGCACGCCTCGATGGCCATCGAGAGCATGCGCAGCACGGCGGGGTCGCGCTCGTCGAACGTGGAGGCGACGAGCGAAGAATCCCGGTCCAGCCCGAGCGTGAGCTGCGTCATGTCGTTGGAGCCGATGGAGAACCCGTCGAAGTACTCGAGGAACTCGTCGGCCAGGACGGCGTTGGACGGCAGCTCGCACATCATGATCACGCGCAGTCCGTTCTCGCCGCGGCGGAGCCCGTTCTCGCCGAGCAGGTCGATCACCGCGTGCGCCTCGCCGACCGTTCGCACGAAGGGGACCATGATCTCGACGTTCGTGAGCCCCATCTCATCGCGGACGAACGCGAGAGCCTCGCATTCCATGTCGAAGCACTCGCGGAAGTCCGGGGAGATGTACCGTGCCGCACCGCGATAGCCGAGCATCGGGTTCTCCTCGTGCGGCTCGTAGATCTCGCCGCCGAGCAGGTTGGCGTACTCGTTGGACTTGAAATCCGACAGCCGCACGATCACCGGCTCCGGCGCGAACGCGGCGGCGATCATCGACACGCCTTCCGCGACACGCTGAACGAAGTAGTCGCGCGGCGACGGGTACGCGGCGATCCGCTCGGCGATCTCGCTCTTCAGCTCGCGGTTCGAGGGTCTCGTGATCGAGCAGAGCACGCGGATGGATGCCGATCTGCCGGTTGATGACGAACTCGAGCCGCGCGAGGCCGACGCCCCTGTTGGGCAGCTTCGAGAAGGCGAACGCCTGGTCGGGTGTGCCGACGTTGAGCATGATCTTCGTCGGGCTGTCCGGCATCTCGTCCAGTCGCGTGACGACCTCGTCGAAGCGCGAGGATCCCCTCGTACACGAAGCCGTTGTCGCCCTCTGCGCACGAGACGGTGACGTCCTGTCCGTCGGCGAGCGAGGATCGTGGCGTCGCCTGTGCCGACGACGGCGGGGATGCCGAGCTCGCGCGCGATGATCGCCGCGTGGCACGTGCGCCCTCCGCGGTTCGTGACGATCGCCGAGGCCCGCTTCATGATCGGCTCCCAGTCGGGGTCGGTCATGTCGGCGACGAGCACATCGCCGGGCCGGAACTCATCCATCTGACCGAGAGAGGTCATGACCCGCACCGGGCCCGGCGCCGATCTTCTGCCCGATCGCCCGCCCGATCGTGACGACGGTGCCGCGCTCCTCGAGCACGAACCGGCGCATCACGTTGCCGTCCACCCGGGAGACGACCGTCTCGGGGCGGGCCTGCAGGATGTACAGCTTCCCGTCGAGGCCGTCCTTGCCCCACTCGATGTCCATCGGTCGCCCGTAGTGCTCCTCGATCGTGAGCGCCTGGCGGCCGAGCTCCTCGACCTCGGCATCCGTGATGCTGAACCGCGCCGCGGTCCTCGTGCGGCGACATCCGTGAAGACGGTGCTGCCGCCGACGTGGGTGCCGTCGGCGTAGACCATCTTGACGGCCTTCTCCCCCACCGAGCGCTTCAGGATCGCCGGCCGCCCTTCGCGCAGCGCGGGCTTGTAGGCGTAGAACTCGTCGGGGTTCACGGCTCCCTGCACGACGGCCTCACCGAGACCGTACGAGCTCGTGATGAACACCGCGCGATCGAATCCGGATTCGGTGTCGACCGTGAACATCACTCCGGACGCTCCGACGTCCGAGCGGACCATGCGCTGAACGCCTGCGGAGAGCGCGACGTCGTGGTGGTCGAAGCCGTGGTGCACGCGGTAGGCGATCGCCCGGTCGTTGTACAGCGACGCGAAGACGCTGCGGATCGCGGCCAGGACGTTGTCGATGCCGCTGATGTTCAGGAACGTCTCCTGCTGCCCCGCGAACGACGCGTCGGGCAGGTCCTCCGCGGTCGCGCTGGAGCGCACCGCCCACGAGACCGACTCCGGCTGCGGGTCGCGCTCGACGAGCGCCGCGTACGCCGCGCGGATGTCGGCATCGAGCTGCGCCGGCAGCGGCTGGTGCTCGATCCACTCGCGAACGTTCGCGCCCGACGCGGGCGAGCTCGGCGACGTCCGCGACATCGAGCGCTTCGACGGCACTCCTTGATGCGCTCGTACAGGCCGTCGGCCGCGAGGAAATCGCGGTACGCGTCAGCGGTCGTGGCGAAGCCGCCCGGCACGCTCACTCCGAGATGCGACGAGGTTCGAGCACCATCTCGCCCAGCGACGCGTTCTTGCCGCCGACCTGGTCGACATCGTCCATGCCCATCTCGGTGAACCAGAGGATGTTCGTCATGTGCGTCTCCTGACGTGTGCGGTGGATGCGCCGGGCGGGATCGAAGCGAGGTCAGCTCGCGCAGTCGCAGGGACTGCATGATGACCGCAGACATCTCCTCGACCGACTTGGTGGAGGAGTTGAGGAACGGAACCCGGTTGCGGCGGTAGAGGTCTTCGGCGCGGCGCAGCTCGAGGGTGCACTGCGCGAGGCTGGAGTATGTGGAGTTCGGTCGCCGCTCGTGACGCACCTGACTGAGGCGCAGCGGAGTCGTGGTCAGCCCGAAGCACCTGTGCGGCGTACTTCGCCACCGTCGACGGGCAGTCCGTCCGAGGGGAAGTCGTCGTCGGTGAGCGGATAGTTCGCGACGAGCAGCCCGTACTGCAGCGCCAGGTACATCGTCGTCGGGGTCTTGCCGCACCGCGAGGGCGCGATGATGATGACGTCGGCGATGTCGAGCGCGCGCATGCTCTGCCCGTCGTCGTGCTCGATCGCGTACTCGACGGCCCGCATCCGCGCGAAGTACCGCTCGATGTCGCCCACCCCGTGGTACTGCCCCAGCTGCTCAGAGGCGGTGCTTCCCAGCGCCGCCTCCAGTTCTCGCAGGTGACCGCCGAGCAGGTCGATCACCACCGCGCCGGAGGCGGCCAGCTCGGCGATCACGTCGGCTGACTTGACCGTCGCGAAGACGATGGAGTCGGCGCCCGCTCCGCGGGCGTCGCGGATGTCTCGGACCACGTTGCGAGCGCCCGCGGCCGTGTCGACGAACGGGATCGTGTGGCGATGGAACGTCACACCCGGGAAGTTCGCCAGAAGCGCGCTCCCCAGAGTCTCGGCGGTGATGCCGGTGCTGTCCGACACGAAATAGACCGCGCGCACCGCTGGGGCGGTCGCGGTCTCGGCGACGGGGATATCGATGGCGCGGCTCCTCGCTGATCGTTCTTCCAGATTATGGAAACTAATCAAGATCTGCCGACGACGACCGATGAAGGAATCGGGGAAATTGTCCCCAAGCCAAGGAAGCGGACTGCAGCGCCGCGGGAAACCGACCTGCAGCCGGTGACGTCATGGCCGAGCTCGGAACCGGTGGGGGACGACCCGAGGCACCGACGGGGATCTGAACCAGACCTGCCCGTCATCAGCCGATGACGTCACCGTGGTCTGGGGTGCCGCACCCGCGATTTTACACCGCCGCGTGAGGCGGCACCACTCACAGCCGGAGACTTCGGTCGACCAATCGCGCGGCGACCGTGCTCAGCCCGATGCTGTGCGAGCGGGCATACTGCCGGATGATCAGGAACGCCTCGTCGATCGGCACGCCGTGCGTCTGCGAGACGACGCCCTTGGCCTGTTCGATCACGATGCGGCTGTTCAGCGCCGCCTGCAGCTGCTGGCTCAGCACCGAGCTCTCCCTGATCGAGCGCTCGTGCAGGATGCCGATCGTGGCGACGTCCGCGAACGCCTGTGCGGCTGTGATGTCCTCCTCGTCCGGGACGCCGGGGGCCGAGCGCAGAAGGTTGAGGGTGCCGATCGTGGTGTCGCGCAGCCGAAGGGGCAGCGCGTCCATCGAGCGGAAACCCTGCGTGATCGCCGCGCCACGGAACTGCATCCAGGAGTCCTGGCTGTGGGCGATGTCGGGCACAGCCACACGCCGCCCCGATCGGAAGCTGTCGATGCAGGGCCCTGCCTCGGCACTCAGCTGCATGATCTCCACGAGGCGGCTCGCCTCGCTCGTGGACGCCACGACTTCCAGCTCTCCGCGCTCATTGGCGAGCAGGATCCCGGCGGCGGTCGTCTCGAGCAGGTCGCGGCACGCGTCGACGAGCACCTGCAGCAGCTCGACCACGTCATAGTCGTCGACCAGCGTGTCGGCGAGCCTCACGAAGGTCTGCAGCAGCTGCTGCTGTGCGGTCGCGTTCACTCCGCCACCTCGATCCGGTCTCCGTCGCGGACGAACCGCAGTCGCCTTTCGAGGATGTCCTCGGCAACGGCCATCATGGGCTGCCCGGTCGCGAACGCGTGCCCCTGGATGACCAGCAGCGCATCGTCGGCCGAGATGTCGATCTGGGCGAGGACGACGCCGGTCGCCTGGTGGACGAGCCTTCGCGAGTAGGCGCTGACGGTCTGGTCGGAATCCTCGCCGATCGCGCGCAGGGCGCGGCGGAGCACGTGGCGGCTCACGACATCGGCCATGGCCCCCGCCTGCCGCGTCTGCGTCTCACTCAGCCGCACCGGTTCGGAGGAGTACATGTCCACCGCTCCGAACCGGAGGGGACCGACGATCAGGGGGAACGCGAACACCGACCCGACACCGCTCTGGATCACGGACTGCGTGAACGCCGGCCACTTGTGCGAGCCGTTGGCGCGCAGAGAGGGAACGAGCACGGGAGCCGCGGACCGAACCGCGTCCCAGCAGGGTCCTTCGCCGAGATCGAACTGAAGCTCATCGATGCGCGCGGACAGGGCATCGCTCGCCGCCAGCGTCTCACTGCCCAGCACATGCCCGAGGGTCGAGACCGCCGCACCCGAGACGGGGAACACGCTGACGAAGGCCTGGCAGTAGCGCTCGGGCCGGTCGGCGCTGCGTTCCAGTGCATCGATCTCGGTCTCGAATGACCCGCTCATCAGTTCCACTCCTCCGTTCAACGCTACTCCGTCGCGCCGCCGTTGTCAGAGCGCGACCAGTTCGACGTCACGGAGGATACCGTCGTCCGCCGTCACGGTCATCATCGTGCACCGGGGCTGTCGGCGGCGATCCGTCGGAGATCCGGGGTTCAGGAGACGCAGCCCTCGGGGTGTGATGGTGTCCCACGGGATGTGACTGTGTCCGAACACGAGCACGTCCGCGTCCGGGAATGAGGCATCCGCCCACGCGTGACGCCGTGTGGCATCGCCCGTCTCGTGGACCACGGCCATGCGCAGGCCTTCGATCTCGCGGTGCGCTGTCTCGGGAAGTCGACCTCGCAGATCGGGTCCGTCGTTGTTGCCGTATACACCGAGCACGTCTGCGTGCTGCAAGAGATCATCGAGCACGGATGCCGACACCCAGTCACCCGCGTGGATGATGAGATCCGCCGCGTCGGCGGCCGCGAGCAGCTGCGCGGGAAGCATCCGAGCGCGCCCCGGGATGTGGGTATCCGAGATCAGGAGGAGGCGTGTCGACACCGACCAGAGGCTACGGCATCCGTCCCGCTCAGTCCCAGTCGAGATACTCCTCGATGATGAAGGCGGTCTGGATCGGATGCGTCCGCGGGAACAGGTGGCCGGCGCCATCGATGTCCTTGACACTTGCGCGTTCGGGGGCAGTCGATCGCAGCCGCTCGCCGCGCGCACGCGGTCTGACCTCGTCATCCGAGCCCTGGATGATCAGCACCGGCATGAGAGGCGGGAGCGGCATCTCGTCGTCCTCGACGCCCAGCAGGAGCAGCCCGTTCGTTCGATCCGTGTGAGATGCCGCGAAGGTGCGCGCCACCGTCCCCCCCGCGCCGTGACCGCCGATCCAGGTGTGCTCGAGGCCCAACTGGCCCAGCACGGCGACCGCGCCCTCGACGCGTTCCTCGACGCTCGAAGATGCAGACGGAGACCCGATCCGCACGACGTGGAAACCGGCTTCCTCGACGAGGTAGTGCGAGATGACGCCGAGACCGTCGGCCTCGAGGTCGCCCTCGGAGAACAGCACGAGCGAGTACGGGACCTTCCCCCTCCACCGCGAACGGTATGGCGCGACCGGCCGGCTCGAAGATCGTGGTGAGCGTCATCGAAGAGTCCTCTCGGGTGGGTGGCGCGCGTCACGGGCCTGACGGCCTGAACGCAGCTCAGACGTTGAAACGGAACTCGACCACGTCGCCGTCCTGCATGACGTAGTCCTTGCCTTCGAGGCGGGCCTTGCCCTTCGCGCGCGCCTCGACGACCGATCCCGTCGCCATGAGGTCGTGGAACGAGATGACCTCGGCTTTGATGAAGCCCTTCTCGAAGTCGGTGTGGATGACTCCCGCGGCCTGCGGCGCCTTCCAGCCCTTGCCGATCGTCCACGCGCGCGCCTCTTTCGGACCGGCGGTGAGATAGGTCTGCAAGCCCAGCGTGTCGAAGCCGATGCGCGCGAGCTGATCGAGGCCCGACTCCTCCTGACCGGTCGAGGCCAGCAGCTCAGCGGCGTCTTCGGGATCGAGATCGATGAGCTCGGATTCGATCTTCGCGTCGAGGAAGACGGCATGCGCGGGCGCGACGAGCGCCTCGAGCGCAGCCTTGGCCGCGGCATCCGTCAGAATCGCCTCGTCGACGTTGAAGACGTAGATGTACGGCTTGGCGGTGAGGAGCCCGAGTTCGCGGATCGGCGCCAGGTCGAGTCCGGAGTGGGACAGCAGGATGCCGCGCTCCAGGGCGTCCTTTGCGGCGAGCGCGGCCTCGAGCACGGCCGGGTCCGACTTCTTGCCCTTGACCTCTTTCTCGATGCGCGGGATCGCCCTCTCGAGGGTCTGCAGGTCGGCCAGCTGCAGCTCGGCGTTGATCGTCTCGAGGTCGTTCTTCGGGTTGACGTCGCCCTCGACGTGAACCACGTCGTCGTCGGTGAATCCGCGCACGACCTGCGCGATCGCGTCGGCCTCGCGGATGTTGGCGAGGAACTGGTTGCCCAGCCCCTCCCCCTCGCTCGCGCCTCGCACGATTCCCGCGATGTCGACGAACGAGACCGTGGCGGGCAGGACGCGCTCGGAGTGGAAGACTTCGGCGAGCTCGGCGAGGCGGGCGTCGGGCAGGCTCACGACGCCGATGTTCGGCTCGATCGTGGCGAAGGGGTAGTTCGCGGCCAGCACGTCGTTCTTGGTCAGCGCGTTGAAGAGAGTGGACTTGCCGACGTTGGGCAGGCCGACGATTCCGATAGTGAGAGCCACGGGAATCCAGTCTACGTGCGGTCGGATGCCGCGCCCTGCGCCGCCGTCAGGGTCGGACGGCCCGAAAGGCCCGCGTCACATAGGGCAGGTCGACGACCCTGTCGCCCACGGCGCCGATCGCGTCGAACAGGCGCGCCAGCCCGGATTCGATCCCCTCGCGGTCCTCCGGCGTCGCCGTGATGAGGTAGCTGCGCGACCTCGCCATGGCCAGCAGGGTTTCCCTGCTCATCGGCCGCGACCAGCGCCAGTGCGCACTCTCCATTCCGGCGAACGGGGCGGCGAGCGGCGGATCGCCCTGCGCCAGCGCAACTTCGGCGGAGCTGCCGTGCATGATCTCGGTCATCCGAGCGACCCACGGCACGCTCTCGTCGCGGATGTTCCAGACCAGCCCGAGAACGCCGCCGCTGCGCAGCACCCGGCCGACCTCGGCGGATCCGGCCCGGTGCTCCACCCAGTGCCACGCCTGCCCGAGGAGAACCGCGTCGACGCTCGCGTCGGGCAGCGGCAGGCTCTCGGCGGAGCCGACGAACGTGGGCACGCCGTGCACGTTCTCGCGCAGAACCGCCAGCATCTTCGGGTCGGGGTCGACCGCGACGACCTCGGCGCCGAGCTCGACCGCGGCGCGGGTGAGCTTGCCCGTTCCGGCGCCCACGTCGGCGACGCGGATGCTGCGCTCTCCGCCCACGACGGGCTGCAGCATCCAGTCCACGGCCTGGATCGGATAGTCGGGCCGACCGGACTCGTAGGTGCCGGCGGCCGACCCGAACGACCTCGACATCTCTTCGTTGCTGGCCATGATCCGACCCTAACCGGGCTCTCGCGCCGGGGCGCAGGGGGGTTGCGAAGTGCGCCGCGCCTCTTCCGGCGCGCCTCCCCCCTCGGGACCGGACGCCCGGCGAGTCTGGACGCGTGCCCCTGGACTTCACCGCGATCGACTTCGAGACGGCGAACTCCAGCAATGCGTCCGCGTGCGCGGTGGGACTGGCTCGGGTCCGCGACGGCCGGGTGGTCGCGACGGCGGGGTGGCTGATCCAGCCGCCGCCCGGTCATGACAGGTTCTTCGAGCTGAATACGCGCATCCATGGACTCCGGGCGGAAGACGTCGCAGGGGCGAAGACGTGGAGCGAGCAGCTGGGAGACCTCGCCGCGTTCGCGGGTGCCGACGTGCTCGTGGCGCACAACGCCGGCTTCGACATGATGGTGCTCCGCCGGGCGTGCGAGGCGACCGGCGACGTTCATCCGCCCTACCGGTACGTCTGCAGCCTTCAGGTCGCCCGGAAGCTCTACGACCTGGACTCGTATCGGCTGCCGTCCGTGGCCGCCGCCGCCGGCTTCATCGATTTTCCGCATCACGACCCGACGGCCGATGCTCTGGCGTGCGCCCACATCATGATCGACGCGGCCCAGCGCGTCGGCGCCGCCGACATCGCCGGGCTCGCCGAGGCGGCATCCGTCCGCGTGTCGCGGGTCTTCGTGCCCGAGCCCGCGATCGCCGAGCCCCTCCTGCCGCTGGTCGGCGCCGTCGCCTGATCCGCAGCAGGACCGGTTCAGCCGGCCTGCGCGATGCGGACCATGTTGCCCGACGGGTCTCGGAAGGCGCAGTCGCGCTGCCCCCAGCCCATGTCCATCGGCTCCTGCAGCACCTCGGCGCCCGACGCGCGCACCCTCTCGAAAGTGGCGTCCAGGTCATCGGTGTTGAAGACGAGCATGGGCAGCATCCCCTTGACGAGCAGCTCCTCCATCGCTTCGCCGTCGGCCTGCGAGCGGCCGGCGTGCGGATCGGAAAGGACGATGCCCAGCCCGGGCTGGGCGGGTGTGCCGAGGGTCACCCAGCGGTGATTTCCGGACGAGACGTCGTTCTGCACCTCGAGGCCGAGGGCGTCGCGGTAGAACCCGATCGACTCGTCGACATCGCTGACGGTGACGTTGGTGTACTGGAGTGCGATAGTCATGCGGCGACGCTACGCCGGGGTCCTCTCACGCGCTTCTCGGATCCTGCTCGATGCGTCGCGCATCGGTCGCGTCTGAACCTTGACCACGCACGAGGGCATCGCCTCGACCGCGTCGTGCCGGCGCCTGCGGTACTCCGACGGCGTCATGCCGACGATCTCCCCGAACCGACTGCTGAACGAGCCGAGCGACGTGCAGCCGACCGCCATGCACGCGTCGGTGACCGTCGTCCCGGCTCGCAGGAGAGCCATCGCGCGCTCGATCCGGCGGGTCATGAGGTGGTTGTAGGGGGTCTCCCCGTACGCAGCGCGGAACTGCCGCGAGAAGTGCGCGGGCGACATGAGCGCCATGGCCGCCATCGTCGGCACGTCGAGCGGCCGCGCGTACTCGCGATCGATCAGGTCGCGTGCACGCCGGAGGTGAGCGAGGTTCTCGCGCTCCTGCGGGCCCATGATCCGACGGTAGCACCGGGACGATGTCCGCTGTCCAGGGCAGAGTGTCCCCATGGACGCATTCACCCTCCCGGTCGTGATCGGCTGCCTCGCCGCCGGCATTCTGGCTGGCTGGTTCGCCGGCAGCGCACGCGCGGCCACGCGCTCGGCGCGGCAGCACGCGGATCTGCTCGCACGGCTGGCGGCATCGGACGCCGCGCGGCAGGGCGTTCAGGCCCAGCTCGACCACCAGCAGCTCCTCTACCGCGAGCTGGCCGCGCAGGCCCGCGGCGACCAGGCGGCCCGCGAGGATCGCGAGCGTCGCGAGCAGGCCGTGCTGCGCGCGCTCGCGCCCGTGCACGAAACCCTCCAGAACATGCAGAGCAAGGTCGACGATCTCGAGCGGGATCGCCACACGCAGTTCGGCACGCTGGCCGAGCAGCTGCGGCAGGCCCAGCGATCCGACGAAGCCCTGCGCGCCACGACCGAGTCGCTCGCCGGTGCTCTGCGCTCCGGCAGCACGCGCGGCGTGTGGGGCGAGACCCAGCTGCGACGTGTCGTCGAGGCGGCCGGACTCACGCGGTACATCGACTTCGACATGCAGGCGTCGATCACGTCGGATGCCGGTGCCGGCCGGCCCGACATGGTGATCCGCCTTCCCGGCGACAAGGCGATCGCCGTCGACGCCAAGGTCCCCCTCGACGCGTACCTCCAGGCCAGGGCCATCCCGCTCACCGCGTTCGGCGACGAGGGCGCGCGCCGCAAGTCCCTTCTCGACAGGCATGTCAGAGCGGTGCGCTCCCACATCGACTCGCTCGCGCGGAAGGCGTACTGGGCCGGGCTGCCGACGAGTCCCGAATTCGTCGTGTGCTTCCTCCCGAGCGAGTCCCTGCTGGCATCCGCCCTCGAGGAGGATCCGTCTCTCCTGGACTATGCCTTCGGCAAGCGCGTGGCGCTCGCGTCGCCCGTGAACCTGTGGGCGGTGCTCAAGACCGTCGCCTACACCTGGACGCAGCAGGACGTCTCCCAGGAGGCGCGCGCGCTCTTCGAACTCGGAAACGAGCTCTACGAGAGGCTCTCGAAGCTGGCGGGGCACGCCGACGACCTGCGGCGGGCCATCGAGCGGACGGTCGACAGCTACAACCGGTTCGCCGGTTCGCTCGAATCACGCGTGCTCGTCTCCGCACGGCGCTTCCCGGGGATCGACCAGACGAAGCTCGATGCACTCGCACCGGCCGCCGTGATCGAGAAGGCGCCGCGACGGTTGACCGCGCCGGAGATGCTCGAGGGAGCCGCTTCCGAGGATCCGACGTGGGCCACGCCCGACGCTGCGGGACCGCCGTCCGAGGACGGTCTGCTGCTGACGGCCGACCTGGGCCAGGTTCGCGACCGCATCGCGCCACAGCCCGACTGAGTCAGCTCACGCGCCGCCGGGAACGAAGCTCAGCAGCGCGATGACGGCCACCGACACGGCCGCGAAAGCTCCGATCATCCACCACGCGGAGATCTGGTGATCTTCGTCGCGGCGCACCCGAAACAGGACATCGGGTCGACGTGCGGGGTCGGTGGCGTCCGCGACGACCGCGATCGCGCCCGTCTGCGGCTTGGCGCCGCCCACCTGTGCTGACATCGTCAACCCCCTCGGGTCAGAGAACACTTCTGCATCCCCATCGACACCGCTTCGATTGTGCCAGACATGTCTGGCAGGAAGCATCACGACTCAGTCACGACGGCAACAGCGGCCACAGGAGCAACGCCCGTAGCCGCCTGAACCGGAATACTCCGCCTCAGAGCCACTTGGAGGTCAGGTGCTCCGAGACGATGCGCCGGAGCGTTCCGGACCGGCCGCGCAGGACGACGCTCTCGCTGTAGATGAAGTCGCCTTCGCGTCGCACGCCCGCAACCAGCTGACCGTCGGTGACGCCCGTGGCCACGAAGATCGTGTTTCTGCCGGTGACGAGCTCGTCGGCCTCGTAGACGTGGCCGTCGGTCTTCAGGCCGTGATCGGCGCCCTTCTGCTTCTCGTCGTCGTCGCGTGGCCAGAGGATCCCCTGGATGTGGCCGCCGAGAGCCTTGATGGCGCAGGCGGTGACGATCCCCTCCGGACTGCCACCCACGCCGACGCACATGTCGGTGCGCGCGTTGTGACGAGCGGCGTTGATGCCGCCTGCGACGTCGCCGTCCGACATGAGCCGGGTGCCGGCTCCCGCCTCGCGGATGTCGGCGATGAGCTGCTCGTGACGGGGGCGGTTCAGGACGGACACGACCATCTCGTCGATCGGCTTTCCGAGCGCCTTCGCCAGGAGGCGGATGTTCTCGCCGATCGGCTTGCGGATGTCGACGACACCGACGCCGGCCGGGCCCGTGACGAGCTTGTCCATGTAGAACACCGTCGAGGCGTCGAGCATCGTCCCGCGATCCGAGACGGCGATCACCGACAGGGCGTTCTGGCGGCCGGCGGCGGTCAATGACGTCCCGTCGATCGGGTCGACCGCAACATCGCACTGCGGGCCGCGGCCGTTGCCCACCTTCTCGCCGTTGAAGAGCATCGGCGCTTCGTCCTTCTCCCCTTCGCCGATGACGATCGTTCCGTCGAAGTTGACGGTCGTGAAGAACGCGCGCATCGCGTCGACGGCTGCCGCATCGGCCGCGAGTTTGTCACCTCGTCCGATGAACGGCACGGCGCGGATCGCGGCGGCCTCCGTGGCGCGCACCAACTCCAGCGCGAGGTTGCGGTCGGGGTGCAGCGGACTCATGTCGGCGGTAAGGCTCACCATGGTGCCAGCCTATCCACCGCACTCTGCGCCGACCGCGGCAGGCGGTTCCTCGACGGCGAAGGAATCGCCATTCTTGCGCCCACGGCATGCTCGGGCGGAATACCCGCCGATGCCGCTCGTCATCCCCCCGGAACACGCCCTTCGCTAGAGTGACCGTGGAACCCCGCACACGACCAAGGAGCACCATGCCCGTCGCCACCCCCGAGCAGTACGCCGAGATGCTGGACCGCGCGAAGGCGGGCGGCTTCGCCTATCCGGCGTTCAACGCCTCCAGCTCGCAGAGCGTCAACGCGATCCTGCAGGGCCTCACCGAGGCCGGCTCCGACGGCATCATCCAGGTCACGACGGGCGGGGCCGACTACTTCGCCGGTCACACGGTCAAGGCCCGGGCGACCGGTGCGCTCGCGTTCGCCAAGTTCGTCCACGAGGTCGCCAAGAGCTACCCCATCACCGTGGCGCTGCACACCGATCACTGCCCGAAGCCCGCACTCGAAGACTTCGTCATGCCGCTGATCGCCGAGTCGGAGAAGGTGGTCGCCGACGGCGGCACACCGATCTTCCAGTCCCACATGTGGGACGGATCGGCCGTTCCCCTCGACGAGAACATCGAGATCGCGCAGCAGCTTCTCCCCCGGCTGAAGGCGATCAACGCGATCCTCGAGGTCGAGATCGGCGTCGTCGGCGGCGAAGAGGACGGCGTGAAGCACGAGGGCTCCAACGAGGCTCTCTACACGACCGTCGCCGACGTCACGAAGGCGGTCGAAGGGCTCGGCCTCGGCGAGAACGGCCGCTGGATCGCGGCGCTCACGTTCGGCAACGTGCACGGCGTCTACAAGCCGGGCAACGTGAAGCTGCGCCCCGAGCTCCTCGGCGAGATCCAGGAGGGGATCGCCGCGAAGTTCGGCACGGGACCCAAGCCGCTCGACCTGGTCTTCCACGGCGGCAGCGGCTCGACCGACGACGAGATCGCCCTGGCGGTGGCGAACGGCGTGATCAAGATGAACATCGACACGGACACGCAGTACGCCTTCACGCGCGCCGTGGCCGGCTTCATGTTCACCAACTACGACGGTGTGCTCAAGGTCGACGGCGAGGTCGGCAACAAGAAGGCCTACGACCCGCGGGCATGGGGCAAGATCGCCGAGTCCGCGATGGCCGCGCGCGTCGTGCAGTCCACACAGCAGCTCGGCTCGGCGGGCAAGTCGCAGAGCTGACCGCTACTCCGGCGCCCGGTACCCGTCGAGAAGCGCGGGGGCGCCGTCGGGCTGGGTGATCACCTCGATCGTGTCACCGGCCTGGATGAACCCGGTGCGCACCACCCTCAGATAGGGACCGAGCCGGCGCGCGTCGGAGAAGCGCTTTACCCACCCACGCTCGTCCGCGCCGCCCATCCACCGCGCGAAGGTCTGGCAGGGCGTCCGCGGCATCGTGACGGCGACAGTCACCGTCTCGCCGATGCGCCATACCTCTCCGATGCGCGCCGCGTTCACATCGATGCCCTCCGTGCGGAGGTTCTCACCGAACGACCCGGGCGGCACGGCGCGCCCGAGCTCCCGCTCCCAGTACGCGGCATCTTCGCTCGCGTACGCGTAGAGCGCTTTGTCGAGGCCGCCGTGGTGCGTGCGGTCCGCCTGGACGTCGGGTCCGACGCCGTACCTGCCGATGCGGACGCGACCCTCGAGCGGCCGCTTGTCGATCGCGGTCACCCGATCGCGACCGCCGTTCGGATGCAGCGCCGAAACGGCGCAGACGGCGACGACACGAGACATCGGGCCATCCTATGCGGCGCTTCGCACGAGACGTCTCAGCGCGTGCTGTCCAGAACCGCGTTCCACAGATTCGGGTCCGAGACGATCGGCACCATCAGGAGGACGCCGGAGACGAAGGTGAACACGATTCCGGCCACGAGCGGGATCCACCACGTCAGGCGTTCGCGGGCGAGGCTCCGCCACGACAGCCAGGCGGTCAGCGTCCAGCCGACCGCCAGCACGAGCACCGCCGCAACGGCCCACGGGCGTCCGCCGTCGGGGTCGGTCAGTTGCCCCTCGATGCCGAGCACCTCCAGGACTGTGCCCACGTACGAGTCGTAGTCGAGGATCGCCGGGATGGCGCTGACGACGTTGAACAGTCCGTAGACGAGGAGCGCGATCGTGACCACACGATCGGCGAACCGGCCACGGCGGCGGGCCTGACCGGAAGGCTTTGCGACGAGCGACGGCGAATCGGCGGGTACCGCTCCCGCGAGGGCGTCCGGGTCTTGACCCGTGTCGAGCAGTCGCGTCATGTCGGGCTGGCGGATGCGCGCGCGCTGCTCTTCCGGCGTCGCGTACTCGCCGTACTGCGGGCGGGGCCGGGCCTCCGCGGCGTCCTGCGGTCGGGGCGGCTGCACCGGATCCGTCATGCGCCCGCCCGGCCGCCGAGAGCGCGCTCGTCGCGCCGACCGGAGGCATCCTGTCGGAGTTCCTTGGGCAGCGAGAACATGAGGTCCTCCTGCGCAGTCTTGACTTCCTCGATGTCGCGGTAGCCGGCGTCGGAGAGATCGGACAGCACCTCGGCCACGAGCACCTCGGGTACCGACGCGCCGCTGGTCACGCCGACCGTCTCGACCCCGTCGAGCCACTCCTGCTTGACCTCGTCGGCGTAGTCCACCCGGTACGCCGCCTTGGCGCCGTATTCGAGTGCGACCTCGACCAGGCGGACGCTGTTGGACGAGTTCGCGGAGCCGACGACGATCACCAGGTCGGCATCCTTCGCCACCTTCTTGATCGCGACCTGACGGTTCTGCGTGGCGTAGCAGATGTCGTCCGAGGGCGGATCCTGCAGCTGCGGGAACCGTTCGCGCAGGCGGCGGACGGTCTCCATCGTCTCGTCGACGGACAGGGTGGTCTGCGACAGCCACACGACCTTCGAGGGGTCGCGCACCTCGACCGTGTCGGCGTGCGCGGGCGAATTGACGACCGTGACGTGCTCGGGCGCCTCGCCCGCCGTGCCCTCGACCTCTTCGTGCCCTTCGTGGCCGATGAGGAGGATCTCGAAGTCATCGCGCGCGAAGCGCACCGCCTCGCGGTGCACCTTCGTCACGAGAGGGCAGGTCGCGTCGATCGCCTGGAGGCTGACGATCGGATGCCGCGGCCACGACCGCCGGCGAGACGCCGTGCGCGCTGAAGACCACGTGCGCGCCCTCCGGCACCTCGTCGACCTCGTCGACGAAGATCGCTCCGGCCGCCTCGAGCTCGGTCACGACGTGGATGTTGTGCACGATCTGCTTGCGCACGTACACGGGCGCGCCGAAGCGCTCCAGCGCCTTCTCCACGGCGATGACCGCACGATCGACCCCGGCGCAGTACCCTCGTGGGGCGGCCAGGAGGACCTTCTTCTGTCCGGAGACGGGCATATCCTGGAGTCGTTCGCGCCGCCGCGGAACGCGAGGGACGGGCATGCGGACGGCCGAAGTGGTCACACCCCGAGTCTACGGGGGCGGCCTGTGCGCGGGCCGTGCAGCCGCGAGGCCGCGCCCCTGCCCGACCTGCGCGATTGCACAGAACGAAAGGACCGGAGTGACGAGTTTCCAGCCCGTCCCCGTTCCGGGCGAACCGCCGCCGCCCGACTCGGTGCGCCCTCGCGACTCGACCTCCGAGGCGCCGACCTCCGTCGCGCGGCTCAACGACACGATCCGCGGTTTCATCGAGACGTGGGGCTCGGTCTGGGTCGAGGGCGAGATCACATCGTGGAACGTCCGCACCGGCAACGTGTTCGGTCGCCTCAAGGATCTGTCCACCGACGCGACGATCTCGTTCCGCGTCTGGTCGAGCACGCGCCAGCGCCTGCCCGCCGACCTGTCGGTCGGCGACCACGTGATCGCGTGCGTCAAGGCGGACTACTTCGTCAAGTCGGGCGACTTCAGCTTCGCGGTGTCCTCGATGCGGCACGTGGGGCTCGGCGATCAGCTCGAGAAGCTGGAGCGCCTTCGCGCCGCGCTGCGCGCGGAGGGCCTGTTCGACCCCGCCCGCAAGAAGCCCCTCCCGTTCCTCCCCCACGTCATCGGCCTGATCACCGGCGAGAAGTCCGATGCCGAGAAGGACGTCCGCCACAACGCCGAGCTGCGCTGGCCGCACGTGCGGTTCCGCACGGCATACGCGGCCGTGCAGGGCGACCGATGCGTGCCGGAGACGATCGGGGCGCTCAAGGCGCTGGATGCCGATCCGAACGTCGACGTGATCGTCATCGCCCGGGGCGGAGGCGATCCGCAGCAGCTGCTGGGATTCAGCGACGAGCGACTGCTGCGTGCCGTGGCCGCGGCATCCACTCCCGTCGTCAGCGCGATCGGCCACGAGAACGACCATCCGCTGCTGGACGAGGTGGCCGACGTGCGCGCATCGACGCCGACGGATGCGGCGAAACGGGTCGTCCCCGACGTCGTCGAGCAGCGGGCACTCATCGCGCAACTCCGCTCCCGGCTCACCATGCGCCTGTCGCAGCGGGTGAGCCACGACATCGCCCAGCTGGAGCAGCTGCGCTCCCGCCCCTCGCTGCGGGCACCCGAGACGATGATCGACGCGCGCTCGCAGCAGCAGTGGCTGCTCGTCGCCCGCGGCCGCGACGCGGTCGATCGCCTGCTGGAGAGCCAGTCGCGACGGACCGCGGAGCTGCGCGCAGCGCTGCGCACCCTGTCGCCGGCCTCCACCCTGGCCCGCGGATACGCGATCGCCCACCTCACCGACGGCGTCATCGTCCGCGATGCCGCGCAGGCCCAGCCGGGCACGACCGTGCTCGTCACCGTCGGCCGCGGCTCCTTCGCCGCCCGAGTCGGAACGGGCCGATCGCACGAACCGTGAAACTCTAAGATGGAGCACATGAGCGCATCGAGCGAAGGCGTGGCCGACGTCGCGAGCCTCTCGTTCGAGCAGGCCCGCGACGAACTGGTGCGAGTCGTCGCCGAACTCGAGCAGGGCGCTCCCACTCTGGAGCATTCGCTCGCCCTGTGGGAGCGCGGCGAGGCGCTCGCCGCCCGCTGCGAAGAATGGCTGCTGGGCGCCAAGCGACGTCTCGAAGCGGCGCGCACGGCACCGGCGGGCGAGAGCGCAGAGGCGTGATGGAGCAGAAGCCCCGCATCGTCGCCGAGCTCGGCCGCCCGGAAACCCCGGAGGAGACGGCCGCACGCAAGGCGGAGTCCTCGCGCATCTACCGGTCGAGCCAGAACACCCGCAACCTGGTCGCGGCGCTGCTGGTGACCCTCGCCGTGGTCGCCGTCATCATCCTCGCCGTGCCCCGGGGCGCGCCGCCCGAGACGGGGCCGATCGATGTCGCGGCAGTGGCGCAGGATGTCGAGGAGGCCGAGGGTCGCACCGTGCTGGTGCCCGACGTGCCGGACGAGTGGATCGTGAACCGCGCCTCGGTGGAGGGCGACTCGGTCTCGGCGTGGACCATCGTCTACGTGCCCGACGAGTCCGAAGGGTTCGTCAACATCGCTCAGGGATTCGACGCCGACCCGGCATGGGCCACGCGGATCCTCGGCGGCGCATCGGCGCCGACGGCACCGTCACGGTCGACGGCATCGAGTGGGACCTGTACCGCATTCCCGACCCGTCCCGCGCCGGCAACGTCTCGGCGCGCGCTCGGCACGTCCGCCGGCGACGACATCGTGCTGGTGTACGGCTTCACCGACGACGAGACGCTCGAGCGCGCCGCGGCATCCGTGACCGATCAGATCGTCGCGCTGCGCGCGCAGTCGGCCGGCGACGCCCCGTCCGAGGAGGCGCCGTGACCGCAGCCCAGTCCGATCAAGGCATGGCAGGAGATGCAGCGCGGCAACGCCCGCTTCGTCGCCGGCGAGCCCCGGCATCCCCGTCAGGACGTGGAGCGGCGCACCGAGCTCGCGAACGGGCAGCGCCCGCGCGCCGCTCTGTTCGGCTGCTCCGACTCGCGCCTGTCGGCCGAGATCATCTTCGACAAGGGCCTGGGCGACCTGTTCGTCGTCCGCAACGCGGGCCAGGTCATCTCCGACTCGGTCGTCGGCAGCCTGGAATACGCGGTCGCGGTGCTGGGAGTTCCCCTGATCGTGGTGCTCGGACACGATGAGTGCGGTGCGGTCAATGCGGCGATCGACAGCGTGGGCGTCGACGCCCCCGCTCTCCCCCGCACATCTGGCGTCAGATCGCGCCGATCGTTCCGGCCGTACGCGCGCGTGCAGCGCGTGGCGGATCCCGACTCCGACGATCGACGCCGATCTGGTCGGGCGCGAGCACCTGCGCGACACCGTGGCCGACCTGCTGCACTCTTCGGAGCTGATCAGCGACGCGGTCGCCGACGGACGCCTGGCGATCGTCGGAGCCAACTACCGGCTGGCCGAAGGCACTGCGGTGCCCGACATCATCCTGGGCATCGGCGACTGACGACGCCTGAGCCGCACTCTTTCCGATCTCTGGAGGAACGACGACGTGACCGACATCGACTACCGCATCGAGCACGACACCATGGGTGAAGTGCGCGTGCCGCAGGATGCGCTGTATGCCGCGCAGACGCAGCGCGCGCGTCGAGAACTTCCCGATCTCCGGCGACGCGCTCGACCCCGCGCAGATCGTCGCTCTCGCACGCATCAAGAAGGCGGCGGCGCAGGCCAACAAGGAGCTCGGAACGCTCGACCCCGCGATCGCCGATGCGATCGCACGCGCCGCCGACCAGGTCATCGCCGGCGAGCACGGCGACCAGTTCCCGATCGACGTGTACCAGACCGGCAGCGGCACCTCGTCGAACATGAACATGAACGAGGTGCTCGCGACCCTCGCCACCCGCGACCTCGGCTCGGTCGTGCACCCGAACGACCACGTCAACGCGTCGCAGTCCTCGAACGACGTCTTCCCGACGTCCGTCCACATCGCCGTCACCCAGGAGCTCATCGACGACCTGATCCCGGCGCTCGATCACCTCGCCGTCGCCTTCGAGACGAAGGCGGAGCTGTGGAAGGACGTCGTGAAGTCCGGCCGCACCCACCTGATGGACGCGACCCCCGTCACGCTCGGCCAGGAGTTCGGCGGCTACGCACGCCAGATGCGCCTGGGCATCGAGCGGGTGCAGGCGGTGCTCCCGCGCGTGGCCGAGGTGCCGCTCGGCGGCACCGCGGTCGGCACCGGCATCAACACTCCCCTGGGCTTCCCGCAGAAGGTCATCGAGCTGATCGTCGCCGACACCGAGCTGCCGATCACCGAGGCGAAGGACCACTTCGAGGCGCAGGCCAACCGCGACGGCCTGGTCGAGGCATCCGGCGCGCTTCGCACGATCGCCGTCTCGCTCACGAAGATCAACAATGATCTGCGCTGGATGGGCTCCGGCCCGAACACCGGTCTCGGCGAGCTGCACATCCCCGACCTGCAGCCGGGGTCCTCGATCATGCCCGGCAAGGTCAACCCCGTGGTGCCCGAGGCGACGCTCATGGTGTGCGCGCGCGTCATCGGCAACGACGCCACGATCGCGTGGGCGGGCGCGTCCGGCTCGTTCGAGCTCAACGTCGCGATACCCGGTCATGGGCACCGCGCTCCTGGAGTCGATCCGCCTGCTCGCCAATTCCATGCGGATCCTCGCCGACAAGACGATCGACGGCCTCGAGGCGAACGTGGAGCGCGCCGCCGCGTACGCGGGGATGTCGCCGTCGATCGTCACGCCGCTCAACAAGCTGATCGGCTACGAGGCGGCCGCGAAGATCGCGAAGCACTCCGTCGCCAAGGGCATCACCGTGCGCGAGGCGGTGATCGACCTCGGCTACGTCGAGCGCGGCGAGCTCACGATCGAGCAGCTCGACGAGAAGCTCGACCTGCTGTCGATGACCCACCCGGGCTGACGATCCGGCACCCGCGAATGTCGCTCCGGCGCGATAATCGAGAGGATGACGCGAACCGTCCCGCTCCCTTTCGGCCCGCGCCCGCATCCTGGGCGCGATCCTCGCCGTGGCGTGCATCGGTCTGGCGATCGTCGGCAGCGTCACCTTCCTCGTGCAGCGTGAGCGCGTGATCGCCGAGGTCAACGACCGGCTCCGCGCCCAGGTGGACCGGCTGATCACGGTGGCCGGTGACGACGAGCAGGACACGGATGCCGCCGGCACCGGCACGCCCACGGCCAGCGAAGACCTCAGCATCGACGACTTCACGTCGGTCGAGGACTACCTGTTCAGCGCCGTGGCGCGGCTCGTGCCGGCACGCAACGAGGCTTCTGTCGCCATCATCGACGGCGAAGCGCGGTTCCGCCCGGCGACGCTGTCGGGCTTCGACATCTCGGGCAATCGAGAGCTCATCGACCGCGCGGTCGCCGAGTCGTCCGACCGGCGAGACGACGATCGGCACAGCCGTCACCGATCAGGGGGCGCTGCGCTACATCGCGATCCCGGTCACGATGGAAGGCGACACGCAGTCCGGCATCTACGTGCGCGCGATCGATCTCGGCGCCGAGCTCAGCCCCGTGACAGCGGCCATCGCGACCTATTCGATCGCGGCCATCGCCGTGGTCGGGCGCGATCGGGATCGTCGGCTGGTTCGTCGCGGGTCGGCTGCTCTCGCCGATCCGCGATCTGCGCGAGGCAGCGGACGCGATCACGCTCGACGACATGTCGCCGCGACTGGCCCCGCAGGGCAACGACGACATCTCGGATCTGACCCGCACGGTCAACTCGATGCTCGACCGCCTGGAGGGATCGGTCGACGTGCAGCGCCAGCTCCTGGACGACGTGCGGCACGAGCTGAAGACCCCCATCACGATCGTGCGCGGTCACCTCGAGATGATGGACCCCGCGGATGCCGACGATGTCGACCACGACGCGGGAGATCGGCATCGCCGAGCTCGACCGGATGACACGGCTCGTGGACGACATCGATCTGCTCGCGACGGTGGAGGGCGACGGCTTCACGATGGACGAGGTCGATCTCGCTTCCCTGACGGGCAGCGTCGGCGAGCTCGTGGCGGTCATCCCCGGACACACGTGGAGCGTCGAGTCCACCGCCGAAGGCGTGATCCACGGCGATTCCGACCGCCTGCTGCAGGCATGGCTGCAGCTGGCCGACAATGCCGCCAAGTTCACGCCGGCGGGCACGCCGATCGAACTCGGCAGTCGGATGGACGAGTCGGGGGCGCAGCTGTGGGTCAGCGACCACGGGCCCGGCATCCCGCCCGCATCGCGCCACCGCATCTTCCGCCGGTTCGACCGCGCGCACGGCAAGCGCACCGTGGGCGGCTCGGGACTGGGCCTCGCCATCGTCGATGCGATCACCAAGGGTCACGGCGGGCTTGTGCGCGGTCACCGACACATCCGGCGGCGGTGCGACCTTCACGATCCACCTGCCGCTTCCGACCGCAGAACTGCCCGCACCCGTGCGCGCAGGCGATGTCGTGATGCAACGGGAGGCGGCGGGATGACGACGATCCTGCTCATCGAGGACGAGCCGCGGATCGCGGCGTTCGTCAGCCGTGGCCTGGAGTCTGCGGGCTACACGACCGTGATCGTCGAGGACGGCGCGGAGGGCCTGCGAACGCGCCCTGGGAGAGGACATCGACCTCGTGCTGCTGGATGTGGGGCTGCCGAGCATGGACGGCTTCGAGGTGCTCCGTCGCCTCCGGGCACGCGGCTCGAACGTTCCGGTCATCATGCTGACGGCTCGCTCCAGCACCCGCGACACGGTCGAGGGGCTGGATGCCGGCGCCAACGACTACGTGTCCAAGCCGTTCACCTTCGAAGAGCTGCTGGCCCGGGTGCGGTCGCGGCTGCGTGAGACGGCGGCGGCGCCGGGAGTCTCGGTCGCGCACGGCGACGTCATGCTCGACATCCTCGCCCGACGCGCCACGGTGAACGGCCGCGAAGTCGAGCTGTCTGCGCGCGAGTTCGCGCTCGCCGAGCAGTTCCTGCGCAGCCCCGGGCGGGTGCTCAGCCGCGAACAGCTGCTGAGTCGCGTGTGGGGCCTGGACTTCGACCCGGGGTCCAACGTCGTGGACGTCTATGTGCGCTACCTGCGCGGCAAGCTCGGAGCGCACCACATCGTCACGGTGCGGGGCGCCGGCTACCGATGGGAATGACGCCGCCGTGAAGAAGCCCCCGGTGTTGGGGGAACACCGGGGGCTGGGAGAGACCGGGCTGGGGGAATGCCGGCCAAGGCGATCGCGTCAGTCTGGGGGAACCTGCGATCGCTCTCTCTTCGAGCCGAACGCCGAACCAGACGGTTCGCGTTCGGACGTCTTTTCCTTCTCGGAGGAGTCGGGCGTGTCGAGGTTGCCTTCCGGGGGCGTGCCAGCGGTCTCGGACCTTCCGTGCGAGGCTTCGGCGGCCGGAGGCTCTGCCGTCGCCGGTTCGGGGGCCGGCTTCCGGTTCGCGGCGTCCGGGGCGGCGAGCTCCGCATTCGAGGGCTGCGACTCCGCCGACTTCTCGGTCGCGGCGTCCGGGGCGGCCAGGCGGTTGACACCGTCGTCGGCACCGTTGGCGGCGCGCCGTTCCGCGATCTTCTCGTCCAGTCGCTCGATCCACGCCTCGGTGCGCTCTCGAGACCAGCCCCGCGAGTCGGCCCAGTCGTACACGGCGTCCCACGTGCCGGATGCGGAGACCGCGGCTGCCAGCTGCTCCTCGATCGCCGGAGAGGGCGCGGCCACCCGGTCTCGTGCGCGACACGGTGCCGGAGACGTCTTCCGGCTCCGGGGCGGGCACCGTCTCCGGCTCCGCGGGAGCCGACACGGCCGCCGGAGGCGTCGCAGGTACGGCCGTGGGACTTGCCGCGGGCGCAGGGCTCGCAGTGGAGGCGGGAACGACGACGGGACGTGCACCCACCGCCACCCCGGCGACGTCGGCCAGGGCTGAGGACGTGGTCATGGCGACAGCGCAGACGACGGCGATGCTCGCGACGCCGGCGGTCATCCCACCGATCGCGAGTCGCGTCCGACTATCCACACTTCCTCCGATTCGCGCGCGAAGACAGCGCTCCGTCCATCGTGACAGACCTCGGCAGGCAGATGCGGATGCGGGCATGAGACTCTTCTCATACAGCAGGGCCGGGATGCGGCATCCCGGCCCTGCAGCGTCCGATCAGGTCGGATCTTCGATCAGGCGAGCTCGCCCGCTTCGAGCAGATCGGTCACCAGAGCTGCGATCGCGGAGCGCTCGGAGCGCACCAGGGTGACGTGTCCGAAGAGGTCGTGGCCCTTGAGCGTCTCGATCACCGACGCGACGCCGTCATGGCGCCCGACCCGGAGGTTGTCGCGCTGACCCACATCGTGCGTCAGGACGACGCGCGAGTTCTGACCCATGCGACTGAGCACCGTCAGCAGCACGTTGCGCTCGAGCGACTGGGCCTCGTCCACGATCACGAAGGCGTCGTGGAGCGACCGACCGCGGATGTGCGTGAGCGGCATGACCTCCAGAAGTCCCCGCGCGACGACCTCCTCGACCACATTGCCTGTGACGACCGAGCCCAGGGTGTCGAAGACCGCCTGGCCCCAGGGGTTCATCTTCTCCCCCTGGTCACCCGGCAGATAGCCGAGCTCCTGGCCGCCGACGGCGAACAGGGGGCGGAAGACGATGATCTTCCGCTGCTGCTGCCGCTCGAGCACCGACTCGAGGCCCGCGCACAGCGCGAGGGCCGACTTGCCCGTCCCGGCCCGGCCGCCGAGCGAGACGATGCCGACGTCGGGGTCGAGCAGCAGGTCGATCGCGATGCGCTGCTCGGCCGAGCGACCGTGCAGACCGAAGACCTCTCGGTCGCCGCGCACCAGCCGGTACTGGCCGTCCCGGGTCACTCGCCCGAGGGCGGAGCCGCGTTCGGAGTGGATGATGAGCCCGGTGTTGACGGGCAGCCCGCGCACCTCTTCACCGGTGCCGACCTCGGTCTCGTACAGGTCGCTGATGTCGTCGCCCGACACGTCGATCGTCGCGATGCCGGTCCACCCGGAGTCCACCGCCTGCTCGGCGAGATACTCCTCGGCGTCCAGGCCGAGGGATGCCGCCTTCACGCGCATCGGCAGGTCCTTGGAGACGATCGTGACGTCCTGGCCGTCCTGCGCCAGATGCATG
This sequence comes from uncultured Actinomycetota bacterium, assembly GCA_963839715.1. Lineage (GTDB taxonomy): Bacteria > Actinomycetota > Actinomycetes > Actinomycetales > Microbacteriaceae > Microbacterium. Next base: position 807,748 of record CAWIVX010000002.1, read on the forward strand.
GCGACCGCGAGGATTCGGCTGTCGTTGTCACCGAGCCGCATCCCCGAGGGCAGAACCGACGCGTCGGTGTTGTTGAGCTCGACGCGGAGCGTGCCGTCGGCCCCGACGGGCACCGGGAAATCGAGCCGGCCGTGCTCGACGCGCAGTTCGTCGAGGTGACGCAGAGCCTGCCGGGCGAAATAGCCGATCTCGGGATCGTGGCGCTTTCCCTCGAGCTCGGTGATCACCACCACGGGGATCACGACGTTGTGCTCGGCGAAGCGGAAGAACGCTCGCGGATCGCTCAGCAGGACCGACGTGTCCAGGACGTAAGTCCGCAGGTCGGTCTCCTGCTCCGCGAAGCCGTCGGCGTCCAGTCCGTGCTGCTGCTGTGGTGCTCGTGTGGTCACAACCCACTCCCGACCCGGGTGCCATCACCCGGCAGTCACGAGTCGACCAGGGGTCACGAGTCGCGATCCGAAGGGCCGACCCGACCGGGCGCCTTGCCCGATGCCTCGACGCTACGACCGGCGTGGGTCGGGCGCGTTACCGACACGCTGGGCGATGTTACCGGCGGGTGAATTCCCGGCGACTCGCCGGTCTCACCACACCCGTGCCGACGAGAACGCGGCGAGCGCATCGCCGAACAGGCGCAGCGTGTCGGCGCCGGTGCCCACGTGCGGCGCGACCCGCACGAGCCCCGACCGCACGGTCACGGTGATCCCGTGATTGGCCAGGGAGGCCGCCAGGGCTCCGGCATCCTGCGGAGCGGGGGCGAGCGTGACGATCCCGGCGTGCCGCTGCGGGTCGCGCGGAGTGAGCACGGGCACGTCGTAGCGGTCGGCGAAGAACATCACGTCCTGCGCCCGCTGCGACAGCTCTGCCTCGATGACGTCGATTCCGACGTCGCGCACGTCGCGCAGGGCTGTGGTCAGGCGCGCCACCGCCAGCTGGTCGGGCCGACTCACGGAGAAGGCCTGAGCGGATGCCGCGGGAGGCGGCACGATGTCCACAGGAAGGTCGCCGTCGGTTCCGGCCCAGCCGGAGAGCGCCGGCGCGAAGCGCTCCAGCGCCCTCTCGCCGAACCACGCGAAGCCGGTGCCTCTGCCCGCCCGCAGCCACTTGTAGCCGTTCCCGCAGACGACGTCAGCCGCGGCGTAGTCGGCGGCGATGGCGCCGAAGCCCTGCATCGCGTCGACGATGAGGAGCCGGTCTCCGATGACTTCCCGCAGAGCGCTCAGGTCCGCGCGATAGCCGGTGCGGAAGTCGACCAGGCTGACCGCGAGCGCGCGAGTGTCATCGTCGATGGCGTCGCGCACCACCTCCGGCGTCACGAAGCCGTCGGCCGGCTCGAGCCACTGCAGGGCGATCGACCCGAGGGCGTCGGCCGCCCGAGCCGCGGTGACCGTCAGGCTGGGGAACTCCGCGCGCGAGAGCATCAGACCGCCGGCGAGTCCGTACATCGCCTGCATCAGTCCGTATGTCGTCGACGGCTGCAGGACGACCTCGTCGGCCTCCGCACCGAGAAGCTCGGCGAGCAGCTCCCTTGCCTCCGGCACGTGCTCGGCGACCAGGTCCATGCCCGTGCGTCGGCCGGAGCCGAGCAGTTCGGCGTCCGCGTGCACTTCGCTGCGCACGGATGGGGAGAGCGGTCCGAACGCAGCCCAGTCCAGATAGCCCGGTTCGCCGTCGAAGGAGGCCAGAAAGGTGTCCAGGTCCATCACCGTCATCATTCTGCCATGCGCCGCTCGTGCCAGGGGCCGGGCGGCGATGCCGATCATGCGGTGGCGATCCGAAGGAGCTCGCGAGGCGCTCAGCTGCCGTAACGCCGGTCGCGGCTGGCGTAATCGCGGATCGCGCGGAGGAAGTCCACCTCACGGAGGTCGGGGCCGAGCGCTTCGACGAAGTAGAACTCGCTGTGCGCCGACTGCCAGAGCAGGAAGTCGCTCAGCCGCTGCTCGCCCGACGTGCGGATCACCAGATCGGGGTCGGGCTGCCCGCCGGTGTACAGGTGCTCGCCGATCTGCTCGGGGGTCAGGCTCGCCGCGAGCTCTTCGAGCGATCCGCCGTCCTCGTCGTGCTTGGCGATGATGCTGCGGACGGCGTCCACGATCTCGCCGCGACCGCCGTATCCGACTGCGAGGTTGACGTGCAGCCCGCGGTGGTCCTTCGTGCGCCGCTCGGCGTCGGCGAGCGCACTCGCGAGGTCGGGGGGCAGCAGGTGCGCCCGGCCCATGTGGTTGACGCGCCAGTCGCGCTCGTGCGAGAGCTCGTGTGCGAGCTCGGCGATGATCTCGATGAGATCGGCGAGCTCCTGCGAGTCGCGCTTGCGGAGGTTGTCATTGGAGAGCAGGTACAGCGACACGACCTTCACGCCGACGTCGTCGCACCACTCCAGGAACTCGCGCATCTTGGCGGCGCCCGCACGGTGGCCGTGGGCGGCGGAGTCGTAGCCGAGCTGGCGGGCCCACCGACGGTTGCCGTCGATCATCATGGCGACATGGCGGGGCACGGCGCCCGGCTCGATCTGCCGGCGCAGCCGATTGATGTACAGCCGATAGAGAGGCCCTCTGCCCTCGCTCGACGCACTCACACGCCTACGCTACCGCCGGTGCCTTGCGCGCGTGCCCCGGGTGGCATACCGCGACGCGTAGGCTCGGGGCGTGGCCGGCAGCGCGAGATCAGACGAGTTCGCGGACGGCGGCGCCGAGATGCCCGAGCTGCCGCTCATGGAGTCGGCCGAGCTCGACGCGCAGATCGACCTGCGCCCGTCGTGGCGCGGCTGGATCCACGCCGCGACCTTCCCGATCGCGATCGTCGCGGGCATCGTCCTCATCGTCCTGGCGCAGGGAACAGCCGCCAAGTGGGCGTGCGCCGTGTTCATGGCGACCTCGCTCCTGCTGTTCGGCAACTCGGCGCTGTATCACCGGTTCGACTGGGGACCCAGGACCCTGGCCGTGCTCAAGCGCATCGACCACGCGAACATCCTGCTGCTGATCGCCGGCACCTACACGCCGATCGCCGTGCTGGCGCTGCCGACCGACAAGGCGATCATCCTGCTGTCGCTCGTTTGGGGCGGCGCCATCCTCGGGATCCTGTTCCGCGTCTTCTGGATCGACGCGCCGCGCTGGCTGTACGTCGCCCTGTATCTCGTGCTCGGCTGGGCGGCGGTCATGTACATGGTCGACCTCTTCCAGGCCAACGCCGCGATGATGATCCTCGTCATCATCGGCGGGGTGCTCTACACGCTGGGCGCGGTCGTCTACGCCCTCAAGCGCCCGAACCCGTGGCCGGGACATTTCGGCTTCCACGAGATCTTCCACGTGTGCACCGTCCTGGCGTTCCTCTGCCACTGGACCGCATGCCTGCTGATCGCGCTGAATCCCGCCTTCCACGGCTGAGCGCGCTACGGGGTCTTGCGGACCGCTGCCCTCGTCGCGGGCGGTGTCCTCCGACGCGCCCGCGTCGGTCGACTGGTCGTCGACATCCGTGGCTCGGGTGGCCTCGGCCGCCTGCTCCTCGGCTTCGAGCTCCTCGTTGATGTCCGCGCGCACACGACCGCGACGGATGCGGCGCATCATGTCCCACACCAGCGCGACGACCGCGAGGGCGAGGACTGCGATCACGACGAAGCCGACCGGGCCGGGCGTGACGAGGGTCGGGTCCACGGTCTGCTCGGGAATCGGCGTGGCCGAGGCGGCGAGCGCCAGGGCGGCGGGCAGGTCGTGCATGTGTGTCCTCGTTCCGCGCGGGAGCGCATAGCCTGGAGGATCCAGCCTAATCTTCCCCCGATCCTCGGGCGGTGCACGGACTCCGACGGGCCACGATGACCACACAGGACATGCTCGACGAGCGCTACGGCCGCACGAGCTCGCCGCGGCGGCGTTGGACGATCGGCATCATCATCGCGGGCGCCGCGGTCGTCGTCGGACTGTTCGCCTGGATGACCGTCGCGGGCACGCTGGACGACGTCGACATCGACACGACCGGCTTCACGGTCGAGGATGCAGCGCACTGTCACGCTCGCCTTCCAGATCTCCGTCCCCGACAGGACGCACGGTCGCGTGCGCGCTGGAAGCGCAGGATGAGGACCACGGCATCGTGGGCTGGAAGATCGTCGAGTATCCGGCATCCGACCTGCGCGCACGCGCGTTCCGCGAGACGATCCCCACCACCGCGGAGGCGACCACTGGTTTGGTGAGCGACTGCTGGGTGACGTAGTCTGACGCGGACGCAGCATCGACACGCCCTGGCCGGAGCCGGGGCGTTTTGGCATCCCCCACCTCGCCAGACCGAAGGAGACACACGTGTCCAACGATGCCCCGGTGACGTTCCTGACCCAGGACGCGTACGACCGACTCGCCGCCGAGCTGGAGCGCCTGTCGACCACAGGCCGCGAGGAGATCGCGAAGCGCATCGAGTCCGCCCGCGAAGAAGGCGACCTCAAGGAGAACGGCGGCTACCACGCCGCCAAGGACGAGCAGGGCAAGCAGGAGGCGCGCATCCGCACGCTGCAGCACCTGCTCAAGAACGCCACCGTCAGCGAGGCGCCGCGAGAGCACCGGCGTGGTCGAGCCGGGCACGGTCGTGACGGCGATCGTCGCGGGCGGCGAAGAGGTCTTCCTGCTCGGCAACCGCGAGATCGCGGTCGACTCCGAGCTCGACGTCTACAGCGAGGCCTCGCCGCTGGGCGCCGCGATCCTCGGCCTCCGGGAGGGCGAGAAGACGTCGTACACGGCGCCGAACGGCCGCCAGATCTCCGTCGAGATCGTGAAGGTCGAGACCTACTCGGGTCAGTGACCGGCGCCGCGCGCCGCGTCAGTCGGGCACGACGGTCGGGCGTGAAGCCCGCTGCGCCGAGCATGTCGATGACGTGGGCGCGGTGCTCCTCGCCGCGCGTCTCGACGCTCAGCTGCAGGATCACCTCGCTGATCTGCAGACCCTGGCCGTGGCGGGTGTGCATGCACCTCGATGACGTTCGCGCCGGCCTGCGCGAGCAGCTCCGAGACGCGTGCGAGCTGGCCGGGGCGATCGGGCAGCGGGATGCGCAGGGTCATGTAGCGACCGGATGCCGCGAGCCCGTGCGAGACGACGCGCTGCAGCAGCAGCGGGTCGATGTTGCCGCCGGAGAGCACCGAGACCGTCGGTCCGGTCGCCGTGCACCTTGCCGGCGAGGATCGCGGCGACTCCGACCGCGCCCGGCGGGCTCGACGACCTGCTTGGCCCGCTCCAGCAGCATCGAGGAGAGCGCGCGCGATGTCGTCGTCGGTGACCGTCACGACCTCGTCGACGAGGCGATGGATGATCTCGAACGGCACGTCGCCCGGGCGCGCGACGGCGATCCCGTCGGCGATCGTCGGCCGGGTCTCGACCTCGATGCGGGTGCCCGGCGGCCAGTGACGACGGGTAGGCTGCCGAGTTCTCCGCCTGCACGCCGACGATCGCGGACCGTGCGCCCGACCGCGGCCGCGCGCGCCTTCACCGCGGCGGCGACGCCGGCGATCAGCCCGCCGCCGCCGATCCCGAGCAGCACGGTGTCGAGCTCGGGCACCGCATCGAACAGCTCGAGGCCGAGCGTGCCCTGCCCGATGATGATGTCGCGGTGGTCGAACGGGTGGATCAGCACCGCGCCCGTGCGCTCGGCGAACTCGGCCGCGAGCCGCAGCGGCGTCTCGACCGTCGCGCCCTCGAGCACGACGTGCGCGCCGTATCCGCGGGTGGCGAGCAGCTTGGGGACGGGCACGCCGAGCGGCATGAAGATCGTCGCCGGGATGCCGAGCGCCTTCGCGGCCAGCGCGACGCCCTGCGCGTGGTTGCCGGCGGATGCCGCCACGACGCCCCGGGCCCGCTCCTCGCGCGGTCAGGCGGGAAAGCCGGTAGGTCGCGCCGCGGATCTTGAACGATCCGGTGCGCTGGAGGTTCTCGAGCTTCAGGTGCACGGGAACGCCGAGCAGCTCGGACAGGTGCTGGGACTCGTCGATCGGGGTGCGGGTGATGACGCCCTCGAGGTAGGCGGCGGCATCCTCGAACTCCGCCAGGGTGGGAGCATGGCTCACGGGCGAACCCTCCTGGGGCGGGGAACGGTGGTCCAGATGTAGTCGCCGTGACGGCGCCCGCGCGCCCGCTCTCCCACGCGCGATTGCGGATGTAGACGGCGACGACGTTGACGAAGGCGGCGAGCGGCACGGCGAACAGGGCGCCGGGGATGCCGGCGATCATCGCGCCGCCCGCGACGACGAGCACGACGGCGAGCGGATGCACCTTGACGGCCGAGCCCATGAGCAGCGGCTGGAGCACGTGGCCCTCGATCTGCTGGACGCCGAGCACGACCACCAGCATCCACAGCGCGATCCACGGGCCGTTGTAGACGAGCGCGAGGAAGACCGCGACCGCGCCGGTCACGACCGCGCCGACGATCGGCACGAATGCGCCCGAGGAAGACCAGCACGGCGATCGGGATGGCCAGGGGCACTCCGAGGAGGAACGCGCCGAGGCCGATGCCGATCGCGTCGATCGTCGCGACCAGCAGCTGCGTGCGCGCGTAGTTGACGACCATCACCCAGCCCGGCCGCGCCGGCGCCGTCGACGGCGGGCCGTGCCTTCACCGGGAACAGCCGCGTCGTCCAGCGCCAGATGCCGCCGCCGTCGGCGAGCAGGCACAGCAGGATGAACAGGGCCAGCAGCGCGCCGACCGCGACGTGGCCGAGCGTCGATGCCGAGCGCGAGAGCGCCCGACCAGAGCAGCTGGGCCTGCTCCTGCAGCAGGTCCGTCGCCTGCGCCAGCAGATCGTCGATCTGGGCCGCGGTCAGATGCAGCGGGCCGTCGATCAGGTACTGGCGGAACTGCTCGATCGCCTCGACCGTGCGCTCCTGCACCGAGGACCACTGCCGGGCGACCTGCCAGATGACGAGCCAGAGGAGTCCGGCGACGATCGCGAGCGTGCCGAGCACCGAGATCGACGATCGCCGAGCCAGCGCGGAACGCGATGGCGCAGCATCCAGCGTGAACACCGGCCACAGCAGCGCCGTGACCAGGATCGCGACGAGCAGCGGGATGACGAGGAGCTTGAGCTGGATGATCAGCCAGATCGCGACGCCGATCGCCGCGGCGACGACGAGGAACCGCCAGGAGTACGCGGTCGCCACCTTCAGGCCGCGCGGGATGGTGCCCGGACATCGGTGGTGACGACGCGCGCTGCGGTCGCGCATGGCGTCGAAGAAGGAGCCCCGTGGCTTTTCTTCGTGGCCGCTCATCCCGCCAGTCTAGAGTCGCACGCGCTGTCGGCCTCTCGCGTGCGACGGCCCCGGCCGCACGGGCGAGGCGGTGTCCGAGGGCGCGGATAGGCTGACCGCCATGAAGGACTCGCTGAGCGGCGCCGAGGCCCGTCGGATCGCGCTCGCCGCTCAGGGGTTCGCGCAGCCCCGGCCCGCCACGACCGGAACCCGCCAGCTCAACCTGGCCATGGCCCGCATGGCGCACGCTGCAGATCGACTCCGTCAACGTCTTCGCGCGCTCTCACTACATGCCGCTGTTCTCGCGGCTCGGACCCTACGACCCCGCCGCCCTGGACAGGCTTCTCTTCGCCCGCCGCCCGGCCTACGTCGAGTACCTGGGCGCACGTCGCCTCGTTCATCCCCGCGGAGGACTGGGGGCTGTTGCGGTTCCGGATGGACGACATGCGCGCCAAGTACGGCTCGAAGCCCGACGGCTGGTTCCAGACGCACCACGAGATCGTCGACTGGGTGCGCGCCGAGCTCGCCGCCCGCGGGCCGCTGCGACCCGCGCAGATCGAGCACGACGCGAAGCAGGCCGGCGCGCGGTCCGTGGTGGGACTGGGACGTCGTCAAGAACGCGCTGGAGTACCTGTGGCTGTTCGGCGAGGTCGCCATCGCCGGGCGGCGGGGGTTCGAGCGCCGCTACGGTCTTGCTGAGCAGGTTCTGCCGCCCGACGTGCTGGCCGCCCCCGTCGCCCGGGACGACGCCGTCCGCGAGCTCGTCGCGCGCGCAGCGAGGGCGTACGGCGTCGCCACCGCGTCCGACCTGGCGGACTACTGGCGCATCAAGGACCGACCGTGCGCGTGATGGCCGCGATCAGCGAGCTGCAGGATGCCGGGGTGCTGCATCCCGTCACGGTCGACGGCTGGCAGTCCGCCGGCCGCCCCGCGAAAGCGTGGATGCACCGCGACGCCGCCCAGCCGCGACGCGTCGACGCCGCGGCGATCCTCACACCCTTCGATCCTGTGGTGTGGTTCCGGGATCGCGCGGAGCGTCTCTTCTCCTTCGAGTACCGCATCGAGATCTACACCCCTGCGCCCCGGCGACGCTACGGCTACTACTCCCTGCCCGTCCTGGTCGGCGACGATCTCGTCGGACGGGTCGACCTCAAGGCCGACCGGTCGGCCTCCACCCTGCTCGTGCAGTCGGCGTGGTGGGAGCCCGAGCGGCCGGCGGATGCCGCGTGCCCGCCTCGCCGATGTGCTGCGCGCCGCCGCCAGCTGGCAGGGTCTCGAGACCGTCTCGGTGTCGCGCTGGGGCGACGCGACCGACGATCTCGCCGCTGCGCTTCCCGAGGCGCGCCGCCACGAGGCGGGCGCCGCCGAACCGGCCGCGCCGGCGCTGGATGACGCGGGGCGGGTGGCGATGACGCGGCTGGCGATGACGCGGAGAGGGTCGGCGATGACGCGGAGCGGGTTAGCGTAGACGGGTGAGACGGGCGGCGGTGACGGGCATCGCCGCGGGCGCAGCCGTCGTCGTGGCCGGAGTGGCGGTCGTCGGCTGGCTTCTGGCCCAGCCGCCGAGTGCCGAGGACGCGGCTCGGACGTACCTGAGCGCTCTCAGCGAGGGAGACTTCGCTGGGATCGACCGGATGCTGGCGAGCCCGGGCGACGACGACAGTCGACGTGTGATCGCCGACGCGTTCGCCGGCGCCGAGGACTACATCGACGACCCGAGAATCGAAGAGCTCAGCTCGTCTCAGGCGGGCTTCACGGCCGTGCGCGCGTCCGCGGAACTCGATGGAGAACGCCGCACGCTGCACTTCGCACTGGGCGACGCCGGCGGCGAATGGATGCTGGCCGGGGACCACCTGGCCACGCTGGAGGTGTTCACCGAGCTCGCCGACACGGGCCTGCCGGCCGGAGACTCCGTGTGGATCGGCGGGGCTCTGGCCCCCGCGGGAACCCGCGTCGCCCTGCTGCCCGCGCAGTATCCGGTGACGGCCGCCCCCCGCGGGCTCGTGACGGGAGAGGCGTCGGTCGCCGTCAGCAACGACCGGACCTCGACCGTGCAGCTCGGAGTCTCCCTCTCCCCCGCAGCGGCCGGCGCCGCGCAGGAACAGCTCGACGCATATGCCGAAGCATGCACCGTTCCCGCGGCCGCGGTGCCCGCGAACTGCGGAATGCGGGTGCCCTGGGCCGCTGACCTCGCGACCCTGACCTCGATCTCGTTCCGGATCGATGAGCACCCCGCCGTCGCGCTCTCGCCCGACGGGAGGACGTTCGCCGCAACGGGCGGCGTGGTCATCGCCACCGCCACCGGCACGACCCGAGACGGCCGCGCCGGCACCTTCACCTACCGAGCCGATGACTGGGCGCTGCGCGGAACGGTGTCGTTCCGGGGCGACGAGATGATCCTCGCGGTCGGCTGACCGCGTCGGCCACGTCAGGCGCGAAGGGCTCGTCCTCGTCAGTCGATGCGTCAGAACTCGCCGCCGATCGTATGAAGGCGCTGGATGCGCTCGGAAATCGGCGGGTGGGTTGCGAACAGTCGCGCCAGGGCGTTGGGCGGGAGCGGGTCGGCGATCCACAGGTGCGCCATGGATGTGTTCGCCCTCTTCAGGGGTCTGCCGAACTCGGCGAGCTTGGACAGTGCGGAGGCCAGTCCGTCGGGATCCCGTGTGGTCATCGCGCTGGTCGCGTCTGCCAGATACTCGCGCTGCCGGGAGATCGCGGCCTGCACGGCGCCGGCCAGCAGCGGTGCGACCAGCGCCGCGACGACGCCGAAGAGCAGGAACAGCAGCTGCGCCTGACCACCCCCGCCGCGGCGGCCGCCGAAGAATGCGAAACGCAGGAAGATGTCGGCGAGGATGCCCACAGCCACGACGAGCCCGAACACGATGAGCGACACGCGGATGTCGTAGTTGCGGATGTGACCGAGTTCGTGGCCGAGAACCCCCTCCAGTTCGCGGTCGGTCATCAGCTCGAACAGCCCGGTGGTGACGGTGATGGACGCCTCTTCGGGCCTGCGGCCGGTGGCGAACGCGTTGGGCGCGTCATCCTCGACGACGTAGAGCTTCGGCATCGGCGTTCCCGTGGCGATGCACAGGTTCTCCACCAGCCGGTGGAAGCGAGGGGCATCGGCCTGCGTGACCTGCGTCGCACCCGACATCGCCAGGGCTTCACGGTCGGCGAAGAAGTACTGGAAGGTGGCATACCCGGCTGCGAAGACGAGGATGAACGCGGTGATCCACCAGTTGTTGCCCGCCAGCCATCCCGCCAGCAGTCCGACGCCACCCAGCAGCAGGAGGAACGCGCCCAGGATGAACCAGGTGTTGCGCTTGTTGCGCGCGATGGCGCTGTACATCGGGCGCGATCAGGTCAGAACTGCACGCGCGGCGGTTCGCTGATCGCCGCGCCGTCGACGACCTCGAAGAACTCGCGCTCGGTGAAGCCCAGATTCCGCGCGAAGAGGTTGTTGGGGAACACCTTGATCTTGGTGTTCAGCTCTCGCACGCCGCCGTTGTAGAAGCGGCGGGAGGCCTGGATCTTGTCCTCGGTGTCGACGACGGACTGCTGCAACTGCAGGAAGTTCTGGCTCGCCTGCAGCTGCGGATACGCCTCGGCGACGGCGAACAGCGACTTCAGCGCCTGCTGCATGTGTCCTTCGGCGACTCCGGCTTCAGCCGGCCCGCCCGCCGTGAGCGTCTCAGCTCTCGCGCGCGTGACGTTCTCGAACACCGCCTTCTCGTGCGCGGCGTAGCCCTTCACCGCCTCGATGAGGTTCGGCAGCAGGTCTGCCCGCCGTTTGAGCTGCACCGTGATGTCGCTCCACGCCTCGTCGACGCGCACGTTGAGTGCAACGAGCGAGTTGTACGTCGCCCACAGGTAGATGCCGGCGATGACGACGAGCGCCACGACGATCAGTACCGGGATCAGCCATTCCCACATGCCCGTTACTCCGTTCGAGGTTTCCCTCATCCTAGCGATCGGGCCCGATCCGGATGAGAGCCGTCTCACGACTCTCAGCCCTTACTCACCGAGAACGCGCGCCAGATACGGGTTCTGGAACATCCGATCGGGGTCGAGCCGGTCGCGAAGGGCGACGAAGTCCGAGAAGCGTGGGTATCGGTCCCGCAGCGCCGATGCATCCAGCGTGTGCATCTTCCCCCAATGGGGTCGGCCGGCGAAGCGGAGCATGATCTCCTCGACGGCCTCGAAGTACTCCGTCGGATCTTCGCGCCAGTAGCGGTGGACGGCGATGTATCCCGACTCCCGGCCGTACGCGGTGGAGAGCCAGAGGTCGTCCTGTGCAGCGAAACGCACTTCGATCGGGAATCCGACGCGCAATCCGCGATCCTCGATGAGCCCGCGAACCTCGTCGAAGGCGGGCCGGACGTTCTCGGCCGGCAGTGCATACTCCATCTCGCGGAAGCGCACCGGCCGATACGTCGCGAACACCCGCGGCGCGGCATCCGTGAAGTCGCGATCCCGCCAGAGGAAGACCGCGAGCCGGTTGAGAGCGGGTGACAGCGGCGGCGCCGCATGCCCGAGCCGGCAGGCGATCTCGTGGGTCACTCCGCCGAGCGCGACATCGTCCACCCATGTGCGCACGGGCGGTCGCGGGTGTCGGACGGCGCTCTCGGGCAAGCGAGCGTTCGTCCTCGTCGTGGCCGTGTCCGTGTGCGGGAACCAGTAGAACTCGAAATGATCGGATGCCGCGACCCGTTCGTCCAGTGAGTCCGTCACCGCTCGGAGGCCCTCGGTCGACTCCACCGCGTGGAGGACGAACGCCGGTACGCACTGCAGCGTGATCTCGACCAGGATGCCCAGTGCGCCGAGTCCCAGTGCGACCGCGGGCAGGAGCTCGCGGTTCTGATCCTCGTCGACGACGAGCAGGTCGCCGTCGGCGGTGACGAGCGTCGCCCCGGTCACCTGGGTGGCGATGCCGCCGAAGCGCGCACCGGTGCCGTGCGTGCCGGTGGAGATCGCACCCGAGAGGGACTGCCGGTCGATGTCGCCGAGGTTCGGCATCGCGAGGCCGTAGGGGGCGAGCAGCCGCGGAACGTCGTGAAGTCGGGTGCCTGCGCGCAGGGTCACCCGTGCGCGGTCGCGGTCGGCGGAGACGAGCCCGGTCAGGTCGCTCAGATCGAGCAGCACGCCGGGGGCAGCAGCGATCGCGGAGAAACTGTGGCCGGCCCCGACCGCCTTGACCTGCATGCCCCGCGCCCGCGCTGCCGTGATGGCGCGCTGGACCGCCGCGGTCGTGTTCGGGAACTCGACCCGCTGGGGTCGCACGTCGACCGTGCGCGCCCAGTTGCGCCATGTGCCACCCGGGCGCGTCACAGAAAGGCTCTTCCCTCGCCGCGGTAGGTGAGCGCCTCGCCGACCGTCCGGTCGCCGTCGACGAGGTGGAACCGCTCGACGCGTTCGGACAGCTCTCCGCTCTTGGCGTGCCGGAACCAGACGCGGTCGCCGACCCGGAGCTCGCGCGCGGCGCGACCTCGCAACGGCGTCTGCACCTCACCGGCCCCCTCTCTCGAGAGCATCGTCAGCCCGGCGGGCCAGGTGGGCAGCGGTTGCCGCGACGGCGCGGGCGGTCCGGAGGCTATCCACCCGCCGCCGAGCACTGTGGCGATGTCGGGCGCCGGCTTGCGCACGACCTCGAGGGCGAAGGCCGCCGCCGGAGCGGGCTGGAACGCGCGGTAGCCGTCGAACAGGTGGCCCGCCAGCAGGCCGCTGCCCGCCGTGAGCTCGGTGACCGACATGTCGGACGCCGTCACCTCCAGCGAACCTGTCCCGCCCCCGTTGACGAATTCGAGGGAGGCGACTTCACGGAGTGCGCCGACGATGGCCGCCCGCCGGTCGAGCAGCTCCTGCGCCGAGCGCCGCTGCATCCACCGGATGACCGCCTCGCCCGTTCCGGTCGCATCGCCTTGGCCGGCGATCTGCGCCTCGTACATCATGAGGCCGACCAGCTGGAATCCGCGGCGGGCGGCGACGGCTCGCGCGAGGTCGGCGACCTCGCCCGGCTGGTGCAGGGGCGAGCGGTGCACGCCGATGTGACCCAGTCCGGGCGCGCGCCACGAGGCGTCGGCGTCGATCGCGATCCGCAGCGTCGCCCGGGCCGTCGGCGGCGCGATCGCGTCGACGAGGTCGAGCTGGGCGATGTCGTCCACCATGAGCGTCACGCGCGACGCCGCCTGCTCGTCTGCCGCCAGAGCGGCGATCGCGACGCGGTCGACGCTCGGGTAGCCCACGACGACGTCCGTGTGCGTCTCGGCGAGCCACAGCGCTTCGGGCAGGGTGAAGGCGAGGATTCCGCGATACCCCGGCACGGCGAGCGTGGCGTCGATGACCTCGCGCACACGGACGGACTTGCTCGCGATCCGGATCGGCACCCCGCTGGCGCGGACGACCATGATCCAGCGCGTTGTAGCGGAGAGCCGCCAGGTTCACGGCGGCGATCGGTCCCGACACCCCGGCGACGGCATCCGTCATGCCGCCCCAATATGCCGCGGGCTCATCCCACGGGGTCGCGGCTCCCGCGTCGGCGAGAAGGTCGATCGTCATCGCGTGACGCTCATCGGCGAGGGAGCACACATGCGCTCCAGCCTACGACCCGACTGAGCTGCAACAGTGTCAGCCGTACCCCCGGTGGGACTCGAACCCACACTTGAGCGATTTTAAGTCGCCTGCCTCTGCCGATTGGGCTACGGGGGCGCGCGCGAGCGGACGCCTCCACGGTACCGGTCAGCGCGTCGCGGCGACCTTTTCCGCCTTCTCGGCGGTCACGGCCTTGGCGGGGGGCGCCGCTTCGACGGCCTGCGGCGGGCGCGGGCGAGCCGCGAACTCCTCGAAGACGTAGCGCGGATCCTGCACGGCCTGCAGGTTCACCAGGTCGCGGCCGAGCCAGAGGTTGTTCCACCAGCCCCAGAACACACGGAACTTGCGCTCCCACGACGGGATCGCGAGGCCGTGGTACCCGCGGTGGGCGATCCAGGCGATGAGTCCCTTGAGCGCGATGTTGCCCGACTGGAAGACCCCGGTGTAGAGACCCAGTCCTGCGACGGCTCCGAGGTTCTTGTGGAAGTACTCGCGCGGGAGCTCACCCCGCAGAACCGCCACGAGGTTCTTGGCCAGCAGCTTGGCCTGGCGCACCGCGTGCTGGGCGTTCGGCACGCAGTAGCCACCGACGCCGCCGCCGGACAGGTCGGGAACCGCCGACACGTCCCCGGCCGCCCAGGCACCCTCGACGAACTCGTCCTCCGTGCCGACGCGCAGGTCAGCGCGGGTGCGGATCCGTCCGCGCTCCTCGACGGGCAGGTCACCGCCGCGCACGACGGTCGGGTTGGCCATCACGCCCGCGGTCCAGATGATCAGATCGCTCGGGATGACCTCGCCCGTCGACAACTCGACGTTGCCGTTCACGGCGGATGTCACCTGCGTGTCCAGGTGCACGTACGGCCGCACGCTTGGCGAGATCCCTCAGCACCCACTCGCTCGTCTTGAGCGACACCTCGGGCATGATGCGGCCCATCGCCTCGATGAGGTGGAAGTGCGTCTCATTGAAGGTGATCTCCGGGTAGCGGCTGACCAGGGCAGAGGCCAGCGATCGCAGCTCGGCGAAGACCTCGATGCCGGCGTAGCCGCCGCCGATCACGACGACGGTCAGGAGTCGGTCCCGCTCGGGCCCGGGCGGCAGCGTCGAGGCCTTGTCGAAGTTCGACATCAGGCGGTCGCGGATCGCGACGGCCTCTTCGATCGTCTTGAGGCCGATCGCGTTGTCGGCGATCCCGGGGATGGGGAACGTACGCGAGACCGCACCGGCCGTGACGACGATCTGGTCGTACTCGAGCTCGTACGGGTCGCCCGCGATCGGCGTGATCGTCGCTACCTTGTTCGCGTGGTTGATGCCGGTGACCTTCGCGGCCACGATCTTCGTCTTCTTGAGGTGACGGCGCAGGGCCACGACGGAGTGGCGAGCCTCGATCGACCCGGCGGCGACCTCGGGAAGGAACGGCTGGTAGGTCATGTACGGCAGCGGGTCGACGATCGTGACCTCGGCCTCGCCCCTGCGCAGATGCTTCTCCAGCTTCCACGCGGTGTAGAAGCCCGCATAGCCACCGCCGACGATGAGGATCTTGGGCACGGTGTTGCTCACGGTGGGGGATGCTCCTGGGGTGTCAGCGGCTCGGCGTCCGGGACGCCAATCGGATACGTCGGACAGCTGCGGTGACGCCGAGAGCCACCAGTATAGCGGTGGCCGAGGCGCCCATCAGCGGGAGGGTGCCGTACAGCAGGGTCTCGGTCGAGGGCAGGAGCGGCGAAACCGGGCGGGTGGCCACATCGACGGGCGGCAGTGGAGCCACCTCGATCGGTTCCGCCGTGGGGACGGTGGCCGGGCCGGAATCGGCGCGGCGGTAGAGGCGGATCCAGTCCTCGAGGCTGCCCATCGGATTGGCGGTGACGGCGGGGACATTCGCGGAGACCGCTGCCGCGGCATCCACCAATCCGGCGCCGTACAGCAGCGGGTTCCCGCCGCCGACTCCGGCCGGCGGACGGGCCGTCTCGATGATGCGGTTGATGACGTTGTTCGCGTCCATGTCGGGATACGCGGATCGCACGAGCGCGGCGATGCCCGCGACGATGGGCGCGGCACCGCTCGTGCCGTTCCACAGCACGAGCCTGCCGTCAGCCGACACCCCGACGAGCTTCTCGCTCGGCGCCGACACGCCGAGCGTGATGCCCTGCGTGGACGCCTCGACGCTGGCGTTGCCCTGTGCGTCGACACCGGCCACGGTGAGCACGCCCGGGATGGTGGCAGGCGCGCCGACACGCGACGTGCCGCTGCCGCGATTTCCCGCAGCGACAACCACGACGACGTCATTCTCGAACGCGTAGAGAAAGGCCGAGTCCCAGCTCTCGTCCCAGTCGGGGGTGTTCGTGGTGAGCGAGAGGTTGATCACGTCGGCGCCGTTGTCGACGGACCACCGGATCGCCTCGGCGATCTGATCGGCGAAGGGGATCTTGGCGGACGAGCCGAAGCCGACCGACACCGAGAGCAGGCTCGCCTCCGGTGCGACGCCGATCATGCCTGTTCCGGGTCCCGTCCCGCGCGCGCCGGCGAGCGACGCGACCCAGCTGCCGTGGTTGGCGTCCACCGCGCCGACCGGGGTGCGGCCGTCGGAGGAGCCGAGCCCTGACACATCCGTTCCGTCGATCACCCCGCCTTCGAACTCGACCGGTCCGCGGCCGACACCGGTGTCGATGATCGCGATCCGCACCCCCGCGCCGCGGCTCGTCGCCCACGCCTCGCGGATGCCGTAGTCCTCGAGCCAGTACTCGGCCGCCCGCACCGGGTCTTCCTGCGGCGCGACCGGCGCCGCCGTGGCGCCGGTCAGCGCGACGATGACGAGCGCCGACGCGCATGCCGCGAGCAGCCGCCCGATCATCCGGCCGCTCCCGGGTCGGCGCAGGCGCAGCGCTCCGGCGACCATGGCGACAGGGCGAGCGCGCGATCGCCGATCGGATTGACGCCCGCCCCGGCGGCGAGGGAATGGGCGGCGAGCGCGTGAAGGCACTTGACGCGCGTGGGCATGCCACCCGCCGAGATCCCCTCGATCTCCTCGACCGCGCCGAAGGCGGACCGATCGCTCAGGTACACCTCGTGAGCCGCCAGATACGCCTGCGCGATCTCGGGGTCGGCGGCGAGTTCGTCGCTCAGGGTGCGCATGACCTGCGAGGCCTCCAGCCCCGACATCGCCGCGGTCGCCGCCGGGTGGGTGAGGTAGTAGAACGTCGGGAAGGGCGTGCCGTCCTCCAGGCGGGGCGCGGTCGCAGCGACCGTGGGGTTGCCGCAGACGCAGCGCGCGGCGATGCCCACGACGCCCCGAGCCGGACGTCCCAGCTGGGCGCGCAGCACGTCGAGATCGGCGTCGCTGACGGGCGGGAACGGCGGAGTCGTCACGCCGCCCAGAGTATCGTCAGCCGCTGGGACGGGGCTGGATCACGGCGTCTTTCCAGGCGTCGCCGGGCTCTCCGTCGGCGCGACGTCGGGCACGCCGATCGCGGGTGCGCGCACGGTCTGAGCCATGCCTGCCACCGTCACCGAGCGGACCATCTGCGCCATCCAGTCGGTGCGGGTCTGCTCCACATCGTCGCTGACCGGAGCCTGCTCCTGGGGGACGAGTGCCGGCGGCAGGTCGTCGTCGACGAGGTAGACGACCTCGCCCGGGCGCACGTAGTACAGCCGCTCCCGTGCCTGCGTCGTGATGTACGCCGGATCTGTCCAGCGGTCGCGCTGAGCCTCGAGCTCGGCGACGTCATCGCGGCTGATCTCGACGGCCGCCTCCAGAGCGGCGATGCGCTGCCGCTGATCGACGTACGTGCCGATCGTGGGGACCAGCACGAACGCGGCCAGCACGACGAGGCCGAGCATGATGACCATGAATCCCGACAGGCGGATGCCACCCAGCCAGCCCCGCACGTCGACCGGGCGGCGCGGCGGCCGGGGCTGCCGCGGAGCGCGAGGAGAGGGAGCCGGCTTCGCGGCCACGGCTCCCCCTCTCGACTGCCGGCCGCCGGCGAGAGCGACCTGTGACGACTGCTACGCGGTGTACCGGCGGAATGCGGAGCGTCCGGCGAACTCCGCCGCGTCGCCCAGCTCCTCCTCGATGCGCAGAAGCTGATTGTATTTCGCGACCCGCTCGCTGCGGGCGGGCGCGCCGCTCTTGATCTGACCCGAGTTCACTGCCACGGCCAGATCGGCGATCGTGGTGTCTTCGGTCTCGCCGGAGCGGTGCGAGAACATCGTGGTGTACCCGGCGCGGTGTGCCATGTCGACGGCATCCAGCGTCTCCGACAGAGTGCCGATCTGGTTGACCTTCACGAGCAGCGAGTTGCCGACGCCGCGCGCGATGCCGTCCGCGAGGCGCGTCGGGTTCGTGACGAACAGGTCGTCGCCGACGAGCTGGATCTTGGATCCGAGCTTGTCGGTGAGGTGCTTCCAGGCGTCCCAGTCGTCCTCGGCCAGAGCATCCTCGATCGTGACGATCGGGTACGCGTCAGCGAGCTCGATGTAGTAGTCGGTGAGCTTGTCGGCGGTCCAGTCCTTGCCCTCGAAGACGTAGGAGCCGTCCTTGAAGAACTCGGTGGCCGCGACGTCCATGCCGAGCGCGATCTCGGTGCCCGGGGTGAAGCCCGCCTTCTCGATCGCCGCGATGAGGAAGTCCAGGCCCTCGCGGTTGCTCTTCAGGTCGGGGGCGAAGCCGCCCTCGTCGCCCAGGCCGGTGGCGTAACCCGCCTTCAGCAGCTCGCCCTTGAGCACGTGATAGGTCTCGGTGCCCCAACGGAGCGCCTCGGCGAACGTGGAGGCGCCGATGGGAGCGAGGAAGAACTCCTGCATGTCGATGCCGTTGTCGGCGTGCGAGCCGCCGTTGATGACGTTGAAGAGCGGAACCGGCAGGACGTGCGCGTTCGGTCCGCCGAGGTAGCGGAACAGGGGCAGATCGGCCGAGTCGGCGGCGGCCTTGGCGACCGCCAGGCTGACGCCCAGAATGGCGTTCGCGCCCACGCGCTTCTTGTTCTCGGTGCCGTCGACCTCGATCAGGATCTCGTCGACGAGGCGCTGCTCGCTCGCCTCGATGCCTTCCAGGGCCGGACCGAGCTCGTCGATCACGGCGGCGACGGCCTTGAGCACGCCCTTGCCGCTGTAGCGGGACTTGTCGCCGTCGCGCAGCTCGTACGCCTCGAACGCGCCGGTCGACGCGCCGGAGGGGACGGCCGCGCGCTGGACGATGCCGTCGTCGAGGAGGACCTCCACTTCGACGGTCGGGTTTCCGCGCGAATCCAGGATTTCGCGCGCGTTGACAGCCTCGATGAGTGCCACAGGGACTCCTTGCGTGGTGGAGGGTGGATCGGGAGCGTCGTCGGTCCGTCCGCCAGTCTAGCCAGGCGGATGCTGCCGCACCGTGCCGCGCCGGGCGGAGGTTCGGGCGGCGTCAGTCCGACGCGGCATCCGTCAGCACGGCGATCGCGACGCCGTCCCAGCCTTTGAGGTCGAGCGTCTGCAGAGCGGTCGCGTCGAAGCGCGGGTCGCGTCCGAGCATCTCCAGTCCGCGCTGCGTGCCGATCACGTTCGACGCGGTGGTCGCGGGGTTGGCGACCTCTCCCCCGCGGCCGATGTTGTCGACGACCACGACCGTGCCGGGGTGCCCCAGACGCGCGGCCCAGTCGAGGTACACGGTGTTGGACTCCTTGTCGGCATCGATGAAGATCAGGTCGAACGCCTCCTCCCCCGCCAGTGTGGGCAGCACGTGCTCGCCGCGTCCGATGCGGATGTCGATCTTCGGCCCGACGCCCGCGCGGTCGACGTTCTCGCGGGCGACCTCGGCGATCCGCGGCTCCGCCTCGATCGTGACGACGACGCCGTCGTCGGGGATCGCGCGTGCCATCCAGATGGTCGAGTAGGCGCCGAGCGTGCCGATCTCCAGCACGCGCCGGGCGCCCGAGATGCGCGCGAGCAGGTGCAGGAGCTTTCCGGATACCGGCGCCACCTCGATCGGCGGCAGTCCGTGCGCGTGCTGCTGGGCCACCGCCGCCTCGAGGTCGGGATCGTGGCCGACGAGCGTGTCGGTCAGGTATGCGTCGACGCGGCGCCACGCATCGGGTGTGGGATCGGCCATACCGCCAGCCAACCGGCCGGTCGCACGCACGTCAACCGCCCGCGCGAGCGGGCCCGGGCAGACCGCGAGACTGCAGGCGCGCGCCGAGACCGCGGGCCCCACCCGCCGTCTCGGCGCCCGGGTGCGGTCTCGCGGGCGTGCTCAGCCCAGGGGCTTGAGCTCGATCGTGTCGGGGGCGGCTCCCGCCGAGAGGGTCGCGAAGGAGGTGTACCCGTCGGATGCCGCGCGCTCGAGCAGCGCCTTGACGTTCTTGGGCCGCTGCTCGAGCCGCACCCGCGCCCCGCGCGAGGTGAGGGCGATCTTGATCGCGAGCAGCTCACCCAGGGGCATGTCGCGGTCGTGCACGAGCACGACCGCCTGCTGGTGCGCGTCGTCCGCTGTCGTCACCAGGTCGACCAGACGCTCGAAGCCGAGCGAGAACCCCACCGCGGGCACGTCCTGCCCGAGAAAGCGCCCGATCATGCCGTCGTAGCGACCGCCGCCGCCGAGCGAGTACTCCACGCTCGGGTGGGCGAGCTCGAAGATCGTGCCGGTGTAGTAGCCCATCCCCCGCACGAGGAACGGGTCGAACACCAGGGGCAGGTCGTCGGCGTGCGGAGACAGCACCGCGGGACGCCGCGACGGCCTCGCCGATGCCGGCCAGGTGCGCCACGATCTCGTGGGGGACGCCGTCGGGCAGCGCCCTGCGGATCTGACCCTCGCCGAACGGCTGGCGCTCCAGGGTCTGCGGACGGCGCAGGAAGGCGGCGAACGCGTCGACGGCCGCCGTGGTCGCACCGCGCTCGCGCAGCTCGCCGAGAACGCCGTCGGGGCCGATCTTGTCCAGTTTGTCGATCGTGATCAGCACGCCAGGACGCTCCGAGGCATCGAAGCCGAAGGACTCCAGCATCCATTCCAGCGCCCGCCGATCGTTGATGCGCACCGTGGCGCCGGTCAGACCGAGCGCGTCCACGGCGTCGAGAGTGGCCACGATCAGCTCGGCCTCCGCGCGCGCGGATTCATCGCCCAGGATGTCTATGTCGCACTGCACGAACTGGCGGTAGCGACCCTTCTGCGGCCGCTCGGCCCGCCACACGGGTGCGATCTGCACGGCGCGGAAGACCCCGGGCAGCTCGCCGCGGTGGCTGGCGTAGAACCGCGCGAGCGGCACGGTCAGGTCATACCGGAGCCCCAAGTCCGTCAGCGCCGACGGGTCCTCCGCGGCCGCGCGGATCGCGTCAGGCTCCAGTCCGCGCTTGAGCACGTTGTACGCGAGCTTCTCGTTGTCGCCGCCGATCCCGGCGTGCAGGCGGGCGTGGTCCTCCATGACCGGCGTCTCGATCTCATCGAACCCGTGCGCCCGGTAGCGGTCGCGGATGACGGCGAGCACCCGCTCGCGGCGGGCTTTCTCGGCGGGGAGGAAGTCGCGCATGCCGCGCGGAGGAGTGACGGATGGCACCGGACTAGTCTGTCAGTCCGGATTCCGCGTCTTGAATCCGGCCTTGGAGTACGCGCACGCGCTCCCGCAGCGCCCGCTCGGCATCCCACCCCCGACGGCGAGCCGTCGCCACGAGTGCGAGCAGGGCGTCGCCGAGCTCCGCCTCGCTTCCCAGGTCGGGCGCCGGCGCCGGCTCGACGCCGACCTGACCGGCCTTGCCGATCAGCTTCTGCGCGAGCGAGAGGGCCGGCATCCGCTCGGACACGCCATCGAGCACGCTGGTGCGCTCGTGCTTCTCCGCGGCCTTCGCGGCGTTCCAGAACACCAGCACCTGCTCCGGGGTCTCGGCGACCTCGCCCGCGAACACGTGCGGATGCCGGCGCACCATCTTCTCGGTGAGGCCCCGGGCGACGTCGTCGATGTCGAACGGGTCGTCGGGGTCTCGGGAGGCGATCTCGGCGTGGAACAGCACCTGCCACAGCAGGTCGCCGAGCTCTTCACGCAGTTCGGCGCGGGAACCCGCTTCGACCGCGTCGATCAGCTCTGCGCTCTCCTCGACCAGATACGGCACCAGCGCGCGGTGATCGATCTGCTGCGTCCACACGCAGCGCTCCCGCACCTCGCGCATCGTGTCGGCCGCCGCGCGCAGCGCGTCGGTCGGGTCGGGTTCCGCGTTCATGCCAGCTGTCCTCCCGTCGGCGTCGGCGCGCCCACCGGAGGCTCTTCTGTCGTCTCTCGGCGGCGATAGTGACGTGCGCGCTGCGCGACGAGCACTCCCGCCACGATCAGGGAGAGGACGGATCCGCCCAGCACGCCGAGGGTCGCCTCGTCGCGCAGGGCCGGATCGTCGGCGAAGGCGAGCTCCGACAGCAGCAGCGAGACCGTGAATCCGATGCCCCCGAGCGCCCCCGCAGCCAGCAGATCGGCGATGGAGAGGTGCGGTGTCGCGCCGCGGTTGCCGATGCGCAGCGACAGCCAGCCGAACACGGTGATGCCGATGATCTTCCCGACCGGAAGCGCGATCAGGACACCCCAGAACGCCGGTGCCAGCTGGGTCGGCGAGACCGCCGGAATGACCACGAGCGCCGCGGAGAACGCGAACAGCGGCAGCACCACGCCGTTCACCCACGGCTCGAGAGCGTGCCGCGTGCGCAGGGCGGGCTGCTGGGCCATCGCGAGCCCGAGTGCGACACCGGCGATCGTGGCGTGTACGCCCGACTGGTACACCAGGACCCAGGTCGCGATGCCGACGATCGCGAGAGCCACCGTGACGGGGATGCGCGCGCGGGTGTCCAGTCGGCGGCTGAGCAGGCCGAACACGATCAGGCCGATGGCGGCCAACGCCAGCATCGCCGGGTCGACGCCGTCGGTGAAGAGCACCGCGATGAACACGATCCCGACGATGTCGTCGAGGATCGCCAGCGCGAGGAGGAAGATCCGGATGCCGGAGGGCAGCCCCTTGCCGAAGACGGCGAGCACCCCGAGCGCGAACGCGATGTCCGTCGCGGTCGGAATCGGCCACCCGTCCGCCGATTCGGTTCCCGCGGCGAAGAGCAGGAAGATCGCGATCGGCACGAGAACCCCACCGGCCGCGGCGATCGCAGGCTGCAGTGCCTTGCGGGCCGAGTTGAGTTCTCCGCTGGTCAGCTCGAACTGCAGTTCGACGGCGACCATGAAGAAGAACACGGCGAGCAGACCGTCCTGGATCCAGTGCCCCAGGGACATCTCGAACACACCCGGGATGCCGACATAGGTGTCCTTGACCGCGAGCGCGCCGGGGCCGAGAGGCGAATTGGCGATCAGGAGCCCCGCGACGGCGGCGAGGAGCAGCACCACGGCGGGGAAGCGAGCGGATCGAAGCAGGGACACTCTGGTCCTTTCGTGTGGATGGCCGGGCGCGCGCGCACCGACGCCGACCAGACTTCCCGGCACTCCGCCGTCGAGTCTATCGGTGACGTTCGGCGTCATCCGGCCGGCCCCGTGATGAGCAGGAAACACGCCCGCACTACCGTGGAGCGCATGCGCGAGTTCACCCAGACCGAGGCGATCGATCTCGTCGGCCGCTTCGAGGCCGGCCAGGAGATCCCCGAGCGGATGCGGGCCGATGTGCGGATGCTGGGCTCGCTGCTCGGGAGAGTCCTGCGCGAGAGCGGCTCGCCGGGGCTGTACGACGACGTCGAGCGCCTGCGCATCGCCACGATCCACGCCTACACCGATGACGCGCCGGAGGCGTTCGCGAGCGCCGTGGAGATCGCCGACTCCTTCACGGTCGAGCGGGCCGACGAGGTCGCGCGCGCGTTCACCGCCTACTTCCACCTCGTCAATCTCGCCGAGGAGCACCAGCGCGTGCGCATCCTCCGCGAGCGCGATGGACGCCCCGACCGTGAGGACGCGACCGACTCGGTCGCCGCCGCCTTCGTGCGCCTGGCCGCCGAGGTCGGCGACGATACGGCGCTCGCCCGCCTGCAGACGCTGCGCTTCCACCCCGTCTTCACGGCGCATCCGACCGAGGCGCGTCGGCGGGCCATCTCCACGAGCATCCGCCGGCTGGCTGCGTTCCTCGAGGAGCACGACGCATCCGTGCGCAACGGCGCCGACCAGCGCCGCGCCGAGCGACGGATGCTGGAGGAGATCGACACGCTGTGGCGCACTGCTCCCCTCCGCCCGGAGAAGCCGTCGCCCACCGACGAAGTGCGCGCCGTCATGGCGGTGTTCGACGACACCCTGTACACCGCTATCCCGCACGTCTACCGCCGCGTCGACGACGCGCTGCAGGGCCCGGCGGCCGGCAGCCGGGCGCCGGTCGTGCGCCCGTTCGTGCGGGTGGGCTCCTGGGTCGGAGGCGATCGGGACGGCAACCCCTTCGTGACGGCATCCGTCACCCGCAAGGCCGCGGCCATCGCCAGCGAGCACGTGCTGCTGGGGCTGGAGGCCACTGCCAACCGGATCGGCCGCGGACTGACTCTGGACGCCTCGACGACCCCGCCCAGCGAGGCGCTGCTGGCGCCTCTGGCAGAGGCTGAAGGCGGCCGATGAGGATGCGGCCGCCGAAATCGCGAAGCGCTCCCCCAACGAGCCCCATCGACGCATCGTGCTGCTCATCGCCCGCAAGATCGCCGCGACACGGGCGCGCGACGCGGATCTCGCGTACGCCGATCCCGACCAGCTCGTCGAGCACCTGCGCATCGTGCAGGACTCGCTGGTCCGGGCGCGCGCACCGCGACAGGCGTACGGGCATCTCCAGCAGCTCCTGTGGCAGGTCGAGACGTTCGGATTCCACCTCGCCGAGCTCGAGGTCCGTCAGCATTCGGCCGTGCACGCGAAAGTGCTCGCCGAACTCGATGCGGGCGGACCGCGATCCGAGCTCGCCGAAGAGGTGCTCGACGTGTTCCGGGCGGTGGCCTTCCTGCAGAACCGCTACGGCCCGCGCGCCGCGGGGCGCTATGTGGTCTCCTTCACGCAGTCGGCCGAAGACCTCGCGAACGTGCACCGGCTGGCGCGCTACGCGGCCGGGCCGGACGGCTCTCCACCGGTGCTGGACGTCGTCCCGCTCTTCGAGACGTTCGCGGATCTGCAGGCGGCTCCCGGCATCCTCGCGGAGATCGTCGAGCACCCGGAGTTCGCTGCGCGCCTGGAGGCGACCGGACGGCGCATGGAGGTGATGCTCGGCTACTCCGACTCGTCGAAGGACGTCGGACCCGTCGCCGCCAACCTCGCTCTGTACGAGGCCCAGGCCGCGATCGCCGCCTGGGCCCGGCAGGACCGCATCGAGCTGACCCTGTTCCACGGGCGAGGCGGTGCGCTCGGCCGCGGCGGCGGACCCGCCAACTCGGCGATCCTCGCCCAGCCGCCGCACTCGGTGGACGGGCGCTTCAAGCTCACCGAACAGGGCGAGGTCATCTTCGCCCGGTACGGCGACCCGGCGATCGCGATGCGCCACATCGATCAGGTCGCAGCCGCGATGCTCCTGGCCTCCGCACCCTCGATCGAGGATCGCAACCAGGCTGCCGCCGCGCGATACGCGGGCGTGGCCGCGACGATGGATGCCGCGTCGCGCGAGCGCTTCTTCGAGCTCGTGAAGGCGCCGGGCTTCGCGCCGTGGTTCGCGCAGGTGACTCCGATGGAAGAGGTCGGCCTGCTCGCGCTCGGCTCGCGTCCGGCGCGGCGAGGGCTGTCGGTGGAGTCGCTGGAGGATCTCCGCGCCATCCCGTGGGTGTTCGCGTGGACGCAGGCGCGCATCAACCTGGCCGGCTGGTTCGGGCTCGGCACCGCCCTGGAGGCCGTGGACGACGAGGAGCTGCTGCGCACGGCGTACGTCGACTGGCCGCTGTTCCACACGATGGTCGACAACGTGGCGATGAGCCTCGCGAAGGCCGACCCCCGCATCGCACGGCACTACCTCGACCTGGGCGATCGTGCCGACCTGGCGGCCCTCGTGCATGGATGAGATGGAGCTGACGCGGCTGTGGGTGGTGCGGGTGACGGCCGGTGCCGACGTGCTCGACAACAAGCCGGTGCTGCAGCGCGCCGTCAAGATGCGCAGCCCGTACGTCGATGCCCTGTCGCTGCTGCAGCTGCGCGCCCTGCGCGCGCTTCGCGCCGACTCCGCGGCGGGAGCCCCCGCCGATCCGGAGCAGCAGCGGCTCCTCCTGCTGTCGGTCAGCGGGGTCGCGGCCGGACTGCAGAACACGGGCTGAGGAGGCATCCGGCGTCCGGATGCCGCGGCCGCAGCATCCGTCGGTCAGCTGCCGGTCAGCGAGCCACCCGCGGCTTCTTCATGCCGAGCATGTACGGCAGTCCTCGGCCGACCGCCGAGAACGTGCTGCCCAGCCGCGAGCCGACCGTCGGCCGGTGCCGGGGCACGGCCGACTGATCGAGCGACGCCACGTCCACATAATGCGCTCGGATGCGGCCGATGCCCTCGAGGTCGGGCGAGATCTCCTGCACGGTCTCCGGAAGCGACGCGTGGTCCGAGCCGACCAGGTCGTCGGTGAGCAGCACATACTCCGGGATGGTGACCTCGTTCTTCAGCAACCGGTGCGCCAGGATCACATCGATCCCCACCGGCTTCGTCCGACCGCGGATGTGCTGAGTGGCCACGTCTCCGACGTGGGCCACGAACTTGAGCGTGAGCCCGCGCGCCTGCCGGCAGCCGCCGCAGGGGCAGAGGTTCTGCACGACGTACTCGCGCTCGACGTGGAACGCGCGGTGCATCGCCACGGAGGCTCGGAGCACTTCCGCCAGAGTCGTGTCCGGGTCGCGGGTACCCGCGCGGCGGGACAGGAACGCCGCGTCACCCTCGATCTCCACGAGGTCGAAGCCGCGGGCGGCGCCGATCATCCTGTCGAGCATGCGCCCGGTGTTGACCTCGGCGTGCGCGAGGGTCATGCGGTGCGACCCCATGTATTCCGTGTAGCCGCCGATATCGGCGATCAGCAGCGTCGTGCGGGCTGTGGTCATGTGTCGGGCTCCGTTGCGGTCGGTGATCTCACGCTAGTTCAGCGGGAGGCGGGGCGGCTCGTCCTGGGCCGGAGCGAAGCGCTTGAGCTGGCCGTCGACGCCGTCCTCCGCGGCACGCGCGCTCGGCGCATACCCGAGCACGACCGCCGCGAACCGGTCCGAATCCAGAGACCGGAGGCTGAGCTCGTCGCGCGCCAGCACACTGGCGGTGCGGCGTGTGCGGCGCAGCAGCGCGATCTCGCCGAAGCCCTCCCCAGGGCCGAGCTCGGCCACGACCCTCCCGTCGCCGACGACGTCGGCGCGACCGGACTCGATCACGTAGTACCGGTCGCCGAGGTCGCCCTGGCGGAAGACCGCATCGCCCGCGATCACGGTCACGGGCTCGAGGCCGCGCGCGAGCTGCTCGATCGCCGGCAGCGGAAGCGGCCGGAACATCGGCACCTGCTGCAGCAGGCCCACTTCCTCGTCCAGTGCGTCGACCGATCGGTCGAGGCTCCGCAGCCCCCACCACGACGCCACCGCGAGCACCGGGCACACCAGCCCGATCGCGATCAGGGCGGGCGCGAGACCCACCCATGCGATCATCAGGGACGCGAGGATCGATCCGAATCCGATGGACACGGCGACCAGGCTCTCCAGCACACCGAAGACGCGTGCCATGACGGCATCCGGTGCGAGGCGTCCGATCAAAGTGAATCCCGCCAGGTCGATCAGCGCGTTGCCGACCCCGACGAAGGCGAGCAGCAGCAGCGCGGCCGCCTGCTGGGGGAAGACGCCGATGAGGGCGATCGGCAGACCCCAGAGCGCCACGCCTACCGCGAACCAAGCGCCGAGCCGGCCGGTTCCGACCAGGAGCGACGCGCAGAGCGAGCCGATCACCGCGCCGACTCCCACGGCCGCCATGAGCGCGCCAGCACCCGCCTCGCCCATGGCGAGCAGCTCGATCGCCACGACCACCGAGAAGACGGTGAGCGCACCGCGGGTGAGCGCCTGCGCCGCGGCGAGCCCGAGGATCAGTGTGAGGCCGCGGCTCTGCGCGACCGCGCGGATGCCTTCGGCGGCCTCTCGCAGCAGGGCGGGACGCGCGGCGGGCGGCCGCGGCGGTGCCTCGTAGCGCACGCGCAGCAGCAGCCAGGCAGCCCAGAACGATGAGGCGGCCGCGACGGCGAACACGATGGACACATCGGTGAAGGCGAGCAGGATGGCGGCCAGGAGCGGACCGATCAGCGTCGCCACCGAGTCGAGAAGCCCGCGCACGACGTTCGCGCTGGCCAGTTCGTGCCCGGTTCGGCAGAGCGTCGGCAGGAGAGCCGAGTGCGCCGGTCGGAAGAGGGTCGCGGCGATGGTCGAGACCACGGCGAGCGCGTAGACCACGACGATCGGGCCGGACACGGCGACCATCACAGCGGCGACCGCGGTGGCCAGGCCGCGCAGCGTGGAGACGACAACCAGAACGCGCTCGCGCCGGCCCCGGTCGGCGTACGGCGACAGCAGAGGTGCCAGGATCGCCGAGGGCAGCATCCTGAGCAGGCCGACCAGACCCAGCGCGAGCGCCCCGCCGTCCGCGTAGGCGACGATGCCGAGCGCGACGGTGAAGGCCCACTCAGCGGTCCACGCACCGAGGAACGCGAGTTGCGCGCGACGCAGATTGGGGTTGCGCCAGTTGCTCGCGAACGCCTCCGCGGCTTGGCGGAGCCTCTCGCTGGTCCCCAGGGCCATTGTGCGACTCTATGGCCTGCGGGGGTTCGTGGACAGGAACCCGGGTCTACTCGATCTGCCGATCCGCCGCGTGCCGCGCGAGGCTGCGTCCGTATCGTTCGGTGAGCTGCACCATGAGATCGGGCGTCTCGCGGTCGAGCCCGAACACGTATCCGGGGAAATCGAGCTCCCGCTGGGCCGCCCAGATCTCCTCATGGCGGTCGGGCGACAGCAGCTGGGCGGGTTCGCCGACGGCCACCCACCCGATCGGCACGGTGGTCTCCGGCGCGAGCGTGGTCCGCAGGTGCACGACGGCGTTGATGCGCACCTCGCTGCGCGCACCGATCCGCGCTCCGTTGAAGACTCGGGTTCCCGTCGCGAGGAAGACCTCGTCCTCGATGACCGCGCCCGACACGCTCGCCATCGGCCCGATGAGCACGTGATCGCCGATGTGCACGGGATTCGTGGCCGTCGCGCGGATCAGGGCGTTCTCCATCACGATCACGTTCTCACCCAGGGTGATCGCGCCGCCCTCGGAGGTGATCACCGCGCCGTGCAGCACCTGGCTGTCGGCACCGATCGTGACGTCGCCGCTGATCACAGCGGTCGGCGCCACCACGGCGGTGGGGTGGATGCGAGGGCGCGCCCCGAGGTGCTCCAGCTGCACGGTCACTCCTCAGTGCTGAATCCGTCGACGCAGATGTGGCTGGTCGATCATCGACTCATCGTCGCGGAGCGAGGTCGACGCGTCAACATGCCCGCACCTGCGGCGCGCCGTCAGGGCGCGCCGGGCGCGTCCGTCCCGGTCGCCGCCTTCGCCGGGAAGAGCTGGTCGAGCAGCTGGCGCACCCAGGCGATGAGGTCGGCGTCCGACACGCGTTCGTCGCCGGCGCGCGGCATCGGGATGACGAGCGCCTCGCCGCCGGCGAGCACCTTCGCCGGCGGATACAGGCGCTGCAGTCGGACCCGCAGCGAATCGGGGAGGTTCGCGGGCGCGATGCGGAGGTTGGGTCCCATCGCCACGACATCGGCGAGCCCGGCCTGCGCGGCGCGGCGTCGCAGCCGCGCCACGGCCAGCAGACCCTCCGTCTCGGAGGGCAGCTCACCGTACCGGTCGCGCAGTTCGTCCACGACGAGGTCGATCGCGTCATCCTTGGCGGTAGCGGATGCCGCCGCCGAGAGCTTCTGATACGCCTCGAGGCGCAGGCGCTCGCTGTCGATGTAGGACTCGGGGATGCGGGCCTGAACGGGCAGCTCGAGGCGCAGCTCGGTCGGGCCCTCGGTCTCCTCGCCGCGGAACGTCGCGACGGCCTCGCCGATCATGCGCAGGTAGAGGTCGAAGCCGACACCGGCGATGTGCCCGGCCTGCTCGGCGCCGAGGAGGTTGCCCGCTCCGCGCAGCTCGAGGTCTTTCAGGGCGACCTGCATGCCGCTGCCCAGGTCGTTGTTGACGGCGATCGTCTCGAGGCGGTCGGCCGCGGTCTCGGAGAGCGGCTTGTTCTCGTCGTACAGGAAGTACGCGTAGGCCCGCTCGCGGGCGCGTCCGACGCGTCCGCGCAGCTGATGAAGCTGCGACAGCCCGTACTTGTCGGCCCGGTCGATGATGATCGTGTTGGCGTTCGCGATGTCGAGACCGGTCTCGACGATCGTCGTCGAGACGAGCACGTCGGCGCGGCGCTCCCAGAAGTCGTCGACGACCTGCTCGAGCGCGTGCTCGCCCATCTGCCCGTGCGCGACGGCGATGCGCGCCTCGGGCACGAGCTCGGCGAGGTGCGCAGCCACGCGCTGGATCGATTGCACCCGGTTGTGCACGTAGAAGATCTGACCTTCGCGCAGCAGCTCCCGGCGGATCGCCGCCGCGATCTGCTTGTCGTTGCGCGCACCGACGTAGGTGAGGATCGGATGCCGGTCTTCGGGCGGCGTCTGCAGCGTCGACATCTCGCGGATGCCGGTGACGGCCATCTCGAGCGTGCGCGGGATGGGCGTGGCGCTCATCGCGAGGATGTCGACGTTCGTCTTGAGCTTCTTGAGCTTGTCCTTGTGCTCGACGCCGAAGCGCTGCTCCTCGTCGATGATGAGCAGCCCGAGGTCCTTGAAGATCACGCCTTCGGTGAGGATGCGGTGGGTGCCGATCACCATGTCGACGGTGCCGTCGGTGAGCCCGGCCAGGGTGTCGCGCGCCTGCTTGTCGGTCTGGAACCGCGAGAGCGCCCGCACCTGCACGGGGAAACCGGCGAAGCGCTCGGTGAAGGTCTCGATGTGCTGCTTGACCAGCAGCGTGGTCGGCACGAGCATCGCGACCTGCTTGCCGTCCTGGATCGCCTTGAACGAGGCCCGCACGGCGACCTCGGTCTTGCCGAAGCCGACGTCGCCGGACAGCAGCCGATCCATCGGGATCGGCTTCTCCATGTCGGCCTTGATCTCGTCGATCGTCTGCAGCTGGTCGGGGGTCTCGGCGAACGGGAACGCCTCCTCGAGCTCGCGCTGCCACGGCGTGTCGGGCCCGAACGCGTGGCCCTTCGCGGCCATCCGCGCCGAGTAGAGCTTGACCAGCTCCACGGCGATGTCGCGCACGGCGCGTCGGGCACGCCCCTTGGCCTGAGCCCAGTCGCTGCCGCCCATCTTCGAGAGGGTCGGCGCCTCGCCTCCGACGTACTTCGAGAGCAGATCGAGCTGGTCGGTGGGAACGTAGAGCTTGTCGCCCGGGTAGCCGCGTTTGGACGGTGCATATTCGAGCACGAGGTACTCCCGCATGCTCTTGACCGGATTGCGCCCGCCGCTGGAGACCTCGCGCTGCGTGAGCTCGACGAACCTTCCGATCCCGTGGGTGGCGTGCACGACGAAGTCGCCCGCCTTCAGCTGCAGCGGGTCGACGACGTTCCGGCGACGCGACGCGAGCTTCTTCACCAGCCGCTGATCGCCGCCGATCGTGCGGCCGTAGAACTCCGTCTCGGTGAGGACGGCGAGTTTCGCATCGGGGGCCTCGAAACCGCGCTCGAGCGTGCACGCCACGACATGGGCGACACCGGGCTCGGGAGGCTCGAGAACCTCGTCCACGCGGCGCGCCGCGATGCCGCGTTCGGCGAGGACGTCGCGGGCGCGCTCGACCAGACCCTGGCCGGATGCCGCCACCACCACGCGCCAGCCCGCGGCCAGCAGTTCGCCGACGTGGGCGGTCGCACCCTCGACATTGCCCTGGAACGACGGCACCGGCGCGCCCGGCACGCGCACCGCCGCCGCCGGCGGCCGCCTCGAGCAGACCCTCGGCGGATGCATCCGCCTCACCGGAGTCGAAGGAGCTCAGCGTCCACCACGCGATCCCGCGCTGCCCGGCCGCCTCGCGCAGCGCGGGCAGGCTCACGAAGTCTCCGGAGCCGATGTCGACCGGGCTGGCCGCGCCCGCGGTCGCAGCGCTCCAGGCCGCCTCCAGGAACTCGCGGTTCGTCTCGAGCAGGGTGATCGCCCGGGTCACGGCACGCTCCGGGTCGACCAGGGCGATCGCCGACCTTTCCGGCAGGTAGTCCACGACGGTCACGATGTCGTCCACGAGCGCGGGGATGAGCGACTCCATGCCCTCGGCCGGGATGCCCTCGGCCATCTTCTCGAGCATGCCCCGGATGCCGGGGAACTCGTCCTTCAGCTGCCGGGCCCGCTCGCGCACGGCCTGTGTGAGCAGCAGTTCGCGGCTGGCGGGCAGATCGACGGCGGCGACCTCACCCGGCAGCGACCGCTGATCGGCGACGGAGAACGCGCGGATCTGGTCGACCTCGTCGCCGAAGAACTCGACGCGGTACGGGTGATCGGCGATCGGCGGGAAGACATCGAGGATGCCGCCGCGCATCGCGAACTCGCCCCGGCGCGACACCATGTCGACCCGGTGGTACGCGAGTTCGACCAGCCGCGCGGCGACCTCCGCGAGATCGTGGCCGCGCTCGCCCACCGCCAGGTGCGACCTCCACCGCGTCCGCGAGCCCCGCAGCCAGCGGCTGCAGAGCGCCCCGGACGGATGCCGTCACGACCAGCGGCCGCTCCCCCGTCCACCTCGCGATGCGCCCGAGCACGTCGAGGCGGCGACCCACGGTCTCGGGGCTCGGGCTCAGCCGCTCGTGGGGCAGGGTCTCCCACGCCGGGAAGTGCATGACCTCGGCGCCGGGCAGGAGCGCCTCCAGCGCCGGACCCAGCGACTCCGCTCGCCGGCCCGTCGGGGCGACGACGAACAGCGCTCCGGCCCGGCCCGCGGCGCGGCGGCGCTCGAGCAGCGACGCGAGCAGCGGCGCGTCGAGACCCTCGACGAGCGAGAAGTCGGCATCTGCAGAAGCCGATGCCGCGGCATCCGCGAAGGAAGACGCCTGTTCGAGGGCGCGCACGATCCCGGGAACTGTCACCGGATGAGTCTACGGGCGCGCACCGACACCGGTCGGCCGAGGCGGGCCGCGAGCACCGCCCTCGTAGGATGAGTGCCGTGACCGAACCCGGCGACACCGCACCCGCCGCGCAGCCTGCCGCCGACGACCCCCGGATCCCGCCGCGGCCGCCCGCACCGGCGGCGCCCTCGCCCGCCCCGCCGGTCGCCGGTCAGGGCTACCCGATGCCGCCCGAGTACGCCACGCTGCCGTATCCGGCTGATCATCGCGCCGCGGAGTCCGCGCCGCTCGCGCCCCAGGCGTACGGGTACGCACCGCCCGCAGGATACGCCCGCCCGACGCAGGGCTACGGACCGTACGTCCCGATGCCGGCGCCGCCCCCACTCGCTCGGCGTGGGCCGGGGCTGGGCATCGTCGCCTTCGTGCTCGCGGTGCTCGCCGCTGTCGGAGCGACGATCGTCGGTTCGATCGCCGGGTACAACATCGGCCTCGGCACCGGACGCTCGATCGCCCTCGAGCCGATGGACATCGACTTCGACTGGTCGATCCTCACCCCCGTGCGCGACTGGGTGCTGCTCGGCGAGATCGCGTTCTGGGTCGGTACGGTGCTCGGAACATGGGCGCTCGTGCAGGGCATCGTCGCGATCGTGAAGGACCGCGGACGCGGCTGGGCCATCGCCGCGGTCATCCTGGCCGTCCTCGGTCCGATCGCCTTCGCCGTGGCGGTGCAGGCGCTTCTCACGGCGGGCTTCGCGTCCGGAGCGTCGGTCGGCGGCTGAGCGCCTTCCCCCGCGGAGTGTCAGACGCGAGGTGCGTGGTGCTTCTGCTGGGCGGCGAGCAGGCCCTCGTCCACGAGCTGCTCCACGGCGTCGGCGGCATCGCCGAGGAGGATCGGAAGATTCTTGCGCTCGGCGGGGCCGAACGGATCCAGCACCCAGTCGGCCGGATCCTGCCGTCCCGCGGGGCGCCCGATGCCCACCCGCACGCGTGCGAACTCGGCTGAATCGAGCGCTTTGGCGACGTCGCGCACGCCGTTGTGACCGCCATGGCCGCCGCCGGCCTTCAGCTTGATCGCATCGAACGGGATGTCGAGCTCGTCGTGCACCACCGCGACGCGTTCCGGCGGCACGGAGTAGAACTTCGCGAGTCCGGCGACCGGACCGCCCGAGACGTTCATGAACGTGTTCGGTTTGGCGAGGATGAGCTTCGGCCCGCCGGGCCGGAGCCAGGTCTCCACGACGCGCGCGTTGGCCTTGTGCGCGCGAAAGGTCTCGCCGCGCCGGGCTGCCAGCTCGTCGACGACCATCTGTCCGACGTTGTGGCGGGTGAGCTCGTAGCGGGGGCCGGGATTGCCCAGCCCCACGATCAGCCACGTGTCTGCCATGTCTCACATCCTGCCGGAAGGGCTCGCCGCAGTCCGCGCACGGGAAAGGGGGCGCGGAATCCGCACCCCCTTCCCGACGATCGGTCCTACTCGGAGTCGGACGGCTCGGTCTCCTTGGCCTCTTCGGACTCCTCCGACTGCTCGGCGGCGAGGGCGGCGTCCGCCTCGGCGATCTCCTCCTCGGCCTCCAGCGCGGCCGTCGGGACCGAGATCGCGACGATCAGGGTCTCCGGGTCGACGATGAGCGACGCGCCGCGGGGCAGGATGAGGTCGGCCGCGGTGACGTGCGTTCCCTCTTCCAGGCCCTCGACGTCGAACTCGATGCGCTCGGGGATGTGGGTCGCCTCGACCTCGAGCAGGACGGTGTTCGCATCCTGCGCGGCGATCGTGCCGGGAGCCGGCTCGCCGAGGATCGAGACCGGCACGTCGACCTGGATCTTCTCGCCCTTCCTCACGACGAGGAGGTCGATGTGCTCGATGATCTGGTGCACGGGGTCCTTCTGGACGTCCTTGACCAGCGTGAGCTGCTCCTTGCCGTCGACGTCGAGCTCGAGCACGGCGTTCGCGCGACGGATGAGCAGCGCGACCTGGTGACCCGGCAGCGCGACGTGCACGGGCGTGGTGCCGTGACCGTAGATGACAGCGGGGATCTTGCCGGCGGCGCGAAGGCGGCGGGCGAAGCCCTTGCCGAAGTTCTCGCGAACCTCGGCGACGACCTTGGTGTCGATTTCTTTCGTGGCCATGGTGATTCTCCTTGCGGGCGCACGGCCCGATCTGTCTGCGGGCCCATCGGGCCCAGGTATAGGGGTCTGCATTCGACTCGAACGCGAGCGCGTGAGGAAAGCCGTGAGCCTGCATCACTGCGTCGATCACGGATGCCGCAACCGGCCGTCCAGCCGGTGCGAGGCATCCCTCGCCGAAGTTCAATCGCCCAGTCTACCAGCGACGGTAGGAATGAAAGGACGGCTACGATGAGATCGCCGCTCTTTGGACCCGGAGGACCCATGTTCGACAGCCAGACCACGTCCCTGCTGCTCATGGGTGCGATCGGCGTCATCTCCGCCCTCGGCCTCGTCGGTACCGTGCTCGCGTTCTGGTCGTTGGGCCGCGCGGGCTACCGCAAGGACTGACCTCCGCACATCGGCGAACGGTCGCTGCGCGACCAGCGGGTCGATCCCCCGACGGGGCGGTCCTTCGTCACAGGCCACGGCGGTCGTGGCTGCGCTCGCGGAAACGCGAGCGCCGCCTCGCCGCGTAACGCGAATCGGGCAGACTCTAGGCTGGAAGCGAACCCCCCGTTGACGCAAGGAGCAGGCGTGTCCTCGAACGACCCGGCACAGACGAACATCTCGCACGATCGCGACGACAAGCCCGGATCCGCTCCCGAGCACGCCGCACAGCCCGCACCGGAAGACGTCCGCGTCGAAGCGGGTGACGCTCAGGCGCCCACGGTCCACGAGGAGGGGCCTGCGAACATCGGCGTCGTCGGGCTCGCGGTGATGGGATCGAACCTCGCCCGCAACCTCGCGAGCCGCGAGGGCAACACCGTCGCGATCTACAACCGCACCCACGAGAAGACCGAGCATCTGGTCAGCGAGCACCCCGAGGCGGGCTTCGTTCCGGCAGCGACTTACGAGGAGTTCGCGGCGTCACTCCAGAAGCCGCGGACGGCGATCATCATGGTCAAGGCCGGCAAGGGCACGGATGCCGTGATCGACGCGCTGGTCGACGTCTTCGAGCCGGGCGACATCATCGTCGACGGCGGGAACGCCCTGTTCACCGACACGATCCGCCGCGAGAAGGCGGTGCGCGAGACCGGGATCAACTTCGTCGGCGCCGGCATCTCCGGCGGCGAGGAGGGCGCGCTGCACGGCCCGTCGATCATGCCCGGCGGCTCGGACGAGTCATGGGTCACCCTCGGCCCGATCCTCAAGTCCATCGCGGCGATCGCGGAGGGCGAGCCGTGCGTGACGCACGTCGGCCACGACGGCGCCGGTCACTTCGTGAAGATGGTGCACAACGGCATCGAGTACGCCGACATGCAGCTGATCGCCGAGGCGTACGACCTGATCCGGCGCGGCACCGGCAAGAGCCCGGCCGAGATCGCGGACGTGTTCGCGGAGTGGAACAAGGGCGAGCTCGAGTCGTACCTCATCGAGATCACCGCCGAAGTGCTCCGGCAGGTCGACGCCGAGACCGGCAAGCCGCTCGTGGACGTCATCCTCGACCAGGCCGGCGCGAAGGGCACCGGGGCGTGGACGGTGCAGACCGCCCTGAACCTCGGCGTGCCCGTCTCGGGGATCGCCGAAGCGGTGTTCGCCCGCTCGCTGTCGAGCCACCCCGAGCAGCGGGCGGTGTCCCACGAGCTTCCCGGGCCGGTCGAGGACCTCACCGTGGAGGACGCGGACGCGTTCATCGAGGACGTCCGCCTCGCGCTGTACGCGTCGAAGATCGTCGCCTACTCGCAGGGATTCGACGAGATCCGCGCGGGCGCCGCGGAGTACGACTGGACGATCGACCTCGGTGCGATCTCGAAGATCTGGCGCGGCGGGTGCATCATCCGCGCGCAGTTCCTCAACCGCATCGCCGACGCGTACGGCGCAGACCCCCGACCTGCCGGTGCTGCTGACCGCTCCGTACTTCGTCGAGGCGCTCGGCCGCGCTCAGGGCGCATGGCGGCGGATCGTGCAGATCGCCGCGGGCGCCGGCATCCCCGCCCCCGCGTTCTCGTCGTCGCTGTCGTACTACGACGGCCTCCGCGCCGAGCGGCTGCCCGCCGCCCTTGTGCAGGGCCAGCGTGACTTCTTCGGCGCCCACACCTACAAGCGCGTCGACAAGCCCGGCACCTTCCACACCCTCTGGTCGGGCGACCGCACCGAGATCGAGGCGGAAGACACCCACTGACCCGGGGCCGTCCGGCGCCGACGCGACGCCGTCACGCGGTGCTGTCCGCGCGACCCGCTCAGGCGGGGAGCACGTTGTGGTTGCGCGAGAAGATGTTGCCCGGATCCCACTCCCGCTTGACCGCAGCCAGGCGCGACATGGTCGAAGCGGGGTACATCTTCGCGGCGAACCCGGGATCGGTCGAGATCGTGAAGTTTCCGTAGACGCCGCCGCCGAGAGCCTCGATCGCGTCCCAGGCCGCCGCGATCGTCGGGCGGCTCTCGTCGTCGACCAGGCCCGGGATGTCGAACGCTCCGGCCATCGCGAACCAGGTGGCATCGCGAGCGGGAAACGCGCTGCGGTCCTGCGGGACGTCTCCGTACGCGCCGCCGAGTGAGCGAAGCAGAAGCACGGACGCCTCGTTGGCCTCGCGGAAGGAGACCAGCCGCTCGATCGCGTCGTCGCTGAGCTCGCTCAGCAGCGTGTTGCCGCCGACGAACCCCGGTGCCGCATCGTCCGGGTCTTGTGCGGGCATGTCGAGAAGGATGTCGGGATAGCGGCGGACGCCGAATTCCACTTCGTGCATGTCCTCACGGTCGAGCAGGGGTGCGAGCACCGAGCGGGCTGCGCCCTCGTCGTCGCCGGCCCACACCGCCGTCAGCGTGGCGCCTGCGGGAGCGTTCGGGTCCATCGCCGGAACGTCCATGTACGTCACGGTCAGCTCGCGCGGCGCATCGGCGAGCACGTCGCGCACCGCGCGGATCACCGGTCTCGCATCGCCCGTCACCCCGAGCGTCGCGAGAACGACCGCCGGGAGCGGGTGCGCGCGGAAGTCGAACCGGGTGACGACGCCGAAGTTGCCTCCCCCGCCGCGCAGGGCCCACACGAGCTCGGGGTGGGTGGCATCCGTCACCTCGAGCGTCTCGCCCGACGCCGTGACGAGCTGGGCGCCGACGAGCTGATCGGCCGCGAGCCCCCAGGCGCGCACCATCCAGCCGATTCCGCCGCCGAGCGTGAGACCGCCGACGCCGACCGACGAGGTGTCGCCCGAGCTGATGCCGAGGCCGCGGTCGGCAAGCACCGTCGCGACGTGGCCCCACGTCGCGCCACCGCCGACCCGCACGAGGGTGCCTGCCACCTCGACGCGGTCGAGCGCAGCCAGGTCGATCGTCAGCCCGCCCGGAACCGAGCCCCAGGCGCTATGGCCGCCGCTGCGCACCACGATCGGCACCGCCTCGGAGGCAGCCCACCGCACGGCGGCCGCCACGTCGGCGACCGAGTCAGCCCGCACGATCACGTCGGGTTCGCCGATGCCCGAATGGAAGTGACGCGCGGCTTCCCACGCGTCGTCGCCCGGGGTGATCACGCGGCCGGGCAGCCCTGAAGTCAGCGCATCGATCTGCATCGCACAGACGCTACCGAGGGGGACCGACACTCGTCCAGACCCTCGCGCATCACAGCCAGCCCTTGCGCTTGAAGACGAGGTAGAGCGACACGCTGGTCGTCGCCATGAGGGCGAGGGCCATCGGATAGCCCCAGACCCAGTGCAGCTCGGGCATGTAGTCGAAGTTCATGCCGTAGATGGTGCCGACCAGCGTCGGTGCGAAGAGGATGGCCGCCCATCCCGACACCTTCTTCACCTGCTCGTTCTGGGTGAGGCTGTACTCCGTCATCTCGGCCATCGCGTCGTTCTGACGCTGCGTCGACGAGGGTGGCGTGCAGCAGCAGCGCGTTCTCGAGGATCGTGCGGAAGCTCGCCGAGCGCTCGACGATGCGGATCGCGTGGTCGTGCACGTCGCGGATCGCGCGCTTGACCTCCAGGTCGACGTCGAGCAGCTGGGCGTCAGCCTGCAGCCGCTCCAGGATCGGCACGAGCGGGCCGACCGCGCGCTGGAAGTCGATCACCTCGCGGGTGAGCGCGAAGATGCGCCGGGCCACCGCCGGGTCGTTCGCGAACAGCTGGTTCTCGATCTCGTCGATGTCGTTCTCGAGGCCGACCACGACCGGCTCGTACTCGTCGACGACCTCGTCGAGGATGCCGTAGAGGACGGCCATCGGACCGCGAGCGAGCAGATCCGGGATCGTGCTCGAGGCGTCGGCGCACCCGCGCGAGGTCGGGCGATTCGGCGTGGCGCACCGTGACGACGAAGGCGGGGCCGGCGAAGACGTGCACCTCGCCGAACTCGACCTCCTCGCGCGCGTCCAGGTAGCGTGCAGGCCGGAGCACGACGAAGACGGAGTCGCCGTAGTGATCGAGCTTGGGTCGCTGGTGCCCGTTCAGGGCGTCTTCGACGGCGAGGGGATGCAGGCC
The DNA here is from genome assembly GCA_963839715.1 of uncultured Actinomycetota bacterium. GTDB lineage: Bacteria > Actinomycetota > Actinomycetes > Actinomycetales > Microbacteriaceae > Microbacterium. Next base: position 847,145 of record CAWIVX010000002.1, read on the forward strand.
GAACTCGTCGGCGATCTCGCGCAGCTCGCGCCTCGTCGGGCCGGTAGAGCCCGATCCACGCCATCCCGTTCCGCGCGCTCATCTCCTCGAACGTCTGGTCGAGGGAGGAGGGGTCGGACGTGCGGCGCCCGCTCACGTAGATGGCATTGTCGACGACGGTCATTTCATCCTCCGCGCACACTCTATGTGCCGAGGGGGGCGGCATCCGGCACGATGGCATGATGAGCGCGAAGCGAATCCTCTACATCGGCGGCACCGGCACCATCAGCGCGGCCTGCGTGCGCCGCTCCCTCGCACCTCGGTCACGACGTGACCGTCCTCAACCGCGGGTCGGCTCGGCGACCGCTGCCCGACGGCGTGCGCGAGCTCGTCGCCGACGTGCGCGACGCCGGCGCTGTGCGGCGCGGCGATCGGCGACGACGGAGTTCGACGTCGTCGCGGAGTTCCTCGCGTTCACGACGGAGCACGTGCAGGCCGATCTCGACCAGTTCGACGGGCGGTGCGGCCAGTACGTGTTCATCAGCTCGGCCTCTGCCTACCAGAAGCCCCCGCAGCACCTGCCGATCACCGAGTCCACTCCCCTGCGCAACCCGTTCTGGAAGTACTCCCGCGACAAGATCGCCTGCGAGGACCTGCTCGTCGGCGCGTACCGCGAGCGCGGCATCCCGATCACGATCGTGCGTCCTTCGCACACGTACGACGACCGCATGATCCCCACGATGGGCGGGTGGACCGACATCGCCCGCATGCGGCAGGGGAAGCCGGTGGTGATCCACGGCGACGGCACGAGCCTGTGGACCCTGACCCACAGCGACGATTTCGCGGTCGCGTTCGCCGGTCTGCTCGCAACCCGAGCGCGATCGGCGAGGCGTTCACGATCACCGGCACGCACGCGCCCACGTGGGATCAGATCTACGGCTGGCTGGCGGATGCCGCGGGCGTGGCTGAGCCGGAGTTCGTGCACGTCGCCTCGGATGCGATCGCCGCGTTCGCGCCCGATCTGGCGCCCGGTCTGCTCGGCGACAAGTCGCACTCGGTGGTCTTCGACGTGAGCAAGGTCACGGCGCTCGTGCCCGAGTTCCGCACGACGATCACGTTCGACGAAGGCGCGCGGCGCATCCTCGCGCACTACGACGCGCATCCCGCCGACCAGCATGTGGATGCCTCGCTCGATGCCGCCTTCGACCGGCTGGCGGCGTACGCCCGTTCGGCCGGCTGAGCGCCGATCGCCGCATCCGGTCCCCTCGGCACTCACAGCCAGCGCATAGTCGCTCCATAGGAAGCACATAGGAAGAGCTCGCACAATGGGTGCATGACCGCCACCGCCCCCGCCCCCGCCCTCCGTCGCCCCGACGGCTCCGCCCTCCGGGTCCTCGTCGTCGACGACGAGCAGATGCTCACCGACCTGCTGTCGATGGCGCTGCGGATGGAGGGATGGGAGGTCCGCACCGCGGGCTCGGGCTTCCAGGCGCTCCAGGCGGCCCGCGACTTCGATCCGGATGCCATGGTGCTCGACATCATGATGCCCGACCTCGACGGCATGGCCGTGCTGCAGCGCCTCCGCCACTCGGGCAACGACGTGCCGGTCCTGTTCCTGACCGCGAAGGACGCGGTCGGCGATCGCGTCGCCGGGCTGACCGCCGGCGGCGACGACTACGTCACGAAGCCCTTCAGCCTCGAGGAGGTCGTCGCGCGGCTGCGGGGTCTGATGCGTCGCGCCGGCAACGGCGCAGTCCGCCGACGCCGAGCCGATCCTGCGCGTCGGCGACCTCACGCTGAACGAGGACAGCCACGAAGTCGAGCGCGGCGGCGACCAGTTCGAGCTGACCGCGACGGAGTTCGAACTGCTCCGCTTCCTCATGCGCAACCAGCGCCGCGTCGTCTCCAAGGCGCAGATCCTCGACCGCGTCTGGAACTACGACTTCGGCGGGCGCTCCAGCGTGGTGGAGCTGTACATCTCCTACCTGCGCAAGAAGATCGACCAGGGCCGCGAGCCGCTGATCCACACCGTCCGCGGCGTCGGATACATGATCAAGGCGCCGCAGTGACCCAGGCTCCGCCCGCCGATCCCGTGGCCGACGGGGCGGTGCCCGAGCCGGATCCCACGGCCGCGGCATCCGCACCACCCCGCCGATTGCGGCATCGCTGGAGTCTGCAGACCAGGCTCATGGCGACGGTCATCGGCATCGTCTCGCTGATCCTCGTGATCGTCGCGATCGCGACCAGCGCGGCCCTCGGCCGCGTGCTGGAGGCCAATCTCGACGCGCAGCTCGAGAACGCCGCCGAGCAGGCCGGGCGGGCGCTGCAGTTGCCCCAGTTCTCCCGCCGGTCGCGAGGCCTACGACGTCCTGAACGAGGGCCGTCAGGAGCCCGGCTTCCTCTTCATCGTGCAGTCGATCGACGGCGACCTGTCCGGCGCCTACGTCGAGCGAGGACCTCGAGGTCGTGCGCATGACCGACGATCAGATCCAGCGGGTCGTCGACAGCATCGGCGAGGGCGGATTCACCACGGTCTCGCTCGGCGACGGCATCGGCGACTACCGTATGGTGCCCGTGCGCGGCGAGAGCTTCGTCGCGATCGCGGGCCTTCCCGTCTCCGAGGTGCGCAGCACGATCGGCGAGACGCTCACCACCATCGCGCTCGTCACCGCCGGCGGACTCCTGCTGCTGGCCGCGGCGATCGCCTTCGTGATCCGCGCGGGGCTGAAGCCGCTGCGCGCGGTCGCCGACACCGCGACCCGCGTCGCGGCGCTGCCGCTCGTCGGAGGGCGCCGTCTCGATCACCGAGCGCGTGCCGGACGACGAGACCGACGAGCACACCGAGATCGGACGCGTCGGCCACGCCCTGAACACGCTGCTCGATCACGTCGGCGAGTCGCTGGATGCCCGCCAGCGCAACGAGGAGCGGATGCGGCGATTCGTCGCCGACGCCAGCCACGAGCTGCGCACTCCGCTCGCCTCCATCCGCGGCTTCTCGGAGCTGTCGCTGCGCGCGCTGCGTGCGGCGCCCGGAGGCGAGGCGGCACCGCGTTCGGAAACGGTCGAGACGACCGAGTCCTCGCTCGAGCGCATCCAGGCGCAGTCGATCCGCATGACCGCGCTCGTCGAGGACCTGCTGCTGCTCGCGCGGCTGGACGAAGGGCAGGAGCTCGTCTACGGCACCGTCGACCTGTCGCGACTGGCGATCGAGGCGATCGCCGACGCCACCGCCGCCGGCCCCGACCACGGCTGGGAGCTCGATCTCGACGAGGAGCCGGTCGTCGTGACCGGCGACTCCGCGCGCCTGCACCAGGTCGTCGGCAACCTGCTGGCGAACGCCCGCACGCACACCCCCGCCGGCACGAACGTGACGCTCAGCGTCGCGCGCGAGGGCACGGACGCCGTGCTGCGGGTGCACGACGACGGGCCCGGCGTCGATCCCGGCGATCGCCGACGAGCTGTTCGAGAGGTTCTCGCGCGCCGACCGGTCACGCGCGCGCAAGACCGGCGGCACGGGTCTCGGGCTGTCGATCGCCCAGGCGATCGTCACGGCTCACGGCGGGACGCTCTCGGTGCGCAGCGCGCCCGGCGACACGACGTTCGAGGTGCGCGCTGCCGACGACGGCGCGGGCGGCGGCTCAGTAGCCGCTGAACGCGTCGGTCGTGATGGACCGCGCGCGTTCCAGCGCGGGGGCGAGATCGGCGATCAGTGCCGGCCGGGCCGGAGATGTAGGCGTGGCGTGCGCCGATGTCGGGGACCACCTGCAGCAGGCCCGCCGCGTCCAGGCGCACGCCGCGCGCCCAGAGCCAGTGCCGCGGCAGGTTCTTCGGCTCATCGCGCGTGAAGACGACGACCGGGATGCCGGATGCCTCCAGCTCGTCGCGGAACGCGAGCTCCGACGCCTCGGACGCGACGTAGACCAGCACGATGTCGCGGTCCTCCTCGGCGAGGCGGGCGTGGCGCAGCTGCGAGACGAACGGGCGTGATGCCGATGCCGGCCGCGACCATGAGCACGGGGCTCGCCGGCTTCTTCGGCAGCACGAAGTCGCCCCAGACGCCCGTGACGGCGAGCGCGTCGCCGGCCGTGACCTGCGCGAGCGCCTTCTTGTACGAGCTCTGCGTCTTCGCGCCGGGGACCTCGCGGAACGCGACGTTCAGCTCGGAAGGTCCTCCGGCGCCGAGGCGATGCTGAACTCGCGGCGGGTGCCGCGCGCGTCGGGATGCCGGTGCGGCACCTCGAGCTCGAGGTACTGGCCGGGCGTGAACGCCACCGGGCGGCGCGCTCGGAAGGTGAGCTCCTGCACCGTCGGGGTCAGGTCGGCGCGGGACTCGAGAGTGAGCTTCGCGGCCGACGCGCGCCGAGTAGGCGAACACGAACGCGAGGAGGTTGCCGATCAGCAGCGCGCGCTCCTGGCCGAGGCTGATCGCGCCGAGGTCGATGGGCCAGCCGACGAGGACGCCGACGACGCGCGGCGACGGTGAACTGCTGCCACCGGCGCGGCGGCATCGTCAGCGGCTCGGACAGCATGAACGCGCCGAGGAACAGGAACGGCGATGACAGCAGCACCGACCACAGGACGTCGGCGGTCTCGACCTCCAGCCCCGCCTCCTGATACTGCGATGAGGTGCGCAGCACGCCGACCGCGACCGCGATCACGAGGAACACGACGATGACGCGCACCTTCTCGGTGCGAAGGAGGACGAGCGAGCCCCAGGACGATCACCGGGCAGGCGAGGACGGGCGTGCCCACCCACCACGCGGACGCGCCCAGCGCCGGGGCCGCGATGCTCACGAGCGTCAGGACGGTCGCACCGACCGCGGCCGGGTTGAAGATGTGACGGCCGCGCCACGCGAGCACGTACTTCGACAGCGATGCCACCGCCCCGGCGAGCGCGATCCCGGCGAGCGCCGGCGAGATCGAGCGTGGGGCGCAGCACGAACAGCAGGATGTGCGGCGGTGATCAGCGACGACTCGAGCCGCCACGGCAGCTGCATGACCGCCTGGGAGGCGGCATCCACCCCGACGCACACCGCCGAGAGCACCGCCGGCGTGGCGAGGAGCTCCAGCGGCGTGGGCGCGACCAGCTGGAAGAAGGAGACGGCGAAGGCGACGAGCGCGAGCGCTCGCCAGCGCGAGCAGCACCAGCCGGTACATCGAGACGCGGCCGAGCACCGCGAAGACGCGGTTCCACAGCGAGGTGAGGGTTCCGATCACACGAACAACTCTGCCGTACTGCCGGGCGACCACTCGACGCGGCCGTCCGTGGTCATCCGCACCCATTCGCACGCCCCACTCGTGGGCCAGCTCCGGCCCGCCGTCGAAGAACAGGGCGGTCGCGATCGCGTCCGCGCGCATCGCCGTCTCCGCGATCGCCCACGTCGCGGCGATCGTGCGCACCGGCTCGCCGGTGCGCGCATCGAGCACGTGGTGCAGGCCGTCGCCCCACGCGCGCCGGTTCGTCGCCGACGCGCAGAGCGCGGCATCCGCCACCTCGACGACGCCGATCGCGCGGCGGGAGTCGTACGGATGCTCCAGCGCGATGCGCTCAGGGGTGCCGCGCACCGCGAGGTCGCCGCTCGCGTCGACGACGAGCGGCACCGTCGATGCGGGGCCGAAGACCTGCGAGCACCCGGTCGACGAGCCGGCCCTTGCCGAGCGCGCCGACGTCGATGAGCGCCGGCTGCGCCAGACGCAGAGACGCCCTCGGTCCACGGACAGCAGCTGCCGCCAGTCCGCGGGCGCCGGCGCGCGCCCCGCGGTCGACGAACCCGTATGCCGCGTCGTACCCGCGGGCCTCGAGCGACGCGCCGACGAGCGGATTGACCGCCCCGCCCGTCGCGCGATCGAGGGCGACGTACGCGTCGAGCATGTCGGCGGCATCCGGCGGCGCCGGAACCGTGCCCGCTCCTGCGGCGAGCTGCCGCGACGAGCGAGTCGGTGCGGAACCGCGACCACTCGCGGTCGAAGCGGCGACCGTGCTGTCCACCAGCGCCCGCGCGGCGTCATCCAGCGGTGCCGACGTCTCGATCTGCCATGCGGTGCCGATCGCGTCGAATCGCCAGACGGCGGCGGCGGTCGTGCCGGTCGGGCCGGTCATGCGCCGTCGCTACGCGGCCGCTTCGGACTTGATCGCGTCGATCGCCTGGTTGAAGCCGCCGCTGGTGAGCGACGACCCGGCGACGCGGCTGACCGAGAGCGCGTCGATGTCCTGCCGACGACCACGTCGGCGATGCCGCCGATGAACTCGCCCTGGTACTGCTCGGACTCGCTCTTCTGCGGGTTGCCGACGACCTCGACGGCGGTGACGACGTCGTCCTGCGAGCGTGACGGTGACCACGATCGTCTCGACCGACTCGGGCGTCGCGTACGAGCCCTCGGCGGTGTAGGTGCCGTCCACGTAGGTGCTGTGCCGGATGCGCTCGGCGTCGGACGGCTCGGACGCGCTCGCGTCGGAGTCGGCGGTGGCGCTGGGCTCGGGGGTGCTGGTCGTCGGTCTCGGTCTCGGCGGTGGTGTCGGACGGCGCGCATCCGGCGAGGGCGAGGGCTCCGGCGACGCCGGCGGCGGCGGCGCCGATGCGGACGGGGCGGGGTACGGCGGCGGTGCGGATCATGGGGTCCTCCTTCTGCGGTGCCTCGCGAGGTTCCACGCTAGGCGGCCGCTTCACGGCATCGGTCGGTGTCGGCCTATGAAGCCGCTATGAAAACGCGCCGGCGGGCCCGCCGGGCTCGCCGCGCATCGCGCCTGATCGGCCGGCGCCGTCGAACATGCTGGTGACCGAGCCGTCTTCGAAGACCTCGTGGATCGCCCGCGCCAGCAGCGGCGCGATCGGCAGGATCGTGAGCGAGGAGAATCGCTTCGCGTCAGGGATCGGCACGGTGTCGGTCACGACGACCTCGTCGATCGCGTCGGACTGCAGGCGCTCGGCGGCCGGGTCGCTGAAGATCGCGTGCGTCGCCGCGACGATGACCCGCTCGGCGCCGTTCTTCTTCAGCGCCTCGGCGGCCTTGACGATCGTGCCGCCGGTGTCGATCATGTCGTCGACGAGGAGGCAGACGCGTCCGTCGACCTGGCCGACGATCTCGTTGACCGTGACCTGGTTGGCGACGTTCGGGTCGCGGCGCTTGTGGATGATCGCCAGCGGCGCGCCGAGACTGTCCGACCAGGTGTCGGCCACCCGCACGCGGCCGGTGTCGGGCGAGACGACGGTGAGCTTCGCGCGGTCGTCGGCCGTGAGCGTGCGCTCGAAGTACTCCAGCAGCACCGGCTTGGCGAAGAGGTGGTCGACGGGTCCGTCGAAGAAGCCCTGGATCTGCGCGGCGTGCAGGTCGACGCTCATGACGCGGTCGGCGCCCGCGGTCTTGAGCAGGTCGGCGACCAGCCGGGCGCTGATCGGCTCGCGTCCGCGGCTCTTCTTGTCCTGGCGCGAGTACGGATAGTAGGGCGCGACGACCGTGATGCGCTTCGCGGATGCGCGCTTGGCGGCATCCAGCATGATGAGCGTCTCCATGAGCCACTCGTTGACCGGCGGGCCGAAGCTCTGGATGAGGAAGAAGTCGCAGCCGCGGATCGACACTTCGAAGCGGGTGAGGATCTCGCCGGAGGCGAACGTGCGGTACTCGGTCGGCACCAGTTCGGTGCCGATGGCCGACGGCGACGTCTGCCGAGAGCGCGGGGTGCGATCGTCCGCCGGCGACGACGAGGCGCTTCTTGGTCTTGGCTACGAGTCCGGGGGCGATGTCGTTCTCGCGGTCGAGATCAACCGTCTTCCTCTTGCGCGCCATCGTCCGCCTTCTGTGCGGACCGAGCTTTCGCCGCGAGCCTCCGCCGCGCCGGTGCCCGGTCTGTTCGTCTCGACCCACCCCTCGACGTTGCGTTGAGGAGCCACGCTGAGCGCCAGTGCACCGGCGGGCACATCCTTGCGGATCACCGCTCCGGCCCCGGTCTTCGCGCCTGCTCCGATCCTAACGGGAGCCACGAAGACGTTGTGCGAGCCGGAGTGGACCTCGTCGCCGATCTCGGTGCGGTGCTTGGCGATGTCGTCGTAGTTCGCGGTGATGGCGCCGGCGCCGAGATTCACGCCCGTGCCGATCGTCGTGTCGCCGATGTACGACAGGTGCGGCACCTTGCTGCGCTCGCCGATCGTGGAGTTCTTCGTCTCGACGAACGTGCCGATCTTGCCGCTGCTCGCCGAGGTAGGTGCCCGGCCGCAGGTAGGCGAACGGTCCGACGGTTGCGCCCGCGCCGATCACGGCGAGGGTCGCGTCGGTGCGGGTGACGGACGGCGTTCTCGCCGACCTCGCAGTCGACGAGGCTCGTGTCGGGTCCGACGGTGGCGCCCTCCGCGATGGCCGTGGAGCGCAGGATGTGGGTGTTCGGCAGCACGGTCACATCGGGCGCGAGGGTCGCCGTCACGTCGATCCAGGTGGTCGCCGGGTCGAGGATCATCGCGCCCTCGAGCTGCCAGCGGCGCACCGTCCGCGCGTTGAGGATGCGCGCGGCCTCGGACAGCTGCACGCGGTCGTTCACGCCCAGTGCGGCCGCGGCATCCGTCGCCTGCGATGACGCCGACGGTGAGCCGCGAATCGCGCAGCAGCGCGACGACGTCGGTGAGGTAGCGCTCGCCCTGCGCGTTCGCGGTTCCGACGAGCGAGATGTGCGCGCGCAGCGGCGCGGAGCTGGAAGACGTAGACGCCCGCGTTGATCTCGGTGACGGATGCCTCGTCGTCCGTCGCGTCCTTCTGCTCGACGATCCGCTGCACGCCGCCCGCGCGAGTCGCGGATGACGCGGCCGTAGCCGGTGGCATCGTCGACGACGGCGCTCAGGACGGTCGCGGCGGCCCCGCTCTCGCGGTGGGCGCGGATGAGGCGGCGCGAGCGTGTCGTCGTCCAGCAGCGGCACGTCGCCGCTGAGCACGAGGACGTCGCCGGCGAAGTCGGGAACCTGCGCGAGCGCGACCTCGACGGCGCGGCCGGTGCCCGGGCACCTCGTCCTGGTCGACGACGACGATCTCGGGCGCGATGTCGAGCACGGCGCTCGGCGACCAGGTCGCGCTCGTGGCGGACGACCACCAGGACGCTCTGCGGGTCGAGCGCCCGCGCGGTGTCGAGCACGTGACCGAGCAGCGGGCGGCCGCCGATGCGGTGCAGCACCTTCGGCAGCGTCGACTTCATCCGGGTGCCCTGGCCCGCGGCGAGGATGACGACGGCCAGCTCGGGATTCGGTGATGTTCTCAGACATGCTCCGCCGCCAGGATTCGAACCTAGACCTAACAGCTCCAAAGGCTGTCGTGCTGCCATTACACCACGGCGGACCGCGGCCCCCGCCTGCGCAGGGAGCGGCCGCCCGACAAGTCTGCCAGACGGCCGCCCGGGCCACTCGCGCGCATGCGCGCAGGCGCGCCGCCGTGCCGCTTCGACATGAGTCGCGCGACGACGCCGACCGCGATAATGGGGCCATGGCGCAGGAGACGGACGAGGTCGACCGGATCGTCGAGGCGTGGATCGCGCAGCGTCCCGACCTCGACTTCTCGCCGCTGGAGGTGCTCTCGCGCGTCGACCGGCTGTCGCGCCACCTCGATCGCGCCCGCCGCGACGCGTTCCGCCGCAGCGACCTGGAGCCGTGGGAGTGGGACGTGCTGTCGGCCCTCCGCCGCGCCGGCGAGCCGTTCCAGCTGAGCCCGAAGGCGCTGCTGCAGCAGACCCTCGTCTCCAGCGGAACGATGACCAACCGGATCGACCGGCTCGTCGGCCGCCGGCTCGTGCACCGCGAGGCCGACCCCGACGACGGGCGCAGCATCCTGGTGACCCTCACCGACGACGGGCGCACACGAGTGGATGCCGCCATCACCCGCCTCGTGGATGCGGAGGCGCTGCTGCTGGACACGCTCTCGCGCTCGGACCGCGAGCGCCTGGCCGGCGCTGCTGCGCAAGCTCAGCCTGGGCTTCGACGCCTGACAGTGGCCCGAAGGCCGGCGCCGGCGTAGAATTCCGTGTGCCCTCCGCCGACTCCTCCCCAGCGCTCCCCGACCTCGCGAGCGGAATCGACCCGATCGAGCTCGAGATCACCCTCAAGGTGCTCGCGCAGATGACCGAGGTCGATCCGGCAGCATCCCGACTACGTGACGGTGCGCCGGGCGACGGCCAAGATGTTCAAGGCGGCCAAGAAGGAGCGGCGGCTCGAGAAGCGGGCGACTCATCGCCGACGCCGACCGCTCGGTGGTCGCGGCCACGGCGACGGGAGCGCCCGACCGGATCGACGACGAGACGCGCGGCATCCCGCTCGAGACGCGCGCGAGCGCCGCCGACCGCCGGCACGCTGCTCAAGGCGCGGCCGTGCTACATCTGCAAGCAGCCCTACACGCAGGTCGACGCCTTCTATCACCAGCTGTGCCCGACCTGCGCGGCGATGAGCCACGCCAAGCGCGAGGCGCGCACCGACCTGACCGGACGGCGCGCGCTGCTCACCGGCGGTCGCGCCAAGATCGGGATGTACATCGCGCTGCGGCTGCTGCGCGACGGGGCGCACACGACGATCACGACGCGCTTCCCGCGCGACGCCGTGCGCCGTTTCACGAGCCTGCCCGACTCGCCCGAGTGGATCGACCGGCTCCGGGTCGTCGGCATCGACCTGCGCGACCCCGCCCAGGTGATCGGGCTGGCCGAATCGGTGGCGGCGCAGGGGCCGCTCGACATCCTCATCAACAACGCCACCCAGACCGTGCGCCGCTCGCCCGGCGCCTACCAGCCGCTCGTCGACGCCGAGCTCGCCCCGCTGCCGGACGGGCCGCTGCCCGAGCTGGTGACCTTCGGTCACACGAACGACGCGCATCCCGCTCGCGCTCGCGCAGTCGGTGAGCGCGCATCCGATCCTGGCCGCCGCCGCCGCCCGCGCCGAGGAGCTGACCGAGCAGGCGATGGCGGCCGGCTCCAGCTCGCTCGATCGCCTGGCGGCCGGCACGGCGATCGACGCCGGGGGCCTGCGTGCCCGATCTGCACGACTCGAACTCGTGGACGCAGCACGTCCAGCAGGTCGATCCGCTCGAGATGCTCGAGGTGCAGCTGGCGAACACGACCGCGCCGTTCCTGCTGGTCTCGCAGCTGCGTCCGTCGCTGGCCGCGAGCGCCGCGCGCCGCACGTACGTCGTGAACGTCAGCGCGATGGAGGGGGTGTTCGGGCGCGGCTACAAGGGCCCCGGCCATCCGCACACGAACATGGCGAAGGCGGCGGTGAACATGCTCACCCGCACGAGCGCGCGGGAGATGTTCGAGACCGACGGCATCCTGATGACGAGCGTCGACACCGGGTGGATCACCGACGAGCGACCTCATCCCGACGAAGGTGCGGCTCGCCGAAGAGGGCTTCCACGCTCCCCTCGACCTCGTCGACGGCGCGGCGCGCGTCTACGACCCGATCGTCCGCGGCGAAGCGCGGCGAGGACGTGTTCGGCGTGTTCCTGAAGGACTACTCGGTCGGCAGCTGGTGACGCCGGCCGAGTTCCTGCGCGGCATCCCGATCGGCATCGACGGTCGTCGTGCGGTACCTGCTCGACGACGGTCGGGCGACCGATGCCCTGGGCTACCTCCGCGCGCGGGATGCCGGGCACGTCGTCGTCGAGACCAGCGCGGGCTCGATCCGTGCCGCTGGCGAAGGTGATCGCGGCGAAGGAAGTCCCGCCGCCTCCCCGCCGCGATCGCGCCGGACCGCCAGTGAGGCGACGGACCTGGAGCTCGTTGGCCATCGCTCCGCCGCGAGCCCATACGCTCATCGCAATGCGTGCATGGGTTCGCGAGGCGTGGGTTCGGGCGCGAGCACCCGCGCCTAGGCTGGAGGGATGGCCCACCTCCTCGGCGGAGAGCATCTGCACGTCGAGTTCCCCGCGAAAGTCGTGCTCGACGACGTGACCGTCGGCATCGACGGCGGCGACCGCATCGGCATCGTCGGGCGCAACGGCGACGGCAAGTCGACGCTCATGAAGGTGCTGACCGGCCGCCTCGATCCGGATGCCGGGCGCGTGACGCTCCGCGGCGGCGTGCGCGTCGGGATGCTGGCCCAGGACGACGACCTGCCGGACGACGAGACCGTGCGCCACGCGATCGTCGGCGACCGCCCCGAGCACGAGTGGCTCGGCGACGCGCGCGTGCGCGACGTGCTCGACGGCCTGCTGCGCGACGTGCCGCTGGACACGGTCGTCGCCGTCGCTGTCGGGCGGTCAGCGCCGCCGCGTGGGGCTCGCCCGCCTGCTCGTCGGCGAGTGGGACGTGGTCGCGCTCGACGAGCCCACGAACCACCTCGACGTCGAGGGCGTCGCGTGGCTCGCCGCGCACCTCGGCCGAGCGATGGGCGCGCAACGCCGGCGGCCTGCTGCTCGTCACGCACGACCGCTGGTTCCTGGATGCGGTGTGCACGCGGATGTGGGAGGTGCACGACGGCACCGTCGATCCGTTCGAGGGCGGCTACGCGGCCTACGTGCTGCAGCGCGTCGAGCGCCAGCGGCAGTCGAACGCTCGCCGAGACCAAGCGCCGCAACATCCTGCGCAAGGAGCTCGCGTGGCTGCGCCGCGGCGCGCCCGCGCGCACGTCGAAGCCCAAGTTCCGCATCGACGCGGCCACCCAGCTCATCGAGGACGAGCCGCCGCCGCGCGACAACGTCGAGCTCGCCAAGCTCGCGACGGCGCGCCTCGGCAAGGACGTCGTCGACCTGCTGGATGCCGGGGTGTCGACTATCCCGGCGCGAACGGCGGCGCCGAGCGGATCACGGTGCTGAAGGACGTCGAGTGGCGCATCGCGCCCGGCGAGCGCACCGGCATCCTCGGGCCCGAACGGCGTCGGCAAGTCGACGCTCCTCGGCCTCGTGTCGGGCGCCGTCGAGCCGACGTCGGGGCGCGTCAAGCGCGGGAAGACCGTGCAGGTCGCCGTGCTCAGCCAGCGCCTGACCGAGCTCGACCAGTACGCGGACGAGCGCGTGCGCGATGTGCTCGCGCTGCAGAAGACGTCGTACGTCACGGGCGGCAAGGAGCTCACGCCCACTCAGCTGCTCGAGCGCCTCGGGATTCCGCTCGTCGGAGCTGTCGACGCCGGTCCGCGACCTGTCCGGCGGGCAGAAGCGCCGCCTGCAGCTGCTGCTCGTGCTGCTGGGCGAGCCGAACGTGCTGATCCTCGACGAGCCCTCCAACGACCTCGACACCGACATGCTCGCCGCGCTCGAGGACCTGCTGGACTCGTGGCCCGGAACCCTGCTGGTCGTCTCGCACGACCGCTACCTCATCGAGCGCGTGACCGACCAGCAGTACGCGATCGAGAACGGCGGGTCTGCGGCACCTGCCCGGCGGCGTCGACGAGTACCTGCGGCGTCGTGCCGCTGCGCGCGGACGCTCCCGTCGTCGGCGGCCGCGGCGGCCGCATCGCCTCTCGCCGACGGCCTCACCGGCGCGGACCGGCGCAACGGCCGAGAAGGAGCTCAGCGCGATCGACCGCCAGCTCGCGAAGCTGACAACCGCGCATCACCGCCGCGCACGACGACCTCGCGACGCACGACCAGTCGGACTACGTCGGGCATCGGCAGGCTCAACGCCGAGCTGCAGACCCTGGAGATCGGACTCGCCGCGCTCGAGGAGCGCTGGCTCGAGGTCGGCGAGTCGCTCGGGCACTGAGCACCCGCTCGCTCCGCGGCTCCACCTGCCGCGAGACTGCAGCCGGACGCCGAGACAGCGGGTGAACCCCGCAGTCTCGACGCGCCGTTGCAGTCTCGCGGTCAGGCTGCAGCAGGTCGGGCCGATGCGGCCGACCGGCTTACAGCAGACCGTTCTCCTCGAGCCATGCCGTCGCGATGTCGGGCGTGCGACTCCTGGTCGACGGTGCTCTGCACGTTGAGGGCGACCAGGCCCTCGGGCGTGAGCGCGGCGCTGATCTCGTTGATGATCTCGGCGGCTCCGTCGGGGAGCTCGCCGCTGACGACGCGGCACGACGTTCGAGGCCAGGAAGAGTCCCTCGGGGTCTTCGAGCACGACGAGGTCGTCGGTCTGGATCCGCGGGTCGGCGGTGTAGACGTTCGCCACCTGGATCGTGTCCGCCAGCAGCGCCTCGACCGTGGTGTCAGCGGTCGGCGAGAACGCGACGGTCACGCCGTAGGTCTCCTGCAGACCGGTCGGGCCGTACGGACGCTCCGCGAGCTCGGGCGGCGCCGCCGAGGGTGAGCGGCGTCGGTGACGTTCGCGAGATCGCCGATCGTGACGAGCGAGTTCGCGTCGGCGAAGCGGCCGTCACGGTGTACGAGTCCTGGTCGGTCGCGGTGGACTGGTCGAGCACGCTGAGACCCTCCGGCAGCGCGTCGGGCAGCGCCGCGTACACGTCCTCGGAGGTGCGGGCGCGGGGTCTCCGGGTCGAAGAACTGCAGCAGGTTGCCCGAGTACTCCGGGAACAGCGTGATCTCGCCGGCCTCGAGAGCCGGGATGTACGCGTCGCGCTGGCCGGAGTTGAAGGCGTCGCGCGACACCTCGAACCCGGCGTTCTCGAGCGCCTGGGCGTAGATCTCGGCGATGATCTCGTTCGAGTAGTACGCCTGCGAGCCGATGACGATCGTGTCGCCGCCGGCTCGCGGCGCCTCGGTCTCGGGTGCGAGCGGGTCGCCGGACGCGCAGCCGGCGGCGACGAGCGCGACGCCGGTGAGGACGGCCGCGCTGAGCGCGAGCCTGGACTTGTTGCTGTGAACATGGATCTTTCCTCTGTGTGGATGGAGCAGGGTTCAGGAGGCGCCGACAGCCGCCGTGCGAGCGGACGCCGTTCTCTTCGGGGGTGGAGTGGTGGGATTGCGCGGCGCGGATGCCGGCCGGCACGGATGCGCGCTGCAGGAGCGCGAAGACGCCGTCGAGCACGAGCGCGAGCGCGGCGACGAGCAGGGCGCCGCCGAGCACGATCTCGAAGCGGCGGAGCGGGATGCCGGCGAGGATGTACTGGCCGAGCCCGCCGAGGTTGACGTAGGCGGCGATCGTGACCGTCGCGACGACCTGCAGCGTCGCCGAGCGGAGGCCCGCGACCAGGAGCGGGAGACCGAGCGGCACCTCGACCCGCCAGAGGATCTGCCACTCCGTCATGCCCATCGACCGCGCCGCGTCGATGACGCGTGGGTCGATCGCCTCGAAGCCGGCGTACGCGCCGGCGAGGATCGACGGGATCGCGAGCAGGACGAAGGTGATGACGGCGGCCTCGGTCGTACGGAGGACGCCGAGGAGCAGCACCAGCAGGATGAGGAGGCCGAACGACGGGATGGCGCGCGCAGCGCCGGAGATCGCCACGGCGATGTCGCGGCCCTTGCCGGTGTGGCCGATGAGCCAGCCGAGGGGGACGGCGATGATCGCGGCGATCACCACGGAGAGGAACGTGTAGGCGAGGTGCTGAGCAAGGGCCACCGGAATCGGCTCCAGGCCTCTGCCCGGGTCGCCGGAGAAGATCCAGGCGATCGCCTCGCCGATGAGGTTCATGCGACGCTCACCTCCAGCGGGAGCGCACCCCGGCGCGCCCGACGACGCTGGGCGCGGGTCCAGGGCATCAGCACCCGACCGGCGGCGATCAGCAGCGCGTCGACGACGAGCGCGATCACGACGACCGCGACGATTCCCGCGACGACCTCGGGGATGATGCGGCGCTGCGAGCCGTTCGTGAACAGGTAGCCGAGATTGGTGACGCCGATCAGCGCACCGACCGTGGCCAGCGCGATCGTGCTGACCGCCGTCACGCGCAGGCCCGCGAGGATCACGGGCCCCGCCAGCGGGAAGTCGACGGCGAAGAATCGCCGCGCGGCTCCGTAGCCCATCGCGGTGGCCGACAGCCGCACCGACGGGTCGACCGAGCCGAGCCCGTCGGCGACCGAGCGGACCATGAGGGCGATCGCGTAGATGGTCAGCGCGAGGATGAGGTTCACCTCGCTCAGGATCGGGGTGCCGAGGAGAACCGGCAGGATCGGCAGAAGCGCGAGCGACGGGATCGTGTACAGGAGGCCCGTGACGGTGAGGATGCCGCCACGGGCGGCCCGGTAGCGCCACGCCAGCCAGCCCAGCGGCAGCGACAGCACGAAGCCGAGCACGATCGCGATGACCGACTGCCGCAGGTGGACGAGGGTCAGCTCCCAGATCAGGTCGAGGTTGTTGGCGACCCAGTTCACGGGGTCCCCCCGACGATCGCCCCCTGGGTGCGCCCCTCGCTGTCGACCACCACCGTCCCGCGGTCCGTCTGCTTGAGCGTGAGCGCCCGCGTGCCGCGATCGACCCCGATGAAGCTCGCGACGAAGTCGTCGGCGGGGTTCTCGATGATCTCGCTCGGCGAGCCGACCTGGGCGATCTGCGCGCCCTTCTGCAGGATCACCACCTGGTCGCCGAGGAGGAACGCCTCGTCGATGTCGTGCGTGACGAAGACGACCGTCTTGCCGAGCTCGCGCTGCAGCCGGATGAGCTCCTGCTGCAGGTCGGCGCGCACGATCGGGTCGACGGCGCCGAACGGCTCGTCCATGAGCAGGATGTTGGGGTCGGCGGCGAGCCCGCGGGCGACGCCCACGCGCTGCTGCTGGCCGCCCGACAGCTGGCTCGGATAGCGCGTGGCGAGCGACCGGTCGAGTCCGACCGTGTCGAGCAGCGTCAGCGCCTGCTCGCGCGCCTGCTTCTTCGCCACGCCGCTCAGCACCGGCACCGTGGCGACGTTGTCGATCACGGTGAAGTGCGGCATGAGCCCGGAGTTCTGCATCACGTAGCCGATGCTGCGACGCAGCGTGACGGCATCCGTCTGGAGAATGCTCTCGCCGTCGATCGCGATGTCGCCGCCGGTCGGCTCGACCATGCGGTTGATCATGCGCAGCAGGGTCGTCTTGCCGCAGCCCGAGGAGCCCACGAAGACGGTGGTCTTGCGCGAGGGGATGACGAGGCTGAAGTCCTCGACGGCGCGCGTGCCGTCGGGGAACTCCTTGGTGACGCCCGTGAATTCGATCATGGCTTTCCGAGCGTAGCGAACCCCACCGACGCGGGATCCGTCTGCCCCGATCGTTGCAATGGAGTGACATGGAGGCTAGGTTGCCGTGCGCGACACGCTAGAGGACGCGCGCGCCGTGGACCGGTCCGTGCACGTGGAGAGCCTGGTAGCCGGCGGCCGACAGCACCACCTGCAGTTCGAGCGCCGACTCCGGGTCGGCGGCGAGGAACGCCAGCGTCGGTCCCGAGCCCGACACGAGGCCGGCGAGCGCTCCCGTCTCCTCCCCGAGCTCCAGCGCCTCGCGCAGCTCGGGGCGAAGCGACAGCGCAGCCGCCTGCAGGTCGTTGCGCGCGCGCTCGGCCAGCGCCACCGCGTCGCCGGCGCGGAGCGCGTGCAGCACGCCGGGCTCGACGACCGGCGTGCGCGCTCCGGAGAGGATGTCGGGCCGCGCGCGCAGCGCGTCCAGGTGCGCATAGACGTCAGGCGTCGACAGGCCGACGTCGGACGGCACGACCACCCAGTCGAACCGACCCTTGGCCAGTGCGGGGCTCAGCTGGTCGCCGCGGCCCATGCCGACCGCCGTTCCGCCCATGAGCGAGAACGGCACGTCGGCGCCCAGTCGCGCTGCCAGCTGCTGCAGCTGTCCCGCGCCGAGGTCTGCTCCCCACAGCGCGTCGCACGCGACCAGCGCGGCTGCGGCATCCGCCGATCCGCCGCCCATACCCCCCGCGACGGGGACGTGCTTCACGATCTCCAGGTGCACGCCGCTCGGATGCCCGATCTTCTGCGCCACCAGCCGCGCCGCCCGCAGCGCGAGATTCCGATCGTCGGCGGGCACCCCCGACACGTCGACGGTGCCCGAGATCGAGATCGTGAAGTCGGCGGCCGGCTCCGCCCAGACATCCTCGTACAGCGACACCGCCTGATAGGCGGATGCCACCTCGTGGTAGCCGTCGTCCTGGACCTCGCCCACCTCGAAGAAGAGGTTGAGCTTTCCGGGCGCCCGGGCGTGGACGCGGCCATCGACGACGGCGTGGCTCACAGCTCGGCCGACTCCGCCCAGAGGTCGACGTCGATCGAGTCCGACAGGGTGTCGATCTGCTCGAGCTCCTCGGTGGAGAACGCCGGACCGTTCAGCGCCGCGATGTTCTCGTCGAGCTGCTCGGGGCGAGAGGCCCCGATCAGGGCGGAGGTGACCACGGGGTCGCGCAGCACCCACTGGATCGCGAGCTGGGCGAGGCTCTGCCCGCGCTCCTTCGCGATGACGTCGAGGCTGCGCAGCGTCGAGAGGCCGCGCTCGGACAGGGGACGCTCCGGAAGCGATCCGCGCTGCTGCGCGCGCTCAGCGGGTCCGCCGCCGAGGTACTTGTCGGTCAGGAGCCCCTGCGCGAGAGGCGTGAACGCGATCGCGCCCATGCCCTCCTGCTTCAGCACGCCGGTCAGGCCGTCTTCGACCCAGCGATTGAGGATGGAGTACGAGGGCTGATGGATCACGAGCGGCGTGCCGAGGCTGCGGGCCACCGCGGCGGCGGTGGCGGTGCGCTCCGCGCTGTAGGACGAGATCCCCACGTACAGCGCCTTGCCCTGCCGTACCAGCGTGTCGAGGGCCCCGACCGTCTCTTCGATCGGCGTGACCGGATCGACGCGGTGCGAGTAGAAGATGTCCACGTAGTCCACGCTCATCCGTGCGAGCGACTGATTGGCGCTGGCCAGGATGTACTTGCGCGATCCGAAGTCACCGTAGGGGCCCGGCCACATGTCGTAGCCGGCCTTCGACGAGATGATCAGCTCGTCACGGTAGGGGCCGAAGTCCTCGCGCATCATCCGGCCGAAGTTGGTCTCCGCGGTGCCGTACGGCGGACCGTAGTTGTTCGCGAGGTCGAAGTGCGTGATCCCCCTGTCGAACGCGTGGCGCAGGAGCGTCCGCTGGCGATCGAACGGGATGTTGTCTCCGAAGTTCCACCACAGCCCGAGCGACAGGGGCGGAAGGAACAGGCCGGACGACCCCACCTGTCGGTATTCCGCGACGGAATAGCGATCCGGAGCGGCCGTGTACGGGCGGTGGATGTCCTTGACGTCGGGGCGGAATCGGGGTGCATCGGTCACGCCCCGAGCCTAGCCCCGGCGGCGCAGGCCGGTCACGGTGAGGACGATCCGGGCGACCTCCGTCACCGCTGCACGGAGGGGCGCGAAGTCGATCGGCCGGGTGTGAAATCTCACCGAAACGCGCAGCGCATAGTCTTGCCCTCTGTCCTCCAGGAGGTTCTATTGGCGACGCTTTCCGCACTCCCCGTCCACCCCCGCAGCTGGGCCGCACTTCTCGAGCGGGACGACGTCGTCCTGGATCAGGGCGTGCTGCGGCTCCGTCACCATTCCACGACGCCCGACGTCGCCCGGATCGACGACCTGCTGCTGACGGCGGACGCGCTCGAGACGGCCGGCGTTCCGGTTCTTCTGGTGAGGCACGACGTGCGGATTCCCGCCCTCGTCGTCGACGTCCGGGATGCCGCAGCCGCGGTCGCGGCGCTGCGCACGGTGCCCGAGCCGCTGTACGTGAAGAGGAAGGCGTCCGTCGCGGTCCTCGCGGCCGAACTCGAGGAGCCTTCGGCCGCCCCGTCGTCGATGCGCGTCTACCGGCCGCGCATCTCGGAGGCGGGCGACCTCCGCTACGACCACGAGATCGGCATCCGCGTGGAGTTCTGGCGTTTCGGCGAGCGCGTCATCGATGCGCCGCACGACAACGCCGTGACGCGGCGCCAGACGCCGACGGCGGACGTCGAGTTCACCGACGTCGAGCGCCACGGCCGATCCTGGCGCACGATCTCCGGCATGTTCGATGTGCACCCTGCGGAGTTCACCGAGGACGTCGACATGGTGTTCTCGTGGGTCGACGGATCTTCGAGCGAGTTCCAGCGCCAGCGCGCCGCCCAGCTCGCCGAGTACGTGGTCGGCGAGGGCGACGACGGCCCGGCGCGCTTCCGGCACGTCGACGAGCTGCGCTACGCGCTGCGCAGCGTGCACATGTACGCGCCCTGGGTGCGCCGCATCTTCATCGCGACCGACTCACCGGCCCCGGCGTGGCTGGCCGACCACCCGAAGGTCACCGTCGTGCGCAGCGAGGAGTTCTTCGCCGACACGTCGGTGCTGCCGATCCACAATTCGCACGCGGTCGAGACGCAGCTGCATCGCATCGAGGGACTTGCCGAGCACTTCCTCTACTCGAACGACGACATGTTCTTCGGTCGTCCCGTCGAGCCCGAGCTGTTCTTCTCCCCGCCGGACTCACCCGCTTCGTGGAGTGCGGCGTGCGGATCGGCGCCGGCCCCACCGCGCTGCACCGCAGCGGCCACGACAACGCCCTGCGGGTCAACCGCGCGCTGCTGCGAGAGCGCTTCGGGCGCACCATCACGCGAGACCTCGAGCACTGCGCGACGCCGCTGCGCCGCAGCGTCATGGCCGAACTCGAGCTGGCCTTCCCGCAGGACTTCGCCCGGACGGCGGCATCCCGCTTCCGCTCGGCGACCGACATCTCCGTCACCAACAGCCTGTACCACTACTACGCCCAGTTCACCGGGCGAGCCGTCGCGACGACGCGCGCCTCGCGTCCGCTACGTCCAGACCACCCTCGCCGCCTCGCTCGCCGGGATGGAGCGCCTGGCCCGCCGCCGTGACGTCGACATGTTCTGCCTCAACGACGGCGGCGCCGGCGAGATGCCCGAAGAGCTGCGCGTGCGCACCGTCACCGACATCCTCGAGCGGATGTTCCCGGTGCGGGCGCCGTGGGAGCGCGCGGAGGTCAGTGCAGGACGGGAATCGGCTCCGTCGGCGGAGCGATCCTCGGTGGGCTGATCGCCGGTCGCGCACCCGCCGGAGCCACTCCGGCCAGGCGCAGCCGCCGCCGCGCCTCGGCCGCGTCGATGTGCTCGAGCGTGCGGGAAACGTCGATCGGGACGACCGAGTGCACGACGGTGTCGTCGTAGACGTGCACCATGTTGAACGCCTGCGCGCCGTCCTGCGGGCGGGTGCCGCCGACCGGCACGGTGAGGTCCTGCGCGTAACAGGTCGAACTCGCGACCGAGACGGGGATGCCCGCGAACGTCGCGAAGGTCGAGTAGTGCAGGTGGCCGGCGATGATCGCGCGCACGTCGGTGCCGCGAAGCACCTGAGCCAGGCGCGACTGGTCGCGCAGCTCGACGCTGCCGGCGAGCGGGAGGACGCTCGGCACGGGTGGATGGTGCATGGCGACGATCGTTCCGAGCGGAGCCGGTGCGGCGAGCACGTCGGCGAGCCAGTCGAGCTGCGACGCGCGCAGCTCGCCGTGGTGGAAGCCGGGCACCGACGTGTCGAGCGTCACGAGCCGCAGGCCGTCGAGCTCGTCCACGCGATCGACCGGCAGGGGCACCCGGCCGGGTGACTCGTCGAGCAGCCGGCGACGGAACTGCGCCCGGTCGTCGTGGTTGCCCATGACCCAGAACACCCGCGCGCCGAGGCGTGCGGCGAACGGTTCGACGAGCGCTCGCAGCTCGGAGTATGCCTCGCCTTCGCCGAGGTCGGCGAGATCGCCCGTGAACACGACGCCGTCGGGCGCGATGCCCGCCGCTTCGATGGCACCCAGCGCCCGGGCGAGACGATCACGGGCGTCGACCACGTCGAACAGCCGCGATCCGGCCGCGCGCAGGTGCGTGTCGCTCACGTGCAGCAGCACCCGTTCCGGCGCCGGATACTCCGCCGTCCGCATGGGACCCCTCCCCGGCGACGTGCGTGGGCACGATGTCCGCCATCCGCCACGATGACGGAACGGAGGAAATGTTACAGGCATGTTTCGTGAACACCGCGGGAGCGGCGCGCGAACGTTCCCTGAACGCGACGTCAGGACGCGCGTGCGATCCGCAGGAAATCCTCGACACTCAGCTCTTCGCCACGCGCCGTCGGAGCGACGCCCGCCCTCTCCAGAACAGCGGATGCCGCCGCCGACGACCCGCCCAGCACTCCGGAGACCGCCTGCCTCAGCATCTTGCGGCGCTGCTGGAATGCGGCATCCACGATCTGGAACGTGCGCAGGCGCTCCTGCTCGGTGCCACGGGACTCGGCGTCGCGCGTGAACGCCACGAGCACGCTGTCCACGTTCGGCACCGGCCAGAAGACCTGGCGCGAGACCGTACCGGCCAGGCGCCACGGGCCGTACCACGCGGCCTTCACGCTCGGGGCGCCGTAGACCTTCGATCCGGGCGGCGCGGCCAGCCGTTCACCGACCTCCGCCTGGACCATCACGACGCCGCGCTGGATGCCGGGGAACAGCTCGAGGAAGTGCAGCAGCACCGGCACCGAGACGTTGTACGGGAGATTCGCGACGAGCACTGTCGGATCGCCGGGCAGCTCGGTCACCCGGAGGGCGTCGGCGTCGACGACCTGCAGGGCGCCGTCGGCCACGCCGTGTGCGGCGGCCGTCTCGGACAGCCGCCCCGCCAGCCGGTGGTCGATCTCGACGGCGGTGACCGTCGCTCCGGTCTCGAGGATCGCGAGTGTCAGCGATCCCAGGCCCGGCCCGACCTCGACGACCCGCTCCCCCGGCTCGACGCGGGCGACCTGCACGATGCGCCTGACCGAGTTGGCGTCGACGACGAAGTTCTGCCCGAGCTTCTTGGTCGGTGTGATGTCGAGTTCGGAGGCCAGCGCGCGGATCTCGGCCGCGCCGAGAAGTGTCACGGGCATGGCTTCACTGTACTGCGGGCGATCCTCGGGTCTCCGTGACAGTGCCGCGCGCTCGAATCGATGAGCGAGGACGCTCCGCCGGCCGCGACGGCGGGCTGAAACCGTCGCGCCGGCCCGGCTCCTCCTAGGATCGGGGGATGCCCTCCCCCGGTGAGTGGGTCGCTCCACGTCGTCTCGGCCGTGATTTTCGCTGGCTGCTGAGCTCGTCATGGACGAGCAATCTCGGAGACGGCATCGCGTTGGCCGCAGCGCCGCTGCTGCTCGCCTCGCTCACCTCCTCTCCGCTCGTCGTCGCAGCGGGCGCGATGCTGCAATATCTGCCGTGGCTGCTGTTCGGCCTGTTCGCCGGGGCGGTCGCCGACCATCATGATCGCCGGCGCCTGGTGATGCTCGCGAACGGCGTGCGCGCCGTGATCGTGCTCGCCCTCGTCGCGTTCCTGGTGACCGGCTTCGCCACGGTGTGGATGGTGCTCGTCGTCGCGTTCCTGTACGGAACGGCCGAGGTGTTCGCCGACTCTGCGGGCGCGACGCTTCTTCCGATGATCGTGAAGCCCGAAGACCTCGGAGTCGGCAACGCCCGCATGCAGGCCGGGTTCCTCGTAGCCAACCAGCTCGCGGGCCCGCCCCTGGGCGCATTCCTCTTCGCCGTGGGCTCCTTCTGGCCGTTCGTCCTGCAGGTCGTGTGCGTGACGCTCGCCGTCCTGCTGATATCGCGCATCGGGAGGACCCCGGTCCCGGAGCAATCGGAAGGGTCCTCGCGCGCGCCGCTGAAGGCGATCGGCGAAGGGCTGCGGTGGCTTCGTCACAACCCTCCCGTGCGCACGCTGGTGATCATCATCCTCGCGTTCAACGTGACGTGGGCAGCGCCGTGGGGCATCCTCGTCCTCTATGCGACCGAACACCTCGGAATGGGGGCCATCGGCTTCGGCGCCCTCACGACGTCGTCGGCGCTCGGCGGCATCATCGCGATCGCGATCTTCGGCTGGCTCGAGAAGCACGTGTCATTCGCCACGCTCATGCGCGTGTGCCTCGCACTGGAAGTGCTCATGCACCTCGCTTTCGCGCTGACCACCTCGCCCGCCGTCGCGCTGGTGATCATGTTCGGCTTCGGCCTGTACGCATTCGTGTGGGCCACGATCTCGACCACGGTGCGTCAGCGGCTGGTGCCGCGCGAGCTGCAGGGGCGCATCGCCTCCGTGAACATGGTCGGGGTGTTCGGCGGACTCGTCGTCGGACAGCTGATCGGGGGTGTCCTGGCGCAGCTGTTCGGACTCACCGCGCCGTGGTGGTTCGCATTCGGCGGTGCCGCACTCACGCTCGCGATCGTCTGGCGTCCGATCTCGTACATCGCCGCCGCCAAGCCCGTGCTCGACTCCGACGACCTGGACCGGATACGTCCCGAGGACGAGCCGGGTTCCGGGGGAATGCCTCTCCCCGACCGCTGAGCGCGGGCCAGCTCCGGCGCTCACGGTGCGAGCGCTGCAGTTTCCTGCGACCGCAGCATCGCCCGGCGCAGCGCTCGCAGGAAACGGCAGCCGTCGAGTCCGATCGCTACGCGCCGAAGGCGCCGTAGACCTCGACGGTGTTCGCAGCGAGCTGCGCGCACAGCTCGTCGACGTCCACGCCCAACTCTGCGGCCATGAACCGAACGGTGAGCGGCACGAGGTACGGCGCATTCGGACGGCCCCGGTGCGGGATCGGCGTGAGGAACGGCGCGTCGGTCTCGACCAGGATCCGCTCGCGCGGGGTCACGGCGAGCGCGTCTCGCAGGTTCTGCGCGTTCTTGAACGTGAGGTTGCCCGCGAACGACAGGTAGTACCCGTTGTGAGCCGCGATCCGGGCCATGCCGGCATCCCCCGAGAAGCAGTGGAACACCGTCCGCTCCGGCGCGCCCACCCGCTCAAGCGTTTCCAGCACGGCGTCGTGCGCGTCGCGATCGTGGATCTGCATCGCGATGCCGTGCTTCTTCGCGAGTGCGATGTGGGCTTCGAACGCGCGGTGCTGGGCCGGCAGACCCTGCTCCTCGGTGCGGAAGAAGTCCAGGCCGGTCTCGCCGATCGCGCGAACCCGCGGCTCGGCCGCGAGCTCATCGATCACCGCGATCGCGGCATCCAGTTCGCCCGCCGCTTCGTACGCGGGCGCTTCGTTCGGGTGGATCGCGACGGCCGCGAGGACGCCGGGATGGGATGCCGCGGCCCACGCCGACCAGCGACTGGACTCGACGTCTCCCCCGACCTGCACGACGCCGATCACGCCGACCGCGGCCGCGCGGTGGAGCTGCTCCGTGAGTGCGAGCGGCTCGTCGCCGTCGACGATCTCGAGGTGGGCGTGGTTGTCGTACACCGGGACGGCCAGCGGCTCGGGGGCCGCCGGCCACCGCACATCCCGCGTGCCGTCGTTGTGCCGCTCCCGCACGTACCCGCTGGGGATCCGTCACGCGCTCTGCTCGACGCGCGGGAACAGCGGAGCGAGCGCGTTGACCGTCGCACCGGCGGGAAGCCTGCCCCATTTGCCGGCCTCGCGGATGGGCTGGTCCGTGAGCGCGCCGAGCGTGTCACCGGCTCCGAGCGCGGTCCACAGCTTGCCGGTCGCGACGGGCGTGATCGGCGAGAGCAGGACCGCGAGCGCTCGCAGGCCCTCGGCGGCCGTGTACAGCACGGTGCCGAGGCGCTCGCGCTGGGCGTCGTCCTTCGCGAGCGCCCACGGCTCGTTCTCGGTGATGTAGAGGTTGAGCGCGTCGACGATCGTCCAGGTCGCCGCGATCGCCTCGTCGATGCGGAATTGGTCGATCGCCGCGTCCGCCGCGGTCGCGGCATCCGCCACGATCTGCTGGATGTGAAGGTCGGCGTCCGTGTACGCGCCGGGCGGCGGCACCATCCCCTCGAAGTACCGCTCGAGCATCGCCGTCGTCCGCGACGCGAGATTGCCGAACCCGTTGGCCAGCTCCGCCTGATATCGCGCGGAGAGGTCCTCCCACGAGAACGAGCCGTCCTGCCCGAACGCGATCGCCGAGAGGAAGTAGAACCGGTACGCGTCGGAGCCGAACACGTCGGTGATCTCGGTCGGCGCGATGCCGGTGAGCTTGGACTTCGACATCTTCTCGCCGCCGACCAGCAGCCAGCCGTGCGCGAACACGCCGCGCGGCACCTCGAGGCCTGCGGCCATGAGCATCGCGGGCCAGATCACCGCGTGGAAGCGAAGGATGTCCTTGCCGACCACGTGGTAGGCCGGCCAGCGGCGGGCGAACTCGGCGGGGTCCGAGCCGTAGCCCACGGCCGTCGCGTAGTTCAGCAGCGCGTCGACCCACACGTAGATGATGTGCGACTCGTCCCACGGCACCTGGATGCCCCAGTCGAAGGCCGACCGCGAGATCGACAGGTCCTTCAGGCCGTTCTTCACGAACGACACGACCTCGTTCCGCGCCGATTCGGGCCGGATGAAGTCGGGCACTCCTGCGTACAGCTCGAGCAGCCGGCCCTGGAACTCGCTCAGCTTGAAGAAGTAGTTCTTCTCCTGCAGCAGCTCGAGCGGCTTGGAGTGGATCGCGCACACCTTCAGCCCCTCGAACGGACCGGTGCCGTCGACGATCTCCGACTCGGGCTTGAACTCTTCGCAGCCGACGCAGTACAGCGCCTCGTACTCGCCGGCGTAGATGTAGCCGCGATCGTAGATCGCCTGCACGAACTGCTTGACGCGCTCCTCGTGCCGCGGCTGGGTCGTGCGGATGAAGTCGTCGTTGGCGACGTCGAGGGTCTTCAGGACCGGGAACCACGACTCGGTGACGAGCCGGTCGACCCACTCGTGCGGCGTGACGCTGTTGGCCGCGGCCGCGCGCAGCATCTTCTGACCGTGCTCGTCGGTGCCGGTCAGCATCCAGGTGTCATCCCCCGCCTGACGGTGCCAGCGTGCAAGGGCGTCGACCGCCACCGTCGTGTAGCCGTGGCCGATGTGGGGCACGTCACTCGGATAGTAGATCGGCGTCGTTATATAGAAGGATTCGCCGGTACTCACCTGAGAAGTCTAATTCGGCGGGATGCCGCGCCCCGCCGTGTGACGGGGCCCCAACCCGGCGCCCGGATCGTTCCTGGCGGCGAGGGAGGCCTGGTAGAGCTCGCGCGAGGAATGGCCGGTGTGGGCCGACACCTCGCCGGCGGCATCCTTCAATCGCGTTCCGGTGCGGACGATCTCGAGCACCTGCCCGACGGCGTCGGCGAAGGAGAGCTGGGCCGCGGGCGCGCCCTCCACGACCACGACCAGCTCGCCGCGCACACCGCCTTCCGCCCACGCCGCCAGCTCGGCGAGCGTGCCGCGCACGACCTCCTCGTACAGCTTCGTCAGCTCGCGGCAGACGGCCGCCCGGCGGTCCTGGCCGAACGCGTTCGCCATGTCGGAGAGGGATGCCGCCACCCGCGACGGGGACTCGAAGAACACCATGGTGCGCCGCTCCGCCGCGAGCGCGCGGAGAGCCGCACGCCGCTCCGCGGGTCTGCGGGGAAGGAATCCTTCGAACGTGAACCGGTCGGTGGGAAGACCCGAGACGGCGACCGCCGCGAGCACGGCGCTCGGCCCGGGGATGACGCGGACCTCGACCCCGGCGGCGGCCGCGGCGACGACGAGCCCGTATCCCGGGTCGCTCACGGTCGGCATGCCGGCGTCGCTCAGCACCAGCACATCCTGATCGCGCGCCAGAGCGACCAGCTCGGCCGCGCGGTCCTTCTCGTTGTGGTCGTGGAGGGCGATCAGCCGCGGGCGGTTCGCGACGCCGAGCCCGCCGAGAAGCCGCTGCGTCGTGCGCGTGTCTTCGGCCGCGATCACCGTGGCGGCCTCGAGGGCCTCGACCAGCCGCCGCGACGCGTCGCCGAGATTGCCGATCGGGGTCGCGGCCAGGATGATCACCCTCCCACCCTAGGCTGGAGCCTGTGACGGCGACGGCTCCCCTCCTCCCCGGGACGCGGCCCTCGCTCTACGACCGGTGGACCGCGCGAATCGCGGCCGATCCGCGCCTGGCACGGAGGTGGGCGTGGCTGGCGCCCACCGTCGTCACCCTTCTCGCCGGCATCCTCCGGCTGTGGAATCTGGGGCACCCGCGCGCGTTCATCTTCGACGAGACGTATTACGTGAAGGACGCGTGGACCCAGTGGGTGCTGGGCTATGCCGCGACGTGGCCCGACGAGGCGAACGAGAGCTTCCTCGCGGGCGACACCGACACGTTCGCCACGACCGGCAGCTTCGTGGTGCACCCCCCGTTCGGCAAGCTGCTGATCGGAGCGGGAATGGCGCTGTTCGGCGCGGAATCGTCGTTCGGGTGGCGGATCGCGACGGCGATCGCCGGCACGGCGATCGTGCTGGTGCTGTACCTGGTCGCGAAGGCGATGACGGGATCGGTGCCGTTCGCCACCGTCGCCGCGCTGCTGATGGCGATCGACGGTCTCGCCATCGTCATGAGCCGGGTCGCGCTGCTCGACAACTTCCTGACGCTGTTCATCCTGCTCGCGTTCTGGTTCGTGCTGATCGACCGCCGTACGCACATCGATCGGCTCTCCGCGCTGGTTGCTGCCCGTGCGGACGGCGGCGCGCCACCGGCATGGGGGCCCGTGGTGTGGAACAGGCCGTGGATCATCGCCGCGGGCGCGGCGATCGGCGCCGCCACGGCCGTCAAGTGGTCGGGGCTGTACGCGCTCGCGGGGCTGGGCGTCTACCTGGTCGTCACCGACGCGCTCGCGCGCCGGCGCGCCGGGCGTCGCGATCTGGCCGGCCGATGCCGCCTTCCGGCAGGGGCCGGCGACGTTCGTGCTGTTCGTGCCGGTGGCGCTCGCCGTCTACCTGGCGTCGTGGACGGGCTGGCTCGCGACGGACGGAGGCTACCAACGGGAGCGGGGGCTGTGGGCCTACCACCGCGATATCTACAACTTCCACGTCGGCCTCACATCGGGTCACGGCTATGCGAGTCCGGCGTGGCAGTGGCCGCTGCTGCTGCGCCCGACGTCGATGTACTACCAGTCGACACCTCAGGGTGAGGCGGGATGCGCGTCACCGGGCGGCTGCGTCGAGAACATGTACAGCATGCCGAACCCGCTCGTGTGGTACGCGGCCATCGCCGCGGTGCTCTACCTCATCTACCGGTTCGCGCGCACGCGCGATTGGCGGTTCGCGCTCGTGCTGACCGGCGTCGGGGTGACGTATGTGCCGTGGCTGCTCTATCCGGAGCGCCCGGTCTTCCAGTTCTATACGATCGCGACGCTGCCCTTCCTGCTGCTCGCCCTCACGTTCGCGCTGCGCGACATCTCCGGAGCCGGAAGCGCGGATCCGCACCGGCGCACTGCGGGCCAGCGGATGGTGCTGATGTTCCTGCTGGTGGCGGTCGTGCTGGCGGCCTTCTGGTACCCCATCCTCACCGCGATGTCGGTGCCGTACGACTTCTGGCGGGTGCACAGCTGGATGAGCGGCTGGATCTAGCCGGTCAGCTGATCCACCCTCGTGACCGGCATCCGACAGGTGAACGCCTCGCATTCGAACGCCGTCGGCTGTCCTCCGATCATCGACTTGCCCTCGAACAGCGCGAAGCCGTGGCTGCTGAACGCCTCGGCCTGTGCCTGGTCGACCACGACGAACACGTCGGCGGGGATCGCCCGCGCGGCGGCGACCAGCGGCGCGCCCCGGTCGTCGGTCACCACGACCAGCTGCCGCGGCGGGCCGGCGAGCTGAGCGGCCACCCGCAGCAGCGCTCCGTAGGCGAGCGGCTGGGCCACGGCATCCGCAGCGTGACGACCCACGATTCCGGCCGCGATCTGCCGGAACTCGTCTCCCGCGCCGAGCTGCCAGAGGGCCGCAGCGGCGTCGGCCAGCGACGAGGAGCCCGAGGGTTCGTCGCCGTCGGAGGCGGCATCCGGCGCACCGATCCTCTGGGCGGCGAGCACGGCGTCCCCTCCGCCGGGAGTCGCGACGACGCCGTCCGACCGAACGCACGCCGCGACCAGCTCGCGCGCCCTCTCGGCGTAGGCGACTTCGCCCGTCGCGGCGGAGAGTGCCGCGAGTCCTGCGGCGAGCTGCCCGTAGTCGGCGAGCGTGGCCGCAGCCGTCGACGGGACCTCGTCGAGCGACGCACGGACGAGCCTGCCGTCCCCACGCACATTCGTGCCGAGCACGGCTTGCGCGGCCCACCGTGCGGCCTCTATCCACCGGGGCTCGGCGAGCCGGGCCCCGGCGCGCGCCAGCGAGCCGATCGCCAGGCCGTTCCATCCGGTCACGACCTTGCCGTCCACCGCGGGCGGGTCGAGTTCTGCGCGGGCGGATTCATCCCGCTGGTAGTAGCCGCCTTCGCTGCGCAAGCCGTCGATCCACGACTCGGAGTCCTGCGCCGCTCCGAAGCCTCCGCCGGGCTGCTGGAGCACGTCGACGAGGAACGCCGCGATGCCCCGCGCGGTGTCGGCGTCCCCGGCGTCGACCGCCACATCGAGCAGCTGGGCGTTGTCGGTCAGCATCCGCTCGTAGTGCGGGATGGTCCAGTCGCGTCGCGTCGCATAGCGGAAGAAGCCGCCCTCGACCGGGTCGCGCAGCGGCGAAGCCGCCATCGCGGCGAGCGCGCGGTCGGCGACCGCCGCGGCTCCCGGGTTGGCATCGCGCACGACGCGGGACTGCAGAAACCGCAGGGCCGTCGCGATCGGGAACTTCGGCGTCGCCGGATCGCCGCCCCCGAACCCGCCGAACGCGGTGTCCTCCCGCTGCTTCAACGTCGCGGCGGCGCGCGCGAGGTCGTCGCGCGCCGGCAGTGCGCCGACTCCGGATGCCGCCGCCCCGGCATCGGCCAGCGCACCGGCGACCGCCGCCGCCGTCTCGTCCACCTGCTCCCGGCGGAGGCTCCACGCCTCGTGCACGGCGGCGAGCACCTGCGTGAATGAGGGGATGCCGGACCGCGGCTCGGGCGGGAAGTAGGTTCCGGCGAAGAACGGGCGGCCGTCGGGGGTCGCGAAGACCGTCAACGGCCAGCCCAGGTGCGGCGTGAAGGCCGACGCGGCCGCCATATAGGCCGCATCCACCTCGGGGTGCTCCTCGCGGTCGACCTTGATCGCGACGAAGTCCCGGTTCACAAGCTCCGCCGTCGCCGGGTCGGCGAACGACTCGCGGGCCATGACGTGGCACCAGTGGCACGTCGAATAGCCGATCGAGACGAGCACCGGCACGTCGCGCTCCCGCGCCTGCGCGAAGGCCGCCTCGCCCCACGGGTACCAGGCGACCGGGTTGCCGGCGTGGGCCCTCAGGTACGGACTCGCCGAAGACTCCAGCCGCGGGTTCATGCTTCTCCGTTCCGTTCCCCGGCCCGGGATCGGGTCAGTTCACCTCGTCGGGGTGGGCGCTGACCCGGCCGCTCCCGTCACCGCGGGTCGATCGCGTCGATCGCCTCGATCTCGGCATCCGACAGCGCGAAGTCGAAAACGTTCAGGTTCTCCTCGAGCCGCTCCCGACGGACCGACTTCGGGAAGACGATGTAGCCCTTCTGCAGGTGCCAGCGCAGCACGACCTGCGCCGAGGTCTTGCCGTGCGCGGATGCCGCTTCGGCGATCGCCGGGATGCCGAAGAGGTCGTACTTCCCCTGACCGAGGGGACCCCAGGCTTCGATGCGGACTCCCTGGGCGCTCGCCCAGTCGGTCAGCTCGCGCTGCTGATGGGCCGGGTGCAGCTCGATCTGGTCGACGGCGGGCACCACTCCCGTCGAGGCCACGATGCGCTCCAGATGCGGCACGAGGAAGTTCGATACGCCGATGCTTCGCGTCAGCCCCGCCGCGCGCAGCTCGATGAGCTTCTCCCACGCGTGCAGATAGTTGTCGCGTGCCGGGGTGGGCCAGTGGACGAGGTAGAGATCGACCTGGTCGAGGCGGAGCCTGTCGAGGCTCTCGCGGATCGCGGAATGCGGCTCGTCTGCGTCGTGGCGGTCGTTCCAGAGCTTCGTCGTGACGAACAGCTCCCTGCGGGGGATCCCGCTCGCGGCGATCGCAGCGCCCACGCCCTCCTCATTGCCGTAGATGGCCGCCGTGTCGATGTGGCGGTAGCCGACCTCCAGCGCCTCCGCGACCGCGCGCTCCGTGTCGGCCGGCGGCACTCGGAACACGCCGTAGCCGAGCTGGGGGATGTCGTAGCCGTCGTTGAGCGGAACCGTGGGGATCGTCATGCATCCAGCCTAGGAGCCCCGGGTCACTCGGGCACGAAGCGTCTGGGTGGGGAGACCGGGCCCGGTGGGCTCGGTACGATCGAAGGCTATGCCCGCGTCGGAACCCGTGATCTCCTACCCGCCGGAGCTGCCCGTCAGCGCCGCACGGGAGGAGATCGCGCGCGCGATCCGCGACCACCAGGTGGTGATCGTCGCCGGGGCGACGGGGTCGGGCAAGACGACGCAGCTGCCCAAGATCTGCCTCGAGCTGGGCCGCACCCGCATCGCGCACACGCAGCCGCGGAGGATCGCCGCGCGCACGATCGCCGAGCGCATCGCCGACGAGCTCGAGGTGCCGCTCGGCACGACGGTCGGCTACAAGGTGCGCTTCACCGACAACGTCGGCGCCGACACGCGCATCGCGCTGATGACCGACGGCATCCTGCTCAACGAGATCCACCGCGACCGCCTCCTGCGCCGGTACGACACCATCATCATCGACGAGGCGCACGAACGGTCGCTCAACGTCGACTTCCTGATCGGCTACCTGACGCAGATCCTCCCCCGGCGACCCGACCTGCGCGTGATCGTCACGAGCGCCACGATCGATCCGCAGAGCTTCGCGACGCACTTCGCGGATGCCGCGGGCACGCCCGCCCCGATCATCGAGGTGTCGGGCCGCACCTATCCCGTGGAGATCCGATACCAGGGCCCCGACGATTCCGACGACGAGGTGGACGGCATCACCGCAGCACTGCGCGAGCTCGACCGCGAGGCGCCCGGCGACGTGCTGGTCTTCCTCCCGGGTGAGGCCGAGATCCGCGATGCGATGGATGCCGTAAGAGGCATGTACGCGAACGACGCCGCTCCCACCGAGGTGCTCCCCCTCTACGGCCGCCTGAGTGCGGCTGAGCAGCACCGGGTCTTCGAACGCCCGTCGCGCGGCTCCGAGGGGCGCATCGCCGGCGTGCGGCGCAGGGTGATCCTCGCGACCAACGTCGCCGAGACGAGCCTCACGGTGCCCGGCATCCGGTACGTCATCGACACCGGCACGGCCCGCATCTCGCGCTACAGCGCGCGTACCAAGATCCAGCAGCTGCCCATCGAGGCCGTGTCGCAGGCGTCCGCGCAGCAGCGCTCCGGCCGGGCCGGTCGCACGAGCCCGGGCATCGCCATCCGCCTGTACTCCGAGGAGGACTTCCAGAAGCGACCGGAATTCACCGAGCCCGAGATCCTCCGCACGAGCCTCGCCTCGGTCATCCTGCAGATGCTGTCCCTCGGCTTCGGCGACATCACCTCCTTCCCGTTCCTGACCAAGCCCGACTCCCGCGGCGTCAAGGCGGCGTTCGACCTGCTGCTCGAGCTCGGGGCCGTCCGGCCGCCGAGCCGCCCCGGTGCCGGAGGCGGTCGGAGCGACGCCGACGGGTCGACGCGACTGACGGGACTGGGCCGCCAGATCTCCCGGCTGCCGATCGATCCGCGGTTCGCACGCATGCTGATCGAAGCCGAGCGCACGGGCGTGCAGCGCGAGGTCCTGGCCATCGTCGCCGGCATGTCGATCCAGGACGTGCGCGAGCGGCCCGAGGAGCGACGGGAGGAGGCGGATCGGCTGCACGCGCGGTTCGTCGACCCGACCAGTGACTTCCTCACCCTGCTGAACCTCTGGAACCACCTGCAGGAGCAGCAGGCCGCGCTCGGCTCGAGTGCCTTCCGGCGGCTGTGCCGCTCCGAGCACCTCAACTACGTGCGCGTGCGCGAGTGGGTCGACGTGCACCGGCAGCTGCGCACCCTCGTGGGCGGCAAGCGCCGCGGCGACGCCGAGAGGACCGCGAACCCCGACGACCTGCACAGGGCGATCCTCAGCGGCCTGCTCTCACACATCGGCATCCTCGACGAGCGGAGCACGCCCGCGCCCTCAGGGCGCGACGCCAAGCGGGCGGACAAGCGCTCGGGCGGCGAATACGTCGGAGCCCGCGGCGCCCGGTTCGCGATCTTCCCGGGATCCGGACTGCGCAAGAAGCGTCCGTCCGCCGTGATGGCCGCGGAGCTCGTGGAGACCTCCCGCCTCTTCGCTCGGACGGTCGCCGCGATCGATCCCGCCTGGGCAGAGGCGCTCGCGGGAGATCTCACGAAGCGTCAGCTCAGCGAGCCGCACTGGTCCAAAGCGGCGGGGGCGGCATCCGTCTACGAGAAGGTGACGCTGTTCGGGGTGGAGATCATCCCGCGACGCCGGGCGCAGCTGGCGCGTTTCGACCGGCCGCTCGCGCGTGAGCTGTTCCTGCGCCACGCGCTCGTGGAGGGCGAATGGGACGCCGCCTCGCTCGACAAGCGGCTCACCGCCTTCGAGCGCCGCAACCTCGAACTGCGCCGACGGCTCGAGCGGATCGAGGAGCGCGAGCGACGTCGCGACATCCTGGTGGGCGATGAGGCGGTCTTCGCGTTCTACGACGCGCGCGTCCCGCACGACGTGTTCGACGTGCGCTCGTTCGAGACGTGGTGGCGGGATGCCGCGCAGCGCGCCCCGCGGCTGCTCGACATGACCGAAGCCGACCTCCTCGACGACGCCGGGCGTGCGGACGAGCGCGCGTTCCCCGCGCGGTGGACGCAGGGAGATCAGGTCCTCTCGCTGCGGTACCGCTTCGAACCGGGTGCGGAAGACGACGGGGTGACCGCGGTCGTGCCGCTGGCCCTGCTCGCACAGGTGCGTCCGGACGGGTTCGACTGGCAGGTGCCGGGCATGCGCGATGAGATGATCACCGCGCTTCTGCGCGCCCTGCCGAAAGCGATCCGCCGACACGTCGTGCCGGCGGCCGACTGGGCCGCCCGCTTCGCCGAGGAGCTCGAGGGCATGGGTCCCGAGGCGCACGCGGGGCTTCCCCCGACGCCGCTGCGCGACGCGCTGGCGGCGCGCATCCAGCGGGTCGCGAACCAGCCGGTGGACGCCGCCGACTTCGAGTGGGACCGTGTGCCCGACCACCTGAAGGTCTCGTTCCGCGCCGTCGACGAGCGAGGGCGCACCGTCGGCTCCGACCGAGATCTGACTGAGCTGCAGGGGCGGCTCGGCGAGCGCGCCCGCACCTCCGTGGCGCGCGCCACCGGCGCGCGACCCGCGGCCGCCGAAGGGTCCGCGGGTCCGTCGGCATCCGCCAGCCCGTCGAGGCGGCCGGAGGCACCGATGAGCCGAGCGCCGGGCACACGAGTGCACGCGCCTTCGTCGAACGCGCCGGACTCACCGACTGGGACTTCGAGGCACTCCCCGCCGTGGTCGACACCAAGGTCGCCGGTGGCGTCGTGCGCGGCTACCCGGCGCTCGTCGATGAGGGATCGAGCGTCGCGCTGCGGGTCGAGACCACCCCCGAGGCGGCGGAGAGGGCCAGCGCCGCCGGCCTCCGACGCCTCCTGCTGCTGACCGTCGCCTCCCCCGCGTCGTACGTGCTCGAGCACCTCACCGCGACGGAGAAGCTCGCGCTGGCGGCCTCTCCGTATCCGTCGGCGAAAGCCCTGGTCGAAGATGCGCGCGTGGCCGTGGCGGACGCGGTCCTCACGCGCACCGTGGGCGACGCCGCCGTGCGAACGCGCCAGGAGTTCGAGCGGGTCCGCGACGCCCTGTCGGCGGTGGTGGTCGACGAGACGTTCCAGACGGTCTCACTGGCCGCCCGCATCCTGACGGCGGCCCGCGATGCGGACCGCGCGCTGCGGGCGCAGAACTCGCTCACCCTCCTGGGCGCGCTGAACGACGCGAAGGGCCAGCTCGCGGGCCTCGTGTTCCCCGGCTTCATCTCCACGACCGGTCTCGCCCGCCTCGCGCATGTGCCGCGCTACCTGCGCGGTGCGAAGGAGCGGCTTGACGGCCTGGTGGACAACCCGGGACGCGATCGCCAGCGCATGACCGAGTACGAGCGGGCAGCGGAGGTCTACGCCGAAGCCGGCGGATCGATTCCGCTCCCCTCGGGTGCCGCACCGGCCCTCACGCGGACGCGCTGGCTCCTGGAGGAGTACCGGATCAGCCTGTTCGCTCAGCACCTGGGAACGGCTGAGCCGGTCTCCCTCCCGCGCATTCAGAAGGCCCTGCGGGAATAGTGCCCGCCCGACGGAAGGTTCCGCCCCACATGACTGCAGCCATCGTGTACACCGAGTTCGGAGGACCCGAGGTCCTGACCCTCACCGACGTCCCGACCCCGGAGCCCGGTCCGGGAGAGCTGGTCGTCCGCGTGGAGGCGGCGGGTGTGAACCCGATCGACTGGAAGGTGCGCAGCGGGCTCCGCGCCTCCGAGCCGCTGACCGAGCCGCGCCGCATCGGGGCCGATGCCGCCGGCGTCGTGACCGCGATCGGAACCGGCGTCGACGGCTTCCGCGTCGGCGATGCGGTCGTGGTCTTCGGCGCGTCGGGGGCCTACGCCGCCGAGATCGCGGTCCGAGCCGAGAACGTGCAGCCGCGGCCGCCGCAGGATCAGCGCCGCGGAGGGCGCCGCGCTCGGCATCCCGGTCGGAACCGCCTATCAGGCGCTGCGCTCGCTCTGCGTGGGCCCCTCCGACACCGTGCTCGTCCACGGCGGATCCGGATCCGTCGGGCAGGCGGCGATCCAGTTCGCCGCGCTGTGGGGGGCGAGGGTGATCGCGACTTCGTCCGAACGCCGATCCGACCGGGTCCGTGCGCTCGGGGCGACGCCCGTCGTGTACGGCGAGGGCCTGACCGACCGTGTGCGCGCGACTGCTCCGCAGGGCGTCACGGTCGCGGTCGACGCCGCAGGCACCGACGAGGCCATCCAGGCGTCCCTCGAGCTGGTGACCGACCGCGATCGCATCGCGACGCTCGTACGCGGGCGGGATGCCGCGTCCTTCGGCATCCGCGCATTCTCCGGCGGCGGTCCGCGGCCGCTGTCGGAGCGAGAGCAGGCCTGGCGTCGCGAGGCCCTCCCCGTCACGATCGCGCTGATGGCCGCCGGACGATTCTCCGTCGAGCTCGGTCCGTCCTTCCCGCTGGCGGATGCCGAATCCGCCCACCGTGCCGTGCAGGACGGAGCGGACGGGAAGGTCACCCTGATCCCGTAGGCCATCCGCGGCGGCGCTTCATCGCAACAGTTCGACACACGAAGATGCTCCCACCGGCGCTCCCCTCGACAATGGGGGGATGTCCGAGGTCTCCCGTTCCTTCGCGACGGCGCAGGTGCAGGCGGGGTACGTGCCCGGTGTCGCCGAGAACACCGCCGTTCCGCCCATCTACCAGTCCAACGCGTTCGAGTTCAGCTCGCTCAGCCAGGCGCGCGACCTGTTCGCGCTCCGGCGGGAGGGGAACATCTACAGCCGCGCCGCGAATCCCACGGTGCTGGTGTTCGAGCAGCGGGTGGCCGAGCTCGAGGGCGGCATCGCCGCCGCCGCCGTGTCGTCGGGGCAGGCGGCGGTGGCGGTCGCGCTGCTCGCGCTGGCCAAGCAGGGCGAGCACATCGTGGCGGCCCGCCAGCTGTACGGCGGAACGATCGATCTGCTGCAGGACACGTTCGCGGACTGGGGCATCGACGTGACCTTCGTCGACCAGGACGACGAAAGAGCCTGGGCCGCGGCGGTTCGCCCCACCACCCGGGCGCTGTTCGCGGAATCCATCACGAATCCGAACGCCCAGGTGCTCGACATCCGCTCGGTCGCCCGCGTGGCTCGGAACGCCGGCGTGCCGCTCGTGATCGACCACACGGTCGCGACGCCGTACCTGCAGCGGGCGAAGGATTTCGGCGCCGACATCGTGGTCCATTCCGCGACGAAGTACCTCGGCGGCCACGGCACCTCACTGGGCGGGGTCGTCGTCGATCTCGGCACGTTCGACTTCGCCCTCCAGCCCGACCGCTGGCCGCAGCTGACGGCGCCGTACCGGCGCGTGCCGGGCGGCAGTCTGGTCGACCGGTTCGCGGCGACGGGCTCGCCGTTCATCGCGCTCGTGAAGACGAAGTACGTCCACGACCTCGGACCGTCGCTCGCGGCCTTCAACGCCTTCCAGCTGCTGCAGGGTCTGGAGACCCTCGACCTGCGGATGGCGCGGCACAGCGCGAGCGCGCTCGACGTGGCCCGCTTCCTCGAGGCGCATCCGGCGGTCTCGCGCGTGAATCACCCCGGGCTGGCGTCGAGCCCCTGGCACGAGCTGGCGCGCGAGTACCTGCCGCGAGGCGCGGCATCCGTCTTCTCGTTCGACGTGCACACCGCCGGTGACGCCGAGGAGGACTTCACCCGCGTGGAGGCGCTGATCGCGCGCCTGGAGGTGGTCCGTCTCGTGGCCAACATCGGCGACGCCCGCAGCCTCATCGCCCACCCCGCCTCGATGACGCACAGCCACATGACCTCGAGCCAGCTCGCCGAGGCCGGCATCACGCCGACGACGATCCGTCTGTCGATCGGTCTGGAGGATCCGGCCGACGTGATCGCCGACCTCGACCGCGCGCTCGCGCCCCTGGCCGACGGTGCACCCGCCCGCGACAGCGATCAGCGCTTGTCGTCGGTGCTCTGACCGTAGACGTTCTGGTACCGGTCGTACAGGCTGTCGATCGCCTCCTGCGGGATCGGGATCAGCGGTCCGGCCTGCGCGGCGATGTGCACCGTTCGCGCGACGTCTTCGAGCATGACCGCCGCCTTGACGGCATCCTTGGCCGACGTGCCGATCGTGAACGGACCGTGGTTCTGCATGAGGACGGCCCGCGAGCGATGTCCGCGCAGCGTGTCGACGATGCCGCGTCCGATCGAGTCGTCGCCGATGATCGCGAACGGGCCGACCGGGATCGGGCCGCCGAACTCGTCGGCCATCGCCGTGAGGACGCACGGGATCTCCTGTCCCCGCGCCGCCCAGGCCACGGCGTACGTCGAGTGCGTGTGCACCACGCCGCCGACCTGAGGCATGTGGCGATACACATACGCGTGAGCCGCGGTGTCGCTCGAGGGTGACCGCTCGCTGCCGGGCGTGCCGGGAACGACATTGCCCTCGAGATCGCAGAGGATCATGTTCTCCGGCGTCAGATCGTCGTAGGAGACGCCCGACGGCTTGATCACGAACAGGTCTTCCCCGGGCACGCGGCCGGAGACGTTGCCGCCGGTCCAGACGATGAGCCCGTAGCGCACGAGCTCCGAATGCAGGGCCGCCACATCGGCTCGGACGGCGGCGATGGCGTCGATGTTACCGGTCACATCGGCCAGTCTATCGAGTGTTCCGCTCCGCTGCCGTCGCCCGAGCCGCGGGTACCGGGACAGCCGCGAGCATGGATACGCTCGGGGGATGACTGGACTGCGCTGGGGAATCCTCGCTACGGGCGGCATCGCCCACGCTTTCGCCTCCGACCTGAGAACCGCCGCCCTCGATCTCGTCGCCGTGGGCTCACGCACGCCGGAGTCGGGACGCCGCTTCGCGGAGGAGTTCGCCGTTCCGCGCGTGCACGCATCCTACGAAGAGCTCGCCGCCGATCCCGACGTCGACATCGTGTACGTCTCGACGCCGCATCCGATGCACGCCGAGAACGCGATCCTCATGCTGGAGCACGGCAAGCACGTGCTCGTCGAGAAGCCCTTCACCCTCACCGGCGCCGAGGCGGAGAGGGTGCGCGACGTCGCCGGGAAGAACGGACTGCTCGCCATGGAGGCGATGTGGACCCGGTACCTGCCGCACATGATCCGCATCCGCGAGCTCGTCGATTCGGGCGCTCTCGGCGAGATCAGGGCGGTCCTCGCCGACCACACCCAGAAGATCTCCACCGATCCCGCCCACCGGCTCAACAACCTCGACCTCGGCGGCGGCGCCCTTCTCGACCTGGGCATCTACCCGGTCTCCTTCGCCTGGGACATCCTCGGCGCGCCCGTCACGGTCACCGCATCCGCGACGATCGGCGCGACGGGCGTGGACGACGAGGTCGCGACGATCTTCCGGCACGCCTCGGGGGCCCTGTCGACATCGCTCTCCGCCTCCCACGCCGCCGGACCCAACTCCGCATCGATCGTGGGCACGGAGGCGCGGATCGACATCGACCCGGTCTGGTACACCCCGACGTCATTCCGGCTCGTCGCGCCGGACGGCGAGGTGCGCGAGTCGTACGAGTCGCACATCCAGGGCAGGGGCATGCAGTTCCAGGCGCTCGCCGCGGAGCGGTACGTCACCTCCGGCGCCTACGACAGCGACATCCTGCCGATCGACGAGACCGTGGCCATCATGGGAACCCTCGACGAGAT
Organism: uncultured Actinomycetota bacterium; assembly: GCA_963839715.1. Taxonomy (GTDB): domain Bacteria; phylum Actinomycetota; class Actinomycetes; order Actinomycetales; family Microbacteriaceae; genus Microbacterium. Next base: position 887,135 of record CAWIVX010000002.1, read on the forward strand.
CCGCCGCCAGATCGGACTCGTGTACCCCAGCGAACGCTGACCGGACCGGCGCGGGCGTCGCCGGGCACCGCCTGACAGACTGGAGCAATGCCCGACTCGCAGAACTCCCGCGTCGCCGTCTACCTCGACTTCGACAACATCGTCATCTCCTGGTACGACCGCGTGCACGGGCGCAACTCGTACGGGCGCGACCGCCAGCGCATCATCGAGACGCCCGAAGACCCCGAGATCGCGGAGCGGCTGAGCGCTGCGACGATCGACGTCGGGGCGATCATCGACTACGCCGCCTCGTTCGGCACGCTGGTGCTCACCCGCGCGTACGCGGACTGGTCCTCGCCCGTCAACGCGGTCTACCGCACGCAGCTGGTCGCGCGGGCGGTCGACCTCGTCCAGCTCTTCCCGGCGGCCGCCTACGCCAAGAACGGCGCCGACATCCGCCTCGCCGTGGACGCCGTCGAGGACATGTTCCGCCTGCCCGACCTCACGCACGTCGTGATCGTGGCGGGCGACTCCGACTACGTGCCCGCTCGCCCAGCGCTGCCGGCGCCTCGGCCGCTACGTCGTCGGCGTCGGCGTGGCGGGGTCGACGGCGAAGTCTCTCGCCGCGGCGTGCGACGAGTTCGAGGCGTACGACTCGCTCCCGGGCGTGCCCCGCGTCGCCCGGGTCGCGACGAGGGAATCCGGGTCGCGTGCGCCCTCGCGGTCGGCATCGCGCGCCAAGGCCGTCGCGGCATCCCCCGACGACGCCGCGCCGGCGGCTGAGCCGGCACCGCGCACCCGCGGCGGCCGAGGCGGCAGGAAGGCGCCCGGCAAGGATGCCGAGACCGGCGGTCGAGGCAGCTGCCGACGGATCGGCCGCCGACGAGACGGCGTCGTCGACGGATGCCGCCCCAGCGGCCCCAGCCGAAGTGGAGGCATCCCTCATCGACGCGCTGGGCCCGGCGGCGCCGCCCAAGCGCACCAACCGCCGCGCGTCGTCCACCACGGTCACCGCCACGCCCGCCGACGCGGAGCTCGCCGTTCCTTCGGTCGGAAGAGGCGCCCGAGGATCCGCAGGAGGTGGCCACGCGGCTGCTCGAGCGGGCCCTCCGGCTCGGCCACGACAAGGACGACGACACGGAGTGGCTGCACAGCTCCGCGGTGAAGACCCACATGCGGCGGATGGACCCGTCGTTCAGCGAGAAGGCCCTCGGCTACCGGTCCTTCTCCGACTTCGTCAAGGCGCGCGAATCGATCGCCGAGCTCGAAGAGACCGGGCACGAGCGACTGGTACGCCTCCGGGAGTGACCCGACGGCCACTCCTTGCACACCACCTACTTGAAACCTGAATCCATTCTCAGGTAAGGTCGCCGAGCGGCATATCCCCGTTGCCGCACCGCGCCCTACAAGGAGGTATCAGCGCATGGCTTCGTCCCGCACAGCCACGTCCCCCCGCAATCCCGACGCACCGCCGAAGCAGTCGAGTCTTCGTCGCGTCGTCACGGCATCCATGGCCGGAACCGTCGTCGAGTGGTACGAGTTCTTCCTGTACGCCACGGCGGCCACCCTCGTCTTCAACAAGATCATGTTCCCGCCGTCGGACGATCCGCTCACGCCGATCATCGCCGCATTCGTCACCTACGCGGTCGGCTTCGTCGCGCGCCCGCTCGGCGGCATCGTCTTCGGGCACTTCGGCGACAAGTACGGCCGCAAGCGGCTCCTGCAGGTCGCGATCATCCTCGTCGGCGTCGCGACCTTCCTGATGGGATGCCTGCCCACCTACGCTCAGGTCGGCTTCCTCGCTCCTGCGCTCCTGGTCATCCTCCGCTTCGCGCAGGGCTTCGCCGTCGGCGGCGAGTGGGGCGGCGCCGTACTGCTGGTCGCCGAGCACTCCCCCGACAAGTCGCGCGGCTTCTGGGCATCGTTCCCCCAGGCCGCCGTGCCGATCGGAAACCTGCTGGCGACCGTCGTGCTGCTGACGCTCAGCCGCCTGCTCACGGAGGAGCAGTTCCTCGCGTGGGGCTGGCGCATCGGATTCTGGCTGTCGGTCGTCATCGTCGCGATCGGCTACTACATCCGCACCCGCGTCACCGACGCGCCGATCTTCCTCGAGGTGCAGAAGAAGGTCGAGCAGGAGGAGCACGTGCGCTACGGCGTGCTCGAGGTGCTGCGGCGCTACCCGCGCGGCGTCTTCACCGCGATGGGCCTGCGCTTCGCCGAGAACATCATGTACTACCTCGTCGTGACGTTCTCGATCACCTACCTCGTGGTCAACGAGGTCGACATGGCCGAGATCCTCGGCTACATGGTCATCGCGCACATCGTGCACATGATCGTGATCCCGCCCATCGGCGGGCTCGCCGACCGGATCGGCCGCAAGCCGGTCTACTTCATCGGCGCGGTGCTCGCCGGCACCTGGGGCTTCTTCGCCTTCCCGATGTTCGACACGAAGACTCCGGTCATCATCCTGCTGGCGATCTGCATCGGCCTGGTCATCCACGCGTTCATGTACGCCTCGCAGCCGGCGATCATGAGCGAGATGTTCCCCACGCGCATGCGCTACTCGGGCGTCTCGCTCGGCTACCAGGTCACCTCGATCGTCGCGGGCTCGCTCGCGCCGATCATCGCGGCCGCGCTGCTGCAGCGGTTCGACTCGTGGGTGCCGGTCGCGATCTACCTCGCGATCGCCGCGGCGATCACGCTGGTCGCGGTCATCTCGCTGCGCGAGACGAAGGGCTCGTCGCTGCACGAGCTCGACCGCCTCGACGAGGAGCGCCTCGCCGAAGCCGCGCCCGCCGGGTCGGTTCGCCGATAAAGCGCGGGCAGGCGTCGTGGAACCCCCGGAGGCCCCTCGGGTCGACCGGGGGTTCCTCGTCGGCCCGGAACCCCGTCGGGTACAGTGTCGACCGTGGTACGACGCATCGCCCCGCCCGGCTCGCAGTCTTCACTTCGTGAAGCCAACCGAGCCCGGCTCGTCGAGTCGCTCAAACGGCATGGGCGGCTGACCCAGGTCGAGCTGGCGGGAAGCACCGGCCTCTCGCCCGCCACGGTGTCCAACATCGTCAAGGAGCTGACCGCATCCGGACTGCTCCACACGTCGATCACCTCGCGCAGCGGCCGGCGGGCGACGCTCGTCTCGCTCGCCCGCCAGCTCGGCCTCGTCGCCGGCGTGCACTTCAGCTCGCGCCAGCTGCACATCGCGATCGCCGACGCGACGCGCACGGTCGTCACCCAGACCTCGCTCCCCCTCGCCCTCGACCACCGGCACGACGCCGAGCTCGACCGTCTCAGCATCCTGCTCGGCGACATGATGGAGACCCTCGGCGGATCGGTCTGCGACCTCCTCGCCGTCGGTCTCGCCCTGCCGGCGCCCATCGACCCGCGCACCGGCATGGTCTCGACACCGGGGCTGCTGCGCGGCTGGGAGGGCGTCGACGTCGCCGAGAGCCTGACGGCGCGCATCGGCCGGCCCGTCTTCGTCGACAGCGAGGCGAACCTCGCCGGGCTCGCCGAGGCCCGCGAGGGCAGTGCGCGCGCCGCGTCGTCGTCGGTGTTCATCCGCGTCGGCCACACGATCAGCGCCGGTCTGATCGTCGGCGGCGACCTGTTCCGCGGCGTGAACGGCAAGGCCGGCCAGATCGGGCACGTCACGATCGACGAGAACGGCCCGATCTGCCGCTGCAGCAACCGCGGCTGCCTCGAGACCTACGCCGGCGGGCCGGCGCTGCTGTCGCTGTTCCCGCCGAGCGAGGGCATGCAGCGCCTGCGCGACCTCATGCAGGCCTCGGATGCCGGCGACGGCAGCTCCCGCCGCGTGATCGCGGACGCCGGCCGGCACATCGGCATCGCCGCCGCGAGCCTGTGCAACCTGTTCGATCCCGAGCTGATCGTCGTCGGCGGCGAGCTCGGCCAGGCGGGCGAGATCCTCATGGCACCGATGCGGCACTCGCTCGAGCGCACCGCGCTCGCGTCGGCGGCGGGCTGCCCGAGATCGTCGGGGCGATCGTTCGGCGAGTGGGCCGAGACGCGCGGCGCCATCACGATCGCGCTGGACCACGTCACCGTCGAAGCCGAAGCCATTCCCTTCTCGGCTTAGCCGCGGAGCCTGCGATGTCCATGCCCCGTCGACGGCGTTCTGCGGAAGACCCCGCGTGCGCGCCGTCGCCATGGCCGTGCTGGCGCTCGTCGCAGTGGGCATGTCCGCGTGCGCGGGAGATGGTGACCGCTCCGCAGAGCGAGGGCACGATCGCCCTGCTGCTGCCCGACGCGAAGACGGCGCGGTACGAGACCTTCGACCGGCCGCTGTTCGAGGACCGAAGTCGCCGAACTCGGCGCCTATCAGGTGCTCTACTCGAACGCCGACAGGACGCCGCCAAGCAGCAGCAGCAGGCCGAGTCCGCGCTCGCCGCGGGCGCCGACGTGCTCGTGCTCGACGCCGTCGACACGCAGGCGGCGGTGAGCATCGTGCTGCGGCCAACGCCCAAGGGCGTGCCGGTCGATCTCCTACGACCGCCTCATCGCCGGCGGCGACCTCGCGTACTACGTCTCGTTCGACAACGAGCAGGTCGGCGATCTGCAGGCGACCGCGTTCGTGGCCTCGCTCGAGGCGCGCGGGCGCCGGCGCCGCCGGCATCCTGATGGTCAACGGCTCGCCCACCGACAGCAACGCGACGCAGTTCGCGGAGGGGCGCACAGCGGGTGATCGACGCAGCGATCTGCGGGTGCTCGCCGAGTACGACACCCCGGACTGGAGCCCCGACAAGGCGCAGGAGTGGGTGGCCGGCCAGATCTCGCAGTACGGCGGACGAGATCGCGGGCGTGTACGCGGCCAACGACGGCGTCGCCAGCGGCGCGATCTCGGCGCTCAAGGCGGCCAACGTGTCGCCGTTGCCGATCGTCACCGGACAGGATGCCGAGCTCTCCGCGATCCAGCGGATCATCACCGGCGACCAGTAATGACCGTGTACAAGGCGATCAAGCCGCCAGGCCGAGCTCGCCGCCGAGGTGGCCGTCGCGCTGCTCAAGGGCGAGGAGGTCGACGCGCCGCTGGAGATCGAGGGCACGCCCGCGACGCTGCTCGAACCTGTTGCGGTGACGATCGACGAACATCCTCGCAGACCGTCGTCGCCGACGGATTCTGGACCGTCGAGGACATCTGCACGCCGTCGGCGCTACGTGTCGCGGCGCTGCGAATGACCGCGCGGCATCCGGTGACGCGGGTAGGGCTCGAGACGATGCCGAGCATGACCTCTATGTCGATGACACAGCCCCGGCACGGGACGCGCGCGCGAGCGCGTGCTGACGATGCGCGGCATCGGCAAGCACTTCGGCGCGGTCAAGGCGCTCACCGACGTCGACTTCTGGGTGAACGAGGGCGAGGTCGTCGCGCTCATCGGCGACAACGGCGCCGGCAAGTCGACGCTCGTCAAGGTGCTGTCCGGCGTGCACACGCCCGGACGCCGGGACGATCGAGTACGACGGCGAGCATCGTCGAGATCGCGAGCCCCGCCGACGCGCAGGAACTCGGGATCGCCACCGTCTTCCAGGACCTCGCGCTGTGCGACAACCTCGACGTCGTCGCCAACCTGTGGCTCGGCCGCGAGCTGCGCAGCGGCCGGACCCTCGACGAGGTCGACATGGAGCAGCAGACCTGGACGCTGCTGCGCGAACTGTCCGCGAAGATCCCCTCGGTGCGCGATGCCGGTCGCCTCGCTGTCCGGCGGTCAGCGCCAGACCGTCGCGATCGCCCGCTCGCTGATCGGCGACCCGCGCATCGTCATCCTCGACGAGCCCACCGCCGCGCTCGGGCGTCGCGCAGACCGCCGAGGTGCTGAACCTCATCGAGCGCCTCCGCGAGCGCGGGCACGGCGTGGTGCTGATCAGCCACAGCATGGCCGACGTGATGGCCGTCGCCGACCGCGTCGTCGTGCTGCGCCTCGGGCGCAACAACGGCGTGTACAACATCGCCGACGTGACCAGCGCGACCCTCATCGCCGCGATCACCGGCGCCACCGACAACGCGGTGACCCGTCGCGCGGCCGACGCACCCGCGACCGAGCCGCCGGCGAGGGCAAGATCATCCGCATGACCGACCAAGGGCGCCTGCGTCGGCGCGAAGCCGCGCGGCGGCGGGAGAGCATGAACTCGGCTCGTGACGACCACGGAGCCTCGGCGACCGTGGCGGATGCCGACCCGACGACCGGCTGCTGAGCCGCGGAGCGGATGCGGTCGGCTGCCGCCTCGCTGCTCGCCCGGATCCGCGGAGGCGACCTCGGATCGCTGCCGGTGATCGTCGGCCTCGTGGTGATCTGGACGGTCTTCCAGGCGCTCAACCCCGTGTTCCTCTCGAGCACGAACCTCGTGAACCTGACGATGCAGTGCGCGGCGATCGGCACGATCGCGCTCGGCATCGTGCTGGTGCTGCTGGTCGGCGAGATCGACCTGTCGGTGGGATCCGTCTCCGGGCTGGCCGCGGCCGATCCTCGCCGTCGACGTTCGTGCAGCTGCAGTGGAACTCGTGCTCGCTCTGGTGCGGCGCGATCGGCGCGGGAGCGCTCGTCGGGCTGCTCTACGGATTCCTCTACACGCGGTTCGGCCTGCCGAGCTTCGTGATCACGCTCGCCGGACTGCTCGGCTTCCTCGGCCTGCAGCTGTGGGTGCTCGGGCGACACGGGTCGATCAGCCTGCCGTTCGACTCGTGGATCGTCCAGTTCGCCCAGCAGATGTTCCTGCCGGCCTGGGCGTCGTACGTCGTGGCCGTGCTCGCCGCGGGCGGCTACGCCGGGATCCTCGTGCGTCGCGCGCCGCCAGCGGACCGCGGCCAACCTGGTGAGCCAGAGCTACCTCGAGATCGGCGCTGCGCAGCGGCGCCCTGCTCGCCTTCCTCCTCGTCGCCGCCTGGTATCTGAACCTCTCGCGCGGCGTCGGGGTGATGTTCCTGTTCTTCCTCGCGCTCGTCGTCGTCGTGAACTTCGCCTTGACCCGCACGCGCTGGGGGCGCGCGGTCTACGCGGTCGGCGGATCGGTCGAGGCCTCCCGGCGTGCCGGCATCCGGGTGGACCGGATCTACATCTCGGTCTTCATGCTGTGCTCGAGCTCTCGCCGCCGTCGGCGGCATCCTCGCGGCTGCGCGCCTGGCCGCGGCGAATCAGAGCTCCGGCGCCGGCGACGTCAACCTGAACGCGATCGCGGCGGCGGTCATCGGCGGCGCGAGCCTGTTCGGCGGGCGCGGCACGGCGTTCGCCGCGCTGCTCGGGCATCGTCGTGATCCAGTCGATCTCGTCGGGCCTGACGCTGCTGAACCTCGACTCGTCGGTGAGGTTCATGATCACAGGCGTCGTGCTGGTGCTCGCGGTCATCGTCGACTCGCTCTCGCGTCGCAAACGGGCCGGGCGACGTCGGTTCGAAGGCCGCGAGCGTTCAGCGCTCTGCCGAGTCAATCCTCGATTCGCACATGCGACCGAATCCCGCGGTCACGCGGCGTTGCCAAAGCGTTACGTTCAAGTCTTGACGCCAAGGTGGGATGCTCGAGAGGATCGCATCAAGCGCGAATGCGCCGGGTTTCCTGGCGCTCGCACATTCAAAGACGAAAGGCGAAAGATGAAGAAGTCTTCCATCCTCTCCGCGGCCGCCCTCACCGGCACTGCCGCGCTGCTCCTGGCCGGCTGTGCCGGTTCCGGTGGCGGCACGACGCCGAGCGAAGGCGGCGACGGCGGAGGCGACGCGGCGGGTCGCGCGTGCGTCATCCTCCCCGACGCGGCGTCCTCGCCGCGCTGGGAGAACTTCGACCGCAAGTACCTCCAGGAGGGTCTGGAGGAGCGCCGGCTTCGAGGTCGACATCCAGAACGCTCAGGGTGACGTCAACAAGTACTCGACGATCGCCGACCAGCAGCTCACCCAGGGCTGCGGCGTCATGCTGCTCGTCGACTACCAGGGTGCCGCCGAGGCGGTCGCCACCAAGGCCAAGGCCGAGGGCATCCCCGTCATCGCGTACGACCGCCCGTTCTCGGGCGCCGACTACTACGTGTCGTTCGACAACGTCGAGGTCGGCCGTCTCGAGGGCCAGACGGTGCTCGACGGCCTCGCAGCCGCCGGCAAGGACCCCGCAACCGCAGTCGTCGTCTACATGGGCGGCGACCCGACCGACGGCAACGCGGCGATGTTCCACGATGGCGCTGTCGAGGTCATGGAGGCCGCGGGCATCGTCCCGGCGGCCGAGCCGCCGGGAGTCTGGGACCAGGCCAAGTCGCAGACCAACTTCGAGCAGGCTCTGACCTCGCTCGGCGGCAAGGTCGACGGCGTGTGGGTGGCGAACGACACCAACGCCGCCGGCGTCATCAAGGTGCTGCAGGACAACAACCTGACGGGTGTCGCGGTCTCGGGCCAGGACGCGAACGTCGCGGGTCTGCAGAACATCCTGCTCGGATGGCAGACGGCCACCGTGTGGAAGCCGGTCGAAGCACGAGGCCGAGGCGGCCGTCGAGACCGCGGTCGCTCTGCTGAACGGAGAGACTCCCGAGGCGGACGCGGAGCTGGAGGACGGCACGCCGTACATCCAGGTCACGCCGCACGCTGGTCGGGCCGGACGGGGTCAAGGATGTCATCGCCGCTGGCGACGCCTCGTACGACGACGTCTGCACGCCCGGACGTCGCTCCGAAGTGCGAGGAATTCGGCGTAACCGAGTAACGTAACGGCCACAGCCGCGAGGGCGTCGCGTCTCGAAGGCGCGGCGCCCTCTGCGCGCTCCAATTCGACACCGCAAGGAAGCGAGCATGTCAGACACGATCAGTGCGAACAGAGCCGATCATCCAATTGGTCGGCGTGAAGAAGTCGTTCGGCCCGGTGAGCGTCCTCAAAGGGGTGGACCTGAAGGTCTATCCCGGCAAGGTCACCGCGCTCGTCGGCGACAACGGCGCCGGAAAGTCGACCCTGATCAAGGGTCTCGCCGGCGTCCAGCCGTATGACGAGGGCGAGGTCCTCATCGACGGCGTCCACCGCGACCTGCACACGCCCCGGGATGCCGCGAACCTCGGCATCGAGGTCGTGTACCAGGATCTCGCGCTGTGCGACAACCTCGACATCGTCCAGAACATGTTCCTCGGCCGCGAGGAGACGACGCATGGGAACGTTCGACGAGGGCCGCATGGAGAAGGACGCGTCCGACACCCTTCGCGGTCTGTCGGTGCGCACGGTCAAGTCGGTGCGCCAGAAGGTCTCATCGCTGTCCGGTGGTCAGCGCCAGACCGTCGCGATCGCCCGTGCCGTGCTGAAGAAGGCGCGCGTGGTCATCCTCGACGAGCCGACCGCCGCACTCGGCGTCGCGCAGACCGAGCAGGTGCTCAACCTCGTCAAGCGGCTCTCCGAGCAGGGCGTCGCGGTGGTCATCATCAGCCACAACCTCGCGGACGTCTTCGAGGTCGCCGACGACATCGCCGTGCTGTACCTCGGCCAGATGGTGGCGCAGATCAACGTCGCCGACACCACCCGCGACGACGTCGTCGGCTACATCACCGGCACGAAGACGATGGGCGTCGAGCTCATCGGCACGACCACCATCGCCACCGGAGGCGCAGAGTGAGCGGCACAACCACGACCGAGGCGGCGCCGAGCCCCGTTGCGAGCGACCTCATCGGCAGCGGCGTCGAAGGCGGGCTCGGACGACCAGATCGAGGCGTGGTGGCAGCGGGTGCGCGGCGGCGATATGGGTGCCCTCCCCGCAGTCGGCGGACTGATCGTCCTGAGCCTGCTGTTCACGGTGCTGAGCCCGTTCTTCCTTACCGAGCGCAACTTCGCGAACCTGCTCAACCAGGCGGCACCTCTCGTCGTGCTCGGCATGGCGCTGGTGTTCGTCCTGCTGCTCGGCGAGATCGACCTCTCCGCCGGTGTCACGGGCGGCGTCGGCATGGCACTGTTCGTCGTGCTGTACGCGCAGTTCGGCATCCCCTGGCCGCTCGCGCTGCTCTTCGGCTTCGGCTTCGGCTTCCTCACCGGTGCGCTCATAGGTTTCTTCGTGGCGAGGGTCGGCATCCCGTCGTTCGTCGTCACGCTGGGTCTGTTCCTGGGTTACCAGGGGCTCGCGCTCGTCGTGATCGGCCCGGGCGGCCTGTTCCGCTTCGAGGTTCCCGAGCTGATCGCGCTGCAGAACGGCAACCTGCCGGTCTGGGGCGGGTGGGTGATGCTCCTGGTCATCCTCGCCGTGTCTGGCGGGCACGTCGTTCTACGACCGCGCGCGCCGGACGAGGGCGGGCGTGCCGAACCGTGCCATCTCGCTGGTGTTCATCAAGCTCGCGCGTGATCGCGGTGCTCGGCGGGGCGTTCGTCTTCGTCCTGAACCAGAACCGCGGCCAGTCTGTCAACGAGGTGGCCGGTGTGCCGATCATCGTTCCGGTGGTTCTGCTGATCCTGTGGATCGGCACGTTCGTGCTGGACCGTACGAAGTTCGGACGCTACGTGTACGCGATCGGCGGCAACGCGGAAGCGGCCCGCCGGTCCGGCGTGAAGGTGCGCTGGATCAAGTGGTGGGCGTTCGTGATCTGCTCCTCGCTCGCGGTCGCCGCCATGCTGTTCAGCGTCTCCCGCGTCGGCTCCGTCGATGCCACGGTCGGTCGCGACATCGTGCTGAGCGGCGTGGCCGCCGCTGTCGTCGGCGGAGTCAGCCTCTTCGGCGGACGCGGACGGCTCATGAACGCGGCGATCGGCGCGCTCGTGATCGCCGTGATCACCAACGGCCTCGGCCTGCTCAACCTGCCGGCGGGCTTCAACCTCATGGTCACCGGCGCCGTGCTCATCCTCGCCGCCACCGTCGATGCGCTCTCGCGACTCAGGTCGGGTGGAGCGCGCGTCTAGCGCTCAGCAGCACACCGAACGCCGGGGCGAGCATGTGGCCCCGGCGTTCCGTGCGTCTGGGATGCACGATTCGTCCGCGTCCTGCGCGAGACTGTCCGGATGCCTCCCTATTCCCCTGAGGCGCTGCGGCGCTGGCCCGACCTCGAGGCCCGCGAGCTGTTCGCGTCCGATGCGGCCGACCGGCTGATCCTCGACGAGTCCGCCGCCGCGCGGCGCGACACTCCGAGCGGCACCCTGGTGGTCATCGGCGACACGTACGGCGCGCTGACGCTCGGGATCGCGCGGATGCCGGGGCCACCGGCATCCGCGTCCATCAGGATCTGCTCGCCGGTGAGCGCGCTCTCGAAGCCAACGCCCGGACCGCGGGGCTGAGCGATGCCTTCCGCTCGCTGGACCGCGGGCCGGAGCTGTGACCGGGGCACGGGTCGTGCTGCTGCGGCTCCCCCGCGTCGCTGGACGCACTGGATGACATCGCCCGGCTCATCGCCGCACACGCCGATCCCGACGTCGTCGTCTTCGCCGGGGGCCGGCTCAAGCACATGAGCACGTCGATGAACGACGTTCTGCGTCGCTCGTTCGCTTCGCTCGATGTGACGCATGCGCGGCAGAAGTCCCGCGTCCTGATCGCCCGCCGAGCCGCTCGCGGGCGCCGACCCGCAGCCGCGCACGAGCTCGGCACACGGTCGCCGGGCATCGCCGCGCCGGTGACGGTGTGCGCGTTCGGCGGTGCCTTCGCCGGAACGTCGATCGACATCGGCACCCGGTTCCTGCTCGAGCAGCTGGTCGACGCGCAGCCACGCCGGCGACGGCGACACGGTCGACTTCGCGTGCGGAACGGGCGTGATCGCCGCCTGGCTGGCGTTGCGCGATCCCGGCGATCAGGTCCTCGCGAGCGACCAGTCCGCCGTCGGCGGTCGACTCCGCCGCGGCGACCGCACAGGCCAACGGCGTCGCCGACCGTGTCGAGGTCGTCCGCGATCTCGGGCTCTCCTCCCGCGCTGACTCCAGCGCCACCTTCATCGCGCTGAACCCGCCGTTCCACACCGGCATCGGCCGTGCCCGTGAGCGGGGTCGCCGCGCCGCTGTTCGCCGAAGCGGGCCGCGTGCTCGCCCCCGGCGGCGAGCTCTGGGCGGTCTGGAACTCGCCGCTGCAGTACCGACCGGCACTGGAGAAGGCTCGTCGGACCGACGCGGCAGGTGGCGCGCAATGCGAAGTTCACCGTCACGGTGTCCACCCGTCGCTGAGGCGCCGTCCGGCTGTTCCGATCGGCAGCAGGCACCGGCCGGCCGCCGATGTCACGTACCGGCTCAGTCGTACCCGAGAATCTCGTCGACCCACTCCGGCACGATCTCGGTCGCGCGACCGGCCCGCGATTCGTCGAACGGAACGACCGCGTCGCTCGGCTCGAGGTTGAGCTCCACGGTGCGAGCGCCGAAGGCGGCGGCGAGCGCGACGTAGCCCGCGGCGGGATACACCGCGCCCGAGGTGCCGATCGACACGAACACATCGCATGCCACGAGCGCGTTCTCGATGCGATCCAGTTCGTACGGCAGCTCGCCGAACCAGACCACGTCCGGGCGCAGCATCCGCGCGCCGCAGGCGGGGCATGCCGGCCGATCTGCGCAGATCGCCGTCCCACGACGGCCGCGCCCCGCACGCCGAGCACAGCGCGCGGCGCAGCTCGCCGTGCATGTGCACGACGAGGTTGCTGCCCGCGCGCTCGTGCAGGTCGTCGACGTTCTGCGTGACGACGAGCAGGCGGTCGCCGATCGCGCCCTCGAGCCGGGCGAGGGCACGGTGGGCGGCGTTCGGCTCCACGGCCGCGGCGGCGCGGCGGCGGGCGTCGTAGAAGCGCAGCACCGGTGTCGGGGTCGCGTGCGAACCCGTCGGGCGTCGCGACGTCTTCGACGCGGTGCTCTTCCCACAGCCCGCCCGAGTCGCGGAAGGTCGGCACGCCGCTCTCGGCGGAGATGCCGGCTCCGGTGAGCACGACGATGCGCGCAGCGCCGGCGCCGTCTGAGGGGTCGGTCATCGCAGCAGTTCGCGCAGCGTCTGGATCGTGTCGGCCTCGTCGGGCCGCTTGTCGGGTCGGTAGCCCTTCGACACGGGCGAACCGCAGTGCCACTCCGCCCGGATAGCGCGTCGAGCGCTGAACGCCGTCGATCGCGATCTCGACGACGGTCACCGGGACGCACGTGGACGGCGTAGGAGCTGCGGTGGGTCTCGATCGACGGGAAGTACTCGGTCTGCCAGCGCAGGAGCTCGTCGGTCAGGCCTTTGAACGTCTTGCCGACCATCACGAACCCACCGGGCTCGCCGAACTCACCGGTGGGATCCAGGGCGCCCAGGTGCAGGTTCGACAGCTGTCCGGTCCGCCGACCCGAGCCCCACTCGACGGCCAGCACGACGAGGTCGTACGTCAGCACCGGCTTGACCTTGATCCAGCTCTTGCCCCGTCGCCCCGCCGCATACACCGAGTCCAGACCCTTGACGACGACACCCTCGTGACCGGCGGCGAGCGCCTCGCGCGACAGCTGCTCGGCGGCCGCGGCATCGGCCGTGACGAGGCCCGGGATGCGCCACGGCGCCGCGATGCGCTCGAGCTCCGCGAGGCGCACCTCGAGCGGCTCGTCGATCAGGTCGCGTCCGTCGAGGTGCAGGACGTCGAAGAACCACGGCCGCAGCACGGTCGCACTCACGGTCTCCGAGCCGAAGCGGGCCATCGTGTCCTGGAACGGTCGCGGCCCGCCGTCGGCGTCGAGCGAGAGCGTCTCGCCGTCGAGGATCACTTCCTGAGCGGCCAGCGAGCGCGCCGACCTCGACGATCTCGGGAACCCGGTGCGTGATGTCGGCGAGGTTGCGAGTGTAGACCTGCACGTCCTGCCCGCGCCGATGCACCTGGATGCGGGCGCCGTCGAGCTTGTATTCGACGGATGCCGCGCCCGGCGACGGTCTGCGATGGCCTCGGCGACCGATCCTGCCGTCGAGGCGAGCATCGGCAGCACCGGGCGCCCGACGGCCAGGCCGATCCGGCCGAGCTCTCCTTCGGCGCCGGTGAGCGCGATGCGCGCCGTCTCGCCGAGGTCGCCCGAGAGCATCGCCGCGCGCCGCACCACCGCGGCGGGCGTGCTCGGACGCGCGCGCGACCGCGTCCAGCAGCACGCCCTCGAGGGCGCCGGTGCGCAGCTCGCCGAGGATCACGCGGGTCAGGAAGTCCCACTCGCCGGCGGTGGCGCGCGCCGCCGAGCCCGTCGAGCTCGGAGCGCCGCGCGCCGACCGAGCCGGCGCCGGATGCCGCGGCCAGCCGCTCGAGCGCCGCATCCACGTCCGAGCACGGTGAGCGTCGGCTCCGTCGCGTGCGCGACCTGCGAGCGCCGCCACGCCGCGCCATCCGACGCCGATCCGCCCCTGCCGCGGCTTCGCGGTCAGGAAGTCCGATCGCGGGGGCGATCTCGTCGGGGTCGAGCCGCGCAGCAGCGCGGCGAGCGCGTCGATCTTCGCGAGCCGCGATGAGGTGGCTGCGACGGTCTCGGTCGTGGCGACGAGCTCATGCAGCAGCATCCCCGCATTCTCCCATCCGCCGCCGACATCCGAAGGGGCGGGCGCGGCTCAGCGGCGGGGTGCGCGCGTGCTCCACAGCGCGACCGCGACCAGTGCCGGCTGGAAGAACAGGCGCATCAGCCGCGTCCGGTCTCGGTCATGCCGAAGCCCTTCTTCCCCTTCGTGTACTGCTCGATGTTGCCGGGGAAGATGGCGACGTAGAACGCGGCGAGAATGGCACCGACCCTGCTGCGCTCACGGGGAAGGCGCGACGAGCGCCGCTCCGAGCATGATCTCGACGACGCCCGATGCGACCACCACGCCGTCCTTGTCGATCACCTTGCCCGTCCAGTCGGGCACCTGCGCCTGGAACTCGCGCCGCGCCCAGAACAGATGAGAGAACCCCGCGAAGATCATTGCGGCGGCGAGCTCCCAGCGCGCGAGCGTGCGGGGAACCGTGGACTGGGGGATGTCGGATGCGCTCATCCGACCAGTCTGCCTGCCCCGCCGAGGGGGAGGCGGCGCCTCACCGCTCCGTCCGGGGTGCCACGTGCGAGAGGACGCGACCCCACACGGCGGCGAGCGTCGCGTCATCGGGCACCATCTCGGTCCGGGCGGATCCGAGGTGCTCCTCGTACCAGGTGCCGCGGCGCTGCGGCCGGCTGTCCGCCTGACCGTTCAGGACCAGGGTCTTCGCCGTCACGCCGCCGATCAGCGCGCCGAGGTCGTCGCGATCGAGCGGCTCTTCGGGCGCGGCGACGGCGACCAGGGCCAGCCTGTCGACCGCATCGCCGAGATCCACCGCGGCGCGCAGGGCGACATCCACGGCATCGCGATAGGCGACGATCCCGGCCGAGACGGCGCCGGCCGGGTCGGGACGGCCCGCCGATCTCGGCCGACGATGCTCGAATGAGGTCGGCCAGCCACGCCGCCGTCTGCTCGGCGGGCGTCTCGCTGCCGAATCCGCCCGGGTCCTCGCATCGTCGCGCCGCGCCGAGCGCGACCGCGAGCACGCAGATGTCGCGCGCAGCGGTCTCGGCCGGCAGCGGATCGACCGCGACGGCGATTCCGGTGCCGACGAGCACGACCAGGCGCTCGGATGCCCGGAGTTCCGAAGACTCTGTGAGCTGAGGCGGCTGTCATCGGGCACGGGTGCTCCAGATGGCCCAGGCGACCAGGGCCGGCTGCAGCAGCAGGCGGATGAAGCGCGCACGGTCGGTGCGCATCAACGGCGCCGAGCGTCCGGTCTGCCACTGGTGAACGTTGCCGGGGAACACCGCGACGAAGAATGCGGCGACCAGACCCGCCGACGAGTCGCTGCTCCCGGGCAGCGCCACGAGGGCACCGGCCAGCATGAGCTCGACGGCACCCGATGCGACGACGATCGCGTCTTCGTCGAGGGTGGTGAGCCGCACCGCCCAGTCCGGCACGACGATGCGGTAGCCGCGTCGGCCCCACGTCAGGTGCGACGCACCCGCGGCGGCCAGCAGCGCAGCCAGCGTCACGCGTGCGCGGTGCGGGCGCCTCCGGCGGGCACGGAGGCGCGGGTCATGAGCTCGACGCTACCGGACTGCCGGGGAGCCGGCCGCGGCGCCGGCCGTCGCGATTCACTCCCGCGAAGCGAGCAGCCGCTGGACGAACCCCGCTCCCCCGGCGGCCCGCAGCTCGGCGAGCGTGCCGCGCTCGGTGATGCGGCCCTCCTCGATCACCGCCACCGTGTCGGCGACCGCTTCGACGTCGGCGAGACTGTGCGTGACCAGCAGGGTGGCGCCGGCGAAGCTGCGGATGTGGCGGGCGAGATCGGCGCGCACGTCGGCGCGCAGCTCGACATCGAGCGCGGCCATCGGCTCGTCCAGCAGCAGCACATCGGGCTCGGCGGCCAGCGCGCGCGCCAGCGCGACGCGCTGCGCCTGACCGCCCGACAGGCTGCCCGGATAGCGTCCGGCGAGGTCGCTCGAGCCCGAACCGGTCGAGGTACGGCTCCGCTGCCCGGCGCGCGGCACTCCTTGCCCGCGCCCCGCACGCGGGCGGCGAAGGCGACGTTGTCGCGCACCGTCAGATGCGCTGAACAGCAGGTAGTCCTGGAACACGACGCCGACGCGTCGTCGCGGCGCGGGCAGCGTCGACTCCCGGCGGCGGCGTCGGCGAGGACCCGGCCGTCGATCGCGATCCGCCCGGACTCGAGCCCGAGCAGTCCGGCGATCGCCGCGATCACGGTCGACTTGCCCGCGCCGTTCGGTCCGACCAGCGCCAGCGTCGTCCCGGGGCGACGTCGAGGTCGGCCGACGACGCGCAGCGAGGGACGGCGGGCGGTGAAGGATGCCGCGAGCCCGCGCCGCGGTCATCGGCCGACCCCCGGCATCCAGCGATCGCGCAGGCCGAGGAGCACGACCACCGAGACGACCAGCAGGATGAGCGCGAGCGCGATCGCCTCGCCCGGGTCGCGCTGCAGGGCGAGGTAGCTCGCGATCGGCAGCGTGCGGGTCACGCCCGGGAGCGAGCCGGCGAACGTGATCGTCGCGCCGAACTCGCCCAGCGCGCGCGTGAAGCACAGCACGGCGCCCGCCGCGACCCCGGGGGCGACGAGCGCGCAGCGTGATCGAGGCGGAACACCTGGCCGCGGCTCGCGCCGAGCGTCGCCGCGGCGAGTTCGACCCGGCGGTCGGCGGTCCGCAGCGCACCCTCGACCGCGAAGACGAGGAAGGGCATCGCGACGAAGGTCTGCGCGAGCACGACGGCGCCGGTCGTGTACGGTGATGCCGATGCCCAGCTCGGCGAGCAGCTAGCCGATCACGCCGCGCCGCCCGAGGAGCATGAGCAGCGCGATGCCGCCGATGACCGGCGGCAGCACGAGCGGGATCGTGACCGCCACCCGCAGCAGCCGGCGCGGCAGCACGCGGCCAGTGCTTCGGCGCGGGCGAGCAGGATCGCGAGCGGGATGCCGAGCACGAGGCAGAGCGCCGGTCGCGATCGTCGCCGTGACGACCGAGAGCACGAGCGCCTGCCCCACCGCCGGACTCGTCAGCAGCGCGCCATGTCGCCCCACGGTGCGCGGATCAGCAGCGCGACCAGCGGCAGCACCAGCAGCGCGAGCGCGATCCGCCGCCAGCACGACGACGACCGGCGAGTGCCGAGCGCTGACGATCAGGGCGCACCGAAGCCTGCTTCGGTCAGGGCCGCCTGGCCGTCGGGTCCGGTGAGCAGCGCGATCCACGCCGCGCCGAGCTGCGGGTTCGGTGCGTCCGGCGAGCGGCGCCACCGGATACAGGTTCACCGCGCCGTCGGCCTCCGGCACCTCGATGCCCTCGACCTCGGCGCCCGCGGCGCGCACATCGGTGACGTACACGAGCCCGGCGTCCGCCTCGCCCAGCCGCACCTTCGTCACGCACGGCCTTGACGTCCTCCTCGAGCGTGTCGGGGGCGGCCGTGATCCCGGCCGCGGCGAGCAGCTTCTCGGCGGCCGCACCGCACGGGACCACCGGGTCGCACAGCGCGATGGCGAGCTCGGGCTCGCGAGGTCGGCGAGACCGGTGACGCCGCCGGGGTTGCCCGCCGGCACGACGAGCTCGAGCGTGTTGGTGGCGAACACGACCGGATCCGCGGCGAGGTCCTCGTCCACGACGGTCTGCATCGTCGCCTCGCTCGCGGCGGCGAACACGTCGGCCGGGCGCCCCGGAGACGATCTGCTGCGCGAGCGCCGAGCTGCCGCCGTAGTTGAGGACGACATCGACGACGGATGCTGCCGCTCGAACTCGTCGGCGAGTGCGTCGAACGTCTCGGTGAGGGATGCCGCGGCGAACACCGTGAGCGTGCCGGACGAGCTCGGCCGCCGGAGTGCGGTCGGGCGTCGCGCCGGGACCGGCATCCGCCGTGCGCCGTGCAGCCGACGAGCGCGCTCAGCAGCGCGACCGCGGCGAGCACGGCACCGCCGCGTCGGGCGTCACCCGCCACCCGGCCGGCAGCTCGACGCTGACGGTGGTCGCCTTGACCGAGGCGACGGCGAGCATGCCGACCTCGAGCCCCAGGTCCTCGACCGCCTCGCGGCTCATCAGCGAGACGACCCGGAAGGGTCCGGCCTGGATGATCGACCTGCGCCATGACGCCGTCCACCTGGATGCGGGTGATCAGGCCGGTGAGCTTGTTGCGGCTCGACGAGCGCGCCGTCGGGAACTCGTCGGCGAGCGCCGAGCCGGCGGCGTTCTCGCGGAGCAGCTCCACGAGCTCTGCGCCGGCGATCGTGCGGCGCCCGTTCGCCCCCGCGCGAAGGGTGACGCGTCCGCTCTCCCCCCAGCGCCGGACGGTGTCGTCGCTCACGCCGAGCAGCGCGGCGGCTTGCCGCACCGTGAAGTCCTTCATCGCCGCATCCGCGTTCGCATGCGCCAAAGGTAGCCGCATCCGCGGGCTGGAGGGCGCGTCCGAGCCGCGACCGAGCGATCGGTGGAAGAATCGCCGAATGGCCCCTTCGCCCGACTCCGCGCGCCGCGCGGTATGCGCGCCAGCGGATCCTGCCGGGCTTCGGTGAGGCCGGCGCAGGCACGGCTGGCTCGCCGCGCACGCCGTCGTGATCGGCGCCGGCGGACTGGGCAGCGCCGTGCTGCCGATCCTCGCGGCCGCCGGCGTCGGCACCCTCACGGTCGTCGACGACGACCTGGTCGACGAGACGAACCTGCACCGGCAGATCCTGCACGGCGCCGCATGACGTGGGCCGCCCGAAGGTCGAGTCCGCGGCCGACAGCGTGGCGCATCCAGTCCCCCGAGACGACCGTCATCGCGCGCCGCGGATCGCGTTCACCCGGCGACGGCCGCCGAACTGCTCGCCGGACGCCGACATCCTGATCGACGGGTCCGACACGAACGAGACGCGCTTCGCGGCCAACGATGCCGCCGTCGCCGCCGGCATCCCGCTCGTCTGGGGTTCGGCGCTGCGGTGCTCGGGCCAGGTCGGCATCGCGTGGGGCGGAACGCGACTACCGCGACCTGTTCCCCGACGGGCCCGACTCCGAAGCCGACACCTGCGAGATCGCCGGCATCCTGCCGAGCGTCTGCACCGTGATCGGCGGGCTGATGGCGACCGAGGCGATCAAGCTGCTCACGGGCATCGGCGAGCCGCTGATCGGGCGGGTCGTCCTCTTCGACGCGCTCGACCGGCACCACCCGCGAGGTGCGCTACGCGCGCGATCCGGCGCGGGATGCCGCACCTCGACGTCGCAGCCGCTCCGCGGGATGCGGCATCCGATCGGTCGATGTCGGCGCGCGAGCTGGCCGACCTGCTGAACGACGCGCACGAGGAGCGGCCGGTGCTGCTGGACGTGCGCGAGCCGTACGAGGTCGAGCTCGCGTCGCTGCCGGGCGCGATGACCATCCCCCTGGGCGAACTGGATGCGCGGCTCGGCGAGCTGGACCCGGACGGCCGACGGTCGTCTACTGCCACCTCGGCGTCCGCTCGGCGGCGGCGCTCACGCGCCTGGAGGCTGCGGGATTCACCCGGCTGCGCCACCTCGCCGGCGGCATCGACGCGTGGTCGCGCACGGTCGACCCGGCGCTGCCGCGGTACTGAGCCGTCGCCGACACGATACTGAAGCCATGCACCGCATCCCCGTCGAGCAGTACGCCGCGCATCATCGGCGAGCTGCTCGCCCCGCTCCGCAAGCGGACGGCCGAGGCGGTGCCGATCGCGCTCGCGCGCCGGCCGGGTGACCGCCGCGCGAGGTGCGGCAGTCCGATCGACCTGCCGCACGTTCCGCAACTCGCAGATGGACGGGTACGCCGTGCGCGCCGCCGACCTCGGTCGAGATCCCGATCGTGCTTCCCGTCGTCGGCGAGATCGCCGGCGGGTGCAGACCGACCCCGCTCCCCTGCCCGCCGGATCGGCCGTGCGCGATCATGACCGGCGCCCCGATTCCCGCGGGTGCCGACGCCGTCGTCCCGATCGAAGACACGCGGCTCGTCGACGGCGGCGGTCGAGATCGCTCCGCGGCCGGGATGCCGGAGACTACGTCCGCGAGGCGGGGTCCGATGTCGCCGGCGGGCGCGGTTCTGCTGCCGGCCGGGCTGCGCCTCGCGTCCCGGCATCTGGCCGCCCTCGCCGCGGCGAACCTCCCGGACGTCGCCGTGCGCTCGCGCGTGCGGCGTCGCGGTCGTCAGCACCGGCGATGAGCTCGTCGCGCCCGGCACGCCGCTGGAGCCTGGTCGCCTCCCCGACAGCGAACGGCATCGCCCTGGCGACGGCGGCGATCGCGGTGGGCGCGGAGGTCGTCGACCTGCAGATCACCGGAGACGACCCGGCGCGGCTGCGGGCGACGCTCGAGCGCGCGATCGCGAACGGCGCCGAGCTGATCCTCACGAGCGGCGGCATCTCGATGGGAGCCCACGAGCCGGTGCGGCAGCTGCTCGAGCCGCTCGGCGCCACGGTCGGCACGGTCGACATGCAGCCCGGCGGCCCGCAGGCGCATGGGCGATACCGTGACGTGCCCGTCGTGTGCTTTCCCGGCAACCCGGTCAGCACGCCAGCTGAGCTTCGCGCTGTTCGTCGCGCCCGTTCTGCGCGAGATCGCCGGGCTGCCGGCCGTGGCGCGCACGTCGCGCCGGCTGGCCGCGCCACTGGAGTCCCTCGCCGGGCGCCGGCAGTTCCTCCGCGCGCGGCTCACGGCCGACGACGGCGTCGAGACCGTCGCCGGGCCCGGGCTCGCACCTCGTGGCCGCGCTCGCCGCGGCTGACGTCGTGATCGACGTTCCGGCGGAGGTCACGACGCTTCCGGCGGGCGCAGCGGTCGATACCGTGGACCTATGAGCCCGCTCACCCACCTGGACGACGACGGCCGCGCCCGCATGATCGATGTGGGCGGCAAGGCCGTGACGCGGCGCGTCGCGCGCGCCGCCGGCCGGCTGACGACGACCGCCGAGGTGATCGGACTCGTCCGCGCCGACGACCTGCCGAAGGCCGACGTGCTGGCGACCGCGCGGATCGCCGGCATCGCGGGCGCGAAGCGGACGAGCGAGCTGATCCCGCTCGCCCACATCCTGCCGCTGGACGCCGTGACGATCGACTTCGCCTTCGAAGACGAGGCGATCCTCGTCGAGGCGACCGTGTCGGTCACGGCCCGCACGGGCGTCGAGATGGAGGCGCTCACGGCCGTCGCGATCGCGGGCCTCACGCTGCACGACATGATCAAGGCCGTCGATCCTCGGGCGGTGCTCGGCGAGATCCGGCTCCTCGAGAAGTCGGGCGGCAAGCATGGCGACTGGACCCGGGACTCGGCGCCGTCCGGCGCCGCCGCGCGGCATCCGGCCGGCCCGTCGATCGGCATCGGACGCACTGCGGCCGTGCTGGTGTCGTCGACGGCGGCCGCGGCCGGGACGCGCGCCGATGCGACCGGGCCGCTGATCGTCGAGTGGCTCCGCGAGCGCGGGTTCACCGCGGACGAGGCCGTCGTCACCGCCGACGCGGATGTCGCCTCCGCGCTCGCCTCGATCGTGGATGCCGCTCCCGACGTCGTGCTGACCACCGGCGGCACGGGCCTGCACCCGCAGGACCGCACCCCCGAGGCGACCCGCGCACTGCTGGACCTCGAACTGCCGGGCATCGCGGAGGCGATCCGCGCGGCGGGCCGCGCGGCGGTGCCGACGGCCTCGCTGAGCCGGGCGATCGCCGGCATCGCGCGCGGCAACGCTGATCGTCAACCTTCCGGGTTCGCCCGGTGGCGTGCGCGATGGGCTCGCGGTGCTGGAGCCGCTCGTCGCGCACGTGCTCGACCAGCTCGCCGGCGGCGGGCATGGCTGAGCGTCCTCTCGCGCTGGTCACGGATGCCCCGATCGATCGGGCGGCCGCGGAGGCGTTCGTTCTGACGAGCGCCGACGGTGCGCTGGTCGTGTTCGAGGGCGTCGTGCGCGACCATGACCACGGCGCATCCGTGCACGCCCTGGAGTACGAGGCCCACCCCGACGCGCAGCGGTTTCTCGCCGAGGTGTGTGCGGAGGTGGCGGAGGCGTCGGGCCTGCGGGTCGCCGCGGTCCACCGCGTCGGTGCGCTCGCGGTCGGGGATGTCGCGCTGGTCGCCGCGGTCGCCGCTGCCCACCGCGCGGAGGCGTTCGAGGTCTGCGGCCGGCTGGTCGACCTGGTCAAGGAGCGCACGCCGATCTGGAAGCGGCAGCACCTCACCGGCGGCACGACCGAGTGGGTCGGCCTCTGAGGCGCCGCCCGGCCCTCAGCCCCGCTCTTCTTTCCGCGAGACTGCATAGGCGCCCGAAACGCGGGGTGAACCCGGCGTCTCGACCGTGGAGTGCAGTCTCGCGGATACGGGGTACCGCGGGGTCAGCCGCCGGAGAAGCGCGGCAGCACGTCGGCGGCGGCGCCGAGGGGTCGCTCCGGGTCGCGGCTGACGACGCCGTCCACGAGGATCGACCCCGTGCGCAGCACCCGCTGCATCGGCTCGCCGTAGCGCTCGACCAGCAGGTCGCGCAGGTCGCCGACGGCGGCCCCCGCCACGACGAGGGTCTCATCGGTGCGGCCGGCGGCATCCGCCGCGGCGGCGAAGTACCGCACCCGCACCTCAGCCACCGATCGCCCCCATCGACCGCTCGGGCGGCACGAAGCCGGGGTCGGCGATGCCGTGCCCGGCCTGCTTGCCCCACATCGCCGCGCGCCACCGGTCCGCGATCTCCCGGTCGCTCGCCCCGCCGCGCAGCAGCGCCCGCAGGTCGGTCTCGTCATCGCCGAACAGGCACGAACGCACGGTGCCCTCCGCGGTGATCCGGGTGCGATCGCAGGCGGAGCAGAACGACCGCGTCACCGACGCGATGATCCCCACCGTCGCCGGGCCCCCGTCCACGAGCCACTCCTCCGCCGGCGCCGAGGGGTCCTCCCGGACGGTCTCGGTGAGCGTGAACCGCCGCGAGAGCACCGCGATCAGCTCCGCCGCCGGAACCATGTTCGCCCGCCGCCACGCCGCATCGGCATCCAGCGGCATCTGCTCGATGAACCGCAACCGCAGATCGCGCTCGATCGCCCACGCCAGCAGATCGGGCGCGTCTTCGAGGGTCTCGCGCATCAGCACGGCGTTGAGCTTCGTCGGCCCGAGCCCGGCGCGGACCGCGCCGTCGATCCCGGCCAGCACCGCCGGCAGCCGGTCGCGTCGGGTGAGCCGGGCGAAGTGCTCGCGGTCGATCGTGTCGACCGATACGTTCACCCGTCCGAGCCCCGCCGCCTTCAACCGGCCGGCGACCTTGTCCAGGCCGATGCCGTTCGTCGTCATCGACAACGGCAGGCCCGGCGCCGCAGCCGCCGACAGCGCCACGATCTCCACGAGATCCGCACGGGTCAGCGGCTCACCGCCGGTGAACCGCACCTCCCGGACACCCAGGTCGCTGCCCGCGATACCGACCAGCCGCGCGATCTCGACGGCGGTCAGCAGGTCGGCTTTCGGGATGCTGGGCAGTCCCTCCGCGGGCATGCAATACGTGCAGCGCAGCGAGCACTTCTCCGTGACGGAGATCCGCAGGTCCTGCGCGACGCGACCGAACCGGTCGACCAGACCCGCCGTGTCGGGACGGCCCGTCGTGTCCGGCGCGCTCGAAGGATCGCGGTGAATCCGCGGCATCCCGAGCGACAGCGTCGACATGAGTCCACCCTATGCGGCCCGCATCGCGGCGCGGCCGCGCGCGACGAGAGGGCATCCCGCCGCGAGCGGGTCCCGGCGAACAACCGAACACTCTCGCCAGGAAGGAGTGCACTCTCGTAGGGTGAACCCAGACGGAAGGGGCACCATGTCGTTCATCACCCGAGGCTTCTCCGGCCGGCGCGGCGAACGCGATCCGCGGCTTCCTCCCGGTCAGACTCTCGTCGGCGACTGGCCGGTGCTGTCGGCCGGCCCCACCCCCGACGTCGACACCGCGACGTGGCAGTTCGTCGTCCGCACCGAGAACGGCTCCCACGCGTGGAGCTGGGATGAGCTGCGAGCCCTCGGAATGGAAGACATCACGACCGACATCCACTGCGTCACGCACTGGACGAAGCTCGAGATGCCCTGGCGCGGCGTGTCCCTCGACCGCATCTGGGAGCACGTCGAGACCGAGCACGACTACGTCATGGCGCACTCGTACGGCGGCTACACCACGAACGTGCCGCTCGAAGACCTGCTCGACGGCAAGAGCTGGATCGCGTTCGAGGCCGACGGAGAGCCGCTGGATCCCGAGCACGGCGGCCCGGCGCGGCTGCTGATTCCGCACCTGTACTTCTGGAAGAGCGCGAAGTGGATCAACGGCCTGGTGACGATGCCCAGCGATGATCCCGGGTTCTGGGAGCAGAACGGGTATCACCTGCACGGTGACCCGTGGCGGGAGGAGCGGTACTGGTGATCGGGCCCGCACGACGAGCGGATGCCGCGTGAGCGGGCGCCGGCCGACGTCCTGGCATGTGGCCACCGTGGTGGACTCGCGCCCGGAGACGGCGACCGCCCGCCGGATCGAGCTCGACGTGCCGACGTGGCCGGGCAACGACGCGGGTTCGCACCTCGACGTGCGGCTGACCGCTCCGGACGGCTACCAGGCCACGCGGTCGTACTCGATCGCGTCGGCCGGCGAGGGCACACGCGTCGTCCTGGCCGTGGACGAGCTGCCGGACGGGGAGGTGTCGCCCTTCCTCGTCGCACGACCTGCGCGCAGGCGACCAGCTCGAGCTGCACGGCCCGCTCGGCGCGTACTTCGTATGGACGCCTCCGTCGGCGGATGTCGCGCCGCGCCCGGTGCAGCTGATCGCGGGCGGATCGGGCGTCGTGCCGCTCTACGCGATCGCGTCGGCGCACGCCGAGGCGGGCGATCCGACCCCTTTCCGGCTGCTCTACTCCGTGCGCACGCCCGACGACGTGTTCTTCCGCGATGAGCTGAACGAACTGGCCACCGCCACGCCGCCCCTTCACGTGGATCTCGTCTTCACACGGCGGACGCCGGAAGGGTGGCCGACCGCACCGGCACGCCTGACCCGCGAGCGACTCGACGCGGCCGCCGTGGACGCGGCATCCCGCCCGCGAGGTCTACGTGTGCGGACCGACGCCGTTCGTCGAAGCGGTGGCCGGATGGCTGATCGACGCCGGCCACCTGCCGGGCGATGTGCGCACCGAACGATTCGGAGGTTCATGATGACGAGACTCGACGGGAACGTGCTCGCAGGGCGGCTGGTCGACGTCCTCGGCTGGGACGCGACAAGTGCCGACGCGCGCTGCGTGCACTGCGGGACGCGCGGGCCGATCGCGGTCGCAGCGGTCTACGTGACGTCGATGGGCACGGTGGCGCGGTGCCCACACTGCGACGGCGTGCTCGCGACCTTCGTCGAAGCCGACGACGGCCGGGTATGGTTCGGGATGCCGGGGATCACGGCGCTGGAGGTGGCACGCTGATGTCGGAGCTGCCCGTCTTCACCGTTGCCGACCTCGAAGCAGTGCCTCCGTTCGACCGCGGCTCGTTCGACAACGACGACGCCGTCTCGCTCGGTCTCGTTGCGGTCGAGGTCGTGCGGCACCACCGCGCGAACATCGCGGTGCGCATCGTGCTGCACGGCGATGCCGTCTTCGTCGCCAAGCTCGGCACGACGGGCGCCGGCAACGATGCGTGGCTGGCCGGCAAGGCGGCCGTCGCCGAGCGCTTCGGCGAGCCGTCACTGCTCGTGCGGCGCCGGCACGAAGCCGCCGGAACACCCTTCGCCGATCGCGACGACGTCGACCACGACGCACTGCGCGCCCACGGCGGAGCGGTGCCGATCTTCGTCGGCGGAGAGGTCGTCGGGTCGATCACGATGTCGGGCGAACCCGACGTCGTCGATCACGCCCTCGTCGCGGAGACGATCCGGCGATACGAGAGAGCCTGATTCGCGGACGCGATGATGTCCGCATCCGCTCGTACGCTGACGACGGACCCAGATCCGTCCCAGAGAAAGGGTGTGCCGCATGGACTGGAGAATCGAGCTCATCTTCGTGCCGGTGAGCGACGTCGACCGGGCGAAGGAGTTCTACGAGCGGATCGGCTTCCACGCCGACCATGATCAGGTGCCGTTCGAGGGGCTGCGGTTCGTCCAGATGACCCCTCCCGGCTCGGCGTGTTCGATCGCGTTCGGCTACGGCATGGGCATCGATCTGGAACCCGGTCAGCAGAACACGATCCAGGTCGTCGTTCCGGATGCCGACGAGGCGCTCGCCCACCTTCGCTCCGTCGGCGTCGAGGCGACCGGCGTCGACGATCAGGCCTGGGGCCGGTTCGTGACGTTCGACGATCCCGACGGCAACACCTGGACGCTGCAGCAGCTCCCGCCGCGCGCCTGAGGCGGGGGGGCGCCTCACCGAGGTTCGGAAGCCGGGCGGCCCCGCTTAGGCTGAGCCGGTGCGGGAATTCCTGATCGGCATGTCACTCCTCGGGCGGGGTTTCGCCACGTGGCGGCGCCGCCCCGGGCTCATGGCCCTCGGCCTGATCCCAGCCGCCATCGTCGGGCGTGGTCATGCTGTCGGGAGTCGTCGCCCTGTCCATCTCACTCCCGGGCATCACGGTGGCGATCACGCCGTTCGCGGAGGAGTGGCCGGGGCTGTGGGCGAGCGTGATCAGGGCCACGATCGGCACCGCGATGCTCGGAGCCGCACTGGTTCTCGTCGCCGTCTCCTTCACCGCCTTGACCCTCATCGTGGGCGAGCCGTTCTACGAGCGCATCTGGCGTTCGGTCGAGCGCGACCTCGGTGAGACGGTGCCCGAGGCCGACTACGGCTTCTGGCGGTCTGTGCGCGACGGCCTGCTGCTGTTCGTCCGCGGTCTGGGGATCGCCATCGCCGCTGCGCTCGTGGGACTCATCCCCGTCGCCGGCGGCGTGCTGGCCACGGTCTTCGCGATCACGTTCACGGGCTGGCTGCTGGCCGACGAGATCTCCTCGCGCGCGCTCGTCGGTCGTGGCATCGACTACCCCGACCGGCGGCGCCTCCTGCGGCGACGCCGCGCCCGCGTGCTCGGCTTCGGCGTGGCGACGCAGCTGTGCTTCATGATCCCGCTCGGGGCGGTCGCCACGATGCCCGCAGCGGTCGCCGGCGCGACCCATCTCGCCCACTCGCTGCTGCCCACCGAGAAGCTTCCGAGCTGAGCCCCCGCAGGGCGACCGGAGCCCGACGACTCAGGCTGCGGCCCGAAGCACCTGCTCGCTGGTGACGACGAGGGCCTCCGCCACGGCATCCACCCTCACCGCACCGCCATCGGTCAGCTCTCCGCCGACGAACAGCTCAGCGATGCGGTCGTCGACCTCACGCTGGATCAGCCGGCGCAGCGGGCGAGCGCCGTACTCCGGCTCGTAGCCGTGCTCGACCAGCCAGTCGATCGCGGCATCCGTCACGGTGATCGCAACCTCGCGCGCGGCCAGCCGGCGATCGGTGGCACCCAGCAGGAGCCGGACGATCTCGCGCAGCTGCGGCTTGTCGAGCTTGCGGAAGAGCACGATCTCGTCGATGCGGTTCAGGAACTCGGGGCGCATCGCCTCGCGAAGCCGTCCCATCACGCGGACGCGCAGGTCGTCCTCGCTGCCGAAACCGGTCGCTCCCCCGCCGTCGGCGATGAAGCCGATCGCGCCCGACCGCGATGCCAGGAACTCGCTGCCGATGTTCGAGGTCATCACGATCACGGTGTTGCGGAAGTCGACGGTGCGTCCCTGGCCGTCGGTCAGGCGCCCGTCGTCGAGCACCTGCAGCAGCAGGTTGAACACGTCGGGGTGCGCCTTCTCGATCTCGTCGAACAGCACGATCGAGTACGGGTTGCGCCGGACGCGCTCGGTGAGCTGCCCGGCTTCGTCGTAGCCGACGTATCCCGGAGGGGCTCCCACGAGGCGCGACACCGTGTGCCGCTCGCCGAACTCGCTCATGTCGAAGCGCAGCACGGCGGTCTCGTCGTCGAACAGGCTCACGGCGAGCGCCTTCGCGAGCTCCGTCTTTCCCACCCCGGTCGGGCCGAGGAAGAGGAAGGAGCCCACCGGTCGGCGCGCATCGCCCATTCCGGTGCGGTTGCGGCGGACCGCCTTGGCGACGGCGGTCACCGCATCATCCTGGCCGATCACGCGAGCGTGCAGCTCGTCCTCGAGGAGGGCCAGCCGCTCGCGCTCGGTCTCGGTGAGACGCTTCACCGGGATGCCGGTGGCGCGGCTGATCACCGCGGCGATCTCGGGCTCGTCCACGACGGCGTCGGGGGCAGGACGCTCGGTCGCCTCGCCGAGCCGCGCCTGGACATCGGTGATGAGGTCGCGGATGCGCGAGGCCTCCTCGTACTTCTCCGCGCCGACGGCCGCGTTCTTGTCGGCCTCGAGCTCCGCCAGTCGCGCCATGAGACGCCGACACGTCCACCTTCACGCCCAGCCGCAGGCGCAGTCGCGCTCCGGCCTGGTCGATGAGGTCGATCGCCTTGTCGGGCAGCACCCGCTCCGACAGATACCGGTCGCTGAGCTCGACGGCGGCGCGCAGCGCGTCATCCGTGAAGGCCACGCCGTGGTGCTCCTCGTAGGCAGGACGCAGCCCGCGCAGGATGAGCACGGCATCCTCGATGCTCGGCTCGCCCACGCGCACCGGCTGGAACCGGCGCTCGAGCGCGGGGTCCTTCTCCACGACGCGGTACTCCTTGAGCGTGGTCGCGCCGACCAGGTGCAGGTCGCCGCGTGCCAGCCGCGGCTTGAGGATGTTCCCGGCGTCCATCGCGCCTTCACCGCCGCCGCCCGCGCCGACGACCGTGTGCACCTCGTCGATGAAGAGGATCAGCTCGCCGGCCAGCCCTGCCACCTCGTCCATCGTCTTGGTGAGGCGCTCCTCGAAGTCACCGCGGTAGCGCGTGCCCGCGAGCATGGCGGGCAGGTCGAGCGCGACGACGCGCTTGTCCCGAAGCTGCTCGGGTACCGCGCCGTCGACGATCGCCTGCGCCAGACCCTCGACGATCGCGGTCTTTCCGACGCCGGCCTCGCCGACGAGCACCGGGTTGTTCTTGGTGCGGCGGCTCAGGATCTCGATCGTCTGCTCGATCTCGTCGTCACGGCCGATCACGGGATCGAGAGAGCCCGCGCGAGCGAGTGCGGTCAGGTCGGAGCCGAAGCGGTCGAGCATCGGAGTCTCGGATGCCGCGGCATCCGTCTCGGTCTCGCTCGGCGTGTCACCCCGAGGCGTCACGGTCTCGCGGGCGCCCTGCAGGAGCGCGTCCGCGGTCACACCCGCCTGCGCGAGGATCTGGCCCGGCGGGGGCGTCCTGACCGAGGACGAGCGCGAAGAACAGGTGCTCGGGGTCGACGTAGGTCGAGCCCGACGAGCGGGCGACCTGGAAGGCGTGGAAGAGCGCGCGCTGCACGGAGGGCGTGATGACGGCTCCGTCCACGTCGGCAGGATCCGAGGCCTGCGGCAGACGCTGCTCGACCGCGCGGGCGATGGCGGCGGGGTCCGCGCCGATGCGCTCCACCGCGTCCTTCGCCGGCGGTTCGGCCACGAGCACCCGCAGCACGTGCAGGGCGTCGAGCTCGCGCTGACCGCGCGCGAGCGCGAACGCCCCCGCCTGCTGGAGGAACTCCTGCGTGCGCATGCTCAGGAAGCGGGTGAGGTCGATCGAGCGCGACGCGCGGGCGCGCTCGCCGTCGAGGTAGCGTGCGAGGAACTCGTCGAACGCTCGCGAGTTGTCGCCGTCCTGAGGGGTAAAGTCTTCGGGCATGTGAGGAATCACTCCTGATCAAACTTGAGTCAATGCATGTCAAGTCTAGCTACTTGAGCGGACTCGTATCAAGTTCAACCATGCCGGACGGGGGTATTCCCGGTCACGCCTCAGCCCTCGGAATTGCTGCCCATCACCCGAATGACGACGCTGCCCCGCTTTCGTCCGGTGTCGACGTAACGGTGCGCCTCGACGATGTCGTCGAGGTCGTAGGTGCGATCGATCACCGGCCGCAGAGCGCCGGCCTCCGCGTGAGCGACGAGCTGTGCCATCACCGACGCGGGTGATCCCGAGCCTGCCTGTGTCACGAGCAGTCCGCTCCGGCGGGACTGACGGCGCGCGCCGAGCATGCCGCGCAGGTCGGCGATCACCAGGAGCAGCGCCCCGCGCGGGCGAAGGATTCGGCGCACACGATCGAAGGGCGCGTTGCCCACGCACTCGACGACGACGTCATAGCGATCGTCGCCGGCCGCGAAGTCGGTCTGGTTGTAGTCGATGACGCGCTCCGCGCCCAGCGAGCGCACCAGGTCGGCGTTGCGGGCGCTGGTCACGCCGGTGACCCGGGCGCCCGCCTGCGCGGCGAGCTGTACGACCGCGCTCCCGACCGCGCCGGACGCTCCGTTGACGAGCACCGTCGATTCGCGACTCGAGCTCGACCCGGTCGAGGAACGACACGGCGGTGTACCCGCCGAAGACCAGGGCCGCGGCATCCGTGTGCGACATCCCCCGCGGCTTGCGCGCGATCGCGCCGTCTGCGGCGATGGTGACGTACTCCGCATGGCAGCCGAACCGGCCGCCGGTCATCACGACCACCTCATCGCCCGCCGCGAACGTCGTGACCGACTCCCCGACCCGCTCGACCACGCCCGATGCCGTCCATCCCCAGGATCTTCCTGCGCGGGCGGAACACCCCCAGCGCCGTCACCGCGAAGAACCCGAGCCCCCGCGGAAGGTCCTTTGCGCGGACCCGATGATCGGCGATGCTCACCGTGGTCGCATGCACGCGGACGAGCACTTCGTCCGGAGCGGGAGCAGGTACGGGTACGCGCTCGACGCTCACCACCTCGGGCGGGCCGAATCGTCGCGCGACGGCGGCGCGCATGGTGCGAGCGCGAGTCCGTCCGTGTGCCTCCGTGAACGTCATGTGCCTCTCCCTGGTCGGTTACCTTACAGTGTAAGGTAGCGCGTTCGGAGTGCGATGTCCAGAGAGCGCCTTGTACGGTTGCGACGGAGGTGGATGCATGACGGTGGCTCGCAGGAGATCAGAGCGCATGCCGCTCACGAGCGATCGCGTGCTCAGTGCCGCAATGGGCCTCGCCGACGAGGACGGCATCGACGCGCTGACGATGCGCCGCCTGGCCGATCAGCTCGGCGTCGAGGCGATGTCGATCTATCACCACCTGCCGAACAAGAGCGCGATCCTCGACGCGCTGGCCGAGCAGGTCTTCCTCGAGATCGAGGCCGATGGCGGCGGCTTCGGCGTACCGCGATCGGGCATGCCGTGGATCCCCGCCGTTCGGTCGCGCATCCTGGGTGCGCGCCGGGTGATGCTCCGCCACCGCTGGGTGCCCAGCGTCATGGAGAGCCGCGGTGTCATGACACCGACGATGGCCCGATACGTCGACGCCATCGTCGGGGCGATGCGCGCAGGGGGCTGCTCGTACGACCTCATCCACCACTCGCTGCACGCTCTGGGAAGCACCATGTTCGGGTTCACCCAGGAACTGATGCTCGACAGCGACGCCCCGAGCGGTGAGGACCTCACACTCATGCACGACTTCGTTCCGCATCTGGCCGCGATGCTGGAGGACGTCGTGCACGACGACCCCGATTCGACCCTCGGCTGGTGCGACGACCAGACCGAGTTCGAGTTCGGCCTGGATGTGCTTCTCGAGGGCCTCGAACGTCGCCGCCTGGCGGAGACGCGACCCTGATGGCTGACGGTGTCCGCGGCCTCCCGTGCAGCCCGCTCCGCCGGAGATCGACGAGCCGACCGCTGCGCGCATCGCCCGAGACGGCTGGGGAGTCGCCGGACACGCCCGGGCGCTCGGCAGCCATCAGGACCGGAACTTCCTGATAGAACCTGCAGGGCGTCCGCGGGTGCTTCTGAAGATCGCGAATCCGAGCGTCTCGGCCCCCGAACTGGTTACCAGCGTCGTGGGGCTGACCGTCCTGGACATCATCCGCGACGAGCGGCTGCAGGAGAACGCTCGCGACACGGGTACCTACCTGAAGCAGCGTCTGGAGGAACTTCGGGGAGCGGCATCCGATCCTCGGCGCCGTCCACGGCTCGGGCTTCTACCGCGGGCCGGAGTTCGTACGCGACCGCAGCACCGGCGAGCCGGCCACGCGTGAGACCGCCGCCATCTGCGATCGGCTCCGCGAGCTGGGCGTGATGGCGCAGCCCACCGGCGACCACCAGAACATCCTCAAGATCAAGCCGCCGATGTGCTTCACCCGGCAGAGCGCCGACACGCTCGTCGCGGCGCTGGACCGGGGGCTGAGCACGGGCTGGTGATGCCCGCCGGCGAACCGGGAGTGTCGTAGCATCGCGGGAGGCCTCTCCTGCCTGCGACCGAGGAGCACCCGTGACCGAACTCTCCCCCTTCATCGACCCGAGCGTCCCTCCGAGCGGAACCGGCTGCCTCGAGTGCGAAGCCGCGGGTGGATGGTGGGTGCATCTGCGCCGCTGCGCCCTGTGCGGGCACGTCGGATGCTGCGACGACTCTCTCGAGACGCATGCGACGCGGCACTTCCAGGCGACCGGGCACCGCGTCGTCCGCAGCTTCGAGCCCGGCGAAGACTGGTTCTGGGATTACGTCGCCGGTGAGTTCTCGTTCGGCCCTCGGCTTGCGCCGCCCACGTCGCATCCCGCGTCGCAGTCGGCGCCCGGTCCTGCCGAGCGGCTTCCGGCCGACTGGCGCGACCTCCTCGCCTCCAAGCGCAGCGAGATCTGACCGCGACCGCTCAGCCCCCGGTGCCGGTCGTCGGGGTGGGCGAGGGCGCCTGCGCGGTGGTCGGCCCGAAGAGGGTCCACGTCCCGTCCGTGCACTCGTAGAACTGCACGAGCTCCGTGTCGATGTACACGTCTCCATCGGTCTCGCACGTCTCGTCCTCGGGTGCGCCGAGCCCGAGTGCGAGCTGGGTTCCGGGGGTTCCCGGCGCTCCGGTCTCACCAGTTTCGCCGGTCGCGCCGCTCTCCCCGGTCGCGCCCGTCTCGCCCGTGAGGTTCTCCGCGGCCGAGGCGCGGATGTTGCCGACCTGCACCCAGTCGCCGTCGCGGAACAGGTACACATCCGAGGTCGCGATGTCGATGTAGACCTCGCCCTCGTATCCCTTTCCCGACTCGGGAGCGCCGGCTCCGGCGCGCACCGCGGCGCCCGCGGGAAGGATCTCCTCCAGAGCCTCCTCGTAGTCCTCCGCGCTCGGCTCGGGCTCAGAAGCCGTCGGCACGGGGACGGGTGCGGGCTCGTCGGCCGATCGGGCGAGTGTAGCCCCGAGGAACGAGGCGACGAACGACAGGACGACGATCGCCACGCCGATCCAGATGAGCGCAGCGCGGCTCACGCCCGCAGGGGCGGGAGGTGCTGCCGCCGGGGTCGCCGGGGCGCCCGCGGGAGGCTTTGTGATGGGAGGGGTACCGGGCGTGCCCTGGCTGTCGCTCATGATCGAGCCCTTTCCATCCGCGCCGGGAGATGGGCCGCATCGGAACGGGCGAGGGCGGGGACGCGCTCAGTCTAGGGACCGGGTCGTTCCGGCACGCTCACCCCGATCGGATGATCCGGATGCCGCATCCGCACCGCCTGGTTCGGTCAGGCCCCCGGGCGGTAAGGGCTGATCCGCATCCGCGGCGCTCGCATGTCGGCGGTCACGGGGTAGCCTGATCGTCTCGGCCGGGGAAGGAGCACCGGTGGGATCCACGCTCGTCACGGACGCCAAGATGCAGTTCGTGCTCGACAACATGGCGCCGTGCACTCTTCCCGCCGACGCTTACGGTCCCCAGCCGATCGAGTGGACGGACAAGCGTGCTCAGGTCTGGGCGTGGGTGTCGTGGCCGC
This sequence comes from uncultured Actinomycetota bacterium, assembly GCA_963839715.1. Classification (GTDB taxonomy): domain Bacteria; phylum Actinomycetota; class Actinomycetes; order Actinomycetales; family Microbacteriaceae; genus Microbacterium. The sequence continues at coordinate 921,249 of CAWIVX010000002.1, forward strand.
ACAAGGCGGCGGAGCGCATCCCCGCGTGGGTCATGGGAGCCAACGACCGGGTCGTGATCGTCGCATGGGACACCGACCGCGGTGAGCGCAACACCGTGGTGTGGCGCAACGCCGTCACACGCCGGCGGTGACCGCGTTCAACGGGCGGGTCGGCGCCGATCCCCCAGAAACCGGCGCCGACCCATGTGCTGGAACAGCTCGCGGAGCGGCCGGCAAGGGGTGAAACCCCTCCGCATGAGATAGGACGCGCGATCGCCGCATCCATTACGCGGAAAGCCTCGAGAACTCCGAGGCCCGACCGCTCGGGGGCGAGAACAGGACGACGGTCTGCTTACGAAGCCGGCGCAGGCGCTGATGGTGAGGCTTCTCCGGTCTCGTGAACCGACCGACGCCAGGCGTCCCCGGTGTAGGTGAGGTAGACGACTCGACCGGCCGTCGCTGCGACGAGGAGGACGCACGACAACACCAACAGCCATCCGATGTAAGTGAATGCCATGCCGAGTACGCCGAATCGCACGGCCGAGTCTGCGAGCAGCGGGGGCAGGAACGCCCGGCCGAAGAGTCCTGCCACGGCAAACCCGATCCCGGCCAGCACCGCACCGGGCAGTAGTTGTCGAAGGCTGACACGCCGGTTGATCACGATCCACGACGCGATCCACCACAGCGCACCCCAGATGACGACTTCGGCGATGAATTCGAAGACGGGAACGGCGCCGTCGCCGTGCACGATGATGCGCGTCGCGACCACGAATGCGAGCCCGATCACGACCGCCGCGAGCGCCGCGAACCAACGCCACGCGAACTTGACACTGATGGAAGGCGTTCGCCAGATCCGCTGGAGGCTCCGCTCGAGAGCGCGGGCAAAGGAGGTCGCCGCGATCACGAGGAGGAGCAGGCCGATCACACCCGTCGCGCGCAGCTCCTGGGCCCCGCCGGGCAGGGACTTCTCCAGGATCTCCGCGGTCGCCACGTCGAGGCCGAGGTGCTCGGCGAATATCGGCCCACTCTGCGGGTCGAGGCTGGCACGCAATGCGCCGGCGACGATCAGGATAGGCAGGACCGACGTGAATACGTGCGCGGCAAGGGTCATCCCGCGATCTATCAGCCCGAGGTCACCGAGATCGCGGGCGACCCGTAACGTGAACTGCCCGGTAGCGGACCGGGCACCGGTGCGGACGAGGCGATTCGCGGTCCACGCAGCCATTCAGCACCTCACGAGACGTGTCGATGACAACTCGTGTGAACCGGTCCGAGGCTCACACCGGTATGGACAAGCCACCCGCAGCAGCGATGGTCGCGGCGGGTCACGCCTGGCCAGGTCGGGAAACCTCAGTCCTCAGCTCTCCCTGCGCAGCGGCAGATCCACTGCGGCCACCCCCGTAACCACGGAGCACGAAGGCGAACCCGACCGCGAGAACAGCGCCGACGAGCGGCCCGGCCACGTATACCCAGTAGTCGGTGAAGTCGAGGGCTACCAGATCAGGTCCGAATGTGCGGGCCGGGTTCATCGACGTCCCGGAGATCGGACTGCCCCAGAGTCCGGCCAGCGCGATGTAGCTGCCAACTCCGATGGCGCCGATGATGCCGATGTTCTGCGCTCCCGACGCCGTCCCCAAGATCACGCTCACCAGACCGAGGGTGAGCACCACTTCCATCCAGAACGCCTGGAAAGAGGTGTAGCCCTCCGCCGGGTAGTTCGACCCATATGAGGCGGACACCCCGATGACGGCGTGCAGGAACCATGCGGCGAGCGTCGCTCCGAGAAGCTGCACCAGGATGTAACCGGGCACTCGCCGCCAGGGGAAGTCCCCTCGCAGCGAAAAGGCCAGAGTCACAGCCGGGTTCAGGTGGGCACCCGACACCTTGCCCATGAACAGGATGATCCCCATCACCATGAGCCCAGGCGCCACCACCGCGGCCTGCCTGCTGATCGTCTCGGGAAACGCCTGACTCATCATCCCGCCGCCGGCGGCAACGAGCACCAGGAAGAAGGTGCCGAACAGCTCCGACGCGAGCCGCCGCCACTCCTGCCGGGGGTTCTGGAAATCTGCCATGGGATCGATGACCTCGACCTCGAACCACCGCTCGAACCGTCCCCGCGCCATCGCTCGTGAATCCTGCGCCATCGCCACTCCTCATCCTGGAGTTCAAACGCCCGAACGACGTCCGCTCGGCGCCGAGCCTAGACCCTGGGGCGTGGCTGCGTTCCCATCCGGGGTGCGGAATGCCGGCATCCCGCTGTCCTCGAGCCATCCCGTCAACTCGGCAATCCGGGCTGCGACATCGCTCGGCGCAAGTGCATCAGTATCGATCCGGTGAGTCACTCCAGAAACCTCCTCGTCGAGCATGACCGCGGTCCGCGAACTATGGGCGAGTTGTTCTGCGAAAGAGGCACCGAGAGCGCGCCGTTCGAGACGTCGTGCGACGACAGCATCTTGTGCCCGGAGCAGGACGGCCGTGACGGCCGGGTCATCGCCGAGCGCTTTCGCGAGCGAGGAGGATGACAGCACCGATACTGTGTTGGTGAAAATCAGTCGCCGATAGCCCAGCTGACGGTAGTTTGCCCAGATCGCCGCCAGATTGCGTTCGGCGAGATGCGCTGTGGCGTACGCCACGTGCGGCACAGGATGGGCCAGATCCAGATAGTCGCCCTCGATGACCGCGTGTTCGACCGAACGGGCGACGAGAAGTTCGTGCAGTGCGATTGCCGTCGTCGTCTTGCCGGCGCCGGAGCGTCCACCGATGAGGAGCAACTCACTTCGCGGCACGCTATCAAGTATCGCGGCTCAGATGAGGTCCACTCGTCCACGCATCGGTCCGTTTGGCGCTCTTCCGTGGGCTCCAACCGACTGTCTCGCCGCGTCCGCGTGCCTAGCCGCGCTGAATCATCAGTCGAAGTCCCAGTACTCGCCGGCTGAGTCGGTAAGCCCGGAATCTTGCGGATTCTGCGGTGTCGTCGCGGCAGATTGCAATGGGCGACGAAGAGACCACCCCTTCGTCAGTCTTCGATGCGGGAGTACTCGCCCAGACGGTGCCACGTGCGGTTGTGGTAGACCAGGGCGTCGCCCGGCTCGCCCGGGTGGACGTCGCGCTCGATGTGGGACTGCAGGGCGTGAGCGGCGATCACCGTGGCGGACCCGGCATCCATGCGATTGATGACAGCGCAGCGTACCCAGGCGCGCACGTCGTTGTACACCGGCTCACCGGTGCTCAGGCGCGACCAGCGGTGCGTCTGCGCGAAGCGGTCCATGCCGCCGGTCGCGCCGAGCTTCGCCACGTCGATGTCGTGCGCGTCCAGAAGGTGCACGACGACGGTCTCGGCACGCGAGAGGACGTCGGATGCCGATGACTGAGCAGAGATCGAGAAGAACAGCAGCGGAGGTTCGGCGCTGACCGATACGACCGATGTCGCGGTCAGCGCGACGGGTCCGTCGCCCGCGTCCGCCGTGATGACGGCGACACCGCCGGGGTGCCCACGGAAGAGCGCTTTGAGCTCGTCGGGCGAGAGGGAGGACGAGAAGCCGTGCTTCGGCGCCTCGATCTGGGCGCCGGCGGGGTATGCCTCAGACGTGCGCACCGACCAGCTCCTCGCGGATGATGTTGGTCCCCGTGCTGAGCGCGCTCAGCTTCGCGAGTGCGACGTCCCGGGACAAGGGTGCCATGCCGCAATTCGTGCTCGGGAGAAGCTTGTCCGCGTCAACGAACTCAAGCGCGTTCCGGAGCGTGTCGGCGACTTCCTCGGGGGTCTCGATCGTCTCGCTCGCCACGTCGATGGCCCCGAGCATGACCTTCTTGCCCCGGATCAGTTCGACAAGCTCCATCGGGACATGGGAGTGCTGGCACTCCAGCGAGACGATGTCGATGCTGGACCGTTGCAGGAGCGGGAACGATCGCTCGTACTGCCGCCATTCCGGCCCGAGGGTCGCCTTCCAGTCGGTGTTCGCCTTGATCCCGTAGCCGTAGCAGATATGCACGGCGGTCTCCGCACGCAGTCCTTCTGCCGCCCTCTCCAGCGTCGCCACTCCCCAGTCCCGCACCTCATCGTGGAAGACGTTGAATGCGGGCTCGTCGAACTGGATGATGTCGATCCCCGCTGCCTCGAGTTCTTTCGCTTCCTGATTGAGGATCGTCGCGAATTCCCACGCCAGCTTCTCGCGGCTCTTGTAGTGGCGGTCATAGAGCGTGTCGATCATCGTCATCGGGCCGGGAAGCGCCCACTTGATCGGCTGGTCGGTCTGCTGGCGGAGGAACTTCGCATCATCGACGAAAACGGCCTTCTCACGGCTCACGGCACCCACGACGGTTGGCACGCTCGCGTCATACCGATCGCGAATTCGAACCGTCTCTCGCTGCTCGAAGTCGACGCCACTGAGGTGCTCGATGAACGTCGTGACGAAGTGCTGGCGGGTCTGCTCCCCGTCGCTGATGATGTCGATGCCGCCGTGGCGCTGCTCTTGGACGGCGATCCGCAACGCATCCTGCTTGCCCTCGACCAACGCTTCAGCCTCCAGCTTCCACGGAGACCAGAGGGTTTCCGGTTCCGCGAGCCAGGACGGCTTCGGCAGGCTGCCGACGATCGAGGTGGGCAGCAGCGCGGGCATGATCGACGATTCTCCGCGAGTCATCCGACGAGTACGGGGTTGCCAGCGGCCCACCGCTCCAGTACCTCGCGATGCGGCTTCATGAAGTGCTCCTCCGTGTACTTCCCTTGCTTAGCCGCGAGCTGATTGCGCTCGACGCGGTCGTAGGCGATCTGGGTCCGCGAGAAGTCCTGCTGCTCCAAGCTCGGTCGGTAGATGCTCGCGGCGGTCGAGTTCGCGTTGTAGATCTCCGGTCGATAGATCTTCTGGAACGTCTCCATGGTGCTGATCGTGCCGATGAGCTGCAGGTTGGTGTAGTCACCGAGCAGATCGCCGCGGAAGTAGAAGGCGAACGGCGCGACGCTGCCGGGCGGCATGAAGTATCGGACTTTCAGCCCCATCTTCCCGAAGTATTCGTCGGTCAGGGAGTAGTCGTCCTGCTCATACTCGACGCCGAGGATCGGGTGGTGGTTCGCGGTGCGACGGTACTCCTTGCTCGTCGAGACGCTGATGCAGATCACGGGCGACGTCGAGAATCGCTCCTGGTATGCGGCGGAGTCGAGGAAGTGGTTGAACAGCTTGCCGTGCAGATGGCCGAAATCGTTCGGCACGGTGAACTTCCCGGCGGCCTCGGTCGCGGCCGGCAGCAGCACGCTGAAGTCGAAGTCGCGGAGATAGGAGGAGAAGTTGTTCCCCACGATCCCGGAGTGACGTGTCTCCGTCCGCCGGTCGAAGATCTGGATATCGAGGACTTCGAGCAGCGGGAATTCCTGACCTTCGCCTCCCGTGGCGAACTGCAGGTCGACGGTGACGATCTCGAGTTCGACGGTGTAACGGTCGCCGTTCGGGTTGTCCCAGTGCGCAAGGTCGTTGAAGCGGCGGTCGATCATCGTCAGGGCGTTGCGGAGGTTCTGCTGACGGTGCTCGCCACGGGCCAGATTGGCGAAATTCGTCGTGATCCGGGAAGTGTCCGACGGCGAGTAGTCCTCGTCGAAGCGGGTGGTGGTGATGCTGAACGTGAACTCGTTCGCCATGAGTGGCCAATCCGGTGGCTGATCGGCCGGGCTCGGCCTTGCGGAAGTCGGTACAGCCATAGTCTCGGAAAAAGCGGCCATCGACAAACTGAACGCGGCTATCTATTACTATAGTCTCTACCTATGGTTCGGGGATCACCCAGTATTACTCTGCAGCAACTCCACTACTTCATCGAGGTCGCCGCGGAGGGGTCGATCAGCGCGGCAGCCGACCTGCTCTATGTCTCCCAGCCGACCATGTCGGCGGCGATGAAAGACCTCGAGACCCGGGTGGGTCGCGCCCTTCTCCTCCGCTCCGCCCGCGGCGTGACGCTCACCGCCGACGGTGCGGAATTCCTCGGCTATGCCAGGCAGGTCACCGAGCAGGTCGCGCTTCTCGAGCAGCGCTACCTGGGGCGGCCGCCCTCCCGACGTCTCCTCGGGGTCTCGGCACAGCACTACTCGTTCGTGGTCGACGCGTTCGTCCGGATGCTGAAGGGCAGCGAGGCAGCCGAATACGAGTTCTCGTTGCGGGAGACTCGCACCTGGGACATCATCGAGGACGTCCGGACGCTCCGAAGCGAGCTCGGCATCCTCTACCGGAACGACTTCAACCGGAACGTCATCGACAAACTGCTCCGGGACTCCGGGCTCGCGTTCCGCCCGCTCTTCCTCGCCGAGCCGCACATCTTCATCTCCCGGAAGAACCCCCTCGCCTCTCGAGATCGCGTCACCCTCGCCGATCTCGCCGACCTGCCACGGCTCACCTTCGACCAGGGGGCGAACAACTCGTTCTACTTCGCCGAGGAGATCCTCTCCACCCTGTCGAGCAAGCAAGAGATCCGGGTCTCGGACCGCGCGACCATCTTCAACCTCATGATCGGGCTCGACGGCTACACGATCTCGACGGGCATCATCAGCGACGACCTCGACCCGGAGATCGTCGCCATCCCGCTCGAAGTCGACGAACGCATCGAAATCGGCTGGATCGGCCACTCGGGGATCCCGCTCACCGAGCAAGCGCAGCGCTACCTCGCTGAACTACGCGCGGTCGTGGCTGGGTTCGGCGTGGCGCTGCTCGGTTAAGGTCGACTCCGGCCGATCAACAAGGGCACCGTCACGTCATTTCATGGCGTGGGGCCCCGAGGGACGATCGTTTCGGCCCGGGAGAGGATTCCGTTTGCGGGCCGGCCGTGATCTGGAGCTCTAGAAGTCCCAGTACTCGCCCGCTGAGCTGGTACGCCCGGAATCTCGCGGATTCTGTGTCACACTTCTTCGCTCGTGCCATCTGCTTGCCACTCAACTAAGAACCCGCTCCAGCCTGCACGACGCGGATCAAGATGACACTTCAGCAAGGCTAGTCGACTCGGGCGACCGCGCCCAGAGTTGTCCGACGCATGCATGGCGGCAAGAGAACCTGTCTCAACACGGTGGGCGCCCGAAGAGACTCGAACTTCCAACCTTCTGATCCGTAGGGGCGACTTCTCGGCCGAGATACGCGAAATACCGCGGGAGTTGTGGCCGGGTCACACATTGGTGCACACATCTTGGGTGCTGCCGACATCGAACGACGATGTGGTACCTGCGGTGGGATTCGGACCCAAAAGTGGGCACCTCAGACACCGTTCACTGCACCGCCCATCGGGTCGTGTAGCTGGGCTAGGGTTCTCCACGAGGCGACCCTGCCCGCGAACCTTCAGGTAGCGCTGCAGCCGCCGCTCCGTTACTGAGTCACTCGGTGGAGAGACTGTCCCCAGGTGGGATGCGATTCGTGATCAGGATGCCGACCAGGCCCGCAAGGGAGGCGATGAGCATCAATGAGACCATCCCGAGTGCGGGTTCGACCCCACCCGAGATCGGGCTCACGAGTCCGCCGACCAGGAACATGCTGGCGCCGATGAGGGCCGATGCCGCCCCTGCTCGGTTTCCGCCCCGGGCCATCGCCAGAGACACGCAGGTCGGTGTGATCGCCCCGCACGGGATGACGGACCAGACCAGGCATGCCACCAGCAAAGGCGTCGAACTCCACCCGAGCGCGAGCTTCAGAGCGATCACGCACGCGAGCGCGGTAATCCCTGTGATTTGCACGATGGACACGATGGGGAGGACCACGCCTGCGCCGTATCGGCGAATGAGTCGCGGGTTGACAAGGCTGACCAGCACCAGTCCGACCCCGACGGTCGCGAATGCGAGCGCGAAGCCGATTTGTGTGAGGCCGAAGACGTCCTGGAGCACGAATGGCGCGCTCGAGATGTAGGAGAACAGGACCCCTGCCGAGAACAAGACCACCATGGTGTATCCGAGGAACACGCGATCAGCGAGGAGTCGTGAATAGGCACGCAGCACGGGGAGGAGCGCGGCCGACGAGCGCTGGTCGAGGGGGTGCGTTTCGCGGATCACGAACTGCACGAGCACGATCATCACCATGCCGAGCAGCGCCAGTGCGACGAAGACCGGCCGCCATCCGGCCGCGCCGATCAGGACGGCACCGGCGACGGGCGCCAGGACCGGCGCAGCTCCGGAGACGGCCGCCATTTGGGAGTACAGCCTGGTCGCGGTGTGGCCGGTCGCCACGTCCCGCACCACCGCGCGGGACAACACGAGGCCGACCGCCCCACCCAGACCCTGTAACACCCGGAATGCGATCAGAGCCGCCGCGTCGGGCGCGAGAGCGCATCCCATTGATGCGAGGACATACACTGCAGCGCCCAGGAGCATGGGGATTGCGTCGCCCGTAGCGATCACCGATCGGACCCGCCAGAAGTTGCCCGACGCCGAGTCCGAGAAGGCACGCGGACAGCGACAGCTGAACCACTTGCGCGGATGCGCCGAGCTCCGCGGCGATTGCGGGGAGTGCCGGTAGATAGGCATCGAGGCTGAGCGGTGCGGTCGCTGCCATCGCCCCGAGAGCGAGGGTCAGGGACGGGGTGACGCGACGGTTTCGTCCGCCTTCGCTCATCACCTGGCGGCCGTCATCATCCCCTCGCCATGGGCAGGGTCGGCGTGGCCGCCACGAGGTCCCGTGTGTACGGATGCTGTGGCGCACGGAACAACGCCTCCGAGGCGCCCGCCTCGACGACTTCACCGTGACGCATGACGACTGCGTCGGAGGTCATATGCCGGACCACACTCAGATCGTGCGAGATCAGGACGAGCGCAAGCCCGTGGGATGCGCGCAATCGCATCAGCAGGTTGAGGATTTGGGCTTGCGCCGAGATGTCCAGAGCCGAAGTGGGTTCGTCCGCGACAAGCAGTTTCGGCTCGCTCGCGAGCGCACGGGCGATACCGACCCGCTGGCACTGGCCACCGCTGAGTCCTGCCGGCTTTCGGTCCATCGCCTGCAACGGCAGACCCACTTCTTCGAGAAGTTCTCCGGCCGCGCTTGGCGGCCGCCCGCCTGTTCATCGGCTGCCATCTTCGGAGGACTTCGGCGACGATTTCTCGGGGAGTGCGCCATGGCGTCAACGAACCGAACGGGTCCTGGAAGATCATCTGCACATCGCGGCGGGGGTCGTGCCGATCGCACGCCGGCCACCCCACGCCCGCCCGTTGACGAGGACGGATCCTGTGGTCGGAGACAACGCACCGACGATCATCCGACCGAGCGTGGTCTTGCCGCTTCCGCTCTCGCCGACTATTCCGATGGAGTCGCCGGCCTTGATCTGCATTGACATCTCTGCGACGGCGGGGGCCTGTGGCGTGCCGGTACGTAACCGACACGTCAGTCAGCGCCACGATGGTCCGCGCGTCGGTTTCGACCGAGATCGCGGGTTCGGGAGCGCGCAGCTCGCCCGTCAGACGGTTGAGTACTGCGAGGGGAGCACCGGGGGCGGACGTTTCTGGCCGCGCAGCCAGCAGCGCCTTGGTGTACGGGTGTTGCGGCTGAGTGAGGACGTCGTGGGTAGTGCCAGTTTCGAGGATCTCGCCATCGCGCATCACAGCGACCCGCTCCGAAACCACGCCGACGACGGCGAGGTCATGGGCGATCATCAGGAGTGACATGCCGGTCTCGCGCCGCAACTCCCCCAGGAGCTTCAGGATGTTCGCCTGCACGGTGACGTCGAGTGCGGTCGTGGGTTCGTCGGCGACCATGAGTTCCGGTCGGCCAGCAAGCGCGAGCGCTATCATGACGCGCTGTCGCATTCCGCCCGAGAGCTCGTGCGGGTAGGACTTGAGCACGTTCTCGATCCGAGGCATGTGGACGTGCTCCAGCAGCTCGCGCGACGCGCTGACCGATGTTCGCACCGGGGTCCAGGGCGCGGACGGCCTCGGCGATCTGGTTGCCAATGCGCACGACTGGATCGAGGCTGGAGAGCGACGCCTGGGGCACAAGCGCGATCCGCCGGCCACGAAGCTTCTGCCACGCCGAGTCGCCCTGGGCGATGGGCTCGCCGTCGAAGCGCAGTTCGCCCCGAGGTAACCTCGCCCGCCGATCCTGCCGATCAGTCCGGTGATGACGCGGGCGGTCACCGTCTTGCCGGACCCCGACTCCCCGACCAGGGCCAGGGACTCGCCCCGGGCGACGTCGAGATCGACGTTCCTCACCACGGTGCGGCCACCGAGTTCGCACCGAGATGTCGCGCAGTGACAGCAGGTTGTCGTTGTTCACTTGGTCCTCCTGGAGTCGAGCAAGGAGTCCGCGACGAAGCTCAGGGAAAGGCCCGTCAGCGCGAGCACGACGCCGGGAAGGATCGTGATCCACCACGCCTGCCGCAGAAACGCGCGTCCCTCGTACATGATGCTTCCCCACTCGGCCGCAGGCGGCTGGACGCCCGCTCCGAGGAAGGGAAGGGACGAGAGGATGACGACGACCATGACGATGTCGCTGACGGCGAGCGCGACCGTGATCCTGCTTACTCCGGGGACGATGTGACGGGTCACCGGTTCGCGTGTTCGAGATGCCCGCGACGCGTGTGGCGAGGACGAAGTCGGAGTCGCGAAGCGCAAGTGCCTGCCCCGGGCGACGCGAGCGTATCCCGACCACATGACGCACATCAGGGCGATCATGGCCGCGGGGAGCCCCGGTGGCGCGGGACCCCACGACGTGTCCGGGCCGATCAGCACCACGAGCGCGAGCAGCAGGATGACCAGGGGAAAGGCGATCACGGCATCCACGATGCGCATGATCAGCGAGTCGATCCAGCGCGCTCCACGAGCCGGCGAGTGTGCCTAGCAGTGTTCCCACGACGAGCGCGAAGACCGTGACGATGGCGGCGGCCGAGAGGTCGACGCGACCGCCCACCAGCGTGCGCAGGAAGACATCCCTGCCGACGGCGTCCGTACCGAAGGGGAAGGCGAGGTTCGGCGCCTCGAACGGGGCGGCGACGAAGTCGTCAGGTCCGTACGGGTAGAAGAGGGGGACGAAGATGCATGCCAGCACGATGATGGTGAACACCGTGGCGCCGACGATCCGGCTGGCGGGGGCTCCGATGACGGCGCGGAGCCAGCTCAGCCCCCAGACCCGACGGTCGACGACGGCATCGGTAGCGACGAGGTCGGTCACGATCGGGTCGGATCACTTTGCGGTCGGTCACAGGGTCCTCGCTCGCGGGTCGACGAATGTGTAGGCGATCTCCACCACGTAGCCACTGATCACGACGACGATGGCGGAGACGAGTGCGATCCCTTGGATGACCGGGTAGTCGCGGCGGGAGACCGCCTGGCTCATCTCCGAACCGAGGCCGGGGATCCCGAAGACGGACTCGACGATGATGGCGCCGGTTAGCAGAGTGGCGAAGCTGATGCCGATGAGGGTGAGCACGGGCAGGAGGCTGTTGGGGAGGGTGTGCTTCATCGTGAGCACGCGTGCAGGCAGGCCGCGCATGAATGCGGCCTCCATGTACTGCTCGCCCTGGGAGTCGATCGCCGACTGACGCACGGTGCGGGTCACGAGGGTGGACATGGTCGTCGACAGGGCAATCCCCGGGGAGGATGAGATAGGCGAAGTTCTCTGGCCATGTGCCCGGCCACCCACCTGCCGGCAGCCACCCGAGCGTGAGAGAGAAGACAAGGATCAGGAGCAGGCCCACGAGGAACGCAGGGGTGGAGAACGTGATCATGCTCGACGTGCGCACCGCGAGGTCGACCCCGCGCCGTCGGGTGAGGGCCGCGAGCAGCCCGAGGATGATGCCGACCGTGACGCCGATGACGATTCCGGCGATAGCGATGGCCGCTGTGGCCGGGAGCGCGTCCCCGATGATGTCGGCCACCGAGCGGCCCGGCTGCGACGTGGACTCGCCCAGGTCGCCCCGGAACAGTGCCCCCACGTAGAGGAGGAACTGCTCCGGGACCGACCGATCGAGGTTGAGCTGGCTGGCAAGGGCCGCGCGCTTCCTCCGGCGAGTACTCGGAGCCGAGGATGACCCGCACCGGATCGCCGGGGATGAGTCGCACGAGCAGGAACACCAGGATGACAACGACCGCGATGGTCAGAAGGGCCTGACCGGTCATCCGTGCGATCCGGGTCGTGACTGCTCGTGCGTTCATCAGTTCTGCGACTCCATCCGTGCCATCGACTGCACGAGCGTGAACACGCCGTCGGGCAGCGTCGAGACACTGCCGCGGACCCATGGGGCCAACGTCACGAACGGCTGGTCCTCCGAGAACTGCTCCTCGACTGCCGCCTGCGCTTCCAGTCGCTCGGCCCCGGTGGTCGCGTTGACCTGTGCGATGAGCTGGTTCATCTCATCGGAGTTGTAGCCGGTGAACTCGGACTTGAGCGGGCCTGTACCGAGCAGAGCGTTGGCCATCAACTGATCGGGGGTGTTCGAGGCGCTCGCCATCGCGCCGGGCACGATGTCGTAGTCGGCGGCGAACAGGCGATCGACGAGCGTCGCTCCGTCCACCTTCTCGAGTTCAACGGTCATCCCGATTTCCTCCAGCTGCTGCTGGACCATCAGTGCCAGCTGGCCGGAGAACGCGAAGTCCTGGTCTGAGTACACCATGTCGACGGTGCATCCGGACTCGCACTCCGTGCCCTTGAGGAACTCCTGAGCGGCGTCGAGGTCCTGCTTGACCGGCTTGCTGTCGTCGTATGCGTCGGTCCCGGCCGGCCAGAATCCGGATTGGGGCGTGTTGTACTCGCCCCAGATCGAGGAAACGATCTCCTCCCGGTCGAGTGCCGCGTTCACGGCCTTGCGCACATTTGCGTCGGCGAACGGTCCGCGGGTGTTCTGCAGGCGAAGGTCGAAGAATCCGTACACGTCGGTCATGAGCACCCGGGCATCGGGGTCTCCGGATACCTGCGTGATGAAGTTCGGGGCGAGATCGCCCGCGAAATCGACTTGTCCCGACTGGAGCTGACTTAGGGCCGAGTTGCCGTCCGGGATGATCTCGAAGGTCACCTTCTCGACGGCGGGTGGCTCGCCCCAGAAGTTGGGGTTGGCCGTGAGTTCGAGTTTGTTCGATGCCCACCCCTCCTCGATCGTGTACTGACCGGAGGTGACAGTGGGCGCCTGGAAGTAGGTCTCGGCGTCCGCCATGGCGGATGCCGGGAAGATCGCCAGCAGACCCGCTTGGCCCTCGAACGACGGGTAGGGCGAGGGGAAGGTGAATTCAACCGTTGATGCGTCTGTTGCCGTCACCGTGCTGATGCGATTGGTTGTCGAGGCGATTCGGCTTCCCTCTACGGCCTTGTGTCGGTTGATGGTCGCTGCGACGTCCTCCGCGGTGATAGGCGAACCGTCGGAGAATTGCGCGTCTCGCAGGGTGACGGTGGCCGATGTGAAGTCGTCGCTGTACGTGACGCTCTCAGCGAGTCCTGGTGTTGTTTCGCCATCAGCGGTCACGACGAACAGCGATGTATTTATCAGCGCGCTGGTCGCGCGGTCCGTCGCGGAGACGGTCGCGGTGGGGTCGAAGCTCGACGTTTGAGCGGCGAGCGAAATGACCGCAGAGGGGATGGCTTCGCCACTCCACTCCGAAGCGGAAGGGCTCGCGGCAGTGGCCGGTCGAACCTCCCGCACATCCGGCCAGCGCGGTGGCGGTCGCGAGAGCAGCGATGAGCGCTGCCAGCCCCCTGGACTTCTTTGTCATTGCGAACACTCCTTGTTCTTGGTGGCTGGGAAGCCATCTTGCCGTGTGGACAGCACGCTGCCCGTCTAGCCTCGTGAGCTGTCGCCCTGATGGTTCAAGGCAACGGGTTCACCGACCGCTGCGCGATAGGCGATGACCTCGAGGATGTTGCCGAACGGGTCACGCACGAACGACCAGTCCATGTCGTGCCGTTCGAAGTGGGAGGGCGCGAAGACGACCTCGGCGCCGGCATCGACAAGCGACGCTGTCGCAGATTCGCAGTCGTCAACGACGAGTGCGATGTGATGTAGGCCTGTGGCTGCGGCGTCGGATGATGCAAGACCTGGACGCTGGACCAACTCGATTCGGAAGTCGCCCGGCCGTTAGATGTGCCCACGCCATCGCATTCTCTGTGTTGTCCCACCGATCAGCGACCGTGAGGCCGAGCGTCCCCACATACCACTTCACGGTCGCATCGATGTCTGTAACCATCACGCCAACATGGTCGACGCGCCGCACTCGGATCCGCGCCTGCTTCAGCGCAGCCGCCTTGAGCGAAAGGGACGGCGCCTGAGCCCGTCTCGTCGGCTGCATCTTCGTTGATCACAGTCCGATCATGCGCTATCTTTTATCAGACGTCAAGCAGAAGTTGCTCATTCGTGTAGATTAGACGCTCAGTAGCTGAGAATTCGGACAGGCAACCCTGTCGGGCCAGCTTGAATCGCGACGAGGAGATTCCGTGAGCAGTACATCGGTGCGTGTGGGCGTGGTCGGCACCACCCCCTACGCGGAGTCGCACATTGCCCGGATCAACGCGCATCCCCATGCGGCGGTCGTGGCCGTTGCCGGACGTGATCAGCGGAAGGCGGACGCCGTTGCAACCCGACACGGCATCGCCGCAGTGTTTGACGGGTACGAGCGGATGCTCGACTCGAGGATGCTCGACGCGCTCGTGATCGTCGCGCCGGACGACCTCCACGAGTCCATCGCAGTTCGCGCGCTTCACGCAGGACTGCACGTCCTGTGCGAGAAGCCACTCGCCGCGAGCGCTGAAGCCGCGCGGAGAATGGCTCAGGCGGCCGCCGCTTCGGGCCTGGTGAGTATGAGCTACTTCGCCCTACGCACCTCCGCCCACCACCGCTACCTGCACCAACTCCTCGCCGGCGGAGCGATCGGCCGCGTTCAGACAGCGGCGTTCTCTCTGACGCACGGATTTTTTCGAACCTCACAGTACAACTGGCGGTTCGACGCCGCTCTCGGCGGCGGCGTGATCGCCGATCTGGGCTGCATCTGTTCGATCTCGCCAGATGGTACGTCGGAGAAGTTCGCGCCGTGGCCGTACACGGGGCTAGCCTCGTCGAACGTCCGCACCCGGACGCGACCCCCTATGCGCCCGCGCCTGACGCTGCCGTCGGGCTGCTCGCTTTCAGCGATGGTGCACACGCCACCTTCGAAGCCAACGTTCTTTCAAATGTCGGGCCCGGAAAGCAACGAAATACCGTGCATCTCCAGGGCGCGCACGGGCGGCTGGAACTCGAGCACACGTTCGATGGGGCACACATCCGTCTGCTCACCGATGCCGACAACACATGGCGGGAACAGACATTGCCCCCCGGCTTCAATGCCCCGTCGGGCGACGCCGAGTTCCTCGACGCGATACTCGCAGATCGGCCCCTGCGGCCCAATTTCACCGACGGCTGGCGGGTCCAACAGGTCGTCTCTGCAGCAGAAGCTGCAGCCCGGAAGCAAACATGGATAGCAGTAGAGCGAGGGGACGGCCCATGAAGGTCGCAAGCATCAGTTTCTGGCATCTCCACGGCACCGACTACGCCAAGGATGCTCAGTCGCACCCGGACGTTGATCTTGTCGCTCTGTGGGACGATGACCTCGAACGCGGACGAGCTGGCGCCGAGAAGCACGGCATCCCCTTCGTATCGGATCTCGATCAGATACTCAACGATCCAACAATCGAAGGCGTGATCGTCTGCGCACCGACATCGGAGCATGTTCCGCTCGTCACCCAGTGCATACGCGCGGGAAAGCACGTATTCATGGAAAAAGTGCTCAGTTCCGACCTTGCAGGCGCGGAGCAAATCGTCGCTGCGGCACGGGATGCCGAGATCGCGCTGACCGTATCGCTGTGGAGGTCGGACCGCGGGTACACGAATCAGATCGCTGGAATGGTCCGCGCGGGGCTCGTCGGTGACGTCACATCTGGAAGGGTGCGAGACGGGCATGCGTTCGCCCTGCCGACTGCCGATCGACCGGATGGGACGCTCCCTGCGCGCTTCTATGACCCGGAGGCGGCAAAAGGCGGCGTGCTCATCGATCTCTGCCACCCGCTGTACGTGCTGGCGCGGATCATGGGCCTGCCAAGCAGTGTGATGGCCGGATTCGGCCACGTGACGGAGCGCGCCACCGAAGACAACGCCGCAGCCCTCCTGCTGTATCCCACGGGCGCGATCGGCATAGCCGAGACCTCCGCAGTCAGCCGAATCACACCGTTCAGCATCGAGATACATGGCACCGAGGGCTCAATCCTCTACACGGAACCTGGAATCGGCGCACTGGTCGCCGCACGCAGCAGCGGCACCGCCAGTGGGCACTCCCCGACGACGTCCCTCGCCTTCGCTATCGCGCCGGGGAGGATGCCCTCCGCGAATGGCATGAAATCGAGATAGCGCCTAACGCACCTATCGCCTTCGACCAGTGGGTAGACGACATCGCGAACGGAACCCGGAACGACAGCAACCTTGACCTGGCTCTGGCTCTGTCGTCACTTGTCGAAGCCGCGTACGAGTCGGCCGCTGACGCACGCGCTGTTGGGGTTGAACGGACGACTCCGCGACCGTG
The DNA here is from genome assembly GCA_963839715.1 of uncultured Actinomycetota bacterium. Classification (GTDB taxonomy): domain Bacteria; phylum Actinomycetota; class Actinomycetes; order Actinomycetales; family Microbacteriaceae; genus Microbacterium. The sequence continues at coordinate 937,708 of CAWIVX010000002.1, forward strand.
TGATTGACTCATCGCCATGTACGACACCTCGGCTCTCGGCCCGACTAATGCGGGGATCGGCGAGCTTTTCCAAATCTTCCGAGACGGACGCGGTCGAACGAAGTCCGAACTCGCTGAGCTGACCGGTATGTCGCGCAATACCGTTTCTGCCCGGATCGATGCGCTCCTTGCCGCTGGCCTGCTCACACCCGCCGGCTCAGAGGCGTCATCCGGCGGCAGACCACCCGCCCGTATCGCCTTTAACGGTGATGCCGGCGTTATCCTCGCCATCGACCTGGGCGCGACGCACGCCACAGTGGCAGTCACCAACCTCGCCGCGGACATCCTCGATATGACAACGACCACTGACATCGACATGGCGGCAGGGCCAACCCGCGTACTCGACAGCGTATTCAAGACGGGGAACGACCTCCTCGAGCCGCGTCGCGCACGAACGCGAACTTGTCGGTGTCGGCATTGGACTGCCAGGCGCCGTCGAACATTCGACCGGCAGACCGATCAACCCGCCGATCATGCCCGGATGGGACCAGTTCGACGTACCCGCCTACGTGCAACGCAGCTTCCCAGGACCCGTTCTGGTAGACAACGACGTCAACATCCTCGCGCTCGGCGAGCACGCACTGACCTGGCCCGACGTCGACGACCTGATCTTTGTGAAGGTTGCCACCGGCCTCGGGGCGGGCATTATTTCCGGCTCGCAGCTTCAGCGGGGAGCGCAGGGAGTCGCCGGAGACATCGGACACGTGCAGGTCCCCTACAGCCGCGACTCGCCCCGACCCCCGGTGACGAGCGCGGCCTCGGCTCCATCGCCAGCGGGCCAGCGATTGCGACCGAACTCAGAAAGCAAGGGGTCGACGCTCGCGACAGCCAGGACGTGATTCGATTGGTAGGCGCCGGCGACGAGCGGGCCATCTCAGCGACCCGCCAGGCTGGCCGGGAACTCGGCGAAGTGCTGTCGACCCTCGTCAACACTCTCAACCCCGCAGTCATCGTCGTCGGGGGAAGCATGTCTCGAGCCGGTGAGCACCTCCTCGCCGGTGTTCGAGAGGTCGTATATCGGCGTTCAATCCCTTTGGCCACGCGCAACCTCATGATCGTGCAATCACGAGCGGGCGAGCGTGCGGGTGTACTCGGCGCCGCGATCCTGGTGACGCAACACGTGCTCTCACCGGCAAACGTCGAGGCGCGTCTTGCGGAAGCGCGATCGGCCGTTGCTTGACATTGCGCGGCCGATGATCAGGCCAGTGGTCTAGACAAGCTGCCTCGCGGCGGGCGACGGGCATACAACGATCGGCGCTCTTCTCCAGGCAGAAGTTCGAACCCTGCCAGCACCGATTGCCATCTTGCGGCGCTGCCCGCAGGGGGATTCAGATCCGTCGCGAGCTCGACAGCTTCCAACGATCGCTCCCGGGTGATGATCGTCGGGCTGATCGGTCTGGCACTGATCGTCGCCGGACATTTCGGCAGATACACCTTCATCAGGACCACCGCCGAGAACGTCCCCGCACTGACCCCCGCCGCCATCGCGACCCTCCTCGGCGTATTCGGCATCGGAGGTCTTCTCGGCAACCTCCTCGCCGGACTCCTCGTCGACCGGCACCTTGTCGCCGCCCTGATCGTCGTACCCGTCGTGATCGGCATCGCCGTCATCGGGTTCTCCATATCCACCTCGGTCGCGTTGGTGTTCATCGCGGCAGCCCTGTAGGGAATCGGTTTCGGCGGGGTCCCCACCATGTCGCAACCCTGAATCTCGCGCGCGGAACCGAACCGGATCGAAGCTGCCGGCGGGTTGTTTGTTGGCGACCTTCCAATTCGCGATCCCTTAGGCGCCGCAGACGGCCGCCTGCTCCTTGACACAACCGGCGTGCAGACCGTGTTCCTCGTCGGCGGCCTCTCAGTACTTGGCTTGGCGACAACCCGGAAGTGGTGCGACGGTCAGGTAGCGCGGGGAACTCGACTGGCACGGACGAATCGTGGATGGCGCGGAAGCGTGACGAGCTTCGGGGGTCGGGATCGGAGGTGCTCGCTTCTCGAACGCAAGCAGGTCGAACGTCGAGATCCGTCGCTCGATCGCCGGTCAAGCACGCAGGTGGGACTCTTGGACCTGATCATGCTCGTCGACCGGTATTCGAGGGACGTGATCTGCCGAAGCATTGTGGGGGTGAGCCTGGTGCCGGCGAAGTGTCCGAGTGAGGTGGGCGTGGTCACCGTTCACCAGCACAGTGGTGACATTCCTTGGGTGTCCGACGTCGACGATGCTTGCGGCCGGGTCGTTT
>CAWIVX010000003.1:0-514505 GCA_963839715.1 uncultured Actinomycetota bacterium
CGGAGACGGAGGGATTTGAACCCTCGGACCCCGTGAGGGGTCTCCACCTTAGCAGGGTGGTGCACTAGGCCGGACTATGCGACGTCTCCCCGCATCCGAAGCTGAACGAGCCGGATGCGCTCAGCAATCATAACCGCCGCACCCTGTCGGAACGAACCCGGTCACTCCTCGGGTCGCGTGCAGGTCACCTGAGCGGCCGTCGTGCCGGCGATCTCCGTCGGCAGCTCGACGCGGGTCTCCCCCGCCACCGCCGACTCGGACGGCGCGGGGCTAGCGACCTCCGCGGTGGGGTCCGCCGCCTCGCCCGTGACATCCACGCCAGAGCCTTGGCTCGCCTCACCCGTGAGCGTGAGCGGCTGATTGGCCTGAAGGGCGGCGAACAGCTGGTCGGCGGCATCCGTCAACGGCAGCACGTTGACCCAATCAGAGGTGTACTCCGTCGGGTACTGCACGAACACGATGTCTTCGTAGGGCACGTCCTTCGCCGCCATCGCGATCTGCACCATGCGGGTGGGGTTGGCGAGTTCCGAGCTCAGCACGAGCTGCGGCGGGTCGGTGCGGGTCAGCCCGACGGCGGTGGTGGCGAAGCGGAGGAGCACTTCGGGGTTGGACAGCACGGCGTCGGACTTGAGCTTGCGCACGAGCGACGACATGAACTGCTGCTGGTTCGAGATGCGTCCGAGGTCGGAGCCGTCGCCGATGCCGTGGCGCATGCGGAGGAACTGCAGCGCTTCCACGCCCTGCAGCGTGTGGCTGCCCGCGGTCAGGCTGAGGCCGGTGTGGACGTCGCTGATGTCTCCGCTGACGCACACGTCCACTCCCCCGATCGCGTCGGACATGTCGATCACGCCGGTCCAGCGGATGGCGCCGGCGAAGTGGATCTCCTCGCCGGTGAGCTGCTCGATCGTGAGCGCGGTGCACGCCAGCCCGCCGTAGGTGTAGGAGGCGTTCAGCGGCTGGGAGCTCATCGCCGAGTACTCACCGCCCTGCCCGTCGGGGCAGGCGGGAATCGGCACGAGCATGTCGCGAGGGAAGGAGACGACGGTGATGCGGCGTGGCTCATCGCTGATGTGGACGAGCATCGTGACGTCGTTGCGCTCGCCCTCGGCGTCGTCGTTCGCGCACCGGGGGAACAGCGCGAGGTCCTGGCCTTCGCACGAGTCGGAGCCGACGAGCAGCACGTTGACGCCGCCCTCGATCTCGCCGATCGACGGCGGCAGGGCGCTGTCTCCCGCCAGCTCGACCGAACTCTCACCGAGTGCGGTGAACGTGTCCCACACCGCATAGGCGGCGACGACCGCGGCACTGACCCCCAGCACCGCAACGACCACGCCGATGATCGACAGAACGCGCAGCAGCGGATGCGCGTCCACCCTGCCCGGCGTGACGGGCGAGTGCGACCTGCCCCCGCTGGGCAGGTGCGTCCTTCCGACTCACCGTCAGCCGCTGACGTTGCCCGCAGAGCACGTGGTCTGCGCGGCGGTCTGGCCGGAAATGGAGTCGGGCAGGACGATCGCCGACTCCTCCGGGGCAGCGGTCGCGGACGGATCCGGGGTGGCGGCATCGGGCGTCGCGGGCTCGGTCGGCGCCGGGTCGACCGTGATCACGCCGCCGCCGAGGTTCGGGTCGCTCGACAGCTGGATCGGCTGGTTCGCGGCGAGCGCGGCCCACAGCTGGTCGGCGGCCTCGTAGTTCGGGGCGACGCGGTTCAGGTCGTACGGATCCTCGGCGACCGGGTACTGGACGAACACGATCTCGTCGAAGGGCACGCTCTTGACGGCGAGCGCGATCTGCACGAGGGTCAGCGGGTTGGTCAGGCTCCTGCTGGCGGTGACGTTGTCGACGGCCGTGGTGGCGAGCTTGAGCAGCGTCGCCGGGTTCGACAGCACCTCTTCGCTCACGAGCTTGCGTGCCAAGCGCGACATGTACTGCTGCTGGTTGCTGATTCGAGCGAGGTCGCTGCCGTTCTGCGAGGCCGTAGCGGGTGCGCAGGAACTGGAGCGCCTCGATGCCCTGCACGACGCGCGGGCCGGCGGGCCAGTCGATGCCGGTGTTGGAGTCCTGCATGCCGCCGTTGCCGATGCAGACCTCGACCCCGCCGATCGCGTCGGTGATGTTGATCACGCCGCCGAAGTTGACCTTCGCGGCGAACGGGATGTTCATGCCGCTCAGCTGCGAGACGGTCTTGACGACGCAGTTCAGCCCGCCCTCGCGGTAGACGGTGTTGATCTGCTGGTAGTCCGAGCCCGCCGTCTCGGCTCCGTCTTCGTCCGTGCACGAGGGAACCGGGGCCATCAGGTCGCGCGGGAAGGAGATGACGGTGACGCGGCGAGGCGCATCGGAGATGTGCACGAGAAGGTTGACGTCGTTCAACTCGACAGCGGCGTCCTCGCCGGTGCACCGGCCGCCGAAGTAGCCGGCGAATTCCGGGAGGCACTCGTCGGTGCCGGTCACGAGCAGATTGACGCCGCCTTCGATCGCTCCGATGTCGGGCGGCACAGCCTCCTGGCCCTCGAGGTCGACGGCGCCCTCCGTGAAGCTCGCTGTGATGTCGTACGTGGCGTAGGCCGCGACCCCCGCGGTCGAGACCAGAGCGATGGCGACGATGATCCCGAGGATCTTCAGGATCATCCCGAACGGATGCGGCGACTTCAGCTCACCGTGGCGCGCGATGGGGCGGCGGCCACGCTTGGCGGGCTGGGTCGGCGGGGTCACTGCTGTCCTCTCGGGATGCTGCGGGCTGCGGGACTCGGGAGCACACCCCCCACCAAGCGGAGGGTGTGGGATTCGAACCCACGGGACATTGCTGCCCACTGGTTTTCAAGACCAGGTCCATCGGCCGCTCGGACAACCCTCCCGACGGATGCCGGGGCATCGTCGAACAGGCGTCGAGTCTAGCCGACAGCACTGTCGGCCCATTCTTCCAGCGACTCCTGGGCAGGTGCTGTGTCCCGCGCCGTCCTCGACAGGCTCAGCGGCCGGGATGAAGCGCGTCTGACGGCCCTAAAGCCCGCGCAGGACGGCGGCGACGCCGCCCTCCTGCACCGAGGAGGTCACCTCGCTCGCGGCATCCCGCACTTCCTGCGGACCCTGCTCCATCGCGACCGCGCGTCCGCCGTTCTCCAGCGCCCAGCGGAACATGCCGAGGTCGTTGCGCCCGTCGCCGATCACCAGCACGTGGGCGGCGTCGACGCCGAGCCACTCGCGGACGCGGTCCAGCGCCGTTCCCTTGTCCACGCCCTGCGGGGCGATGTCGAGCCACGCCGTCCAGCCGACGGCGTACGAGACCTCGTTGAGGCCGATCCTCTCGACGAGCTCGACGAAGTCCTGTTCGGTGTCACCGGGCGAGACGACGACGATGCGGCACACCGGCATGCCGCTGAGCTCGTCGAACGGCACGCGCGACGCATTGACGAGGTTCCAGTCGCCCAGATGCTCCGTGAAGAGGCGGTGACCGTTGGGCAGTTCGACCATGTACTTCGCATCGGGCAGGTGCTCCCGCAGCAGGGTGAGCACCTCGGTCGGGTCGAACGTCTCGGTGTAGAACCGCTCGTAGTCCTGCGGGTCGGATTCGCTCCGGCGCATGATGACGGCGCCGTTGGAGCACACCACGAACTCCGGCGCGAGGTTCAGTGCCCGCAGCGTCTCCTCCGTGCCCTCCCAGCTGCGCCCGGTGGCGAGCATGATCTCGTGCCCCGCCCGCCGCGCGTGTTCGACGGCATCGACGACACCCGGGCTGAGCGTCTCATCCTCGAGCAGGATCGTGCCGTCGATGTCGAGCACGATGAGCAGGTGCTCGGTGGACAGCGCCGGGTCTTCGGTCTCGCGGGCGACGCGCTCGACGATCCTGGCCGCCTTCTTCTGCCTGACGACCTTGATGCTGCCCGTGGGAGGGAGGTGAGCCTCGGTCACGCGACGGGCTCCAGGATCTCCAGCCCGCCGAGGTACGGGCGCAGCACCTCCGGCACGACGACGGAGCCGTCGGCGCGCTGATGCGTCTCGAGCATCGCGACGATCCAGCGGGTGGTAGCCAGAGTGCCGTTGAGGGTCGCGACGTGCTGGGTCTTGCCGCTGCCGCCGTCTTCGAGCGACGGGCGGTGGCGGATGTCGAGCCGGCGCGCCTGGAAGGTGGTGCAGTTGCTCGTGCTGGTGAGCTCCCGATACGCGCCCTGCGTGGGCACCCAGGCCTCGACGTCGTACTTGCGCGCGGCGCTGGAGCCGAGATCGCCCGCCGCCACGTCGATCACGCGATAGCTGAGTCCCAGGTCCTGCAGCATGTGCTCCTGCATGTCGACCAGGCGCAGGTGCTCGGCCTCGGCATCCTCCGGCGTCGTGTAGACGAACATCTCGAGCTTGTTGAACTGGTGCACGCGGATGATGCCGCGGGTGTCCTTGCCGTACGACCCGGCCTCCCGCCGGTAGCACGTCGACCATCCCGCGTACCGCTTGGCCCCGGCTGACAGGTCGATGATCTCGTCCATGTGGTAGCCCGCCAGGGGCACCTCGCTCGTGCCGACGAGATAGAGGTCGTCGTCCTCCAGGTGGTACACCTCGTCGGAGTGCTGCCCGAGGAAGCCGGTGCCCCGCATGACCTCCGGCCGCACGAGAGTGGGCGGGATCAGCGGCACGAACCCGGCGCGCAGCGCCCTGTCGAGGCCGAGCATCATGAGGGCGATCTCCAGTCGCGCCCCGATCCCCTTGAGGAAGTAGAACCGGCTGCCCGACACCTTCGTGCCGCGCTCCATGTCGATCGCGTCGAGCATCTCGCCGAGCTCGAGGTGATCGCGCGGCTCGAAGTCGAATCGGGGGATCTCGCCGTGCGTGCGGAGCGTGACGAAGTTCTCCTCGCCGCCCGCCGGGACTCCCTCGATCACGATGTTCTCGATGGTGGCGAGTGCCGTGTCGGCGGCCTCCTCGGCGGCGGTCACCGCGTGCTGCGCGCTCTTCACCTGCTCGCTGAGCGTCTTGGCCTCGGCGACGAGGGCGGCCTTCTCGATCCTTCGGCGCCGACGCGACGCGCTTGCCGTGCGCGTTCTGAGCCGCCCTCAGCTCCTCGTAGGCGGTGATCGCGGCACGGCGTGCACGGTCGGCCTCGACGGCGTCATCGACCGTGCTCGCCGACTCCCCGCGCGACTCCTGCGAGCGCTTGACCAGCTCGGGATTCTCACGGAGGAAGACGGGATCGATCACCTGACAAGTCTACTGAGCGGCATCCGCCCGGCAGCCCGGCCGGGACCGCCCGCCATCCCCGGCTATCGTGTGACCATGACAGAGTCCGCCGCCCGATCGCCGCGGGCCGCACTCGTCTACAACCCGGTGAAGGTCGATGCGGCGAACCTGCGCGCGATCGTCAAGCGCCTCTCGACGGATGCCGGGTGGGGCATCCCGCTCTTCTACGAGACCACGGTCGACGACGTGGGCGACGGCGTCGCGCGGCAGGCCTTGGAGGCCGGGGCCGGCGCCGTGCTCGTCGCCGGTGGCGACGGGACCGTCCGCGCGGTCGTCGAAGCGGTGTGCGGCAGCGGGGTTCCGCTCACGATCGTTCCGAGCGGCACCGGCAACCTGCTGGCCCGCAATCTCCTGCTGCCGCTGACGGATGCCGAGGCCATGGTGCGCGCCACCTTCTACGGTGACCGGCATCCGCTCGATGTCGGATTCGCCGCCATCCGCCGTGCCGACGGCACGAGCCAGGAGCGGGCCTTCGTCGTGATGGGCGGCATGGGCCTGGACGCCGCGATGATCGCCAACACGAGCGGCGACCTGAAGAAGCGGGTCGGATGGATCGCCTATGTCGACGGCGCCGCCCGATCGCTCGCGAATGCGAAGCCGTTCCGGATCGCGTACCAGGTGGCAGGGCGCCGCCTGCACTCCGCGAAGGTGCAGAGCATCCTGGTCGCCAACTGCGGGTCGCTGCCCGCGGGTCTGGAACTCATCCCGCAGGCGTCGGTGTCGGACGGCGAGCTCGACATCGCGATCTTCCAGCCCAAGAACGCGCTCGGGTGGATGCTGGTGTGGCGCCGCGTCGCGTGGGACAACAGCGTCCTGCGCCGCTTCCGGGCCGGTCGGCAGGTGCTCGCCCTGCGCACGGAGGACAACTCGGTGCTCTACGCCCGCGGCAAGGCACTGGATGTGGCCACGTCGATGGCCCAGCCGGTGCAGCTGGACGGCGACCAGTTCGGCGACGCCGTGCAGATGCGCTGCCGCGTCGTGGAGGGCGGCGTCATCACCATGCTGCCCCGCGGCCACGACACCAGCCGGATCTAGTCCCGGGCGTCAGGTGCCCGGCGTCGAGGCGTCGGGAGCGACGACGGTGGCGATGGCAGTGAACAGCGGGTTGGCGATGTTCGCCGGGACCGGAGCGCCGGTGACCGGATCGAAGGCGGCGTCGCCGTACGTGGCGGCGACGGCAACGGTCACATCCTCCGACGGCAGGTACGCCGTGACACCGGCGAAGCCGTGGTACTGCGGATTCTGCAGCAGCCAGTCCCCCGAGAGCACGATGCCCAGTCCGTAGGTGTAGAACTCGTTCTGCACGAAGCACGTGTTGGGGCAGGCATCGAGCTTCGTGGTCTTGCCTCGAAGGGTCGGCGCGATCATCTTCTCGAACGACTCCTCGCTCACCATCTCGCCCCGGCCGATCGCCTGGATCACGGTCGCCATGTCGGCGATGTCGGTGTTCTGGATCGAGCCCGGGCCGAGCGACCACGACGGGTTCCAGTAGGTCGCGTCCTCGATGTAGGGCAGCCCTTCGTCGATCTGCAGGTACTCGCGCCGCTCGCTGTCGAACGCGTGCAGTACGGGCTGCAGGATCTCGGAAGTGCCGGGGTCGGCGGTCTGCTCCATGCTGAGAGGCTCAAAGATGCGCTCCTGGATGAGGTCGATCATCGACTGCCCGGTGATCTTCTCCAGCGCAAGAGCGAGCAGCACGTAGTTCGTGTGCGCGTAGCCCCAGTTCGTGCCCGGCTCGAACAGGAGCGGCTTGCTGGTGCCGAACGTGTAGAGCTCCTCCGGAGTCCACTGCCGGAAGGGGTCGCGGTTGAAGTCATCGAGGAAGGTCGGGTCCTGGACGTAGTCGGCATAGCCCGACGTCATCTGCGACAGCTGCTCGAGCGTGACCTTGTCGGCGTTCGGGACGTCGGGCATCCACTCCGCGAGCTTGTCGTCCAGGGCCACGGTGCCCTCGTCGACAAGCTGCAGCAGCACCGTCGAGACCATCGGGATCGAGACGGCGCCGCTGCGGAAGTGCATGTCGGTCGTGGCGGGCACCTGCGCCATCGACTCGCCCCACGCCTGCGTCAGCACGACCTCGTCCTCGCGCGTGACACGCACGATCGCCGCGCGCACGTCGTGCTCGGCCATCGTCGCCTCGACGGCCTCCCGGATCGCCGCCACTTCGGCCGGATCGGCGGTCGAGCCGCCCACGTCGGAGGTCGGGGTGGCTGTGGACGGTGTCGGATCCGGCGCCGGCGGGGTGCAGCCCGCGAGGAGAATCGCGATCGCCAGGATGGCCGCACCGCCGGCTGCCTTCCCCCGTGGATAACGCATGCGCACTCCCCCGCCGGACGGCAGATGCCCCCTGCGCTCACACTATCGGCGCCTCATCGCCCAGGCGCGGATGCGCAGCGTCGAACCCCGGGACAACGCCACGATCGCGGCCAGGGGTCCTCCGCCGCGGTTACGATCCGATGATGAGCCAGCCCTCGATCGTGTGGTTCCGTGACGACCTCCGGCTCGCGGACAACCCTGCGCTGCGCGCCGCAATCGACCGCGGCGAACCGGTCATCGGCCTGTACGTCCTCGACGAGGAGTCACCCGGCATCCGGCCGCTCGGCGGAGCCGCGAAGTGGTGGCTGCACGGAAGTCTGGTCTCGCTCGGCGAGCGCCTGGCTGAGCGCGGATCGACCCTCGTGATGCGGCGCGGGCCTGCGGCATCCGTCGTCGCCGATGTGGTGAAAGAGGCCTCCGCGGGCGCCGTCTTCTGGAACCGCCGGTACGGCGGGGCGGAGCGCGACGTGGACGCCGCACTCAAGACATCGCTGCGGGAAGGCGGGCTCGATGGTCGAGTCATCCGCCGCGTCGCTGCTGTTCGAGCCGTGGACCGTCCAGACCGGAGCGGGCACGCCGTTCTCCGTGTTCACGCCGTTCTGGCGGGCCTGTCAGGCGATGCCGACGCCGCGCGCGCCGCTGCCCGAGCCGCGCTCGATCCCGGGTGCCAAGTCGGCGCCGCGCAGCGACGACCTGGCCGAGTGGCAGCTGCTGCCGACGGATCCGGATTGGGCGGGCGGGCTGCGCGAGGCGTGGGAGCCGGGCGAGCCGGCGGCCCGGGCGCGCCTGCGCGAGTTTCTCACCGACGATCTCGACGACTACGACCGCGCGCGCGACGAACCGTCGGCGGGAGTGACCTCGGGCCTGTCGCCGCGCCTCCGGTGGGGCGAGATCAGCCCGTACACGGTGTGGCACGAGACCGTGGAGTCCGGCAAGAAGGCCGGACGGTTCCTGTCGGAGCTCGGATGGCGCGAATTCGCCGCGCACGTGCTGTACCACCACCCCGACCTCGCGACGAAGAACCTGCGTCCCGAGTTCGACGCGTTCCCCTGGCCCCGCCTGCACCCTTCGCAGCTGGAGGCGTGGCAGCGAGGGCGCACCGGCATCCCGCTCGTGGATGCCGGCATGCGGGAGCTGTGGCAGACCGGAGTGATGCACAACCGCATCCGGATGGTGACGGCATCCTTCCTCATCAAGAACCTGCTCATCGACTGGCGGCGCGGCGAGGAGTGGTTCTGGGACACGCTCGTGGACGCGGACGGAGCCAGCAACCCGTTCAACTGGCAGTGGGTGGCCGGGTCGGGGGCGGATGCCGCGCCGTACTTCCGGGTCTTCAACCCCGAGCTGCAGGCCAAGAAGTTCGACCCGCGCTCCGAGTACATCCGGCGCTGGGCGCCCGAGTACGCCGAAGACACCGCCGAGCTCGCGCCGCAGCCGATCGTCGACCTCGCCGAGACGCGCAAGGCGGCGCTGGCCGCGTACGAGCAGATGCGGCCGCGCGGCCGCGCTGAGCCGTGTTGGTCGGGCTCCGGAATAGCGGGCGGGCCGCGGATGGTTGCGGTTGAGGATGTCCGATTCCGCCGCTCCCGTCCTGTCCGTCCTCGACCTCGTACCCGTCCGCACCGGTCAGACCAGCGCGCAGGCGGTCGCGTCATCGCTGGCCCTCGTCGCCCGCGCCGACGAGCTCGGCTACCGCCGCTACTGGTTCGCCGAACACCACAACATGCCGGCCGTCGCCTCGACGACGCCGCCCGTGCTGATCGCCGCGGCCGCCGCGCGCAGCAGCCGCATCCGCGTCGGGTCGGGCGGGGTGATGCTGCCGAACCACTCGCCGCTGGTCGTCGCCGAGCAGTTCGCCGCCCTGGAGGCGCTCGCGCCGGGCCGGATCGACCTCGGCATCGGCCGCGCCCCGGGCAGCGACCCGGTCATCACGCAGCTGCTGCGCATGTCGGGGACGACCTCCGACGTCGAGCGCTTCCCCGAGCACATCCGCGACATCCTCTCGCTCGTCTCACCCGACGGGGCGACCGTGCGGTTCAGCTCCGGCGGCGAGTACGGCGTGCACGCCACTCCGGCGGCGGACGGCGCCCCCGAGGTCTGGCTGCTCGGCTCGAGCGACTACTCGGCGCAGCTCGCGGCATCCCTCGGTCTTCCGTACGTGTTCGCCAACCACTTCTCCGGAGAGGGTCTGGAGCGTGCGCTCGACCTCTACCGGGGCGGGTATCGGGCTTCGGAGGGGCACCCCGAGCCGAGGACGTTCCTCACGGTCAACGCCGTCGCCGCCCCGACCGCCGACGAGGCGGAGGCCCGCGCGCTGCCGCAGCTGAGGATGATGGCGCGGCTGCGCACCGGAAAGGCGCTCACGGCGCTCGAGACCGTCGAGCAGGCGCGCGCCGCGCTGGCGACCGAGGCGGATGCGCAGGCCGAGTCGATCATGGCCGCGGCGCGCCGGCGCTGGCTGGTCGGGACCGGCCCCGAGGTGCGGGCTCAGGTGACCGAGTTCGCCGCACGCTACGGCGTCGACGAGGTCATGATCTCGCCGGTCGCCGGTGCGTTCGACGGCGAGCCGATGGATGCCGCGACCGCGCGTACCCAGACGCTGGAGCTGCTGGCCGCCTGAGTCGACACATCGGTGCGCGAGTCCACAGACTCGGCGCGCCCCGATGTGTGGTGTCGACCGCGGATGCGCGGTCTCGGCAGTCCGAGGGCTACCAGGCGATGAGCTGGAGCGGGGTGATCTCGATCACCACGCTGTAGCGGGCAGCCATGTCGGGCAGGGTCAGCTTCAGGCCGGCCAGCGCGCCGCGGTACTTGTGCTCGTACGCGTCGCCGACGCGATCGAGCCACTCGCCCGTGGGGCGGGGCGACAGCGCCGCGGTGCCGCGCAGCACGGTCAGCTGCTCGTGGTCTTCGCCCGCCTCCAGGTGCAGCACGACGCGCGGATCGGCCCGCAGGTTGCGCACCTTCGCGGTGCGCGGCTCGCTGAAGATCAGCGCACGGCCGTCGGTCCACAGAAACCAGATCGGCACCGCGTGCGGGTATCCGTCGCGTCCGGTCGTGCCGATCCACGCGATCTGCTCGGACTCGAGCCGCGAAAGCGCACGCGCGTGGACGTGATTCGCGGGGTCGAACGCGAAGGGCCCGTCACCGATGGGCACGGCTCAGATCTCCGGCTCGCCGCTCAGCAGGCCGCGCAGCCAGTCGCGGGCCTCGACGAACACGTCGTCGGAGTAGCGGTCGGGATACCGGATGATCGCACGGTCGGCCCGCGGGTACGAGCCGAGGAAGATGACCTTCGGAGCTGAAGCGCCGGAGCCCGAGCAGGGCGTCGGCCATGCGCTCGTCTTCGATGTGCCCGTCGGCGTCGATCACGAACCGGTAGCGGCCGAGCGAGTCGCCGATCGGGCGCGACGCGAGGAGCGACAGGTTGATGCCTCGCGTGGCGAACTGCTCCAGCATCTCCAGCAGCGCGCCGGGGTGGTCGTCGGGCAGCTCGGCGATGAGCGAGGTCTTGTCGGCCCCGGTCGGCGGCGGCGGCGCGACCGTCCGGGCCACGAGCACGAACCGCGTGACGGCGTTCGGGTTGTCGCCGATCTTCTCGGCGAGCAGGTCGAGTTCGTGGTGCTCGAGGATTCCGGGGGGAGAGATCGCGGCATCCGCGTCGCTCGTGCCGTCGAGCAGTCCGACCGCGCTGGCGACGTTGCTGGATGCCGGGATGTGCGCGTGCGCCGGGAGCGTGCGTGCTCAGCCACTGCAGGCACTGCGCGTAGGCGACGGGGTGGGCCGCGATGAGCGAGACGTCCTCGAGCCTCGTGCCGGGCCGCGCGACGAGCACGAAGTCCACCGGCACGAGGTACTCGCCCACGATCCGCAGGCCGGGCATGGTCGCGAGGGCGTCCTGCGCGGTGGAGACACCGCCGTCGATCGAGTTCTCGATCGCGATCATGGCGGCATCCGAACGGCCCTCGACGACGTCGGCGAGCGCCTCGCCGACGTTGCGCACCGAGTGCCACTGGTGGCCGCGCGCCTCGGGCACCTGAGCCAGCGCCGCCTCGGTGAATGTGCCGGCCGGACCGAGATAGCTGTACGTGCGGCGGATCGGCGTCTGCTGGGGGTCCGTGCTCACACGCGCCAGCCTATCCGCGTGCCGGATTCAGTCCGGCCGAACCGGTCCAGCGCGAACGGCCCCGCACTTCCGCGCACGCGGCCACGACCGCTCGACCGGCGGACTGAATCCTGAACATCGCACGGTGCGTCCATGCGTCTGAACAGGCAGACTGAAAGCATGAGCCGCGCAGGAACGCCCGCCGAAGCATCCGATCTGATCGACATCGACGAGCTGATCAACGCCTACTACGACCGCAAGCCGGATGCCGGCATCCCCGAGCAGAGGGTCGCGTTCGGCACCAGCGGCCACCGCGGGTCGTCGCTGAGCACGAGCTTCAACGAGGATCACATCCTCGCGACGACCCAGGCGATCGTGGACTACCGGAATGCGCAGGGCATCGCCGGCCCGCTGTTCCTGGGTCGCGACACCCACGGCCTGTCGCTGCCGGCCGAGCGCAGCGCGATCGAGGTGCTCGTCGCGAACGGCATCGACGTGCGCGTGGACTCGCGCGACTCGTGGGTTCCGACGCCGGCGCTCAGCCACGCGATCCTCGCGCACAACCGCGGCCGCGCGCTCGACGACCCCGCGCCGCGCGGACGGCATCGTGGTCACCCCGAGCCACAATCCCCCGCGCGACGGCGGGTTCAAGTACAACCCGCCGAACGGCGGCCCCGCCGACACCGACGCCACCGGCTGGATCGCCGACCGGGCCAACGAGCTCATCGCCGGCGGGCTCGAGAGCGTGCGACGAACCCCCTTCAAGAACCTCGACGCCGACGCGCTGGGCGAGTACGACTTCCGCGAGGGGTACGTCCGCGACCTCGAGAACATCATCGACGTCGCGGCGATCAAGAAGGCGGGAGTGCGCATCGGCGCCGACCCGCTCGGCGGCGCCTCGGTCGAGTACTGGGCGCTCATCGCCGAGCACTACGGCCTCGACCTCACGGTCGTGAACCCCGACGTCGATCCGACCTGGCGGTTCATGACTCTGGACTGGGACGAGAAGATCCGCATGGATCCCTCGTCGCCGAGCGCGATGGCCTCGCTCGTCGCGAAGCGCCACGATTACGACATCCTCACCGGCAACGACGCGGATGCCGACCGCCACGGCATCGTGACGCCCGACGCCGGGCTCATGAACCCCAATCACTACCTCGCCGTCGCGATCGACTACCTGTACGCGCACCGTCCGGGATGGCCGACGGATGCCGCGATCGGCAAGACCCTGGTCTCGTCGATGATCATCGACCGGGTCGCCGAATCGCTCGGACGGACGCTCCTGGAGGTGCCCGTCGGATTCAAGTGGTTCGTGCCGGGCCTTCTGGACGGCTCCGTCGCGTTCGGCGGCGAGGAGTCGGCGGGCGCGTCGTTCCTGCGCTTCGACGGCACCGTGTGGACCACCGACAAGGACGGCATCCTGCTGTGCCTGCTGGCCGCGGAGATCCTGGCGGTGACCGGCAAGACGCCGTCGGAGCGGTACGCGGAACTGGAGACCCAGTTCGGGTCGTCGGCGTACCAGCGCGTGGATGCACCGGCATCCCCCGCGCAGAAGGCGCAGCTGGCGAAGCTCTCGCCCGAGGCCGTGACCGCGACCGAGCTCGCCGGAGAGCCGATCATCGCGAAGCTCTCGCATGCGCCGGGCAACGGCGCCGCGATCGGCGGGCTGAAGGTCGTCACCGAGCACGCGTGGTTCGCCGCGCGCCCGTCGGGCACGGAGGACGTCTACAAGCTCTATGCCGAGTCGCTGCGCGGCGAGGCGCACCTGCGCGAGGTGCAGGAGGAGGCGCGCGCGGTGGTGGCGGAGGCGCTCGGCGGCGCATGACCGGCCGGCCGGAGGTCAGCGAGCGGCAGCAGCGCGCTCCACGCCCGGCGTCGATCCGCACGCGGATCCGACTCGACGCGATCGCGATCGGCGATGATCAGGGTCAGTCGCTCGGGCTCCTCGTAGCGCGGCCAGTCGGCGGCCGGCGTGCCCGTGACCGCGAACTGCAGCCAGGCATCCCGCATCCGCTCGCCCGCGCTGCTGAAGATCTTCCGGCCGCCGAGCGAGGTCATCGCGCGCGCGAGGGGAGCATCCGACTGCTCGAACAGCGCGAACATCTCGACGCCATGCGTGGCGTCCAGCCCCGCCCACCTCAGCAGCCGCGGGGCGACGTCGAAGCGGTAGAAGTACACCGGCGCGTAGCGCGAGTGGCGCTCGGCGAGTGCGACCGAGGGATACCAGAACGCGTAGTCGCCGCCGAAGTCGGGCGCGAGCGCGCCGTCTTCGGCAGGCCCGGGTAGGCCGGCGATCAGGAGCGCGAACATCGGCGTGGCCGTGCGCGAGCACGGCGTCGATGCGCGCGGCCGACCGCGGGAGGATGTCGATGCCGCCCGCGGAAGATCGTGCCCTCGCGGTCGTTCGTGCCGATGATGAGCGGCACGCGGTGAGCGGTCCCGTCGCGGAAGGCGACGAGCGGATGCCGCGGCAGCAGCCGCCCGTCGACGACGGGTGCGAGGCAGAACATCCCCGGGGTACTCGTCGGGCGTCCGCGCCTGGAGCACGAGCGCCGCGTTCACCAGCTCGATCGGCGCGGCGCCGGTGAGCAGAGCCACCGCCTCGGCCGTCGGAACCGGTGCATCGGGCGGGTCGAGCACATCGGCAGTGCCGCGCGGTGCGACGCCGTCCCGCACGCTGCCGCAGGATCTCGACGAACTGCTCCGCCCACAGGGCGCGACATCGCGCGGGAGTACACGGCGTTCGGCGGGGCGCTCTGCGCGATCGCGCGCGCGAAGAGGCCGCGGGCGGACGGCGTCGCCATGAGCGTCGTCACGGCGTTCGCCCCGGCGGACTCGCCGAAGACCGTCACCTGATCGGGGTCTCCGCCGAAGGCGCGGATGTTGCGCCGCACCCAGCGCAGCGCCGCGATCTGGTCGCGCAGACCGAGGTTCGAGTCGATCGGGACGCCGGCAGCGTGGAGTAGCGGGAGAAGTCCAGGTATCCGAGGGCCCGAGCCGGTAGTTGAAGCTGACGTAGACGACCCTTGCCGGTGCGCACGAAGTTGCGGCCTTCGACCGCTGAAGTCCCGCGACGACCGGTGCTGTAGCCGCCGCCGTGGATGAACACCATGACCGGCAGCGGCCGTCGTCGAAAGACGCCGACGCGGGGGCGACCACGTTGACGGTCAGGCAGTCCTCGCCGGACGGGACGTCGGGCGCGACCCCGGTGAACTGGCCCTTGTAGGCCTGCGGCGCGACCCGGCCGAAGACCGACGCGTCGCGCACGCCGCTGCCACGGCAGGACCTGCCGCGGCGCGCGGAAGCGCAGTCGACCGATCGGCGGCGCCGCATACGGGATGCCGCGCCACGCGATCGTGCCGCCTTCCGGATGCCGCGGACCAGCCCCCCGGTCACGCGCACGTCCGATGAACGTGTATTCCCCACGCCTCCGGTGCTACCGCTGCCCGGCGTCGGCGATAGGGACTTCCGTCCCGCTCGTCGCAGAGGCGCGTGCGTGCGGGATCAGCCGGCGGACGCGGCGGACGGCGGCGGCGCGGTGGAGGCACGCACCACCAGCGAGGTCGGCGAGGTCGAGCCGGGTCGGTTCCGCCTCGGCGCCCGCCCGGATCCGCAGCACGAGGCGAGTCGCCTCTTCGGCCATGCGGCGGAGCGGCTGGTGGATCGTGGTGAGCGGCGGCGAGGTCATCCGCGCCAGTGGGATGTCGTCGTAGCCGACCACCGACAGCTCGCGCGGCACCTCCACACCGCGGCGTGACGCGGCACGGAGCACCCCCAGCGCCTGGAGGTCGCTGCCCGCGAAGATCGCCGTGGGCGGGTCGTCCAGCGCGAGCAGCGCTTCGCCGAGCCGCTCGCCGCTCTGCTCGCGGAAGTCGCCGTACCGCTCCCACTGCGGCTGCACGGGGAAGGTCGGCGGCCTTCATGGCCGACCGGTACCCGTCGATCCGGGCGAGCGCGGCCATCATCGTCCTCCGGGCCGGTGATCGCCGCGATCGCGCGGTGCCCGAGATCGATCAGGTGACGGGTGGCGAGCAGCCCGCCCTGCCAGTTGGCGGACCCGATCGCGGGAACGCCGGGAGCCGGGTCGCCGGCGGGATCGAGCATGACGAACGGGATGCCGCGGGCCTTGAGCTTGCGCCGGCCGGCCGGCGGCAGCCCGGCGAAGACGAGCACGACGCCGGCGGGGCGGCGGCGGAGCACGGCGGTCAGCCACTCCGCGGCGGGTGCGTGCCGGTCGCCGCTGACGGACAGCGAGACGGTCAGCCCGGCTTCGGCGGCGACCTCCCGCACGCCCCCGATCACCTCGAGGGACCAGTTCGTGTCGAGCTCGTGCAGCACGACCTCGAGGAAGTCGCTGCTGCTCGCGCCCCGCCGCGCGTATCCGCGCCGCTGCAGGTGGGCCTCCACCTGCGCCCTGGTCGGCGCTGCGACGTCGCCGCGGCCGTTGAGCACCTTCGAGATCGTGGTGATGGAGACACCCGTCTCGGCCGCGATCGTCGCGAGCGTCACCCGCTGCGAATCAGCCATGCCGTCTCGGGCGCGATCATCGGTGAAGCGCGCTCACCGATCGGCGAAGGATCGCCGCGAGCGGTTCTCTGACGGTGCAGTTCTCGAACGCGAACGCGTCGGCGAGCCGCTCGGCTTCCTCGGGCCCGACGCCCTCGAACGAGCGGGCGAACTCGCCGACCATCGCCTCGGCGAGCATCACGTGGCGGACGTGCCCGTGGATCCAGCGGTGCGCGCCCCACGGATAGGGCTGGAAGTCGGGGAACTCCTCGCGGAAGAGCGTCTCGATCGGCTCGAGGATGTGCCGGACGCCGTCGTCGGTCGACCCCCAGGAGTCCACGCCCAGCCGGCGCTTCTTCTCCAGGAAGCCGGCGATCCGACGCATGTACTCCGAGTCGGGATCAGCGGTGACCACGCCCTGCAGACCGATGTCCTTGTACGTCCAGAGCGCCCAGCTCGCGTCATGCCGCTCGAAGATCTCGAGCTGGTCCTCGAGCAGGCGGAGGCGCTGCTCGTCGCTTCTCGGGGATGCCGGTGTACACCGGACCGAACTCGCCCACCCAGATCGGCGTGCCGCTGTCGCGCATGTACCGGGTGCGCGCCAGGAACGTCTCCTCGATCCGAGTCCCGGTCGACGTACTGGCCCCGGCTCACGCCCGGGTACGGACCGCCGTCGACGAAGCCGGGAAGGGCGTAGTCGTGCGCGGTGTAGACGCAGTTCGGCAGCGGGTCGCCGAGCTGGTCGAACTGGGTCGAGTACCGATTGCCGTCCAGGAAGAGGATGTGGTCGGGATCGACCGCGCGGATCGCCGCCTCGAGCCGCCGGTAGAACGGGCCGATCGTCGACCCCTCGGCATCCGCCGGCTCGTTGATCGGGTTGTAGCCGGCGACCCAGGGATTGCCGCGATAGTGGTCGGCGATGTGCTCCCAGAGGTTGACCACGCGGTCCTGGAACTGCCGCTGCGACCAGAAGTGCGCCCACTGCGTGGGGTTGTCGCTGTGCCAGTGCTGATTCTGGGCGCCGGGCACCGCGTGCAGATCGAGGATCGCGTAGATGCCGTGGCGCGCGCACGCGTCGACCACGGAGTCGAGCAGCCGGAAGCCCTCCTCGCGGATCTCGAACGGTGCGTCGTCGCTCTCGAAGTGCCGGTAGTTGAACGGGATCCGAACCGAGTTCAGGCCCAGATCGTGCAGGAAGGCGGCATCCCGATCGGTGAAGAACACCGAGAGGAACCGATCGAAGAACCGCTCGTAGCCCTCATCGCCGAGCACGCTGCGCAGCGCCCGGCGCTGCTGCGACTCGGTGCCGGCATACCCGGTGATGAAGTTCTCCATGTTCATCCAGCCGCCGAGGCCGAATCCGCGCGAGGATCGGACGGCGTCGGTCGCCGGCGACGATCCGCGCTCCGTCCACGCGCAGCACCTGTGCCATGGTTCTCCCCTACGACGAGCGTGAGGGCGGTCCACGAGACCGGGGGCAGGGTGATCGTGACGGTGCCGTCCTCGAGCCGCGCCGTCTCGTTCGTGCGGACGCCGACGCGGTCCTGGTCGTGCAGGGTGTTCGCGGCGTGGATGTCGTCGTCGTAGATGCGACTCGACACGACCGAGCTGGACGGCGCCGAGCAGGCGGACGTCGATGTCGATCGTGACCTCCTCGTCGAGGCTGCGATTGACCAGGAAGACGGAGGTCTCGCCGCTCTCGGCGTCGCACGTGGCGACCGCGTCGACCACCGGCACCGCGCCGTAGCGCGGCGGTCTCGTACGTCGGGCAGTCGAGCTTGAGCTCGAGCGTCACGCCGCGCGCGAGGCGGGAGGTGATCGCGAACGGGAAGAACGTGGTCTGGCGCCACGCCGGTCCGCCCGGCTCGGTCATGATCGGCGCGATGACGTTCACGAGCTGGGCGAGGCTCGCCGCCGTCACGCGGTCGGCGTGGCGGATCAGCGAGATCAGCAGATTGCCGAAGACGACGGCATCCACGACGGAGTACGAGTCCTCCAGCAGCCGAGGAGCGACCGGCCACTCGTCGACCGCGGTGATCCGATCGACCTCCTGGTAGCGCGACTGGTACCAGACGTTCCACTCGTCGAAGGAGATGTTGATCGTCTTGTCGCTGCCGCGGACCGCCTTGACGTGGTCGGCGGTGGCGACCACCGAGTCGATGAAGCGGTCCATGTTCACCGCCGAGGCCAGGAAGCTGCCGTAGTCGCCGTCGACCGGCTCGTAGTACGCGTGGCATGAGATGAAGTCGATGTCGTCGTAGGTCTCCTCCAGGACGACGCGCTCCCACGTGCCGAACGTGGGCATCTGGGCGCTCGAGCTGCCGCACACCACCAGCTCGAGGTCGGGATCGACCTGCCGCATCGCGCGTGCGGTCTTGGATGCCAGCTCGGCGTAGTCGCGCGGCCGTGCCGTGGCCGAGCTGCCACGGTCCGTCCATCTCGTTGCCCAGGCACCACATGCGCACGTCGTGCGGCTCGGGCGTCCCGTTGGCGATGCGCTGGTCGGACAGAGCTCGTTCCGCGAGCGGAGGTTGGCGTACTCGAGCACGTCGAGCGCCTCCTGCACACCGCGGGTGCCGAGGTTGACGGCGTACATCAGCTCGCTGCCGACCTTGTTCAGCCAGACCGCGAACTCGTCGAGCCCGACCTCGTTGGTCTCGGTGGAGTGCCACGCGAGGTCGAGGCGGCGCGGTCGCTCGCTCGCCGGCCCGACCCCGTCCTCCCAGCGGTACCCGGAGACGAAGTTGCCGCCCGGGATAGCGGATCGTCGAGACGCCGAGTTCGCGCACCAGCTCGATCACGTCCTTGCGGTAGCCGTGCTCGTCGGCGCTCGGGTGGCCGGGCTCGTAGATGCCGTCGTAGACGCAGCCGCCCGAGGTGCTCGACGAAGGAGCCGAACAGGCGGCGGTTGATGGGCCCGACGACGAAATGCGGGTCGATGGTGAGATGTGCGGAGATCATGGTTCTCTTCGTGTCGAGCGCGGGAAGGAGTCCGGAGATGGCGGCAGGGATCAGTCGGGCGGCGTCACTTGAGGCTTCCGATCGCGAGCCCGCCCTGCCAGTACCGCTGCAGCGTGAGGAACGCGATGATCAGCGGGATGACCGAGACCAGCGATCCGAGGATGATGATGCTCCAGAGGGTCTGTCCGCCCGCGGCGCCGTAGGTCGACGCGGTGGAGTTCCAGAGGCCGATCCCGACCGTCACCGGGAAGAGCTTGTTGTCCGACAGCATCACGAGCGGGAGGAAGTAGTTGTTCCACGACGCCACGACCGACAGCAGCAGCACGGTCACGATGGCAGGCCGCAGGAGCGGCAGGGCGACCTGGAAGAAGGTCCTGAACTCCCCCGCCCCGTCCACGCGTGCGGCGTCCAGCAGTTCGTCGGGCACCGCGTCCTGGGCGTACACGTTCATGAGGTACACGCCGAACGGATTGAGCAGCGTCGGGAGGATCACCGCCCAGATCGTGTTGGTCAAGCCCGCCTGGGCGAACAGGACGAATGTCGGGATCACGAGCGCAGTCGTCGGCACCATGACGGCGCCCAGCAGGATCGCGAATGACGCGCGGCGGCCGGCGAAGCGGTACTTCGCGAAGCCATAGCCGGCGAGCACCGCCAGCACGGTCGCGCCGACGCCTCCGACGATCGCGTAGAGGGCGGAGTTCGCCAGCCATCGAGCGTAGATCCCGCCGCTGTAGGTGAACAGGTCGATCAGGTTGCCGATGTAGTCGATGTCGTCGGCGAACCAGAGCGAGCTGTCGCCCCCGAACAGCCCGGCGGCGCTCTTCGAGCTGTTCACGATGAGCCACCAGAACGGGATCAGGAAGTAGATCATCAACAGCGCGAGCACGATGTTCAGCGGGATGCGGCCGCGCGCGCGAGGAGACCGCCTCCGCTCGAAGGCATCGTCCGGCGTCGGAAGGGATGCCCGTGACCTCGACAGGTGTGACGGTCATGAGAGGACGCTCCCTCGCTTGCGGGTGGCGAACAGGAAGATGTAGACGCAGACGAAGACGACCGCGCCCAGCGCGAACGAGATCGCCGCACCGTAGTTGTAGTTCGCCAGCGAGAACGCCTGCTGATACGGCGTACATGTTCGGCGTGAAGTCGTTGGGGATGGCGCCGGCGGCCAGCTGCTGCAGGATCTTCGGCTCGTTGAAGAACTGCAGGGTGCCGATGAGGGCGAACACCAGGATCAGCAGGAGCGCCGGGGTGACCAGCGGGATCTTGATCCGCAGGATGATCTGCCACTGGGATGCGCCGTCGATGCGCGCCGCCTCGTAGAGGGTGGGATCGATCCCCTGCAGCGCGGCGTAGATGACGATCATGTAGTAGCCGGCCCATTGCCACGTGACGATGTTGAGCAGGCCGTAGAAGATCAGGCTGGTGCTCAGGAAGTCAGGCGCCTGTCGACCGACGCTTTCGAAGATCTCCGCCAGCGGGCCGAAGTTGTCGCTGTAGAGGAACCCCCACATCAGGGCACCGATCACGGTCGGGATCGCGTACGGCATGAAGATCATGAGACGCGAGAACCGGGCGAACCGGGTGATCACGATGTCGAGGATCAGCGCTATCGCGAGCGAGACGGCCATCTGCAGCGGAATGAGCACGAGCGAGAAGCGGATGACGAACCACACGCCGTCGAGGAACGACGGGTCGCTGAAGGCCTTGGCGTAGTTGCCGAAGAGGACGAACCTCGTCCCGCCGATCAGCGACTTCTGGAACAGGCTCAGGTAGAACGCGTAGCCGATCGGGCAGCACGAGGAGGGCGAGGAAGATGATCCCGAACGGTCCGACGAAGAGCCACCCGAACAGGTTCTGGCGCGCGGTGGTCGATCTGCGGGGCTTCGTCTTGACGGGACTTGCGGTTGACGCGGTCATGATTTCTCCGGGTCTGGGAAGGGATGACGGAGGGCCGGTCCGCACTGACACGGACCGGCCCTCCGTGTCATGTCACTTGACAGTGAACCCCTGTTCCTCTGCGTATGCCACGACGGCTTCCTGCAGCGCATCCGCGGCCTCGGAGCCCGTTGCGGACCCATCGTTGATGCGCGGCGATCTGCTTCGTGAGCTCGGAGTAGTAGAACTGCCCGAGCGGCGTGTAGGTCATGCCGGTGTAGGCGTTGGCCGCCGGCACGTACACGTCCTTGTTGGCCTGCTGGCCGTCGAAGAAGGGCACCTCGTAGTTCAGGAACTCCTCCGAATCGAGCACGTTCACGTTCAGCGGGAAGATGATCTGGTTCTGCCAGCCATCGTCGAGCGACGCCTGATCCGCGTAGACCCCGAAGGCGACCTCCGCTGCGAGCTCAGGGTCGCTCGCCTGGCTGCTCACCGCGAACGCGGAGCCGCCCCAGTTGATCGCGATCGGGTTGTCCGGATCCCACTGCGGCAGCGGCGCGGTCGCCCACACGCCGGCGTCCGCGCCCTCGCCGACGCCCGCGCCCTGGAGGTAGCCGGGGGCCCACGCGGCAGACAGGTACGTGGCGTAGTCGCCGCCGATGACGCCCGAGATGTACTCCGGGCGTGAACTGGTCCTCGGTGCCGACCAGCCCCTTCTCGACGAGGCCGCCCAGTAGTCGAGGACTTCCTTGATCTCGTCGCTGTTGAGGTTGATCCCGATCTCACCCTCGTTGCGCGGGGTCGTACTCGAACGGCTCCGCGCCGTTCTGGTACATGCAGCGCCGTGACCTCGGCGGGCTGGTTCGGCGGCGAAGCTGGCGAAGACCGGGCCTCCGGCATCCTTCACCTTCTGAGCCGTCGGCCTCGAACTCCTCCCACGTGGTGGGCGGAGTGATGCCGTACTGCTCGAAGATGTCGGTGCGGTAGATCATGCCCATCGGGCCGCCGTCGATCGGAGCGCCGTAGACGGCATCGCCGACCGAGACGTCCTTCCATGCGCCCTCGCTGAAGTTGTCCTTGACATCCTCATAGCCGAGGTCCGTCAGGTCGACGAGCGCGTCCTGCGCCTGGAACGTCGCGATCCGGTCGGCCTCGACCATCATGACGTCGGGAGCGCCGCTGCCCGCCGAGATGGCGGTCTGGAACTTGTCGTAGGCGTCGCCACCCGCGCCGGCGTTCGTCCAGCAGACCTGGACGTCGTCGTGCTCCTCGTTGAAGTTGTCGACGACGGCCTCGCTGTTCGGGATACCAGGCCCACAGCGTCACCACCGGTGCGTCTTCGTTCTTGATCGTGTTCGTGCAGCTGTGTGGCGTCGTTTCCTCCGCCGCCGCCATCGTCGTCGCTCCCGCCTGGCGGAACATGACACGAGGGCGCTCGCGAGCGCGAGCGTGGCTGCTGCAGCGATGACTGGTGTCGTCTTCACTGTGATTCCTTTCGGATGCTGGACATCTTTGTCAGTGCGCCCACGACCGCCTCGTCGCTCCTTCGCCGTGAGGGTTTCGGGCCCGGCAGCGCAAGGGATCAGATCCGTTCGATCGCGTTTGCAACGTTGTACATTCAACGTTGTAGATCGACTATCTCCCGATGGCCCGAGGAGTGTCAAGGGGATTTCGAAAACTTCCCGCACATCCGTCGGTAAATTGCGAACAGCCGCCCGCGCCGGAAGGCGGAGGCGGCTGAGGACACGGCCGGGGAGTCGTCAGTACCGCACCGGCGCGTCGCCGAGCTCGGACAGCAGCCTGCTCATCTCGGCGTACGCGCGGTCTCGGTGGGCCACCAGAGCAGGAAGCTGCTCGGGGGCGTCGCGAGGAATCCTCGCCCGCTCTTGACGCCGAGCGCACCCTCCTCGACGCGCTCGGTGAGCGCCGCCGGAGCGGTGAAGCGGTCGGGGTATCCCTCCGACAGCGACCGGTAGCAGAACGCGTAGACATCCAGCCCCGCCATGTCGGCGATCGCGAACGGACCGAAGAACGGCAGCCGGTAGCCGAAGGTCGTGCGGGTGATCGTGTCGACCGCCTCCGCGCTGGCGACCCCCTCCTCGACGAGCCGGGCGGCCTCGCTGAAGAGCGCGTACTGCAGACGGTTCAACACGAAACCGGTGACGTCGGCAACTTCCACGCCGAGCTTGCCCGACTCCGCGAGCAGCGCGATCACTTCGGCTGCGGCATCCGGTCTCGTTCCCGCATGCGGGATGACCTCGACGCCCGGGATGAACGGCGCCGGATTGCTGAAGTGGACGCCGAGGAACCTCTCGGGGTGCACGACCGGCTCGGCGAGCGACGCGATCGAGATCGTCGACGTGTTGCTGCCGATCAGCGCCTCGGGCCGGGCGGCCGCGCTGATCCGCGCGAGCGTCTCGTGCTTGAGCGAGAGGATCTCGGGAACCGCCTCCTCGACGAAGTCGGCGTCACCGACAGCCGCCTCGATGGATTCCGCGGCGGTGACGTGGGCGGCGATCCGCTCCGCCGCGTCGGCGGGGAAGAGCCCCCGCCCGGCGTAGTCGGCGGCCTCGTCGATGATGCGCTGCCTGCTGCGGTGCGCATGCTCCGCGGTGACGTCGGCGATGTGCACGTTCCTGCCGGCAAGGGCGAAGACCTGCGCGATCCCGCCTCCCATGTAGCCGGACCCGATGACCGCGATCTGCTCGATCATGTCTCCTCCTCCTGCGTGGTGCGTCCGATGTGCTCGCTCGCGGCACCGACGATGATCCCGAACGACACGGCACCCGGATCGGGGTGACCGACACTGCGCTCGGCGAGCGGGCGCGCGCGTCCGAGCCGCGGCGAGAGGGCAGCCGTCTCGGCGGCAGCGCGCGACGCCGCCGCTGCGGCATCCCGCAGCGCCAGCCGGATGTCCGCGCCCGCGTCCACGAGCCGGCGGAGCTCCTCGTCGAACGGGACGAGCGCATCGACCAGCGTCTTGTCGCCGAGCTCGGCTCCGCCGAGCTGCTGGATCCGCTCGCGGCCGGCGTGGACGGCGTCCGCCACGGCACCGGCGTCGAGAGCAGAGTCCGCCAGCGCGTCGCCCATGGCCTCCAGCGCTGCGCCCCACAGGGCGCCGGAGGTGCCTCCCGCGCG
Organism: uncultured Actinomycetota bacterium; assembly: GCA_963839715.1. Lineage (GTDB taxonomy): Bacteria > Actinomycetota > Actinomycetes > Actinomycetales > Microbacteriaceae > Microbacterium. Next base: position 24,131 of record CAWIVX010000003.1, read on the forward strand.
GTCGGCCCACGCGGCCCCGGCGCGGCGCAGCCTCTCCTCGACCCCGAAGCTCGCATCGGCGTGCCGGGCGGCTTCGGTCGCCGCGTCGAGGCCTCGCAGCATGCCGACGCCGTGGTCGCCGTCGCCGGCGACAGCGTCGAGGTCGCCGAGCTCGTCGGCGCGGCCGGCGACGGCATCGCGTGCCGCACCGAGAAGATCTGCCGCGATCGCCGCCGCCGCACGGGACTCCGGCGACGCCGTGCCGACGACCGGCTCGCCGACGGCCGCAGGCTCCTCCACGCGGATGGGCTCGCGCGGAGCGGTGGGGAGGGTGTCCACGTTGCCACGGTGGAATGCGGGCGTGAGCGCAGGAGCGTTCCACAGCCGCTCCAGCTCATCGTCCAGCCAGAGGAGTGTGACCGAGACGCCCGCCATGTCGAGGCTCGTCACGAGCTCGCCGCACAGGGGACTCACCACGTCCACCCCGGCGGCCACGAGCAGGTCGGCGACGTACCGGAACAGCACGAACAGCTCTTCGTACTTCACGGTGCCGAGACCGTTGACGATCAGCACCGCCCGCGTGCCGGAGCCGTCCGGCCGCTCCGCAAGCAGCGGCTCGAGCAGAGTGGCGGCGAGCTCGGGAGCCCGCTGGAGCGGCACATCCCGCACGCCGGGCTCACCGTGGATGCCGAGGCCGACCGACATCATGCCGTCGGGCACGGTGAACAGCGGCGCAGGGGCGCCCGGCAGCGTGCAGCCGGCGAAGGCGACCCCGAGGCTGCGCGTGCGACTGTTCGCAAGGACGGCGAGGCGCTCCACCTCGTCGAGGTCGGCCCCCTCCTCGGCCGCTGCACCCGCGATGCGGAAGACGCACAGGTCGCCCGCGATCCCGCGCCGCGTGCCGAGCGCATCGGCCGGCGCACTGGCGATGTCGTCGGTCACCAGCACGGTCCGCACGTCGATGCCTGCGTCGCGCAGCTCGCGCTCGGCCGCGCCGAAGTGGATCACGTCGCCGGCGTAGTTGCCGTAGCTGAACAGGATGCCGCCGCCCGCGTCCACCTCTCGCGCGACGCGCACCGCCTGCCGTGCCGACGGTGAGGAGAAGATGTTTCCGCAGACGGCGCCGGCGGCCAGCCCGGGGCCCACGAGTCCGGCGAAGGCCGGGTAGTGTCCCGATCCGCCCCCGACGACGAGCGCCACCCGACCCGCGTCCAGCGGAGCGGCGCGGACGATCCCGCCGTCGACCCGGCGCACGAGGTCGGCGTGGGCCCGCGCGAAGCCCTCGAGCGCATCATCGACGAACGACTCGGCGTCGGCCAGGATGCGGGTCATCGGGCCACCCCCGCCCCGTGGCCGAACTGCTGACGCACCCGGCTGGGCCCGACCTCGTAGTCGCGGCGCGGCAGGATCCTGCCCCGCAGATACTCGCGATTGGCCGCCGTCATGCTGAGCCCGTCTCCGCCGTAGTGCTCGGTGCAGATGACTCCCTGGAAGCCCGCGTCGATCGCCCATCCCACCGCAGTGCGGTAGTCGATCAGTCCGCTCTCCAGGTACGTCGGGCTGGTCGAGATCATCCCGGTGGCGGCATCCTCATCGCGCGTGTAGTTCTTCACGTGCCAGTAGTTGGCGTAGGGCAGGGTCTGGCGGGCGACGTCGCGCCAGTCCTCGATCGGCTCATGCAGCCGCACCAGGTTGCCGATGTCGGGATTCAGGCCGACCACATCCATGTCGATCGCCTCGACGAGCCGCACCGCCGAGGATCCGGTGCCGAGGTAGGTGTGCTCGTACATCTCGAGCGAGAGGAGCACGCCGACCTCCTCCGCGTGGCGTCCGAGTTCGCGCAGTCGTGTCACCGCGAGTTCCCAGCTCGCGCGGTCGTCCGGATCGCGGTGACCGGCGGCCGTCCAGAACCACAGCTGCTCTCGCTGCGCGGCTGTGAGCTGGCGGTGCAGGCCGACCGAGACGACTCCCACACCCCACTCGGCTGCCAGGTCGAGGCAGCGGTGGCTGTAGGCGAGATGCGCGTGTCCGTCCCGCTCGTCGGTCACGCTCTTGCGGATGACCGACAGGGATGCCGCACGCAGCGCGTTCGCGTCGATCAGCTCCCGCATGGTCGCGCGCTGCGCGGCCGACAGGTCGCCGAAGGGCACCCACGTATCGGTGAGGTCGATGGCGTCGAACCCCGCATCCGCGACGGTCTGGAAGACGCGGTTCCAGCGCCGCTGCGTCTCGGCATCCGCTTCCTGCCCGCCGGGCACGTCAGGAGTGAACGGAAGCAGCGCGGCCGCGATGGGCCAGGTCTCGGCGGTGAGAGCCATCGGGGATCCTCCTGAAGATCACGTATCGTGCACGATACACGGTTCGCGTGTACGTCCGAAGCGGCGGCGATCAGACGGCGTCGGCGAGCTCGCTCAGGGAGCGGGCGGTGACACCGTCCAGGTGGGCGGTCATCGCGGCTGCCGCTGCCGCCGGATCCCCGGCGGAGATCGCATCGCGGATCGCCCCGTGCTCGGCGATCGTCGCGTCCGCATCGGTGACGCCTCTCCCGGAGAACAGCCGGAACCGCTGGAACTGACCGCCCAGCGCCTCGTACGACTGGAGGAGGAACCGGTTGCCCGTGCCCTCCACGACGGCGTGATGGAAGCGCCGGTCGGCCTCGTAGTACTCGCGGAACGATTCGAAGCTGCTGCCGCGCGGCGCGTGCGCGAGGTCGACGACGGCCCGATCGAGCGTGGCCACCGTCGCGTCGTGCCGGGGGGCCGTGGCCGCACGCCGCGCGGCACCCGGCTCGATCATCAGGCGCGCCTCCATCAGCTCGCGCAGCTCCTCCGCCTGCAGCGCGGGCGCCACCCGGTAGCCACGCATCGCGACGCGACGGACCAGTCCGGTGGACTCGAGGCGCGCGAGCGCCTCGCGCACCGGACTGGTCGACACACCGAACTCGCGCGAGAGCGCGTCGATGCTGAGCGCGTCCTCGGGCGCCACATGCCCGTCGACGATGAGCACGACCAGCTGGTCGTAGACGTCGTCCACGACCAGGCGCGGGCGGATGAAGCCGGGGCGCGGCAGTCGGCCGGAGTCGGTCGTCATGTCGTCATGGTAGCCGTGAGCGCAATCGGCACGATCGGGCCGTCCGCGGGGAGGGCCGTGGGAGCGCTCGCACGCCGTGGTTCCGGGCTTTCCGGCGCTAAGCTTGCGGGGCACCCCGAAGCCGAGGGGAGCGGTCGGGAGGGGGAGGCATGAACGCGACGATGCACGACGTCGCCCGCGTCGCCGGCGTCTCGATCAAGACCGTCTCGAACGTGATCAACGACTACCCGCACGTGCGGGCGGCGACGCGTGATCGCGTCCTCGTGGCGATCCAGGAACTGGGCTATCAGCCGAACCTCTCGGCGCGCGGGCTGCGTTCGGGCAAGACCGGCGTCATCGGCCTTGCGATCCCGTCGGTGCGCGAGGCCTATTTCGCCGAGCTGGCCGACTCCATCATCGGGGCTGCCGAGAAGCGCGGCCTCGGCGTCGTCATCGACCAGACCAACGAGAAGCGCGAGCACGAGCTCGACGTGATCGCCGGCCGGCGCCTGCGGCTCACCGACGGCATCGTGTTCAGCCCGGTGCACATCGGCGAACCGGATGCCGAGCTGCTCGATGTGCCGTTCCCCCTGGTTCTGCTCGGCGAGAGCGTCTTCGGCGGGCCCACCGACCACGTGACGATGCACAACGTGTCGTCCGCGAAAGCTGCGGTCGAGCACCTCCTGGGCATCGGACGGCGACGGATCGCCCTCATCGGCGCCGACGAGCCCGGAGCAGCCGACGAGGTCGGTTCGGCCAGTCTGCGCGCGCTCGGATATCGGCAGGCGCTCGCCGCGGCCGGCATGCCGGACGATCCCGCGCTCGTCCGGAGCGCCGGAAAGTGGCACCACGACAACGGCGCCGCCGCCACGCGCAGACTGATCGCCTCCGGCACCCCGTTCGACGGGCTGTTCGCCCTGAACGACACACTCGCCATCGGCGCTCTCCGTGCGCTCGGCGAGGCGGGCGTCCGCGTGCCGGACGACGTCGCCGTGATCGGCTTCGACAACATCGATGCCACCCGCTTCTCGCTCCCGTCCCTCTCCAGCGTCGACCCGGGTCGCACGCACATCGCCGAGATCGCCGTCGAGATGCTCGTGGAGCGGATCGCGGAGAAGGGCGAGCGGATGCCGCCCCGCCGCATCAAGCCCGACTTCCACATCGTGGGACGAGAATCCACCGGATTCCCCTCGCTCGTCGGCGCCAGCGACATCCCGACTGAGTCGGCGGCGCAGGTCGTCTGAGCCCCCGCGCGGATGGGACGTCTGGCAGAAGAACCTGATCGACTTCGCCCCGCGCCTGTTCACGGAGTAGCCGGCTCGTCCGAAGCCTGCGCGAGGCGGTGCGCCAGTTCGGCGCCCGCCTCGCGCAGCCATGTGCGCGGATCCGCCATCGCGGCCGCCGAGCTGCCGGCGAGTTCGCGTGAGCGACACGGTTGCCGCGAACGCCGAGGTGTCGGCATCCGGTGAGATGCGCCCGGCCACGAGTGCCACCGGCACGCCCGCGGCGGCCGCCAGCTCGGCCACGTGGGTGGGTGCCTTGCCCGCGGCGGACTGCCCGTCGAAAGAACCCTCGCCGGTGACGACGACGGATGCCCCCGCCAGCGCGCCGCGCAGGTCGACCAGCTCCGCCACTTCGGCGGCGCCGGGAACCAGCCGGGCGCCCCACGCGAGCAGCCCGAAGCCGACGCCTCCGGCGGCCCCGGCGCCCGGTGCCTCAGGATCACCGGGCAGCAGGGCCGCGAGTCGGGCGAGACCGGCATCCGCTCGTGTCACCCCGTCGGCATCGAGTCCCTTCTGCGGGCCGAACACCGCGGCCGAACCCCCCGGGCCGAGGAGAGGATTCGTCACGTCCGTGAGCACCACGACCCCGGCGTCCGGCAGGGAGCGAAGACGGGAGAGATCGGCCGCTGCCAGGGTGTCGAGGCCTCGCGCACCGAGCGGGATGGCCGTGCCGCCGGCATCCGCGAATCTCGCCCCGAGAGCGGTCAGCATGCCGGTGCCGCCGTCGGTCGACGAGCTGCTGCCGATGCCGAGCACGAGGCGCGAGACGCCGTGGTCGAGCGCCGCGGTGATCGCCTCGCCGAAGCCGGACGAGTGCGCGTCGAGCGGACGGAGCCCGCTCCGAGCAGCTCGATGCCCGAGGTGCGAGGCGAGCTCGACGACTCCGGTGCCGTGCGGCGCGGCGTCCGTCGGGGGCAGGAGGAGCCAGCGATGCCGCGACCGCGGCGCCCGTGCGGTCCGGTCACGCTGACCGGCATCCGGATGCTGCCCGGGATGGCCGCGGCGAACGCGTCCAGCGTGCCCTCTCCCCCGTCGGCCATGGGCCGCGCGACCAGCTCAGTCGGCTGGATCGACGGTGCGCCAGCCGTCGGCGAGCGCGGCGACGACATCGGCGGCGGCGATCGAGCCCTTGAAGCTGTCGGGGGCGAGGACGACCCTCATCGGCGCGTCACCGCACCGCGCTATGCCGGTGCCGCGAGGGGGGTGCTCCCGCGCACGACGACCTCGAGCGGCAGCGGCGCGGTTCCGGCATCCCACTCCTCGTCGACGGCGGCGCGCAGGGCGCGGTAGCCGACCTCCTCGAGCGGAACGTTGCACGGTCGTGAGCGCCGGGCGTCACGTCGCGGCCCGTGGGGATGTCATCGAATCCGGCACAGGGCGATGTCCGCGCCGACCGCCCGGCCGGCCTCGCGGATGGCCGACATGGCGCCGATCGCGACGACGTCGCTGATCCCGAAGACGAGCGTGCCGGGTGCGACGCCGTCGTGCAGGGCCTGCGTCATGAGCTGCGTGGCCGGACTCGCGGGTGAAGCCGCCGCGGTAGATCCGGCGCACCGCGCCGCCCTTCGGCGGCGAAGCCCTCGGTGAAGCCCGCGATGCGGTCGTCGGAGGTGAGCACGCCCTCGCCGCGCGGCGAGCGATGATGGCGCTCGCGGTAGCCGCGCTCGGCGAGCGCGAGCGCCGAGTGCGCGCGCCCCGCTCGCGTTGTCGATGATGACGGAGCGCACGTCGCCGGCGCCCGGGCCGAGCGCGACGACCCGGCCGCCCGTCGCGGCCAGCGCGTCGAGCTCGGCCTGCACGGTCGGGTGCGACGACTCGGTCGTGCGGGAGGCGGCGAGGATGAGGCCCGCGCGGACGCTGCCCGCGGAGCGCCCGCACGAGCCGCGCCTCGCGCTCCGGGTCGCGCTCGGTGATGGCGATCGTCACGACGAGTCCGGCCTCGTCCGCGCCGCGCGCGACACCCGACGGCGATCTGCCCGAAGTACGGGTCGGCGATGTCGGCGACCAGCAGCGCGATGATCGCCGACGTGCCGCGCGCGGTCGCCTGCGCGGACAGGTTGGCGGTGTAGCCGAGTTCGGATCGGCGGCGGCCTCGACGCGGTCGCGGTAGGTCTCGGCGACCTTGCGCGTGGAGCCGTTCAGCACGCGGGACGCGGTGGCCAGCGAGACGCCCGCGGCCCGAGCCACATCGTGCAGCGTCGGCGCGGACGCGCGCGCCCGCGCCGTCGTGGTCTCGCTCACGGGGCCGAGTCTACGGGTCGCGGCAAGCAGCGGTGAGATCGCCGAGCCGAACGCCTCGGCGGTGCGGCGCACCACGTTCTCCGGGTCGGTCGGCCCAGATCTCCTCGTTGAAGATCTCGACCTCGATGTCGCCGTCGGTAGCCGGTCGTCGAGCACCGCGCCGGTGAGCGACGCGAAGTCGATGACGCCGTCGCCCGGATAGTGCCGGCTGAGCAGCACGTCGGCGGCGCAGCGGCGTCTTCCAGTCGCACACCTGGTAGGTCGCGATGCGGCCCTCGCGGCCGGCGCGGGCGATCTGGTCGAGCACGTCGGGGTCCCACCAGATGTGGAACGTGTCGACGGTCGTCCCGACCACGGCGGGGTCGAAGTCCGCCGCGATGTCGAGCGCCTGGCCGAGCGTCGAGACGACCGCGCGGTCGGAGGCGTACATCGGATGCAGCGGCTCGATCGCGAGCGTGACACCCGCGGCCGCGGCATCCGGAGCCAGCTCGCCGATCGCGTCGCGCACGCGCTCGCGCGCGCCGACCAGGTCGCGCGAGCCCTCGGGCAGGCCGCCGGCGACCAGCACGAGGATCGCGGTGGAGCCTGCGCGCCCCGGCGGCCGCGAGGGTCGCGGCCTCTTCGATCGCGAGGCGGTTGTCGTCGATCGCGGCGCGGCGCTGCGGGCCCTCGGGCAGCGTGAAGAAGCCGCCGCGGCAGTGGGTCGTGAAGCGCAGGCCCGAGTCGGTGAGCATCTTCGCCGCGGTGGCGAGGCCGACCTCGTGCACGGGCTCGCGCCAGAGCCCGATCGCCTGCACGCCGGCCTCGGCGGTCACGCGCAGCGCGGTCGCGAGGTCGGCGTACTTGATCGTCGCCTGGTTGATCGACAGGCGCGGGTCGGGTGCGCTCATGCGTCCAGTCCGTTCAGGCGCAGCATCCCGTGCCAGCGCTCGGCGGCGAGCTCGGGCTGCTCGAGGGCGTGCGACGCGTTGGCGAGCTCGACGATGCGCGACAGGTGCGGGAGGCTCCGCGCCGAGTGCAGTCCGCCGACCATCTGGAACGCCGCCTGATGGCCGTTGAGCCACGACAGGAAGGCGACGCCGGTCTTGTAGTAGAAGGTCGGTGCGGCGAAGACCTGGCGGCTGAGCTCCTCGGTCGGGCCGAGGAGCTCGAGGTACCGCTCGGGGTCGCCGGCGTCCAGCGCCTGGATCGCCGCGGAGGCCACCGGCGTGATCGCGGCGAAGGCGCCGAGCAGCGCGTCGGAGTGTCCGTCGCCGTGCCCGATCGTGTCGCCGCCGATCAGGCCGACGTAGTTGAAGTCGTCGCCGGTGAACATGCGCACGCCCTCGGGAAGGCGCTCGCGCACCGAGACCTCGGCCGCGGCATCCAGCAGGCTCATCTTGACGCCCGCGACCTTGTCGGCGTTCTCTCCGATGATCTCGAGGAGCACATCGGATGCCGCGGGCCAGTCGGCCGCGCCGAAGTAGCCTGCGAGCGCCGGGTCGAACGCCGTGCCCAGCCAGTGCAGGACGACGGGGGTCGTCGCGGCGCTCAGCACCTCGCCGGTACACGCGCCGGTAGTCGTCGGCCGATGTCGCCGCCCGGGCGAGGTGCCGCGAGGCCATGAGCACCGGCCCCGCGCCCTGCTCCTCGGTGAAGTGCAGCTGCTCCTTGTAGGCGTCGATGATCGCGTCGAGCTCGATCCACTCCTGCTCGACGTGGTCGGTGTTGACGCCGACCACGACCGACGCCGCCCTCTTCGCGCGCGACCTCGGCGCTGCGGGCGATGAGCTCGCGGGTGGCGGCGGCATCCAGGCCCATGTTGCGCTGGGCGGTGTCCATGGCGTCGGCGACGCCGAGACCCCACGAGTACACCGAGCGGCGGAAGTCGAGCGTGGCATCCCAGTCGATCTCGGCCGGCCGGCCGGGCGTGTTGTCGGCCCACACCTTCGGCACGACGTGCGCGGCGGCGTACGCGACGCGGCTGCGCAGCGGCTGCGGTGGGCTTGGCGAACGACGGCGCCTCGGCGAGCGCCGCCGTCGTCGTCGCGCCGTCGGCGTCGAGCAGGGTCAGCGTGGCGCTGGCTGTGCTGGGTCGGAGCACGGTGTCAGTCCAGCGTGAGCGCGCGCAGCGCGACCTTGCGGCCCTCGCGGCTCGACTGCAGACCGGCCTCGGCGAGCAGCACGCCGCGGGCGCCCGAGAGCAGGTCGAACTCGTAGTCGGTGCCCTCGACGTACGAGACGAGGAACTCCTCCCACTGCTGCTGGAAGCCGTTCTGGAACACGTCGTTCGTCGGGCACCTCGGCCCAGTCGGCGTCGTAGTCGTGGTCGTCGGCGAGGTCGGGGTTCCACACCGGCTTCGGCGTGGCGTTGCGGTGCTGGATCTTCGCGCCGAACAGGCCGACGACGGCCGAGCCGTGCGTGCCGTCGACGTGGAACTCGACGAGCTCGTCGCGGTTCACGCGGACGGTCCAGCGACGAGTTGATCTGGGCGACGATGTCGCCCTCGAGCTCGAAGATGCCGTAGGCGGCGTCTTCGGCGGTGGCGGCGTAGGGCTCGCCGTTCTCGTCCCAGCGGTTGGGGATGTGCGTGGAGGCCTGCGCGTAGACGGTCTTGACCTCGCCGAACAGGTTCTCGAGCACGTAGTTCCAGTGCGGGAACATGTCGACGATGATGCCGCCGCCGTCCTCGGCGCGGTAGTTCCAGCTCGGGCGCTGCGCGGGCTGCCAGTCGCCCTCGAAGACCCAGTAGCCGAACTCGCCGCGCACCGAGAGGATGCGGCCGAAGAAGCCCGAGTCGATCAGGCGCTTGAGCTTCTGCAGGCCGGGAAGGTAGAGCTTGTCGTGCACGACGCCGGTCTTGACGCCGGCCGCGGCGGCGAGCTTCGCGAGCTCGAGCGCCTCGGCGACCGTCTCGGCCGTGGGCTTCTCGGTGTAGATCGTCTTGCCGGCGGCGATGGCCTTGCGCAGCGCGGATGCGCGCGCCTTCGTCACGAGGAAGTCGGCGTAGATCTCCCAGCGCGGGTCGGCGAGGGCGGCGTCGAGGTCGGTCGTGTAGTCCTCGATGCCGTGCTTGGCGGCGAGCTCGGCGAGCTTGGCCTCGCTGCGGCCGACGAGGAGCGGCTTGACCGTGACGCGCGAGCCGTCGGGCAGCTCGATGCCGCCCTGGTCGCGGATCGCGAGGATCGAGCGCACCAGGTGCTGGCGGTAGCCCATGCGGCCCGAGACGCCGTTCATGATGATGCCGATCTCGCGCACCTGGCGGGGCGGGCGGATGCCGCGGCGGGGGCCGGGGCGAGGGTCGTGTCAGTCACGGGGTCCTGCTTTCTACGGTCGTTCCGGTCGACGTCCACGTCGAGGTGCGTCGTTCGATGCTGGGTAAGCGCTTTCCAATATTGTGACATGCGGGTCGGATGGCGCGCAAGCGCGCTAGCGAGCGCGCCGCCGGCGGGCGGGAACGGCGACCACGGCGAGGGCGGCGCAGCCGAGCGCCGGGATCACGAGCGGCACGAGCACCCACGTCAGGACGCAGACGAAGCCGCGGCGGCGCCGAGGAAGAGCGCTCCGGTCGGAGTCGGCGGCGACGTGCCCGCCGGCACGCTGCGCGCAGGGCGCGTCCGCCAGCCTGTGCTTCGGGGCTCCACGCGCCCGGCGGCGGCGAGGAGCGCGACGGCGACGGCGGCGAGGCCCGACCCAGCCGACGAGCGCGACCGCGGTGCCGCCGGGCAGCGCGCCGGAGTTCGCGAGGTCGATGTCGAGCACGAGAAGCAGCACGAGCACCAGGCCGACGAAGCCGACGCCGAGTCCACCGGGCAGGGCCTCGAGGTAGTCGCGCCAGAACTGGCGCTGCGGCGATGCCTCGGCGTTCAGATAGCGGCGCAGGTGACGGATGCCGGCCGCCAGCGCCGCGGGCAGCGTGACGAGCAGGATGCCGCCCGCGGCGACGAGGAGGCCGACCATCAGCACCTCGCCGAAGAGGGCGAAGCCGCCCGTCACGCCGGGGAAGCGGAGCGGCTCGCGCTCCTCGCGCACGGGACCGGCACCGGAGAGGTCGGCCCGCCGGGCCGCCTTCTCCTCGCGTCGGCTCATCGTCGTCGCTCGCCATGGTCAGCCTTTGAGTCCCTGGGTGGCGACGCCGTCGACGAGGAAGCGCTGGAAGACGAGGAAGAACAGAGGACGGGGAGGAGGGCGATGAAGGAGGCGGTGACGGTGGCGCCGTAGTCGCTGGTGGAGGACTGGTCGTTGTAGAGCCGCAGCGCGATCGGGAGGGGGTAGTTCTCCGGGCTGGTGAGGTACAGCAGGGGGCCGAGGAAGTCGTTCCAGGCCCAGATGAACGCGAAGATCGCGCAGGTGATCAGCGCGGGGCTGATCAGCGGGAGGATGATCGACCAGAAGATGCGCAGGTGTCCGGCGCCGTCGATGCGGGCGGCTTCGTCCATGTCGCGGGGCATCTGGCGGATGAACTGCACGAGCAGGAACACGAAGAACGCCTCGGTGGCAAGGAATTTCGGCAGCAGCAGCGGCACGAACGTGTCGACCAGGCCGAGGTTGTTGAACAGGATGTACTGGGGGATGATCAGCACGTGGAACGGCAGCAGCAGCGTGCCGATCATCGCGGCGAACAGGATGCCGAGGCCCTTGAACTGGATCGCGGGCGAACGCGTACGCGGCCAGGCGCTGAGGAGAGCACGGTGCCGATCACGGAGCCGACGGCGATGATGAGGGAGTTCAGGAAGAACTCGCCATCGGCACCCCGGCGATGCCCTCGGAGACTTTGATGTAGTTGTCGATGGTGGGGTTGTCGGGGAGCAGGCCCATGTTCTGACCCGAACTCGGTGTTCGGCTTGAACGTGGACAGAAACAGCCAGACCAGCGGGTAGAGCACGATCGCGGTGATCGCGATCAGCACGATGAACCAGATCACGGTCTGCCAGGTCTTGCGCTTCACCCTGCGGCGGCGGCGCAGGTCTTCGGGTCGGGGTCGACCTGGTTCTCGGTCAGGACGAGCGCGTTCTGGGAGAAGGATGAGGTGGTCATTTGCTGTCTCCCGAGTAGTGCACCCAGGATCTCTGGGTGCGGAAGAGGATGAAGGCGATGACCGCGACGACGATCAGCAGCACCCATGCGATTGCGGACGCATACCCCATCTGCCCGTCAGCGAAGCCGCGCTTGTACAGGTAGAGGGTGATGAAGTTCGTCATTCCGGCAGGGCCCCCGGAGCCGTTGCTGATGATGTACGCGGAGGCGAACACCTGGAACGCGCCGATCAGACCCAGCAGCAGGTTGAAGAAGATCACCGGGGACAGCAGCGGGATCGTCACCGCCCGGAACCGGTGGAAGGGACCGGCGCCGTCCATCTCGGCCGCCTCATACAGCTCCTTCGGGATCTGCTTCAGACCGGCGAGGAAGATCACCATGGTCGCGCCGAACTGCCAGACCGCCAGCAGGATCATCGCCGGCAGCACCAGGTCGGGGTTACCGATCCAGCCGCCCAGGTCGATGCCGAAGAACGACAGCGAGTTGTCGACCGGGCCGTCGTTGGCGAACATCGCCCGCCACACGATCGCGACCGATACGGAGCCGCCGATCAGTGAGGGGGCGTAGAACGAGGACCGGAAGAAGCCGGCGCCCTTGTCGCGGTAGTTCAGCAGCATCGCGACCAGCAGGGCCGCGGCGAGGGTGATCGGGGTGCCGACCAGCACGTAGATCAGAGTGATCTGCGCGGACTGGATGAACGACGGGTCATCCGTGAACATCCGGATGTAGTTGTCCAGGCCGATCCACTTCGGCGGCGGAGAAGATGTTGTAACTGCGTGAACGACAGATACAGCGAGTACGCCATCGGGATGATCGTCAACCCGAAGAACCCGATCAACCACGGGGTCAGAAACCCATAGCCGGCGAGCGACTCCTTGCGCAGCCGCGCCTTCTGGCCCGGGCGGTCCAGGTGCTCCGGTCGCTCTCTGCGGAGCAATGCCCGCCGTGACGACTTCTCGCCCGTCACGATAACCCTCGTCGAAGTAGTGCTCACGTCGACTCTCCCGGTTCGGTCTCTCGGTTGGATGGTGTTCCGGGGCCCGGACAGTGCAGTCCGGGCCCCGGGATGTGTCTACTGGTTGAGGACGACGTCCATCTCGGTGAAGAACTGCGCTGACGGCTTCGTCCACCGTGATGGTGCCGAAGTTGAGCTCCGTGCCGATCACCCGGAACTTGTCCTCCAGCGTGCCGTAGCCGATGATCGGTACGGGCGGGGCGTCGCCGAGGCGGTCCGCGATCGATGCCTCGTAGTCCGCGATCTTCTGGCTCGGCGGGTCGAGCTCGGCCGCGGCCAGCGCTGTCTCCGAGGCCGGCAGGCCGCGGTTGGTGCCGAAGATCTCACCAGACTCCGGCGAGTTGATCAGGAAGTTCACCAGCGTCGCGGCCGCTTCGGGGTGGTCGGTGTTCGCCGAGATGGAGTGCAGCATCGAGGCCTTGAGGTAGAGGTCCTTCGCGCCTTCCTCCGTGACCGGCGGGGCCATCACGTTCAGCTCCGGGTACTCGGGGCCGAGGTTCGCGAGATAGCCGGCTGCCGAAGTTGTCCCAGGTCATCTCGCTCGCGGTCATCGCGGTGTCGAAGGCCGACTTGGGGTAGACCTCTTCAAGCTTCTGCTGGGGGACAACGACGCCGTCGCGGAGGTCCGCGCCGGACTCCCAGTACGCGGCGAGGTCCTCCTCGGTGAAGTTCGGGCTCGCCGTCCTGGGTGAACAGGTACTCGCCCTCGGCGCGCTGCTGGATCTCGAAGCTCTGAACCGGCCGGTGTAGTCCTGCCGCCCCAGACGGTGCCCCCGCCGGCCTCAGTGACCTCGGCCAGCCAGTCATGTGTAGTCCTCCCACGACGCCGCCTTCGAAGTCCTCGACACCGACGCGCTCGAGAAGCGTCGGGTTCGTGTACAGGCTCCACGCGTTGGTGGCGATCGGAATAGCAGTGGTGACGTCGTCCACAACCCCGATGCCGAGAATGTTCTCGCGTCAGAGGTTCGGTGTCGATGATGTTGCCCAGGTACGGGTCCAGGTCCAGCAGCAGACCGTTCTCCGAATACTGGCGGAGGTAGTTCATGTCCATCGCCATCACGTCCGGAAGGTTCTTACCCGCCGCCTCGGTCTGGCGCTTCTCCCAATACTCCGGGAACCCGAGGAAGGAACTGTTGACCGTGACGTTCGGGTACTCCTCCTCGAAGGCAGCGATGACCTGGTTGTACAGATCCGCGCGCACGTCGTTACCCCAGAACGCCAGGTCCAGAGTGACCTCCTCGTCCGGGTCGAACGTGGGCGCCGCGTTCGGAGCCGCAGTACTGCCGCTGCCTCCTGCGCATCCGGCCAAAACCAATGCTGCTCCTGCAGCGAAGGCCATCGCTGTGATGGTCCGCTTCCTGTTGAACATCCTTGTCCTCTCTTTTGAACGTCCGCGTTCCTCGTGCTCCGCTGGACGTTCGTTGTCTGTGTGGCGGTGGGTGGGGGCTGTCCCTGGTGCTATGGGAAAGCGCTTCCCGGTTACGGTACTACGCGATGAGCCGAATTACAAGAACTATCTGGAAATCGCTTTCCCGTCGTGACCGGAGTCATGCGCCGGCGCGCAACTTTCCCTCGGACGCGATCAGGCGGGCGCGGTAGATCGCGCAGCGTCGGTCGACCGAGGTGTCCCGATCTGCCCCTTCGACTTGCCCCGCAGAACCCTCTAGAAGACTGCGTCGGAAAGCGCTGTCCCTACCCGCGGATCGGGCAGCGATCAGTTCGGCCACTGCCATGTCGTGAGGCGGCCGCACATGCCGAACGCGGGGTCACCGCCGACGGGCGTCGCACGAACGACCGACGCTGCGCTCAACCCACCAGGCAGACCCTTGCTGAGCGCATCCAGTTGACGGCGGGTGCCCTCCACCTCGGCTGCCACCGTGGCGTCCCACATCGCGCGCCACTCCGCGACCCGCGGCTGCACGAGTCGTGCGGCACGCGAGTGCAGCGCCGCGAGCGCCCTCGGACCCTCAGACGCCACGGCATCCCGCAGCTCGAGATAGCCCTGCATCGCGAGATCGCGCCGCGTCTTCGCCGCGGCCTCGCGCCCAACGCCGGCGGGCAGGGTCGCCGCGGCGGCATACGCGTCGCGGTCGTCGAGCACCCAGGAGGGAAAGGTGAGCACGGCGTCGCCGGCTTCGGGCAGGCCGGAGTTCTGCATCACGACGATAAGCCGAAGGCCGCCGTCGTTCACGAGCCGGTGCACCGTCCCGGGCGAGAACCAAACGACGTCGCCCGGAGACAGCGGGTGCTCCGCGAGGCCATCTGCACTCAGCGTGTGGACAGCTCCGGCTCCGCCTACGACGACGTAGCCCTCGCTCGACGCGGTGTGCAGATGGGGTGAGCCGCCGCACCTGCCGTCGACGGTCTCCCAGTCGTACACGGCGAGATCCGACACGGCGACGCCGCCCGGAAACAGCGGGGAGGTCATCACCGGGCCTTCACAACATCGCGGACGGCGTCCGCGAGCTCGCCGGCGTCGTCGGCGTCGGCATCCGCGATCCCAACGCCGTAGCGGAAGACGACAGTGTCGCCGACGGGAACGACGAGCTCTTCGCTGAAGAAGGGCGCCGGGTTGAGGGCGGCGAACTCCTCGGAGCGGGCGAACCATTGCGGCGGATGATGGGGGTTCTCGGTGTCATCGAGCATCACGATCAGTGACGACGCGTCGACCTCGTCGTGCCGCCCCGCGAAGCCCATCCACTCGTGCCGCTGGCCGCGGACATCACTGCCGGATCCGGTGCCGTCCGTGGTCACGAGCGTTCCGCCCGTGAATGAGCGCGGACCGCGCCAGAACAGTCCGGCGTATCCCGCGTTGTCGCGACCCCTCGTGGTCGGCGAGCCGAGTGCGATGTCGGATGCCGAGACATTGGTCATCGCCGTCGTGAAAGTGAGCACCCAGCTGTCGTCGTCGAGCAGGCGAGCAGCGATCTGACGCCGCTCGGTGAACAGCCGGTCCCCCGCCTCGGTGATCCACTCGAGGTCGTGCACGAAGCGCGCCGAGCCGTCCGGATCGACTCCGGCTCTATCGATCCGCAGATGGGCCTGCGTGCCGTCGTTCGGCAGCTGCACGTAGAACTGGCCGTGCACGTAGGTCGGTCCGCCCCAGAAGTTCTGGTCACCGACGAACGGCAGCGACCACGCGATGCCCTTGTGCCAGACGTGGTCGTGCGGGCGGAAGAGGCTCACGAGGTGGCCGGCCCGCGTCCGGATCGGGTGCAGGTAGGGCTTCGGGGCCTCGAGCTGTGGGCTGTCGGGCACGTAGGTGTACCGGAGCAACTCGATGTCAGCGTCGTGGACGGCGAAGGACGCGCCCTCGTCGTGGCTGATTGAAAGGGTCATACCGACTCCTTGATGCGCGCCCAGGGCACGGCGCCGCCGTCCATGCTGTGCAGGAACGGATCGGGGTCGACGATTTCTCCGGCGGACACCGGTGCCCCCCGGAAGGCGGAGGCGTACGTGGCAGCGGCGAACTCGAGCGTGCGGCGCGCCTCCTCGGCGCCGACGGACGGGGGTGCTCCGGCGGCCAGTGCATCGATGATGGCCGAGATCTGCAGGCGATGGCTGCTCACCTCGTCCGAGGGCTCCGCCTGCCAGAGCGCCGCGAGGTGCTCGTGCCCGGGCGCTGGTGTGAAGGTCCAGTCCTCGTCGGTGTACCCGTACACGTGCTCGACCTCTACGGTCGCGTACTCGAAGTCGAACCGCAGCCGTGAGGTCTCGCGCGGCGAGACGATCGAATTCACCACGGTAGCCAGTGCGCCGCTCTCGAATTCGACGACGGCCATCGACACATCTTCGGTGTCGGTGGGAAGCGCCTGACGGCCTGCGAACGCGGAGAGGCGACGCCATGGGCCCAGTACCGAGAGCAGCAGGTCGAACTGGTGGATGCCATGGCCCATCGTTGGCCCGCCGCCTTCGACCTCCCATCTTCCGCGCCACGGCAGGTCGAAGTACTCGGCAGGGCGATACCAGAGTGTCTCGCAGGTCGCGACGAGGGGTCGGCCGAGAACGCCGTCCCGCAGGAGGCGCCGCAGCCGCACGGCGGCCGCACCGAAACGATGCTGGTAGACGGTGAGGGTCGGCACCCCGGTTTCGCGCGAGACGGCGACGAGCTCGTCCATCTCAGCCAGGCTCAGTGCGGTGGGCTTCTCCACCAGGGCCGGCACACCTGCGCGGAGGGACTCGATCGCGAGCGGCACGTGCGTCGCGGGCGGCGTGCAGACGTGCACCAGATCGATGCTCTCCTCAGCGAGCACGGCGCTGAGGCTCGCGTAGACCGAAGCACCGGGGGCGAAGCGATCGGCGAACGCGCGCGCACGACCCAGGTCGACGTCGGCGACCGCCACGAGCGCGATACGGGGCGCGAGGTCGGCGATCGCCTCAGCATGGGCATGTGCGATGCCCCCGGTCCCGATGATGGCCGCTCGAAGCGGTGGGGGCACGGTATCCTTCATTGGATTTCTCCTTCAGTGGTGAGGTCTATGGTCAACGGCCGGGGAGTCCGGCCTGGGTGGTGTGCAGGTGGGCGTAGCGCCCGTCTCGTTCGAGCAGTTCGGAATGGCTGCCTTGCTCGACGACGCGGCCGTGCTCGAGCAGGACGATGCGGTCGGCTTGGCGGATGGTGGAAAGACGGTGGGCCACGACGAGCGTCGTGCGTCCGTGCATGAGCCGCCCGAGCGCCTCCTTCACGAGCTCCTCCGACTCCGGATCAAGCGCCGAGGTCGCCTCGTCGAGCAGGAGGATGCGTGGGTCGCGCACCAGCGCCCGCGCGATCGCGAGCCGCTGGCGCTGACCGCCCGAGAGCCGGGCGCCGCGCTCCCCCACCACCGTGTCCCAACCCTGCGGCTGGTCCTGCACGAACTCGAGCGCGTTCGCATCGCGCAGCGCCTGGATGATGCGGGCGTCTTCGGCGTGCGGCATCCCGTACGCGATGTTCTCGCGGATCGTGCCCTCGAACAGCACGGACTCCTGCGGCACGACCGACACGAAGCGGCGCGCGGTGCGCATGTCGAGCTCCTGCAGGTCAGCCCCGTCGAGCAGGATCTGCCCGCTCGTCGGGCGCGTGAAGCCGAGCACGAGGTTCAGCAGCGTCGACTTGCCCGAACCCGACGAGCCCACCAGCGCAACAGTCTCACCCGCCGTGATGTCGAGGTCTATCCCGTGCAGCGCGTCGGCGTCGGCGCCCGGGTAGCGGTGCGAGGCGCGCGAGAGACGGATGCCGCCGCTCACACGATCGACGACGCGCTTGCCCGCATTGAGCTCGAGATCGGGTTCCTGCATAACCTCGGCGATCGAGCGGACGGATTCGAGACCGCGCGCCCCGACCGGAATGAGCATGAGCAGCTGGGTGAGCCCGCCGGTCAGCAGCGTGAAGTAGGTCGCGAGCAGCACGACCTCGCCGGGTGTAATCGGAAGGATGTCGGTGAGCGAGAAGATGGCCGCCAAGCCGAGGCATCCGACGGCCAGCAACTGCATGGCGACCCAGGAGATCGGAGGCCACGTGGCCATTCAGCATGTCGAGGTGCAGACCCGCGCGACGCACGCCCTCGGCCCCGTTGCCGACGCGGGTGACCGCGGTCTCCTCGAGACCGTGCGCGCGGGTCACCGGAATGAGCGAGGCCATCTCGCCGACACGCGAGGAGAGTACCTCAACCTCGCGGCGGAAGTCCTCGTTGCGGGTCTTGGAGCGATTGCGCATGCCGAAGCGGATGCTGATCGCGATGGGCACGGCGAGCGCATAGACCGGCAGGAACGCGGGAACCGCTATCGCGGTCATCGCGAGCGCGCCGATCATCACCATGGTCGCCGACAGCAGCGGGTGCGTGACCTGCTGCAACATGAGCTCGACGTTCTCGACGTCACGCACGACCTTGGCTTGCACGATCGAGGAGCTCACCCGCGTGTGGTACCCGATCGACAGGCTCTGCAGCCGGCCCGCGAGGGCGTTGCGCAGGTCGGCGCCGGTGTCGCGGACGACGGTCATGAAGCTGCGCGTGTAGAGGATGTGGTTCGGGTAGTTCTGCAGCAGCAGCACGACAGCGAGCGCGAGCCACCAGAGCACGGCCGTGACCTCCCCCCGATCGGCAACGATGTCGATGATCGCCGCGGTGATGACCGGCAAGAACCAGAGCGGGATCTCCTTCATCGCGAAGGCGAACAGCGCGAGCGACATTCGGCCCGGGCGGCGCGCGAGCAGGCGCAGCACCGACCGCGCCGGATGACCTCCGTCGATCAGTTCGGGCTCCTCGGAAAGCGCTTTCTTGACCACGGCTCCATGTTAGTCATAGCCCGCACGGCTTGACCAGCGAATCGGGAAAGCTCACGGGGAGCGCGCTCGCTCATGCTTCACGACATCGTCACCATGCGCGATATCAGAATCCCCTCCTCTGGCGGGAGCCTCTGTGCTACCGTGAAATACCACTTGGAAAGCGTTTCCCCAGCCAAAGGAGTCCTGTGAGCAGGCGCCGTTATGCCGTCGTCGGAGCGGGCAGCCGCTCGCAGATGTACGTCGATGCGATTACCGGCACCTATGCCGACCACGCCGTGCTCGTCGCGATCTGCGAGCCGAATCCCGCCCGCGCGCTCACTACGTCGACAGCGGGCGGTCGACGCGGGCGTCGCCGCCCCGTCGACCTGGCACCCCGACCAGCTCGAGGAGATGATCCGCACCGAGCGCATCGATCGCGTCGTCATCTCCGCCCGCGACGACCTGCACGCGCCGCTCATCGTGCGCGCGCTCGAGGCGGGGGCCGACGTCGTGGTCGAGAAGCCGCTCACGATCGACGCCGAGAGCGCCGCCGCCATCGAGGACGCCGTCGAGCGCACCGGCCGCGAGGTCGTGCTCACCTTCAACTACCGCTACTCGCCGCGCAACAGCGCGCTCCGGCAGGTGATCCAGGACGGCCTCATCGGCGAGGTCACCTCGATCGACTTCTCGTGGATGCTCGACACCAAGCACGGCGCGGACTACTTCCGCCGCTGGCACCGCGAGAAGAAGAACTCCGGCGGCCTGCTGGTCCACAAGGCCAGCCACCACTTCGACCTCGTCAACTGGTGGATCCGCTCGACACCGCGCCGCGTGTTCGCCTCGGGCGGGCTGCGCTTCTACGGCGCCGAGAACGCCGCGGCTCGCGGGCTGCCCGTGCGCCCCGCCCGCGGCACGCACGACGGTGCCGCGACGCGCTTCGAACTCGACCTGCGCGACGAACGCGAAGCTCAAGGCGCTGTACCTCGACGCCGAGCGGCACGACGGCTACCTGCGCGACCGCGACGTCTTCAGCGAGGGCATCACCATCGAGGACAACCTCGCGCTCGTCGTCGACTACGCCAACGGCGCGACGCTCAGCTACTCGCTCAACGCCCACGCGCCCTGGGAGGGCTACCGCGTCGCGGTCAACGGCACCGTCGGCCGGGTCGAGCTCGACGTCGTCGAGCGCGGCGCCGTGCTCGAGGGCGAGGGGCTGCACCCGGTGCTCGACCCGAGCGCCGTCGACGCCGGAACCTCCGCGATCGCTCCGCCCCGAGGGCGAGCGCCTGCTCCTGCAGCGGCACTGGGAGGAGCCGATCGAGGTGCCCATCCACACGGCCGCCGGCGGTCACGGCGGCGGCGACGCGATCCTGCTCTCCGACGTGTTCATCGGCCCCGGCGACGATCCGCTGGCCCGCCCCGCCGACTGGCGCGACGGCGTCCGCTCGATCGCCGTCGGCATCGCCGGCAACCGCTCGCTCGAGACCGGCCTGCCCGTCGAGGTGGCCGAGCTCGGCATCCGGCTCCTGGCCGCGCCGGTCCGATGAGCCGCATCGTCGTCACCGGCGGCTCCGGCCGCCTCGGCCGCACCCTCGTCGCCGGGCTCGCCGAGCGCGGGCACGAGGTCGTCTCGCTCGACCGGACGCCGTCGCACGATCTGGCGGCGAACGTCGAGCAGGTCGCGCGTCGATCTGACGGATGCCGCGGCCACCGCCGCGCGTTGACCGAGTCCGGCGCGGACGCGCGTGATCCACCTCGCCGCGATCGCCGTGCCGTTCAGCGCGCCCGAAGACGTCATCCTGCGCACCAACGCCTCGCCTCGCGATGTCCGTGCTCGGCGGAGCGGTGACGGCCGGCATCCCGAAGATCGTGGCGGCCTCCAGCCCCACCGTGCTCGGGCTACGGCGCGCCGACGGGGTGGCTGCCGGAGCGGCTGCCCCTCGACGAGCAGACGCCACCGCAGCCGTGGAACGCGTACGCGCCTGTCGAAGCTCCTCGTCGAGCAGACGATCGCGATGCTGCACGCGCCAGACCGGCGACGCCGTGCGGTTCGCGGCATTCCGCCCGTGCTACGTCATCGCGCCGGAGGAGTGGGCGGGCGCGCCGACCCAGCAGGGCCACACCGTGCGCGAGCGGCTCGACGATCCCGCCCTGTCGGCGCCGGCCCTGTTCAACTACGTCGACGCGCGGGATGTCGCGACTTCGTCGACACGCTGCTCGGCGCGCTCGCCGACATCCCCAACGGCGAGGTCTTCTTCGTCGGCGCCGACGACGCCCTCGCCCGCGAGCCCCTCGCCGAGCTGCTCCCGCGGTTCCACCCGGGCACCGCGGCGGCCGCCGCCGTGCTCACCGGCACGCGCCCGGCCTTCTCCAACGCGAAGGCCCGCCGCCTGCTGGGCTGGCGACCCGCCCGCGACTGGCGCACCGAGCTGGCGCTGCACCGACGACACGAACGGACGTCGCACGGCATGAACTTCGACGGCATCCTCTTCTTCCCCGTGACCCCGTTCGACGCGGAGGGCCGCGTCGACACCGACCTGCTGCGCAGCACATCGCGCGCACGCTCGCGCACCGCCCCGGCGGCGTGTTCCCCGCGTGCGGCACCGGCGAGTTCCACGCCCTGTCGGCGACCGAGGCGGCCACGGTCGTGCGCGTCGCCGTCGAGACGGTCGGCGGGCCGGGTCCCGGTCGTCGCCGGCGCCGGCGGACCGCTCGGCCACGCGATCGAGGTCGCCCGGGCGGCCGCGGACGCCGGGGCCGACGCGCTGCTGGTGCTGCCGCCGTACCTGGTGGGCGGCCCGCAGGCGGGACTCGTCGCGCTACGTCGAGGCCGTGGCCGCGGCATCCGATCTGCCCGTCGTGATCTACCACCGCGGCAACGCGCAGTACTCCGGTCGACATCGGTGCGGCGCCTCGCGCAGAACCCGAAGGTCGTCGGCTTCAAGGACGGCGTCGGCGACGTCGGCACCGCGCAGCAGATCGTCCGGGCCGTCGCCGAGACCGGGCGCGACGACTTCGCGTTCTTCAACGGCCTGCTGACCGCCGAGCTCACCCAGGCCGCCTACCGGGGCATCGGCATCCCGCTGTACTCGTCCGCCGCGTTCGCGATGGCGCCCGAGATCGCGAACGCCTACTACCGCGCCTACATCGACGGCGACGAGGCGCGCCGCGGCGCGCGCTGCTCGACGGGTTCTACGCGCCGCTCGTGCGCGCTGCGCGACGAGACGCCCGGCTTCGGCGTCTCGCTCATCAAGGCCGGCCTGCGACTCGGCGGCCTCGCCGGTCGGCGGCGTGCGCGCGCCGCTCGTCGACCCGACGCCCGAGCAGGAGGAGCGGCTCGCCGGCGATCCTCGCGGCGGGACGCGCGCTGCTGTGACGGTGCCGGCAGCCGAGCGGCGATCGCCGCGTTCGACGCGCGGCTGGTCCGCGTGCCGCTCACCCGTCCGTGGGCGAGCGGACGTCACGTCGGTCGGCGTCGATCGCGACGCACGTCGTGCGCTCGGACGGCGCCGAGGGCTGGGGCTTCTCGTGGACGCCGCAGATCGGCGCCGAGGCCGTGCTGGCGCTGCTCGACCACGACATCGCCCCGTTCGCGGTCGGGCGGATCGCCGACCCCGAAGCGCTGTGGGACGACGCTGTGGCGCACCTGCACGAAGCGGGCGGCGGCGGGTCTACGACGATCGCGCTCGCCGGGCTCGACCTCGCGCTGTGGGATGCCGCGGCCCGCGGCGCGAGGCACTCGGTGTCGGACCACCTCGGCCGGCGCACGCGACGCGGTGCGCGCCTACGGCAGCGGCGTGAACCTGCACTACTCGCTCGACGAGCTGGTCGCCCAGGTCTCGCGCTGGATCGCCGCGGGGTTCGACGCCGTCAAGATCAAGGTCGGCAAGCCCGACCTCGCCGAGGACGTCGAGCGCGTCGCCGCCGTCCGCGAGGTGCTCGGGCCCGACCGCGGGCTCATGATCGACGCCAACCAGCGCTGGGACCTCGAGCGCGCGACGCGCTCGATCGAGGCGCTCTCGGCATTCGACCCGCGCTGGATCGAGGAGCCGCTGCGCGCCGACGACCTCGCCGGGCACGCCGAGCTCGCCCGGCGCATCGACGTGCCGATCGCCGTCGGCGAGAACCTGCACACGGTCCACCGGTTCGCGGAGTACCTCGACGGCGGGCGCCGCGCAGATCGTGCAGCCCAACATCGTGCGCGTCGGCGGCATCACGCCGTTCCTGCGCATCGCCGCCCTCGCCGCCGAGCACGGCGTGCCGCTGCATCCGCACCTGCTGCCCGAGCTCTCCGGTCAGCTCGCGCTCACCCTCGCGTGCCGGGTGACGCCGCTCGGTCGAGGACGTCGAGGATGCCGGCTTCGGCGCCCTCGGCGCCCTCGCCGACCCGCAGCCCGCGTCGCGATCGCCGGACGGCCGCCTCGACCGACCGTCCCGCACCTCGGCCTCGGGCCTCCGCTTCGCCCCGAAAGGATCGCCGCATGACCACCGACACGCTCAGCCGACACCGCGACGAGCTCGAGGCGCTCGCCGCCGCGGCCGCGGCAGCGCCCGGTCTGGGCGCGCTCGCCGCGCCGCCGAGCGCGCCGCGTGGCTGCGCGCCGCCGCCGACGCGCTCGACGCCGCGGCCGACGAGCTCGTCGCCGATCGCCGACCGCGAGACCCGCCTGGGCGAGACCCGCCTGCGCGGCGAGGTCGGCCGCACCACCGGTCAGCTGCGGCTGTTCGCGCGGTCGTCGAGGAGGGCTCGTACCTCGAGCTCACGGTCGACGACGCCGACGCCTCGGCCACCCCGCCGCGCCCCGAGCTGCGCCGCCTGCTCGTCGCCGGTCGGACCGGTCGCGGTGTTCTCGGCCTCGAACTTCCCCTTCGCGTTCTCGGTCGCCGGCGGCGACACCGCGTCGGCCCTCGCCGCCGGCAGCCCCGTCATCGTCAAGGCGCACTCCGGGCACCCCGAGCTCTCGCGGCGCACCGCCGAGATCGTCGCGGCGGCGCTCGAGGCCGCCGGCGCGCCCGCCGGCTCGCTCGCGCTCGTCGAGGGCCGCGAGGCCGGCAACGCCCTGGTGCAGCATCCGGTCATCCAGGCGGCAGGCTTCACCGGCTCGCTCTCCGGCGGCCGCGCCCTGTTCGACCTCGCGACCGGGCGGCCCGACCCCATCCCGTTCTACGGCGAGCTCGGCAGCGTCAACCCGGTCGTGGTCACCGCCGCGGCGGTCGCAGCGCGCGGCGACGAGCTCGCGCAGGGTCTCGTCGGCTCGTTCACGCCTGGGCGTCGGGCAGTTCTGCACGAAGCCCGGCGTGGTGTTCGTTCCCGCGCGGCGCCGGGTTCGAGGCGCCGTCGCGGCGCTCGTGCCCGGCACGCACGGGCGGCCCGCTGCTGACCGACCGCATCACCGCGGCGTTCCCGCAGGGCATCGAGCAGCTCGAGGCCGACCCGTCGGTGGAGGTCGTCGCGCGCGGCACGGCTCCGGGCGATGCCGCGCAGCCGATCGTGCTGACGACGGATGCCGCGGCCGTCGCCGAGCGCCCCGAGGCGCTGCTCGAGGAGTGCTTCGGACCCGTGACGCTGCTCGTGCGCTACTCCTCCGAGGCGAGCTGCACGCCGCGCTGCGACGCGGTGCCCGGCAGCCTCACCGCGACCCTGCACTCCGAGCCCGGCGACGACGTCGCCGCGATGCTCGCGCTGCTGCAGGCGCGGGCCGGGCGCGTGCTGTTCGCCGGCTGGCCGACCGGCGTCGCGGTGACGTGGTCGCAGCAGCACGGCGGGCCGTGGCCGGCGACGACCTCGCTGCACACGTCGGTCGGCGCGACGGCGATCCGCCGGTTCCTCCGGCCGGTCGCGTTCCAGTCCGCCCGCAGGCGCTGCTGCCCGAGGTGCTGCGCGACGAGTCGCTCGCCCGGCTGCCGCACCGCCGCAACGGCGTGCTCGTGGTGCCCTGACCCCCTTCCTTTCCGCCGACCGCTACTCACACTGGCGACCGCGCTCGACTCATCTGCCGCGGCCGCCACTGTGAGTAGCGCTCGCGGGACGGGGGCGGGGCGCCCAGCTCGGACTGGAAAGCGCTTGCCCGCACGACGGCCCACGCCTAGGCTGATGACACCGCAACCCCGAGGACGACGATGACGACTCCCCCTCCCGCTTCCAGATCGGCGAGACCGACTTCCTGCTCGACGGGGCGCCGCACCGCATCATCTCGGGGGCGATGCACTATCCGCGCGTGCATCCCGGGCAGTGGCGCGACCGCATCCGCAAGGCGCGGCTCATGGGCCTGAACGCGATCGAGACCTACGTCGCCTGGAACGCCCACGAGCCCGTGCGCGGGCGAGTGGTCCAGGACGGTGCGGTGGATCTCGGCCGCTTCCTCGACCTCGATCGCCGAGGAGGGCATGCACGCGATCGTGCGCCCCGGGCCCTACGTGTGCGCCGAGTGGCACAACGGCGGACTGCCGACCTGGCTCACCGCCGACCCGTCGATGAAGCTCCGCAGCTCCGACCCGCGCTACCTCGCGGCGGTGACCGACTACCTCGCCCGCGTGAACGAGATCATCGCGCCGCGCCAGATCGACCAGGGCGGCTCGGTCATCCTCGTGCAGATCGAGAACGAGTACGGGGCGTACGGCTCCGACAAGGCCTACCTCGCCGAGCTCATCCGGCTGACGCGGGATGCCGGCATCACCGTCCCGCTCACGCAGGTCGATCAGCCCATCCCGCACATGCTCGAGAACGGTGCCCACGAGGGCCTGCACAAGACGGGCTCGTTCGGCTCCCGCATCACGGAGCGGCTGGCGACCCTGCGCGAGCACCAGCCCACCGGACCGCTCATGTGCATGGAGTTCTGGTGCGGCTGGTTCGACCACTGGGGCGAGAAGCACCACACCACGGCCTTCGCCGACAGCGCCGCCGATCTCGACGCGCTGCTGCAGGCCGGGGCATCCGTCAACATCTACATGGTGCACGGCGGCACGAACTTCGGCCTGACCGCGGGCGCGAACGACTCCGGCCGGTACCTGCCGATGGTCACCTCGTACGACTACGACTCCCCCATCAGCGAGTCGGGCGACCTGACCGACAAGTTCCGCGCGTTCCGCGACGTGATCGCGAAGCACGCTCCCGTTCCCGATGAGCCACTGCCCGAGCCCGTCGACGCTCCGGCGTTCGCGGTCGCCCTCGAAGCCGTCGGGCGACCCCCTGGGCATGGTCGCGACCGAGCGCGGCGCCTTCGACGCGCCGCCGTCGATGGACGAGCTCGGCCCGGACGTCGTGCTCGTCGAGTATTCGGCATCCCTCGACGGGACCGCGGCCGCGGCGCGCTCGACGGTGCTCGAGGTCGACGAGGTGCGCGACTACGCGTGGGTGCACGTCGACGATCGCCCGGCGGGCACGCTTCAGCGCACCCTCCGCGAGAACGCCCTGACGATCCCCGCCGGCCGCAGCGTGCGCGTGCTCGTCGAAGAGACCGGCCGGGTGAACTACGACAGCAAGATCGGCGAGCCCAAGGGTCTGATCGGCGAACCGCGCATCGACGGCGTCCCGATCGCCGGCCCCTGGCGCGTGCGCACGTTCGACGTGCCCGCCCTCGGACAGGCGGTGGCGGATGCCGCGGCCGACGCGTCGGCGATCGCCGACGGCCGCGCGACGGGTCCGGTCGGGCTGCGGGCGATGTTCCACCTGGACGAGCGGGCCGACCTGTTCCTCGACACCCGCGGGTGGGGAAAGGGCTACGCGTGGGTGAACGGCTTCTTCCTCGGCCGGTACTGGCGGCGTGGACCGCAGCGGACGCTGTTCGTCCCCGCTCCGGTGACCCGCGAGGGTGAGAATGTCGTCGTGATCGTCGAGCTCGAGGCGATCACCGACGCCACGGCGCGCTTCCTTCCGCGCCCCGATCTGGGACACGAGGTCGAGTGACATGACGCGATTCGACGCCGCCTTCGACTGGGCCCGCCGGTACGTCGACGACGGGGTGATCCCGACGGCCGTGCTCGGCATCGCCACGACCGAGGGCGTCGTCGCGCTCGACGCGTTCGGCTCGACCGACGGACGCACCGCGCGCGTGGACGACCACTACCGGCTCTTCTCGGTCACCAAGCCTCTCGTCGGTCTGACCGCAGCGCGCGCGATCGAGCGGGGACTGCTCACACCCGAGACTCCGCTCACCGACGCCCTCCCGCAATTCGGCGCCGATCGCGACGACGTCGTGCGGCTCCGCCATCTCGCGAGCCACACCTCCGGCATCTCCGAGCCGCTTCTGGACTCCGCCGCACCCCTGCGCGAAGAACTGCTGGCCGCGGGACGCGACTTCCGCGCCGGAACCATCTCGCGATACTCCACGCTCGCCTTCGAGGGCATCGCCGCGCTCACCGCACACGCGACCGGGCGCGAGTGGGATGCCGACCTCACCGCGTGGACGTCGTCGATCGGCGCCGGCGGCATCACCCTGGATGAGGCCTCCGACCCGCATCCGATCGTCGGCGCCGCCGAGAAAGGCCTCGATATCGCCCGGTTCGCGCAGAAGCGGAGCCCGGGTGCGGGCCTGCTCGGCCGCGCGACCGACCTGCTCGCGATCGGCACCGCGCTGCTGCGCGGCGGGGAGGGCATCGTGCGGCCGGCGACGCTCGCGATGACCCTGCGTCCGCTGACCGGAGACATCCCGCGCCTCGACCCGTACCCGGCCGAGCGCGGTCAGGACTGGGGCTTCACCTGGAACCTGCCCACCCGTGCGCCCGGGCTCATCGACCGCGACGCGTACGGGCACGGCGGCTGGGCGGGCGCGGAGTTCTGGGTTCATCCGTCGGCGGGCGTCGCCTACATCTTCCTGACGAACGCCTCGACGCCTGACCTCGACACCGACCGCCTCGACAACGCGATCATCGGCTCGCTGTGACACGGGCACTTCGTCGATGACCGCACCGCTCACCGTCCGGGCGCAGCCCTGGCCCGTGCCGGCGCGGCCGGCGCCCATGCCGGCGCCCGTCGAGCGCGCCGGCGGGATCACGGTGACCGACCGTGCTGTGCTGCGCGACGGCGTCCCGTGGATCCCGATCTCGGGCGAACTGCACTACAGCCGCATCCCGCGCTCACGGTGGGGGGAGCGTGCGCGCCAGTTGAAGGCGGGAGGGATCAGCGTCGCGTCGTCGTATGTCTTCTGGATACACCACGCGCCCGAACGCGGTGTCGCGCGCTTCGACGGCCAGCTCGACGTCGGTGCGTTCATCGACGAGTGCGCCGCGGCCGGCCTCCAGGTCGCGCTGCGCGTCGGACCGTGGGCGCACGGCGAGGCGCGCAACGGAGGCCTGCCCGACTGGGTGCAGGAGCAGCCGATCGCGCACCGCACCGACGACCCCGCCTACCTCGCACTCGTCGAGGAGTGGTTCGCTCAGATCGCCGGCGCCCTCGACGGTCGCGCGCGGCCCGGAGGACCGGTCATCGCGATCCAGCTCGAGAACGAACTGTACGACCGGCCCGAGCACCTCGTGACCCTCAAGCGCCTGGCGCGCGAGGCGGGCATCGCGGCGCCGCTGTGGACGGCGACAGCCTGGGGTGGCGCGCAGCTGCCCGACGGCGAGGTGTTCCCGCTCTACGGCGGCTACGGAGACGGCTTCTGGACCGAGCCCGATGCCCCGTGGGACGACACGTTCCGGGCCCATTACTTCTTCTCGCACGTGTGGGACGACCCGGGCGTCGGTGCCGACGTGCGGGCGACCCAGGGCTTCGGTGAGACGACCGCGGATGCCGCGGCCTCCGGCTTCCCGCCGGCGACGTGCGAGCTCGCCGGCGGTATGGCGACCGCGTACCACCGCCGCCCCTGGCCCTCCGGCCGCGACATCGCCGCGCTCGCCCACATCAAGATCGGCAACGGATCGGCCTGGCAGGGCTACTACATGTACGCGGGCGGCACCAATCCCGCGCCTGCACCTCGAGGAATCGCAGGCGACCGGCTACCCGAACGACATGACGCGGCTGAGCTACGACTTCCACGCGCCCATCGGGCAGTCGGGCGACCTGAGCGAGAGCTCGGCGCTGCTGCGCGCCCAGCACGCCTTCCTCGATGCGTTCGGCGCGAGGCTGGGCGACCTGCCGTCGGCGCTGCCCGACGGGCTGCCCCGCGACCTCGACGACACCGAGACCCTGCGCTGGGCGGTGCGCTCCGACGGGTCGTCGGGCTTCGCGTTCATCAGCCGGCACCAGCCGCATCTCCCGCTCGGCGACAGTCCACCGGTGCAGTTCCGAGTCGGCGACCTGGTGTTCCCGTCGGCGCCCGTCGCCATTCCGGCGGGCACGATCGCCCGCTGGCCCTTCGGGCTGGTCGTCGGCGACGCGACGGTGCGGTGGGCGACCGCATCCGCTCTCACCCTCCTTCCGGGCGACGTGCCCACTCTCGTCCTCGTCGCGGACGACGGCATCCCTGTCGAGCTCGCGGTCGCGGGCGACGCGCCCCACGTGGTCGAACCGTCATGGTCGCCGGTGCCGGTCGCGGGGGCCGAGGTGCTGGTGCTTCCGGCATCCGCGGCGGCGAATCTATGGGTGCGGAGCGAGGCGGACGGGCGGATGCTGCTGCACAGCGAAGCCGAATTGGCGTGGGGTGCCGACGGCCCCGTTCGCGCGCGCAGTCGCGCCGACGAGCCGACCGTGCGGGCATACGACCCGGCGACCCGGGCGTGGACACCGCTCGACGTCGCCCCGAGATCGGCCCTGGCCCGCGAGGCGGCGGTCACGCCGGTGCTGCTCAGCGACGCGGAGTCCGCCCATGTGCCGGCCGACTACGGTTTCGTCGGCGGGCGGCACTCGGCGCCCACGATCGACGACATCGACGACCTCGCGGCGATCTACCGGCTCGACCTCCCCGAGTGGGCATTCGATCCGGACCATGACGCCGTCGTCGAGATCGACTGGGCGGGGGATGTGGGTCAGGTGCGCGTGGAAGGGCGGATCGCCGACGACCGGTACTGGGACGGCTCCCGATGGACGGTGAGCGTCCAGGACCTGCGTCTGGACGAGGGTGAGGTGGTGCTTCACCTCCTGCCGCTGTCGGCTGACTCGACGGTCTGGGTGCCCGAGGCGGCGGCTGCGCGGCGAGCTGCCGCTGCGGGCCTTCTGCTCGCTCTCGACGCCGTGAGGGTCGTGTCGCGCGGACCTGGCGCGAGGTCGGCGGTCGGCTGAGGACCGAGACCGCAGGAGCCAGGTCGCGCGCGCTCAGAACTGAGATCGGCGCCGCCGGCCGAGCGGCCGAGCTGGCCGCCGAACTGAGGAGATCTGCCGGCCTGAGGAGGCATCGCGCGGCATTCGGCCCTCGGATCGGCGAATCTCCTCGGCTCAGGCGCGCGCAAGAGTGCTCATGAAGCGCTGCGCGGGACGGGCATCGAGCCGCGCGCCACCTCACCCCCCAGGCCCCCTCACCTCGGTCCGCGCGGCACCGAGCTCTCCCGCACGATCAGCCGTGTCGGCACCAGGTCGGTCGTCGGCGTCCCCCCGTCGATCGCCCCGATGAGCGCGTCGACCGCGCGCTCGCCGAGTTCGTCGAAGTCCTGACGCACGGTGGTGAGCGGCGGGAGGTAGTCCGCGGCATCCGCGATGTCGTCGAAGCCGACCACCGCGACGTCGCGAGGAACCGCACGGCCGGCTTCGGCGAGAGCCCGAAGCAGCCCCAGTGCCATCTGGTCGTTCGCGACGAACACCGCCGACACATCCGGCCGTGCCGCGAGCGCGACCCCTTCTTCGTGGCCGGATGCCGCGGTCCAATCGCCCCGCACGACGGGAGGTGCCACCAGGCCCGCGCCCTCCAGCGCCGCCCGCCAGCCGCGTTCGCGCTCGGCCGCGGCGTACGAGTCCTCGGGCCCGGCGAGGTGCCAGACGGTCGCGTGCCCGAGGCCGATGAGGTGATCGGTCGCGGCGTGCGCGCCGGATTCGTGATCGGACTGGACGACACCGAAACGCTCGTCCGCCGGAGAGTCGACCACCACCAGGTCGAGTCCGGCCGGGGCATCCGACCGGCGTGCGGCGGCGGTCGCCTCGTTCAAGACGATCGCGCCGTCGACTCCCTGATCACGCAGATGCTCGAATGCGGCGGCGAGCGCGTCCGGATCGGCTGCGGTCACCACGGTGAGGGCGTAGCCACGGTGAGATGCGGCATCCGCCACCGCCTGCAGCATGCGCGAGTTGCCCACCGTCGCGAGGGTCGACACCACGAGCCCGATCGTGTGCGTGCGACCGGTGCGCAGCGCGCGGGCGGCGCGGTGCGGGCGATAGCCCAGCTGCGCCATCGCGGCCTCGACGCGCGCGCGTGTTCGGGGGTCGACGCGCGGACTGCCGTTCACGACACGCGACACCGTCTGCCCCGACACGCCGGCGGCGAGAGCGACGTCACGCATCGAGACCCTGCCGGGCCCGAGGGGCGAGTTCGACACGTCGGTCATCCGCACCTCCCATGCGCAACGCAGGATCCGTTCTTTGATGTTGACGATAACATACTGCCTTTGGTACCGTGTTGACGTGAACACACCTGCATTCGGCTCCGAAGACGCCACTGAGCGCCTCGGCGCCGGCGTCGTCAAGCGCACCACGCGGCTCGCCGACGGTCGCGAACTGATCTACTTCGACGATCCCGACACCACGCTCGGCGAAGAGCGCGGGGTCGACGCCCGCGCCCTCGACCCCCGCGCCGAGACCGCGACGATGCGGCGCGATGTGCTGACCGGCGACTGGATCTCGGTCGCCGCGGGTCGGCAGAACCGCGCATTCCTGCCCCCCGCCGAGCTCGACCCGCTCGCCCCTCAGACGCCGAGCAATCCGTCCGAGATCCCTTCGAGCTACGACGTCGCCGTCTTCGAGAACCGCTCACCGTCGTTCGGTCCGGCCCTGGCCGAAGCGCACGGCGACGCGCCCGCAGGCATCGACGCGCCGCGTGACCTCGCTGACCTCGACGCTCCGGGCCTCGGCCGCACCCGCACGTCGATCGGACGCTGCGAGGTCGTGTGCTTCAGCCCCGAGCACGAGGGCTCGTTCGGCACGCAGACTCCGACCCGCGCCCGCACCGTGATCGAGGCGTGGGCCGATCGCTCTGCCGCGCTGGCCGCCCTGCCCGGCATCCAGCAGGTGTTCCCGTTCGAGAACCGCGGAGAGGCGATCGGGGTGACCCTCGGCCACCCGCACGGCCAGATCTACGCCTACCCGTACGTGACCCCGCGCACGCAGCGGCTGCTGCAGTCGATCGAGCGCGAGGGCGCCGACCTGTTCGCCCGCATCCTCGCCTTCGAGCAGGATTCCGAGCGGGTCATCCTGCGCGGCCGGCACTGGACCGCCTTCGTGCCGTTCGCCGCGCGCTGGCCGCTCGAGGTGCACGTGATGCCGAACCGGCACGTCGCCGACATCGAAGGGACGACGGATGCCGAGCGCGACGAATTCGCCACGCTCTACCTCCGGCTCCTCCGCGGCGTCGATGCCCTCTACGACTCCCCCACGCCCTACATCGCGGCATGGCACCAGGCTCCCGTGCACGTGGGGCGCGACGCGGTGCGGCTGCGCCTCGAGCTCACGTCGCCCCGCCGTGCCGCCGACAAGCTCAAGTACCTCGCCGGGTCGGAGGCCGCGATGGGCGCCTGGATCGGCGACGTGCCGCCCGAGGCGGCCGCCGGCCGGCTCCGCGCAGCGATCGACACCGTTCCGGAGCTCACGCTGTGACCGGGGCCGCGGACGCTGTGACCGCCGCCACGAAGGCGCGTGCCCTCTTCGCCGATGTGACCGGCCGCGATCCCGTCGGCACCTGGTCGGCCCCCGGCCGCGTGAACCTCATCGGCGAGCACACCGACTACAACGACGGCTTCGTGCTGCCCTTCGCCATCCAGCAGCGAACCCATGTCGCGCTCGGCCCTCGTACCGACGCGGCGCATCCGCGTCGTCTCGACGTTCGATTCCGGCGCCGTCGAGGTGGCCCTCGCCGATCTCGACCGGCTGTTCCCGGAGAGCCGGAGCGAGGTGCCGGAGTGGGCCGCCTACCCGCTCGGCGTCGCGTGGGCCCTCCTCCGTGCGAGCGGCCGCACTGCCGGTGACGTCACCGGCGTCGACCTCGCGATCGCCTCCGACGTGCCGATCGGTGCGGGCCTTTCCTCCTCCGCGGCGATCGAGGGCGCGGTCGCGGTCGCCCTCGACGACACGTGGAGCCTCGGACTCGACCGGGTCGCGCTCGCTCGGGTGGGCCGCACCGCCGAGAACGAGGCTGTGGGGGCGCCCACCGGAATCATGGACCAGATGGCATCCATGCTCGGACGCGCCGACGCCGCGATCTTCCTCGACTGCCGCTCGCTCGATGCCACGGTGGTCGACCTCGGTTTCGCGGATGCCGGCCTGCAGCTGCTCGTGATCGACACCGGCGTGAAGCATTCGCACGCGACCGGAGGCTACGGCGAGCGCCGAGCCGCGTGTGAGCGGGGTGCCGCGATCATGAGCGTGCCCGCGCTGCGCGATCTGTCGGTGGCCGACCTCCCCCGCGCCGAAGGACTCATGGACGAGCTCACCTTCCGGCGGGTCCGTCACGTCGTGACCGAGAACCAGCGTGTGCTCGACACCGTGCAGACGCTCCGCTCCGACGGCCCTCGCGCGATCGGCGAGCTGCTGCTGGCTTCGCACGCGTCCATGCGCGACGACTTCGAGATCTCGGTTCCCGAGCTCGACGCCGCCGTCGAGGCCGCGATGTCCGCCGGGGCGATCGGTGCGCGGATGACGGGAGGCGGCTTCGGCGGTGCGGCGATCGCCCTCGTCGACGACGCGAAGGTCCAGACGGTGACGGATGCCGCGCTCGCCGCGTTCGCGGCATCCGGGTTCGCCGCCCCCACGGTGTTCACCGTCGTGCCGTCCGCGGGCGCCGCGCGCGACGCCTGAGCGCAGCGTTCGGCGGGCGCGGAACGCGACGGCGGCGCCTCCGCCGGGGGCTAACGTTCCGGCATCGACCCTGCAACCCCTGGTGCCGCAGTCCAGCCCCACGTAGCTTCGAAGGATTGCCGCGGACCCAAACGCCGCGGCAGAAGGGGATGAAAACGTGGGCCACATCACCATCGGCATAGAGAATTCGGCCGACATCAAGCTGCACTACACGGATCACGGCAAGGGACAGGCGGTCGTGCTGATCCACGGATTCCCCCTCGACGGGGAGTCGTGGGGCAAGCAGGAGGCCGCCCTGCTGGATGCCGGCTACCGCGTGATCGCGTACGACCGGCGCGGGTTCGGCGGCTCGAGCAAGACGCGGCTCGGCTCCGACTACGACACCTTCACCGACGACCTCGGTGCGCTCATGCACACGCTCGACCTCGAGAAGGCGGTGCTCGTGGGCTTCTCGATGGGCACCGGCGAGGTGGCGCGGTACTTCACGCGGTACGGCAGCGAACGGGTCGAGAAGGTCGCGTTCCTCGGATCGCTCGAGCCGTTCCTGCTGAAGAACGACGACAACCCCGACGGAGCGGGTCCGCAGGAGTTCTTCGACGGCATCGCCGCTTCGGTGCGCGAGGATCGCTACGCGTTCCTCACCGGCTTCTACAAGGACTTCTACAACCTCGACGACAATCTCGGGTCGCGCATCTCGCAGGAGGCCGTCGACGCGAGCGTTGAGACCGCCAACCGCGCCGGCACCGCGGCCCTCAGTGCAGCTCCGCTGACCTGGCCGACCGACTTCCGCGACGACATCGCGAAGATCGACGTGCCCGCGCTCATCGTCCACGGGACCGCGGACAAGATCCTGCCCATCGACGCCACCGCGCGCCGGTTCAAGGAGCTGCTGCCCGACGCGACATACGTCGAGATCGAGGGCGCCCCGCACGGGATGCTGTGGACCCACGCCGCCGAGGTCAACGAGGCGCTCCTGGCGTTCCTGGAGGCCTGACCCCCGGCGACAGAGCCGCACCTGACCGCGAGACTGCATCCGGGCGCCGAGACAGCGGGTACCACCCGCACTCTCGGCGCCCGCGTGCAGTCTCGCGGAAAGGAAGGGCGCCCGCGCGCGGCGCCCGGTCAGTCGTGCTCGGGGCGCAGCAGCCGCAGCCCCGCGACGGCGAGCGGTACGAGCAGCACGATCGCGGCGACGACGATCGCGGCGATCCCGATCGCCCCGTTCGCGGGCTCGCCCGACAGGCGTCCCACCGCAAGCCAGCTCAGGCCCCACGCGAGCGCGAGCCCGGGAGCGATCCGCCACCCGCTCGCCCACGCGATGCCCACGCCGATCACCGCGACGACGGCGAGCACCGCGAGTCCCCAGGCGGATGCGGCATCCCCCCATGACTCCGGGACGATGCCGGTCAGCCACGCCGCGATGTTGGCGACGGTCGCCAGGGTGACCCAGCCGAGATGAAGTCCGGTGACCCCGTCGATGAGGAGGGCGTCGGCGAAGCCCGCCCGGGGCGTGCGCGTCAGGACAGAGATGCGGAACGTGATGCACAGCGCGATCAGCAGCAGCACGATCACGATGACCGTCCACTCGATCGTGAGGAACTGCGCCGCGACGAGCCAGAGACCGTTGAGCACGATCGTCAGGGCGATCCACCAGCCGATGGCGCGCTGCCGCGCCGAGGCGCGCTGGCTCGGGAGCGCCTGCCACACCGCGTATGCCAGAAGGCCGGCATAGATGACCGACCAGATGCTGAAGGCGGGGCCGGCCGGCGCGAGGTACGACCCCTGCTCCGACAGCTGCCCGCCCTGCGAGTTCTCGACCTCGGTGCCGCCGAGCCCGCCGACGCCGACGAGCACCGCCACGAGCGTGAACCCGAGCGCGGAGATCACCGAGATCTGCCGGGCGATGTCCAGGCCGGTGGATGCCGCGGCATCCAGCGTCTGCGTCTTCGTTGCGTGCATCACCCCCTCAGGCTACGTTCCTCGCGGCAGGTGCGGGGCGAACGTCGACGCGCGCCGGGCGTCAGCGGCTGGCATCATGGCGCCATGACCCGCGACTGGACTCCCCTGGCCTTCGTCTACCTCGCCCTCGCCGTGGCGGGGCTCGTCGGCACGTGGTGGTTCAACGCGCTCGCGATCATCCAGATGGCCGACTTCGTGGGCGACCTCGTCACGAGCGGGCCGGCGGTGTCGTCGATCACCGTGGATCTGCTGGTGGTCGCGATCGCCGGAAGCGTCTTCATCATCGTCGAGGCGCGGCGGCTGCACATGCGCTTCGGGTGGCTGTACGTCGTGGCCTCCGGACTGACCGCATTCGCCTTCACGTTCCCGCTGTTCCTCGCGATGCGCGAGCGCCGCATGACGAGGCTGGCGCGGGCGACGTCGTAGGTCGGGCTAGCCTCGACACATCCGTTGGGCCGCGTGGACCACCGCCCGCGATCCCGAAGACGCCGACGAAGGACGACATCGCGTGGAAGAGCCCCTGGGCGACCGGCATCCCGACCCCATCGTGACGATCGCGCCCGGCCGCGTCCGCGGTTTCTGGCGCGCCGGGTCGGCGGCGTTCCTCGGCATCCCCTTCGCGCAGGCTCCGATCGGTCACCTCCGGTTCGCGGCACCCGTGCCGCCGGAGCCCTGGGAGGGCGTCCGCGATGCGCTCGCGTACGGCGTCGACGGCCAAGCGCGAGAAGCCCGGCGAGAGAACCCTGATCCCCGAGCCGGCCGTTGCCGGCGACGCGACCCTCAACGTCAACGTGTTCACCCCCTCTCCCGGGGATGCGGATGCGGCGCTTCCGGTGCTCGTCTACATCCACGGCGGCGGCTACACCGAGGGTTCGCCGGCGAGTCCCTGGTACGACGGAGCGGCGTTCAACCGCGACGGGGTCGTGACGGTGACGATCTCGTATCGCCTCGGGTTCGAAGGCTTCGGGCACATCGCCGGGGCCCCGAGCAACCGCGGCGTGCGCGACTGGCTCGCGGCGCTCGAGTGGGTGCGCGAGAACATCGGCGCGTTCGGCGGCGACCCCGGACGTGTCACGATCGCCGGGCAGTCCGCCGGCGGCGGCGCGGTGCTGACGCTGCTCGGGATGCCGGCCGCCCAGGGACTCTTCCACGCGGCATGGGCGATGTCGCCCGCGATCGCCGACGTCTCGGCGGAGCGGGCCCGAACGCTCTCGGCGAAGCTCGCGAACCTGGCCGGCGTCGCACCGACTCGCGACGGCTTCGCGACCGTGCTCCCGCCGACCCTGTTCGGCCTTCAGGAGGCGGCGGGCAAGCCGGAGTCACGGAATCCGATCGCCGCGATCCGCGAGCTCTTCCAGGAGGGCCTCACCTGGGGGCCCATGATCGACGGCGACCTCATCGCGCGCCCGACGCTCGAGTCGATCCGCGCGGGCGTCGGCGCGGGCGTGCCCCTGGTGCTGGGGGCGACCGACGACGAGTTCACGATGGTGACAGACCGGGCGCGCAACAGGCTGCGTCCGGTGCCCGTCACGCTCGCGCTCGGGCGGCTCGGCCTCGAGGGGGCCGAGCGCAAGG
The DNA here is from genome assembly GCA_963839715.1 of uncultured Actinomycetota bacterium. Classification (GTDB taxonomy): domain Bacteria; phylum Actinomycetota; class Actinomycetes; order Actinomycetales; family Microbacteriaceae; genus Microbacterium. Next base: position 61,385 of record CAWIVX010000003.1, read on the forward strand.
AGTACCTGGCCGCGAACGCTCCGCAGCGCCGGAAGGGCACGGCTGCCATGCTCGGCCGGTACGCCACAGACGTTCTGTTCCGCGCGGACGTCGTGCGCGCCGCTGATGCGAGGCAGGATGCCGCGACCTGGGTCTACCGCTTCTCGTGGGTCTCGCCGACGATCGGCTGGGCCTGCCACTGCCTCGACGTGCCGTTCTGGTTCGACTGCCTCGGAGCGGACGGCGTTCGCGCGATCGCCGGCGACGATCCGCCGCGCGCGCTGGCGGACGCACTGCACGGCTCCGCCGTGGCCTTCATCCGCGAAGGCGAACCCGGCTGGCCCGCCTGGTCGGCGGCGCGTGCGACGCGGGTCTTCGGCGGTCCCCGCTCGCAGCCCGACGTCACGGCCGACGGCTACGCGAGCGTGCGCGCGCTCGTGTGACGCCGGCTGCTGACGCGGCATTGTCGAACAGCCGGGAGCCGGCGGTTCGACGCCGGCGTCAGGCGAGCGCCGGAATGACCTCGCGCTCGAAGAGCTCCATGCCCGAGCGGTCGTAGGCGGCCTCCGGGAAGTAGTGGATCGCGTACGCCAGCCCGTGGTCCGCCCGCTCGGCGAGCCGGGCGACGACCTGCTCGACCGTTCCGAACGCCGGCGACGCCCGGTACTCCCGCTCGATCGAGGCCGCCCGGTCGTCGCCCACATGCGGACGCAGCCGCGCCACGACGGCGGCAAGCCGGTCTGCCGCCTCGCCCTCGGTCGCGCCGACGATCGTGTTGAAGTTCGAGCTGCGCGTGATCTCTCCGAAGTCCCGGCCGATCGCGTCGCAGTGCCCGCGCAGGATCTCGCTCTTGCGGTCGAAGTCCTCCAGCGATCCGGCGAAGTTCGTGTAAGCGGCGTACTTCGCGGCGATCTTGAGCGTCACCTTCTCGCCGCCGCCGGCGATCCAGAAAGGCAGTCCGCCCTCCTGCAGCGGAAGGGGGCGGACGATCGCGCCGTCGACCTGGTAGTAGGTCCCGTCCAGAGTCGCCGAACCGGTGGTCCACGCCTGGCGCATGATCTCCACGCCTTCACGCAGACGCCCGAGCCGCTCGCGGATCTCGGGGAACCCGTACCCGTAGGCCCGCCACTCGTGCTCGTACCACCCGCCACCGATGCCCATCTCGGCGCGCCCGCCCGAGATGAGGTCGACGGTCGCCGCGACCTTCGCGAGATAGGCCGGATTGCGGTAGCCCATCGCCGTGCACATCTGACCCAGGCGGATGCGGGAGGTCGATGCGGCGAGCGCGGCCATGAGTGTCCAGGCCTCGTGCGTGGCCTCGTCCGTCGCCACCGGCACGGTGTGGAAGTGGTCGTACACCCACAGGGATTCCCAGGGGCCGGCGTCCGCGCGAGCGGCCAGCTCGTGCATGGTCGCCCACTGCTCTGCGGGGTCGATGCCGACCAGATCGAGTCGCCAGCCTTGGGGGATGAAGGTTCCGAATCGCATCGCTCCAGCCTAGGTCGGCGGGGCTTAGGCTGGCGCGCTCACGCCCTGAGCGAAGGTGACGCCACGACCGAGGCGTGCGGCATCCGCGTTCGCATGACCTCGATCGCCTCGGGGTTGGCGTCGACGAGCACGGCGTCGCGGCCGAGCGCCGCCGCGACCGCGCCGGTCGTGCCGCTGCCGGCGAAGAGGTCGAGCACGCGGTCGCCCGGCCGGCTCGATGCCTGCACGATGCGGCGCAGGACGCCCTCGGGCTTCTGGGTGGGGTAGCCGGTCTTCTCGCGCCCCGTCGTCGGCACGATCGTGTGCCACCAGACGTCGGTGGGCAGCTTGCCGCGCGCCGCCTTTTCGGCGGTCACGAGACCGGGAGCCATGTAGGGCTCGCGATCGACGGCATCCGAATCGAACCAGTAGCGGTCGGGGTCTTTCACGTACACCAGGATCGTGTCGTGCTTGGTCGGCCAGCGCCTGCGGGTCTTCGCGCCGTAGTCGTAAGCCCAGATGAGCTCGTTCAGAAACCGCTCGCGGCCGAACAGCGCATCCATCAGCACCTTGGCGTAGTGCGCCTCGCGGTAGTCGAGGTGCACGTAGAGGGTTCCGTCCTCGGCCAGCAGGCGCCATGCCTCCACGAGCCGGGGCTCGAGGAAGCCCCAGTAGTCGTCGAAGCGGTCGTCGTAGGTGCGCAGATCACCGCGCAGCCGCTCGTATTCGCGGCCGTGGAACCCGCGTCGCACGACGGCTCCGGATGCCGTATTCAGGCTCGGATGTTGCAGACCGGCCGGAGGCATCAGGCAGTTCCGCGGGCTGGCGCCGTCGCCCGCGCGGCTCTCAGCCTGAATTCGGACGGATGACTGCGCGGTCTCGAGCGCCTTGCCCTGCACGCGGCCCGTGTTGAACGGCGGGTCGAGGTAGATCAGCGTGAACGATCCGTCGGCGAACCCGGCGGCGACGGCCAGGTTGTCGCCGTGGTGGATCTCGACCGACCCCGCAGCGGGCGCACCCGCCGAACCGGCAGTCCAACCGGCCGCCGGTGCGCCGACCGACCCCGGGGCGGGCTCCGCGGTGCTCACGGCACCCGGTGCAGCCACGGATCGGTCGCGAACTTCGACTCCACGAGCGCCTCCGCTTCGGCGTACTCGTCGTCGTGATGGTCCCGGGCACAGCCCCGTAGAGGTTCGCGAACGTGTCGATGAACTGCTCGATGATCGCCTCACGGGGAAGGCCGGTCTGCCGACGGAGCGGATCGACGCGCTTGGCCGCCGAGACGGTGCCCTTGTCGCTGAGCTTCTCGCGGCCGATGCGCAGCACCTCCGTCATGACCTGGCCGTCCATGTCGTAGCTCAGCGTCGCGTGGTGCAGCACTCCCCCGTTCGCGAGTCGCTTCTGCGCCGCACCGCCGATCTTGCCCTGCGGGCTCGCGATGTCGTTCAGCGGCTGGTAGGTCGCCTCGATCCCGAGCGAGCGCAGCGCCTGCAGCACCCAGTCGTCGAGGAACGCGTACGAATCGGCGAACGTCATCCCGGCGACGAGGGATGCCGGGACGTAGAGCGAGTACGTGACGATCGAGTTCGCGCCCATGAGCATCGCCCCGCCGCCGGAGATGCGGCGCACGACGTCGTACCCGTGCCGGGCCGCGCCCTCGGGGTCGACCTCATTGCGATACGACTGGAAGGAGCCGATCACGACGGCGGATTCGTCCCATTCCCAGACGCGCAGCGTCGGACGGCGACGTCCCTCGCCCACCCTGCTGGTGAGGACTTCGTCGAGCGCGAGGTTCATGCGCGGCGAGACCGGCCGCTCGTGGACGATCTCCCACTCGAAGTCGCGCCATCCCGGTGCGGTCACCAGCGCGCGGCGCACGGCCGTGCCGACCGCCTCGGGGGTGAAGCCCAGCAGCTGCGCGCCCTCGGGCAGAGCAGCGCGAACGGCTGCGGCGATCGCCGCGGCATCCGTCTCGATCGGCAGGCCGTCGACGGCGGCGTTGATGTCGTCCAGGGCGCTGTCGGGCTCGAGGAAGAAGTCGCCGGCGAGGCGGAACCCGGCGATCCTGCCGTCTCGCTCTTCGAGGTCGACGACGACCAGCTTGCCTCCGGGCACCTTGTATTCGCCGTGCATGCGTTCAGCCTAGGCGGCGGGTCGAGCGCGTCAGGCGCTGACGAGCATGTGCAGCGCGGCCGGCGAGAGCGCGTGCTCGATCGCGAGCATGCTCGCCCCGCGCACGCCGGCGTTCTCGGCGGCCGAGGACTGCACGATCGAGAGGTGCTCGGTCGCCAGTGGGGTGGAGCGCGTGTAGACGACCTCGCGCACGCCGGCGATCAGATGCTCGCCGACGCGTGCCATCGATCCGCCGATCGCGATGACCGACGGGTTCATGAGGCTCACGCACGCGGTCAGGACCTCGCCGATGTCGCGCCCCGCCTGGCGCACCGCCTGGATCGCGTCGATGTTGCCGTGCTTGACGAGGTCGACGACGTCGTTGCCGTTCGCTGCGTCCACGCCCTGCGCGCGCAGCGCGCGCGCGATGGCCGGACCGGATGCCAGGGCCTCGAGGCATCCGCGATTGCCGCAGCTGCAGGGCACGTCGGAGCCGCGCGCGACGCGCACGTGGCCGATGTCGCCCGCGACGCCCTGCGCGCCGCGCAGCAGCTGGCCGCCGGAGATCACGCCGGCGCCGATGCCCGTCGCGATCTTGACGAACATCAGGTGCTCGGTGCCCGGCCACGCCGTCGCCCGCTCGCCGAGGGCCATGATGTTGACGTCGTTGTCGACCAGCACCGCGGCCTCGAGGTGCTGTCGCACCCAGCCCGGGATGTCGAAACGGTCCCAGCCGGGCATGATCGGCGGGTTGACCGGGCGGCCGGTGGAGAACTCGACCGGGCCGGGAACGCCGATGCCGATCGCGGCGATGTCGCGGTGCTCGCGGCCGGTCTCGGCCAGGAGGGCGAGCGCCGTCTCGAGCGTCCAGGTCAGCACCGGCACCGGGCCGAGCGTGATGTCGAGCGGCTCGGTGCGCTCGGCCAGGATCGTCGCGCCGAGGTCGGTGATCGCCACCGTCGCGTGCGATGCGCCGATGTCGGCGGCGACCACGACCCGCGCGCCGGGGTTGAGGGCGAACTGCGACGGCGGCCGCCCGCCGGTGGACGCGGCTCTCGGCGACCGGAGTGACCAGCCCCATCCGCATGAGCTCGTCGACGCGGACGGCGATGGTCGACCGCGCGAGACCCGTCGACTTGGCGAGCTGCGCGCGGGTGCGCGGGACGCCGTCACGGAGCAGCTGGAAGAGCTCCGTCACGCCCATTCCCGCGGAAGCGGTTCCACACCCATTGCACGTTCCACTCACTCAGACGGCCGCACCGGCCGAAGTCCGCTCAGTCCTGCACCGTCTGCCCGCTCCGGAGGTGCTCGTCACGCTCACCCGCGCAGAACCCCACGGCGCGGCGCGGCTACGATTCTCGGCCGACGGGCTTGGCGAACCGCTGCTGGAGCAGCACGGCGATCACGATGATGATGCCCTTGGCGACGGCCTGGACCGACGACGAGAGGTTGTTCTGGACGAACACGTTGGTCAGCGTCGCGAAGATCAGCACGCCGAAGACCGTGCCGGTGATCGTTCCGCGTCCGCCGACGAGGAGCGTGCCGCCGACCACCACGGCGGCGATCGCGTCGAGTTCGTAGAGCGTGCCGTGCGTCGAGCTTCCGGCGGTGGTGCGGCCGAGGATCATGACCCCGGCGATGCCGGCGGACAGACCCGCGATCGCGTAGAGCCACATCGTGTGGCGCTTGACGTTGATGCCCGCGAGGCGCGCCGCCTCGCGGTTGCCGCCGATCGCGACCGTGCGCCGGCCGAAGGTCGTGCGGTTGAGCAGCACCCAGCCCAGCGCGGCGACGATCGCGAAGATCCAGATCAGGATGTCGACGCCGATGACGTCGGAGTTCATGAAGCTGATGAAGCCGCGGTCCTCGACGATGAGCGTGCGCCGCTCGGCGAGGATCTCCGCGAGCCCGCGCGCGGCGACCAGCATGGCGAGGGTCGCCATGAACGCCACGACGTTGCCGTACGCGATCACGACGCCGTTGATGAGTCCGGCTCCGAGTCCGACCAGGAGGGCGATGACGATCATGAAGATCCAGTGCGTCTGATCGGCGAGATCCTGGATCGCGGCGAGCGTGGCCACGATCGAGGCGAGGCCCATCACGGAGCCCACCGACAGGTCGATGCCGCCCGCGATGATGACGAGCGTCATGCCGATGCTGATGACGCCGATGATCGACGCCTGACGCAGGATCACCAGGGCGTTGCTGAAGGTCGTGAAGTTCTCGCCGGCCGTGATGGCGCCGACGATCACGAGCGCCAGCAGCGCGAGGACGAGCCCCAGGTTGCGGCCGACCGATCCCGACATGACCTTCTGCAGGCCGGTCTTCTCACTCCGCGGCGAGAGGGGTGCCCGAGGGAGGCGGAACCTCCGCGGACGAGGGAGCGAGCTGCTCCTGAGGTGTTCTGCTCGCTCACGCGGCGGTTCCTTTCATGACGAGGTCGAGCACGCCGTGCTCGTCGATCTCTGAGGCGGGGAGGGTCTGCAGGACGCGCCCGTCGGAGATGATGAGAACCGTGTCGGCCAGGCCGAGCACCTCTTCGATCTCACTCGAGACGATCGACGATCGCGTTGCCGGCCGCGGCGAGGCGCCGGATCAGCGTGTAGATCTCGGCGCGGGCGCCGACGTCGACGCCGCGTGTGGGCTCGTCCAGCAGCAGGACGCGCGTGCCGTGCACGAGCCAGCGCGCGAGGAGGATCTTCTGCTGGTTGCCGCCCGACAGCGTCCGCGCCTGCCGGTCGGGGTTGGCCGGTCGCAGCTCGAGCGCCTCGATCTGCTCGCTCGCGACCTTCCGCTCGGCACGCTCATCGAGGAAGCCGGCCTTCGCGAACCGCGAGACGGACGAGAGGGTGACGTTCACGAAGATCGGCTCGTCCAGCACCAGACCCTGGCTCTTGCGCTCCTCGGGCGAGAGCCCGATCCCCGCTTCGACCGCTGACACCACCGAACCCGCGGCGCAGCTTCTTGCCACCGACCCGCACCGAGCCGGCGGTCGCCTTGCGCGCGCCGTAGACCGTCTCGACGATCTCGGAGCGACCGGATCCGACCAGGCCCGCCAGGCCGACGATCTCGCCGGCGCGCACGGTGAACGACACGTCGGCGAACTCGCCGGCCAGGCCGAGGCCCTCGACTTCGAGCACGACCGGCGCATCGGCGGGCACCGGAACGGCGGGCGGGAAGACGTTCGCGACCTCACGGCCGGTCATGAGCCGGATGAGCTCGGCGGTGGGGGTGTCGGCCACCGGGATGCCGGATGCCATCGATCGGCCGTCCTTGAGGACGGTGATGCGGTCGCCGATCTGCCGGATCTCCTCCAGGCGGTGCGTGATGTAGACGACAGCGATGCCCTCGGAGGTCAGCTCCTTGACGACGTGGAAGAGGTTCTTGACCTCCTCGGTGTCGAGCACGGCCGACGGCTCGTCCATGATGATCAGCTTGATGTCGTGCGAGAGCGCGCGCGCCATGCTGACGATCTGCTTGTTCGCCGCGCTGAGCTGACCGACCTCGGTGTTCGGAGACAGGTTCGCGTGGCCGAGCCGGCGCAGCAGCTCCTTCGTCTGACGCGCGGCCTCGGACCGCTTCGTGAAGCCGCCCCGGGCGAGTTCGTGCCCGAGGAAGATGTTCTCGGCGATCGTCAGGCCGTCGACGACGTCCAGCTCCTGGTACATCGTGGCGATGCCCAGCTCGAGCGCGGCCTCGGGTGTGGCGATCTCGACGGTCTCGCCGAGCCAGGCGATCGTGCCGCTGTCGGGGCGGTGGACGCCGGCGAGCGTCTTGATGAGCGTGGACTTGCCGGCACCGTTCTGGCCGAGCACGCAGTGCACCTCGCCGGCACGGACGTCGAGGTCCACGCCGCGCAGCGCCTGGACGCCCGCGAAGCTCTTGGTGACGCCTCGGACTTCGAGTAACGCCGATTGCTGGTCACCTTTGATCACACGCCGACCATAACACGGCCTGCGCTTCTCTCAATCGAGACCCCTCCTTCACGACCTCGAGCAGTGACGCTGACGGTGTCGTGGCCGGCGGAATCTCGCGGGATCACAGGTCAGCAACGCTTTTGCCTGACCGTCGATCAAAAGCTGTCGCATCTGAGAGGCGTTCTGTTACGGTGATCTCGGTCAGTCTGGGGACGACCGTGGCACACCGAGCGCGGTGACCTGCAGCGCCCGACCCCTGCATTCACATTCAAGGAGGAATTCATGCGTTCAACACGCTCTGCGCGCAACCGGGTGATCGGCACCGGCATCGCCGCGCTGACCGCCGTCGCGTTGCTGGCCGGCTGCACGGCCGGCTCTCCCGAAGGGGAGGAGGACGTCGCCGATCAGGGCACGACGTCCGAGGAGAACGAGGCCACCGGCGACACGGTCACCATCGGCTTCTCGGGTCCCGCTGCCGACCACGGCTGGCTCGGCGCCATCAACTCCGGCGCGATCGAAGCGGCCGAGAGCTTCCCCGACGTCGAGCTGTCGCTGGCCGAGGGCACGAACGACGTCAACGCGCAGATCGCGGCCGTCGAGACCTTCATCAACGACGGCGTCGACGCGATCGTGCTGCTGCCGAGCGACGGTGCGGCGCTGACCGAGGTCGCGATCAAGGCGATGGAGGCCGGCATCCCGGTCATCAACGTCGACCGCGAGTTCTCCAGCCCGTTCGCCGCTCGCGCCACCGTGCTCGGCGACAACTACGGCATGGGCGTCAGCGCCGGCACCTACATCTGCGAGCAGCTCGGCGACAACCCCGACGCCGTCGTGGCCGAGATCGCCGGCATCGACTCGCTCCCGCTCACGCAGGACCGCTCGGAGGGCTTCGCCGACGCGCTGGAGGACTGCGGACTCGAGGTCGGAGCCCGCGTGGCAGCCGACTTCACCGTCCAGGGCGGCGAGGCGGCGGCATCCCAGCTGCTGTCGGCCAACCCGCAGATCGACGCGCTGTGGAACCACGACGACGACCAGGGCATCGGCGTCCTCGCGGCGATCGAGGCGGCCGGCCGCGACGAGTTCTTCATGGTCGGCGGCGCCGGCTCGCTGAACGCGATGGAGGCCATCGAGGCCGACGACACCGTGCTCAAGGCGACGATCATCTACCCGTCGACGCAGGCTGCCGACGGCATCGCGCTGGCGCGACTGATCGCCCAGGGCAAGACGATGAGCGACCTCATCACGCCGGGTGTGGCGAACCGCATCGTCCTGGATGCGCCGGTCGTCACCAAGGAGAACGTCGACCAGTACATCGGTCTGGCGTTCGAGTCCTGATCCGCCCGACTGAGTCACCGAGAGGGGGCGTCCGCCGCTCGCGGGCGTCCCCTCTCGGGCCGCTCCGGCCCGACCATCCGGAGTACCAGTGACCGAGAATCTTCGCGTCGCCATGATCGGCTACGGCTTCATGGGCGCCGCACATTCCCAAGGGTGGCGCGTCGCGCCCCGCTTCTTCGACCTTCCCGCCGAGCCGACGATGTCGGTCGTCGTCGGACGCAATCGCGCCGCCGTCGACGCCGCCGCCGCGAAGTGGGGCTGGGCCGAGGCCGCGACCGACTGGCGCGAGGTGATCGCGCGCGACGACATCGACGTCGTCGACATCGTGACTCCGGGCGACACGCACGCCGAGATCGCGATCGCCGCCCTCGAGGCCGGCAAGCACGTGCTGTGCGAGAAGCCCCTCGCCAACACCGTCGCCGAGGCGGAGGCGATGACGGATGCCGCGGCCCGCGCCGCGGAGCGCGGCGTGCGCTCGATGGTCGGCTTCACCTACCGCCGGGTGCCCGCCGCCACCTTCGCCCGCGACCTCGTCGCGGCGGGCCGCATCGGCGAGATCCGGCAGGTGCGCGCGTCGTACCGCCAGGACTGGCTGATGGACGCCGAAGGCCCGCTGACGTGGCGCCTGCGAGAAGGACCGCGCCGGCTCGGGCGCTCTCGGCGACATCGGCGCGCACGCGATCGACCTGTCCGAATACATCACCGGGCCTGCGCCTGTCGAGCGTCTCGGGCGTGATCGACACGATCGTCACCGAGCGCCCGCTGCTCGCCGAGGGGGTCGGCCTGTCGGGCACCGCCTCCACCGAGCGCGGCGCGGTCACCGTCGACGACATCGCGCTCTTCTCGGGGCGCTACGGCTCTTCAGCCGGCGGCTACGCGCCGCTGGGAACCTTCGAGGCCACGCGGTTCGCGACCGGGCGCAAGAACGCGCTGCGCGTCGAGGTCTCCGGCTCTCTCGGCGCCGTCGCCTTCGACCTCGAGCGGATGAACGAGCTCGACTTCTACGACGCGACGCTGCCCGCGACCGAGCAGGGCTTCCGCAAGATCCTCGTGACCGAGCACGACCACCCCTACCTGGCGCCGTGGTGGCCGGCGGGGCACATGCTCGGCTACGAGCACGGCTTCTCCCACCAGGTCGTCGACCTCGTGAACGCGATCGTCGCGGGCGAGCAGCCCCGGCCGTCGTTCGCAGACGGTCTGCACGTGCAGCGGGTGCTGGATGCCGTGGAGCGCAGTTCCGCCGCCGGCAGCAGCTGGATCTCGACCGACTGAGCCGCCGCAGAGCGAGCTCGGCCCGCCATGCTCAGCGGGTCGCGGCGTCCGTCATGCGCGGCTCAGACCGGGCGGGAAAGCGCGCATCGAGCCACGCGAGCAGGTCGGCTCGCACGCGCTCCTGGTTGACCTCGTTGAAGATCTCATGTCTCGCGTCGGGGTAGACGAAAGTCGTGACGTCGGTGAATCCGGAGCGCGTGCGGTAGGCGTCGGCGAGCTTGTGCACGCTGCGCGGGCCGCCCACGCGGTCGTCTCTGCCCACCATCAGCAGAGTCGGGATGTCGGTGCCGAGGTTCCTCCGCGGCAGTCCCGTCGTGCGCAGCGAGTCGGCCACGCCGAACAGCTTGAGCGGCGGCGTGGTCGTGGTGAGGGGATCGTCGAGGAAGGCGGCTCCCACCGATGGGTCGGTGCACAGCCATTCCACGCCCGTCGCATCCTTCCCCCGCCAGGGACGGTTGTGACCGCCGAAGCGGATGTATCCGGGCCAGCGCAGAGCCGAGCCGCTGAGGACCAGGGCCTCGTAGGCCTCGGGATGACTGTTGACCAGCATCTGAGCGAGGACCGATCCGCCCGAGTGTCCGAGAAGGATCAGGGGCAGACCCGGATTCTCCTCACGGATCAGCTCGGTGAACTGCCACATCGCCGCGAGCGCGGCGCGAAGTCCGCCCGGCCCGAGCTTGCCCATCTTCGGCGATGACGGACCATACATCCGCACGCCGGTCCGTCCATGGCCGCGATGGTCGGCGGCGTACACGGTGTACCCGCTCTGCGTCAGGGAGGCGATGAGCGCGGCGTACCGCCCCGAGTGCTCACCCACGCCGTGGGACAGCTGCACCACGCCGCGCGCATCGGCCTCCGCGGCGTGGACGTCGTAGACGATCGCGATGCCGTGCGCATCGATGAACTCAGGCATGGGGCGAGTATAGGTTCCCGTCTCAGCGGTACGCTCGCCGATCGTCCGCGAATTTACTTAACAAGGATAATGAACTAAGCTAAGGATCGATGACCGATACAGCAGAGACCACGCCCGACCTCTCCCGCGAGGCGTCCGATCTGCGTATCGCCACCTTCCGCCTGGCGCGTCGCATGCGCACCCAGCGCGCGGTCGACTCCATGAGCGACGGCCAGTTCGCCGTACTGGCCGGGCTCTTCGTCCACGGTCCCCACACGCTCACCGAGCTGGCCGACCGTGAGCGGGTCTCCGCGCCCGCGATGAATCGCACGGTCAACTGCCTCCAGGACGGCGGCTACGTCACGCGCAGTGCCGACGAGAACGACGGGCGCAAGGTCGTCATCGAGCTGACACCCGGAGGACGCGCCGTCGTGGATGAGACCGCGCGCCGACGTGACGCCTGGGTCGAAGCGGCGCTGGCCGAGATCGCGCCGGAAGAGCGTGAGATCCTCGCGCACGCCGCCGAGATCATGCAGCGGATGGTGGCCCGATGAGCGCCATGTTCCGTTCCTTCTCCGTGTTCAACTACCGGGTGTGGTTCATCGGCGCGCTCGTGTCGAACATCGGCGCGTGGATGCAGGCGACGGCCCAGAACTGGGTCGTGCTGACCGAACTGACCGACAACGACGCCGCCGCGATGGGCGTCACGATGGCGCTGCAGTTCGCTCCGCCGCTTCTCCTGGTCGGGGTCACCGGCTGGGTCGCCGACCGCTTCGACCGGCGTCGGCTCCTGATGGTGACCCAGGGGCTGCTGTTCGCGCTGGCCGTGGGCCTCGGCGTGATGATCCTCACCGGCCACATGACGCTGCTGATCATGTACGGCTTCGCACTCGCGCTCGGCGTGGTCTCCGCGTTCGACAATCCTGCTCGCCAGGCCTTCGTCTCCGACGTCGTCACGCGCGAGAACGCCTCCAACGCGGTCGCGCTGAACGCGGCATCCTTCAACGGGGCGCGCATGATCGGCCCCGCCGTCGCCGGCGTCGTGATCGTCGCGGTCGGCACCGGCTGGGTCTTCCTGCTCAACGCGGTCACGTTCTTCGGCATGATCATCGCGCTCCTGCTGATCCGCTCGCACGAGCTGCTGCCCCGGGCCAGCACGGCCGGCGCCTCGCGGCTGGCCGACGGGTTCCGCTACGTCGGTCGGCGTCCCGACCTGATCGTGACGTTCGCCATGGTGTTCCTCGTCGGCGCGTTCGGCATGAACTTCCCGATCTTCGCCTCGACGATGGCGATCGAGTTCGGCCGCGATGCCGACGGGTTCGGCCTGCTCAGCTCGATCCTCGCGATCGGCTCCCTCGCCGGCGCGCTGCTGGCCGCCCGTCGTGATCGCGCCCGCATCCGGGTCGTCATCGGGGGCACGCTGCTTTTCGCGGTCGCCGCGGGAGTCTCGTCGCTCATGCCCGGCTACTGGACGTATGCCGCGACGCTCATGTTCACGGGCTTCGCCGTCGTCACGATGCTCACGACAGCCAACGGCTACGTGCAGACCACCACCGATCCCGCGCTGCGCGGTCGCGTGCTCGCGCTGTACATGGCGATCCTCATGGGCGGCACGCCGATCGGGGCGCCGATCGTGGGCTGGGTCGCCGACGAATTCGGCCCTCGCGCCGCGATCCTGGTGGGCGCCGCCGCGGCACTCGTCGCCTTCTCGATCGGGGTCACCTGGCTGCTCGTCTCGCGGCGCGTGCACCGCGACGAGAACCGCCGGTTCCACCTCACGATCGACGAGACCCTTCCGGTGAGCGTCATCCAGCCGGTCGCCGAAGACTTCAGCGAGCCGGTCGCCACGACGACGCCGATCCGCCTCCCCGGGTCCACCCGTGCCCCCGCTCCCAATCCCCTGCGCCGCGCCGGCTGAGCCCCGATCCTGCGATCGCCCGGGCTTCTGCGCCGAGGACGCGCTCACTCGCCGAGGTCACACGTCATCGACGCGAACGTCGTGCGCATTCGGCGAAACCGCGGTTACTCGACGAGAACGGGCCCGCCACACCCGCGGCTCAGCCCCGCGGTTCGCGCAGTCCCACTCGTACGAGGTGCGGGTTCACGAAGCGCCCCTCGGGGTCGTGGCGCTCGAACACCGCGCGGGCATCCGCGAGCCGCGGATACACCCGCGCGATCGCATCCGCGTCGAACAGGTGCAGCTTGCCCCAGTGCGGACGCGCCTGGAACGGAGCGAGTGCCTCCTCGATGAGCGGCAGGACGGCCCGCACGCCGACGGGGTCATTGCGCCAGGTGAAGTGGATTGCGAGGAAGTCGCGCTGATATGCGCCGCTGAGCCAGAGGTCGTCGGATGCCGCCGTCCGCAGTTCGCTGACGAAGAGGACCGGCTGGATGTGCGAAGCCAGCGCGCGCACGGCGCGCAGGGCGGCCGGCGCATCGGAGCGGGCGATGAAGTACTCGCTCTGGATCTCATCACCGAACGACGGCTTGCCGTCGAGACGGAAGTGCGGCAGGCGCTGCAACCACGGCCCGGGCACCCCGCCGAGCTCGGTGAGGTCGGGGAGCCCCTCGAGCGGGTTCGCCTCCACGACCCGCGCGCCGTTCAGCAGGGCCTCGGGCACGGGGTCGTCGTCGGCATCCAGGCGGGTCTTCACCCAGACGTCGCCGATCAGCTCGGGTTCCCACCGTGTGAAGACCGACACGCTGTACCCGGCACCGGTGATCTCGTCGAACTCGTCGAGCGCGGCATCCCACGACACGTCACGGTAGACGTCCTGCCGAACCCGGTAGGTGGGCTGGATCGCCAGCGTCAGCGACACGATCACCCCGAAGGCACCCACACCCACCGCGAGGGCATCGAAGTCGGGGTCGCCCTGCCTCACGTCGTGCACGTCGCCGTCGGCGCCGACGAAGCGGATGCCGCGCACCGCGCTGGTCAGCACGCCGTTCGCGTTGCCGGAGCCGTGCGTCGCGGTGGCGGTCGCCCCGCCGACGGAGATGTGCGGCAGCGAGCCGAGGTTGTGCAGGGCGTACCCGCGCTCGTCGAGCCACAGGGCGAGCTCGCCGTACCGGGTGCCCGCGTCGACGGTGACCGTCGACGCGTCCGTGTCGAGCGCGACACCGCCCGAGAGCCCCGCGAGGTCGAGAAGCGTCCCGGTGGTGTCGGCGAGGTCGGTGAACGAGTGCCGGGTACCGAGGGCGTGCACCTTGCCGCCGTCGGCGATCGCGCGCTGCACCTCATCCACGGTCGATGCGGTGATGATCCGCGGTGCGGCGTACACATGTGTTCCGGCCCAGTTCTGCGTCACTCGGCCCACCCTACGCGCGGCGCGGACCGTCGCCGAAGCCGGGCCGCACGGTGTCAGACCGCCGGCGACGCCGCAGCGTCGGCGGACAGGCGCGCCGACGCCGTCGCCATGTGAACGGCCATTGCTGCGGCCGCGGCGTCCTCGTCGCCGGCGACGAGCGCGGCGTGCACGGCGTCGTGTTCGGCGATCGCCACGCGCGCCTCCGCCTCGTCGTGCACGGCCCGGTCGGCGTACACCTGCAGCAGCGACCTGACGACGTGCAGCTGGTCGATGAGCACCTTGTTGCCCGCGGCCTCCGCGAGGCTGCGGTGAAACTCGAGATCGGCCCGGGCGAACGCATCGAAGTCGCTCGCGTGCGCGCGCATGTCGGCGACGCGATCGGCGATCGTGTCGAGATCGGATGCCGCCGCCCGCGCCGCGGCAAGACGGGCGACGTGGATCTCGAGTCCGGAGCGCAGCTCGAGCAGCTCGACGGTGTTGCGCTCGCCGATCAGCAGTCCCCAGCGCAGCGTCTGGGGCAGCAGCTCACTGGCGGTCCCGCGGAGGTAGGTGCCCGATCCCGGCCGCACGTCGACGATGCCGAGGATCTCGAGGGCGGCGAGCGCCTCCCGAACCGCCGAGCGGCCGACGCCGAGCGAGGCCGCAAGGTGTCGTTCCGGCGGCAGGCGCGTGCCCGCGTGGATCGATCCGCCGGTGAACAGGTCCATCAGGCGGCGCGCCACCTCCGAGACCGGCGTTCCGGTCGGCAGCACTCCCAGCGACGCGGAGATCTCCGCGGAGCGGTCGTCGGGATACGCGGGCATGCAGACAATGTAGCGGCAATCGAGGTCGAAAGACTTGCGATTGGTCAACCGGTTTGCCAATATTGGTTGACCGGCATTGATCCGCCGGGTCATTCCGTCAAGGATGAATGTGGATGCAAAGGTCTTCCCCGGCGTCGGCCCCGCCGGTCGGGGGCCCGAGAAAGCGAGGCGCGCGTGACGCGGCTGTGGAACGATCCGGCGGACTTCGCCGACGAGATGATCGCGGGGTTCGTCGCGGCCAACGAGCGGTACGTGCGGCGGGTCTCGGGCGGAGTCGTGCGCAGCACGGTCGTGCCGGAGGGTGAGGTCGCGGTCGTGGTGGGCGGTGGCTCGGGCCACTACCCGGCGTTCGGCGGGCTCGTCGGCCAGGGCCTGGCGCATGGCGCGGCGATGGGCAACCTCTTCGCATCGCCGTCGACGCAGCAGATCCACGCGGTCGCGACAGCTGCCCATCGCGGCGGCGGCGTGTTCTTCTCGTACGGCAACTACGCCGGCGACGTGCTCAACTTCGACGCGGCGCAGGAGCGGCTCCGCGCCGAAGGGATCGCGTGCGAGACGGTGGCGGTGACCGACGACATCTTCAGCGCTCTGCCGGCGGAGAGGCACAAACGCCGCGGCATCGCCGGCGACCTCACCGTCTTCCGCATCGCCGCAGCTGCCGCGGAGGCCGGCTACGACCTGGCCGGCGTCACCCGTGTCGCGCGCCTGGCCAACGACCGCACCCGCTCGTTCGGTGTCGCGTTCACCGGCTGCACGCTGCCGGGTGCCGAGCCACCCGCTGTTCTCGGTTCCCGAGGGGCGCATGGCGATCGGTCTGGGGATCCACGGCGAGCCCGGCATCGATGAGACCGACATCCCCACCGCCGACGGACTGGCCGACCTGCTGGTCTCCCGGCTGCTCGACGAGCTGCCCGACGGCGTCGAGGCCGCCGGGGGCCGCGTCGTGCCGATCCTCAACGGGCTCGGCTCGCTCAAGTACGAGGAGATGTTCGTCGTGTACCGGCGCATCGCCGAGCTGCTGAGCGACGCCGGGCTCGAGCTGATCGATCCGCATGTCGGTGAGTACTGCACGAGCTTCGACATGGCCGGCACGTCGCTGACGCTGTTCTGGCCGGACGCTGAGCTGCGAGGAGCTCTGGCACACTCCGGTCGACACACCCGCATACCGGCGCGGCTCCGTCGTCGCGGCGGCGCAGGCGGCTGTCGGCACGGATGCCGCACGCGACGTCGATGCAGTGCCGCCCTCGGACGAGGAGTCTCGCGCTGCGGCGGCGACCGTCACGGCCGCGGTCGAGACCATCGCGGCGACGATCGACGCGCACGTGGACGAGCTCGGCCGGCTGGACGCGATCGCCGGCGACGGCGACCACGGCATCGGCATGCAGCGCGGATCGCACGCTGCGCGGAACGCGGCGATCGCCGCGCGGGATGCCGGCGCCGGCGCTCAGACGGTGCTGGCCCGCGCAGCCGACGCATGGTCGGACCGAGCCGGCGGCACCTCGGGCGCCCTGTGGGGGCTCATCCTCGCGAGCATCGCCGGAAGGCTCGGCGACGAGGGAACCCCGTCGGCGTCGGACGTCGCCTCCGGTGTCGCAGCCGGCGTCGAGTCGGTGATGACCTACGGCAAGGCCGAGGTCGGCGACAAGACGCTCGTCGACGCGCTCGTGCCCTTCAGCGGCGAGCTCACCCGTGCGATCGACGCCGGCGCCCCGCTCGCCGCGGCCTGGGCGACGGCCGCCGACGCCGCCACGCGGGCAGCGGCATCCACCGCCGACCTGCTCCCCCGCATGGGACGCGCGCGCCCGCACGCGGAGAAGTCGCTCGGCACTCCCGACCCGGGAGCGCACTCCCTCGCCCTCATCGTGGCCGCCGTGGCGGCCGTTCTGGAAAGGAACTGACATGACCGACGCACTCCGACTCGTGATCGGCAGCGACGACGCCGGGTTCGACTACAAGGAGGTCCTGAAGAACGACCTCGCGGGCAACCCCGGCGTGGCCTCGCTCGTGGATGTCGGAGTGGATGCCGACGGGCACACGGCCTACCCACGCGTGGCGATCGCCGCCGCAGAGCTGATCGCGTCCGGCGAGGCGGACCGCGCTCTGCTGATCTGCGGCACCGGCCTCGGCGTCGCGATCGCCGCGAACAAGGTGCCCGGCATCCGGGCCGTCACCGCGCACGACAGCTACTCCGTCGAACGGGGCGTGCTCTCCAACGACGCCCAGGTGCTCACGATGGGCCAGCGCGTCGTCGGCATCGAGCTCGCCCGCCGCCTCGTGCGGGAATGGCTCACCTACCGGTTCGACCCCTCCTCGGCATCCGCCGAGAAGGTCGCTGTGATCGGCCAGTACGAGAGCACCGGCAGCTGCTGATGACCCCGCTCGTGACCGTCGGCGTGAGCCTCAAGATGTACTTCGGTCATCGTGAGGCACGCGACTGGTTCGCGCGCGCAGCCGAGCTCGCGAAGCGGCATCCGGCGGTCTCCACCGGCGACGTCGAGTTCTTCGTGATCCCCACCTACCTGCAGATCGCCCGCGCGATCGAGGCCTTCGAGGGCACCCCGGCGATCATCGGCGCGCAGGATGCCGCGGCGGAGGACTCCGGCGCCTTCACCGGCGAGGTCAGCCCCGCCGAGCTCGCCGAGATCGGAGTGGGCGTCGTCGAGATCGGGCACGCCGAGCGACGCCGGCTGTTCGGCGACACCGACGACGTCGTGCGTGCGAAGACCCACGCCGCACTCCGCAACGGCCTCCGGCCCGTGCTCTGCATCGGCGAGACCGCGCAGGACGAGCCATCGGTGGCGGCGGCGCGCGCGGTCGATCAGCTCGAGGACGCTCTCGACGGCGCACCCGCCGGGCGGCTCGTCGTCGCCTACGAGCCCGTCTGGGCCATCGGCGCGCCAAAGCCCGCTCCGGTGGAGCACATCCGCACCGTGGCGCTCGCGCTGCGCGCGGCCGTCGCCGACCGCCCGGGGACGTTCGTGATCTATGGCGGCTCCGCCGGCCCCGGACTGCTCACCGAACTGGGCGACGCGGTCGACGGCCTCTTCCTCGGCCGCTTCGCACACGACCCGGTCTCGCTGGAGGAGGTGCTCGACGAAGCCGCCGTGCTGGCGATCGCGCGCGCCGAAGGGCTCGACGCGTGATCGGCCTGGGCACGTACGCGTTCTTCTGGCAGCACTCCGATCGCGCCGAGGAGCCGTTGTCGCTCACCGGTGCGTTCGAGGCCACGCGCGAGCTCGACGTCGACCTGTTCCAGATCTGCGACTACGCGCCGCTCGAGCACATGTCCGACGCGGAGCTGGGAGACGCCGCCTTCGCCGCGCGCGATCTGGGGCTGACGGTCGAACTCGGCACGAAGGGCATCGAGCCCGCCCATCTGGCGCGGTTCCTTCACCTCGCCGAGGTCTTCGACGCCCGGCTCGTGCGCGGCATGCTCTACGGTGCCGACTCGCGGCCGACCCTCGCCGAAGCCGAGCAGCACCTGCGTGAGGTGCTGCCCGCCTACGAGGCGGCCGACGTCACGCTCGCCCTCGAGACCTACGAACAGGTGGGCACTGCCGATCTCGTCGGTCTCGTCGACTCGTTCGGCAGCCCGCAGCTCGGCATCTGCCTCGACCCCGGCAACGTCGTGGCCCGTCTCGAGCGCCCGCGCGATGCGGTCGAGCTGACCGCGCCGCTGGTCGCGAACGTGCACGTCAAGGACTTCGCGTTCGCCCGGCAGGACGGCTGGGTCGGCTTCACCTACTCCGGCGCCCCGATGGGCACCGGACTCCACGACTACCCCCATCTGCTGGAGACCGTCCGTCCGCGCGAGCGCGGGATCAACGAGATCGTCGAGCACTGGCTGCCCTGGCAGGACGACCCCGCGACCACCATCCGCACCGAGCGGGACTGGACCCGCACGACACTCGAATACCTCAGGAGCACCCTGATGAGCACGACCACCGACCCCTCGACGAGCGCCGGGCAGGGCACGTACAAGATCGCCGTCATCGGCGCCGGCGGCAAGATGGGGATGCGCGTCTCGAACAATCTCGCCAAGACGGCCCACGACGTCGCCTACGTCGAGAACTCCCCCGCCGGCGCCCAGCGCACGATCGACGCGGGTCGCGAGCTGGCGGATGCCGCCACCGCAGTCGCCGACGCCGACATCGTCGTGTTCGCGGTGCCCGACCTCGCCCTCGCGTCGGTCACGGCCGATCTCGTCCCGCAGATGAAGACGGGCGCGATCGCGCTCACGCTCGACCCCGCGGCCGCCTATGCGGGGCTGCTCACCGACCGCGACGACGTCGTTCGCGCGGTCGCCCACCCGTGCCACCCGTCGATCTTCCTGGAGCGGACAAGCCCCGAGGAGTGGGCAGACACGTTCGGCGGCATCGCCGCCCCGCAGGACGCGATCGCCGCGGTGGAGTCCGACGACCCGGCAAAGGCCGCGACCGTCGAGGCGACCGTCCGCGCGATCTACGCGCCGATCATCGACGTGCACTTCGTCACGATCAAGCAGCTCGCCCAGCTGGAGCCCACGCTCGTCGAGACCGTCGCGTGCATGATCGGCGCTCTCCTGAACGAGGCGCTGCAGGAGGCCGTTCACACGATGGGCGTTCCCGAGGCGGCCGCGCGCAGCATCCTCTACGGCCACACCCAGGTCGCGCTGGCCAACGGCCTGCGCGGCGACAACCCGTTCAGCGACGCCTGCCTGATCGCGATGGACTACGGCCGCGAGAGCATCATCAAGGAGGACTGGAAGAAGATCTTCCGCGACGACGAGCTCGACAAGAACCTCGCCCGGATGCTGCACCTCGAGAAGATCGACCGCACCGGCGGGACTCCGGCATGAGCAGGCTCGCAGGAAAGACCGCCCTCGTCACCGGGTCCGGCACCGGCATCGGCCGAGCTGTCGCCGAGCGGTTCGCCCGCGAGGGCGCGCGGGTCGTGATCGCCGACCGGGATGCCGCGGCCGCAGCATCCGCCGTGGAGTCGATCGGCGAGCAGGCTCGGTCAGCCGTGCTCGACATCTCCGACGAGACCTCGGTCCAGACCGCGTTCGCCGAGCTCACCGCGGCCGGATGGGCGCCGGACGTCGTGGTGGCCAACGCGGGCGTGCAGCTGTTCGGGCAGGACGCGCCGGTCGCTGACCTCGACCTGGACGTGTGGCGGCGCACGATCGACATCAATCTGACCGGCACTTTCCTGACCGTCAAGCACGCGGTGCGCACGATGCTCGCCGCGGGCACGGCCGGGTCGATCATCCTCACGGGCAGCCCGACCGGACTGAACGGCGAGGGCCGGGACTTCACGGCCTACAGCGCCTCGAAAGCGGGTATCCACGGGCTGGCACGCACGGTCGCGGCGGCATATGCCGATCGCGGCATCCGGGTGAACACGGTCGTTCCGGGATACACGGAGACGTCTCTCGTGACGGCGATCTCGTCGGATCCCGAGTCGCGGGCCGCGATCATCGGCCGGATCCCGCTGGGGCGCGCCGGTACGCCCACCGACGTCGAAGGCGTCATGGTGTTCCTCGCGAGTGATGACGCAGCCTTCGCGACGGGCGCCCTCTTCACGGTCGACGGCGGGATGACGACCCTCTGAGGGGACGACCTCTGTCAGACTCCACGCCATGACCTGGTTCACCGAGTTCCCCACCTGGCGGAGCGGCCCGTGGTCGTTCGAGCTCCGCGGCGACGAGATCGCCGACATCGCGTTCGACGACCGACTCGTCGCTGAGATCAGTTCGGGCGGTGGTGCGGGATCGCAACTGGGACACTGCGGCGCTCGTCGTGGACCGGGTGAAGGACTCGGGTTCGACGCTCACCCTCCACGTGCGGTCTGAGGGACTCGGCTCGAGCTTCCGCGGGGTCGTCCGCGTCGAAGCGCGCGGAGATCGCCTCGTCGTGCTCACCGACCTCGAGTCCGAGCGCGACTTCGCCACGAACCGCACGGGCCTGGTGGTGCTGCATCCGCCCCGGCTCGCCGGCCGACCCCTGCGCGTGACGCACTCCGACGGCTCCACCGAGGAGTCGTCGTTCCCGGCGACGATCAGCCCGCACCAGCCGGTCCTCGACATCTCGGAACTGTCCTGGCTGCACGGCGGAACAGAGGTGTCGGTCTCCTTCGAGGGCGACGTCTTCGAGATGGAGGACCAGCGCAACTGGTCGGATGCGTCGTTCAAGACGTACAGCCGGCCGCTCGCGATCCCGTTCCCCTACGCGATCGCCGCGGACGAGCGGGTGCGACAGGCCGTGCACATCGACGTTCGCGAGGTGGCGGCCGCCACAGAGCCGGAGGCACCCGATCTCATCCGGCTGCGCGTGGGCGGCCCGGGTCTCGAAGTCGCGCTCGGGGCCGCCACCTCGCCCGATCCGCTGCCGGCGCCCGACGGTCCGAGCCCCGCAGCGGTGCTGGTCGAGCTCGACCTGCGCACTCCCGGCTGGAAGGCGGCGCTGGACCGCGCCGGCGCGTCGGGGCGGCCGCTCGATGTCCGCGTGATCGGAACCGCCCAGACGGCCTTCGGCGGTCTCGGCGCCGCGCTGGCGGAGGCGGCCGCATCGCCGGGCATCGCGCGGATCGGCGTGTTCGAGGCGGATCTCCACGTGACGGATGCCGCGATGCTCGCCGCCCTGCGCGCGGAGATCGCGTCCGCGGGCCTGCGGGTGCCCGTCATCGCCGGGTCGCGCGCGCACTTCACCGAGCTCAATCGGGAGTGGCTGAACCGGGAGTGGCAGGCCATCCCGCGCGAGGTCGACGGGGTCGCGTTCAGTGTGACCCCGCTGTTCCACTCCCTCGGCACCGAGCAGCTCATCGAGTCGGTCGCCGTGCAGCGCACGATCGCGCAGCAGGCGGTCGAGCTCGCGGGCGGCGTGCCCGTGCACATCGGACCGGTGACACTGCGTCCGCGGTTCAACGACGTGGCGACCACCCCCCAGGCGCTGCCGACCCGCGCCGACCTCACGGAGGGCTACGGCGCGGAGTTCACCGGCGCCGCCGACTCCCGTCAGGCGGCACCCGAGCTCGCGGCGTGGACGATCGCGAGTGCGGCGGCCCTCGGCGTGCCGGGCGTTGCGAGCATCGCCTGGTTCGAGGAGTGCGGGCCTCGCGGGATCCGCTCGCTCACCGGCGCCCCGTACCCGGTTGCCGCGGCGATCGCCGCGCTGGCCGATCTGTTCGCGCCCGGAGCCGAGCTTCTCTGGGGCGACAGCCCCGACGGACTCGTGTGGGCCATCGGCTCACGCCGGCCGGACGGCGACGTCGTCCTGATCGCGAATCTCGACCGTCGGCCGCGCGCGATCACGGTGACCCTCGACGCCGCGTCGACGAGCATCGATGTGGCAGCGCAGTCGTTCGTGCGTGCCGGAGGCGCTGACGGCGCGCGCGCCGTCGAGGTGACCGGGGCGCCGACGACTGCCGGAGCGGCCCGTCGTCACGTCCAGCCGCGCAGATCGGCGGCATCGAAGGCATCCCGCGCCGCGCGTCGCCCCTCATCGATCAGACGCGGCACGTCCGCCATCGACCACTGCGCCAGGCCTGTCATCTCCGGCTGCACGAGGATGACCGATTCGTCCTCCTCGAGGTGCGCGGCGCTGGCGGAGACACGCATCATGCGGACGTTCTCCCACTTGGCATGAAGTCGCACCACGATCACCGTCGAGGCGCCGAGCTTGCGGGCTGCGCTGACCGGCACGTTGTCGAGCATGCCTCCGTCCATGAGCACCTCACGGCCCCGGCGCACGGGCGGCAGCAGTCCCGGCACGGCGATCGTGGCTCGGAGGGCCACGTTCAACGGGCCGCTGTCGATCACGACGGAGGTACGCGTCCGCAGGTCGGTCGCGACGGCGGCGAAGCGGCGCGGCAGGTCCTCGATCAGCGGGTCCTCGCCGAGAGTGCGGTGGATGGCATCCGTCAGGGCGCCGGAGTCGAGAAGACCCAGGCGCGGGGACAGCGACACCCGCGCGATCGAGCTCCAGCGGAAGGCGAGAGCTGCCTGTTCGATCGCCGCCTGGGGAACGTCGGCGGCATAGGCGGCGGCCACGAGCGCGCCGGAGCTCGTGCCCGCGACGACATCGGGACGGATGCCGCGGGCTCGCAGCTCCTGCAGGACTCCCACGTGCGCGGCGCCATAGGCCCCGCCGCCGCTGAGGGCGAGCCCCAGCGTGCTGCGGTCTCCGCCTGCCATCCTGTCGTGTCCCCTCCCGCCCGGTCAGCGCCGGCGCTCCCCAGCGTACGAGCGCGTGGACCGCTCGGGGTCCGCCGACGCCGCCGATTCGTCGCTCACGCGCGAGGGGTGGATCGGCCGTCCGTGGCATCATCAACGCGGTGGGGGTATGAACGAGACAGCGGCTCGCGATCGAACGATGCGCCGGGATGCCGCGTCGAGGGAGAGCGATGATCGATCGGGAGGGCTTGGCCGCGTTCCTCCGTCGCAGGCGGGAGTCTCTGCAGCCGGAGGACGTCGGGCTCACCAGGGGCCCGCGCCGCCGCACCGGCGGGCTTCGGCGCGAGGAGGTCGCGGCGCTCTGCCACATGTCCACCGACTACTACGCGCGCCTGGAGCGCGCGACCGGTCCGCAGCCCTCGGAGCAGATGATCGGCGCGATCGCCCAGGGTCTGCATCTGTCGCTCGGCGAGCGCGATCACGTGTTCCGGCTGGCGGGCCACAATCCACCGGCTCGCGGATCCTCCAGCGAGCACATCAGCCCGGGCCTCCTGCGCATCTTCGATCGCCTGCAGGACACGCCCGCCGAGATCGTGACCGAGCTCGGTGAAACGCTCCGGCAGACCACCGTCGGAATCGCGCTCACGGGCGACGCCACCCGGCGCGTCGGACCCGAGCGCAGTGTGGGGTACCGCTGGTTCATCGACTCGTCCGCCCGGGCGCCGTATCCCCTCGACGAACAGGCCGTGCTCTCCCGCGTGTACGCCGCGGGCCTGCGCGAGATGATCACCCTGCGTGGCGCCGACTCACGCGCGGCGGCATTGGCCGAGCTTCTGCTGGCGCAGAGTCAGGAGTTCCGAGACATGTGGGCGACGCACGAGGTGGGGGTTCGCCCACCCGAGATCAAGCGGTTCCGCCACCCCGAGGTCGGCGACATGGCGCTGAGCTGCCAGACGCTGCTCGACCCGGAGCAATCCCACCGGCTCCTCGTGTACACCGCAGAACCCGGCAGCGAGAGCTACGAGAAGCTGCAGCTGCTGGCTGTGATCGGCACACAGACACTCGCCTGAGCGCGGCCCGAGGGGTGGATCCGCAATCCGCGGATCAGCGGGCACTGAATGCCTGGTCGGCGACGCGCGAGCATGGATGGAACAGACCAGATTCACCTCGACGCCCGGAGGAACGAGCCATGTCACGCACAACCGAGATCCAGATCCCCAACCTCACCGGCACGCTGGCCGTCGTCACCGGAGCCAGCGACGGCATCGGCCAGGTGATCGCCGCGCATCTCGCGCGCGCCGGCGCCGATGTGGTCATGCCGGTCCGCTCGGCCGCCAAGGGTGAGAAAGCGGCCGAGCGCATTCGCGGCCAGGTGCCCGGTGCCCGCGTCTCGACGCGGGCCCTCGATCTGTCGTCGCTCGGCTCGGTCGCCGACCTCGTGGACACGCTCACCGCCGAAGGCCGGCCCATCGGCATCCTGATCAACAACGCCGGGGTCATGACACCGCCCACCCGGCAGACAACCGCCGACGGATTCGAGCTGCAGTTCGGCACGAACCACCTCGGGCACTTCGCACTGACCCTGGGCCTGCTGCCCTTGCTGCAAGCGGGGCGCGCGCGGGTGACGCATCAGACGAGCATTGCGGCCCGCAGCGGTGCGATCAATTGGAGCGACCTGAATTGGGAGAGCAGCTACGACGGGATGAAGGCCTACACGCAGTCGAAGATCGCCGTCGGCCTGTTCGCCCGCGAGCTCGACGCGCGCAGCCGCAGCGAAGGATGGGGATTGAGCAGCAACATGTCGCACCCGGGCGTCTCGCCGACCAATCTCCTCGCCGCTCAGCCGCACCTGGGGCGCAGCCGCGAGGTCGGTGGCCGTCGAGTGATCCGCCTTCTCTCCCGCATCGGAATCGCAGGGACGGTGGAAAGCGCCGCGCTGCCCGCCGTGATGGCCGCAACGGATCCCGCGTCGCGCGGCGACATGTTCTACGGCCCGACGCGGGTCATCGGCGGCCGGCCCGCCGTGCAGGAGCTGTGGCCGCCGTTCACCGATCTCGACGGTGCCGCCCGGCTCTGGGAGGAGTCCGAGCGGTTCATTGCGGCGCGATCAGCGGTCTGACGAGCGCTCTCCTTCGAGGCATGGTGACGGACCGTCGTCAACCCCTTTGCCGCGCCCGCCCGGCACGTCATCGTTGACGCATCACCCGCGACCGAAGAGGAAGCACCATGAGCGCATCGCCAGACACAGGCCGCCCGGAGGGCGATCAGACGCCCTCGACCGAAGAGCTGGAGGAGCCGAGTACCGAGAAGCCGCCCGGACAAGAGCCGAAGGCACCGGAGAAGAACGAGCCCGAACCCAGTCACCAGGCCGTCGGCATCGGCGTCATCGGCGGTCCGCTGGTCGCCCCGGAAGCCCCCGAAGACTCCGACGACAACGCCTGAAGCCGGTCCCCGTCACCGGCTGATCATCAGGCCGTTCGAGCGGCGACTGCGCGGATGTCGGCGGCGACCAGTTCGAGACCATCGGTCAGCTGGTGACCCCCGGTGGTCATCCGCGTGAGCGCGGTGGGGATCGCCGCGGCGTACCGGTCGCGGTGGGAGAAGGGAACTGTCTCGTCGTCCTCGCTCGCATAGAGCATCACGGTCGCCTCCCCCGGCAGGCGCCCGGCGAGATCCGCCGGCAGCTCGAATCCGTCGAAGGTCCACTCCGGCGTGCCACCCGGGAAGGGCGCGGCGATCACGCAGATCGCGAGGATGCGCGTCGACACGGGACGCGACGCGAGGCACTTCAGCAGGAGGTACCCGCCCGCCGAGTGGCCCACGACGACTGCCGGTGAGCTCGCAGCTTCGATCGCCGTACGGATCTCCGCCAGCCAGCCTGCGTCATCGGGACCGTCCTCCTCCGGCAGGCGGGGCATGTGGACGGAGAAGCCTTCGCCCAGATGCGCCGCGAGGCTCTCCGCGAGCACCGCGTCCGCCTCGTACGCGCCGTCGCCCGCACCGTGGAAGAAGACGACGTCTGTCATACCCGGCCCTCCTGGTTCGCAGAGCCACAGACTATGTGCACATCGTGAACATCGCCACCGTCGTCGACCATCACAGGCTGAGTGCGGCCTCCTAGGGTTTCCGCAACCAGGGTGAACCGCGCTCAGAGGCCCTCGAGGACCGCTCCCGCGACCCGCAGCAAGGGCCGCGCGATCGTTGCAGCAGTGCCGGCACCGCCCATCGCCGGAGCTCGCGGTCAAAGCTGGTTCGCTGGACGCGTTCCGTCGCAGCACCGGCGGGAAGCGACGCATCCCGTCCAGCGAAGGCTCGACCCATCCCCGCGGGCGGTGCGCTAGGCCGCGGGAGCCGTCGAGGCGCGCACCACGAGCTCGGGCTCGAAGACCACCTGCTGGGGGTCGCGCTCGGGGTCGTCGATCTCCGCCAGCAGGATGCGCAGCGCGGTCTCGCCCATGAGCTGACTGGGCTGGCGCACCGACGAGAGCGGCACGACGGCGGCCGACGCGAAGTCGATGTCGTCGAAGCCGATGATCGCGATCTCCTCGGGGACGCGGATGCCGTGACCGGCAAGCCCCTGCAGCAGGCCCATCGCAAGCAGGTCGTTCGCGGCGAACACCGCATCCGGGCGGTCCTCCGGCGCACGGGCCGCGATCTGCTCGCCGGTCGCGCGGCCGTCCGCGACACTCGCCGCGGGCGTGGGCACCGTCTCGAACGAGACGCCGTCGGCGCCGTCCACGGCGCGCCGCGCGCCGGCGCGGCGATCCACGATCTGCCGGATGTCGAACGGTCCGCCGGCGAACAGGATCCGGCGCCTGCCGGTGTCGGATCAGGTGATCGGCGGCGAGCCATCCGCCGAGCTCATCGTCGACGCTCACCGAGCTGAACCGCTCGTCGTCGCTGCGCCGGTCGACCAGGACGGTCGGCGTGCCGCGCTCGCGGAGGCGCCGCAGCTGCGGACCGATCTCGCGATACGGCGAGATCAGGATGCCGCGCACCCGCTGCTCCTCGAACAGATCGAGGTAGCCGGCCTCACGCTCGACGTCTTCGGCGCTGTTGCCGAGGATCACCGAGAGCCCGTGCCGGGCGGCTTCGCTCTCCGCTCCGCGGGCGAGATCCGTGAAGAACGGGTTCCGGACGTCGAGCACGACGAGCCCCACCGTCGAGCTGCGCCCCACGCGCAGCTGCCGCGCGGCGTCGTTGCGCACATAGCCCAGCACCTCGATCGCTTCGCGGACCCGGCGGACGGCATCCGGAGAGACCTTCTCGCGATGGTTCAGCACATTCGAGACCGTGCCGACCGAGACTCCCGCCCGCTCGGCCACATCGCGGATGTTCGCGGTCATCGGGGCACGAACCCGAGAGTGCTCGCGCGGGCTACGAGCTCCGGCTTGAAGACGCGGTGCTGCGAGGTGGTCGAGGTGTCCTGGATCACATCGAAGAGCAGGTCGACCACGGCGACGCCGAAGCCTTCGTGGCGGCCCCGCACCGTGCTGAGCGGGATGATCGAGGCCTCCGAGAACTCCGTGTCGTCATAGCCGACGAGGGCGAGCTGCTCGGGAACGCGGATGCCGCCGGCCACGAGGGTCTGCAGCATCCCCAGCGCGAGCAGGTCGTTCACCGCGAAGATGCCGTCGGGCCGCTGGTCGGCGGAGCGCGTGAGCAGCGCGGCGGCGACCTCGCGTCCGCCGCGGATCGTGCGGTCGGGCTGATTGATCACCTCGAGGGTCACCGCCTCGCCCGATGCGCTGACGGCCTCGCTCGCGCCCGCGAGGCGATCGGCGACCTGGGGGATGCCGAGGGGTCCTCCCACGAACGCGATGCGGCGGCATCCGACGCTCAGCAGGTGGTCCATCGCCTGGCGGCCGCCGTCGACATCGTCAAGCGAGACCGAGGCCTGGTCGTGCGACCGCGCGGCCTGGCCGACGAGCACCGACGGCGTGCCCCGGCTGCGCACGGCAGCGAGCCGATCCTCGATCGGCAGATGCGACGAGACGATGAGGCCCCGCACCTGATGCTGCTCGAACACCCGGAGGTACGCGTCCTCGCGCTCCTTGCTGCGATGCGAGTTCGCCAGGAACACGCTGACTCCGAAGTCGGACGCGCGCCGCTCGACGCTCTCGGCGATCTCGGCGAAGTAGGGGTTGCTGACGTCGGGTGCGATGTAGCCGATCACGGTGCTGATGCCCAGGCGCAGCTGTCGACCCGCGTTGCTCGGCACGAACCCGAGCGTCTCGATGGCTGCGCGGATGCGGTCGGCCTTCTCGGACGAGACCTTGTCGGGATGGTTCAGGTAGTGCGAGACCGTGCCCACCGCCACACCGGCGTGCGCGGCGACCTCACGAATACCCACCCTGGCCATCCCCGAGCCTCCCCGCGCCGTCGCGTTGCTCACGCACCGTGCGCATTGAACAGACTGTACAACACGTCCCGGATGCCGCGCGCTGGCGTATCGGAACGTTTCAATGGCAGACTGTCCTCGCCACGCCGTCGCACCTGAGGAGCAATGATGCTGGACCGCTGGAAGCGCCTGCTGGAAGAGGACGTCCGCCGAAGCTGTGAGCAGATGACGCGCGAGCCGTCGGGGGTCCTCGCCCATCCCTATGCCGTGCCGAGCACGCCCGACTCGCCGTACTACTCCTCCGCCCTGTGGGACTGGGACTCCTGGTTCATCAGCGCGGTGCTCGGCCAGGTCGAGGCCGACACCGACAGCCGGGGGAGGTTCTTCCCGTACGAGGAGGGCTGCATCCTCAACTTCCTCGATCACACCGACGCGGACGGCGTCATGCCCATCCAGCTCACACCGGACGGCCCCCTCACCCATCGGGATGCCGGCCGCACGGGCGGCTTCTCCGAGAACATGCACAAGCCGGTGCTCGCCCAGCACGCGGCGATGATCACACAGCGGCGGGGAGACGTGGCGTGGCTGACGCCGCATCTCGACACCCTGGGGCGTTTCCTCGAGCGCTATCTCGAGAGCCACGTGCACGAGGAGACGTCGCTCGCCTACTGGCAGACCGACTTCGCGGTCGGCGTCGACAACGACCCGTCGGTCTACTACCGCCCGGAGAAGAGCACCGCGTCGATCTACCTCAACTGTCTGCTGTATCGCGAGCTGCTGGCCTACGGCTACCTGCTCGAGGAGTCGGGCCGCCAGGTGGAGGCGAACCGGTGGCGCGGCCGCGCGCAGAATCTCGCGGATGCCGTTCATGCGCTCTGCTGGGACGAACGCGACGGCACGTTCTACAGCGTCGACCTGAACCTGCGCCCGATCGACGAGGACGACTGGCTGCACAGCGGCGCGCCACGGCGCTGGTCGTCTCTCCTGCTCCGGGTCGACAGCTGGTCGAGCTTCCTGCCGATGTGGGCCGGCTTCGCCTCGCACGAGCAGGCCGAGCGGATGCGGGAGCGCTATCTCGATCCCCGCACCTTCCACGCGACGTACGGCGTCCGCTCGCTGTCGCGGCTCGAGAAGATGTACGACCTGCGCGCGTCGAACAACCCGTCGAACTGGCTCGGCCCGATCTGGGGAATCAGCAACTACCTCGTCTTCCGGGGGCTCCTCAAGTACGGCTTCACCGACGATGCGCGGCAGCTGGCGGAGAAGACCGTGCGGCTCTTCGGGCAGGACATGGAAGCCAGCGGAAGCCTGCACGAGTACTACCACCCCGACAGCGGAGAGCCGATCATGACGAAGGGGTTCCAGAACTGGAACTTCCTCGTGCTGAACATGATCGCCTACCTGGACGGCCGACCGATGGTCTCGGAGTTCTGATGGCGCGTCGAGCACTCGACCGGGCGGGCTCGGCGTTACCGATTTGTGACGTTTCAAATTTCTTGACACCGTGACAGCCTCTGGCTTAGCATCCTCGTTGAAACGTCTCAACGGAGGCGGCACCACTTTCAAGGAGGAAATGTGTCCACAGCTACAGCACGGCGTCTTCGGAAGCCGCTCGTCAGCGCTCTCGCCCTGGCCGGCGTCGGCGTGCTCGTCCTGGCCGGCTGCTCCGGCGGTGGCGGCGATGGCGGCGGATCGTCGGAGAACCCGACCACCCTGGAGTTCCTGAAGAACGCCGAGAACACCACCACCGAGCCCGTCCTGCAGGCCCTCGCCGACGGAGCCTGCTCGGCCGAGGAGGAAGCCGCGCCGCTCGAGATCAACTCGATCCCGCAGGCGGAGCTCGATGCGCAGGTGCAGCTCCTCGCCACGCAGGAGGGCCTGCCCCCGATGTTCTCCGCGGGCGGCAACCCGGCCGAGGGCGCCAAGCTCTGGGAGGCCGGGTACCTGGTCGACTTCGACGAGGCGCTGACCGAGCTCGGCGTCCGCGACAAGGTCGCGGAGGGCGCCGTCTCGACGATCGAGAAGCTCTACGGCGGAGCGTTCAACTTCCTGCCGTACCAGTACAACATCGAGGGCATCTTCTACAACAAGGCGATCTTCGAGGAGAACGGCTGGGCCGTCCCCGAGACGTGGGATGACCTTCTCACCGTGGCAGCCGGGGCCAAGGCGGCAGGGCTGACCGCGTTCGCGGCATCCGGCGAGCAGGGCTGGCCGCTGACCCGTCTCGTGAGCGGCTACATCTTCCGCACGCTGGGCGCTGACGCGATGCAGGCCGTGGCTGACGGCGACGCGAAGCTGACCGACCCCGAGTACGTCGAGGCCGCGCAGCAGATCGCCGACCTGGGTGCGCAGGGCTACTTCGGCGACAACGTCGCCTCGCTCGACTACGACGCGGCATCCAACGAGTTCCTCACCGGCAAGGCCGCGATGATCTACATGGGCAGCTGGCTGCTGGGCAATATCAACAGCGACGCCAACACGATCGGCGCCGAGAACGTCGGCTTCATGCCGTTCCCGGCCGTCGAGGGCGGTGCCGGATCGATCGAGGAGTACCCGTCGAACGTCGGACTGCCGGCGACCTTCAACGCCGCGACCTACTCGGCCGACAACAACGTGGGCGCATGGCTGAAGTGCATCACGGAGAACTACGGCAACGAGGCGCTCAAGCAGGGCCAGATCACCGGCTTCATCGCCGATGAGCCGGTCGAGCTGCCCGAGATCTCGCAGGCGATCGCCGACGAGATCTCGACCGCGACCGACAGCGTGCTGTGGTTCGAGGCGCTCTTCAACGCCAAGGCGAGCAGCGTGTCGTCGACGAACGCGGCACTCCTGGTGACCGGGCAGCTCTCCGCCGAGGAGTTCATGACCCTGGTTCAGACCGCGCTCGACGAGGGCTGACGCCCACTCCCCGGCGCGTCCTCGAGGGCGCGTCGGGGAGCCCTCCGCCGCCGTCCGATCCTCCGGCCCGCTGCGATCATCGAGTCCGGTGCCACTCTTGTACCCGGGCCACTTCCCCACGTCTCGAAAGGCCGCCGCATGAAGTCCGTACTCGGCGATCGCAAGGCGATCACGCTGCTGCTGACCCCGGCGCTGCTCGTCTACACCGTCATCATCCTCGCCCCCGTCGTCTGGTCGTTCGGTCTCACGTTCTTCACCGGGTCCGTGCTCGGCGGCTTCGAGTGGAACGGCATCGAGAACTTCCAGCGACTGATCCGCGACCCCTACGTGTGGGACGCCTTCTGGTTCACCATCAAGTACGCGGTCCTGGTCACGATCTTCCAGGTGATCCTCGGCTACGGCCTCGCGCTGCTGTACAACTTCGTCCTGCGCAAGTCGTCGGTCCTGGTCCGCACGCTGGTGTTCTTCCCGGTCGTGCTGCCCACCGTCGCGGTCGCCCTGCTCTACCAGAAGCTCTTCCAGTCCGCGCCGAGCGACGGGCTCGTCAACGAGCTGCTCGTCAACGTCGGGCTGTCATCCGTCGACTGGCTGGGCGCGGGCGGCACCGCCTTCGTCGTGATCGTGATCATGGACGTGTGGCGCTCGGTCGGCTTCTACGGCGTGCTGATCTTCTCCGGGCTGCTCGACATCCCCGACGACATCATCGAATCAGCCCGCATCGACGGCGCCCGCAGCGTGAGCCTCTTCCGCTACATCGTGCTGCCGATGTCGCTGCCGATCCTCTTCGCATCGTTCATCTTCAGCATCAACGGCACGATCAAGGTCTTCGACTCGGTGTTCGCACTCACCGGCGGCGGTCCCGGAAACTCCACGACTCCCCTCACCCTGTACATGTACCGCACCGCGTTCCAGTTCAGCGACTTCGGCTACGGCTCGACGATCGCCCTGCTGCTGACCGTGATGTGCCTGCTCGTCACCCTCGTCATCTTCCGCTCGTCGCGACGCGACAACACCGTCTGAAAGAGCGACCATCATGACCTCCACGCTCGATCCCGTCGACGTCCACTCCCCGCAGGCGTTCACGCCCCACAATCAGGGCAGTCCCGGACTTCGCATCCTCAAGCGCATCCCCACCTGGCTGACGATCGCCTTCCTCATCCTGGTGACGGCCTACCCGTTGTTCTGGATGTTCATCAACTCGCTCAAGTCGAACGCGGACTTCCTCAACAACCCGTCGTACGCGTTGCCCGAGACGTGGGAATGGGGGAACTACGTCATCGCCTGGGAGACGGGCAATCTCGCGACGACGATCACCAACTCGATCATCGTCACGGTGCCCTCGCTCATCTTCATCGTGCTGCTCGGCACTGCGGCGGGCTACGCGCTCGAGGTGCTCGTCTTCAAAGGGCGCGGCATGATCCTGCTGCTGTTCCTGGCGGGCATCATGATCCCGGGGCAGATGATCATCCTGCCGCTGTTCACCGCGTTCTTCGAACTGGAGCTGACCGGCTCCTACCTGCCGATGATCCTCATCTACACGGCGGGCGGCCTGCCGCTGACGGTGTTCATGATGGCGACGTTCTTCCGCGCCATCCCCCGCGAGATCTTCGAAGCGTCCACGCTCGACGGTGCGTCGATGACGCGCTCGTTCTTCGCCATCGGGTTCCCGATGATGCGCAACGCCGTCATCACTGTCGCGATCGTGCAGTTCTTCCTGATCTGGAATGACCTGCTGATCGCCCTGATCTTCGGCGGCAAGAAGAGTCTCAACACGATCCAGGTCGGCCTGCTCAACTTCTCGGGTGAGTACGGCGCGATCAACTACGGCCCCCTCTTCGCGGCGATCTGCATCACCGTCTTCGGCATCCTGGTGCTGTACCTCTTCCTCAACCAGCGGATCATGAAGGGCCTGGCGGCCGGAGCGGTCAAGGGCTGATGATCGTCGGTGTCACCGGAAGCGACGGCAAGCTCGGGCGCGCGACGACGGCTGTCCTGCGCGAGCGAGGCCACACGGTCGTCGGGTTCGACCTGCACGGCCAGGCGGGCCCGGGCTTCACACGGGTGGATCTGTCCGACTACGGCCAGACCCTCGACGCCTTTCTCGGTGTGACCGCGCGGCACGACGGGCTCGACGCGGTCGTGCACCTGGCCGCGGTGCCGGTGAACGGCCTGGTACCCGATGTGACCACCTTCGAGAGCAATGTGACCGCGACTTTCCACGTGCTCTTCGCCGCGCACCGCGCGGGCATCCGCACGATCGTCAGCGCGAGCAGCATCACGGCGATGGGGTTCCCCTTCGACGAGCCGCCGCCGTTCCTGCCGCTGGATGAGACCTACACCGCAGCGCACAACACCTACGGACTCGGCAAGGTGGTCGAGGAGGCGATGGCTGCGCAGCTGGTGGGCTGGGCGCCGGGCGCATCGATCACGGCCCTGAGATTCACGAACGTGGTCGCCGAAGACGAGTACGGCACGTTCCAGCGGGCGAGCGACCCCGGCTATCGGCGCGACCTTCTCGGTTCGTGGATCGACGCCCGCGACGGCGCGGAGGCCGTCGCGCTCGCCCTGGAGAACGCGAAGCCCGGCTACGAGGTCTACAACGTGGCCGCACCCGAGTCGGCAAACACCGCGCCGTCGCGCGAGGTCGCCGGACGATGGTTCCCCGGCACGCCGATCGCCGACGATCTGGGCCCGCACGAGTGCCTCATCTCGACGCGGAAGATCCAGGAGCGACTCGGCTTCGCCGCCCGGCACACCTGGCGCTGACCGCCCGTCGCACACCTCATCCGTCCATCCGACCATCCCCCCTTGAAACGTCACAAGTCGTCCCCCGCGGGGGAGAGAGGAATCCCGAGATGACCCTCCGGATCGCCCCGCCGAGCATCGAGCACCACCGCATCCCCCTCGGCATCGGCGAAGCGTCGCCGCGGATCTCGCTGGATCGTCGAGGAGGCGCCCGCGGGCTGGACACAGCTGTCGTACGAGCTGGAGGTGCGCCGCGGAGGGTCGGCCGAGACCACGGTGGCGGCATCCGCAGAACAGATCCTCGTGGGGTGGCCCGTCGCACCACTCGGCTCGCGCGAGTGCGCATCCGTGCGCGTGCGACTCGAGGGGCAGGACGGTGGATGGTCGGACTGGAGCCCCGCCACGACCGTCGAAGCGGGGCTGCTCAGCCCCGGGGACTGGACCGCGCGCCCGGTCGGGGCCGGGTGGCCCGAGGACCGCGAGTCCGACGATCGCCGCCCCTCGCTGGTGCGTCGCGAGTTCTCCGTCGGTGAGGGACTCGTCTCGGCGCGGCTCTACGCGAGTGCGCACGGCCTCTACGAAGCAGAGCTGAACGGGACGCGCATCGGCGACGACACGCTCTCGCCCGGGTGGACGGTCTACCCGAAGCGGCTCCGGTACTACACGTACGACGTCACCGCCCTGCTCTCGCCGGGCGCCAATGCGATCGGCGCGTGGCTGGGCGACGGCTGGTACCGCGGCCGGCTGGGCTGGCGCGGGGGCTTCCGCAACCTGTTCGGCGACGACCTGTCGTTCCTCGGGCAGCTCGAGCTGACGTATTCCGACGGCCGGCGCGAGACGGTGGCGACGGATGCCGCGTGGAAGGTCGCCCCCTCGCCCATCCTGCGCACCGGCATCTACGACGGCGAGGACTACGACGCGCGGCTGGAGCTCACCGGCTGGTCGCGTCC
This sequence comes from uncultured Actinomycetota bacterium, assembly GCA_963839715.1. GTDB lineage: Bacteria > Actinomycetota > Actinomycetes > Actinomycetales > Microbacteriaceae > Microbacterium. The sequence goes on from CAWIVX010000003.1 coordinate 96,556, forward strand.
GGGCTTCGCCGACGAGGCCTGGGGGGCCGTCGCCGTGCGCGACCGCGACCCGGCGACTCTCGTGGCCCCCACCGCGCCTCCGGTGCGCTGCACCGAAGAGCTTCGCCCCGTCGCGGTGCTGACCGCCCCCTCGGGTGCGCGCATCCTCGACTTCGGGCAGAACCTCGTCGGTCGCATCCGGATCCGCGTCAAGGGTCCGGCGGGAGCGACCGTCCGCATCCGCACCGCCGAGGTGCTCCAGGACGGCGAGGTGTACACCCGGCCCCTCCGGGGCGCGCGCTCCACCGACCACTACACGCTCGCCGGTCGCGAGGGCGGCGAGGAGTGGGAGCCGCGCTTCACCTTCCACGGCTTCCGCTACGCCGAGATCGACGGCTGGCCCGGCGACGTGGAGCCTGCCGCGGCGGCCGGTGGTCTCACCGCGCGGGTCTACCACACCGATCTCGAGCGCACCGGGTGGTTCGAGTCGTCCGACCCGCTGGTGAACCGCCTGCACGAGAACGTCGTCTGGGGCATGCGCGGCAACTTCGTCGACATCCCCACCGACTGCCCACAGCGCGATGAGCGGGTGGGATGGACCGGCGACATCCAGGTCTTCGCGCCCACCGCGTCATTCCTGTACGACGCGTCGGGCATGCTGAACGGCTGGCTGCGCGATGTCGCGGCCGAGCAGCTGCCCGACGGAACGGTCCCCTGGTACGTGCCGGTGATCCCCGCGCACGACATGTGGACCCCCATCCGCCCCGGCGCGGCGTGGGGCGATGTCGCCGCCCTGACCCCGTGGACGCTCTATGAGCGATTCGGGGATGCCGGCACACTGGCCGCACAGTTCGACAGCGCGCGGCGGTGGGTCGACCTCGTGGCCTCACTCGCCGGCCCGGATCGCCTGTGGAACACCGGCTTCCAGCTCGGCGACTGGCTCGACCCCGCCGCGCCTCCGCACGACCCGTCGGATGCGCGCACAGACCGGTACCTGGTCGCCACCGCGTACTTCGCGAGATCGGCTCGCACGGTCGCCCGGATGGCGGCGGTGCTCGGACGCACCGACGATGAAGCGGCATACGTGCGGCTCGCCGACGAGATCGACGCCGCGTTCGCCGCCGCATACGTGCTGCCTGACGGGCGGATGACCAGCGACGCGCAGACGGCGTATGCCCTGGCCATCGCGTTCGACCTGATCCCGGATGCCGCCCGGCGCGCGGCGGCCGGCGAGCGGCTGGCCGAGCTCGTGCGCGACGCGGAGAACCGCATCGCGACCGGCTTCGTCGGCACACCGCTCGTCTCGGACGCCCTCACGCAGACCGGGCACCTCGACAAGGCATATGACCTGCTGCTCGAGCAGGGCTGCCCATCGTGGCTGTACCAGGTCGTCATGGGGGCGACCACGGTGTGGGAGCGCTGGGATTCATTGCTTCCGGACGGCAACGTGAATCCGGGCACGATGACCTCGCTTCAACCACTACGCCCTCGGCGCGGTGGCCGACTGGCTGCACCGCGTGGTCGGCGGGCTGGCGCCCGGCGCGCCGGGCTACCGCGTGGTGCGCTTCGTGCCGCAGCCGGGGGGCGGGCTGACATCGGCATCGGCCCGGCATCGGACCCCGTACGGCGAGGCGTCGATCTCGTGGCGCGTGGAGGAGGACCGGCTCGTCGTCGATGTCCGGGTGCCGGTCGGCGCCACGGGTCTGCTCGAACTGCCCGGCGAACCGCCTGAGACTCTGCCCCACGGCACGCATCGGCGTGAGACGGCGGCGGTCGCGGCGCTGGCCTGAGCCGATCACCGCACCGACGTGACGCTTCTTGACGGTGCGGGCGTCGTGCCGTACAGTGAATTGAATCGATTCATCGCATCGCCCTCAACGAAGAGCATCCATGACATCCCCCGCACGCATCTGCTTCCGGCTCCAGGTCAAGCCGGAACTCCTCGCCGAGTACATCGACAGGCACAGCCCGGTCTGGCCCGAGATGCTCGCGGAGATCGCCGCATCCGGTCGGCGCAACTACTCGCTCTACCTCGCCGAGGGCGGAACGCTCATCGGCTATTACGAGACCGATGACGACGCGGCCGCCCAGGCCTACCTCGCCGCCTCGCCGGTCGCGGCACGATGGGAGGCCGAGATGGCGCGCTTCTTCGTCGGGCTCGAAGGCCGACCCGACCAGGCGGCCACCCCCCTGACCGAGGTCTTCCACCTCGAAGACCAACTGGCTGAAGCATCCACCGACGCGGCATCCATCACCGAAGAAAGCGACGCACCGTGAGCATCCTCTCCCCCGACATCCAGCAGACGCTCCAGCAGCAGGCCATCGAGCTGCCCTCGTGGGCGTTCGGCAATTCCGGCACGCGGTTCCGCGTGTGGACGACCGAGGGCACTCCGCGAGACCCGTTCGAGAAGATCGCGGATGCCGCCGAAGTCAACCGCGTCACAGGCCTCGCCCCGAGCGTGGCCCTGCACATCCCGTGGGACAAGGTCGACGACTACGACGTGCTTCGCCGTCATGCCGAAGACCTGGGTGTGACGCTCGGCACGATCAACTCGAACACGTTCCAGGACGAGGATTACAAGTTCGGCGCGCTGACCCACGAACACGACCGCATCCGCCGCAAGGCGATCGATCACCACCTCGAGTGCATCGAGGTCATGGATGCCACCGGTTCGCGCGACCTGAAGATCTGGCTCGCCGAGGGCTCGAACTACCCGGGTCAGACCGACATGCGGGCCCGACAGGACCGCCTGAACGACTCGCTGCGAACGATCTACGAGCGCCTGACCGGTGATCAGCGTCTCGTGCTGGAGTACAAGTTCTTCGAGCCGTCGTTCTACCACACCGACGTTCCCGACTGGGGAACCTCATACGCGCAGGTGGCGACCCTCGGCGACCGGGCGATGGTCTGCCTCGACACCGGTCACCACGCGCCCGGCACCAACATCGAGTTCATCGTGATGCAGCTGCTGCGCCTCGGAAAGCTCGGCTCGTTCGACTTCAACTCGCGCTTCTACGCCGACGACGACCTGATCGTGGGCGCCGCCGACCCGTTCCAGCTGTTCCGCATCATCGTCGAGGTCATCCGCGGCGGGGGGCTCAACAACCCCGACGTCGCGTTCATGCTCGACCAGTGCCACAACATCGAGGCGAAGATCCCCGGGCAGATCCGCTCGGTGCTGAACGTCCAGGAGATGACCGCCCGGGCCCTGCTCATCGACCAGTCGGCCCTCGCCGCCGCGCAGTCGGCGAACGACGTGCTGGGCGCGCAGGCCGTGTTCATGGACGCGTTCTACACCGACGTGCGTCCGGCACTGGCGGAGTGGCGCGAGAGCCGCGGGCTGTCCGGCCGACCCGATGGCCGCGTTCGCGGCATCCGGCTACCAGCAGAAGATCGAGGCCGAGCGCGTCGGCGGCACCCAGGCGGGTTGGGGAGCCTGAGCCAGATGCCGACAAACCACTTTCATCGCGAGAAATCGCGAACAGACCGACGTCTCGCCGCAGATCTGATTTCTCGCCGCCACGCCGGCCGACGTGCCGCTGCGCGTCCGGGTATGGGCGGGCTCCGATGACCGAGCCGTACTCCGCCGCCGGCGGACTCGTGCGGGTCTATCCGCCGACGAGTCCTCCGGGCATGATCCCGAACGGCGCAGGTCTGGTGTGGGCGCACGGCGGCGGCTTCGGCGGAGGCGACCTCGACATGCCCGAGGCCGACGCGGTTTCCCGCGCCCTCGCCGCGCGCGGAATCACGATCGTGTCGGTCGACTACGCACTGGCCCCTCTTCCCGCCGCGGTGGCCGAGAGGTTCGGAGTGCCGGTGCGAGACGGCGTGCACTACCCGGCGGCATCCGACGACGTCATCACCGCGTTCGACTGGGCGTTCGAATCCGAGCTGTGCCCCGGACCGTGGGCGCTCGGCGGCGCGAGCGCCGGCGCGAATCTGGCCACGGGCGCCACGCTGCGCATGATCGCGCGCGGCGGTCTGCTGCCCGCGCTCGTCGTGCTCGCCTACCCGACGCTTCTCGCCGTGCAGCCCGACCCGGATGCCGCACTCCGAGCGCGCGCTCGACGCCGACCCCGAGGCCGACACGTTCGGACCGGATGCGGTGCGCGAGATGTACGAGAACTACCTCGGCGGGTCGGTGGAGGGCGCTCCGCTGCCCGCGATCCCGGGGCTCGCGACATCCGAAGACCTCGCGCATTTCCCGCCGACGCTCATGATCAACGGCGATGCCGACGAGCTCCGAGTCTCGGGAGAGCACTTCTCCCGCACCCTCGCTGCGGCCGGTCGCGACATCGAGGTGCTCACCGAGGCGGGCACCCGCCACGGACACCTCAATCGCCCCGAGGAGGCCGCGTTCGCGGCATCCATCGATCGCATCGCCGCCCGCCTTGCTGCGCTCCCTCCCGCCGCGAACCCGTACATCGCCGCCCCGATCCGCACACCCATACCGACCGAGTCCGTGGAGTCCGGCGCGGATGCGTCGACTCGCCCCTCCACTCCCCCGCTTCCCACCGAAGGACCACTCTCATGACGAATCCCGCCGCCGCCGATCTGATCGCGCGCTCGAACCGCCTGGGCGCCGACCCGAAGAACACCAACTACGCGGGCGGCAACACGTCGGCGAAGGGCACCGAGACCGATCCGGTCACGGGCCAGCCGGTCGAGCTGCTCTGGGTCAAGGGCTCGGGCGGCGACCTGGGCACCCTCACGGAAGCCGGCCTGGCCGTCCTGCGCCTCGACCGCATGCGCGCGCTCGTGGACGTGTACCCGGGCGTCGACCGCGAGGATGAGATGGTCGCGGCGTTCGACTACTGCCTCCACGGCAAGGGCGGCGCGGCGCCGTCGATCGATACGGCGATGCACGGGCTGGTGGATGCCGCGCACGTCGACCACCTGCATCCCGATTCCGGGATCGCGATCGCGACCGCCGCCGACGGCGAAGCCCTGACGGAGAAGATCTTCGGCGGCAAGGTGGTGTGGGTGCCGTGGCGGCGCCCCGGGTTCCAGCTGGGCCTGGACATCGCCGAGATCAAGGCGAAGAGCCCCGAAGCCATCGGCTGCATCCTCGGCGGACACGGCATCACCGCCTGGGGCGACACGTCTCAAGAGGCCGAGGCGAACTCCCTGTGGATCATCGACACCGCCGCCGCATACATCGCCGAGCACGGCAAGGCCGACCCGTTCGGCGGGGTGCGGGCCGGTTTCGCGGCGCTGCCGGAGACCGAGCGGCACTCCACAGCGGCGGCGCTCGCGCCCACGATCCGCGGGCTGGCCTCGACCGACAAGCCGATGGTGGGTCACTTCACCGACGACGAGCGGGTGCTGGAGTTCCTCGCCTCCGAGAACGCGCCCCGGCTGGCGGCGCTGGGCACGAGCTGCCCCGACCACTTCCTTCGCACCAAGGTCAAGCCGATGCTGCTCGACCTGCCCTCCGATGCGCCGGTCGAGAAGCAGGTCGCGCGGCTGAAGGAGCTGCACCAGGAGTACCGCGACGACTACCAGGCGTACTACGACGCGCACGCGGATGCCGCCTCACCGGCGATCCGCGGAGCCGACCCGCTCATCGTCCTCGTGCCCGGCGTGGGCATGTTCTCGTACGGCGCGAACAAGCAGACCGCCCGCGTCGCCGGGGAGTTCTACCTCAATGCGATCAACGTGATGCGGGGCGCTGAGGCGCTGTCGACGTACACCCCGATCTCCGATGCGGAGAAGTTCCGCATCGAGTACTGGTCGCTCGAAGAGGCGAAACTGCAGCGGATGCCGAAGCCGAAGACCCACCAGGGGCGCATCGCGTTCGTCACGGGAGCGGCATCCGGCATCGGCAAGGCGATCGCGACCCGGTTGGCTGCCGAGGGTGCGTGCGTGGTCGTCGCCGACCTCGACCTCGAGAAGGCGCAGGCGGCCGCGGCCGAGCTCGGCGGCACGGACGTCGCGATCGGCGTCGCGGCGAACGTGGCCGACGCCGAGGGGGTGCAGGCCGCGATCGACGCGACCCTCCTCGCGTTCGGCGGCATCGACCTGGTCGTCAACAACGCCGGGCTCTCGCTGTCCAAGCCGCTGCTGGAGACCACCGAGAAGGACTGGGACCTGCAGCACGACGTCATGGCCAAGGGCTCCTTCCTCGTCTCGAAGGCCGCCGCCAAGGCGCTCATCGAGCAGGACATGGGCGGCGACGTGATCTACATCTCCTCGAAGAACTCCGTCTTCGCCGGCCCCAACAACATCGCGTACTCCGCGACGAAGGCCGACCAGGCGCACCAGGTGCGCCTGCTCGCGGTCGAACTCGGCGAGTACGGCGTGCGCGTGAACGGCATCAACCCCGACGGCGTCGTCCGCGGCTCGGGCATCTTCGCCTCCGGGTGGGGAGCGAACCGCGCCGCGACCTACGGCGTGGACGAGCAGGACCTCGGCAAGTTCTACGCACAGCGCACGATCCTCAAGCGCGAGGTCGTGCCCGAGAACGTCGCCGACGCCGTCTACGTGCTCACCGGCCCCGAGCTCACGCGCACCACCGGCCTGCACATCCCGGTCGACTCCGGCGTAGCGGCGGCGTTCCTCCGATGAGCCCTCCGCCTCCTGCCCCCGCTCCCCTCCGCCGACCGCTACTCACACTGGCGACCGCCCCTGATCCATCGACCCCGCTCGCCACGGTGAGTAGCGGTCGGCAAAGGGGAAACCGGTGAGCGCGCGCACCGCCGCAGCCGTCGCGGCGATCGACCTCGGGGCGACCAGCGGCCGGGTCATGATCGGTCACGTCGGGCCCGACACGCTCCAGGCCACGGCGGTCGCCCGCTTCCCGAACGATCCCGGTGCAGACCTCCGACGGGCTGCACTGGAACATCCTGGGGCTGTACGGAGCCGCGCGTGAACGGGCTGCGCGAGGCGTTCCGCGCCGAGCCCGGCATCCGCAGCATCGGCGTCGACTCGTGGGCGGTCGACTACGGTCTGCTGCGCGGCAGGACGGCCGACTGCTGGGCAACCCGTTCCACTATCGCGACGCCCGCACCCAGCGGGGCGTCGAGGTCGTCCACGAGCGGATGCCGCACGCCGAGCTGTACGCGCGCAACGGGCTGCAGTTCCTCCCGTTCAACACGCTGTACCAGCTCGCGGCCGAACCGCCCGAGCTCCTCGCATTCGCCGACACCGCGCTGCTCATCCCCGATCTGATCGGCTTCTGGCTCACCGGCCGGGCTCGCGCGGAGCAGACCAACGCCTCGACCACAGGCCTGCTGCGCGCCGGCGGCGGGTGGGACGACGAACTCATCGCCGCGTCGGGACTGCCACGCGGCATCCTGCCCCCGCTCATCGCTCCCGGCGAACGTCTCGGCGCCCTGCTGGCCGCCGTCGCGGCGTCGATCGGCGCCGGCACCGACGTCGCGGTGACCGCGGTCGGATCGCACGACACCGCCTCGGCGGTCGTCGCGGTGCCCATGCGAGCGGATGCCGCGGCGTACATCTCGTGCGGCACCTGGGGGCTCGTGGGGGTCGAGGTCGAACGCCCGGTGCTGACGGCGGAGGCTCTCGCGGCGAACTTCACGAACGAGGGCGGCGTCGACGGGCGGGTGCGCCTGCTGCACAACGTCATGGGTCTCTGGGTGCTGAGCGAGGCGGTCCGCACCTGGGAGCGGGCCGGACACCCGATCGATCTGCCCACGCTGCTGGATTCGGCGGAGGAGGTGACGGCCCCCGTTCCGGTGTTCGACGTCAACGACGCCCGCTTCCTGCCGCCGGGCGACATGCCGGGGCGCATCGACGCGTGGTGCGCCGAGCACGGCATCGCTCCCCCGCGCACGCGCGCCGAGTACGCGCGCAGCATCGTCGAGTCGCTCGCGCAGGCATTCGCGGATGCCGCGCACGAGGCCGGGCGCATCGGCGGCGTCGACGTTCGCACGATCCACATCGTCGGCGGCGGCTCGCTCAACGAGCTGCTCTGCCAGCGCACCGCCGACCGTTCCGGTCTTCCCGTGCTGGCCGGCCCGGTCGAAGCCACCGCGCTCGGCAACGTGCTGATCCAGGCGCGCGCGCTCGGGGCGGTGAGCGGGTCGCTCGAGTCCCTCCGCGACCTGGTCGCCCGCACCCACGCGCCGCGGCGGTTCGAGCCGCGCGCCTGACCTCTGCGTGGTGGGCCGGTCCGAACCGCCACCACGCGGACTCGGTTCGATGTGTGCGAGGGGTCGCGCACATAGGGTGACGCGCATGGCTCTCGAACGACTGGATGCGAACCAGCCTCCGGAGCGGTTCTACCGCGGCGGGGTGAAGATCGATCGCTTCCGCGGGACGGCGAAGGGTCCCGACTTCCGTCCCGAGGACTGGGTCGGTTCGACGACCACGCTCGCGGGCGAGAAGCGTCTGGGCCTCAGCCACCTGCGCGACGGACGATTGCTCGTCGATGCGATCGCCGCCGACCCGGTGACGTGGCTCGGCACCGAGCACGTCGCCGCGTTCGGCACGTCTGCCATGCTGCTGGTGAAGCTGCTGGATGCCGGGCAGCGCCTCCCGGTCCACGCCCATCCCGACGACGCGTTCAGCGCCGCGCACCTGCACCGGCCGTTCGGCAAGGCCGAGGCCTGGTACATCATGGACGGCGGCACCGTTCACCTCGGGCTCCGGCGAGACCTCGACCCGCACACCTTGGCCGACCTCGTAACGTGGCAGGACACCGATGCGCTGCTCGGACTGCTGCACGAGCGCGAGGTGGAGCCGCGGCGACGTCGTCTACGTGCCGCCGGGCGAGCTGCACGCTATCGGCCGGGGCGTCTTCCTGCTCGAACTGCAGCAGCCCGAAGATCTTTCGATCCTGCTCGAATGGCAGGGTTTCGCGCTGGACGGCGAGCGGGACGGACATCTCGGGCTCGGTTTCGAGCGGGCCCTGCAGGCTGTCACCACGCGCGGCCGTTCCACCGACGAGATCGACCGCTGGGTCGGGCCGGGCGGTGAGGGCGCCAGCATCCTCCCGCGGGAGTCGGAGCAGTACTTCCGCCTCGAGAGGCATGTCGTCGACGGGCGTATCGTGGCTGCCCCGGGCTTCGCCGTCATCGTGGTCGAGGAGGGCGAACTGACACTCGCCACGTCAGGCGGCACGATCCGCGCCCCCCGCGGAACGACGGTGGCCGCCCGCCACGGCGACGGCGAGATCACGGCGACGGGCGACGGTACGGTCTTGATCTGCCGGCCACCTCAGCCCTGACGCAGAACCCTCGCGGCGATCCTCGACGGCCAGGCTGCGCCGAGGATCACCGCGAGGAACCGATCAGCGCCGGCCGGGAGCGCGCTCGGACGGATTGCCCGAGGTGTCCAGGCAGTTCGAGGCGCCGCCGGTTCCGCCGTGCCCGGGGTTGCACGCCGTTCGGCGTGATCGGCCATCTTGACATGCACCGTGCCGAAGTACGAGAAGCCCGGCGTCGTTTCGGCGCGGTCGACGCAGTGGGCGAGCGGATGCCGCACCCGCCGAGCCGAACATGATCGCCGCCGCAACCGCAGTCACTGCGACTCCGAACGAAAGTGTCTTCTTCATCGAACTGCTCCCATCGTCAGTTCATCTCCTGACTGTTCGGAGCCCTCCGGCGTTCGGATGCGGACCTCCGCGCGGCCGCTGCTCCGCCGACCGCTACTCCCGTGGTGACCGCGGCCGAGGGGTCGAGCGCGCTCGCCATGGTGAGGAGCGCTCGCGCCGAAGGAAGAGGAGCGCTGAGGGTTCACGCCTCGCGCGTGATCGTCACCTTCACGTGCAGCTGCGACTTGAACGGACCGGCGTAGACACCGCGCAGCGGAGGCACGTCGTTGTAGTCGCGGCCGCGCCCGACGAGCACATGCCGGTCGCCGATGTCGAGGTTGTTCGTCGGGTCGAACCCCTGCCACTCGCCGGCGAACCACTCCACCCAGGCGTGCGACTCGCCCATGACCGCGACGCCGACCTCGGCCTCCGGCGCGCGGGTGAAGGTATCCCGACACGTACCTCGCCGGGATGCCGACCTCGCGCAGCGCGCCGAGCGTCAGGTGCGCGATGTCCTGGCAGACGCCCTTGCGGGCCTCCCACGCCTCGGCGGCCGTGGAGTGGACCCCCGTGATCCCGTGCATGTACTCGACCGCATCGCCGATCGCCATCGAGATCTGGTGAGCGGCCTCGCCGGGGCGCGCGTGCTGGGCCGCGATCGATCGGGCGATCTCGGCCACCTCGGGATGCGGACGGGTGCGCGGCTCTGCCCCATCTGCTCCACCGTCTCGATCGACCGCGACGTCTCCGTGGCCAGCTGGTCCCACGTGATGTCCGTGTGCGCCATGGGCCGCGGGCGCACCTCGACGAGCGAGCGTGCCGAGATGGTCAGCGACGCGTGCGGCGACAGCACGTCGAACGCGGCGACGCGCGTGCCGAAGTAGTCCACGTACTGGTTGACGGAGGTCGACGGCTCGATGTCGAGCGAAGAGCTCAGCACGAACTGGCTGTCGGTCGAGTTGGGCAGCATCCGCGCCTCGTTGTACGAGGCCGACACGTCGCCCTGGTACGAGAAGCCGGTGGTGTGCTCGATGCGCAGTCGCTTCATGCCCCCACCTCCAGCGGTCCGAGAACTTCCGTATGCCGAGCCGGTCGTGACGCCGTCACGAGATCTCCCCGATCCAGCTCGGCTCGGCCTGCGTCGGGAAGAAGCGCGCCTTGATCGCCTCGGATGCCTCACGCGTCACTTTCTGCACGCGTTCCATGTGCAGCGGCAGCTCGCCCAGGATCTCGCTCACGGGCCGGTACTCCAGATCGTTGCGGATCTGGCCCAGCGCGCGAAGAACCGTGTTGGAGTGGCCGACGCGGTCCTCGCGCGGGTCGATCGCGCTCATGCAGTCCTCCGCCCGGGAGATCGAGTAGATGATCGACCGCGGGAACAGCCGGTCCAGCAGCAGGAACTCGGCGGCGTTCTTCGCGCTCGGCATGCCGCGATACGTGCGCAGATACGCCTCGTACGCGCCGCACGAGCGCAGGATCGTCGTCCACGACGGCCCGGACGCCTCGGTCAGCGATCGCGTGGCGAGCAGCCGCGCCGTCATGTCGGCCCGCTCGATGCTGCGGCCGAGCGTGAAGAACTGCCATGCCTCGTCGCGGCTCGTCGACGAATCCACGATGCCCACGGCGAGCGCGGAGCGCTCCCTCACCCACTGGAAGAAGCCGTGCACCTTGTCGGTCTGCAGCCGGCGCGGCATCCGGGAGTTCGTCGTATTGAGCGTCTCCCACAGTTCGGTCGAGACGATTTCGCGCGCACGTCGTGCGTTCTCGCGGGCGGACGTGAGCGAGTAGGCGATGGATGCCGTGTTCATGCGGTCGACGGCGAGTTTGGCGAGCACGTCCTCCCGGCGGACGATCTCGCCCGGAGCGGGCGGGATCGAGCCCATGACCAGAAGCAGCGACCGGCAGGCGGTGTCTTCGTCGATCCAGGGGTCTTCGAGCAGCAGCTGCAGGTGCACGTCGAGGATGCGCGCGGTGCCGTCGGCGCGCTCGATGTACCGGCCGATCCAGAACAGTGATTCAGCGATGCGGCTCAGCATCCGTCACCACCGGCCTGCGGGTTCCGCGACAGGGACTGCGACTGCGTCATGCCGCCCAGGGTCTGGGTCTGGAAGCCGCCGGCCGCACTCTGCTGCTGTTGCTGCTCCTGCTGCTCGTGCCGATTGCGGGGCTTGTCGTGCGGAGAATGCGTCGGAGCGGGCTGGCCGTCGTAGATGATCGGGATCGCCGCGGTGACGGTCGCGGCCTGGTCTGCGACCAGCCCGGCCAGGCCGCTCCCCTGGCCGTACTCGACGTGCGAGGGAGCCGATCCGCCGACGATCCAGGTGTCCTTCGACCCGCCGCCCTGACTGGAGTTGACGACGAGCTGGCCCTCGGGCAGCGCGACGCGCGTGAGCCCGCCGGGGAGCACCCACACGTCTTCGCCGTCGTTCACGGCGAAGGGACGCAGGTCGGCGTGCCGCGGCCGCATCCCGTCTTCGACGAGCGTGGGGATGGTGGAGAGCATGACGACCGGCTGCGCGATCCACCCGCGGGGGTCGGCCAGCAGCCGCCGCCGCAGCTGCTCGAGCTCGGCGGGCGAGGCGTCCGGCCCGACGACGAGTCCCTTGCCTCCCGATCCGTCGACGGGCTTGACCACGAGTTCGGGCAGACGGTCGAGCACCTCCTCGAGCGCGCCGGGATCCTCCAGCCGCCACGTGTCGACGTTCTTGAGGATGGGCTCCTCCGCGAGGTAGTACCGGATGAGGTCGGGCACATACGTGTACAGCAGCTTGTCGTCGGCCACGCCGTTGCCGACCGCGTTGGCGATCGTCACGTTGCCCAGGCGCGCCGCGAGCATCAGGCCGGGGGCGCCGAGCATGGAGTCGGCGCGGAAGTGCAGCGGGTCGAGGAAGTCGTCGTCGACCCGGCGGTAGATGACATCGACGCGCTTGGGGCCGCGCGTGGTGCGCATGAACACCTTGCCGCCGACGCACAGCAGGTCGCGCCCCTCGACGAGCTCGACGCCCATCAGGCGCGCGAGCAGCGTGTGCTCGAAGTACGCGGAGTTGTAGACGCCCGGCGTGAGCACGACGACGTTCGGGTCTTCGATGCCTGCCGGGGCCGACGCACGCAGGGCGGCGAGCAGCTTGTTCGGGTAGTCGCCGACCGGTCGGACGCGCATCGAGACGAAGAGCTCCGGGAGGGTCTGCGCCATCACCCGCCGGTTCGAGATGACGTAGCTCACGCCCGACGGCACCCGCACGTTGTCCTCGAGCACGCGCATCTCGCCGTTCTCGTCGCGGATGAGGTCGATGCCCGACACCTGGATGCGGACGCCGTTCGCGCTGTGGATGCCGGCGGCGTGGCGGTAGAAGTACTGCGACGAGGCGATCAGCCCGGCGGGCAGCACGCCGTCGCGCACGCAGTGCTGCCGTCCGTACGCGTCGTCGAGGAACGCCTCGAGCGCGCGCACGCGCTGCTTCACGCCCGCCTCGACCCGCGACCACTCGTCGAACGTGATCACCCGAGGGACGGCATCCAGCGGAAAGGGGCGCTCTTCGCCGGCGAAGTCGAACGTCACGCCCTGCGCGAGGTACGAGCTCGCAAGGGATTCGGTGCGTCCGCGCAGCTCCTCCTGGGTCATCTGGGCGAGGGCCTGATAGAGCTCCCGGTAGGCATCCCGGGACTCCGCGGCCTCGCCCGGGGTGGACGGGCTGCCGAACATCTCGTCGAACGCGGGGATGCCGGACGCCGTCTTGCGAGGCGCCAGCGTGGAGCCGTAGCCGTCGAAGAGATCACCCATGCGACGACTCTAGTCCGGGGCGTGTTGCCCGCATGTTTCGGCCTCGTCGCTCATGAGGGCGTCACAGAATTCCGCGGAAGGCCGGTCCGCAGCGGATGCCGCGGCCGTAGGCTCGAGCCGTGGCGCGGGCGACGAAGGGGCAGCGGAGAGCAGCGGCGGGCGCCGGCGTCGCCGCGGCGGTGCTCGGCGCCGGCCTCGGCGAACTGACGGCCGCGATCGTCGCGCCGGGCGCGAGCCCCTTCGCCGTGATCGGGGCAGCTCTGATCGATTTCGCCCCGACGTGGGCGAAGGATGCCGCGATCACGCTCTTCGGCACGAACGACAAGATCGCCCTGCTCGTCGGAATCGCCATCGTGCTCGTGGGCTTCGCGGCCATCGTCGGGCTCGTCGAACTCAGGTGGCCCCCCCTCGGCCTCGCCCTCATGGTGGTCTTCGGCGGCGTCGGCGTGTTCGCCGCCATCACCCGGGCGAACCCCGGTCCGTTCGACTGGGTTCCCTCGGTGGTCGCAGGAGTGACCGCCGCAATCGCCCTGGGCCTCCTCATGGCTCGACTGCCGGGGCGTGCTCAACGAGCCGTCACCTATACGCGAAACCCCGAAGCCCCGGCGACTCCGGATCCGCCTGCCCCGGCCGTGGAGCGGAGGACCTTCTTGATGTGGGCGGGCGGCACCGCGGCGGTGGGCATCCTCGCCGCTGTCGGCTCTTCGTTCGCGCGCGCGGGCACCGCCGCGGTCAACGTCGTGCGCGATGCGCTGAAGCTTCCCGCCGCGGCGGCCCCCGCCCCCGCCGTCCCGGCGACCGCCGAGCTGGGCATCTCGGGCCTCGCTCCCGTGATCACGCCCAACGCGCAGTTCTATCGCATCGACACGGCGCTGATCGTGCCGCAGGTCGACCCGGCCGAACTGGAGTCTGCGCATCCACGGGCTGGTGGCGAACGAGGTCACGATCACGTGGGACGAACTGCTCGCCCTGCCGCTCGAGGAGAGCGTGACGACCCTCGCGTGCGTGTCGAACCCGGTCGGCGGCGACCTGATCGGCAACGCCCTGTGGCTCGGGTATCCGATCCGGGAGCTGCTGGCCCGCGCCGCACCGACCGCGGAGGCCGACATGGTGCTCTCGCGCTCGATCGACGGCTTCACGGCGAGCACGCCGATCGAGGCGCTCACGGACGACCGCAACGCGATCCTCGCGATCGGCATGAACGGCGAGCCGCTCCCGACCGAGCACGGCTTCCCGGTGCGGCTGGTCGTCCCCGGGCTCTACGGTTACGTGTCGGCCACGAAGTGGGTCACCGAGCTGGAGGTCACGCGCTTCGACCGGGCAACCGCCTACTGGACCACCCGGGGGTGGTCTGAGCGCGGACCGATCAAGCTGCAGTCCCGGATCGATGTGCCCCGCCGTGCAGCAGGGGCTCAAGGCCGGCGAATCCGTCATCGCCGGAGTGGCCTGGCAGCAGACCGTGGGCGTGTCGGGCGTCGAGGTGCAGATCGACGAGGGCCCCTGGCAGCCCGCGAACCTGGCGACCGCGATCTCCGACGACACCTGGGTGCAGTGGAGCATGCCGTGGACGGCGACCGAGGGCGATCACCTCATCCGCTGCCGCGCGATCAGCAAGACGGGCGAGGTGCAGACCGAGGAGGTCTCGCGCACCGACCCGGACGGCGCCACGGGCTGGCACGAGCGATTCATCACCGTCTTCGCCTGACCGCACGCCGGCCCCTCGAGGACCTGCTGAGCTCAGTCGGCCAGCACCAGCTTCAGCTGCTCGACCGCCCAGTCCAGCTCCGTCGCGCGGATCACGAGCGGCGGGGCGATGCGGATCGTCTGGCCGTGCGTGTCCTTGACGAGCACGCCGCGCCCCAGGAGCCGCTCCGCGATCTCGCGGCCGGTCCCCTTCGCGGGGTCGATGTCGATGCCGGCCCAGAGTCCGGCGATGCGCACCGCAGTGACGCCGTGCCCGATGAGCTCGTCGAGCTTCGCCTCCAGATGCTCACCGAGCGCCGCGGCGCGGCGCTGGAACTCGCCGGTCGAGAGCATCTCCACGACGCGCGTGCCGACCGCGGCGGCCAGCGGGTTGCCGCCGAACGTCGAGCCGTGCTCTCCGGGGCGGATCACGCCGAGCACGTCGCGGTTCGCGACCACCGCCGACACGGGCAGGATGCCGCCGCCCAGCGCCTTGCCGAGGAGATACACGTCGGGCACGACGGCTTCCCGATCGCACGCGAACGTCTCACCCACGCGGCCGAGACCGGACTGGATCTCGTCGGCGATGAGCAGGACGTTGTGCCGCTCGGTGATCTCGCGCACCGCGCGCAGGTAGCCCTCCGGCGGGACCACGACTCCGGCCTCGCCCTGGATCGGCTCGAGGAGCACAGCGGCGGTGTTCTCATCGATCGCCGCTTCGAGGGCTGCGGCATCCGCGAACGGGACCGTGATGAATCCCGGCGCATAGGGGCCGAAGTCGTCGCGAGCCTGAGGGTCGTCGCTGAACCCCACGATCGTCGTGGTGCGCCCGTGGAAGTTGCCGCCGGCGACGATGACCGTCGCACGGTCGGCCGGGATGCCCTTCACGCGGTAGCCCCATGCCCGTGCGACCTTGATGCCGGTCTCGACGGCTTCGGCTCCGGTGTTCATCGGCAGCACGAGCTCTTTTCCGCACAGCCGAGCCAGCGCCGCGGCGAAGACCCCGAGCTGATCGTTGTGGTAGGCGCGGCTGGTGAGCGTCAGCCGCCCGAGCTGCTCCTGGGCGGCAGCCAGGATCGCGGGGTGTCCGTGACCGAAGTTCAGGGCGGAGTACGCGGCGAGAAGGTCGAGGTAGCGCTTGCCCTCCACGTCCGTGACCCACGCGCCCTCGCCCCTGGCGATCACGACGGGGAGGGGGCGATAGTTCCGCGCGACGTGATCCTCTTCGGCGGCGATGATCGCCGACGTGCTGGCGTCGAGCAGGCGGGATCGTCATGTCAGACTCCGCGCAGCTCGAGCGTGCAGCACTTGATGCCGCCGCCGCCGAGCAGGAGCTCGGACAGATCCACCGTGATCGGGTTGTATCCCCGCTCGCGGAGCTGCTTCTCGAACCCCGTCGCGCGTGGGGAGATGATCACGTTGTAGCCGTCGCTGGCCGAGTTGAGGCCGAAGACGGAGCCGTCCTCGTCGGAGACGTGGATCGCTTCGGGATAGCGCTCGGCGAGGATCGCCTGGCTGCGGGCGTCGAACGCCGACGGCAGATAGGCGATGTTCGCGCGCTCCGGGCCGCCCTTGTCGTACCCCTGGATCGGATCGAGCACCGCGAGCGCGGTGTCGAGGTGGTAGAAGCGCGGATCGGTCAGGGTCAGCGAGATGACCTCACGGCCGAAGACCTCGCCGATCTCCCGATGGCTGTCGCCGGTGGAGCGGAAGCCGGTGCCGGCGAGGATCACGTCGCCGACGAGCAGGAAGTCGCCCTCGCCCTCGTTCACCTCGACCGGCTCGCGCGTGTCGAAACCGTGGGCGCGGAACCACTCGATGAACGGAGCTGCCTCGCCGGCCCGCTCGCGGAAGCGGAACTTGGGGCCGTACGCGATGCCGTCGATGAGGAACCCGCCGTTTGCGGTGTAGACCATGTCGGGAAGACCCTCGACCGGGTCGATGAGCTCGATCTCGTGGCCGAGCGCGATGTACGTGTCGTGCAGCTCCTGCCACTGGCGCAGCGCCACGTCGGTGTCGGTGGGATTGGCCGGAACCATCCACGGGTTGATCGTGTAGCTGACCGTGAAGTGCTCGGGCCGGCACATCAGGTAGCGGCGGCGGTGGGCGGTGCGGGTCGGTGCACTCGTCGCTTCGGCGGCCGGGGCAGAGTTGCTCATGGGCACATCCTCCTCAGGAAGGGCGGCGGACGCTGTCCAGGGGCCCGGCGATTCCTCCCGCGCGTTGCCGAGCCGGTCGGACGACCTCGGAATCGCGGCGGTGCAGGAGGAACTCGGGCACGCCGGCATCCATTCTCGCATGTCCGGCGCGAGAGCCTCCGACTCACACCACGACGACGACCTTGCCCACGGTGCGGCCCGTGCCCACGTGCGCGAGCGCCGCGCGCGCATCGTCGAGAGCGACCTCGCGCTCGATCACCGGGTGCACGCGGCCTGAAGCGGCGAGCGCAGCGACTTTCCGTGTGATCTCGGGCTTCGGAACGGCGGCGAGGGGCTTCACTCGGGGGCCGGGAGTGAGGGAGAGAAGGATGCCGAGGAGGATCCTTCCGATCGGCCCGACGAACCGGCCGCCCTCGCCGCTCACGAGGACGAGGGAGCCGCGAGGGCGCAGCAGTCGTCGCAGAGCGCGCAGCGAGGCCGTGCCCGCGATGTCGAGCACCGCGTCGAACAACGCGGAAGGCAGATCCCGGGCATCGGTCGTCCGGTAGTCGAACGTGCGCGCGGCGCCGAGTTCGGCCACGAGCGCCTCGTTCCGCGCGCCGCACAGCGCCCAGACCTCCGCGCCGCGGTGCGCCGCGAGCTGCACGGCGAAGTGGCCCACTCCCCCTGACGCCCCGACGATCAGCACGCGGTCGCCCTCGCCGACGCCGGCCGCATCGAGCGCCTGCCACGCCGTGCCGGCGGCCACCGGCAGAGCCGCAGCGGCGGCGGGCTGGAGGTCCGACGGGCGGCGCACCAGCCGTGTGGCCGGTCCGGCGACGTACTCGGCGAGCGTCCCGCCGGGCAGCTCTCCCATCACTTCGTCGCCGACGGCCAGAGAGCTCACACCCGGGCCGAGCCCGACAACGGTGCCCGCGACATCCATGCCGCGGGTCTGCAGCCGGGGTCGCCGGAGACCGAAGACCGGCCGCACGAGCAGCGGCTCGCCGCGCATGACCTTGATGTCGCCGGCGTTGATCGAGGCGGCCCGCACCCGCACGAGCACCTCGCCCTGTGCCGGGAACGGGGACCGGCACGCGCCGCGCTGCCGACGACGTCGGGTCCGCCGTAGCGGCTCTGGCACCACGCCGTCATGGCGGACGGGATTGCGGCATCCGTCACGATTGCTCCCTCGGGTATTGGAAGACGTCGTCGAGGCCGACGCCGAAGACGCGCGCGATCTGGAAGGCGAGCTCGAGGGTGGGCGAGTAGCGACCCTGCTCGATGGCGATGAGGGTCTGCCGTGTGACGCCGATGCGCCCCGCCAGCTCGACCTGGGTGAGACCGGCGCTCTCGCGGAGCGCGCGGATGGAGTTGGTGACCTTGGTCGGCTTGACCATCAGACGAGCCCGCGCCGGTAGGCCACGACACTCGCCACTCCGCCGACGATCGTCGAGATCGCGAAGCCGAAGTACATCGTGTTGGCGATCCAGAACCAGTCCGCCTTCACCATGCACAGCGCGATCACTCCGAGGCCCGCGATCACCATGAACGCCTGTCCGACCCTGCCTCCCATCCGCGCGATGTCGCGGTCGCGCTGATCTCTCGTGCTGGCGCTCTGCGGATCGAGCATCCCTGCGACGATGCCCCAGACGATGCTCAGGACGATGGCCGCGACGATGCTCGCGCCGATCGTCCACAGCATGATGGGCACCCAGTCGACATCGGGAAGCGGCCCCCCGTCGGCCTGTTGCAGCACGACGATCGTGTACACCGTGATCGAGATCACGCTCGCGATGAGACTCGACCAGAGGTTGCGCTCCTCGTAGACCATGCTCCGCTCCGATGTCTAGAATGTTTGACACTGCGACGCTAGCGGAGGCGACCCGTCCGTGTCAAACATTCTTTACTTTGGTCGGGTCGGCCCGTTCCTGACAGGCTGGAGCCATGGCACGCCGAACCGCTGAAGACACCCGCCGCCTGATCCTCGAGGCCGCCATCCACATGCTGCTCGAGCGCGGGGCGACGGCGGGGGTGCAGCACATCCGGCTGCAGGAGGTGCTGCGCTCGGTCGGCCTCACCACGGGCGCGGCGTACCGGATCTGGGGCGATCAGGACGAATTCCACCGCGACCTGGCCGTCGAGATGGTGGGACTGCGCTTCGCGCCGCCCGTCACGAGCGCCGCCCAGGCGATCGAGGAGGTGCTGTCGTCCGGCGAGTCGCTCGATGAGGTCGCCCGCGTCGCGGCGCTCGACTTCGTCACTTACTCTTCCAAGTTCCACCTCGAGCCGGAATCGCGCGACTCGCATGCGTTCATCACCGCGCTCGCCCTGCGGACTGCCGCCGGCGCCTGGCCCGAGCTGCGCGTCGCGAGCGCCGCACGGCACCGCGAGTCGATCGACGCGTTCGCCACGTTCTACGCCGCGCTGCTGGACCGCTACGGACGGCGGATGCGGCAGCCCCTCACGATCATCGACTTCACCGAGGCGATGGCTGCGCTCGGCGAGGGCTTCGCGGTGCGGGCTGCCGAGGGCCTGGATCACCCGACCTACGACATCCCCGAGGGAACGGAACTGCCGAGCGGGCAATGGACCCTCTTCGGTCTCGGGATCCGCGGCCTCGTCTCCGCCTTCACGATCCCGGTGTCTGCTGACGCGTGAGCGTGCCCCCCGGCCGCCCGGCGGCGTGCCGGTGGCCGGGGGTACACTGTGCCCCCCAGCAGAGAAGGACGCTGCGTCGGAAATCCCCCGAATCCAGACTGGCGCGTCCGTGTCCCCCACACCATCGTTCCCGGAGAAGCTTTCGAGGGCCAGAAAGATAAGTTCTTTCTCTTTCGTCCTCCACGCCTCGGCGATCAGATGACGGTCTCGCTCCACGCGTCGGGGTTGCCGAATCGGTGCGCGGTGATCGTGATCGACTGCTCGTGCAGGAACGGCAGCAGTTCGAGCCGCCCCGCCGGCGTCACCTCGTTCGCGTAGACCGCGAGGTCGGGGTCGCCGCCGACGGCATCCGCGAGCGCGCCGTGCAGAGCCGCCACAGATTCCGGCGGGCCCGACGAGGCGGGCGCGGGGCGGCCGCGGCGCCGAACCCTCCTCGCCGCCCACCATCCGGTCGAGCCACTGCTCCTCGGTCTCGACGAAGACGGCGATCGCCCTGGTCGCTCAGCGCCCGGCGGACCGCGGCGGGCAGGCCGACAGGGGCGCTCACAGTGAAGTCGGAACCCGAGCGGATTCCGGCCACGACGACCCGCAGCAGAGCGTTCCACGGCGCGTCTCCCGTCGCGCGGACCGCGACCTCCAGCGGCCGGTAGCGGAACAGGTTGCGCTCGATGCCCAGGTGCGAGACGTCGCGCACCTGGCCGAACTCGCGGTCCCACGCCAGCGCATCCGAGAGCGCGCTGCGCCTGAGCCACTCGAACGCGTCGTAGTCCAGCGACGGCTGGGCCGCTTCGATCACACCGCTGATGCGGGAGTCGAGTCCGCGCAGGTGCAGCGTGGCCGACGTGGCCGCACCGCTCGAGGGCCGCCACGATCCCAGGCCGATCAGGTAGTTCGGACCCCCCGCCTTCGTGCCGGCGCCGACCGAGGAGCGCTTCCAACCGCCGAAGGGCTGCCGCTGCACGATCGCGCCGGTGATCCCGCGGTTCACGTACAGGTTCCCGGCTTCGACGCGGTCGAGCCACAGCGCGAGGTCGGCCGGATTCTGCGTGTACAGACCGGCGGTCAGGCCGTAGGCGACGGCGTTCTGCAGCTCGATCGCGTGGGTCAGCGAGTGCGCGTGCATGACGCCGAGCACCGGACCGAAGAACTCCTCGCGGTGGAAGCGCGAACCCGGCTGGACGCCGGTGCGGATGCCGGGACTCCAGAGCCGTCCTTCGTACGCGTTCCCGTCCTGCCCCGGAACCTCTTGCAGGCTGGGCTCGACGAGCCACTTCTCGCCCTCCTCGAGGGTCGAGAGCGCCCAGGCGAGCTTGCCCTGGGGCGGCTCGATCACGGGACCGACCTCTGCCATCGGGTCGCTCGGCGGCCCGACGCGCAGCGAGGTGGCAGCATCCACGAGCTGCCGCGCGAAGCGCGCGGACCTGCCCACCGGCCCGACGAGGATCGCGAGCGAGGCCGCCGAGCACTTCTGGCCGGCGTGGCCGAACGCGCTCTTGACGAGGTCGGATGCCGCCAGATCGAGGTCGGCGGAGGGCATGACGATCATCGCGTTCTTGCCGCTCGTCTCCGCCAGCAGCGGAAGCTCCGGTCGCCACGAGCGGAACAGCGCCGCCGTCTCCCACGAGCCGGTGAGGATCACGCGGTCGACGTCGGGATGCGATACCAGCCGCTGGCCGAGCGAGCCCTCGTCGATGTCGACGAGGGCGAGCACGTCACGCGGGCACGCCGGCCTCCCACAGCGCCTCGGCGAGCGACCGCCGCGCAGCGGCGCGCCTGCGGTGCCGGCTTGAAGACGACGCCCGAGCCGGCGGCGAGTGCGGCGAGCACTCCGCCCGCCGGGATCGCGATCGGGAAGTTCCACGGCGGTGTGACGACCGTCAGCCGCGAGGGGACGAACACCGCGCCGCTCACGCGGTCGAGCTCGCGCGCGGTCGCCGCGTAGTAGTTCGCGAAGTCGACCGCCTCGCTGACCTCGACGTCCGCCTCGGCGAACACCTTGCCGGTCTCGGAGGCGGCGACCTCGATCAGCTCGCCGCGCCGTGCCTCGAGAGCGCGCGCGGCGCGCTGCAGCACGGCCGCGCGATCGCTCGCGGGCAGCGCGCCCCACGCCTCGGCCGCGCCGCGCACGCGAGCGACGGTCGCCTCGAGCGCCTCGGCGTCGGTGACCAGCGCGGCGGCGATCGTCGCTTCGCCGGCCGTCGATGCCTCGATGCGGGCGAGGATGCCGCGGCTCCACTCGCGGTTCGCCGGGAGGGAGGGGTCGGTGTCGGCGGCATTGCGGAATCCCGGCGCTCCGACGGCGCGGGCGTCGATCTCGCGCGATGCGAAGACCGCCGTCTCGACGAAGGCGTCTCCGCCGAACATGCGCTCCGCCGCCGACCGGCTCGAGCGGGGCCGTGTCGCCGCCGGCGCCGCGGCGGCGATGCCGAGCACGGCCTGCGTCAAGCCGCCGGGACCGATCGTGTCCGCGGCATCTTCGGGCGCAGTCATGCTCGCATCCGTCCCGGAGCTTCCACCGGAATCGCGCAGGAGCCGTCGCGTCGGTGCCGCGTCGGGGCGGCAAGCGGGCGCATGCGGTCCTGATCGCGATTCGGCCCGGTCCGCAGCGCCGGGCCGGGGCGCCGCTCGAGCGACGCGAGGAACCGGTCGCGCTCGCGATCGAACATCGCCGGGTCGTCGGCGAGCTCGAACGCCGCCGAGAGGAAGTTGTCGCTGGATGCGTTCTCCTCCAGGCGCCGCACGAGGTAGCTGATCGCCACGTCGAACTCGTCCGGGCGCACGACCGGCACGTAGAGCAGCACGTGGCCGACCTCACGCGAGACCGCCTCGACCTGGCCCTGGGCCATGCCCAGGAGCATCTCGAACTCGACGTCGTCGCGGACGCCGGCGGCGCCGGCGAGCAGCCACGCGTAGGCGATGTCGAACAGGTTGTGGCCCGCGACGCCGATCCGCACGGCGGCCGTGTGCTCCGCCCGCAGCGCGAAGTCGAGGCAGCGCAGGTAGTTGGCGTCGGAGTCGAGCTTGCTGTCGTACGTCGCGAGCGACCAGCCGTGCATCACGGCGTCCACCCGCTCCATCGCGAGGTTCGCGCCCTTCACGAGCCGCACCTTGATGCGCGCGCCGCCCTCGCGCACGCGCTCCGCGCCCAGGCGGTGAGCTGCTGCAGCGCGGGCAGCGCATCGGGCAGGTACGCCTGCAGCACGATGCCCGCCTCGAGGTGCCTCAGCCGCGGATCCTCGAGGATGCGCGTGAAGACCGCGATCGTGAGGTCGAGGTCGCGGTACTCCTCCATGTCGAGATTGATGAACGTCGGGCCGGTCGCCGACTCCTCGCCCGGAGGGGTGTCGGCGGCTGTGAGGTACAGGGGAAGCAGCCGCTCGACGACCTTGTCGACGACCTCGTCGAACGCCCACATCGAGATGTGGCTGGCGATCGCCGAGACCTTGACCGAGACGTAGTCGACGTCGGGGCGGCGGATGAGCTCGTGGATGCCGTCGAGCCGGCGCAGCGCCTCCTGCTCGCCCAGCACCGCCTCGCCGAGCAGGTTGAGGTTGAGCTTCGCGCCGCTCTCGCGGATCTTCGCGATCGCGGGGCCGAGCTTGTCGGGTCGCGCGTCGACGACGAGGTGGCCCACCATCTCGCGCAGCACGCGCCGCGCGATCGGCACGACCGGTGACGGGCAGGAGGGGCGCGACGGCGCCGCCGACCTGCACCGCACCGCGCAGGTACCAGGGAAGGAACCTCGGCACGAGCGGCGCGACGCGGCTGAGATTGGATGCCGCCGCCGCCAGGCTCTCCGGACGCATCACACCGTCGACGAAGCCGATCGTGAAGGGCAGACCGTTCGGATCCTTCAGGACGCCGGCCAGTCGCTCGGCAGCGGGGTCCACGTCGACCTCGGCGCTCTCGGCGACCCAGCGACGGGCCAGCTCGACGGCCTGATCGGCGAGGGTGTCGGCGGGGGCGGTCGGGGGCACCGGTGTCGATGACATGACTCCAGCATGCGGCATCCGATCATTCGAGAAAAGCGACCATCTATGATCGATACCAATCGGATCCGTCGATGAATACCTGCTCCGAGAGGAGGGCGCAGTGTTCGAACTGCGTCGCCTGCGCCTCCTGCATGAGCTTGCGATGCGCGGAACTCTCGCCGCGGTGGCCGAAGCACTGTCGTACAGCCCGTCGACGATCTCGCAGCAGCTGGCGCAGCTCGAGAAGGATGCCGGCGTGCCGCTGCTCATCCCCGACGGGCGACGCGTGCGGCTCACCGAGCACGGGCTGGCGCTCGCCGCGCACGCCTCCCGCGCGCTCGAGCTCGAGGAGCAGATCCGGGGCGAGCTCGAGTCGCTGCAGGCCGGCGTCGCACCGGTGCGCGTCGCCGTGCTCCAGACCGCCGCGCAGGCGATCCTGCCGGGCGCGCTGACGCTGCTCGCCGAGCGCGAGCCGAGTCTGCGCGTGGAGATCGCCGAGGTGCCGCCCGAGGAGGGACTCTTCGAGCTGTCGGCCAGAGGCTTCGATCTCGTGATCGCCGAGCAGTACCCCGGCCACACGCGCGCCCACCGGACGGGCCTGGAGCGCGAGACGCTCGGCCGCGACCCCATCCGGCTCGCTCTGCCGCCGGGCGACCGCGCGCAGGAGCTGCGTGACTGCGCGAGCGTGCCTGGGTGATGGAACCGGCGGGCACCGCCGCGCGCCAGTGGGCCGTTCAGCAGTGCCGCGCGGCGGGATTCGAGCCCGACGTCCGGTTCGAGATCGCCGACCTCACCGCCCAGGTGCGCCTCATCGCCGCCGGTCGCGCGGTGGGCGTGCTGCCCGACCTCGTGTGGGCCGACCTCGATCCGCCGGTGCGGCTGCTCGAACTGCCCGGGCGGCCGGTGCGGGAGATCTTCACCGCCGCGCGCAGCTCGTCGGTGGCGCGCAGCGGCATCCGCGCGGTGCGCGGGGCGCTCGGCGACGCGTTCGCGGAGCGCTCCCGCACCGGCATCCGTCCGTGACGGACGCGATGGCGCCGAGCTGAGTGACTCAGACGCGGCCGTCCGTGCGACCCGAACCGTCGGAGGTGGGCGGGACTTCGCGGTCGTCGCGGATGCCGTCGCCGTCGCGATCGGCCGGCGTCGCGGCATCCGGATTGTCGCGCACGATGCGGCGGTCCTCGACCGTCTCGGCGCTCTGCCGGGCGCCGGGTGCGGGCGTGTAGCCGTCGGTGACGCGGTCATCGCCGTCCCTGCGGGCGTCGGTCGTCACCGCAGGGTCCAGCTCGTCGGCCTTGCGCAGCTTCTCGGCCTGCTCGGCGCGCAGCTTCTCGGCGCTGGACTCGTGGTCGTCGATCGTGGACGGCGGCGCGCTCGGCCTCGATGCTCGCCTGAGCGGCACGCGCCTTGGCCTGCTCGGCCTCCGCCGCGGCGGTCGCCGAGTCTGCGCGGGCCTGCGCGGCCTGCGCCTCGCGCTCCCGCGCCGCCATCTCGGACCGGCGGGCGTCTTCGCGGATGCCCTCCGCCTTGGCATGCTGCGCCTCGAGCCGCTTGGCCGAGTTCCGGCGCGACAGCATCACGGCGACGACGATGATGATCGCCACGACGATGACGCCGATGATGATCCAGATGAGTGTGGCTGTGTCCACGGGCCCGCTCCTTCGCTTGTGGATCGCCCCCGGGGGAAGGACGCTCTCCTTCGAGGCAACCGCACCCCGCCGCGCGCCACAACGTCTTGCGCGAGACCGCGGGGTGGGCTACGCCGGTCGATGCCGTCCGACCGAAGCGGTCACCTCCAGACGCTCGGCGCGGGACTCTCGTGGAGGGAAGAGCGGATGCCGCGGCCCATTCGGTGACCCACGGCGCGAGCTCAGGCAGGTTGTCGGGCCGATGCAGCGCCTCGAAGAGCTCCTCGTGGGGCACGATGCCGCCGGAGCGCCGCAGGAAGCGGGCGCGCACGATCATCTCGGCGTACACCTCGCCGTCCACCACCGCCCGGTGCATCAGGTACGCGGACTTGTCGTCGTGGCCCAGCAGGCGCGACTCGACCGTGAAGCGCTGCCACAGCTCGAGCGACTTGCGGAACGTGATCGTCTCGCTCGCGACGACGGCGTACCAGCCCTGCTTCTGGAACACATCCCAGATGCCGGTGCGGATCAGCAGATCGAATCGCCCGAGGTCGAACAGCGACCCGTAGCGGCCGTTGTTCATGTGGCCCGAGCAGGTCGATGTCGGTCGGCAGGGTGCGCACCCGCACCCGCCCGACGGCCGTCGGTTCGAGCGTGCCCCTGCGGCGCAGCTGCGCCTTGGCGCGCCAGATCGTCAGGAGGGTTCGCCAGATCACATTCACGAGAAGCGATGGTAGCCATCCGCCACCCGATCCGGCGATTCCGTTGTGCGCGTCGACAGCGGCGGCCGGCGGCATCCGTCAGGCTTTTCGCCGATCGCGTCAAGCCCTTCCGTCGATTTCCCTCCCCGCAGGGCCGAGCGTAGAGTCGCCCCATGGAAGCCGAACTGCAGACCGACATCGTCGTCCGTCCGGTGCGGGACGTCGATGCCGAAGCACTCGGCCGCGTGCATGCGACCTGCTGGCACGAGACGTACGACCACCTGATCAGCAAGGCCGCGCTCGAGAAGATCTCGCCCCGCCGCATGGCCGAACTGTGGACGCACTGGGCCGTCCAGGGTCCGGAGTTCCGCATGTTCGCCGCGCTCGTCGACGGTGAGATCGTCGGCTTCGCCGGCTCGGGACCCGCGCGCGACAAGGACGCCCCGCGATTCCGCGAGCTGTACTTCATCTACCTCCTCGACGCATTCCACGGCACCGGCATCGGCCAGCGGCTGTTCGACGCCGTCGTCGGCCCCGACGAGCAGGTCTACCTCTGGGTCGCGGAGGACAACCCCCGGGCTCACCGCTTCTACGCGCGCAACGGGTTCAAGCTCGACGGCGCCACGCACACCGAGCCGTTCCTCGGCGAGACGCTCACCGAGGTGCGGTTCGTCCGCTGACGCGACCGACCGCCGCTCGCTGCCGCCTGAGGTGCTGCAGATCTGGGCCCTCGAGGGCATTCCCGAGGTCATGCCGGGCACCGACCTGGTGGCGCTGATCGCGGATGCCGCCGGCTGCGACGCTCCGCAGGACGGCGACATCCTCGTCGTCACCTCGAAGATCGTCTCGAAGGCCGAGGGCCGCATCATCGCCGCCGCCGATCGCGAAGACGCGATCACCGCGGAGACCGTCCGCGTCGTGGCGTCGCGGATGTCGGACAGCGGTCACACGACGCGCATCGTCGAGAACCGGCTCGGCATCGTCTCGGCCGCGGCCGGCGTCGACGCCTCGAACACGGCCGCAGGGCACCGTGCTGCTGCTGCCCGTGGATCCGGACGCCTCGGCGCGCGCGCATCGCCGCCGGGCTGCGTGCCGGCCTCGGCGTGACGGTCGGCGTGATCATCTCCGACACGCTCGGCCGCGCCTGGCGCGAGGGCCAGACCGACAGCGCGATCGGCGCCGGCGGCGTGCACGTGTTCGAAGACCTGCGAGGGCAGACGGATGCCGAGGGCCGGCCGCTCGTCGTCACCATGCCGTGCGTCGCCGACGAGCTGGCCTCGGCGGCCGACCTCGTCAAGGGCAAGGCGTCGCGGCTGCCGGTCGCCGTGGTGCGCGGACGCGCCGATCTGGTCGGCGACGCTCGATCTGCCCGGCGCGCGCTCGATCGTGCGGGATCCGGAGCGCGACATGTTCCGCCTCGGCGCGGACGAGGCCTACGCGGACGGTTGTCGCGGTGCGGCATCCGGTCGCGAGTCGAGGCCAGGCTTCCGCCCGGACCGTGAGCGTCAGCGGCCGCTGACCTTGCCGAACAGCCGGGCGATCGGCGCGAGCACGAGCGGCCGGGCGGCGATCCAGCCGGCGGCGATCACGACGAGGGATGCCGACGAAGATCCAGAAGCCGACCCAGTTCACGGCATCCTGCGACGCGTACATGTGGTTCAGGTTGCGCAGGGCGTCCGTCGCGAAGACGAGGGCGACGTGGACGAAGATGAACGCGACGAAGTAGAGCATCACCGGGAAGTGCACGCGCGCGCCCACTCCACCGGGTACGCCTTGTTCAGGGCGGTGGCGTTCTTCGGCCAGATCCCGCTCATCCGCACGCCGGTCGCGATCGCCAGCGGCGCGGCGATGAACACCGTCGCGAAGTAGGCCAGCTGCTGCAGGCTGTTGTAGTTGACCCAGCCGTTCTCGGTCGGCCAGTCCAGCGAGACGTACTGCAGCGCCGCGCTGAGGGCGTTGGGGAACACCGCCCAGCTCGTCGGGCACGATCTTCATCCACTGCCCGGTGGCGAACAGCAGCACGACGAAGATCACGCCGTTGACGATCCAGAGGATGTCGAGCGACTGGTGGAACCACAGGTTCAGGCTGATCTTGCGCTTGCCGTTTCCGCGCGGCGACCAGAACACGGTGGGGCGCTTCTCGGTGCGCACCTGCAGCCCGGAGCGGATGATCAGCACGATCAGGAACACGTTGAAGAAGTGCTGCCAGCCCAGCCACGGCGGGATGCCGACCGGTGCACCCTCCGGCAGCGGGTACTCGCCCGGATAGGCGACCAGGAAGTCCTGCATCGGCTCGAGGCTCAGCAGCCAGCGCACCGCGACGACCGCCATGCCCGCCGCGAACAGCAGCCCGCCGCCGCCGACGATCGCCGCGCCGAGCCCACTGCAGGCGGGTGAACGGGCCGATCCGCTCCGGCTCCGGCGCTCGCGACTCGGGTGCCGGTCAGCCGCTCCTGCTCGAACGCGACCGCCGCACGGCCCGGGAAACACGGTGCGCGTGAACGGCAGAGGGAGCCGACAGGTCGCGCGACGGTGGCAACGAGCGCGATGCCGCGCGGCCGCGGCGACCGCTGGATCGCGCCTGGGCGCGTGGCTGGGCGCCGTCGCGGCTCTGCGGCGGAGCCTGCCTCGGCGGTGCCGGGCCGCGAAGCCCGCGGGCGGCCAGCGGCTCGCCGCCCCGCCGACGCCGCGGGGCAGTCCTGCGGCGCAGCGGCCACGGGCTGCCGGCCGCGCGGCTCGGATCGCCGCGGCGGGTGTCGGCCGGACCGGCGCGCTCCGCGAGCCGCGGTCGCACGTGCACGGCCGCCGCCGCGTGCGGCGCGCTGGCCGCGGCGAGCGGCGCGAGCCGCGGTCGCGGGTCGCACGGAGCCTCGACGGCCACGGCGGCGGCGGGCCGCGACGACGCGCTCCGGCGGCGCTCGCGGTCTGCCACGGCTCGCGCGGCCGCGACGACGGGAGCGACGGCTGCCGCGCGGCGGCCACGGCTCCCCGCCCGGCGACGCGCGGCAGGCCGCGGCGGATCGCGGCGCGCCGGCCGTCGCACGGGTCGCACGCGCGACAGACCTGCCGGCGGGAACGCGCGGGCAGCTCCTCAGCCGAGAACCGGCGCGCTGTCCGCGGCAACCGGAGCGCTCTCGACAGCGACGGGGACACTGTCGAGAGCGACGCAGCGACGCGCTCAGCGACCGGGACACGGCGACCGTTGCGGCGGCTACCGCGATCCGTCTGCGGCGCGGCAGCGGCGCTGCCGTCGCCGGGCGGCCACGGGTCGCCGCCGGGCAGGCGGGGCAGGCCGCGGCGGATCGTCTGTACCGTACGTCGCCATCCGGACTACGCCTTCCGGGCCTCGAGCGCGGAGATCAGCTGCGGCACGACGGTGAACAGGTCGCCGACGACGCCGAAGTCGGCGATCTCGAAGATCGGGGCATCGGCGTCCTTGTTGATCGCGACGATCGTCTTCGCCGTCTGCATGCCGGCCTTGTGCTGGATCGCCCCCGAGATGCCGAGCGCGACATACAGCTGCGGCGCGCACCGAGACACCCGGTCTGGCCGACCTGGTACGACTGCGGCACGTACCCGGCGTCGACCGCGGCGCGCGACGCGCCCGACCGCGGCGCCGAGCGCGTCGGCGAGCTGCTCGACGAGCACGAACTTCTCCTGCCGACCCGAGTCCGCGACCGCCGGAGACGACCTTCGGCGGCGCCGCGCAGCTCCGGTCGCGACGAGGCGGTCACGACCTCGTCGACGCGCGTCGACCGCTGCGGCGCGCTTGCCGGAGGCCCGCACCGCGAGCGTCTCGACCGCCGGCGAGGCGACGGCATCCGCGCGCGCGTCGATCGCGCCCTGGCGCACCGTGATCACCGGCGCACCCCACGTCACCGCGGCGTCGACGCTGTACGCGCCGCCGTACACCGAGTGGTGCGCGACCACGCCCTCCGGCGTCGCGGGAGACGCCCACGGCGTCCACGCACAGACCCGAGCGGGTGCGGGCCGCGTACCGGCCGGCGACATCGCGGCCCTCGATCGAGTTGGAGATCAGGATCGCGTCGGGCCGCACCAGGTCGGCCGCCGCGGCCAGCGCATCCACCATCGGCACGGTCAGCTCCCTCGCCGGGGGTCGCCACGAGCACGGATGCCGCACCCAGCGCGCCCGCGGCATCCGGCGAGCTCCGCGCGAGCGTCCGAGACCACGAGCGCGACGGGCGTCCCCACCGAGGCGGCGGCGCCCAGCAGACCCGCCGCGACTCTCGGCGAGCTCGCCCGCCGGGGTCACATCCAGCAGCACCAGGATCGAATCGTCAGCGAAAGTCATCGCATCCCCTCTCACACCAGCCGGTTCTGGACCAGGAACTCGGCGAGCTTCTCGCCCGCGTCGCCCTCGTCGACGATCTTCGTACCCGCCTGGCGCGCGGCGGCTTCTCCGAGAGCGCGAGCACGATCGACCGCGACGCATTCGGGTCCTCCGGCTCGATGCCGAGCTCCTCGAGCGTCAGCGTCTCGAACGGCTTCTTCTTCGCCGCCATGATGCCCTTGAAGTTCGGGAACCGCGCGTCCGGCAGCCGCTCGGTGATCGAGATCACCGCGGGCAGCTCTGCCGAGACCTGCATCGTCGCGCCGTCGCTCGCCCGCTGCCCCGACACCGCCGTCTCGCCGATCTGCACCGACGTTCAGCGCCGTCGCGGTTCGGCACATCCAGCAGCTCGGCGACCATCGCCGGCATCACACCGCCCGACCCGTCGGTCGACAGGTTGCCGGCGATCACCAGGTCGAATCCGGTGCGGCGGATCGCCGCGGCGAGCACCTCGGCCGTCAGTCCCAGATCGGCGCCGACGAGACCCTCATCCGCGACGTGCACGGCGGAGGCCGCCCCCATCGACAGACCCTTGCGCACCGTCGTCGCCGACCCGGCCGGTGCCATCGACAGCACGACGACCTCGGTATCCGGAGTCTTGTCGGCGTAGCTCAGCGCGACCTCCAGCGCCCGCTCGCCGATCTCGTCGAGCACGCGTCTCGCTCGCGTCGCGATCGGCCAGACCCGTCTCGAGGTCGAGCTTGCGATCCCCCTAGGTGTCCGGGACCTCTTTGACCAAGACGACGATCTTCATTGCGCTCCGCTCCTTCGTCGCATCGAGTCTATGGCTCGCCTGCGCCCGCGACGGCGCGTGCGACAGCGCCGCCCGATGCCGCGCGACCGGCTACCGTGGACAGCGCCGGAAGGGAGGCTGACGATGCCGAGGTCAGGACCGCTCCCCGTCGATCCGATCGCCGAGGCGAAACGCCAGTGGACGGCGCACGGGTGGACGGATGCCGCTTCCGGCATGTCCGCCGTGACCTCGATCATCCGCGCCCAGCAGCTGATGATGGCGCGCATCGACGCGGCGCTCAAGCCGTTCCGCCTGTCGTTCGCGCGATACGAGATGCTGCGGCTGCTCGGCTTCACACGAGCAGGGACGGATGCCGATGGCCAGCGCCATCGCGCGGCTGCAGGTGCACCCCACCAGCGTCACGAACACCGTCGACCGGCTCGTGCGCGACGGGCTGGTCGAGCGCGAGCCGCATCCGGCCGACGGGCGCGCGGCGATGCTCGTGCTCACGACGGCCGGGCGCGACCTGGTGGAGCGCGCGACGGATGCGCTGAACACCGAGGTGTTCGCCGAGCCGGGCCTCACCGAGGACGACACGGTCGAGCTCGTGCGCATCCTCGCGCGGTTCCGCAAGGACGCCGGCGACTTCGCCGACCCGCGCCCGCTCCCCGACCCGCTCTGACCCGCCGCCCCCACCCGCGAGACTGCAGCCGCGTTCCGAGACAGCGGGTACAACCCGGGGTCTCGGCGGGCCGGTGCAGTCTCGCGGTCTGAAGCGGGCGCGGCGGGGTCAGCGGTTCTGAAGTCGGGGGCGCGCTTCTCACGGAATGCCGCCATGCCTTCCTTCTGGTCTGCGGTGTCGAAGAGCGCCGCGAACACGTGCTTCTCGAGGCGGAGTCCCTCGGCGAGCGAGGTCTCCAGCGCGGCATCCAGCGCCGCCTTGGCCGCGTACACCGACGGCAGCGACTTCGACGCGATCGTGTCGGCGACCGTGCCCGCCTCCGTCGAGCAGGTCGGCGGCGGGCACGACCCGCGAGACCAGGCCGGCGCGCTCGGCCTCCGCGGCATCCATCATCCGGCCGGTCAGCATCAGCTCGGCGGCCTTGTAGTACCCGACCGCGCGGACGAGCCGCTGCGAGCCGCCCATGCCCGGGATGACTCCGAGGTTGATCTCGGGCTGGCCGAACTTCGCGGTATCGGCGGCGAGGATGATGTCGCACATCATCGCGAGCTCGCAGCCGCCGCCGAGCGCGTAGCCGGAGACGGCCGCGATCACCGGCGTGCGGACGGCGGCGAACCGCGCCCAGCCGCCGAAGTGGTCGTCCATGACCATGTCGAGTCCCGACTTGGACTCCATCTCCTTGATGTCGGCGCCCGCCGCGAAAGCGCGCTCCGATCCGGTGACGACGATCGCGCCGATGCCCTCGTCGGCGTCGAACGCGGATGCCGCGGCGACGATGTCGTGCATCACCTGCGTGTTCAGCGCGTTGAGCGCCTCGGGGCGGTTCAGCGTGATCCAGCCGACGCGTCCGCGCGTCTCGACCAGGATCGTCTCGTAGGTGTAGGTCGTCATGCGGGATCTCCTCAGGCTCGGCTCTCGGCGCGGATCGTGTTGATGATCCCGGAGAAATCCTGCCCTGCGCCCTCGCCCGCCGCGAACTCGCGGTAGATCTCCCGCGCGAGGCGGCCCATGCGCGCGTCCACGCCGGTCAGGTCGATCGCCTGCTCGGCCAGACCCAGGTCCTTCGACATGAGCGCGCCCGCGAAGCCGGGCTGGTAGTCGCGGTTCGCCGGGCTCGTCGGCACCGGCCCGGGCACGGGGCAGTTGGTGGTGAGCGCCCAGCACTGGCCCGAGGCGTTCGATGCGACATCGAACAGCGCCTGGTGGGTCAGCCCCAGCCGCTCGCCCAGCACGAACGCCTCGGCCACGGCGATCTGCGAGATGCCGAGGATCATGTTGTTGCAGACCTTCGCGGCCTGTCCGAGACCCGCGCCGCCGCAGTGCACGACGCGGCGGCCCATGATCTCCAGCAGCGGCCGCGCGGCCTCGAAGTCCTCGTCCGTACCGCCGACCATGAAGGCGAGCGTCGCGTTCTCGGCGCCCGACGACGCCGCCCGAGACCGGCGCGTCGATGCTGCGGTGGCCGGCGGCTTCGGCGAGCGCGTGCGCTTCGCGCGCCTCGTCGACCGCGATCGTCGACGAGTCGATGAACAGCGTCCCCGGAGCGGCGACCGCGAGCAGTCCCGGTGAATCGGCCGAGCCCCGGTAGGCGTCGATCACGTGCCGGCCGCTCGGGAACATCGTGAGAACGACCTCAGCGGATGCCGCGGCATCCTGCCCCGAATCGGCGACGGGTATCGCCGCGGCGCGCGCGGCGTCGATCGCCGCGGGCACGACGTCGAAACCCACCACGTCGTGGCCGGCGCTCACCAGATTGCGGGCCATCGGCAGCCCCATGTGCCCGAGACCCAGGAATGCGATCCTCATCGCGATGCCCCCAGCAGCTCGCGTCCGATGATCACGCGCATGATCTCGTTCGTGCCCTCGAGGATCTGATGCACGCGAAGATCGCGCACCACCTTCTCGATGCCGTACTCGTGAAGGTAGCCGTATCCGCCGTGCAGCTGCAGGGCCTCGTTCGCGACGCGGAAGCCGGCGTCGGTGGCGAAGCGCTTGGCCATCGCGCACTGCATCGCCGCATCCGGCGCCTTCTCGTCGATCGCGCAGCGCAGCGTCGCGCACGAGAGCGCGCGCGGCGCGCAGCTCGGTCGCCATGTCGGCCAGCGTGAACACGACCGACTGCTTCTCGGCGAGCGGCTCACCGAACGTGAAGCGCTCCTGCACGTACTGCACCGCCCGGTCGAGCGCCCACTGCGCCCCGCCGAGCGAGCACGCGGCGATGCTGATGCGCCCGCCGTTCAGGGCGGACATGGCGATCTTGAAGCCCTGACCCGTCGAGCCGAGAATGGCGGATGCCGGAACCCTGCACCTCATCGAGGATCACCTGGCGGGTGGGCTGTGCGTTCCAGCCCATCTTCTTCTCGTTCTGGCCCGAACGTCAGACCCACGGAGTCCGCCGGCACGAGGAACGCGGTGATGCCGCGCGCGCCGGCCATCGCCCGTGCGCGCCATGACGATGTAGACCGACGCCTCGCCACCGCCCGAGATGAACTGCTTGACTCCGGTCAGGACGTACTCGTCGGCGTCGGAGGCTCTGATCGCGCTCGTCGTGATCGCCGCGGCATCCGAGCCCGCGCCCGGCTCGGTGAGGCAGTAGCTGCCGAAGTCCGTCATCGCCGTGAGCCGTGGCAGCCATGCCTGACGCTGCTCCTCGGTGCCGTAGGCGTCGATCATCCAGGCGACCATGTTGTGGATCGTGACGTAGGCGGCGATCGACGGGTCGGCCTTCGCGAGCTCCTCGATGATCGCCACGGCGTCCGCTCGGGTGAGCGCCGACCCGCCGAGGTCGTCGCGCACGTAGATGCCGCCGAGACCCGAGCTCGCCCGCCCGACGCAGCGTCTCGCGCGGGAAATGCTTCTGCTCGTCCCACTCGAGCGCGTGCGGTGCGATCTCGGCCTGCGCGAACTCGCGCACGGCCTCGACGAGAGCGGCGCGCTCTTCGGCGGAGAGGGCCGTGATCGGGTCGGCGGCGGCCTCTTCGCTCACGGGATAGGCGGTCGTCTGCGACATCATGTCGGCTCCTCTCGTGCCGGCCTTGGCACGATGGTCATTTTAGCTGGACGTCCAAGTATATCGGAGGAACCCAGACGTTTGCGACCGTCCCGTTGCCCGGCCGATCCGTTCCCGGGCCGTTCACCGTGACGACACCCCGCGTTGTTAGGAAAGGGGAGCGCGCGTCCGCGTGCACTCCTTCCCGACTGAGGACATCGATGCCTTCGCTCTCCCCCGCCCCGCGCCCGGTCCGGCGCACCGCCGTCATCACCGCTTCGGTGGCTGCCGCGTGTGCCCTCGCGCTCACGCCGGCCACCGCGGCATCCGCAGCGCTCGTTCCCGAGCCGGTGGTGTACTCCGCCCATGACGCGGCGCTGTCGCTGCATCCGATCGGCACCTTCGAGACCGGAGTGTTCGACGAGTCCGCGGCCGAGATCGTCACCGCGTACGGCAACCGGCTCTTCGTCGTGAACGCCCTGGCCGGGAGCGTATCGGTGCTCGACTACTCCAACCCGAAGGCACCCAAGCTCGAGTTCGAAATCACGGCCGCGGGCGTCGCCAACTCGGTCGCTGTGCGCCCCGACGGCCTCGGCGTCATCGCTTTCGAGGCCCCCGTCAAGACCGACCCCGGCTCGCTCGTCTTCTTCGACGCGGATGCCGGGCCGAAAGCGGCCCTCAGTCTTGGGGAGCGTCACGGTCGGCGCACTCCCCGACATGGTGACGATCAGCGCCGACGGCAAGTACGCGGTCAGTGCGAACGAGGGCGAGCCGGCGGAGGACTTCTCGGTCGACCCCGAAGGCTCCGTCAGCGTCGTCAAGCTCAACCCCGCGCAGAAGTGGGCGCCGAAGCAGAAGGACGTGCGCACGGCGGACTTCCACGCGTTCGAAGCCGGCGGATCGATCCCGCTCCCCGCAGGACGTGCGGGTGTTCGGCCCGACCCCGAGCGGCGACGACAAGCCCGTCTCGCGCAACCTCGAGCCGGAGTACGTCGCGATCGACGGCCGGACGGCCTACGTCGCGCTGCAGGAGGCGAACGCTTTCGCGGTCGTCGACCTGAACCGGGCGACAGGTGACCGAGATCCTGCCGCTGGGGTTCAAGGACCACAGCGTCGCACGGATTCGGCCTCGATCCCTCCGACGACGACGAGGCCATCGACATCCGCACGGTGGGGGGCCTGAAGGGCGTCTACATGCCCGACGGTCTCAACGCCTACCAGGCGGCCGGCGAGACGTATCTCGTCACCGCGAACGAGGGCGACGCCCGCGAGTGGGGCCTCGACAAGGACGGCAACGAGATCGAGGGGGTGTACTACACGGACTCGGTCCGCGTGAAGAATCTCGCCGACGACGGCTACGGACCTGTCTGCGCCGACAGCCCACTCGCCGCCCTCACCGGCGACGCCGACCTCGGCCGCCTGAACGTGACGATCGAGAACGGCTTCAACGAGGCGAAGGAGTGCTACGACGAGCTCTACGCGTTCGGCAGCCGTTCGTTCTCGATCTGGTCGACGGACGGCGAGCAGGTCTTCGACTCGGGCGACGCGTTCGAGCAGATCACCGCCGCGGCCCTGCCGGAGTTCTTCAACTCGAACCACACGGAGTCGAACTTCGAGGGCCGGAGCGACGACAAGGGACCCGAACCGGAGAACCTGACGATCGGAGAGGTCGACGGACGCACGTACGCGTTCGTCGGCTTCGAGCGCGTCGGTGGAATCGCGGTGTTCGACATCACCGATCCGGCGGCATCCTTCTTCGTGACGTACGTCAACAACCGGGACTTCTCGGTCTCGGTCGAGGATGCGGACGACAAGGCGGCAGCGCTCACTCAGGCCGGCGACCTCGGACCCGAGGGCCTCGCGTTCATTCCCGCGTCATCGTCGCCGAATGGCGCCGCCCTCCTGGCCGTTGCGAACGAGGTGTCGGGAACGACAACGCTCTTCGCGATCGCCGACGCGCTCTAGCAAGGCTCGGGCGCCGGCGAACAGCCGTCAGCGCCCACGGGAGGGGTTCTTCCCTCCCGTCCGCGGCGATACGCCGCGCAGAGCGGCCCCCAACCGGTTTCGGGTCCGGATGGGGGCCGCTTCTGGCGTGCGTCATGCGGGTGTCAGCGGCGGAAGGCCGCGTCGACCGGTTCAGGGTCGACTTTCCACAGGAGTCGCTCGGGCTGGCCGCGATGTCGGAGGTGGTTAGTACATTTGTTCTATGACCAGAGCGCTCGACTTGCTTCCCGCGGAGCTCGATGCCGTGCGCGCGATGTGGCCGACGTGCGGATGCTGCGGGCGCTGAGTGACAGCGAGCTGATCGCGGTGCATGAGCGGTACTGCCGGATGCGGCGCATGCTCGACGCGGACCAGACCGTCCTGGCGGCGGAGATCGCCCGGCGGTCCCGCCCGGAGCTGGGGTCGGAGGGGTTGGCGAAGACGCAGGGGTACCGCAACCCGACGGCGCTGATCGCCGCGACCGGCGGAACTTCGACCGGGGACGCGGCACGGCTGGTGAAGGTGGGCGAGGCGACCGCGCCCCGGCAGCTGCTGTCCGGGCAGACGGCGCCGGCCCGGCACCCGCACGTCGCCGCAGGCGCTGGCGGCTGCGACGTTGACGGAGCGGGCGGCCGGGGCGATCATCGCGCTGCTGGACCGGGTCGCGTTCCGCGCCGCACCCGACGCCTCGAGACTGGCGGAGCGCACCCTGGTGGCGCAGGCGCCCGGGCTGACGATGGACCAGCTGAACCGGGTCCTCGCCCGGGCGGAGGCGTGGCTGGACCCGGACGGAGTCGCCCCGCGGGAAGACGAAGCGCGCACGGAACGGTCGTTGACGATCCGGGAAGACCGCGGCCGGATCATCCTCCACGCCGAACTGGACCCCGCCAGCGCCGCACCGATCAAGACCGCGATCGAAGCGCTGGTGTCCGCCGAGATGCGCGCCACCCGCGATGCCGCAGCGGGACGGCACGGCGACAGTCGGATGGGACGGCAGACCCGGACCTGCCCCGCCGGTCGGTGAAGCAGATGCAAGCGGACGCGCTCGTGCGGCTCTGCGAGCACGCGCTCGGCTGCTCGCAGACCGATCTGCCCCTCCACGGGGCGACGGTCGTGGTGCGGATCGACCACACCGACCTCGTGGACGGCACCGGGTACGCCACGATCGACGGGATCACCACCCCCGTCTCCGTTCCCACCGCCCGCAGGATGGCCGCCGGCGGGCGGATCATCTCCTGCGTCCTCGGCGGAGACAGTCAGATCCTGGACTGGGGCCGCACCAAACGGCTCTTCACCCCCACCCAACGGCTCGCGCTCACCGAACGCGACGGCGGGTGCGCGATGTGCGGGGCACCACCCGGGCACACCAAGGTCCACCACATCCGATGGTGGGCACGAGACGCCGGACCCACCGACCTGAACAACGGGGTGCTGCTCTGCGAGTCCTGCCACCACCGCATCCACGACAACGGGTGGACCATCCACATCGACGGCACCGGCATCCGAGCCAAGGTCTGGTTCATCCCGCCACCCCACGTCGACCCCGCCCGCACACCCCGACTCGGCGGACGAGCCAGATACGACTACGCCGCCTGAGCGAGGGGATGGTGCGCGCCGGGGTTCGCAAGGCGCGCACCACCGGCCTATCCGCGAGTCCGCTTCCTCACAGTCGCTCGATGATGGTCGCGTTCGCCATGCCGCCGCCCTCGCACATGGTCTGCAGGCCATACCGGCCGCCGGTGGCCTCGAGGGTCGCCAGCAGCGTGCCCAGCAGCCGCGTACCGGAGGAGCCCACAGCATGACCCAGCGCGATCGCGCCGCCCCACGCGTTGAGCTTCGCGGGGTCGGCCCGCAGATCGTGCGCCCACGCGAGCGGCACCGAGGCGAACGCCTCGTTGACCTCGTACGCGTCGAGGTCGTCCATCGTGAGGCCGCTGCGCTCGAGAATGCGCCGTGTCGCGGGAATCGGCCCCGTGAGCATGTACAGCGGGTCGTCGCCGACGACCGCGAACGCGTGGAACCGCGCCCGCGGGGTGAGGCCGAGCTCCTGCGCCTTCTCCTCGCTCATGATGAGCACGGCCGATGCGGCGTCGGTCAGCGGCGACGAGTTGCCCGCCGTGATCCGCCAGTCCAGCTCGGGGAACCTCGCGGCCAGGTCGTCGGTGCGGAACGCAGGACTCAGTCCGCCGAGCCCCGCGATCGTCGTGCCGGCGCGCACGGTCTCGTCGGCAGTCACCGACGTGCCGTCCACGTCGACCGGCACGAGCTGCGAGTCGAAGAAGCCGCCGGCCGCGGCATCCGCCGCCCGCAGGTGCGACTCGGCCGAGTACGCGTCCAGCACTTCGCGAGACAGCCGCCATTTGTGCGCGATCAGCTCGGCGGACACGCCCTGGTTGACCAGCCCCTCCGGGTAGCGCTCGTCCAGCAGCGGCGACCGCGACCCGCCCGTGCGCGACGACCCGAGCGGCACGCGGCTCATCGACTCCACGCCGCCGGCGATCACGACGTCGTAGGCCCCCGCCATCACGCCCTGCGCGGCGAAATGCGCGGCCTGCTGACTCGAGCCGCACTGCCGATCGATCGTCGTCGCCGGGACCGACGCGTCGAAGCCCGCAGCAAGGACCGCCTGCCGTCCGATGTTCATGGCCTGATCAGCGACCTGGCTCACGCAGCCGAGCAGCACGTCGTCGATCTGACGGGACTCGAGGCCATTGCGCTCGAGCACCGACTGCAGCACACCGGCCGCGAGGTCGACCGGATGTACCCCCGACAGAGCGCCGCCGGGCTTGCCCCGGCCGGACGGAGTGCGGACGACGTCGACGAGAACCGCGGTGGGCATGTCAGCTCCTGGAAGGTTCAGCGGCCGCGCGCCCGCGGCGGATCTCCATCTCCGGCGGATGCCGGAGCGACTGACCGACGACGCAGTACCGCTCCGTGGAGGCTGCGAGGCGGGCCAGGGTGGCGTCGTCGGCGTCCGTGTCGACGGTCGCGACGACGCGGACGCTCTGCACGCCGACCTCGATCGACCGGTCGAGGCCGAGCGTCCCGCGAGCGTCGAACGCACCCTCGGCGACGATGTCGACCGCCCGCACCTCGAGCCCCATCGCCGTCGCGACGCTGCGCAGGGTGACCCCCACACAGGCGACCAGCGCCTGCATCAGCAGATCCGCGGAGCACGCGTCCGACCCATCGCCGCCGGTCGCCGGATGCAGTCCTGAGCGCACGGGCCCGTTCCAGCCCGCGACCGTCGCGGTGATCCCGGGTCGGAGAAGTGAGCCTCAGCCCGGACGGGCGTGATCGCCGCATCCGGATCATTGCGGTACCGCTCCTTGAGCGGCGCCTGCGCCGCACGGAGCTCGTCCCTCGAGGTGATGCTCATCGCCCTCAGCCGGCGCGCTTCCTCCGGCCGGTCCACGGTCGCGTCGGCGGCCGGCGGTATATCCGGCGATGTGCCGCTCATCGGGTCCGTTGTAGGCCGACAGGGGGCGGATGAGGGCGTTCGACGCCGCCTGCTCCATGATGTGCGCCGTCCAGCCGGTGATCCGCGCGGCGACGAACAGCGGCGTGAAGGTGAGGGTGTCGAAGCCCATGAGGTTGTAGGCGGGGCCCGATGGGTAATCGAGGTTCGGGTAGATGCCCTTGCGCGAGACGAATTCCGACTCGAGCGTCTCGTACAGCGCGGCGAGGTCGCGCGCCGACGTGCCCTCGGCGGAGTAGTGCTCGACGAGGGTGTCGAGCGCGGCCTTCATCGTGGGCACGCGCGAATCGCCGTGCTTGTAGACCCGGTGGCCGAAGCCCATGATCTTCCGCTTCTCGGCGAGGGCGGCATCCAGCCACGGCCCCACGTTCTCAGCCGAGCCGATCTCGTCGAAGATGTGCATGACTGCTTCGTTCGCGCCACCGTGCAACGGTCCCTTGAGTGCGCCGATCGCGCCGACGACGGCGGAGTACAGGTCGGCCATCGTGCTCGTGATGACGCGCGCGGTGAAGGTCGACGCGTTGAACGAGTGCTCGGCGTACAGGATCATCGAAACGTTGAACGCGCGCGCGACGACCTCGTCAGGCACTTCGCCGAACGTCATCCACAGGAAGTTCTGCGCGTAGTCGAGATCGTCTCGGGGGTCGACGGCCGCCAGACCGTGACGTCGGCGCTGGTCGTACGCGACCATCGCCGGGAGCTTGGCGAACAGGCGGCGTGACTTGGCGAGGTCGGATTCGCGCGACGTGTCGTACGCCGCAGGGTCGGATGCACCCACCAGCGAGACGGCGGTGCGGATCACGTCCATCGGGTGCGCGTCGAGAGGCACCAGATCGATCGCCTCGCGCACGTTCTCGTCGAGCGTGCGGCTCGCGCGCTCCTCGGCGACGAGCTCCGCCAGCTCCTCGTCGGTCGGCAGCTCGCCGTACCAGAGGAGGTAGGCGACCGCTTCGAACGGCTGCGTCGCCGCGAGCTCCTGAACGGGATAGCCGCGGTAGAGCAGGCTGTTCGTCTCCGGATTGACCTTCGAGACGGCCGTGTAGTCGACGGTGACGCCCGCGAGGCCCTTCTTGATCTCGATCTCTGTCATTTCTCTCTTGGAATCCTCTCGGGATCGGCGGGCGACCGAGGCCGCGTATCGAGCCCCCTAACGGGCGATGTCGAAGTTGAACACCGAAGTGTCGAAGTGGTTGTAATCCTCGTAGTCGATGAGGTCGTACAGGTCGGCGCGATGCTGCATCTCGTCGAGCTTGCTCGTGAGGTGGCCCTCTTCGATCAGCGTATCCAGCGCACGGCCCGACGCGCCCATCGCGATGCGCAGGAGCGACACCGGCCAGATGACGATGTTGACCCCCACGTCGGCGAGCTGGTCGACCGAGAACAGCTCGCTCTTGCCGAACTCGGTCATGTTCGCCAGGATCGGCACGTCCAGCGCGGCGCGCATCACCGCGAACTCCTCGAGCGACCGCATCGCCTCGGGGAAGATCGCGTCGGCCCCGGCATCCACGAGCGCCTTGGCGCGATCGATCGCGGCATCGAGGCCCTCGATCGCCCGGATGTCGGTGCGCGCCATGATGAGGAAGTTCGGGTCGCGGCGCGCGTCGACCGCCGCGCGGATGCGCTTGATCGCCGTGTTCTCGTCGACGACCGACTTGCCGTCCAGGTGCCCGCAGCGCTTCGGGATTGATCTGATCCTCGATGTGCGTGCCGGCCAGCCCGGCGTCCTCGAGCGTCTGGATCGTGCGCGCGACGTTCATCGGCTCGCCGAAGCCCGTGTCCGCGTCGATGATCGCCGGCAGCTCGGTCATCCGCGCGATCTGCTGACCGCGGCCGGCGACCTCGGTGAGGGTGGTGAGCCCGATGTCGGGCAGGCCGAGGTCGGCGGCGAGCACCGCCCCGGAGATGTAGACGCCCTCGAAGCCCTTCTGCGCGATGAGCTTCGCGCTCAGCGGGTTGAACGCGCCCGGAAACCGCAGCAGCTCGCCGGACGCGAGCCGCTCGCGCAGCATCCGCCTCTTCTCGGCGGCGGGGGTCTGGAGTAGAGCATCAGAAGAGCCCCTTCGGCGCGGGCGCCGTCGCCAGGACTCCCGGCTTGGCGACGATCGTGAGCCGGCCCACCTCGTCGGCGGTCAGTTCGGGCAGGCGCTGGACGAGCTCGAGGAAGCGCTCGATCTCCTCGGGTGCGAGCACCGGCTCGGCGAGGATCCGGAATTTGCGGATGTAGTCCTCCCGGGCGAACGGCCGGGCGCCGAGCGGGTGGGCGTCGGCGACGGCGATCTCGTCCGAGATCTCCGTCCCGTCGGCGAAGCGGATCACGACCCGGCCGCCGAAGGCCTTCTCCTGCGGGTCTTCCGAGTGGTAGCGGCGCGTCCATTCGTCGTCCTCGGCGGTGGTGACCTTCTGCCACAGGGCGACGGTGTCCTCCCGCGCGGCCCGCTCGGGCGCGTACGAGTCCACGTGGTGCCACGTGCCGTCCTGCAGCGCGACCGTGAAGATGTACGGGATCGAGTGGTCGAGCGTCTCGCGGGATGCGTCGGGGTCGTACTTCTGCGGGTCGTTCGCGCCCGAGCCGATCACGTAGTGCGTGTGGTGGCTCGTGTGCAGCACGATCGACTCGATGTTCTCCGGGTCGAAGCCGTCGGGATTCTCGTTGTGCAGCTTGCGTGCGAGGTCGATCCACGCCTGCGCCTGGTACTCGGCGGAGTGCTCCTTCGTGTACGAATCCAGGATGCCGCGCTTGGGCTCGCCGTCGCCGGGAAGCGGCACCTCGTAGGCGGCATCCGGCCCGTCCAGCATCCATGCGATCACGCCGTCCTCACCCTCGTAGATCGGCGACGGGGACGTCTCACCGCGCATCGCGCGGTCGACCGCCTCGACCGCCATCTTCCCGGCGAACGCGGGGGCGTGCGCCTTCCAGGTGGAGATCTCGCCCTTGCGCGACTGGCGCGTGGCCGTCGTCGTGTGCAGCGCCTGGCCGACGGCCTGGTAGATCGTCTCGGTGTCGAGGCCGAGCAGCGTGCCGATGCCGGCCGCCGCCGACGGGCCGAAGTGCGCGACGTGGTCGATCTTGTGCTTGTGCAGGCAGATCGCACGCACGAGGTCGATCTGGATCTCGTAGCCCGTCGCGATGCCGCGCACGAGAGCCCGGCCGTCGGAGCCGACGTGCTGGGCGACCGCGAGGATCGGCGGGATGTTGTCGCCCGGGTGGGAGTAGTCGGCGGCCAGGAACGTGTCGTGGTAGTCGAGCTCGCGCACGGCCACACCGTTGGCCCACGCGGCCCACTCGGGACTGGTGCGGCGCTCGATGCTGCATCCGAACACGGTCGATCCACGGCCGCTGACGGACACGGCGTGATCGAGCGCCTGCTGGCGTGCGGCGCTCACGGGCGCGCGGGTGAGGGATGCCGCCGCCACGGCGGCGTTGTCGATCACCCGGTTGATGATCATGTCGACGACCTCGGGCTCGACCTCGACCGGGTCGGCGGCGATCTCGGCGATGCGCCAGGCGAGCTGTCCTTCGCGGGCGAGGTGCTCGTCGCTGCGGTGGACGCGGAGGTGGTGCGTGACGGTCATGCTGCTCCTTCGGTGTGGACGCCCTCGAGGGACGCGAGGATCGTGGCGAGCGCGTTGTGCAGATGCACGTGCGTCGCGTGGGCTGCCAGGTCGGCGTCGCGGTCCGCGATCGCGGCGGCGATGAGGCGGTGCTCCGACACGGATGCCGCCAGCCGTT
This sequence comes from uncultured Actinomycetota bacterium, assembly GCA_963839715.1. Classification (GTDB taxonomy): domain Bacteria; phylum Actinomycetota; class Actinomycetes; order Actinomycetales; family Microbacteriaceae; genus Microbacterium. Next base: position 140,541 of record CAWIVX010000003.1, read on the forward strand.
CGGGGATGTCGCGGGCGAGCCGGCGCACGCGCACCAGGTGCGTGCGCACGGTCCGCAGCGCCGACGTGAGGTACTCGTTGCCGACGGAGGCGTCCAGCTGCGCGTCGAATCGCGCGATCAGCGCGTAGTACGCGTCACGGCCGTCGTCGCCGAGCAGGCTCGAGCGGGCGAAGTCATCGGCGAGAGCTGTGAACGCGGAGGCATCGCCGCGCTCCGCGGCGAGACGGGCTGCTGTCTCTTCGAGGGCGCGGCGCAGTTCGAACAGTGCCCGGATGTCGTCGACCTCCACATCGCTCACGACGGTCACGCGAGCAGACTGCTGCACGACGAGGCCGTCAGCGGCCAGCCGGCCGAGCGCTTCGCGCAGGGGCGTGCGGCTGACGCCGAGGCGGGCGGCCTGCTCCACCTCGCCGAGAACGGTTCCGGGTGCGAGGGCGCCGTACTGAATCTGCTCGAGGAGCTCGGCGTACGCCCGGTCACTGGCTCGCATCGTCACCCTCCTTCCTGCGTTACTAGTGTATACACAGCCGGGCTGATGCGCTGCTGCCATCAGCTCAGACCTCCATTACGTATACATCCGCTGGTCCGGCGCGACACAGTATTCACAAAGTTGTGAAATCAGCGTATCGTTCCGCGCATGAGCACCGTGATCCGCACCAGCGGCCTGTCCAAGACCTACGGTCACGTCCACGCCCTCGACGGGCTCGACCTGCCGTCGAGTCGGGCCAGGTGCACGGCGTCCTCGGGCCGAACGGCGCCGGCAAGTCCACCACCATCCGCATCCTGCTCGGACTCGCGCGTGCCACCGTCGGCGATGTGTCCGTCTTCGGGCAGGATCCGTGGCGCGCCGCCGTCCCGCTCCATCGGCGCATCGCGTACGTGCCCGGCGACGTGAGCATCTGGCCGAACCTGTCCGGCGGCGAGTCGATCGACGTGCTCGCCCGGCTCCGGGGCGCCGGCCGCGGGAACTCCGCATTCCGCGACGAGAAGCAGCGGCTGATGGAGGCGTTCCAGTTCGATCCCCGCAACAAGGGCCGCGCGTACTCGAAGGGCAACCGGCAGAAGGTGGCGCTCATCGCCGCGCTGGCCGTCCCCGCGGATCTGTACATCTTCGACGAGCCGACCAGCGGTCTCGACCCGCTGATGGAGGTCGTCTTCCGTCGCGAGATGGCCCGCATGAAGGTTGCCGGCGCCACGGTGCTGCTGTCCAGCCACATCCTCTCAGAGGTCGAACTCCTCTGCGATCGTGTCAGCATCATCCGCGCCGGAAGGGTCGTCGAGACCGGCACGCTCGCCGAACTGCGCCACCTGACCCGGACCGAGGTCTCCTTCGACGCGACGGCATCGATCCGCGGCGGCATCCCCGATGCCCACGACCTGCAGGTCGTCGACGGCCGAGCCCGGTTCACGATCGACAGCGACAAGGTCGCCGGTGCGCTGCCCGAGCTGGCCCGCCGCAACGTCGCCGCGCTCCGCATCGAACCGCCCTCCCTCGAGGAGCTGTTCCTCCGCCACTACGGCGATGACGGAGTGGACGCCGGCGACGACCGTGGACAGGACCGCTCTGACGGGCTCCGGACGATGACCGGCCTGGGCACGCTCCTCCGGCGAGCGCCTGCGGCGCGACCGGTGGCAGCTGCTGATGTGGATCGGCGGCACCGCCCTGCTGGCGTACGTCACCTACGTCGGGGTGACGCAGTCGTACGGAACGCAGGAAGATCGTCAGCGCGCTCCTGGCGACGGCGATCGCCAATCCGGTGATCATGCTCTTCCGCGGTCTGCCCTCCGGTGCCGACGAGGGCGCGTTCATGCTGTTCCTCATCTTCCCGTTCCTGGCCATGCTCGCGGCCTTCATGAGCTCGTTCCTCGCCGTCCGCCACACCCGCATGGATGAGGAGCAGGGTCGGGCCGAGCATGGTCGCTGCGACGCCCGCGGGACGGATCACCCCGCTCGCTGGCCACGCTCCGCACGGCATCCTCGCGAACCTCGCCCTCGCGGTGCTGATCTCCCTCGCGCTGATCGGGTACCGGGCTGGCCGCGCAGGGATCGCTCGTCGCAGGTTTCGGCGCCGGCGTCGGTCGGCGTGGCCTTCCTCGGGATCGGGCTGCTCGCCGGGCAGCTCATGCGCACGTCGCGAGGTGCGAACGCCCTCGCGGTCTGGGCGCTGCTCCTGACCTTTCCTCATCGCCGGCATGGGCAACGCGCTGGGCACCCCGAGCGCCGATCTGCAGCGCATCGAGAGCTCCTGGCTCACCTGGTTGTCGCCCTTCGGATGGGGAGAGCAGTCACGCCCCTTCGCCGATGACAACGTCTGGCCGCTGCTGCTGTGCGTCGGCCTTCGGACTCGCGCTGGCCGCAGTGTCCGTCGCGATCCAGAGCTCGCGCGACCTCGGCGCGAGCCTCGTTCCCGAGCGGCGGGGCCGCGCGGACGCACCGGCCGACGCTGGCTGGGCCGATCAGCCTCGTCTGGCGCCTCACGCGCGGATCGATCCTGGGATGGACCGTCGGCGGCCTGCTCACCGGGCTCCTCGCGACGAGCCTCGCAGGGGTGCTGGCGGACGTGGTCACCGAAGCTGCCCGTCCGTCGAGGCGATCCTCGCGGCGATCAGCGCGAACGGCAGCATCGCGCAGGGAGCGGTCATCATCTTCTTCGAGGTGCTCGGCATCCTCGCCGCGTGCTGCCGCCGTGCAGACCGTCTGCCGAGCGCGACAAGAGGAGGCCCACGGCACGGCGGAGGCTGTGCTGGCGACACCGGTCGATCGGGTGCGCTGGCTCGCGGGGTACGTGGTCGTCGGATTCGTCGCCATCGCCATGGTCGCCGTCGGCGGAGCCGTCGGTGCGGCGCTGGGCATCGCCGGACGACAGGGCGACTGGTCGCTCCTGGGCGATGTGGCCGTGGTGGGATCCGGGCAGGTGGTCGCGGCATCCGTCTTCCTCGTGCTCACCGCGCTCGTCTTCGTCATCGCGCCGCGGCTGACGATCCCGCTGGGCTGGACGCTCGTGCTCATCGCGATGGTGCTCGGGCTGTTCGGACCGCTGTTCGGGTTCCCCGACTGGGCTCGTGCACCTCGCGCCCATGCGCGATCGCCCCGACCGTGACCGGCGACGGCATGGACCTGCAGGGACTGTGGTGGCTGCTGCTGGCGATTGCTGCGATCGGGGCCGCAGCCGCGCTGCTCATGCGCCGACGCGAACTGGCTCCCGCGGGATGACGGCCGTGGAGCATGCCGGGCCGGAGCCGGCCGAGCAGGCGGCCGCGATGATGACGGCGGCCGGGATGCCGCGCATGCCGGCGCGCGTCATGATGGCGCTGGTCGGCTCGCCCGACGAGGGATACACGGCGGCCGAGCTGGCCGATCGACTCGGCGTCTCGGCTGCGGCGGTCTCGGGCGCGGTGCGCTATCTCCAGGCGATCCACATCATCCACCGGCTGCCGCATCGCGGCGACCGGCGCGACCGCTACGACATCGCCGACGACGGCTGGCACGTGGTGCTGACCGCCAACATGCCGCTGTACGAGCGGCTCGCCGACTTCGTCGATCGGGTCGCCGACGAGAACACGGGCGCCCCGATGTCGGTGGCGCGTGCTCGGGACATGTCGGAGTTCTTCCGATTCCTCGCCGGCGGATGCCGGAGCTGCTGGAGGAATGGGACGCGGAGCGAGCAGCGGGCTGATGCCGGCCCCGCCCGGCCGCGCCTGGGCGGACGTACCCTGGGACCGTGGGAGACGAGCCGCCGGGGACCCTGACGCACGCCGAGATCGGCCGAGCTCGACGCGCTGCGCCGGCGCGCGTATGGAGCGGATGCCGACATCTTCGATCGACGCCGGGCGACGTCGCGCGGCTGAACGAGCTCGAGGAGCGGATGCGGCGCGAACGCTTCCCGCCCGAGCCGCCACGAACCGCCACCTGATGCCGCCGCCCTCGACGCCGCCGCCGGGAACCGTCCGCGCCGCGCCGCGTCACCGGAGGGTGCGGTCCGACGGCGCCCGGGATCGGCCACCAGCGCCCGCGGCACGCGGACGACGCGTGCCCCACTGGCACGGTGCACTGGTCGCGGCGACCGCGGCGGTGGCGCTGCTGCTCGGCGGAGCCGGGTGGAGCGCCGCGCGCCTCTCGACCGCCGAAGCCCTCGCGGCGGGGGACGCGAGAATCGCCGCCGCGGTGAACGAGCAGCGGGAGGCGTCGTACCGCGCGAGCTACCGCCTGTACATCGACGGGCTGCGCGACGAGCGTGCTGACCCTGCCGGGCGCGGCGGAGGTCGCCCAGAGAATGGTCCGCGATCAGCCTCCGTCCGCTAGGGCTCCTCTACGGCCGCACGGTGGGTGTCGGCCCGACGAGCGACGACCGCTTCTGCATGATCATCGCCGACCTGCCCGAAGCCGTCCGTCACCTGCATCCCGGTGGAGAACGCCTACGCCAATCCCGTGTCGGTGCTGCTGCCCTCGTGGTACTCGGACGCGGACAGCGACCTCTTCACAGGACTCGGTGAGCTCGTCTCGTACACCCTCATGCCCGGCGGCTCGGTCATCGCCGAGCCGGCCGACACGGCCGAATTCGTAGGACGTGCCGGATGCCTCCGCACCGACCGCCGTGCCCCCACCCGGTTGGCAGTAGGCGGCCTCAGCCGGCAGCCTCCGACGAGGTGCTTCTCGAGCGCGCCGAGGGCAGCACGCTGACCCTTCACGAGTCGCTCGCGTGCGGCATCCGTGGTGGTCCATTCGGCGCGGTCGACCTCGGGGAACGACTGCATCCGGCCTGACCGCGGGGGCCATTCCAGCTCGAACTCGCCGAAGGACAGCCCGTCGAGCGAGAATCCCGCGCCGTCGGCGACGAAGACGGTGACGCGCTTGCCCGACGAGTACGCGAACGTGCCGAGCTCCGCGTACGGCCCCTCGGGAGCGGGCACGCCGAGCTCCTCCGCGAATTCACGGAGCGCGGCATCCAGCGCCGATTCGGCGTCGGGGTCGTACTCGCCTTTCGGGATCGACCACGCCCCCTCCTCTTTGGCCGCCCAGTACGGGCCGCCCATGTGCGCGATGAGCACCTCCGGCGCCTCCCCCGCCAGTCGGTAGAGGAGGACGCCGGAGCTCGTCACTGCCATGGGCTCTGGAAGCTCGCTCAGGGCCGCGTCTTCGGCGAGACCGAGTACGTCGCCTCCGCGTCGGTGACCGCCACCGCGCCGATGGCCTCGTCGATCGCGGCCATCGTGGACGCGTCGAGGGTGACACCGGATGCCGCGACGTTCGACGCGATCTGATCGGGGCGCGAGGCTCCCACGAGCGCGGCCGCGACGTTCGGGTTCTGGAGCACCCAGGCGATCGCCAGCTGCGGCATCGAGAGCCCGGCCTCGTCGGCGATCGGCTTCAGGCGCTGGACCGCGGTCAGCACGTCGTCATCCATGAACCGCTTGATGAAGTCGGCGCCGCTCTTCTCGTCGGTCGCCCGCGAGCCCTCGGGTGCCGGCTGCCCCGGCAGGTACTTGCCGCTGAGCACGCCCTGCGCCATCGGCGACCAGACGATCTGCGAGATGCCGAGCTCCTCGGAGGCGGGCACGACCTTGCCCTCGATCACTCGCCACAGCATCGAGTACTGAGGCTGGTTGGAGATGAGCTGGATGCCGAGATCCTTCGCGAGCGCGGCACCCTCCCGCAGCTGCTCGGCGGTCCACTCGGACACGCCGATGTAGAGAGCCTTGCCCTGCCGGACGACGTCGGCGAACGCCTGGAACGTCTCCTCGATCGGGGTCTCGTAGTCGTAGCGATGCGCCTGGTACAGCTCGACGTAGTCGGTGCCGAGTCGCCTGAGCGATCCGTTGATCGACTCCATGATGTGCTTGCGGCTCAGGCCGCTGTCGTTGGGGCCCTTGGGGCCGGTCGGCCAGTACACCTTGGTGAAGATCTCCAGCGACTCGCGGCGGTGACCCTCGATCGCCTTCGCCGAGCACCGTCTCGGCCGTCGTGTTGGCATAGGCGTCCGCCGTGTCGAACGTCGTGATGCCGGCCTCCAGAGCCGCGTGCACCGTCGCGATCGCCGCGGAATCGTCCACCTGCGAGCCGTGCGTCACCCAGTTGCCGTAGGTGATCTCCGAGACCTTGAGACCGCTGTTGCCGAGATATCGATAATTGACCATCCGACAACGCTACCGGCGGGAGCGAACCCGGGCGCCGGGCTTGACGCGGGCTTCGTCACTGCTCGGGTGCTCGCCTGCGGAACGCGCCGCTGAGGCTGCGCAGGAGCAGCAGCATCCCGCCCAGCCCGAGCACGCTGCCCAGGAAGGAGAACGTGCGCACGCCCTCGGCGAGCTCGGGACCGACGTCCGAGACGGCCAGGAAGAAGCCCGTGGCCACCAGCGCCACGCCGACGACCGTCGCCGTCACCTCTCCCAGGATCGAGTCGAGCCAGCCGACGGTCGTCCGCGCTCTCCAGCGCGCGCACCCGCACCTGGAACGTGCCGTCCTGCAGCGCCTGCGTGATGCCCTCGATCCGGCGAGGAAGCCGCCGCATCTGCTCGGCCAGGATCGCCGACTGGGCCTGAAGGCCGAGCGCCACCGTCCGCGGCGAGGTCAGCTGCAGGGCGATGTGCGGAGCGCGCGACAGTCCCCGGCCGACCATGTCGTACCCGGGAACCAGGCGGCGCAGCGAACCCTCGAGGGAGATCGAGGGTGCGGAAGACGAGCAGCAGCGACGGGGGCATCGCAAGGCGGTGCCGGCGCAGCACGTCGATCAGCGCGGTGAACACGTTCTCGCCCACCTGCGCGTTCGCGACCCGGGTGAGGATCGCACCGATGTCGTGCTGCAGCACGGTCTGCTCCACGCTGCCGCCCGCCATCGGCGCGCACAGCAGCAGGACGATGTCGGTCGCCGACACGTCGTCGTCGTTCGCGATCGCGACCAGCAGCGGAGCAAGCAGCCGGCGCACGCTGCGCTCGAGGATGCCGATCGCGCCGAAGTCGATCAGGGTGACCGTGCCGTCCGCCGCGAGGATCAGGTTGCCGGCGTGGAGGTCGGCGTGGAACACCCCGCGCACGGCGATCTGCTCGAAGACCGAATCCACCACGCCGTCGACGACTCGATGCGCCGCTGCCGGCGGCAGCGCATCCGGCGTCAGACGGCTGAACGGGATGCCGTCCGCGCGCTCGAGCACCAGCATCCGCGACGTCGAGATGTCGTGGTACACGGTCGGGATGTTCAGCGCCGGCGATTGCGACCGCTCGATCGCACCGCGCAGCATCTCTGTGTTCGCGGCTTCCACGCGATAGTCCAGCTCCTCGCGCAGTGCCCGCGCGAACTCGGCGGCGAGAGCGCGTGCGCCGTAGTCGCGCGCCCATTCGGTGCGTCGCTCGGCGTCGGCGGCGAGGCGCTCGAGGATGTCGAGGTCGGTCGTCACCTGCGCACGCGCGGCGGGCCTCTGGATCTTGACGACCACCCGCTCACCCGTCTTCAGCGTCGCGGCGTGCACCTGTGCGACGGATGCCGCTGCCATCGGAACCTGGTCGATCGAGGCGAACACCTCGTCCAGCGGGCGCCGGAGCTCGTGGCGGATCGCGGTTTCGGCCTCCGTCCACGGGATGGGGGTGGAGTCCATCTGGAGCGTCGACAGCGCCTTGACCAGCTGCGGCGGGAGCACATCCGCGCGGGAGGAGAGCACCTGGCCGAGCTTGACGAAGGTCACCCCCGCTTCGTTCAGGGCGCCCACGAGCGCTTCGGGCAGTTCGTCGCTGTAGCCCCGCGCGCGGTTCTGGTACAGCCCGATGCCGTGGCGCGAGGCGATGACGACGATCTGCGCGTAGCGACGGGCACGATCGCGGCGCCGGATCGCGTTGCGGATCACCACGATCGGATTGCGGAGCGGCCGCGTGGGCACCAGGAACTCGCTGACGACGATCACGACCACGACGACGGCGAACACCCAGCCGAGGATGAGGGCCGATGATGGTCGCCGCGATCGGCCAGGCGACGAGGAACTCCCCGTCCGCGTAGACGTTCGACTGCTCGAGCATCCAGAGCACCAGGGGGATGCTCAGCGAGAACACGACGATCGAGAAGATCAACGACCGCAGCCACCCGACCGGCGTGTCGAGCAGCCGGCGCGAGACCCAGGTCGCGACGGCGGCGAACGCGAGGGCGATGAGCGCGAAGACGAGCCAGTTCGGCATGTGCCGATTCTGTCAGTCCCGCCGCCCTCCCGCGGCGATCAGTCCTCGGCGGGGGTCGCGGCGGCGGCCGCCTCGTCTTCGGTCGTGGCGACGAGCTGCCCGCACGCGCCGTCGATCTCCTTGCCGCGGGTGTCGCGGAGAGTCGTCGGGATGCCGGCCTCATTCAGCCGGCGGACGAATTCGTTCTGCACCGGAACCTCCGACGCGGTCCAGATCGAGCCCGGGGTGGGGTTGAGCGGGATCGGATTCACGTGGACCCAGCCGCGACCGCGGGCATTGAGCTTCTCCGCGAGGAGGTCGGCGCGCCAGGCGTGGTCGTTCATGTCCTTGATCAGGGCGTACTCGATCGAGACCCGGCGGCCGGTCTTGTCGAAGTAGTTCCGCGCGGCATCCAGCGCCTCATCGACCTTCCAGCGCGAGTTCACGGGAATGAGCTCATCGCGCAGCCGGTCATCGGGCGCGTGCAGCGACAGGGCGAACGTCACCGGGATGCTCTCGTTCGCGAGCTTGGTGATCGCGGGCACGAGCCCGACGGTGGACACCGTGATGCCGCGGGCGCTCATGCCCAGCCCGTGCTCCTTGTCGGTCATGACCCGCACGGCCTGCATGACCCGCGAATAGTTCGCAAGCGGCTCCCCCATGCCCATGAAGACGATGTTGCTCACGCGCTCGGGCGACTGACCCGGTCCCTGAGCCTGCCGGAGCGACTTGCCGCCCAGTCCGCCCTCGGCGATCAATCGGTTGGCGCGCACGATCTGCTCGATGATCTCGGCGGCCGACATGTTGCGGGTCAGGCCCGCCTGACCGGTCGCGCAGAACGGGCAGTTCATGCCGCACCCCGCCTGCGACGAGACGCACAGCGTGATCCGGCCCGGGTATCGCATGAGCACGGATTCGACGAGGGCTCCGTCGTGCAGCTTCCACAGGAACTTGATCGTGTCGCCGCGATCGGTCTCGAGTCGGCGCACCTCGGTCAGCAGGGGCGGCAGCATGCCGTGCACGAACTGCTTCGCGCCCGGCCGCGGGCAGGTCGCTCATCGCGGCGGGATCGTGCGTCCAGTGCGTGAAGTAGTGCTTCTCGAGCTGCTTCGCGCGGAAGCCCGGCATGCCGAGCTCCTTCACCTTGGCGACCCGCTCGTCCGGCGTGAGATCGGCGAGGTGCACCGGCGGCTTGCCCCGCTTCGGGCTGGCGAACTGCAGGAGAGGCCGGCCCTCGGCATCCTTCTTCTGCTGCCACCCTTCGGTCTTCGGGCGCACCTGGCGAATCGGTGTCTCGGGCGAGCGGGTCATGGTGTCAGGGTAGGGGACGCACCTGCGCAAAGGCTGGCCTCGGGCGGCCCTGACCCACTCGTGACCGGGGTACCGTGAGGATCGTGAGCGACGTGAGGGCGCGACCGCTCCCGTCCGGCCGCGCGACAGGGCTTCGGTGAGCCATGGATGCGGCGGCGCGCGCTGAGCTGGACGCACTGCGGATCCGCGCCTACGGTCCGTCTTCCGACATCGCCGGCGACGCCGACTCGCTGTCTCGTCTCGTCGAGCTGGAGGATCTCGCGCTGCCGAAAGCCCCACCATTCGGCGCCCCCGTCGACGCGGACACCGCGCCTGCGGATGCCGGGCCGTATCTGCCGGAGAAGAGCTCCGCTGGGGGCACCGCCGTCGCTGTCCTCGAGCCTGGCGCGGATGAGGGGCCTTCACCGGCACGGGCCGCCTTCCCGCGACGGACGAGGGAGCGCTGGCACGTCGCTGCGGTCGCGGTCCTTGCGGTGGTGACGATCGCGCTCGGCGGCATCGGCGGCATGCAGGCATCGGAGCGGGCCGAGAGCGCCGCCGCGGCCGAAGCGGCGGCTGCCGCGAAGAACCTGCTGTCGGAGCCGGGCGCCAAGATCTTCGTGCCGGTGCAGATCGATGCGGCCAACGGAACGTTCGTCGATGTTCCCGCCGGGACCGACGTTCCCCGCTTCCCGATCGGCGGCGACATGGCATGGGCGCAGCCGCTCGGCGACTACTACGGCTGGAAGCTGTGGATCGGAGCCGCTCCGAGCGCGCGCGGCACCGAGCACTGCATCCTCCTGGCGGCGGACTCCGACACGCTCGGCCGCTGCATCCCGCGGGAATGGCGCGCGGACGGCGTCCTGCTCGTCGCGCTGCCCGCCCATCGGATCGCCGAGGACGACAGGCCGGACGGGATGACACCCGACCAGAGCGTGGCGTTCGTGTGGGGGCAGGGCGGATATCTCACGGTGCTGCTCACCCCGAGCGCGGGCGGCTGAGCCCGCCAGGCCGTCGCCGCTGCGGCATCCGCCACTATCGTGTGGATGTGGTCCCGCCGCAGAATCTCCTCGCGTTCACGCTGGCCGCGCTCGTGCTGATCATCATCCCCGGGCCGAGCGTGCTGTTCACCATCGGCCGCTCCCTCGCGCTCGGCCGCGTCGGCGGACTGCTCAGCGTGCTCGGCAATGCGCTGGGGCTGCTGCCGGTGATCGGCCTGGTGGCGATCGGCGTCGGGGGGATCGTCGCGCGGTCGGTCGTGCTCTTCACGATCGTGAAGGTCGTCGGCGCGCTCTATCTGATGTTCCTCGGCGTGCAGGCGATCCGGCACCGCAACCGCGCGGCCGAGGCGGCGATGTCGGGCGCGCTGCCCCGGTCTCATCGCCGTCAGCTCGCGGAGGGCTTCGTCGTGGGCATCACCAACCCCAAGACGATCGCGTTCTTCGTGGCCGTGCTTCCTCAGTTCGTGGATCTGAACGCCGGCGCGGTGCCGCTGCAGATGATCCAGCTCGGCCTGATCTTCTTCGTGATCGCCCTGATCTCCGACGGCGCGTGGGCGCTCGCGGCGGCCGGCGCCCGCACATGGTTCGGCAGATCGCCGCGGCGGATCGCCGCGCTGTCCGCGACCGGGGGCGGCCTCATGATCGGCCTGGGCGGCATCCTGCTGTTCAGCGGGAACAAGCAGTAGGGCTACTCCGGCGCCGGCTCAGCCCCGAGATTGACGAGGTTCCCATCGGGATCGCGCACCTGGGCGACCCGCTCGCCCCACGGCATGTCGGCGGGAGGCTGCACACTGTCGCCGCCGACCCGCGTCCAGGCCGCGTACGCGGCATCCACATCGTCGACGTAGAACCACAGCGCGACGCGATCGCCCGACGTGGGCGCATCCGGCACGCGGCCGATGCCGAGGGCCTCGGTACCCAGGCGCAGCGAGACGTAGTCGTCCTCCTCGCCGCTCGCGAACCGGTACTCGACGCTCGCGCCGAGCGCCTCCTCGTAGAAGCGGACGAGCCGCGGCAGGTCACGCGAGTTGAGGATCGGAAACAGGCTCCGCACACCCATGCCGACACCCTACGACCCGTCCGCCCCCGGCGCACGAGGCCGCGAGGCGAGGTGCCGCTACAGGAAGATGTCGGGGAACAGCCGCTCGTCCGGGGTGCCGGGCACCGCGGCGTAGCGCGAGAAGTCGGTGACACCGGCATCCGTCAGCACGTCCTCGACGATCAGCGTCTGCCCGGTGTATTCGCGCGCAGGGCGCGTGAGCACCTCGTATGCGGCGTCGGCGTAGATCTCCGGCGTGCGGCTGGCGGCCATCACGAGATCCCCGCCGAGCAGGTTCTGCACCGCGGCGGTCGCGATCGTCGTGCGCGGCCAGAGCGTGTTGGCGGCGATGCCCTCCTTGCGGAACTCGGCCGCGAAGCCGAGCGTCACCATCGTCATCCCGTATTTGGCCAGCGTGTAGCCGGTGTGGGCGCCCAGCCATTTCGGATCGAGGTTCAGCGGCGGTGACAGCGACAGGATGTGCGGGTTCTCGGCCTCCCGCAGGATCGGCACGGCCGCCTGCGACAGCATGAAGGTGCCGCGCACGTTGACGTCCTGCATGAGGTCGTACTTCTTCGCGGTCAGATCGAGCGACGGCGACAGGTCGATCACGCTCGCGTTGTTGACGACGATGTCGATGCCGCCGAACTCGCCCTGCGTCTTCAGCACCGCCTCGGTGATGTCGTCGTCGCTGCGCACGTCGCCGACGATCGGCAGGGCCTGCCCGCCGGCCGCGCGGATCTGTTCGGCGGCGGAGTGCACGGTGCCCTCGAGTCGGGGATGCGGCGAGTCTGTCTTGGCGAGCAGCGCGACGTTCGCACCGTCGGCGGCCGCGCGCAGTGCGATCGCGAGGCCGATGCCGCGGCTGCCGCCCGACATCAGGATGGTCTTGCCGGCCAGGGGCTTGTCGGTCATCGGAGGTCCTCGGGGTGGGGGGCGGATTGCTTGCGGGATGCCGCGGCGAAGGCCGCGACGCGCATCTTCGACTCGTCGGTGTCGAAACGGGCGCCGATCGTGGCGGCCTCGTCGTCGAGGTTCTGCTCGAAGGTGCGGTGGGCGCCGACCCGGACCAGGCGCTTGGCCTGACCGAAGGCCGCGGTGGCGTTCTCGAGCCAGAAGCGCGCGACCTGCTCGGCCCGGCCGGCGACCTCGGCGAGCGGCACCACCTCGGCAACCAGACCCCAGTCGAGAGCCTCGGCGGCATCCAGTGTGCGGTCCTGCAGCAGAAGCTGCAGTGCGCGTCGCTGACCCACCGCGGCCGGAAGGAGCGTCGAGACCCCGAGGTCCGGCGTCAGGCCGATGTTGGCGTACTTGCTCACGAACTTCGCCGAGTCGGCCGCGACGATGTAGTCGGCCGACAGCATGAGACCGAGCCCGCCGCCGGCAACCGCGCCCTGCACCGCGGCGACGATCGGCTTGTCCGAGAGCGCCCAGGTGCGGATGCCGTCATGGATGACGTGGGCGGTCGCGGTGACCGCGTCGCCGCCCGCGCCGGAAGTCGCCATTGCGACGACATCGCCGCCGGCGCAGAAGGCCGGGCCTGCGGCATCCAGGATCACGGCCCCCACGGACGCGTCCGACGTCACCTCGTGCGCGATGTCGCGCCACAGGGTGCCCATGTCGAAGTCCATCGCGTTCAGGTACGCCGGGCGATTGAACGTCACCCGCGCGAGTGCGCCCTCGCGAGTGAGCAGGATCGAGTCGGTCATGAGTCTCCTTGGTCGTCTGCCGGCGCGTGCGCGTCGATCACTTCGGGGCCATGCGGATCGCGCCGTCGAGGCGGATCGTCTCACCGTTGAGGTAGCCGTTGTCGACGATCGACATCACCAGCCGCGCGTACTCGTCGGGGCGCCCGAGCCGGGCCGGGTAGGGAACCTGCTGGCCGAGCGAGTCCTGCGCGGCCTGCGGCAAGCCGGCGAGCATCGGCGTCTCCATGATCCCCGGGGCGATCGTGACGACCCGGATGCCGTAGCGGGCGAGTTCCCGGGCGATCGGGAGCGTCATCGCGTGCACGCCGCCCTTGCTCGCCGAGTACGCCGGCTGCCCGATCTGGCCGTCGAATGCGGCGACGCTGGCGGTGCTCACGATCACTCCGCGGTCGCCGCTGTCGGGCTCGGGGTCGGTGCGCGACATGACGGCGGAGGCCTGCGCGATCACGTTGTACGTGCCGATCAGGTTGACGCGGACGATGCGCTCGAACCCCTCGAGCGGCGACGGGTTGCCCTCACGGTCGAGCACTTTCGCCGGCGGTGCGATCCCCGCGCAGTTGACCACGACGCGGAGCGGGCCGGATGCCGCGGCGGTGCGCACAGCGGCCGCGACCTGCTCCGGGTCGGTGACGTCGGCGGGGGCGAACGCTCCGCCGAGCTCGGCGGCGACATCGGGACCGGCCGACGTGGGGAGGTCGACGATCGTCACGGCGGCACCGGCGTGGGCGAGCCGTCGGGCCGTGGCCAGCCCGAGCCCGCTCGCACCGCCGGTCACGAGGGCGGAAGCGCCCGTGATGTCCATGTGCTCTCCTTCGAACTGCGTGGGACCGGATCCCACTCTAGGCGGGACGACAATGGGCTGATGTGGATCCCCACCGAGCCGGTCGCCGTCCCCGGCACCGGCGACCGGTGGGCCGACATCGCGGTGGCGGCGATGAGCACCGAATGGAACTATGGACCCGGGTGGGAAGACACCCTCATCCGCGCCTGACGGCGTCGAGCCGGATCACCTGCGCCTCGCCTACTACCGGGATCTCTGGAACGCGACATGACGACCATCACCGGCACCGTGACCGCGATCGGCGGCGAGCCGAACCTCGTGCTGACACGGACGTTCGCGGCATCCGCCTCGCAGATCTGGCGCGAGCTCACCGAGAGCGCCCTGCTCGAACGGTGGATCGGCCGCTGGGAGGGCGATCCCGCGACGGGGCAGGTGGACTTCTTCATGACCGCCGAGGGCGAGGATGCCGAAGCGGAGCGATACACGATCCTCGAGTGCGATCCGCCCCGCCGCTTCGCCGGCGACACGTCGCAGGGAGCCGGGGCGTGGCACCTCTGGTTCGAACTCGACCAGCGAGGCGGCGCGACGACGCTCACGTTCGGCCAGCGCCTCAACCCCGAAGATGACATCGGATCGATCGGACCCGGGTGGGAGTACTACCTCGACCGACTGGTCGCGGCGCACGACGGGCGGGATGCCGCCACCGTGGCCTGGGAGGACTACTTCCCGGCCCTGCAGCCCGCGTACGAGCGCCTCGTCGCGGCCGGCTGAAGTCGCCTGAAACCCTCAGGCCGTCGCGCCGAGGATGAAGTTCCACGACCCGGTGATCACGGCCACCGCGATGGCGGTCGCCGAGATCGCCGCGCCGACGAGCAGCAGCATCCCGTCGCGCCATCCGAAGCGCGACTCGCGCGCCCACGTCCGTGGCGCGCGCCCGCCGAAGCCCCGCGCTTCCATCGCCGTGGCGAGGGTCGATCCTCGCCGGATCGACAGCACCAGCAGCGAGAACGCCATGCCCAGCACCCGCCGGATGCGGCCGGTGTCGGCCACCCCGCGTGCACGGCGGGCCAGCGCGAGCGCTCGCCAGTCATCGGTGAGAAGCCCCACGAGTCGCATGCCGGCGAGCGCGCCGAGCACGAACCGGGCGGGCAGCTTGAGCAGCTGGGCGAGTCCGTCGGCGAGGTCGGTGGGGTCGACGGTGACGAAGAGGACGACGGCCGGAAGCCCGATCGCGAGGATGCGGAAGAACGTGGCGAGCGCGAGCGTCGAGGGATCCCTCGCTGATGCGCACCACGAACCACTCGACGTACACCTCGCCGCTCGTGGCGCCGTAGAGCGCGATCGTCACGCCGGCCAGCGGCGCGGCGATCCAGATCGGCAGGGTGCGCAGCCAGAACTCGCGCCAGCCGAGACCGGCCGCCGCGAGCAGCGGCAGCTCGAGCAGCAGCGCCACGGCCGCCGACACGGGATCGATGGTGAGCACGAGGGGCAGCGCGATGAGCAGGGCGGCGCCGAGCTTGGCGACGGGGTTGCGCGGGGCGACCGGGCCGCGCCGTGCGGTCACGACCGCCGCGCTCATGGGGTACCTCCGACGGCGAAACGCCGTGCCCGGAGCGCGTCAGCACCGTCTCGTCATGGGTGATGGCCACGATCGCGGCACCGTCGTCGCGAAGGCGGGCGATGATCGCCACCAGCTCGGCCCACGTGGCGGCGTCCTGCCCGAACGTCGGCTCATCGAGCACCATCACGCGCGGTCTCGTCGCGAGCATGGCGGCGACGGTCAGCCGCCGCTTCTCCCCGCCGGACAGCGTGTAGGGGTTGGCTTCGGCGAGCGCACCGAGCCGCAGGCGCTCCAGCAGCTCGTCGACGCGCACCGCGATCTCCTGCGCGGGCAATCCCAGGGCCCGTGGGCCGACTTCGAGCTCCGCTCGCACAGTGGTGGTGAGCAGCTGATGCTCCGGATCTTGGAAGACTGTGCCGATTCGGGTCAGCAGCGCCCGAGACGGCCACGAGATCGGGGAGGCCTTCGCGCCCGCCGACAGCGAAGCGGATGCCGCCACCCGGCCCGACTCGGGGGCGATGAGACCGGCCAGAGTGAGTCCCAGCGTGGACTTGCCGGCGCCGTTCGGCCCGACCACCCCGAGCGCCTCCGCGGCGCGGACCTCGAGGTCGAGCGGACCGGCGACCGGGACGCCGCGCACCCGCGACACCGCGAGCGACTCGGCGCTCAGGAGGGTCTCGGCAGGGGACGTGCTCGGCGGCGGCGGGAACGCGGGCGGGATGCCGGGAACCCACACTCCGCCGGCGGCGAGCGCCGGGCCTCGATCGCGCAGCACCGTCTCGGGTGACCCATCCGCGATGAGCCCCGAGCCGTCGCTTCGGTTCCCGAGCACCAGGACCCGGCCGACGAGCGGCAGCCAGACATCGAGCCGGTGCTCGATCACCACGAGGGTGGCGCCGGTGGTCTCGACGGCCCGGCCCACGGCGTCGCGCACCTCCGCGACGCCGACGGGTCGAGGTTCGCGGTCGGCTCGTCGAGCAGGATCACACCCGGGCGCATGGCGATCACGCCGGCGAGGGCGAGCCGCTGCTTCTGCCCGCCCGAGAGCGCCGCCGTCGACCTGTCCAGGGCAACGTCCAGGCCGACCGCGTCGAGCGCATCGCGCACCCGCGCCCAGATCTCCTCGCGGGGAACGCCGAGGTTCTCGCAGCCGAATGCCACGTCGTCGCCGACGCGGGCGAGGATCGCCTGGCTGTCGGGATCCTGCAGCACCATCCCGGCCCGGCCGCGCACGCGGTTCGCCGGCTCGCCGCCGATCGGAGCTCCCCGGTGTGCTCGCCCTCGTCGTCTCCGCCGAGCACGCCGGCCAGTGCGTGCAGGAGGGTCGACTTGCCCGACCCCGACGCGCCGAGCAGCAGCACGCGCTCCCCCGGCGCGATGGAGAACGAGACATTCTCCATCGCCCACCTGCGGCGCGTCGCGTAGCGCCATCCCCAGCCGCGCGCCTCGATCGCCGCGGGCTCAACGGCAGGGGCGTCACGAGGCCACGGACACGCTAGACGCGCCGGGCGGTCTCGCGGCCCGAGGCGAACCGGTGCAGCGCACCCGTGGCCGCGAGCCCCCGGGCGATGAACCACGACCCGGCTCCGGCGACGACGGCGCCGGAGATCGTCGTGCAGACGATGTAGACGATCGTGAACGTCGTGTCGGCGCCGGCGTACCAGAGGATGCGGTCGTTGATCCCGCAGGCCAACCCCGCGCCGGCGCCCGCGAGGATCGCGACCGGCAGGCGCCACACCGCGTACGCGAACGCGAGGAAGACGAGCTCCGCGCCCAGTCCCTGCACGAGCCCGGAGACGATCGTGAGCGGTCCCCACTGATTGCCGATCAGCGCGGAGATCGTCGCGGCGACCAGCTCGGTGTACAGGGCGGCGCCGGGCTTGCGGATGATGAGACCGCCGAGCACGCCCGCGATGAGCCAGGGACCGGCGAGCAGGCCCTGCAGCCCGGGAAGCAACGGGGTCAGCAGGGCGCTCGGCGCCTGATAGCCGACGTTCCAGACGAGGAACACCAGCGCGCAGGCCACCGCGATGACGCTCGCCACGACGATGTCGACGACGCGCCATCGCCAGACGATCCCGGCGAATCCTCGACGAGAAACGGAGCGGGTGGACGTGGAAGTGCTCATTGGAGATCTCCTTCCTGCGCTGGCATGACCCAGATCAGGTTCGACGGTCGAAGCGTCTTTCGCTTCCTCTCAGCCCGGCCCACCGGACTCCCGTGTTGACGGAATGATTATAGTCCCGATCCGGAGGGGGTATTTTGGGCGGATGAGTCCGGACGACACCGCGCGCCCCCCGGCGCCGCCCACGCGGCGCGGGCGGACGACGTCCGCGTCCGCCACGGTGTCGTCGGAGGCGCTCGGTCGTGGATGCGGCCGAGACGAGCGGCCCGACCGACACGCTGGTCGACGCCGGTGCGCTCGGCGCCTCGGCTGCCGCGTCGACCTCCCGCACCCCGGCACCGACGGCCGCGGCCTCCAGCTCAGGGGTGGTCGGAGCCGTCGCCTCGTCACCCCCGGTGACGACGACACTCCGCTCCGAGGCCGCCGCCACCACGCGCGGCGCTCGCATCGCGATCGCCTGGGTGGATGAAGACGCGGTCGCGCGGTCGACGACGGCCGCGCAGACGCTCGACGGCGCGGCCTCCCCGTACGTTCCGGTCGGCGCCGAGCTCCTGGCCTACCCGCCTCGCCGCTCGCCGTGGCGCGCGGGCGTTCTCGGGCCGATCGCAATCTTCATCCTGGTGATCGCCCTGTACTCGGCGACGACGCTGCTCTGGCCGCTGCACGCGGTCGCCCCGACCGTCGAGGCCGCGCAGGTGGATCCTGATCCGGCACCGCCGGCCGCCCTGACCTGGCCCGCCAGCGGCAGCGCCTCGATGTCGGTCGCGGGCATGGACGGAGTGGTCGCGTCGGCGGGCGAGACGGTCGCGATCGCGAGCATCACGAAGGTCGTGACAGCGCTCCTCGTGCTCGACCAGATGCCGCTGGCCGTCGGCGAGCAGGGCCCGGAGTTCCGCTTCACGGAAGAAGACGCTTACGCGTACTGGGAGCTATCTCGCGAACGGCGAGTCGGCGCTCGACGTGCCCGTCGGCGGGACGCTCACGCAGTATCAGCTGATGGAAGGGATGCTCATCGGGTCGGCGAACAACTATGCCGACCGTCTCGCCGGCAACCTGTGGCCGACGGATGCGGTCTTCGCCCGGGCCGCCGATGCGTGGCTGAGCGCCCACGGCATCCCCGGCGTCACGGTCGTGGAGCCCACGGGGCTCGACCCGCGGAACGCCGCGAGCCCGGAGGCGCTCATCGCCCTCGCGAAGCGGGCGATGGCCGATCCGGTGATCGCCGAGATCGTCGCCAAGCCCGCCGTGGAACTCCCCGGCGCGGGGCTCGTCACCAACACGAACGGCCTCCTCGCCGACCCCGGGGTGATCGGGATCAAGACCGGCTCGCTCGACACGTACAACCTGCTCTCGGCGAAGGACATCGTCGTCGGGGAGACGACCGTGCGCATCTACGGGTCGGTCCTCGGCCAGCCCGATGACGAGGCTCGGCTCGCGGCATCCCGCACGCTCTATTCGGAGGTCAGGCGGCCCTCCAGCCGGTGCCCTCGGTCACCGCGGGCACCGTCGCGGGACAGGTCGAGCACGGAGTGGGGCGAAGAGGTCGCGATCCTGACGACGCAGGACGCGAGCGTCATCCTCTGGAACGGCGGAGCGGGCGCGGTGACCACCGAGTTCTCGCTGGGCGAGGAGCGCGAGAAGGGCGCCGATGTCGGGACCCTGTCCGTGACGGGTCCGCTCGACTGCCGCGAGCACGCCGCTCGCGCTCGCCGCCGACATCGAGCCGCCGACCGCCTGGTGGCGCCTGACCCACCCGCTGGAGCTGTTCGGCCTGACGTGACTGTGCTCGCATCTGACAGGGCTCGATCTGAGCGGGCGCGATCAGGCGGCGCGCCGCCGGTAGTTCTGCACGAGGATCAGGATGCTGACGCCCAGCACCCACGCGGGGAAGATGAGCGTGACCCAGAGGCTGAGAGTGGTCACCACGAGCAGCACGAGCGCGACCGCGTACGTCACGAAGGCCAGCCAGCGCGGCATCACTCCGGTGCGCAGCCACATCGTCGCGAGCGAGATGAGCAGCACGCCCGCCATGCGGAGGGCGTAGACGTTGCTGACCTGCAGCATGACGGCGCGGCCGAACGTGGTGATCTCCGACCGCGACTGCTCGTCGGCGATGAGCGGCGAGGTTGCGAGGATGCCGCCCGCGATGGCGGAAGAGACGAAGACCATCGCCAGGAACAGCAGGCCGCTGCCGATGAAGACCGAGGAGAACAGCTGATCCTCGGCGTCCTTGAAGCGGTCGCGGACGACGCCCATGAACCAGAGGAACGCGATGCCGGCGAAGGGCACGATGCCCAGGCCGATGGTGATCCGCGTGGCGGCGCTGCCCGTCAGCCAGTCCGAGCCGGCGGCCAGCGTCTCGGGCAGCGCCGAACGGATGAGCGCGAGCGCTGTGGTGAACAGCACCGCGAAGAGCACTCCGGCGAGCGCCGCGGCGCGGGGAGAGTTGAGCGGCCGTCGGACGACCGTGCCGGCCTCAGACATGCGAGCCTCCTTCGGGCCGCAGGGCGGCCGTGAGACCGACAGTATTCCCCCGGGCATGCGAGTGACAGACTGTGGAAGGCAGCCCCGCGGCACCGGAACGCCGGCGGGTCACGATCAGGAGGCAGTGCATGACCGATGAAGGTCTGACCGCGACGATGTCCCCGCCCGCTCCATCCGACTTCGAGGGACGCCGCGCCTACGGCCGGTCCGCACGCGTGCGAACGCCGCGTTCCAGCCACGCCGCCTGGTCGGCGCCCGAGGATCGCACCGACCCGGTGGCGCTGCTGGAGGAGCAGGCGACATCCCGCGTCGCCGACCTCGTGCCGGTGCGCCACGGCCGGATGATGGTCTCGCCGTTCACGTTCTACCGCGGCGCCGCGCTCCTGATGGCCGCCGACCTCGCCACGCACGCCGAGCAGCGGCCTGACCGTGCAGCTGTGCGGAGATGCTCACTTGTCCAACTTCGGGCTGTTCGGCAGCGCCGAGCGGCAACCTCGTCTTCGACATCAACGACTTCGACGAGACCCACCCCGGCCCGTTCGAGTGGGACGTCAAGCGCCTGGTGGCGAGCTTCGAGATCGCCGGCCGCGCTACCGCGGCTTCACCGACGAGGAGCGCCGCGACATCGTGATGGCCGCCGGTCGCGGATATCGCGAGCGGATGCTGCGCGCAGCGCAGTCGGGAGTGCTCGAGTCGTGGTACGACCACCTCGACGTCCGAGAAGGTGCAGGAGTGGCTCCAGGGCCAGCGCGAGGAGCCGCGCGCCGAGAAGCGGCAGATCAAGCGCTTCGACGCGATCGTCGACGAAGGCGCTCACGCGCGACAGCATGCAGGCGTTCTCCAAGCTGGTCATCAACGACGGCGGACGGCTGCGGATCATCTCCGACCCGCCGCTGATCGTTCCCGTCGAGGAGCTGTTCCCCGACCGCCTCGACGCGGAGGGGACGGTCCAGGGAGTGCGCGACATCCTCGACGCGTACCAGCAGACACTGGTCACCCCGCATCATCCGCTCGCGGAGTTCACGTACGTGCACATGGCGCGCAAGGTGGTCGGCGTGGGCAGCGTCGGCACGCGCGCGTGGATCGTGCTCATGCGCGGGCGTGACGACGCGGACCCGCTGTTCCTGCAGGCCAAGGAGGCGCAGGCGTCGGTCCTCGAGCGCTTCCTCGACCCGTGCGAGTACGAGAACCAGGGCGAGCGGGTCGTGCGCGGTCAGCGCCTCATGCAGGGGTCCAGCGACATCTTCCTCGGGTGGCAGAGCGTGCGCGGCGAAGGAGACGTGGAGCGCGACTTCTACATCCGCCAGCTGCACGACTGGAAGGGCTCGCTCGACGCCGAGAAGGCGGTGCCGCGGGGCGCGCTGCTGTACGCGCGGCTCTGCGGTGAGACGCTGGCGCGCGCCCACGCCCGCTCGGGCGACCGCGTGGAGATCGCCGCCTACCTGGGCAAGTCCGACACGTTCGAGCTGGCGCATCGCCGACTTCGCCGCCGCGTACGCCGACCAGAACGACGCGGACTACGCGGCTTTCACGTCAGCGATCCAGAGTGGACGGCTGGAAGCGGTGCAGGGACTCTGAACGGGCGGTGAGCGGCCCGGTCGCTCAGAGGCGGATCGGGAAGGTGAAGAGCACGATCAAGCCGGTGATCGCCAGCACGCCCGCAAGACCGAGCACGATGCGCGAGGCCAGAAGTGAGATGCCTCGCTGAGCGATCGCGGCGAGGAAGAGCACGAGCGCGAACAGCACCGTCATCAGTGAGTAGTTGTCGCCCTTCTCGTTGAAGTCCAGCGCGTCCGACTGCAGCGCGTTCGCGCGGGCGGTCGCCGCCTCGGCGTCCGCCGTGCCCGGCGGCACGTACTCCGCCATGGCGAACGGGCCCTTCTCCTGCCTGCCGTCCGCCTCCCAGGCCTCGAACGCGACGGCGAACTCGGGTGAGAAGCGCTGTTCGATGAAGTCGCCGAGCTGCGCATTCGCGTTCGCCTCCGCGAGCACCCACTGCGTGTAGACCGCGAGGTCGACGCTGCGGGCATCGCGCGCCTGACTCTCGAAGTCGGACGCCTCGATGCGGGCGGCAGAAGCCTGACTGAAGGCGACCGCGGAGTCGCCTCCCCACTTGGCGGACTCGAATCCGCACCACGCCGTCAGAACCGCCACGAGCGACAGCAGGATCACCGCGACGAGTTCGTGCGCCTCGCTGTGACTCTGGGGCGGCGGGGCCGATGAACTCATGCTGGCAAGGGTATGCGCATCGGCCCGTCCGGCTGATGCCATCCCCGGGCGCCGCACGGGGTGTCGCCGCGCTTGGTGGGCGGGCTAGCGTGAGGGGGTGCCCGACATGATCGCGATTCCCGGCGGGACGCTGCTGATGGGATCGGACGAGTACTACCGCGACGAAGGTCCGGTGCACGAGCGCGACGTCGAGCCGTTCGAACTCGACGCGCACCCCGTCACGAATGCGGAGTTCGCCGAGTTCATCGAAGCGACCGGGTACGTGACCGTCGCCGAGCGGGAACTCGACCCCGGCGACTTCGCGGGCGCCGACCCGGCCGACCTCGTGCCCGGGTCGATGGTCTTCACGCCCACCGCGGGGCCGGTCGATCTGCGCGATTGGCGGCAGTGGTGGCGCTGGCAGCCGGGAGCGCGGTGGCGCGAGCCGGCCGGACCGGGGTCGTCGGTCGATGATCGGATGCGGCATCCCGTCGTGCACGTGTCGTACGCGGATGCCGTCGCCTTTGCGACCTGGGCGGGCAAGAGGCTGCCGACGGAGACCGAGTGGGAATGGGCCGCCCGCGGGGGGATCGTGGGCGCGCGCTTCGCGTGGGGCGATGAGGAGCACCCGCAGAGGCGCCTGATGGTGAACCGGTGGCAGGGATCGTTCCCGTACCGCAACACCGGCGCCGAGGGGTGGGACGGAACGTCGCCGGTCGGAGCGTTCGCGCCCAACGGCTATGGCCTGTTCGACATGACCGGCAACACCTGGGAGTGGACGACGGACATCTACGCGCCTCGCCACGCGGTGCCCGGCGGGGCCGCCGTCGATGCCGGAACCCGAGCGAACCTTCTCGCGGCATCGCCCTCCGCGGACGTGCGGCGCGTGCTCAAGGGCGGCTCGCACCTGTGCTCGCCCGACTACTGCCTGCGCTACCGGCCCGCCGCACGCTCGCCGCAGTCCGAAGACACCGCGATGACGCACATCGGCTTCCGCTGCGCTCGATAGCGCCCCGCGATCAGCTCGCGTTGACCTCGGCGGACTCGTGCGCCGAGCTGACCGCTCTGGGCACCGAGATCGGTGGCAGCCTGCTCGAACTGCGACTGGTAGAGCCGCCAGTACGCGCCCTGCGCCGCGATGAGCTCGTCGTGCGTGCCCTTCTCGACGATGTCGCCGTGCTCCATCACGAGGATGAGGTCGGCGTCGCGGATCGTCGAGAGCCGGTGCGCGATGACGAACGACGTGCGGCCTTCGCGCAGCGCCGCCATGGCGTGCTGCAGGAGCAGCTCGGTGCGGGTGTCGACCGACGACGTGGCCTCGTCGAGGATCAGCACCGACGGCTGCGCGACGAACGCGCGGGCGATCGTGATGAGCTGCTTCTCGCCCGCCGAGACGTTCGACGCTTCCTCGTCGAGCACGGTGTCGTAGCCGTCGGGCAGCGAGTGCACGAAGCGGTCGACGCGCGTCGCGGTCGCGGCATCCACGATCTCCTCGTCGGTCGCCGACTCGCGACCGTAGCGGATGTTCTCGCGGATGGTGCCGGCGAACAGCCACGGGTCCTGCAGCACCATGCCGGTGCGCGAGCGCACGTCGTCGCGGGTGAGCTCGGCGATGTCCTGCCCGTCGAGCAGGATGCGGCCGCCGTCGAGCTCGTAGAAGCGCATGATCAGGTTCACGAGCGTCGTCTTGCCGGCGCCGGTCGGCCCGACGATCGCGACCGTCTGCCCGGGCTCGACGCGGAACGACAGGTCGGTGATGAGCGGGTGCTCCGGCGTGTACGAGAACCGGACGTTCTCGAACTCGATGACGCCCTCGCCGTCGACGGGCTCCGGGGCGTCGGGCGAGTCCGGCTCCTGCTCCTCGGCGTCGAGCAGCTCGAAGACGCGCTCGGCCGACGCGGTGCCCGACTGGATGACCGCCGCCATGCCGCCCAGCTGCGACAGCGGCTGGGTGAACTGCTGCGAGTACTGGATGAACGCCTGCACGTCGCCGAGCCGCAGCTGGCCGTTCGCCACCATGAGGCCGCCGAGGACGGCGATGCCGACGTAGGTGAGGTTTCCGATGAACATCATGCCGGGCATGATGATGCCGGAGAGGAACTGCGCCTTGAAGCTGGCTTCGTAGAGCTCCTCGTTCTCGATCTGGAACTTCTCGCGCGAGTCGACCTCGCGGCCGAAGACCTTCACGAGCGCGTGGCCCGAGAACGACTCCTCGACGCGGGCGTTGAGGCGGCCGACCTTGCGCCACTGGATGCCGAACGCCTTCTGCGAGCGGGGTCCGATCACGCCGAAGATCACGGCCATGAGCGGCAGCGAGACGAGCGCGACGAGGGCGAGCTGCCACGAGATCGAGAACATCATGATCAGCACGCCGATCACGGTCAGCACCGACGTGACGACGGTGGACAGCGACTGCTGCATCGTCTGCGTGATGTTGTCGATGTCGTTCGTGACGCGGGAGATCAGCTCGCCGCGCTGCACCTTGTCGAAGTACGACAGCGGCAGGCGGTTGATCTTCGTCTCGACCGACTCGCGCAGGCGCCACATCGTGCGGACCATGATGATGTTGATGACGTAGCCCTGGATCCAGCTGAGGAACGACGACGCGACGTAGATCGCGAGCACGGCGACGATGACGATGCGGAGGGCTTCGAAGTCGACGCCGGCGCCGACCGTGAAGTCGTTCATCGCGCCGATCATGTTGGCGAGGTCGGTCTGGCCTGCGGCGTTGAGCGCATCGACGACGACCTCCTGCGACGTGCCGTCGGGGAACTGCGCCGCCAGGGCGTTGGAGGCGACGCCCTCGAAGATGATGTTCGTCGCCTCGCCGAGGATCTTCGGGGCGATGACGGCGAGGAAGACGCCGATCGCGCCGAGGATCGAGACGAAGATGAACGCGACCGCGTGCGGCCGGAGCAGGCCCGATCAGCCGGCCGAAGCTCTTGCCGAAGTCGGCGGCCTTGCCGGGCTTGACGCTGTCCCAGTCGCCGGAGTTCTGGCGGGCCTGCTCGGCGAGCTCGAGCTCGAGGCGCTCTTCCTCGGTGAGGGTGTCGGGAGCGCTCATGCCTCCACCCCCAGCTGCGACTCGACGATCTCTCGGTAGGTCTCGCTGGTCTCCAGCAGCTCCTCGTGCGTGCCGACGCCGACCATCTGCCCGTCCTCGAGCACGACGATGCGGTCGGCATCCGTGATCGTCGAGACGCGCTGGGCGACGACGATCTTGGTCACGTCGGGCAGCTCGCGCCACAGCGCCTGCCGCAGCCGCGCGTCGGTGGTCAGGTCGAGCGCCGAGAACGAGTCGTCGAAGACGAGGATGTCGGGCTGGTGCACGATCGCCCGGGCGATCGCGAGCCGCTGACGCTGGCCGCCCGAGACGTTCGTGCCGCCCTGCGCGATGCGCGCGTTCAGCTGCCCCTCCATCTCCTCGACGAAGTCCTTGCCCTGCGCGATCTCGAGCGCCTTCCAGAGCTCCTCGTCGGTCGCCTCCTCGCGTCCGAAGCGCAGGTTCGAGGCGACCGTGCCGGTGAAGAGGAACGGGCGCTGCGGCACGAGGCCGATGCCCTTCCACAGGTAGTCGAGGTCGGCCTCGCGCACATCGACGCCGCCGACGCGCACGGCGCCGCCGGTCACGTCGAACAGGCGCGGGATGAGCGAGATCGAGCGTCGTCTTGCCCGACCCGGTCGAGCCGACGATCGCGACCGTCTCGCCGCGCTCGGCCTCGAAGGTGATGCCCTGCAGCACCGGCGACTCGGCGCCGGGGTAGGTGAACTCGGCGTCGTCGAACGCGACCGTGCCGGGGGCGGCGAACTCGCTGACGGGGTTCTCGGCGCGGGTCAGCGTCGACTCGCTCGCCAGCACCTCGCCGATGCGCTCGGCCGAGACGGCGGCGCGCGGGATCATGATCGTCATGAAGCTCGCCATGAGCACGCCCATGAGGATCTGACCGACGTACTGCATGAAGGCGAACAGGGTGCCGATCTCGACGGTGCCGGCGTCGACCTGGATGCGCGCCGAACCAGATCACGCCGACGACCGTGACGTTGAGGACGAGCATCGCGACCGGGAACAGCAGCACGAAGAGCGAGCCGACCTTGCGGCCGACGACCATGATGTCGGTGTTCGCGACGGCGAAGCGCTCCTCTTCGATGTCCTCGCGGACGAACGCCCGGACGACCCGCACACCGGTGAGCTGCTCGCGCATGACGCGGTTGACGGCATCGAGCTTCTTCTGGAAGCTGCGGAACAGCGGCACCATCCGGCTGATGATGAGCAGGACGAACAGCGAGCAGCAGCGGAACCGCCACGGCGATCAGCCAGCTGAGGCCGACGTCCTGCTGCAGCGCCATGAAGACGCCGCCGATCGCGAGCAGCGGCGCGGTGACGAGCATCGTGGCGCCCATCATCGCGAGCATCTGCACCTGCTGCACGTCGTTCGTGTTGCGGGTGATGAGCGAGCCCGGACCGAACTTCGACACCTCGCGCTCGGAGAAGCCGCTGACCTTCTCGTAGACGTCGCGGCGGATGTCGCGACCGGCGGCCATCGACGCGCGCGCGGCGAAGTAGGTGGCGATGATCGCCGCGATGATCTGCGGCGAGCGAGATGCACGAGCATGACCATGCCGGTCGACCAGATGTAGGCGGTGTCGCCCTTGGCGACGCCCTCGTCGATGATGTCGGCGTTCAGGCGCGGCAGGTACAGCGACGCCATCGCGGAGATGAACTGGAAGACCAGGACGCCGAGCAGAAGCCAGCGGTACTTCTTCAGATAGCGGAAGAGGAGTTTGCCGAGCACGGGGTCTCCGAAGAAGGTCGAGCGACGGGGCGCGGCGGCGCCACCGCTCCACACTGCCACGCGCCGCCGACACGCTGACCCGTCAGGTCGGTCTGTACGCTCAGGGCGCAACGGGCTCAGACGAACCGCACCGCCTGCTGCAGCCGGGTGCGGACGTCGAAGATCTCGTTGCCGCCGATCGAGCGCGCGCCCGGCACGCCCTGCCGCAGCACGTTCGAGAGCGCGCTCCGCGCGCGACGAGCACGACCGGCATGCCGCGCACTCGGCCGAGCTCGGTCACCGGCTGCACCAGGTCCTCGTCGGGGAGCACGACGATCGCTCCGCCGAAGCGCACACCCGCCGCGCGCGCGACGACCCGCATGCGGGCGAGCAGCTCCGCCACGGGCGCGCCGGGGACGGCGTCCCCCGTCAGCTCGCCGCGGCGCACGCCGACCGGTCCGCCGAAGTCCTCCGAGAGGATGCCGTACAGGCCGGAGGGGCCGAGCACGATGTGGTCGAGCTTGTCGTCGCCGGTGCCGCCGCGCACGGGCGCTGCGACGTCGTGCCACACGGTGTAGCCCATGCCGAGGTCGGAGACGACGCGGGCGGTGGCCTCCTCGGCGAGCGCGTCGGCCAGCATCCGCGCAGATGCATGCGGCGCCGAGCGCACGAGCGCGGGGTCGTAGGGGTCTTCGAGCGTCACGCCGCGGCCGGCCCACTCGCGGATGAGGTCGAGGTAGCGCTCGCGGCGCCAGCCGCCGGGCTGGCCGAACGATCGCGCCCGGGGGCGCGTGTCGGCGGGGCGGGACGCGGCCCGCCATCCCGACCAGTCCGGCGAGCCGCCGCCGACGCTCGCCGAAGCCGTGCCCGCGGTCGTACGCCGCGCGCGCGTCGGGGGTGCCGACGAGCTCCCACGCCCGCTGCACCTGGATGAACACGGCCGCGTCGCCGCCGGTGTCGGGGTGCGTCTGGCGCAGCCGCAGCCGGTAGGCCTTGCGCAGCGACTCCTCGTCGCCGTCGGGGTCGACCCCGAGCACCTCGTAGGCCGACGCCGAGAGCGGACTGTCGAACACGCGGCCCCACCTTCCCCCGGTCCGCCGCGAGCGCGGCGGCATCCAGGCTAATCGCTGCTGCGGGCTCAGCGGCGCTCGTTGCGCCGCGCGTAGGCGGCGGCGCTGCGGCTCGACAGCGCGAGCAGGATCAGGATGTCGAGGCCCAGCGACAGAACGAGCCGCTGATCGTGATCTCCTGGCCCTGGGCCCACCACTGGATGAACGACGCGGTGATCGAGATCGCCGAGAACATCATCACCATGACGCGCGCCCAGTTGTGGCCCGGTGAGGATGAAGAGCGCAAGAGCAGCGTCGATCGAGCAGCACGACGCCGAGGAGGATCACGACCCCGACAGCGCCGCCTGCGCCACTCCGGCGTGGCCTCGACGCCCTCGATCGTGACGTCGAGCTCCGCCAGCGAGCATGCGCCAGTCCAGCGCGATGCGTCAGCAGCACGACCAGCCCCGACGACGACGCGCAGGAAGACGAGCAGCACGCCGGCGACGGTCGACACCGGGCGCTTCATGTTCGGGTCGTAGCTGGCCGGCTTCAGCAGCTCGGCGGCCGGCTCGTACGCCGGGCGCTTGTCGGGTGCGGCCGTCATGCGCGTCACCGCCGTCAGCGGCCGCGCACGTCGACGATCGGCAGGTCGCCGTCGGTGCGGATGCTGTCGCCGCCGCCGTTGCGGGCGTGATAGCCGGTGGAGAAGTCCGCGAGGACGTCGACCGCGACGCGCGGGTCGGCGCGGTCACGGTCCGGACGATGTGGTCGCGCTCGATGTCGGTGTCGGCGTCGATCCGGTGCGTGACCTGCAGCGTGAACAGCGACAGGCCGACCGCGGTGTCGAACGTGCCCGCCGCGAGCCAGTCGACCCGCGATGCCGCCCGGCAGCAGCCAGTCGTCGGGCGACCTCCAGAACCGCACGTGGTGGCGCTGGGCGGGGTTGCCGTCGACCTCCTGCTGGTAGGCGAAGTCCTGCTGGCGGCCGAAGAGGAACAGCGGGCTGACCGGGGCCTCGCCGTAGCTGCGCCGCGTGAGCGTCGAGGTGATGATGCGCCACGACGACCCGAGGGTCACCGGATCGGCCCGCGTCCAGCCGGCCGCGCGCATGCGCGGCGTGGATCTGCTCGGCCTCGCCCAGGAAGGCGAGGTTGACCGGGTCGCCCAGCAGTCCGTCGCTCGTGCGCGCGCGGCCGATGAAGTAGTCGGGCACGTAGATCGTGGTGAGGATGCGGTGCAGTCGCGGCAGCACGAGATACGCCAGCAGCACCCAGAACGGCGACCGCGAACGCGATGCCCCACCAGCCGACGTGGAAGGTCTCGGTGAAGCTCAGGTAGGCGAGCCACACCGCCGCGAGGCCCGCGAAGACGAAGAAGAACCAGTCGACCGCGACCCCGATCGAGTACGGCGCTGCGCCGCGGCTCGTCCGTCATCGTCGTTCTTCCGTCACGCCCAGAGCGACGTCGCCGGTCGATACGAGAAGGCGGATGCCGCGGCATCCGGTGCCAGCTCGGCGAGCGTCGCCGGCTGCCAGCGCGGCGAGCGGTCCTTGTCGACGAGCTGCGCGCGGATGCCCTCGGCGAGGTCGGGCTGCGTCGTCGCGAACCACAGCACGAGCCCGTACTCCTGCTCGAGCGCGGCGCGCAGGTCCGGGCAGCTCGCGCGCTCGGCGCACGGCCGCGAGCGTCACGGCGAGGGCGGTGGGCGAGAGCTCGCCGAGCAGGTCGGCGGTGGCGGATGCCGCGGGCTCCGGTCGCGCGCGCAGCCGCTCGACGATCTCGGCGACGGTGTCGGCCGCGAAGGCGTCGTCGATCCAGGCGCGCTGCGCCGGCAGCGTGGCCGGTCGGGCGATCTCGTCGAACAGAGCGCAGCACGTGATCGGTCCGGGCTCGACGGGTCGGCCCGGGTCTCGAGCGCGTCGCGGAGGGCGTCGAGGTTCGCGGAGGGCACGAAGTGGTCGGCGAATCCGACGTAGATGCGCGTCGGAGGCATCCATCGCCGCGCCGGTGAGCCCGAGGTACTCGCCGAGGCGCCCCGGCGCGTGGGCGAGCAGCCACGTGCCGCCGACGTCGGGCGTGAAGCCGATGCGCGTCTCGGGCATCGCGAGCTTCGACCGCTCGGTCACGATGCGGATCGCCGCGTGGCCGGCGAGACCGATGCCGCCGCCCATCGTGATGCCGTCGGCGAACGCGACGATCGGCTTCGGGTACTCGGCGATGCGCGCGTTGAGGGCGTACTCGTCGCGGAAGAACGCCCCGGTCTCCTCCGGGTCGCCCGGCGTGATCTGCTCGTAGAGCCCGCGGACGTCGCCGCCGGCGCAGAAGGCCGCGCTCGCCCGCGCCGTCGAGCAGCACGATGTCGACGTCGGTGTCGTGCTCCCACGCGTCGAGGGCCGCGTCGAGATCGCCGATCATGCCGAGGTCGAGCGCGTTGAGGGCGCGCGGGCGGTTGAGGGTCAGCCGCCCGAGCCCGCCGGACGTGCGCGCGAGGACGCGTCGGTTCGTCGGTCGAGGCGTCTGCGGTCACGATCGCAACGTTACCGCGCGGGCGCGGCGCCCGCCTCGGAGAGCGACAGCGCCCGGCGCGGGGCTCCTGCACAATCGGAGCACTTTCCGCCAGGATGGGGAGAACCGCCCACGACGACGAGAGGTTCGGCATGCCCGAAGGACAGGTGCTGGAGTTCTCCGGGGTCACGAAGCGCTTCGGCGCCGTCACGGCGGTCGCGGACTTCACCGCCCGCGTGGAGCCCGGCCGGGTGACCGGATTCCTCGGCCCGAACGGCGCCGGCAAGACCACGACGACTGCGGATCCTGCTCGGCCTCGTCCGCGCGACGAGCGGCACCGCGACGATCGGCGGGCGCCGCTACGCCTAGCTCAGCCACCCGCTGCAGACCGTCGGCGCGGTGCTCGAGGCATCCAGCTTCCATCCCGGACGCACGGCGGCGGACCACCTCAAGGTCTACGCGCAGGCGGCGGGGCTGCCGCTCGCCCGCGTCGACGAGGCCCTCGGACTCGTGGGGCTCGCCGATGTCGGCCGGGCGCAAGGTCGGCGGGTTCTCGCTCGGCATGCGCCAGCGCCTCGGCCTCGCCTACGCGCTGCTCGGCGACCCCGGCGTGCTCGTGCTCGACGAGCCGGCCAACGGCCTCGACCCCGAGGGCATCAAGTGGATGCGGGGCTTCCTGCGCCAGCTCGCCCGCGAGGGCCGCACGGTGCTTCGTCTCGTCGCACCTGCTCGCCGAGGTGCAGCAGACCGTCGACTCGGTGCTGATCATCTCGCAGGGCCGGCTGGTCTTCGAGGGCGCGCTCGAAGACCTCGCCGACCCGGCCGAGTTCGCGACGGTCGTCGACGCGCCGGATCGCGAGGCGCTCGGCGGATGCGCTGACGGCCGCGGGCGTGCCGTTCGAGGTGCTGCGCTCCGGCCTCACCGTGCGCGGACTCGACCCTGCCGGGGTGGGCGCGTGCGGCATCCGCCGGCGTCGCGCTCTCGTCGCTGCAGCGCCGCGGACCGGCGCTCGAGGAGGTCTTCCTCGACCTCGTCAGCGGCGTGCGGGTGCATCCCGGCGCAACCGGCGGCGTCGACGCCGGGAGCGCCGCTGCCCCGGCCGCAGCGGCCGTGCCTGCTGCGGCCGTCGTTGCCGCGGCCGTGGCCGGCGATTCGGATGCCGCGGCCGGCGGCGCGGGGACGGTGGCGCCGGACGACGGGCGCTCCGCCGACGAAACCGCGGCCGTGGCCGCGGGCCTGGGGGCCGAGACCGCGGGGGCGCCCGGCGCTGCGGTCGCGATCGGCTCCGCCGCTCTGGCGCTGGCGGACACGAATCGACGAGGATGAGCCGCTCGAAGAGGCGTCGATCGACCAGGCGCTGATCGATCCGTCGCCGAGCCCGACGTACGCGGTCGCGACCACCGGAGTCATCGACATCATCCCGTTCGAGGACGGCGATCCGGAGACCGATGCATACGGCGACGGCCGGGCGCTGGACGGCGACCCCGACGTGGAAGCCCTGGGGGAGATCGACGAGGAACTGTCCGATCCGGCGATGGCCGACGAACCGGAGACCCTGACGGGCGACCGGCCCTGGGAGACCTACGTGAAGACCGACGCGGACCTGGAGGCCGACGCCTTCTTCGCCTCCTTCACCGCGAGGGAAGCCGCTGAGGCCGCCGCCGCAGAGGCTGCCGCGGCCGATGCTTCGGCGGATGAAGCCCCTGCCGAGGGAACCCCGGCGGACGAAGCCCCTGCGGACGAACTCGCCGCGGAGGAAACCTCGGTGGAGGAAACCCCCGCGGACGAAGCCCCTGCGGAGGAAACCCCCGCAGAGCCGGTGAGCGAGTCCGAACCCGACGACGATACGAGTGAACTGGGCACGCTCGCCGATCTCTCGCCCGATTGGGTGGAGACCGACGTGCGCGAGTCCGGCGACGACGAAGGTGGTGAGCAGCGATGAGTCTCGCCAACGCGACCCGCTCCGAGGCGACGAAGCAGTTCACGACCGTCGACCTGGTGGGTCCTCGCGATCGTCCTCTTCGCGTACATCGGCTTCACGGCCGCCATCTTGGGCTTCGTGTTCACCGCCGCGGCGAGCGGATCGCTGCCGGGCAACGCTCCCCCGCTCCCCGCCGAAGGGCTCGCGGCCACGCTCTACAGCACGGCGACGGCAGTGGGCTACGTGTTCCCGCTCCTCATCGGCACGCTCATGGTGACCACGGAGTTCCGCCACAAGACGCTGACGCCGACGTTCCTCGCCACCCCCAAGCGCGGCCTCGTACTGTGGGGCAAGATCTTCGTCGGCATCGTTCTGGGTATCATCCTCGGCGTGGTCGGCGTGCTGTCGTCCGTCATCCCGTCGGCGGCGTTCCTCGCCGGCTACGGGCTGGAGACCGACCTCGGGTCCAGCGACACCTGGGCGCTGATGGCGCGGATGATCATCGCGTTCGTGCTGTGGGTGCTCGTCGGCATCGGGGTCGGGGCGCTCGTGCGCAATCAGGTCGGCGCGATCGTCGGCGTGCTCGTGTTCACGCAGTTCCTCGAGCCGGTCGGCAGAACGGCCGCCGGCTTCGTCGAGGGGCTGTCGAACGTGACCCGCTTCCTGCCGGGAGCGGCCAGCGACGCGCTCGTGGGCGCGAGCCTCTTCAACACCGCGACGCCCGGCTCGTCGGCGGCTGATCCGCTCGAGTGGTGGATGGGCGGACTCGTGCTGCTGGGCTACGCGGTGGTGCTCGTGCTCCTCGGACACCTGCTCAGCTGGCGCCGCGACGTCACCTGATCCCGGACCGCATCCGTCAGCGGCACCACACGGGCGGTCAGACCGCGGTGGCGGGCTTCGGCTTGCGCGCGCGAGCCTTCTTCGCCGGCGGCACATCGGTGACGGGGATCGTCCCGGTCGCGAGATCCACCACATCGGCGGGCGCATCCTCGTCGGCGACATCGAGATTCAGCGACTGCACGAGGGCCAGGCCGTGCCGTGTCGTGAGGATCACGCGCTGATACTGCGGGTGGCCCTCCAGATCGATCACGACGCTCGGGCGGTGCCGCCGGATGATGGCGAAGTCGTCGCCGCCGGCGGAGCGCCACGTTCCCATCGCGACGACGCCCCGAAGGTGCGTACCCGGGCTGGGGACCCCGCGCAGCCACGTCCACGCGTCGTCGGTCAGCTGCACCTTGGCGATCGTCGAGCGCTCGATCGCGACATTCCCCTTGTGGAATGCGAGGGCCCGCTCGGAGATCGACAGCACGATCTCCAGCCGAGTCGAGTCCAGGAGCAGCGTGACCATCACCCCAGTCTGCCAGCGCCCTCCCCCGCGCACCGGGCGATTTTGCTTACGGACCGACAACGATCCCGGCGCCGTCGCGAGCCCCGCGGTGGGAGACTGGAACGATGACCCTGCTCGAACCCGCGCGAGCCGTCGATCGCTGCCGTCGGCGACGCTCTCGCACGAGCCGCCGCCGGCGAACGTCTGGGCATCGACGACGCCGAGGCTCTGCTGCGCGCCGAGGGCGATCCGTTCGAGCGCATGCTGCAGCTGGCCGGAGCCACGCGCGACGCGGGGCTGGCGGCATCCGGTCGGCCCGGCGTGATCACCTACTCGCGCAAGGTCTTCATCCCGCTGACCACGCTCTGCCGGGATCGCTGCCACTACTGCATCTTCGTCGACACCCCGGCGCAGCTGCTCAAGCTGCACAAGCCCACGTACATGTCACCCGAGCAGGTGCTCACCGTCGCCCGCCAGGGCGCCGCGCTCGGCTGCAAAGAAGCCCTGCTGACGCTGGGCGACCGACCCGAAGACCGCTGGCCCGAAGCCCGCGCCTGGCTCGACGAGCACGGCTACGCCTCGACGCTCGACTACGTCGGCGCCATGGCGCGGCTCATCACGGCCGAGACCGGACTGCTCGCCCACCTCAACCCCGGCGTCATGACCGCGGACGAGATCCGGATGCTGCGCCCCACCGCCCCGTCGATGGGGATGATGCTCGAGACCACGTCGCGGCGGCTCTTCGAAGAGCCGGGCAGGTCCACTACGGATCGCCCGACAAAGACCCCGCCCTGCGACTCGCCGTGATCGAGGATGCCGGCCGTGAGCGCGTGCCGTTCACCACCGGCATCCTGGTCGGCATCGGCGAGACGCTGCGCGACCGCGCCGAGTCGCTCATCGCACTGCGCGACGCGAACGAGCGGCACGCCGTGGAGGGACGGGGCCACGTGCAGGAGGTCATCGTGCAGAACTTCCGCGCCAAGCCCCGCACGGCGATGCACGATGCGCCCGACGCGAGCGTGCTCGAGTACGTCGCCGCGGTCGCGGTCGCCCGGCTGGTGCTGGGGCCGCGGATGCGGGTGCAGGTGCCGCCCAACCTGTCGGACCCGGCAGAGTTCGAGCTGCTCCTGCGCGCAGGAGCCGACGACTGGGGCGGGGTGTCGCCGCTCACCGCCGATCACGTGAATCCCGAGCGCCCCTGGCCGCACCTCGACGACCTCGCCGCCCGCACCGCTGAACTCGGGCTTCGCGCTGCGCGAGCGGCTCACCGCGCACCCCGAGTACATCCGCGATGCCGCGACCTGGATCGACCCGGCACTGCGATCGGCCGTCGACGCACTGGCCGAGCCCGGTGTCGGGGCTGGCCGCTGCACAGCGCCTCACACTCCGCCGACTCCCAGCCCCTGACGGCGAAACCGGCGGGGAAGCCGCGACTCTTCGAGGAGTTCTGCACGCCGCAAGCCACGGGCCGGCTCTCGCGGAGCGCGCCGCGGCCGATCCCCTGAGCCTCGACGACGCCGAATGGGTCGCAGCTGCTCCGCGCCACCGGAACCGACCTCGACGCTCTCACCGCCACGGCCGACGACGTGCGCCGCTACACCGTCGGCGAGGCGGTGAGCCTGGTGGTGAACCGCAACCTGACCTCCACCGGCTTCCGCGCCGTCGCCACCGGCGAGCCTGGGACCTTCACGCTCGATGACGTCGACCGCGATCGCGACGGATGCCGCCGACCTCGGCGCCACCGAGCTGTGCGTCCAGGGCCGCCTGGTTCCGGATGAGGATCCGCGCGGATACGTCGAGATCGCCCGCGCGATCAAGACCGCGACGCCGGGAGTGCACCTGCACGCCTACCGGCCGCAGGACGTCTGGGACCTCGCCGATCGTGGCGGTCTCGGGCTCGACGGCGCGCTCGACGGCGCTTCGAGCAGGCGGGCGTCGACACCGTGCCCGGCACCGGAGTGAAGGTGCTGAGCGAGCGCGTCCGCGCGCTCGTCGCTCCCGGCGACGTCGAGATCGACCGCTGGGTCGACGCCGTCACGGCGGCTCACCGGGCCGGCTTCCGCTCGACGAGCGTGCTGTTCTACGGGCACGTCGAGACGGCCGAGGAGCGCATCGCCCACCTCCGGCGGCTGCGCGGCATTCAAGACGTGACCGGCGGGTTCACCGAGTTCGTGCCCATCCCGCTGCCCGGTCCTGCCGGCGGCGTCCCGCTCGTCGCCGGCCGCGCCCCGATCGACGAGCACCGGGCGATGGTCGCGGTCTCGCGCCTGCTGTTGAGCGGCAGCATCCCGCACATCCAGATCCCCTGGACCCGCGTCGGCCGCGAGACCGCCGCGGTGCTGCTGCAGTCCGGCGGCGACGACCTGGGCGGAACGCTGCTCGATGGCCGCGTGCTGCCCGAGGCGGGGGCCGAGCACGGGCTCGAGCTGCCGGTGGCGGATGCCGCGCGGATCGCGGCGCGCCTGTTCCGGCCGTTCCGCCGGCGCACGACCGACTACCGGGAGCCGTCACGATGACGCGGGTCGGAGGTGGCGATCGTCGGCGCCGGCTTCGCCGGCCTCGGCATGGCGATCGCGCTGCGCCGCGCCGGACGCCAGGATTTCGTCGATGCTCGAGCGCGCGGCATCCGTCGGTGGCACCTGGCGCGACAACACCTACCCCGGCGTTGCGTGCGACGTCCCCAGCCACCTGTACGGCTTCGCGGCGCACCCGAACCCGTCGTGGTCGGGCACGTATGCGCGCGGGGACGAGATCCGCTCGTACCTCGAGCACGTGGTCGAGGCGGAGGAACTCGGCGACCGGCTGCGTCTGCGCACGGCGATGCGATGGGCGAACTGGGATGGCGCGGACGAGGTATGGCGCATCGGCACCGGCACTCCGGGTGCCGCGGCCCAACGGCAGCGACGACGTCATCGTCGCCGACGTGCTCGTCCTCGCGTGCGGCCGGCTCACCGAGCCGACCATTCCCCGGATCGCCGGACTCGACAGCTTTCCCGGACCGCTGTTCCACTCGGCCCGCTGGGATCACTCCGCCGACCTCGCGGGCGCGCGCGTGGGAATCGTGGGCACGGGGGCCAGCGCGATCCAGATCGTGCCCGAACTGGCGCGCACGGCGGCTCGCATCACCCTGTTTCAGCGCACGCCCGCCTGGATCGTGCCGCGTGGCGGCGACTCGTACTCCGACGCCGATCGCGCCCGGTTCGCGGCGACGCCACAGGCCCTCGAGGCACTGCGCGCCGACCTCTACGCCGAGGGCGAGGCGCGCTTCGCGTCGCGCGCGGGCGACTCGGACGCTGCGGCCGACGCGGAAGCCGTGGCGCGCGCACACCTCGAACGGCAGGTTCCCGACCCGGACCTGCGCGCGGCTCTGACGCCCGACTACGCCTTCGGTTGCAAGCGCGTGCTGCTGTCCGATGACTTCTACCCCACCGTGGCCTCCGACGCGGTGACCGTCGTCCGCGGTGCACTCACCGCCGTCGAGGGCTCGACACTCATCGGCTCCGACGGCTCTCGCCACGAGGCCGACGCGCTGGTGCTGGCGACCGGATTCGCCTCGACGCGCCAGCCCTACGCCGATCTCGTCTCCGGCGAGGACGGCGTGAGCCTCGCCGGGCACTGGTCGAGCGGGATGACGGCGTTCGCTTCGACGGTCGTCGCGGGGTTCCCGAACCTCTTCGTGCTCAACGGCCCGAACGCGTCGCTCGGCCACTCCTCGTCAGTGCTCATGATCGAAGAGCAGGCGGCGTATGTCACACGCGTCCTGGACGGTCGCAACGGACGCGTCCTGCGCGTCGACCCTGAGGCCGAACGCTCCTACACCGACGAGATCGGGCAGGCCGCGGCATCCACCCGATGGATGACCGGCGGCTGCCGCAACTGGTATGTCGACGAGCGCTCGGGGCGGCTCACCCTGTTGTGGCCGGGCACAGTCGATGCGTTCCGCGCGCGGCTCTCCCGAGCGGACGGCTCCGAGTTCCTGCCCGCCGGGCAGCCACGCACCGAAAAGAGCGGCGCGTCCCTGGAGGACGCCCCGAGAGGAGCATCATGACCTTCCCCCTTCGGTTCGGCTACAAGGCATCCGCCGAGCAGTTCGGGCCCAACGAGCTGTGCGGGTTCGGCGTGCTCGCCGAGGAGATGGGCTTCGACTCGGTGTTCGTCTCCGACCACCTGCAGCCGTGGCTGCACGAGGGCGGTCATGCACCGGCATCCATCCCGTGGCTCGGCGCGCTCGGCGCTCGCACGTCGAAGGTGCTGATCGGCACCTCGGTGCTCACGCCGACGTTCCGCTACAACCCGACCGTGGTCGCGCAGGACTTCGCCACCCTCGGGGTCATGTACCCCGGCCGCGTGATCCTCGGCGTCGGCACCGGTGAGGCGCTCAACGAGGCGAACCTCGGCTTTCCGTGGCCTGACCCTCCGGAGCGCTTCCAGCGGCTCAAGGAGGCGATCACCCTCATCCAGCGCCTCTGGTCGGAGGAGCGGGTGACCCACGAGGGCACGTACTACACGACCCGCAACGTCACGATCTACGACAAGCTCGACCAGCCCGTGCCGATCTACATCGGCGCGGCGGGCCCCGCCGCCACGCGCCTCGCGGGGCGGATCGCGGACGGTTTCATCACGACCTCGGGCAAGGCGCCGAGCCTGTACACCGACACTCTGCTCCCGGCGCTGCACGAAGGGCTCGACAAGGCGGGCCGGCCGGC
This sequence comes from uncultured Actinomycetota bacterium, assembly GCA_963839715.1. Lineage (GTDB taxonomy): Bacteria > Actinomycetota > Actinomycetes > Actinomycetales > Microbacteriaceae > Microbacterium. The sequence continues at coordinate 179,163 of CAWIVX010000003.1, forward strand.
CGACGGCATCGACACGCTGATGGAGGTCAAGGTCTCGTACCACCCCGACCCCGACGGTGGCACTCGAGAAGACGCGCTTCTGGGCGCCGCTCGCCCTGAGCGCCGAGGAGAAGATGGGCATCGACGATCCGATCGAGATGCAGCGACTGGGCGAGCAGCTGCCGATCGAGCGCGCGGCATCCCGCTTCATCGTCTCGAGCGACCCCGATGAGCACGTCGAGCAGATCTCGCGGTACGTCGACATGGGCTTCCGGCACCTCGTCTTCCACGATCCCGGCCACGACCAGGAGGAGTTCCTGCGCACGTACGGCGCCGAGATCCTGCCCAGGCTGCGCGCGCGGTTCGGAGCGTGACGGCGGCCGAGTCCGAGCGCCCGGTTCGCACGGCGGACGCGGGCGAAGGCGGTGGATGGGCGCTGATCATCCCGGTCAAACCCACGGCCGTCGGCAAATCAAGGCTCCAGCTCGACACCGTCGACCGGGTGACCCTCGCGCGGGCGATCGCGCTCGACACGATCGCCGCCGCGGCGGCGTGCGCAGCCGTCGCGCAGGTGTTCGTGGTGACCGACGACGGCGCGCTGGTCGCCCTCGCGTTCGACATCCCGGGGCTCAGATTCGTGCCCGAGGGAGATGCCCGCGGAATCGACGCCGCGGTCGCCGAGGGCGCCGACGCGGCGGGTGAGCGGATGCCGCGCGCGGCGCTCCTCGGTGACCTCCCGGCGCTGCGTCCTGACGACCTTCTGGCCGCCCTCCGCGCCGCGCGCGCGGTGCCTCGCGCGGTGGTCGCCGACGCGGAAGGCACCGGCACCACGCTCGTGACCGCGGGAGCCGGCATCCCGCTGCGGACCTCGTTCGGCGACGGCTCGTTCGCACGTCACCGCGATCTCGGCTGCGTGCCGCTGGACATCGCCGCGAGCTCGACCCTGCGGCGCGACGTCGACACCCCGGATCAGCTCGACGAGGCGGTGGCGCTGGGCGTCGGCCCGCGCACCGCTGCGGTGCTCGCGGCTCAGATCAGCAGGTAGACCGCGCCGATCAGCGTGAACACGATCACCAGGCGCTCGAATACGCGCTGATTCAGGCGTCGGGCGAACCACCGGCCGAACAGCGCGCCGCCGACCACGAGCGGCACGAGCACGAGGTCGATCAGGAGGCCGGGCACCGTGATGAGCCCGAGCCCGATCGAGAACGGCAGCTTGCTGATGTTCACGATCGCGAAGAACCACGCGGCGGTGCCGAGGAACTCCTTCACCGGGAAGCGCATCGCGAGGAAGTACATGGACATGACCGGCCCGGCGGCGTTGGCGACCATCGTCGTGAATCCGCTCAGTGTGCCGTAGGTGGCCGCGGCCAGGCGATGCGGGCTCGCGTCGTGCACCGGGGCGGCCATGCGCCGCCGGAAGAGCGTGATCGCGATCACCGCGAGCAGGATCACGCCGATCGACCGCTTCACCCAGGCGTCGTCGGCGTAGAAGAGGAAGACGACGCCGACGACGATGCCGGCGATCACCGCGGGAGCGAGCCGCAGCAGCGCCCGCCAATTGGTGTGGCGCCGGTAGGTCACGACCGCGAACAGGTCGGCCACGATCAGCAGCAGCAGGATGGTTCCGGTCGACTGACGCGCCGGCAGCACGGCGGCGAAGATCGCGACGGCGACGGTTCCCGCTCCGGGCACGGCCGTCTTCGACAGGCCCACGACGAGCGCCGCGACGCCGAGAAGCGCCCAGCCCCACCACATCAGGTCGGGCACGTCACCGCTCGTTGTTCGCAGCGCCGGCTGCCAGCGCCGCCTCGGCGAGGGCCGCCGAGGTCGCGGCATCCCTCATCCACAGCGGGGTCACGACCGCACGGATCCCCATCCCCTCGACGGCGGCCGAAGACGCCGCGTCCTCCTCGGCGATGAGCCAGGCATCGAGCAGCCCGCCGGCCGAGCGCGCGCCGTAGTGGGCGGCGACGGCGGCAGCGGAGGTCTGCACCCCGATCGCGGTCAGGCACACGTCGGCCATGCCGCGCACCACGCGGCCTCCGATGATCGGAGAGACGCCGACGACCTTGCCGGGGGCGTCGCGCAGAGCCTCGCGGATGCCGGGCACGGCCAGGATCGGGCCGATCGAGACCACCGGGTTCGAGGGTGCGAGGAGCACGATGTCGGCCTCCGCGATCGCCTCGAGCACGCCCGGGGCGGGCGCGGCGGACTCGACGCCGGGGTTGTCGAAGCGGACGGGGGTGAGCGCCGCGCGGTGGCGGGTCCACCACTCCTGGAAGTGCATCGAGCGTTCGGATCGATCCGCTGCCTGCCTGGGCCCGCCACCGTCACGATCGTGTCGACCTCGGCATCCGTCATCGGCAGGAGCCGCGCCCCGAGCGGCCAGCGCTCCGACAGTCGCGCGATGACCTGGGTGACCGAGAGTCCGTCGCGCAGCCATCCGGTGCGGGCGAGGTGCGTGCCGAGATCGAGGTCGCCGAGCGTGAACCACGGCCAGCCCGCACCCCACGCCTGCAGCTCGGCGTTCACTCGCTCGCTGTCTCCTGCCCGGCCCCAGCCGCGCTCGGTGTCATTGACTCCGGCCAGCGCATAGACGATCGAGTCCACATCCGGCTGCAGACGCACACCCGCGAGCCACAGGTCGTCTCCGGTGTTGACCACGATCGTGAACGGCTCAGCGGATGCCGCGGCTACGGCATCCGCTCGCCGTCCGAGAGCCGCCCGTACGCCGAGGCAGAAGCGCGATCCCCCCACGCCGCCCGCGAGCACGACGACGCGAGGCGGCGCCCCGCCGGTGCGCGTGCCCGGCGTCAAGGCGCGAATTCGTCCGCGGCGTGCGGAAGGGTGAAGCGGGCGACCGCGTCGATGAGCGCGTCGACCGTCTGCGTCGCGGCGACCACGTCGACGGAGAGCCCGGCCCGCCGGGCGTCCTTCGCCGTGCGGGGTCCGATCGCGGCGATCACCGTGGAGGGCGGGATGTCGGGGAACTGCTGCCGCACCTGCTCGGCGACCGAGCCGCTCGTGACCAGGATCGCGTTGATGCGGCCGCTGTGTACGTCTTCGGCGATGCGCTCGGTCACCGGAACACCGATCGTGCGGTACGCCACCACGCTGCGCACGCGGTGCCCGGCCTCGATCAGCAGACGGGTGAGCACGGGCTTGGCGATCTCGCTTCGCAGCGTGAGGATGTCGCGGGGCTCGGGCTCCAGGGCGATCATCTGCTCGGCCATGCCGGCCGCCGAGTTGTCCCGCTCGGGAACCAGGTCCACCCGGTAGCCGACCGCCTGCAGAGCGGCGGCGGTCGTCTCGCCGACGGCCGCCACCTTCGTGCCGCCCGGGATCGTCGTGCGGTGCGCGAAGAGGACATCCACGGTCGTCGCGCTGGTCACCGTGAGCCAGTCGAACAGGCCGGCCTCGAGGTCGGCCAGCGCCTGGTCGAGGGTGGCCTGGTCGTTCGTCGGTGCGAAGTTGATGAGGGGAGCCACGACCGGGACCGCACCCTGGGTGCGCAGGTTCGCAGCGACGCCGTCGCCCCACGGGCCGCCACGGGGCACGAGCACGCGCCAGCCCTGAAGGGGCTTGGATTGCTGTGGGGCGTGGTTCATGGGGTTGACTCTCGTGATGCCTCGGTCAGCCGCCCCAACGTTCGAGCAGCCGACGCGCGAGTTCGAACCTTCGGTATCGGGTTCGCGCCGTCGGCAGCATTCGCACCATCGCACTGCCTGACAATCGAGCATACCCCCGGGTCACGCGCCACCGCGCCCGCGCGGACGCGGTGGATCCGGCGGTTCAACGCTTCAGCGCGTGTACAGCCGCACGGCCGCCCAGACGAGCAAGCCCACGGCCGCCGCGCCGCCGAGGACGGCTGCGGTCGCTCCCGTCGGGTTCTTCTGCGAGAAGGAACGCGCTGTGGCGATGGCTTGATCGGCGGCCACGCTCACGCGCCGGGGCAGGTTCGCCTTCACCTCGATCGCCGCGAGCGCGGCCTTGAGCTCGGCACGTGCCTGCTCGACGGGATCGGCGAGCCCGATCGGGACGGCGGTGCGCGGCACCGGGACCGGGACCGGGGTGCGCGAAACGGGAACGGGTGAGTTAGAGCTCATCTCGCACTTCCTTGACATCCTGGACGATCGACTGGACGGGGTTCTGAGCTCGCGCGACCTTGCGGAAGCGCTGGATGCCGAGGAACGCGAAGACCGCCGCGATGAGCAGGATCACGATCAACACCACGAGGGCCGAGACCCAGGCGGGCCACCACGAGGAGAGTCCGATGATGGCGAACGCGATGAGCGTGCCGACGGCCCAGAACAGGAAGAAGAGGGCGGCCGCGAGCCATCCCGCGCCGACGCCGGCATCCTTCGACGTGCGCCGCACCCACGCCTTTCCGGCGTCGATCTCAGCGATCACGAGGTTGCGGATGAGCTCCGGGATCTCGCCGATCAGCGTGAGCAGGCTGTCGTCGTTCCGGTCGCGGAAGCCGCGAGGTGTGGTCACGTCAGGCTCCGTTGCGGTTCTGGTCCGCGGCCCTCGAGACGTCGTCGAACGCGTCGTCTGCGGCATCCTTCACCGCACGGGCCGACTGCTCGGCCGCCGCGCTGACGTCGTCGGCCTGGCTCTTGCTGGTCCTGATCGCGGCGTCGAGCTTCTGGCCGGGCGTGCCCTTCGACCCCGCCGACTTCGTGACCTTGACCGCGCTGTCCCACAGCGTGCTCGGCAGGGCCATGGCCGTCGACTTCGCGAACTCCTTCGCCTTGCCCACCTGCTCCTGCACAGGCTCGAGGTTCCACACCTTGTCGACCTGCGCCTTGATCTGCTCGTAGCGCTCGCGGCCGGCGCGCGCGCCGAGCACGTAGCCTGCCGCGAGTCCGATGACGAGTCCTACTTTGCCCCTCATGGCGTCTCCTCACGCTCGGTGCCCGGGTGATCGACCAAGCGAGGCTTGATCCACGCGGGCCTGATGTCTGCCACCCAGGGTAGTCCGGTATGCCGATTCCGTTATCCGCTGGCCTCGTCGGAGACCCTGTGATAGCGGGCTTCTCACCGATCGCGCGGGATCAGTCGTCCTCAATCCGCCCCTCGGCGCTCCCCCACAGCACGACGCTGCGGATGCGCTCCGCCTCTTGCAGCGCGTCGGGCACGACCTGGGCGATGCCCGTTCCGGCCAGCCAGGCGCCGACGACCGCGAGCCCCGGCACGCCGTGAATCACCGCCCGGGCGGCTTCCGCCGCCTCGCGGTGCCCGAGCGCCGACACGGGCGGCGGCTGCAGATATCGAGCGCGATGGATCGCTCGGACGTCGGCGCGCTCCAGCGGCACGCCGAGCAGCGCCGACGCCTCGGCGACGGCGAGATCGCCGGCGGCCTCGTCGTCGAGGGCGGCCGTCGCCGGCGCAGCCCCGGGAGCGCCGAAGGTCACCTTCAGCACGCTGATATCGGGGCCGGTGTGGCGGCGCAGCCAGGGCCAGCGAGCGGTCGAGTCCGTGACGGATGCCGCCGCTCCGCGCTCGGGCACGGCGTAGACGGCAGTCCTCGGCTCGGCCGCCGCGAGCGCGCGGGAGCCGACGACCAGCGTGACGATCTCGAGCTCTGTCAGCGGCGGCGACTCCAGCCCGGATGCGGCCGGCGCGAGCAGGCGGAGCGCCTCCGATGCCCCGGTGGCGACGACCACGTGGTCTGCGGGATCGACCGCCTCGTCGGTCTCGGTGATCACCGTCCACCCTCCCCCGGCGCGCACGTCAAGGCGGCCGACCGCCACGCCGAGCCGGATGTCGGCGCCCAGCTCGTGCAGCCGCTCCCGCAGCGCGTCGACCAGCAGCCGCATCCCGCCGTCGAAGCCCTCGAGAGCGTCCCCCGCCGAACGTGGGGCACCCCGTCGGGCGGCGCGCAGCTGCGACACGGCGCCGGCGAGCGATCCCGCGCGGGTGAGGGCCGCGTTCAGCCCGGGCGCGACCGCCTCGACGTCGACGTCGTCCGGATGGATCCCGAACGCTCCCAGGCTGAGCGGGGCGACGACGCGATCGAGGACGAGCGGGCCCATGCGCGTGCGGACGAGGCGGCCGAGGCTGCGCTCCTGGCCGATCGTGAGCGGCGGACGCACCCGGTCGACATACGCGCGCCACGCGCCGCGCCACCCGATCAGGCGCCTCACCCGCTCGTCCCAGGGATTCTCCGGGATGCCGCGCACCGTCTCCTCCGGCACCGGGACCGGACCCCCGGGCAGGCCCGCCGATCCACTCCGCACGCGGAGCGGGCGGCGTCACCGCGTCGGCCAGGCCGAGCTCGTCCACGAGGGCGCGGACCGCTCCACCTCGCGTGGCGAAGCCCTCTGCGCCCACGTCGACGGGGACGCCGTCGATCTCCTCGGTCCAGAGGGCACCGCCCAGGCGGTCGGATGCCTCCAGGAGCGTCACGCGGATGCCGATCTTGGCGCACGCGAGGGCAGCCGCAAGACCGCCGATCCCCCCGCCCACGATCACGACGTGCGACTCGTGCGCATGCGCGGCGAGGTCATCGAGCGGGGCGCTGTCCACGCGTCCATCCTCGCACCGGGCGTGCGGAGCCGCAGGGCAGGCTCCCCCGCCGGGTGCGAGACTGGCGGCATGACCCTGCACATCACGGGCGACGCCGCCGCCGACAGCCTGCTGACCGACGACCCGCTCGCCCTTCTCATCGGAATGCTCCTGGACCAGCAGGTCGCCATGGAGACCGCATTCGCCGGACCGCTGAAGATCGCCGAGCGGGTCGGATCGCTGGATGCCGCCACCCTTGCCGCACTACGACCCCGACGCCCTCGTCGAGGTGTTCAAGACCACGCCCGCCGTGCACCGCTTCCCGGGGTCGATGGCGGCCCGCGTGCAGTCGCTGTGCGCGGCGATCGAGGAGGACTGGCAGGGCGATGCCGCCGCGATCTGGACGCGCGACGACCCCGACGGCGCCACCGTGCTGAAGCGGCTGCGAGGGCTTCCCGGTTTCGGCGAGCAGAAGGCGAAGATCTTCCTGGCGCTGCTCGGCAAGCAGTGCGGCTTCACGGGCGACGGGTGGCGGGAAGCAGCCGGCGCGTACGGCGAGGAGGGGTCGTTCCGCTCGGTCGCCGACATCGTCTCGGCGGAGTCGCTCGCCCGGGTGCGAGAGCACAAGCGGGAGATGAAGGCGGCCGCGAAGGGCGCGTAGACGCTCTGCACCATGGGCTGTCCGCCTGGCGGTCTGCCATGGAAGGGTTCTTCGCAGCGTTCCCGGACATCAGCTACACCCTCGACGACCACTTCTTCGACGGAGACCGAGGAGTGTGGCGTGGCCGCTGGCGCGGCACGCAGCGCGGCGATTGGGCGGGACTGGCCGCATCGGGGCGCCGGGCCGAATGGACCGCCGTCATCATCGGCCGCTTCGCCGACGGCAGACTGGCCGAAGACCGGGTCGAATACGACCGCCTCGGCCTCTACCGCCAGCTCGGCGCGATTCCGCTCGGAGACTGAACACGGCATCGTCCGCAGCCGTGCGCTTGCTGACAGATTCCCGCCAAAGCCCTGCGCGCAGTGGGTAGCGTCGGTCCGGCGGCGCACACTGGTGCCATGTGGTGGAAATTCGTCAAGGCAGTCAAAGAGCGACAGCACCGCGTTGCGCCGACGACGTGGATCGCCGCCATCGCCGCCGTGGTCTACACGTTCGCACCGATCGATCTGATCCCGGAGCTCGTGCTCGGGCCTCTGGGGTTCGTCGACGACATCGGCATCTGGAGCATCTTCGCGATCCTCTTCGCCCGTGAGCAGCGGCGCTGGCTCACCAGTCTCGCGTCGGACTGACCTCCGCACGAAGATCCCCTTTTCGCACCGGCGAGGAGGGGATCTTTTGTCGACACGCCGACCGAGTATCGCGATGATGGTGCACGGGGGCGAGCTCGAGCGGAAGAGGAGCGCATGGTCACTGTGCGAGACGCATTCAACGGATTCAGTGTGAACGACATCGAGGCAGCGCGGGAGTTCTACCAGACGAGGCTCGGCCTGCCGGTTGCGGACGAGCCCGCCGCGGGCGGCCTTCGCTTGACCCTCCCGTCCGGTCAGCCGGTCTTCATCTACCCGAAGCCCGATCACGAGCCGGCGACCTTCACGATCCTCAACCTCGTCGTCGATGACATCGAGACCGCCGTCGACGAACTCAACGGGGCGGGGGTCGTCACCAAGATCTACACGAAGGGCGCGGCTTTCGGCACCGACGAGCGGGGAATCGCCCGCGGATCTGATGAGAACCCCGGCCCGAACATCGCCTGGTTCAAGGATCCGGCGGGAAACGTGCTGAGCGTCCTCGAGATGTGACGCCGCACGCCGCCGCCCTCGTGGAGTTTCGTCCCGCGGCTCGGTAGCGTGCACCGCATGCCCATCAGACTCGAGAACGTCGGAATCGCTGTGCGCGATCTCGAAGCCACGGTCTCCTTCTTCACCGACCTGGGACTCACCGTCGTCGGTCGCGATACGGTCAGCGGCTCGTGGACCGACACCGCCGTCGGACTCGACGGCAATCACGCGAAGATAGCGATGCTCGAGACGCCGGATGGGCGCGGTCGCCTCGAGCTCTTCGAGTACATCCATCCCGAAGCCATCGAAACGGAGCCGACGCGACCCAACGAGATCGGGATGCACCGTGTCGCGTTCTCCGTCGACGACATCGACGCCGCGCTGGCGATCGCCGCGCGGCACGGGTGCCGGCCGCTGCGCGGCGTCGCGACCTACCGGGACCTGTACAAGCTCACGTATCTGCGCGGTCCGAGCGGCATCCTCGTCATGCTTGCACAGGAGCTGGCTGGTGCGGCATCCGACCGAGAAGACGCATCCGAGAAGCACTGAAGAGGCGAACGGATTCCGCGAAGGCGGAGCTCGCCGTGGCCGAAGCAGGCGAGGAAGCGCTAAGCACCCCCGCCTCGTTGCAGAGCGCTCATTCGGGCACGCGAGCGACGCGGCGTGCACGCCGGACTTCACGTCAGGACGGCAGGCGAGAAGATTGCAGGAAGCCGGTGGCGGCTGCCATCCTTTCACGCCCCAGCGCCATCTCGAGGGCCGTCCAGCGCGGCATCCGGCGCCCGATCGCGCGCGCTGCTTCGAACTCGGCTGCGCGGTCGGTGGCGAGGACCGCATCGACGAACGACTGGTAGGTCACGTAGGAGCGCTGCTCGTGAAGACCCGTGCTCGCGCGAAGAGCTTCGGCTGCGCCGAGGAGCAGGCCGGCGCGTTCGATATCGCCGACGGCCGCGGCCGACCCGGCAAGTCCTTCGAGCGCGTAGGCGTCGCCGTCCTCGTTGCGGAGGCGAAGGGAGAGTTCCAATGCGTGGGTGAACAGTTCGGGTTGCGGCGCACCGCGGGCGATGCGAGACCATCCGATCTGGTTGAGGGCGATGCGCTGGGCGAACTGGTCGCCGGTGCGGTCGGCGATGTCGCGCGCGCGCTCGAAGCACTCGACCGCTCCGGCCGAATCGCCACGGAGATGCAGAATGCGTCCGAGCACGCTCTCGAACAGCGAGTGAAACGTCGGGTCGTCGCGCGACGCGTGCAACGCGAGCGCCGATCGCTGTCGTTCCTCGGCGAGGTCGAGCGCGCGCGGCGTGGTCGACATGTAGGAGAGGGACGCGATGGCAAGGGCCAATCCGACGCTGAACTCGTCGTCGCCGTCGCGGAACAGGGTAACGGCTTCCTCCACGCGCTCGGTGTCGATGTCCGAGTCGGGTTGCCAGAGCGCGACCCATGACGAGAAGGCGAGGGCGATCGCCCGCGCCCGGGGTGAGAGTTGGTGGCCGGACTGGAGCACAGCCTCCATCCAGGCCTTCACCTCCGGCAGGAGGTTCCGGACCCACCAATACAGGAACAGTCGCCATACCACATCTGCGACGATGTCGACCTCGCCGGCGGCGATCAGGTGACGGCACCCTGCCCGTAGATCGTCTCGCTCCGCCTCCAGCCGGTCGAGCGCGGCGGATTGCGTCGATCCGCGCAGCAACGGCTCGGCCTCGCCGGCGAGTCGGACGTAGTACTCGGCGTGGGCGCGCCTGATCTCCGCGGCATCCGACTCCGCCTGGAAACGAGCCGCCGCGATCTCGCGGACCGGAACCAGCATCGAGAAGAGCGGAACTGAGTGCTCGTCACGTTGTCGAAGAAGACTGCCGTCGACCAGCTCGAGGAGCGTGCCGAGAAGATCGGCGGCCCACGGCTCACCCGCGGTGACGGCCTCGACAGCATCCAGGCTGAAGCTGCCGGCGAACACCCCGAGCCTGGCGAAGAGCGCGCGTGCATCAAGGCTGAGGAGGTCGATGCTCCACTCGACCGTCACCTGGATGGTGCGTTGCCGCCCCGGAACGTCCCTTGCCGCGGTCACCAGCAGCGGCAGTATGCGGTCGAGCCGCCGGAGCATCGCCGCCGGTGTGAGCGCGCGGATACGGGCCGCGGCGAGCTCGATGGCGAGCGGAACCCCTTCGAGCGCGCGGCAGATGCGCGCGACATCGTCGATGTTGTCGTCGGTCACCTCGAACCTGGGGTCTGCGGACCGCGCCCGATCCCGGAACAGCTGCACCGACGGCGAGTCGAGGATCGCCGTAGCCGACATCTGCCCCGGCTCCGGCGGCAGAGCGAGCGGTTCGACGTCGAAGACCTGCTCGCCGCGCACCCGCAGCCGTACCCGGCTGGTCACGAGAAAGGTCGCGCCAGGAAGGTCGGTCAGGAGCGAGGAGACGTCCGGAGCCGCGTCGACGATCTGCTCGAAGTTATCGAGAACGATGAGGTCTCTCCTGCCCGCGCGCGCAATGCCCAGTTGCTCACTCAACGGCGCATCGCCGGCGTTGCGCACCCCGAGTTCTCGTGCGACGGCGCTCAGCAGCTCGCCGGGGTCGCGCACCTCAGCCAGCGACACGAACGTCACGCGGTCGAAGTGCTCGCCCGCGTGGCGGGCGACCTCGATCCCGAGGCGGCTCTTTCCTATTCCGCCGGGTCCCACGAGCGTGACGAGCCGCTTCGAGTCCTCGCCGAGCCATCCGAGCAGCGTCGCGAGTTCGCGCTCGCGGCCGATGGTGTCGGAGAACGGCGCCGGAATGCGTGCCGCTGGTGTCGGTGCGACGGACGGTGCGACGGCCACCCGAGATGCGTCAAACCGTTCGGCGAGCAGCGTGGCGAGGTCGGCGGTGACCAACTCCTCGAGGTCCTCTGCGGTCGAGAAGGGCGTGTACGACGCCGAATCGTCATCGCGCACTCTCGCCATCAGCTGTTCGAGCCGCTTGTCGCGGTCGGCGGGCTGCTTCACGTAGATGAGCTTGGGCATGTCGCGTGGAGCGAGGCGATACTCGTCCTCAAGCCCAGAGATCTCCTCACCGGGCGCGATCCACCCGTACTGCTGCCAGTAGACGCCGACGAAGACGTCGCTCTGCTGCAGGTATGCCCGATACAGCTGTCGAGGCGGATGCGGCCGCGCCCCGAGTTCGAACATCACCGGTGCAAGTCGCAGCCGTTCGATCGCCGCGCGCACAGCCCGACGCTCGGGCTCCAACTCCTTCAGTGTGGAGCTGACGAAGATGCGCAGCCGCTGGTCCGGGGTGCGGATCCCAGTATCGACGGCGCGTTCCGTCACGGCGACCTCATCGGCGTGATCGGGACGTGCGCGGATCGAGCCCCCATGCTCCATTGTCTGACGCCCGCCGGCCCGCGTCCATCGGTGCGGGTCTTCGCCGACCCGCGCATGGTGCGGCATTACCTCAAATCGTCCGCGGACGGAAGCGGCAGCCGCGCGGGTACGGCAGGTCGCATACTGGCGGAATGTATCGGCTTCACTACGCCGGCGACTCGATCGTCACCGGCAACGAGATCGCTCGAGCGCTGCTGGACTACGCGCAGGCCCTCGCTCAAGCAGGGTCGTCGACCACTGTCGATGTGCCGACCGTGAACGAGGACGGGTCGCAGGGTCGCTCCGAGATCCTGATCGGTCCCGCAAGTCAACTGATCGCGGATGCCGAGGATTCGGAGTTCGACGAAGTCGTCGATGATGCGCTCGTCGCGTACATGCGAGGTGAGGCGGCACGTCTCCGCAACTTCGGGTCAGCCGCTCCGCGAGCGGAGACATCGTCATCGGACACGTCACCCGGGTTCGAAGACTACGAGCTGTAGCCGCACTGCGCCAACGCGGGCGGCTGCGACTTCGCGCCCGGCGATCTATTCATTGGAATGATTCGTCCGGACCGATCGTTGACCTCAGAAGGCGCCCTCCCGGTCGCCATCCCACACAAGGTCGGTCCGACCTCGGCAGCAAAGGACGTCATGAAGGCCATCTGGAATGGAACGGTACTCGCGGAATCCGACGACACTATCGTGGTGGAGGGCAATCACTACTTCCCCAAGGAGTCGATCGAGGATCGTCATCTCGTGCCGAGCGAGAACCGCAGTGTCTGCCACTGGAAGGGGACGGCCAGCTACTACCACGTAGAGGTCGAGGGCAACCGCAACTCGAACGCCGCCTGGTACTACCCCACTCCTTCGGATGCCGCATCCGAGATCGCCGGACACGTCGCCTTCTGGCACGGCGTCGAGGTCGTCGCCGCGTAGCAGGCGTTTCCTGACTCCACGTGCTCAGCCCGTCACGCCGCCGGGACTTCGATGATGAGTTCGTCGAGTTCGAACACGTACGGCGGTCCGCTGTCTCGGGCGATGTCGTTCTGCCAGGTCAAGGTGAACGTGCGGCCGGCGGGGACTTCTTCCCGGTCGACGGCTTGGGCGATGACTTCTCCGTCCAGCGCGATCTGCAGGTGGAAGCCGTCGTCTTCTTGGAAGCAGTCGTAAGCAAGCGTCCCCGCGAAGTCGGAGGGGAGAGTGCGACCGGCGTCTTCGAAGAGGACGGTGGTCGTCTCGTCGAGTTCTGCCTTCCGTATGTACGTCCCCGCTTTCTCGAGGGAGAGCCGGTAGAAGGCGGTGAACGAACGGTCCACACGGCAGTACACACCGAGGCTCGCAAGCGACTGCGTCGCGACCGTCGCGGTCAGTCGTGCCTCCTCCAGCGGCATGAGCGCATAGGGGACGTTTCCCAGCCACCGGAACGACTGTCCAGCCGACTCCTCCACGCGGAAAGCGCCGTCGGTGATCGTGCTTCCCGGTAGATCACGTTCGATCCAGTCGCCCGAGTTGTCGTCGAACGAGTCTCGATAGGCTTCGGTGAGCTCGCGATCGGGCGCTTCGCTGAATTCCGGTGCGGGAGGAGACGTCGCCGCGGAAACCGACGCGGTCGCTCCTGCGCTCGGAGATTCACCCGCGACGCAGGAGCACAGAACCGCCCCCAGCACCGGCAGCACGAGAAACGCAACGAGACGAGTGCGCATGCGGAATGACCCCGGCTCGATCGTAGGATCCCGCTGCGCGCGGGGCAAGGCTCGGATGCGGGATCACCCTTCCGAAAGAACTGCCACGACCCGCTCGGCGATGGCGTGATGCCCGTGGTTGTTCACGTGCCCATCAGGCAGCAGGAACGCGGGATCGATCACGTTCGGTTCGAGCATGCTGACGTACGCGGCGCCGACCGCGCTCGCGGCGCTGCGAACAGCGGCGTCGAAGGAGATCGCGAGGTCATCGACATGCCATGGCGTCGACGGACCTACCGCGACGATGACAGCGTGGGGAAGGCCGGCACGAAGCGAGGTGTATGTCTGTGAGATGGCTGCGCTGACGGCGGCGGGATCCGCGGCGAACGCGTCGAAGTCGTTCTGCCCGCCGGCGACCACGACGATGTCGGGCGCGGCGGCCACGACCTCCGACACCGTCTCGAGGTAGGTCGGGCAGTACTCGAGTCCGCAGCCGAGGTAGCTGTTGTTCGTGACGAAACCCGTGCCGCCGCGCCCGAAATTCAGTTCCGTCCAACCCAAGGCTGCCGCGGCGACGGTGCTCCAGCGCTCGGTGTCCGGCTCAGCTCCGCCGCCCTGGGTGTACGAGTCACCGATGAACGCGGCTCGCGGCGAAACGGCAGGCAGGTCTGGTGTCACACTCGCCGATGGCGTCGGGCGGGCAGCCGGCGTGGCACTCGGCGTCGGACTGGCAGTCGACGTAGGACCGGCAGTCGACGTCGGAGTCACCCTGGGCTCCTCGGATTCCATCGGAGTCATGGCCGCCTCCGGTGCCGGGTCGCTCGCGGGGACGGCGCCATCGACCGACGCAAGTGCGACGACCGCACCGATGATGACGGCGGCCACGACCACGACCGCGCCGACGAGGGCGGTGACACGGAGGCTCCTCCACCGCTGTGTCCACCTCGAAGTGACGTCCGGCACGGTGCTGCCGCCCGCGCCTCAACGCCACGAGACCATGACGATCATGGCGGCAGGCTAGTCAGCGTTGGCGCGTGTTTCCACGGGGCTTGCGAGATCGCCAGATCTCTGCTCGGGCGCGATCTCCTGCAGTCGACGACGAGCGTCAGGCCAGCACGCGCCCGCTGATCGCCAGCGTGAGCCGCCGCGGCATGAGTCCGGCGAACTTCGCGCTCACCGCGTTGGCCCAGCCCGACACGACGCTCGGCGCGGCGGGCGCGAGTCGAGCTCGCGAACGGCGAGACCGACGACCTGCGCCGGCGTCTGGAAGCGGCCCACCGCAGCGTCCTCGGTGCCGACCACGTCGAAGAACTCGGTGCGGGTCGCGCCCGGACTGAGGGCCAGGACGCGGAGCCCGGAATCCACGCGTCTCGTACGCGAGCGCCTCGGTGAAGCTGAGGACGAAGGACTTCGTCGCCCCGTAGACCGCCATGTTCGGGCACGGCTGGTAGGCGGCCGGTGCTCGCGACATTCACCAGCGAGCCGCGGCCGTCGGCGACCAGTCGGGCAGGAACTCGCGCGTCACCGCGACGAGGGTCGCGACGTTGACCTGCACCATCTCGGCGATGCGGCCCGGATCGGCTTCGGCGAAGCCTCCCTTCATGCCGAATCCGGCGTTGTTGACGAGGGTCTGTACGCGGATTCCGCGCTCGTCGAGCGCGGCGCGGAGGCTGAGCGGCGGCATCCGCCCGCGACAGATCGAGCGCGATCACCGTCGCCCTGATGCCGTGCGCCGCTCGAGCCGCTCGGCAGCTCGCGCAGGCGGTCTTCGCGCCGGGCGACGAGCACGAGATCGGCGCCGCGTGCGGCGAGCTGGTCGGCGAACTCGGTGCCGAGCCCGGCGCTGGCACCGGTGATGAGTGCGGTCGTGCCGCGATAGGTGACGGTCATGCTCGCAAATGTAGACACTGACAGCATTGTTGTCAATGCCAACATCGCGCTAAGGTGGGGCCGTGACGGAGCGGGCGTACCACCACGGCAATCTGCGTGCGGCGCTGCTCGACCGCGCGTGGGACGTCGTCGATGCGGAGGGCGTCGACGCGCTCTCGCTGCGACAGCTGGCCCGCGACATCGACGTCAGCCACGGGGCATCGGCCGGCACTTCCGCGACAAGCAGGCGCTGCTCGACGCCCTGGCGGTGCGGGGTTCGGCGCCTGAACGCCGCGCTGGCGGAGGCCGTCGGACGGCATCGGGCTCGTTCGCGGAGCGTTTCCGCGCCGCCGGCGACGCTTACGTCGGGTTCGCGGTGCGCGCATCCCGCGATCCTCCGCGCGATGTACACGGCGAAGCACCACCCGAGCGCGTCAGCCCGAACTCGTCGAGGTCAGCCACCTCGCATGCCCGCACTGGTCGCGCTCCTCGGGCCGCGTCAGGCGGCCGGCGAGCTGCGTGCGGGGACGCCGGAGGAGCACGCGCTCATCGCGTTCGCCGCCATCCACGGGGTCGTCGACGCTCGCGACCGACGACCTCCTCAACGGCGTGCCTTGGCAGGACGCCGCCGCCGCGACGATCTCGTCCGTCTGGCGGGGCCTGCCGCGCCTGACCGCCGGGCACGCCTCGGATCGCCGCCCCGCCCGAGCGGGCCGGGTCGGAACGCTCGCTGGACGACCTAAGTTGCCGACATCCGCCGCGCAGATCCCGACGGAACGCGCCCACCGAACGGGACCGCGACGATCGGGTCGCGGCTCAGGCGCCGCGCGAGGCGCTCCGCGAGGTAGGCGTGCAGGCCCTCGAGCGGCACGCGCTCCTGGCCCATCGTGTCGCGGTCGCGCACGGTGACCGCGCGGTCGTCGAGCGAGTCGAAGTCGACCGTGACGCAGAACGGCGTGCCGATCTCGTCCTGGCGGCGGTAGCGGCGGCCGATGGCGCCGGCGTCGTCGAAGTCGACGTTCCACTCGCCGCGCAGCGTCGTCGGCCACCTCGCGGGCGATCGGCGAGAGCTGCTCGTTGCGCGACAGCGGCAGCACCGCGACCTTCACGGGCGCGAGACGCGGGTCGAGCTTGAGCACCGTGCGGGTGTCGGTGCCGCCCTTCGCGTTCGGCACCTCCTCCTCGTGGTACGCGTCGACGAGGAACGCCATCATCGCGCGCGTCAGGCCGAACGACGGCTCGATGACGTACGGGATGTACTTCTCGCCCGCTGGCCTGGTCGAAGTACGACAGGCTCTGGCCCGACGCCTCGGTGTGGCTGCTCGAGGTCGTAGTCGGTGCGGTTGGCGACGCCCATGAGCTCGCCCCACTCCTTGCCGGGGAAGCCGAACTGGTACTCGACGTCGATCGTGCCGGCCGAGTAGTGGGCGCGGTCCTCTTCGGGCACGTCGTACCGGCGCATGTTGGCGGGGTCGATGCCGAGGTCGACGAACCAGTTCCAGCAGGCCTCGACCCAGTGCTCGAACCACTCGCTGCGCCTCGGCCGGCGGCGTGAAGAACTCGATCTCCATCTGCTCGAACTCGCGCGTGCGGAAGATGAAGTTGCCGGGCGTGATCTCGTTGCGGAACGCCTTGCCGACCTGGCCGATGCCGAACGGCGGCTTCTTGCGGGAGGCCGTGAGCACGTTCGCGAAGTTCACGAAGATGCCCTGCGCGGTCTCGGGGCGCAGGTAGTGCAGGCCCGACTCGTCGTCGACGACGCCGAGGTAGGTCTTCACGAGACCCGAGAAGGCCTTCGGCTCGGTGTACTGGCCCTTCGTGCCGCAGTTCGGGCACGGCACGTCGGCGAGGCCGTTCTCGGCCGTGCGGCCCTTGCGCGCCTCGAAGTCCTCGATGAGGTTGTCGGCGCGGAAGCGCTTGTGGCAGCTGCAGGCACTCGACGAGCGGGTCGGTGAAGGTCGCGACGTGGCCGGATGCCTCCCACACGCGCTTGGGCAGGATGATCGAGGAGTCGAGGCCCACCATGTCGCCGCGGCCGCGCACGAACGTCTGCCACCACTGGCGGCGGATGTTCTCCTTGAGCTCGGTGCCGAGTGGGCCGTAATCCCATGCCGAGCGGGATCCGCCGTAGATCTCACCCGCCTGGAAGACGAACCCGCGGTGGCGGGCGAGGGCGATGACTTTGTCGAGGCGGGACTGCTCGGCCACGGTGGCTCCAATGGTCGGGTGGGGGATGCGCGGGAGTCCGCCGGATGCCACGGATCGCGGCATCCGTCGATTCTAGGTCAGCGGATGCCGCGACCTCGCGCCGGCCGGCCGGCTCGCCTCAGCTCACGAACGGGATCGACAGAGGGTACTTGTACCACTCGCCCCTGTTCGCCTTCACCGCCGCGATGATGCAGAACACGATGTTCAGCACGTACGCCGCGATGATGATGAACAGCCCGATCACGATGATCGACAGGATGCCGCCCACCACGTACGCGATCAGCAGCGTCAGCTGGAAATTGAGCGCGGTGGCGGTGTGGGCGCGCACGAAGGGCCCGCGGTCCTTGAGGATCAGGAACCCGATGAGGGGGGCGATGAAGCCGAGGAACAGCCCGCCGAGGTGAACGAGGGTCGCCCAGAGCTTCTCGTCGGACGGACTCATCGCCGACGGCGCAGGCGCCCCGCCGTAGGGCGGAGGGGAGACAGGTGGGGTGGTCATGCGGCCAGCCTAGAGCGGCGGACCGCCGGCGCCCGGGGGCTATCCCCCGAATGCGCGGCGGGAAATCCGGACATCCACGCGAGGCCCTGTGCGGCAGCGCCGGCGCCTCAGCCGGGGCCGAAGCCGCACCAGTCGGCGACCCAACGGAGGATGTCGCCGCGCATGACCTCGGACGCGGCGACCTCGATCACGCCCGGGGTGCCGTCGACCTCCACCTCGATGTTGAACACGGTGCCGCGCTTGTCTTCCATGACGGCGTGCGCGTCGCAGCGCAGGGGCACGATCGGCACGGCGACCGTGGCGGCGGCATCGGTGCCGGCGATCGGCCGCGCGAGCGAGAAGCCGCCGGGCTGCCCCGCGAAGTCCAGCAGGTTCGTCGTCTGCAGCTCGACCAGCTCCGCCGTGCCGTCGCCGCCCGCAGGCGTGATCGCGAGCTGCAGCTCGGCCGGCTGCGGTGAGGCCGACGGAGTGAACGAGTCCCACTGGAGCGTCGCCACGTCGGCGAGATCGTGCCGCAGGCATTCCATCTCGTGGATCAGTGTCGTGAAACCGAGCGGATCGTCGACGTCGACGGCGGCTGTCGCGCCGTCGGCCAGTTCGAACGTCACGCGGCTGGAGCGGGCCGCGGCGTCCGGCTCGTCTTCGCACGCTGACTCGGGCAGCGCGATGCGCAGGTCGATCGTGCGACCGGCGGGGATCGTGCTGGTGCGGTCGCGGACCGACTCGCCCGCGAACCAGTCGTCCTGGAAGACGACCCGCTCCACCACGAGGTCGGTGTCCGACCCGTTGACCACCCGCACCTGCGCGCCGCGCTCGGCTACGTCGGACCGCAGCTGGAAGAGCTCCACCTCCACGCCCGCCGGCAGCGAGGTGTCGCCGCTCGGTGCGCCGGCCGGAGCCGCCGAGCACCCTGCGAGCAGCAGCAGCGCAGCTGCCGCACACACAGGCTCGGCTGGTTTCCTGCGCCGCACACCCACCGCTACCGCCGGACGATCTCGCGCTCGACGGTGAAGTCCTCGAGCGCCACCCGGTCGATCTCGACGCCGAGGCCAGGTCCGGTCGGCACCCGCACATGACCGTCCTCGAGCACGGCGGGCTCGGTCACGATGTCGCGCGCGTAGAACCGGTCGGATGCCGAGATGTCGCCCGGCAGCAGGAATCCCGGCAGAGCGGCGAGGGCGGCGTTGGCCGCGCGGCCGATGCCCGTCTCGAGCATGCCGCCGCACCAGACGAGGACTTCTGCCTCGCGGCACAGGTCGTGGATGCGCACCGCCTCGAGGTATCCGCCGATCCGGCCGGCCTTGATGTTGATGATGGATGCCGCCTGGAGCGCGAGCGCATCGCGCGCCGCCTTCTCCGACACGATGGACTCGTCGAGGCACAGGGGGGTTCTGAGGCGCCGGGCGAGGGTCGCGTGGTCGACGAGGTCGTCCTCCTGCAGGGGCTGCTCGATCAGCAGCAGATCGAAGCGGTCGAGCTCGGCGAGGGTGTCGGCATCCGCCAACGTGTAGGCCGAGTTCGCGTCGACCTGCAGCGGGATGTCGCCGAAGGCGTCGCGCACGGCGGCGGTCTCGGCGATGTCGCGGCCGGGCTTGATCTTGATCTTGATGCGGACGTATCCCTCGTCGAGGTAGCCGCGGACGACCTCGACGAGGGCGGCGGTATCGCGCTGGATGCCGACGCTCACGCCGCTCGGCACCCGATCGTGCACCGCGCCGAGGTACTCGCCGAGCGGACGCCCCTCGGCGCGGAGCGCCGCGTCGAGAACGGCCAGCTCCAGACCGGCCTTCGCCATCCGGTGCCCGATGAACGGCCTCAGCGTCGCGGCGGCGTCTTCGGGCGCGAGCGTCTGCCGTTCGAGCAGCGCGGGCACCAGAAACCGGAGCGCCACATCCCACGCGCTCTGCGTGTACTCGCTCGAGTAGAGCGGTGCCGCGCCGGTGACGATCTCACCCCAGCCCTCGCCGTCGGCGGTGAGCGCCCGCGCGATGATGACCTCGCGCACGGTCTCGGTGCCGAAGGATGTGGTGAACGGCGAAACGAGCGGGATCTGCAGCACGCGCAGCTCGAAACCCTCGAGGCTCACGGCTGCCGCAGGACGGGCGATGGGCATGCGCCCAGGCTACGCCCCGGGTGGTTGACCCCGCCGTCGAGCGCTGCCCACAGTGGCGAGCGCTAATGAGGGGTCACCCGCGCTCACCACGGTGAGTAGCGCTCGGTGGCTAGCGGAGGTCATTGCGCGAGCGCGCCGCGACGGTCGACCGCGACGAAAGTCGTGCGGGCGCGGCGCGGTCGACCCGGGCGCGGAACGAGCTGCACGCGGCGGTGGGGGGCGATCGCGGCGATGAACCGGTCGATGGGCGTGCGCATGGTCGCTCCTCGTTCTGACGCGGCGCTCGGCGAGGCGCCGTCGCAGTGCAGGAGCGCGAACCCGGCGCGCTGATACACGCACTTCAGTCGAACGGCGTCCTTCCGGACTCTCCGGGACGGCGAGGGCGCAGCGTCGCGGGCGCCGGCCACGGCAGCTCGATGCGCTCGACAGGCACGTCGATCGCGCCGAAGTCGTCGGTCTGCACGACGACGTGACCCGGTTCGCCGACGCGACCGGGCGTGACCTCCACGAGCTTCACACGGAGCGGGTCGGACCCGTTCCGCTCCAGCATCCAGATCTCGGCGAGCCACGAGAGTCCGCGCGTCCTCGAGGGCGTCTTCGGCGTCGAGCCAGTCCACGGCGGCGGATGCCGCACGCCCGAGCAGGTCGACCGCGACCCAGTCCGCCCTCCGGGCGGATCCAGCCCGAGCAGCTCGCCGTCGTCGCGGCGGTGCGGGGTCCAGTCGGTCGGGATCACGGCGCCCAGGCTAGGGCAGTTCGGCGTAGGCCCGCACCGGGAACGTGCCGAAGCCCTCGACGGCGGGCGGCGCCGCGGTGAAGCGGGCGCCGCGCGGCGGCAGGTCGCCGAGGTGCGTGAGGTGCTCGACGACGTGCACGCCGGCCTCGAGCAGGAGGGAATGAGCGGGCCTCTCTCCGCCCGACTCGGCGTCGTCGATGTTGACCGAGTCGATGCCGACGAGCACTGCTCCGGCGTCGATCAGCCACTGCGCGCCCTCCCCGTCAGGAACGGCGCGCCGATGCCGTACTCGGGCTCGCCGAACCGGCGGTCGCCGCCGGTGTGGAGCAGCACGGCGGCGCCGCGCACGTCGCGGTCGGCGAGGACATCGGGGCGGATGCCGCGGTCTTCCGCGGTCCAGGCGTCTTCGAGGTGGAAGACCTCGGCCGGCAGCCCGACGAGGGTCGACAGGTCGAGCCCGGCGAGGTCGGGTCCCTGCGCGTACCGGTGGTACGGGCTGTCGAGATAGGTGCCGGTGTTGCCGACCATCGTGATGACGTCGATCGAGAACTCGGTGCCCGGCGCGTACCTCGCGCGGGAGTCTTCACGCGTCAGGTGGGGTGTGATCGTCGGTGCGGGCAGGCCCGGGTAGGTGACGAGGCCGGCCCGGATGCGGTGGCTGAGGTCGACGATGCGGCGCGTTCGCCGTCGGCTGCGCGGCATCCGCTCCCCTGCTTCCGCGGTGCGGCTCTTCGACGATCTCGAGCCTCGTGATTCCGACCGATCCGACGAGGGTAAGCCCGAGATGCGAGATGAGGAGCAGCTCGAGGTCCCGCTCGGAGATGTCGGCGGACGGCACGTCGAGCCGGAACGCCTCGCCGGTCAGGCTCCCGCCGTTGGCGAAGCGGATCTCGAAGTCGAAGTGGGCGCGGTAGTCGGGCATACGCGTCAGCGTAGGAGCCCGGCTGCTCCCACGACCGCCATCTTGCGCCGAATTTCCGTCATCGCACCGACCGAGCGCTACTCACACTGGTGAGCGCTGTCGAATAGCCGTTCGCGGTCGCCACTGTGAGTAGCGGTCGGCGGGGGACTACGGGCGGACGAAGAGGTAGCCGCGCTCGTCGTCGAAGCCGGCGGCGATCAAGCCCTCCTGCCACGTGCCGAGGAACTCGTCGCGCACGCGGATGCGCCAGGCCGCGGCATCCGCCGGCGCCGTGCGGCGGATCGACTCGATGTCGTGCGGCACGGCGACCGACGCGATCACGTGGTCGGCGGCGGGGGTGGGCGCCGGAGGTGCCGCGAGCGCCCACGAGACCATCACCCGGTCGGTCTCGTCGCCGCGGTTGACGCCGTCGTCCATGGGTCCGTAGTGGTCGACGAGGTATTCGGTCACGCGTGCACCGAGCACACGCAGGTTGAAGTGCGCGTTGCGGGCGACGAGAGGGTCGAACGTCCAGGTGATGTGGCCGACCTCGCGGGCGAACGCCCACTCGCGCTGATGCTGCTTGAGCAGGCGTCCGAGGCCCCGGCTCTGCAGACCCGGCAGGACGCCGGTGATGTGCGAATGCATCGACCTGGCGGAGGGGGGTGCGAAGAACGCGATCGACGCACCCACCATGCGGTCGCCGTCGTACATGCCGACGACGTAGTTGCCCGAGTGCGCGAGCGCGCGCATGAGGTTCGGCGGCATGGCGTCGCGGTCGCCCACCCACACTTCGCGAAGGACGTCGGCCGCCTCGTGGATCTGCGCGATCGTCTCGAGCGGGCGGATCTCGATGCGGGTCTCGGAGACGGGCTCGGCCATGGGCACCACGCTACTCGCGCCCTTCGGGGGTTGCGCGGGCGTCTGGTGTCGTTGCGGCGGCGATAGCCTGAAGCGATGGGATCACGGGATGAGGACGCGCGGAGACGTCTCACCCGGATGCCGAGTCAGGGCGCGATCATCGCCGTACTGGCGACGGCGGGACTGTGCTCGTCGTTCATGTTCACGCTCATGGTGCCGATCCAGTCGAAGCTGCCGGAGCTGCTGAACGCGAGCCGCGAAGACACCGCGTGGGTCGTGACATCCACGCTTCTCGCGGCCGCGGTGATCACCCCGATCTCCGGGCGCCTCGGCGACATGTACGGCAAGCGGCGCATCGTGCTGATCCTCGTCGCCGTCATGGTGGTGGGGTCGGTGATCGCGGCGCTGTCTCCCGGGATCATCGGAATCATCGTCGGGCGGACGCTGCAGGGAGCGATCGTCGGCGTCGTGCCGCTGGGGATCTCGATCATGCGCGACGTGCTCCACGAAGACCGGGTCGACTCGGCGATCGCCTTCATGAGCGCGACGCTCGGAGTCGGCGGTGCCCTCGGGCCTGCCGATCAGCGCCCTGGTGACCGAGCGCAGCGACTGGCACGTGCTGTTCTGGATGGCGGCGGGTCTCGGCGTCGTGGTGTTCGTGCTCGTGATCTGGATCGTTCCGGTGAGCGTGCTGCGCACGGCCGGCCGCTTCGACTACATCGGCGCGGCCGGGCTCGCCGTAGGCCTCATCGGCATCCTGCTCGCGATCTCGCGCGGCAACGAGTGGGGCTGGACCTCGCCGCCCGTGCTCGCCCTCGGCCTGGGCGGACTCGTGGTGCTGCTGGCGTGGGGATGGTTCGAGCTGCGCATCCCCGAGCCGCTCCTCGACCTCCGCGTGGCCGCGCGGCCGGCGGTGCTGCTGACGAACATCGCGTCGGTCGCGATGGGGTTCTCGCTGTTCGCGTCGAACGTCGTGTATCCGCAGCTGCTGGAGCTTCCGGTCGCGACCGGCGCGGGATTCGGGCTGTCGCTGCTGGTCGCGAGCCTGATCGTCATGCCCTCGGGCCTCGTCATGATGGTGCTCTCGCCGATCGCCGGCCGCATCGCCTCGCGCACCGGACCCAAGCTCCTGCTGCTGCTCGGCGCGATCTCGCTCATCGCCGCGTACGGGTTCACGCTGCTGTTCTCGTCGGAGGTGTGGCACATCCTCGTGGCGAACATCCTGATCGGCGCCGGCATCGGCTTCGGCTACGCGTCGATGCCGATGCTCATCATGCGCTCCGTCCCGCAGAGCGAGACGGGTGCGTCGAACGGCCTGAACGCGCTGTTCCGCTCGCTCGGCACCTCGACCGCCGCGGCCGTCATCGGCGCCGTGCTCGCCTCGTACTCCGTGGACTTCGAGGGCATCCCGGTGCCCACGACCACCGGCTTCACGCTGTCGCTCATCCTCGGGGGCGCCGCGGCCATCGTGGCGCTCGTCGTGGGACTGTTCATCCCCGCCAAGCGGGCGCCGGAGGAGCTGCATCCGTCGCTGCGGAAATAGGCCGCCCGAGAACCGGAGGTTCGCGTTTCGCCAGATGAGGCCTCCGGCCGTGCAGGCGGACCACGTTCGTGCCGTGATGATGTCCGTCATATCCGCGGGGGGTGTCCGTCATAGCCGCTGGGCGATCGCCTCGCGTCTTCGCGTGGGCGACTTCGTCGCGGGTCGCCACTTCATCCGGGCATCCCACCAGTACGGACCGCGCACGTGGGGCACCCCGTCGACCATCCGGATGCGCCACCCACCCGAGTCGATGGTGCGGTGGTGGAACCAGCAGAGCAGGACCCCGTTGTCCGTATGCGTCGGTCCGCCGCGGGAGTGCTCCTCGACGTGATGGATCTCGCACCACTGCGGCGGAACATCGCACCCGGGGATGAGGCACCCACCGTCGCGAAGCGTGATCGCACGGCGCTGATGGTGGTTGAAGACACGGTCGAGGGTCTCGATCGACACGACACGGCCTTTCGAGTCGCTCACGACCCGCTGCACTGCGCCGGCGCACGCGATGCGCCGCGCCGCCGCCATCGAGATCGGCTCATCGTCACCGGGCAGATGCGCGAAGCCCCGGCCGTTCGCGAGATCTTCCTCACGGACCGACACGACCAGGGTGGGCGCCGCTCCGCCGAGCGTCGGCAGACCTCCGGACGCCGCCGCAGCGCTGAGCAGCACGGCGAGCGCGTCGTGCTGCTTCTGGGCTTGCGTGCGCTGGTCTGCGACACTCTCGAACGGCTCGAAGCGATCATCGGAGCCGCTCTCGGTGAAGCAGGGTCCTGCCACATCATCGGCTCGGGGGTTCAGAACGCTGTCGAAGCCGAGCTGAAGCTGCGCGGCGACCTCGGGCAGCAGGTGGGCGCGCACCGGGACGAGCCCGTCCTCTCCGCGTCGCCCCATCGTGACGCCACGCTTGCGCAGCGCGCGCGATTCGGTCGGCTCTTCTCCGTCTTGGTCAAGGTATGCGGCCCAGACCTGCGCGAATGCACGCAGCTCATCCGCCGAGGCGGGCGGCGCCGCGTCTGCACCCTCGCCGCACGCGGCGGCCGCGAGCTCGTCGTCGGCAGCGAGCAGTCCCGCGCGGCCGGCGGCGCAGCCGCGGAACGCGCCGGTGACCGCGATGACTCCGTCGATGCCGACCTCCGCCGCCCTCAATGCCTCGCGCATGCGGGGGAACTCGGCCGGCAGCAGCTCACCCGTCGAGGGAGCGATGTCTTCGCCGATGGCATTCGCCGCGGCGATGACGCTCGACGCGGTCCGCGCCGAGACGCGCGTCGCCCGCTGGATCAGCTCGGCGACGTTCCGGCATCCGTAGCGCGTCGTCAGACGATCGGGGTGCGCGCGACCATTCTGGCGTTCGATCACCTGCGCGACGGCCTCGGCCATGACGGCTTCGGCCTGCCGGTGCAGGCGGCCGGCCGCGGCCAGCGCCGCCAGCAGCTCCTCATCGCCGCTCTGTCTCAGTCCGTCGCCCGCGAAAGCCGAACGGACGACCTCCGCCAGCGCACCGCCGAGACCTCGAAGGGCGTCGGCGAAGTTCGTCATGCGTCCATTCTCGCCAGGGCCTCCGACATCGAAAAGCCCAGATCATGGGCATGTTCCTGGCCTGTTCAAAGCTTGACCTGAACGCAGCTCTGTGGAGGAATCGACGAGACATTCCGGCGGTCCGACGCGTGTCCGACGCCTGCTCTACGGTGCCCACATGATCAGTTCGATGACGACAACCCGAGCGTCAGCTGGTGGGTGCTGCGCCCCGCCGCCAGCGGCACGGAGCCGCCCGGCCACACCAGCTCGGCCGCCACCCCGTGCGGCACCTCGACGATGACGGATGCGGCATCGCCGGCCCTGGTCCAGTCCACGGCCAGCCGCCCGTAGGGCGTTCCGACGTGTGCGGCGACGTGGTCGACGCCGATCTCGAAGTCCGGCTCGATCACGGCGGTGCGATACCCGGGCGAGGTGCGACGGATGCCGGCCACCCGGCGGTACAGCCAGTCGTCGACGCTGCCGGGCGCGTAGTGGTTGAACGACATCGGCCGGATCTGCCCGTCGGGCGAGATCGCATCCCAGGCCTCCCAGATCGTCGTCGCTCCGCGGTCGACCTCGATAGAGCCAGGACGGAAGCTCCGACTGCCAGAGCAGCGTGCGAGCGACCTCGGGGTGGCCGTGATCGCACAGCACATCCAGCAGATACGGCGTCGAGAGGAAGCCGGTGTCGAGACGATCGCCCCGATCGTGCACGAGCTCGGCGAGTCGCGCGGCGGTCCGGGCACGGAGGGCGGGCGGGACCATGTCGAAGGCGAGCGCCAGCACATACACGCCCTGCAGGCGCACCGGCAGGTCGCCGCCGCCGTCGACGTACTCTGCGGCGAAAGCCTCGCGTACCTCGGCGGCGCGTCGGGCGAAGGCTGCGGCATCCGCTTCCCGACCCAGCACCGCCGCGATGCGCGCGCCGAGCGTGAGCGTCTGCGCTTGGAACATCGGTGCGACCAGCTCGCCGGTCAGCTGGGGCGCGACCATGATCGCCTCGTGCACCGGCTTGCCCTCCATCGTGCTCGGAGTCAGCCAGTCACCGAAGTGAAGACCCGTGTTGTAGAGCAGCGCCTGTGCACGCCGGCGCTCTTGCGGAAGGTCGGCCTCGGCGAGCGAGGGAGGAAGCTCCGAAGCCGCGGTCACCCGCTGGTACTCGATCCAGCGGAGCAGCGCGTCGTAGTTCTCCTCGAGCACGCGGCGGTCGCCGAAGCGCTCGTAGAGCGCCCACGGAACCGTCGCGATCGCGTCGCTCCAGCCGGCAGCCGCGACGATCGACCCGATGCCCTGTGCCGTTGCGGCTGCCTCAGCATCGAAGGGCGACCGCGGCGAGAAGATCGGGATCCGCCCGTCGGGCAGCTGGTCGGCGCGCAGGTTGTCGAGCCACCGCGAGAGAAAGGGCACGACCTGCGCGTTGTTGCTCGCCGCGCCCACGAACGCCTGGATGTCGCCGGTCCACCCGGCGCGCTCGCGCTGCGGGCAGTCCGTCGGCACCGAGAGGAAGTTGCCGCGCTGACTCCACACCACGTTCTGGTGCAGCCGATCCAGACGGGCATCGGATGCCGCGAATGAACCGATCTGCTCGAGATCGCTCGCGATCACCACCGCGACCACGTCTTCGGCCGCCACCGGCGCCGTCAGTCCGCTGATCCGCGCGTACCGGAAGCCGTGGAAGGTGAACTCCGGCTCCCACTCGTCCACATGCTGGTCGGCGCCCGCGGCGGTGGCGCCGGCCGCGACGAACACGTCGGTCTGCTCCTTGTTGATTCCCACGATGTTCGCGAACCACGACCCGTCGGCGGCGAGCGTCTCGGTGTGCTCGATCACGATCCGCTGGCCGGGAGTGGTGTCGCGCAGGCGCAGCCGCACGCGCCCGACCAGCACTTGGCCGAAGTCGACGATCGCCCCATCGGAACTCGCGTCGACGGAGACCGCCGGCAGCTCGAGCACCCGCCGGATGGGCTCGCCGGTGAACGGGCGCAGCACCTCGTGGTCGCGGCCGACCTCGGCGACCGGCGTCCAGCCGCGGTCGTCGAAACCCGGGCCGGTCCCATCCGACGGGCACCGCGCGGCGGTCGAACCGCTCGCCCACGAACAGGTCCGCGTATGCCCACGGCCCCGGAGCACTGCGGGCGTCCGCCCCCGAGGCCACAACATCGGTCGTTCCGTCGGCGTACTCGAGATGCAGCTGCCAGATCGCCGACGTGCGCGTGCCGAATTGCGCGCTGGACCCTGTGAGGCCGAGTCGGCCCGCCCACCATCCGTCGGCGAGCGCGACGCCGAGCGCGTTCTCGCCGGGCATGAGCGCGCGCGGTGACGTCGTAGGACTGCACCGATATGCGGTGCTCGTACGCGTCGGACCCTGGCGCCAGCACCTGGTCGTCGGCACGCCTCCCGTTCACGAACGCCGAGTACACCCCGCGTGCGGTCGCATACAGGCGGGCGCGCACGAGCCCCTCCCGCACGGCGAACGCCTGCCGCAGCAGCTGCGGCGGACGCAGACGCTCCTCGGGCGGAGTGTCGGGGCCGAGGCCTCGGATCCAGTCGACGATGCTCCACCGCTCCACGACGGCGTCCTCCTGCAGAGGCTCGACCCATGCGGCGACCCAGTCCGCGGCATCCAGCAGTGCCGTCTCGAAGGTCGATTCGGCCCAGCGCGACCACCCGTCGGCGCTGCGGCTGCGGATGCGCCAGCTGTACGCGGTGTTCGAGGCGAGCGGCTCGCCGGCGTACTCGATGAGCGAGGTCTCGCGGCTGTCGACCACTCCGCTGGACCAGGCTGTTCCGAAGACCGAGCGGACCTCGAGCTCGTACGCGTTCTGCGAGTGGTCTACGATCCACGAGAACCGCGGCAGGCGCACACCGACGCCGATCGGCGCGCGGAGGTATTCGACGCGCAGGTCGCGGGGATCGGCGTGGTGACCGTCCCCGATGGGAGTGGCGGAGTTCACTCGGCATCTTCCTCGCGGTGGTGGAGCCGCAGCTTCGCGAGCAGGTCGCCCCACAGCAGCCGCATGTCGATGTCAGTGACGACGCGACCGCCGGCATCCGGGCGGAAGCCCGGGTCGAGCCCGACGACCGCGGCGAGGGCGCTGTCGCCGAGCGTGATCACGCCGTGAAGGGTGACGAACGCGGGAAGGTCCAGCAGACGCTCGGCGAGCCAGCCCCCGGGATACGACGTGTGCGCGAGTTCGGCCCTGACCTCGGCGACCGAGACGCGAAGTCGCTCATAGGTCTCGAGCGGGACCTGCACCATCGGAATGCCCGACGCGAACACGGATGCCGCAGCCGCGGCATCCGTGTCTCTGTTGTATTCGGGGGCCTCGGGCCGGCTCCCGCCGATCCACACGAGGGTCGCGCGCTCGCGGATGCGCGGCTCGAGGGCGAGCGCCGCCGCGACATTGGTGAGCGGTCCGCCGCACAGGATCGCGAGCGGCACGTCGGACTCGGCCATGCAGGTCGCGACGATCGCGCGCGCGGCGGGCGACGGCTCCCCGTCGGTGGCGAAGTCCTCGGCGCCTGCCACGACATCGTGATGGGTCGAGCCCAGCACCTCGAGCAGGGCATGCGCGGCTCGCGCCCCGAGGGACGCCGTCGCCGAGGCATCGACGCCCGCCAGGTGCGCGAGCTCCGGGTCGACCGGCGTGCAGGTGATGAGCTCGACGCGCACATCGTCGGTCAGCAGCACGTGCGCGAGCGACACCAGCCCGTCGGGGTCACCGGCGAAGTCATTGTCGACGATCACGCGCCATCGCAGGCTCGTCATGGTGCCTCCTTCAGCTGGCGGCGGTCTGACGATCAGCCGCCGGCGGTGAAGCGGGTGGTCAGCGTGCCGATGCCCTCGATCTCGCTCACCAGCACGTCGTCCGGACCGATGAACCGCGGCGGCGTGCGGCGGTTGCCGATTCCCGAAGGTGTGCCCGAGAAGATGATGTCACCCGGCAGCAGCGGGCACACGGCCGAGAGGCGCACGAGCAGCTCGGGCACGTCGTAGAGCATCATCGAGGTCCGCGAGGACTGCATCTGCTCGCCCGACAGGCTGCACGAGATGGCGAGGTCGTCCCGGTCGGTGAACTCGTCGGGCGTGACGAGCCACGGCCCGGTCGGACCGAATCCGGGGAACGACTTGCCGAGGCTGAACTGCGGCGCCGAGCCCTGCAGCTGGGTGATCCGCTCGGAGAGGTCCTGCCCGATCGTCAGGCCGGCGACGTGGTCCCACGCGCTGTCGCGGTCGACCTTGTGCGCCTCGCTGCCGATCACGACGACGAGCTCGACCTCCCAGTCGACGTGCCCCTCGGGCAGTTCGACCACGGTGTCAGGACCGACGATCGACGACGGGAACTTCGTGAAGGTCACGGGCATCGAGTCGGGCGGGTAGCCTGCCTCGGCGGCGTGCTCGGCGTAGTTCAGGCCGATCGCGAACACCTGGCGCGGGCGCGGCACGGGCGCGCCGAGCTCGGTCGACCTCGAAGGCGACTGCGGATGCCGCGGCATCGCGCATGCTCGAGCCGTCGACGCCCACTCGGCGAACGCCGCCCAGTCCTCGAAGAGCGCCTGCGGATCGGGACCGAACCGGCCGTCCGAGGCCGCCGCGACGTCGATCGCGCCGTCGTCGCCGACGACGAGCACCGCGCGGCCGCGCGAGGTTCGCGATCCTCACCAGTCGACCCGCTGCGGGGCCGGCTCGCCGTAGCGGTCCTCCCACGAGATGACCCGGTTGCGGAGCGTTCCGATGCCGGTGATCTCGGCCTCGATCTGGTCGCCGGGCTTGAGGTAGAAGTCGAACGGGTTCGGCTGCACCGCGGCCACGCCCGAGATGGTGCCGGTCGTGATGAGGTCGCCGGCGCTGTAGATCTGCGGCGAGTGGTACGCGACCAGGTGCGGGAACTTGATGCGCGTCTGGTTGGTGTTGCCCTGCTGGCGCACCTCGCCGTTCACGCGCAGCTGCATCGGCAGCTCGTGCATGTCGGGCACCTCGTCGCGCGTGACGATCCAGGGGCCGATCGGGCAGAACGTGTCGATGCCCTTGGAGAACGAGAACACACCCGACTCCATCTCCTTGCGCTGGATGTCGCGCGCCGTGATGTCGTTGAACACCGTGAAGCCGGCGATGTAGTCGTCGGCCTCGTCGGGCCCGAAGAACTTGCCCGACTTGCCGATCACGATCGCCAGCTCCAGCTCGTAGTCGAGCTCCTTCGTGAGCCCTTCCGGGTAGACGATGTCGTCGTCCGGGCCGATGATCGCATCGACGTTCTGGAAGAACACGATGCCCTTGTGCACCGGGTGCGACCAGTCCACGGCGGTGAGCTCGTTGTGGTGGTCGGCGAAGTTGCCGGCGGTGTGGAAGAACTTCTTCGGGCGGATGGGCGCCTCGAGCTTCACGTCGGCGTACGCGAGGCGCTCGCCCGTCTCGCGGACGTCGCCGCCGCGCTCGAAGTACTCGCGGGTCGAGGGCACGTCGAGTTCGAGACGGTGCCTTCCTCGAGTTCCAGCCGGCCGACGCGGCCGCCGTCGAAGGTGATGAGCTTCATGATATGTGTCTCCTGGATCGAATCGGATGCCGGCGCCTACGCGCCGACCATGTTGAAGCCGCCGTCGGCGAGCATGTACCCGCCGGTGAGGTGAGCCGCCTCGTCGGTGGCGAGCCACAGGCAGGCGCCGGTGACGAACTCGGGCGGCGGGATGACGCCCATCGGCGTCTGGGAGATGAGCACTTCGCGGCGCCCGCTCTTCCAGTCCTCGCGGTTGAGCAGCCGCTCGGTCTCCATGAAGCCCGGGGCGAACGTGTTGACGCGCACCGCCGGCGCGAACGCCTTCGCGTAGGACTTGGTGATGCCGAGGATCGCGTACTTGGCGGCCGCGTACTGCGGTGCGCGCGCGGAGCCGCGGACGATCACCGTGGAGCCGACCTGCACGATGCTGCCGTGCCCCTGCTTCAGCATCCGCTCGCCGAATTCGTGGGTCATGAGCAGCGTGCCCTTGACGTCGATGTCGATCACCGCGTCGAGCGCCTCCTGGGTCAGCTCGTCCCAGTTCATCTGCTCGCTCGAGACGTCGCCGACGTTGTTGATCAGCACGTCGAGCGTGCCGAACGCGGCCCACACCTCGTCGGCCATGCGCTTGATCTGATCCCACGAGCCGATGTCGGCCTGGACCAGGATGCCGTCGCTGCCGGCCTCGCGGATGCGCTCGAGCGTCGCCTCGGCGCCCGCCCTCGACGAGCGGTAGTGGACGGCGACTCTTGCGCCCTCCTGTGCGGCGCGGACGGCGATCTCGGCGCCGAAGCCGGTGCCGGCGCCGGTGACGAGCACGGTCTTGCCGGCGAAGCGGGGGAAGATCTGGGTCATGGGGCTCTCCTGTCGTTCCTGCGATTCTCAGACCAGCGTGCGTCCGCCGTCGATGTACATCACGTGGCCGGTGATGAAGCCGGCGTGGCGTGACGACAGGAACAGCGCGGGACCGGTCAGTTCGTCGGGCGTTCCGAGGCGTCCGGCCGGGACGAGGCTCTCGAGGTCGGCGCGCTTGCCGGGCTTGGCGAGCTCGCCCGCGGTGAGCGGCGTCTCGATGTAGCCGGGAGCGAGCGCGTTCACCGTGACGCCCGCGACGGCCCACTCGCGCGCCATGACGCGCAGCAGCTGGTTGATGCCGCCCTTGGACGCCGCGTACGGGACCGTGCGAGTGGTGGGCGAGCAGACCCGACACGCTCGACAGCGCGAGCACGCGGCCGTAGCCCTGCTCGACCATGTGGCGCCCGGCGGCCTGGGCGAGCCCGAAGACCGACGACAGGTTGACGCGCAGGATGTGGTCCCACTCGTCCTCGGTGAACTCGAGGATCGGGCGGCGGTCGTTGATGCCGACCGCGTGCAGCAGGACGTCGAGTCCGCCGAGCCGCTCGACGACCTCGGCGACGACGCGGGCGCCGGAGCCGTGCTCGGTGAGGTCGGCCTCGATCAGCTCGTGGCGGGCGCCGCGCTGCGGTCAGCTCCGCGCCGATCGCGTCGAGCGCGCGGCGGTCGCGGTCGACGACGGCGACCGAGGCTCCGGCTTCGGCGTACGCGAGCGC
Source organism: uncultured Actinomycetota bacterium (assembly GCA_963839715.1). Lineage (GTDB taxonomy): Bacteria > Actinomycetota > Actinomycetes > Actinomycetales > Microbacteriaceae > Microbacterium. The sequence goes on from CAWIVX010000003.1 coordinate 211,766, forward strand.
GCACGCGCCGCCGATTCCGCCCGCGCCGGCGATGAGCACGCGTGCGCCGTGGAGTCCGAGCCAGTCCGCGTTCACGCGCGTCTCGAGTTGCTGCTCGAAGGACATCGATGCTTTCCCGTCGTTCGGTCGGAGTTCATTTGACGAAAGTAACTTTCGCTTAGTGAATGTAACCGATAGGCTGGACGGAGTCAATCCGGCGCGACTGCGCTCGAGACCACGGAGGAGAAGACGCATGGCGTCCCGCATCCGTCCGCTCACGCCCGAAGAGCTCACGCCGGAGCAGAGCGCGCTCCACCGCGCGATCGCGGGCGGCCCGCGCGCCCAGGGACCGCAGCACTTCCCCCTCACCGCCGACGACGGCTCGCTCCGCGGTCCGTTCGACCTCATGCTGCGCTCCCCGGCGGTCGGGACGGCCCAGCAGGAGCTGGGCGCCGCGATCCGCTTCCGCACCGGCTTCACCGACCGGATGCGGGAGCTTGCGATCCTGCTCGTCGCGGCGCGCTGGGACAGCGCGTTCGAGCGCGAGTCGCACGAGGCCATCGCGCGAGCGCTGGGGTTCGATGACGAAGAACTGGCCGCGATCCGAGCGGAAGACGTCTCGCCGTTCTCCGGAGCTGAGCGCATGGTCGGTGCGGCCGTGCTCGCGCTGCTGGACGGCGACCTCTCGGATGAGGCGTGGGATGCGGCATCCGCCGCTCTCGGCATCGACGGGGTCTTCGAGCTCACCGCCTTGGTCGGGTACTACGCCACGCTGGCGCTGCAGCTGCGGGTCTTCCGTGTCGGATGAGATTGCACGCGACCGGTGCCAGGAGATACGGTTTCACCCTATGAAAGCCGACGACGAGAGCGACACCGGCGCCAAGGCCGGCAGCCGCTATCGCATCGAGGCGCTCGCCAAGGGACTCGACGTCCTGCGCCTGTTCGACGAATCGGTGACCTCCCTCAAGCTCCGCGAGATCTGCGACCGCACCGGCATCCCGATGCCGACGGCGTTCCGCGTGGTCGCGACGCTCGAGGAGGGCGGCTATCTCGAGCGGCTGCCGGACGGCAGCATCCGTCCCGGCGTCGCGGTGCTGCTGCTGGGCTCGGCGGCGCTGCGCGGTTCGAGTCTCGTCCAGCTGAGCGAGCAGCCGCTGCGCCACCTCGCCGAGGAGTCGCGCGAGACGGTGAACCTCGGCGTGCTCGTCGGCGATCAGGTGCTCTACCTGGCGCGGCTGCGCAACTCCGACCTCGTGACCGCGAACATCCAGGTCGGCTCCACGCTGCCGGCCGCGTACACGTCGATGGGCAAGCTGCTGCTCGCGTACCTGAGCGACGCCGAGTTGAAGAGGACCCTCGCGAACCACGACTTCGGGGCGGATGCCGGCCCCAACGCCGCGAAATCGCTCGACGAACTGCGCGAGCGGCTCGCAGCGATCCGCGAGCAGGGCTATTCGCTCCAGGATCAGGAGGTCGCCGCCGGGCTGCGCTCGGTGTCGGTGCCGGTCTTCGGGCGCGACCTGACGTGAACGGCGCCCCAAGCCCGCCGCGGCGATCAACATCGCCGTGGCGTCGTCGCGTCACGATCTGGCCTCGCTGCGCGGGCCGCTGCTGAAGCGCCTGCGCACGACGGCCGACGACATCTCGCGGCTGCTGCGCTCGACCTGATACCGGTGCGCGGAGTCCGACGGCCTGCCTGTCGAATAACCACGGCGTCACCGAAACACCTCGTCGTGTGCGTCGACAGCGGGGTCAATCGCTGAGGACGCGGTTACTCGGCGGGGAGATGGTCTCTCCCAGCAGCTGCAGCGTGTGCTCTGCGGCCGGATGGCCGATCTCGTTGAGATAGCCGTGCATCGCGCCCCGTTCTCGCACGACGCGGACGTCGACGCTCGCGGCGGCCAGCTCGGCAGCGAAGGCCTCGCCCGAGGGTCGCAGGCTGTCGAGCTCGGCGTTGACGATCAGCACCTCCGGCAGGCCCGCGAGATCATGGCCGCCCGGGAAGGCGTAGCCGTCGGGATCGTGGCCGTCGGGCAGATAGTTGCGGTTGATCGCCGCCCGGCTCTCGGGCGTGAACAGCCGCGCCGGCGGCACGTCGCGCAGGAGTTCGGCGGTCTCGTCATTGGGCGACAGGATGCCGTCGTGGAGTGACGGGTACACCAGAGCGAGAACCCGTGGCGCCGTCGTGCCGCGGTCGCGCAGTCGCATCGCCGCGCCCGCCGAGAGGTTCGCACCGGCGCTCGCGCCGCCCAGCGACACCCGCTCGGGGTCTGCGCCGTAGGTGCGGGCGTTCTCCACCGCCCAGTCGAATGCGGCGACGATCTGAAGCCCGGCGACCGGGAAACGAGCCCGGGGACCGGCGGCCTCCGCCTCGGCGCGAAGCTGCTCCGGGGACGGGAAGCCCGCCTCGGGCTCGGGTGGGGCGAGCGCCTCGAGCGCGTCCAGCGGAGCAAGCGTGTAGTCGACCGAGACCACCGTGATGCCGGCCGCGCTGAGGCGCCGGCCGACCTGATCGGCCTCGGGCATCTCCAGCGTGCCGAACATGAACGCGCCGCCGTGCAGCCACACCAGCAGGGCGCCGGTCGGTTCGGGAGCGGGATAGACGCGCACGCGGAAGCCGTGGCCGCCACCCTCGAGCGAGACGTCATGAGTACCGTTCATGCCTGAACTCCCTCCACCTGAGCGCGGACATGGATGCCGGGGCCGACGGTCTCGTCGGAGCGCCCAGGCAGGCGCAGCACAGCCTCCGCGCCCGCGGGGACGCTCACCTCGACGCGCAGCTGGGAACCGTCGAGGTCCCAGCGGACGGCGGCGTGACCGTGCGGCGTGTCGAGAGCGGTGTGCGCCCACGTGAGGCCGCCGCCCGGCTGCGGTGAGACGAGGATGCGGCGGTAGCCGGGCTCGAGAGGGGCAAGGCCGCCCACGGAACGGTGCATCCAGTCGGCGACCGCGCCGAACGCGTAGTGGTTGAACGAGGTCATCTCGCCGGGGTTGATCGACCCGTCGGCAAGCATGGAGTCCCACCGCTCCCAGATCGTCGTTGCCCCCATCGTCACGGCGTAGAGCCACGACGGCGCCTCGGGCTGCATCAGCAGCCCGTATGCGTCGGCGAGGTGTCCCGTGACGGCAAGGGCATCGCACACGAACGGCGTGCCGGCGAAGCCGGTGCTGATGCGGTGGCCCGAGGCGCGCACGAGTTCGGCGAGCCGGTCGCCTGCGCGCTGCCGGTCGTCCCCGTCGAGCAGGCCGAAGACGATCGCGAGGGCGTACGCGGTCGCGCTGTCGCTCTTCACGCGGCCGTCGCGTACGTATCGCGCGCGGAACCCCGCACCGATCCGATCCCGGAGCGCCGAGAACTCCTCGGCGTCCGCCTCGGCGCCGAGCACGGTCGCAGCCTCGGCCATGAGCGAGGCCGTGCGGAATGCGCACGCAGTGGCGACGACCTCGGCCGGAGCCTTGGACGCACCGGGATCATCCGCCGGGGCATCCGGGTCCAGCCAGTCGCCGAACTGGAACCCTTCGTCCCACGCGCCGTCCGGGGCCAAGGCAGCGGCGACCGATCGGGTGTGCGCCGTCATGAGGGGATATGCCGCGCGCAGAAGGTCCTCGTGGCCGTACGCCGTCCACAGCGCCCACGGCACCCAGACAGCCGCGTCGCCCCAGACCGCCGTCGCACCGGGCTCGGGAAAACCGGTGTCGAGGTACTTCATGACGTTGGGCACCACCACGGGCACCGAACCCTTCGGCGTCGCCCGCCGCTCGAGCTCGACATCCACGAGCCAGTCGGCCAGGAACGACTCGACGTCGCCGAGGAACGACGCAGTGGGCGCGAACACGGCAAGGTCACCGGTCCAGCCGAGCCGCTCGTCGCGCTGCGGACAGTCGGTGGGCACGCTCAGGAAGTTGCCGCGCATTCCCCACTCAACGTTGCTGTGCAGCTGATTCAGCAGCGGGTCCGAGCAGGCGAACGAGCCGATCGGGCGGATGTCGGTGCCCACGACGACCGCCATGAGCGCGCTCGGATCGAGTTCGCCCGGCCAGCCGGTGACCTCCGCGTACCGGAACCCGTGGAAGGTCAGCGTCGGCTCCAACACGTCTTCGCCCCCGCTCAGGATGAAGCGGTCGGTGGCCTCCGCGCCGCGCAGCGGGCGCACGCCGAGCTCACCGTCCTCGATGACCTCCGCATGCCGCAGCACGACCTCCGTGCCGGCCGGCCCGGACACCCGGACGCGCACGAAGCCGACGAGATTCTGTCCGAAGTCGACCAGCGTCTTGCCGGCAGGCGAGGTCCAGACCCGCTCGACCGCACGGTCGCCCAGGCGCCGGACCGGCGGTGAGGTGCGGGCGACGAGCCGCGAGCCGTCGAAGTCGACGGCGTGCACGGCATCCCAGTCCGCATCGTCGAATCCCGGATGCCGCCACGCGTCGTCGCCGAGGCGGGCATCGATCGTCTCGCCGTTGTAGAGATCGTCGGCCAGCACCTCGCCGGTCGAGGCGCGCCAGGAGGCATCCGTGACGACGCGCTGGACGTGGCCGTCGGCGAAGCGCACCTCGAGTTCGGCGTACCCCGCGCGCTCGTCGCCGTAGACCGCCCGCTGACCGGTGAAGCCGAGCGAACCGCGATACCAGCCGTTGCCCAGACGCAGAGCGATCGCGGTGCGCGCGGCGACGGCATCCGTCACGTCGTGCTCGACGATGCGCACGCGCCATTCGTAGCTCGTCCATCCCGGTGCGAGCAGCTCGTCGGAGCTCGGGATGCCGTTCACCCACGCTTCGACGACGCCCAGCGCACTGGTGCGCAGGGTCGCCCGCTCGACCACGCCGTGGCCTTCGTCGAGTGCGAACTCGCGTCGCAGCAGCGGCGCCGCCTCGGTCGGGCTGTCGGGCGCGATCATGCTCGCGTGCGTCATGGCGGTCCTCTCGGTGGTCATTGGGGTTCACTTGCCCTGGATGTACGTGCAACGGGTCCATCGGCGTGCATTCAGGGCAAGTGAACGGGGTCAGGTGCGGTGACGCGGCGGACGAAGTCGATGGCGCGGTCGAACACCGGGCCGGTGTCGTCGAGGCCCTGCCAGAAGTGCTTGCCGCCGTCGACGGGTCGGAACTCGACCTCCACGTCGACGGCGCGCAGGGCTTCAACGAGCACCTCGCTCTGGGCGAACGGAACGTGCTCGTCTGCCGTGCCGTGCGCGATATGGAACGGCGGCGCGGCGGCGTGCACCTGCAGCGCCGGGCTCGCGGCCCGTGCGAGCTCGGGCACGTCGGCTGCGGGGGCGCCCAGCCACCGCGCCTCGCGGGTCTGCTCGGGCGGTTCCCCCGTGTCGTGCTCGGCCATCGCGAACAGCTCGGACGGACCGAACCAGTCCACGACGCCGCGCACATCGTCCCGGCGCAAGCCGGTCAGAGCGGCCAGGGTCGCGCCGGCCGACACTCCCCACAGCACCATGCGGCCGGCATCCACGCCGTAGTCGGCGCCGTTCGCCTGCAGCCAGTCGATGGCGGCATCCACGTCGTCCAGTTGCGCCGGAAAGCGCGCCTCGCCGCTCAGCCGATACTCGCACGAAGCGATCGCGAGGCCCGCCGCGACGATGCGATCGAACGACTGCTCGTCACTGATGCCCGGCGTGAAGACCTTGCGGCTGCCGCGCAGCCACCCTCCGCCGTGCAGGAAGACGATGAGGGGCGCACCAGGCGCCTCGGGCGTGCGCAGATCGAGGGAGAGCGGGCGGAAACCGGCCGGCTGCGCATAGTCGACCTCGAGGATCGAGGGCACCTCAGTCGCGGAACTGGAACTCGGGCATGAACTGCGTCCAGTACTTCTCCCCCGCAGCGCGCATCACGGCGAAGTCGGGAACGTAGACGCCCTGCGGCTCGGTCGCATCGGTCTTCTGCCCGATCGCGTGGAAGAAGCGCTCGAAGCCTGCGCTGCCCGCGCCGAACACGGTGGTGGTGTTCTCGATCTTGAACGCGTGGACGATGCCGGCCGGCACGTAGGCGAAGTCGCCCGTCGTGAGCGTCGCCTTGGTGTGATAGTCGGCCTGGTCGTCCATCCACACGGAGATCTCGCCGTCGACCACGTAGAAGAACTCGTGCGTGCGGTGGTGGAGGTGCGCGGGGATGCGGTCGCCCTGACGTGCCTTCATCGTCCAGGCACCGAACTGGTCGTCGGTCTCGTCACCGGTGAGCAGGATCTCGAACAGCTGGTCGAAGACGAGGGACTTCTCCCCCTCGCCGTTGGCGAGCACATAGGGCTTGGGAGACGCGGGAAGGATGCCCGCGAACTCGATCTTGTCGGGATCCTGGGCGGTGAAAGTGGTCATGCTTACCTCCTTGTAAGAACGTGGGTGCCGTTAGGCAGACGGAGCGTCGGGTCGTTCCGATGGATCGCTCCAGATGCATCAAGTCTCGCCAGCACAAGGGCGAGAGGGAAGTTCGAGCTTCCTACCCGGCGTTAGCCGGAGGCTAAGATTCGAGCATGGATGTGCCTATCCACGTGATCCGCTATTTCTGTGTGCTCGCCGAGGAGCTGCACTTCGGCCGCGCCGCCGAACGGCTGAGCATCACCCCGCCCTCGCTCAGTCAGCAGATCAGCCGCCTCGAGCAGCAGCTCGATGTCAAGCTGTTCGATCGCAGCCCGCGCAAGGTCGAGCTGACCGCGTACGGACGCGAGCTGCTTCCGCTCGCCCGGCGGGTGCAGGACGACCATGACCAGCTGCTCAGCTGGGGTCGGTCGATACGGCGCGACCGCAACGCCCCGATGCTGCGGGTGGGCGTCGTCGCCGCAGGAGCGGGAACCCTCACGACAGCGGCGATCGCCGCCACGATGCAGGCGATTCCGAACGCGCGGATCGAGATGCGCCGGCTGGGCTTCTTCGATGTCGCCGAAGACCTCGAGGGCGGCCGGGTGGACGTGGTCTTCGCGCCGTGGCCCATGCACCTGCCGCCCCGCGTGCGCGCTGAGCCGCTCTGGCGGGAAGCGCGGGTTCTCGTCGTGCGCGCCGACCATCCGCTGGCCGGCCGGGAATCCCTCTCGATCCTCGAGACGAGCGATGAGGTCTTCGTGTCAGTCGCCAAGGGCGTGCCCGAGGTCGTCGACTGGTGGATCGTCGACCCCCGACCCGACGGGAAGCGTCCCAAGCGCGGACCGACCGCCGACAGCGTCGAGGGTCTGCTCGAACTCGTTGCGGCCGGGGCCGGCGTCAACATCGCGGGCGAGTCGGCCAGCCGGCACTATCGGCGCGAGGAGCTGGCGTTCATCCCGATCCACGACATCGAGCCGGCGACCATCGTGCTGTGCAGCCTCACCGACAGCCTGAACCCGATGGTCGATACGTTCCGCGAGACCGCTCAGGCGCTCTCACCACTCGTCGACGCGAGCTTCCACTGAGCCCATTCACGCGGCGGGGGCGGATGCCGACGCCTTGAGTTCCTGCCAGGCCTGGCGCCGGCGAGCCTGCTCGTCGGGATCGGGCACGGGCGAGGCGGCCATGAGCACCCGGGTGTAATGGTGCTGCGGATTGCGCATCACCTCGAGCGTGACGCCCTGCTCGACGATGCGGCCTCGGTTGAGGACGACCACGCGCTGGGCGAGGAACTCCACGACCGCCATGTCGTGCGCGATGAAGAGGTAGCCGAGGTCTGCTCCTGCCCGCAGGTCGGACAGCAGGTTCAGCACCTGGGCCTGTGTCGACAGGTCGAGCGCGCTGACCGCCTCGTCGCAGACGACGAGCCGCGGATCGGTGACCAGAGCCCGGGCTATCGCGATGCGCTGGCGCTGGCCGCCGGAGAACTGGCGCGGATAGCGGTCCTCCGAACCGGGTGCGAGCCCGACGGAGTCGAGCGCCGTCTGCACACGGATGGTCCGCTCGGCTGCGGGGTACGCCGGCGACCCGCAGGGGTTCGCTGAGCGCCTCACCGATGGGCTTGCGGGGATTGAGCGAGGAGAAGGGGTCCTGGAAGACGGCGCGCAGATCGCCCTGGAGCGAGCGGCGGTCCGGAGCGCTCAGCCGGGTGATGTCGCGGCCCTCGAAGATGATCTGACCGCTCGTGACCGGCACGAGTCCGAGGATGGCGCGACCGATGGTCGTCTTGCCCGAACCGGACTCGCCGATCAGGCCGAGGGTCTCACCGCGCCCGATCGTGAACGAGACATCCTCGACGGCGAGCGGTCCCTTCTTGCCGTAGCGGATGGACAGGTTGCGAACGTCCAGCAGGGGCGTGCCCGGCGCGATCTCGACAGGCTCTACGGCGCTCACAGCTCTCCTCCGATGGCGACCGGCCGCCGCCATTCCTCTTGTCTTCCCGCGACCTCGTCACGGCGGATGCAGCGCACCCCGCCCTCCCCCTGTGCACGGGGCAGCAGGGGGATCGCCGTCTTGCACTCGTCTTGGGCGAACCGGCACCTCGCAGCGAAGCGGCATCCGCTCGTCCACGACCCCGGCAGGGGCACCTGCCCGGGGATGGACGCGAGCCGCGACGTGCCCTCGAAGTCGATGATCGCGTGCGGGTCGGCGGCCAGCAGCGCCATCGTGTACGGATGCTCGGGACGCACCAGCACATCGCGCACCGCACCCGACTCGACGATCTGACCGGCGTACATCACCGAGACGTCGTCGCAGAGGTCGGCGACCACGCCCAGGTCGTGCGTCACGAGGATGATCGACATGTCGCGCTCGGCGATCAGCCCGCGCAGCAGCCCGAGGATCTCGGCCTGAACCGTGACATCGAGCGCCGTGGTCGGCTCATCTGCGATGAGCAGCTTCGGGCCGGCCCGAGAGTGCGAGGGCGATCGCGACGCGCTGCGCCATGCCGCCCGAGATCTGGTGCGGATAGCTCTTGAGCACGCGCGGCGGATCGACGATCCCGACGTCGGTGAGCAGCTGCAGCGCGATGCGCTTCGCTTCGCCGCCTCCCACTCCGCGGAGGCGCTTGACGGATGCCGCGAGCTGCCAGCCCACGGTGAACATCGGGTCGAGAGCCCGGCTCGGCTCCTGCGAGATGAATGCGATCTCGTGCCCGCGCACGCGCTGGAGGGTCTTCTCGTCCGCGCGGGCGAGGTCGACACCGTTCCACAGGATCCTGCCCGACCGCACCGAGAGTCCCGGGGCGAGCAGCCCGAGCATCGCGTACGAGGTGACGCTCTTTCCGCAGCCGGACTCGCCCACAAGGCCGAGCACCCGGCCGCGACCGACGCGGAGCGAGACGCCGGAGACGAGCTCCGGCCCGTCGTCGACGCCGATGACCAGGTCCTGCACGACCAGCGAGCCCTCGGCATCCACCGGCACGTCACCGACGGATGCTGCTGCCGGCGCCTCGGGAGCTGTCTCTGTCGCGGATGCCGTGGCAGCGGCATCCGCCGGCGCCTTCTTGCGCTTCAGTGACACGAGCGACGGCGGCATCGCCGAGCCGCCGGCGAGCACGTCGGCGAGCGAGTTCGCCGCGATGATCGTGAGAGCCAGCACACCGCCGGTGGGGATCATCATCCACGGCTGCTGGAAGATGTACTGCGACGCGGTCTGGACCATGCCGCCCCAGGTGGGTTCGGGAGGCTGGGGGCCGAGGCCGATGAACGCGAGCCCGGCCTGCAGGCCGATCGCGGCGCCGAACAGGAGCACGAACTGCACGATCACCGTGGTCGACATGTTCGGCAGCACGTGGCGCAGGCTCGCGGTCATCGGCTTCACCCCGTCGACGGCGGCGGCCTCGACGTACAGCTGCTGATGCAGCGACTTCGCCTGTCCGAAGAAGACGCGATAGAGCGCGCCGAAGAGAAGCAGTCCGAACGCGATCATGACGAGCGGCATGTTGGTGCCGACCGCGGCGATGAACGCCAGGATGATCACCGTGCCCGGCAGCGACAGCACGATCTCGCTCACCCGGTTGACGAAGCCCTCGGCCCGCGCATAGCGAGCCGCCCACAGGGTGATCGGAACGGTCACGAGCACGGCGACGATCGGGGTGATCACCGCGATCAGGAGCGTAGGGGCGGCGGCGGTGACGATGCGGGACAACAGGTCGCGCCCGAGCTCGTCGGTGCCGAGGAAGTGGGCGAGCGAGGGTCCCTGCAGCACCGCGGACAGGTCCTGCTCGAGGGGGCCGTAGCGAAGCCAGAGGGGCGAGGTGAGCGAGGCGAGCACCAGCCCGACCAGCCAGATGATCGACAGCACGGCCGCCGGCGAGCGGAACACGCGGCCGCTGAGCCGTCGCTGCGGCTTGCGGATGCGCAGGATCGAGGTGGTGTCGACGGTCATGATGCACGCAGTTTCGGGTCGAGGACGCGATTGAGGAATTCGAGGGCGAGGTTGACGACCACCACGACGAGGGTCGCCACCAGCACGAGCGCCTGCACGAACGGCAGGTCGGCCGAGCCCACCGCCGCCTGCATGGCCTGGCCGATGCCGGGGAGGGCGAACAGCACCTCGATGATGACGGAGCCGCCGAACAGGATGATGAACTGGATCGCCACGCTGGCGAGGATCGGCAGGCTCGCGCCGCGCAGCGCATGCACGTAGACGATCCGCCACGTCGGCGTGCCGACGGCGCGCAGGGTGCGCATGTGCTCCTGCGTGAGCGCCTCACCCATCGACGCCCGGGTCTGACGTGCGAGGCCCGCGGCCGACGTGATCGCGATCGTGAGCACCGGAAGGACGAGCGACCTCGCCCATGCTTCGGGGTTGGTGGCGAACGGCACGAAGCCCGTCGCGGGAAGCAGCCGCATCTGAACGGCGAAGACGTAGACCAGCAGGACGCCGACCCAGAATGCGGGAAGAGAGAGCAGGATGCCGGACAGGGCGGTGACGCCGCGATCGACTGCGCCGCCGCGCACCGCGGCGACGACGCCCATCGTGATGCCGATGACGGCGCTGACCAGCGTGCCGAGCACCGCGAGCGCGGCGGTGACCGGCAGACGCTTGGCGATGTCGGGGCCGATCGGGCGCCCGTCGATGAGCGAGACGCCGAGATTGCCCTGCAGGACCTGCCCCCACCAGTCGAGGTACTGGACGATCCACGGGTCGTACCAGCCGACCTCGATGTTGTAGGCCTCGACCTGCTCGGGGGTGCCCGACATGCCGAGCGCCACCCCACCGGGTGTCGAACCGGACAGGTGGACGAGCACGAACGCGAGCATCGTGGCGACCACGAGGGTGAGGATCGCGAACGCGATCCGCTTGAGCACGAAGGTGAGCATCATCACTCCCTGGTGTCCGGTGCGGCGGCCGTCGTGTTGACCACGCGAGGCCGCCGCACCGGATACTGTCAGGACGCCGGCGTGAGCGTCGAGAGAAGCGGGAACGAGTCCGTCCCGGGGAAGGTGGGCTCATCGAGGACCGACGTGTTGTAGGCCCACGGGGAGAGCTGCTCGAACAGCGGGAGCAGCCAGCCCGACTCGACGATCGCCGAGTTGAGGTCGGTCAGCGCCGCCGCCTGCGCGTCTTCGTCACCGGAGCCGGCGGCCGCACCGTACGCGCCGGCGGCGGCCTGGATCTCGGGGTTCTCGGCGCCGTGGAAGTTGGCGAATCCGAAGAGCACGCCGAACACGTTGCCCGCAGGGTTGGTCCACGTCAGCGGGATCGGGCCGCCCATCGGCTGCGTCTGCACCGCGGCGAAGATCTCCTCGGTCGATGACGCATTCTTCAGATTGACGTCGACGCCGATCTCGGCCCAGTACGGCTGGAGTGCTTCGAGGTCACGCTGGCTGGCCTGGCTGATCGTGAAGTCGAACCCGAATCCGTCGGGGTAGCCGGCCTCGGCGAGCAGCTCCTTGGCGGCATCCGGGTCGTACGCGTAGTCGTCCTCGAGCTCGGCGATGTAGCCCGGGCTCTCAGCCGGCAGGGCGTTCGCCGTGGGGATGTCCCCCGGGTGAACGGCGGCGACATAGGCCTCGCGGTCGATCGCGATGGACAGGGCCTTCCAGACGCGCGGGTCGCCGAACTGCGGTGCGAGGCTGCCGTTCTTGTCGAAGGGGATGAGGTTCTGCACCACGCCGCCGTTGGCGACGAGACCGACGCCCGCGGACTCGACCTGCTCCTGCGTGGCGCTGGTGATGTAGGCCAGGTCGACCTCGCCCGAGATCGCGGCGTTCACGCGTGCCTGCGGGTCGAGGATGGGACGGAACTCGTACGAGTCGAAGGGGTAGTCGTCGGCCGCGGCTGCGCCCTCCTTCTTCACGAGCAGGTACGAGTTGCCCTTGATCGTGGCCTCGGTGTCGATTTCGAGAGGGCCAGACCCGTCCGACGTCGCGTCGAGGCTGCCGCGGTCTGCCACACCGGCCGGCCCGACGATCGCGCCAGCCGGCAGCACGAGGTTCGCCTCGAAGCCCGGCTGCGGAGCCGCGAAGGTCAGGGTGACGGTGTCGTCGTCCACGACGGTGACCTCGGAGATCGCCTGCTCGCCGCCTTCTGCGAAGCCGCTGTAGGCGGACAGGTCGGGGTCGCCTCGGAAGTCGAGGTTCTGCTTGACGAGGTCTGCGGTCAGCGCGGAGCCGTCGGCGAAAGTCGCGCTCGTGTCGAGGTCCAGAGTCAGCTCGGTCTGGTCCTCGTTGTACTCGAAGTTCGTGACGAGGTCGGGGACGACCTGTCCTTCCTCGTCGAGGACGAAGAGGGAGTCGTAGAGCCCTTCGAAGAACATGCGCTGGCCGCTGCCGTAGCGCAGCGGGTCGTATCCCAGCGCAGCCTGGTCGGACTCAAGGCCGATGACGAGGGCGGAGCTGTCGGCGGGCTCCCCGCTCGCGCCTCCCCCCGTTCCGCCGGATCCGGTGCAGGCGCTGAGCGCGAGGGCTGATACGGCGACGGCCGCGAGAGCGGCGGCGCCACGTGCTGTGGTGATTCGAGACATCCTGATCTCCTGTGATCGTCGGGTGCTGGTGCGGACTTCGGTGGTCGCGGATCGCGAGTCGGGCGGCGATCCTTCGGTAAAGGTTGACCCGTCGCGGCTGGTTTGGCCATTCGGATTCGGACGGCGATGCGTTAGCGAGCGCCTAACATGGCTTCGCTCTTCACTGCTTCCAGTGAAACATGCTTTCACACAATGAACAACTAGTGCATGATGGAGGAAGAGTCAGAGAGGACCACTCATGCATCCCGCATCCTTCCCCGCCGACTTCCTCTGGGGAGTCGCCACCGCCGGCCACCAGAACGAAGGCGACAACGTTCACAGCGACACCTGGTTCCTCGAGAACGTGACGCCGACCGTGTTCCAGGAACGCTCGGGCAAGGCCGCCAACGGCTGGGAACTGTGGGAGTCCGACCTCGATCTCGTCGCGGGGATGAACCTCAACGCCTACCGGTTCTCGGTGGAGTGGGCGCGCATCGAGCCGGTGGAGGGAGAGTTCTCCGAAGAGGCGCTCGCGCATTACGAGGCACTCGTCGACGGATGCCTCGCACGCGGGCTCGCGCCGATCGTCACGTTCAATCACTTCACGTCGCCGCACTGGTTCGCCGCGCGGGGAGCCTGGCTCGACGCCGAAGCTCCCGAACTGTTCGCCCGGTACTGCGGCGTCGTGATGGACCGCTTCGGCGACCGCATCCGCCTCGCGGTCACGTTCAACGAGCCGGACCTTCCCGAGATGCTCAGGTGGGCGCATCTGCCGGCGTCCATCGTGGATCTCGAGCGAGCAACTCTCGCGGCCGCCGAGAAGGATGCCGGTGTCGAGCGCTATCGTGCGGGCAACGTCATGCTGCGCGAGGACTTCGCCGGCATGCGCGCGGGAATGACAGCCGCCCATCTTGCCGCGAAGGCTGCGATCAAGACCCGCCGCGCAGACCTGCCTGTCGGGCTGTCGCTCGCGATGTGCGACGACGTCGCCGGCCCCGGCGGCGAGGAACTAGTGGCCCGCAAGCGCGCCGAGGTCTACGACTACTGGCTGCGGCTGTCCGCCGACGACGACTTCGTCGGGGTGCAGAACTACGAGCGTCTGCGCTACGGCCCAGACGGGCTGCTTCCGCCTGAGGAGGACGCGGTGCTCAACGGCATGGGCACCACGGTGGACCCCGGCTCCCTTCGGGGGGCGGTGGAGTACGCATACTCGGTGAGCGGCGTGCCGATCCTCGTGAGTGAGCACGGTGTCAGCACGCCGGATGACAGCACCAGGGCGAGCTTCATCGAGCCGTCGCTCGAGGGGCTCGCGGAGGCGATCGCCGCCGGCGTTCCGGTGCTCGGCTACTGCCACTGGACGCTGATGGACAACTTCGAGTGGATCTTCGGGTACGGCCCGAAGCTCGGACTGCACTCCGTTGACCAGGAGACCTTCGAGCGGACGGCGAAGCCGAGCGCGGGCGTATACGCGGAGCTCGTGAGGCGGGCGCGGGGACTCTGACCCGGCTTCACCCGGCGAGACTGCAACCGTGCGCCGAGACCTTGGGTTTCACCCGCTGTCTCGTCGACCACGTGAAGTCTCACGGAACCGGACGTGAGCGGCCGTCGGGACCTCAGAGGAAGTCGGCCAGCCCGTCGAGCAGCCGATCGACGTCGCTGCGGTCGTTGTAGGGAGCCAGCCCCACGCGCATCCCCGTGTCGACCGGCAGACTCAGCGCCCGGAACGGCTCATAGGCGTAGAAGCTCCCGGCCGGTGCGAGAATCCCCCGCTCGGCGAGGAAGCGGGATGCCTCCGCGGCGTCGCGGTCGGCGAACGTGAAGAACAGCGTCGGGGTGCGCTCCACGGCGCGCGAGTGCAGTTTCACGCGGTCGCCGAAGCCGCTGAGCCCGCCTTCGATGTGGCGGCGCAGTTCGAGCTCGTGATCGTCGATGAGCTCGTACGCGGCGGCGAGTCGCTCCCGCCGCGTTCCCGCCGCCGGCGCAAGATCAGCGATGAAGTCCACCGCGGCGGTGACCCCGGCCATGATCTCGTACGGCAGCGTGCCGAGCTCGAACCTCTCGGGGACGGCATCCGTCGACGGCAGCAGTTTGTCGGGGTGCAGCGATTCCAGCAGCGCCGGGTCTGCCGCCAGCGCCGCGCAGTGCGGACCGAAGAACTTGTACGGCGAGCACACGAAGAAATCCGCACCGAGCGCAGCGATGTCGACCGAGGCATGCGCGGCGAAGTGCACGCCGTCGACGTAGACCAGCGCTCCGACCTCGTGCGCGCGCGCCGCGATGGCCGCGACCGGAGGGATCGTGCCGAGCAGATTGGATGCCGCCGTCACGGCGACCAGCGCGAGTCCGGGCGTTCACCACCTCGTCGAGATCGCCGAGGTCGAGCTCGGCGGTGTCGGGATCCATCTTGAGCCAGCGGACCACCGCGCCGCGGGCCTCGGCGGCCTGGATCCAGGGCCGGACGTTGCAGTCGTGGTCCAGCTCCGTCACGACGATCTCGTCGCCCTCCGACCAGGTCTTCGCCAGCGCACGGGAGAAGTCGTAGGTGAGCTGCGTCGCGCTGCGTCCGTACACGACGCCTCGCGGGTCGGCGCCCAGCAGGTCGGCGACGGCCGCGCGGAACGCGCCGACCGCGTCGTCGGCATTGCGCTCGCTCCCGATCGAGGTGCCGCGGTTGGACAGCGGGCCGGTGAGGGTGCGGGCGATCGCCTCGCCCACGACCGCGGGAGTCTGTGTACCGCCGGGCCCGTCGAAATGTGCGATTCCCGACTCCAGCGACGGGAACTCCCGGCGCAGCGCTGCGACGTCCAGACTCACGGTGCCTGCTCTCGATGTTGTTGCGGCTTCATCCGTCACTTGCGTACGCGCTTCGAGCCTTTTCGCGTGCACGGGTGACGGATGAAGGCGGGGGATTGTCACGGACACGGCCGCGTCAGTCGGAGATGAGCGTAGCGCCGTCGATCACCCCGGACCTTCGGAGAGAAACGCGACGGCCCTGATCGGGGCTCCGTCGGCACCGAGCTTCAAGGGAAAGAAGCCGACGCGACACGGGTCGGCAGCCCATCGAGCCCGCACAGGTTCTCCACGATGAGCCGATCCGACCCCAGCACCTCCTCGTGGACCGGGAAGGTCTGGCCGCCGGTGGGGTCGGGGCTCAGCGTGTCGACCGCCAGCACCCGCATCCCGCGCGCGACCAGTTCACGAGCCGCGCTCGGAGCGAGCGCGGGATGCCGGAGCCTGCCGCTCGTCGCCGAACCATCGCGCCCAGCCGGTGTCGATCACGACGATCGGCGGCAGCGCCTCGGGTATCGGTCCCGCCTCCTCGAGGCGCGCCCAGTCGTAGATCTCGCCGTCTTCCAGGCCGGTCACGTGCAGCACGAGGGCTTCGCCGACGAGCTCGTCCAGGTGCACGTCGGCCATCGTGCGTCCGCCCGCAACCGTGTGCGACGGAGCATCGACGTGGGTGCCGGTGTGCGATCCCATCCGGATCCCGGCGACGTCGACGCCGTCGTGGCTCAGGGTCAGCGCGGCACCCAGGTCGCACGGACGGGTCGCCCGGGTAGACCGGCATCCCGTCTTCGATCGGATGGCTCAGATCCCGCAGGCCGGCGTCCCCCAGGCCGAGAGTCACCGGCGGCGCGCCGCGATCAGCGGGCATCGCCCGTTGTGGCGAGGCTCCGCGCCGGCGCGAACTCCCCCTTCCTCCGTCCTGGGAACGAGAGCAGCAGGTACAGCACGAACGTGACGATGAACGAGGGCACGGTCGCTCCGAACGGCAGAGGCCAGACGTAGGCCCACACGTACGCGAGGATCGCACCGACCGCCCAGACGCCGACGGCGAGCCAGTTCACGCCGCCGCGATACCAGTAGCGGCCGCCTTTCGGCTGCAGGATGTCGGGTTCATAGGCTCCGCGCTTGATGAGGTAGTAGTCGACGATCATGATCGCGAAGACCGGGGCGAAGAGTGCGCTGATGGTCACCAGGAACGTCGTGAACTGTGCGAGCAGGCCGAAGAACGTCGCCCCGATGATCGAGATCGCTCCGAGCACGAGCGCCGTCGCGAGGAACGGCACGCGGCGCCCGGGGATCGCGTTGACCACCGTCGTCACCATGCCGTAGACGACCATCGTGTTCGTCGCCATCACCGACAGGAAGATCGCGACAGCGAAGAGTGCGCCGAACGGCTCGATGATCGTCACGGGGTCGAACGGAATCGCCTCGCCGCCGCTGAGCACGACATAGCCGATCGCCGTCGCACCGAGCGACATGGAGATGACCGTCGACAGCGTGTAGCCGATGCCCGAGCCGACCGCGCCCGCCCGCGTGGTGCGCGCGAAGCGGTTGAAGTCGGCGGCGAGCACCGTCCACGAGATCGCCGTGGCGAGCACGACGTCGAAGACGAGTCCGGGCGAGTAGAACGGCTCGGGCGTCGCCGGGATCGCCGCGAAGTCCGCGGGCGCGAACGAGGTGAAGGCCACGAAGAAGATGTACGCCGCGATCGCCAGGATGACGGCGGCGAACCACGGCTCCACTCGCGCGACCCCGGCGTGGCCGAAGATCGCGAGGATCACGACGATGGTCTGGCAGAGCACGGCGAAGATCACCGGATTCGAGAAGCCGGTCAGCGAGGACGACGATGTAGTCGAGCGAGATTCCGGCGAGCATCGCCTGCACCCAGCTCCACCCCATCAGGATGATCACATTCGCGGCGACCGGAAGCAGACTTCCGCGGGTGCCGAACGGGCCGCGGGTCAGCGCCATCGTCGGAAGGCCGGTTCGCGTGCCGATCGCACCGACGAGCACGAGCACCGCCGCGCCGACGACCGTGCCCCCGACGATCAGGGCGAGCACGAGGCCGTACGGGACATCGGGTACGAACAGTGTTCCGGTCAGCAGCGTGGTCACGACGAGGTTGGCTGCCAGCCAGATCATCAGCATCCGACCGGTGGAGTACGTGCCGCGCACGGCTCCGGCGTCGTCGGACTGCTCCTCCAGTCGCTTCTCGAGGCGGGTGTAGAGCGACATCTTCGGGCTCCTTCTTGATTGTCGGGTTATGCGGATGCCGCTCCGCGGAGCGGCGGGAGAGGCTCCGGAAGCGGCGAGAGGTGCTCGTGCACGGCGAGGAGGTCGTCATCGTCTCCGGCGAAGACGATGGTCTCGCGCTCCCGGTACGACTCGGGTCCGTCCGCGGTCTCGACGGAGGTGTCGACGGTATGGGTGAAGACCGCACCGCCGGGGAACACCTGGATGCGCCGATCGGTGGAGGTGCACGACGTGACGCGCCAGCCCTCGCTGAGCCACCCCGCCCAGAGCCGCTCGTAGGCGGCCCGGTCGTCGAGCCGGGAGGGCTCGGTGTGGAAGACGAAGGTCGCGTCGGGCGCGAAGCCCGCGAAGTACCGGTCGGTGTCGGTGGCTGCGAACGCGTCGACGATGGCGGATGCCGCGGCGGCGACGGCTTCTGAGGTCGGAGTGTTCATGGAATCTCCTTCACGATGCGCGGGGCGCCATGGCGCTGAGCAGTTCGTACACGACGTGACTCGCCGCGACGGCAGTGATCTGAGCGTGGTCGTACGCGGGGGCGACTTCCACGACGTCGGCGCCGACGATGCGCAGGTCGGTCAGCGCGCGCAGCATCCGGAGCAGTTCACGACTGGTGAGCCCGCCGGCCTCCGGCGTTCCGGTGCCGGGAGCGTGGGCGGGGTCGAGCACGTCGATGTCGATCGAGATGTAGAGGGGCGCGTCGCCGACCCGCGAGCGGATCCGATCCACGGCGGCCGCGACGCCGTGCTCCTCGACGAACTCGCTCGTGACGATCGCGAAGCCGAGTCGCTCGTCGTCGACCAGGTCGCTCTTGTCGTAGAGGGGCCCGCGGATGCCGACGTGCATGCTCGCGGTCAGATCGATCAGCCCCTCCTCGGACGCGCGCCGGAACGGCGTGCCGTGGGTCGTGGGCGCGCCGAAGTAGGTGTCCCAGGTGTCCAGGTGCGCGTCGAAGTGCAGCACGGCGACCGGTCCGTGCTCGGCGTGCACCGCGCGAAGAAGCGGCAGCGCGATCGGTGTGGTCGCCGCCGATGACGACCAGCCGGTCTGCGCGGCTGCGCAGTTCGAGTGCGCCCGCCTCGATCTCGGCGACGGCGGTCGCGATGTCGAACGGATTCGCGACGAGGTCGCCCGCGTCGGCGATCTGCTGCGCACCGAACGGGAACACATCCTGCGCGGGGTTGTACGGGCGGAGCAGCCGGGAGGCCTCGCGCACGTGGGCGGGGCCGAAGCGCGCTCCGGGTCGGTAGCTCACGCCGCTGTCGAAGGGGATCCCGACGACGGCGACATCCGCCCGCTCGACCTCCTCGAGTCGAGGCAGGCGGGCGAAGGTCGCGATGCCGGCGAAGCGCGGCACCACGCTCGCGTCGACCGGTCCGCGGGGAGCGGAACTCGCGCCGGAACCGTCATCCGGCTTCGGTGAACCCGACGCGGAGGGTTGCATATTAGGCAACTTTCGATACTCTGGAGGCAACTCTTGCGAGGACGATACGCCCGCGGTCAGGGCCCCGTCAAGTACTCGCGGCGGCAGGCGAGGAGAACCGATGCGGGCGATACATCCGACAGCCGATGAGAGGTTCGACACCGATCGGCGCGAAACTGAGGTCCGCCAGAACGGCGCAGGGCATGTCGCTCGCCCAGGTGGCCGAGACGACGGGGCTCTCGAAGGGGTTCCTCAGCCGTCTCGAGCGCGATGAGACCTCTCCGAGCGTCGCCACGCTCGTGCAGCTGTGCCAGGTGCTTGTCGCTGCCCGTCGGTGCCCTGTTCGCAGAACCCGAGGTTCAGCACGTGGCCTATTCGGCCGCACCGCGCATCAACCTCGGCGGGTTCGGGGCCGACGAGCGTCTCATGTCGCCGCGCAGCGAGCAGCGCGTGCAGCTCCTGCGCTCCGAACTCGAACCGGGCGCGCACGGCGGTGGCGACCTCTACACGATCAACTGCGACGTCGAGGTGCTGCACGTCATCGCCGGATCGCTCAGCGTGCGGTTCGTGGATCGCGTGGTCACCGTGCACGCCGGAGACGCGATCACCTTCCCCGGCCGCGAGCCGCACACCTGGCAGGTGGAAGAGGGACCGGCCACGGTCGTGTGGGTGCTGGTGCCGGCACCGTGGAGCGGGTCGGCCTGACGCAGGTCGCGGCGCGGCTCCCCCTGCCGCGAGACTGCATCTGCGAGCCGAGACTGCGGGTAGCACCCGCTGTCTCGGCGTCCGGCTGCAGTCTCGGGGTGGACGCCGGTGCGTCAGTCGGAGATGAGCGTCCCGCCGTCGATCACGATGTTCTGACCGGTGACGAACGCGCCGGAGGGCGACGCGAGCCACACCACCGCACCGGCCACCTCGGCGGGCGTGCCGAAGCGGCCGAGCGGAGTCTTGGCGAGTCGCGCGGCGGCGGCATCCGGATCTGCGGTGATCGGGGTCGGCGAATTCGGTCGCGATCACGCCGGGAGAGATCGCGTTCGATCGGATGCCGCGGCCTCCCCACTGAACGGCGATGTTGCGGGCGAGCTGCGCGTTCGCCGCCTTCGTCACGCCGTAGCCCGAGAGCAGCCGGTTGCCGCGCAGGCCGGACAGGCTCGACATGATGAGGAACGCTCCCCCGCCGCCCTCGGCCATGACCGGCAGCGCCCGCTCCGCGAGGGCGGCGACAGCGCGGACGTGCAGCGCGTACATGCGGTCCATCCGCTCGAGCGCGTCATCGGCGCCGGGCTGGTCGAGCGCGGCGCCGGCGTTGGCGAGCACGGTGTCGATCCGGCCCCACCTGCTGACGCGTCGTGGCCACCAGGTCGGCCAGCTGGGCGGCATCCGTCACGTCGCAGACCACGCCGATCGCCTCGCAGCCCTGGTCGACGAGTTCGGCCGCAGCGCGTTCCGGCTCGGCGTCGGCGAGCCCGGCGAGGACGACCCGCGCTCCCGCCGCGGCGAGCGCCTCGGCGCACGCGCGCCCGATGCCGGTGCCGGCGCCGGTCACGATCGCGACCTGACCCGCGCACGAGAAGAGCGCGTCGGGTGCCAGGGCGGAGCGGTTCACGATCCCATCCTTCCGCTCAATCCCGCTGTCCGCCCTCGGCAGTTCTGATGCGCGGCATCAGCGACGGCCGATTCCCTCGAGCGGATGCCGCCGCTAGCGTCGAAAGCGCGAGCGGTGATGTCGCCGCGCCGAGGCGAGGGAGCACGCATGGGCCACGAAGGACTCCGCGGTCGCACGATCGTCGTCACCGGCGCCGCCGGCGGACAGGGCCTCGCCGCTGCCCTGCTCCTCGCCGAAGCCGGCGCGCGGGTCATCGCGACCGACATCGCGGATGCCGCTCCGGCGCTCGCCGGCACGCGGGTCGACTACCGGCGGCTCGACGTGGCGGACGAGGAAGCGTGGGGGGCGCTGGCCGGGCAGATCGCTGCCGAGCTCGGCGGCGAGCCGCTGCGCGGACTCGTCAACAACGCCGGCATCACTCACCGCACGCGGCTCGGCCAGACCGAACGTACTGACTGGGACCGCGTGCTCGCAGTCAACCTCACCGGCCCGATGCTCGGTATCCAGGCACTGGCTCCCCTCATGGACCGCGGCTCGTCGATCGTGAACATCGGCTCGTCGGCGGCGCTCAACGGGCACTATCCGGTGGCGTACACGTCGAGCAAGTGGGGCCTGCGCGGGCTGACGCACGTCGCCGCGACCGAGTACGGAGGTCGCGGCATCCGGGTCAACATCGTTCATCCCGGCTTCATCGAGACGCCGATGACGGCGAACGCGCCGGATGCGATGCGCGAGGCGCAGCTCGAGCTCACCCCGCTCGAGCGCTTCGGGATTCCGGACGAGGTCGCGCGCGTGGTGGTGTTCCTGCTGTCGGATGCCGCGGCCTACGTGACCGGTGCGGAGATCCCGGTCGATGGCGGGGCGACGTCGTCGGCGGGCGTGAAGTACATGTCCGACCGGATCGCGCGGGGCTGAGACCCACACCCCTTGAAGTCGGCGGGGCAGGCGGCCAGGATGTCTCTCAACGCAGTCCAACGCCGGACACGCCGGGGTCGGACATGTCGCCCAGGGGGTACCCGTGACCGACCTCGCCCAGGACGGCCCGCCGTCCGCTGACCCGTTGTCGCACCCGTTCACGCCGGGGATGCCGGGCAATCCGCCCGAGCTGGCCGAGATGACCGCGAACGACGAGATCGTGCGGCCCGTGGTGATCCCGGTCGCGGACGTGAGGACGCGCGAGTTCGTCGAGGAGTGGCGCAACGCCTCGTACAACTGCTACTCGTCGGGGCACAAGTTCTGCCGCGAGGTCTGTCCGGTGATGACCGAGACCCGCAACGAGTCGTGGACGCCGACGGCGTTCCATGCGAACGTCGTGGCCATGGAGCGCGGCGACCTGACCATCGAGGACGTCGCGGCCGACTACGTCAACTGCACCCAGTGCGGAGCGTGCGAGCTGCGCTGCCCCAACACGCTGTTCACCGGAGACTTCTACCGGTTCCGCACTCGCACCGTCGATGTCGTCAAGGCCGCGAGAGCCCTCGCGGTGGACTCCGGCATCCACCAGCCGGGCTACAAAGCGTGGAACGAGCTCACCGCCGAGCGCAGCCACGAGCCGGTGCTGGGCGCCCAGCCGGTCGGGCAGGACACGGTGCGCGACTGGGCCGAGGGTCTCGGCATCCCGATCGGCGGCGAGAGCATCCTCTTCGTCGACTGCGAGGCCGCGTTCTACCGCACCTCCGTGCCGCGGGCCGTGGCCCAGGTGCTGCAGAAGGCCGGATACGAGTTCGGGCTGATGGACGAGCAGTGGTGCTGCGGGGGTCCCGCCGCCGAGATGGGCTACGTCGACCAGGCGCGCGCGTTCGCGGAGCACAACATGGCGTCGTGGCGGGCGACGGGCACCCGGCGCATCCTCGTGCTCGACCCGCACGACTACATCTCGTTCACCGAGGACTACCCGAAGTACTTCGGCGCGGACTTCGACCTCGAGGTGGTGCTCGTGGTCGAGCTGTTCGCCGAGATGATCCGCGACGGCAGGCTCGTTCCCGAGGTCGCCGTCGACCGGGCGATCACCTATCACGACCCCTGCCGGCTGAACAAGCGCAAGGGGATCTGGAAAGAGCCCCGCGAGATCCTGCGTGCGATCCCGGGTCTGCGGTTCGAAGACGTCGACCGTGTGACCCAGTGGTCGTACTGCTCCGGGGCGGGCGGCGGACTCTCCGTCGAGAAGCCCGAGCTCACCGCGGCGATCAGCGCCCGACGCCTCTCGCACGCGGTGAAGCTCGACATCGACACCCTCGTAAGCGCGTGCCCATGGTCGGAGCGTCCGCTCACCGAGGCCGGCGACGACGTCGACATCGACGTGCTCGACATCCACGAGCTGCTCGCGACCTCGCTCGGCATCCACGTCGGCGGAACACGAGGCGAGACGGGCGACCGCCGGCTCGCGCGGGCGCGCACCGGTGCCGCGGGACGCGGTCGCAGTCCGCAGGGATGCGGCGAAGGCAGCGGCTGCGGCGCCGGGTGCGGCGGCTCGGGCCACGCGTGCGGGGGAGCACGCCGATGACGATGATGATCGAGGACGTCGACACGGTCGTCCGTGCCCTTCGCACTGTGCTCGCCGACGAGCAGATCCTCACCGGGCGCGCCGATCGCTACAACCGAGCGCGCGTGCCCGCGCCGTTCCCGGTGCACCGGTGGTCCGAACGCCTGCCCGACGTCGTCGTGCTTCCGACCTCCACCGAGCAGGTCGCCGCCGTGGTGAAGATCGCGCACGACCTGCGGGTGCCCGTGGTGCCTCGCGACGGCGGCACCGGCCTCACCGACGGAGCCGTGCCGCTGCGCGGCGGCATCCTGGTCGACGTCAAACGGATGAACCAGGTGCACGAGCTCGACCTCGTCAACCGCACCGTCACTGTCGGAACCGGCATCAACATGCTCAAGCTCAACGAGTACCTCGCCCCCCACGGCCTGTTCTATCCCGACAACCCCGCCTCATACCCGTGCTCGCTCGTGGGCGGGCGCATCGGCACGAGCGGGTGGTCGCTCATCGGCTCGCGCTACGGGCATACCCGCGACCTGGTGTTGAGCTTCGACCATGTGCTGCCGACCGGAGAGGTCCTTCACGTCGGCGACGGCATCGGCGGCAAGATCACGAAGTCCTCGAGCGGCTACCAGCTCAAGCACCTGTTCATGGGCCATCAGGGCACCCTGGGCATCGCGACGAAGGCGACGCTGAAGCTCTTCCCCAAGGCCGAGGCCGAGCTGTCTCCTTTCTGGGCCTTCGACAACTACGACGACGCCTACGCGTGCACGGGCGCGCTTGCCCGTGCGGGGGTCGCCACATTCGCGGGCGCCGTGCTGTTCGACGAGCACAAGGTGGCGTATCTCCGCCGCGACGACGAGGCCTACATCCCCCAGCCGACCGACGTCCGCGCGCTCGTCTGCGCGGCGATGTACGGATACGAAGACGAGGTGCGCGCGGGGGGACGGCGGCTGTTCCGGATCGCCAAGGAGCACGGCGCGCGCTACCTCGGAGACGAGATCTCCGAGGGCGACTGGGCGGCTCGGCATGACCGCTACGCGACGCCGCTGCACGGCCGGACAAAGGACGGCCAGGTCGTGCCGATGAGCTGGCACTGCGAAGACGCGGCGATCAACTACTCGCAGCTGCCGTCGGTGACGAAGGCCTGGCATGCGATCGTCGCCGACCTGCGCCGGCGCACCGACGTCTTCGACGACTGGGGCATGTTCGCCTACACGCAGGGCAGCACCGGCGCCGACTACCTGACCGAGATCGACGTGGGCATCTGGGAGCAGCAGCTCGACGATCGCGCCTGGGCGCTGTGGGTCGACGCGAAGCGCGCCATCGCCCGCGTCTCGATCGACCACGGCGGCTCGATCAGCGCCTGCCACGGGTCGTGCCGCGAGGGCGAGGTGGACCTCGTCCCCGAAGAGCTCGGCCGCGGCTTCGACATCATGCTCGACATCAAGCGCGCCCTCGATCCGCACAACATCATGAATCCGGGCAAGTACCACCTCGACCGGGCGTACGGCGAGGAGAGCTGACATGGCCTACCGCTACGACGAGCAGATGCAGCCGCCCGAGGCGCGGCGGGTGAGCGACGTCGCGATCACCACCCACGAGCACGTGTTCGAAGTGGACCCGCGCCTCATGGAGCGCTGGGTGCTGCAGCAGACGTTCCCCAACTGGGACTCGCTGCGCATCATGAACGCCCGCGGCGACCACCTCGCCTGGATGCACCAGCACTTCGCGTACCGCGTGGTCTCCGGCTCCGACGTGCTCGCCGAGATCGAGGGCGACGCCGAGGCGGATGCCGGGAGGGGCGCCGCAGACCACAACCCGTGACCGGGCATCGGCGCTCGGTTGCAGCCACCCGAAGGAGATCGCCATGAAGTTCAGCTACGTGATGCTGCCCGACTACCCGCTCGACCAGTCGCTGCGCTCGATCCAGCTCGCCGACGAGCTCGGTTTCTACGCCGTCTACGCAGCCGACGAGACGTGGCACAAGGACCTGTGGCTGCTGTTCGCCGCCGCCGCCGACAAGACGACGAACGTGCGCTTCGGTCCGAGCGTCTCGGGAGTCGTGCTGCGCGAGCCGACGCTCATCGCACAGGCCACCGCGACCCTCGACGAGCTCACGAATGGTCGCGCCGAGGTGGTGATCGGCAGCGGCAACTTCGGACTGCTCGCCCAGTACAAGATCGACTGGACCGGCACCAAGCCGCTCTCACGGGTGATCGAGGGCACGAAGGTCATCCGCACGCTGCTGGATGACGGGGCGATCACGATGGACGGCGAGTTCTTCCGCTACGAGGGGCTGTTCACCTTCGCCCGGCCGGTGCAGGAGCGGGTGCCGGTGAAGATCGGTGCCATGCGGGGGCCGAAGTCGTTCGAGGCGAGCGCGGAGTTCTCGGACGGGTGCCACCACGCCCTCAGCTACACGAGGGAGGCCTACGACTACATGGTCGAGCACTGCCGCATCGGCGCCGAGCGTGCGGGCAAGAACGTCGAGGACCTCGACCTGGGCGCGTGGGTCGTGTTCGCGGTCGGCGAGGACTCGGCGGCGGCCAAGGAGGCCGCCCGCTCGATGGTCGGCCTCTACGCGTCGGCGATGCCGGCCGAGCAGCTGCGGCGCAACGGCGTCGAGCCGGAGCAGCTCGCCCCGGCGATCGCCGCGCTGGGCGCGGGCGACCTCGGCGGCGCGATCGACCTCACCCCGCCCGACGTCGCGGAGCGTCTCTCGATCGCCGGCACGCCCGAGGAGTGCACCGAGAAGATCAAGCGCGAGATCGAGCCGGCCGGCGTGAACCACATGATCCTCGCGATCACCGATGCCGCGCTCGTCAAGGCGTTCATGGGCCGCGATGTCGCGGGGGTCCCCGACGTCGACACGCAGCTGCGGCTGGTGCACGATCGGATCATGCCCGCCTTCGCGTAGCGCTCACCGACCCTCCGGCGCTTCCGTGGACGCGGATGCCGCCGCGTCGGTCAACGCACCGCCCTCGCGTCCCCCGTCAGGTCCTCGGCCGCCTTGCGCGCGCCGCGCACGGCGACAGCGACGCTCATCAGGGTCGGGTTCATCGCGTTGGCGGTCGGGATCGTCCCGTTGCCCCCGACGACGAGCCCGTCGACGCCCCACACGCGCGACCACGGATCGGCGACCGAGGTGCCGTCGTCGGTCTCTCCGATCCGCATCGTGCCCATGTAGTGCAGGCTCGATCCGTTCGGCAGCAGCCGCGGCTCGGCGATGAACTGACCGAGGGCGTTGCCCGCGCGGCGCAGCCGCTCGGTGGCCGCCTGGATCTCGGAGTTCTCGGCATCCGTCAGCTCGTACTCGATTGTCATGTTCGGGAAGCCGCGGTAGTCCAGCTCGTCGTCCGAGAAGGTCACGCCGTCCTCGAAGCGCGGCCGCTTGCGCATGCCATAGCCCATGTTCACGTAGCCCCACTTGTTGCCCGCCGCGGGATGCGCGGGGTCGAGCTGGAACGGCGGGTTCTCGGCGTACATCACCTGCAGCGCGAACGGGTGGTCGGGCTCGGAGAACGGGATGCGGTTGACCGCCGCCACCGGGTCGGCGGGGTTCAGCGACCGGCGTGCGATCTCGGCCTCGAGGTCGTCCTCGGTGGCGAAGCGGCCGATCTTGTCGGCGTCGAGGGCGACGGTCGAGATCACGACCGGGTGCTCGGTGAGGTAGTGCCCGAGCGCACGGGGGCGGATGCCGGATGCCCAGAGCAGCTGAGGAGAGCGGAACGCGTCGGCCGCCACGACGACGAGGTCGGCGGGCACGAAGCTCGTCTCGCGCGTGCGCAGGTCTTCGACCGTCACGCCGGTCGCGCGGCCGTTCTCGACCTCGACGCGGCGGACGAGTGTGAGGTCGTGCAGCTCGAACCGCGCGCTGAGCGGAGAGGAAGGATCGATCAGCGGCCCGAGCACGACGTCGGCTCCCGCCCAGCGCATCGTGCCGTCCGGCTGCGGATCGCCGGCGACCGGGAGCGGTGCCCGGCCCGTAGCCCTCGGGCAGCTCGCCGGCGAACTCCTCCTCGAGCAGCGGCCGGATGCCCTCGCCGATGCCGGAGTCGGCGAACGCCGCGCTCTGCACGTGCAGCAGCTTGCCGGCCTCAGCGATCAGGTCCTCCCACTCGTCATCCGGGATGAAGGGGATCTTCTCGCTGAACGAGGGCGCGGGCGTCGCGCACGTCCAGTGCGCGCCCTGCCCGCCCACGTTCGTGGCCGCGGCCGCGGCCGGGAAGGTCTCGGCATGCGCGGATCCCTCACCGCCGAAGTCGAGAAGGTGCGTGCCCTGGCGGGCCGTGAACATGCCCTCGACGACGACCCCCGCCGGGATGCCGAGCGATTCGCGCAGCGCACCGGCCTGAGGTCCCTGCGACATCTCGCGCGCGCGCTCCTTCTCGTCCGGATCGGGGATGTTGCGCACGCTCTCGCCCGGGATCGCGGTGAGCTGAGGACCGGCCTCGAACATCACGACGCGCGCGTCGGGAACCTGCTCGACGAGCTCACGGGCGTAGGCCGCGCCGATCGGGCCGCTGCCCACGATCACGATGGTGGGGGTGTCGGACATGGCGTCTCCTCTTCGAGTGCGGGTCGGGTTCGGGTGCGGCTCGGGGTTCATGCGGTCGCCGATTCGGCGGCCGTCTCGGCCTCGGCGAGCGGCTGCGGCTCGAGCTCGTCCGAGAGCCGCCCACGCGGCAGCAGCAGCGCGGCGACGACCCCGACGGCGTAGGTCAGGGCGAGACCGATGAAGATCGGCGCGAGCACGCTCGAGTACAGCTCGGCGACCTGCGCCTGCACCGGCGCGGAAGCAGCCGCGACGGCTTGCGGCGTGAGGGTCGCGGCATCCAGCGACGCCGGCAGCCCGGCCGTCACGCCCACTCCGATCAGGCCGCCGACGATCGCGGTCGCGGTCGTCGATCCCACCTGGCGGACGAGGCTGATCGTCGCGGTCACACTGCCGGTGTCGGTCCGCGGCGCCGCGCTCTGCGCGACCGCGACGATGATGTTCATGAACGCACCCGTGCCGATGCCGACGAGGCCCATGGCGAGCATGGGCACCCAGAGCGGCATCCCCGGCGGAAGCAGCGCCATCACGAAAAGTCCGACGGCGGCAGCGGCGGTGCCGAAGATCGGGAACGCGCGGTACTGGCCGGAGCGGCTCGCGAGCGCTCCGGTGACGAGGGTGCTGACGAGCATGCCGAAGACGGTGGCGATCGGCACGAGTCCCGACACCGTGGCCGACGTGCCGTAGGCCATCTGGATGTAGGTCGGCACGTAGGAGACCACCGAGAAGAGCCCGACGCCGATGACGGTCGACAGCACGATGCACACGAGGATCGTGCGGTTCGCGAAGTGGCGCAGCGGCACGACCGGCTCCGAGACGCGGAGCTCGATCGCGACGAAGACCACGAAACCCACGAGGGCGACGATCGCGGCGATCAGAAGCGGGATGCCGGTGCCCGGCGTGCCGGCGCTCGCCCAGCTCGCGGCGAGCACGAAGGCCGTGACGGTGACGCCGAGCACGACCGCGCCGGCGATGTCGAATCTGCGCCCGGAACGACCTGAGATGTGCGGCACGGCGATCACGGCGAGCGCAAGCGCGATCAGTCCGATCGGGATGTTGATCCAGAAGATCCAGCGCCAGCCCCACGCGTCGGTGATGAGGCCGCCGGCGATCGGGCCGACGAGGATCGCGATCGGGAAGGCGGCGCCGATCCACGACATGACCTTCGGACGCTCGCGGGGCGAGGTCACCTCGCCGACGATCGTCTGCGGCATGAGGTGCAGACCCGCCGAGCCGATGCCCTGCGCGACGCGGGCGAGCGCGAGCTGCGTGATGTCCTGTGCGAAACCGCAGAACAGCGAGGCGACGATGAACAGCGCGAGGCTCGACAGGAACACCAGTCGCGCGCCGACGAGGTCGGCGAGCTTGCCGAGCACGGGCAGGAGCACGGTGCTCGCGAGGGTGTACGAGACGATGACCCAGCTCATCTGCTCGACCGCGCCGAGTTCGCCGGTGATCGTGGCGAGGGAGGTGGCGACGACGGTGTGATCGAGCGCGCCGAGGAACGACACGGTCAGGAGGGACACGATGAGGAGGCGGAGCCTCCAGGGGGAAAGCGGCATGTGCGGGTCACCCGAACGATCGGGTCATCGACGCGACGGTGTGTGCCTCCCCCGCCGCATCACGGGGAAGAACGGACCTGAGGGGCCCCGACGTCATGTCCATTCTATGCCCACTTATGTCGAAAAGCAACCTAACGCCTCGGGCCTTGACACGCCCCTTTCTGTCGCCGAGACTGCAGTCGCCGGCCGAGACAGCGGGTGCTACCCGCGGTCTCGGAGCACGGTTGCAGTCTCGCGGTCAGAAGGCCGGGAGCGGTGCGCGGCTACTCGTGCGTGACCGCGATCTGCTCCGGCTCGAGCTGCACCGCCCAGCCCTCGATCGTTCCGGAGTTCTCGTACTCCTCGATCTGCAGGATGCGGCGGCCGCGGTCGACGACGTGCGGCAGCGACGCGGTGACGAACGCGCTGATCGTGAGCCACGCGTTCTCCTCGAACGCGATGCCCTCCAGCACGAGCACGTTGGCGTCCACGACTTCTCGCGTGTTCGCGGCGGCGCGAGGGGATGCTGCGGTGACCGCGCGCGCGCCGTTCACCTTGTTGGCGGCGACCACGCCCGCCGGGGCCTCGTCGAGCACGAGCACGCCGAACGCGTCGATGCCGGCATCCTGATCGGCGACGACCGCTGTGCCGACACGGATCGCGAACAGCGGGTAGTCGTCACCGGGGTCGAGCTCGGCGGCGCCGTGCCAGACGACCTCGTGGCCGGCTGCCTCGGCGCGGGCCTGCAGCGCGCGGCCGAGCTCGTACCCTCCGGAATCGGCGGCGAAATGGATGCGTCTCATCGCGGACCTCCTGAACGCCGAGCCCGTCACACCGGAGGTGCGACGAACAGGCCCTTGTCGATGTCGTTGAACGATTCGCGGGCGATCAGCTCGCTCATCGCCTGCGCCGTGCCCCACTGGTCTTGATTGGAGACCTCGGAGATGTTGAGCCGGTGGGGGCTCCACGTGTCTTCATCGAGCACCGCGAGCTCGGTCGTGTACTCGATCGTGTTGCCGGCCGGATCGAGGAAGTACGCGAACGTGTTGTCGCCCGCGTTGTGCCGGCCCGGGCCCCAGATCATCCGGGCGCCCGAGCGCAGGATCTTGCCGGATCCCCGCATCCACTCCTCGATCCCGCGCATCTCGAACGAGAGGTGGTGCAGCGAGTGATGCGGGCCCATCGCGATCGCGATCGAGTGGTGGGTCGCGTTGCACCGCATGAAGTGCATCATGTCGGTGCCGTCGGGGCGGGTCAGCGAGTCCGAGATCGAGAAGTCGAGGTGGTCGACGTACCACTGGGCGGACTGGTTGAGGTTCGCCGAGTTGAAGACGACGTGGGAGAGCTTCGCCGGAATCGGCTCGCGCTCCCGGATCTTCCGTGCCGGGCGGGTCTCGTAGCCCGTCGAGAACTCGAGCACGCGCCCGTCGCCGTCGAAGACGCGGAATCCGTACCCGCCGCCGAAGCCGGTGAGCTCCTGCGGATCGTGGACGAACTGCACGTCCTCCGAGCGAAGCTTCTCCGCCAGTGCGTGCACATCATCGCGGTTCGCGACGGCGAACCCCACGAGGTCGATGCGCTTGTCGTCCTCGCGCAGGCGCAGGATGAACGGCTCCGTCGATCCCTCGGCCGCCAGGTGGACGAGACCGGGCTCGGCGTGCACCTCGGTCAGGCCCCAGTACTTCGTGAAGAACGTGCGCTCCTCTTCGAAGTTCGGCACCGCGAGGGCGGCGTATCGCAGATGCGATACGAGTCGATCGGTCATGTCGTGGTCTCCTTCACGTCGGTGTCGCGCGATCGGGCGCGGGATCGCGGGCGTGCGGCCCGGATCGCGGGGGCGGGCACGGCGGCGCCGACTCGGGCGACGAGCTCTCCGATGCCCTCCACGACCATGCGGACTTCGTCGCCCTCGGCCAGCGGCGGAGGCGTGAGCCCGCCGGCGCGCCCCCACAGCTCGCCCAGGCACCCGCCGTTGCCGACGGTGCCCGAGCCGAGCACGTCGCCCGGCACGACGCGCGAGTTGCGCGCCGCATAGGCGACGACCTCGGGAAACGGCCAGCCCATGTTCGAGACGAGGTCGTGGCCGATCAGCTCGCCGTTGACGTACACCTCCGCCCGCACGGCGAGGAAGCCGTCGGCGTCGAGGTAGGGCTCCAGCTCGTCGGCGGTGACGATCCAGGGTCCGAGCGACGTGCCGAAGTCCTTGCCCTTGGCGGGCCCGAGGCGCACCTTCATCTCCCGCGCCTGCAGGTCGCGCGCCGACCAGTCGTTCATGATCGTGTAGCCGAAGATGTGGGATGCCGCGGCCTCGGGTGTCAGATTGGCGCCGTCCGATCCGGGCACTCCCCCGATGACCACGGCGAGCTCGAGCTCGAAGTCGAGGCGCTCGGTCTCGGGCGGCCGGACCGGCTCACCCGGACCCAGGACCGTGTGCGGGTTCGTGAAGTAGAACGTCGGCGCCTGGTACCACTCGTCGGCGACGTGGCTCTTGCCCTCGACGCCGGCGCTCACGCCCTCGACGTGCTCCTCGAAGGCGACGAAGTCGCGGATCGCGGTGGGCACGACCGGAGCGAGCAGCTGCACGTCGGCGAGGGGCGACCCGGTCGAGACATCGACGTCGGCGTGGAGCGCGTGAGCGGCATCCGTTCCCTGCGTCAGCACGTCGGCGACACGCAGCCCGTTCGGAAACGGCACGACGCGGTCGTCGATCACGAAGCCCTCTGCCACGTCTGCGCCATCGCGCCAGCGCGCGATCCTCATGCGTTCACCCGGGTCTGCAGGAGCGCGCCGGCATTGCCGCCGAGGATGCGATCGGCCACCTCGGACGGCAGGCCCGCGCCGCGTACGAGCGCGACCGGGTCGTCGACTCCCATGTCGAACGGGTAGTCGCTGCCGAGGACGACCTGCGATCCGCCGGCGACCTCGACCAGTGTGCGCAGCGCGTGCGGGTCGTGCACGACCGTGTCGAACCAGATCTTGCGGAGGTACGTCGACGGCGCGTGCTCGCAGCGGCGTGCCTCCGGGCGCACCTTCCACGCGCGGTCGGAGCGGCCGATCGCGGTGGGCAGATACCCGCCGCCGTGCGCGGCGACGATCTTCAGATCCGGATGCCGGTCGAGCACGCCCGCGAAGATGAGGTGCGACAGCGCGACGGCGTTCTCGGTCGGCTGGCCCACGGTGTTCGCGAGGTAGAACCGGTCGAGGCGCTCGTCGAGGCTGCATCCGAACGGATGCAGGAACACCACCGCGCGAAGCTCGGCCGCCCGCGCCCAGAACGGCTCGAGCCGCGGGTCGGACAGCTCCACGTCGCCGGCGAACGACGAGATCTCCACGCCCGCGAGCCCCCGGCCGAGCACCGCGTCGTCGAGGCACTCCACGATCCGCTCGGGGTGCTGCAGAGGCACGAGGCCGAGGCCCGTGAGGCGGTCCGGTGCCTGCGCGACGTGCGCGGCGACCAGGCGATTGGCCTCGTTGGCCGCCCAGACCGCGAGGCCCTCCGGCGCCCAGGGGTAGAAGTGGTTGGGCGAGGCGCTGACCCACTGCCGGTCGATGCCCTGCGCATCCATGTCGGCCAGGCGCACCGACACGTCGGTCAGCTTCGGGATGCGGGCGCCCACCATCGGCCCGGAGACGGCCTGGCTCTCGGCGCCGTTGCGCTTCAGCTCGAGGGCGGCCGCCTCGCGCACCTCGTCGGGGGCGCGGCGCTCGATCTCGGCGTGCAGGGAGGGCAGCAGGACGTGCGCGTGAACGTCGGTGACCGGCGCCTGCGCCTCGAGCGCCCGTCATGCGGGCTCCGCCAGCTGCTTCGCGACGCCGAACATCAGTCCGCCGGCGTCGGCATCGCGATTGCCGTCGATCTGCCACTGGCCGAGCTGCACCGACGCCTCGACCACCGCGGTCGCGCGCGGGAGGCGGCGGGCGTGGAACTGGTCCCACAGCGCGTCGTCGAGCTCGTCGCGCCCGACCAGGAGCTCGGTCAGCACAAGGGCGTCCTCCAGACCTTGCGCCGCGCCCTGCGCGATCGTCGGAGGGCAGCTGTGCGCGGCATCCCCGATGAGGACGACGCGGCCGCGGTTCCACGGGGCCTCCACGATGTGCTTCGTGAACCACGTGTAATTCGCCTTCGCGCCGGCTTCGAGGTCGGCGCGGATCGCGTTCCAGGGTCCGCCGTACGCACGCGACTCCTCGAGCATGATCTTCGTGGCCTCCTCATCGGAGATGCCGAAGCGGTCTTCGGCCTTCTCGACGAGGAAGGCGTACATGGTGTCGTCGCCGGTCGGGGTGTAGCCGGCGATGTACACCGGTCCGCCGTAGTACAGCTCGGTGCTCTCGACGTCGGCCGGCCGAGAGACGAACGTGCGCCAGATTCCCATCCCGGTCGGCTGCGGCTTCGTGTCGATGCCGATCGCCTCACGAACGACGGAGTTGAGTCCGTCAGCGCCGATGAGGAGGTCGTACAAGCCGCGGGACTCGCCGTCGACGAACACCTCGACATCGGCATCCGTCTGCTCGATCCCGGTGACCTTGGTGCCGAAGTGCACCCGCGCGCCAGCCCGCTCGGCGTGCTCGTGAAGGATGATCGCGAGGTCGGCCCGCGGGATACCCATGTGTCCCGGGTAGTCCGGACCGCCCGACTTGACGTCGGGAAGCTGCGCCACGATCGGCGCGTCGGGACCTGGGGCCCGGAGATTCAGGCCGTCGAACGCGTACCCGGCATCGCGGATGTCGTCCCAGGCGCCGAGAGCATCGAAGACGCGAAGCGCGTTCCCCTGCAGCGAGATTCCCGAGCCGAGGGCGCTCAGCTCCGGCTTCGCCTCGTAGACGTCGACCTCGATGCCTGCCTTGGCGAGCTGGATGGCGGCGGCGAGGCCCGCAACCCCGCTTCCGGCGATGGCGACTTTCTGGACTGCGGTCATGTCAGAACCTCCGTGTTCTGTGTGCGATTGTGCGGTGCGCGGATCTAGAGGATCGCGACGGGGTTGATGGGCGAGCCGACCGCGCCGGTGATCGGCAGCGGCGCGGCGGAGAGGAGGAAGTCGTAGCGGCCGGATGCTTCGCACGTCGCACCCAGCTCCTCGAGGTCCCACATCTCACCGATCGTGAGCCCGATGTTGGGAATCACGACCTGGTGCAGCGGCTGGAACGCGGGCGCGTCGAACTCGTTCGGCCGCACCTCGAAGCCCCACGTGTCGGTCGCGATTGCGGCGATCTCGGTGCGGTGCAGCCATGCGGCGGTCGTGAGCGACAGTCCGGGAGCGGGGCCGCCCGCGTAGTCGCCCCAGCCGTCGCGGCGCGCGCGGGCCAGCTGGCCGGTGCGGACGAGCACGATGTCGCCGCGGCCGATGGCCACGCCCTCCGCGGCGGCGCGACGCGTCGAGGTCGGCGGCGGTGATCGCGTAGCCGTCGGGCGAGTTCTCCGGTAGTCGGGGTGCAGGTGCCGGCGCGACGTCGAGCAGGACGCCACGGGAGACGATCACGGATGCCGCGTGCTCGATGCCCGTGACGAGGTCGCCCTCACTGGTGACCACGTCGCCCGCGCGCCGGCCGTTCCAGGCCATCCCGTGGTCGAAGATGTGGCCGAGCCCGTCCCACTGGGTCGAGCACTGCAGCGGCATGGCGATGACATCATCCGCGCCCCCGATGCCGTGCGGGAAGCCCTGGTTGCCGCGCTCGGCGTCGACACCCGTGTCGGTCATGGTGTGCACCGGGTTCGTGCGGCGGCGCCAGCCCTTCTGCGGTCCGTTCGTGTCGAACGACTGCGCGAGCGAGATCACGCGACCCTCGATCACGAGCGCGGCCGCCTCGATGCGTTTGGACGGATCGATGAAGTTCAGCGTGCCGAGAACGTCGTCCTCGCCCCACCGCCCCCAATTGCGGAATGCCGCGGCGCGCACCGCGATCTCCGCCTCGGGGTCGGTGCGGTCGAGGTCGGCCGGGTGCGTCGCTGGGCGTGGTCATGAGTCGGCCACACAGCGGACGACCTGGGTGCCCAGGCCCTCGATGGTCCCGGTCATGACGTCGCCGTCCCTGAGGAGTCGCCCCCAGTGCGCGCCGTTTCCGGCGGGACTTCCCGTCAGCAGCAGGTCGCCGGGGAGCAGGGGCATGTTCTGGGAGGCTGCGGATACAAGTGCAGGGATGTCGAACAGCAGGTCATTTGTGGAGGCATCCTGCATCACCTGGTCGCCCAGCTCCAAGCGCACATCGAGGTCTCCGGGTCCACGAACGGCGCGGGGACGAGGAACGGGCCGGTCGGAAGGAAGCCGGGCGCGTTCTTGCCTCGGTACCAGTCGGTGCCGATCTCCTTCATGTCCTGGCGGAACACGAGGTCGCGCGTCGTGATGTCGTTCACGATCGTGTAGCCGGCGACGTGGTCCATCGCCTCGCGCGCGGCTGACACGGAAGGCCTCGCGACCGATCACCACCGCGAGCTCGAGCTCCCAGTCGTGCTGGTCGCTGTAGGACGGAAGCACGAGCGGCAGGTCGTCGCCGACGACCGCCGCCGGAAGCCCGATGAAGAAGTACGGCTCGCCGTTCGCCTGGCGGTCATCCATCATCTTCCCCGCCCATTCCCGCAGCTCCTCGACGGGCCGGGGGTCGGTCTTCTGCCTGCCGGCGACCACGAGGTCGATGACGTGCGTGCGGTAGTTCGCACCGGTCTGCAGCACCTGACGGGGCTCGACCGGGGCGGTCAGTGTGACATCGGCCAGCGGCATCCACCCGTCTTCGACCTTCGCGATCGCAGCGATGCGGTCCCAGTCCGGAGCGGCCAGAAAGTCGTTGAGGCCGGACGCGCCCAGTTCGTCGGCGCTCACCCGACGGATGCGGTCACCGGCCACCACGCCGAGCGCGACCGTGTCGCCGTCGCGGAACCGCGCGAGGGCGTAGGGGGCGGTCAGTCCGGTCGGGGTCATCGCGTGGTTCCGTTCGTCGTCTTCGTCGTGGAGTGGCGTCGTGGGCGGCCCGGCATTCACGAACGAGCCGCCCACGAAGTGAATCAGCCCTGACCGTGCTTGGCGTAGGGGTTGAACAGGGCGTCCTTGATCTCGTCGGGCACGCCCTCCTCCGTGGCGCTCGGGCCGTCGGCGGCGGGGAAGGACTCCGTCATCGACATCGGCATCGCGCTGTTGCGGTAGAAGTTGTTCGAACCCTGCGACGGGCGCCACGTGTTGGGCTCCCAGTCGGGCACGTAGTTGCGGTAGCCGCCGGTGTTCAGCTCGATGCGCAGGGTCGAGGGCTCGCGGTAGTAGAGGAAGTTCTGCTCGCCGATGCCGTGGATCGAGGGGCCGTACTCGATGGGGTAGCCGTTCTCCATGAGCACGTCGGCGGCGATCAGCAGCTCTTCGCGGGTGTCGACCCAGAACGCGTAGTGGTTGACGCGGCCGGCGCGGGTCGAGCCGTCGCGGACGACGCCGAGGTCGTGCGACTTCTCGTTCGTGGTGAGCACCGAGAACACCGAGACGGGCGCCTCGTCGAGGATCGTCTTGGCCATGATGCGGAAGCCCAGCACTTCGCTGTACCAGGCCGCGAACGCGTCGACGTCGCTGGTCGCGATCGTGACGTGGTCGAGCTGGCGGGGAGCGCCGGCGACCCGGCTGCGGCGGTTGGGGCGGTCGGGGTAGATCGACGCGTTCTCGCCCTCGCTGACGTGCACGCGCTCGACGTCCCAGTGCAGCGTCAGGGTGTGACCCCACGGGCCGGTGAACCGGTAGGCGCGGCCGATCGCGTGACCGTCGAACCACTCGCCCTCGACGCCTGCGGCCTCGACGCGCTTGGCGGCCTCTTCGAGCGCCTCGGCGCTGGAGACCCGCCACGCCGCGGTCACGAGCGTCGGCTCGTCGCCCGGGGCGACGACGACGCTGTAGCGGTAGTAGTCGCCCCAGCAGCGCAGGTAGACCTTGCCGTCGATGCGGTCGACGACCGTGAGGCCGACCTGATCGACGTAGAACGCGACCGAGGCGTCGACATCGGGAGACGTGATCTCGACGTATGAGAGGTGGGAGAGGAGCTTGATCATCATCGATCCTTTCGGCAAGAAGGCGGGGTGATCCCGCACACCACTTTCGCCTTGAACAGGCATATCCGGGAATCCCATATCGCCTATGTCCAGAATCAGCGGCATCTATGCACGTGAGGCGAAGATCCCTTCCACCGGCTCAGTGTCGGAGATGAGATCGCGAAGGTCGTCGGGCGCCTCCGCAGATTCCAGCGCCGCGAGCGCACGGCGCACCGCCACGCGCTCCGACGACTCGTACCGCGGGGGCAGGATCAGCCGGCCCGACGGGGTCGAGATCACGACGCTGATCGCCCGTCCCTCCACGTCGACATCGGCGATCGCCTCGCCCAGCGCCTGCGCCCGCACCCATCCCGAGCCGCGCCGCCGGGTCGTCACGACCGACAGTGTCAGAGCCGTCCCGCCGGCTGTCTCCAGCAGCGCCAGCCCGCGATCGCCCGACAGCATCGTCGCCGACTCGCGCGCGAGGACCCGCCCCCATCCGACGGCATCGCGCGCGACGACGCCGAGACGCGAGGCGGATGCCGCGGCGTCGAGCACGATCGTGCGCGGGACCGCGCCGGGATCCTCTCCCGCCAGCGCCGCTCGCGCATCGTCGGCGACATCGGGCCGCAGCAGCGGGCGTTCCACAATGACCGGGATGCCGATGCGCCCGGCGAGCAGCCGCAGCTCGTCGAGGGCGGCGAGCATCGGGTCCGCGACCACCACCGCCCGGGCCCCGGCCTCCTCCGCCGCGACGACGGCGCCAGCCCAGCCCCGATCACCCGGCACGACGACCACCGCCCCCTTCGGCGCGTCGGCGAGGCGGGTGCTGAGGGGCAGCTCCGCGACGGCCGCGCGGTAGGCGCTCGCACGCGTGTGGACGGCGATCATCGGTCGCGCCCCTCGAGGATGAGGGCGGATGCCGCGTCTGCGAGCGCCAGCGCGTACCGGGCATCGTCGAGCATCTCATCCTCCTCCGCGACGCTGCCGCCGTCGAGGACGTCGGCCAGCGCCTTCCACTCCGAGAGGTAGCCGTCATCGTCGTCGGACGCGTAGGTGGTGACGATGCCGGCGGCCGACGACACGCGCACCACGGCGCTGCCGGCGTGGACGAAGGCCGGCGGGAAGCGCACCTCCACCCGGTCGGTGTCGGTCGTGATGTCGATCCGCCAGACCGCGTCGGCGCCCTCCGGGAGCATGACCGTCGACAGCCGTACCGGAATGCCCGAGGCGCGGTACCCGACGGTGTACCCGAGTGGCGCGACGGCGCGGGCGAAGACGACCTCCTCGAGCGCGGGTGCCAGGTCGCGGAGCATCGGCAGGTCGTGCACGGCCAGTCCGGTGAGAAGCTGACGCACGACGGATGCCGCGATCTCCGGCACCGACAGATCAGGGCCCCCGCGCGCCGGGCTCGCGGCGGGCGCGTGCGAGCTCGGTGACCACATCGTGGTACCGGCCGTTCGGGGGCAGTGCGAGGGTGACTCCGATCGCCCGCACCACGTGCCCCCCGGCGAGCAGGTGATGCTTCGCCCTGCCCCACGCGGGGTCGTACAGGTGGTTGGTGCCCACCATGAGGACGGTGCCCGACGCACGGCACGCCGCCACGGCGGCCTCGGCATCCGCCACGGTCGTCGCGAGCGGCTTCTCGCACAGCACGGCGCGCTTGCCCGCAGCCGCGGCGGCGAGGATCTGACGGGCGTGTTCGGCGGGCGGGCTGCACAGCACTACGACCGAGACCCGCTCGTCCGCGAGGAGCTCGGCCTCGCCGGTCGAGGAGCGCGCGCCCACCCGAGCGGCCAGCTCCCGCCCGCGGCCGCTGCCCGCGTCCGCGATGTGCACGACCTCGAACTCCTTGCTCAGGCGCGCGAGCGTGGGCAGGTGCAGCGCCGCCACACCCGGACCCGCGCCGATGATTCCCACGCCGTATCGCATGCGCATCCCTTCGATCTTTTGCATGGAGAGTACCTAAGTTCATCGGTACTTGACGATAGAATTCGAAATTTGGACTGAACCAGCAGCGAGTTATGCAAAAATCGACCATGGCCAAGGAGTCCACGCTGAGGTTCGGCGCGCAGACCGATGAAGTGACGAGCCTGCTCCGGATCGTCAACATGGTGCGCGCCGGCACGGCGTCGACCCGACCGGAGATCGGCAGGATCACCGGGCTCGGACGCGGCGTCGTCACTCAGCGGGTCGACCACGCGATCGAGATGGGCTATCTCGAGGACGGCGAGTTCGGGCCCTCCTCCGGCGGCCGTGCCCCGCGGACCCTGCGATTCCGCAGCGACCGCGGGCGCATCGTCGTGTGCGCGCTCGGCGCACTCCACATCCACGTCGGCATCGCGATGCTCGAGGGCGACATCCTCGACCACGAGCACCGCGCGTGGGACATCGCCAAGGGCCCCGCCGAGACGCTCCAGACCGCCATGGCGATGATCGACGATGTGCTCGCCCGCACGCCCGACGCACCGGTCTGGGGCATCTCGGTCGGCGTTCCCGGTCCGGTCGACTTCGCGAGCGGCCGCCCGGTCGCGCCGCCCATCATGCCCGGCTGGAACGGATTCGATGTGCGGCGCCGCTTCGAACAG
This sequence comes from uncultured Actinomycetota bacterium, assembly GCA_963839715.1. Taxonomy (GTDB): domain Bacteria; phylum Actinomycetota; class Actinomycetes; order Actinomycetales; family Microbacteriaceae; genus Microbacterium. The sequence goes on from CAWIVX010000003.1 coordinate 251,783, forward strand.
CGCTACGAAGCCCCGGTCTGGGTCGACAACGACGTGAACCTGCTCGCCCTCAACGAGCGGTCGCGGCGCGGAGACGATCGGCTCGACCTGATCTACTGCAAGGTGGGCACGGGGATCGGGGCCGGGCTCCTCTCACAGGGCCGCATCCACCGCGGCGCGAACGGTGCCGCGGGTGACATCGGGCACGTCCGCGTCGCCGGCTCCGACGCCGTCTGCCGGTGCGGCAAGATCGGCTGCCTGGAGGCGGTGGCGGGCGGCTGGGCGCTCGTGCGCGACGCCGAGGCCGCCGTGGCCGAGGGAGCGACCGGTGCCCTCGCGAGGCGCAGCGCCGAAGGTTTCACCCTCACGCCCGAGGATGTCGCAGGCGCCGCCGAGGACGGCGACGCGCTCGCCATCTCGCTCATCCAGCACTGCGCCCGCGTGGTCGGCGAGTCGATCGCCGCCCTCGTCAACATGTTCAATCCGGGCACGATCGTGATCGGGGGCGCGGTCGTCGGCGCCGGAGAGGTGTTCCTCGCGGAGGTGCGCCAGCGGGTCTACGAGCTCTCTCTTCCGCTCGCGACTCGGGATCTCAGCATCCTCCAGTCGCAGGGCGACCTGCGCGAGCCGCTGCGCGGCGGTGCCGAGATGGTGCGCGAGCAGCTCTTCGATGCGACCTTCCCGCGGTGGTTCGCCGACGGCCAGCCGACGGTGCAGGGCGTGCATGGCGTAGCCGCGTGATACTTCTTTCGCTTTTCTACCTAAGCGTGTAGATTCTCGTCGTAAGCCGCTTCCTGCGGCCATCGACACGAGGACGTGCTCCGTGACTCTCACCGCCCTGCGCGACGACGCGCTGTCATCGACCGCCGACGGATACGCTCTCCGCCTGGGGCTGCCCTGGATCCGGTCCCTTCCGCTCGCCTCCCTGCGCGACCTGTCGGTGTCGATCGACGGCGCGGCCACCGGCCCGCTCACGGTGGAACTCGACGGTCGCCTCGTCGATCCCGGCGCAATCGCTGACGAGGCCGGCTGGTGGTTCCTGCAGGACCGCCTCACGGTGCGCGGCGGACGCGCGCTCAGTCCCGGCTCACACGACGTCGAGGTGACCTTCCGGCTCGTCATCCCCTACCTGCAGACCGGGCCCGACGGCCCGCTCCTCCTGCCGTTCGAGATTCGACGGACGCTGACGACGGATGCCGCGGCATCCGTTCCCGCGCGACCCGGCGCACCGAACGCGGATGTGCGCACCGACCCGCTCGACAGCCCTCTGCAGGGCGGGTGGACGCTCGCGGCATCCGCCTTCAACTGGACGCCGGAGGTCATCAGCGCGGAGCGATCGGCGCCCGACATCGCCGTCGGCATCGTCACGAGCGGCGTCGCCTCCGTCATCGAGCTCGAGCCAGGGCAGCTGTGGCGCTCGTTCCCGGAACCATCCGACGCCGAGGTCGACTCCTTCCGCGAGAGGCTGAGCGCCGCGGGCGGTTCGGTGAGCATCGTCGGGGCGAGCCTGGACGACTGGCTCACCCCGACGCGCAGGCGCGACGAGGACGAGCGCTTCGCGTTCCTGCTCTCGCAGCTGCGGGCGGCGCACCGCGTCGGCGCCGCCGGCGTGCGACTGCCGATCGGGCAGGCCGGCGAGTCGTTGCTGCGCCGCCTGGTGCCGACGCTGGCCGAACTGGACCTCGTGCTCTACGAGGAGATCCAGGGCCAGCAGACGCCCGATGCGCCGGGCACGGCTCCGGCGCTGGAGACGATCGCCGCGCTCGACGACCCGCGTGTGCGGGTGCTGCTCGACATCAGCATGCTGATGCCGTCGCTTCCGCCGAGCTACCTCGACCTGCTGCGGCGGAACGGCATCGCCGACGACCTGCTCCGCCGGCTCAGCGACGACTGGCGCAACCCGGCGACGAACAGCGCCGTGATCGACGCGCTCCGGTCCGGCGGTGTACCCGCGCAGGTGCACACCCCCTTCATGAACCTCCTTGTGCGGTTCGGAAGGTCGCACGCGAGCGCGCTGCGCGGCATCCTTCCGCTCGTCGGCGCCGTCCACCTGAAGTTCTGGGATCTCGACGACACAGAGGATCGCGTCTCGGGCCCGATCCGCGAGCTCGCCACGGAACTGGCCGCGACCGGATTCCGCGGAACCCTCTGCAGCGAGTGGGGCGGCCACGAGTGGCTCGACGACGATCCGGCTGACATCACGAGCCGGCATCTCGCACTCGCGGGCGAGGCACTGCGCGAGGGCTCGCTGAGCGCTGCGGCAGGGCGGAACTGACGATGACGACAGGAGCGGACATGACCGCCGTGCTGAACGTGCTCATCCTCTCGGGCCACATGACCCGGGAGCACGACAACGAGCACCGCAGCTTCCGGCAGCACAACCAGTGGCTGACGACGCTGCTCGAAGACACCGGACGCTTCCGGGTGCGGGTCGTCGAGGATCCGCGGGGACTCGGTGCGGAGATCATCGACAAGTACGACGCCGTGATCGTGGTGTTCGAGGGGCGCGACGGCTACTTCGACACCCCGGTCGGATTCGGCGCCGAGACGGATGCCGCCCTCCTCCGCTTCGTGCACGACCACGGCAAGGGCATCGTGTGGTTCCACGGCTCGGCCGCACAGGAGGACTCGTGGGGCTATCCGGAGGAGTACAACGTGATGCGCGGCGCCAAGCTCAGCGCGTACGAGACGGGCCTTCGTCCCCGGCCCTGGGGTGAGGCGCTGCTGAGGACCGCCGAGCCTCGGCATCCGATCACGGCGGGCATCAACGCCACGTGGACCGTCACCGGCGACGACATCCTCACCGGTGTGGATCTGTACGAGGGTGCGCAGGTGCTGCTGACCACGTTCGACGACCTGGAGGCGTACGAGAACGCGCCGGTGTGGCCGATGTCGCACTATCCGGTCGTGATCCCGGAGGGCGGCATCGCCGCGCTGAACGGCATGAACACCGATCAGCCGATCGCCTGGATCAACGAGTTCGGCGCCGGGCGCTCGTTCACGATCACGATCGGGCACGACATCGACACGTTCCGGCGCATCGAGTTCATCCGGATGTTCCCGCGCGGCGTGGAGTGGGCGGCGACCGGCTCGGTGACGCTCGGGGGCCCGGACCGGCGCGGGGAGCGGCGCTTCCTGCCCTGGCCGTACTACAACGGCGAGGGCTGAGCGCCGCTCGGCTTTCGCGCGAGATCAGTGGGTGAGTAGCGCTGGGGGTACTTCGTCGAAAGCGCGGCTTGTCGCCGAGTGCACGGGTTATTCGGGTCGACAGCCCGTGCACTCGGCGAGAACGTGTGCACTCGACGCGCCTCGAGGAGGCACGGGGACTTTTCTCATCTGATCGGGTGAAAGAGTGCGGGCGATGTCGGAGGCCCTCGGCACAATTGATACATGAGCAGCCCCGCCCTCGACGCCGAGAAGCGGGCTGATGCGCGGCTGGCGGCGCTCCTGCCGAGGCTGGTCGAGACCAGGCGGGCGATGTCCCGGCTGCAGGCTCAGGAGGCCGAGCTGCTCGCCGAAGCCCGTGCGATCGCCGAGGACTGGGCGACGGATGCCGATCCCGGCGCGACGAGCGCCGCCGAGTTCCCGCATCGATCGATCGCGGCCGAGATCGCAGCCGCCTGGCGGGTGAGCGACCGCACGGTGCAGCGTCAGATCAATGACGCCGCAGCGCTTGTGGGTGACTTCCCCGAGACGCACGCAGCTCTCGCAGCGGGCGACATCTCGGCCGCACATGCTCGGGTGATCCTTGCTGCGGGCATCGCGATCGACAGGACCGAGCTGCGAGCCGAGTTCGAAGCGTCCGTCCTCGAGTACGCGAGGTCCGAATCCGCCTCACGGCTCGCACCCATCGCGAGACAGCGTGCCGAGTGGTGCACCGAGACGACCTTCGACGACCGTCACCGCGCCGCACGGAACGACCGTCGGGTATGGGCGGAAGATCTGGACGACGGGATGGGCGAACTGCACGTCGTCGGTCCCGCCGTCCTCGTGCATGCCGCCCATGACCGCCTCACCGGCCTCGCCCACGCCGTCATGAGGCAGACGGCAACGGATGCCGCTTCCGTCGATGCCCCAGGGGACTCCCTCGTCGACGACCCGCGGACCATCGATCAGGTTCGCGCCGACATCCTGTTCGACGTGATCCTCGCCGGCGATCCGGCCGCCCACGACACGGGGCCGGCCGCGATCCACGCGTCGGTCAGCATCACCGTGCCCGTGCTGGCGCTCATCGACGACGGCGTCCGCAACCCGTTCGAGTCGATCGTGCTGGACGGGCATGGTCCGATCGATCTCGACACCGCTCGGATGCTGGCCGCGGCCGCGCCGGGCTGGGACCGCATCCTGACGCATCCGGTCAGCGGCGCCGTCCTCGGTGTCGACCGATATCGGCCCAGCGAGGAGATGCGGCGACACCTGCGGGTCCGCGACCAGCACTGCAGATTCCCCGGTTGCCGCATGCCCACCCGACGATGCGATGCCGATCACACGCTGGACTTCGCGCGGGGCGGTCCGACGGCGACCGAGAACCTTGCCAACCTCTGCCGAAGGCACCACACGCTCAAGCATCAGACGTCGTGGACGGTGGTGCAGCGCCAGGGCGGAGTGCTCGAATGGACGAGTCCGACCGGGTCGACCTACACCGACCGACCGGTCAGCACCGTGGCGTTCGCACCCGACCCCGACTGCGAGTACGACCTCGCACCGTTCTGAACCCGCTCGGAGTTCAGCGGGGCTGCAGGCCCGCCGCCCGGTACACGTCGTCGACGACCTCCATCGTGCCGACACCGAGCCTCGCGTCCAGCGGGCTCGGCGAACCCGTGCGCAAGACGGCGGCGAGGTGCTCGAGCTGCCGGCTGTAGCTGTTCTCGCCGTCGACGGCCTTCTCCTCGATGAGCACCTCCTCGCCCGCGGTGACGCGCAGCACCGCTCCCCACTGCGGCACGATCACGCTCGTCGCCTCGAGGGACGCGGCCGTTCCCGTGACCCGCAGCGACATGCTGCCCTGATCGTCGCCGATGAACGACGAGCGCACGTGAGCGGGAATGCCGCCCGGGAGCTGGAGAACGGCATCCGTCTGCAGGTCGACACGGGGGTCTTCGGCGTACAGCATCGCCTCGGACGAGATCACGGTGGGCTCACCCCAGGCGGCGCGCATCAGGTCCACGGCGTAGCACCCGACATCCATGAACGACCCGCCGCCGAGGTCTCCGTCGAGGCGGATGTTGCCGGGCTGCACGACGAAGTGGGGGATGCTGTAGTCGAACTCCACGCGCTCGACATCGCCGAGCACGTCCGAGGCGAGCACCTCCAGCAGCCGACGGGTGAAGCCGTGCAGCCGGTAGTGGAACCCCACGAAGGCGCGTCTGCCTGCCGCGTCCGCCGCCGCGGCGATCTCCGCCGCGGTCGTACCGTTCGCCGACAGCGGCTTCTCGCACAGCACGTGCTTGCCCGCCTGCAGCGCGCGCACGGCCCACCGCGACTGCACTGTCGACGGCAGAGGGAGATAGACGAGGTCGACGTTCGGGTTGTTCAGGACCATGTCGTAGTCGCCGTGCTCGGGCACCCCGAGGCGATCGGCCAGCGTCCGCGCCCGCTCCGGATCGCGTGCACCGATCGCGGTCACGCGGACGCCGTCCAGCTCGCGCGCCGGCTCCACGATCGCCCGCTCTACGATGCCCGCGGCACCCAGGATCCCGATGCGAAGCGGCTGTTCAGTCATGGACGCGCGCCGTTGAGGATCCGGGAGCGCGCGTCGCGCTGGATCTCGACGATGCGGTCCTCCCAGTCGCCGACCGGCACGTCCTCGACGAGCCCGTGCCCTTCCAGGTACTCGAACGCGTCGGCGAGCCCATCATGGAGCGAGACCGCCGGCCGGAACTCCGGCACATCGCGCTGCAGCTTCGCGGAGCTGTACAGCAGATTCTTCGCGAAGACACCGGGCACCATGAGGAAGCGCTGCGGATCGAGCGCGTAGAGCGCGTCCGCCGAGACCCCGACCTGCTCGACCTCACGCCCGAGCACGTCCATCGCGACGCGGTGGATGTCGGACCACTGCATCGCCTGCGGATTGACCAGGAAGTACGTCTGCCCGATCGTGCTGTCCCGCTCCAGCACCCCGACGAACCCCAGGGCCGCATCGTCGACGTGCAGCAGGTGGTGAAGTGCGGTGCCTTCGCCGACGCGGAGGATCGGCCGGCCCTCACGGATGCGGCGGATCCAGCGCGTGTCGATCCCCACCTGCCGCACGACGCGCTTGCGGCCGTATGTGGTCGACGGCTTGACGATCGTCGCCGGAAATCCGCGATCGAAGTACGCCGCCTGGTACATGCGATCCAGCGCGACCTTGTTGTCGGCATAGGGCACCGCCGGGTGGAGCGGGTGGTCCTCGGTGATCGGCAGCCAGTCGGCAGTCTCTCCGACCGTGGTCACGGTCGATGTCTGGATGAAGTGGCCGACGTCGCGAAACGCCTCCAGGCTGGCGGCGCCGTGCGCGGGCGTGAAGCCGATGAAGTCGATCGCCGCGTCGAAGCTCTCGCGTTGCACCGCCGGGACGAACCACTCGAGGTCGTGCCGGTCGCCCGGAAGGTGCCGCACGCCATCGGGAAGCGTGCCTGACGAGCCGCGTGTGATGCAGGTGACCTCGTGTCCCCGCTCGAGGAGCACCCGGACGACACTCGCGGAGATGTTCCCCGTTCCGCCGACGATGCCGACCTTCACTCGGGGCCGCGGCTCACTTGCTCGAGAACGCGGCGTCGAAGGCGGCGGCGGGCGGAGTGATCTCGGCGAGCTTGCGCACGAACGCGAGCGCCTCGGGCGCTCCGACGAGCCGGTCCATGCCCGCGTCCTCCCACTCCACCGACGTCGGGCCTTCGTACCCGATCGCGTTCAATGCTCGGAACAGCGCCTCCCACCGCACGGCACCGTGACCGGTGGAGACGAAGGTCCATCCGCGGCGCGGGTCGGCCCACGGGCGATGCGATCCGAGCACGCCGTTGCGGCCGTCGAGGTTCGTGATCGACTCCTTCACGTGCACGTGGAAGATGTGCTCGGCGAAGTCGAGGACGAACGCGACGTAGTCGAGCTGCTGCCACACGAAATGCGACGGGTCGAAGTTGAACCCGAAGCTCTTGCGGTGGCCGATCGCCTCGAGCGTGTCCTTCGCGGTCCAGTAGTCGTACGCGATCTCGGACGGGTGCACCTCGAGGCCGAACCGCACGCCGACCTCCTCGAACACGTCGAGAATCGGGTTCCAGCGGTCGGCGAAGTCCTGGTACCCGCGCGCGATGAACTCGTCGGATGCCGGCGGGAACATCGCGACCGCCTTCCAGATCGACGACCCGGTGAAGCCGTTGACCGTCTTCACACCGAGCTTGGCGGCGATGCGCGCGGTGTTCTTCATGTCCTCGGCCGCGCGCTGACGCACGCCCTCGGGGTCTCCGTCGCCCCACACGCGGGCCGACAGGATGTCGTGGTGCCGCTCGTCGATCGGGTCGTCGCAGACGGCCTGACCGGTCAGGTGGTTCGAGATGGCGTACACCTTCAGCCCGTTGCGCTCCAGGATGTCGAGCCGGCTCTGCACGTAGTCGGCGTCGTCCCAGCGCGAGACGTCAAGGTGGTCGCCCCAGCAGGCGATCTCAAGGCCGTCGTAGCCCCACTCGCCGGCGAGCCGGGCCACCTCTTCGAACGGCAGATCGGCCCACTGGCCGGTGAACAGGGTGACAGGTCGCGCCATTGCTTCTCTCCTTCAGACGGATGCCGGGATTGCCGCGTCGACGCGGACCCAGGCCGATTCTCTCTCGTTCGAGCGCTCGACCGCATCCAGTATGCGCTGGACCGAGAGCCCCTCGGCGAAGCCCGGGTGCGGGTCCGTGCCCTCGGCGATCGCCGTCACGAGGTCGACGACCTGATGGCTGAAGCCGTGCTCGTATCCGAGCATGTGACCGGCGGGCCACCACGCGGCGACGTACGGATGCTGCGCCTCGGTGACCAGGATCCTGCGGAAGCCCTGCCGGTCGTCGGGATCGGTGCGGTCGTAGAACTGCAGACTGTTGAGGTCTTCGAGGTCGAACGCGAGCGCGCCCCTGTCACCCGACACCTCGATCGTCAGGGCGTTCTTGCGCCCGGTCGCGAAACGGGTCGCCTCGAAGGAGACGAGCGCACCGTTCGACAGCCGGCCGGTGAAGATCGCGACGTCATCGACGGTCACCTCACCGGTGCCCGCGGCCGCCGTGCCCGACAGCCCCGACCCCGCGGCCTGCAGCGGGCGCTCCTTCACGATCGTCTCGATCGTGCCGGCCACCGCGTCGACGCTCAGCCCGGTCACGAACTGGGTCATGTCGATGATGTGCGCTCCGATGTCGCCCAGAGCGCCCGATCCGGCGTGCTCCTTCTGCAGTCGCCACGCGAGGGGCATCTGCGGGTCGACGAGCCAGTCCTGGCGGTACGCGGCGCGCACCTGCTGCACGGTCCCGACGACACCCTCGGCGACGAGGTCGCGCAGGAACGTCACCGCCGGCACGCGGCGATACGTGAAACCCACCATCGAGCGCACGCCACGCGCGGCTGCCCGCGCCGCGGCATCCGTCATCGCCTCCGCCTCGGCGACGGTGTTGGCGAGCGGCTTCTCGCACAGGACGTGCTTGCCGGCCTCGAGGGCGGCGATCGCGATCTCGGCGTGCGAGTCGCCCGGCGTCACGATGTCGACGACGTCGATGTCGTCGCGCGCGATCACCTGGCGCCAGTCGGTCGCGGCCTCGGCCCAGCCCCACTTCTCGGCGGCCGCAGCGACCGCATCCGCGTTCCGGCCGACGATCACGGCCATCTCGACCGCCTCGGGCAGGTCGAACACACGCGGCGCCTGCCGCCACCCCACGGAATGGGCGGCGCCCATGAAGCCGTAGCCGATCATCGCGACGCGAAGCGGCGCGCGCTCGCTCATGCCAGGACGACCTCGCGCTCGACCGGCACACGGTTGGTGACGTAGCGGCCGGGGCCGCCGTCGACGCCGGGCATGATCTGCATGTAGAGCAGGCGCATCGTGAGGACGACCTCGATCGTGAGCTTCTCCCCGGCCTGCGGTGCGTGATCGAGCGGAATCACGACCTCGGGCTTGTCGGCGACGAACCAGAGCGTGTCCCACTGCTCCGGCAGCTCTTCGATGCGGTAGCTCGTGCCGTTCAGCTCGAAGCGGAGCTCGTCCTTCGGCACGGGCACGCCGTTCACGGATGCCGCCACGTCGTCGACGGCCGACAGCCACAGGCTTCGGTACCAGGGCAGCTGGACCGCGACCGCGATCGCGTCGTCGCGACGGGTGACGTCCTTGTCGGAGAAGAGGGAGTTGTGGGTGGCCATCGTGGGCTCCTGGTTCGGGCGGTGAGATCAGTGGAAGGTGTCGGTGAACGTGTCGTGCGGCACCGGGGGGACCGGCTCGAGCTTCTGCACGGTCGAGGGGCTGTAGGGGTGGTTCTTCGACGGCACCGGCTGGTCGGCGGGCGGCATGAACACCGGCTTGCCGTCGTCGCCGAAGTACATGAGGTCGAGGTCGAAAGCGCCCTGGTTCTTCAGGCCGAAGCTGATCCAGTTCTCCTCGAACGGCGCGCGGGCCAGCTCGTAGCAGCGGAACTTCCAGATCTTCCACTCGCCGTCCTGTTTGAGGAAGTCGATCGCGTACTTGCACCAGACCCAGTGCGCCCAGACCTTCTTGCCCAGCACCTCGCCCGGCGAGTACATGTCGGGGAATTCCTTGGCGACCTCGGGGTCGGTGAGGCCCGATTCGGTGCCGGCCATGAGCCAGACGCCCTTGGCCGTCTTGCCGTCGGCGGCGACCTCGATCACGGGAGTCGTCGTGGCGTGCAGGATCAGCTTGCCCTCGGGCGAAGGGCGACCCTGGTGGTAGCGGATGACGCTGTCGTACTCGGTGTACTCGCCTGCGTTCGTGTACCGGGCGCGGATGCCCTCGGTGCCCCGCTTCACCCAGAGCGGAATGATCTGCTCGTCCTGGAACGCGTTGTGCAGGTACATGTACCGGTTGAACACGTTCTCGACCGCGCCGCGGTCCTGTGCGCGCTGCGCGAGGCCGCGGACGGCCGCGACCTCGTCACGCAGCGCTGCCAGCTCGGCCTGGAGTTCGGTGACGGAAAGCTCGCTGATGGTCTCGGACACGAATGCGCTCCTTGGTCGGTTTCGGTTCACGCCGTGGCGGATGCCGCAGCGACGGTCTCTTCGATGGCACGACGCATGAGCGCGTGCTGCTTCTTGACAAGCTCGATCGGGTCGGATTCGCCCAGGTCGGAGAACGCGTGGCCCTCCCACTCGCTGGAGAGGTAGCCCTGATAGCCGCCCTCGACGAACTGCCGCACGATACGGGGGATGTCCATCGCAGGCTCGTCGCCGTTCTCGTTGATGTCGTAGAACTTGGCGTGCACGTGGAACATCTGCGGCATGATGTCCAGCCACTCCTCCGGCGGCACGAGCCCGTGCATGTTGAACGCGAGCCGGGTGAAGGGCCCGAAGCGCAGCGGGTCGACGCCCTCGGAGATGAGGAAGTCCTCGAACTTCTGGTTGCGCACGTACATCGGCGTCGGCTCGTGCCAGATCTCATCCATCACGGGGAAATACTTCTCGTCCATCCCCATCTGACTGAGCGTGCGCAGGAGCGTCGGCGAGAGCGAGTGCATCGTCGAGGAGAAGTCGGCCGTGAAGCCGAGTCGGTCGGACTGCAGCTCGTCGTACATCTCCCGCATCTGCAGAACCTGCGGATCGTTCGGACCCGACGGCGCGTGGATCTCGTAGCCGAGCTTCTGGTCGTACTTCTCGGCGAGCGGCAGGAGGCTGCGCAGCAGCTCCTTGCCGTGCGAGCGGATGACGACTTTCTTGAAGCCGAGGGTGTGCGCGGTCTTGAGCTGACGCGCGAGGAAGTCGTGCTCCTCGTCGGGCGTCATGTCCCGCTCCTTGCGGCGACCCATGTCGAGGTTCGTGCCGACCGCGCTGGGCTCGAGCCCGTAGCGATCCATGCTGTCGCGCCAGATCTTCACGAACTCGTCGTCGACGTCGGGATACGTGCGCAGCATCTGGGCGATGTTGAACTCGATACCCGGGCCGAGGCCGTGATCGGCGGCCGCCTTGATGAGCGTCTCGGGCGTGTAGAGGCCCGCGGCGAACTCGGACGTCAGGGAGTAGAGGGTGATGCCGAGCTTGATGCCCGTGCCGGCGATGCCGTTGTCGTCAGTCATGATGTCTTTCCTGAGTGGATCGAAGAGTCGGTCAGCCGCGGACGGGCTGGGCGAGGTGGGAGCTCAGGATGCTGCGCGCCTCGGCGGCATCCGTGATCATGCGCGAGCCGGCATCAGCGGCGGCGGAGCGCTGCACGGCCTGTTCGCCGGCGATGATCTCGAACGGGCTCTGCCAGTGGTTCCAGTGCCAGCCCTCGTACTCACTGGAGATCGCGCCGCTGTACCCGTTCTCGACGAGGAGGCGGATCAGATCGCGCACGGGGACCGAGGGCTCTTCGCCGTTCTCGTCGATGCCGAAGAATTTGCCGTGCACGTGCCGGATCCACGGGAAGATCTCGAGCCAGTCATCCACGCGCGCCGGGCCGAACAGGCCCGTGCCGTTGATGCCGAAGTCGATGCCGAGGTCGGGCCGGCCGTTCTGCGCGGCGAGGCCGATGAACGACCCGAAGCGCTGTCCGTGCTGCGCCTGATCGGCGGGCGGCCCCTGCTCGTAGTAGGTGTTCCAGAGGTCGACGACCTTGCCGAGCAGCTCCTCGGAGGCACCGCGGCGGCGGTACGCCTCGATCAGCGACGGGGCGAAGCCGCTGACGGTGGCTCCCCAGTCCATCGTGAAACCGAGGAACGGCGACCCGACCTTCTCGTAGCGGTCGCGCAGCGCGAGGATGCGCGGGTGCGACGCGTACTGATCCGCGTGGACTTCGAGTGCGAGGGTGACATCGTGCGCCTCCGCGATCGGGGCGAGCGCCTCCATCGAGTCGGGGGTGATCGAGATCTGCACCCGCGCGATCGGGAAGCCGAGCTTCGCGGCGGCCTTGATCTGCAGGGTCATGTACTCGATCAGCTCGTCCTGCGTGAGCAGGCGATCACGGTGGATGCCGATGTCGGCGTTCACCGCGAGCGACGTGGTCACCAGCCCGACCTCGTCGACGAGATCGCGGAACCAGCCCGCGAACGAGTCCTCGATCTGGGGGAACCCGCGGAAGCTGGAGAAGCCGATGACCTCCAGGCCTGGGCCGTAACCCTCCGCGGCGACCTTGCGAACGAGGCCCTCGAGGTCGTATTCGCGCCCATGGAATGCGCGGGTGAAGCTGTAGAGGGTGACGCCCTGAATCGGGGTTCCGAGACTGCTCATGCTACGTCCGCCTTCATGGTCACTGCTTTCATCAACTTGGTGTCGTGCTCTTCGATGTGCAGCGTCTCGGTGTCCGAGATGATGATGTACGGGATGAAGAGCGTGAGGTCGACGCGGACCTCGTGCTCGGCATCCGGGTCGACTGGCAGCTCACCGGACAGCACGGCCGAGTCGGTCGGGAACCACCACTCGCCGGTCTCGTCGACGAGTTCGGGAAAACCGAACTCGCGGCCGTTCATGCTCCAGCGCAGCGACTCCGTCGGAGCCTCCACGCCGTCGATGCTGAGCTTCGCACCGGCGATGCAGGACCCGGGCAGAGCGCGATACCAGGGCAGCCGCACCTCGACCGCGGTGCGCGGCCCGTCGGTCGTGAGCGTGCCCTGCTCGATGATGCGATCGGGGATCACGAGAACCTCCTGGTTCTGGGCCGACGCGGTCGGCCGGACATCTTTGTCATTGTTTCTACAGTCTAATGTCTGAATCAGACATAAGCAATTGCCGCATCTTCAGTCGGCGGCCAGTTTCTCGGCGATGGCCCGGGCGCCGTTGACGGCGAGGGCCACCCCGGTCAGCGTGGGGTTGCACGCCGTCGCTGTGGGGATGACGCCGTTGCCGGCGACGAACAGTCCCGGCACTTTCCACACTTCACCCTGAGGGGAGCAGACGCTGGAACCGTCATCGGCTGCGCCCAGACGGGTGGTCCCCTGATAGTGCAGCGACGCGCCGAGGGGCATCATGAAGGGTCGGTCATCCAGCGGCTCGCCCACGGCCTTGCCGAGGCGCACGATCTCCTCCTTGCCGCGGGCGATCACCTCGTGGTCGCGCGGAGTGAGCTGGTAGTGAACCGTCATCGCCGGCATCCCGTACCCGTCCACGTCGTCGTCGGAGAACTCGACGCGGTCCGAGGCCTGCAGGTCCTTCGCGCAGAACAGGCCGAGGCCCACGATGGACCCTGGTGCGGCGGGGTCGTCCTCCGCGAGCTTGACGGGCGACGCATCCAGCTGCATCACCTGTCCGTGGAACGGCATGTCATCGGTGAACGGCACCCACGTCACTCCGCTGTACTCGCTCAGCCCGGTCGCGGCGCTGCCCTCATCGGCGTCCGTGGTGGGCAGATCGCGGATGCGGACCGCGAAGACGATCTGAGCCTGATCATTGAGATAGCGACCCAGGGCATCCGGACGAACGCCCGAGGCCCAAAGCAGCTGCGGCGTGCGCAGCGCGTCCGCGGCGACGACGACGTACTTCGCGCGGATCTGCGAACTCTCCCCCGTGCGCCTGTCGGTGACGACGATGCCCGCCGCACGGCCGTCCTCGATGAGCACCCGTGTGACGAGGGACTCGTCGAACAGCGTGAATCGGGGGTTGCCGCGGGTGACGTCACCGAGCACGACATCCGACCCGGACCACACGAGGTTGCCGTCATCCCTGCGGTGCACCGCGAGAGGCATCCGCTGCACGCGGGTCGTCGCGATGCGTCCGGCATCCTCGGCCGTGGCCAGGCGCTCGCGCACGAGCGTCGCGTAGGGCGAGCTGTCGAACGCGTCGGTGGTCACGCCCAGGAGCCGCTCGCCCTCGGAGAGCAGCTCGTCGAAGCTCCCGTCGCGATCGAGGACCGCGATGCGCTCGCTGTCGTTCGGTCGCGGGCACGCGCCGGTCCAGTGCGCGGCCATGCCGCCGACGTTGCTCGACATGGCCGCCACGGGCAGGCCGTCCTCGCCCTCGACCTGGTACCCGCTCTCGAGCAAGAAGGTGCCGGGTCGTGCGCGGCGCTGCGTGGTCTTGACGATGCCGCCCGTGCGATCGGCGTTCTCCTGCGCATGCGGACCCTCCGATCGCGTCTGCGCGCGAGCGCGCGCAGCCGGGTCGGCGATGTTCTTCACGTGCGCGCCCGGCGGATCGGAGACCGTCGGACCGACCTCGAACATCGCGATCGTCGCGTGCGGCGCCTGTTCGCTGAGGATCCGGGCGTACGTGGCGCCCGCGGGGCCGCTGCCGACGATCGCGACGTCGACGGTGTCGGGATAGTCGCGCGGGCTCATGCGTTCGCCGCCAGGTCGCGGATGTAGCGCACCGACTCGGGCGGATGCGGTCTGCGGGTAGTACTCCAGTCCGATCGGTCCGTCGTAGCCCGACGAGCGCAGCAGCGCGAGGGAGGCGGGCCAGTCGATCGAACCGGTTCCCGGCTCGCCGCGCCCCGGGGCGTCGGCGATCTGCACGTACCGGATGAGGTCGCCGGCGTTGGCCAGCTCGGTCGCCGGGTCTTCGCCTTCCACGGTGGAGTGGTAGAGGTCGTACAGCACGCCGAAGAACGGCGAGTCGACGCCGCGCGCGACGTACACGCCCTCGCTCGTGCGGTCCAGCAGCGAGCCGGGGTGATCGACGCGCACGTTCACCGGCTCGAGCACCAGCGTGATGCCCGATCCTTCGATCTGAGCGATCGCCTTCTGGTAGATCTCGATGAGCTTGTCGAGCTGCACCTGACGCTTCCATCCGCCGAACCCGGTGCCGCTTCCCACCACGATGCGGGGAGTGCCCAGCAGGTGCGCGATCTCGACGCCCTCATCGAGCTTGCGGTAGAACTCCGAGTGGTCCCACGGCGGGATCATGAACTGCGTGCGCGGCTCCGACAGCTGCGCGGTCAGCTGGGTGCCGGTCTCCTCGAGCGCCGCCTTCAGCGCAGGGAGGTCCTTGGGCGTCGAGGGCGCGTCCGCACCGGTCGGCCCCCACATCTCGACGGCGGTGAAGCCGGATGCCGCGGCTGCGCGCACGCGGTCGTGGTAGTCGCCGGCCTCGGTGAAGAGGAGTTCGATATTGGGTGCGAGCTGGTACATGGTCGGTCTGCTTCCTGATCTGCGGAGGGTGGATCGTCTCGATCAGGCGGCATCGCTTCGACGAATGATGGGTGCCGCCGGAATAGATCGCCTCGATAGGATGGGTGGCACACCCGACGGAGGACGAAGGATCGAATCAACGTGGCCGATCACCCGCTTCTGTCCCGTCTCGACCTGAACCTGCTGGTCGCGCTGGACGCACTGCTCACGGAGCGCAGCGTGACGCGCGCCGCCGAGCGGCTGCATCTCAGTCAGCCCGCGCTCAGCGCGTCGCTGGCGCGGCTTCGCAACCACTTCAACGACCCGATCCTGGCCCGCCGCGGCAACGCCTACGAGCTGACCCCGCTGGCCCTCCGGCTGTCGGAGCACACCACGATCGCGCTGGATGCCGCCCGCCGCGTGTTCGAGAGCCAGGCGACGTGGACGCCGCATGAGTCGACCCGCGAGTTCTCGATCTACGGTTCGGACTACGGCTTCGCCACGATCGGAGCCGCGGTCTCGCGCGTCGCCGCGCGGACGGCTCCGGGCGTGCGCTTCCGCTTCATGCTGCACAACACGCCCATCGTCGACGATGCGGCCAACAGCCTGCGCTCGGTGGATGCGATGGTGATCCCGCACGGGTACCTGACGGACCTCCCGTACGAGGACCTGTGGCGCGACCGCTGGGTCGTGATCGCCGACGAGTCCAATGCGCTCGCCGCCGACGGCCTGAGCATGCAGATCCTCTCGCAGTGCCCGTGGGTCTTCACGTACCGCTCCCGATCGGCGTTCACGTCGGCCGGCCGTCAGCTTCAGATGCTGGGGCTCGAACCGGTCGTCGACGTCGTGGTGGAGAGCTTCCTCGCGCTCGGCCACTTCATCCTCGGCACGAACCGACTGGGTCTCGTGCAGGCGGCTCTGGCTCCGGAAGTCGCCCGGCTCGGCGGCATCCGCATCCTCGAACCGCCGTTCGACGCGACGCCCACCGCCAACGCGCTGTGGTGGCATCCCGTGCACGACCGCGATCCGGAGCACGCGTGGATGCGCTCGATCTTCGTGGAGGCGGCCCGCGAGGTGCAGTCCGAGGTCGCCGCCGGCGACCGGTACCTCGAGCCGATCGAGCCCGCTGTGGCCGCCGTCAGCCCTTGAGTCCACCGGCGAACCCCTGGATGAACTGTTTCTGAGCGAACATGTAGAACGCGAGGATCGGGATCATCGAGATGATCACGACCGCGAAGATCTTGTTCCAGGCCGAGACGAGCCCGCCGACGTAGGTGTACATCGCGACCGGCAGCGTCTGCGTGGTCGATCCGCCGAGGAAGATCAGCGAGTTGAAGAAGTCGTTCCACACGATCAGTCCCGCGAGGATCGCGACGGTGCCCGTCGCGGGTGCCATGAGGGGCAGCACGACCCGGAAGAACGCCTGGGTCGGGGTGGCGCCGTCGATCACGGCGGCCTCTTCGTACTCGGTGGACAGCCCGCGGAAGAAGCTCGCGTAGAGGAACACCGACAGCGGCAGCAGGATGCCGATCCACAGCAGGATCATGCCGAGCGCGTTGCCGGTCAGGCCGACACTGCGGGCGCCGATGTACAGCGGGACGGTGCCCAGCTGCGCGGGCAGGATGATCGCGATGAGCACGAGGTAGTACGTCCACGTCGTCCAGCGGCGGGTGCGCCGGGCGATGACGTACGCGGCCACCGAGCCGAACAGCACGAGTCCGAAGACCGCACCGGCCGTGATGATGACGCTGTTGAGGATGCTCATCGGGATGCTGTTGCGCCCCGTCGTGGTCAGCACCTCGACGAACGCGCTGAAATCCAGCGACGTCGGGGGCGCGACGGCGCTCGTGGTGAGCGCCTCCTGGTCGCTCTTGAGCGAGGTGACGATGAGGATGTAGAACGGCAGGAGCATCAGCAGCGTGATGATCCAGACGATCACTTCGCGGACCGCGGTTGCCTTCGTGTAGCGGAACATGGATCAGGCCCTTCCGGCGGCGTCGCGGTCGCGGGTGACGTACTGCTGGAGGATGGCGAACGCCAGGATGATCACGGTCAGCACCAGCGCAAGGGCGGAGCCGAAGCCGAACTGGCCGAGGGCGAACGCCTGCTTGTAGACCTCGGTCGCCAGGGTCTCGGTCGCGCCCGCCGGCCCTCCGCCGGTGAGCGCGAGGATCTGGTCGAAGATGCGGAGTCCCTGGATGATGCCGAGCGTGGTGGCGATCGCGATGGAGGGACGGATGGCGGGGACCGTGACGTTCCAGAAGCGGCCCCAGATGCCGGCGCCGTCCAGCGCCGCCGCCTCTTCGACCTCGACCGGCACCGAGGCCAGGCCCGCGAGGTAGATCACCATCACGAAACCGGTCTGCTGCCAGACCACGGTGATCAGGATCGCCCAGATCGACCAGGTCGGGTCGGCGAGCCAGACCTTCTGAAGCTCCTCCAGGCCCAGCAGACCGAGGAACCCGTTGAGCGGTCCGTTGAACTGGAAGATGAACTTCCAGACGTATGCGACCGCGAGAGGGCTCAGCACCACCGGCATGAAGATCAGCGTGCGCAGGATGTAGCGCGTCTTCAGCATCCGGTTGATCGCGAGGGCGAACAGCAGTCCGAAGACGTTCGTGAGGATGACCGACCCGAACGCGAGGAACAGCGTGTTCCAGACCGCGCCGAGGAGCTGCGGGTCGTTGAAGATGCGGACGAAGTTGTCGAGGCCGATGAACTCCCAGTCGCCCAGGCCCGTCCAGTTGGTGAAGGCGAAGAACCCGCCGGTGAGGGTGGCGACGTAGTGCACGCCGATCACCAGCACGACCGCCGGAAGCGCCCACCACCAGTGCCCGTAGCTGATGAGGGCCCGCCGCCGGTTGCGTGGCGGCGGGGTGCGCCGGGCGCGAGGGGGCACGGTGAGGGTGCGAGTACTGTTCTCGTCGATCGTCACTGTCATCTGCTCTCTGACCTCGTCGTCACGGCACTCGGTTTCCGGCGAGCGCCCACACCCCATGATCACACGCTTGCGTCGAAATGACACATTAGTCCTAGCGATATCCGGTATAAGTCCCGGTGCGCTCTGACGCAGACGCGGGGGCGAATCGTCGGTGGCAGGATCGTGCCGTGACCGCCGGCGGAAAGACCCCCGACAGCGCAGACGACGACCTCTGGCAGCTGTTCGTCGATCCGCCGGATGCCGCTCGCCCGCGCGCCTGGTGGCACTGGATGGACGGCAACATCGACCGAGCCGGCATCGTCCGCGACCTCACGTGGCTGCACGGATCCGGGATCGGCGGGGTCCAGCTGTTCGACGGCGGGATGGGGGTCCCGCTGGTCGTTGCCGAGCCGGTGCGCCCGGAGTCCTCCGCGTGGACGGAGGCGATCGACACCGCCATTGCCACGGCCGACCGACTCGGACTGGAGCTCGCGGTCGCGACCTCGTCGGGGTGGAGCGCGGCGGGCGGCCCCTGGGTGCGCCCGGACGATGCGATGAAGAAGGTCGTGTGGTCGGAGACGGTGGTCGAGGGCGGGGCGCCGGTCGAGTGCCCGCTCGCTCCGCTGCCGTCCGTCCCCGGGCCGTATCAGGACAGTCCTCGCTGGGGCGGATCGGATGCCGCGCCCTTCGCGACCGACTGGCTCGTGGTCGCCGTGCCGCACGATGCAACGCCCGACGCGCTTGCGCCGGCCGAGGTGTCGGCATCCGCGGCTGTCGAGGACTGGCGGTGCCTCGTCGACGGCGGATTCGACGCGTCCGTGTCGCTTCCGCGAGACCCCGACGCGAGATCTGAGGCGTGGATCGAGCAGCGCTTCGCCGCGCCCGTGACCGTGCGGTCGGTCTCTGTCGGCCTGCCCGGTCCGCGCGGGTTCGGGCGGCGCCCCCGCCCGATGCGGTGCTGCAGGCGGCCGACGACGCGGGCGAGTATCGCGACATCGCCCGGCTGGAGGCGTCCACCGCCCCCGTCCGTTCGGTCGCCTTCCCTCCCGTCACCGCTCGCCGCTTCCGGCTGATGCTCTCCGGTGCGAGCGCGGCCGAAGCCCTCCCCTCCGGCGCGCACGGCGTGCGGCTGCCGCCTGTGCTGCGCCGCGCCGACGCCTTCCACGTCTCCGAGTTCGCGCTGCGCGCGGGGGGCAGGGTCCATCGCGGCGAGGTCAAGGCGGGGTTCGGGGCCATCGACGACTTCTACGCCGCCGACACCGATCCGCGGGCGGATGCCGGCGCCGTGGATCCCGGTCGTGTGATCGAGCTCACCTCCTCCGTCGACGACGGCGTCCTTCGCTGGGATGCCCCTCCCGGCCGCTGGCGCGTCCTGCGCTTCGGGGCGTCGCTGACCGGTCAGACGAACGGCCCGGCGCCCGCGGATTCGACGGGCCTGGAGGTCGACAAGCTCGACGGTGCCCGCGTCGCCGCGTACCTCGCGACCCATTTGGCGCGCTTCGGCGACGCCGGATGCCGCGACCTCGCGGTTCGCCGCCCTCCTGAGCGACAGCATCGAGTCGGGCCCGCAGAATTGGACCGACCGCATCCGAGACGAATTCGCGTCTCGTCGCGGGTACGACCCCCTCCCCTGGCTGCCCGCGCTGGCCGGCTACCTGGTGGGCAGCGCGTCGGACTCCGACCGGTTCCTGTTCGACTACCGGAGGACGATCGGGAGCTCCTGGCCGACGAGTACTACGCGACCCTGGCCTCGGAAGCCCATCGGCGCGGCATGACCTACTACGCAGAGGCGCTCGAAGACGGCCGTCCCCAGCTCGGGGACGACCTCGCGATGCGCGCGCACGCCGATGTTCCGATGGGAGCGATGTGGACGTTCGAACCGGACGGCGCGCCCCGACCGACCTATGTCGCCGACCTCAAAGGGCGCGGCATCCGTCGCGCATGTCCACGGCAAGGCGTGGACCGGGAGCGAGGCGTTCACCTCGTTCGGCAATCCGTGGTCGTGGTCGCCTCGCACGCTCAAGCACATCGCTGATCTGCAGCTCACGCTGGGAGTCACCCGCTTCTGCATCCACACCTCGCCGCATCAGCCGCTCGCCGCCCCGGCCCCGGGCATCGCCCTGGCGCCGTTCCTCGGGCAGGTGTTCACGACCGCCGAGACCTGGTCGGGGATGGCCCGGCCGTGGATCGACTACCTCGCCCGGTGCAGCGCGCTGCTGAACGCCGGGCGCCCCGCGGTGGAGATCGCGGTGTTCGTCGGCGAAGAGGCGCCGGTGACCGCTCTCTTCCACCACGCGCTGGACACGTCGGTTCCGGAGGGCTTCGACTTCGACTACGTCGGGCCGGACGCCCTCGCCGGCATCCTTCGCGTCCGCGACGGCGAGCTCGTGTCGGACGGAGCGAGCTACCGCCTACTCTGCCTGGGCGGGTCGTCCCGGCGCATGACGGTCGCCGCTCTTACGCATATCGAGCGCCTCGTGGATGCCGGCGCCGTCGTGGTCGGCGATCGCCCGGAGTCTTCGCCCTCGCTCGCCGACGACCCCGCCGCGTTCCGTGACGCGTGCGATCGCCTGTGGGCGACCGGCAGGGTGCGCGCCGGCGAGCTCCGGACGACGCTCGCCGACCTCGGCATGCGGCCGGCGCTCGAGATCGACGGAGGCCCGGTGCGCCGCATCTCGAGGCTCGTCGACGGCCGTCGCGTCACGTTCGTCTCCAACCCGGCGGAGCGCGAGCTGCGCTTGCGCGTCGCCTGCGATAACGGTGCGGAGCTGGTCGGCTGGGATCCGGTGCGCGTGCGGCGCGTCGCCCTCGAGCGGATGCCCGGCGACGATCCGGCTTTCGTCGTCACGCTGCCGCCCTTCGGCTCGCTGTTCCTCGTGGAGGGCGCTGCGGAAGCCGAGTCCCGGCCGTTCTCTCGCCGTCTTCCTCTGACCGGGGACTGGGAGATGGTCCTGCCCGGCTGCGACCCGGTCGCGATGTCGCCGGAGCCGCGCCCGTGGACCGAACTCGGCGCCGAGGAGCGTGCCTTCTCGGGGACGGCGGAGTACCGCCTCGACTTCGTACTGAGCGAGCGGGATGCCGCCACCGAAGCAGTCCTCCTGGAGTCGGATCGGTCCATGACATCGCACGGGTGATCCTCAACGGTCACGACTGCGGGGTGGTGTGGACGCCGCCGTTCGTGGCCGACGTGGCAGCCGCGGTTCGCCCCGGTCTCAACCGCCTCGTTCTCGAGGTGGCGACACCGTGGCGCAACCGGCTCATCGCCGAGGCGGCGGCACCGAGCGGCGCGATCTTCCACCCGATGACCGAGGTCTTCGACGCCACAGCGGCTCCGCTGCGCGCGGGGGTGAGCGGAGGAGTGTCGCTGCTCTTCGCCGACTGACCCGTTCTGCGCCGCCCCGGGGGGATCAGCGCGTCAATTGGCGCACATAAGGGATGGTTATGTCGGAATGATGCAAATGCTGTCATGGTGGATGTGCGGCCCCCGAGCCGAGCCAGCTGCACCAGCTGGCGACAATGACGTCACGAAAGGTTCGACATGTCACAGCTCTCCACACACCGCAAGAGCCGGTGGTTGCTCCTCGCGGCACCGGTGGCCGGTGCCCTGATCCTCGCCGGATGTTCCGGCTCGACCGACGACAGCGGCGGCGGCGACAGCACCGAGGCGCCCGCCGAAGGCGTCGGGTTCTCGATCATGGTCGCCCAGGCCAACGACGCCGACGACTACTACGCGAAGATGGCGGCGGCGTACACGGAGGAGACCGGCGTCGAGATCGAGATGATCCCGTACCCCTCCGACGCGTACAACACCCAGGTCACGACGCAGCTGCAGGCGGGCAACGCCGCCGACATGATGGTCCTCGCTCCGGGCACGGGCCAGGCGATCTCGGTCGTCACCCTCGCCGAGGCGGGCTTCCTCGAGCCGCTCGACGAGGCCTCCGCCGGGGTCATCCCCGAGGGCACCGAGAACCTCTACGAGGTCGACGGCGAGGTCTACGGTCAGCCCACCGCGCTCGCGCCGGTCGGCCTGATCTACAACGGCGCCGGCGGCGAAGAGGTCGGCATCGATGCCTACCCCGAGACCTTCGACGACCTGCTCGCGGCGTGCACCTCCGCGCGCGACGGCGGCAAGAGCTTCACGGTCCTCGCCGGCGCGATCCCGTTCAACACCGGCCTGTTCTCCATGCTGGTGTCGGCGACTCGCGTCTACCAGGCCGACCCCGACTGGAACGAGCAGCGCGCAGCCGGCGACGTGACCTTCGTGGGCAGCGCCTGGGAAGACGTCCTGAACGACGTCATCACGCTGAACGAGAGCGGATGCTTCCAGGACGGCGTCGCAGGCGGCACGTTCGACACGATCACGCAGAACATCGGCTCGGGCACCTCGCTCACCGCCGCCGTTCCCGGTTCCGCGGCGATCTCCATCGGACAGGGCACGGGTCTGGACCTGACGGTCCAGGCGTTCCCGCCCGCCGACGGTCAGGAGCCGTTCACGCTGGCGTCTGCCAACTACGCCTGGTCCATCAACGCTTCGTCCGACGACGACGTCAAGGCCTCGGCGCAGACCTTCCTCGACTGGCTGGCCGAGCCGGAGCAGGCTCAGACGTTCGCCGACCTCTCCGGCTTCGTGCCGATCACGGGAGCGACGCCGGACAACGTGAACGCCGTGTACGAGCCGATCGGCGATCTGCTGGAGACCGGGGCCTTCACCGGCCTGCCCAACGCCACCTGGCCGAACCCGGCCATCTACGACACCCTTGGCGTCGGAGTCCAGGGCCTCCTGACCGGTCAGAAGACCGTCGACCAGGTGCTCGAAGAGATGGATGCAGCCTGGGGAGAGTAGTCCCCACCTGACACCGCGAGACTGCAACTGCGCGTCGAGACTGCGGGTAATCCCCAACGTCTCGAGGTGCGGTTGCAGTCTCGCTGGCTTTGCAAGGAGATTGCGCATGGGAAACTCGCTTCCGGAACAGCTGCTGTCCCGCATGACGCGGGCCGAGAAGCTCGCGCAGCTGCAGATACTTCTGGCGCCGCGACGAGCACGACGCCCTCGCTCTTGCACGGGCCGGGATCGGCGCCCTCTTCTGGCCGCAGAGCGCCGAGCGGACCAACGCCCTGCAGCGTGCCGCCGTCGAAGAGAGCGCGCACGGCATCCCTCTGCTCATCGGGCTCGACGTCATCCACGGGCAGTTCACGATCTTCCCGACGCCGCTCGCCCAGGCGGCGAGCTTCGATCCCTCGGTCGCCGAGGCGGACGCCCGGGTGTCGGCCGCCGAGGCGCGGTCCGGCGGCGTGAACTGGACCTTCTCCCCCATGGTCGACGTGACCCGCGACCCCCGCTGGGGCCGCGTGGTGGAGGGCTTCGGCGAGGATCCGTTCCTCGCCTCGGCCTTCGGCGCCGCGAAGGTGCGGGCATACCAGGGCGATGACCTCAGCGCGGGCGATGCCGTCGCCGCGTGCCTGAAGCACTTCGTCGCCTACGGCGCGGCCGAAGCAGGGCGGGACTACAACACGACCGACGTGTCGCAGCGCCGGCTGCGCGAGACGTACCTCGAGCCCTTCCGCGTGGGCGTCGCCGCGGGCGCGGCATCCGTCATGGCCGCCTTCAACTCGCTCAACGGCACGCCGATGCACGCGCACCGCCGTCTGATCACCGGCGTGCTGACCGGCGAGTACGGCTTCGGTGGCGTCGTGGTCGGGGATGCCGACGGCGTCGCGCAGCTCGTCGCCCACGGCATCGCGAGCGACGAGCCGGACGCCGTGCGCCGTGCGCTGGCCGCGGGGCTCGACGTCGTGATGGGCGGTTCCGAGCTCGTCGGGAACGGTGTCCCGCTCCTCGAGGCCGATGCGGTCGACGTGGCTCGGATCGACGACGCGGTGCTGCGCGTCCTCCGGCTCAAGCAGGCGCTCGGCCTCTTCGAGAATCCCTACACGGATGCCGCCGCAGAGCGATCCGCGCCGACCTCGGAGACGCTGGCGGAGGCGCAGAAGGCGGCCGAGCGCTGCATCGTCCTGCTGAAGAACGACGGCGGTCTCCTGCCGGTGTCATCCGGCAGGCAGCGCGTTCTCCTGACCGGCCCGTACGCGGCCAGCACCGACCACCTCGGCGCATGGGTGCAGCACTTCGGCGCCGAGGCGGGGACGCTCGATGACGCGCTCCGCGCCGAACTCCCCGACGCGACGTGGACGGTCGCGCCCGGCGCAAGCTTCTTGGAGCCGTCGGGAGATGACATCCGCGCAGCCGCCGCCCTCGCCGCCGAGAGCGACCTGGTGATCGTCGCCGTCGGCGAGCCGAGCTCGCTCTCGGGCGAGGCGAGCTCCCGCGCCGATATCCGCCTCCCGGGCGACCAGGAGCGCCTGATCCACGCGATCGCCGACACGGGGGTGCCGTTCGTCGTGCTGCTCGCGACCGGTCGACCGCTCGTCGTCGAGGACTGGATCGAGCGGGCGCACGCCGTGCTCCTGACGTGGCACTTGGGTACCCGCGGCACCCGAGGCGATCGCGCGCGTGGTCTCGGGCGCCGTGAATCCCAGCGGGCGCGTGCCCATGACCTTCCCCCGGGCCGTCGGTCAGATCCCGATCCATCACGACGCCGAGAACACCGGACGCCCGGCGCAGTCGGGCGGCTCGATGGCCGTCGACCGGTGGGACGTGGGCCTTCAGGGGCCGAACAACCTCGACGACTACTACACCTCGAAGTTCCTCGACCTCGAGCGCGGCCCCCGCTTCGCCTTCGGTCATGGGCTGAGCTACACGTCGTTCCGCCTGGAGGCGGCGTCGCTCTCGGTCGCGCAGGATCTCGCTCGACGAGCTTCGCGCCGGCTCCCGCGTCACGAGCTCGGCCACCGTGCGCAATGTCGGCGACCGCGACGGCGACGACGTCGTGCTCGTCTACCTCTCTGATCCGGTCGCCTCGCTCGCCCAGCCGGTTCACCGACTGCGCGGCTTCCGGCGCGTCAGCCTCGCCGCGGGCGAGGCGGCGTCGGTGACATTCGAGCTCGGCGCGGACGAATTCGGCTTCTGGGACGACGAGGAGCACTTCGTGCTCGAGCCGGGTGAGCTCGTGCTCACGATCACCGATGCCACGAATGCCGAGCGGCTGACGCTGACCGTCACGCCGTGATCTGACGCCGGATCTCGTCGCAGGTCGCGTAGATCTCGGCAGTCGCGGCCGCCGTATGGGTGGGGTGCTCGAGAGCGCCCGCCCGGATCGCGTCGGTGACCGCGCGCAGCATCGGCACGTAGCCGTTGTTCTCCCGTTCCACCTCGACGACCTCCTGCCGGCGCTGACCCCACGGCAGCGGGTGGTGGATCGTCAGCTGCGACGCCCACCAGAAACCGCCCGCGATCGTGACGTACGCGTCGGTACCGCTCACGGCTGCCGAGGGATCGATCCACTCGACCATCGAGCTGGCGCCCTGCGCGAAACGCGCATCCGCGTAGCCGAGCGTGAAGTCCTCGCGCAGGTCGACGCCGTCCTCTCGCACGGTCCCGCGGGCTGACACCGTCTCGGGCCGACCGAGCAGCATGTGGGCGAGCGTGACGGGGTAGATGCCCTGGTCGAGCAGGGTGCTGCCGCCCGGCATCCATCGGCTGCTGCCGTCTTGCGCGAAGGCGGCGCCGAAGGCGGCCCGCACGCTGCGCACCTCGCCCAGCACGCCGTCGGCGATGAGCTGGTCGAGCCGTGCGTAGAGCGGATTGAACTTCATCCACATCGCTTCCATCAGGAAGACGCCGGCATCTGCTGCCCGCGCCGCCAGCTCGCGCACTTCGCGCTCGTTCATTCCGAGCGGCTTCTCGCAGAGCACGTGCTTTCCGGCCGCGATCGCCTCGGAGACGATGTCGAAGTGCGTGACGTGCGGCGTCGCGATGTACACGGCTTCGATGTCGGATGCGAACATGTCGTGCCGGCTCGGATAGCGCTCGGCGATGCCGAAATCGTCGGCGAACGCGGTGAGGCGCGCGACGTCGCGCGAGGCGACAGCCCTGACCGTCGCACCCGGCACGAGGGCGAAGTCCGCCACCATCTGGCGGCTGAGTGCGCTTGCTCCCACCACGCCCCAGCGCAGTGGTTCCTGATCGGTCGGCGTCATCGCCTCTCCTATCGGTCAGAGCCGCACGAGGCGAATCCGAGCGGCGCCGACACGATCGTTCGGCAGGATCATCAGTCGCTCATCGCCGTTGAGGACGCGGCCGTTGACCACCCGCCCGTCCTCGAGGAGCAGCTCCTGCACCGAGTCGATCTCGACGCGGGCATCGGCGGCGAAGTAGTCCAGGGTGAGCTCGCGCCCGATCACCAGGAAGCCCCCGTCGCCGGTGCCCGCGATCAGGACGAACGGCCGCGTCTCACCCGGTGTGGCGATCTGCGCGTGCGGAACGGTCTCGTCGGGCACCGCCAGTTCGGTGTCGGGAATGCTCACACCGACATCGAGCAGCATCCGCCGAAGCAGCGCGCGTGCCCCGCGCGCCGTGATGTCGATGCCGTCGATGCTCCGGCTCTCGACCTCGATGCCGGGCTCGAACACGACTGCTTCGATGCTTCCTCGCAGGGCCGCCGCCGCGATCTCGTCCTCGAGCCCCGCGATGAACGTGAGCGTGGCCGAGAGCTGCCCGTCAGGGTTCGCGGCGTCCAGCCCGTACGCCGACCAGCCGACGCCCCGTACACGCCGATCGCGCGAACCAGCTCGGCAGCTCTGAGCTGGCTCTCCGGCACGAAGAAGGGCTGGATGCCGGTCGCATACTGCTTCATCGCCGCGTCCGCATCGTGCACATAGATGTCCGGCCCGAGGAACGCGAGTGAGGGTGCTGCGGCCCGCCACACATCGAGCACGGTGGAGGTCGGGCCGCCGCTCGGGTACTGGCCGGGCGTGTCCTGGCCGGGCTGCGGACCGAGCCAGGCGTTCGCGTACATCGGGATGTCCGCGATCGCCTGGCCGCGAGCCGCGAGGTGCTCGACGTAGGTGGCGATGGCCCAGGCCATGAAGATCTCTTCCGCCGCAGGCGTGTCGCCGAACACCTGCGCCCACGATCCGCTCTCCGCGCGTCCGTTCGATTCCCAGAGCGACCGGGCGGACGTGCTGCCCTCCGGCGTCGCGCGCACGTGCGCGAGCAGCTCGGACGGCACGGGTGCGGCCCACGCCGCCTCAGCGAGAGCGTTGCGGTCCCGGCTGTCGGACAGGACTCCCGACTCGTTCTCGACCTGCACCATCACGACCGTGCCGTCGGGGTCGGCATCCACCAGGTGCCGGATGAGCCCTTCGAACGCCTTCGCGTCGGCTTCGCGCAGCTCAGGGCTGAAGCACCGAGAGCACCGGCTTGGCCGTCGCCCCCTCGTAGGTGAAGGCCTGCATGCCCTTCGGCTCGACCACCACGCGCGGGAACCGCTTCGGGTCGCTGCGCACCCAGGTGGGCGAGTAGGTGGATGCCGCGTTCTTGAACGCGCCGAACCACAGCAGCACCAGGCGAAGCTGGTTCCTGCGAGCCTCGGCGAGCATGATGTCGACGAGCGCGAAGTCGAAGCTTCCCTCGTCGGCTCGCTCAGCGCCCAGCTCACGGGCGAGAGCACGACGTTCGAGCCGACGCGTCGGACGTGCGCGAACGAGTCCGCGATCGCTTTCGGCGAGGACGAGGCGGAGTTGAACACCTGCCCGCCGACGAGCAGGGCGGGCGCACCGTCGCGGAGGAGCGCGAAGGGCGCCTCCGCCGAAAAGGTCCATGGTCGTGCGGCGGGATTCATCTGAGCCTCCGGTAGGTGAAATCGCGGAATCGTGCCTCGCCCGATCCCGCGGCGTACAGCGCGGGGCGCAGGCTCAGCAGGTCGCCGACGGTGTTGGCGTGGTAGCCCGAGGTCTCGTACCGGATCGCGTGACGCGTCCACTCGCCGCCCGGCACGCGGTACCAGCCGGTGACGATGTGCTCGTCGTTGCGGATGCGCAGCGTGATGCGGTCGGTCGCGGGCGCGGGCTCGCGCCAGTGCGTGCGGATGCCGCCCGAATAGCTCAGCATCCGCTCACCGTCGATGCCCATGCCGCAGAAGAGCCGGTTGTTGAAGAACAGCAGCAGGCCGGCCTCGACACCGGGCTCGATCGAGACACGTCGACCTCGATCTCGTACGCGTGGTCTCCGGTGAGCATCGCGAGCGGGGAGGTGTCGGCGGGCGAGCTGCCCTTGCCCCTCAGCACCAGGCCGTCGTCGACCCGTACGCGGTCGGCCTCGCCCCGGACCGGGGGCGTGGAAGGTCCAGCGCCGGCCGAGTTCGAACTGCAAGAAGTCGTCGGTGAAGTCCGGCGTCGGTGTCTGGGCAACCGCTCCCGCCGGCGCCTCGATCGGTCCGCCGATGTCGCGGACCACCGCCTCGGGCCAGCCATCCTCGTTCCATCGGATGGGCTCGAGCAGGATCTGCCGGCCGAGGGTGCGGTATCCGTTCTCGTAGCCGTGCGAGATCATCCACCAGTCGTCTTCTGCGGATCCGGCGGGTCCGGGAATCAGCGTCGCGTGCCCGCGCGACCACCAGGCCTCGGCCGCGTCCTCGGTGCGGGCGATCGGGTTTGCGCGGGTGGTTCTCCCACGGCCCGTGCACCGACCGCGACCGCGCGACGATCACCATGTGCCCGGTCGGAGGGCCGCCGGTGCCGCCGACGGCGCTGACGAGATAGAACCACTCTCCGCGCCGAAAGAGCTTCGGTCCCTCGAGCGCGTACGCCTCGGTGATCCACTCGTCGGGGTAGCGCCAGCCGTCGTAGACGTTCTCGAGCTCGCCCACCGTCGACAGACCGTCTTCAGCGAGGCGGATGCGGCGCACCCCGCTCGTGAACAGGTACCGCGTGCCGTCCTCACCGACGACGTGACCGGGGTCGATCGCCCCGCGGATGCCGAGGTCGATCGGTTCGGACCAGGGGCCGCTCATCGACGGCGCATGGATCACGAAGATCGAGGCATCCGTCAGCGTCGACCACGGGGTTGGGATGAACGGGATGTAGATGAAGAAGTGCCCGTCGTGCTCGGCGATGTCGACAGCGAAGGTGTTGCCGACGGGATTCGTGCAGCGCCGAGGTCTCGTACGTCCAGTTGACGAGGTCGGTGGAGCGGTACAGCGGCAGCCCCGGTGCCGCCTCGAACGACGAGTAGGTGAGCCAGTACTCGTCGCCGACCTTGATCACGGCCGGGTCGGGACGGTCGCCGGCGCAGGATCGGGTTGGTGAAGGTCGTCATGGTCGTTGCCGCTTCTGCGAGTCGTGAAGCCGGCTCTGCGCTTCGTCACTGCCGCGCACGGGCGAGAGACCCTTCGCTCGCGCGTTGCGCTCGGCGTCGGCGAGGATCTCGCTGTTGAAGTACTCCTGCTGGAGGATCACCTTGCCCTCGCGGACGCGGATCACGTGGATGAACGACTGTGGATAGGGTTCCCCGAGGAACGTCGCCTCCGGGACCATGCGGCTCGTCACGAAGAACAGTTCCGGATCCTCGGCGGGGTGGATCTGGAGGTCCCGGTGCACGCAGTCCGCGAACATCCCGGAGTTTCCGACCGTGTTCGCGACGATCTCATCCCGACCCTCCCAACGGGTCTTCGGCAGCCCCGCGGGCGCGAACGGCAGCTCCTTGACCCCGTTCGGATGCCAGAGCGCGATCCGCTCCTCCGGTCGGTCGAGGTTGGAGGCGAAGAATGCCTCGACGACCTCGCGGTTCTGTCGGCGGAGCCGCTGTTCGGTGTCGTCAGTCTGCATGGAATCCTCCGATTCGCGACGAGTGATCAGCTTCTCGAAGCCCGCGCAGATGCAGCCTCGCGAAGAAGTCCGAGAAGAGGAGCCGGGTGTCGATCTCGTCGTAGAGGGTCAAGCTCCGCTCGCGCGGGTGGATGGCGTACGAGCCGTCGTCCTCGATCCACGGCGCCGCGACGCGGCGATGAATGCTGGACTCCGTCGCGAGGGTGGTGATCAGCACTGGTGGGCTGTCCCCCATCGGCCAGATGGCACCGATCTTCGCGAATTCAGGCGGGTCGTCGAAGCAGCTGTACAGCCACGCCCCGAACTCCCCGGCGGCGTGGAGTTCGCGCTCCAGCTCGGCGATCGACATCAGGCACTGGCGATACACATGCTGCGGGATCTGCGTTATCCGGGCGCGACTGTCGTTGAAGACGAAGCGGGCAGCCGCACGGTCGAGCATGAGGTTGTACTCCCAGGCGCCGTCCGGATGCTCACCGCCTCCGATCCACACGAGCTCCATGCGGTCGGCCAGCGACGGGTCCTCCCGCAGCGCTGACGCGACGTTCGTGAGTGGTCCGCCGCACGCGAGGAACAGCGGCAGCTCGTCGTCACGCCGCGACTCTTCGAGAATCATCCGGGCTCCATCGGTGAGCGCTGTGAGCTCGTCGAAGCGCACCTGCACATCGGCCGACACGGGCGGACTCGCGGTGCCGAGCCGCCTCATCAGCTCGAGCGCCGCATCCTGAGCCGGGTCTCCCGCCGGATACGGCATCCCCTCCATTGCGATGGACGTGCAGGTCACCCCTCGCACGAGAGCGGCATCCGAGAGAAGGTGATGCGCGAGCGCGAGCAGCCCGTCCGGGTCGCCCGCGAAATCGTTGTCGACGATCACCCGGGACCTCGGCGTGACCGGGATGCGTCGATAGCCTCGGCGCTCACTCACGCCCGCGCGCCGATCCAGGCGGCGATGGCCTCGACCGTCGGAAGTGCCGTCGGGTCGGACGGCTCATTGATATGGCCGTGGTCGGCACCGTGCTCCAGGCGCAGCGTCACCTCGACGCCCGCATCCTCGAGCTGCCGTGCGAACGCCTCGCCCGACGGACGCAGCTCGTCGTGCTCGCAGACGACCACGAGCGTCGGCGGGAATCCGTCGACCCGCCCGAGAGCGGCGAATGCGTGCGGGTCGCGGAGTGCCTCGTCCGACCCCGCGAAGTTCTGCGCGAGCTGCCCGTGCGGCGACGCCGGGTCGACCTCCTCGGATGCCTCGGGCCCGTTCGGGTGAACGGCCGGGTACACGAGCACGAGCCCGGCCGGCAGCGCGTCTCCGGCATCCTGCAGCTGTGCGACCGCACCCGCGGTGAGGTTCCCGCCCGCGCTCGCGCCGCCGAGCAGCACCGCGTCGGCGTCGAGGCCGAAGAGCTCCTCCGCATGCGCACGCGCGTGCTGCCACGCCGTGCGCACCTCGTCGGTCGGCTCAGGGAAGTGCACGTCCCCGAGGCACTTGACGTAGTCGACGGAGAGCACAGGGATGCCGCGCGCGGCGAGCTCGAGCGAGACCCAGTTCGCCTCGGGCATGTCGAGATAGCCGCCGATGAACGCGCCGCCGTGCACCCACACCAGGGCCCGGCCGGATGCCGCCACGGCGGCATCCCGATACAGCCTCGCCGGGACGAGCCTGCCGTACGGCCCCTCGATCCGGATGTCGGCAGTCTCGACGTTGTCCAGGTGCGGGAAGCGGCGCTTCAGCGACGCGGTGTCGATGTCGGTGCGGGGGTCGGCCGGCTCACCGTGCTCGGCGAGCCAGCGGACGGCGTCCGCAATGGGCATCCGCCGGAAGTCGACCTGGCCGGTGTCGGCTGTGCTCATGCCGGCTGCAGCTCCCGCATCGAGCGGCGGATCAGGTCGTGCTGCTTGCGCACGAGCACGAGGGGGTCGACCTCGCCGAGCTCGGCGAACGCGTGGCCCTCCCACTCGCTCGACCAGTAGCCGCGGTAGCCGCCCTCGACGAAGACCCGCACGAGTTCGGGATAGTCGATCGCCGGCTCCTGGCCGTTCTCGTCGATGTCGTAGAACTTCGCGTGCACGTGCAGGATCTGCGGCATGATGTCGGCCCACTCCTGCGGGGCGACGTGGCCGTGCATGTTGAAGGCGAGATGGGCGAACGAGCCCAGCCGAGCCGGGGTCGAAGTCGCGGCTCTTGAGGTAGCCGATGAACTCCTGCTGGCGCTCCTGCATCGACGCGTCGGTCGCCCAGATGGCCTGCAGCCTCTCGAGCGCCTGTTCGTCCAGCCCGGCACGCTGCACCGCCCGCAGCAGCGTCGGCGACATGCTGTGCATCGTCGATGAGAAGTCCGCGACGAAGCCGAGCAGGGGCGAGTCGAGCTCGGCGTACGTCTCGCGAACCTTGAGCACCGCGGGCGCATTCGGGCCCATGGGAGCGTGGATCTCGTAGGCCAGCTTCAGGTTCAGCTTCTCGGCGACCGGCAGCAGCCGCCGCAGCAGCGCGGGCTTCGCGCTCTGGATGCGCACGAGCGGGAAGCCGAGCTTCTTGGCTCCCTGGAACATGAGCTCGCTGAACTCGAACTCCTCGTCATCCGTCATGTCGCGGTCGCGGCGGCGACCCATGTCGAGGTTCGCTCCGAACGAGCTCTCGTCGAAGCCGTACTTGTCGAACGCGGCGCGCCAGCTCGCGGACGAACTCGTCCGACACGTGCGGATAGGTGGGCAGCACCTGCGAGGCGACGATCTCGATGCCGGGGCCGATCCCGAGCTCGGCGACCCGCGCGAGCAGGCTGTCGAAGTCGTACCAGCCCGCGCGGAACTCCGCGCTGGCGGAGTAGAGCGTGAGGCCGAGCTTGAAGGGGTCGGCATCCGTCGCGGGGGGCGGCGGGGCGACGTCCGACACGAGCGCCGGGGCGGCGGCATCCCGATCCGTCGACGTCAGCTCGAGCGACTGCCGCACGAAGTTGGGCACATACATGCCGGGCCCGCCGTCCTGCCCGGGCGCGATCTGCATGTACGGCAGGCGCAGCTCGCCGAAGATCTCGACGGTGTGCGTCTCGCCGAGCGCGACCGGCGCCTCGCGGCGCACGATCAGCAGCGGGTGCTCCTGCAGGTACCAGAGCACCTCGCTCTGCTCAGGCAGCTGGTCGAGCGTGTAGCGCACGCCGTTCAGCTCGAAGGCGATGTCGGCGGCCGAGACCTCGACGCCGTCGATCGTGACCTTGAGCGTGCCGACCGACGACAGCCACAGGCTGCGGTACCAGGGCAACGTCAGCGAGAGCGCGAGGCCCTCGGGGTGGACGCGCAGGCTGTCTTCGGCGATGAGTCCGTTGGGCATTGTCGTGTTCCTTCGAGTTCGATTCGGATGCCGCGCTCAGAGCGCGTCGGCGACCTGACGCATGAGCGAGTGGTGGCGGCGCACCTGCTCGATCGAGCGCCACGGCTCGCGCTCGCCCTCGTACTCGCTGGAGAGATAGCCGGTGTAGCCCGCGTCTCTGATCGCGCGGAGCACCGGCTCCCAGGGGATCTGCTGGTCTTCGAGGCTCTCGTCGATGTCGTGGAACTTCGCCTGGATGAACACGACGTGCTCGGCGACGTCGGCGAAGTCCGCCGGGTCGACACCGATGCCGTCGAGGAACGCCGGGCGCCGGCCGGGCAGCTCACCCGGCTTGAGGGGGATCGGGCGGTCCTGGAAGATGCCGGTGTCGATGAGGATGCCGAAGTGCTTGGTCCCGGTCCGCTTGATGAACTCGATGTACTCGTCGACGACCTCGTGCTTGATCGGCGTGGGCGAGTGGATCTCCGGGCAGATGATCACGTCGAGCTCTTCGGCCAGCGGCAGGGAGGCTTCGACGACCTCGGTCCAGATCGGATGCGGAACCAGGTCGCTCGAGACGACGCCGATCTTGGGTCGCACGAACCGGAAGCCCGAGGCGCTTCGCCAGGCGCAGGTCGCGCTGGAGGGCTTCGGCGCCCTCTTCGACCGACATGTCGCGGCCGTTCGGGCCGCTCGAGTGCAGGCGGGTGTCGATCCAGGAGCCGTAGTTCGTGGGCTCGAGACCGTACTTCTCGAGCAGGCGGAACCAGTCGTCCACCCACTCCTGCGACGGGTTCGGGTAGTTGGGGACGTGCCCTTCGCCCAGGATCTCGATGCCGGTCGCGCCGATGTCGGCGATGCCCGCCATCGCGGTCTCGAGGTCGAGCACGGTGCCGTAGTCGGTCATGAAGCTGTAGAGGCTCACGCCGTATTTGAAGGGAGCGCCGCTCGCCTCAGGCGAGAGGGTGACGTGCTTGGTGACGTTGTAGGTGGAGGGCTGGTGCTCCTGCGGGATGTACGACATCCGCAGCCGCAGTTCGATCGACACCTCGTGCACGCCGTCGGGGAGGCCGCCGGGGTGCGGAACAGTGATGATCGCCGCGTCTTCGAGCGGCCAGCGGACGCCGTCGCCATCCCAGAGCTGCTGCAGCGTGTAGGTCTTGCCCTGCAGCGTCCACAGCGGCACGTCGGCCGCGACGTCGACGAGATCGCCGACCTTCACGGCGACGCCGTCGATGAGGGATGCCGCCATGCCGCGGTACGACGGCATGCGCAGCCGCAGCTGAAAGCCGGTGATGCGGCCGTTCTCCCGCACATTGCGGAAGCCGACGGACTGGATGAGGTCGCGCTCGAGGAGCATGGAAAGGGCTCTCTGTGTCAGGGGCGACCGCGGCCCCCGTGGAGGTCCGCGACCAGACGGCGCATCATCACGCCGTGTCTCCACGCTACCCGAAATAGTCTCTTTCGCGCATAAGTAGGCGTGATGCGCGCCTAAGCGGAACGGATGCCGCGCTCTCAGACGAGCCGAAGCTCTGCGTCGATCGCGGCCGCGGTACGCAGGAGCGGCGGAAGGTAGGCCTCGAGCAGACGCTCGACGGAGTCACGGGTCGCGCTCGTCGACACATTGAGCGCGGCCACCACCCGGCCGTCCCGCCCATGCAGCGGGGCGGCGATCGAGCGGAGGCCGGGCTCGAGCTCTCCGTCGACGAGCGACCAGCCCTGCCGCCGCACCCGCTCCAGCTCCGCACGCAGCGCGCCCCGGTCGGTGACTGTGCGCGCGGTGAGGCGGGGCAGATCGGATGCCGCGAGAGCGGCATCCGACACGGCGTCCGGCGATCCGGCCAGCAGGACTCGGCCCATGCTGGTGGCGAACGCGGGGAACCGCGTGCCGATCGTGATGCGGACGCTCATGATCCGGCGGGTGGGGACGCGGGCGACGTAGACGATGTCAGCTCCGTCGAGCACCGCGGCCGACACGCTCTCGTCGACATCGCGCGACAGCACCTCGAGGTGCGGCTGCACGATCTCCGGGAGGGAGAGAGACGAGAGGTAGCTGAAGCCGAGTTCGAGCACGCGGGGCGTCAGCCGGAACGCGCGCGCATCCGAGGCGACGTAGCCGAGCGATTCGAGGGTGAGCAGGAAGCGGCGGGCCGCGGCACGGGTGATGCCCGCCCGCCGGGCGACGTCGCTGAGGGTCAGCTCGGGGTTGTCGGCGTCGAACGCGCGGATCACCGCGAGCCCGCGTGCGAGCGACTGCACGAAGTCGCCGGATGCCGGGCGCGTCGGTCCCGGGGTCGCTCACCGGCTCACCCTACCCAGTCGGTCCTGCTCACCGGCTCCGCAGACCCCCACGGCCGAACTCAGGCTGGCTCGGCCGCCCGCACTGCGACACGCCGGTTCGGCTGCCACGCCGAGCCTCAGCCTGAGTTCGGCATTCCGCGGCGCGGCGACGCCAGCGGCTCACCGTTCCAGGACGACCGCGAGCCCCTGGCCCACGCCGATGCAGAGCGCGGCCACCGCGACGCCGCCGCCGCGGCGGGCGAGCTCGTGCGCGGCGTGGCCGATGATGCGGCCGCCGGAGGCGCCGAGCGGGTGCCCGATCGCGATCGCCCCGCCGTGGATGTTGACCTTCTCGGGATCGAGGTCGGGCCACAGCTGCACGCACGCGAGGCTCTGCGACGCGAAGGCCTCGTTGAGCTCGACGAGATCCACGTCGGCCCAGGTCTTCCCCGCGCGGGCGAGCGCGCGGTTCGCCGCCTCGACCGGCGCGACGCCGAAGACGTCCGGGTCGTTGCCGAACGCCGCGCGGCCCGCGATACGAGCCAGCGGATCGCCCTCGAGCACACCCTCGCCGGCCAGCAGGATCGCCGATGCGCCGTCGTTGATCGACGACGAGTTGCCCGCCGTCACCGTGCCGTCCTTCGCGAACAGGGCGCGGAGCCCGCCGAGCTTCTCGAGCGTCGTGTCGACGCGGATGCCCTCGTCCATCGCGAGTTCATGGCCTTCGACCTGCACGATCTCGGCGTCGTAGGCGCCCTCCTCCCAGGCCGCGAGCGGCGAGCTGGTGACTGCGCAGCGCGAACGCGTCCTGCGCGTCGCGCGAGATGCCGTAGATCTGCGCCAGCTTCTCGGCCGACTGCTCCGTTGGAGATCGTCCACTCCTGCGGCAGCGCGGGATTGGTCATCCGCCACCCGATCGACGTGTTCCACATCGTCTGGTTGCCGACCGCCGGCCACGGCTTCGAGGACTTCTCGACGACGAACGGCGCCCGGCTCATGGACTCGACGCCTCCGGCGAGGATGATGTCGGCATCCCCGGCCTCGATCGCGCGCGAGCCCTGGATGACGGCCTCGACCGACGAGCCGCAGAGCCGGTTCACGGTGGCGCCGGGAACCGTCGTGGGAAAGCCCGCCAGCAGGGCGCCGAAGCGGGCGACGTTGCGGTTGTCTTCGCCGGCCTGGTTCGCGTCGCCGAAGATCACGTCCTCGATGCGGGCGGGGTCGATGCCGGTGCGCTCCACGCTCGCGCGCATCACGATCGCGGCGAGGTCGTCGGGCCGCACGCCCGACAGGGCGCCGCCGGCCCGGCCGAAGGGGGTTCGGACGGCGTCGTAGACGAAGGATGCGGTCATGGTCGGTTCTCCGTTCCGGGGGATGTCGACGGGACGGATGCCGCGGCATCCGTCAATGCGAGGCCGGTGAGCTCCGCGAGCGAGTCGACCGTGTTGTCGCCGAACGCCTCGCGCACCGCGAAGCCGTCGGCGGTCACGTCGAAGACGGCGTGGTCGGTGTACACGCGGGTCACGCAGCCGACGCCGGTGAGCGGGTAGGTGCATTCGGCGACGAGCTTGGACTCGCCCGTCTTGGTGAGCAGATCGGTCATGACATAGACCGCCTTGGCGCCGATCGCGAGGTCCATCGCGCCGCCCACCGCCGGGATCGCGCCGGGCGCGCCGGTCGACCAGTTCGCGAGGTCGCCGGTCTGCGAGACCTGGAACGCACCGAGCACGCAGACATCCAGGTGTCCGCCCCGCATCATCGCGAACGAGTCGGCGTGGTGGAAGTACGCGGCGCCGGGCAGCGCGGTCACGGCCTGCTTGCCGGCGTTGATGAGGTCGGGGTCGACGTGCGCGGCATCCGGCGCCTGACCCATGCCGAGGAGGCCGTTCTCGGTGTGCAGGATGATCTCCTGGTCGTCGGGCAGGAAGTTGGCCACGAGCGTCGGGGCGCCGATGCCGAGGTTCACGTACGACCCCTCGCGGATGTCGGCGGCGATGCGCTGCGCGAGTTCGTTGCGGCTGATGCGGGTGCTCACTGGTCCACTCCCTTCGCTGAGGCTGCCGACGTGCCGGCACCGGAGTCCGCCAGGGGCCTGCCCTCGAGGTCGACGCCTCCGACGAAGACGCCGTCCTCCAGCCAGATGCGCTCCCCCACCGCGACGACGCGGTCGACGAAGATGCCGGGTGTGATGACGGCCTCGGGGTCGAGCGAGCCGAGCGGCACGATCTCATCGACCTGCACGATCGTGGTCGTGGCGGCCGACGCCATGATCGGACCGAAGTTGCGCGCGGTCTCGCGGTACACGAGGTTGCCCCAGCGATCGGCCTTGAGTGCGCTGACCAGAGCGACATCGGCGCGGATCGGATACTCGAGCACGTAGTCGCGGCCGTCGATCGTGCGCGCCTCCTTGCCGGCGGCCAGTTCGGTGCCCACCCCCGTCGGCGAGAAGAAGGCGCCGATGCCGGCGCCGGCGGCCCGGATCCGCTCGGCGAGGTTGCCCTGGGGCACGATCTCGAGCTCGATCTCGCCCGCCCGGTAGAGCCGGTCGAAGACCCAGGAGTCGTGCTGGCGCGGAAAGGAGCAGATGACCTTGCGCACACGGCCGGCGGCAAGGAGAGCGGCCAGGCCGGTGTCGCCGTTGCCGGCGTTGTTCGCGACGATCGTCAGGTCGGTCGCGCCCTGCGCGATGATCGCATCGATCAGCTCGACGGGCTGGCCCGCGCGCCCGAAGCCGCCCATCATCACGGTCGCACCGTCGGCGATGCCGGCGACGGCGGCCGCCGTGTCGGGCACGGTCTTGTCGATCACAGGTGAACCTCCGTGTTCGCTATGCGCACACTCATGCGCATTACGCACAACTATAGCAAACCAACTCGCGGACGCGGCAGAGGTCCTACGGCTCGAGGGTCAGCGAAGCGGCGATCGGCACGATGGTCTCGCGCAGCGCCACGATCTCGCGGACGTGCTCGTGCAGGCGCACGTCTTCGGGAAGCGTGGGCTCCCACTGCGGCACCGGAAGGGCGACGCCGCTCTCATCGGGCACGACGAAGACGCTGAGGCACTGGGTCGTGAGGGTGAGCCGCTCCGGATCTCGCGGGTCGGCGGTGGAGACCCGGGTGCTCACGTGCATGCTGTGCGGGCCGGTCAGCACGATGCGGGCGTGCACCTCGACGAGTTCGCCGATCCGCACCGGCGCGAGGAAGTGGATGCCGCCCGAATAGACCCCCACCGCGTGGTCGGCCAGCGGCTGCGCGCCCACCCACCCGACGGCGCACGCGTAGGCGGCCTCGTCGATCCAGCGCATCACGGTGCCGCCGTGCGCTTTGCCGCCGAAGTTCACGACGCCCGTCGGCGCGAGGAATCGCAGCGTCGTGCGCGGAGCGGCAGACGCGTCGGTGTACTCCTCGTCGAGCATGAGGTGCTTGATCTGGGCTCGGGTCTCGATGCGATCGAGCGCGGCCTCGGCGAGCTTGCGGTCGGAGCGGGTCTGCGGACTCCACGCGGGCACCGGTGCCGGGCGTCCGTCGGCATCCTTGGCGACGAAGATCAGCACGCACGTGGTCGCGGGGGTGTACGCCCGCGTGCTCACCTCGGCCGACGACACCGTGACGACGACGTGCATGCTCGTCCGGCCGGTGTGCACGATGCGCGCCCGCACCTCGATCAGGCTTCCCGGCGGGATCGGCCGGCGGTGCCGCACGTTGCCGACGTAGGCGGTCACGCAGTACGCACCCGCCCATCCCACCGCGCACGCGTAGCCGGCCTTGTCGATCCACTCCATGACGCTGCCGGCCGCGACGGAGCGTCCGCCCGCCGCGGTGTCGGCGGGCGTGGCCAGGAACCGCAGCGTGACGCGGTCGTCGAGGGCGGATGCCGGAGGGCTGCTCACCGGCGCCAGCCTGGGTGCCGCGCTCAGACGGCGCCGACGTCGCGCTCACTCGCCCAGCACCTCGTTCGCGATCCGGAACGCGGAGTTGGCCGCCGGCACACCCGAGTAGATCGCCGACTGCAGGATCACCTCGCGGATCTCGTCGACGGTGAGCCCGTTGCGCAGCGCCGCGCGCAGGTGCATCGCGAGCTCCTCGTGGTGGCCGTGCGCGATGAGCGAGCTGAGCACCGCGACGGAGCGCGAGCGCCGGTCGAGCCCGGGCCGCGACCAGATGTCGCCCCACGCGTAGCGGGTGATGAGGTCTTGGAAGTCGGCGGTCACCGCGGTCGTGCCGGCGATCGCGCGGTCGACATGCGCGTCGCTCAGAACCTCGCGGCGGGTCGTCATGCCCTGCGCGTACCGCTCGCCGTCGGTCAGTCCGTCGCCCTCCGGGCGCGGTGGGGATCAGCCATGCGTACTCCTTGGTCACCGGGCAACGGCGTCGATCGAGTCGAAGAAGGCGAGGAGCGCCGCCGCGGTCGCCCGCGGGTCCTCGGCCGGAGGCAGGTGCGCGACGCCGGCGATCATCTCGGCGCGTCCGTCCGCCACGCCATCGGCGATCTCGGCGGCCTTCGCCTCGGGGGCGACCGCGTCGTGCTCGCCCCACAGCGCGACCACCGGCATCCGCAGCTCGCCCAGCCGTTCGCGCACGTCGTAGGCGGCGAGCGCTTCGCAGCACAGCGCGTAGCTCTCGCCGTCGGCGTCTCGCAGCGCGTGCAGCAGGCGGCCCGACAGCTCGGGTTCGCGCTCCACCGAGCCGGGCGCGAACCACCTCTGCGCCGACGGGATGATCAGCGCGGATGTCGACTGGGCGCGCACGGTCGCCGCGCGCTCGTGCCATGCGACCGGGTCGCCGAGCTGCGCGCCCGACGCGACGATCGCGAGGGCGGCGACGCGATCCGGATGCCGCAGCCCGAGCTCCAGCCCGGTGGCACCGCCGAGCGAGACGCCCGCGGAGAGGAACCGATCGGCGCCGAGCACCCCGACCGCCTCTGCGACCGCGTCAGCGAGGTCGGCGACCGTGAACGGCTCGGTCGCGCTCGGCGAGGCGCCGTGCCCCGGGAGGTCCCACGCGACGACGCGGTAGCGCGCGGCCAGCAGGGGGATCGCGTTCTCCCACAGGATCGTCGATGTTCCGAGCGAGGGGCCGAGCACGAGCAGCGGCGCATCGACGGGGCCCGCAGGCGCCGTCAGGACGATGCGGGGCACGCTCACGGCAGATTCCCCGACGTCGCCCCATCGACGAGCCGGTCGGCCAGACCGGTGTAGTTCGCCGGGTCGAGAAGGGCGTCCACATCGACGCCGGCGAGTTCGGGCTCGGCGCGGAGGTGCGCCGCGAGATCCTTCTCGCCGCCCGCCGAGGCCACGAGCTGCGACACGCGCGCCGTGCCGATCATCGGACCGAGCGCGAGCGAGAGCCGCTCGGCGACGATGAGGCCGCGCGTCAGGTCGAGGTTGCGTGCGACGGCGTCGGCGTCGACCTTCAGCCCGGCGACCAGGCGCGCGGCCGTGCCGGTCGCACCGAGCGCGAGGCGCAGCAGCTCGCGCAGCGTCGGCCACTCGGCATGCCACGCGCCGTCGGGTCGCTCGTCGACGGCGAGCGCCGAGGCGAGGTGCAGGGTCGCCCCCAGCTGCGGCGCGCGCAGCGCCGCCGACCGGATCAGCACGGATGCCGCGGGGTTCTGCTTCTGCGGCATCGCCGACGACCCGCCGCCGACGCCCTCCGCGAGCTCGCCGATCTCGGTGCGTCCGAGCGTCGCGACGTCTGCCGCGATCACGCCCACCGCGTCGATCGCCTGCACGAGGGCGTCGCCCAGCTCGGTCACGGGCCAGCGCGTCGTGTGCCACGGCGCCTCGGGAGCGGCGAGCCCGAGCTCGGCGGCGAATGCGGCGGGCAGCCGGGCCGCGGCATCCGCCCCGAACAGCTCGACGAACGACGCGAGCGTGCCGCCCGCGCCGCCGAGCTGTGCGGGCAGGGCGCCGACGGCGGCCTCGAGCCGGGCCTTCGCGCGCTCGACGCCGCGGAGCCAGTTCGCGGCGCGCAGACCGACGGTCGTCGGCACGGCGTGCTGGGTGAGCGTGCGTGCGGCGGCCACCTCGTCGCGGTGGTCGCGCGCGAATGCCGCAGGGCTCCGGCGGCCTCGCCCAGCGAGGCGGAGATCTCCCGGCCCGCCCGGGCGGAGAGGAACATGAGTGCGGAGTCGAGGATGTCCTGGCTCGTTGCGCCGCGGTGCATCTCCGCCTGCGAGCCCACCGCGTCGGTGAGCAGCTTCACGAGCGGGATCACCGGATTGCCTCCGGCGACGGATGCCGCGGCCAGGGCACGCGCGTCGATCGCGTGCCCGCGGCACGGCGAGCCCGCCGCGGTCCATCCGAAGGCGGCCGAGACGCGGTTCACCTCGTCGGCCGGCCCGACACCGAGAGCGCCACGGGCGCGGACGAGCGCGACTTCGGCGGTGACCAGGGCGTCGAGGAACGCGGCATCCGACACCGCATCGTCGAACCCGGCACTCACCGGCGAGAGCAGGCCGACGTCGATGCCGGACCCGTCAGTAGACAAGGAAAACGGTCTCCTTCTCGCCCTGCAGTCGGATGTCGAAGTGGAGTCCGCCGTCGGGCGTGCGCGTTGCGATGAGGCTATCGCGCTCCTCCGGCGTGAGCGAGGCGAGCAGCGGGTCGGCCTCGAGCAGGTCGGTCTGCTCCGGAAGGTAGATGCGGGTGTGCAGCTTGTCGGGCAGCCCGCGCGCGAACACGATCGCGGCGAAGAAAGGCGCCTCGCCTCCGACCGAGCCCGGGTTGCGGGTCCAGAACTGGTATCGGCCGTCATCCGTTGTCGACGCGCGGCCGAAGCCGGTGAAGGTGTGGTCGTCGCGGCGGAAAGCACCCCGCGCGCGGGGCACGGTGCCGTCCGAATCGGCGCTGAAGATCTCCACGACCGCGTCGGGAATCGGTGCGCCGGCGCCGTCGAACACGCTGCCTCCGAGCACGATCGCGCCGGGGCTGTGCGGATGGACGACCTCGTGCTTCTTCGCGTAGTCGAGTCCGAAGGCGAAGAACGGGCCGACGGTCTGGCCGGGGCTGGCGAGGTGGGTCTTTGCGGGCACGCGCTCATCGAGCTTGTCGTCGGACATCAGTGGTCTCCTCCTTCGGGCTCGAACCAGGTGGCATCCGGACCGTCGACCACGATGTCCCAGCGGTAGCCCATCGAGAACTCGGGGACCGTGAGGTCGTGGTCGTACTGGCCGATGAGCCGGTCGCGGTCGGCCTGGCGGCGGATGGTGTTGTAGATCGGATCGAGCGGGAACAGCGGGTCGCCGGGGAAGTACATCTGCGTCACGATGCGCTGCGTGAAGCTCGAGCCGAAGACCGAGAAGTGGATGTGCGCGGGCCGCCAGGCGTTCACGTGGTTCTTCCACGGGTACGCGCCGGGCTTGATCGTCGTGAACTTGTACTCGCCGTCGTCGTTCGTGATCACACGGCCGGCGCCGGTGAAGTTCGGATCGAGGGGCGCGGGGTGCTGGTCGCGCTGGTGGATGTAGCGGCCCGCCGCATTGGCCTGCCACAGCTCGATCAGCTGGTTCGCGACCGGGCGGCCCCACGAGTCGAGCAGGCGACCCTGCACCGTGATCCGCTCGCCCTGCGGCTCGCCTGTGTGCTGCAGCGTGAGGTCGGACTCGATTTGGGCGACGTCGCGCTGCCCGAAGGCCGGCGACCAGAGCTCGATGGTCTCGGGGTCGACGAGTTTCGGATTCTTCGTGGGATGGCGAAGGATGCTGGAGCGGTACGGCGGGTAGTCGTGGAGGGTCATCCCCACGCGTTCGCCTGCCGCCTCACGCTCGTCGGCGGCGGCGTGGTAGTCGATGATCTCCTGGGTGATCTCGGCCTGCGACAGCTGGTCGGGTGAGGCGAGCAGCGTCTCGGGGGCCGCCGCGGTCTGCTCCAGGACGACGGAGGACGAGAACGCCTCGTCGTCGGTGCGGTCGGATTCGACGGTGGTCATGGTGTCTCCTTTGACCCGATCGGTGGGCTCCTCAATGTTCCTCCGTCCGCGGACTCATGCGCAGGGGATTCCCATCCAATGGGAGTCGTGTCACGCTGTGGTCATGGCCAACTCCTCGTCGGGCGACTCCGTCACCGACCGGCTCGTCCGGGTGCTCGAGACGTTCACGCCGACGCGGACGGTGCAGACCGCCGCCGAGATCGGTCGCCGCGCCGGCCTGCCGGGCTCGAGCGCGCACCGGATCGTCGGCGAGCTGGTCGACTCGGGCCTGCTCGAGCGTGACGACGACCGCCGCATCCGCATCGGGATGCGGCTGTGGGAGCTCGCGACCCGCTCGTCGCAGGCGCTGCGGCTGCGGCAGGCCGCGATGCCCGCGATGGAGCGGGTGCAGGCGCGCGTGCGCGAGCACACCCAGCTGGCGATCCTGGAGCAGGACGAGGCGCTGTTCCTCGAGCGGCTGAGCGGACCCGATTCCGGATCCAACGTCACGCGCATCGCCGGCCGCCTGCCCCTCCACGCCTCGTCGTCGGGGCTCGTGCTGCTCGCGTTCGGCGAGCGCGACCTGCAGGAGCGCATCCTCGCCGGCCCTCTGCCGGCGCTCACCCGGGAGACGATCACCGACCCGGCAGCGCTGCGGCGCAAGCTCGCCGAGGTGCGGGCGCTCGGCCACGCCGTCGCGCGCGGCTTCATCGAATCGGTCTCCACCGGCGTCGCGGTTCCCGTCCGCGACGAGACCGGAACGGTGGCGGCGGCGCTCTCGGTCGTGCTGCGCCGGGACGATCCGGTCGAGCCCGCGCTCGTCGAACTCCACGCCGGC
Organism: uncultured Actinomycetota bacterium; assembly: GCA_963839715.1. Classification (GTDB taxonomy): domain Bacteria; phylum Actinomycetota; class Actinomycetes; order Actinomycetales; family Microbacteriaceae; genus Microbacterium. Next base: position 295,905 of record CAWIVX010000003.1, read on the forward strand.
AAGCGCGAGATCGAGCGGGCGCTGGGGTTCCGCGGCTGAGAGCAGTTTCCCGTTCAACGGGAGTCACCTTCCGCCCCGGGCCGTGGGCACCGCACACTGAACCCGAGCTTCCCGCACCACCGTCGAAGGAGACGCCATGACCACCACCGTCCGAACGAGAGTCGCGATCGTCGGTGCCGGGCCCGCGGGGCTGCTGCTCTCGCACCTGCTCGCCCAGTCGGGCATCGAGTCGGTCGTGGTCGACTCCCGCACGCGCGAAGAGATCGAGAGCACGATCCGCGCCGGCATCCTCGAGCAGGGAACCGTCGAGCTGCTCGACTCGCTCGGCGACTTCAGCCGCGCTCGCACGGTCGGCTCGCGGCACGACGGCATCGAGCTGCGCTTCGCCGGCCACGGTCACCGCATCGACTTCCCGGGTCTCGTCGGACGCAGCGTCTGGCTCTACCCGCAGCACGAGGCGCTGAAGGACCTCATCGCCGCGCGCCTCGCGGGCGGGCAGGACCTCCGCTTCGGCATCACGGTCGAGGGCGTCGAGGACGCCGACTCCGAGCGCCCCCGCGTCGTCGCGCTCGACTCGGATGGCGAGCGACTCGTCATCGAGGCCGACTTCGTCGTGGGAGCGGACGGATCGCGCAGCGTCGTCCGCGCGGCCGTCACCGGCTCGTCGACGGGCGGGTACTTCCGCGAGTACCCGTTCGCGTGGTTCGGCATCCTGACCGAGGCTCCGCCGAGCGCGCACGAGCTCATCTACAGCAACTCGCCCGACGGGTTCGCCCTGATCAGCCAGCGCAGCCCCACGGTGCAGCGCATGTACTTCCAGTGCGACCCCGAGGCCGACCCCGACGCGCTGAGCGAGGCGGAGATCTGGGAGATGCTGCAGGCGCGCGTGCCGGGAACCACGCTGACCGAGGGTCCGATCTTCCAGCGCGATGTGCTGCGGTTCCGCAGCTTCGTCGCCTACGAGCTGCGCAAGGGCCGCCTCGCCATCGTGGGCGATGCCGCGCACACCGTGCCGCCCACCGGCGCGAAGGGCATGAACCTCGCCGTCGCCGACGTGCTGCTGCTGGGCCGGGCTCTGCAGGCGCTCCTCCTCGAGGGCGACGAGCGGCTCATCGACCGATTCGCGGATGCCGCCCTGAAGCGCATCTGGAAGGCCCAGCACTTCTCCTGGTGGATGACGAGCATGCTGCACGTCGCTCCGGATGCCAGCGACTTCGACCGCATGCGTCAGCTCGGCGAGCTGCGCTCGGTCGTGGAGTCGGAGGCGGGTCGCACCTATCTCGCCGAGGCGTACACCGGGTGGCCCTTCCCCGAGGCGTGAGCCGCCATCCGCCGCTGACAAACCACTTTCCGCGTGAGACATCGCGCGCGGCACGGTGTCTCGAGCGGAAAGTGGTTTGTCAGCGATCAGGGTCAGCGCGCGCGGGTTCACCGCGCTCGACAGGGACGGCGCGGTGCGGCATCCTGGGTGAAGTTGTGGGTCATCTTCGCCTGCACGACTGGAGAGACCTTCGATGACTCCTCACCGGGCTCGCCCTCGACGCGGCTTGCGCCTCCTCGCCGTCACTCTGACGGTCGCGGTGTCGGCGCTGCTGCTGTCGGGGTGCGACGGCACCATCACGGTGCCTCCAGGGTTCCCGACCACCCTGCCTCCCCTCACGCTTCCCCCGGAAGCACCCACGGCACTGCCCACGCCGACGCCCACCAGAAGTCTGCCTTCCCGGCCTACCCCGACCCCGACTTCCGAGCCCACGCCGGAGCCGACGCGCACTCTGCCGGCGCGACCGACGCCCGACCCCACCGCAGAGCCGACGCCCGAGCCCACCGCAGAGCCGACGCCTGAGCCCACCGCAGAGCCGACGCCTGAGCCCACCGCAGAGCCGACGCCTGAGCCCACCGCAGAGCCCGCGCCCGAGCCCACGGCAGAAGCGACGGCCGCGCCGCCCGCCGAGCCGACGGTCGTGCCGACGGAGACCGCGACGCCGACACCCACGCCGACCCCCAGCCTTGAGCCCACCGAAACCGCTGCACCGGATGCGACGGACGAGGATCAGGCGGAGCCGGCGGGATGGGTGCCGTGGCTGATCGCGGCGTTGATCGCCGCGATCATCGTCGGGGTGATTTTGCTGGTCCGCCGACGCCGATCGCAGGTCGATGCGCCGGATGAAGAGGGCGCGCCACCGGAGTAGCCGCGCCGCTCAGGCCGACCTCGCGCGGAGCCGGCCGCAGCACGCGGAGGTGCACCGGTGCCGCGGCGGCGAGCTCAGCTAGTCGCGTCCTCGCGCCGACCGCGGATCTCGTTCAGGACGTCGACGGCGGAGGTGATCTGCCGCGCCTCCCCCGGGTGCTCGTGGCCCAGGTCGGCGAGGGACTGGTACTCCATCTCGCGGCGGCCGATCACGAACCAGATGCCGCGAGCAGTCTGGTCGGATTGGTTGAGATACAGATGCGGGCGGTTGGAGTCGAAGCAGAACGAGTCGCCCGGCTCGAGGTCGTACGACTCGAAGTCGATCCGCAGTGTCAGGCGCCCGTCCAGCAGCACCCCGTACTCCAGGCCTGCGTGGCGCATCATCTTCCCCTCCATCGACGATGATCCGGCAGGCTGGTAGGTCACGATGAGCGGATCGGCGACGGAGGTCTCGCCCACCGCCATGCGCTCCCACGTGACTCCGTTCTCCATCTCGATGACGGGGTTGTCCTCGCGACGCTGAACGATGCTGTCGCTGCGCCGCGTGCCCGAGCCGTCCGCCGCGCTGCCGACCGGAGGCATGCCGAAGCCCACCGGGTCGGCTCGGCTCGTGCCCATGAGCCCGTCGAGCGAGATGCCCAGATAGTTCACGAGGGCGTAGAGCGTGCTCACGGACGGCTGGGTCTTGCCGGTCTCGACCTGCGAGAGGAGGCTGGCCGAGACCCCCACCGCGCCCGCGACGTTCCGCAGGCTGAGCTTGCGCGACTCGCGAACCCGCCGCAGTTCCGAACCCACATCGAGCTGCACGTCGCTCCTTCGTCGGTGCCCGCCGCATGCATTCAGCACAGCTGAACAATCTGCGTTTCTCACATGATAGCCGAGGCATCGCGCGCCTCAGTCGATCCGCGCCCGTCGAGGTTCATTCGTCGCCGTATGAGTGCGAACAACGACGTGCGGCCGGGAACGAGCTGAACCCGAGCAACCCGGTCACTCCCGGGGCCGCCTGTGCACCTGACGCATCGTTGCGGCAGCCAAGTGTTAAGCGATACTGTACAACTGGACCGGCGACGGGCGACGGCCAGCAAGGGGATCGACGTGGATCTGGGCGACGGCCTCGGCCATCTGAGCTACTCCACGCTCGTGCATGCGGGTGACACCTGGGAGGAGATGCGGGCCAGTCTCAAGGAGTTCGTCCCGCGCGTGAAGGCGCGGGTCTCCCCGGATGCACCGTTCGCCGTGTCGCTGCGCATGTCGGCCGACACCGTGGGAACTCTGCGCGGCTCGGCTCAGGAGCGCGCGGACCTGCGTGCGTTCCTCATCGCCAACGACCTCTATCTCTACACCGTCAACGCCTTTCCGTACGGGCCCTTCAAGGGCCGACGCGTGATGGAGGACGTCTACGAACCCGACTGGAGCACCGAGGAGCGGATCGATTACACGATCGGCGTGGCGGAGCTGCTGGCCGAGCTCGCCCCCGACGGAGTGGATCCCAGCATCCAGAGCGCACCCCTGGCCTTCGCCGCGAACGTCCACGGCGAGGCGGACATCGCGCTCCTGACCACGAACACCTTGCGGGTCGTGGCGCACCTGCGCACGCTCGAGCTTCGGACCGGGCGAAGGGTCAAGCTGGCGCTCGAACCCGAACCCGCGTGCTACCTCGAGACCACCGACGAGACCGTGGCGTTCTTCCGCGAGCGCATCCACTCCCCCGCGGGCGTGAAGGAGTTCGCGCGCATCGCCCGCGTTCCGCTGAGCGAGGCGGAGAGCGCCATCCGCCGATACCTCGGGATCGTCTTCGACATCGGACACCAGACCGTGGGGTTCGAGGACATCACGGCGTCTCTGACGAAGCTGACGGATGCCGGCATCCCCATCTTCAAGCTCCAGGAGGCGGCGGCGCTGTGGGTCGAGCGACTCGACGAGGAGATGCTGCCCCAGCTGCGGAGGTTCACCGACACGATCTACCTGAGCCAGTCCACGCTCCGCTCGGGCGGCGGGGTGACGAAGTACCTCCACCTCGGCGATGCGCTGGACGCGTACGAGGCGAACCCGGTGCCGACCGAGCTGCGCACGCACTTCCACGTACCGGTGTTCCTGTCGGAGATCGGTCCGTTCCGCACGACCCGCTTCGGGGTCGAAGACGCTCTGCGTCTGCACCGACAGCTGCCTCTCAGCGACCATCTCGAGATCGAGACGTACACGTGGGACGTGCTGCCCGAGGAGCTCAAGACGGGCGACATCGTCGACTACGTCGTGCGCGAGCTCGAGTTCGTGCGCGCCCAGCTGCAGAACTGACCAAGCGCGACGGAATGCGCGGTCGGGGAGAGCCCGGACCGCGCATTCGTCCCGTCAGTGGCAGATCACGTCGCGCCGCGCATCACGCCGCGCCGGCGCTGCGACCGCACGATCGCGTAGACGATGGCGGCGGCCAGGATCAGCGCGCCCTGCAGAACGTACTGCCACATCTGGTCGAGACGGAGGAAGACGGTCGCGTTCAGCACCTGCACGAGCAGCATCGACCCGAGGAGGGTTCCGACGAAGGTGCCGCGTCCGCCGAGCAGGCTCGTGCCGCCCAGCACGACCGCGGTGATGCTCGAGAGCGTGTAGGCGACGCCCTGCGCAGGATCTCCGATGCCGATCTGGGTCATGAGCATGATGGCGCCGAGGAACGTGAGCACGGACGTGGCGACGTATGCCAGGACCACGGTGCGGTTGACATCGACGCCGACGCGGCGCGCCGATTCCTCATCGGAGCCCGCGGCGCGCAGCCGCCAGCCCCACCGCGTCCGGCGGAGCGCGTACTCGAGCCCCACGACGACGAGCACGAGGACCACGAAGGCGATCGGGATCGGACCGATCTTCGTCGTGATGGCGCGGGAGATGTCGGCGTTGATGAAGCCGGCCGCGGTGGGCCGGATCAGGAAGCTCATGCCCTGCAGCGCGATGTAGACGGTCAGAGTCGCCGCGATCGCGGTGAACTTCACGTACCTGATGAGCGAGCCGTTGATCAGTCCCACGATGATCGATACCGCCAGCATGGCGGCGAAGCCCAGGAGTATCGACGACATCGGCGACTCGTCGAGGATGAAGAAGGAGCCCACGACCACGAGGAAGCCCACGAGCGGACCGACCGACAGATCGATCCCGCCGGTGAGCAGGGCGATCGTCTGCCCGAGCGCGATGAAGCCGAGGGCACTGACGAGCAGCAGCATCGACGAGATGTTGAACGCCCCGAGATACCGGTCGTTCTGCAGGAAGATGAAGGCCCCGAGCGCCAGGATCACGGCGATCAGGAGCACCGCCGGCGCGTAGTCCCCCTGGACGAACCGTCGCACGTTGGCCCGCCGCAGCGACGAACGATCACCGTCGTCGGCGTCCCTCGTCGACTCGATGCTGACCGTCTGCGTGGTCGAGCTGACGGCGGCGCCGATCATCCGCTCTTCGGTGAGGTCCTCACCCCGGAGCACCTCCACCACGTGACCGCGCGACATGACGATGACCGTGTCGCACAGTCCTTCCAGCTCCTTCGCGTCGGACGACGCCACGACGACCGGAATGCCCGACGAGGAGACGTCGCGCAGGATCTGGTAGATCTCCGCGCGAGCACCCACGTCGACGCCCTGGGTGGGCTCGTCGGCCAGAACGAGCGTCGGCTCCGACAGCAGCGCGCGTGCGACCATCACCTTCTGCTGGTTGCCGCCCGACAACGACGAGACGTTCGCGTCGAGCGACGCGGCCTTCACCGACAGCGAGCCGAGGGTGTCGCCGACCATGCCCAGTTCACGCTTGCGGTTCATCAGCAGGCCGGTGCGGAAGCGCTTGAGCGCGGAGACGGCCGCGTTCTCGCGGACCGACAGCCGCATCATGAGGCCCTCGCTCAGTCGGTCGGCCGGGAGGTAGGCGGCGAGGTTCAAGAGCGATTTTCCGGTCATCTCGGTGCCGTTCACGGTGACCGAGCCCTCGAAGGACTGCAGCCCGGCGAGCGCGCGCAGCAGTTCGCTCTGCCCGTTTCCGACGACGCCGGCGATGCCGATGATCTCGCCACGGTGCGCCTCGAGCGAGACGGAGTTGAAGCCGGAGCCCGTCAGACCGGAGAGCACGAAGTTCGGGGCGCCGTTCTCTGCCGCGTCGTGCTTCGGAGGGAAGGTCGAATCGAGCTGGCGCCCGACGATGAGTGCGAGCAGCTCGCGGTCGGAGATCTCGTCGACGACCGCGGTCGCCCGGAGGCGGCCGTCGCGGAGCACCGTGACACGGTCCGCCAGTTCACGGACCTCCGCCAGCCGGTGGGTGATGTACACGACCGATGTGCCGGAGGCCACGGCGTTCCGGACGAGCTGGAACAGCAGGTCGACCGAGTCTGCACCCAGCGGAGCGGTGGGTTCGTCGAGCACGAGGAGCGCGGGGTTGACCGCGAGCGCCTTGGCGATCTCGAGCAGGTGCTTCTTCGCGACCGAGAGCGTCTCCACGCGGTCGGAGAGATGCACGCGCAGGTTCACGCGCGCCAGCAGGTCACGGGCGATCTCCTCCTTGGACTTCTCCCCCGAGAAGACCGACGACGGGAGGGCGACGAGCAGATTCTCGAAGACCGTCAGGTCGGGCATGACCGCGGGATGCTGGTGGACGAAGGCGATGCCCAGCCGAGCCGCCTCCCGCGGATCGAGCGCGTCGATGTCCTGGCCTCGGAAGACCATCGCGCCCGCGTCGGGCCGGATCGTTCCGGTCGCCACGTTCATGAGCGTCGACTTGCCGGCGCCGTTCTCACCGAGCAGTGCGTGCACTTCGCCGGGGAGCACCTCGAGCGAGACGTCGGTGAGTGCGGCGACGCCGCCGAAGCTCTTGGAGATCCCCGACATGGACAGCGTCGCGACGACCGTCGGCGCTTCGGCGATATCGGTGTTCACAGGGCGCTCCCTCTGCGTTGGCTCTTGCGGTGGTGTGCCTCCCGGGCCGCAGCAGGTGCTGCGACCCGGGAGGCGGATCAGGCTTGTCGATTACTCGAGCAGAGCAGCCTGCTCCTCTGCGGGCATCTGTGCGGACAGGTAGATGTCGCCGGGGAGGTCATCGCGGCACTCGACCTGGTTCGGGTCTCCGGTGACGGAGTTCTCGAACACCGGCGCTTCGAAGACCGTCGCCTCGGGGACGACACCGCCGGTCGCCCGGGCCACCGCGTGCTGCACGGCGAGGCGGACGTTGTCGTTGCCCGTCGCGACCGTGAACAGCTTGAAGTCCGGGTTGGCCGACGCCTTCTCCTGGTGGAAGCAGGCCAGGACGTTGCCGTCCGAGGTCACCAGTGCGGGGATCGAGCGACCGCTCTTCTCGAACTCGGGAAGCGCGCCCACGAGCGACGGGCCGAAGTCGGAGACGATCACATCGATCTGGTCGTACTTGGCGATCGCGGCGGTCAGCACCTGCTGGCTGAGCGCGGGGTCCCAGTTCGTGACCTCGTACGGCTGCTCACCGAGGTAGACGTACTTCTCGTCGGTGAGGACCGACTCGAATCCCTCGCGTTCGTCGATGCCCTGGCTGTTGCCGGCGGGACCGCTGAGGAAGAGGATGTTGGCTCCGTCGGGGAAGTTCTCCAAGATCCAGTTGCCCCACGCCTCGCCGTCGGCGACGAAGTCTGCGCCGACCCAGATGTCGTAGTCCTGCCCGGCCTCACCGCCCGGGTCGACACGGTAGGGCACCGTCACGACGCCCGCCTCGTAGGCGCTGCGCAGCGCGGGCAGCATCGCCTCGCCGGCGTCCGGGAACACGACGATGGCGTTGGCCCCCGACGCCACCATGCCCTGGATGTCGGAGATTGCCTTCTGGGTGTCGCCCTGACCGTCTGCGTACAGGTACTCGACGACGCTCGGGCACTTCGCGACCTCGTCCGCACCGGCCGCGGTGGTGACCAGGCGCCAGCTGTTGCCTCCGAAGCCGTCCAGCAGACCGACGACCGCTTCGTCGGGGCCGCACCATTCGGGTGCGCCTTCGACCGACGTGCCGCCCTCTTCCGCGGGCTCGCCGGAGTCGCCGGCGTCGCTGGAGCAGCCTGCGAGCACCAGCGCCGCGAGGCCCACTGCGGCCACCGCCGCCGAGATTCTGCGGTAATTCATGTTCTCCTCCGTAATCCGCACGACGCCTGCGTCGTGGGGTTTCTCTTGGTGCACTCCCGCTCCGGGTGAGCGGGAATCCTCAGGTTGCGGGTGCTGCCGCGCTCGTGGATCTCGCGCCGAATCGGCGCCGAACGGCCGCCCAGTCGACGGTGTAGATCGCGACGCCGATGGCGAGCGCCGCCGCCTGCACGAGGGTGCGGACTGCGAACGGCACGCCGAGCGCCAGGACGAACTGGTCGAGCTGACTCAGGAACAGGGCGGCGACGACGGTTGCGGCCGGAAAGCCGCGACCGCCCAGCAGCGACGTCCCGCCCAGCACGACGACGGCGACCGAAGTCAGCAGGTAGGAGTTGCCCTGGAACGCTGTGGGTTGATTGGTGATGCCTGCCAGCAGGATGCCGGCGGTCGCGAACAGCAGCTGCGACCACACATACGCCGCACCGCGGTGCGTGCGGTAGCGAAGGCCGGTCGCCCGGGCGGCGGCCGGGCTCGCCCCGACCGCCTCGAAGCGTCGTCCTGCGACGGTCTTCTTCACGAACACCATGACGAGCGCGAGGATCACGAGGGCGAACAGGACCGCGTGCGGGATGCCCAGCGTCCGGCCGCCCGCGATCGCGCTGAGCAGCCCCGTCGTCGTCCGGGGGATGCCGCCGGAGATGCCGAGGACGGCGCCGAAGAGGAGTGCGTTCGTTCCGAGGGTGGCGATGATGGGATTCAGGCCGAGGCGTCCGACCATGAAGCCGTTCAGCAGGCCGGCGCCGATCGCCCAGGCGTAGACGGCGAGGACTGCCGGAAGCAGGAGCCCGTCGTTCTCGTTGGGGATGTGGGTGGCCAGAACGACCGCGAGCGAGACCGCACCGGGAACCGACAGGTCGATGCCGCCCTGCTGCACGACGAGCATCTGCCCGAGACCGATGATGGCCAGCACCGAGGCGAACGGCAGCATTCCCAGGATCGCACCCTGAGAGACGCTGCTCGGAGCGAGGAGGAAGCCGAGGACCACCAGGACCACGGTGGAGATCGCCATCGTCAGCAGGCCCTTGGAGCGGCCGAAGCGGACGCTGCCGAGTCGACGCTCCGTCGTCTCTGCCGTCATGCTCTCTCCTTCGAAAGTATGAAACTTCGTCTTGTGTTGCTGGACGAAGTGTTGAGTCACACTTTATGAAGTGTCTCGCCTGTTCACAAGATGCGCAAGTAACGATTCGCTCACCGTTCCGGATCGCGCGGCGTCAGCGGCTCACAGGAAAAGCGATCCACCCGCGGGAATCTGCCGAACGCGGACGATTCATCGGCCATCTGGACGCGCGCAGAGACGCTGAGGTACTGTTTACCTCAGCTGTACAGCGTCGTTCGGAGGAGATCGGTATGAACAGTGGTCAGATGCGTCGGGCGCTCGTCGTCGGCGCGACCGGCATTGCAGGGCAGACCGTGTCCCACGAACTGATGCGCCAGGGGTGGGACGTCCACGGGCTCGCGCGTCGCACGGACCGCCTTCCCGAGGGCGTGCGGCCCGTCCCGGCCGACCTCCTCGACGCCGAGGCGACGAGGACGGCGGTGGCCGGCATCCGGCCCGAGATCGTGATCGTCACGGCGTGGATCCGCAAGGACACCGAGGCGGAGAACATCGATGTCAACAGCCGGACGCTGCGCAATCTGTTCGCCGCGCTCGCGCCCGACGGCGGCGTGCGCCACGTCGCCCTCCTCACCGGGCTCAAGCACTACCTCGGACCATTCGAGGACTACGCCACCGGCGTCAAGGCCGAGACGCCGTTCCACGAGTCGGAGCCGCGGCTGCCGAGTCCGAACTTCTACTACGCGCAGGAGGACGAGCTGTTCGCCGCGGCGGAGCGCCAGGGCTTCACCTGGAGCGTGCACCGCTCGCACACGATCCTCGGCTTCGCCGTCGACAACGCGATGAACATGGTGCTCACCCTCTCGGTGTACGCGACGATCTGCCGAGAGCTGGGGCTGCCGTTCGTCTTCCCCGGCTCGGTGCAGCAGTGGAACTTCATCACGGACGTGACGGATGCCGACCTGCTCGGCGAGCAGCTCGCGTGGGCAAGCACACACCCCGCGGCCGAGAACGAGGCGTTCAACATCGCGAACGGCGACGTGTTCCGCTGGCGCTGGCTGTGGCCGCAGATCGCAGAGCACTTCGGCCTCGCGTGGGAGGGGCCCTCCGACGCGCCCCGCACGCTGGAGGCGTCGATGGGAGAGATCGCCCCCGACGTCTGGCGGCGGATCGCCGAGCGCGAGGGTCTGGTCGAGCCCGACGTGACCAAGCTCGCGTCGTGGTGGCACAGCGACAGCGATCTCGGCCGGGAGGTCGAGTGCCTCACCGACATGACCAAGAGCAGAGAGGCGGGATTCCTCGGATTCCGCTCCACGCCGAAGAGCTACTTCGCGAATGTGGCGCGGTACCGGGAGGCGCGGCTCATCCCCTGAGCCGGGTCGACACGACGACGCGCTACAGCATCGCGGACAGTTCGATGTGCGCCTTGATCGTTTCGGCCGGACGCTGAGCGGCAGCGAGCGCATCGGTGGCATCGTCGATCGAGAAGCGCTGTGTCACGAGCGACGACAGGTCGATTCCGGTCTGGGCCATGAATCGGAGCGTTTCGGGCCAGACGCCGGGCGAGCCGATCGATCCGGTGATCGTCAGCTCCTTGGACTGGATGAGCCCGAGCTTCGCGGGCGCCTCGCGGCCGACGTCGATGCCGATGTAGCCGATCCGCGCCTTGAACCCGGCGATCTCGAGCGCGCGGGCCATCACATCGGGGCGGCCCGTCGCTTCGACGACCACCGTGGCCCCTCTTCCGTCCGTCTCGAGCGCGAGGAGGTCGTCGAGCTCTTCGGGCGCGACGGCGCTGTGCGCACCGAGCGCGAGAGCCTTCTCCCGACGGTGGGTGCTGGGCTCCACGACGATCGTGCGCGCACCGAGGGCGACCGCTCCGGCGCAGACCGCGAGCCCGATCGGACCGGCCCCGAGAACCACGAGGGTGTCGCTCGCGTTGACGTTGCCGATGCGCATGAGCGCGTAATAGGCGACGCTGAACGGCTCGACGAGGGCGCCGTTGGTCCACGACACCTCATCGGGCAGTCGATGCAGCCACGACTCCTTCGCCATGAACAGCTCCGCGGCGGCACCGCTGATCGAGAAGCCGAAGTGGTCGTCGCCGATCACGCATTCGCCCACGACGCGATCGCCCTTCGCGAAGCGGGTGACGGCGTCGCCGACCGCCATCACTTCGCCCGACCACTCGTGGCCGGGGATCAGCGGGTAGTGGAACGGAATGATGTAGCGACCCTCCAGCAGCTCGATGTCCGAATGGCAGACGCCTACCGAGCGGGCGGCGATCAGCACCTCGTCGGCGGCGATCTCGGGGGTGGGCAGCTCGTCGACGCGCGGGACTCCCTCGGCGACGAATCGCAGTGCCTTCATGTTGTCTCCTCAGTGACTACTGTGCTCGGACGAGGACCTTCACCTGGTCGCCGGTCGGCGACAGGAGGGTCTCGAAGCCCTTCTCGACGATGTCGCCCATGTCGATGCGGGCGCTCACGACCTGCTCCACATCGAGACGCCCGCCGCCGATCAGAGAGATGATGCGCGGCCAGTCGGTGACGGGATAGCACCAGGTGCCCCGGAGCGTGATGTCGCGCTCCGACAGCACCATGGGGTCGATCGCGGCGGGTCGCGTGTGCAGGCCGGTCTGCGAGACGCTGCCTGCCGCACGCACCGCGGCGAGTGCTGTCTGCAGGGCGATCTCGTTCCCCGAGCACTCGATCACCGCATCCACGCCGATCCCGCCCGTGCGGTCCTTCAGATCGGCCGCGACGTCGGTCGAGCGTGGGTCCAGGAGTTCGCCCACGTCCAGCGAGCGTGCGAGGTCTTGGCGCTTCGGGTTGACCTCCGACATGTAGACGGTGGCCCCGAGCGACGCCGCGTAGAGCGACGCGAGCGCGCCGATCGGTCCGAGCCCGGTGATCAGGACGGTGTCTCCCGGGCGCACCCCCGCGCGGTCCACTCCGTACGCGGCCACGGCGGTGGGCTCGACGAGCGCACCTTGGATGTCGGTCATCGAATCCGGCAGCTTCGACACCTTCGATTCGGGAACGACGCATTGCTCGGCGATTCCGCCCCACGCGTCGCTGAGCCCCACGCACGCCATCGAGGTGCAGAGGTGGTTCAATCCGCGGCGGCAGAAGTAGCAGGTGCCGCAGAACAGCAGCGGCATGACCGAGACGCGGTCGCCGGCCCGCACGGAGCGCACCTCGGCCCCGACCTCCAGAACTTCGCCGGAGAATTCGTGGCCGAGGATCTGCGGCGCGACCGACCCGTTCAGCCGGTGCGGTGTCGTGGGGATGACGATCGGGCCGACGGCGTACTCGTGCAGGTCGGTCCCGCAGATTCCGCACCAGAGGGGCTTGAGGCGCACGTCGGTCGGTCCGATCGATGTCGGCTCGGCGATCTCCTCCACCCTGATGTCCTTCGCGTCATGGAAGACGGCTGCTCTCATGTCGCACTCCCCACCTTTCCTTCGTCCACAGTTCTTTCGGGCACGGTCATGCGGCCTGAGTCCGTCCGTCGGATCGACGCGACGTGGATCGCGTCGGATCGAACAGGACCTTGCCGCGGATGCCGCCCGACGAGAGCCGGGCGAGCTGCGCGGGCACGGCATCAAGTCCGTAGACCGCTTCGACGAGCTCGTCGCCGAGATCCGTCGCGGCGAGGATGTCCAGCGCCGGACCGAGGTCCTCTCCGCAGACGTGCGCGACGGTCGTCACGATGGAGACCTCACTCAGCACGAGGCGGTGCACGTTCAGCTCCTGCGCGCCGGAGGGGAGGCCGACGCCGAGGATCGTTCCCCCGGGGCGCACGAAGTCCAGTGAACGCGCGAGCTGTCCCGGCGCACCGGTTGCCTCGATCACCACGTCTGCGCCTCTCGTTCCGATCAGCTCCCGGAGTGCGGCGTCGACATCTGCCTCCACCGCCACCACATGCGCTGCGCCGAGTCGTGAGGCTCTCTCCAGCCGTTCCCCGGCGAAGTCCACGACGATGATCTCGGCATCCGCGAGCGACACCAGACCGGCGAGGATGAACGTTCCGATGGCGCCGGCGCCGAAGAGGATCACGCGGTCGCCGTCCCGGACTCCCGCTCGGCGCGCCGCGTGCAGTCCCACCGCGAGCGGCTGGGCGACTCCGGCGGCATCCAGGGAGCAGTTCTCCGGAATCGGCACCAGTGTCGACGTGGCGACGGCGACGTACTCCGCGAGTCCGCCGTCGATGTTCAGCCCGTGCGTCACGTATCGCTCGCACAGATTCGTCCGGCCCTCGCGGCATCGGCCGCACTCGCCGCACGAGACACCCGCCCCCGAGGCGACGCGATCGCCGACGCGGAGGCGACCGGATTCGTCCGCGAGTGCGACGATCTCTCCGACGAACTCGTGCCCGATCACCAGGGGACCCCGATGACCGCTGATCGGATGCGGGCGGTCGATCGGGAACATGATCGGACCCGACGCGAACTCCGTCGCGTCTGTTCCGCAGATCCCGCTCCGCAGCACTCTCACGAGCGCTTCACCCGCGGCGGGAACGGGTACGGGACGGCGTTCGATGCGCACATCACCGCGCCCGTGGAAGACCGCGGCCGCCATCGCCCCGGGCAGGGCGGCATCCGCGTTCGTCATGGCGTCGGTCGTCCCCACTCGGTGTTCAGGTGCGACTGCGAGTCGCGCGTCAGGTTGAGCGGCCCGCCGACGGCGTAGTACCGCTGCCCGGCGACCAGGAGGTCCTCCGCGGGGAACTTGGTGATGACCTCGCAGCCGTCGGCGGTGACGACGACCTCCTCCTCGATCCGTGCGGCTCCCCACCCGTCCGCCGAGGGCCAGTAGGTCTCCAGCGCGAAGACCATGCCCTCCTTGAGCTCTTCCGGGTGGTCCAGGCTCACCAGCCGGGAGAAGATCGGCTTCTCCCAGATGGACAGGCCGACGCCGTGGCCGTACTGCAGTGCGAAGGCCGCCTCCTCGTCGGCGAAACCGAACTCCTGGGCCTTCGGCCACACCGAGACGATGTCGGCGGTCGTGGCGCCGGGCTTGACGAGCGCAATCGAGCGGTCCATGTACTCGCGGGCGCGGGTGTACGCGTCTCGCTGGGCCGAGCTCGCCGAGCCGACCGCGAAGGTGCGGTAGTAGCACGTCCGATAGCCGTTGAAGCTGTGCAGGATGTCGAAGAACGCCGGGTCGCCGGGGCGGATGAGCCGGTCGCTGAAGACGTGCGGGTGCGGCGAGCACCGCTCTCCCGAGATGGCGTTGACGCCCTCGACGTACTCCGAGCCGAGGTCGTAGAGGGTCTTGGCGACCAGACCGACGGCTTCGTTCTCGCGGACGCCGGGGCGGAGGAACCGGTACAGCTCCTCGTAGGCGGCGTCGACCATCGAGGCCGCCTGGGTCAGCAGGCGGATCTCGTCGCCGGTCTTGATGCGGCGGGCCTCCATGAACACCTGCTGACCGTCGACGACCTCGATGCCCTCGCGCTGCAGCGCGAACAGGATCGGCAGTTCGATGACGTCGACGCCGAGCGGCTGGTCGGCGAGGCCGAACTTCTCCAGCTCGCGCTTGATCTTGCGGGCCACATCCTCGGCGATACCCGCATCCGGTGCGATGGCCCCGCGCAGCGTGGAGATGCCGGCCCGGGCGCCGCCCTCCAGCCGCGGCCGCTTGGCGCCCTCGTGCGGGGCGTTCGGGTCGGCATCCATCTCGGCGGTCGTCACGTCGAGCCACGGGTTGTACAGCTGGTGGTGCCGGGCGGCCGATCCGAAGTCCCACGAGATCGGATCGGAGTTGCGGGTGAGCAGGCTGAAGCGGATCAGCTTGTCCATCGCCCACGTGCCGATGTGGGTCGCCGTCATGTAGCGGATGTTCGAGAAGTCGAAAGCCAGCACGGCTCCCATGTCCGAACGCTCGAGCTCGGCCTTGAGCTTGGCCAGCCGCTCATCGCGGAGACGGTCGAAGTCGACCCGCGCCTCCCAGTCGACTGCGTTGGTGCCCGTCGTGCCTGTCGTCTTCATGTGCGGCTCTCTCGTTCGTGGCATCCCTCGTCTCAGACGAGGATCATGCCGCCTTCGATGGGGATGATCTGACCGGTGATGTAGTCCGAGTCGGACGCGGCGAGGAACACGCCGGTCGGGACGATGTCCTGTGGGTCCGCGGGGCGGCCGAGCAGGATGCCGCTCGCCATCGAGTCGAAGCCGTTCTGGCCCTCGCCGATCTCCTCCAGCTCGCGGTCGAGCTTGGTCCACAGCGGTGTCGCGACCACGCCGGGGGCGAATCCGTTGACCGTGATGCCGTGCTCGGCGAGCGCGCGCGCTCCCGACTGGGTGAGTGAGATCACGGCGGCCTTGGCCGCACTGTAGGGAGCGAAGCTCGAGAACCCCTGCCGTCCGGCGATCGACGCGGTGTTGACGACCTTGCCGCCTCCGCCCTGAGCGATGAACTGCTTGGCCGCCTCCTGGATGCCGATCAGCACGCCGAGGGCGTTGACGCGCAGAACCAGCTCGAAGTTCGATTCGCTGACCTCGAGGAACTTCATCGGCGAGTTCATGCCGGCGTTGTTGAAGTACGCGTCCAGCCGGCCATGGCGCTCGACGGCATGTGCGATGCCGGCGCGGACTGATGCGCGGTCGGTCACATCCACCCGGACGGCGCTGGCGCTTCCCCCGGATGATTGGATCCGGGCAGCGACGTCGGCGGCTGCGTCGAGATTCAGGTCGGCGATGACGGAGTTGGCGCCCTCGTCTGCGAATCCGATGGCCAGGGCCGCGCCGATACCGGAGGCACCTCCGGTGACGACGATCGTTCTCCCGTCGAGTCTGCCTGCCATCGGATGCTCCTTCGCTTCCCGGACTCCCGTGCTCCTGCGCACAGTGTTCACTATAAGTGAACTTTGCGAATCTGCACAGCCCGATCCACTTCGACGCCGCCGCGCCGCTTGACGCGCTGACTTCGGCGGAAATACGCGAAACCGCGACCAACGTCCCCGGCGTCAGCAGTGTTCACGGCCCGCGTCGCCCTTGCGGCGAACGTCGCTATCGTGTTGAGTCACAGTGGATATCGTTCAGTCAACGGCGACCGCACCGCACGCGCGTGGGTTGCCGCGAAGGAGGGCGCATGGCGTTCATGACAGAGGGTGTGCACCACGTGGGCGTGACCGTGCAGCGACCTGCAGCGGTCACTCGACTGGTACTCGCGCATCTTCGATTTCGAACCCGGACCCGTGCACCACGGGGCCGGCGACGAGCTCGAGCGCGGCGTCCAGGTTCCCGGGGCCGAGCTGTCGTTCTGCATGGTGCGCGTCGGCAACGTGAATGTGGAGTTCCTGCAGTACCACCAGCCGGAGGGCAGAGCGTGGGACCGCACCAACGGCGACGTCGGGTCGGCGCACATCTGCTTCGTCGTGGACGACATGCAGTCCGCCTACGACGACCTTCGCGCGCGCGGAGCGGTCTTCAACGGACCGCCGGTGACGCTCACCGACGGCGATCTCGCGGGCTCCCAGTGGGCGTACCTGCGTGACCCCGATGGCATTCAGCTGGAGATCTGGCAGTACCCGAAGCCGGCGTCCGCTTAGCGACGGCTCGTGCGTGCCGGTCAGACGAGCGCGCGCAGGGGATTCTCGATCCGCTCCACGATCGCCGCGAGGAGCAGCGCGCCCACGGCGCCGTCGAGCACGCGGTGATCGGCCGAGAGCGTCACGGTCATGACCGTGCCCACGGCGAGCTGCTCTCCGTCGACGACCGGTGCCCGCCGCGCTGCGCCGACGGCGAGGATGCCCGCCTGTGGCGGGTTGATGATCGCCGCGAACTCCTTCGTGCCGTACATCCCGAGGTTCGACACCGCGAACGACCCGCCCTCGAGCTCGTGCTGCTTCAGGCGTCCCGCGCGGGCTCGTTCGGCCAGATCGACGACCGCGGCGGAGACCTCGCTGAGGGTCAGGCGGTCGGCACCGCGCACGACCGGGGTGACCAGGCCGCCGTCGATGGCGACCGCGACCGCGATGTCGACGTCGTCGTGACGCCGGATCACCGTGTCGCCCCACGTCGCATTCGCCTCGGGAACAGCGCGCAGCGCCCCGGCGACCGCCTTCAGGACGAAGTCGTTGACCGAGATGCGCACGGGAGACGACTCGTTCACCTCGCGGCGCAGCTCGAGCAGTCTGTCGACGCGGCAGTCCGCCACGAGATAGAAGTGCGGCACCGTCGTCTTGCTCTCGGTGAGCCGGCGCGCGATCGCGCGCCGCATCGGCGTGAGCGGGATCGCCTCGAATCCCCCTGCGGGCTCGGCGGAAGCGGCGGCCTCGGAGCGGCTGCGGCGGCCGGCTCGGGTGGAGCGGCCGCGGCGCCGCAGTGTAGGCGGCCACTGCCGGAGCGGCATCCGCGCCCTCGATGTCGCGACGGACGACGCGGCCGTTCGGCCCGGTGCCCTGGATCGCGCTGAGGTCGAGACCGCGCTCGCGCGCGAGCCGGCGCACGAGCGGGCTGACGAATCGGCGCTCTCCCGCGGGCTCGGCCGCGCCGGCGGCGGCGTCCGGTGCCGCGGGGACGGCGTCGGTCCGCGCGGCCGGCGCAGGCGTTCCGGGCTGCGCAGCAGCCGGCGCCGCCGGGACGGGCGGCTCGTCGCCGCTCTGCGGTGAGGCCGGCTCGTCGCCGCTCACCGGCTCGACGGGCGGCGCACGGCGGCTCGCGCCTCGGCACGTTGTCGCCGCCACGGCTTCGTCGCCGTCTCGCCCGGATTCCCCACGACGACGATGGGGTCGCCGATGGGCGACACCGGTGCCTTCGGCGGCGAGCAGTTCGAGCACCGTGCCCTCGATCTCGGAGGCATACTCCACGACCGCCTTGTCGGTCTCGATCTCGGCCAGCGGCGTGCCGACGACGACCTCCTGGCCCACGGCCGACCAGCCAGGTGGCGATCGCGGCCTCGGTGACACCGGTCAGCACTTCGGGCATGCGGATGGTCGTGGCCATCACGCACCGCCCATTCCGGCGCGCAGCCGCTCGATTCCGGCGACGACCTCTTCGGTGCGGGCGATGGCCGCGCGCTCGAGCACCTTCGAGATGCTGGGGCTCGCTTCGCTGCCGGTCACGCGCTGCACGGGCTGGTCGAGCCAGTCGAAGAGGCGGCGCTGGATCTCGTCGGCGAGCCAGCCGCCGTACGAGGTGCCCTGAGCGCCCTGCTCGACGATCAGGACCGCATTGGTCTTCTTCACCGAATCTTCGATGGTCTCCCAGTCCAGCGAGGCGCGGTCGAGCCAGCGCAGGTCGATGACGTCGGCGTCGATCCCGGTCTGCTCGACCGCCTCGAGGCAGTGATGGACCATGGACAGGTAGCTGATCACCGTCGCGTCGGATCCCTCCCGGCGCAGCGCCGCCTTGCCGAACGGCAGCTGGTAGTCGAGGTCGCCGTCGGGGATCTCGTCGGCGCGGCCGTAGAGGTCCACGTGCTCGATCACGAGCACCGGGTCTTGCAGCGCGAGGGCGGCGTTCATCAGCCCGACGTAGTCGGCGGCTGTCGACGGCGCGATGATGCGCCAGCCGGGGCTCGTGGCGAAGATGCCGGCCGGGTCCATCAGGTGCTGCGAGCCGTAGCCGGAGCCCATCGCGACCTTGGTGCGCAGCACGAGGGGCACCGGGTTGACTCCGCCGAACATGTGACGCGCCTTGCCGATCTGGTTGAAGACCTGGTCGGCGGCCACCCACATGAAGTCGGGATACATGAACTCCACGACAGGTCGGAACCGGCCGTCCAGCGCCATTCCTCCCGCGAGTCCGGCGAACGCGTTCTCGCTGATCGGCGTGCCCAGCACGCGATCCGGGAACCGTGCGGCGAGACCCTTCGTGGCGCCGTTCGTGCCGCCGGCGAGGCGATGCACGTCCTCCCCGAGGACCACGATCCGCTCGTCCTGCTCCATACGCCGGCCCATGACGGCGGCCACGGCATCGACGAACTTCGACGGCGACATGCGCGGCCTTCCCGGTCGCCGGATCGAACGTCCGCGCGTCGGCCAGCTCGCTCGCGTCACCGCGCAGTCCCACGTCGACGAACTCCGGCTTCGGCCAGAGCTGGGGCTGGATGCGGCGCTTGCCCTCGTTCTCGGGATCGGCCTCGAGCAGTTCGCCGACAGCCGCGCGCATCGCCTCCTGTGCCTGCGATCGCACGGCGTCCACGTCCTCCGCCGTGACGTGGCCCAGCTTCTGCATCTCGCGCCGCGACGCGCTGCAGCGGATCGCGGCTCGCGCCACGCCGCCTCCTCGTCCTTCGTGCGGTAGCCGAACGCGCTTCCCGGGTAGGGCCCGTTCTGATGGAAGAAGCGATAGACCTCCGCCTCGATCACGGCGGGCCCGGCTCCGGAGCGCATGTGCTCCGCCGCTTCGTTCATCGCGAGGTGCACGGCGAGCGGGTCCATGCCGTCGACGCGCCAGGAGGGGATGCCGAAGCCCTGGCCGCGCACCGAGAGGCGGGTGTCGGCGGTGATCTCCGAGACGTGGGTCGAGACGCCGTACAGGTTGTTCTCGATGAAGAAGGCGACGGGCAGCTTCCACGTCGCGGCGAGGTTCATGCTCTCCAGGACCGAACCGATCTGGCTCGCCCCGTCGCCGAAGTAGTTGACCGTGAGGTCGGTGGTCGCGGAGTGCTTCTGCGCCCACGCGTTGCCGGTGGCCATGCGGCGCCCCGCCGCCGACGATCGCGTTCGTGCCGAGTGCGCCGGCGTCGAACCACTGCAGGTGCATCGACCCGCCGCGACCGCGGCAGTAGCCCTGCGCGAGCCCGAGGATCTCTGCGAGCGTGCGCTGGAGCACTTCCTGGATCTCCGGTGTGACCAAGGCGGTCGAGATCGGAGCGGATGCCGGCGACGTGGGTGAGCGCCTTCGCGAGGAACTGGTGGTGTCCGCGGTGCGAGCCGTTGATGGCGTCGGTGGAGCGCAGCCCGATGATCGAGCCGACCGCGCCTCCTTCCTGGCCGATGCTCGAGTGCGCAGGCCCGTGGACGAGGCCTTCGCCGGCCAGTTCGAGCACGGTCTCCTCGAACGCGCGGATGAGGTTCAGCTGCGCGAGCATCCCCGCCAGAAGTGCCGGGTCGGCGCTGCTTCCAGTCGGCGGCCGTGGTGGTCAGCTCGACCCATGGCGTGCCGGACTCCAGAGTGCGGTGCTTCGGCATCGGCGTCGATCCTTCCTCGGCTCGCGGCGTTGCGGCGTCTCATTCAGAGTAGGTCGTGATTGGATCCAATAGCAACACATCCTCGTCGAGACGTGGTGCATTGCGCAGCGCGCTGCGGTACATTGGATCCATTGATGGTCGACGGCGATCGGAGAGCACGATGGGGCTTCCCGGTCTTCGGGGCACCGAGCACATCGGCTTCACGGTCCCCGACCTCGACGAGGCGCACGCGTTCTTCGTCGACGTGATCGGCTGCGAGTACGTCTACTCGCTCGGGCCCGTTCCGCGCCGAGGACGACTGGATGGCCGAGCATCTCGCGGTCCACCCGCGCAGCGTCATGCGCGAGCTGCGCTTCTACCGCTGCGCGTTCGGCCCGAACTTCGAGGTCTTCGAGTGGGATGCCGCCGACGGTCAGCGTCCGCAGCCGCGCAACAGCGACATCGGCGGGCATCATCTCGCGTTCTACGTCGACGACCTCGACCGAGCCGTCGACTACCTGCGCGGGCAGGGCATCCGCGTGCTCGGCGAACCGACGGCGAGCCGCAACGCCAGCGAGGGACAGCGGTGGGTGTACTTCCTGTCGCCCGTGGGGCATGCAGCTCGAACTCGTGAGCTATCCCGACGGCAAGGCCTATGAGAGCGCGGGCGGGCCGCGCGCTGTGGCACCCGGCGAGGCCCGGCCGAGTGACCGCCGACCCGCCAGCCCGAGCACGGCGAGGCGACCGCCCACATCGCCGACCTGCTGCGCGAGGCGATCGTGCGCGGCGACTTCAGTCCTGGGGCGCGAATACGCCAGGAGCAGGTCGCCGAGCTGACCGGAGCGAGCCGCGCCCCCGTGCGCGAAGCGCTCCGGATGCTCGCCGCCGAGGGTCTGGTCACCCTCGTCGCCAACACCGGCGCGCGCGTCTCGTCACTGAGCCTTTCCGAGTGCGAGGAGATCTACCGGGTCCGCGAGCGCGTCGAGCCGCTGCTGCTGCGCATGAGCGCTCCCGCGCTCGAGGAGGCCGAGCTCGACCGGCTGAGCGCGCTCGCCGAGCAGATGGCTCAGGCCGACGATCCCGAGGAGTTCCTCGCGCTGGACCGCGCCTTCCACCTGGCGACCTACGCCGGCGCCGACACGGTCGTGCTCAGCGATCTCGTGCACCGGCTGTGGAACCGGACGCAGGCGTATCGACGCGTCTACACCGCTCTCATGGACGAGCGCGCGCGGCAGACCGTGCACGACGAGCACCGGCTCATCGTCGCCGCGATCCGCGACGGCGATCTCGACAGCGCCGAGACGCTGCTCGCGGGGCACATCCGCCGCACACGCCGGCAGCTCGCCGGCCACCCCGAGGTGTTCGCCTCACACCCGACCCCGCCGACGTCGTCGGCAGCAAGGAGATCAGCATGACCGCACTCGGATTCCTCGGCCTCGGCCGGATGGGCACGGCCATCGCCGGCCGCCTGGTCGTCCGCCGACGTGCCCCTGGTCGTGTGGAACCGCAGTCGGTCCGCCGGCGAGCGGACTCTCGTCGATGCCGGCGCCACGCGCGCGTCATCCGCAGCCGAGGCGCTGCGCGCACCCGTCTCGTTCTCGATGCTCGCCGACGACGCTGCCGCCGACAGCGTGCTCGAGCAGCGACAACCTCCGCGGCGGCGACGAGCGGCGCATCCACGTGAACATGGCCTCGATCAGCGCCGCGATGGCCGACACGCTCGCGAGACGGTTCGCGGATGCCGGTGTGGCATACGTGGCGGCGCCGGTGCTCGGTCGCCCCGAGGTCGCCGCCCAAGGGAAAGCTCAACGTGCTCCTGGCCGGGCCCGCCCGACGCGCTCGACGTCGTCGACCCGCTACCTCGCGCACTGCAGCGTGCGGCGCTGGCGGTTCGGCGATCGGCCCGCGACAGGCGAACGCCGTCAAGGTCGCGGTGAACTTCATGATCCTGCAGTCACTCGAATCGCTCGGCGAGTCGATCGCGCTCGTGGAGTCGCAGGACGTCGACGCGCGCCAGTTCGTCGAGCTCATCGGCTCGAGCCTGTTCGGCGGGGTCGTCCACACCGGGTATGGCTCCATCATGGCCGAGCGCCGCTACACGCCTCCCGGGTTCACGATCGCCCTCGGCCTGAAGGACCTCGGCCTGGCCGAGCACCTCGCCGCGGAAGGGCGCGTGGACGTGCCGATGGCCGCCGTGCTGCGCCGGCGGTTCGAGGCGGCCCTCGCCGATCCCGAACTCGAGGGCTTGGACTGGGTCGGCCGTGGCGGAGGTCTCGCGGCGCAGCGTCGGCCGCCCCTGACTCAGTCTTCGTCCTGGTAGGTGTACGGGTTCGGGATCGTCTCGTCCTCGGGGATCTGCGGGTGCATCCACTCGTCCCAGGCCGCTTCGCCCAGTGCGCCGCGGACGTACTCGACGGATGCCGCGACCTTGTCGCGCACCGGGGCCAGCGGCATCCCGATCCTGCGGCCGTCGTACTTGACGACCTTGCCGTTCACGACCACCGTGTGCACGTCGGCGGTGCCCGGCCTGGTAGACCACGTGCGCGTACGGGTTGAGGATCGGCGTCATCGCCGGCGACTCGTCGTTCTTCAGCAGCACGACGTCGGCCTTCTTGCCGGGCGTCAGCGAGCCGAGCTTGTCGGTCATGCCGAGCGTGTGGGCGCCGCCCATCGTGGCCTGGTAGACGACGTCTTCGGCGCGGAGGCGGTTGACGTTGACCGGCTCGCCCAGGGCCTGCGACTCGAGGTGATCGCGCGAGCGGAAGGCGCTCAGCGTCGAGCGCATCGCCGAGAAGAAGTCGGCGCTCCACCAGACGCTCGTGTCCATCGACAGCGAGGTCGGGATGCCGAATCTGCGCACCCGCCACGTCGACGGGTAGCCCTGACCGGCGCTCTGCTCGCTCTCGGTGGAGACCGAGACCGTGCCGCCGGTCGCGGCGATCTTCTGGTAGCTGTCGTCGCTGAGCGACGAGGCGTGCACGTAGGTGAGCGTGTCGTTCATCCAGCCGCCGTCGTACATCTGCCCGATGCTCATGTCGGTCGTCACCCCGAAGACGCCGGCGTGCGTCGTCACGCGCAGACCGAGGTCGCGCGCGGCCCGGAAGGCACCGGCCGCCTGGAAGTCGGGGTCGTCGGGCACGTCGAACGCCAGCTGCAGCCCCATCATGTCGTCGGGGGCGTTGAAGTTGCGCGTGACGAAGTCCCGGAACTCCGGCGAGTTCGACCACTCCCACGGGGCGCCGAGGTAGTTGCCGTACGCGAGCACGAACCGGCCGGGGATCTCGCGCATCGCCTGCAGTGCGGCCTCGCCGTACTCCGGGGTCCGCAGCCCGTGCGACCAGTCCAGGGTGGTCGTGATGCCCTGGTCGACCGACTCGAGTGCGCTGAGCAGGTTGCCGGCGTAGATGTCCTCGGCGCGGAACACATGACCCCAGGTCAGGTAGTAGAAGACGAAGTACTGGCTGAGCGCCCAGTCGCCGCCGTAGCCGCGCAGGGCCGTCTGCCACATGTGCCGGTGGGTGTCGATCATCCCCGGCATCACGATGCCGCCGCTCGCGTCGATCTCGAGCGTTCCCTCCGGAACCTCCAGGCGATGCCCCACGGCTCGGATCGTGTCGCCGACGAGGAGGACGTCAGCGTCTTCGAGCACGCCCGCGCTGTCGACGGTGATGACGGTGCCCCCGCGGAAGACGATCGGCCGGTCGCCGTCGAAGTCCTCCGCACGCGGGGAATCGGGGTTGGTCATGGAGTCCTCCTCGTTGAGTTTCCTGCGAGCCGGGCGCCGTGCCCGGCCGTGCTGTTCTGTTGTGGTGCGCGCGACGGGTTTCGCGCTAGGTGAGACGCCAGCCGCGGTCGACGTCGATGCTCGTGCCCGACATCCCGTGGTTGTCGAGCAGGAAGGTCGTGGCGGCGACGATGTCGGCCATCGTCGCGAGCTCTCCGCCCGGGGTTCGCGACTCGTAGCCGGCGAGCGCCGCGGCCTTGCCCGCCCAGAACGGGCTGTCGCCGATGATGCCCGGGTGGATCGCGTTCACCCGCATCGGGGCGAGCTCGAGCGCCATCGTGCGGGTGAGTCCGTCGATGCCGCCGTTGATGGTCGACACGGTCGTCGACCCGGGGTACGGGGCGTCCTTCGCGCGGCCGCCGAAGAGCACGATGCCGGTCTCGCGTGATTCGACCAGGCGGCCGATCAGCGCGTGCACGGTCTCGGTGTACCCGATGAGCTTGAGCGTCACGAGCCGCGTCGCGCGGGCGATGTCGTAGTCGCGGACCGTGTTCGCGTCGCGGTCGACGGCCGCCAGGACGAGGCCGTCCACGTCGCCCACCGACGCGAGCTGGCCCGCGATCCCCGCCGGCTCGGAGAGCTCCAGCGCGATGCCGGTCGCCCTGTCGCCGAGCTCGGCCGCGACGGATGCCGCACGCCCGGCATCCCGCCCCGTCAGGACCACGCGGTCACCGCGGGCGACCAGAGACGCCGCAAGCTCGCGTCCGATGCCGGAGGTGCCCCCGACCACGACGATCGTGCGTTCACTCATGGCCGGAATCCTCCAGTGCGGTCGCCAGGTAGTCCCAGTCGCGGGCGAAGCGGTACGCGTGCCGCGGCGGCATCTGCGGCGACTGGGTCTCCACCCAGCGCACCGGCGCGCCCGTCGCCCGGAAGGAGTGCACGCAGCCGACCCCCGCCCAGGCGATGTCGCCGGCCCGCAGCCGGTACTCCGCGCCGTCGAAGGTCGCGTCCACTTCGCCGTCGGTGATCAGGTAGGCCTCTTCGAGCGGATGGTCGTGCGGGCCGGCGACGCCGTCCGGCTCGTACTGCACCATGAACATCGTGTGCAGCACGGCGCCGAGGTCGGAGTCGACCATCATCTTGAGCGAGATGCCGCTGTACACCAGCAGCGCCGTGCGCATGCTGGCCGAGACCGCCAGCAGCTCCTGCGACTGCCGGCCCGGGTTCATGTGCTCGGCGGTGATGCTGCCGAAGGATCGCGTGCGCGGATCGCGCGGGTCGACGCGCCGGGGCTCGCCCGGTTCCACGTCGGGCACGCGGTAGGTGTCCGACCCATGCTGCGGACGCGGCGGCGGCGACAGCACGTCGGCCCATGCCGCGCCGCTCTCTGCCGCCTGCCAGGAGTGCGGCACGCCGATCGGGAGGACGCCGTAGTCGCCGGCGACCAGCCGGACCGTGGCCTCCGGGGTCACGAGCACGACCTCGCCCTCGAGCACGTGGAAGGACTCCTCGAAGGAGTGGACGTGCGTGGGCACGACGCCCCCCGCCTCGAGCCGCGAGATGCCGAAGTCGGTGTGCGAGGCGCCGTCGTCGAAGCCGACGGCGCGCCAGCGGCTCAGGCCCACGGCATCCGGTGCGAGCGCACCCGGCGGCGAGTACTGCGCGTCTGACGCGCGGCGGACGACATGTCGGGCGGACATCCGGGGCCTCCAAGGAGCGCAACACTGAACACCTTCGTTCAGGGTAGCTTAACAGCGGCCGGCGCCGGCGGTCGCGCGCGCTCCCCCAGACGCGACAAACCACTTTCCGCTCGAGACATCACGCGCAGCGCGGTGTTTCGAGCAGAAAGTGGTTTGTCAGCTCAGCTCAGCTCAGCTCAGCTCAGCTCACTCGCCGCCGAACGTCTCGGCGGGGGCGTAGCCCTTGCCGTTGTACTTCTGCACCGACACGTCCGACACGGCGGGGTTGCCGTCGACGGTGGTGTCGATCGTCGAGCCCTCGAGCATGAACGGGGCCGCGTAGCCCTGGATGTTCATGAGCGCTTCCATGAAGCTCTCGCGGGTCGGCTCCTCCATCTCCATGAAGGCCTGCTCGAGCGTCGCGGCGGCGATCCAGCTCCACACGCAGTGCGGGAAGGCGGGCACGCCCTCCTGGTTGGTGTACTCGCCGATCGCCTCCAGGAACGCGGCGCCCTCTTCGCTCTCGGCGAAGGTGGGGCTGGCGGCCGACTGCGAGAAGGCGACGGTGTAGATGCCGGGGAACGCAGCGGCGTTCACGTCGGGCTGCTGCAGGATGCCGCCGGGGCTCGAGGTGTTCGAGGGCAGGAACCAGCTGGGCAGCCAGCCGAGCTCCTCGGTCTTCTTCAGCGACGAGATCACGAGCGGGGTGATCGACATCGCGTTGAAGAAGACGTCGGCGCCGCTCGCGGCGAGCTCGGTCAGCTGCGCGTCGACCGACGTGTCGGTCGCCTCGTAGGTGAGCTCCTTGACGACCTCGATGTTGTCGGCGCCCCCGATCGCCTCCTTGAAGCCCTCGACGTACCCGTTGCCGTAGTCGTCGTTCTGGTACAGGATCGCGACCTTGTGGTCTTCGCCCGACTCGGCGAGCAGCTCGCCGAACGCGCCGCCCTCCTGCTGGTAGATCGGCACGAGCCCGAGCTGCATCGGGCTCTCCGCGCGATCGCTGAACAGCGGGTCGCCGGTCATGACGAGCACCTGCGGGCACGCCCTCGTCGATCGCCGCCTCGCGCCAGGCGCGGTTGGTCGGCGTGCCGAGTCCGATGCCCGCGGCGAAGACGCCGTCCGAGACCATCTGCTGGAAGTTGGTCAGGGCCTTCTGCGGGTCGTACCCGTCGTCGTACGCCTTGATCTCGACCGTGCGGGTCTTGCCGTCGCCGAACTCGATGCCGCCGTCGGCGTTCTTGACGCCGAAGTAGGCGAGCGCGCCGTCGACCGTGCAGTTGCCCGGGCCGGCGGTCGCGCCGGTCAGCGGGCTGGTGATGCCGAACGTCAGGCTCGTGTCGGTGATGCCGGGGCTGGCCTCGGCCGGTCCTTCGGTGGCATCGGCGCCGCCGCTGTCGGCGTCGCCGCCGCGGGCGCACCCGGCGGCGAGCACGGCGACGATGCCGATGCCCGCGACGACCGAGGTGATCCGCATTCTCCTGCGCATGGTGCTCATGTGTCCTGCCTCTTCTCTGGTGACTGTGATGGATGGGGTTCGGGTGGTGACGTGGACGGTGGAGGGTGGCGACGTGGACGTGGAGGGTGCGACGGTCGCCGCGGCGACACGGGATGCCGCGGCCCCGCCGGCCGGCATCCCTCGGTCGTCGCCCTTGCGGCGCCGCCACAGGCGCGGCAGCGAGACGAGTCCGCCGGGCAGTACGAACAGGATCGCGAGCAGGATGATGCCCTGCAGCACCGCGGTCAGGCTCGAGTCGACCGCGTTCGTGAGCTGCGGCGCGAGCACGTAGTACGCGCCGCCGAGGATGGATCCGAGGATGCTGCCGGCCCCGCCGATCACCATCGCGGCCAGCAGCGAGATCGAGTGCCCGAAGCTCATCGTCTCGGGTGAGGTGTACTGCACGACGACCATGTAGAGGAAGCCGCTGACGCCGCCGATGAGGGAGGCGATCGTGAAGGCGAGCACCTTGTAGCGGTACGGCGAGATGCCCATCGACGACGCGACGGCCTCGTTGCCCTTGACGATCGCGAACGCCCGCCCGTACTTGCCGCGCACGAGGTTGCGGGTCAGCAGGAACACGATGCCGGCGATCACGATGACGATGTACAGCTGCCACTGGTCGTCGTACAGGCCGGTCCACTCCGGTGCCGCCGAGAACCGTGCGGACGAGCCCTGCGATCCGCCGGTGAACTCGCGAAAGCCGCTTGGCCAGAGGTACGCCGACGATCGGCAGCGCGATCGTGACCATCGCGATCGCGAGTCCGCCCAGTCGCGCGGCGGCGAGCGCGACCGCGAGGCCGATGACTCCGGGGATGAGCATCGCGAGCAGGAAGACGAGCGCGATGTTCCAGTCGTTGTTCACCCCGTACGCGGTGACGTACGCGCCGACGCCGACGAAGAAGATCTGGCCGAGCGAGACCTGGCCGGTGTAGCCCATGACGACGTTCAGCCCCAGCACGGCGACCGCGAACACGCCGATGCGCGCGAGCGTCTGGTTGACGAAGGCCGGGAAGATCAGCGGACCCACGATGAGCAGGAGCACGAAGAGCGCGAGGAGCGCCCAGCGCACCCACGGCCTGCTGCAGGAACGCCGTCGCCGTGGCCATCACACCCGCACCACGTCTTTCCGCCCGAACAGGCCCTGCGGCCGCACGATGAGCACGATGAAGATGAGGATGAACGGCACCGCGATCTTGAGGTCGTAGCCGATGATCGGCACGTACACCGCGGCGAGGTTCTCCAGGACGCCGATGATCCACGCGGCGAGCACCACGCCGATCGGGCTGGAGAGGCCGCCGAGGATCACCGCGGCCAGGGCGTAGACGAGGGCGGCGTCCATCATGCCCGGGGTGAGGGTCAGCGAGGGTGCGATCAGCGCGCCGGCGATCGCGCCGAGACCGGCCGCCAGTCCCCAGCCGACCATGAGCAGCCGGCCGACCGGCAGGCCCGAGAACGCGGCGGACTGCGGGTTGATCGCGACGGCCCGCAGCGCCAGGCCCAGCTTCGTGCCGAGGAAGAGCAGCTGCAGCAGGAGCATGATGCCGACGATCACGAGCGTCGTCCCGATGGAGCGGACGCTCACGACCGCGCCGAGGACGTTGATGTTCTGCAGCGGGAAGAGCGACGGGAACTGGAGGTTGTTGTAGCTCCAGATCCAGCCGCAGAGCCCGGTGATGAGGGTGAGCAGGCCGATCGTGACGACGACCGCGGTGTCGGGGTCGCCCTGCTCGAAGCGGCGCATGAGGAACCGCTCGATCAGCGCGCCCATCACGAACGACACGGCGATCGACATGAGGATCGCGAGGATCAGCGGCACGCCCCATTGGACGAAGGAGTACGCGAAGTATGCCGAGAGCACGGCCATGCCGCCCTGAGCGAAGTTGATGAGTCCGGTCGCCTGGTTGACCAGCACGATGGCCAGCGCAAGCGCCGCGTAGATCGACCCGGCCGACAGGCCGTCGATCACGAGCTGGATGAAGGTGCCCATGCTCAGCCCCCCAGGTAGGCGCGGCGGATCTCGTCCATGCCCTTGAGTTCGGCCGAGGTGCCGGTGAGGGCGTTGCGGCCGGTCTCCAGCACGGTGGCGGTGTCGACGAGGGTGAAGGCGAGGTTGGCGTTCTGCTCGACGACGAGCATCGCGATGCCCGAGTCCCTGCGCAGGCGGCCGATCGCCTGGTAGACGTTCTTCGCGGTGCTCGGCGCGAGACCGAGCGAGGCCTCGTCGAGCAGGAGCAGCCGCGGCTTGGCCATGACCGCCCGCGCGACGGCGAGCATCTGCTGCTCGCCGCCCGACAGCGCCGAGCCGTGCGACTTGATCCGCTCCTTGAGGTTCGGGAACAGGTCGAGGCAGTAGTCGATGTCGGCCTCGATGCCCTTGCGGTCCTTGCGCAGGTAGGCGCCGACCATCAGGTTCTCGCGCACGGTGAGGCCGGAGAGCGTGCCCCGCCCCTCGGGCACGTGCGCGATGCCGAGGCGCGGCGACCTGGTCGGGCCGCATCCCGCGGATGTCCTTGCCGTCGAAGACGATCTTCCCGCCCGCGCGGACGGTGCCGCTGATCGCGCGCAGCGTGGTCGTCTTGCCGGCGCCGTTCGCACCCAGGATGCCGACCGCTCCCCCGTCGGGAACCGCTGAGCGACACGCCGTCGAGCACCTGCACCGGTCCGTAGAACGCGGTGACATCGGTGAGCTCAAGCAGCGTCATCGGCGGCCTCCTTGCCGATGTACGCCTCGATGACCCGCGGGTCGGACTGCGCCTCGCAGCGCGGTGCCCTCCATGAGCTTGCGGCCGTGGTCGAGCACGACGACGCGATCGGTGAGCGCCGCGATCAGCCCCATGTGGTGCTCGACGATCACGACGGTGATGTCCTCCTCGTCGCGCAGGCGCCGGATGGTCGCGATGAACTGCTCGACCTCGGCGTGCGGCAGTCCGGCGGCCGGCTCGTCGAGCAGCAGCAGGGTCGGCTTCGACAGCAGCGCGCGGCACAGCTCGATGCCCTTGTGCAGCCCGTGCGACAGCTCGTCGGCGTGCACGTCGGCCGCCCAGCCCAGGCCGTTGCGATCGAGCAGCTCGCGCGCTTCGGCGCGGAGGCTCCGCTCGGAGCGGCTCGATGCGCGGCAGGCGCAGCGACCACTCCACGGGTCCGCCGGGCAGTCGCGTGTGCGCTCCGAGCAGCACGTTCTCGAGCACCGTCGCGTGCAGCTGCAGCGCGGGATGCTGGAACGTCCGCGCCAGACCGTGCCGGGCGAGGGAGGAGGGCTGGTTGCCCTGCACCTCGGTCTCGTCGATGCGGATGGTGCCCGCGGTGGGCTTGTAGTGCCCGCTGATGCAGTTGAACAGCGAGGTCTTGCCGGCGCCGTTGGGGCCGACGAGCCCGAAGATCGCGCCCGGCTCGACGTCGAAGGTCACGTCCTCGAGCACCTTGATGCCGCCGAAGCGCAGCGACACGTCGCTCAGGCTCAGCCGCGCGGCCATGTGTCACCTCTCCCTGCTGGCGTCGTTGCTCGGGGGTGCGGCGGCGCGATACCTACCGCTCTAGGGAAACGCTATGGATCGAGGACGAGATTGTCAACGATTTTGGAACGAATCAGGATTTCGTGATGAGCACGTGATCCTCAGCGCCGAATCTACGAGCGGTTCGGCGTTCGCGCACCGGGCTTTCCGTTCAACGGAACTGCGCCTACCATGACGGCAGGCATGTCCGCCGCACCCGGCGGCGCTCGAAGGCGAGGTGGCGGATGGCACGCGCATCCGACGGTGAATCGGTCCTCCACAAGCATCTGCGCGTGCTCGGCGCCTTCGAGGCCGCCGTGCCGTTCCTCACGCTCTCCGAGATCTCCGAGCGGGCCGGGCTGGCGCCCTCGACCGCGCATCGCATCGTCGCCGAGCTCGAGCGCGAGGGACTGCTCGAGCGCCTGCCCGACCGCACCTACCGGCTGGGCGTGCGGCTGTGGGAGCTCGCGTGCCGCACCCCGGGCGCGCTGGGGCTGCGCGAGCTCGCCCGGCCGTACCTGCAGGCGGTGCACTCCCGCGTCCGCCAGCACGCGCAGCTCGGGGTGCTGAGCGACACGGAGGTGCTGTTCCTGGATCGGCTCTCCGCGCGCGACGCCGTCGTCAATGCGACGCTCATCGGCGGCCGCATCCCGCTGCACGCCTCCTCGAGCGGCCTCGTGCTGCTCGCCCACTCCGGGCAGGAGGTGGTCGACGCCGTGCTGGCCTCGCCGCTGCGTCGCTATACGGCCCACACGATCCAGACCGAGGCCGAGCTGCACGCGGCGCTGCGCCGCATCCGCTCCGACGGCTGGGCGGTCTGCGACGGCCACATCCACGAGGAGTCGCGCGGCATCGCGGTGCCGGTGTACGGCGCGCACCAGGACGTGATCGCCGCGATCGGCGTGGTCGTTCCGAACGACGACGCCCCGACGCTCCCCCACATCGAGCTGCTCACCGCCGCGGCGCGCGAGATCGGCGCGGCGATGCGCGCGGCGTATCTGCCGACCGGTCATCCCGTCGGCGACGCCCGGCGGGCGGTTCCGCCCCCTCGTGACCTCGTCGCTGCGGTCGATGGAGTACCTGGAGTCGATGTCGTCGACCGCTCCGTAGCGCGGTCGCGTGCCCGCGCTCCGACATCGCCCCGCGCGCGATTGGGTCGGTTCACTATGGTTATCGGTATGTCAGTGAACCCCCCTTTCCGAGCCGACATCGTCGGCAGCTTCCTCCGCCCCGAAGAGGTCAAGGCCGCCCGTGCCCGCCATGCCGCCGGAGAACTCGACGACGCGGGGCTGCGTGCGGTCGAGGATGAGGCGATCACCGCCCTCGTCGCGCGCGAGGCCGCCGCGGGACTCAAGCTCGCCACCGACGGAGAGTTCCGCCGCTCGTGGTGGCACTTCGATTTCTT
Source organism: uncultured Actinomycetota bacterium (assembly GCA_963839715.1). Lineage (GTDB taxonomy): Bacteria > Actinomycetota > Actinomycetes > Actinomycetales > Microbacteriaceae > Microbacterium. The sequence continues at coordinate 328,187 of CAWIVX010000003.1, forward strand.
CGGGATGCTGGACGGAGTCAACGTCGTCGAGCTCGACCACGGCATCCAGTTCCAGGGCGTCCAGACCCGACCGCTCGGCCTGCACATCGACGGGCCGGTCGGCTTCCCCGCCGACCATCCGATGCTCGCGCACTTCCGCTTCCTCAAGCCGGTCGCCGAGGCCGTCGGCGTGGTGCCCAAGTTCAGCATCCCGGCCCCGACCGTGCTCGACTTCCGTCTCGAACGCGACGCCCTCGAGGGGTCGTCGTACCACGGACACGAAGACATCGTCGACGACCTCGCGGCGACCTACCGTGCCGCGGTCCAGGCGTTCTACGACGCCGGATGCCGCTACCTGCAGTTCGATGACACGGCCTGGGCGTACCTCTGCTCCGACGTCGAACTCGCCAAGGCGGCCGAGCGCGGCATCCGCACCGATCACCTCGCCGAGCGCTACGCGAACCTGATCAACGCGTCGCTGCGCGACAAGCCGGCCGACATGGTGATCACCACGCACGTCTGCCGCGGCAACTTCCGCTCGACGTGGATCTCGTCGGGCGGCTACGAGCCGGTCGCCGAGCAGCTGCTGGGCGAGACGGCGTTCGACGGCTACTTCCTCGAGTACGACAGCGAGCGCGCCGGCGGCTTCGAGCCGCTGCGGTTCCTGCCGAAGGGTGAGAAGGTCGTCGAGCTCGGGCTCGTCACCACGAAGTCCGGAACCCTCGAAGACGTCGACGGTCTCAAGCGCCGCATCGACGAGGCTGCCGCGATCGTCCCGCTCGAGCAGCTGGCGCTGAGCCCCCAGTGCGGCTTCGCCTCCACCGAGGAGGGCAACATCCTCACCGAGGCCGAGCAGTGGGCCAAGATCGAGGAGACGGTCGCCGTCGCGGCCGACGTCTGGGCCGACGCGTAGGCGCACGCTCTCCGCCGAGAAAGTGTGTCCTTCGCCGAGAAGGTGCGCTGCGGCGCGAAAAGGTGCGTTTGGCGCCGAGCAGGTGCGCTGCGGCGCGAGGAGGTGCGCACCACTTCGGCGCAGAACGCACCACCTCGGCGCGGCATGCACCACCTCGGCAGTGCGCGGCGTCAGTGACCTGACGGGCGAGTCCGCACGGCGATCGCGCGCAGCCACTCGATCGTCGCGTCGGTCATCGGATGCGGGGCCTCGAGCGCGGCGAGCAGTTCGCGTGCGTCCACCATCTCGGCCTCGCGCCGCACCGCGTGCTTGACGGTGCCGTCGATGAGGTGATCGACGGCGGCGCGGCCGGTTGCGCCCAGCTCGAGGGCGATCTGCTCGATCAGCCAGTCCTCGGCGTCCAGGGTCTTCGCCGCCGTCACGCTCTCGACGACCACCGCCGCGAGGCCCTTCATGAAGACGCTCCGCAGCAGCTTGAGCCGTGCGGCATCGCCGGGCTCCACGCCCACTTCGGTCGCCGGAATCCGCAGGCGCTCGAGGTGCGGCCGCAGCTGCGGGGCTCCCGCGCCGCTGAGCAGCAGAGGGGTGTCGAGGCGGGCGCGCGGCACGGGCGCCATGATCGCGACGTCGACGAAGGGGATGCCGCGCTGGGCCGCCAGCCGCGGCCAGGCGTCGCTTGTCGTCGGGTCCGCTCGTGTTCATGTCGGCGTAGATGCTGCCGCTGCGCATCGCCGGAAGCGCCTCGTCGAGCACGGAGGCGGCGGAGCTCGCGCCCACGAGGCTCAGCACGATGTCCGCGCCCTGTACGGCGTGCGGCACGTCGGCGGCGATCGCGACGCTCGCGGGGGCGAGGGCGAGGTGCAGATCGGTGCCGATCACCGAGACGCCGCGTTCGGGCAGATCGGCGGCGTAGATGCTGCCCGCCTCGCCCAGCCCCAGCACTGCGACGCGCATGCCGGACTCCTCTCGCCGAGACATTCGCCTCTATATTGTTGACAATAGTGGTTGAATCTTCGTGGCGGAGGCCCGGAAGATCCGAAGGAGACGCGATGTCGACGATCGTCGAAGAGGCCGGCACCGGCGCGGATGCATCCGAGGAGCGCGTGACCGACCTCATCCGCAGCGCGATCGTCCGCGGCGAGTACGCGCCGAACCAGCGGCTCATCGAGGCCGACCTCAGTGACACGTTCGCCGCGAGCCGCGCGACCGTGCGAACCGCCCTGCTCGAGCTCGCGAACGAGGGACTCGTGGAGCGCCTGCCCAACAAGGGATCGCGCGTACGGGTCATCTCTCTGCAGGAGGCCATCGAGATCCTCGAGGTGCGGATCGGCGTCGAGGGTCTCTGCGCGGCCAAGACCGCGGCATCCATCACCGACGACGAGATCGCGGAGTTCCAGCGTCTCCGGCAGGACATGATCGACGCCGTCGCCGAGGGCGATCTCGTGGAGTACTCGAGGCTGAATCAGCTCCTCGACCAGCGCGTGCGGGTGCTGAGCCGTCACGCGACCGCGTCCGAAGTGCTGGGGCGGCTGCACGCGCAGAGCGTGCGGCACCAGTTCAAGCTGTCGTCCCGGCCGCAGCGCTCCAAGGTCTCGGTGCTTGAGCACGCGGCGATCATCGACGCGATCGTCGACCGTGATCCGGATGCCGCCGAACGGGCGGTCCGCGACCACCTGCTGAGCGTGATCGGCGCCCTGCGCGAGCTCGCCTGACCCCCGCCCCGCGGCATCCGTCCCGTTTCCTCCGCGAGACTGCAGAGGCGCGCCGAGACTGAGGGTTTATGCCTCAGTCTCGGCGCCCCCATGCAGTCTCGCGGGAAAGGAGAGGGGCGAGCACCGCAGGCGCGGCGTCAGCTCTTGCGGTAGTTCTCCCGCGCGAAGGCCGAGTAGGGCGCGGGCTGCACGGTGGCGCGGATCGACACCTGCCGGTGCGGCTCAACCGCGGGCTTGCGCGAGTTCGGCTCCTCGCCCCAGATCACCTCGACGGCGGTGCCCGGCTCGGCGTGCGCGTTCTCGATGCTCGCGAGAGACACGAACGCGTGCTCGTTCGTGATGTAGCCGACGTCGTGCGAGATCCCGACGTCGCGGCCGTCGGCGAGCACCCGGTCGACCTGGTGCTGCCCGTAGCGGGCTTTCGGCAGATCGATGTACTTCGCCGGGATGCCGGGCTCGAAGAGCGAGCGCATCGCCGCCGCGACATCATCGGGGTTCCATACGAGCGTCACCTTCCGACGGCTCTGCGCCGCGGCGTGACGCTCCAGCGCGGCGCGGCCGATGAAGTCGTGGTCGAATGCGACGCTGCGCCCGTAGCCCAGGTCGTAGGGGGTCAGGTAGAAGTCCTCGATGTCCTCCGACGCGAAGCTCCCGGCGAGCGACCCCGCCCGCGCTGCGGGCAGCCACTGGCGGTAGGCGTCCGTGCCCTCGCCGCTGAAGATCGCCGGCAGCGGCGACGGCACCCAGGCCGACTCGAGGTTGGCCGACGAGTACGCCTTCGAGCCGACGAGCACGAGGTCGAGTCCCTCGCCCGGCGGCGATCAGAGCGGACCGGACGCGCTCACCCTCGGCCCACGGTCCGAAGAGCTCGAATCCGGGCTGACCGGCCATGCCGTGACGCAGTGACCGCACCGCCAGCCCGTCGATCGTGAACGAGGTCATCCCGAAGAACTTGGTGGGCGGCACCTCCGCGCCGGTCGCCTTCTCCATGAGCGCGAGCGCGTTCGGCCCCTGGATCTCGTAGCGGTACAGCGTCGGGTCTCCCTGCCGCACGATCGAGCTGGCATCGCGCTCGAAGGAGACGTCGTAGTCGCCGGTCTCGCCGTGGTACTGCACCCAGTCGAGCACCATGTGCCACCCGACCAGGTCGAACGACTGCTCAGCGAGGTAGAAGAGGATCGCGTCGCCGATCAGGTAGCCCTCCCGGTTGACCGCGATGAACTGCTTGGCCTGGTCGACCTGGAAGCTTGCGAAGCTGTTGACGCCGACGTCGGCCAGCAGCCGGAGCGCGTCGGGTCCGGTGATGAACAGGTCGGTCATGTGATGCGACTGGTCCAGCAGCGCGACCGACTCGCGCCAGGCCCGCTGCTCCGAGCGCCAGTTGCTGAACTCCGGCGTGACGGGAAAGACGGTGGGCGGCACCTGCGCGTCGCGCAGGAGGCGAACGGCGCTTCCTGCGCGGGCGATGGCCTCCGCGAGAGATTCGGACATGAGAACTCCTTCGTTCCGGGTGCTTCCATGCTAGGCACCGAAGGTTATGCGGCCTACGATCTTCGATAAGCAGTGCTTATGACCCGGAAAGGATGCCTAAGCCGGCGCTCGTGGACCTCAATCTCATCCGCTCCTTCGTGGCGATCTACGAGACGCGCAGCCTCACGGCCGCCGCAGCCCGCCTCTACGTGACTCAGCCCGCCGTGAGTCAGGCGCTCGGACGACTGCGTCGCGACCTGAACGACCCGCTCTTCCGGCGGGTCGGCCGCGTGATGGAGCCCACTCCGCTTGCGGTCAGCCTCTTCCCCGGCCTGCGCGAGGGCGTCGCCGGCATCGACCGCACGATCGATGGGGCGGTGGGCTTCGATCCGGCCGCATCCACGCGCCGATCGCGGATCGCGCTGTCGGAGCTCGGCGAGATCGGCTACTTCCCGGCGATCCACCGAGCCGTCCGCGCCGCAGCTCCGCACCTGAGACTGGAGGCCGTGCCGCTGGACGTGCAGCAGCTGCCCGACTGGCTGGCGCAGGGCACGATCGATCTCGCAGTCACCTCATCGCCGGTCGCGGGCGGCTATCCGCACGTGGTGCTCAAGTCGCAGGCCTACGGGGTGCTGATGTCGCGCGACCACCCGCTCGCCGGTCGCGAACTCACGCGGGAGGACTACATCGCCGCGGATCAGGTGGTGGTGGCGGGCGATTCGGGACTGCCCCGCCTGGAGTCGGCTCTGCGGCGCGCGGGCGGCGTGCTGCGCTCGGACGTCGTGCTGAACCACTTCGCGTCGCTGCCCGCCCTGCTCGCCGCCAGCCCCGACCTCATCGCGACGGTTCCCGACACGATCGGCAGCGGCTGGGCCCAGAGCTGGCCGCTCGTGGTCGCGCCGCTGCCGCTCGACATGCAGCCGGTCGAGGTGTGCCTGTACCGCCGCACCACCACGCAGCAGCTCGGCGCGCTGGACTGGCTGTACGACACGGTCGTCGGAGCGGTGCGCGGCACGCAGGGCGAGTTCTTCGCGATCCACGGAGACGCTCGCCGGCGCGCGTGAGGCCGACCGCAGATTCGCACCAACCCGGCGATTCCGTTGAACGGAAAGCGAATACCTCCCCGCGGCACGTCGGGCGTAGCGTTCCCTGACAGGACGGCGCCGCTGCCGTCCGGGCAGGAGCAGACGTGGTGGAGGCGACCGCTGTCGCGGCATCCGCTCGGCGCAACGCGGCTCACGGCGGCACTCTCGTCGTCACGCGGAGGCGCGAGGTCGCCCGCGACGTCGTCGAGCTCACGCTCGCCCGCCCCGACGGCGCGCGCCTGCCCGACTGGGCACCGGGTGCGCACATCGACATCGTGCTCCCCGACGGCACCACGCGGCAGTACAGCCTGCTCGGCGACCGGTGGGATGCGCACAGCTTCACGGTCGCGGTCCTGCGCGAGCGCGACGGGCGCGGCGGGTCGGAGCACATCCACGCGCGCCTCGCGGAGGGCGACTCGGTCGGCTTCGGCGGTCCGCGCAACAACTTCCGCCTGTCACCCGCGTCGAGCTACCTGTTCATCGCCGGCGGCATCGGCATCACCCCGCTGCTGCCGATGATCCGGCAAGCGGAGATGCTCGACATCCCCTGGCGCCTTCTCTACCTGGGCCGCTCCCGCGAGCGCCTGGCGTACCTCGACGAGCTCGAGGGCTACGGCGAGCGCGTCGTCGTCCACACCGCCGACACGCGCGGACGAGCACGGATCGACGAATGGATGCCGAGCGCCGACGTCTCGCCGCTCGTCTACGCGTGCGGCCCGGAGCGCATGCTCGACGCCGTCGACGCGTGGGCGGCCCCGCTCGGGCGCCACCGGGTGCGTCTGGAGCGCTTCACGGCCCGCGCCGACGACGGCCGGCCCGCCACCGCGTTCGAGGTGGAGGTGGCCAGCACCGGCGCCGTCGTCACCGTCGCCCGCGACGAGTCGATCGTCGAGGCGCTGCGCCGGGTCGACGTGGACGTGATCACCTCGTGTGCGCAGGGCGTGTGCGGCACGTGCGAGACCGGCATCCTGCGCGGCACGGCCGACCACCGCGACTCGCTGCTCACCGAGACCGAACGGGCCGAGTCGCGCTGTCTCTTCCCCTGCATCTCGCGATCGCTCTCCGAGCGACTCGTCCTCGACCTCTGACTCCCCGCAGCGACGGCGAAGGAAACCCCATGACCAGCACGACCGTGACGGATGCCGCATCCATCGATCCCTTCGACCTGGAGTTCCTCGCCGATCCGCACGCCCACCACGCCGTCCTGCGCGACGCCGGGCCGGTCGTGCGCCTCGAGAAGTACGGCGTGTACGCGATGGCGCGGTACGACGAGGTGCACGCGGCGCTCGTCGACTGGCAGACCTTCCAGTCGGCGGCGGGCGTGGGGCTGGCGAACTTCCGCACCGAGAAGCCGTGGCGGCCGCCGAGCGTGCTGCTCGAAGCCGACCCGCCTCGCCACGACGCACCCCGCGCGGTGGTGGCGCCGCTGCTGACGACGCGCCGCCTGCGCGAACTCGAGGAGCGATGGCGAGCGGATGCCGCCGCGCTGGTCACCGACCTGCTCGAGCGCGGTCCGGAGTTCGACGCGGTCAGCGACCTGGCGGAGGTGTTCCCGCTGCGCGTGTTCCCCGATGCGGTCGGGATCGGCACCGAGGGACGCGAGAACCTGCTGCCGTACGGCGACTTCGCGTTCAACGCGTTCGGGCCGGCGAACACCCTCGTCACCAGCGCCGCGCCGCACATGCCGCCGGTCTCCGAGTGGATCGCCCGGCAGACGCTGCGGGAGAACCTCACCGACGACGGCTTCGGCGCCCAGATCTGGTCGGCCGCCGATCGCGGTGAGATCATGCCGGAGCAGGCCCCGATGATCGTCCGCTCGCTGCTCACGGCGGGCGTCGACACGACCGTGACCGGCATCGCGGCGATCGTGCACGCCCTCGTGCACACTCCGGGGGCGGTCGCCCGCCTGAGGCGCGACCGGCACCTCACCCGCACCGCGTTCGAGGAGGCGGTGCGGCTGACCTCGCCGGTGCAGACGTTCTTCCGCACCGCGACCCGCGACCTGCAGGTGGGCGGCGTCGACATCCGCGACGGGGAGAAGATCCTGATGTTCCTGGGGTCGGCCAACCGCGACCCGCGCAGGTGGGAGAACCCCGACGTGTTCGACCTCGACCGCGATCCGTCGGGTCACGTGGCGTTCGGCATGGGCATCCACCAGTGCGTGGGGCAGCACATCGCCCGGCTCGAGGCGGTCTGCGTGCTCGATGCCCTCCTCGACCGCATCGTCGAGATCGAGCCCGCCGGCCCCGAGCGCCGGCACCTGAACAACACGCTCGTCGGCTGGGAATCGCTGCCCGTGCGAGTGACCTTCGGCTGACGCGCGCAACGGTGCTCGGCGCGCTGGTGAAATCAGGTGATTTCCCGGATTCAGGACAATTCGGCTGAGATCGGTCCTGTATTCGTGAGATCGCCTGATCCCGGCACGCCGAACGAAAGCAGGGACGGATGCCGCAGCATCCGCCCCCGCTCGTGTCAGACCGCGACAGCCGCCGTGCGCCAGCCGCCGTGGTACTCGGTGCGGGCCGTCACGGCGTACGGCACCGGGCTGACGACCGCGCGCACTTCGAGCTGCTCGTGCGGCTCGACCGTGGTCTTGCGCGAGCCGCCGTCGGGCTCGCCCCAGACCACGCGCACCTCGGCGCCGATCGGCACGTCCGCGTTCACCGTCGCGAGCGAGAGGCCGCGCTTCTCGTTCGCCGTCACGCCGGTGAAGAGCGAGAGTCCCACCGTGTCGCCGTTCGCGTCGATCACGGAGTCGTAGTTCGACGAGCCGTAGTTCGCGTTGGGCAGGTCGAAGACCTGGTAGCCGGTGCCGTCGCGGTCGATCGGCGTGGTGAGCAGCTTCGCGAGATCCTCGTCGTTCCAGGCCAGCGTCACCTTCTTGCGCTGCGCGGCCGGATCGATCTTCTCGAGCGCGTCGCGGCCGATGAAGTCGTGGTCGAACTTCACGAACGAGCCGTAGCCGAGTTCCCACGGGTTCAGGTAGTAGTCCTCGATGTCGTTGGAGACGAACGAGCCGGCGAGGGCATTGATGGCCTCGTAGCTGTTCGCGGGCAGCCACTCGCGATACGGGCGCTCGGCCTCGCTCGAGTAGATCGCGGGCAGCGGCGAGGGGATCCAGCCCGACTCGAGGGTGTTCGACGAGTATGCGCGCGATCCGCACGGCTCGAGTCCGAACTCGCGGCCGGCCTCGAGGATCGCGTCGCGGATCTTGCCGTGCTGGTCGTAGGGCCCCCACAATTCGAGCCCCGCCGCGCCGGCCATGCCGTGGCGCAGGGTGCGCACGCGCTCTCCGGCGACCGTCATCTCGCCCATGTGGAAGAAGCGCACCTTCTCGAGCGTTCCGCCGTTGAGCTTCTCGATGATCTGCCAGGCGTTCGGCCCCTGGATCTGGAACCGGTAGTACTCGCGGTTCACCGCCGCGCCGTACGGGCGCGAGGGCGAGCGGTCGTCATAGCGGGTCTCCACGTCGTATCCGCCGGTCTCCGCGTGGAACTGCAGCCAGTTCGCTCCCGGCGCCCGGCCGACGTAGACGTAGTCGTGCTCTCCCTCGTGGAACAGGATGCCGTCGCCGACGACACCGCCGTTGGATGCGGTGGGCACGAACTGCTTCGCCGTGTTCAGCGGGAAGTTGGCGAAGCTGTTGATGCCGGTGTCGCTGAGGAGCTTCAGCGCGTCCGGGCCCGACATGAAGAAATTGACCATGTGGTGGGACTGATCGAACAGCACCGCGGTCTCGCGCCAGGATTTCTGCTCGCGGCGCCAGTTCGTGAACTCCGCCGGGACGACGGGGTAGATGTACGTTCCGAGCTGCGAGTTGCGCAGGAGCTCGACGGCGTTTCCCGCCTCGTCGAGGACTTGCTGCAGATTGCCGGCCATGGTGGTTCCCTTCAACATCTTCGTCGTGTGGTCCTGACCGCAATGTCTCACGGAAATTTCCCTATGTCCGAGAGTGATGCAAGGTCGCCAGAATTGTAACCAAAATCTTGACCATTGCGCTAGGGGTGTGGTTCGCTGTCACGAGACACCGTGCGCTCGAAGCAGAGCCGCCCGCCTCCGCCCGCCCCGGCGGCACCCGTGGAGACAGGAGTCCCCTTGGCCGAGACAACGCCTTCGCTGCTGGTCGTCAGCGCTCACGCGGGCGACTTCGTGTGGCGCGCCGGCGGGGCGATCGCCGCGGCCACGATTCGAGGTGAGCGCGCGACGGTCGTGTGCCTGTCGTACGGCGAGCGGGGCGAGTCGGCCAGCCAGTGGCTGCAGGGCAAGTCTCTCGACGAGATCAAGCGGATCCGTCGCGATGAGGCGCAGGCGGCGGCATCCGCTCTCGGCGCCGACATCGAGTTCCTCGACGCCGGCGACTATCCGCTCGTCGAGTCGGTCGAGACGGTCGCGCTGCTGGTCGACGTCTTCCGCCGGACGCAGCCGACCGTCGTGCTGACCCATCCGCTCGCCGACCCGTACAACGGCGACCACCCCGCGGCGGCCCGCATGGCGCTGCAGGCACGCGTGCTCGCGCAGGCGATCGGCGTCGCGAACTCCGACGGGTCGTATCCGTCGACCGACGACATCATCGGCGCACCGCCGGTGTTCTTCTTCGAGCCCCACCAGCCCGAGCAGTCCGACTTCAAGCCGAACGTGCTGCTCGACATCACGGCGTCCTTCCCGCTCAAGCAGAAGGCGATGGAGTGCCTGCCCGCGCAGAAGCACATGTGGGAGTACTACACGTCCCTCGCGGTGCGGCGCGGGGTGCAGGTCAAGCGCAACGCCGGCCCCAACCTCGGCCTCCCGGTCGACACCATGGGCGAGGCGTACATGCGCTACTACCCTCAGGTCACGGACGTCCTGGCGTGAGCAAGAGCCCGACCGTCGTCGTCACCGACATCCGACGCGCGGATGCCGCCACGATCGACGCACTCGGCGGTGCACGGCGTCGCCACGGTGCACGAGGCGATGGGCCGCACGGGACTGGTCGGGCCGTCGCTGCGCCCGATCCAGAACGGCGTCCGCATCGCCGGCTCCGCCGTCACGGTGCTGTGCGCGGCCGGTGACAACCTCATGATCCACGCGGCCGTCGAGCAGTGCCGGCCGGGCGACGTGCTCGTGGTCACCACGATGACCCCGTCGCTCGACGGCTCGTTCGGCGAGCTGTTCGCCACCGCGCTGCACCACCGCGGCGTGCGAGGACTCGTGACGACGGGGGGCGTGCGCGACGTCGCCGACCTGCGCGCCATGGGCTTTCCGGTGTGGTCGGCGGCGGTTCACGCGCAGGGCACGGTCAAGGCGACGCCGGGCTGCGTCAATGTGCCGATCACGGTGGGAGACGTGACGGTTCGCGCCGGCGACGTGATCGTCGCGGACGACGACGGGGTGCTGTGCGTGCCTCTCGAGCAGGCGGCTGAGGTTCTCGCGGCATCCGATGCCCGCGTCGAGAAGGAGGCAGCGTCGCGCGCCGCCTACCAGGCCGGCGACCTCAGTCTCGATCGCAACAACCTCCGACCGGTGCTGGCCGACCTCGGTGTGAGCTATATCACGCAAGCGGAATACGATGGCGACTGACCCCGTGCACGACGGCATCCGCTGCATGCTCATGCGCGGAGGCACCTCGAAGGGCGCGTACTTCGTGGCGGGCGACCTGCCCGCCGATCCGGCGGAGCGCGACGACCTGCTGCTGCGGATCATGGGCAGCCCCGATCCCGCGCAGATCGACGGGCTCGGGGGCGCGCATCCCCTCACGAGCAAGGTCGCGATCGTGGCGCTCTCGAGCGAACCCGACGTCGACCTCGACTACCTGTTCCTGCAGATCGGGGTGGACCAGCCGTCGGTGAGCGACGCGCAGACCTGCGGCAACCTGCTCGCGGGCATCGGTGCCTTCGCCGTCGAACGCGGCCTCGTCACGGCCGAGGGCGAAACCACCACCGTCCGCATCCGCCTGCGCAACACCGGGGCGCTCGCCACACAGACCTTCGCGACGCCGGGCGGCCGGGTCGACTACGACGGCACGGTGTCCGCGAAAGACATCGCGATCGACGGCGTTCCCGGAACCGCCGGGGCGATCGACATCGAGATGGCGCGCGCCGACGACGCCCTGCTGCTGCCCACCGGCAACGTCGTCGACGATCTCGACGGGCGTCGCGTGACGCTGATCGACAACGGGATGCCGGTGGTGCTGCTGCGCGCCGACGAGTTCGGCATCCGCGGCGACGAGTCCCCCTCAGCGCTCGAGGAGGACGCGGGCCTCGCGGATGCGCTCGAGCGCGTCCGCCTCGCAGCCGGCCCGCTGATGGGGCTCGGCGAGGTGGCCGACGACACGGTTCCGAAGATGCTCCTGCTCTCTCCTCCGAGGAGCGGCGGCGCGATCTCGACGCGGGCCTTCATTCCCCACCGCGTACACACCTCGATCGGCGTGCTCATGGCGGCATCCGTCGCCGCCGGGGTCTGCATCCCCGGCACGGTCGCCGCCGATCTGGCGAACCCGCCCGACGACGGGGCGGTCGAGATCGAGCACCCCGGCGGGACGTTCCCCTCCCACGTGAGCGTCGGCCGCAGCGACGACGGCGTGTGGCGGGCGACGTCGACCTCGGTGCGCACCGCGCGCAAGATCTTCGACGGCGTGGTGTTCCCGCGACCGCGCCTGGAGACCCGCCTTCCAGAGAGGACCGCACCATGACCGATTACACCTCGTTCGATGTCGCCCACATCGGCAACGTCGAGCTGCTCACGCCGACGTTCGACAAGAGCCTGTGGTTCTTCCGCGACCTGCTCGCGATGCGCGTGGTGGCCGAGGCCGGCGACTCGGTGTACCTGCGCACGTGGGACGAGTACCAGCGGTACACGATCAAGCTCACCGCCTCCGATGCCGCGGGGGTGGGACTCACGACGTTCCGCACGACGAGCCAGGAGGCGCTCGAACGCCGGGTGGCTGCGATCGACGGCTTCGGCCTGGGCGAAGGGTGGGTGGACGGCGAGCAGGGAACCGGGCCGACCTACCGATTCCGCGACCCCGACGGCCACGCGATGGGCATCTACTACGAGACCGAGCGCTACGTCGCCACCGACGACAAGCCGGCGCTGAAGAACCAGGCGTCCGCCTTCCCCGGGCGCGGTGTGAACGCGCGGCGGCTCGACCACATCAACTACCTGGCGAAGGACGTGGTGGCCAACGGCGAGTTCATCGCCCAGGCGCTCGGCGGCCGCGAGAGCGAGCGGATCGCCTTGGATGCCGGCGGCTACGCGGCCTGGTGGTTCCACTTCAACAACAAGTCGTACGACGTCGTCTACTCCGACGACTGGACCAAGCACGGCAACCGCCTGCACCACATCGCCTTCGCGCCCGACACCCGGGAAGACATCCTCAAGGCCGCCGACATCTTCCTCGAGAACGGCATCTACATCGAATCCGGCCCGCACAAGCACGCGATCAACCAGACTTTCTTCTTGTACGTGTGGGAGCCGGGCGGCAACCGGATCGAGTTCGCGAACGCCGGCGCCCGGCTGCTGCTGGACCCCGACTCCCCCGTCGTGGAATGGACCGCTGAAGAGCGCAAGAAGGGCCAGGCGTGGGGCATGAAGACCATCGAGAGCTTCCACACGCACGGCACCCCGATCGTGGAGCAGACGCAGACCCAGCAGGGGTAGTCGAACCCGAAACCGAGCACGAAAGAAGAGAGAGGTGTGACCGATGACGGACACAATGGCAACAGCCGCAGAAGTGACGACAGGGCTGTACATCGGAGGCGAGGCGCGGCAGACCGTCGAAGCCCTCGACGTGGCCGACCCGGGCAAGCCCGGGCGGATCGTCGGGCGCGCAGCATCCGCCACTGCCGAGGACGTCGACGACGCCGTCGCCGCAGCGAAGGCCGCCTTCCCGGCCTGGTCGGCGCTGTCGGCGACAGAGCGCGCCGACCAGATGCGAACCGCACTGGAGGGCATCGCCGAGGCGCGCGATGACGACGCCGCGATCCTCTCGCAGGAGAACGGCAAGATCCGCTTCGAGTCGTGGATCGACTCGCTCGTCTTCGAGATCCGCTGGAATCTGGCGCTGATGCTGGCCGATGAGGTCGACACCGGAAAGGTGCTGTCGGTCGCGCCCGGCATCCCGGTCGAAACGACCGTGTCGTACCAGCCGCTCGGTGTCGTCACCCTCATCGTGCCGTTCAACTGGCCGATCGCGATTCTGGGTGCCGCGCTGCCGCACGCGCTGCTGGCCGGCAACACGGCGATCGTCAAGCCGCCGCCCTCGACGCCGCTCGCGCTCACCCGGGTCGTGCAGCGCATCGCCGAGAAGCTGCCCGCCGGGGTGCTGAACGTGGTCACCGGCAAGGACGAGAACATGTCGGGCCTCATCCAGAACACGGAGGTCGCGAAGGTCTGCTTCACCGGCAGCGTCAACGGCGGCAAGCGGATCATGGAGATGGCCTCCAAGTCGCTGACGCGGGTGACGCTCGAGCTCGGCGGCAACGATGCGGCGATCTTCCTCGAAGACGCCGTCCTCGACGACACCCACCTCGACCGCATCTACGCCGCGGTGTTCGACACGACCGGCCAGATCTGCATGAACGCCAAGCGGCTGTACGTGCACCGGTCGCGCATGGACGAGCTCGTCGAGGGCCTCTCGTCGCGGCTCGACAAGGCCGTCATAGGCTACGGGCTGGACGAGGGCACGACGATGGGGCCGCTGCACCAGGGCGCCCAGAAGGCGTTCGTAAAGGACATCATCGAAGAGGCGAAGGATGCCGGAGCCGACGTCCGCGAGTTCGGCGAGCTGCCCGGCGGCGAGCTCACCGGCGGCAACTTCCTGCGCCCGGCGATCGTGGTCGACCCCGACCCGTCGCTGCGGGTGGTCACTCAGGAGCAGTTCGGCCCGGTCATCCCGATCCTCCCGTTCGACACCGAAGACGAGGCCGTCGCGGCCGCGAACGACACCTGGGCGGGACTGTGCGGGTCGGTCTGGACGGCGGATGTGGATGCCGCCAACCGCGTCGGCGGCAGACTGCAGTGCGGGTACGTCTGGGTCAACGACCACGGCGCCACCCGCCTCGACCTGCGGGCACCGTTCGGTGGCATGAAGCAGTCCGGGTTCGGCCGCGAGCAGGGCATCGAAGGCATCCGGGCGTTCCAGGACACCCGCTCGATCGCCCACATCGACGCCGAAGCCCTCGCCGCCCAGGTGCACTGAGAGAACCGGCATCACTGAAGCAGGCGCGACGAGCACACCACGTTCGTCGCGCCTGCTTCTGCTCGTCGCCGTTCTGCTGATCGCCGCCAACCTGCGCGCGACGATCACCGGCGTAGGGCCGCTGCTCACGCAGATCGCCGATGATCTCGGCACGAGCGAAGCCGCCCTCGGCGCGCTGGCCGCCGTGCCGCTCATCGCGTTCGCCGTCGTCTCGCCGTTCGCGCACGGGCTGGGCGCGCGATTCGGGATGCCGCGCGTGGTGCTCTGGTCGCTCGTGCTCATGACCGTCGGCACGATCTGGCGCTCGCTTCCGGGCTCCGCTGTGAACCTCTGGCTCGGCACGGCGCTGATCGGGTCGTCGATCGCGATCGCGAACGTGCTGATGCCCGCGGTGATCAAGCGCGACTTCGGCGAGCGCATCACGGTGGTCACCGCCGCCTTCACCGCGCTGCTCGCGGGCATGGGCGCCGTGGCGTCGGGGGTCGTGGTCCCGATCTCGCATGTGTCCGTGGGCGCCGGCGAGCTGGGCTGGCAGGGTGCGCTGCTGTGGACGGGTGCGCTCCTCCCGTTCGCGATCGTCGCGTGGATGCTCTCGATCCGCAGTCGTCCGCGCGAGGGCGGGTCGTCGGCGCGACGCCGCAGCACCGGCATCTGGGGCGACCCGGTCGCGTGGCAGGTGCTCCTCTACATGGGCCTGCAGTCGAGCATCTTCTACATGCTCGTGACGTGGTTCGCCCCGATCGCCCACTCACTCGGTCGCTCCGAGGTGGTCGCCGGCGTCGACGTCATGATCTACCAGCTGTGTGCGATCGCCGGTTCACTGACGATCCCCCTCCTCCTGCGGGGGCGGATGCAGCGCGTCGGGCCGGCGGCGATCCCGGTGCTCTCGCTCGTGGGCATCGCCGGCCTCATCCTCCTGCCGGCGGGATTCCTGGTCTGGGTCATCCTGTGCGGCCTGTCGTCCGGCGCGTCACTGGGGGTGTCGCTCAGCCTCTTCAGCCTGAGGGCCCGCAGCCACGAGGGCGCGAGCGCCCTGTCGGGCATGGCGCAGTCGGGCGGCTACCTGATCGCCGCCGCGGGACCCATCGCGTTCGGCGCGCTGCTCAGCGCAAGCGGCGGCTGGCTCGCCCCCCTGGTGCTCGTCGGCCTCGTGCTCGTGGGCCAGCTGGTGGTCGGCGTGCTCGTCGGACGCGACCGTTACGTGCTCGAGCCGCGCTGAGCGATTGGTTCTGCGCCGGCGTGCGTTCGACGTCCCCTCAGTGCGAACAGTTGCCGGGCGGGTCCTGCGAGACTTCCGCGCTCTCACTGTGTGGGTGGGCGGCGCGGCTCGGCGGTTCGTCCGGTGAGGGACCGGCTTGCGGGCTCCCTCGTCGCCGGTTCAGGCCTCGGCCAACGCGCACCCCTTCTTCTTTGGGGTGGGGAAGGGTAGGAAGGAGGACGAGGATGCCATGTCGCAGCTAGACCAGCCTGGAGCCGGACTCGGGAGCACCGCTCGCGAACGTCGCTACGCGACGCTCAATCCCGCAACGGGCGAGCACATCCGGGACTACCCCTTCCTGCCGAGTGATCAGGTCGACGCCATCGTTGGCACGGCGCACGACGCATTCTTGGCCTGGCGCGGGTGGCCAGTGACCGAGCGAGCCAAGATTGTGGGCCGCGCCGCCGAGCTGATGCTCGCGCGAGCCGAGGAATTCGCGCAACTGATCACACTGGAGATGGGAAAGCTGATCGGCGACAGCCGGGGCGAGGCGCCCTGGGCTGCGAGCATCCTGCGGTACTACGCAGAGAACGGACCGCGATTCCTTGTATCAGAAGCCCTGCCGGTCGATGCCGGAGAAGCGGTCCTGGTCAACGAGCCGCTCGGCGTAATTCTGGCCATCGAGCCTTGGAACTTTCCCCTGTACCAAGTTGTGCGGGTGGCCGGACCCCAGCTGGTCGCCGGAAACACGCTGCTGCTCAAGCACTCCGAAATCTGTCCGCAAACCGCACTTGCCCTGGAGCAAGTCTTCTCCGACGCCGGAGCGCCTAAAGGCGTCTTCACCAACGTCTTTCTACGCATCGCCGACGTGGAGCGCGTCATCGAACACCCCGCCGTGCAGGGAGTGACTCTCACCGGCAGCGCCGAGGCCGGCTCGGCGGTCGCCCAGATCGCGGGCCGCAACCTCAAGAAGTGCGTCCTTGAACTCGGCGGCAGCGACCCGTTCATCATCCTGGATCTGGAAGCCGGCGGCGGTCTCGACGGCACAGCAGCGGCTGCGGCTGAGAGTCGACTGGGCAACGCCGGTCAAAACTGCGCAGCAGGAAAACGAGTGATCGTCCTTGAGGAGTTATACGAGGATTTCGTCGCCGCCCTGACCCGCCGCTTCGCCGCGGTTCGTGTCGGTGATCCCAACGATCCGGACACAGAGCTCGGGCCGCTCTCCTCCGAGCCAGCTGCAGCCCGGTTGACAGCCCAGGTTGCCGACGCCATCGACAAAGGAGCAACAGTTGTCACCGGTGGCGGACGGCCGCCCAGCCCCGGCGCATACTTCGAACCAACCATCCTGACCGACGTCGACCCCACCATGCGCGCCTACAGCGAAGAACTCTTCGGACCCGTCAGCGTCGTCTACAAAGCCGCCGACGACGACTCAGCAGTGCGGCTGGCCAACTCCTCCCCGTTCGGTCTGAGCGGCGTCGTGTTCTGCAGCGACCCGGCACGTGCCCGCGCCGCGGCAGACGCGCTCGACAGCGGCATGGCCTGGATCAACCATCAAACCGGGACAGAACCCCAGACTCCTTTCGGCGGAGTGAAGCGCTCCGGCTACGGCCGCGAACTGTCCCACCTCGGGATCCTGGAGTTCGTCAACCGAAAGCTGGTCCGCACCTTCCCGCCGCAGAACATGTGGAATTGCCAGACGGTCCGCACCGTGACGGGAGGGATCATCGCTCAGAGGATAATGGGGCGCGGTTGCTCGCGCTACCCCGAGACCCGCCCGCTCACCGACCGCCTTAAGGATGGCCGTCTGTCCGGCCCCGGACGCTGTTGCGATGCTCGTCGTGTTGAGCGCAAGGATCTGGGCATGCATCCGTTGGAGGCGGGTGGCCGTTGACGTGGCCAGCGGTGCTGCGGCCCGGCGGTGACGCATGGTGGGTGGTCACGCAAGATTCAGGATCAATCGCGCATACCCGGTGAGCGCTGGAGAACCGTTGTCGACGGCTTGGACGATGATGTGGATGTCCTCGTCTCTTGGCGTGTCCGATGGCACGGAGACGACCAATCCGGTCGCCGAGATGCTGATCTCGCAGGGATGGCCGTGGTGCTGTGTCGCACTGACCGAAACGGTGTCGCCGTCAGGGTCTTCGACCGTGAAGGCGAATTCCACACGCTGGCCGGGAGACGCGGTCCGCTCTAGCTCTGGAGCAATGATGCGGGGGGCGTGGTTGGCATCGCCGAAGTCGGGGGTGACGCTCCATTTCAGTCGGGCGGCGAGGTCGCGTTGATACGCGCCAAACCATTGGCCGACTTCGCCCGCATCCACCACGGGTGCGCCGGGCCTCCACGGCACCATGCCGACGCTGCTCCACCGGTGCGGGTCCGCGTCGTGTCGTTCCCGTCGGCCGCCCCAGCCTCCGAACATCGGGTGCGCGCCATTGCGTAGCCCGTTGTCGATATGCATCGCGAAGTTCGATGTATCTCCTTCGGAGATCCATGCGCCGTCCGGTCGGAGAGGCGCCCAGAGCTTGTATCCGAGGGACGTGAGGGTGTCGGCCGTGGCATTGGAGACACCGAAGTAATCCTCGTTGTCGAAGCCGGCAGCCATCTGTTTGCCGTCGCCCCACACGCGGTACGCCTGCCCAATCGGGCCGACCGTGGAAACGTTCTCACGCATCCACTGGGCGGTCAGGTACTGTTGCGCGTCGTCCGGGACGATGTCCCATGCGAAATAGCCCCAGGCAGTTGTGGCGACGTCCCAGAACTCCAACTCGGGCCATCGGGGACGGATGTACGTCGCGAAGGTATCGTCCTGTTCCCCAAAGCTCGTGATGACGGTTCTTCCGACGATGAGCGCGTAAAGATCGTCCCATCGGTCGGTGCCGCCGAATTCTTCTTCAATCGACTGGAGCGCCCGGGCGATCGTGTTGGTACCGCCCCAGGCCTGAGCGAACACCTTTCCCGGCGCGTCACCCAGCAAAACGTCCTTCACCAGGTCGGAGCCCGCGGTTGGCTTCCCGGTGTCACCGGCCTCATCGACGTTTCCCATCGCGATGATCGCTCGCAAATCAACGGGCGCGGGATACCGGGGGTCGTGGCGGACGAGGTTGACATAAGCCGCTTCATACGCGTCCATCGCCACATCGATGTGAAGACGCTCACCGGCCGCGGGCTACCGGTGCGGGGGCACCCCGCGCGCCGGATCGCCACGGTGGTGGAACTCGCTCGCGGAATAGACCAGGGCTGCGATGTCGATTTCGTTGCTGTACAGCAACAGACGCAGCATGGAATTCAGATCGTCCAGCTCAGGGTCAGTCGTCACGATGATACAGGGCGGGCGGTGAAGTCATGATCTCTCCTGTAAGTCATGTGGACGAACCAGCACGGCCGTAGCTCACGAATCGCAGATGAGTGATCACACTCTGTGGGGATGACGGTTCTCATCAGCAACTCAGTCTTGCCGATCATGAGCGAGAGATCGTGCACGATCATGGACCGGCTTGCGGGCGGTCCTTCCGGCTCCTTCGTGATCCTGGCCGCGGGCATGCCATGCGTACGGATTGCGTTCCGCATTTCCGGTGTTGTGGCGCGGCTGGTGTCAGTAGAACCCGCCCTCAGGCTTCGGTGCCAGGTACACATCGACGACACCATCGTGGAGGACGAATCGGATGTTGGACGCCGGCTCACCGGACGGCGCGGGCGGGACCATGTCGGGGTCGATGTCGATGTCAGCAACAGTGTCGAGCGTCGGTGATGTGCAGTTGAACTTCCAGGTGCTATCGTTCACGACCACCGCGAGGCACTGCTTCGGCCCCGACGTCGTCGCGCTCCATATCTCCGCGGCGCCGTACGAGCCGTGCGAGACGTAGTCTTGCACTACCCCCCACTCCATCCCTTCCGCCCCCGGATTAACATTGCTCGGCCGCCCGGTGGGATCCCCCTGCGCGGCGAGCCGCGCTACCGGGGCGAGCGGTGCTCCCGAGACGAGCGGTGCTAACGGGAGCGGTGCGCTCGACTGATTGACGACCAGGACACCGATGGCGATGGCTGCCACCAGCGACGCAACGGCGGCGATGACCCAGGGCAGGAAACGTCGGACCCGCGTCCTGTCTGGGCTGCGTGGTTTGATCTCAACCGCCGCAGGGGGCGACGGGATCGCAGCCCCGCCAAACGGCTCCCCTGCCGGTCCTTCGCCGACAGCCGGTGGTTGACTGCCGGTTGCCTCTGGCATTGTCGGGCCGTGCTGAGGGCCATTCCTCAGCCCTTCGGCCGGCTGAGAGGGCTGACCGCGTTCCGGCATCGGAGCGGGGACGGATGCGGCGGCATCGACGATGGAAGCCGGCTGTCGGCGATGTGCGCCCTCCAGTTCGGAGAGCCGAGCCTGCGCCACCGCATCCGCCGCGATGTCCGCATCCGGTCCGTAGGCGCGTCGTCGCAGCCGCTCTAACTCGTTAGATGCGGCGTGCTCGACCGACCCCCGCGGGTCATCCATGCCCACATTATCCGCGGGGGAATGACGCGGGGAAAGGGGTGCGCGGGACGAGGATGACGCCGTCAAACTACCGCGGATCACTCGCCGACCTCTCCGTAGACGTCCGGTGAAGGACCGGCTTTCGGGCATCAAAAAGCGGCGTCGAACCGGCCGTCCGGATTCCGCCATTTCGTCGGTTGAATTGGCGACCATGTCAACTAGCCCGCGACCGGCCGTGCCTTGTGCTGACAGGCAGTCAGCTAGTTCTGTTCAGCCGCCGCTGCGTATCGCGCAGACAGGATCGGTAAAGCACGGCGGGCACTCGTTAGCCCGGCGGAATCCGGTAGAGCTTCAGCACGCCGTGAGCTGTGATCCACACCGCACCCTCCCCGGCGATGGCGACGCTGCCGCTACCTTCCGAGGGACCTACACGCTGTACCACCGCATTCGTCGACGGGTCGATCTGAACGCCGAGAAGACTGTCCGCCTGAACCCATACGGCGTCGGCCGTGGCGACGATGTCGCCCCCAGAGATGCCGCTTGGGTTCGCCTTGATTGTCGCCACCACTTCATCTGTTTCAGGGTCGACCCTCGAGACATCGCCTAGCTGGTTCATGATCCACACCGCGTCCGGCCCTACAGCGAGAAATGTCGAGCTCGAGGGGAGTTCTATCTCCGCGAGCACTTCGCCACTGATTGGATCGACGCGCGTCAGCATCCCTGTCGGTCTGGTGACCCATAGCGACCCGAAACCGCCGCGGACAGCTGAAAAAGTCTCGGTGCCGAATTCGAGGGTCCGGAGTATGGCGCCCGACTCCGGATTGAGGCCGACCAGCCTCCAGGGATCCTCAGGCCGCTGCGCAGGGATGATCGCCCAGACCGCATCGGCCGTAACCGCGATCGAGGACTCCTCCGGGACGCCAGGCGAGGGCAACGCGAACCGAGTCGCGCTTCCGGTAGTCGGATCTATCCGGAGCAGCGTCGTGGCATTGGTGCGGTCAGGAGCCTCGCTGGACCAGATGAACCCGTGGCCGAATTCGAGTGCAGCCCAGACGGCGCCGGCTTCGACCTCAAAGACCGCTGCCATTGAGTCGTCGTACGCGACAATGCCCGGCGCCACACCGGAGACCCAGACAAGGTCGCCCGACGACATCAGGAAGTCGCCGAACGGCTGGACCGTGAGCGACTGTGCATCTAGGTCGCCGATATTGACGTTTGGCGGCTTTTCGGATGCGGTGGGCGAGGGTGCACTGACAGTACCCGCGCACGAAGTGAGGGTGAGCAGCAGTGCGACCACGGCCGCGACAGCGATCGAACGGCTCATGAATTCCCCTGACCCGGCGCGGAGCGATGGAGCACATTCTCCACTGCAAGGGGCGCCACCGCCAGAGCGACCCGTCCGGCGACCGAACACGCGCCACGTGTATGGCGACCGCCCGCAGAGGGATCGACGAATGCAGCCAGGTGGAGCTGCGATCCTTGTCGAGAGGGAGGTCGGGTGGGAGCCTAGGCAGGTGCGCGTACTGTGTGCGACAACGGCCAACGACGGCCACTTTGGGCCGGTGTTGCCGTTCGCGCGAGCCTTGGCCGTGGTGGGACATCAGGTCCGGGTGGCTGCTCCCGCGTCGTACGCAGGCTCAGTGGCGAAGGCAGGCTTCCCACATGAACCGTTCGGCGATGCGCCCCGCGAGTTGATCGGTCCGGTCATGCGCATCTTGCCTACCCTCGCGTTCGAGGAGGCGGACGACCTTGTGATCCGCGAGGTGTTCGGGCGGCTCGACGCGCAGGCGGCTCTGCCCGGCCTCATCGAGAATAGTCGAGCGTTGGCGTCCCGACCTGGTGCTCCGTGAGACCGCTGAACTGGCCTCACTCGTCGCCGCCGAGCAGGCCGGTGTGCCCCTTGCGCACGTTTGCATCGGCATGCACGAGGTCCTGCCACGGTTCGCACAGGCCATCAGCGATTCCCTCAAGGAACTCGGTCAGCTGGCCGGTCTGGACGAGCGTCGGATCACCTCTGCGCTGTCCTCCGAGACCGTGCTCAGCCTGGTGCCCGCAGTGCTCGATCACCCTGGCGGGCGGGGGCTGTCGGGAACCGAGGACTTCCTGCGCTTCCACGAGCCTCGTCAGGCCGTCGGGGCTCAGCTCCTTCCCGACTGGGGTGACCCGCAGCTTCCGTTGGTCTATGTCACTTTCGGTTCGGTGACCGGATCGCTGCCGCCTTTCGCCAGCGTGTTCCGGCGCGCATTGGATGCCTTGGCCGATGTCGAGGTCCGCGTGCTGTTGACGGTCGGGCGGAAGGTCGACACGGCCGGGCTGGGACCGCTGCCGGGAAACGCTCAGGTCGAGCAGTGGTTGCCGCAGGATGCGGTGCTCGGGCAGGCCGCGGCAATGATCGGTCATGGGGGATTCGGTACGACAATGGGCGCCCTGGCTGCGGGAGTTCCCCAGGTCGTCGTGCCGCTTTTCACCTTTGATCAGATCATCAACGCCGAGCATGTCACGGCGGTGGGTGCCGGACTCGCCGTCGAGCCCGGGCCGTCATCGGTGGAGTCCGCCGCAACCGAGGTGCTCCGGCTACTTGCAGATCCCGCATACGCCGCATCGTCACGGCGTGTCGCGGCGGCGATAACCGACCTGCCGCCGACCGCCGAAGCCGTTCGCACCCTGGTCAGCCTGGCCGGCTGACCAGGCCCGTCGAGGCCTCTTGCGAGAAGGTTGTCACCGCTCTCGTCACCCTCGCCCGCTGAAAGAGCCGCGCCGGGCGTCATTCCCAGGCAACTGCTGAGAGTGCATGGACCGTGGTCACCTCGTCGGGCGCGCCCCGGAGAACGTTCGTAGATCATCGGAGACGCCGGAATCTCTCCCGTAGGAGGGAGGTGACCTCGATGTAAGGCTCATAGTCTCCGCTGTATGGCCGATTTGTTCTTCAATCCCGGTGACGACGTCTTCACCCCTTCCGCGCGCGGCACGGTAATCGAGGTTCATGCGACACCTTCTGGCAGGTGGGTCTTCGGCGTCGAGGACACCATCGGCGCTGTGCACTACTTCACGAGCGGCGCTTTGCGGCTCGCGCAAAGCTGATTCCAACCGTCGCTGATGCATTTCCGGCCCGTGGGTCAGTGAGTAGCGTCGAGCTATGACTGCTGTGGATGTGCTCGTGTTGCACGGCTCACCAGGGTCTGGCAAGACCACGCTGACTCGCGTGATCGCCGAAGATCTTCGCGCGTCGGGTACCCCGCATGGGGTGATCGAACTGGATCAGCTGGGCTGATCCATCCGTATCCGCAGGGATGGTCGCGGTGTCGAACCTCCGCGCGATCTGGCCGAGCTACGCGGCCGTCCCCAACGTGAGAATGATCATCGGCAGACGAGGACGCCCTCAGCCAACTCCGTGACGTGGAACGACCGTCTACGGGAGAGCGCGGAATGGGACGGTCCGTCACGCAATAGCCATCAAGGATCTAGGAGGTTAGGAGACCCGCTCGAAAACCATGGTGGCCTGTATGCGGTCACCGCCGCCGAACCCGCCGCTGCCTGAAGCCGCCGTGCTGATGGTGTGCAACCGGAACCCCGAGCGCGGCTTGCTTGTTGATCACCTTCTCCAACTCAGTGAGGTTCCCAGAACCGGTGCCGAAGAATTTCTCCTTGAGGACGACCTGCAGAACTACATCGCTCCAGCCGGTCGGTGCAGGACGTGGTTGAGCACCGGTGACTGCATCGGCTTGGGCTCGGCTGATCATTCCATCGATGCCAGGCGCTTTCGGCGCGGCAGGCTGCACCGAGTCGGTCCAGACCGCACCGTCCCACCACCTCATCGTCCCCGTTCCGTCGTCATACCAACCTGATTGTGTATCAGCCACCAACGCCTCATCTCTCGCAATTATCAGGGTCACAATTCGAGCCAGCAGCAAACACCCGGTGCGATTCATCCTCTCCGGCGATGCGCAGACCGGGCGAGTTCCCTCAGGTGCGAACGCTGCGGTGCGCTGCCCTCGGCTGCCTCACAGTCGGGCATCGGGGGGAGCGGTGGTGTCGGCGGAGGGGTCAACGCCCGGGCGTTCGCGTTGCGGACGAGTGACGGCAGGAGGAACAGGTCCACGAACCACCAGATGGCCGCCGCGATGATCATCGGAATCCCGACTGCGAGGCCCGCCAGAATCCACCCGCCCCACCACAGCACATTGAATAAGATGGCCGATCCGATGAGCCCAAGGTAGAACCGGTGCGCCGAGAAACCTCCGAGCAGGAGAAGGAAGAGGTACGCGATACCGACCTCTTTCGCGGGCGGGCAAGAGCAGCGGTCTGCGGGGCAAACGGCCCCAACTGCTGGCCGTCCCACCACTGCATCGCTCCGGTCGGCCCGGCATACCAGCCGGCAGGTTGAGCCCGCGGCGCGCGTGCCCCAGCCGGAGCGCTTGCCGCGAAGGGGATCACTTCCGTGCGCGGCGCGGGCAAGTAGGGGTCGAGCGCAGCAAACTGTGCCTGCGGGCTCGGCGCGCCGATGACATCCGTGGACCAGTCACGTCCGTTCCAGAAACGCTTTCCGCCTGCTGGCACGTCGTACCAACCAGCCGGGGCCATTGGCGGAGTATCCGTCATGCTCGTCCTCGTCCCACGGAGCCACCCAGACATCCGTGCGCTCAACTTAGCGCGTGTGCGCAGCGCCACCGAGGATGAGTCACTGCAGACGAACGGTGGAGGACCGTTGCCGCGCGGTGGGACGCTCACATCGACGAAAGAGCTGTCGTCCGCTTAGCCCGCCACCACACGCCGCCTTCAGCAAGAGTGGCGACCACCGTAAGTGCTCAAATTTCACCGTTGCACGATGGGTGGTTCAAGAGAGGAATCGGTCGTCGGGACGGCGTACCGGCGGTCATGCGTCCACCAAGTGGGTAACCTCGCGCGAAGGTCTTGGGGCGGTATCTGGCGAAGACGGAAGCGGCTCGTCTACGACGCGCAGTCCTTGAACGGTCCGCGCGCTTCGCTCGAGCGCGAGCAGCCAAGCCCGATTAATTGGAATGCCGGTTGGTTCAGCGATCTCGAAGAGCAGCGGGATGCCGGGTGAAAGCCATAAAGTCGTCGGCTCGCCGCCGCTGACGCATGAGAAGCAGAACGCCTCGCCGAAGCGCAGTTTGTGGACGATGACGATCTGCAGGTGTGCGAGCGTTCGATCGTCGAAAGCGCAGTTGTGAGGCGGATAGCCGTAGCTCAGTGTGCCCACGATTCCTCCAGCCGGTAGTCGGGCGTTGAGACTGTGCAGTCGCGCAATGAATCGCTCCGGAACGCGAGACGCCGCCGGTCAGAGGCGTGAACTCCGCGACCGGCGAGGGCCGGTGCTGCGACGGGTGAGGAGGACGTAGATGAGTAGCACGATGATCGCGCCGATGATGGAGCCGATAATGCCGGCGGGCTGGAAGAAGCCATCCGCTGGGTCACGCTGGAAGAGCAGGAACCCGAGGAAGCCGCCTGCGAACGAGCCGACGATGCCGAGCACGATTGTCATCAGGATGCTCATACTCTGCGTGCCCGGGACCACAGCACGAGCGATGAAGCCGGCGATGAGGCCGATGATGATGACGCTGACAATGAGGCCGAGCATGTCCATTCCTCTTTCCGACCCGCTGGAGGCGCGTGAACTCGGTAGACCGATGGGCGCCGGCCGCCTCTCGGAGCGAGGCAACAATCGACTGAACCACCCTTCCGGGTGTACCGGCACACCCCTGGGGGTGAAAAGCTGGAGCATGTCTTCACCTTCGTCAGACCGACCGGTCACGGTCGCACTCGTCGACGATTACGACGTCGTCCTCAAGGGTTTGGCACATCTGTTCGACGAGTACCAGGACCGCGTAGTGATAGCCGAGATCGATGCAAACGCGGCGGTGAACGACAACGTCGACGTGGTGCTCTACGACTCATTCGCGCAGCCCGAATCGGACCACGATCAGATCGCCGAGCTCATCAAGAACCCGCGAGCGCGTCACGTCGTCGTCTACACCTGGAACCTTCACACCGAACTCATCGACGCCGCCCGCCGCCAGGCGTACACGGATACCTCTCGAAGACGCTGACTGCGCCGGAGCTGGTGGCTGCCATAGAAGCGGTCAATGCGGGCGAGATAGTGATCAGCGACCAACGCCTTCGAGCCCGGAGCGCGCCAGGGCTCGACTGGCCCGGGAGACTTCACGGCATCACTGACCGGGAGTCGGAGATTCTCGCGTTGATAACGCAAGGCATGAGCAACGCCGATGTGGCGCGCCTCACCTATCTCAGCCCGAACACAGTGAAGTCGTACATCCGCTCGGTCTATCGGAAGATCGGGGCCACGAGTCGGACACAGGCGGTCGGGTACGGCATCCGGAACGGGTTCGCCCCCGACATGCATCGTATAGACCACTGGCGAGGAGGCCCCTGATCGCCTCGGACCGCCGTCCATGGTTGTGGACAGGAAGATGTCGTCGCAGGACCCGAGGCCCGTACTGGGTAGTCAGCGGGCTCCGCTTCCTCTCGACCGCGATCATTCCTGGCCGCCGTGACGGGTCACGAGTGGCTGCGATTCATGGATCCATCGGCCGGTGATGCGACCAGTTTCGGACCGACTCAAGCCCATGGCGGATCCGTTGATGGTGGGACTGGACCACAGCCATGACGAGTTCTCCTGACCGGAGGCGGTGCAGGAATGGCCCGGCACCGACGAGTGTCGCCCACTCCGCGTCCGGGGCCCGGAAAAGCAGGATTCGCTCTCGGATGGGCCGTCGAAGGTCTGCAGTGAGGCGTTGGGCCACGTGGCTTAGGTCACGACTGCCCTATGCGCGGATGGCGACCGGCTTGCGGGCGGTGGATTCTCAGCTCACAACCTGTTGCGCCAAGGCCCGAACTCGCGTTGCACGTAAGCGAACGATCGGACTTCCTCCTGCAAGCGGACCGCTATCGACTCTCCATCGCTTAGCCACTTCTGCAGGTTCGCATCGCTGTCCCAACCCTCGAAGGGATTGGCGTGTTCCTCGAAGAAGGCCTGCCAAGCTGCGAGATCCTCGCCGAGTTGCACGCTGAGTCCGTACGTTTCGGGAGTGGTCGTGTAGCCGACGTCCCATGACGGCGTCGAGTTCTCCCAAAGTGGGTAGTCCCGGGAGTACTCGGGGAACAGCCGGATCGCCCGGCGATGCGGAGGAATCTGCTCCATGAAGTGCACACTACCCACGCAGACGAGAAGGACCGGCCGGCGGCGAGCGGCCTCGACGGTCTTCCGAACGGTCCGACAGCAGGAGGGGCTAGTCAGGGCCGAAGTACGGGCATTGACGTCCCGCGATCCGCTCGAGCAACGACTGCCAGTTGGGCATCCGAGGTCGTTGTCTCGCGTGAGTCAGCCACCTAGGGTCGCACCATGAAGCGAGTCTGGTGGTTGATCGTGCTCGGCATTCTTTTCGCCGCAGTCGGGTTGGTGTGGACCCTGCAGGGTCTGAACGTGCTGGGCGGATCGGCGATGAGCGGCTCGTCGTTCTGGGCGACGGTCGGTCCGATCGTGCTTATCGTCGGCGTGCTGCTCGTCGTGATCGCGATTGTCGTCCGCCGTCGGGGGCGAACTGGATGACAACGTCGCAATCGATGGAGTTATTTAGCTCGACCATGCCCAGTTGACCAGCGGCATCCGTGAGTCGTGAGGGACCGACTGCGCGGGACGGGAATCAGCCGCCGCCGAAGTCGGGATCGCCGTCGTAGTGTCCCGCGTACGACCACGGACTCGGAGCTGGGCCGGGGTCTCTCAGCCACATGCGCTCCTCGGAAAGCTCATCAGAATCATTCGACGAAAGGTGCGAAGTGAGCGTGGGACTGACCATGAACCAGTAGATGAAGAAGTGGAGCGGCGCCCATCTTCATCAGTTCGAGAACGGGGTGCACCCGCGCTCGCGGATCTGTCGCTGCAGCTGGCGGGCCCGCATCGTCGTGCTCCCGGTGGTACCGCAGCGCTCGGCCGAGCAGTGTCCCGAAGAGCAGCGGAGAGGCAGCGTCGCGACTTCCCTCCGACGTTCGGAAGGGCGCGAGAGCATCCAGTATCGCGTCACGCTTGTAGCGCGAGAGCTTCGTACTGGCGTACCCGTTCGCGGCAGCGACGATGTGATCAGGCAGCACGACGCAGAGATGGAGGTACCTCGATATCCGTTCGGAATCGGATGTATCTCGGTCGCCCATACCCGCCCCCACTGCATTCCTCACGAGAGAATACCGCCGACGCCCGTTCATCCAAGTGGCGCGGTACAAGCCAAGGCGAGCGCAGCCCGGCCATCTAGCCGCGCTATAACCACATGACCGCGTCGACAGCGTTGGCTCGGATCGCGACTGCCCGATGCGCGGATGGCGCCGGCTTGCGGGCCGGGCGGGACGCGCCTGATAACCGAATCTAGGTGTCACGCAAGCCCAGAATCGTCGCTGCTCGGTTCCTCTGGATCAGGCAGCGTGGATTCAGGAGGTCTAGAGCAGCGCGACATCCGGCCTCGATCCGGTTGAGTCGGTCCCGATCATGTTTGTTGGGGCACTGCACGGACACGGATCGCAGGCGAGGGCCAGTCCGCGGGCTCAAGATTTCTACACCGCTGACGGCGACCACCGGGCAACTGTCATTCGTCGGGTCCAATGAACTCGATGGAGTCCGAAGAGCTCGCGTGCCTCTTTCGCCAGGGCCGGATGGATCGATTTGTCGGGTTGGCCCAGCCCGATCACGGCGCGCTCGCCGTTCAGGTCGATCACTCGGTAGGTCTCGCGCTTGCCCCCAGTTCCGTACGTCGACCCGTTGCACTCCTGGGGGGAATCGGAGTACACGCACAACCTGCCGAGATCGCAGTTCGGGATGTCGTCGCCGCTCTCCGCGGCGTGGTCAAACTCGAAGCCGAAATAGCCACCCACCATGACCTCGACGGCAGGGGAGCTCGCCGTCCACGCCTGCGCCGCCATTGCATCGACGAAAGCCTCAGCCGTCGGATCGATCTGGACGAGCGAACCCTTCCATGAGCATGCGTCCGTCGGTACATGGGTGATGGGGTACGGAAAACACGGCCACGTTCCATGAATTCGGGGAGAGCCGGGTCGTCCTTGCCCAGGCTCGCGCCGTCGAAGGTCTTCCCAGCCGTCGGGAACGGTGATTTCGAAGGGCACCGGGTAGCTGGTCACGATGTAGGTGCCGGCGTCGATGTCGCCGGCCTGCGGGAACGGCGAGATCGTGTCAGCCTCGTGTTTGGGCTGGTTCGGTGCATCGACGAAGACCGCGATGCCGACCGCTGCGGCGAGCGGCGCGACCGCGGCGGCGCCCCAGGGCAGCAAGCGGCGGCGGCGCCCACGCGGCCGACAGGGCTCCATCGCCCCGTTCGGAATCGGCGACCGTCGCCCCCGGAGGGGATCGAGCACCGATGCTCCGTCAGACTCGTATGTTCAGCGGGCGCCCCATCGACAGCCCGCAGCGCCGATGTCCACCCTGGGCGGGACCCCTCGAGAGGATCAGGGATCGGGACCGGTTTCCAGGCAGGGGCTCGGAGCGTTTCGGCGGCATCCACCCCTGCAGCCCGCTCTCGACGGTGAGCGGTCTCCAGTTCGGCGACGTCGGGCTTGAGCTGCCACATCGCCCGCGATGTCGGCATCCGGTCCGTACGCCCGTCGTCTCAGACGCTGCAGCCTCGCCCAATTCCTCGAAGTCGGCCGAGCCTCGCGGCGCATCCATGCCCTGATTATCCGCCCGGGTACAGCGCCGGGAAAGAGGTAACCGGGAGTCCGATGTGGCTCCATCACCCAGTCCTCGCTGGGCGCTGGCCAGCCAGGGGCCGGACTAGAGGACGTCGGCAAAGCCCGGTTCCAGCCGGCTTCCTGACTTTCCCGCTCACAACGCCACATCGGCGCACCATCGCCTTCCATCAAGGCTGACCCAGAGAATACTCGGCTTTCAGCCACCCCCGACAAGCACCGCATATCCGGAGCCATACACGCGCAGATGCCGATCTCAGGACAGAATCTGTCGCTTGAGGACCGGCTTCCGGGCGGCCAGGATCGGCGTGCGAACGCGTGGTTGAGTAGTCGTGTGGCGATGCATGAGAATCAGATCCACATCGACGTGGACATCGCGAGACGGCTCATCGCTCGCGACTTTCCACGGCTTCGCTCAGATCTTGTACGACCAATCGATTCAGCGGGCACCGTGAACGCGATCTACCGAGTCGGACAGACCGCGGCCGCCCGATTCCCGCTGCAGGACACCGATCCGGTCGCCGTCGACGCCTGGCTGAGACGAGAATCCGACGCCGCCATCGAGTTCGCCGGGTGTTGCCCATTCGCGACACCGCGCGCCGCTGGGTTTCGGCAGACCAGGATGGTCGTACCCGCTCCCGTGGTCGATGCAGACGTGGCTGGACGGTGTCGTCGCGACCCCGACCGGCCTGGAAACTTCCGAGACATTTTCCGGTGACATCGCCACGCTGCTCGAGTCGTTGAGAGGGGCCGACACTCGCGGGCGCGCATTCGATGGTGCCGGGCGAGGCGGGGTAATCGGCGACCAGGATGCGTGGATGGAGACCTGCTTCGCCTACAGCGGCGAACTGCTCGACGTCCCCGTGCTGCGATCCCTCTGGCGCGCGCTACGGGATCTTCCACCACCACGCGTCCTCGCGATGAGTCACAAGGACTTCACGCCGCCAAACATCCTCGTTCACGGCGAAAACATCGTGGGAATCCTCGACGCCGGCGGGTTCGGGCCGGCGGACCCGGCGCTCGATCTCGTCTGCGCCTGGCACCTTCTAGACCGGGACCGACGCGACATCCTGCGCACACGCCTCTACGTCCAACCCGAGGAGTGGCTCCGTGGCGCCGCATGGGCGTTCGCACAGGCCATGGGATTGGTCTGGTACTACCACCACACCAATCCCGCGATGAGCGCCCTTGGCAGAACCACGCTCCAGCGACTCGTCGACGACCCGGTGCTCCCCCGCTGAGGGGCGGCTACAGGACGCGTCGATACGGAGGAACCCACTGCGTGAATCGCATCGCGCTCGCGCCATGTTCAAGCCGACGCATAGATCGCCGCCGAGTGCCGATGACCCACCGGCCTGCGGCCCTGAACGGGGACCGTACAAAGCGACTGGGTCGGGATGCCCGCCCGGTCGCTGCCATCTGAGCGGCGGATGCCCGACACCCGGTCCCCACTGGACTCCGCAGGTGGGGAAGAGGATGATGGGCGACGAGGTCGGATCCCGCGATCGGCGCCCTCGCGGTCACGATCGGGGAACGCGCTGGCTGACGGCGCCCGGCCCGGTTCACCCGTCGAGTGGGCAGGTCCCGACGAGTGCCGAAGGAGCCTGAGATGAGCACCGAAGCAGCGGCGTCGATCGACGCGGAGCGGATCCAGCAGTTCGCAGCGGGGGTGCGCGGCGGCGTCCTCCAGCCGGGCGATGCCGCCTACGACGAGGCTCGCGCCGTACGGAACGGGCTGATCGACCGGCGCCCGGCGCTGATCGTGCAGTGCCATGGAACGGCCGACGTGGTCGACGCTGTCGGATTCGCCCGTGCACACGGCCTACTCGTGTCGATCCGGGGCGGCGCGCACAACGTCGCGGGGAACGCCGTCAACGACGGAGGGATCGTCATCGACCTCTCCGAGATGCGCAGCGTGCACGTCGATCCCGAGCACCGCGTCGCGCGCGTGCAGGGCGGTGCGACGTGGGGCGACGTCGACCGTGAGACGCAGCTGTGGGGTCTCGCCGCGCCGGGCGGGCAGGTGAGCACTACCGGCGTCGCCGGCCTGACCCTGCACGGCGGTCTGGGCTCGCTGCATCGCAAGTACGGGCTGGCGCTCGACAACTTGCGATCGGTCGAGATCGTCACGGCCGACGGTCAGGTGCGCACGGCGAGCGAATCGGTGAACCCCGAGCTCTTCTGGGCCGTGCGGGGTGCCGGGAGCAACTTCGGCGTCGTCACGTCGTTCGAGTTCGCGCTGCATCCGGTCGGACCCGAGATCTACCAGGCGGCCCCGATCTTTTCGCTCGACGATGCGCCGGCCGTGCTGCGCAAGTACCGGGACTTCTGCGCGACCGCGCCCGACGAGTTCGGGCCGCAGGCGATGTTCTGGAGCGTGCCGGCGGTCGACGATTTCCCAGCGGAGCTGCACGGGATGCCGATCGTCGTCGTCTTGGTCGTCTACTCGGGCGACCCCGACGAGGGGGAGCGGCTGCTGGCGCCGGTTCTCGACTGGGCGACGCCGATCCTCGACCTCAGCGGGCGTGCGCCCTGGGCGTTCGCCCAGAGTTCATTCGATGCGTTCTTCCCCTTCGGCGGCTACTACTACTGGAAGTCACTGCTCGTCGGCGAGCCGAGCGACGACCTGCTGGACGCGGTGATCGAAGCTGCCGCCGACCGGCCGTCGCCTGACGCGATCGTGAACTTCTGGCAGCTGGGCGGCGAGATCGAACGGGTCGCTCCGGATGCCACGGCGTTCGCCCAGCGCGACGCGAAGTACCTGCTCAGCCTCGACACCTCGTGGTTCGATCCCGACGCAACCGAGCGGTGCATCGACTGGACCCGAAGGACCTGGGCGGCGATGCAGGAGCGATTCGCCACGGACCGCCCGTACCTGAACTTCGTCGGCTTCGGCGAAGAGAAGGAGGCGCTCGTGCGCGCCTCGTACGGTGCGAATTACGACCGGCTGGTGGCGGCCAAGACGACGTACGATCCCGGCAACCTGTTCCGGATGAACAACAACATCCCGCCGCGCGGTTGAGAAAGCCGACCACAACCACGCGATCGCCTGAGCCGTCCGCCTGCAACCTGCCTCCAGAACAGAGAACCCATACGCCGGCTGGCGGATCCTCTCCGCGCCATAACAAGCGGCGTCTTGAGTCACGCCGCATGCGAGGCGAGCTTCGCTAACGCCGACGTAGTCCAGCGATTGTGCGCGGCGGCCGCCTGCGAGGTGAGGTGCCATGCCTTGTGGCCCGCGAAGCACGGATGGACGCCAACCTCACCATGTCCAGGGTGCGCGGCTTGTATCCTTCGCAAAGCGAGTGCTGCGGAGACGGCACCTGCATAAGAGCGTTTGCTGCAGGCGGCCACGCCGCTCCCCTTCATTCAAGGAACGACGTGCTCCGGCATCACCGACCAACGTCCGAGCCCTGCAACTCTTTGAGTCCTCGCCGGAGTTCACGCGCGACTAGCGGCAACTTTCCCCGTCGCCTGACGCGTCACCTCCCCCCGAATCGCCTGTCGGTGACAGCCATCGGAAGGGTACTGTCAGCGGTACCGCCCATGCGGATGACGACTCGGCCCGCACAGGGATCCGCGGAAGGACGGACCGCGCGTGAGCTAGATGGTCGCCGGGGTCAGATGCGTCCCGCGCGTGCGAGGACGCGGAGTGCGTCGAGTGTGACCCAGTCGTTTGGTTTCGCAGCGCCGGTGCCACCCCATCCGACCGATTCGATGTTGGATCCGCTGTCCGCGACTTTGTACCACTTGGCGTGCGCGGCCAGCCACCCGCCTCAAGGCGAAGGGACTCAGCAGGTCGAGGGCTCGGGCGGAAGCGCGCGTCGCCGAGTCGGCGCGCGTCGGCCAGAGCGGTCAGTCCCGCCAGCAGGTCGTAGTGCCAGTAGGCGGGGTAGTGGAGTTGCGCGACGGCCGGCTGCAGCGGCTGGCCGTCGGTGCGGCGGTAGATCACATGGCGGTCGAGGAGGAACTCGCACGCGCGGTCGGCTGTGTCTTCGCGACCGCCGAGTGCGAGCAGACCGCGTAGCGGCAGGAAGGTCTCGTTGACCGAAGACATGCGTGCTTCCACGTGACGGTCGCAGTTCCATCCGCCATCGGGCCACTGCCAACCGATCAGTCGATTCGGCGAGCGTGGTTGTCCGCGCGTCATTGCGATACCTCAGCGTCACTACCAGTAGAGCTCCGCCCTGCTGGGAGGCACATCGCCGCGCCTTGCCCGCAATGACGGGGACGAACTCGGGTGACCGGGCGACCGAACGAACTTCTTCGTCACGGAGAAACCGCGGTGCCGTCCAGTAGGTCAGTGTCTCATCGATCAACTTCTCGACGCGCGGATCACCGCCCGGGTGAGCGAGAGATGCGAGGTGAAGGAGGGACCCAGTGTGCGCCCTTCCACTTTCCATAGGTGGAGGCAGCCGGCACGAGCATGGCCTTCCAGCAGCGCCGATACATGTGGCGAGGCGCGAATTCGAGCTTGGAGCCGGCGCATCGGTGTGGTGGTCGCGTCCTCTTTCGCAAGGATCACGTCGCGCAAGAAACCGCAACGATGGATCTCCGCCGCTAGCAACCGGTCGACCTCGCCCGAATACTCCACTCGCATGATCTCGTCCGCCCTTCTTCACCTTCCCACGCGTCCCAGGCCGTGCGGAAGATCATGGCGTGCCACACCTCGAGCCTCCCTCTCCGGAACAACCTGCCAACTGGCTCGCCTCACCGAGCGGCCCACCGACATCTCCGCAGCTACGGAGGCGACACCGCGATCACTGAAGGCAACACCCCCCACCTACACCCCATCACTCCAGAACGCAGCAGGCCGTCACGCTCAGGTCAGCTCGACGGGCCCACCCCGGGCAACATTCTCAACGAGACCGCATCCACTGCCCACAGAGGGACCGGCTTACGAACGCTGGTGGCTCGCTGTGATCGCTGAGCGGCGAGTTGGCCTCCGCTGGAGGACAGGGTCGAGGTAGATAAGGTTCCCATTTGTATCGCCTCGAACCTTTCGGCCGCCGTCGCCACCGGGGTCGTTGACGCAACTGGGCCTGCGCGTGGGCGAGCAGGAGTTGAGTCTCGCGAAGAAGTTCTAGCGACGTCTCTTGAATTTCTCGCGACGCATCCGTCGCCGCCTCTGCCTTCTCTGCCGCACGGCGGGGCAGGAGAAATTCGTAAGAAGCGTTGCTGCGGTGCCGAGCAAGACGCCTGACAGCAGCAGTAGGAATTGCACCATGGATCGCATCTCGGGAACGGTCCAGCGGACGACGAAGCCGTAAGCGATTGCGGGGAGGCGAGCTATCCGCTGGTCCAGGTTGCCAAGCCACCGACGGACCCTCGGGACGAAGGGAGAATTGCACGACCGCGACCCTTCCGATGTCGTTTAGGAGGACAGAGATCGTTTGCTGGTCAGGGGGGTCTGCGATGCCGTTCTGCGGTCGAGTGGAGACCTCGTGAGGGCACAGGCCAGACCCTCCCTCCTGCCGGAGGAGGGCAGGTGACGGGGTGGTGGGAGCAAGCGCTTACTTGACGGCTCCCCGAAATCTGCGCAGGATTTGCGTCCATGGGCGAGTCGCACAAGGAAATCTTCGTCACTACGAGCCGGGCGGACTTCTGCCGCGAATCGTGGCGGGGTTGCAAGCTCTCGGCAAGGACCTGGACTCGGTCACGCACGAAGATCTCGCGCCGGCCGACGAGTTTCACTCCGCGGGACGTTCGGCCACGCGCGCATTGGTGGAGCTTGCAAAGATTCCGCCAGGATCGCGAGTGCTCGACGTGGGCAGCGGGTTGGGCGGCCCGGCGCGTTACCTCGCCGCAACTTTGGGTTGCGACGTGACAGGCATCGATCTCTCGCCTGAATTCTGCGGGTGGCCAACGCCCTTTCTCGGATGACGCGGTTGTCCGATCGCACCCGCTTTCAGGCGGGTGATGCCCTGGAGCTTCCGTTCGCCGCGTCCAGCTTCGACGTGGTGTGGACGATACAAATGCAGATGAACATCCGGGACAAGCGCCGCCTGTATTCCGGAATCGCCCGGGTACTCAGGCCGGGCGGGCTGTTCGTCTGCCAGGAAATCTGCGCGGGGAACGGCGAGCCGATTGAGTTTCCGGTCCCATGGGCGAGCCGCCCCAACCAGAGCCATCTGGCCGATGCGGAATCCCTCCGCGGGTTGATCCGCGGTGCAGGTCTCCTGGAGCGCACCTGGCGCGACATTACCGCCGACATCATGGCGGCGCGCAAGGCACAGCAGGCGAAGGCGCAAGCGTCGGGTGCGAGCGGCTCCAGCGCCCCTCCTCCGCTTGGAATGCATCTCGTGCTGGGAGAACAGGCAGCCGTCAAGATGAGTAACTCCGGGCGCAACACCGACGCCGGGCGCACGGTGTTCATCCAGGGCGTATTCGACAAGCCTGGCTAGTGGTCCGATCCGCTGATCCCGCTGGAAAACTCTGTCGAAAGCACGGGCGCGGCGAATCTCCATTGATCGTCCGGTCAAAGGGCACATTCGGTCACGACGACCGAAATTCGCCCGCTGAGGGATCGGTGGATTCTGGCGGTCATCGCAACAGGATGTCTCCGATGACTTCGATCGGTGGGACGCCTGGAATTACCGTGATTCGTCGGCTCGCGCAGCTGAGTCCGGCACCATCGTGGGCTATCGCGTTCACGCCTCCGATGGCGACATCGGCAAGGTCGACGAGGCCAGCAACGCGGTCGATGAAAGCAACATCGTGGTCGACACCGGCCCATGGATCTTCGGCCGGAAGGTAAATCTTCCGGCGGGCACGATTCAGCGTGTCGACGACGCGGACGAGAAGGTCTACATCGATCTCCCAAAGGCCCAGATCAAGGATTCGCCAGAACTCGATGATGCCACCGCTGACGATCCCGCCTATCGAGACCGGCTCGGGGACCTATTACGGCGAGTTCTACCGTTAGCCCCGCGGGTGCCCGGCGCCTGCCGGTCACCCGGCGCCGCTGCCCGCTTCGTCACCCATCCACCCATCCACGGGATCAGCACACTCAAACTCAGGGGAGTCCGCACTGGACGTCCTCGCGTCGGCCTGCCATGTAGAAGCCGACTGCGATCGCTGAAGGAACCTTCTACGGGACGGTTGCCAACGATCTCGTGACCAGTGCCCGGTAGGGATCCTCATCGTGTGGCGTGGGTACGGCAGGGCGACGCTGGCGCAATGGATGGAATACAGATTGGATACGCCAGGGTCTCGACTACGGATCAGGACCTCACTGCTCAACGCGACGCACTGCTGCGTTTGGGCGTTCACGACGCGCACATCTACGTCGACCACGGCATGACCGGCGCGAATCGCGCCCGACCGGGCTTGCGGGAGGCGCTTGCCGCGGTGCGAAGCGGAGACACCCTCGTCGTGACGAAACTCGACCGACTGGCCCGGTCGCTGAGAGATGCGCGCGAGATCGCGGATGAGCTGACGACGAAAGGCGTCGCGCTCAGCCTCGGCGGGAACCGGTACGACCCGACCGATCCTGTCGGTCGACTCCTGTTCAACGTGCTCGCCATGGTGGCGGAGTTCGAGCGGGACCTGATCAGCATGCGCACCCGGGAGGGGATGGCGGTCGCCCGCGCCAAAGGGAGACTGAAGGGAAAGCAGCCGAAGCTGTCGAAGACGCAGCGGGCCCTGCTGTTCGAGGTGCACGATCGAGGCGAGTACACCCAGACCGGAGATCGCGGAGCTGTTCAGCGTCTCCCGCGCCACCGTTTACCGCGAGCTTCAGCATCGCCGTGAGAAGTTCCTTGCCTCCTGCGAAGCGCACATCTTCTAGCGCCCTTGTAGCCGCGGTCGCCAACTCGGGCGTCCGACCCGACACGGCCGCGGCCCGCTGGGAGATCCCGCCGCGCACCCTCACGCATTGCCCGCACGAGGACCGGCTTGAGGGCGCTTCCCCGGGTGCGGTGCTCCGGCGTACTCCCACCCTCACGACGCCACTAGGCTCCGGGCATGCCGTTGCTTGGAGCCGTGGTCCTGCCGGGGCTCGGCGTGATCGCCGTGTTGGCCGCGGCGGGGCGGGTGATGCGGCTCCTCGGCGGCGACGACCCCCGCGAGGACCGGGCCGTGCGTGCGCTCCAGGACGCGTGCGGCCCCGCGCCGGACGGCGATCCCGCCGTCGCGACGGATGCCGCCGACCCGACTGGGCCACGCGAGTGGATCGACCGGGTCACCGAGCCGCTCTCGTGGTACTCCGGCGTGCCGCAGACCATCGCGAACGGGGCGCTCTGGTGCGGCGTCACTTGGTTGTTGATACGCGACCGGCGCTCAGCGGTCGCCCCTGCCGCTGACCGACCGCTCAGGGGGCAGCCCCGCACTTCGCATACCGCTCCAGCCCGATCACACGGACCCGCTTTAGCATCTCCGCAAACTCGCCGTGATGGCTGAATGTCCGGGGGTCTCGTTACCGTCACCTCCGTGGCAGTATGTCGATGCGCTCGCCGGGCTGGATCCGGCACAGCTGGAGGCCGTCGAGCACGGCGATGGGCCGCTTGTGGTCGCGGCGGGGGCCGGCACCGGGAAGACGCGCGTGCTCACCGCACGGGTTGCGCGGCTGCTGGAGGCGGGGGTCGTACCTGAACGGATCCTGCTGCTGACGTTCACCCGGCGCGCGGCGTCCGCGATGCTCTCTCGCGCTGCGGTGATGTGCGGCGACGCGCAGGCTGCGCAGCGCATCGCCGGCGGCACGTTCCATGCCGTCGCGCACCGCATCGTCGCCGAGCACGCGCAGCATCTGGGGCTGGAGGACGTGACGGTCATCGATCCCGACGACGTCATCGACCTGATCGACCTGCTGCGCGCGGAGCACGGGCTCGACGGCACCGAGGTACGGCTGCCCACGACACGCACCATCGCCGACATCGCCTCCCGCGCGATCAACACCGCGACCCCGGCCCGCGCCGTCATCGAAGCGCAGTTTCCCTGGGCGCTCGAGCAGGCCGACGCGATCGCCGGCCTGTTGCGGCATTACCGCGACCGCAAGCGCGAGCGCGGCCTGCTCGACCTGGATGATCTGCTCATCGCCTGGCGGGCGCTGGTCGCTGATCCCGATGTCGGAGCACGGCTGCGGGCGCGCTGGGACTGGGTGCTCGTCGACGAGTACCAGGACGTCAACCAGCTTCAGGTCGACATCGTGCGCGGGCTCAGTCCCGACGGCCGCGGGCTCACGGTCGTCGGCGACGACGCACAGGCGATCTACGCGTTCCGGGGGGCGAGCGCCGGGCACCTGCTCGAGCTCATCGAGGCGTACCCCGACGCCACGCTCGTGCGCCTCGAACGCAACTTCCGTTCCACGCAGCCGATCCTCGACCTCGCGAACCAGGTGCGCCCGGGCGAACTGAGGCTGCGGCTCGTCGCCGACCGTCCGCAGCCGGGCGCCCGGCCGACGCTGGTCACCTGCCGCAACGCCGACGACGAGGCCCGCACGATCGCGGACCGCATCCTCGCCGCGCACGTCGATGGCACGCCACTGCGTTCGCAGGCCGTGCTGATGCGCACCGGATCCCACAGCGCGCAGCTCGAGGTCGAGCTCAAGGTGCGAGGGATCCCGTTCCACAAGTTCGGCGGGATCGGCTACCTGGAGACGTCGCATGTGCGCGACCTGCTGGCGAGCTTCCGAGTGGTGCTCAATCCGGCGGACGAGGTGTCCTGGTACCGCCTGCTCACCCGGCACCGCGCGATCGGCAAAGCGAGTGCGCGCGGACTCGCCGGGATCCTCGCGGACGGGGGCGTCGATCGCACGGCCGACGCGGTCGCGGCGGCACCGGCGAAGGCGCGCACCGGGCTCGCGTCGACCCTGTCGCTGCTCGGCGCCGTCGACTCCACGACCGCCGTGCCGGAGCTGGTCGAGGCATGCCGAGGCGCGGTGGATCCGCTGCTGCGCGCGCACTACCCGGATTGGCACCGTCGGGTGACCGAAGTCGACGGCATCGCGCAGGCCGCCGCTCAACACAGCGATCTCCGCACATTCGTGAGCGAGCAGGCGATCGACCCGGTGAACGTCGCCGGCGACTGGGCGAAGCAGCCACATCTCGACGAGGACTGGCTGACCCTGTCCACGATCCACTCCGCGAAGGGCCTGGAATGGGACACGGTGCACCTCCTGCGCGCGAACGACGGCGCGATGCCCTCGGACATGGCACTCACCTCGCCCGCGGGCCTTGCCGAGGAGGAGCGCCTCTTCTACGTCGCGCTCACCCGCGCACGCGACGCCCTCGACGTGTACGTGCCCTCGCAGCTGCCCACGCATCCCACCGCGTTCCTGGCCAAGCACGTCGCCGCCAAGCCCAGCAGGTTCCTGACCGAGTCCGCACGCGCTCTCATGGAGTCGGTCAGCACCGCCGCCGTCACCCCCGAGCCTGCGATCAAGCGGGCCGTCGCGGCGCCTCGCGTCCGCACGGACGCGTTCGACGAACTATTCGCCTGATCTGCATCGGCTGTTCTCCGCCGCGGGCGTGCGGACCCGCTCAGACCAGAAGCAGCGGCCGTGGCAACGCTCCGGGCACGGCGTCGCCCCACGGACGGACTGCTTGCGCCGCGCTGCATCGGATCCGTCGTGCGGCACCGCCTTCCCGGTGGGAAGGCGTGTCATCGCCGGGCGCGTCCCGACCGATTGACGACCAGCTTACGGACGGTTCTAGTTGCGTCGGTGGGTGAGGTGGATGGTGACTTCGTCGCCTTCGCCCTTGTTGATTGTGCGGCGGATCGCGGCGGAGATGGGGAGCTTGTGTGTTCCGTCTCCGAGTGCCATGAACGCTCCATCGAAGGGGTGATCGTCCACAGTCCCCGACACCTTGACGAGCCCACGGGTGCCGAAGATTGTGGCCGAGTCTGGCAGCTGCACGCATATCCACGTGTCCCGCTCTCTCACTCGACCGAGAGTTGCGGTGAAGGTGATGTCGAGCGGCCCGATGCCGCTCATGACTCGCGTCCTTCGCCGAACTCGACGGTGCGGGCGCCCGTGATGACGGTGGTAGGCATGATGTCTCCCTTGAATGACGATCGTCCGTCATCGAAATGACGATCGAACGGGCGAACAATCGACAGCGTTTCACGATCATCTGCAGCACTGTTGATGGCGCGGCGGATCGATGCCGAGATGGGCAGCTTGTGTGTTCCGTCTCCGAGTGCCATGAACGCGCCGTCGAAGGGGTGACCGTCGGCGGTTCCTGACACCTTGACGAGTCCGCGAGTGCCGAAGATCGTGGCCGAGTCCGGCAGCTGCACGCATATCCACGTGTCGCCTTGTCTCACTCGA
Organism: uncultured Actinomycetota bacterium; assembly: GCA_963839715.1. Lineage (GTDB taxonomy): Bacteria > Actinomycetota > Actinomycetes > Actinomycetales > Microbacteriaceae > Microbacterium. The sequence continues at coordinate 369,182 of CAWIVX010000003.1, forward strand.
CCGAGGGTTGCGGTGAAGGCGAGGTCGAGCGGTCCGATCTCGCTCCGGCCGGGCGCCGACCCGAGTGTCGGTGCGGACGACGCCGGCGATTCAGTCGGCTGGCTCCGGAAGGACTCTCATCCCGTCTGCTGCACTGGCGGATGCCAGAAGCACCTCTATCCAGTGTCGGTTGATCCTGTGCGTGCGGGTGCCGTAGAAGTGGAACTGCATGGGGACACATGCGTTCATCCAATAACTCCGCCGACCGCTGCCGTCCCCACCACGCACGTCGAACATGAACGATTCGCGACGGCGTAGCTTGTTCATGACCACGATGCGCACATGCGCAAGCGTCCGATCATCGATCTCGACCGATGGCGACATGCGGGAGTACACGAACCTGCCCATTAGATCTTCCTCGCTGCGGAGGTTTACCGCATCGAGGCTGGTAGAGAGATCCACGGTGTCGGGCCGTGCCCTCAGTATGCGCCTCATCGCCGGCGCGCACTACCAAGCACCGCGGCGCTCGCCTGGCCTCCCGAAGCTTCGGTCCGTCGACATTCGGCGGAATGACGTAGCGGCCGCCGCACCAGGAGACCCTATTCGCGCCCAGGTAGCCTCAGGGACCTTGACTGCCGAGTTCGAGGGACTGCCAACAGCGTCCACTCCGGGTATTGACACTGACACCCTCGCACGCACCCGACGTCGCCGCCTTCCCATCGACTCGAGTACGGAGCTGGTGACGCGGGACATAATCGAAGAATCGGATGTACCGCGCGGAGGTGTGGTGACATATGGACCAGCCGGAGACAGCTCCCGGCCTCCCGGAGCTGTGGATCTGCCCCCGCTGCGGGGCGCGGCTAGTGAGCCGGAACCTCTGGCACTCGTGCGGGCAGTTCACGCTCGAGGACCTGTTCGCGGGGTCTGAGGCATCCGCCCTCGCTTTGGCCCGCAGGTACGTCGCGATGCTGCAGGCGCTGGGCGACGTGCAGATCCTCCCCCAGAAGACGCGGCTCGTCTGCGTCGCGCGGGTCCGCTTCGCGGGATTGACGCCGCGGAAGGACGGATTTCTCGCCACCTTTTCGCTGCATCGATGGCTGGACAGCCCCCGCATCGTTAAGACCGTGGACTACGGCCCGAGGTGGCGGGCGCACTATGTCCTGGTCACGACGGCGGCCGACCTCGACGACGAGCTGCGGACCTGGCTGCAGGAGTCCCACGACATCGTGGGTATGCAGCGCGACCTGCGCGTCACCTGAGGTACGCGGCCAGGAAGTCGTCGATGGCGGTGAGCATGCCCGTGAACGAGGCCGCTCACCTGAGTGCACGCGTAGGGATCCTCGCTCGACGGGGGCTCAGCGGGCCGATTGGCTGGATCTTGACGAGCGCCCGGGAGCGGATGCGGAACGCACGGTCGACGGCGCGTACGGGCCTCTCTTCTGCCGGAGCATCAGAGCATCCTGCTGTTTGCCTTGCCCCCTATCCGCCCGGAAGAAGGAGGGCAGGTCGCCCCATGCGAGCGCGTGTGGGCGTTCAACACTATGGCGGGAACGGCGCGCCGTTGAGACGCTGGGAGGGTGAAGGCGTACGTCGTTGCGGGTGCGGTCGCCGGTGCGGCCGGTGTGGGGATGTGGTTCCTGCGTGGCGGGCCAAAGCTACCACCCGATATTGATGCCGTTATCGACCGGGTGGCGACGAGCGACCTTGAGGATGTCGTCGGGGGCGAGACCGGGTACGCGGGACCGCGCGGTGTGCGTATCTGGTACGAGTCCATAGCGTCGGAGGGAGCCGAGAAGGGGGTTGTGCTTCTCAACCTCTCAATCGGGGGCGACGCGCTGTTCTGGCCTCCGAGCTTCCTCCGTGCGCTAACCCGGGCCGGCTACCAAGTGATCCGGTTCGACCAGCGCGGCACCGGCGCTTCAGACTGGTTGGGCGACTGGAGTCGGCAGCAGCCTTACCCGCTCTCCGATATGGCCGAGGATGCGGTCGCGGTGCTTGACGCCCTGCACGTGGCGAAGGCCCACGTCATCGGCCTCTCCTTCGGTGGGTTCATCGCTCAGGAGATCGCCATCGGTCATCCCGAACGCGTCGCATCCCTCACGCTAATGTCAACAGCAGCCGATCCGACGGACGCGACCCTGCCCACGATGCGCATCGGCCCCATGCTGCGCGCGGGCCTGGCCGGATTGCCGCTCCTGCGATATCGACTCCTGGGCGGCGAGAAGAATCTGGTGAAGGAACGAGTCGCCAAAGTCATCAGCGTCAACGGCTCCGACGGCGTGGACGTCGAAGAGCTGGCCCGGCTCGTCCTCTACGACCTCAGGTTTCGGCGCGGCATCAACTTTCGCGCCATCGTTCAGCATCAGGCAGCAGTCACGATCACGCGCTCTCGGTACCCGCTACTAGGCGGCATCCGGGTTCCCACGCTCGTCATCCATGGCACGGCCGACACCTTCCTGCCGATCGAGCACGCGCACGAGCTCGCCCGGATGATCCCCACGGCCAAGCATCTCTGGCTGGATGGAGTCGGCCACCAGTTCCCTTACCCGGACATGCCTGCGGTCACCGCGGCGATCGTCGCGCATCTCGACAGCGCCATATGACACGCTGACCCGACGCTCTGATCCGGACAGAGCGCGTCGCCGGACATCGTGGCATCAACACGCAACGCATGCGCATCTCACCCAACACTCTCGGCACCCCCGTGAAGGCGCCCCTCCTGGGCAACGCCCGCTTGCGGATCGTCAGCGGTCCCATAATCCGCGGCCACTGTTTGCGGGCCATCGCGGATGGAGGCGATGACTGTTCAGCTCTCGTTGTGGGAAATGGCGCGCTCAGATGCGACGAGTGCGTTTGCTCAGCTCGGCGAAGGCCGCACGGAGTTCGAACGGTTCAACATCGGAGATGTCGGCTTCGAAGCGAGCGAAGGCTGCGGCGAGTCCCCCCCAGGACCAGGCGCCGAGTGTGAGACGGCTCCGCTCGGGCGTGAGCGCGTGAGCTGTCCCGTCGTGGATATACGGGGCGATCCTACGGAGGGGAGCGTCAAGAGTGGCCGTTCCCCATCTCGGCCAGGTGTCGTTGCCGTCGTTTGATCCCTTGAAGCGGGCCTCGAGGAAGCGGGCCGGATCGCCGCCCGGGATGGGACGCGGCGAGAACGCCCGCCCGGTGTGCGAGCGTGGGGTGACTCTGTCCACCCGGTAGACGCGCCAATCGTCGTGGTCGACAGAGTAGCCGAGTAGGTACCAGCGTCCGCGAAGCAGGAGCAGATGGTGAGGCTCGGTCCGCCGCACGGGGAGCTCTTCGGAGCTGGCGTCATGCGCCGGCGCGGCATAGTCGAACCGCAGTTCGTGGTTGGTTCGGATCGCGTCGCCGATACGAAGCAACACGGCAGGATCAGCCTCGGGTTGGGTCGGGTGGCGATCCTGCGACGTAGCGACGATGAGGTTGTCGATGCGATGGGCGAGGTGACTAGGGAGGAGCCGTTGCAGCGTCGCAAGAGCGCGTTGGGCATCTTCCTCGATTCCGGCACCGAGGGACGCGGCCGTCCGGAGCGCGAGTGCAATCGCGATGGTCTGGCCGTCGTCGAACAGCAACGGCGGCAGATGCGCTCCCGCCTCCAGTCGATACCCGCCGTCGGGACCTCTGATCGCGTCGATCGCGTAGTCGAGCTCACGGAGTCGATCGATGTCTCGACGGACCGTTCGCTCGCTGACCTCGAGCCGCTGGGCGAGCACACGGGCTGGCCAGTCGCGACGAGCTTGCAGCAGCGAGAGCAACGTGAGCAGCCGTTGTGACGTCGAGGACGAGGACGCAATCGGCATTCACCCATAGTCGCACCAGAAGCGGACGATCTTTGACCGGATCCCGGGGAAGCCTGGAGCTCAACCGATCAGCCCGTCCCGCAAACCCGTGGGACTCCATCAGATGGAGAAGCACATGCCCGCTACACCCGTTCCTCACCTCAACTTCAACGGCTCGGCCCGCGACGCCCTCGACTTCTACGCGACCGCGTTCGACGGCACCGCCGTCATTCGCACGTACGCCGACTTCGGAATGCCGACCCACGCCCCGGACGCCCAGAACGTCGTGTACGGGCAGGTGTTCAGCAACAGCGGCTTCACTCTGATGGCCTACGACGTCCCGGGCACGAGCGGCAACGCGCCCGCGCTGTCCGGATCAGCTCGACGGCTGAACGGCACGACGATCACCGATCAGACATTCTTCCTGGCCCTCAGCGGCGATTCCCTCGACGAAGTGACTGCCTACTGGGACGCTCTTCTGGACGGCGCGACCATCGTCGAGCCCCTCGCCGCGTCGGCATGGTCCCCTGGATTCGGGATGCTCACCGACCGGTTCGGCGTCACCTGGGCCATCAGCGTCACCGCGTCTCAGCCCTGAACCAGCAAACTGTGCGGACTCGAGTGGCAGCGGGTCACATTGCTGATGCGCCAGTCATTAGTGACGCCGAGGAGCGGCACCGGTAATCGCATACTCGTCCGCTAGCCACTTGCTGTCGACCGCAATCGATCATTTGGCGGCCATGAGCGGGACGATTGTCAAGGATCCTGTGACGCGCCCGCTCAGGGGTCGTCCTGGACTCGAGGGAGGTCCTTGATCGACGACCCCCGTGGCGCGAGCGACAAGAGACTCTCTCCGGCGCTTCAGTCGCACACGGGCATCCGACAGGAATGGAAGTAGCGTTGGGCATCTTGGAACCTGGACATTATGGGAGATTCAGCGCGCCCTTGCACCATTGACAGTGAGGGCATCCCCGACCGAATACGCCATAGCATCACTTTCCCTCGTGATCCTCCAGCCAGATACGCGACTTGGCCTCCAGGAACGTGCCCAGAGCTGAAACCACCGAAAATTCGTATGCGACGTTCATCGCTGTCGATGGCCGCATGGGGATCGAACCCTCTCGCCCTTCGATCGTGATGACCCATTCGAGCGCCGGAGGCTCGGGCTGCAGATACGCCAATGTTGGCGAGTTCACGAACTGGAATACCACCAAGCCAGTATCGGCATCGTCAGCCCCGTCCTGCGCGATGACTCGCGCCGCTTCAGCGGTCGGATAACCCAACGCGGCGAACTCGTCGAGCCATAACTGCAGCGTACTGATGCTTCGAAACGGCACACCTACACTCCTGCCCCAGCCCCTTGCCGGCAGTCACCAGTATGCGCTTCACCACACCGACGTGTGGCTGACGTCGCCCGCTCGTTCGTCTCGCCCCTCAGTCGGCATTCCCGGCCCAGCCACCCGAGCCGCCCACCGCCACACTCCGAACGCCAGAGGCAATCGGAAGCAGGCTAGCGCTTCGCCGGTCGCGCCGCGCTGCGGAACAGGATCGTCCTCGGCCGAGGACGAGCCGCGCTCGGCATCCAGACCTGGAGAGTCGCTCAAACCTCGAAGTCAGTTCGTACCTCATTGGTCTCGTCGGCACTACCCGGGACGAGCCGGAGGGGGCCGGTGCTACGGAGGGATGAAATCGATCATTTACTCGCGCACCGAACTCCTGACCGCGACGTGCTCGCAGGGCGCGGCAGCAGCCGCGCGCTGGCCACTGGTATGTGCTCGGTATACGGCGCATACTGTGTCCACGGCCCGACACCGTGGATCTCTCCGATAAGCCTCGATGCGGTAAACCCCCGCGGCGAGGGAGATCAGGATGGGCAGGTTCGTGTATGCCAGCATGTCGTCGTCGGTGGAGATCGATGACCGGACGCTTGCGCACCTGCGGATCGCGGTGATGAACAAGCTCCGCCGTCGCGAAGCGTTCATGTTCGACGTGCATACCAGGGACAGCACCGGCCGGCGGAGCTATTGGATGAACGCGGGTGTCCCGATGCAGTTCCACTTCTACGGCACCCGTACGCACCGGATCAACCGTGCTTGGGTAGAAGTGCTGCTTGCATCAGCCAGTGCGGCTGATGGACTGCGCGTCCTTCCGGAACCAGACGCATGAACTGCTGAACTCGCCAGCCCGCCCTGTGAACGAAGCAATTCCGATCTCGGAACCGCTGTCCCGCGTGACGCCCGCCCATTAAGGCGGTCGCGGTCCCGCTGATCAGTCCGCAGGGTACGGCCACCGGGCGATAGTCCTCCCGGCATTGGCCGCGCGGTCACCACGCACGCTTGTCACTGGTGTGCGTGCGGAGTCAAGCGCAGCCTGTGTCCAGGGCCCGACAGCAGGGATCCTCCCGACCAGCCGCCGTTGCGGCAGTCCCCAGGGCGGCGAGGTCCGGATGCCTCAGACCGCAGAAGCACGGGCGCCGTCTCGATTCTCAGTCCGCCTCAGCGCGCCTCGACGGTAGGCGAGATCCCGCTCGTCAGTAGTCGTCTATCCACGGCCCGGCCTCATCGAACGTTGGCATTTGAGCGGACGCCTCACTCGCAACCGGTCGATGCTCAGAGGTCTTCTGGTGCAGCAAATCGACGGTCGCGGCATCCACGAGCTCCGCGAAGTTGGTCCGCACGTCTTCGGCAACGATCTGGCTGGCCGGCCCCACGAGCAGTATCGCGTGGGATCGGCCCCCCTGTTCTGTCAGCACCGGTATCTCAACCGTCGCGGCAGTCGCCGCGTCCGAAAGAGCAGCGCTGTATTCCAGCACGGCCTGCGCGATATCGTCCCCGGTCATGAGCCGGGACCCGGCATACGAGATGCTCTTCATACGCGCAGGTCTACGACTCGAATCGATCAGCAAGTACGGGGTTGCGTCCCAACCAACTCTGGTCTAGGGCGGCGTTTCGTCGTACTGGTGCAGTGGCGTCGTACTGGTGCAATGGATCTGCCTGACGTACTTCCTCACTGCGCGAAGGGGGCGTCCTTCCCCGCTACGCCGCGTTGCTCGCTCCAGCACACGGGCGGGTCCAAATCCGTGGGGGCTCCGTTCGATCAGCCGAGTGACGTGACCGACGTTGACCTTCGACCACGTGCTTCGCCGTCGTCGCGGCGAGAAGGTTTGCAGAAAGTAGTCGGCATCAAGAGGAGCCGACTGCCCATCGATCCACCCGAAGCACAGGGCGACGTCCAGGGCGTCCGCGTAAGTGATCCCGGGTCGGGTCGCCGCCTTCTTCCGCAGCCGCAGACGGACCCCGCCCGGATCAGGATTCGTGTCCAACCATGCTTTCCCAGTCCGAGACCGTGCCCACGTGCAGCTCGGGCTTGTTCCTACGGTTGACCAGGACGGGAGGATAGCTTCTCTACCCGGAGCCGGTTTGATTGCGCTCGACCTGCACGGCCTCGGGCGACAGGCGCGGCCTTGCCGCCGCCATCGCAGGGGCGTACCGTGACCCGCATCCGCCCACGCACCGCAGCCGACGGTGGCCGGAAGCGGGTCGGAAGTCAGATCGCAATGCCTACCGCTCTCGAACTCGCCCGAGTCGCATACCAGGAGCACCGGTGGACCGATGCTCGGGATGCGTTTGGCGACGCGCAGCTCACAGGACAGCCGCTTCCTCGCGACCTCGAACTGGCCGCGACCACCGCCTTCCTGCTCGGGCGCGAGCCCGATGGGCTCGACACGCTCACCCGGGCTCACGAGGCCTTCCTCGCCACGGATGACATCGCCGGCGCCGCCCGATGCGCGGCCTGGCTCGGGATCTACCTGATGAACGCGGGCGACCGAGCGCGGGGAGGCGGATGGCTCGCACGCGCGCAGCGTCTGGTGCGCGGGCGTGGCGAACCGGAGGGTGCCGAGGGGTTCCTGCTGATCCCCGTGGGTCTGGGCTCCCTTTATTCCGGCGACGTGGATGGCGCGCTGCAGGCGTTCGACCAGCTCGCAGATTTCGCGCAGCGCTTCGGAGACCGCGACATCCTGTGCCTGGCGCAGCTCGGCCAGGGACAGGCGCGGATCATGGCCGGTCGAGTCGAGGAAGGGATGACCCTGCTCGACGAGGCCATGGTCGCGGTCACCGCAGATGAGATCTCCCCCTTGCCGGCAGGCATCGTCTACTGCGCGGTGATCGGCACGTGCCACGTCGCCTACGACCTGCGACGCGCCCACGAGTGGACGGCGGCGCTCGACCACTGGTGTGCCGAGCAGCCCGACATGATCCCGTTCAGCGCACAGTGCCAGGCCCATCGCGCGGCGCTGTACCGGCTGCACGGCGCGTGGTCGGAGTCGTACGGTGCGGCGCTGCTCGCGGAGGAAAGGTATGGGCGGGGAGATCGTGACGCGGCCTACGGGGCGTTCTACCAGAAGGGCGAGATCGAGCGGCTGAGGGGTGAGTTCGAGGAGGCGGAGGCCTCCTACCGACGCGCCGGCGAGACGGGGTTTGAGCCGCAGCCGGGTCTTGCCCTTCTCTCACTCGCACGCGGCCATGCTGACGTCGCGCTGGCCCTCATCCATGGCGCAGTCGAGGGAGCCGATCCTGGAACCCGGCGGCAGATGCTCCCTGCGCTGGTCACCATCGAGCTGGCCGCAGGACACCTGGACGCAGCCAGGGCGGCCGCGGATGAGCTTCGCTCGGTCGCCGACGACAGCCGGATGCCGATGCTCAAAGCCTCGGCAAGCCAAGCGAACGCGGCGGTCCTGCTTGAGGAAGGCGACGGCCCCGCTGCCCTCAGCGAAGCCCGGCGGGCGAGCGCGCTCTGGCGGGATCTCGACGTCCCCTTCGAGCTGGCGCAGTGCCGAGCGCTGATCGGCCGTGCACACCGCCTCCTCGAGGATGACGCCTCTGCCGAGGTGGAATTCCAGGCCGCGCGTGCCATGTTCGGCGAGCTCGGTGCCGGCCCGAGCGTCGAGGGGCTGGAAGGGCTCCGACGCCAGCCCGGCGACTCGCCGTTGACTGCACGGGAAGTCGAGGTGCTGCGCCTGGTTGCGTCCGGCCTCACGAACAGGAAGATCGCTGGGGAGCTGTACCTCAGCGAGAAGACGGTCGCCCGGCACCTCAGCAACATCTTCGCCAAACTGGATCTACCCTCACGGGCGGCTGCGACCGCCTACGCCTACCAGCACAGGCTGGTCTGATCCCCGCCCATCCTGAGCCGCGATCCGCGAAGCCAGATGCTTGGCGTCCCGCACGACGCCGGGAAGGGTGCCGGACGCGGCCGCGAACAGGAACTGCTGTCCGAGCAGGTAGAGACCGGGAACACTCGACACGACACCGCGCACCTGATCGGGTCGATTCGCCGACGCGCCGGGCAGATCCAGGATTCCGAAGTCCTCCCGGTAGCCGGTGCACCAGATCACATTCGCCACATCGAGCGTCTGCCCGTCGGCGACGGACGGCCGGCCGTCGACGACGTTCGTGATCCGCTGCACGCGCGTCACCCGGGCCGCGGCGAGATCACGCAGGCGGGTGCGGATCAGTGGCGGGCCATTGAAATGCGCGGCGGCCTTGCGACCCATCGGCGTCGCCAAGGTGAGCACTCGCGTACCGGCGAACCGCACCAGTGGCAGTGCGAACCGCGCCGCATTGCGTCCGTGACGGAAGGGCAGCTCACCCACCGGCTCGCCGGCGATCAGAACCGACCGGTCGGCGCTCAGTTCTAGCGCGATCTCCGCACCGGAATTCCCGACTCCCACGACGAGGGCTGCACCGGCACGCAGTTGATCCGGGTTGCGGTAGGCGCTGGAGTGCAGCTGAACGATCGACTCGTCGATCCGATCTGCGAACGCCGGCACGAACGGCACCTGCTCCCCGCCGGTCGCGAGCACGACGCTGTTCGCCCGCCATCGCCGGCGGCCCGCGCTGACGATGAATTCGTCGCCGTCGAGCCGCACTCGGTCCACGCGGATGCCGGTGCGGACGGGAATCGCGAATCGCGTAGCGTAGGCCTCGAGGTAATCGGCCTGCTCATCCTTGGTGGGGAAGGCCAGCGGGTCTCCTGGGAACGGCATCCCCGGGAGACCGTCGTACTTCGCGGGGGTGAATAGTCTCAGCGAGTCCCACCGTCTGCGCCAGCCGTCCCCGACCCGGCTTCCTGCGTCGAGGATCACGAAATCCCGATGCAGGCGGGCCAGCTGGTAGCCGAGTGCGAGTCCTGCCTGTCCACCGCCGATGATGACGATGTCAGCCGACTCGGACGATGTGGTGAACGATTCCGTGTCCATCGCTTTCCTCCTTCTCTCGTGCTTCGACGCCATGCCGGCGGCGATGCGAACTGCATGTCTCGAGGCTAGGAACGCCCGAGGACTGCCGAATCGGGCGGATGACGCATCTGGGGTCCACGCGCGTGGGTATTTCTTCGCATGCCGCGACATCCGCACCTACGGAGCACGGCTGTCGGGTGGTGGGTCGGCGGCGCACCAGAGTTCACGAATGGTGAATCGCTAGGCCCGGGCGTGGGCATGACCGCGGCCTGACTGCGACGAGTGCTAGCGAGCCCGCGCGAACTGCCGGAACGTCACTGACAAGCGCCAGGGGCTGCGCGTCGCTCTGGCCGCGTGCAGGGAGGGGATGCAGATGGCCAAAGCCAAGGGCAGGCTCCGGGGAAAGCCGACCAAGCCGTCAGTCCAGCAGCAACGTCACCTAATGGAATTGCACACGGCCGGCCGACATACAACCGCGAGGTGGCTGTGCTGAACGTGGGTCGCGCAACGGTGTACCGCACCGTCCGAAGGCAGGAAGCACTGATGGGTCCGAAGTACGGTCACTGAGGGATCAGCTTGCGACAACCGAACAGGCGGCGTCGCCCCGTCGCCGCCAAGGGTCCTGTATCTTTCCGCTCGGCGCGGGACACTTCTTGGTATGGGCGACGATGCGAGGGGCTGGCTTCGCCGTCACCGCGCACATCTGGTGGCGACCGGCGGCCGCCGTGGCACTGGTCTGCGCGGTCGGCGTCGGGATCTTCAGCGCCGGCCTGCGGGCCCAGACTCCGACTAGCTCATTCGCGGAGGTCCAGTCGCCGGGGCCTCGGCTGCCGACCGACATAGAACTGCAGGATTGGATCGACGAGCTGCCCGTGGGAGCGCCGCCCCTGGTGCCTTATGCGCAGGACGGGACTCTGTTCGTGGACGGAGTCGAGATCGAGACCCCGTTCCCGGTCCACACCATCGAGGTGGCAGGCGACACGCTCATGATCGCCAACCAGCCGAGCGAATTCGCGGCGCCGACCGCGTGGGCCCTCGTGCGTGACGGACGAGTGGCACCGCTTCCCGCGCCGGGCGGTTGGTATCCGCGGCTCAGCACCGACGGGCGGATCGCCTTCTGGCAGATCAATCCCACCCCGGACACAACACAGTTCGTCATGTGGGACACGGTGACGAACCGGGAGTTGTCGACGCGCACCGTCACAGGTCGCTTCGACGGCACACATCGACTCCAGGTGATCGGTGTGGACTCCGCAGGGATCGCCCATTGGGTAGACGAAGGCAGCCAAACGCCGGTGATGCGCTGGGATGTCCGCGCCGACATCGTGGAGGCGACCGACATCCCGTACGACCCCGCGAAGGCGCTGGACGACCAGGCCGCCCCGCTTCCCGAACTGTGGGTCGGCTTTGAGGACGCCTACCTCTCGCCCGGCGGGACGATGAGGGTCTTCACGGGAGCACGGCCGGGAGAACCGGCGGGCTGCTGCCCAGCCCACCTGCAGGTACGTGCGGCCCTCCCGTCCCTCACCGCCGCGTCGGATGACGTCACAGTGGCTCCGGCTGCCCGACGGCATCCCTGGGATGCGCCTCTGGGATGCGTACTCCGACCGCGGCACCTGGGGGGTCTGGTGGGAATCCAACGAAGCGATTCTGTTGGACGCCTTTGTCGCTGAGCACAGCCACCTCCTGCGCTGCCACGCGACCAGCGGAGAATGTGAACTGGTGTTCGATCTCGGCGCGAACACCAGCCGCGGACTTCTGTACATGCCGGACTGGGAGCGGCTGTGGGCCTTCGCCCGCGCTCCGCTCACGGGGTGACGGTGTGCCCGAGTGCGGATCGTCATTCCAGGTCGCCTCAACGAGGATCGTCGACGATCGCAGGCGGTCATTGCGCCCACTACTGCCACCTGCCTGAAACGCTCCCACGCCTCAGCCATGCGCTCGAAAGGTGGCAACATTGACGCATGATGAGCACAGACGCACCTTCGCTTCGGACCACAGCGCCACCCTCGCTGACTCGAGATGAAAGAGCCTCCAGGAACGGGCGAGGTATTGCACTCGCCGGGCTGGCGTTTGGGCTTTACTTCTTGCTGATCGCCTTGCTGATGCTGTGGCCACATCCGGAAGCCAATGTCCTTGGCGTCATCTTCATCGCACTGGTCGGTGTCTTCTTCACCGTGACCGGAGCAGTTGGCGTTGCTCGATCTGCCAAGCGGGTGCGAGAGTTCAACGCCACCCGCGGTGGGCTTGCCGCCGGCGGTTGAGAATCCGGCCAAACGATGGCGTCGGTTCGGCTGGAGCGTCGCCAACAGGGCTCCGGTAGCTCAGATTTGATCGCTCGCAACATCAATCGACATCACGGAAGGACGCTCAGGAGGTAGCCGTATCGCGTGGCCAACTCGTCTTCGGATGACGCTGGTCGCTTCTGCCTTGAGTTCGCCACGCCCGTGCGATGACAAGTCGGTCATGACCGCGCCACGAGATCGTGCGCGGATCGGGCTACCGACCAAATCGTGCTGTCGATACATTTCGTGCATGGCACTGGAGACTGACTTTCGGGGTCGGCATGGGTGATCCGGATCTGGGTTTCGGGTTCATGCGTTTGCTGCGCGCCATGGCGAGCGCTGTTGTCGCCGTCGGCCTGACGGTCAGCGCCCCGTCCGCTGGTCCGCAAACGGCCGCCGAGGCGCCCACCGTGACCAGCGCGGACATCAGCTTCGCGGAGCCTGGGCTCACCCTGCGCTACCCCAGCGCCCGGCAGGTCGCTTCCGCTCCCCGCTACATCAATCAGATCGAAGACGACATCACTCGGTTCCTGCGGCCGTCGCCGTCGGAACCGGTGTATGCCGGTGCAGTGGCGCTGGCCGTTCACGACGGAGTGATCGTTGCGCATGACGCGGTGGGCTATGCGCTGCGCTACCTGAATGACACGCCCACGGACATTCCGCCGGACCAGTGGATTCCGATGCGACGGAACACGATCTTCGATCTGGCTTCCATGACGAAGTTGTTCACGTCGATCGCCGCCGTGCAGCTCATCGAAGACGGCCAGATCGCTCTCGATGCGCCTGTCGCTCGCTACATCCCGGCCTTCGCAGCCAACGGCAAGTCCGACATCACCATGCTCAACCTGCTCACCCACACATCTGGGCTTCCCCCCGACCCGCAGCCCCGGCTGTGCGCCTACCCCACTCGCGAACAGCAGTGGGCGGCGGTCTATGCGGTGGCGCCGGTCACTCCGCCCAACGAGGCGTTCCTGTATTCCGACATGAACATGATGACGTTGGGCAAAGTCATCGAGACCGTCACGGGGCAGACTCTCGATCGTGTGATCCGGCAGAACATCACTGAGCCGCTTCGCATGTCCGAGACGATGTTCAACCCGCCTTCCTCGCTCAAGCCGCGCATCGCGGCCGAGGAATACCAGCCCTGGACGGGCCGGGGCATCGTGTGGGGCAGCGTGCACGACGAGAACGCCTACTGCGTCGGCGGGGTTTCGGGGCACGCCGGAGTCTTCTCTACGGCGAACGATGTGGCCGTGCTGGCGCAGACCTTGCTGAACGGCGGGCAGTACCAGGGGACTCGGATCCTCGAGGAGCACTCGGTGCGTACGCTGTTCACCGATTACAACCAGGCTTTTCCCACCCATGCGCACGGGCTGGGCTTCGAGCTCGATCAACGTCGGTACATGGGCGCGCTCAGCTCGCCGGTGACGGCTGGCCACACCGGGTTCGCCGGAACGTCGATCGTCATCGACCCGATCGCGCACTCGTTCGTGATCCTGCTCACCAACCGTGTGCACCCGAGCCGCAGCTGGGGCGCTGACAATCCGCCGCGTGCGGCGGTCGCCACCGACTTGGCCATGGCCCCTCCGGTACGCCCGACCCGCGGTCGCACCTCGTGGTTCGCCGGGCCAGTGGACGACACGACCGCGACGCTCACAGTTCCAGTCGCAGTTCCCGCCGAAGGCGCGGAGCTGGCATTCGACTTGTGGTACGACACCTCCGAAACGGACGGCGGAGCCGTCCAGGCATCCTCCGACGGCGGTGCGACCTGGCAGCTGGTTCCGCTTTCGCTGCGAGTGGGTGGCGATCGCTGGCAGACCGACGGCACCTTCACCGGATTCGAAGGCAGGCAGTGGTTGAGCGTGTCGGCGCAGCTCAGCCCCTTGACGACCCATATCCGCTGGACTTACACCACTGGCTCGGCCGCACACGGTCGGGGCGTGTACGTCGACGCGGTGAGGGTGACCACCGAACAAGGCCCGATCCTAGACGACAGTCGCCGCGTCGACGCCACTCAGTTCCAGCCCGACGAGTGGATCGAAACCGGGTCCTGAGCGGCCAGGTCAACCTGTCATCCAGACCCCTACGACCCAAAGCCGACCCTCGGCCGGCTCGCGTGCGGTGACAGACCGGCTTGCGGGCGCGGGGTCTGTGCCTGGTCTCGAGTGCGGGCTGGGCACGGTTACCCGTCGTCAATCCCACTAGCGCTCGTCGCGTCTTTCACCGGCGTCGCACGCCGTCCTACACTCGCGTCATGAGAACTGGACTGGCGAAGGCCGGCTGGATCGTGCTGATCGTGCTCAATACTGGGATGCTGCTCAATCACCTGGTCGCGATCTTTTTGGTGGCCACGTCACCAGACGAGGGCCGGATGTTCATCGCCTACGCGGTCGTCAACGCGTTGGCCCTGCTGGTGCTGTTTTTCGCCTACCGCGTCAGGCAGCGCTGGGCGTGGGCGTCGATCTGGCTGGTCGTGTTGGCGACCGCGGTCACGATCGTCTACGGCGTCGACACAATCGGGCTGATCTACGTCGCCGTGGCCGGCGTGATGGCACTCGCCCAGTTGGCGACGGCACGCGAGTTCTTCGGCGCGGTGCATGCCTAGTGGTTGCATCCGAGGTTCCCAGTGAGTCGTCCCTGGAAAGTGCTCCAACCGTTGACCGGGTCGCGGGCGACCGTGGAGGACTCGAACTGGACGCTGAGGGATCGGCTTGCGGCGTACCCACCAGACCCCATGCGGGCTCCGGCTACGGCGGGGCAGCCAGATCTTCGGTGGGGCAGACCACTTCCAGTTTGAATCCGTGTGGGTCTAGGAAGTAGGTGGCGTAGTAGTGCTCTCCGAACTGCGGGAACACCCGGGGCGGATGCAGCACTTCGTCGTTGCGACTGCTGACCCATTCGTGGACACCATCGACTTCCGCGCGTGTGGAGACCAGGAACGCGATGTGCTGCAACCCAGCCCGATGTCGGGAGTAGGCCCCGTCGTCGGTCGCCGGGTACAGGAACAATTGCGAGCCCTGGGAGTCGGTCGGGCAGTAGCCGTTGCCGAAGCATGATCGGAATCCGAGCATCGGCATGAGCTCGTCGTAGTAGGACTTCGCCGCCTCGACGTCAGGGACGCCCAAGCCAAAGTGATCGATCGGCACCACGCCTCCTCCCTGTCGAGCGGGATCGTTTCACAACAACGTAGATGGCCCCGGCCACATGGTGGGAACCTCACGTCGGCAGGAGCGTACGCGCGCGCATGTCAGCTCGCAGTCTCGGAAGCGTAGCCGCGGCGATGGTGAGCCTGGAGACCCACAAGAGCACGGCACCGCTGCTCAGCCGCGCATCGTGCCGTCCGACCGTCCGTCGACAGATCCACGGTGAACGCCCGGACCGGCTTGCTGAGTCAACACGGCCGTTGGGGTTCGGGCGGACGGCAGGAACGCTTAGCCGCGGGATTGTGCGGCGATTCGCGTTGGCTCAGCGGGCGAGGGCACCGTGGTGCGCGTGAACAGCAGGTATCCGATGATCCACAGTTCGCCGACCGTCGCCAGAAGGCTGAGCAGCCCCGCCGCTGCTCCGAGCTGAGGCAGGAGCACAATGAAGAACGCGCTCATGACATATCCGACGCCGCCGACGATCAACGCGTACCCGAGCACGCGAACCCACCCCGCCGCGAGCACTGCAAGCCCCATGGGAATGAGCCAAAGGCCGAAGAAGAGATTGCCGGCGTCCCATGCGGCGTTGTGCAGGTCGATGAGCAACAGTACGGTCGCTGCCGCCTCGCCTCCGGGCGAGTCCGCGGCGATTGCGCTGGTCGCGATCCCGTTTGCGACGCTCCAGAACATCGTCGCGCAGAGGATGGCGACGGCGTTGATGAGACCGAAGGCAGCGATCGCCGTCGCGGCGATCGGCCTGACAGCGCGGAACAGGGTGAGGAACAACAGCGCGAGCACGGCTTGGAAAAGCACGACGCCAAGTTCCAGCGCAACACCCCACCGGGCAAGGTCCGCGTGGGCGACGAGGTTCTCGACGGTCGCGGCGGCGTCGCCGGAGACGAAGAGCTGCGGCTGGATGATGAGAAACGACAGCATCCCTGTGACAGCGAGCCCCAGATACAGCAGCCCGGTCACGCGTGGAATGGAAAAGAACGAGCTCATGGCGGATCCCTTGGTCTGGTGCTCCGGCCGCGTCCCGCTCGGCCAGAGCCGAATGTCAAGAATGCTTGACATTCGCAGAGTAGGCTCGTAGACAGCCATTGTCAATAATTCTTTACAATTGGCGGCGGCTGAGCGGCTGCCGGCGGCGTGACGGACCTGCTGAGACAATGCCCTGCGAAACATGGCCGGATCCGTGCAGTGAGCGTCGTCACTCCGTCAGTCTTCCCGTTGAGGGCGGGAGTGGTATGAACATCCGGTGACGATGCCGGCTCCCGTAGCCGGGCTACTCGTCGGCGGTCTCCTGCTTTCCGCGCATCACCAACGAGGGGTCGGGCTTTCCCACGACCGCATCGTCGCGCCCCTCGTAGTCGAACTGCCCCAGGAAGTAGCGCATCGCGTTGAGGCGCGCACGCTTCTTATCGTTGGAACGCACGATCGTCCACGCCGCGTGCTTCTTGTCAGTGCGCCGGAACATCTCCTCCTTCGCGACCGTGTAGTCCTCCCACCGATCGAGCGATGCGAGGTCCATCGGTGAGAGCTTCCACCGGCGGACCGGGTCGAGCTGGCGGATCGCGAAGCGCGTGCGCTGCTCGGTCCGCGAGACCGAGAACCACAGCTTCGTCACGTGGATGCCGGCGTCGACGAGCATCTTCTCGAACAGCGGCGCCTGCACCATGAAGTCCTCGTACTCGGCATCGGTGCAGAACCCCATCACCCGTTCCACCCCCGCGCGGTTGTACCAGGATCGGTCGAACATGACGATCTCTCCCGCCGTTGGCAGATGCTCGATGTAGCGCTGGAAGTACCACTGACCGCTTTCTCGCTCCGTAGGCTTGCTGAGGGCGACCACGCGAGCCGTGCGAGGGTTGAGATGCTCGGTGAACCGCTTGATCGTGCCGCCCTTGCCTGCGGCGTCTCGTCCTTCGAACAGGATGATCGCGCGCCGTCCGTTGTCCTCCAGCCAGTACTGGAACTTCAGCAACTCGATCTGCAGACGGTACTTCTCCTCCTCGTAATCGTCACGATCCATCCGCTCCGGGTACGGGTATCCCTCCTGCCATGTGTAGACAGGGTTGCCCTCGGGATCGATCAGATCCGGATCGGGCGTATGCCCGTCGCGCACCGAGTAGCCCAGCTGGCGAAGATGCTCGATGTACTCCCGCAGTCCCTCAACTCGTTCATGCACTCTCGTGACTCCTCACCCGACCGACATCGCTCACGTACCGCATTATCTCCCTCGCATCTGGCCACTCGTGATCAGCAGCGCTTCGCGACGTCCGGCGCGGTCGTTGACGCGCCGGCACATGTCTGGCCGATGCCCGATCAGCGCAGCTCTGTGATCCTCGCTTCCGATACTCGCCCGCCGACCTCGATCTGCTGGCCGAGATAACGCACGTGCGTACGCAGCAGAGAGCCCTCCCCCTGCCGGATCTCGAGATCACGTCCGAGTTGCGCTGACAGGGCAACCGCGGCCGATCCGGTTGCTTCGTCCTCCCGGATCCCGAGGTCGGCCGCGAACATGCGCGCGCGAACCTTCCCCGCCGGCTCAGCGACAGCGTCGATGAAGATCGTCTCGCTGAAGCCAAGATCGGCCGCGATCTGCTGCTCGCGCTTTCGCGTCGAGCGCGAGGCCCAGACGATTCCTAAGGGGTTGCCGTGCGCGCCGTCATCATCGACGAAGACATTCACGACGTTCACAAGAAGGTTCACATCAAGAGATCCTGGCAGTGCCGCACAGCTTCGGGCACTGCACAACACGCGCACACACCTCCTCGCGCCGATCCCCGCGATTGACGCTGAGACGACGCACACCCCGCAGACGGCCGCCTAACGCAGAATCCGAGAGCCCGGAGGCACTTAGGCGGCGCGACTCGGGTGTGTGCGGAGACGGCGGAGCACGTTGCGCTCGACGAGTACCGGGACATAGTCGCGCAGCCGGGCGCGGTCGAATGACTCCAGTTCCTCGGCGATCAGCGAAAAAGCGGTGTCCTCACCCAGCTCCGGAAAACGCTGCCGCAGACGCTCGGCCAAGTAGACGAGCGCCTCGAACTCGTTCTCGGGGTTCGTTCGGCTCACACACATATTGTCCCCCGAATCGGCTTGACGAGTCAGGCATCGGCACGCCCGATCGGGTACGGGTGATCCCTTCGCGACGTTGCCGACCGATCACGGCGTAAGCGCGTCGTTGCGAGATTACGGCCTCGATCGCGGCGGTCGAAGGGTCTCACCGCGACGTGGCCGCGCTACGTCGTGGCGGCAGGTCGATCGCGCTCGCTACAGTCCTCGCATGAGGGTGTTGTTCCTGAGTGCGGACTTGGGTGGAAATGTGCCGCCTACGCTGGCGATTGCCCTCGAACTGCGCCGCCGCGGCGTGCACGTGGATGTCGCCGGCATTCTGGTCGGCACAGGTCCAGTCGCGGCCTCGGGCGAAGGCACCATCGACGACGCCCCACCGACCGAGATCGATGCATCCTGGGGGCAAGAGCGGGACGCGACGGGAACTCCTCAGCCAACCGGGCCGGCGCTCCTGCGCATCTTTTTCAGCCGCAGTCTCGCCGCGGAGGCCGAGGCGCTCATCCGGGACCGCCGACCCGATGTCGTCGTGGTCGACTGCATGGCGCTCGCTCTGATCAAAGGTGCGAACCGAACCGGGCTGCCCGTCGTGGTTATCCTGCACACGTTCGGCGAATACTGGCGTCGGGCATTTCTGCGGGGTCCGTTCGCGGCGATGGTCGGAGCCCTCGGATTCTCTCCTCGCGCGCTGTGGCGGGCCGCGACGGTTCGACTGCTGCTTACCGATCCGGTGCTGGACCCTGCGCGGCAGGAGCCCGAGTTCGCCGACTACACGTGGACAGGAACGACCGAGGTCAGCGCGGTCGAATCCGAAAGCGGTTCTGACACGACGGCGCCGCGCGTGGTCGTGTCGTTCTCGACCACTTCTCTGCCGGGTATGCGGCGCGCGTACCGCAATGTCATCGAGGCGCTACGAGATCTTCCCGTGCAAGCCATCGTCACGACCGGCGGGTTCGACCTCGGGGATCCAGCGCCGGCGACGCCGAACGTGCAGATCCGCGGCTTCGTCCCGCACGCCGAGGTGCTTCCGGGAGCCGCGCTCGTGATCGGGCACGGTGGGCATTCCACGACGATGAAAGCCCTCGCGTACGGGATTCCGCTGCTCGTGATGCCGCTCAATCCCACAGCCGACCAGGGCCTCATCGGTGACGTGGTCGAAAGGTCGGGGCTCGGGCGGCGAATCTCGGCCCGCAGCGATCCCGCGACGATCCGGCGCGAGGTCGCCGAGCTGCTGAAGAACCCCGCGGTTCGGGAGCGCGCACAGACCACGGCTGCACGGTTGCGCTCTGCTCCACCCGGCGCGGAAGTCGCGGCAGATCGAATTCTCGAGACGGCTCGCCGTTGAGCTTTGGAACGTGGAAGCGGACAACGCTCGAGGAGCGATCGTCGATACCGAAATGAGTCTCGATGATTTGAGCAGAAGGGCCGCTTCTCCCTTGCGCCGATCCCGATGCCGGACGAGATAGGTCACCTCGGTCTGTGGCGGATCAGCCGATGCCGTAGCAACGCATCGCGGTGATCAGACCGTCCCGAACGTCGTACGCGACGCAGTAATGGTCGCGGCCTGTCGCTCCCGGCATCTGGTCAGCGCAATCGCCCTCGAGGTAGACCGAGTCCTCCCCGACGACGAGCTTTGTGCTGCGCAGGTCCGTCAAGGACGCGTGCAGGGCGACCACATAGTCGCGCACAGCGCGGGCGCCCTCGATCACTTCGCCCGTGTCTGCGACGAGCCAGGTGACGTCCGATGCGTAGCAGGGGTCGAAGTCGATCCCTTCACCCATCAAGTGGAAGTAGCGGTCGATTGTCTCTTGGGAGTCTGCAACGGTCACTGGACACCTCCTTGGGGATTACGTCGCTATTCGTGAACTCGTGTGCGGTGGGATCAGGAGGACACCAGGGTCTCGCAAGAGCGCGACCAGCGCTAGCGTCTCCGCGGGAGCCCTGTCCCCCGTGTCCTCAAGCTCGTGAGCCGTGTCTGCGTCGGGATCCGGCGTGAGCGCACCACCATTCCAGCGGTCAGGCGTCTTCGACGGCGGAGAACCGACTAGTACCAGTAGGGCGATTGCGGGACGTACGGGGCCTCGAGTGCGGCGACCTCGTCGTCGCTGAGAACGACGTCGAGGGCGGCGACCGCGTCGGCAAGGTGCTTCTCCTTGGTCGCCCCGACGATGGGTGCTGCGACGACCGGGTTACGCAGCACCCAGGCCAGTGCGATCTGCGCCATCGGCAAGCCCCGCTGCTCCGCGATCCGCTGAACGACGCCGACGATCGGCTCATCGGCCGGGGAGTCGAAGGTCTTCGCGACGGCATCCGTGTCCGCACGTGGCGTCTGCTCGCCCCAGGGTCTGGTCAGTCGCCCCTTGCCGAGTGGGGAGTACGGGGTGAGGCCGACGCCCATGTCCAGGCACATCGGGATCATCTCCCGCTCCTCTTCGCGCTTGAGAAGGTTGTACTGGTCCTCCATCGCCACGAACGGTGTCCATCCGCCGACTGCTGCGGCGGTCTGCAGCTTCGCGAACTGCCACGCGAACATCGACGACGCGCCCAGGTATCGGACTTTGCCGGCCTGGACGACATCGTGCAGCGCCTCCATGGTCTCCTCGACGGGAACGTCGGGGTCGAACCGGTGGATGTAGTAGATGTCGATGTAGTCGGTGCCCAGTCGGTGCAGGGATGCGTCGACCTGCTCGAGGATTGCCCCGCGCGACAGCCCCTGACCGGTCGGCCCCTCATGCATCCGCCCAAACACCTTGGTGGCGAGGGTGATGTCCTCGCGGCGTGAGTACCTGCGGATGGCCCTGCCGACGAACTCCTCACTGCTGCCCGCCTGATAGGCGTTCGCGGTGTCCCAGAACGTGACCCCGAGCTCCACCGCCTGGCGGAAGAACGGTTGCGATGCGTCTTCGTCGAGAGTCCAGGCATGCAATCCGGTGACGGGGTTCCCGTAGCTCATGCAGCCCAGACCGATCCGGCTGATCTGTAGATCCGTACGGCCAAGACGGGCGGTGACAGTCATCAGCTGCTTCTTTCGGCGTCGATCGTGAGTGGTCTCCCCAGTCAACACTTCGCCGACCGAACATGTGAGACACCGTCTGGCTCGATCGCTGCGTGACGCGAGCGACATTATGGACGAGCTGACCGCAATGGCGCGAGATGCGACAGTGGGTTCGCGGCAGTGTCCCGCCAGAGCGGCGCAGTTGCACGCTCAGGTTCAGCTAGGGCTGCCCCCAAAAGAGTGCACTCCCATCGCCCACGCCTTTTCGGTGATGCATAGTCCCCGCATCGATGGGGTTTGACTCGTGATGGATCAGCTCCTGCACCCAGAGGGGCTGCTGGTCGATCGACACCGAACCGACGCCGACCGCGAAGTAGGTACGAACCGGCCCGCTCGCGACGAATCGCCGGATGACATCCCCGCCGATACCTGAGTGCAGCATTGCGTCACGTGGAAGTACGTCGCGCATCAGCGTGGCGAGCCCCTCCGGATCTTCGGATGCGGCGGCGCGCCACGCATCGGGCAGGAGCGGCGCGACCTCTTCGAGCAGCCCCTCGCGTTGCGTGGGCGAGAGTTCCCCGAACGCCGAAACATGAGCGCGGTCGGCGACGGGCTGCGGAAGGACGCTGAGGAGGTAGCCATATCGAGTGATCCACTCATCCTCCGGCACCGCTTGTCGCCCGCGCTTCGACTTTGCCACTTGACACCCCCTGATCAAGACCGCGGCCAGGATACTCCCGCATCGGCGGAGGAGTCAGGGAGTCGCAGGCCACACACGGACCATGTCGCCTTCTCGGATGCTGGCGGTCGGCGCGTGGGCTTGCATGGAGCCCTTGATGCCGGCGGTCTCAGTCCCCAGATCGACAGGTGAATAGACACGACAACCTCGGCCGGATTCTGTCAGAGAGCGAGTCCGGGGGCGAGCGCTTCGCCCGGGGCAGTGAACCCTCTGCCAGGCGATTTTCAACGGCCTCGCGACAAGCGTCCGGCTGGGATCCCCGCTGATCCCCGCGCCGTATCTTCCGAGGTGGTGAGCAACACCGCCACATCGAGTCTGGCGGCGCGGCTGGCGGAGGTGCGGCACGCGACATGACTCCATCGTCTTGAGAGTGGGGCGACTCCACCAGCTAGCGCGGGAGCGGATTCGGTCCTGTAGCGGTGATCAACTGCTGCGGCACCCAGCCCTCGACACGGTGGAAACCGTCGAATCGGCCGCCCTGCAGCTCGATCACCTTCCTCAGCGGACGCTGGTGGAACTTCACGTGCGTGAAGTCCTCGAAGAGAATGTAGTACGGCTCGTTCCACTGGTTCTGGAACTGCTGTCCCGTCAGCACTTCCCGATGCCGCCGGGAGAACTCCTCGGCCTCCTCCCCGACGACCACACCGAAGTGCTCCATCCCCATCTTGTAGACACGCTGGTGGACCGGCGGAATGAGCTCGATGAGCGGGATCACCTGACCGTCGAGCACTCGGAGCGGGTCGGTCAGGAGGAGCATCGACATCGGCCGCCCGTTCCAAACACCCTCCACGTTCGCAGCGGAGTGGCGCTCAAGCAGGCTCCGCACGTGAACGTATTGGTCCCATTCCGGCACGCGGAAGGCGAGGTGACTGAACTCGTACGGGGCGATGTCGATGCCGCGCGTGCGTAGTCGGTCGCGTTGCTGGGCGACGAACGCCCCATAGTCCCCGATGATGTCTTCGACCGGATCGGTCATGACCTTCCCCTCGGCCGCCATCCTACGACCGGGTGCTATCCCACGCACCGGGTCGGCCGGGATGCGCTGCCACTGCTGTGCGGCGACAGCACCTACGTCCAGCTACGCGACGAGCGGCACTGGACTCATGCCCAGATCGTGGGTTTCCTCGAACGCATAGTCATCGAATCAATAATGGAGAATCCGAGCCACTGAGCCAGAACCGGGCCGCTGGCGCTGCGCGAGTCGCCGTCTCCAGTGTGACGCTGTTGGGCGCGGCGCAGGAGCGAACCACGAACGAACACGAGAGTCAGCTACTCCGCCTGACATCGACGACTCACCAGTTCGTTCGTGGACGCCCGTCGTGTATCGCCTGGCGGATTCTCCAGACGGGGAAGCCACTGAGTTGCGCGATCAGGTCGACATCGAATTCGTGCTCGAAGTAGGCCACGCGGACGGCCTGGATGCGGGCGGGGTTGTCGGCGAAAGCAAGAGCGAGTTCGGTGGCGTAGCGCTCCCACACGCTGACTTCATTGCCCGGTGTCGTCACGCGACCTTCACCTCTTTCGGGTATGACTCTCAGGAGCTGGCGTACTTTGAGGTGATGGTACGACACCCGTATTAACGCCATGAGACAGCCGAATGCGAGTGCGCTCTGTTCGCACGACGGAGAGTTTCGGCAGGCACCATTGAAAGTGCAGATGGCTGGGCGATAGACGCCCATTCATCGCGACAGGTGCCGGCGATCTGGTCGCGTGCCCGGTTGGGGATCTTCTGCGCGCATCTCGAACCGGGTGGACACTCTGCAGTCTTCGACACCTGCGCCACGACTGGCGCGGGCGCTACGTTAGCCGCGGACTCGACGAAGCCGCGATCAGACGGCAACGAAAGCTCACGGGAAGGCTGGCGTCATGCGTCTTGAGCATCTGTACCGCATCCGTTTCACCTATCCACAGCGCCCCGAGCTCGTCCTCGATGTGGCTGAGTTGATCTGGGAGCCGGTAGCGCCGTAGCCCGGTCGCGATCCGCACAAACCGGCGCGGACATTCCCTTCGTCCTACTTTGGCCCGACAATGGCGGCATGACGGCGCACGTGATCAAACCCTTGACGCTCGAGACGTATCCCGCATGGCTGGCCCTCGCCGAGAAGCACAACGGGGTCTGGGGAGGCTGCTACTGCAGCTACTTCCACGATGACACCGAGACGACCAAGAAGGCGGACGTTGGCGGTCCTCTGTTCAAGAGACGCATGATCGAGGAGGGCATCGCACACGCCGCCCTCGTCTTCGACGGCGACCAGGCGATCGCCTGGTGCGAGTACGGCAGCCCCGCCGAGTTGCCGCGCATCTATCACCGCAAGGAGTACGACGCCGGGGAGTCGAATCCCGCGCCCTGGCGTATCACCTGCTTCTTCGTCGACCGCGACCATCGACGAACAGGCGTCGCACTCGAAGCGCTCCGCGGAGCGCTCGACCTCATCGCGCAGGCTGGGGGCGGCGAAGTGGTGTCCTTTCCCAACATCGTCGAGCCTGGCAAGAAAGTCTCGTCTTCCTTCCTTCACAACGTGACGCCGCACATGTTCGAGGAGGCGGGCTTCGTCTTCGAGCGACGGATCGGCAAGAACAAGACGGTGATGCGGAAGGTCGTCTCAGCCGCCTGAACCGGAGCGCGCCATCGACGGAGACGGCGCGGTGGCGGGCGGTGCGAAGTTGGCGGCCGGGTAGGCCACCTGGTCTTCAGCGTTGGTTCGGACTGTGTTTGCGTCGTCAGAGCTACGTCGAGAGTGAGCCGCCGCGGGCACTCGGCTACTCGCGCTCGGCTCGCTAGCATTCGGTGATGGTGGCGGCGATCAAGTGGGACGACGCTCTCGCATGGCGGATGCGGCGCCAGTTTCTGAGCGATGCCGGTGCGTTGTCGGTCGAGGACGTCGTAAAACGGCTCGTGGCGGTCCCGTCGTGGTCGGGCGACGCTGAACTGGCGATCGGGTTGCGAATGCAGCGCGCGGCGTCCGGAGCAGTGGCCGAGGCGTTCGCTCGCGACCGGCTCATCAAGACGTTCGCGTTTCGTGGGTCGATGAACTACTTCGTTCCCGAGGACGCCGGCGTTTACCTCGCCCTTCGCGCGAGCGGGCGACAGTGGGAACTGAAGAGCTGGCGCGAGTTCTATCGACTCGAGGTCGACGACTGGCCAGCACTTCGCAGCGTGGTGCGCGACGCAGTCTCGTCCAGCCCGCTTACGCAACGCGAACTGGCAGCGGTCGTCACCAGTGACCGGCGTTTCGCTCATCTCGGCGAAGCCCTGACCGACAAGTCGTTCACGATCCTCAAGCCTCTTGCCTGGCAAGGTGATATCAGCCTCGGTCCGACCCGCGATGGAGCGCCGACATTGCAAGCACCGGCGGTCGCATCGACCTGGTCGGGACCGTCAGACCTCGAAGAGGCCGGGCCGGTGGCAGTGCGCGCTTACCTGGCAGCCTATGGACCCGCGTCGGCCGGCCATCTGCAGTACTGGCTGGGTGAAGGCCTCAGCGTGGGTCGCAGACGCGTCGCGGGATGGATCGACCGGATGCGGGGCCACGAAATCATCTCGATCAATGTCGAGGGCGACAGCATGCTGTGTTGTGCAGAGCACGTCGAAGAGCTGAGCTCCGAACGAGCCTCGGGCGTTGTGAGGCTCCTGCCCGGACTCGATCCGTGGATCCTGGGCGCCGGCACTGCTGACGTCCGGATCGTTCCTCCGGGTCGGCGCACCCAAATCACCCGCGGCGCGAACCCAGTTCTGGTCGATGGTCGCGTGACGGGCATCTGGAAGATCACGAAGCAGGTGCTCCAAGTCACTGCCTTCACTCGCACGTTCTCCCGAACCGACCTCGACGCCGAACGCGGAAGACTGTCCGAGGCACTAGGCCACGAGATCGGAATCAGCGTCGACTGAGTGACTGTCGGCAAGTACTGGTGCTGCATGCCGTTGGGGTGAGGTCGACCTCGACACATGATGTTTACACGGTGCGCGACTTTCCCTGACGAAGTGCGGCAAGACTTTCGGCAACAGTGAGTTGGACCGTCATCGTCACGAATGGATCGCACACCTGGGGGCGTGCCGAACCCCGACTGATTGGAGCTCCTCATGCCCGTGTCACATCCTCAGCCCGTTGAGTGGAATGTCACCGCAGCCTGCGTGCGGTGCGGCCACGACGACGACGAGCACTCCGGCACGTGCCAAAGCGACGTGTTCGCCGACCGGAGATGGGCAAAATGCAACTGTCCTGGCTTCACCGCGTGGCAGTAATCGAGCATTGCCGAGCATCTACCCAAGTCCGACCGGGCGCACTCTCATTCATCCCGTCGCGTTGCCGCGGGACTTCCGACCCTTCTCGCCGGCCGCGGGTGTCGGTTCGCTGGTCTCAACCGCCCAACCGAGAGGCTCGCGTCTCCTTGCCGTCGTCATCGCACAGAGGCCGCACGACCGCAGCGAGGACGAGACATGCTCACGCGGCATCCGACAATCAGAGGGAAGCACCGAATGTCATCCAATAGCAGGGTTACCGTGGTCAATTCCGGCGCGTGGGGCTTCTTCTTCTTCCTGGCCTACATCGGCGCAGCTGTGTACTTCATCTCCACCTCTGACGGCAGTTTCTGGGGAGTGATCCTCGGACTGCTTCAATCCATCGTCTGGCCCGCCTACCTGATCTACGGAATGCTGCTCTCGACTCTCGGAGGGTAGCCGCAGGCGGCTCAGCGCCGCCGCGGGGCGCGATCGCGCTCGTATGCCCAGATCGCGAGCTCGACGCGGTTACGGGCACCGAGCTTGGCCATGATGCTCGCGAGGTGCGTCTTGACCGTGCTCAGCGAGATGTGCAGCTCGTTGCCGATCTCGGTGTTGCCGAGTCCCCTCGCGGCGGCCGCGAGCACCGCCTCCTCCCGGTCGGTGAGCGGGCTCGACGGCGGCGCGGGCGACACTGCCGCCGAACCCGCAAAGGCTTCGATCAGCCGCACGGTCACTGTCGGATCGATGAGGGCATCACCCCGGGCGGCGGCCCGCACGGCTTCGGCCAGCATCACAGCCCCGGCATCCTTGAGGAGGAACCCGCGAGCACCCGCCCGCAGCGCGGCGTAGACGTACTCGTCGAGGTCGAACGTCGTGATGACGACGACCGGAATGGGGTCGTCGACATCGGGACCCGCCAGCAGCCGGGTCGCCTCGAGGCCGTCCATGACGGGCATCCGGATGTCCATCAGACACACATCCGGACGAATGCTGCGCGCCAGCGCGACGGCCTGCGCGCCGTCCGCGGCTTCCCCGACGACCTCAATGCCGGGCTGCGCGTCCAGAATCATCCGCAACCCCGTGCGCACGAGGTCCTGGTCGTCCGCGACCAGCACACGCAGCGTCACGCCGCCCACCCCTTTCGCGGGAATCGTCGCGCTGACGGCCCACCCGCCGGCCGGCAGCCGGCCCGCCTCGCAGGCGCCGCCCAGCAGGGCGGCCCGCTCGCGCATCCCCGTGATCCCGTAGCCGACCATCCCGGATGCCGCGCCTCGGCCGTCATCGCGCACCTCGAGGGTCGCTCCGGCTTCGTCGATCCGGAGTTCCACGTCGACGCGGGTGGCTTCCCGCGCGTGGCGCCGGGCGTTGGTGACGGCTTCCTGCGCGATCCGGAACAGCGCGGCGGCCGCCGGTGGCCGGCACTGATTCGACGTCGCCCTCGAGCCGGACGGTGACGGCCGGGCCGCCGGCATCCGCTCCTTCCAGGGTCTTCAGGGCACCCAGTCCGGGGATCGGTGCGCGGTCGGGAGCATCGCCCGACCGCAGCACGCCGACCATCGCGCGCATCTCGCGGAGGGTGCGTGAGGCTTCGTCCTCGATCGTCCGCAGCACGTCGGCCGTGGCATCCGGATCCGTCGCAGCGACTGCCGTCCCCGCCTGGGCCTGGATTGCGATGGCGGAGACGTGGTGGGCGACGGTGTCATGCAGATCGCGCGCCAGCTGCTCGCGCTCGACCAGCCGCGCCTGATCGAGCTCGCGGGCGCGCGCGCCGGTGCGCCAACGGAGTGCGAGCCCGAGAGTGCCTGTCGTCACCACGACCGCGATGCCACCGACGACGTCGGCGCCGGTGGGCGACGACGAGACGAAGGTGATCAGCATCCCGCCCGCGACGAGCGCGCCGGTGATGATCATCGCGCGCCCGGTGCCCCACCGGAACACGGCGTAGAGCAGGAGCAGGAAGTAGGCCGTCGTGTAGAGCTCCGTGTCGCCGCCGGTCGCCAGACCGACGGCGGTTCCGATCGCGAAGGCTGTCGACGAACATCGCGAGGGGCTGGGTCCGCCGCCACAGAACTGTCACGGCGAGGCCGGCGAGAACGACGGCCCACAGCCAGCGCCACGGCACGTCGGGCCGAGCGAATGCCTCGACGACCGCCAGCACCGGGATCGCGCCGACGAGCAGCCAGTCCCGCCAGACCCGCTTGGGCGGCGCCGGCGAGGCTGCCGGCGCATCCCAGAGCGCACGCAGCGGGCTCGTCATGCCCTCATGATAGGTGGGCACTCGCTTTGGCAGATCGTCCGGAGGCATGACGGGCGGTGTCAGCGCGGCGCCGGATCACACCCTCGGCGACGGCGAGATTGATCGCCCACCCCGCCGCCATGAGCACGGTGTACATGACGGGACTCGGAGTGCCGATCAGCAGCGTGAACGGGAGGAGCGTGAGCACCTGTGTGCCGGCGCCGAGGCCGATCGCGTAGGCGCGGGTCATCCATGCGCTGTGGGTCGGGACATTCCCGCGTCGGATCGCGAGGACGGCGATGACGATCGCCGCGATCATCGCGGTCGCCAGGACGAGCCGGATCGCAGTCAGCCCGGGACGTGGTGACCGACGCGGGCAGCGCGTAGAACAGGGTCATCCAGATCGCGGAAAGCGCCGACAGCACGCCGGCGGGTGCGACGATCCGGCCTGCGCGGCGGTGCCACCGGCGGCGCCGCAGCGACGGCGCGAACTGAAGCGCGCCGAGCAGCAGGAAGGTGCTCGAGCCGACGATGTGCAGGACCACGGGGATGGGCGAGTCGAAGAACCGGGCGTTCGCCTCGGTGACCGTCGCGCCGGCGGCGAGTTCGGTCACGCGCGAGGCGCCGGCGATGATCGGCACGAGGCTCAGGACGATCAGGCCCGTCGGGGCAAGCCATTCCCGGCGCCTTCGCGCTCTGGGCGGGGCGACGGTTGCTGTTGTCATGCCGCCATGCTTCCGATTCGGGATGCTGCGCCACATCGGCCGCGCGGCTCGAGTCGCCTCGCCCGATCGGCCGATCGACCGCGATCCGCCTGGTCAGGGACGCGCGTCGTCACATCCCGAATTGCACGCCCGACGAACTGTTCTTCACTGAGCCGGCGTAGAGACCTGGTCGCTGGTGACTCGTGCGTCCCAGTCGATCGTGTAGCGCTGTTCCGGGCCCGTCGTCTTTTCGACGTTCATGACCTTGAGGACGAGCGGCAACACGGTCTGCATGATCCGGCGGCCGACCGGGCCAGGGGTCTTCGCGCTGTTCGTGCGCGCACCTCGCCGGGTGATCTTCTCGACCCGCTCGCGCCGCAGCGCCTCGTATGTGGCGAAAGCAGTGGTCGTATCGGGCAGGTCTCGCAGGCATCGGGCGAGCTGGATGGCGCTTTCGATGGCGAGCGACGCACCCTGACCGGTGCTGTTCGAGGGTGCGTGCACGGCGTCACCGACGAGCACCATCCGATCGCGGTACCAGTGAGGAACCGGCGGCATGATGTGAATCGCTCCTGCGATCTGCAGGGTGTCCTCGGTGGTGCCGTTGGCCAGGTGGCCGCCGGGAATGTCGCCGGCGTACGTCTCACGCAGCTTGGCGAGCCAATCCCCGGCCGGGATCGCGCGCGCATCCCTGGTCGATAAGTACTGCGTCGACGGCAGGTTCGCTCCCCACGTCACCCGCCCGTCCGCGGTCTTCCAATACAGGTAGTAGGCGCGCTTTCCGAAGGCGAAGGTCATGACGCCGGGATCGAGGTCGAGATCGAGGTCGACCGTGGCCTGGAATCCGAGAAGACCGGTGTACCCGGGGCTCGGGGCATCGGGGTCGATGAAGGTGCGCACGATGGACCGGACGCCGTCGGCGCCGATGAGGACGTCGGCGGTTGCTGTGCTGCCGTCCGTGAACGTGGCGGTGACCCCAGTCGTTGTGTTCTTCACCCCGACCAGGCGTTTGCCGTAATGGAAGGCGACCCCTGCCTCGACGGCCCGGTCGCGCAGGAGGCGCTGCAGCGGGCCACGGCCGACCATCTGCATCGGTTCCACCCCGTCAAGCGCCGGGAGCAAGCCGAGGCTCTTCCCATTCACTGACATGATCTGCCCGGTGATCGGGAGGGCGGCGGCACGGAGGGCGTCGGCGGCGCCGATGATGCCCAGGGCGCGTACGCCGTTCGCCGCGATCGCGAGATCCCCGCCGATGCCCTCAGATGGTGCGTGGTGTGCCTCGTAGACGGTGGCGGTGATCCCGGCCTGCTGGAGCGCGGTAGCCGTCACGGGTCCAGCGATGCCGCCCCCGATCACGAGGGCGGTTGATGCTGCGGTCATGATGCGCTCCCGTCGTCGGTTGATGTCGTGTCGGCTCCGCGCTCGGCGAGTTCGACGAGTTCGGGTGGCATGGAGCCCGAGGCCCAGATGTCCAGGCCGGGGAACGTGCCATTCACGAGTTCGCCCAAGAGCGAGCGCACCCAGGAGGCCTCCGCCTCGGCCATCGCGATCGCGTACTCGTCTTCGACCAGGAACAGCCGAGGAATCTCCTGGAGGTGCTCGGCCAGCGCGGCTTTCTGCGCGCCGACCGACGCTTCCAGTTTCTCGAGCCGTTGGGTCAGCAGGGCGGCGACCGTCGCAGGGGGCAACACCATGATGAGCGAGAGTCCGGCGATGAAGCGTGGATGCTCGCGCTCCGGAACCAGGAGCAGTTCCCGGGTCCAGTCGACCATCTCCTCTACGCCCGCTTCGGTGATGCGGTAGATGGTTCGCTCGGGTCGGGCACCCTGCCGACTGGTGCCGATCACCTCGAGCAGGCCGTTCTTCTCCAGACTCTGAACGACCGTGTAGAGCGATCCCCACTTCACGTCCATATCACGGTCTTTGCCGTGCGCCCTCATCAGCAATGCCATCTCATAGCGATGCATCGGACGCTGGTACACCGTCGCCAGCACAGCCAGAGCCGTCAGGTTATTGACCCTCCGAGTCGCACCCATCTGGTCGCCTTCCCACTATTACTCGCATCCGAATATACGGGCACGAGTAACCAAGGGCAAGCCTTTCGTACCTGCGGAGGGGTCATGACAACTCACGGCGATGCCGCACAGGCCTCGACTCAATGGACTCCGGCGACGTCTCCATGGTCAAGAATCGGTTGGGCGAGGTGCAATGCCTGGTTGCGGGGCTGCCTTCGCTCGGCACCGATCGGGAGGAGCAGATGAACGTGAGCAAGAGCACGACTCAGCGGCCGCTGCTCGCACTCTTCTGCGGACTGCCTGGGTCCGGTAAGACGACTCTTGCCCGCGAGCGAGCACGTGAGACGGGTGCAATTCGTTTCAGCACTGACGAGTGGATGGCAGACCTCGGCGTCGACTTCTTCGACCCGATGCGCGACAACGTGCAGCACCGGCTGGACAAGCTGTGGAAAGAGCTGCTCGAACACCGGCAGAGCGTCGTTCTGGAAGACGGCACCTGGAGGCGCGAAGAGCGTGATGAAATCCGACGGATCGCGGTGGTCCTCGGTGCCACGACCGAGATCCACTGCTTCGACATCCCGTTCGATGAACTGTGGCGACGACTCGAGCTCCGCAACGCTCTGGCGCCATACGGCACGGCGCCGATAACCAGAGAAGTGCTGGACGAATGCCGGCGGAGACTCGAGAGCCCTGATGCGGCGGAACTCTCGATGTTCGATCGGGTCATCATCCACAGGTAGCCGCCATATTGGGACCGCAAGCGAACCGCCTGCGCTGCAACGGACCGCCGCGCGAAGTCAAGCCCGGTTCGGGATCCGGGGCGCGCGGCCAGCGGGTGCTCAGTGGCCGTCAGTGAAGGGTTTCGCCTCGTTTGAGCATCTCGACGTACTTTTCAACACGCGCGGCGCGCGAGGCCGGCTGTTTGAGATTGGCGATGCGAAAGGCCATCGCGAATCGGTTCTGCGCCGACTGGGCCGCGAATGCTCGGGCAAGCTCGGGGTCCGCGTTCAGGGCTTCCTGCAGCTCCACGGGGAGGTCGCCATCGCGTTGGCGATACGCGCTCTCCCATCGCCCGTCCGCCTTGGCCCGGTCGATCTCACGCTGACCTTCAGGCCGCATCCGACCCTCCTCGATCAGCCGAGTGACGTGACCGATGTTGACCTTCGACCATATGCTTCGCGGTCGTCGTGGCGTGAAGGTCTGCAAGTAGTAGTCCGCATCAACCGACTGCGACTGGCCGTCGATCCACCCGAAACACAGCGCGACATCGAGCGCTTCAGCGTAGGTGATCCCGGGCTGAGTCGTCCCCTTCTTCCGCAGTCGCAGGAAGACCCCGGTCGGGTCGGGATCCGCGTCCAGCCAGGCTTCCCAGTCCGCGACCGTGTCGACGCGCAGCTCGGGCTTGTTCACACGGTTGACCATGACCGGAGGATAGCTCGCGTCCCCGGAGCGAGTGAGAACCGACGCCCACCCGACCGAGTGGATGAGCTCAGGCCCGATCTGCCAGCCGAGCGGCAGTGGTGAGAACGCGCGGGTCGGGGAAGTCTTCGCAGTACTGATACGCGTAGCCGAGTCGGACAGTCCCACTCTGCGCGACGATGAACTCGGCAGCGGCACGCCACGGGTCATCGACCATCGGGCGGCCCTCCGCACGTCGAGACTCAGCCAAGCCCTGCCCGAGCTCACGTGGATGCGCGAGGTACTCGATCGGGGCATCGAACAGAACCTGCTCGGGCTGCCAATGACCGACGCCGTACGCTCGGTAGACATCGGCCGTGGGATCGACGAGCACCGGCACCGTGATGCCGTGCTCGGCGGCGTATCGAGCGGCCTGCGCGGGTTGACCCTGTCCCACGACAACGACGGTCAGGCCCGCCGCCCGGTAATCGGCGAGCTCCGCTCCGAGGCGCCGGGCGCGCTCCATCCCGCACCGGCATCCGAAATGCCGCCAGAAGATCACGAGCGCCGGGCCGGCTGCCCAGGCCTCCGCAAGCTGCCTCCTGGTGCCGGTGGCATCGGTCAGCTCGGCATCAGGGGCAGTGTCGCCACGCGCCAGCAGTCGGCTCTGCGGCTCGGTCGGGCCGGCCTCGAACCCCGAGAGCCAGCACTCCTCTGCGTCGTCGGATGAGATCGTCGACGGCTGGCATGCGGGTCCTCTCCGAACGAATCGAATTGAGCCACACGCTACCCCCGCTGGATCAACCCATGGGGTCAGCGGCAGAGCCGTATTCCGGTAGCGCCTGTTGTCACTTATTGGCGCGAACGCCTGGACCGCGGGGCGCTGCCGGGTGTAGTCATGTCCTGGGGAGCTCTACTTGGGGTGTCGAATGAGAATTCGCAAGAGCATCGAGAGTCTCACCGTCGGCAGTTCAGCCGCAGCGCGCACGGACCAGTGGGATCCGGTCCTCGACACGTACGCGCGCGGCGTCCAGCTGATGAAGAACCTCGACGAGGACACACCGGCATCGTGGCTCTGGGCCGCCAACACCCACGGCATGGAAGCAGATCCGCCCCCGCGGACCACCTGGGGCCAGTGCCAACACGCATCGGTGTACTTTCTGCCGTGGCATCGGGCATACCTCGCGTGGTTTGAGAACACCATCCGCGAGCTCACCGGCGACGGCGAGTGGGCATTGCCGTACTGGGACTACTTCGCCGATGCCTCTTCCCGCCGTCGAGTTCCCGCCGAATTCCGAGTCTCCACCCGCACTGTCGATGGCCAATCGGTCCCGAATCCGCTGTTCTCCAGGGACCGCTCGGCCCTCCCGGTTCCCGACCAGAATGTCGAGCTCGCCCCGGCCCTCGGCCAGCCGCAGTATGTGCGGCGGATGGAGTACGGCTTCGGCGGAGTCGACCCCGACGAGTATTTCGGGCTCGCCGAGCAGGAGCCGCACAACTGGGTTCACGTGGATGTGGGCGGCGACCTGGGTGAGATGCGCTCTCCGGCGACCGCCGGACGCGACCCGATCTTCTGGCTGCACCACGCGAACATCGATCGGATATGGGAGATGTGGAGGTCGCTCGACGGATCCGTTGAGTTCGCACACTCCCGCATCGCGACTGCTGCGATGAGATCGCAGTGGAACTCAGCCGAGTTCTGGTTCGGCGATGAGGCCCGACCGTCGACCTACTCGATGGCCGACGTCGAGGACCTCACGTCGCCCGCGATGGACTATGAGTACGAGTCGATCGAGATCCCCGAAGAGATAGCCGATGAAGTGATCGCGGAGCGCGAACGCATCATCGCGGAAGAGGGCGGAGGCCTCGGATTGGACGAAGCACCCGAGTGGACCCCGGTCGCGGCATCCGAGGATCTGCCGTCCGGTGAGGATCGCGGCATCGTGCTCGCCGGCGGCCTGGGGCTCGACACGCCGGTCCCCTCGCGTCTCATGCTCGAACTGGCGAGCACAACGGCTCACGATCCCCACTCGGCGTACGTCGTGGAGGTGCGAGCCGGAGAAGACGCGCCCTGGCACACCGTGGGCAGGTTCTCGACATTCGGGCTCGCCGGCACTCCCGACAGGGAAACACGCAACTACCTGGTCGACGCGTCGAGTGCTCTCCCCGCCCTCCGCGAGGAGGGGTGGGATGGCGGCCGGCTCACCGTGCGGGTGGTTCCGGAGCCCGGGCGTCCCGACAGCGCGGACGACGGCAAGTCGATCCGCATCGGTCAAGTCACCGTCTACACGCAGCCGTGACCACACAGGCGGTTGTCGGGGCTGCGCGCCGACGGAGTCGATCGCATCCCGATCTTCCCGGCCGTCTGGTGCTGGCGGGGACGGTCGTCGCGTGGATCGCCATCCTGCTGAGCTCGCTGTCACTGTCACGAGGGATCGGCAGTGGGTCGCATCATGGCGCCGAACTCGGCGGCGCGACCGGTCTCGGAACTGTCCCCATCGATGCACTGTCCCTGGAGTGGGCCGGCACCTGGCTTCTGATGACGGCAGCCATGATGTGGCCACTGCTCGTGCCGGTGGTCGACCGCGTCTCGCGCGCGGTGCGCCCCCGCTGGCGTCCCGCCCTCACATCGGTCGTCGTCGTCGTTGCAACGGCACTGTGGTTCGCGGTCGGCTTCGCTGCCGCACTCGTGGCGCAGATCGCTCATGTTCCGAGCGGGAGCGTCTGGTGGCAGCTCGCCTTCATCGCCGCCGCAGCCGTCGCATGGCGGTCGGCACGGCGAAATCGCCTCCTCGCGCGCTGCGCGAAGCTCCCCCCGGTCGCACCCGCGGGAGTGCGCGGGATCCGTGGCGCCGCACGGGTGGGCTTCGTGTCGTGGACGCGATGCGCACTGCTGTGCGGGCCGCTCATGCTTGCGATGGTGGTCGGGCACAGCGCGATCGTGATGATCGCCGCCAGCGCTTCCGTGTGGTGGGAGGCATGGCATCCGCGTGCCCGCCGCGACCGCGTGCCGCTCGCTCTGATCATCGTCGCCGGTCTCGGCGCCATCGCGGGAGGGGTTCTCAGTTCATGAACGAACCAGCCACCGCAGTGGAGGTCGAGCTGCTCATTCAGGACGACAGCCTGGGCGACGAAGCGGTCCCGCTGCTGGGCCGGCTCCGCGAGACGAGGCGCCTCACCCTGCCGGCGGGCACGAACGACCGATTCCTCGACGGCCCCGCCTCTCGGCGGCTCGCCGTCGTCGACTTCGATCCGAACACCGGCGCACCGATGCCCCCGCCCGCGCGTTTCCGTCCGTCGGAGGATGCGCACGTCGTGCAGGGAAGCTACGGCACCTGGGAAGACCTGTCCTCCCCGGCGGCGTTGGCGGTCAACGCCTTCGGCACCGCTCTCCTCACGATCAACATGTTCGAGGGCATCGACGCGCTCGGCCGGCGGGTCGCCTGGGCGTTCGGCGGCGAGCAGCTGCTCATCGTGCCGAGGGCAGGGAAGATGGCGAACGCCTTCTACGACCGCAGCACGCGCAGCCTTCAGTTCTTCTGGTTCACCGGCAACCGCGGTGACACCGTCTACACCGCGCTGAGCCGTGACATCGTGGCCCACGAGTGCGGTCACGCCCTGCTGGATGCGGTGGTCCCCTCGCTGTACGACAGCACCACGCCGCAGTCGATCGCCATCCATGAGGCCGTCGCCGACCTGATCGCAGTCCTCATGGCCCTCGACAGCCGCCCCCTCCGCGAGGCCGTGCTCGCGCAGAACGAGAACAACCTCGGGGGCGCCAACGCCTTCAGCCGGATCGCGGAGAAGTTCGGCATGTCGCGCGTCGGGTCCGGCACCGTTCAGCCGCAGCAGCTGAGGGGCCTCTTCAACACTGAGACCGCCATGACCCTGGCCGGAGCGAAGCCCCATGTGCTCAGCACACTGCTCTCGGCGATCTTCTACGACACGCTGAATCAGATCTACGACGCCCGCTACAGCCGGCTGATGAAGACGCCCCTGGACAACGGGGAGCTTCCGACCTCGGATCACGCGGCCAACATGGCACTGGGCAGCGCGCACATGTTCTTCCGAAGTCTGCTCCTGCGAGGGATCGACTACCTCCCTCCGGGCGAGCTGTCGTTCGCAGATGTCGGGCGCGCCGCGCTTGCCGCGGATCGCGCGATCGTGTCCGACGAGGAGGCATCGGAAGAACGGCGTGAGCGTCGCACGGCGCTCGCCGAACGGTTCGTGAAACGAGAGCTTGTCGCTGACGTGAGCGCGTTGCAGAGCGACGCGCCTGAAGAGCTGGATGTCGAACCGGTCTTGCTCCCCGCACTCCGCGACAGCGACTATCTCGCGTACGAGTACGTCAGGACGCATCGCGACGCGATCGGGATCCCCGAAGACCTCCCGTTCACGGTGCTCCCCCGCGTGGACGCCAGCAAGAAGGTGGGCGGCAAGAACGACCCACTGCAGCGTGAACTGATCCTCAAGGTCGCGTGGAACCACGTCGAGTTGGCCCACCTCCCGCGGGGGGTCGAGAAGAAGCGGCTCGTCCCGACCGGTGCGACGGTCAGCTGGCTGTGGGAGACCGGGCGCTGTCTCGCTCGCGTCCGAAGCGACATCGTCGACGACGCTCACCAAGCGGACCGCGACCGCTTCCTCGCCCAGCTGATCGACGGCGGGCTGCTGGACGTCTCCGCCTCCGCCGGTGTCAACGGCGTCTCACTCGACGACACGCAGGACTACGTGACGCTCGCGCGCAGTCACCGCCTTCTTCATCTCGAGGAGTGGGACCAGTGAGCGATCTCGTCGTCCGCGCGTACAACGTCGGGTTCGGCGATGCGATCCTCGTGTCGATTCCGGATCGAGCGGAGTCGGGGCAGGAGACGGTTCGCCACATTCTCTTCGACGTCGGAAATCTTCTCGCCGGCGAGCTGAACAAGGACGAGGTGTTCGAGGTCGTCGTGGCGGACATCATCGAAAGGACGGGCGGTGAGGTCGACCTGTACGTCATGACGCACGAGCACCTCGACCACACCCAAGGGCTTCTCACGGCGTCGAACAAGGGCCTCGTTCTGCGTGCCAAGCATTCGTGGCTCACGGGCTCTGCAAAACCGGACTACTACGACAGTCACCCCCAGGCCAAGAAACGACGACTGGAGATGGATGCCGCGCTCGACGACGCGGCGCGAACGCTGCAGGCATCTCCGGATGCCGAGCTCGAGGAACTCCTCTGGAACAACTCCAGCCGGATGGACACCGGTGCACTCGGACTCCGCACCGCCGACTACATCGCGCACCTCCGAACCATCGCTGCACCCGAACACACCCACTACATCGACCGCACGATGACGCTCGAAGGCCGGCATCCGTTCGAAGAAGCGAAGCTCACCGTCCTCGCGCCGGAGGAAGACACGTCTGACTACTACGGCCGGCTCCCCGCCGGCGGCAGCCTCACCGTCGCCCCGGAGTCAGTGGCAGGCCTGAAAGGGCCCAAGCCGGAGCGCGCACTCCCGGATCCCCCGCCGGGCGTGGATCCGGGCGCCTACTTCGACCTTGTCAGGTCGCGGCGCGGAGGAATCAGAGCGAACCTTCTCGAGATCGACGCCGCGAACAACAACACGAGTGTCGTGCTGCAGATCGAATGGCGAGGATGGCGGCTCCTGTTCTCCGGGGATGCCGAGCTCAGGTCGTGGCGCACGATGAACGGTCTCGGCCTCCTGCAGCCGGTGGACCTCATCAAGGTCTCGCACCACGGCAGCCACAATGGCACGCTCGAGGAGATCTTCGACGCCATCCTGCCGCCGAGGGGCCTGGGCGAGCGCAAGCCGTATGCCCTCGTGTCGACGGCGGACGGGAGTTTCGACTCCGTGCCGGAGGATGCCACCCTCGAGTACTACAAAGCTCGATGCCAGCTCGTCGACACGCGACACGTTGGTCGGGGCGAGGCACAGCAGATCGTGCTCGCCGGCTGAGAGCGAGGGTCTGGTCAAGGACGAGTCTTCTTGTCAACCCCTCGCGCTGCGTCCCCAGCGGGTGTGAACTGCGGAGCAAGACGCTGCGGCAAGGTTGGGGCCTCCGCGCAGTAGCGCCACGCATGGTGCGAAACGGAGGCTCCGATGTTCCCGACCGCTTGGCACACCCAAGGCCGCTTCCTGACGGGTCCTCCGTGCCTGCCCTGGGGTCGGCGTGCGCTCGGAGGACCTCTAACGTGTCCGCCACCTGACGGGTCGTGGCGGCGACGCGCTCGCACCCCGAATCATCCTGGCCGGCGGAAGCATCTTCCATCCGGGACAGGCGTCCCGCTGTCCCGCGCCATGCTCGGTGATGTCGACTGAATCCTGAATGGAATGCGAATGTCTACGATTCCCACACATGAGTCCGATCCAGCTTGGGTGCCCCCTGGCGATGCGGCGGGCGAGGAGCCGCGGTTCGTATCCGCGCCCTCCGCGGACCCAAGTGCGCCGGAGTCGCGCGGTCGCACTCCCGAAGGGGGTGGGTCGCCGGACACCGGCGGGATCCACTGGATCGAGCAGTCCGAACTAGGGCTTGCGGATACGCGGGCGCAGGCGGACGCGGAAGATCGCGAGCTGCCGGGGGCGACTGATGTTGCGCACTGACGTCCCAGAGTTCGGCGTGCACGGGACGAGGTATTGACCGTCCCCGCAGACCGCGGCTGACCGCGCGTGATGAGACCCGCTGGATCACATCTTGGCGTAGCGCGCTCGAGCGAGGCAGAAGAGGCCGTAGAGGATGAGCCCCACTCCGATGATCCACAGGATCACCGGTCCGAACGGCACGTCGGCGAGGGTGCGTACCGCAGAATCCAGTCCCCCGGCCGTATCGGTGTCGCGTGTCAGCGCCGACGCGACGAAGAGCGCACCCGTGACGGCGATCGCGATGCCCTTCGCGACGTACCCGACGACGCCGAACGTGACGATCCCCTTCCGGACCGGTCAGGGGCGAGGTGGAGGTGCTTCTCGAACGCGCGGGTGAATCCGCGCACGACGAACGCAACGCCGATCCCGGCGACCAGCACGCCGAACAGGACCAGCACGATGATGCCCCCCGGGATCGCCATCAGCCTGGCGCTGAGCGACTTGGACGCTTGCGACGAGTCAGACTGACCGCCGAGCGCATACACGAGCGCGGTGTACGCGATGCCGGTGTAGATCACGGCCGTCCCGAGATACTTGAGACGGTAGCCCCACTTCTTCTTCGTGTCCGGGTTGCGCTCCAGGAACGCTTCGGCGATCTGCCAGATCGCCAGTGCCGCCAAGCCGACCGCGACCGCCCACAGCAGCAGCACACCCAGGGGCGCTTTCTCGATCTGCTCCATCGCGCCGCTCTGATCCGGCTCGCCGCCGCCGCCCGTCACGAACGAGATGGCGATCCCACCGATGAAGATGTGAAGAATGCCGAGCACGACGTAGCCGATGCGCGCGATCCTCCGGAGTACCGGCGACTGCTGCGCTGCCGCGGCAGCAGATTTGACGGTCGTCATCGGCCGCACCGGGATGAGCCGACGGGCATGCGGGTGCACGCTGACGTGCACAAGGCGACTGCGCTGCGGTCAGGGACGGTCTGCTGCGCGGGAATCATCCCCGCGAGGCACACCTCTCGGAACCGGCGAGTCATTCTCATCGCTTCCTCTGCGTCGGGTTTCCATCAGATGGAGCGCGGGATGGCACCGCCCGACATCATGGCTGGCGCGAAGCGCCGCATACGGACCACGACGGCCTGCGCACGCGACACTTCGCACTTATAAGACGCAGATACGGCAACTTCCTTACGCCAAGACGCGAAACCCGCGATCCCCGAGCTTCCGACGAAGAGTTGCGACTCCGGCTAAGTCACGAGGACTGCCGCCGCCGAGTCGAGGCCGCGATCAGCGGCCAAGGAACAGGAGGGCGGTCGGTAGGTCAGGGACCATTCTCGATAGCAGCCTCGATGTCGTCGACGATCTCCTTCAGATCCTCGACATGGTCATCGACGTCTTCTGGATCCGAGTCCACTTCCGCGCTGAGCGTGAGCAGAGCTGAACTGATCTCGTTGCTCTCCTCGGAGGAGATGTCCAGGCCGATCACGAGATCGCCGATCCGTGCAATGCCCGCGGAAAGTTCGTCGGCGGTCGTGTCATCATCGAGGCTTTGCGCCCACTCGATTCCATCCTCGATTGTCGTGATGCTGGCCGCGCTGTCGTCGTCTGCACCGGTTGGTTCCGGCGACGGTGTTGCGCAACCGGAGAAAGCCACGGTGAGCGCGAGCATCAGGCCGGTTCCGAAAACCTGCTTGTTCCTCATGGCGTGATCATAGGTCGGAGGGCGAGTCCCCGTGGGGACTTGACTCATCGCAACAAGTGCGTAGTCAGTGACGGGTTTCGACTCGTTTGAGCATCTCGACGTACTTTTCAACACGCGCGGCGCGCGAGGTCGACCGGGATGCCGTCCGGGAGCCACCGGAATCGTGCGCGGACATCGGCAGGGGCGTCCCGGACGGCATTGCGCATCCCGTCCTCCCCGTCGAGGAAGTGCGACCAGCCGTCGTAGTGGGCGGGGATGGCGATGGTGGGCTCGAGCTCGCCGATGAGCTCCACTGCGTCAGCGCCGGTCATCGTGTATCGGATCGGCCCGGTCGCTCCGAAACCGACACCGCCGGCGTTGACGATCGCGACGTCGACCAGCATGGTCCGCGCGGTCGCTCGGAGCTTTCGAGTCAGAACGGTGTCGCCTGTGACCCAGAGGTCGTCGCGGTGGTGCGACTGACGGCGGATGCGGAATCCGATCACGTCTCCGACGATCCGGCGGCTCAGCGGCGGCCCGTGGCGGGCCGTCGTGGCGTTGACGCGCAAAGGCTCTTTGCCGGGCGACTGGAGGAGAGTCGATTCTTCGGCGTCGAGACCTTGAACGTTGCGCAGCTGCAGTCGCTTGGCGCCGCTCTTGGTGGTCACCACATGCGTCGCCGTGGGCAGCAGTGCACGACCGGAGGCATCCATGTTGTCGGCATGGTGGTCGTGGCTGACCAGGATGAGGTCGATCGCTCCGACCTCGTCAGGGGTCAGCGCCGGCCCCCGGGTCTTCACGCTCGAAGTACCCAGGGCGAACGGGTACCGGTGTCCGGGCGGGTCGAAGGTGGGATCGATCAGGATCCGCCACCCGCCCAGCTCGACCAAGACGGTGGGGCCCCCGATCCGTGTGACTTTCATGGCCTCTCCGTATCGGGGACGTGGCCGCTGTCAAACGGTGGTCATGCGGGCCGGCTCTGCGTGAGCGAGAGCCCACTCGAGCGCGTAGTCGGCCACTTCTTCCCAGCCGGGCTCTGCGCAGATCCAATGCGAGCGCCCCGCAAACTCGTGGTACTCGGTGAGGGAGGGCGATTTCGCCCAGTGCTTCGCGTTGGATTTGTTCACCGACGGCGGCATGATGTGGTCCTCGCTTCCGCCGATGAACAGCAGCGGGGCACGCTCTTGCGAGTAGTCGACCCAGGTTTCCTGCGGGCCTGGCTTGAAGTTCGCGATCAGCCCATAGGCCCACACCCAGTTGCCGGGTGCGGCGATGGCGTACTTCTCCCACACCGCATCCGAGTCCGCTCGCGACAGTGTGTTCGCGAATGCGTAGTGGAACTCTTCCGGGGTGAATGCGACGGCCTTGTGAATGTTCGCCGGGTTCTTCAGAGCGGGAAAGAGAGAGCGCACCTGCGAGAGCGGGTTCACCCGCACTCCCTCCGTCGGCGCCGAGTCGACAACGACCGCCGACGCGCCCAGGCCGCGCGCGACCAGCAGCTGTGTGAGCGTCCCGCCGAAAGAGTGCCCCATGATGATGGGCGGTTTGGGCAGGGCTTCGATCTGGGCGGCGATGTGATCAACGGTGTCCGGCACCGTGACGTTCGCGATGATGTCAGGGTTCTCGCGGAGCCCTTCGACCTCGATCTCGAAGCCGGGGTAGGCAGGCGTGAGCACCGCGAAGCCCTTCGCTTCGAAGTGCGCCTTCCATCCTTCCCAGCTGCGCGGGGTCATCCATAGACCGTGTACGAGAACGATCGTGTCGGGCGCGTCGGTTGTGGACATGGCTTCTTCTTCCTCTGTTTGCTCGGGTGGATCTACGGTTCGGTCTCGGGGTCGAGTCGATATGGGTCAGGACTGGATGAATGCCAGGAGATCGGCGTGCAGACGGTCGCGGTCGGTGTCGGGAAGACCGTGCGCGCCTTCTTCGTAGACGATCAGCTGCGCGTCGCGGATGAGCTGCGCGGAGCGCTTGCCCCCGACCGAGAACGGGACGATCTGGTCGTCGTCACCGTGGATGACCAGCGTGGGAACGTCGACCTTGGCGAGGTCAGGTCGGAAGTCCGTCGCGGAGAACGCGGCGATGCACTCATAGGCGGCGCGATGTCCGCATGCCATCGACTGCAGCCAGAAGGCGTCACGCACGCCTTGGGAGACGTCGTTGTTGCGGTTGTTGCCGAAGAAGGGACCGTCGGCCAGATCCCGATACAGCTGTGACCGATCGGATGCCTCACCCGCGCGTATTCCGTCGAACACGGCGCTCGGGAGCCCGTCTGGATTGTCTTCGCTCTGCTGCATCAGCGGCGGCACCGCTGAGACCAGGACGAGTTTGGCGACGCGTGCCGTGCCGTGTCGGCCGATGTAGCGGATGATCTCCCCGCCGCCGGTCGAGTGCCCGACGAGGGTGACGTCGGTCAGGTCGAGGGTCTCGATGAGACACGCGAGATCGTCGGCATACGTGTTCATCTCGTTGCCGTGATACGTCTGGCTGGAGCGACCGTGACCGCGTCGATCGTGCGCGATGGCACGATGGCCG
Source organism: uncultured Actinomycetota bacterium (assembly GCA_963839715.1). Classification (GTDB taxonomy): domain Bacteria; phylum Actinomycetota; class Actinomycetes; order Actinomycetales; family Microbacteriaceae; genus Microbacterium. The sequence goes on from CAWIVX010000003.1 coordinate 412,810, forward strand.
GTCTCCGCGAGGAATAGCGCTGCGGCCTCCCAGGCGTCCGCGTTCAGCGGCCACCCGTGGCTGAGGATCACCGGCGAGCCGTCTGCGCCCCAGTCCTTGTAGAAGATCTGAGCGCCGTCTTCGGTGGTGACGAATGGCATCGCGGCCTCCGGCTCGAATGGTGGGTGATGCCACCGATCGTGCCGGGGATGGCGCGTGAGCGAACCACGTGCGCCTCGTAGTCGTTACTGGTCAGGTGGGGCGAGCATGTCGGCGAGTTGGCGGCGAGAGCTGACACCGAGCTTCCTGAACACCTTCCTCAGGTGGTAGTCGACCGTATAGTCGCTGATGAACAGCGTGGAGCTGATTTCGTGGTTCGTGCTGCCGGCTGCCGCCATGCCGGCGATCGTCGCCTCGCGGGGAGTGAGCGAGGCGATGCCGGAAACGTGCGTCCTCGGCGAATGCTCACCAGTGGCCTCGAGCTCCGAACGCGCCCGGGCGGCGAATGCCTGGGCGCCGACGCGTTCGAAGATCATCAGAGCCGCCCTCAGTTCTTCCCGCGCATCCCGTCGGCGCTTCATCCGCCGGAGCCATTCGCCGTAGAGCAGGTGAGCGCGGCCGAGATCTCCGACGGCAGTGGATTGCTGCAACCATCGGATCGCCGACACGAACAGCGGTTCGGCCTCGGCATCCGTCGCGAGCAGCGCTTCGGCGCGGTCAGCGAGACCGCGTATCCAGGCGGTCTGGCTCACGTCTGCGTGATGACGAAGCTGACTCGCGGCCGCGGCGCCCGCGTCAGAGTGGCCGCCGCGCACCGCAGCCTCCACGTAGTCCGGCCACTGCTGGTAGGTGACTTGCAGGAAGGGGCGGTCGACCATCGGTTTCAGCCGATGAAACGCGTCGAGGTAGTGACCTTCCGCGATGTCTCGAACGCTCAGCCCCATCATGGCTGTGGTCCACGCACCGCCGAAGCCGGTGCCGATCGTCGCTTCTGCGATCATCTCGATCTGCAGCCGCGGCGCGCCGACCCACGCCAGGTACGACGCGTTGACCACCTGTTCGGCCGCGTAGCCGATCGCGCGGCGCAGTTCGCGCACCTGCTCGATGTACCGGCCGGACGCGATCGGATCGCCGCGAACGAGCTCGACGATGCTGAGCACCCAGAGCGTCGCATCGAGCACCCTCAGCGAGCCCCGGTCTCTGGCGATGCGGGCAATCCGTTCCAGCAGCTCCGCCGACCCCCGCTCGTCCCAGAGTCCCATCGTCAGCGCGATGCCGAACACTCCTAGTTCGAGCAGCGCTTCGTCATCGGCTCCTTCGAGCATGTCGACGGCAGCACGCATCAAAGGGACCGCTTGGCCATAGGGGAGCAAGATATGCGCGCTGAGCGCGCGAAGCACGACGGCGAGGGGGCCTTCCTGCACGTCCGCCCCCTGATGCAGACGTCGCCCGAGCTCGGGAAGCGAAACGTCCTCCATCATCCACTCGGTGGTGAGAGCGAACTCGAACGAACGGATGAGTGTGCGCTGCTCGAGCTCCGGGGAGAAACCGTGGAACGCGTCAGCGGCTGAGAGAAGATCCGCGGACGAGCGCACCACACCGCTGGGATCGCCCACAAAGAGTGCGAGCATCGCCCGGAGGCTCACCGCCCGACCTCGAGAAACCCCATCGAGCGTGTCCTCGTCGAGCCCATCGAGGAGAGATATCGCGAGCTGTGCAGCGCCCGCCGCGGCAGCCGACTCGGCGGCCGCGATCAGGCGGCCGCTGCGGACGGTGTCGTCGGGCGTCAGTTCGGCGGCGCGCGCCAGAAGGTTCGCGCGTGAGTTCAGACCGCCCCGCCTACCGGCTCGATCTGCGGCCGCTTCAAGTCTGTCGGCGACCTGGTCGTTCATGCCGGTGACGGCGGCCGCCGCGTGCTGCGCCTCCTCATCCCAGAGACCGCGCTCCGCAGCAGCCTGCGCGAGGGCGTGATGAACTCGGCGTCGGTCGGCGGCGGGGAAGGCTCCGTAGACGGCGGATCGCACGAGCGGGTGCCGGAAGCGCACCGCTCGGCGATCGACCTTGATGAACTCCGAGCGCTCTGCGAATGCGGATGTGTCATCGCCGAGGCCCAGACGGCGGGCGGCGCCTTCGATGAGGTCCGTCGAGCCAGTGGGCTCCGCGGCCGCCAGCAGCAGCCACTGCTGCACGCTCGAGGAATGTGACCGGAGTTCACGAACGTAGTGCAACTCCAGCCGCCTCCCGATGGGGAAAGGCTCTTCGGCCAGCGAGGCGTCTGTGAGCTGCTGAACCGAGAAGTCGTGGGCGAGGTCGATCAGCGCAAGTGGATTTCCGCCCGTCTGCTCCGCTATCTGCGTCGCGAGGTAGGGGTCGAAGGCGCCGTCGGTGGCTTCGCGCAGGAGCTGTACCGCCGACAAGGAGTCCAACCCGGTAAGTCGGTGATTGGGGACGCCGGCGGTGATGAGATCGAAGGCATCGTCTTCTCGCGCCGAGAAGAGCAGAACAACGGACTCAGCCTGTAGCCGTCTGGCGACGAACGCCAGTATTTCGAGCGACTCGCGGTCCAGTTGGTGTGCGTCATCGATGACGCATACCACTGGTTCCGTCCGGCCCGCAGCCGAGAGGAGCGAGAGGGCGCCCAGGCCCACCAGGTATCGGTCCGGCGGCGGTCCGTCGATCACGCCGACCGCCACCTCGAGCGCCTGCCGCTGTCGATCTGGAATCTCGCCGAGCAGGCTCTGCAGCGAGACGCCCAGTCGCTGCAGCCCTGCGTACGGAAGTGCCGACTCTGCCTGGAAGCCTGTGGCGCGAAGCACAGTCGCCCTGGCGGTGGAGTCACTGATGCTTCGCAGCAGCGCTGTCTTGCCGATACCGGGCTCGCCGCGAACGATCAGGGCCCCGCTCGCCCCGTTGCGCGCCCCGGTGATCATGCCCTGGATCAGCTGGAGATCTCGAGCCCGCCCGAGAAGCGAAGGGGCGGATGGCCGCTCTCGGCCGGACTCCGAATCCATAGGTTCCCTACGTCCAAGGGGAGAATGACGACGGTCAGGGCCAAGGATGCCCTACAGAGTGGGCGCCTGTCGATACCGATGAGAGCGGTCCCAGCGGGGGCCCACGCCACGACGCAGCCACCACAGGCCCTCTGGTTTCGAAGGGTCTCGGCAGTGGTCGTGCACGACACGGCGGCCGCTCGGATCGGAGTCCTATGCGTTGGAAGAGGCGGAGCCTTGCTCGACCCGCATCCGACGTCGATTCGCCTCCGCAAGGCCGATCATCACCACGAGGAGAAGGACGACCGCTGCGACCACGCCCTCCGCGTGCACCACAGTGGCGAGCGGGACGACTACCCACGGCAAGACGACGCCTGCAAGGCCCCATCTCACGACGTCGCGCCACGGAACCCCATAGCGGATCGACTCGGCGACGCTCGCGACGTAGAAGAGGACGATTCCGGCCGCGATGCAGACGGCAGCACCGGGCGCCAACTGGTGTCCGGCTTCAGCAACCGCCGTCCCCAGTCCGGCCGCGAACAGCGCGATACCCGCGATCAGGATGAACGGCAGGTACATGACCGCATCTCGCAGCGCCCCGATGCGGCCGCTCGACCGGAGCATGCGCAGACCCGCTTCCGCCGAACCGGCGGAGTAGTAGAAGAACACCCAGGCGAGCAGCGAGATGGAGAGGAAGGAAAGAACCGCAGTCACGCCCGAAGCGAGGGTCCAGTGCGCGTTGAGTTCCGCGATGGTCACCAGGATCGACTCGCCGAATACGATGACGACGAGGAGGCTCACTCGTTCCAGCAGGTGATCCACGTCAAGCGAGCGCTGTAGCCACGCCGCCTGACCACCGAGCCGGGCGAGCAGGACGACCTCGACGAGGATTGCGACCGCCCACAGCACGTACTGCGCAGGCGGAGGTACGACCGCCGACACGAGCCAGAGCGCGGCGGGTAGTCCGCTGTAGACGATCGGGCGCCACCATGGCACCCCGATGGTGCGTGTCTTCGCGAGCCACGGCAGCATCCAGACGAGTCGGATGACAGCGTTTCCGACAGCGAACGCCCATGCCCGCTCGGTGAGCGCCTCGGGCACAGCGGCCGCCATGACGCCGATCGCGAGCATCGCGACCGTGACGCCGACGAAAAGCAGAGGTGTGATGCGGGCGCCGAACAGATTGAGCGTGAGTGTCATGTTCACCCAGGCCCACCACGCCGGCGCGAAGAGCACCAAGAACACCAGCGCATCGGTCCAGCCGGGGTCGCCATGCATGCCGTGCGCGACCTGCCCGATGTAGGCGACCATGACGAGGTCGAAGAACAACTCGAGCCAATGCACACGACGACCGCCAGTCACGTCTACGTCGGATCCTTCGCTCACTCCGTCAGCCTAGGACCGCAGAGTGACCCATCTCGTCGCGATGCCCCGGTACGGATCGGCGAGTGCCGGAGCGGCGGTAGTTGTCCTGCTGGGCGGCCACGCCGTCGAGTGCAACCGTTCGCCCCGCCATCCGCGCCATCCCCGCCTGCCAGGTCCGGTATCCGAGTCCCCGGCCGCGTGCGTCGGGCCGCGCGATGTACATCCCGAGGAAGCCGAACGACTCCCCGTACCGAACCACCGAGATGCAGGTGACCGGCTCTCCGTCCATGCGCCCGATGAGGAAGCCGCGCGGATCGGCCACGACGAAGGCCCGCGCGTCAGTGAGTCCGGGGTTCCAGTTCTCGGCGGCCGCCCACTCCGCCATCAGCATCACGTCCGCCGCGCTCGCCGTGCCGATCTCGAATGCCATGGCCAGACGCTACTGCGTGCACTCGGCTGAGCTACCAGAAGGCGGCCGCGGTGATCGCGAGCATCGCCCCGGTGATGGCCGGCCAGTAGAGGATGCGCGCCCAGGCGTTGCCGTACGTGAACAGCGCGAGGTCGGGCTTCGCGACCAGCAGCACGGAGTTCATCGCGACGGCGAGGATCGCGAAGTAGGTGATGACGTGCAGGCCCTCGAGATAGACGAAGCTGGGCCAGCGCACTTCGTTCCGCAGCGCGTTCTGGGAGATGAGCACCGCGAAGACGTATGCGGCGCAGGTGAACAGCACCGCGCCCGGCCGCACGCCGAACTGGTCGAGCCGCTTCGAGTTGCGTCCGATCACCATGACGATGACGAACAGCTGCAGCAGGATGATGAATGGCGCGATCCCCTGCGAGAAGAGGGGTCCGAGCAGGTATCGCTCGGCGTGGATGTTGAAGTACAACTCTGGCTTCGGGATGAACTTGTAGTTCTGGATGCCGAAGTCGGCGTTGTAGGTGGCGAGCCGATAGCTGAAGTAGCTCTCCTCGATCTTCCAGTTCTCGAGCACCACCTGTGGTTCGACACCGGGAAGCGTGGTCGGGGTCGTGTCCGCATACGCGCCGATGTCCGGCATCAGGAAGACGTTCTGCTCGAAGTCGACCGACCACATCCGCAGCCAGATCTCCTGCCGGTCGAGCGGGTACTCGCCGTAGTCGAACTGCTCCCGCAGCGTGGTCTTGAAGTTCCACCCGATCAGCACCTCGTCGCCCTGGACGGCCTCGTACACCTTGGAGAAGTTGGTGGTGTCCGCCTCGGGGAAGACGACGCCCCGATCGATGTCCTCGCGGTCGAGCGGGTAGAGCTGCCACAGGTACCCCGCCATCTGCAGGGTGTAGGGGCCCTTGAACTCGAGCGACTGGATCATGACGCCGGTCGGGATGTACGTGGGCACCCCGGCGTCGGGCCCGGTGTCGACGTTGGCGTCATTGAACGCGTCCACTTGAGCTTGGGTGATGACGCGGGTCTCGTCGGGCGCGTCCTGGTACGGCACCGCCTGGTGGCCGACCCAGACGGCGGAGATGACGACGATGCACAGCGTGGAGAACACGGCGGCGAGCCAGCCGGCGACAGTCATCCATCGCGGACGCGGCACCTCCAGCGTCTCTCCCTCGGCCTCGCCAGCCCGTTCGGGCGTGCGGGTCGAACCGGACGCGGGCCGATTCATGCGCCACAGTCTCGTCCCGCATCAACCCACTGTCCAGTGGACCCCGCATCCGAAAGACTCCGGGGTACATCTCCTACGGCGTGATCATTGAAGACGACCGGGTGATCTCGACCAGCGAGATCGCCTCACGCTGAGGAGCCCGAGCCACAAGCACAACGACCGGCGTGCGGGTGGCGCTCAATGCGAGGCGCCGACCGGCGCCTTGCGCTTCACGACTCTCATCACCGCGAACACGATCCCTGCGATGATCAGTCCGACCACCAGGCCGAACAGGCCCGACAGCGTCGTGTCGACGATCCACACCGCGACCGGCCCGAGCGCCTCGATGGCGTGCGTCGCGGCGTGCAGCAGGTTGTACGGGCCCTCCCAGAACGTCTCCGCCAGATTGGCGATCACCAGATGGCCACCGACCCAGAGCATCGCCACGGTGCCGATGACGCTGATGATGCGGAACACCATCGGCATCGATCGCACGATCGATGCCCCGGCGCTGCGCACCCGGCGCACCGGGCTCAGCTCCATCCTCAGCCCGATGTCGTCGATCTTGACCAGGAGCGCGACGGCACCGTAGACGAGCAGCGTCATCCCGAGGGCGACCACGGCCAGAGCACCGGCGGTCATCCAGATCCCGAAGTCCGCGTCGAGACTGGCCAAGGAGATCAGCATGATCTCGGTGCTCAGGATGAGGTCTGTGCGGATCGCCCCGAACACCAGCTTGCGCTCGTCCCGCGGTTCATCCTGACCAGGGCCGTGGTGAGCGCCGAACCACTCCATGACCTTCTCAGCGCCTTCGAAGCAGAGGTACGAGCCGCCCAGGATGAGCAGCCACGGCAGCACCCACGGCGCGAAAGCGGTGAGCAGCAAAGCGATGGGGATGATGATGACGAACTTGTTGACGAGGCTGCCGATCGCGATCTTCGCGACCATCGGCAACTCGCGTGCGGGAGTGATGCCCTGCACGTACTGCGGGGTGACGGCCGCGTCATCGATCACCACGCCGGCGGTCTTCGCGCTCGCTTTGACGGCGGCGGTGAGGATGTCGTCCACGACTGCGAGCAAACCGACCGACAATGCACAACCTCCGTTTAGAACCTCCGACGCGCCTACGCGCGCCGATCGGCCTCATGCACGCTAGTGCAGCATTGCCTCATCGACAATCGGGTTGCATTCAGGCACCCCACCGGTCACGGGCCGGCAAGATCGGCTGCACCCGCAGAATCCCAGCCGGCGATGCCCCTTATGCACCACCGCACCGACCGCTAAAGTTGGCCGACCCACGAATCGAGGCGCACCGTGACCGAGCCGTCACCCACCCCCGAGGCGAAAGTGAACTGGCTGGCCGTCGTCGCCCTCGTCGTGGGAGCGGTGAGCATCTTCTTCAATCCGTACTTGCTGGTCTCGGTAGTTGCGATCGTGCTGGGCATCATCGGTCTGGTCGGAGCGCGGCGGGCGGGCAATCAGCGTGCGTACCAACTCATCGCCATTCTCGGCATCATCGCGGGAGCGATCGGAGCGTTGCTGGTGATCGTCAGCGGCGCGATCAGCGCGCAGCTCTAGCGATCCCGCCAGGGCGTCGTCATCAGGATCACGCCGGCGGACTCGCCGCAGAGGGTCGGCTGGGCAGCATCCGCCACACCAGGAGCGCCTCGAGTGGTAGCAGCGCCACCCACAGCAGCGGCGTCCAGGACACAACCAGGAAAGCGAGCGGGATGCTGAGCGCGAAGCCGGCCGCGTCGAGCACGGCGCGGGCGACCTCCAGTCGATGGGATGCCTCGGAGGATCCCGGGCGGAGCAGGTTTCGGCGCGCAGCATGAAGCTCGAGCGCCACGAACATCACATTCACGGCACTGAGGATCACGGCGTAGAGGACATAGGAGAGCGGCTCTTGTGGATAACTGCCGAGCACCTGGTGTGCGAGCGGAATGAGCGCGACGAGACCGAGGAGCACGAAATTGCGCCACTGGATGCCGGCGTCGATGCGCTGCAGTCGCGAGAAGAAGCGCCGGTGCCCGAGCCAGGCGCTGGCCGCGACGGCGAAGCTGAGCGCCATGATGGCGATTCGCGGAACGAGCTCGCCGATTGCGGCTGTGAACTGGTCGGACGTGAGCCCTGGCGGAACGATGATGCTGACCACCAACAGCGTCATCGCAAGACCGAAGACCGCGTCGCTCAATGAGAGGACTCGGCCGAACTCCAGCGGATCCTCATCGCGATCGATCACACGTCCGCCCCCGTCAGCTCGCTGCGACCGACTGCTTCGGCTGGGCTGGTGACCCGACTCTTGCATGATTGCGGCTTCCTCGTCGATCAAGTGGTGCGGGTAGGGATCCCAACGCGTCTGGTCACGTGCTCGGGCGGGCATCCTGGCGCGAGGTGAACAGGTCCGCGAGCACGAGAGCTGCCTGGGTCTCGGCCGTCCGTTCGGTCACGCTGTGCCCGAGCAGCGACTGAATCCGCTCGAGCCGGTTGATGAGCGTGTTCCGGTGCAGGAAGAGGCGTTCGGCGGCCGGAGCGATGCGCATGCGCGTGTCGAAGAAGGTCCGCAGCGTGTTGCGCAGATCGGCCGTTTCGGGGCTGTGGCCGGCGAGATCTCGCAGTTCGTACTCGACGAACCAGCGAGCGCGTTCCTCATCCCGGCTGAGGAGGATCGCCAACGCGGCGTCGACGTATGAGACTCCGGTGTTGTTTCCCAGACGGGCCGCCAGCCCGAGTGAATCGGATGCTTCGAGAAACGTACGCCGGAATCCCGCCACGCCGCGATGCGGTTCGCCGATGCCGACGAGAAGTGGGGCCGGCACGCGCAGATCCTCCACCCGCGGTATCCGCGGCCGCTGATCGGTGGTCACCCAGAGGTGGACCGTTCCGGAGCTCGTCTCGTATCGCAGCATCCGGTCGCTGCCGGCTTCCCGGCCGAACACGTACACGATCCCATCGAGGACTCGCCGCTCGACGGCGATCCCCGGTGCTGCTCCGATGGCGCAGCCGAGGTGCCAGCCGGCCAGCGGCACCCCCAGCAGTCGCGTGGCCGCATCGACATCCACCGGCTCTGCAGCCACCAAAGATTCGATCGCGGTCCTCACGCGCACCTGCTCGACCAGGTAGACACGCCGGCGCTCCTCGGCGACTGCATCCGTTGCCGCGCCGATCCAGGCATCCATCGTCTCCGTCAGCGAAGTCGCCAAGGCCGGGACGAGGCTGATGCCATCCCGCCCGCGCGCCAGTGCGGCGTCCATCAGGAGCGACAGCCACTCGCGCTGCGCGGTCCGCAGGCCTCGAGTGACCACCGACAGGGGGATGTCCCGGGCGACGGAGTCTTCTGCGAGCACGCGATCGATCGCATCCTTCTCGGCCGGGAGCTCATCCTCGCCGGCGAGCCTCAGGAGGGCCGAAGTGAGGACATGCTGCCCGAACGCGCGAAAGATGTGCCACGGTGCGAGCGAGTCGGCGATCTGCGTCTCGAGCACGGCGAGAGACTGCTCCACGGCCCCGGCCACCCACCGGATGGCACCCTCGCCGACGCGGAACCGCAGCCGCTCGGCCTCGTCCGCCGCGAGCGGGGTCGGTCCGAGGTCACCCTCCCAATCGAGCGAGGAGATGACCTTCGCCATCAAGGCTTCGGTCGACACGCGGTCAGCCTAGCCGAGGGAGTGCACAGTGCACATGCGCACGTCGAGGGAGGCGGCAGAGCGCACGATGACCCGGCGACCGATCGGCGGGATCGTTGACATGTCGCGGAAAATCCGCGCAATCCCACAAGGAATCAACGTGATCTGGAGGTCACAAAATGTCACACAATGTCATCGCAGTCTCGTTCGAGGACCGCGGCAAGGCATACGAAGCGCTCAGCGAACTCAAGGGCGCGGCGCTCGAAGGGCGGGTGGATGTCCTCTCCGCGACGATCGTCACCCGTGACCAGTACGGTCGCCTCAGCAGCCCCGAGGGCGGCGACGTCGTCGCTGGAGCTGCCACGGTGGGCGGGAGCCTCATCGGGCTCATGATCGGCGTCATCGGTGGCCCGATCGGAATGCTCTTCGGCTGGACCGGCGGCCTGCTGGTCGGCGGCGCCTTCGACATCCGCCGTGCGGACCGCACCGACAGCGTGCTCGGCGAGATCAGCCGCGCTATTCCGCTGGGCGGCACCGCCGTCGTGGCGGAGGTCGATGAGTACGCGTTCGAGGTCGTGGACGCTCTCATGCTCGAGCTGGGCGGGACCGTGTACAGGCGGCCCACCGAGCTGGTGCTGGCGGAGATCGAGGCGGCAGAGGACGCCTACCGCCAGGCGCAGAAGGAAGCGGACCGCATCGTGCGCGAGCAGCGCAAGGCGGAGCGCCGCCAGAACGCTCAGGAGCGGATGGCGGACCTGAAGGAGAAGCTCCAGTTCGCCTGAGTCTCAGGTCGGCGGGGCATCGGGGTGCATCCGTGCACCGGTGCCCCGCTCGACCATCACTCCATGGAGCGCGGAACATGAACACAGAGCAGGGCATCACCCAGCACGTCCGCGAGGCGCTCTACGCATCGATCACCGGCATCGCCACTCTGCTGGTCATGATCCCGTCGTCGGGAGCGTTCAGCGGACGATCGGCCGCGGCCAGCCTTCTCGGCACCATGGGCGGGCTCTTCGCCGCCAGCCTCGTCGCCGACACCATCGCGCACGCCGGCGAGAACGGCGGAGCCGCACGGCGCGACACCATGCGCAGCATCCTTCACGCTTCTCTCCGAGCCCTCGAGGTCACCGTCGTGCCGATCATTCTCCTGCTGCTGAGCGACACCGGCATCTGGAGTCTTCGGATCGGGCTCATCCTCGCGATCGCGGCGCTCGCCATCACCCAGCTCGTCCTCGTCCTCTGGGGCTTGCGCGGGAGCGCCACCACCACGTGGCAGAAAGTGGGCTACCTGCTGCTCCAGCTGACCGCCGTCGGGGCGGTCGTGCTGCTCAAGGTGCTCGTCCATTAGTCCAGATCCGTCTGGGGAAAGAACACCGAACATGCGATATCAAGCCGGCAATCCAACTCCGCTCTGGAGCCGCGGCTTCGGCCGCGCCGCCACGCGCAGTGCGCAGCTACTCCTCGTTGCTGCGGTCGTCGTCCTCCTGGTCTGGCTGCTCAGCCGCCTGTCGATCGTCACGGTCCCCCTCGTGCTGGCCCTCATCTTCGCCGCGGCATTCGAACCGTGGATGGAGTGGACGCGACGGCGGGGTCTGCCCTCGGCCGTCGGCGCCGTGGTGGCACTGGTGGTCCTGCTTGCGGTGATCGTCGGCTCTCTGCTCTTCGTCGTCGGCTCTGTGAGCCACGAGTGGCGCGAGCTCGCGATCAAGGCGCAGCAAGGTTTCGAGCGGATCTTGGCCTGGGTGCAGACGCTGCCGTTCTCACTGGACACGCGACAGCTGAACGAGCTCGGCGAACAGTTCAGCGGCTTCGTCACGAGCGCCGAATTCGGATCGGGCGCGCTGGGCGGGCTCGGCGCCATCACCGGAATCGCCACATGCGTCGGGATGATGGCCATCATTCTCTTCTTCATCCTCAAGGACGGCCCGCAGATGGGGGCGTTCCTCGTCCGGCCTCTGGAGGGAACCGCCTACGACCGCGCGGAGCGCGTCAGGCGCAAGACCGTCAACGTCTTCGGCGGCTACATCTCCAGCACCGCCGCGGCGGCACTGTTCGACGCCGTCGGGGTCTTCATCGGCCTCCTCGTCCTGCAGGTGCCCCTCGCCGTCCCCATCGCGATTCTCACGTTCCTGCTCGCCTTCATCCCGATCGTCGGGGCCGTGGCGGCGGGCGCAGTCGCCGCATTGGTCGCCCTCGTCAGCAATGGGCCGCTCACTGCGGCACTCGTCGTGCTCGTCGTCATCGTCGTCAATCAAGTGGAGGCGAACGTCCTGAAGCCGATCCTGATGGGAAGGACGGTCAGCCTCCACCCACTCGTCGTGCTCGTGGTCATCGCCGCGGGGACGGCCGTGGGCGGAATCGTGGGCGCCCTGATCGCCGTGCCGCTCACAGCGGCAGCCTGGGGCGTGGTGCAGGTGTGGGACGGCGACGAACTCGCTGCACGCTGGGCGCGGCCGAAGGCTCGTGGGGTCGGCGGTCCTCAGCGAGACGATGTCACCGATCTCGTGCACCGTGCGGCCGGGTAGGGATCGCAGACGCGCCGCAGACGGCGCCCGGTTCATCGCCCGTCAGTGAAGCGAGAAGTCATCCGCGGCCCCGGGCGCGCGCCGTCACGGCCACGGGTCGGTCGGTCGAACGATGTCGAAGGCGAGGCCGCTCGAACTCTCGCCCCCGGCAGGCCCCTTCTCCCGGCGTACCCAGCTGTGCCAGGAGCCGTCGAACCAGCGCGCGAGCACCGGTCGGCGGAGCACGGCGGCGCCCTCGCGGGGCACCTCCTCTTCGTGTAGCCAGAGACCCGGAGTGATCAGTCGTCGCCCTGCGGGGCGCCACGGCGGTAGCGCCCCAGGTCCGTTCATCGTCGCGAGGCGGAAATGGATCACCCCCGGCTTCTCGAGGACGGGCACCAACGGGAACCAGTAGTCCGGCACGTGGTGTGCACGCGGTAGGCCGGCACGGTGCGGTCGCCGCCACGGTAGGCGGATGCTTCCGCAACCACCTGGCGCGGCAAGTCGCACCGGTTCGCCCCGGTCGTCGGTGATGGGGTGCTGGATCGCCCACGCGAGATTCGCGAGTTCGTCGCGGGTGAGGCCGATCTGTTCCAGGGGCTCACCGCGGTGCCCCTGTGTGCACGGCATCATCAGCAGGCTCGTTCGCGGCCCAGTGGTCGGGGTCGTCGCTGTGCAGCGCGAACATCGACCAGGACGGTTCATCGTGCCCGCTCGTAAGAGCAGATGATTGCGCTCGAAGACGTCACGAATCAGCATCCGCTCGATCGTGGTGAGGGAGCCGACGGGTACCTCCAGCGGAGTGAGGAACCAGTCGTTCCCGTATACCGTCGCGAACGAGATCAGCAGCAGCCTGCCGGTGTCGAGGGTCGAGACGTCGGTGGCGCCGAGGTCGATGCGGGCGTCCTCCATCTCCCAGAAGCGGTCGGCGGGCAGGCCGCCATAGCGCACCACCGACGGTATCGACTCGTCCGAGAACGTGTACGGCTGCGGCGGGCGAGAGCGGCTTCGTCGATCGGCGGATGGAGTCGAGGTCCAAGCTGTGCCAGTCGAATCCGTCGCCGAGGTATTCCGACGCGCGCAGCACCGCGCCGCCGACGGACAGCTCGACGCGCGTGCTCGAACCGGTGCTGGATCGAAGCAGTCCGGAGCGATGGTCGGCGAGCCGCACTGCGTCCCACCACGCGAGCCACGCTCGAGCGATCACCGGTCGCAGATCGGGTCGACGCGGAGCCGATGGCGTCCGCGACGAGCTGGCCGTCCAGCAGGCCGCGTCCGGGACGCGCCCCCCGTCGGCTCCCACCACGCCGACGAGTCCGACGGGACTCGCGTCTGCGGCGTCGAAGCCGCATCCGGCGAGCTGTCGGAAGCGGCGTCGAGCTGTCCGCATCCGGCGAGCCGTGCGCGTCAAGGAAGCCCTCAGGTACGCGCCGCCCTCGGCGCGGATGCGCAGCTCGATCGCCGGGCGATCGGCTCGGCCTCGACGACTCAGATCGAGCGGTATCGGCGGGATCAAAAGGCATCCACGGAGTCCGGATGTCCGGCTAGGTCGACCAGGCCGCCAGGCGTGATCGCTGCGACTGGTGCCACTCAGGGTCACGAGCGCCGGCGACGCGGCATCCTGCGCCGCGAACTCGCCGAGCTGCCACTGGCGGGTGAAGAGCCAGAGAGGATCGTGCACGCGGGCGGTAAGCCCGTGGTCGACGCGGCCGGGGTGCGGTGATTCGGCTCGAGGCGGAAGGGCCCCGTGTCGTCGTCGGTCGGGACGCGGGTTCTCAAATGTCGGCAAGAACGACCGCCGGCGGCCGACTGTGCCGAGGCAATCCGAAGCGCCGGGAGCAGGTCGTCGTGTCGGGCAGTGCGGAGGTCGGTCGTAGTCGACCGCGCGCAGCTTGCCGAGCTCGAGCGGTTTCCCGCAGCACCTGCACGAGCGTGTCCGGGGTCCAGCCCCGCTCCAGGTCGGGCGGAACCGCGATGAGCATCGCATGGGGCGCCTTCGCGTCGGGTCGGTCATAGTGGAAGGCGACGCCGGTGAGCTCGGACTCGGCGGGGAGGTCAGGCGGCGGCGACCCCTCCGCCACCTGGCGGATGAGGTCCGCGCCGGGAAGCAACTCGACCCATTCATCGAATCACGAACCCCGTCAACGCGGATGCCGCCTCGAGCGGCGCGTGCCAGACCAGGTGGACAGCTGCGGCCGGCCGGTTCGCGACGGTGGGTCGGTCGTCGCCGGTGCGGAACGGACCGCCCACCCACACATCGCCCTCATTCACCGGATGCTGCGCCGCGGCGAGCGGCTCGGTGCGGGCTGACCGGAGTCCGGAGATGAGCAGCGTATCGGCGAGGGTGCGGGCGGTGCCGCGCACAGAGCCCTGTCTCGCGAGCCACGCGAGCGAATCCGCCGAGTCCACGCCGGCGTGGCTTGCGAGTGCGGGGCCGTCCACGGCGAGCGCCGGCGCGATCGGCACCGGAGTGCCGAGCACCTCACCGAGCGCGGCGCTCACCACCGCGAGCCATTCGTCGGGCGGCCGGGGTGCAGCCGCCGTGCCCCCGATCGGCTTCGCGGCGGCTTCGGCGAGCGATGCGCCCCGCGGATGCGCCCGAACGGCGGGCGAGTCGACGTACGCGAAAAGCCGCTCGCGAACGGGCTCGAGGGTGGCGAGCACCGCTGCCCCCGGGAGATGCGCGGGAAGCAGCGGTTGAGCCCCGGCCAGCAGCGATCGGGTCCGGGTGGCAAGGCCGTGCAAGGCCGGCCAGTCGGGGCCGTCGAGCGCGAGGTCGGCGCCCGGGCCCAGTCCGGCCGCCTCCGCGCAGGCTTGCGTCAGCGCCGTCGGTCGAGCCGAGGCGACATCGAGCGCGGTCGAAAGTGCGCCCAGGCTGAGGCTGTCGAGACCTACGACCTGAGGCGGCGAGTCGCCGGCCGACACGGCGACGCTCCAGCCCGACGCAGGCCCGAGCAGGTGGGCGACCCATGCCTCCACTCCCGGCAGCAGCCGGGCGAGGTCGTCCTGCGGCCAACCGCTGGGCTGGGTGGGAGCATCCGGCAGAAGCGCGGCGAGCCGATTCGTCAGTGGGCGGGCCCGGTGTGGCGTGGTGAGCACCGGGAACGAGTCGGGCACCTCTCCACTGCGCCCGAGCGCATCGGCGGTGAGGCCGGCCCGCGCGGTGTTGCCGATCACGAGCTGGTGAACGCTCTCGGCGAGCAGAAGGTCGCCGAGCGCGTCGAACGCCGCCGAGATGTCGTCGATGATCGGCCCTACCCTGGGATCGCTCGCGATGGAGGCGGCAGCGGGGTCGCGGGCAAGCTTCATGCCGTCCACCACGTTGCGCGCCGAGATCATCTCGGAACTCTGGCCGATGGCCGGGTCGACGGTCTCGGCGACCATGGGCGCAGGGTAGGCCTTCCGAAAGAGCGGGATCTGGGCGTCGAGCTCGGCATCGTGAAGGGCACGCTCGAACCGATAGCCGAGCAGCGCGCCCAGGTTCTGTCCCTGCCGTACGCCGCCGATGAGCCAGCGCGCGATGCGGCTGCGCCGCGAGGTCAGCGAGACGGCGTAGGTCGACTGCTCCTCCGGGTGGCTGAGTGCGCCGGAGCGCAGCACGGCCGCGGTCGTCGCCTGCTGCAGCGACGGAGCGTGCACATAGCCGTCGTTCAGCGATGCGATCGCCTTGCGCTCGTCGACGAGGACGTCGCTCAGCAGTCGTCCCTTCATCGGCGAGAGGCCATGTACCCAGCCATAGGCGCCGAGGCGCACGCCCGTTACGCCTGCTGAGCGCGCCTCTGCGAGGCGACGCGATGCGAGCGAGGTGATCCAGGCGTCGAGCCGGTGTGCGTAGACGTCGACGACCTCCAGCACGAGCTCGGCGATGCGCGCCGTAGTCAGCACGGAGACGGCTCGCAGCGCCTCCTCGACGAGAGCGAGCGGTTCGGCGGATCGCCTTGCCGTTGCCAGCTCCTCCTGCAGCTCGTCGTCCGTGTCAGGATTCAGCCCTCGCTCTTCGTCGCTCAACGTCGTCGACACGATCTGGTGACGAGGTCGGGCGCCGCGAACGCGGCGCGAGCGGGTCGTCCTCGTCGGACGGGAACGCCCAGTTGCGCGTCGAGAGGAGTGCCTCCAGCAGGCCGCTCGCCGCCGGCATGTGGAAGAGGGTGCCCGTGAGTTCGCGCTCGAAGAGGTCGCCCTCGCCCAACATCGCCGTGAGAGCGTCGGCGTATTCCGCCGCGGTCGATCTCGGCGGCGAGGAAGCGGCGCACGTGCGCGAGGTAGTCGGCCGTCCGGCCGGCGGATGCCGCGATGTCGGGGTGTCCCTCGATCATGCGAGTCACCACCTGCGGCAGTTCCTGCTGCACGGGCGTGTCCCAGCCCAGGTCGGTCCAGGCGTCCGAGTCGGTGCTCCAGCGCAGCTCGCCGTCGGCGGGGATGCCGGCGATTCGCATCTGCGTCGGCTGCTGAGGGTCGGCGCGCGGAACGGCGGTCGTCGGGCCGTTCATGCGGGCCATCGCGAGACCGGCTGCGGTGGGCTGGCGGCTCAGGATGTCGACCATATCTCGTCGATGGAGACGCCGGATGCGGTCTTGCCCAGGTGCGGTACGAGTTCGACGGACCTGCGCCATGTCTCTCGCAGCCGCACCAGCCACGGGAGCAGCAGAGTGTCGGCTGCGCCGACCTGCTGCGGGCGCCAGTCGCTGAGAGACGAGGTGGGCAGGATCCCATAAGGCTGATTGCCCACGCGGATGCTTCGGCAGGGGACCGCGGCCGCGCACGTGCTCGATCGCATGGTCGCGGATGGTGCGCCACGGGCGCACGGGGTCCATCCTGAGGAACGATCCGCGCGAGTCCACGTCCACGTGAGTGAGCAGCCGCCTCGCCGAACCCGCGTCCCAGGGCCGCCCAGGTGAGCAGAGTGAGCCCTTCCACGGCTGCACGCTCGGCATCCCCATTCCTTCGCACGCTCCGACGAAGGCCGCGTCGACGAGGCCGAGCGCGGCCGTGAGCGCGTCCGCAGCCGGCCGTTCGCCTTTCGCTGGGTCGGCACCGGGCTGACGCAGCACGGGCCGAGAAGACCACCGGACTTCCCGCGGGCGTGTTGTTGGTGGCGGTGCCCGGGCGGACGGCCGCGAGACCGGTGCCGTAGGCGTGGGCGCGCAGCAGGTCGCGCAACCGAGCGGCGCCCGTTGCGGCGGGTTCGTCGCGCACCCCGATGACGATCAACTCGTCGAGGTGGTCGATGCCGTCGTTCAGCTCGAGTTCGACCGCCATGCCGGCCTTGCGGGCCTCGAAGAAGTCGATGGTCCAGCTAAGGTCGACGTCGAGGAGGTCGATCGGCAGCGGATCGGGAATCTCGCGCCCGGTGGCGTCTGCGACCACGGCGCCGTCGACGAACCCGATGAAGCGGAACCGGTCGGGCATGGTCACCGTGCGCGCCGCGGCGGCGCGTCGCCCGCCCTGAGGACGGCTGCCGGACATCGGGGTGGGTGGCAGCGGGCGATCCAGCGGTGCGCGCCGGGACGCACACGCGAGATCAGCTCCTGCCACGCCTTGGGTGCGGGATCACCCCAGTAGGCGGAGCCCGCCTCGGCTTCGGCGGCCGTGAGTTCGGTCTCGAGGTGGCCGAGGTGCAGATCGTCGGGATACACGCGTACGCGCAGTGTGGGCTGCGCATCGCCATCGCCCTCCTCGGCCGGTGGCGCGTCGGGGTCGTCGGATGGCGGCGCCTGGCCGCTCTCGGTCCACCACACGGTCTCCACGCGCACGGGCAGCAAGGCGATCGGGTCGGCGTTCTCGCTCGCGAAGAGCTTCCCTTCGGCGTCCAGGAACCGGTCGATCGACGTCTGGACGCTCGCAAGGGCATCGCGCGCACGCTTCGCCGCCTCCTGCCGTTCAACCAATTCTGCGGCGGGGGCACCCACCAGGGCTGCGGCGGCCAGCAGCGTCTGCGTCGGCTTGCGCACGCTCCGCCTCCCGGCGCAGGTCGTCGGCAAGGTGGCGCGAGTCGAAGAGAGGGTTCTCGACCGCCATCAGCGGAGCCAGTCTCTTGCGCGGAACGCCAGCTGAAACGGCTGCTGGAAGGCGATGCGGGCCATGTCGGCCGACTCGGCGCCCCACTTCGGCGGGCCGACGAGCGGCGGATCACCCGCGCCGGGGACGGGCTTCGGCAGCGCGGGTCAACCCTCACGAACCTCCCTGCGTCGAGGGTGAGCCGTGCCCAGGTGAGGTCGGCCCAGGAAGATGCGGGTCTGATCGTCGGCCACGGTGCCGTCGGGGTTCGCACCTGCAGGTCGAAGCCGAATTGGTTGCACGCATCGGCTCACGCAGCACGAACAGCCAGTCCTCGGCGACGCGCCTGCTCCTCGCTGACATCGGTGAACAGGAACAGCGTGGTCGACTCGTCGAGGGGCATCGGCGGGCCGTGGATGCCGGCGTCGAGGGTCGTCGGGCACCCGGCCGTTCTCGCCCCTGATCGCGATGAGGGCGGTCGGCGGGGAAGCGGCGCAGGATCTCGCCGCGGATCATCAGCACGATGCTCCTCCCTGCGCCCCGCTGGCGATCTGGCTGCCCAGTTCGCTCGTGAGCGGCCAGCGCGCGATCTCGTCGACATCGTCGCCCGGGGTAGGCCAGAAACGGCGGAAGGGAGTGCCGCGCTGGTCGGTCGGGAACTCGCGCCAGAGCAGCTCCCGGTTGAACTCGTCGTTGAGGCCGACGAGGAGCGCCGCGACGAACGCGGGGTTCGTCTCGAGCACGATCACCGATTCGTCGGGCACCGAACCGATTCCGGGAAGGGCCCACTCCGGCCAGCGGGCGAGAAGCTCCTCGCCGATCGCGATGCCGAACTGAGGATGCCGCATGATCGGCGCGAGCGGGCGATCGTCTGCGATACCGCGTGTCGCGATCTCATCCGCGCCGACGAGGTCGGCCATTCGTCGCAGCTGAAGAACGAGCGGATCGGTGCGCGCGCGTGATCACGTCGACCAGCATCGCCGGTTCCGCGCCGACGAGGCGCGCGGGTCCGGTCGCCTCGAGTGGCAGGAGGTCCGCCAGCATGGAACGCTCACTCAGGCCGTTCTGGATCCGCCGGGCGCGCCGCGCGAGTGCTCCCGTGCTGCGGGTGAGGCGCGAGTACGCGGTCGTCGTCGTGCCGCCCGGCACCTTGGAGGTCTCGATGACCGCCGACAGTGTAGGGACGTCGGGGGCGTCGGGCTGGGGCTCGCCCGCGCCGGTGTTCATGAAGGCCCCCGGCATCGTGAGGCGCGCAGCCATCGGCGCCATCGTGGTGACGAGATCGACGGCAGACTGCGGCTGAACGTGCTTGCTCCGGGCGGCCTGCGACGCGGCGACCGCGAGTTCCGCCGCCGCGAGGGCACGGTTCGCCTCCCGGATCTCGCCGACCTGCTCCCAGGCGCGAGCCATGAGGAACTCCTGCTCGAGCTGCACGTAGCGCGTGCCGAGGGATGCCGGAACCCGGCGGCTCACGTCCAGATTGAGGGTCGTGAGCCACCCGCTGCCGCCATCGACGACCGTCTGCTCGCCGGTGTGGTGGCTGCCGTAAAGCGGAGGTCCGACCGCGACTTCGTCGCGGTCGACCGCGCCGCCGTCGAGCGGTTCGTCTTCGGCGGGTGTCCCCCGAAGCTTCGCGGGTGCGTTCAGCAGCGCCGTCATCCGCGCACGGAACGCTGCCTGCGCGTCGGGGTCGTCCATCTCTCGACGGGGGCCGGTCCGGGAGCCGCAGCGCGCCGTCCAGGTCGACGGATGCCGTCACCTCGGCCGGTCGCGCGTCGCCGGGAACGGCGCGCTGACGTCGACGCTCCTGGCACCGAGGCCGAGGTCGTGCGCGTCGGCCTTCTTGAGTCGCCGTGCAAGGTCTTCGAAGGAGCCGCTCGCGCCGGTGCGGAATCGCCACCAGTGGAAGACGCGCAGCTCGATCGCGTTCGCGCCGGCGGCGGGTGCGGGCCATGCGCCAGCGGACGGCACCGGCACGACCGCCGCGATCCACTCTGTGCCAGGTGTCAGCTTGCGAGGGCTCAGCAACCGGGCGACCACCTCGCCCGATCGTGTGCGCGCGGCTCGCGGCGACCGCAGCGGTCGCTGCTTGTAGGTCAGCGCTGTCGGGCAGGCGCGCTTCGACGTGCGCCCACGCCCAGCTCTCGTCGAGCGGGGGAAGCGCCGACACCGGCACCGTCAAGATCGGAGCCGGATCGGCATCACGCGGCGGGGCGGCCTCGGCGGCGGAGACGACGAGGAGCACGAGCCACGGCAGCGGCTGCTCATCCGCACCGTTCGGCGGTCGCACAGAACGCGTCGACAGCAGCCACGGCAGGTCTGCGTGCGAGAACTCGACCGACGCCAGGACGTTCTCGGCAGCGGCAGGCGTTCCGGGTGGCGGCTCCTCGCGCCACACCAGGCCGGCCGCGATCGTCGCGACATCGTCGGCGCTCGTCAATCGCATCGCAGGCCCCGACGCGACCTCATTCGGGCGCGCACCGCCTCCGACCCGTCGGGAGAAGACCACGTGAGGCGTCACGCTCACGTTGGCGGAGATGCCCGCGCTCACACCCTGCCGAACAAAGGAGAAGAACCACCGGCGCGTCACGGCAGCTCCCAGCTCTCGAGGAATCGACGGGCGCCCGGCGCCGTTCGGGCCTGCTCGTGCAGCATCCGCCACGCATCGACGTCGGGAGCGAGATCGACGCGCTCCGTGAGAGGTCCGCCGGCGACGAGGCCCACGGCGGGGCCCTCCGCCGCGACCCGGAGACTCGGAGCATTCAGGACGATCCGCGCAACGCCCGCGTCGGCGCTCATCCAGCGCGTGAGCCGTTCACCCGCGATCCACCTCGATGCGATCTCGTCGTGCAAGGACCCCGGCCAGTCCTCGCCGATCGCTGGGGCTGCTCGCGGCTCGTAGGCCGTCTCGTAGCTGTCGTCGACGAGGTGGCCCGCACCTGTCGCGGCGCCCGCCGGCTGCACGCGGGTTCCGCTCGCGTGCACTGCAGTGGGAGGGGCAGTCAGCTGCTCGTCCTCGTCGAGCACGAAGAACTGACCCCGCACGAATCGCGTGTACAGGGTGGTCTCCTGGGTCGGGGCGAGCGTCGCCGCTCCCACACGCACTTCGGCGATCACCCAGCGCTGCACGTCGATGCGCTGGCCGTAGCGGCTGAAGTCCACGTCGAGCGGAATGACCGACTGATCCACCCTCAGAACCGCATCCGGATGCACGAGAGCGCCCGCCGCCATCGCATCACTCGCTGCACGGGTGAAGGTCAGACCGGTGCGCTCGTTCGTGGGCCGCTCGGCGACCCACGACTTCGGCCGGCTGATCGCCGTCGCGAGGTCTGCCGGGATCCGATCCGGTCCGGGCGGGGCTGCAGCCACGGCCGGTCTGTCACCCCATTCGATGTCGAAGTCGAGACTGGCATCCCAGAACAGGACCGAGACGCTCCCCGTGCCGAAAGCGTGCCACGGCGTCGGACCCTCGAGCGTGAAGCTCAGGCCCACGCTGGCCAGCCGCACCCCGAACGCCCGTACCGCAATGCCCGCGCGAATGGCGACGGAGAACGAGAATGTCGGCTCGAACGTGAAGAGGGCGTCGAGCCCGAGCCATCCCTCGACCCCGCATCCGGCGATCATCGCCTGCAGGTGCAGCTGTCCGCCGAACTGCACGGAGTTGGACGTGACGGCGAAGTATGCCTGCATACGCATGCGGTAGACGCC
This sequence comes from uncultured Actinomycetota bacterium, assembly GCA_963839715.1. Taxonomy (GTDB): domain Bacteria; phylum Actinomycetota; class Actinomycetes; order Actinomycetales; family Microbacteriaceae; genus Microbacterium. The sequence goes on from CAWIVX010000003.1 coordinate 434,607, forward strand.
GCCCGGAGCAAGGTCCATCTCGAGGCGCTGGAGGGCCGGCACTCCCGGCGGTCGCCGGTAGCGGGGATGGAACCCGCCGGCGGAAAGCACGAATTCGGGCTGGTCGCCGCCGCGGACGAGCAGGTAGATCTCACCTCGCACTGCGACGCCGAGCACCGACGATCCCGCCAGCGAGACAAGCACTTCCACAAGGGGCACGCTCGGGTCGAAGCGCCCGAGAACGCTGGCCTGCAGACGGACGAGCGGCACTGCCGGATCGGGCAGCGCGACAAGCAGCCGGCCGAGGATTACCGCCTGCACGGGTTCAGGGAGTTCGAGCACGAGTGCGCCCGAGAGCGACACCATTCGCCCGCCCCAGGTGAGCCGCACCATCGGTGCGATCACGAATCGGCCGTTCGCGTGCGGGAACGCCGCGGAGAGGGCGCCGATGACTTCGTCAGCCCGCTGGATGATGTTGTCGGGGAAGAGGATGCGGTCGGCGTGCCCGTCGCTCACGAGTTGGCGCAGCGCGTCGGCGTCGATGCGGTGGTTGATGCCCACCAGCCCGCCCATCGCGTCGAGCGCGAAGCCGAACCCCACTTGGATGCCCGGCGGCGGGAAGACGACGCCGAGCATCGCCAGGAACTGGTCGGCGAATGGCCGAAGCGCGCGACCGCCTGCACGGCGACGAATCCCATGTCGAGCGCGATGATGCCGGCGTAGCTCCCGTCGGCGAATCTGCGGACCAGGCCGCCTCCTGAGACAGGTGGCAGCTGAAGGCTCACGCCGATGCCGTCGGGGGCCACGTCGGTTGGCCGGATGCCGAGACGTGGCGGTCCGTCGTCGGGAAACTCCACAGGAAGGGTGAAGCCGGCGTTGTCGATGATCGCCGTCAGCGGCACGCCGGGCAGTCGCGCGGTGAGCGAGGCGAGCATGCCGAGATGCAGTCCGTCGTCAGCGGAGAGGGTGACCGCGATGCCGCGGCTCTGGAGTCCGGGAAGAGAGAAGCGCACCGGGAGGGGCACGCGCAGACCGCCTTGCGCGAATCGAGCCCGTTGAGAGGGTCACCGGTCACGGTGATCCTCTCCCCGCCCTGGGTGGACGACGCCAGCCGGTCGCCGGGCTTCGCACCGATGAGCCGACCGAGATCGGCGGGGAGCACCGACACCTCGACGCCTTCGAGCACGAGCGTGGTGGAGGTCGGAATCCCGGGAACGGTGAGCCCGAACGTGAAGCCCGTGAGGCGCAGGCCGGGCCCGTCAGCGATGGCGGCGTGGAAATCGGCCGTACTGGTCACGGAGATGCTCGCCGTCGCCCCGGCCGGCACCGCGGGCGCCGGCCCTGCGCCGAAGGACGCCTCCCACGGGACGGGACTGTTCGCGGTCGCACCGACCGTCCAGTCGCCCGCCGCGTGCTGAAATCGAAGCGGCTGTCCTGGCGTGACGACAACGTCCAGGAGGGGATCGGCACCATCGACCGGGGTGAGGGCGACGATGGCGAACGCCGTCGGGGCCGCAGAGTCGGTCAGAACCAGGGCGATGCCCAGAGGACTCCCGGGCGCGCGGCGCCACCCGTGCACCCGAACCGGGCTGTCTATCGAGAGCTCGCCGACGATGTCGCGAACGAGATCGACGAGCGGGTTGCCGGGAGGAGGCACGATGGGACCGAGGAGTCGATCTCCCAGTCCGATCGGCGCCGGCGTCGCCTGTGGGACCAGCTGCCGCACCTGCGTGCTCGCCCAGGCCCGGAGGGCGCGCATGAACTCTCGCCACAGATCGTCAGGGTTCATGGGGTTCCGTTGTCGAGGATCGCCGCTGTGTCGAAGTGGCCCACACCGAGCCACCTGCTGTCGGGGCTGAACCGCAGGGCGGTGCACTCTTCGATGGGCTGCGCGTAACGCTTGTTCCCCGACTCCGCGTTGAAGACGACGAGCCGCTGGTCGGGGTCACCGAACCCGGCAGCAGCCGCCCACTTGCCGTTTCCCGCGAATGCCACGTGAGTGACGGCGCCGTCGAAACTCACCTTTCCGTCGCTCGGCACACCCGACTCCGCCTCGAGCACGATCGCCGCACCGTCCGCGCTTCCGACGACGACCCACCGCCCCTTCGGATCGAATGCGACGCTGCTCGCGCCGGTCTCGAGGCGCTCCTCCCAGACCTCTTCGCCGGTGCGGGAACTGATCATGCGCGTTGTGTGATCGGCACTCCCGAAGAGCACGAGCGGATCGGGCTTCTCGGGGCTGAATGCGATCGCGAACACGGCGTTCCCGGGCGTGAATCGGCTCCGTTCGACGCCCGTTTCGATCTCGACGACCGCGGCTGCGCCGGCGTTGATGTGGTTGGCGCCGTGGCGCTTGTCGATCGCCAGCGCAATGAGTCGTCCGTCGAGGCTGAGATCGGCATCCGCGATCGTCGGTTCGACGGCGATATCGCGCTGAGGTGCGCCGGTCGCCGCGTTCAGCACGAAGACGTGGTCGTCGGTCGTCGCCACGAGTGATCCGCCGGTCGGCGTGAAGGCGAGAGTGTTGACGGACTGCTGGGCCTGCACCGGCCCCCGCCACAGCGGAGCTCCGGACGCGGTGTCGAAGACGGCGACCTGGTCGAGGTCGGCGAGAGCGAGGCGTGCGCCGTCGGACGAGAAGGCGAGGTCCGAGACGAAGCCGAGACTCTCGATGCGGAGCTCCTGCCCCGGACCGACAGGGGTCAGAGCAACCGTCATGCTGCCGCCGCCGGAGGCGAGCAGTGAGGAGTCGGGACTGAACGCGATCGCACTGACCGTCCCGTCATGCTGCACGCTCAGCAGCTTCGCACCGGGCTCGCTCATGCCATCCACCCACTGCCGGGAAGGTGACGGTGCGGGAATCTGGGCATGTGCGGACTTCCTGTGCGAGGGATCAGAACACGGGGTCGGCCTCGGGCGGCACCGTCTCGGACAGCAGTTGGTCGACCACTCCGGTGGCGAGGTCGCACCGCATGCGGCCGTGCTCGAAGTGCGAGGCGCGGAATCCGGGCTGGTCGTCGATGTCCTCCTCGTCGGTGATCGGGAACCCGAACGGTCCTCCGGCGAACGAGGGAAGGTACGCGTCGTAGATGTTGCCGTGCACCTCGTTGGCCTCACCGTGACCGCGCTTGAAGAAGATCGCTCCAGCGGCTCCCGCGATATGCGCAGGGGTGAACGTCCCCGACGTTCTGTCGATCGGAAGCGTGCGAAGCTCGCTCGGCGTGATCGTCACGTCGACGCCACTGGCGATCAGCTGCTGGGCCTTGGTCTCGATCGCCGCAATCGCGGCGTCAAGCACCACGCACACGCGATCCAGCTGTGCGAGCGTGCGAGGCCCGGCGAGACCGTCGATGAATCCCGTCGGCGCCGAGGGGGGGAAGTGAATGCCGTAGCGGGTCTTGAAGGCCTTCACGGCCTCCGTCGTCTTCGGCCCGTAGATCCCGACCACGAACTCGGACCTCTCGAGGATCAACGGCTGCGACGTCTTCCGGTTCCAGGTCAGGTCGAACAGGGCCTCCTGGAGCGTTCGAACACTGTCGGGGGGGCTGCCGGCCTGCAACTTCTTCGTGCCCGTGTCCGGATCGTTGAGGATCTCCACCAAGACCGGATCACCCGCGAACCGCGGCGACTCGAACTCGAGCACCATAGTCATCCCCACATTCCTGGAAGCGCGAGTCCGACGATGTCGTGCCCCCGCACTGACCCGCCGCCTCCGACAAACCACGTTCCTCCCCCATCAGGCCCGAGCGCAAGCACCGCTTGTGGAAGGACTCCTGGCGCTCCCTTCCCTGGCGTACGCTGGCGGCGTGACGATCTACCGCGGGACGGTCATCGATGACGTCGATCCGATGGGCCTGGGACGCCTGCGGGTTCTCGTGCCGGCTATCAGCGACGAACCGCTCTCGTGGGCGACCCCTTCCTTGCCGCTGGCCCTCGAGTTGATTGAAGCGTCGGCGCCGATCGGGGCCGAGGTATGGGTGGCGTTCGAAAACAGTGACACCGATTTCCCCGTGGTGGTCGGAAGACTCCCGCTCTAGCTGCGGCCTCACATCTGCCGTGCCGTCAGGTGGTCCTGCTCAGCAACATGCTCGAGCGAGTGGAAGCTACTCCTCAGGTCCGTTGGCGTCGGGCAGGAAGCGGAAACGGAATCGGAAGGCGTCGTCGTCGAGCGGTATCACCAAGGTGGACGCGTTAGGCGACCACACGTCGGGGACGAGGAAGAGATAGTCGCCTCCCCGGACAAGGAGACGGAGGCCGTGATAGCGGTAGCGGAACTGCCCTTCCTCCTCCTCAGCGGTCAGTCCCCGCGCGAGTTCGACCTGCTCGATGTCGGCGCTTCCCGGGTGAAGGGGCTGCATGCTGTCGAGCACGACCGCCGGCAGTTCACGCATGTCTGCGGCGAGGAAGCGCGCCTGGCCGAGTCCCCACCATTGCGCGACCGTCGCCGTCGCCCAGAAGACGCCCGCCACGACCGCTGCGACAAGCAGGACGATCGCGCTGCGCCCCTCCTTGCTCCCGCTCACTGCCCGGGCCGTGGACAGCGCGTAGGCGGTGACGCCCGCACCCAGGGCGAGGCACAGCGGAGTCACGAAGCCGTAGTAGTCCCAACTCCCGAGCACGGCGAAGAGGAATGCGAGCAGAAGTCCGATCGTGAGCAGAATGACCCCGGTCCATCCGAAGCCCCGGATCACGCGCGTCTGCCCGACCTCGTTCATGGCGCGCACGCGCCGGCGGAGCACCCGGTGGCCGACGATCAGCCCCGCCGCCGCGAGAACGAGCACCATGACGGGCACGAACAGCGCGCCCGGGCTGCGCATGACGAACTGCTGATTGCTCAGGCTCAGCACGTCGACATCGACTCCGAAATAATGGAAGAACTCCCGCGACGACACGTAGCCGAAGTAGAACAGGAGCGCGGCGATCAGTGTCGCGGGTGCGATGAAGTTGGAAAGGAAGCCCAACCACTTCTCGAATCCGAGTCCCTGCGGTTCCGGCGGCGGCTCGGCCGCCTCGGTCTTCTCCGGTGCAGGTCCGGGCGCGGCGGCTCGACGTCGGCTGACCCGTACCATCAACCGTCGCCCTCCTCAGTTGTGACCTCATCGCATACCTCCTGCGATGGGCATGACAACCGGCCCTCGGTCGCAACGACGAATACCTCGACGACAGAGTCAGGGATTATCAGCTCGACACTGCAATCGGTGGCATCCCGGGCCGGGTCGATCACGTAGTCGATGCAGGAGGCACCGCTGAATCCACACGTCGATCCCTCAACCTCCACTTCGGCGGGTTGGGCGATGACGCGCTCGACCGTGAACGTGACGCCGTCGGGATAGTCCGGGTCGAAGGCGAGGCTCGTGCACTTACGCCCCTCCATGGGTTGGCCCTCGAAGCCCTCGCCGAACGGCGGGCCGCCGAAATCGACTTCCACGCCGGCTTCGATGGGGTCCTGGGTGGGGTCGACGATCACCTCCGATGTCTCGGACTCGGTCGGCTGCGGCGAAGGTGAGTCTGTCGGTGACACCGAGTCCGTCGGCTCGAGCGACTCATCTGCAGGACTCGACCCGCACGCGGTGAGCAGTCCGGTCGCCAAAAGCGCGATGACGATGAACCGCGTCCGCATCATGGCGGTCTCACTCGCTCGACTCGATGGCAACACACTCGTTGCCCTCAGCCGTGAACTCAGGGTCGCAGATGACGATGGGCGGGCCCTGCTCGATCTCGCGGGTCGCCATGGCGTCGCAGACCTCCTCCGTGGGGCATTCGAGTGTCCCGGCGAGTCCGAGCACGGTCCCGTTCTCGAAGTCGTCCGTCGGCTGGAGGACGAGGGTGCAGAAAATTGTCCCGAGCTCGTCGTACCGGAGCGTGAAGCCGATGCACCCGCGTTCGGCTTCGAACTGCCCGCACACCTCCTGGTCGTCGGCCAGGACGACACCCTCAGGATTCGATGTGATGCCCTCCACCGTGAAGGTCACACCCTCGGGCACTCCCGTGAAGCCCCAGAAGAGGGCGATGCCCTCGCACCAGCGACCGTCGCCGAGATCCTCGAGACCCTGCCCACCGCTGGGCGGACCGCCGATGTCCACCGAGGGGCCGGTTCGCCGCGTGTCCTGCACGGGATCGACGATCACGGGATCGTCCGAAGGCGGGACTTCCGGCTCCGTGACCTCCGGGTCCGCGGTCTCCTCGGCCGCCGGTTGTGTGGGGGTCGGCGCGCACGCGGAGAGCGAAGCAACGGATCCGACAAGCACGACGGCGAGAACGAGCGCACGCAGTCCACGCCGACGCCACTGGATCGCGAACACCATCCACCTCCGCTCCGACGGCGCGGAGCGTCGTCCTCTGGGAAGAGCATGAATCTGCGTGCAGGATACGCCTCAGCGGTATTGTCCGTAAGGCGACTCCGAACGAAGACCGTTCGAGGCCTCCCGGAACCAAGCGTGTCGCTCAGGCTCTTTCTGCGACATGCGTTGGGGTCTACGCTGACGCCCAAAGGGCGGGTCATCCCGCCTCGTACGACAGCTGACGCCGGCGGGGGCGTCGGCCCGCGGGAACGGGGTGCGCGATGCTGTCCACGAACAATCAGCCCGCCGTTCGTCCTCCCGACCGGCGCAATCTGCGAGTGTTCGCCTTCGACCCGACGAGGTCGCGGCTGACCGGCCGGTTCCTGCAGGTCAGCATCCCGTTCGAGCGCGACCTCAAACCCGGGCCATCCGGCGGTCTTGTCGAGGTGATCGACTACGACCCGCGGCGAGACCTCTGGTATTCACCGGTGGACCTGGATGACCCATGGGTTCTCGCGCAATCGGGCCTGGCGCCGTCGGAGAGTGATCCACGCTCGCACCAGCAGATCGTGTACGCCGTCGCCATGAGTGTCATCGAGCACTTCCAGCGATTCACCGGGCGACGGTTCCGCTGGCGCGGAGACGACCGACTGCGCATCGTCCCGCACGCGTTCTACGGACGCAACGCTTTCTTCGACCCCACTCGGCGAGCAGTGCTCTTCGGCTACTACCGCGCCGACGACCGCGACACGGAGGCGAACCTCCCGGAGCAGCTGATGTTCACCTGCTTGTCGGTGGACATCGTCGCGCATGAGGTGACGCATGCGATCGTTCATCGACTTCGTCCGCTGTTCACGCTGGCGAGCAATCCGGATGTTTTCGCCTTCCACGAGGGCTTTTCCGACGTGATCGCGCTGTTCCACCACTTTCTGTTTCCGGAGGTGGTGGAAGCGGCGGTCGCGCAGTCGCGCAGCGAACTCGAGGATGCCGCAGCGTTGTTCTCGCTGGCCGAGGAGTTCGGCCGCTCCACCGGCCGCGGCGGTCCACTGAGGTCGGCTCTGCGGGAGGCGCACGAGCGTGAGGGCGAGCCTGAGAAGGGACCGGATCCTCGGCGGTTCATCGAATCCACCGAGCCTCACGATCGCGGCGCGATCTTCGTATCCGCGATCTTCGAGGCCTATCTCGCATCGTTCAAGGAGCGCATTCAGGACCTGCGTCGCCTGGCGACGGGTGGCACAGGTGTACTGGGCGGTGGTGAGCTGTCACCGGATCTCGTTCGCCGGATCGCCGCTGAGGCCACCCACCTCGCCGACGCGTTCCTCGGCATGGTCGTCCGCGCATTCGATTTTCTCCCTCCGGTGGATGTCACCTTCGGAGACGTCGTGAGAGCGATCATCACGGCGGATATCGATCTTTACCCCGAGGACGCTCATCTCCTGCGCGCCCATCTGGTCGAGTCGCTGCGGCAGCACGGCATCTTTCCGGCCGGTGTTGTGTCACTGGCCGATCAGGCGCTCCTGTGGCGGCGGCCGGCACAGGACCTCAACCTCGCTGCCGGCAAGTCGGCGGTTGATCTCAGTCAGCTCATCTTGGACTCGACCATGAAGATGGACCCTCGCTCGGCCTCGTCGAGCGTGACCGGCGACACGGCGCAGGCACGAGGTCAGGCACTGTGGATTCAGATGAACGCCTGGGCACGAGAGCACGCGTATGAGCTCGGACTCGACCCGCACGGCGGGAAGTTCGATGTGGAGGGCCTCCACGTCGCCTTCCAGATCGCCGAGGACCGGCAGCCTCGCCCACGCATCATCGCGCAGATCGTGCAGCGCCGCAACGACCTTGAAGTAGGGCCGGATCGGAAGACTCGCACGCCGATGTATGCGGGGTGCACGATCGTCGCCAACGTCGACGGGGCAGTCCGCTACGTCATCCCGAAGCCGCTCCCCCTCACCCACGAAGACGTGCCCGACTCGCTCCCGGGCTCGGTGGCCGCTTTCGTCCGGGCACAGCATCGCGAAGGCATCGAACGACACGCAAGGATGGTGGAGTGGGCTGACGACGTGGCGGAGAAAGACCCTCTCGCGGCGTGGCTGACTGCGCCGTCGCTCACTCGCCTGACATTCGCCAACCTGCATGCATCCGAGGGTGACGACTGATGGCCGGCCCGACGACCGTCGCGATCCGGATGTACAACCCGGGATTCGGGGACTGCTTCCTCATCACCGTGCGGCAGGACGGACAGACGTGGCGGATGCTGGTGGACTGCGGCGTTCACAGCCATGGTCGATTCAAGGTCAACGGGCAATCCCGCGACATCGACGAGATCGTCGCGGCCGTCATCGCCCAGCTCATCGAAGAATCCGACGATGGGACACCCGCTCTGGACGTGATCGTCGCAACCCACCGACACGCTGACCACATCTCCGGGTTCGCGACCGATGCATGGAAGCAAGTGGTGGTGGGAGAGGTGTGGGTTCCTTTCGTCGAGAACCCCGACGACCCCGACACCCAGAAGCTGCGGGGCAGCTTGAACGAGACGGCCGAGCAGCTGAACGAACTCGTTGCTCACGCCGCCAAGGTCCGCCCTCGCAGCACTGCGCTCGCACTGGCGCACGAGTTCGCCGCCAACTCCTCCGGAAACGCCGCGGCGACGGCACGCCTCATCAATGGCGCGTTCGCCAACGAGGGGGCGGTGCAGATCCGTTACCTCCCCGACACCGACTCCGAGAAGAACACGATTCCGACGCCGGTCGGCGGTGTGACCGTGCACGTCCTCGGCCCTTCCCGCGATCCCGACCAGCTGAAGCGCATGGACCCGCCGAAGGCGGTGCGCTGGTTGCAGGAGGCCGACAGCGAAGCGATGGCCGGCGGCGAACGGGAGGAACTGTTCGACCCCCGCTATCACATCCCGAGGGAGCAGGTCCACGCCCGGGTTCCCGCCGACCTCATCAAGGTCCGTAACTCGATGCACCTCAACGACATGGCCTACGACGAGGACGCGCTCCTGGCGGCGACCTCCATCCTCGAGCGGTCGGTCAACAACACCAGTGTGTTCTTCGTGCTCGACGTCCGCGGAACCCGCTTCGTCTTCGTCGGCGACTCGCAACACGGCGCGTGGAACCACGTGCTCGACGATCCGGACTCACGCGCACTCGTCACGCGAGCCGAGTTCTACAAGATAGGCCATCACGGCTCCCACAACTCCACGCCGAAGCGATTCGTTGCGGACTTCTTGGGCGAGAACGCCACAGCGATGTTGCCGGTCGGCTTCGTGAAACGCTGGGCGTCGAGCATCCCCCACCACCAGCTCATCGACGCACTGGAATCGAAGCACGTGCGGATCATCCGCGCCGATACGCCTGTCGCCACCGACACCGTCGAGGTCGGTGCCGACAACCTGTGGACTCAAGCGTCGTTCACCGTGCCGGGCGAGAGGACGTCATGAGAGCCAGCCAGGATCGGCCCAGGAATGATCAGACGGCAGATTCGGCCGATAATCAGGCATCTCGCTCATCCGCTGTTGCACGCTGGCGTGGATTGCCGCGCCTTCAGGTATCGGACGACGGCGTGGGATGAGAAGCGCCCACACCGGGTTGTTCCGATGAGCCTTCGCGCCGTGGACCTGCGTGCCGAGGTCGGCGAATGCGTCGTCGTATCGCTCTTGGTCGATTCGCAGGCCTTCTGCGATCGCACCGTCCACGATCCACTTGAGCGCAACGGTCGACAGGCCCGACTCGCCCGGATGCGTGCCGCCGACATCCGTGTGGATGCCGGCGAACCACACCTCCTCGAGTGAGTCGGGGTTATCCGTGGTCACGACGTACTCGCGGAAGGGCCGCCGGTTCTCGTCGATCGATATGGCGTGGCGTATGCGCGCGGCGTTCGGCAGATCACGCGTGTACGGCCATTTCGGGGCCATCCGCGCGACTCCCAGCGCCTTCACCGTGTCCCACAGACCGAGATAGGCGACCGGGATGGTGCTGCGGCCATTCACTCTCTGCGCGAAGAGAGCGGAGAAGCGGTGGATCTCGTCCCATGGCTCACGGTTGTCGCCACTCGCCCGGGCATACGCCGACACCGCGTACTGCAGCTGGTTCTCCGACCCGGGCCGCATGAGGCCGATCGCTCTCAGCATCCCTGTCAGAGAACGAGCGGTGAAGGCGCCTCTGCTGAACCCGAACACGAACAGGCGATCGCCGGGCTGCCATGTGTGCATCAGCCACAGATAGGCGTCGCCGAGGTTCTCGCGCAGTCCGCCGCCCCAGATGAGTCCACCGAGCCGCGAGAACCAGCGCGCAAACGGCGTCCAGGCTCCTGGCGACGAAAACGTACCCACCCCCGGGTCGTAGAACGCCAGCTGCTGGGTGCTATCGCCGTGGTCGAGCAATTCATAGAGGCGTACGCTGTTGGAGTCTCCGGGTCCCCGGACCTGTCCAGCCGTCCCGTCCAGACACATCACAAGATTTCTCGGCATCACGAACTCCCTGTCGATCAACCCGCGCGGACACATCCGGCCCACCCTGTGTCACACGATAGGGGCGGAGACCGGCGCAGTGCACCCCCTCTTGGACGCTCGCAAGCGCGCACCCGACGTCCCTTACAAAAGCCATGTGCCTGGTGCCAGGTCCCGGAGTGGAGGACCATGAGTCATCATGCAAGGCCCCGGTGAACGTGCCCGGATTGGGACACTACGGGGTGTGAGGATGTGCAGAGGACGGACGATGCCTGTCGTGAGGGCAAGAGGGGCCGCCGCAGTGTTGGTGCTCGGCGTTCTGCTTCTCGGGGGATGCGCCGTGCCACCTCCCGCCGCGGTTGGCACGCTGTCGCCAACCACGACGACCGGCGCGACCCCTTCGGCATCGGCCACTGCCCGCGCGGAGGTGACCCCGTTTCCGTCGCCAACCGATTGGTTCGAGTTCATCACCACCGGTTCGGACGAATACGGCCTCGCACCGGACGGGTGGACGACATATGATCCGGTGATCAGCTGGGCCGAGCAGTACTGCGAACGTGAAGGTCTATCGCCGTGCGAAGGTCTGGCGGATCGGGCGGCACTACTCTGCATAGAGAGACGAGACTGCCACCCGGCTGTGCTCGTGGCGTTTGACGAAGGAACTGTCGCCTTCGCCGCGGGAGGAGTCTTCCCGGAACCGCAGGTGATCGCGGTTTGGCGCCGAGAGAGCGACCCCGAACTCGCACCGTTTGGGGGCGCTCGGAAGCTCCTTGAGGCGTACCTGCTCACGATGGACGTGCACCTGAACACGTTGGGGCGGACCGGCGACGGCTGATACCCCCTCAGACGGTACGTAGCGAGCGCGATCGGTCTGCAACTACAGAAGCCGGCGATGCCTTTGCCGATGACCACGACCCGCGATGACTCATTTGGCGCAACGCTTCTCTTGTCAAGCCCCACGACATTGGTTGCGGAAACCATCGACACTGTCTTCACCAGCACATCGTTTGTCGGGGGGCAGAGGGAATGGGTACATCAGGCGCGGCGGCGTTCAAGCTGGCCACGACGAACTTGGGGCGACTCCTGCACCGTAGGCCTGGTCGGCGGAGTTCCTGGCAGGCGACGTTGGCAGACGTGCGTCGGGCCGAGTCGCATCGACTGCCAGGTATGCACTGACCGCGGACATCGATCCCGGCTCTCCCGGTGTCGGATGGCTAACAATGCCTAGCCCGGAGGCTAGCTTCGGAGAGTGACTGACACTGCCGAGCTCCGCTCCATCGCCCGAGACGCATACACGTTCGGGTACCCCATGATCGAGAACTACCGCACGCTGTATGAGCAGGCCGTCGACAGCTCCGACCCCCGGTACACGGGCGGGTTCGGCACCTTCCGGCACTACTCCGAGGCGTTCACCCCGGACAACACCGACATCGTCACGCCCAACAACGACACCCCGTACTCGTGGGGCTGGTTCGATCTCCGTGCCGAGCCGGTGGTCATCACGGTCCCCGCGATCGACCGGTTCTACATCCTTCCCTTCCACGACCTCTATACGATCTTCGCCGGCTATGTCAGTGCCGCCACGACCGGCACGGGCGCCGGCCGATACCTCCTCGCCGGCCCGTCCTGGACGGGCGGCACCCCGGAGGGCTTCGACGGGCTCATCACCGCATCGACAGACTTCGTGGGGTGTCTCGGACGCACGGCTTTCGACGGCGACATCGACGAGCTCCGCCGCATCCAGCAGTCGTACCTCGTCGCGCCCCTCCACGAAGTGACCGGCACTGCGGCGCCGACACCGGCCGAGCCGATCAACTGGCCCGCCTGGGACGAGGCAGCAGCCACCGACGTCCGGTTCTTCGACACGCTCGACTTCCTCCTCCGCTTCGCCCCCGTGCTCGAAGAGGATCGCGCCAGCCGAGATCGGCTCGCGAGCATCGGTCTTGACGGGTCGGGTACGTTCCGCTCCCGTGAGCTGAACCAGGATGCCCGGACCGCTCTTGAAGACGGCCTCGCCGATGGCATCGCCCACCTCGAAGAGGTCGCGGCGCACACCGACAGCTCCACCGGGATGTTCGGAACCCGCGAAGAAATGGCCGGCGCCTACGACAAGCGCAACGTCGGGGCCAAGAAGGGCATCTACGGCCTTCCCCCGGCGATCGCCTGGTACGGCGGCTGGCTCGTCGACTCCAACGGCGACCGCATCACAGGGCTGACCGACTACACCATCGCTTTCACGGCCGATCAGCTGCCGAAGGCCAGGTTCTTCTGGTCCGCCACCCTTTACACGTTGCCTCAGCGGCTGCTCAGCGCGAACGAGATCGACCGCTACTCGATCGGCGACCGCACCGAGGGCATCCGGTACGCCGCAGACGGGTCACTCCGCCTGTTCGTGCAGCACCACCGGCCCGACGATGACGCTGAAGTCTCCAACTGGCTGCCCTCCCCAGAAGGCCCCTTCACCGTCATCATCCGGGCCTACGGAGGCGACACGGCCATCGCGGAAGGCTCCTACCGGCTCCCCCCGATCTCACCCAGGTCATAGGCGCTTGCTTTCCGTGTCGTCGCTCTTGGCACCACCGCCCAAAATGGTCGGTCGCTCGTCGAACCCGTGACTGGTGAAGCCGTAGAAGGCGGGCAGGAGCAGGAAGATCACTGAGGCCACGAGTGGGTGGATGAGGACACCCGCCGCCCCCGCCGCGAGATACAGCACGACTCCGATGAGAGCGCGTGGGCGCTCGCGTGCGAAGTACGAATCGTCTACCTCCTCCTTGGTGAGGTCGGGATGCCGCGCCAAGTGTGAGAAGAACACCAGCCACGACAGGCACAGCAGCGCCCCGACCAGCGCGTACAGCCCAACGGCGACACGCTCATCCGTCAGATTGCCCGTCCTCGCGGTTTCTGCGATCACAGCCGTCGGCCACGGCACCAGCGCGAGGGTTGCCAGGATGCCGAGGTTCGCCCACTGCAGACCGCGGTCCATTTCCCTGATTCGAGTGAAGGCGGCCTTGTGGTTCAGCCAGATCACGGCCAGATAGACGTAGGACGCCGCATACGCCAGGTACGTCGGCCACTCCTCCAGCAATCCAGCCAGGAGCTGCCCAGGCTCGCTATCGGGCGGCCTGAGATCAAGGACGAGAAGTGTGATGACGATCGCGATGACCGCATCGCTGAACGCCACCGCCCGGCTCGGGTCCGAACGCGTGGCCTTGCTCTCATGCTTTCCCATATGGCATCTCGCATCCCGTTGCCACCGTCGACCGGCGATGATCAGCCCAGTTGCCGCTCCCTCGCGAACTCCTCGGTGATCCGTGCTCCGAGAGGCGTCCTCGGCACTTGCACCCGGCGATCATCGACGCCCGCCCACCGGGTCACGGAGGGGGTTCACAGACACCTGCCAAGCGAGGACAATGCGGCCCGGCACCACTATCGCGTCGGCTCGGCGGTGGACGAGAGACAGAAGGTTCGCCACGATGGACGGATGACTCCGCTGACGGGCCTGATCGCCGCGAGTCGCGCGTTCGCAGCTCTCGCCGGCCGCGTCGATGAGGATGCGCCCGTGCGCAACGAGATCTGGCCGACCGCCGGCACGATGATCGATCATCTCGGCAACATCCAGGGGTGGGCGACGCACGTCGTGCGCACCGGCGTTGCCGCGGATCGCGGACAGTTCACGCGCTCGCCTGAGCGCGAACGCATCGAATGGTTCCGGCAGACGAGTGACGCCCTGGTGGCAACCCTCGAGATGACCGATCCGGCTCGCGGGTGCTGGACGATCTGGGATGCTGAGCCGGTCGTTTCGTTCTGGCGCCGGCGTATGACCAATGAGGCCGCGAAACATCTCTGGGACCTGCGGACCAGCATCGACCCCGACCCGCCGATGCCGGAGGAGATCAGCGTCGAGGAGCGGGCGGGCATCATGGATGAGTTCGTCGAGCTGCTCGTGCCGGCGGCGCGCGCACGGAACATCGAACCGTTGCCCCGTGACGTGCTCCTCGTTGCCGAGGACCTTCGACGGACGTGGCAGTTCTCCCCTGCGTGGGAGGTCACGACCTCACCATTGTCCGACCTCCCGTCCGAAGCGGACACTGACATCCTGCGTGCCGATATCGGTGACCTCGTTCTGTTCGTCTGGCAGCGCGCAAGCCCATGGGACCTGCCCGATCGATTCCACACCGATGGCGAAGGCAGCGCGCTCCGCATCTTCAGCCGCACCCGGGTACACCTGTAACGCCGGTCACCAATTCTCCACGTCGCGGATCTTCTCTCGGCGGCTCACACGAATGCGGGGGGTGAGGTACTTGAATCACGGCCCCCGCAGGCGCACAGTGGAAGGAGGAAGGGGCTCCCATGCGCGACTGGATGGCTCACCCGGATGTATTGCCGATCCTCTCCCCCGGCCGGCACCGTTCGCGGTTGCGCGGCGCCTGCTTCATGGAGTTCGCGTCGTACCTCGCGGGAGAGCGCTGGAGCGACCATCCCGCGTGCACGCACGGCGGCCTCGCGCATCTCGCACGGATGGTGAACGACCGAACGAGCGATGCAGGGCGCGCCCGGCTCACGCCACTCATCCCGACCGTCGTCGGCCTGACGAGCGACGACCCGCTGCTCGACGTCCTCCTCGCCCTGCGAGCAGCCAGTGCCGCTCTGCCCATCGCCGCTGAGGAGCGCCAGCGTTCACAGGCGGTGGGGCTGCGCGTCGCCCTCAGGGTCATAAGGGAACGCGACGACGAGCTCGCCGCGGAGATGCGCGAGCTGGCGGGGGCCGCTCTTCGCACCGCCCCCGCCGCCGATGCCTGGGCCACCCAGTTCATGGAGCAAGTCGGTCCCAGCCGCGCGGACATGACCGCGCGGCAGTGCCGGCATATCGTGACCGGCGCCGTCGACGGGATCGCGCGGGCGTGCGGAGGGGACCCGGACGAACGGCTCGTCGCCTTGCTCACGGCCTCCGTGTCGGACACGGCGCGCTTCGTGGGCGCGACGACGCTCAAGGCGGCGGATGTCCGCCCCGAGGCGGATGCCTGCATCACCGCCTAGCCGATAACAAGACCCTGATTCAGAACAGACGCGGGCAGACGTCCGCGAAGTGAACGGGTGCTGCCGTTCTCATGGGACTCCGGCAAATGCAAGGGGGTACCGGGATGGCGTACATCTTGATTCCGTAGCTTCGGGCCTGCATACAGGCCCGAACTACACCCGATGGAGGAATCACCCATGAGTACGAAGGTCGAAAAGAGGATCCTCGTCAACGTGCCGCTGAGCGTCGCGTACAACCAGTGGACCCAGTTTGAAGAATTCCCGCACTTCATGAGCGGGATCAAGTCCGTCACTCAGCTCGATGATCAGAACTTGGAGTGGGTCGCCGAGATCGCCGGTGTTCGCCGGCAGTGGAAGGCGAGAATCGTGGAGCAGGTGCCGGACAAGAAGATCTCTTGGGCGGCGACCGAGGGCGCGACGAACGCGGGCTCGGTCACGTTCGAGGACGTCGGAGGCGGCCAGACGCAGGTGCACCTCGTCCTGGAATACGAGCCCGAAGGTCTGGTCGAGAAGGTCGGCGACAAGCTGAACGTCGTCGAGAACAGGGCCGAAGGGGACCTGGACCGATTCAAGGCGTTCATTGAATCCGAAGGCTATGCCACCGGAGCATGGCGCGGCGCGGTCGGAACCGGCACCGCCGCGGGCGAGCCCGGGATAGACAGCGCCGCCGCGTCGCGTGGTGACAGCGGCAAGGCGGGCATTTCGGGCAAGGTCGCAGCCGGGGTGGGCCTCGCCGCGGCAGGTGCTGCCGCCGCTGTCGGTGTCGCCGCCAGCAAGCAGAACCGCGACGACACAGATGACGTCACGGTCACCCCTGCCGCGTATGACGACAGGTCTCCATGGGACGCGTGGAGTTACCGGCACACCGCTCGTCCGGCGCTGGGGCCGCGCAGTCTGGTTGGCTATGAGGTGGCTGCCCGCGACGGCGACATCGGCAAGATCGATGAGGCCACCGACGAGGTCGGCACGAGCCGCGTCGTGGTCGATACCGGTCCTTGGATCTTGGGCCGGAAGGTGATCCTTCCGGCCGGGACCGTCGACCGCGTGGATGACGCCAACCGGAAGGTCTACGTCGGCCTTACGAAGGACCAGATCAAGAATTCTCCGGAGTTGGATCAGGACACCGCGTTCGACGAGGCCTACCGAGGTCGCCTCGGGAACTACTACGGCGACTTCTACCGGTGACTTCTTGGCTGCCCGGCTTTCGAGCTGGGCAGCCAAGACGAAGCCCCCGCGCGACTGGGTCGGCGGGGGCTCGCTTTGGTACCTCAACGATCGTGGCTGCTCATAATCTGTCCTTCCCTAGGGAATGACATGAATCTAGTCAGCGAGTGAAGAATTGACAAGGAGCGCGTGCGCTGCTGACAGTCACGTCAACCCCGGGGACTTCTCGGCGTCCATGTCAACCCCCCGAGGGCGCTAGGCAACGCCAGCCAAACTCTGCGGTGAAGACATCTCTGGGACTGGTTGGGGCCGGTCCGTGCGGACGTCGGCGCAGCTCACCGCGCGAAATGGAGACCCGACCAGTGCCAGACAGCAAGTACACACTCCTTCCCTCGTCAAGAACTCGGCAAGAACACCGAGGGGAAACCCGAGCCGACGAAGTAGCGCCGGCCTTGATCCGCTGGCTCACTGAACCCCGAGACGCCAGTGAGCACCAGGCAGGTGCGAGCACGTCTCCGGCGTTCAGCCGGCTACTCACACCGACGTGGGCAGAGGTCGCCGAGGCCCGCAATGAATACCTCGCTGAGGCCCGGCGACTGCGCCACTGGAAATGGTGGTTCGTCGGAATGTTCACGCTCTACACCACGCTCTTCGGCATCTCATTGCTGAGATTCCTGCTCGGTTCCTGACGAGCAAGCCACATGAGATGTGTGGCAGAACGCGGTCGCGGAGCGGGACTCCCGCTGATCGATTCTCGGCGCTATCCTGCCGGTGAGACGACCACCGGAGCGATGTCTCGATCCACCAGCTCCCCACCTGAGGATTGGGGTAGTTTCATGGTGCACGTCACACGTCGCACTCTTGCAATCGGATTCGCCGGCGCTGCGGCGCTCGTGCTTGTCACCGGATTACCCGCCTTCGCGGATCACACCGCCGGTGCGGAACTCTCCGGCGGCGAGCTCGCCAATGACAGCTGCTACGTCGGCGGACTGGTCAGCTGGGATCCCGGCCACATTGAATACCGACGACTACGTCATCAAGGACTACGGCGGGTCGCGCCATCTCGCCTGCTATTTCGAGACGGAGCCGTCCTACACACCGTCGGGGGTCGACGGTGAAACCTACGACTGGCCCTGGACCGCGCCAACGAAGCCCATCGAAATGGACCGGATCCAGCAGCACGTGCATCGAACCGGGAAATGCGAGCGGGCTGCAGCTACAGCGAGGAGCGCGAGTTGCTCGCACGACATTCGAGCTCAGCTGCCGGCAGACTGCCGCCGACGCAAGGCGCTGGCCCCTGGATCAGACCACGCACCCGTGGTGCACGGGAGGCAGCAGCGGATCGACCTGGCGACGAGCTGGGCTACACCGAGGCCGCTCAGTCGGTCCCGCGCTTCGCTCAGTACCAGACACACCTGGTGATGTATTGCTCGTGGCCGTTGGACGACCTCGCCTACCCGTAGGTGCTCCGGAGTCAGAGCGTTCTGACTGGGAGCGGCTCTGGCGCTGGCCATCACGGTGACGGCGTGCACCGGAGACAGTCAGCCGGCCCGACCGAGTCGCCGACTGCTCGCGGTTGGCAGCGCGTGCACGGATGCCGCATCGCTGGCGCACAGATTGTAGAGGAGGGCGATCGCCGATCATAAGGCTTGCGCTTCGGGCCATGAACCATTGAAGTAGCGGAATGGCTCACGACATCAAGGCACCATCCCCCGAGCACAAGATCGGGCTGAAGCGCGCGGTGGGCGGATGGCTCCTCTTCGCCTTCATCGTCGGTGACACTCTGGGCGCGGGGATCTACACGCTCGTCGGATCGATGGCCACGGATGTCGGCGGCGTGATCTGGCTGCCGCTGCTGATCGCCCTGGTGATCGCCCTCCTCACCGCCGGCACCTACGCCGAACTCATCACGAAGTATCCGCATGCCGGCGGTGCCGCCCGATATGTGGAGCGGGCGTTCAAGATCCCGTACCTGTCGTTCCTGGTGGGCTTCCTCATGATGGCCTCGGGCATCACCACAGCCGCAGCGCTGGCGAACGCGTTCGCCGGCGACTACCTCGCCGCGGTCATCGACATCCCGCCGATTCCGACCGCGGTCGGCTTCGTCCTCATTCTCGGCCTCATCAACCTCTGGGGAGTGCGGGAGTCGCTGAGCGCCAACCTCATCGCCGCGATGATCGAGGTGACGGGCCTGGTGATCATCATCGTGATCGCCGCGGTCGTCTTCGGAAGCGGTGGGGGCGACCCGGGCCGCCTGCTCGAGTTCGCCCCGGACGTACCCCCGCTGCAGGGCGCGTTTGCGGCATCCATCATCGCCTTCTTCTCCTTCCTCGGCTTCGAGGCCGCCGCAAACTTGGCCGAGGAGGTGCGCAACCCGTCGAGGGTCTACCCGCGCGCACTGTTCGGCGCACTCCTGACCGCCGCCGTGGTCTACCTCCTGATCGCCATCGGTGCGGTGATCGTCGTACCGCCCACCGATCTCGCCGAATCGACCGGTCCGCTCCTCGAGGTCGTGACCGCCAGCGGCCTGTCGGTGCCGGAATGGCTCTTCAGCCTCATCGCCCTCGTCGCGATCGCGAACGGAGCGCTGCTGTTCATGGTGATGGCCAGCCGCGTCGGTTACGGTCTCGCCGAGGCCGGCCTCCTCCCGGACGCCTTCAGCCGCGTGCTGCCCACCCGTCGTACGCCCTGGGTGTCGATCATGGTGGTGACCGGGATGACCATCGCCCTGACCTTCCTCGGCGACGTGTCGACACTCGCCGAGACCACCGTCCTGCTTCTGCTCCTGGTCTTCCTCGCCGCCAACGTGAGTGTGCTCGTGCTGAAGAACGACCGCGTGGAGCACGACCACTTCTCCGTTCCTCGGATCGTGCCGGTGCTCGCGATCATCGCCAGCATCGCGCTTCTGACCCAGCAGACCGGCGCGGTCTGGCTGGGTTCGCTGGCCTACATCGCCGTGGGATCGGTGCTGTTCCTCATCGCCCGCGCCCGCCGCAACCACGAGGTGCGGCGGGACGCAGCCGCCGCCAGTCGGTTGGAGGAACCCCCGGCTCGCTCGGAGTGATACGCCGCTCGGATCCCGGATGCGGGTGGACAATGGCGGGGTGCAGCATGTCGCCTTCTTCCGCAACCTGAACCAGGGGGGCTGCGAGCTGGTCGACCACGGCCCAGGATGGGCGGTGGTGCGCAACGACGGGACCGGCAGAGCAACGGCACTCCGATGATCGAAGCAGCACTGCAGGTGATGGCCCCATCGCGCGGGCTGCCCACCCTCGCGCGTCTCGTCGATCGATTCCGCAAGTGAGAGACGCCATGTCCTCCTCAACGGGTCATCTGTCACGTCGCCGGCGCGTCACCCTGATCCTCGCTCTCGCGGTCTATCTGGCACTCCTGTCGTGGGTGGTGCTCTGGAAGCTCGAGGTGCCGTGGATCGGCGCCGCCGCGGGGCTCGATCGGCCGATCAAGCTCGTGCCGTTCCTGCCGAGTGGGGATGCCGGTGCGAGTGCGCCGGCCGAACTCCTGATCAACCTGCTGCTCTTCGTGCCGCTCGGTCTGTTCATCGGCGCACTCGCACCAGGCTGGTCGTGGTGGAAGGCCGGACTTGCCGCACTCGGCTTCAGTCTCCTCCTCGAGGTGGTGCAGCACCTCATCTCGACGGGCAGCTTCGACACCACCGACCTTCTCGTCAACACCGCGGGCGCCCTCCTGGGCTGGCTGGTCTTCATCGCCGTGCGCCGCTCGGCACGCGAGCGCACGTCGGTCGTCATGACGTATGTGTGCCTCATCATCGCGGCAGCTGCGCTCGTGGCGGTCGTCGCGTTCGTCGCGTCTCCACTGAACTACGGCCCTCAACGCGACGTCGTCGTGGACCGCCCGCAGCCGAAGCCATGACCTAGCGCGCCGCGGCCGTCAGCCCGTAGCATCCGGTGAGTTCGTTCGCTCGAAGGAGGCCAGTCAGTGACGCAATACACCCTTGAACTGCCGGAGGTCGACCTGGTGTACGACGTCTTCGGGCCGTTGCCGACCGCGGATGGCCGGCCGCCGCTCGTCATGATCGGCCAGCCGATGGACGCGAGCGGGTTCCAGGCCCAGGTGAAGCTGTTCGGGGACCGCACCGTGGTGACCTACGACCCGCGCGGCCTCGGCCGGAGCAAGCGCAAGGACGGCGGAGTCAGGAACGAGCCGGAAACGCAGGCCGAAGACATCCACGCGATGATCGCGGCGCTCGGGGCGGGACCGGTCGAGATGCTGGCCAGCAGCGGCGGCGCGGTGAGCGCGCTCGCCCTGGTCACGGCGTATCCGGACGACGTGTCGACGCTCATCGCGCACGAGCCGCCGATCGACTGCGTGTTGCCGGATGCCGAGGCCGTCCAGCGCGCCCGGGAGGCCTACACCCAGGTGTACCGGGACAAAGGCTGGGGCGCCGGAATGGCCGCGTTCATCGCGATGACTTCGTGGGAAGGCGAGATCACGGATGAGCACCTCGCTCAGCCGGCGCCGGACGCCGCCGCGTTCGGGATGCCGACCGAGGACGACGGCGCGCGGGACGACCCACTGCTGTCCGACCGATCCTGGGCGGTTGTCCACTACCAGCCGGATCTGGAGGCCCTGAAAGCGGCGCCGACTCGTATCGTCGTCGCGGTCGGGGAGGAGTCGGTGAAGGTCTACACCGGCCGGACCGCCGTCGGGCTGGCGGAGCAGCTCGGCCAGCAGGCGACGGTGTTCCCCAGTCACCATGGCGGCTTCATGGGCGGTGAATTCGGCTACGCCGGCCAGCCCGAAGCGTTCGCCGTCAAGCTGCGCGAGGTCTTGAACCAGAGGTAGTCGCGCGATGGCGGACGGCATGCACTTCGAGACGCACGCCGAGATCTATGACGAGGCGCGGCCGCCTTATCCGATGGAGCTGTGGAAGGTCGTGCGCGATCTCGGCCCCGTGGAGCCTGACCGCCGAGCGTTGGACCTCGGCGCCGGATCCGGTCAGGCGACCGGCCCTCTGCTCGCAGCCGGCCTTCAGGTCACAGCTGTGGAACCCGGGCCGCAATTGGCCCGACTGCTCACAAGCGCATACCCGGCCGCAACCGTCATCCAAGGTCGAGCCGAGGACGTGACACTGCCCGACCGGTCCTTCCACCTGGCGGTAGCGGCAACGTCGATCCACTGGATGGACCTGGATGTCCTCCTTCCCAGAGTGCATCGATGGCTGCGGCCTGACGGGATGTTCCTGGTCTGGCGAAACGTCTTCGGTGACCCAGGCGTCCGAACGCCATTCCGCGACGAGATCGACCGGATCGTCGCTGAACGACAGAGCGCACCACGCCCCCCGCAGACGGAAGACGTCACGGCGATGGTGTCCGCCTTGACGCGCACGGGCCATTTCACCAGCGAAGCCGTCCACACCTTCCGATGGAGCATCGAGCTCGATGACCAGCAGGTGCACCGGCTGTTCACCACGTTCAGCGACTGGTCCGAAGACGAAGTCGACCGCGCGGCATCCGCAGTCCGCGACCTCGGCGGGACGGTGAGAGAGCATTACGCCTCCTGGCTGGTCGTCGCGAGACCTCACCCGGCCGCCGGTGCATCTCAGTAGACAGATGTTGAACTGATCGGTTCAGTGTGTAATGATGAACCAACAAGTTCACCATTTGGAGGTCCGGTGTCTCAGTCATCCCGCATCCTGCTGTTCGGGGCCGTCGTCGCGACGCCGCTGTTCGTCGCGCTCTGGGCCGTGCAAGCCGTAACCCGGGAGGGATTCCGGCCGACGTATCACCCGATGAGCCTCCTCAGTCTCGGCGACTGGGGATGGTTACAAGTGGCCAACTTCGTCGTGGTGGGCCTGCTCATCATGGGTGGCGGCATCGGGCTCGGCCGCACGCTGGGAGTGGGGCGGCTGAATCGGTGGATCGGCGCTCTGGTCGTTGTCATGGGCATCGGGCTGGTCGTGGCGGGCGTCTTCGTGACCGACCCGGGCGCGGGATTCCCGGTCGGGGCGCCGGCTGGTGCACCCGTGATGAGCTGGCACGGCGCAGTCCACCAAGTGGGCTTCGTCCTCACGCAGCTCGCATTCATCGCCGCGGGCATCGTCCTCGTCGTGAAGTTCGCGCGCGATCACCGGCCCGGCTGGGCAGGAGCGTGCATCGGCGCGATGGCTGCGGCGATCCTCGTGGCAGCGCTCGGCGACGCCGAGACTCTCGCGATCCGGCTCGTCGTCTCGTCGACGATCGAACTGGGATTGATCTCCGCTGTGGCCCTCTTGACGCTCGGGGAGGGCGTCCCGAACTCCGCTCGTGATGCGACACCGACGGTGCCTTATGCTGAACCGCATGGTTCAACAATTGGAACTTGATCGTGCGTTCGCCGCGCTGGCGGACAGCAACCGCCGCGACGTGCTGCAGAGACTGGGCGAGGGCGCTCTGCCGATATCCGAACTCGCCAACGCCGCCGGGATGACAGTGACCGGCATGGCCAAACACATCCACGTCCTGGAGGCCGCCGGTCTGGTGACGACGGAGAAGATCGGACGCACCCGCCAATGCCGGCTCGGCGCCGAGCGATTGGACGACGTCATGGCATGGATCAGTTTCTACCAACGCCTCTGGGAGCGTCGCCTCGACGGTCTCGACGCGTACTTCACACTGCAGAAAGGAACCGACTGATGAGCGAGACGACGACGCCGCTGGAGCTGCGTATCTCACGGATGCTGCCCGCCACACCGGAAGAGGTCTTCGACGCCTACACCGACGCCGAGAAGCAGAAGGTCTGGTTCTCCATCCTCGACGAACGCCCGGGCATCGTCGAGATCGACGTCGACCTCCGTGTCGGGGGCACCCAGACCGCCGTCTGGGGCCCCGATCCCGACACCCTGTTCCGCGAAACTCAGACGTTCCTCGAGATCGACAGGCCCCACCGCCTTGTCACGGAGTCCACCGGCAGCACCCCGGACGGCATGACGATGACCACCCACATCACCATCACCTTCGATGCCGAGGGCGACGGAACCCGCATGACCGTGGTGCAGACCGGCTTCCCGGTGCCGGAGATCCGCGACTTCTTCGTCGACGAAGTCTGGAACGGCGCGCTCGCGCGCATCACCGCGTACCTTCAGACCCGGTAGCCGGCGCGAGGCACGGTGAGCGCGCCCACGGGATCGCGGTGGGCGGAGATCAGCCGACCTCTCCGGCCCGGCGGATGCGTGCCTCGGGCACTCGTTCGAGCCGCGTCCAGCCGCGCCACCCGCGCTCCTCGAGAATCTCCAGCAGTCGTCGAGCGACCGGGGCGGACTCGGTCATGGCCGCGTCCAGCAGGGCCGTGAGCGGGTCCGGTCGGTCGGCGCCGATCTCCACCTCACCGCTCTGGACAGCGCGGATGCGGAGGTGCTCGACGACGTCGGCGAGCTCCACGACTCGCGGATCATCCGGCGACCAACTCGGCGCGGAGCCGACGAGGCGATACAGCCGCCTCATGTCCGGATCCTCGTCGAGCCGGCGGTTCTTGTCGGCGACCACGGAGTCGATGACGAGCGGAACCTGCGCGGCGAGCATGATCCAGGAGTCCCGCTCGAGCTCGATGTAGGCCTCGCCGACACCGAGCTCGCGCAGCCGGTCCAGGTAGTCCACCACGGTCTGGGGAAGAGCGAGGTGATCGCCGGCGACGAGCTGGGCGATCCGCCTGCGGTTGCGCCGGAGGCGACGGATGTCGGCGCTCAACGCCCTGTCGATCTCCTCGATTGCTCGGGCGAACTCCTCGGGGCCCGCGTCAAGGAGCTCCTGCACTCGAGCGAGGGGCACGCCCGCATCGGCCAGCACGCGGATCCGGATCAACCGCACGACGGCGGCTGCGTCGTATCTCCGGTAGCCGGAGTGGTCGCGTTGGGGCTCGGAGAGCAGACCGATCTGGTGATAGTGCCGGACTGTTCGCACTGTCACCCCAGCGTGCGAGGCCAATTGGCTGATCGTGAGCATGGGCTCCAGACTGCCTCACCCGGCGACGCCGCGGACGGCCTCGGCGATCGCGCGGAAGTCTTTGCGGAGGATCGCGCCGTGGTTGCTCGCCACCTTGGCGTGAATCGTGATGTGCGGGTTGCGTTCGGCCACCGCGGGCACGCTCGCGCGAATCTTCTCCTGCCCATCCCCCGTGCTGCCGAACGACGTTCCGGATGCCAGGACATACCGGGTCGGGACGGTGATCCGGTCCATGACCGGACCGAGCTCTCGTTCCCGCGCGAGCTTGCCGACTTCGATGTTGCACTCGGCCATCTCCGTGGCAGTCATGCGCGGCGTGAGCCCGGTCACGCGCAGTGGCACCGTCAGCCATTGCAGACGACGGAAGACAGTTCGTATTCCTTGCTCCATCTCATCCGTGAGCCAATCGTGCGGCTGCGCCCCATCGACCAGCACCGCGCCGATCGTCCGGTCCGGATGGCGGCTCGCCCAGTGTGCGGCGACGAAGGCGCCATACGACCACCCGACCACCACCGCTCGGCCGACACCTCGAGCGTCGAGCACCGCATCGACATCCCCGACCGCGGCCGCGAACGAATAGTCCGCCGAACGTCCGGACGTTCGACCCCGGGCCCGCTCGTCGTAGGTGATATGCCGCCAATTCGGCCCCAGTTCCGCGATGACCCGCCGCCAATAGCCCTGGGTGGCGAACTGCCCGTTGAGGTAGATCACCGGCGTCCCGGAGCCTCCCGAATCGGTGACGGCCAACACCGTGTCGTCGACCGGCACCACGCCGGTCCACGTCAGGCTCGAGGTCCTGCTGATCATGGCATCTCCGATCCGTCCGCCACCGGAATCAGCCTGCAGGGTTGACCTTGCGTCAGGGTCAACCCTCACCACGGCCGGGGAGGAAGGAGACATCGGAATGGCAAGTATCGTCCTCGGTTGGCTACTGATCCGACGGAGCGATCGCCGGTACAGCGCCATCCGGCCACGCCGCCAGACACACCTTGTTTCCCGCCCGGTCGGCGAGAATCCACGCGCTCGGCGCCTCGGAATCGTCGACGATGCGTCCGCCCGCGGCAAGCGCCTCGGCTAGTCGAGTTTCGATGTGTTCCCGAGCGAGCGAGACGTCGATATGCATGGCGTGCTGCAGGGGTTTCGAGGGGTCGAGATCCTGCATCCACACCGTCGATCCCTGACCGAGCGGGTCGATGCAGTTGTCGTCGTGCAACGGCGAGTAGCCCAGCGCGGCACGCCAGAACGGCAGATCGATCGCTTCGGGCTTCGCTGAGACGGCCACCTGCACCTCCTGAACGGCGCTTGTATCGGCGGTCGCACCGTGTTCGCGCGCGACAGCGGAGATCGCGCGCGCCACCTCGACGTGTGACAGCTCCGTTCCCCACATCTCTCGCGTCAGTTTCACCGTGAGTCGATCGGATGCCGCGCTGAGCAGCGTGCGTGGGCTGAGCCCCGGCACCTCAGCGACAGCCGCAGCCAGCCGCGCGGCATCCCGAAGCGAGTTGACCACGAATACAGCCGTCGGCCCGCCGTGCAGTATCACCCACTCGTCCAGGTCTTCACTCGTCAGAAACGCGCGCCAGCCATCCTCACTCATGGCGATCACCCTACGCACTCCCCCGAGCACGACGGACTTCGAGCGAGGGGTAATAGACCTGTGATAGAGCTCCTATAACAAGCCGATAGAATTACCCTCAGCTTCTATCAGTGAGCTCTCTCTTTGTCGTGAAGGCTTCGTCGCGATGCCGCATCAGACGGACATGAAAAGTACGGCTGTATGCGCGTTCTATTGAGGCTTTATCGCCGTCGTGTCGGGGTTGAGGGTACCGTCGTCGTATGCCGCGCCCGTATGGAGACCCTGTTGAGATAGTCACCGAACCGATCCCCGCGCAATCGCCGTTCATTCCCGCGGACGCGAAGATGGTGGTCGGAGTGGTCGCCCCGGCGTCGCCTGCCCCGATCCCGGTCGTGCTGCTCCCCGGTTTCGAATATCGGATGCGCGAATGGCGCCATCCCACCACGCACGAGATCCATTGGCAGCTCGAGCGAAGGAAGTCGACACTGCAACCCGAGGACAACGACGACTGACTGACTCCGACGCCGGTCGACGAGACGCTCCTCCCCGCGCCGTTGTGTGAAGAGATATCGAATATCTCGGAGATAGTGTCGTATGCGACCCTCGCCGTTCGTGGATTAGGTGTGCGACCCCGTCTGGGTCGCCGCCACCGAGGAGCCGCAGACGCGGCTCTGGTCCCGATGGAAGGAGACGGCAGTGCCGAAGTATCTGATCGCATTCAACGACGAGTGGGTGCCCGAGCACACCGCGGAAGAACTGCGCGCCAAGAGCGAGACCTCGAAATCCGTGCTCGACGACATGAAGGAGGCGGGCGTCTTCCTCTATGCCGATGGCGGCATCGACGCCTCTACGGCGGTCTTCAGTGTCGTGAGCAAGGACGGCAAGGCGGTGTTCACTGACGGGCCGTTCGTCGAGTCCAAGGAGCACCTCGGCGGGTTCACCGTCGTAGAGGTGCCGGACGATGAAGCCGCGCGCCACTGGGCAGGGCGACTGGCCGTCGCGCTGGACTGGCCGCAGGAGGTGCACCGATTCCCCTCAGACCTCTCGGAGATCATCGAACGACAGTCGCCCGCGGGTCGATGAGTAGGAACCCCCGCCTGCAACCCGCGTTGCCGGCATCCGGTTGAGTTCCGATGGAGTCGTGACCGAATCCCGCGTCGAGGACGCCATCACCCGCGCTCACCACGAGGAGTGGGCGCGGGTGGTGGCCGGTCTCGCGCGCCGGTTCGGCGATCTCGACCTCGCGGAGGATGCAGCCGCCGAGGCATACGTGGTCGCGGTGGAGCGGTGGCCGCGCGAAGGAGTACCACCGAACCCGGGTGCCTGGCTCACCACAACCGCGACCCGCAGAGCGATCGATCGGCTGCGACGCGAGTCGCGGCGCGACGACAAGCACAAGGCGGCGCAGATGCTGTCCGACGAAACTCCCCTCGAACCGACCGGACCGGTCGAGGACGACCGGCTCCGACTGGTGTTCACGTGCTGCCATCCCGCCCTCGGCGTGGAGGCCCGGGTGGCCCTGACCTTGCGCCTGCTCGGCGGACTCACCGTCGCAGAGATCGCCCACGCCTTCCTCGTTGCGGAGACCACGATGGCGCAGCGGATCACCCGCGCGAAGGCGAAGATCAAGGCGGCGCACATTCCCTACCGAGTCCCGACGGCGACCGACATCCCGGAACGGCTGGCCGGCGTGCTCGCCGTGATCTACCTCATCTTCAACGAGGGATACCTGGCCACCGGCGGGGACGAGCCGGTGCGCGTCGACCTGAGCGACGAGGCGATCCGCCTGGGCCGCCTCCTGCGCGCGCTCCTCCCCGATGAGGGCGAGGTGACCGGCCTCCTCGCCCTGATGCTCCTCGCCGATGCACGACGTACCGCGCGCGTCTCGCGAGCCGGTGAGCTCGTGACCCTGGAAGAGCAGGACCGCGGTGCGTGGAACCGGACCTTGATCGCCGAAGGTCATGCCCTGGTCCGCGAGCGGATCGCGGCGGTTGCCGACGGCGCGGAGCCACCCGGGCGCTATCAGCTGCTGGCCGCGATCAACGCGGTTCACACCGACGCGCCGTCCGCAGGCGATACCGACTGGTCGCAGATCCTCGCTCTCTACGACCGCCTGATCAGGCTCGATCCCTCTCCGATCGTGCGACTCAACCGTGCGATCGCGGTCGCCGAACTGGACGGCCCCGACGTGGCGCTGGCCGAGATCAGCCGACTGGGCGAGCCCCTCGACGCGTACCACGCCTACCACGCCGCGCGCGCCGACCTGTTGCGGCGGGTCGGGCGAAGCGACGAATCGCGAACGGCGTACGACCGGGCGATCCAACTCGCCGGGAACCCGGCTGAACGGCGGTATCTCGCCCGCCGTCGCGACCAACTCGGGTGAGGACACGGCGCGCCGAAGCGCTACCGGTGCCCGTGACTCAGTCGTAGAAGAACGGCTTCTGAGCGGGAAGCGGTGGTCGCGGTCATCCGGGCCTGGCTGGCGGAATCGTCGTGACCGCCCGCCCGACTTTCACGTTGTCGACTCCGGCCTCATTGACTGTCGTAGAAGGTCACCTCGAAGGTCACGCGCGGATCACCCATCGACCCGCTCACCTCGCACTGCACGTAGACGGGTTGTAAGCCGCCCGCTGTATCCATGTCGACCGTGGCGCTGAAGGTGTCGTCGCCGTTATCGGTGACCCTGCCCTCCTCCATGGGCAAGGCGTACCTGTACCCGAAGCCTCCCAGGTCTGCGAGCCCCGCAGAGGCGCAGATCGTCCAGGCCTCGAGGGGGCTCAGCACCGCATTCGGCCGCCGCTCTGCTTCTACCGTGACGGTGGGGACGGGCGCCGGTTGCGCGGTGACTGTCGGGGTTGGACTCGCGCCCGACGCGGTGCCGCCGGCGCAGCTTGTCAGCGCCACCAGAGAGGCGCCCATCACAATCAGAAACGCGAAACCCTTGCGTGTCACGGTTCCTCCAAGGCAGGGTGCGGTCCCCGCAAATGGGGCGCGCGTGCATTCGACGTGGCACTAGCATGACCCAGGCTCGTTACGGTGCCCGACGAACACGCAGGATGGACGCGCGATTGGAGCGGCTTGCCCGCCCGGCCCCGCACAACGCCGCCCATCATCATCCTGTGGGAGTGAGGTGGGCCGAACTCGTTCGAGGTTGACTCGAAACGCAACAGGCTGCGAGGGGATTCTCATGACTTCTGACCGTCACACGCGTTCGATGCTGCCGATTCCGGATCGGCCGGCCCCGGGTCTGACGACCTACGACGCGAAGGATCCGGCGACGGCCTACCCGCCGATCGAACCGCTCCTGCCGCCCGAGGGCGCGCCGAATGTCTTGATCGTGCTCATCGACGACACCGGATTCGGCGCTTCCAGTGCATTCGGCGGCCCGTGTGCGACGCCGAACGCTGAGAAGCTCGCCGGCGGTGGCCTGAAGTTCAACCGCTTTCATACCACCGCGCTCTGCGCGCCGACGAGGGCGGCGCTCCTTTCCGGCCGTAACCATCATTCCGTCGGGATGGGCAGCATCACCGAGACTGCAACATCGGCGCCTGGCAACAGCTCACTCAAGCCCAACACCAAAGCACCTCTGGCGATGACCCTCAAGCTCAACGGCTACTCGACCGCGCAGTTCGGGAAATGCCACGAGGTTCCGGTGTGGCAGTCCTCCCCCGTCGGCCCTTTCGACGCATGGCCCTCGGCCGGCGGCGGCTTCGAGAAGTTCTACGGCTTCATCGGGGGCGAGAACAACCAGTGGGACCCCGCGCTGTACGACGGCACGACTCCGGTGGAGCCTCCGAAGACCGCTGAGGAGGGATATCACTTGACCGAGGACCTGGCCGATCATGCGGTCAGCTGGATCCGGACTCAGAAGGCGCTCATGCCGGACAAGCCGTTCTTCGTGTACTTCGCGCCGGGCGCCACGCATGCGCCCCACCACGTTCCGCAGGAATGGGCCGACAAGTACAAGGGCGAGTTCTCCGAAGGATGGGATGTGCAACGGGAGCGCACCTTCGCCCGGCAGAAGGAGCTCGGCGTGATTCCCGCCGATGCGGAGCTGACTCCACGCCACGCAGAGATCCCCGCGTGGGCTGATATGCCCGAGGAGCTGAAGCCGGTGCTCGAGCGCGAGATGGAGATCTACGCCGGCTTCCTCGAGCACACCGACCATCACGTGGGCCGCGTCATCGACGCGATCGGAGACCTGGGCGTCCTGGACAACACGCTGATCTACTACATCATCGGAGACAACGGGGCATCCGCCGAGGGCACCGTCAACGGCGCCTTCAACGAGATGGCGAACTTCAACGGGATGGCCGCGTTGGAGACCCCGGAGTTCATGGTGTCCAAGATGGACGAGTTCGGCAGCCCCACGTCGTACAACCACTACGCGGTCGGCTGGGCGTGGGCGATGAATGCCCCGTTGCAATGGACCAAGCAGGTCGCCTCACACTGGGGCGGGACGCGCAACGGAACGATCGTGCACTGGCCCCGCGGCATCCAGGAGAAGGGTGGGCAGCGCAGCCAGTTCACCCATGTCATCGACATCGCTCCCACCATCCTCGAGGCCGCCGGACTGCCGGAGCCGACAATGGTCAACGGCGTGCAGCAGTCTCCGATGGAGGGCACCTCCATGCTGTACGCCCTCAACGATTCGGACGCGGACGAGCGCCACGACCTGCAGTACTTCGAGATGTTCGGCAATCGCGGGATCTACCACCAGGGGTGGAGTGCCGTCACGAAGCACCGCACGCCCTGGGACATGGTCGGCGGGACTCTGCTCCCGTTCGACGACGACGTCTGGGAACTGTACGACGGCGCGTCCGACTTCAGCCAGAGTCGCAATCTCGCCGCCGATCACCCCGAAAAGCTGCGCGAGCTTCAGCGACTATGGCTGATCGAAGCGGTCAAGTACAACGTGCTGCCACTGGATGACCGCACGGCCGACAGGCTCATCCCCGAGGTCGCCGGTCGGCCCACGTTGATCCGGGGGAACAGCCAGCTGCTCTACTCGGGCATGGGCCGTCTCTCGGAGAACAGCGTGGTGAGCATCAAGAACAAGTCGTTCTCGGTCACGGCGGAGGTGGACGTTCCTGAGGCGGGCGCACACGGAGTCATCATCGCCCAGGGAGGGCGGTTCGGTGGCTGGTCGCTGTACTTGCACCAAGGCAGGGCGAAATTCGTCTACAACGTGCTCGGCATTCACCACTTCACCACCGAGGCGTCTTCGCCCGTGGACGCGGGCATCCACCAGGTTCGCGCCGAATTCGCGTACGACGGCGGCGGGCTGGCCAAGGGCGGCAAGATCACGATCTTCTACGACGGTGAAGAAGTCGGTTCGGGTCGGGTCGAGTTCACCCAGCCCATGGTCTTCTCCGCCGACGAGACGACCGACGTCGGCTACGAGTCCGGCACGCCCGTCAGTCCTGACTACACCACAGCGAACAGCCGCTTCACCGGCAAGATCAACTGGGTCCAGATCGATCTCGGCGATGACGACCACGATCACCTCATCGATCCGGCTGAACGCCTCCGGATAGCGATGGCGCGCCAATGACGGATGCTGCCAAGCCGGCGTCTCGCAACAGGATCAGCAGCGCCGACGTCTAGGACGACAGCGGTGGGTCAGCCCGTGCGGCGATAGCGGATGTGCGTCGCCAAGGGGGAGTGCAGCACCTCGACGGGTTCGAACCCGAACGACGCCAGGCCGTCGAAGATGCGCTCCCCCGACCCGAGCAGCACCGGCGCGATATCGAGCGTGAGCTCGTCGATCACTCCGGCTGCGAGAGCCTGACGTACGGCGGAGGCGCCGCCGGCGATGTCGACGCCGCGGTCTCCGGCCGCCTCACGCGCGCGGGCGTAGGCGGCCTCGAAGCCGTCGGTCACGAAGTGGAAGCTCGTCCCGCCCTCCATCTCGATCGGCTCACGGGCGTGATGCGTGAGCACGAACACCGGTGCATGATAGGGAGGCTCGGGACCCCACCAGCCGCGCCAGTCGTCATCCCACTCGCCGCGGATCGGCCCGAACATGTTGCGGCCCATCACATAGGCGCCGCGCGGGCGCATGAGCCATTCGGCCGCGATCTCGTCGGCCTCGGTGGCCCGCTCATCCCCGATGTGCCAGGTGTGCAGCTCGATGCCGCGCTGCCCGAGCGGATCGTCGCGACTCTGATTCGGGCCGGCGACGAAGCCGTCGAGCGAGATCGACATGTGGCACGTTGTGTCCGGCATCCGCAACCTTCCGAGAGTGCTCTCGCTCGTCCGGGGGCGGTTCATCCCGGCGATCGCACGCCGAACGTACCACCCAGGGCGGATGCCGCCCGGTACGCCTCAACTACGAAGACGGAACCCGCACCACGGTCATGCCGACACCCGACGGCGGACCGCTCATCGCGGCGAGCGCTTCACCGATCTCGGACAGATCGATGATGTCGCCGATCAGGCGGTCGGGGCTGACCGCCCCCGCCGCCACGAAATCGAGCATCGCCGGGTAGTCGCGTGCCGGCATGCCGTGCGAGCCGTATATCTCGAGCTCCTTCGCGATGACGCCCCCATCGGCACGGCCGGTGCGGCATCCTTCCCCAGCAGCAGCCCCACCTGGATATGCCGGCCTCGCGGCCGCAGAGACGAGATCGAGGCGACCGCGGTCTCGCTCGAGCCGGCCGCGTCGAGCGACACCGCGACGCCGCCGCCGGTCATGTCGCGGATGCGCGACACGACGTCTGCACGGGCGTCGAGGGTCGCCTCGGCGCCGAGTTCGCGGGCGAGACCGAGGGCGGAAGACGATCTGTCGACCGCGATCACACGAGCGCCGAGGGCGGCGCCGATCATGACGGCCGAGAGGCCGACCCCGCCGCATCCGTAGACGGCGACCCAGTCTGCCGTCCGCACGCGACCGTGAACGGTGAGCGCGCGATACGCGGTCGCGAAGCGGCAACCCAGCGACGCAGCGGCGACGTAGCTCAGGCTTTCGGGCAACGGCACGACGTTGAAGTCGGCTGCGGGGATGGCGACGAGTTCGGCGAAGGAGCCCGGCATCGTGAACCCCGGCTGCGACTGGTCGGGGCAGACCTGAGCCTCGCCGGCGAGACACCACGCGCATCGGCCGCAGCCGCAGACGAAGGGCGCGGTCACACGGTCGCCGACGGCGAGCGTCGTCACCTGCGGGCCTACAGCGGCG
This sequence comes from uncultured Actinomycetota bacterium, assembly GCA_963839715.1. Taxonomy (GTDB): domain Bacteria; phylum Actinomycetota; class Actinomycetes; order Actinomycetales; family Microbacteriaceae; genus Microbacterium. The sequence continues at coordinate 468,232 of CAWIVX010000003.1, forward strand.
ACCACTCCCGCGAACTCGTGACCGGGGATCCGGGGGAGCGCCACCGGGTCATGGCCCTGCCACGCGTGCCAGTCGGAGCGGCAGACTCCGGTGGCACGCACCGCGATCACCACTCCATCAGGTGGGCATGCCGGGTCGGCAACATCGATCAGGGTGGGAACGGCCCCGTACGCGTCATAGCTGATGGCCTGCACGAAGCGATCGTACGCGCGCCGCGCGGCCCTCCCGACGCCGGCGCCTCACCGCTGCCGGCGCCGGATCGGTTCACCCCTCGGTCTTCCACAGAATCTGACGTATCGGCCCGTCCTGGGACTTCGCGTCGACGAAGGCATAGGAGTTCCGGGCGATCTGCTCGAGCACCTCGAGGTCGACGTCGGCGAGCCGTCTGATGTAGAGACAGTATCCCGTGGTGGAGTGCCTGCCCAGGGTCTGCAGAAGGTCGGAGTGGCGGGCCGTCCCGTCCATCAGATAGATGGTCAGCTTGCCTTTCCTCGGGTAGAAGCCGATCGTGTGCGCGTCGCCCTCGCGGCCGCTGTCGTACGCGTAGTGGTACGTGCCGAATCCGATGGTGCCGACATTCCAGAGCGTCGGCTCCTGCCCGCTGATGCGCCGCATCATCGCGACGAGCGTTTCAGCGTCGTCGACCGTCTGCTGATCTGCGAGCGATGAGATGTAGTCATCGACTGCGCTGTGCGCCATGCCGGTCCGCCTTCGTCTCGGAGATCGAGGAGTGGTCTGCGCCGCCCTCGTGGCCGGCTCAGGGCCCCCTCGATCGATAATGGTCCCATGCTCACCCGTCAAGCGGTCGACGCCTGGGTCGCGGCCTACCGGCGCGCGTGGGAGTCGAACGATCCCGCCGACATCAAGGCCGCGCTCGCCGAAGGTGCCGCTGCTACTACCCCTCCCCCGCGTCATAGCCCTGGACGGGAGGGATGGGACGCGACGCGATCGTCGCCGCTAGCCACCGAGGTCGTCAGTTGTCAAGCCCCCCAGACGGGGAGAGGCGGGCCCGGACAATACCGTCGAGGGCAGCAAAGGATCGGTCTGGGGCCGATCCATCAGCAGCTTCCGCGCGCCGCCGCGGAAGTGGAGAGGGTGCCGTACGTGAGCAGCCGCAAGAACACCGATCGTCCGGCGGGGACGCCGGTACGGTCTTCTCGCGCGCCACGTCCGGCATCCGAAGACGTGCGAACACGACCTGTCGTGTTCGCCGGGGACGCGACCCCCCATCTGACGCGCGCGCAGTGCGCGCAACTTTCTGGGGACCTCTGTGGTCGCGATCTCAGCGGTCCTCCGAGAACTCGTCCATGGGGGCGACGAGATCTCGGAGGGCCGCGACCTCGCGGGATGCGATATCCGCACGACCCCGCTCTCCCTCGTGATGAGCCGGGAGAAGCGTCGCTCTCGCCGGATCAACCACGGTCTCGAGCCGTGGCACCGTCGCGAAGTCGGCGGCGCCCCCTATTGGCTTCTCGGCCGTCTCAGCCGTCGTCTTCCTCGGGATACTCGCCGTCGTCATCACGATCGGTCCGGGTCGCCCGCTCCTCGATGGCTTCCTCGGCGGCGGCTGACCGCGCTGTCGTGCTCACATCCCGCGCCCGGCTTCTCTCGTCAGGGGCGCTGAATCGCCGCCGCCGCCATCTCGGCGATCACGTCGAGGAAGACCTCCTCTTCGTATATCGAGCGGATGCATGCCGTCGAAGACATCCCGCATGATCCAGTAGTGGCTCACCGCCCCCATCAGGATGGCGGCGACCGTGGGCGGGTGCAGGCTCTGAGGTTCGGCGTTCGCCGTCAGCCAGCGGGTGAGCCCATCGTGCACGCGCCGCAGCTCACTGTCGCGCACCATCTGCAGCAGGTCGGGGAAGTCGCGGAGGTCGTGCAGCAGCAGGCGGTTGAGGTCGCGCTCGTGCTCCAGCCGGCGCAGACCCGCACCGGCGAGCGCACGCAGCCGAGCGCGGACGTCATCGGACTCCAAGGGCTGCGGCATGAAGGTCGCGAGATCGGGCCCGGTGTCGACCTGCCGCCGAAGGCTCTCCTGGAGCAGATCCTTCTTGCTGGAGAAGTGACGGTACAGTCCGCCCGAGCCGGGCGACAGGCCGGCCGCCTTCTCGATCTGCGCGACCGTGGTCGCGGTGTAGCCATGCCGCCCGAAGAGCTCGGCGGCCACCTCGAGCACGCGGGCGCGCGTGGCCCCGTCACTCCGCGGCAACGGTCAGCTCGTAGTGCTGGGTGTCGTACTTCATCGCCCGGTGCAGCAGGGGCACGAGAATCCCGTGCAGGACGGGGTGGCGGCGCCGAAGCAGTTGTCGAGCCGTGGCCGAACCGCTCGCATCGAGCTGCTGCGCGCGGCCGTCGACCGCTGCTCCGCGCGGCTTGCCGAGGAACGTGCACGGCGCTACCCGGACGTCCGTGAAGTTCCTCAGCCGCTTCGCCTTGCCGGACTGCCGGTACGTCCGGAAGAACAGGCGCCCGTTCTGCGCGGCGAGGCTGACGGGTGTCGCGACCCACGTGCCGTCTCGCTTGCGCGTCTCGAGCAGCACCGTCTTCTGGTGGGCGAGATGCACAGAGGCCCCGACGTTGCTCATACGATCGCTCCAAAGTAAGTGGTTACTTACTCATACCTCGCGATGGGACCACGGTCCAGCCTCGGCGATGGTGCGCCGGCTGAGCAGCCCAGCCGGGGGGCTTCGGGGGGTGTCTGCTCACCACCACGATCGGCCGCGAAGCATCTCGCCGAAGTCCTCGGGCGAGCCTCGAGCGGTGTCGCGCGAACCCAGATAGCTCTCGACGACGGCGCGTCCGAGGTCGTCGAGTTCGGGCGCGACGACCTGGCCCCCGGCGCGCCGGGCGAGAGCCTCGATGAATCGTGCGAGGCCCGGATCGTCGCCCAGGCGGAAGAACGTCGTCTGTGCACCGAGCCGCTGCAGGGTGTCGAGTTCGCGCACGGTGACGGCCACGGTTCGCGGCGCGGGTGGGTACGCGAAGGAGACCTGCCCGTCCGGATCGAGGTGGGATGTGGGCTCGCCGTCGGTCACGATCAGCAGCACGGGCTGGGCGGTGGGATTGCGCCGGAAGTGCCGCTGGGCGAGCAGCAGCGCGTGGTGCAGGTTGGTTCCCTTGTCCCACACCGCGTCTTTCGCCGTGAGCTGCTCGATGTCGATCACCTCCGCGTACCGGGCGAACGCGATCAGCTGGAGGCTGTCGCCACGGAAGCGACTGGTGATGAGGTGGTGCAGGGCCAGCGCCGTCCGCTTCATCGGAACCCACCGGCCGTCCATCTCCATCGAGAATGACGTGTCGACCAGCAGGGCGACGGCGGCCTGCGTGCGCTGCTCGGTCTCCATCACCTCGACGTCGCGAGTGTCGAGCCGCACCCCGGCCGAGGCGTCGCCCCCGTCCGCGACGGTCCGTAGGACTGCGTTCGACACCGTGCGCGGGATGTCCCAGGGTTCGGTGTCTCCGAACGCCCACTCCCGGCTCGCTCCGGAGCGGTCGCCGGCGGCGCCGGCGTGGCGGGTCTCACGGCGTCCGGTCCGTGCCGACTGCCGGGTCGCGATGTCGCGGAGCAGCGCGCGACCGAGCTGCCGCATGGCGCGCGGTGTGAGCCGCAGAGCTCCGTCGGATGCCCGGTGCAGCATGCCCGTGTCTTTCAGCTCCTGCTCGAGCTCACGGAGCGCGCGGGCGCTGACCGCGGCGTCGTCGCCGACGAGCCGCTCGAGCGCGTCGACGTCGATGTCGTCCATGCGCGCGCCGGGATATGACTGGCTCAGTTGATCCGACAGCGCGTCGAGGTCGGCGAGGTCCTGCATGATTCCGGTCGCCTCGCCGAGGCCGGCGGGCTCGTCGCCGGAGAAGGATGCCGAGCCCGACCAGTCGGCGTCGGGCCGCAGCGAGCGGAGGTTGTCGTCGAGTCGCGACAGCGACCGCATGAGCTCGGGAGAGCCGAAAGCCTGGGCGGCGAGGCTCATGAGCTCGTCCCGCTGCTCGGGTGTCATCGAGTTCAGCATCCGCTGCGCGGCGGCCGAGCGCTCGGCGAGGGCGTCCATGAGCTGATCGAGGTTCTGCGGGTTCTCGGGAAAGTGCTCGCCGTGCTTGCGCATGAACTCATCGAAATCCTCGGGGGTGTCCTCCCCCAGCCGGCGCTTCTCGAGAAGCTCGTTCAGGTCGCCGAGCATGTCGCGGATCGCCTGGCGGTCGGCATCCGTCGCGCTCTCGAGGGCGTCCTTCATCCCCGCGAAACGCTGATCGAGCAGCTCGCGGCCGAGCAGCTCCTTGATCCGCTCGTAGTCGGCCCTCGCCGCGGGACTCTTCCAGTCGTAGTCGGACAGCTCGTTCACGGCGGCGGCCGTCTGCGGCGGCAGGTTCTCGAGCCGCATCTCCGCGAACTCGCGCGCGTCGTCGTCCATCTCCACGTCGCGCACGAGGTGCTTGCGCTCCTCGAGCACGGCGTGATCGAGGAGCCGGCGGACCTCCTCGAGCGTGCCGTCGAGGCGGTGCCGGCGCACGAGGTCGGCACGGCGCTCCCGCACGCGCCGCGCGAGGTCGTCGAGGCCCTGCTGATCGCGCGTGCCGCGGCGGAGGTACTCCCGCATCGCTCGCTCGGCCGAGGTGCCCGCCATGACCTCGCGGCCGATCGCCTCCAGCGCCTCCTGCACGGGCACCGGAGGGGCAAGCGGGTCGGGCCCGCCGGAGTAGCGCCCGTAGCGGTTGGTGTGCGCGGGCGTGCGATGGAAGCCGCGGCCCATCAGCGGATCCTCTCGTCAGCCATACACGGTCTCCCCTGCGGCGCTGTCCTTGCTGATGCGGCGCTCCAGGTAGAGCGCCTCCAGGAGCAGCTCGAGGGCTCCGGCCCGCTCGCCCGGCGTGTGCGCGTCGAGGCGCTCGGCGACCTGGTCATAGAGGTCCGATTCGCCGAGCACCGGCATGGCCGACAGCACGGCCGCTGCCGGAACCTGCTCACCGGTCATCACAGTTGCGCCGTCGTGCAGCGCGTCGACCAGACCGTGGGCGTCGAGGCCGCGCAGGTGCGCGCGAGCGGTCTCGGCGACCGCGGTGCGCAGGAGGTGCTCGAGGATCGCGCGCTCGCGGCCCTCCTCGCCGGTCTCGAACTCGATCTTGCCGCCCAGCACATCGACGGCCGTCTCGAGGTCGACGGGGCGCGCCACCCCGACCTCCTCGTGCTGACGCGTGGCGCGGTGCAGCGCCGCGGCGGCGATCGTCTCGGCCCCGGCGATCGCGAAGCGCGCCGAGACACCGGCACGCTGATCGACGGCATCCGACTCGCGGAGATTGCGGGTGAACCGGGCGAGCACTTCGAGCAGGTGCGCCGGCACGGCGGCGACGAGGTCGGCCTCCTGACGGATGACGGCGATCTCCTCCTCGATCGTCTGCGGGTAGTGCGTGCGGATCTCAGCGCCGAACCGGTCTTGGAGCGGGGTGATGATACGACCGCGGTTGGTGTAGTCCTCCGGGTTCGCCGTCGCCACCAGCAGCACGTCGAGATCGAGGCGCAGCACATAGCCGCGGATCTGGATGTCGCGCTCCTCCATGACGTTCAGGAGCGACACCTGGATGCGCTCGGCGAGGTCGGGCAGTTCGTTGATCGCGACGATGCCGCGGTGACTGCGCGGAACGAGGCCATAGTGGATCGTCTCCGGGTCGCCGAGCGAGCGACCCTCGGCGACCTTCATCGGGTCGACGTCGCCGATGAGGTCGGCCACCGAGGTGTCGGGAGTCGCGAGTTTCTCGACGTAGCGCTCCGAGCGGTGTCGCCACGCGATCGGCAGGTCATCGCCCATGTCCGCCGCCCGCCGGCGCGAGGCCGGAGCGATCGGATGGAACGGATGCTCGCCGAGCTCCGATCCGGCGATGACGGGCGACCATTCGTCGAGCAGACCGACGAGACTGCGCAGCAGCCGGGTCTTGCCCTGACCGCGTTCGCCGAGCAGGACGATGTCGTGCCCGGCCAGCAGCGCGCGCTCGAGCTGCGGGATCACCGTCGTGTCGAAGCCGTGGATGCCGGGCCACGGGTCACTGCCCTCGGCGAGGGCCGACAGCAGGTTCTCCCGCAGTTCGACCCGCAGAGGCCGGTAGGTGTGACCCGACGCTCGCAGCTGTCCTGTCGTGGCGATGGCGGATGGCGATGAGCTCATGACGGAAGGGTAGGTCGCCGGCGACGACATGTGGGCCGGATCCCGCAAATTCTCCTACCGGATGCCGCCGATGCGCCGTTTCAGCTCGAGTAGCTGTCGGCCAGCCGCCGCAATCCCTCGTCGATCGAGACCGTCGGCTCCCAGTTCAGAGCGCGGCGCGTCTCCCTCTGATCGAACCAGTGCGCCGTCGACAGCTGCTCGGCCAGGAACCGGGTCATCGGCGGTTCATCCGCACCCGGCGCGATCGCCCACACGCGCTCGATCGCGGAGCCCGCGGCACGACCCAGCCAAGCCGGAACGCTCCGTCGCGGCGGCTGCACTCCGGCGGCCAGGCAGATGCCGGCCAGAAGCTCACCGATCGGCCGCGGCTCGCCGTTCGTGAGCACGAGCGCCCGGCCGTGCGCTTCGGGCGCTCGGTCGAGTGCGGCCGCGATACCGCCGGCGGCGTTGTCGACGTACGTCGCGTCGATGAGCGCCGTTCCGCCGTTCAGCAGCGGCAGGCGCCCGCGGCGCGCGCGGTCCACGATCCGCTCGACCAGCTGAGTATCGCCCGGCCCCCAGACCAGGTGCGGACGGATCGCCACGACGGCCATTCCCGCAGAATCGCGGGACAGTGCGATCAGCTCTCCCTCCGCCTTCGTGCGCGCGTAGTCCCCGCGTGCCCGGCTCGGGTCGGCCGGCTCGGCGCCGGCTCCGGCCAGAGCCGACCCGGCGTAGGCGACGGAGGGCGAGGAGACGTGCACGAACCGGGTGACACCGGCATCCGCGGCGGCGTCGAGCAGTGATCGGGTGCCATCCACGTTCACGGCGCGGAACTCGGCGGGCGAGCCGGCGAGCGAGACCTTCGCCGCCAGGTGCACGACGCCGTCCGCACCGTCGATGGCCTGTGCGACGGCGCGGGAGTCGGTGATCGATCCCCGCACATCGGTCGCTCCGTCCACCTGCGACGGCCGCCGCTGCAGCGTGCGCACGTCGTGCCCGGAGGCGACGAGCTGAGCGGCGACGGCGCGTCCGAGGAAGCCCGAGGCGCCGGTGACGAGCACGATCATGGCGCGACGGGTCTTCCGCCGGCGAGGACGCGCTCGGCCCACGCGGACAGCCGCGACCGGTCGATCTTGGAGTTGTGCCGGATGTCGGTGGGCAGCCTGGCGACGACGAGCACGGCGACGAGCGGGATGCCGGTGGCCGCGCGCACGGCGCCGCTGAGCGTCGGCTCGGCGAGGCCGGCACGGCCGGGCAGCGGGCACGGTCTCGACGATCGCGACCGCCTGTCTCAGGCCGTGCGGACCGACGCCGACCACGGCGGCGCGCCGCACGCCGCCCACGCGTTCGACCTGCTGTTCCGGCCCCACCGGCGCGAGCGGGCCGTCCGCGGTGACGATGACGTGCGGCATCCGGCCTTCGACCCACAGCCTTCCGCGGGCGTCGAGGTGCCCGACGTCACCGGTGCGGTGCCACCGCTGTGCAGGATCCGGCACGTCGCCGGTCTCGCGGAGCGCCTCCCGGTCGGTGAGCCAGAGCCGGTCGTAGTGATCCTTCAGATGCGATGCGGAGACGACGATCTCGCCGAGCACTCCCGGGTCGGTGCCGGGCTCCCCGGTCGCGCGTCCGTCGGCGTCGAGCGCGCTGATCAATACGCGGTTGGAGCCGATCGGTGCGCCGACGCACACCCCCGCATCGGGTGAGGCCGCAGCATCGCGCACACCGTCGAGGGTCACGTCCGTCACCAGGAGGCACTCCGTCATGCCGTAGGGCGTGTGCGGCGTCGCGTTGGGCATGAGCCGCGCGGCCGACTCCAGCAGCTGCGGGCTGATCGGCGCGCCGGTGGACAGGAACGTGTTCGACCCTCGCGAGCGCTTCCCGGTCGGCGGCGGTGAGCGCATCGGCCGTGGCGACGACGTTGAGGATCGCGGCCGGCGAGAGGAAGACGATGCGTGCGTCTGACTCGCGCACCGCCCCGGCGACGGCCTTCGCCGTCAGCGTCCGGGGCGCCGAGACATCCATGTCGGGGGTCACGGATCTCGTGCCGAGGGCAGGCCCGAGCAGGGCGAAGGGCGCGAAGCCCGTGACGAGCCCGCTCTCCGACGTCACCTCGAAGTGCGAGGCGAGCACGTCGCGGAGCGCGGACAGCTGCCGGTGGGTGTACGCGACGCCCTTAGCCGGCCCGGTGGAGCCCGACGTGAAGAGGATCGCGGCATCGTCGTCCGGACCGGGCGGAGCGGGGACCGGAGCGCGCGTGCCCTCCGCGAGGATCTCACCGAGGCTGTACGACACACCGAGCGCCGCGCGGGCGGCCCGAGGAAGAGCCGCCGCGGAGATGCGGACGCCCGGCCAGCGCAGCGCCCGCGCGGCGCTGAGACCCGGAACCTCGCCGATCACGAAGTCGGGCCACGCCCCGCGGACCGCGCGAGTCAGACCCCGGATGCCGAGTCCGGCGTCGGCGACGACGACCACGGCTCCGATCCGGAGGCACGCGTACACGACGGCCGAGAGCGTGGGTCCGGGCGGGATGAGCAGCGAGACCCGATCGCCCGGGCGCACGCCCACGCGCGACAGACCGGCGGCGAGGCACCGCACGCGGTCATCCAGCTGCCGCCAGGTCACGCGGCGCGCGGATCCGGATCGCCGAGACGACATGTCGACGATCGCGAGGTCGGAATCGTTCCGCCGCTCGTCGAGCCCGAGCCAGATCGGCCGGAACGCCGACGTGTCCGTTGACGTGCGAGCGGCATCCGCCCGAGGCGAGACGGCCGCCGAGCCGCCGAGGCGATCTGCGTTGTCGCCCAGCCACGCCAGCATGCGCGGCAGCGTAGTCGCGGTCTTCGGCCAGGAGGTGGCCCGCGCCCTCGTACCGGTGCACGTCGGCATGCGGAAGACGGTCGATCAGGTCATCGAGGTAGCGGTCGCCGAAGATCGGGTCGTCCGGGACCCCACAGCAGGAGGGCGGGAACGTCCAGCTCGGCGACGCCGGCCGCGATGCGCGCCAGTTCGGGGTGGCTCTCGTGATGGGCGTCGACCGGGATGTCGGCGACGAACCCGCCGATCCCTCCGCGGCGGGCGGCGGAACGGTAGGGAGCCCGGTACGCCTGCGCGATGGCGGCATCCAGCCGCGGCGAGGCCAGCGAGAGGGTGGAGTCGAGAAAGGCGGTCGTCGCCACCGTCGAGGCGGCGAGCACACCGCGGGCGCGGGCCAGCCGGAGTGGTGGCGGAATGCGGCACACCGGCCGGGTGGTGCACGGCGGTGTTCAGCAGCATGACCCCGGCGAGGGATGCCGGGTGGTCGACGGCCCAGCCGAGCGAGACCACTCCACCCCAGTCGTGACCGAGCGTGACGACCGGGCCCTCGATGCCGAGGGCGTCGGTGAGGGCGCCGAGATCGGCGACCCGCTGAGCGAGCGGGCGTCGTGCATCGGTGCGCTCGGAGAATCCCATGTCGAGCTGATCGACGGCAACCACGCGCCACGCGGGGCCCCCGTCCGCTGCCGCGCGCACCGACCGGCTCACGAACGACCGCCAGAGGTATGCCCAGGTCGGGTTGCCGTGCACAGCCAGCACGGTGCCCTGAACGGAGGCGCCGAGCCGTGCCAGCTCGTCTGCGGTGTCCAGGCAGTGCCACTCACGCACGAGACCCTCGTCCACGCCTCGGCCCGGCGCAGAGACGATCCGGCTGAAGCGTCCATCGAGGCCAGGCAGCCCCGACGGGGGCGGCGCGGCGCGCTCAATCACCAGGCGAGCTCCATCATGGCCGTGTTCAGCCCGGAGCCGACGCCCATGAGCAGCACGCGGTCGCCCTTGCTGAGCGTCTCCTGCTGCTCCACGAGCGTGATGGGAATGGATGCCGGCCCGACGTTTCCGTACTTGGGGAAGGTCACCGGCACCCGATCACGGTCGAGCTTCGCCGCCTTCACGATCGCGTTCGTGTGCACGGAAGACACCTGGTGAGTGATGTACCTGTCCATCGACGACCAGTTCCAGTCGGTGGACGCCTCTTTCCACGCGGAGACGACGAGGTCGAGCCCGCCCTTCAGGAGCGCCTTGGCGTCGGTGAACATGCCGTCGACGCTGCCGACGCACAGCTCATGGAACTGGGTCGCTGCGCGGGTGACGCCTCCGAGGATCCGGTGCGCATCGGGGTGCTCATCTGTGCGACCGAGCACGGCCGCCGCGGCGCCGGACCCGAGGGTGAGCGAGGCGAACTCGCTCATGAAGCCGTCGCGGCCGACGTCGCTGCGAAGCAGCCGGCGGATCGTGTTGACCTGGATCTCGTCCGCGTCTTCGCCGTTGACCACGACGGCGTAGCGGATCTGACCCGCCTCGATCATGTTGGCGGCGAGGCTCATGCCGCTCACGAACCCGAGGCAGGCGTTCGCGACGTCGAAGTTGATCGCGGAACTCGGCAGCCCGAGCCCGTGGTGGAGTCTGACCGCGACCGACGGTTCCAGGTGCTTCCGCGTGACCGACGTGTTGATGAGCAGTCCGACATCGGAGGGGTCGACGCCCACCTCGGCCAGCGCTCGGCGTCCTGCCGAGACCGTCGCCTCATCCGAGGACTCGCCCGCCGCCCAGTTGCGACGCTCGAGCACGCCCGCGACACGCTGCAGCAGCCCGCCGGGCAGCTTGAGGCGCCGGAGCGCAGAAGCGAGCCGATCCTCGATGTCGTCGGACGTCGTCACCCGACTGGGCAGTGTGCTCGCAACCGACAACAGTGAGACGTTGTCGAAGCGAGTGGTCGCATTTCCGGCCACCGGACCTCCGTTGAGCGGGCCCGGGTCAGGCTCTGTCTCGAAAACTCAACTTTACGCCGTTTTCGGAGGCGACACATCGCGCCGGCTGTGCAGGTATCATGTCGCACCCCTCCGCCGGCAGCCCGAGCGAGGCCGCAGCGCACGTCTCAGACCGGGCATGCCGATGCCGATCAGCGATAGAACTCGCCGTAGTAGCGTGCCGAGGCGGTCGCGATGGGCGGCATCCGCCGGGTTCGCCTCGCCCAGCTCCGGAGCGTTCTTGATCTGGTCCTTCTCCAGGTCGATATAGACCTTGCGCTCGTCGTCGTCCACGCGCGAGACCGTGCCGGCAGGGAGGATCACGGTGTGGCCGAAGATCCACGGACCGGTGTCGATCACGATCCAGCCGGCGCCGACTTCGTCGTTCGCCTCGTCGATCTTTCCGATGTCGCCGTCCGTGGCATGCACCCGGTAGCCCACCAGACTGCCGGATTCGGGTCCGCGAGCGGCTGAATCGCGGTACGACCATGCGTCCCATGAGGTGGACATGTCTGCTCCCTTGCTGCCATCCGGGTCGCGGCGACGGGAGCCGACCGCGACGTCTCGTGGAATCACCCTAGAAGGGATCGTGCAACCGGACGACCCTCGTGAGCGATTGTTCACGGACGTGAGCTGTGCGATTCGCGTCTTCCGTTCGAGAAGCGCTTCTCCCTATGCTGAGCACGCGATCGCCTGATCGCGGAGCTCCTCCCCACGCATCGGAAGGACACCGGGTGCTCTGGTTCACCGGTCTGCCGCTGGCGATCGCACTGCCTCTTGTTCGTCGGCGGCTTCGTCCTGGCCTCGTGCCTCGTCGTCGTGGTCCTGCGTCCGGTGATACGCAGAATCGTCGACGACGCCGAGCAGTGGGACCGGGTGCTCGGTCACGTGATCGGCACCTTCGGCGTGTTCTTCGGCATCCTGCTGGCGCTCGTTGCGGTCTCGGTGTACGAGAACTACGCCGACACACGCGAAGCGGCCCTCCACGAAGCGGGGCAGGTGACAGCCCTCTATCGCGGAACGACGGGACTGCCCGACGAGGTCGCCGAACCCCTGCAGGCGTCGATCAAGGAATATCTGCGGGTGGTGATCGAGGAGGACTGGCCGGATCAGCGCCGCGCGATGCTGCCCGACGCGAGCGTCGCCGTGGTCGACGAGATCGAGGAGCAGATCCACGATTACGATCCCGAGAGCCTGCAGCAGCTCGCCGAGTTCCAGCAGCTGCTGGCCACGTTCGACGACTTCGTGGAGACACGACGCGTCCGCATCGATGCCACCACACTGGAGCTGCCGCTGCTCTTCTGGGTGGCGATCTGGGTCGGCGCGGCTGTGAACGCCGTACTTCTCGGCCTGATCATCGTTCGGAGCCGACGCCTGCACCTCGTCATGGCGGGCATGCTGGCCCTGTTCATCGGGCTCGTCATGTTCGCGACCGCCGACATGGACCTCCCGTATCAGGGCTCGATCGCGATCGGCCCCGGTGCGTTCGAACGGGTCGCTGATCAGCTGGCGGAGACGGATCCCTAGGTGCAGCTGGGTCTCGAGGTCACATGAGGTCTTCGGGTGCGAGATCGCCCTCGCCCTCGTCGCCGAGCTCAGCCACCAGAGGCGACAGACCTTGACTCTCGGGCTGCGCTTCCACGTCGGGCAGGTCGGCGTCAGGAATCTGGTCGCGATCGTCCGGGATGGCGTCCGGATCGTCACCGGTGGCCGTCTGGATGTCCAGGTCATCCGGCGAGGCGCCGGCATCCAGCGCCGCGGTTCTGTCCCATTCCGCCTGCGCGGGGTCGCGCTGCGGGTCGGGCTCGATCGAGGTGTCGCGGTCGCGCAACGGCTGCGCGTCGATCTGACGGGCAGAGTCGGAAGGAATGCCGCCGGAGAAGTCGGGGTCAGTCATGATGCTCCTCAAGGTGCCGGCGGGAGTCCCGGTCTCCCGAGGACTCCCGCCGGCTCAGCCAGGTGAGTGAGGTCAGCGGGTTCTCGTCGAACGGCGACGCGTGAACAGCACGTACAGTCCCAGCACGATGATCGCGCCGATGATCGAGCCGATGATGCCCGCGGGCTGGAGGAAACCGCCGTTCGGGTCGCTGCCGAAGATCAGGTAGCCGAGGAAACCGCCGACGAACGATCCCACGATGCCGAGCACGATGGTCAGCAGAATGCCCATGCTCTGCTTGCCGGGAATGACGGCACGGGCGATGAGGCCGGCGATCAGGCCGACGATGATGAGGCCGATGATGGTCCAGAGCATGATCTCTCCTGTGTCATGAGTTGCCGCGAGGTGCGCGGGTCGCAGCGTCTCGCGGATTGCTGTCGTCCAGGCTATGCACAGCGCGACCGGAGGGCTCTGCCCTACACGCGGGGCGAGATTCGCACTAGGATTCGTCCCGTTCGCCCTCACACGGGGGCGGCGAGCGCCGCCATCGTCTCGCCGATCAGCCGGCCGGCAGCAGGATTCGGCGGTCCCGCCTCCTGCTCCCAGCGCGACAGCTGCAACGACGTCTCGACGACCAGACGCGCGCGCGGATGGCAACGGGCCGTCAGCGCCGCCGCCAGCTCCGGGAACGGCAGACCGGCCGCGGCGAGCTCGCCCAGGACGACGGCATCCTCGAGTGCGAGGCCGGCGCCGTACGCGATGTGCGGGGTCGTCGTGTGGGCAGCGTCGCCGATGAGCAGCACCCGGCCGGAGTGCCACGGTGGCGGGACGATCAGCCACTGCAGGGCACGGAAGTCGACCTGCGCGTTCTCGGTGAGCTGAGCGGCGACGGCGGGAGCGTGCCCGCCGAACCGGCTCATGCGCTCCTGGAACAGCTCGAGCAGTCGAGTCCCGGGCCGGCCGCTCCGGACCGATCGTGCTGTCGAGCATCCACAGGTAGAGCCGCCCGTCGGGCAGGGGCACCAGACCGAGGCGGATGGGACCGCCCAGCATCATCGTGTACCGCTCCAGCCCCGCCGGAGTCGACGCCTCCGCGCGCCAGATCACCTGCCCGGCGAAGCTCAGCTCCGGAGCATCCGGGAGGATCAGCGAGCGCATCGCGGAGTGCGCCCCGTCCGCGCCGATGACGTAGTCGTAGCGATCCACCCGGCCGTCGGTCAGCGTCACCATCGCATGGTCGGCGGCGGATTCGATCGCGCCCACGGTCACCCCGAGATGCACGGCGACGCCCGCGCGCGCGACCGCGTCGGCCATGACCTCGTGCAACGACTCACGCGCCATGCCGAGGAACGGCGGGTCGTCGGGTTCGTTCACGTTGACCTGCGGCAGCTCGGCGAATCGCGATCCGTCCGGACCGCACATGTCGATCACGGAGTGCGGGCGACCCACTCGCAGAAGTTCGTCGAAGATGCCCAGCTGCTTCGTCGCCCGCAGGGGCGCGCTCTGGAGGGCGATGCCGATGCCTCCGGGCCGCCAGTCGGCGGACTGCTCCACGATCTCGGCATCCACGCCCGCCTGCGCAAGCGCGATCGCCGCCGCCATGCCTGCGGGCCCGCCGCCGACGATCAACACCTTCGTCATCGCGCCAGGCTAGCCCATTGGGCGTCTTTCCCACATAAGTCCGTCGGAAAGAGCCCGAGCGTCTCTTCGGCGAGAAACGTCAGTTGATGATCTGGCCCCGCTCGTCGGCTGCGAGCACCGCGAGCCGTTCGCGCCACTCCTGCAGCTGTGGGGCGGTCAGCCGGGTCCAGTCGGTGATCTCGCCCGCGACCCGGAGGGGTGCCGCGCTGCGGTAGGAGCGGGTCGGGTTGCCGGGAAACTTCTTGTCGGTCACGTTCGGGTCGTTCTCGAACTGTCCGGTCGGCTCGACGACATACACGCGAGGAGCAGCGTCGCCCGGCGCCAGTTCGGCCGCCAGACCCGCGCCGTCGGGCAGTGCGGTGAAGTAGATGTGGTTCATCACGACATCCGGGCGGTAGTTCGATCGGAATCCCGGTGTGAGAAGATCACCGACCCGGAGATCGGCCTTCGTACCGTGGTAGAACGGCCCCTCATCCAGCGCTGCGCTCACGGCGACAGCCTATGCCGCCGCATCCGCGGCGCCGGAGGACAGATCACACCGCTAGACCAGCGGCTGTTCGGGACCCTCGACTCGAGCGGTGACGCGGATGGGCAGGTCCTTGGTTCCGCGTGCGCGCATCCGCAGCTCGAACCTGCTGCTGAGGGTCTGCAGCACTTCGTACGGGTCGACGTCGTGGACCAGGAATTCCGTCACCGGTATCTCGCCGCCGTTCTCGTCTGCGATCCTCGGCAGCACGTCCGCGGCTTCGGGCAGAGCATCGCGACGCACGGCCACGACTCTCAGTTCGTGGCCCTGCCCTCCCCCGCCGATGTCGAACGCGACGATCAGCCACTCTTCGCCGTCGAGTCCCGCCAGCTGGGCCAGATCGGCCGAGCCGCTGCTGGTCGAGCTGCGCCATGCCGGTCCAGTCGGGCGAGGAGAGCTCGGGGGCGCTGCGAGCTGAAGCCGTCATCCATGATGCCGAGCGTAACCACACACCCGGAGGCGGGGGCTACTTCTTCTCTCCGTCGGCGACGTCCACGACCGGCGCTTCCGGGGCGTCCTTCGCCGGTCCGACGCCGACGGGGATGCCAGCTTCGGGGTGGTTCAGGTCGAACGCGGGGCGCTCGCTGCGGATGCGGGGGATCGAGGTGAAGTTGTGCCGCGGCGGCGGGCACGAGGTCGCCCACTCCAGCGAGGCGCCGTAGCCCCACGGGTCGTTCACCGTGACCCGCGGCGCCTTGCGCGCGGTGACCCAGACATTGAACAGGAACGGGATCATCGAGACGCCCAGGATGATCGCCCCGACGGTGGACACCTGGTTCTCCCAGGTCAGTGGTCGGCCGTCCGAGTAGTCGGCGTAGCGACGAGCCATCCCGTCCACGCCGAGCCAGTGCTGGATCAGGAACGTCATGTGGAACCCGATGAACAGCAGCCAGAAATGCACGATGCCGAGACGCTCGTTCAGCATCCGGCCGGTGAACTTCGGCCACCAGAAGTAGAACCCGGCGAACATCGCGAACACGACCGTGCCGAACACCACGTAGTGGAAGTGCGCGACCACGAAATAGGTGTCGGAGACGTGGAAGTCCAGCGGCGGCGACGCCAGGATCACGCCGGTCAGACCGCCGAACACGAAGGTGACGAGGAATCCGATGGAGAAGAGCATGGGCGTCTCGAAGGTCACCGAGCCGCGCCACATCGTGCCGATCCAGTTGAAGATCTTCACCCCGGTCGGCACCGCGATCAGCATCGTCATCATGGCGAAGAACGGCAGCAGCACGGCGCCGGTGACGTACATGTGGTGCGCCCAGACCGCGGACGACAGCGCGGCGATCGCGATCGTCGCGTACACCAGCGTCTTGTAGCCGAAGATCGGCTTGCGGCTGAACACCGGCAGCACCTCGGAGATGATGCCGAAGAACGGCAGCGCGATGATGTACACCTCGGGGTGCCCGAAGAACCAGAACAGGTGCTGCCACAGCAGCACGCCGCCGTTGGCGGGGTTGTAGATCTCCGCCCCCAGGACCCGATCCGCCGCCGCCGCAAGCAGCGCCGCGGCGAGCACGGGGAACGCGAGCAGCACCAGGATGCTGGTGACCAGCGTGTTCCACGAGAAGATCGGCATCCGCCACATCGTCATGCCGGGCGCGCGCATCGTGATGATCGTCGTGATGAAGTTCACCGCGCCGAGGATCGTGCCGAAGCCGCTCATGCCGAGCCCGAGCATCCACAGATTGCCGCCCACCCCGGGCGTGAATGTCGCGTCGGCGAGCGGCTGATACGCCGTCCAGCCGAACGCGGCCGCACCCTGCGGCGTGAGGAAGCCGGCCACGGCGATCGTGGACCCGAACAGGAACAGCCAGAACGCGAACGCGTTCAGCCGGGGAACGGCGACATCGGGTGCGCCGATCTGCAGCGGCATGATCACGTTCGCGAACCCCGCGAACAGCGGGCGTGGCGAACATCAGCAGCATGATCGTGCCGTGCATCGTGAACAGCTGGTTGTACTGCTCCTTCGTCGGAACGATCTGCATGCCCGGCTCGAACAGCTCCGCGCGGATGATCAGCGCCATCACGCCGCCGAGCATGAAGAACAGCACCGAGGAGATCAGGTACAGATATCCGATGACCTTGTGGTCGGTCGAGGTGATCCACCGGACGACGATGTTGCCCTTGGCCTCGACCCGGGAGCGGCTCAGCAGAGCCGCCTGGCGGGGCGGCAGGGTCGTCGGGCGCGCGGTGCGCTGGTTCGTGGGAGCGGTCATGGTCGGGCCTGCGCCGTCTTACTCGACGCCGTCTTCACCTTCGGCCTGAGAGGGGTGGCCCTCCGCGGGGATCGGCTCCTCCTGATCGGGGCGATCCGGGTCTTCGCCCTCGGCCTGGCTGGGCTTGCCCGTGGGGCCGTCGGTCCTGTCATCCTGGGGCTTCATACCGGGAGCTTGAATCATCCGCACGCCGCGAATCGAGGGGCTTGACTTTCTGCGCCAGGCGCCCCCGCCCCTGTCACCCGACCGCACTAGTCCGATGTGCGGTCGGCGCGACCTTGGCCGGCGAGCCGCTGCACCTGCCAGTCGTGCACCTCGGGCAGCCAGTCCAGCGGCGCCGACGGACCGATGCGCGGGTCGTCGAAGACGCCGCCGTCGCGCAGCGTCTCCACGTACCGGCGGTCGAGGCGGATGCGCGACCGCAGCTCTTCGGCTCCGCCCACCGAGCCATGGCCGGGGATGACGACCTCCACCTCGTCGGCGACCGAGTCGAACAGCCGCAGCGCGGAGAGGTAGTCGCCGATCGGATCCGCCGCCTGAGCGTCGAGGAACGGCATCAGGATGTCGGAGAGCATGTCACCGGCGACGAGCACGCCGCTCTGCTCGACCAGCAGCGCCGCGTGTCCTGGAGCGTGCGCGCGGTGCTCGAGGATGCGCACGTCGGGACCCTCCCACGGGATGCAGTGCCGCGTCGGCGGGGAGTCCCGTGACGAGGCCGAGCAGTTCCATGGGAATGTCATCGGCGTACTCGGGCGGCAAGCCCTCTGCCACCTGCTCGCGCCAGTCGGCGTCGGCCAGGACGCTCTGGATGGATGCCGCGCACTGTGCCGTGCCGTAGCGCGGCGCGTCGCCGAAGCGCTCCTGCCAGAGCAGGTGGTCCCAGTCGGGGTGCGTGGAGAAGCCGGCGACGACGCCCAGGCCGAGGTCGCTGATGTCGTCTGCGAGGTTCGCCATCTCGGCGCGCGTGATGCCCGGGTCGATGAGCAGCACGCCGGCCGAGCCCACGACCAGGGTCGTGTTGCTCTGGATGAATTCGCTCTCGTGGGTGAAGACGCCCTCCGCGACCCGCTGCAGCATCCGGAATCCCCCTCGACTGTGGTCCCGTGGCGAGGTTAGCGCGTGCGACCGGTCGGCGCGATCACGTCTGGCGGCCGCGATGCCCTCATGCGCATCGCGCGCAGGTAGCGCGCACGCGCCACCCGCTGCGCCACGAGCAGGGCGGGATAGGCGGCGCGCCAGCGCGGCGTGCGGGAGGGCCGGGTGAGCGAGCGGATCGTCAGGACCACGTTTTCGGCATCCCTGTGAACGATGAACGCCTCTTCGCCCGAGAGAGGGTGTCCGGGCAACGTGCGGTACGCGAATCCGACCCGATCGGGCGTGTCGACGACCTCCACCACCTCGACCGGCTCGCGCACCGACAGGCCGAACGCATGAGCCAGGATGACCGGGCGGTCGCCCGACGCGACGGGTGTCTCCGGAGCGACCGAGAACCCCGCACGGGTCTTGACGCCCCACCTCAGAAGCTCGGTGCGGGCCCAGTCCCACACGCCTCCACCCGTTCCGAGAACAGTCGACGACTCCCACCCACGGAACCCTGGGACGTCCTCATCCCAGACACGGTCGGCGGGCCGCGTGAGGCTCACTCGCTCCTGTTCGGACACAGCTCGATCCTGCCACCGCTGGTCGTCTTCACGCCCGTCGGGCCGTGCGGCGCCCTCGGGCGTCATCCGGACGGCGCTCGGAACAGCGTCTGCCGGAGCTGCTCGAAGAACGTGCTGTCGACCGAGACCTCGCCGGTGTAGACGTGGTCGAAGGTGCCGATCGCGAAGATCACGATGCCGACGTACGCCGCGATGAGCCCCGCCATGAGGAGGTGGACGCGAAGACGACCGACCTCGACGAGCCCGATGAGCACCGAGTTGATGACCGCGCCGACGTACAGCACGAGCCAGAGGATCGGCGAGAGCTCCTGCCCTGTGACCCCGATCCGGGCGCCGCGGTCGGCGACGAACTGATTGAACGCGCCGATCGTCGCCCCGTGCACGTTGGCCTCCGACTCCGAATCCGGCTCGAAGGCGAAGAGGATCTCCTGGAACTCGGTGACCTCCTTCACGGTGTGCGGCGGGATCTCGCCGGCAGCCTGCATCGCCCAGTCGATCTCGATCACCCGGTCGGTGTATTCCGCGAGCAGCGACTGCAGCTCAGACCCCACGGGCTCGGGAAGGCCCGAGGCGTCGCGGTAGAGCACCGCCACCGACGTGGTCTCCTGCAGCACGATCTGCTCCACCGTGCGGTAGTTCTCGTAGGATGCCGCGGCGATGAGCGCCAGCGTCACGCCGTACAAGACGCCGTAGGCCGCCATGACGTACCGCAGCACCCGGTCCCACTCGTCCATCGCGTCGCCGTCGCGCGGCACCCAGCGGCGCAGGAGGATGACGACCAACAGCGAGAGGGCGACGAACGCGCCGACGAACAGCGGCAGCGCCACAGCCACCGGCACGGTGAACAGCCACATGAGTGCATTGTGGCGGTCGGACCGGGCTCGCGGAAGGTCGGGCGCTGCACGCCCGGCGGGCTATTGTGCGGTCTCGACCTCGCCGGCGGCGATCGCCTCGGCGTACTTGCGGATGTCGGGCCCCGGTTCGTAGTCGATGAACCGATCCTTCAGGCGTGCGTTGAGCTGCGCGAACGCGTCGTCGGACGACAGTTCGTCGCCCGACCGAGCAAGTTCGAGCACGGCCTCTCGCAGCACGCGGTCGGCATCTTCGAGGATCTTCGCGCGCGCGGGCTCATTCCACTGAATCTCGGAGGGTTGCATACCGAGAACCGTAAGCGGCGACGCCGACCGGCACACGGGGTTGATCGACGACGTGTCGTGTGCTGCGCCCGTCGGTCAGCTCCCGGTTTTCGTCACTCCGAACATCAGTGTGCGGCGATCGATGTCGTAGCTGACGACATCGGTGTTGGCCAGCAGATGCCGGAGCACGTCGGCGTCGTCCGCGTCGACGGTCAGCACCTCCTCCCAGGCGCCCTGGTCGAGAACCAGCTGCAGAGTGAAGGTGCCGCGTTCGGCGGGTTTACCGGCGACCCAGCTGAACTGGTAGTGGGAGAGCTGGCGCACTTTCAGAGTGTCGTCGGTGACAGGCTGCGGAACTTCGGGCATGATGCATCCCTTCTGTCGTGGTGGGGTCCCTGTCTACGACCGGGTCTTCCGTTCGACGATGGGGCTGGACTTGCCGGCGACGATGCGCTACAGCGAGAGGGGCAGGCCCGTCCTCCCTCAGCCGCCGTGAGGCACGGGCGGCTCACCCGGTGCCGTCTCCTCGTTGGCGTCACCCGGCGAAAGACCGAGGAAATCGTGATCGGGCAGGCCCGCCGACTCGGCGTCGTCATCGGCTCCATGCACGTCCGGAACCCGCGGAGCTTCGGCGCTGGGGTTCTCGTCTGGGTTGTTCGGGTCCGACATGGGCCACCTCCGGTTCGGGGGCTCCACACTAAGTTCGCCGTCCTCGACCCACGCCCGCCTTGACCGGTTCGCGGCGACGGCGTATCTTGCCGCCTGCTCCTGAGGGGGCTGCCCAGCGGCGCCCCGGCATCCGAAGGCGGCGCGAACGCTGGCGACCAGCGCACGCGGGGTACATGATGAGGGAATGGCTGGGGTGTCATCTGTGATCCGCACGCCCGATCAGCGTATTCGGGTGTTCGTGAGTTCGACGCTGCGCGAGCTCGCGGACGAGCGGCGTGCGGTGCGTGCGGCGATCGAGCGCATGCGGCTGGCGCCGGTCATGTTCGAACTCGGCGCCCGCCCGCATCCGCCGCGCGAGCTGTACCGCTCGTACCTCGCGCAGAGCGACATCTTCGTCGGCATCTACGCCGACAGCTACGGCTGGGTCGCACCCGACGAGACCGTGTCGGGTCTGGAGGACGAGTTCAACCTCGCTCCTCGCGCAGATGCCCAAGCTCATCTACATCAAGGACAGCGACGGTCGCGATGAGAAGCTGAAGGAGCTGATCGCCCGGATCCAATCCGACGGCAGCGTGTCGTACCTCTCGTTCTCGGATGCGGCCGAGCTCGCCGACCGCGTGGAATCGGATCTGGCGACTCTGCTGGCGGAGCGCTTCGACGAGTCGCGGCATGAACCGCAGGAGGAGGAGAGCGCGCCGGCGTCCCCGGTCACCCGGGCGCCGATGCCGACGACGACGACGATCGGGCGGGAGGACGACATCGCGCGCGTGCGCGCGATCTTCGAGCGCGGCGCGGACCGTGTCGTCACACTCATCGGGCCCGGCGGCATCGGCAAGAGCCGCCTGGCGATGGAGGTGGCGCACGCGACGGAGGACCTGTTCCCGGACGGCACCTACTTCGTGCTCCTGGAGGGCGTCCTCGAGCCGGGACTGCTGCTGCCCACGATCGCGTACTTCCTCGGCATCCGGGACAACGGCGAAGCCGGGCTGGAGGAGCGCGTGTCGCGCGCGCTGGAAGGACGACGCGTTCTGATCGTGCTCGACAACTTCGAGCAGATCGTCACCGCGGCCCCGGTGCTGGTTCAGCTGTACACGATCGCTCCGCTCGCGAGCTTCCTCGTGACGAGCCGCATCGTGCTTCGGATCCGCGGTGAGCAGGCGTACGAGGTGGAATCGCTGCCGTCGCCGGAAGGCACCGGCCCGGTCAGCCTGGAGTCGGCGCAGCACTCGGCGGCGGTCGCCCTCTTCGTCGATCGGGCGCAGTCGGTCAAATCCGACTTCGCCCTCACCGCCGACAACGCCGCAGCGATCGCCAGCATCTGCCGGCAGCTCGACGGGCTCCCCCTCGCGATCGAACTGGCTGCCGCGCAGGTGCGCGTGCTGACACCGGCCTATATCGCCCAGCGCCTCGACCACAGCCTGTCGGTGCTGACCTCGGCGGCCCGCGACATGCCCAGTCGGCATCGCACGATGCGGGCGACGATCGAATGGAGCGTGAGCCTGCTCACCGAAGACCAGCGACGCCTGCTCGAAGACCTCGGCGTCTTCGCGACGCGTTTCACCCTCGAGGCCGTGGAGGCGATCGGGCGGGACCGTCCATGGGACGGCCAGGCCCTCGACGCCCTGGCCGAGCTGGTGGATGCGTCGCTCGTCAAGCCGGTCATGATCGGCGACAGGTCGACGTTCTCCCTCCTGGCGATCATGCGCGAGTACGCGTTGGAACGGCTGGAGGAGCGCGGCGAAGCCGACATCGTGCGGCTCGCCCACGCGGAGTACTACTCCGATCTCGTTCGTCATCTCGCACCGGGACTGCGCGGCGCCGGGCAGGCGGATGCCGTGCGACTCCTCGGCCTCGAGCTGCCCAACCTGCGCGCGGCGGTGCGTCACCTGATCACGGAGAATCGGCTCGACGACGCCGGCGACTTCGCGTGGAGCCTCCTTGTCTACTGGTGGATCTCGGGCTTCTTCAGCGAGGTGCGGCTGTGGATGCTCGAACTGCTGGGCAAGGACCAGCCCATCTCGCCGCACACGCGCGCCGTCGCGCAGTTCTTCGCCCTCTGGGGAGAGATGTGGCAGCGTCCGTCGCATCAGGTCGTGGAGGGCCTCGGCGAGTGCGCCCGACTGTTCGCAGAGAGCGGCGATGAGGATGCCGCGGCCATCGCCCGCGCCGGCCAGGGCACCGCGCGCCTGCAGTTCCCCGATCTCGACCCTGACGCGGCCGAGGCCGAGCTGACCGAGGCCGTCGGCGAATTCCGCCGCCTCGGCGACGGCTGGGCGGAGTCGATGGCGGAGGTGGGACTCGGATGGGTCGCCGTCGTCCGAGGGCAGATTCCCGACGCGCTCGCCCATTTCGCGCGCTCCGCAGAGGTCGCCGACGAGGGTCAGGACCTGTTCACACGCGCTGTCGCCGGCAACAACCGCACTCGCGTGCTCTTCCTCATGGGCCAGCTGGAGGCCGCGGAGCAGGAGTGGTTCCTCACGATGCGGCTGTCGATCCGCCTGCACTACGAGGAGGGCGTCACGTTCGCGCTCGACGGCCTGTCGGCCATCGCCGCCATGCGGGGCGACGCGTGGCGGGCGGGCGCGTTCTCGAAGGTGGCTTCGCTCGCACGCCAGCGCACCGGGCTTCTGGACGTCGAGGCGCTCGCGGTGCATCTCGCTCCCCTCGCAGCCCTGCGTGAGAGCGACCCGGAGGGCGTTGCCGAGGGCGAAAGCGCGGGCGCGCAGATGTCGCTGACGGAGGCCATCACCCTTGCCATGCCGGATGCCGAGCCGAGCGTCACGGATGCGCTCGCGCAGTGGTGATCGGGTGAGCTGCCGCGCCGGCTGCCCGGGCTGGTGATCGGGTGAGCTGCCGCCGGCCGCTCACCGGAGATCGTGTGAGCTGCCGCCGGCCGCTCACTCCCGGGCGGATCACGCCAGGGCGACCTGCAGCTCGTCGACGCCGAAGACGACCGACAGGCCCCGGAAGGCGGGGGGATCCTCCACGAGGCGCAGCTGCGGGAACCGCCGGAAGAGCGCCGGCAGCGCGATGCGCAGCTCGAGCCGCGCAAGCTCGGCGCCCAGGCACCGGTGCACGCCGTGCCCGAAGGCCAGGTGCGAGGTCTCGACGGCGGTCAGCCGCAGCCCGTCGAGCCCGGCTGCGAGATGCGGGTCGCGGTTGGCCCCGCTCAACGAGCACACCAGCACATCGCCGGGCTC
Source organism: uncultured Actinomycetota bacterium (assembly GCA_963839715.1). Lineage (GTDB taxonomy): Bacteria > Actinomycetota > Actinomycetes > Actinomycetales > Microbacteriaceae > Microbacterium. The sequence goes on from CAWIVX010000003.1 coordinate 492,081, forward strand.
GATCATGACGCCGCCGACCTCCGCGCGATGCCGCGCGAAGCGGGGGAAGGCGACCTGCACGACGCTCAGGTAGCGAAGCAGCTCCTCGACGAGCGCGGCGATCTGGGACGGATCGCCGTGGAGCATGACGTCGCGGGCGGCGGCATCCCGCGAGAGTGCGATCGCGCTCAGCGCGAGAGTGCTCGCGGTGGATTCGAATCCGCCGGTCAGCACGCCGTCGGCGAGACCCGCGAGCTCCTGGTCGGTGACCTCGTCGCCGTGCGCGGCGATGATCCGGCCAAGGAGCCCATCGCCGGGTTCGGTCCGGTGGCGGGCGACGGTGCCGCTCAAGTACTCCAGGGATTGCGAGATGGAGCCGAGCGAGTCTCCGACGCCCTCGAGCACGTTGAATCGGGCGCGGCACAGTGCGAGGAATCGGTCGCGCTCGGTCAGCTCGATGCCGAGCAGCGTGCTGATCGTCAGCGCCGGAATCGGCACGGCGAAGGAGGGGACGAGATCGATCGTCCCCGAGTCGCTCCGGCGCGCCTCATCCTCCATCGCATCGAGCTGCTCGGAGACGATGCCCTCGATGACCGGCGCCAACGCGGCGAGCTTGCGCATCGTGAACTCGGGTCCGATCAGCCGCCGAAGGCGCGTGTGGTCGGGCGCGTCGATGAACCCGAGGCCGCCCGGTCGCCGATCGCTGGCGATGCCGCCCGTTCCCATCAGGTGGGCGAAATCGCTGCTGAACGTGTCGGCGTCGGCGAGCACCCGACGGCACTCTTCGTAGCCGGTCACGAGCCAGCCGTTGAGCCCGAAGGGGATCGACAGCGGACTGATGGGCGCTCGCTCACGGACCTCCGCGAGCTCGGGCACGGGGTCGAGGTCTTCACGCAGCAAAGGGAGCCGCAGGGCCGTCGGCAGCCGCTCGAGAAGCGATCCGTCGTCGTGGCGGCCGATCCGACGACCGAGAGTCTGCACCATGCGGCGAGCGAACGCCTGGCGCACGACGTTCGGAACCCACGCGGTTCGCCTCACTGTTTCCCCCGGACTGCTCCAGACGCCGACCGGCGTCCTCTGCTGGGGATCAGCGTAGGGCCGCGGCCGATCCGGCGTCAGCCGCCGCGCGGAGGCGGCATCCGGGTTCAGCCGGCGACGGGCGTCTTCGGGTCGGTCTCCGGCCGACGGAGGCGATGACCCAGCCGCCCTCGTGTTGCGACGACGAGCACGATCGCGGTGACGGTGAAGCCGATCAGCACGGGGAGAAGCCCGTAGTCCTCCAGGATCGGCGCGGGGAAGAGCGGGGCGGCGACCCGATTGGCGAACGTGTTGAAGGACGCGTGCATCAGCATCATGATCAGCAGGCTTCCGTCCACGTGATTGAAGACCCACGTCATGATGATCGTCAGCGCCGTGATCATCAGGGTGAACATGACCATGTTGGAGAGTGTGGGCGGCGTCCACACTCCGCTCCAGAACAGCGGGAAGTGCCAGAACGCCCACAGCAGCCCCAGGATGACGCTCGCTCGCAGCGGGCCGTTCCGCTCCTGCAGTCGCGGCAGTGCGAAGCCCCGCCACCCAGGCTCCTCGCCGAGCGGACCGCCGAGCAGGAATGTGAGGAGGAACGCGAGCGGGTAGGCGACGAGGAGCGTGCCGACGATGGGGTCGAACGACTCCCACGCCCCCGGCACGACGATCGTGCCGAGCAGCACGATCACGGGGATGCCCGCCAGGACGAAGAGGTACCACCCGACGCCCACCCGCCACTGGACGTACCGGCGCAGAAGGCGCGCCACTCCCGTTCGTCCCTCCGTCACGCCCGTCATCACCAGGGCTCCGACAGTCGGCCCGAACGTCGCGATCACGATTCCGACGGCGATGGCCGGTGTGGAGAGCGGCGGCAGGATGCCCTGCGCTGCGAGTGCGATCGGCACCTCGATCAGCCACGAGAACGCGTACGCGATCACGAAGTACCACGTGAGCGGATGCCGCGCCAGCGGGCCGCGAGAGGTCGCGCCCGCGCGATCTCCGACATCGTCGACGACAGACATGCTGCGGTCCTTCTGAGGCGAGGGCATCCGCCGAGGCGGACTGTGGTGCTCAGTGTCGCAGTCGGAGGGACGCCGGCGCCAGGGGCGTCGCACCGCACTGGTGGGCGGATCTCCGCTCGGGTCAGCGCTCTTCGTCGACCGCGGCCCGAGTCGGAGGAACGCACCGACAGTGATGACCGGTGCGGCCCTCCCGCGGTGTCCGTCCTCCTACTTCCTGTCGCGGGATGCGACGGATCGACTATCGCGTGATGCGTTCTCCTCCGGGGTGTCGTCGTCGTGCTGTTCGCGGATGCGGCGCCCTTCGGCGATGTCCTTCTCTTCCTTCTCGGCGGCCTTGTCGCTCTTGCGGGTGTCGCGCGCCGGCAGCTGGATCTCCTCCTCCGCGGCGATGCCCGCCTGGAGCTGCCGACCGCGCTCCATCTCGGCATCGAACTCCGCGCCGAACAGCAGCGCCAGGTTCGCGATCCACAGCCACAGCAGGAAGATGATGATGCCCGCGAGCGAGCCGTAGGTGCGGTCGTAGTTCGAGAAGTTCGTGACGTACAGCGCGAAGACCGTGGTCGCGATCGCCAGCACGATGATGGCCAGCAGCGCCCCGATGCTGATCCAGCGGAACTTCGGCTGCTTCGCGTTCGGCGTCGCGTAGTACAGGATCGCCACGATCAGCACCACGACGAAGGCCAGCACCGGCCACTTCACGATGTCCCAGATCGTGGTGACCGTCTCGCCGACCCCGAGCGCGGACCCGATCGCATCCGTGACGGGTCCGCTCACGACGAGCATCACGAGCGCCGATGTCACGAGGATGATGGTGATGACGGTGACCAGCAGCTGCATCGGGCGCAGCTTCCAGAACGGGCGTCCCTCCTCGATCTCGTAGATGCGGTTCATGGCGCGGCTGAACGCGCCGACATACCCGGATGCCGACCAGATCGCCAGGACGATGCCGGTGACCAGGGCGAAGCCCGCCGCGGGCGACGACGACAGCTGCTCGATCGGTCCGCGCAGCGCAGCGGCGGTGTCACCCGGTGCGACGGACTCGACGACCCCGAGCACCGTGTCGGCCGCCTGATCGCCCTGACCGAGCACGCCGAGCAGTGAGAAGACGGCGACCAGCCCAGGGAAGAACGACATGACGCCGAAGTAGGTCAGGGCCGCCGCGAGGTCGGTGCACTGGTCGGCAGAGAACTCCCGGGCGGTCTTGCGGAAGACGTACTTCCACGAGCGCTTCTCGACCTCGGTCGGCTTGTCGGGCTTGTCGGGCCGGTCGGGGTCGGGGGCGTCCTCGCGCGTGGAGTTGCGGTCGGTGGTGTCTGTGGTCATGGGAGGCTCCGGGTTTCTTCAGCGTGAGGAGTCCCATGAGACGACGCCGCCCGGTCATGCGGCAGGGGCTTGCGCGCAGCCCGTCTCCTGTGGCACGCGCGATCGGATCAGACCAGGCGCTCGCGCACCACGCGCGCGGTGGCCGCGGGGTCGGGACGATGCATGATCGACTCGGGAACGACGACGAGCTCGGCATGGTCGATCTCGGCCGCAAGGCGATCAGCCGCGGTCATGAGCACGGGGAAGGTCTGCTCGCCACGCAGCACCGTGACCGGCTGGGAGACGGTGAGCATCTCCGGAGTCGGGGTCGAGACCTTCTGCACGAGCTGCGTGTCGTAGACACACGACTGCGCGAGCGCGACCAGTCCTGGGAACTGGTCGCTCGCCCGGATCTGGTCCACCATCTCCTTCGGCAGTCGGACGTTCTCGAGCTGGAACACGGTGACCGCCTCGGCGGGATCTCCCCGGTCGATGAGCTGCTGCAGTCGCTCCGCCAGGTCGGCCGGCGGTTCGTCCACGCCGAACTGCAGGGGCGGCTCCGAGAGGAACAGTGCCTCGATCGGAACGCCCCGCGATGCCGCGTACAGCGCCAGCACCGCGCCGGACGAATGTCCCAGAACGCTCGCCCGGCCGCCCGCGGCATCGATCACCGCCGCGAGATCCTCGACCTCGCGCTCGGGCAGTGACCCGCGCGCGTCTCCGCTCGATCCTCGCGCGCGACGGTCCCACGTGACCGCGAGGAACCCGGCGTCGGTCAGCGCCGAGGCGAGGCCCGCGGCATCCGCTGCCGTGGAGAGGGCTCCGCTCACGATGACCACGGCCGGCCCGCTGCCGCTCCGCTGGAAGGCGATCGGGGTTCCATCAGCCGACTCGGTGATCTCCATACGGCCACGAAACCACGGACACCACCGCGTCAGCAAGACAGTGACGGCGGCTGTTTCGTCCGCGTGGGAGAACCCGTGCGATGTCGGAGGGTCGTGACAAGATTCGAACATGCATTCGACGGGCATCGTGGGTTTCACCGACGCAGACACCGCGGCGCTGGCAGAGATCGTCTCCGAAGTCGAGAAGACGCAAACCCTGATCGCCGCCGCGCAGGCCGCGCAGACAAGGGCGCTGGCGCGCGCCGGAGAACTCGCGCGCAAGCAGGGCGCCCGTTCCCTCGCCCGGGTGCGGGAGCACGACATGGCGCTGCGCGCGATCGCCGCTGAGGTCGCAGGCGCGCTGAAGGCCAGCGACCGCTCGGTGCAGCGTCAGATCGGCGACGCGTCGGTGCTCGTCGAAGACTTCCCGCGCACGGTCGACACGTGGGAGAGCGGGCAGATCACGCGCGGGCACGTGCGCGCGATCCTCGACGCCGGTACGGTGCTTCCGCCCGAGAGTCGCGGAGTGTTCGAGACCGCGGCCCTCGCCGAATGCGAGAACGAGACCGCCGGGCGAGTGCGTCCTCGACTCGAGCTCCTCGCGGAGCAGCTGCATCCTCGCACCCTGGCCGAGCGCCATCGTGAGGCGCGCGAACGCCGCAGCGTGCGCGTCCTGCCCCTGGCCGACGGCATGTCCGATCTCTGTGCGACGGTTCCGACCCTCCTCGCCGACGCGATCTACGACCGGCTGAGCCAGCAGGCGCGGACGATCGTCGATGCGCGAGCGCAGGCCGCGGCAGATTCGCGCGCCATGGCCGCCACCGCCGACCGCGACGCGACCGACACGGATGCCGAAGCATGGGCGCTCGGCGAACCGCTTTCGGCGCACGAGGTCATCGCCCCCGACACCCGCACGATGGATCAGCTGCGCGCCGACGTGATGGCCGACATGCTCCTGACCGCGGCGCCGGACGCCGACCCGACCCGCACCGACGACGCACCCGGCGCGCTGGGGGCGATCCGGGCCAAGGTCCAGATCGTGGTGCCGGCGCTGACTCTGCTGGGCTCCGACGACGGGCCGGTGGATCTCGTCGGCCGATCCCCCATCGACCCCGACACCGCACGAGACCTGGCCTGCCTCACCCGCAGTCCGTGGGAGCGGATCCTCACCCACCCCGTCACGGGTGCTGTTCTCCACGTAGACAGCTATCAGCGCACGACGGCGATCGACAGGCATCTGAGAGCCCGCGACCAGCACTGCCGATTTCCCGGATGCCGCCTCCCGGCGGTGCGGTGCGAGGTCGACCACACGATCGACTACGCGCTGGGCGGGCCCACCGAGGTCGGAAACCTCGCGCACTTGTGCCAACGACATCACAGCATGAAGCAGTTCACAGCCTGGCGGGTGCGACAACTCGGCGGCGGCGTCCTGGAATGGACCTCACCACTCGGCCGGACCTACATCGAGCAACCCCCGTCGCTCGGAGTGCACTTCCGGCCGACCGACGGCCCTGCCGAAGGAGTCGACCCTCCCCTCGGCCCTCCGCCGCGGGCAGTGACGCCGCTCGCGTACGCGGGCGGACCGGGCGACACACCGCCCTTCTGACAGAGCGCGATCGTCATCGCATCTTGAGGCCCCGCTACGACGTGGTCGTCGCCGGACCGGCGTGCCCGGCCAGGCATCGCCATCCGAGCACCGTCCGCACCCACGTCTGCGTGACCGGCATCCGGAAGATCGTGCGGCCGGCCGCAACGGTCACCTCATCGTCGACGACGCACCGCAGCACGGCTGTATCGCCCACCACTCTGATCACGACGTCCGTGAGCCGTTGCGCGTGCCAGCGCGTGGGCCCATCCACGTTCGCGCCGATGTAGTCGTCGCGATCGAAGACCCGCCCCGTATGCGAAGTCCACACGAAATCCGGATGCAGCAGCTCTCGCAGCGAGACGGCGTCACCGGCGGCGAGCGCGAGGGCCCGCCTCTCAGCCGCTGCGAGGACGTCGTCTTCGTCGCTCACGCGGCGTCGCCCGCAGCGGCCCGCTTCGGCCGGTCGTGCGACGGAAACGCCATCACCTTCAGCAGCTCGGTCAGGCGTCTGCGATCCACGTCGGAGAGGTCCTCGTGAAGCGCCGCCTCTGCTGCCTTCGCGGCGGCTGCGGCCTCCGTGTGCACCGTACGGCCCAGATGGGTCGCGACCACGACATTGGCACGACGATCGGCGGGATCCGGCTCGCGCACCACGAGTCCTCGCGCCTGGAGGTCATCGACGAGGGCGACCACCTGACTCGGATCCAGGCGCAGCAGCTCGGCCAGATCTCGCTGCGACGGGCGCGCGGTGCCGGCGGCGAGCGAGAGCACCGAGTAGGAGCGCACCCGCAGTCCGTACTCGGACAGCGCCGCATTGCCGGCGGCGAGCGAAAGAGCGTTCGCGCGGGCCAGCAGGAAGCTCAGGTCGTCGAACAGCTCGGTCGCCTCCGACCGCTGCACCGGGCCGCGCTCACTGCCCGAACCCTCACTCATGCGACGATGCTAGCAAAGATGTGGATGCTCAATCATTGACAATCTCAACGGTAATCGGTTGGATGGTGTCAGACGCAAAGGAGTTCGCATGTCTCAGCACCCCACACCGCTGTCGGGCAAGGTCGCGATCGTGACCGGATCGGGTCGGGGCCTCGGGCTCGCGTACGCAGCGGAACTCGCCCGGCAGGGCGCATCCGTCGTGGTGAACGACGTGGATGCCGCGACCGCCGACGCCGCGGTCGCGTCGATCGCGGCCGAGGGCGGCAAGGCCGTCGCCGTGGTGGCGCCCGTCGGCCCGACCGAGACCGCCCAGCAGCTGGTCGCAGCCGCGGTGGAGAACTTCGGTCGCCTCGACATCCTGGTCACGAACGCCGGCGTGCTGCGCGACACCGTCCTGTGGAAGATGAGCGACGACGACTTCGACACCGTGATCAACGTGCACCTGCGCGGCACCTTCACCTGCGCGCGCGAAGCGGCGACCTACATGCGCGAGAACGAGATCCGCGGGCGCATCATCGCGATCGGCTCGCCCACCGGCCAGCGTGGCAACTTCGGCCAGACCAACTACGCGGCCGCCAAGGCCGGCATCGTCGGCATGGTGCGTACCTGGGCACTCGAACTGAAGCGCGCGGGCATCACGGCCAACGCCGTCATCCCGGTGGCCGCGACGGCGATGACCGCCACCGTCCCCTACTTCGCCGCTGCGGTCGAGGCCGACGAGAAGGGCGAGCCGATGCCTCCCTTCTTCCGTCACGACCTGGGCTTCGGCACCTCCGACGACGTGGCCGGCCTCATCGCCTATCTGGCGTCGGATGCTGCCGCCGACGTCACCGGACAGGCGATCGGCGTGGGCGGCGACCGCATCCAGATGTGGTCGCATCCCGAGCCGGTCGTGAGTGCCTACCGGGAGGGCGGCTGGACGTACCAGGCACTCGAGGAGTCGTTCCCGCAGGAGTTCGGCGAGCGGCTGCAGAGCGTCGGCGAGAAGTTCCCTCCGCTTCCGGAAGACCTGCAGCGCCCGCCCGCGTGAGTTGCTCATGACCCGTTACGAGCCCGCGATCGACGTCGACGCCCTGACGGCGATCGACGTCCACGTGCACATCGAGATCGACTCGCACGGTCACGCGTCGCTCCCGCCGGTGCTCGTCGGCGCCGCCTCCACCTACTTCAGCACCGACGGCCCCCGCCCCGATCTCGACAGCATCGCCACCTACTACCGGGAACGGCGAATGGCGGCCGTCGTCTTCACGGTCGATGCGACCACCCGACTGGGTCATCCGGCGATCTCCAGCGCCGAGATCGCCGAGGGAGCCGCCCGCAACAACGACGTGCTCATTCCTTTCGGATCCGTCGACCCGCTGCAGGGCGCCGCCGCGGTCGAGTCCGCCCGCCGGCTTGTCGACGAGAGCGGCGTGCGAGGCTTCAAGTTCCATCCGACCGTTCAGGGCTTCGACCCGAGCGACGAGCGCCACTATCCGCTCTACGCCGCCGTTCAGGAGGCAGGTGCGGTTGCCCTCTTCCACACCGGCCAGACCGGAATCGGCGCGGGCGTGCCGGGCGGGTTCGGCCTGCGCCTCGGCCTGTCGAACCCGATGCTGCTCGACCCGGTGGCAGCCGACTTCCCCGACCTGCAGATCATCATGGCCCACCCCTCCGTTCCCTGGCAGGACGAGGCCCTCTCGATCGCGACGCACAAGCACAACACCTGGATCGACCTGTCGGGCTGGAGTCCGAAGTACTTCCCCGAGTCCCTCGTGCGCGCGGCGAACTCCTACCTCCGCAGCCGGGTGCTGTTCGGATCCGACTTCCCCCTGCTGACCCCCGACCGCTGGATCGCCGACGCGGCGAAGACCGCACTGAAGCCCGAGGCCCTGCCGGGCATCATGCGCGACAACGCCGCCCGCCTGCTGGGGCTTGCAGGGTAGGCGCGCATGGACATCGCCGCCGATCGCTACGGATTCGCCGAGCACCTCAGCCCAGCCGCACTCCACGCGCTCGAGCGGCTGCAGAACGTGCTGGAGGAGCGCATCCACCCGCTCCTGGCCGAGGCCTGGGAGACCGCGACCATGCCGGATGCCGTCCTGGAAGCGCTCGTCCCGCTGGATCTGATGCAGCCGGCCGGCGTATCCGAGCAGGAAGCAGCGTCGAGCATGTTCGGCGGATTCCGCAACTTCGTCCTGGCACGCACCGATGTGTCGGTGGCCACGCTCTACAACGCGCAATCCGGGCTCTTCCGCACGGCCATCGCGCTGGGCGGGTCGCCGGAGCAGGTCGCGGAGTTGGATCCGCTCGTGCGCACGTTCGAACTGACAGGCGTATTCGCACTGACCGAGCCCGACCACGGCAGCGACATCGCCGGCGGTCTGTCCACGACGGCGCGGCGGGACGGCGACGGCTGGCTCATCGACGGAGTCAAGCGCTGGATCGGTGGAGCGGACCGCGCAGAAGTGCTCGCCGTGTTCGCACGCGACGTCACCGATGGGAACATCAAGGCATTCCTCGTGCCCCGAACCGCTGAAGGTGTCAGCCTGAAGTCCATGCGCGGCAAGGTGTCGCTTCGGCCGATGCAGAACGCCACGATCACCCTGGACGGGGTGCGCGCACCCGAGAGCGCCCGACTGCAGCGGGTCGACTCATGGCGAGATGTCGCCCGCCTGCTGGGTGCCATGCGATCGGACGTCGCCTGGATCGCCACCGGATTGCAGGCCGGAGCGCTGGAAGCGGCGATCACCTACGTACGCGGGCGAGAGCAGTTCGGGCGTCCGATCGGGGGCTTCCAGCTCGTGCAGGAGAAGCTCGCCCGCATGCTGGGCAATGTCACCGCTTCTCTCGCGCTCGTCGTGCAGCTCTCAGCTCGGCAGGACGCGGGCGACTACTCGGATGAGAACTCCGCGCTGGCGAAGATGTGGACTTCCCTCCGCGCCCGCGAGACGGTCGCCTTGGCACGCGAGATCGTCGGCGGAAACGGCATACTGCTCGAGCATGACGTCGCCCGGTTCTTCGCCGATGCCGAGGCGGTGTACTCATACGAGGGCACTCACGAGATCAACTCCCTCATCGTCGGCCGCTCACTGACCGGAATCTCTGCCTTCACCTGACCCCGCGGTCCGCCGCGACCCAACGAATCCAAGGAGCACCATGACCACCACGACGATCCCCTACGCCGACGTCACCGGACTGGCCGGCACCGACCTCGGATTCACCGAATGGGTCGAGATCACCCAGCAGCAGGTGAATACCTTCGCCGACGCGACCGGCGACCACCAGTGGATCCACGTCGACCCCGAGCGCGCGAAGGACGGCCCGTTCGGCGCCCCGATCGCACACGGCTTCCTGACCCTCTCGCTCGCCGTGACATTCTGGACCGAGCTGCTCGAGGTCGAGGGCGTCACGACGAAGGTCAACTACGGGCTGGACAAGGTTCGGTTCATCTCCCCCGTCAAGGTCGGCGCACGCGTGCGCATGAACGCGGTCGTCGCCGAGGTCACCGAGATCCCCGGCGGCTACCAGCTCGCAGTCGACCAGACCATCGAGATCGACGGCGCACCCAAGCCGGCGGTCGTGGCGCGCGGGCTCTACCGCTTCTACGCCTGACCTAGGCAGGATGCCGCAGCCGCGGCATCCTGGTCCCACACCGCTCCGACTCGACGAAGAGACGACCGATGCACAACCACGGACTCGGCGCATGGCTCGCCAAGCGGCGCCTCAAGACGCCCGACAAGCCGGCGCTGATCCACGGCGACGGGCAGATCGTCACCTATCGACAGCTCGCCGACGGCACCGACCGCGTCTCGGCTCTGCTGTGGCACCGAGGCGTCCGCAAGGGCGACCGCGTCGCGTTCCTCGGTGAGAACTGTCCCGAGTTCATCCAGGTGCTGTTCGGAGCGGCACAGCTCGGCGCCGTGTTCGTGCCGATCAACACGAGGCTCGCGCCGCCGGAGATCACCCATGTGCTCACGGACTCCCAGGCGCGCGTGCTCATCCACGACACGGCGTTCGCCGATCGCGTGGGCGAGGGCATCGCGGCCGCCCGCGTGGCGCACGCGATCCCGACGGGAGACGCGGAGGGTGCGCTGAACGCGCTGCTCGCCGCCGCCACCGGCGGGCATGCGGACGCGGAGGTCGAGCCCGCCGATGCCGCGGCGATCCTGTACACCTCCGGAACGACCGGCAAGGCGAAGGGCGCCGTCCTCACGCATCAGAACCTCACCTGGGTGGCCCTGAACTGCCTCGTCGACTACGACGTCGTCTCCACGGATGTGGCCCTGATGATCTCGCCGCTGTTCCATGCGGCATCGCTGGGAATGGGCGCCCTCCCGGTGCTCCTCAAGGGGGCGACGATCGTCCTCGAGAAGGGCTTCGAGCCCGGCCGCGCGCTCGAGCTGATCGAACGCCACGGTGTGACGATGCTCAGCGGCGTGCCCACCACCTATCAGCTGCTCGCCGATCACCCGCGCTGGGCGAGCACCGACCTCACGACCCTGAAGAAGCTCACATGCGGCGGGTCGGCGGTGCCCACCCGCATCCTGAACGCCTATGAGGAGCGCGGCCTGTCGTTCTCCCAGGGCTACGGCATGACCGAGACCTCGCCGGGCGCCACCTCGCTCTCGCCCGAGATGACCCGGGCGAAGCAGGGCAGCGTGGGGCTGCCCCATTTCTTCACGGAAGTGCGGATCGCCGACGAGCACGGCGCGATGGTGCCGCGCGGAACGGTCGGCGAGATCGAGATCACCGGTCCGAACGTCTTCCCCGGCTACCTCAACCTGCCGGAGGCGACCGCCGCGGCGTTCTCGCCGGACGGGTGGTTCCGGACGGGCGACATGGGCTACCTCGACGCCGACGGCTACCTGTACATCGCCGACCGGCTGAAGGACATGATCATCTCGGGCGGCGAGAACATCTATCCGGCCGAGATCGAGAACCTCCTCAACGACATCGACGGTGTGACCGGCGTAGCCGTGATCGGCGTTCCGGATGACGCGTGGGGCGAGGTGCCCTGGGCGGTGCTCACCGTCAAGGAGGGCGTCTCGGTCACGCTCGAGGACGTACGGTCGCGGCTCGATGGCCGCATCGCGCGGTTCAAGCTCCCGAAGAACGTCGTGATCGTCGACGAGCTGCCCCGTACGGCATCCGGAAAGGTGCGCAAGGCCGACCTGCGCGCGCGATTCGGCGGCGCCCGGTGACGGCCGAATGCAAGAGGAGGCGCTCACACCTCCTGGTGCTGCGTTCGAGCTGAATCGGTCAGGACGCGCGGCGCTGAGCCACGTCCCCCGCAAGCGCCGCGAACTGCGCCGTGGATGCCGCGTCCAGCGATCGGCGCGCGGCCCAGTACACCTCGAACGAGCGATCCGCCGGCCAGTCGTCGTCCAGGAGTTCGCGTGGCAGGCGCGGGTCGGCGGCCAGGAGAGCCAGCCAGTCTGCGACCAGCATCGCGCGGGCAGACAGAGGGCTGCTGCTCGGACCGGCCGCGCCGGGGTCGCTCCACGTGTCGATGAAAGCGAGGTGCTCATCGCGGATGCGTCGATGTCCCACGCGGCCCGGACGCTGTCGGCCATCGCGTACCCGGGAAGCTCGCGGGCGTGGAAAGCCGGGACCGCGGCAGCCGGCAGATCGGCGCGCAGCGGTTCGAGGGCGGCCGCGAGGTCGACCTCGCCCGGCGCGAGCCACAGCCCGTCGCGCAGCGGGGCGAAGCCCTCCCAGGTCAGGGTGGAGCGCAGGCGATGCCGCAGCGTGCGCTGATCCTCGGGCAGCGAGAAGGTGACGAGCGTCCAACCGGTGCCGTGGGGCTGGAACGGATGCGGGCCGCGCACGCGCTCGGTCGCCTCACGGAGCACCGCGCCGCCCTCGGCCGTCAGCGAGAACACGATCTCGCGCCCGCGGCGCTCGCGCGTGAGCAGTCCGCGCTGCACCAGGCGGTCCAGCGTCGCGCGCGTCGCCGGCGCCGCGATCCCCGCGCCCTCGAGCACTTCGATGAGGGCGCTCGCCCGGAGCGGGGGGACGTCCTGATCGACGACGTGCTCGCCGAAGAACGCGAGCAGCAGCTGCTTGGGCTGCCTGCTCCGCATCCCCTTCCCGCGCTCGGCGGGGTCGGTCTCGCCGCTCACGCGGCCGGCCGCACGGCCTCGCCGCGCTTGGCCCGCTGGATCTGCTCGTACACGTGCGTGCGCAGCTCGGTGAACCGCGGCAGGGCGCGCGTCGTGATCTGGTCGCGCTCGGGGGCGAGGTCGATCGCGAGGTCTTCCTGCACCCAGGTCGGCGACTTGGACAGCACGACGACCCGCTCGCCCAGGTAGACGGACTCGTCGATGTCGTGGGTGACGAACAGGATCGACATCCCGCGCTCGCGGTGCAGCGTCGCGCACGAGGTCCTCGAGGTCGGCCCGCGTCTGCGCGTCCACGGCCGCGAACGGCTCATCCATGATGAGCACTTCGGGCTGGTAGGCGACCGCGCGGGCGATCGCCACCCGCTGCTGCATCCCGCCCGACAGCTGCCAGGGGTAGCTCTTCGCCGCGTGGTCGAGGCCGACCGCGTCGAGGGCGTCGTCGATGAGCCGATCGCGGTCGGCGCGCGAGAGCTTCTTGTGCTTCAGCGGAAGCTCGACGTTCCCGCGCACGGTCAGCCACGGGTAGAGGCTCCGCCCGTACTCCTGGAAGACCAGCGCCATCTTGTCGGGCGGGGTCGTGACCGTCTTGCCGTCGAGCTCGACGATGCCCGAGGTCGGCCTGAGCAGTCCGGCGATGCACTTCAGAAGCGTCGTCTTGCCGCATCCCGACGGCCCGACGATGCACACCAGCTCACCGGCAGCCATGCGGAAGCTGATGTCGCCGATCGCCTCGACGTTTCCCGTCGAGGACTCGTACACCTTGCTCAGGTTCTCGACGTTCAGCAGCGTGTCGGCTCTTCGATTCAGGCACGCTCGACCTCCTTGATTCCGTGGTACCAGCGCAGCACGCGGCGCTCGACGAATCCGAAGATCGTCGCGAGCAGCACGCCGATGAGCCCGAGCAGCAGGATGCCGCTCCACATCTCGGCGATGAGGTAGTTGCGCTGGAAGTAGACGATCTGGAAGCCGAGGCCCGACGACGAGTAGCCGATCTCGGAGATGACCATGAGGATGAGCGCGATCGACAGCGACTGCCGCACGCCCGCCATGATGCGCGGGCTCGCTGCGGGCAGCACCAGGTAGCGCAGGCGCTCCGACGCGGGTCACCGCGAACGAGCGCGCCGTCTCGGTCATGACCGAGTCGGTCGAGCGGACGCCCTCGATCGTGTTCAGCAGGATCGGCCACACCGACCCGACGACGATGACGACGACCTTCATCGCGTCGGTCGGGCCCATCAGCACGACCGCGATCGGAAGGAGCACCGGCGGCGGCACCGCGCGGAAGAACTCCAGCATCGGCTCGAGCAGGTCGCGCAGCCAGCGGTTGAGACCGATCAGCGTGCCGGCGGCGATGCCGACGACGATCGCGACGAGGATGCCGATGCCGAGCCGCGCGAGGCTCGGCAGCACGTCGGTGACGAATGCCGGGCCGATCCAGGTGTCGACGAACGCCTCGAAGAGCTCTGCCGGCGACGGGAAGAACTGCGCGGGGGCGACCGTCGCCCAGATGCCCCAGATCACCACGAGGATGATCGGCAGGCCGATCGCGTAGAGGGTGTTCTCGCCGAACTTCGCCCAACCCGCGAGGGGCGACGGGGCGTGACGACCGTGCTCGTGTAGAGGGTCACAGCACGTCCTCCCCTCGCACCGACTGATGCCACGAGAGCGTCCGGCGCTCGATCGCGCGGAAGACGAGGTTGATGACGAGGCCGAGCAGCCCGGTGACGATGACCAGCGCGTACACCGCCGGCCAGTCGCCCGCCGACTGCGCGAAGACGATCTCGCGCCCGAGCCCGGGATTGCCGATGAACATCTCCGCGGTGATCGCGAGGATCAGCGCGACGGCCGCGGCCAGGCGCAGACCGGTCATGAGATACGGGCAGCGCGGTGGGGAAGACGAGGTTGACGATGCGCGAGCCGCGCGACAGCCCGAAGCTGCGGGCCGTGTCGCGCGCGACGGCATCGACGTCGGCGACCCCGTAGAGCACCTGGATGAACACCTGCCAGAAGCTCGCGTAGACGATGATCAGCAGCGCCGACTGGATCTGGTAGCCGAACATGAGCACGGCGAGCGGGATGAGCGCCACCGACGGGATCGGGCGCAGGAACTCCACGGTCGTGTGCGTGGCGCGGCGCAGGAACGGCACGAGGCCGATGATCGTGCCGAGCACCGTGGCCAGCACTGTCGCGATGAGCAGGCCGAGTCCCCACTTCGTGAGCGTGCGCCCGACATCTCGCCAGAACTCGAGATCGCGCACGTCCTGGCCGAGCTGCGCGAGCGTCTCGGTCGCGGTCGGGAAGTAGCGCGGGTCGACGATGCCCAGCGTGGGCAGCAGCTGCCAGGTCACGAGGAAGCCGACGATGCCCGCGACGCCCAGCGCGATCTTCCGCGCGGAGCGGGTGCGGCGGCCGCGGCGGAAGCGCCCCGCATCCGTCGCGGTCTGCGTCTGTGCGACCACCCCCTCGGGGGCGTCGTCGTGACGTCGGTGTGCATGGCTCTCTTCCCGAAGGCGATGAGAGGGCCGGATGCCGCCGGTCGCGGCATCCGGCCCTCGCGCTGTACGTTACTGCTGCTGGATCATCGTTTCGTAGTCGGGCTCCGCCTCGATGTAGGCGAACTCGACGGCCAGGGCGCCCAGGTCTTCGATGCCGGCGTCGGCGAGGTCCCACGTGAAGGTCGGCAGCGTGATGCCGGCCGCGGCCTCCTCGGGGATCTCGAGGTTCGTCGCGATCGCCGCGCGCACGGCCTCTTCGTTGCCGGCCGCCCACTCGAGCGCCTCCGCCATCGCCGCGGAGTAGGCCGCGACGAGGTCGGGGTCTTCATCGAGGAGCGCCTGCGTCGTGATGCTCGTGAGCACGGTGAGTCCGGGAATCGTCGCCTGGTACGGCTGGACGACCGATACTCCGCCCGCCGCCGAGGACGATGCCGCGGAACGGGTCGGGCGCCCACGCGGCGTCCATCGTGCCCGCCTCGAGCTGTGCCGGCACGTCGGGGAAGACGACCTCGACGAACTCGATCGTCGAGGGGTCGCCGCCGTCGTCCTGCACGGCCTTGCGGATCGTGAGGTCGCCCGCCGCGCCGATCGTGTTGACCGACACCTTCTTGCCCGCGAGGTCGGCGGGACGCGTGATGCCGGAGTCGCCGAGTGCGACGACCGCGTTCACGTCGTCGCCCTCGGCGTTGCTGTTGGCGTAGTTGCCGACGATCACGACGCCGAGGTCCTGCTGGTCGGCGCGGATCGGACCGAACGGCTGGCCGATCGCGAACTGGATGTCGCCGCTGAGGAGGGCGGGGATGGCGTTCGCGCCGCCCTGGGCGGGCACGACCTCGATCTCGAGGCCGTGGTCTTCGAAGATGCCCTCCTCGATCGCGGCCCACAGCGCGCCGGTCTCGGCGATCGGCAGCGCGGCGACGCGGACGGTGGTCATCTCCATCGGCGCGGCGTCGCCGCTGGCATCGGACTGGCCGCCGGTGGTGCTGCGGAATCGGTGCAGCCGCTCAGCGCGATCGCCGCGGCGGCGAGCACACCGAGGGTGGCAAGACTCTTCTTCATTGACGGGCCTCTCATGGTTCCGTGTCGGCATCGGATGCCGGCCGCGTAGTCGGAGCATTCGGTTCCACGCGACGTCTCGGCACCTGTGCCGCTGACACTGTCATGGTGCGCCCGGCGGGTCGATTGTCAAGGTTTTCGTGACGCCCGTCACCGAATTGGTAAAGATGGGCGGCACCGAGACACAGCAACGACCCCTCACGGGGCGGCGTGAGGGGTCTCTGCAGGGCGCCTTCTGCGGCACCCGGCGGCGCCGGGCGTCGCCTCAGAGCGGGTACTGCCCCGGCTCGCGGCGCATGCGTGATCCAGCGGGTCTCGGTGAACGCGTCGATGTTGGCCTGCGCCGCCGCCGTGGCGCGAGCCCGTTCCCGGAGGCGCCGACGCCGCCGAACGGCGCGTTCGCCTCGTCGTTCACGGTCTGATCGTTGATGTGGACGATGCCCGTGGGGATCCGCCGGGCCAGCTCCAGGCCTGCGAACACGTCCGCCGTCACGATGCCGAGCGCAAGCCCGTAGTCGGTCTCAGAGGCGAGCTCGACGGCCTCATCGTCGGTGGCGAACGAGACGACCGAGGCCACCGGCCGAACACCTCGTCGCAGTAGGCCGCGGCGTCCCGGGGGGTGTTCGCCAGGACGGTCGGCCGATAGAACAGCTGGTCGTACGTGCCTCCGGCGCGCGAGCTCGGCGCCCTGGGCGACGGCATCCTGCACGAGCGTGTGCACGCGGTCGCGCTGCACCTCGTCGATGAGCGGGCCGAGGTGCACCTGACCGGCCGCCGGGTCGCCGACGTGCATGGAGTCCGCCTTCGCCGCGAGCTTCTCGACGTACTCGTCGAAGAGCGACTCGTGCACGATGTGACGCCCACGGTCATGCAGATCTGGCCCTGATGCAGGAAGGACCCCCACGTCGCGAGGTTCACCGCCTTGTCGACGTCGGCATCCGCCCGGATGACATAGGCGGAGTTGCCGCCGAGCTCGAGGTGCGCCCGCTTCAGGTGGCGGCCGGCCAGCTCGCCGACCGAACGACCGGCCCGCGTCGACCCGGTGAAGGCGATCACGCGCACCCGCGGGTCGGCGACCATCGCCTCGCCGACCTCGGCTCCCCCGGGGACGAGCTGCAGGAGCCCTGCGGGCAGGCCCGCCTCCTCGAAGATGCGCACCATCGACACACCGCCGGTGATCACGGTGCGGGGGTCGGGCTTGAGCAGCACGGCGTTTCCCAGCGCGAGAGCCGGCGCGACGGCGCGGATGCCGAGGATCAGCGGCACGTTGAACGGGGAGATCACGCCGACGACGCCGACCGGGACCTGCTCTGCGAGCGAGAGCCGCGGCTCCTCGCTGGAGAGGATCGAGCCCAGCGGAGCCGGAAGGCAGAGCGGAGGCCTCGTAGCACTCGGCGGCCGTCACGTGCAGCGCGAAGCCGGCGAGCGGCGGGATCGCGCCGACCTCGCGGATGTTCCAGTCGCCGATCTCGTCGGCATGCTGCTCCCACAGCTGGCCGGCCTTGCGCAGCACGGCCGCGCGGGCAGGGTGCGGAAGGGCCGCCCACTCCTTCTGGGCGCGCGCTGCACCCTCGGCGGCGCGGGCGACGTCGCCCGCATCCGCGATTCCGACCATCGCGAGCGTCTCGCCCGTCGCGGGGGCGGTCGAGGGGATCTCACCGCCGCCGCCGCTGACCCACTCGCCGTCGATATGGATCCGGCCCGCGAAGTCAGCCTGGTCGATCAGGGTCTGCGCGGTCTAGGTCACGGTGCTCATGGTGACTCTCTTCGTCGTCAACGGCTGCTCGGTCAGACTGTCGCCCCGCGCGAGACCGTCGCTGCTCTCGTCGCCCCACGGTGCTGCTGGACCAGCCCTGCTGGATGACCCGCATCGCGTCGGCGGCCAACTCCGCTCCATCGTCGTACGGCGCGCGCCAGATCGCCAGCATGTCGGCCGCGGGGGTGGACAGCACGGAGCGCGAGAACGCCTCGACTCCCCACCGGCCCTCGTAGCCGTCGTCCAACGCCGTGCGGACGATCTCGGGGATGTCCAGGCTCCGGCGCTCAGCATCCCCCGGCCGGACTGGCCGAGTTCGAGGTAGGAGAGCACGGGAAGCGCGAAGTCGGATGGCCTCGGCGATGTCGGCCTCCTCCACGGCCATGTGGAACGTGTCCAGATGGACGCGCAGATGCTGCTGATCCGCTCATCTCGACGTAGGCGAGCGCCTGTGCGGCGGTGTTGACGAGCGAGGTCTCGTAGCGATTGAGCACCTCGAAGGTCATCGTGATCCCGCGCTCGTGCGCGTAGTCGGCGACGGCGCCCACTTCGCGGGCCGAGCGCTCGACGGCGGCGCGAGAGGTCGGTCCGCTCGGCGGCCCGAACGGCCCGTAGGGCACCCCGTTCATCTGGTCGCCGCCCAGGGCGGCGGTCAGATCGACGATGCTGCGCAGCAGGGCCGCTCCCGGCCGCCCGCTCATCGGGGTCCTCGGAGGAGACATCGCCCCGGCCGCTTGGCCGCCGGCGATCGTGATCGGCGCGATCCCGTGGTCGGCGAGGACTCGCGCGAGCGCCGCGCGTCGGTCGCGGCAGGATCGAGCGGTGGCAGGACGATCCGCGAGTATCCGACCTCGCGCGAGCGCTCGCAGAGCCGCCGGCAGGTCGCCGGGAGCGGCATCCGGCAAGAGCACGTTGATATGGCAGGCCACATCGAGGTTCGTGCGGGACGGTCGAGTTCCGTGCCATGAGGTGCTCCTGGTGTGCGGCCGGGTCAGAATGTGGGCAGGTCGAGACGCTGCTTGAAGACCGAGTAGCCGTCATCGACGTGCACGACCGTGCCGTTGATCACATTGGACTCGTCGGACGCGAGGAAGGCGACCACGTTCTGCGATCTCCTCGGGCTCGGTCATCTTGTTGCGCAGCTGCTCCGAGGCGAAGAGTGGTCTTCAGCTCGTCGCTGAACTGGTTGATGATCGGCGTGGCCACGCGGCCGGGCGTGATCGCGACGGCGCGGATGCCGAACTCGGCCAGCTCGTAGGCAGCCGAGCGCGTGAAGGAGATGACGGCAGCCTTGGCCGCACTGTAGGTGAACGACAGCTCCGCGGCCTGCTCACCGTAGATCGATGAGGTGCTGATGATGACGCCGCCGGTGCCCTGGTCGCGGAACTGACGACCGGCGGCGAGGATGCCGTAGTAGACGCCGTCCTGGTCCACGCGGATCATCGGCGCGTAGTCGACCTCGGGATCGTGGTCCAGGAGAGGCTTGCCGCCCGCGATGCCGGCGTTGTTGAAGATGATGTCCAGCTTGCCGAAGACCCGACGGCGCGCTGGACCGCGGCCTCGACGTCGGCGTACACCGACACATCGGCTTGGGCTGCGGCGGTGGCGCCCTCGAACCCGAGAGCGTCGATCTCGTCCACGGCCTTCTCTGCCTGCCCATGTCGATGTCGACGATCAGCACTTTCGCGCCCTCGCGGACGAACTTCTCGACGGTGGCCCGACCGATGCCGCTCGCACCGCCGGTGATCAGGGCGACTTTGCCTTCCAAACGCATGTGTTCGACTTCCTGTGAGGGTGGGATGAACGAGGGATGCCGCGGGGCGGACGGCAGATGCCCCGCCCGCCCCGCTGCGAGAGAGGTGAGCTACTCGAGCTGGTCCGACGGGGTGATGTCGGCGGCGTTGTCGGCGGTGACGAGCGTGGTGTCGACCGCCTCGAAGTTCTCAGCAGGCAGGTCGCCGCTCTCCTGGTAAGCCACCATGTGCTCGATCACCATGTCGAGGATCGACGGCCAGGGCTGCTCGACGGTCGCCAGCATCGCACCGCCGGCCTGGATCTGCGCGATCGCCTCTGCGACGGCGTCGACGCCGGTCACCTTCCCGGTCTCCCCTGCCTCGGTGATGGCCTGGGCGGCGCCGAGCGCCGCGTCGTCCCAGCCTGCCCACACGGCAGCGAGCTTGCCGGGATTGGCCGACAGGTAGTCGGCGACGAGCGCCAGCGCCTCGGTGCGGCCCGTCGCCGGCGACAGGACCTGCTGGATGTCTCCTCCGGCGATTTCTGCACCGGCTTCTTCGAACGCCTCCATCGCGAGGCGCCGACCGCAGGCGGATGCCCGCGTGCGGCTCATGTCCGATGACCATGACGGTCTTGCCGTCCAGCCCGGCGAGCGTCTCATCGAACGCTCCGACGGTCTGGTCGACGATGCCCTGCTGGTCGGTCGTGATGTTCATGGCGAACGCGTCGGTCGGCTCGGTCGCCGCATCCATCGCGAACATCGGGATGTCCGCATCCTTCGCCGCCGTCACGATGGAGTGGATGGAACCTTCGTCGGTATAGCCGTTCAAGATGGCATCGGCGCCCTGGCCGATCGCGCTCTCGACTGCGGGGTTCATCTTCTGGAAGTCGAAGTCGCCCTGGATCATCGTGAGGTCCCAGCCGAGCTCCTCGGCCTGCGCCTCGACGGCCTTGACCCACCAGGCGCCGATCGGCGTCTGGTTGCCGGAGGTGAACGCGATGACCTTGAACGGCTCGTCGCCGCCTCCGCCGGTGTCGCCGCCTCCGGTGTCGCCGCCGCCCTCGAGCAGCCGGTCAATGTGAGAGCGGCAGCCGCGGCGAGCGCCGCGAGGGCCTTGAATTTGGTACGCATGTGTACTCCTTTGTTTGATTGCGTTTTCGGGTGGCCGCGTGGTGCGACGCCGCCCAGGCAGGGTGCCGCGTCGCTACCGCTCCCGGGTCTTGAGGGATGACAGGGTCACCGCGGCGATGATGATCAGGCCGGTGACCACCTGCTGGACGTATGCGTTGACACCGAGGATGTTCAGGCCGTTGCTCATCACGCCGATGATCGCGACGCCCACCATGGTGCCGACGATGTTCGCGGCGCCCGATCGGACGATCGTCATTCCGAGGAACACGGCGGCGACGGAGAAGAGGAGGTTGTCCTCGCCCTGCACCGCGCTGGCACTGCCCAGTCGTGCCGCCAGAAGGATGCCGCCGATCGCCGAGACCAATCCCGCGACGGTGAAGGCGAGCAGTCGCGCGCGCCGCACGTTGACTCCGGAAAGGCGCGAGACCTCGACGTTGCCGCCGGTCGCGTACCAGCGGCGCCCAGGGTGGTGAACCGAGGACCAACCAGAGGATCACCGAGATCGCGATCGCGATGAAGACCGGAAGCGGGATCTTCAGGAACCGGCCCTGTCCGAGACTGTTGAACTCCGGCGGCAGGTTGAACAGCGTCGTGCCCTCGGTCACGAGGAACGCGAGCCCCGTCACTGAAGTCAGCGTCGCCAGTGTCGCCACGAAGGCCGACAGATTGAGATAGGCGATGAGCGGCCGTTGACAAGACCGATGAGCAGTCCGACGATCAGACCGGCAAGATCGCGAGCGCAATGGGCCTGCCGCTGATCATCAGGGAAGCCGCACCGAGCCGGCCAGTGCCGCGGTCGCCGCGACCAGCAGGTCGAAGTCGCCGACGACCATGACGATCGTCTGAGCTCCCGCGATGATCGCCAGGATGGCCACCTGGTAGAGGATGTTGTTCACGTTCGTGAAGCTCAGGAACACGTCCGGCCGCATCGCGAAGAAGAAGGGGATCAGCAAGACCAGGGCCAGCACCGTGCCGGACGCGAGAAGCTCTGCCCGATAGACCGGCGAGGAACGGCCGAGGGCTCGTGGTGTCCTCAGACCCGGGTTACGAGGGTTGTCATGTGAATCTCCTCGGCTTGCCGTAGCAATACGCCAGCAGAATCTCTTCGTCCGCGCTCGGCGGCCGACACCTGACCCGAGATCCCTCCCTCGTGCATGATGAGGATCGGGTCGCTCATGCCGATCAGTTCAGGAAGTTCGGAGCTGACCGTATGACCGCCGTTCCAGCCGCCACGAGCCGACGGATGAACCGGTAGATCTCCGCCTTGGTCTCGACATCGATGCCTCGTGTCGGTTCGTCCATCAGCAGGACCTCCGGGTTGCGGGCGAGCATCTTCGCCAGCACGACCTTCTGCTGGTTCCCGCCTGACAGCTCTCTCACGTGCTGTCGTCAGCCTCGCGCCTTGATCTGC
>CAWIVX010000004.1:0-601170 GCA_963839715.1 uncultured Actinomycetota bacterium
ATCCCGGAACACCGCGACTCCGTCCTCGACCCGCGCGAACGTCTCGCAAACGAAACGATGATGACGTGCGTCTCCCGCTGCCACGGGAAAGCGACTCGTCCTGGACGTGTAGCGCCAAGTCCCTACACGATCGTCGCGGAAACAACGCGCCGAGCAGCCGAACGGCGCCGCCTCGAGAGCAGATTGTTCCTGCCTCTTGCTGCTCGCGATTCGTATTGACTCGGCGTCCAGGTCGGAATGACGTCGGGTCGTTTACGGAGGAAATTTCACGTCCCGCCGAAACGTGTGCCGAGCTGGGGCGAGGTGGGTGGATAGTCGGCGAGTTAGATCAGCGTGTGCCGGTTGGTGGTCAGCTTTGCGTCGGCTGTGTTACGTCTGGGCGGCTCCGGCGTGGCGGCGTTTAGTCGGCCGAGATCGCGAAAACTCGATCGCGTGATGCCTTCGCTCGCTCCGTCAGCACGGTCAGGTCGACGTCGGCGAGCGGCCGTCGTGTTTGACGACCGCCCGGTGACCATCACGGTCTCGATGTTGCCGGGGTGTCCGGCGCCGACGATGCTGGCGGCGAGGTCGTTGGCGGGGAGCAGGTTGCCGCGAGGTCGATGACGATGAGGTCGGCGTCCTTGCCCGACGGTGATGCTGCCGGTCCGGTCGGCCAGCCCGGAGGCTTTGGCGCCGCGATGGTGGCGAACTCGAGCAGGTCGGCGCGGGGTGAAGGCGGGCAGGTCGGCGTAGTCTCGGGGGCGAGGGTGACGCCGAGGCCGTGCGCGGAGAGGCGGCGCGCATGACGTTGAACATGTCGCCGGCGACGGATGGCTTCGGTGTCGATGCTGAGGCTGGGCCGGATGCCGAACTTCAGGAGACGCCCGGTGGCCGGTGCGCCGAGGCCGGGCAGGCGGCCTCGATCGCGGCGGCGACGGAGGCGTGGGCGCCGGCGTCGGCGAGCATGCTCGAGCTCTTCGTCGTCGGAGGTGCAGCAGTGGATGAACAGCATGTCTTCGCCGAGCAGGCCGGCGTCGTCCAGGGTGCCGATGCCGCGGAACTGCGGCCCCCAGGGCCCGTTGCCGACGTGCATGCTGGAGCGGATGCCGAGTTCGCGGGCGAGGGCGATGTCCTTGGTGGTGACCTCGGTGGTGGACAGCTCCGGCCCGCGCAGCATCGCGCTGCAGGGTGACCAGGGCGTTGTCGTCGGCGAGAAGCTCGCTGCGGACGCGGCGGATGTCCTCGGGGTGGGTGGCCTCGCCGCGCAGCATCCACTTGTCGGAGTCGATGGAGGGCCAGCCGTAGGCGAAGACGCCGCGGATGCCGGAGTCCTGCAGTGCGGCGACGGCCTGGTCGGTGTGGTCGGGGCTGTTCTGGATGTGGGACTCGTCGCGCAGGGTGGTGATGCCGGCGTCGAGCGCGCCGAGGGCGCCGATGAGGTTGCCGACGTAGACGTCTTCGGGGGTGTACTCGGGCCCCAGGTGATCTGGATGTGCTGGCGGTAGGCGCCGAAGTCCCAGCCGATGCCGGTCTGGCGGATCGCGCCCTGCCAGGTGTGGCGGTGGGTGTCGACGAAGCCGGGCAGGACGGCGCGGCCGGTGCCGTCGATGACGGTGGCGCGCGTCGGCGTCAGGTCCGGGCCGATCGCGGCGATCTTGCCGTCGTCGACGAGGACGTCGCCGCGACGCCGTCGGGCTGCTGCGGGTCCTGGGTGAGGATGTGGGCGCCGCGTGATGAGGATGCGGCCGGTGGGCATGGTGCCTGTCCTCGCGCTGTCAGTCGGGCGGACGGGGAGCAGGCGGTCGGCGAACCAGTCGCCGACGGTGGTGTGCTTCTCGTGCGAGTGGTTGTAGATGCAGTGGTCGCCGTCGGGCCACTCCCGGAACGTCTTGTCGGGGCTGGCGGCCTGGTCGAACAGGGCGCGGGCGTTCTCGATGAGGAACACCTGGTCGGGGGTGCCGTGCAGGACCAGCAGCGGGCAGGTCAGTTGCGCGAGGTCGTCGGGGTGAGCACGAACTCGTTCATCGCCTGCGCGCGGCGTCCGGGTCGTCGATGCCGAGCAGCGGCTGGATCTTGGAGGTGAACCGGGGGAACCGGTCGAGGATCTCGGCCGGGCGGTATGGTGCCGCCGTTGACGCAGCACGCCGCGATCCGCGGATCCGCGGCGGCGGTCAGCGGCGGCGAGGAACCCGCCCATGCTGTTGCCCCAGATGCCGACGTGTCGCTGAGCCGGGCGTCGGCGATCAGGTGGTCGATGATCGCGGAGAACGCGTCGTCGACGCCGTGATCCAGGAGCGGACCCACGGAACAGGCGGGTCTCACCCTGGCCGGGGCCGTCGACCAGGAGGACGGCGATGCCGCGGTGCAAGCAGGTAGGTGGCGCCGACGTGGTACTCCTCCCGCCAGCCGTCGAATCCGCCCATGACGATCACCGTCGGTGGCGCTGTCGGTCCGCCGGTGGGGCGCAGCAGCCAGCCGCAGAGCGTTCGCCGACCGCACGGGACCTCGACGTGCTCGATCGGAGGGTCTGACGAGTGCGCCGGCGGCGCCGTAGCTGTCGATCAGCTTCCGGTACATCGAAGTTCTTGCGGGTCGGCGTCGGGCAGCGGGACCTGCCCGACGCGGAAGCAGGCAGACGCGCGCGCGGTACCAGCTGGCGGCGCTGGTGCGGTGGCCGGCGGCGGCGTCATCCGCCCGTTGCCGATTCGCGGTCGCCCAGCTGCTCGGCGGCACCCGCCCATCGCCACCCCGTCGTCGACCGGGCGGTAGAGCTCGATGACGTCGGCGTAGTCCATGCCGTTGCCGGTCAGACGCTGCAGCGGCATCGCCCGCTTGTGTGCCTCGGCCTCCGCCTTCCAGGGCGCGATCGGTCTCCTGCTCCGTGCATGTCGGTTCTCCTGCGCTACGGCCGGCGACCTTGTGCGCCCTGAGCGGCGCTGGCTCGAGCGCGTCGACCAGGTTGTGGACGTCGTCTGCGCGTCGGCCGCGGAGCCGAACAGGTAGAAGTCGGGTCGGGCGAGGACGGCGACGCGGCCAGTGGTCGAACCAGCGGCGTAGGTGCCGTTGACGTCGTCAGGCGGCCCCGGACCCGGGCGCGCCGATCACGACGACGCTGGCGCCGATGCTGTCGAGCAACGCACGCTGGCGGCGTCGAGTGCGTCGACGACGTCCGGTCGGTGGTGATCGAACTGGAATCCGCGGCCGACGACGTCATCGAGCAGCCCTTCGCCTGCCTGGAGCGGACCTGGCCCTGCACGGCGACGTGCCCGGCGGCGGGTCGCCGGGGCGGGAGAACGCGACCGGTCCCGGCGGGACGGTGACCGGCGGCATGAGCGACGGGTCCTGCTGCACCGCGTTCAGGAACCGGTCCGCTGCCGGCGGCCGCTTCCGGGTCGGTGACGATGCAGGGCAGGCCGATCTCGCGGGACAGGTCGGTCCAGCCCTGCATGTTCGGCTTGCGGTCGTCCTCGTAGGTGTCCAGCACTTCCTCCGCGGCCAGCCCGCGCAGGACCAGGTCGAGGCGCCAGGTGAGGGCGGAGGCGTCGCGGAGGCCGTTGCACATGCCCTCCCCGGCGAACGGCCAGAGGATGTGTGCGGCGTCGCCGATGAGGAAGATCCGGTCGCGGCGCCACTCGTCGGTCATCGACTCGCGGAACCGGTAGACCGGGTAGCGGAGGACCTCGACGTCCTCGGGGGTCACCCACGGCTCGAGAGCTCCCAGACGCGGTCGAGGGTGAAGTCCTCGGGCTTCTCGTCCGCCCGCAGGGTGAACTCCCAGCGGCGGTGTCCTTTTGCCGAGCTGGAACAGGCAGCCGGGCGTTCGGGGTCGGCGAACTGGCCGTTGTCGAACTCGAACTGCAACGGGCGCTTCTGCACCGTGTCGATGACCAGCTGATTGGGGCCGACGTGCGCCGGCGGTGGTGGTGATGCCGAGGGTCTCGCGGACGAAGCTGTTCGCGCCGTCGGCGGCGAGCAGGTACTTCGCGTGGATGGTGCGTTCTTGCCCGTCTTCACGGTCGCGGACCACAGCGGTGACCCCGTCGGCGTCCTGGTCGAACCGACCACCTCGGTGCTGATGTTGATCTCGACGTTGCCGGTCGCCTGGACCTGTTGGTTCAGAGCGAGCTCGAGGTTGTTCTGGTAGAAGATCCAGTGGCGAGCGGTAGCCGTGCGGGCCGATGACCGACCAGTCCAGGCTCAGCAGCAGGTCGCCGCCGAACGCCTTGTTGCGCATGTCGTAGAGCTCCCACGCGACCGCGTCCTCGCGGAACTCCTCCCCGGCGCCGACGCGGTCCAGCGTGCGCATGATCTCGTCGTCGATGTGGCCGGCGCGGGAGAGCCCATACAGCTGAGCATGACGCTCGACCGAAACGACCTTGTGGCCGGCCTGACCCGAGAAGCGCGGACGCCATCTGGCCCACTGGCCCGTACCCGATGACAATGACGTCGTAGTTGTCCATGAGTGATCCCTTCATTGGGCGGACTTCCCTGTCCCAGTTCTCCGTACGAGTGTCCGCCTAGCGGGCAGCGGCTCGTGGGAACATTCTCACCACGGAACGGCGGCGCTGTCAAGACGCACGGAAAACAGCTCCCAGAGGCCATGGGAGGAGCGGACGACTGACCGCCGGGCGGCTCCGCGGCTCTGAGACTACGACCCGCGCTGCACCGGTCGCGTGCCCTATGGGCGTGGGGCGACAGCGGCAGCGGCGGCGAGGTTCGGTCGGTCAACCTCGTCGAAGGGCCGCGAATCCCAGAGCGCCCAGTCCGCGCTGATGGCGGATGCCGTGCGCAGCAGCTTGGGAAGGTGGTCGTCGACGAGAGTCTCCAAAGAGGTCTCCATCGCGTGCGCGTTGACGTTCACTGCGGCGACGACGACACCCTCGCCGTTGCGGATCGGGGCGGCGACCGAACGAACCGCTGTGGCAAGTTGCTGATCGGTGACCGCCCAGCCGCGCGCGCGGATCTCTCGCAGCTCGCGCTCCAAATCTGCCCGGCTGGGCTCGGCGGCCGGCACGACGCCGGAACGGGACGGCGTGGCGAGCACGTCATCGAGCGCATCAGACGGCAGCGACGCTAGGAGGACTTTCCCGAGGGAGGTGACGACAGCGGGGAAACGGGTCCCCACCGTGACGGACAAGGTCACCAGCTTGGGAACCGCAACCCGGGACACGTAGACGATGTCGGATCCGTCCAGCTGTGCGATAGAGCACGACTCGTGGGTTTCGGCCACCAAGTCTCGGAGGTGATGGCGCGTGAGGTCCCAGAGGTTACTGGAAGCCACGTATGCCATGCCCAGCTCGAGCACACGGGGCGTGAGGCTGAATGATCCTCCTTCAGCGCGGACGTAGCCGAGTTCGGCAAGGGTGATGAGAACCCGTCGCGCCGTGGGCCGAGCGAGGTCAGCAGCGTCAGCGACCTCCGTCAGGGTCATCTGCCGATGCACGGACCCGAACCCCCGAATGACATCCAATCCGCGGGCGAGCGCCTCGATGAAGTCGGGGTTGCTTGTCGCTCGCATCTGAGATCTCCACGCCTGTTCGGTCAGCTGTCCGGGTCGGGCGATCTTACTTCACAGCACCGTCACCGCCCGTTCTGGCAACCATAGACACACTGGCGTCTCGCGCAATAGAGGACTTGACGCGGAGCAAGGTATTGCGTTCCAATGGAGTGTCCGCCAGTCGGACGACTGTCCGTAAACGTGAGGATGATGATGTCCACCCCTGCCACCGACGCCCCCGCCCTGGCCGAACAGCCTGACGCCGCGCAGGGCGCGGCTCAGGCCGGTCCACTCGATGGGCTGCTCGTCGCGGACTTCTCACGCGTTCTCGCTGGACCGTTCGCGACACAGATCATGGCCGACTTGGGCGCCACGGTGATCAAAGTCGAATCTCCGGCCGGGGACGAGACCCGCGGCTGGGCGCCGCCCGAGCGCGACGGCGTCTCGACCTATTACCTCGGCATCAATCGGAACAAGAAGGACATCGTCCTCGATTTCGGCAACGAGCAAGACCGTGGCCTCGCCCAGGAACTTGCTCGCCGCGCGGACATCGTCATCGAGAACTTCAAACCCGGTGGGCTGAGGAAGTTCGGCCTGGACTACGACGCCGTCAGCCAGACCAATCCCTCTGTCATCTACGCGTCGATCAGCGGCTTCGGCGCCGCTGAAGGGGCTGCGCTTCCCGGCTACGACCTGGTCGTCCAGGCGGCATCCGGACTGATGAGCCTGACCGGGGATCCCGAAGGTCAGGCGTACCGCAGCGGCGTGTCGGTGTTCGACATCATGACCGGAATGCAGGCGATGATCGGCATCCTCGCCGCCCTGAATCACCGTCACGCCACCGGCCTCGGCCAGCACGTCGAGGTCAATCTTCTCTCCACCGCACTGGCCGCGATGGCCAATCACAGCTCGACTTACGTCGCCGGCGGAACGGTCCCGTTCCGAATGGGCAACGCACACCCGAGCCTGTTCCCCTACGAGCCGCTTCCCGCCGCCGATGGCGAGATCGTCATCGTCGCCGCCAATGACCCTCAGTTCCGCAAGCTCGCCACCGCCCTCGGTCGAGAAGAACTGATCGACGACGAGCGATTCGCGTCAACCGAGAACCGCAACCTCAACCGTGACGAGCTCCGTCCGCTTCTCGTGGACGCACTGTCGAGCAAGACGATCGCGGAGTGGTTCGACATCCTCTCCGCCGCGGGTGTCGCCTGCGGCCCGATCAACACCATCGACGGGGGCGTCGCCCTTGCCGAGAAGCTGGGCTTGGACCCGGTCGTGCACGTCGGCGACGGCGACGCAGCGATCCCGATGATCCGCAATGCGATCAGCTTCTCGCTCACACCACCGCAATACATCTCCCCAGCACCACCGCTCGGCGCCGACAACGACGCCCTCCGCGCCTGGCTGAGCGACACAGAGGACACCGATGCCTGACTACACCACCTCCCTCGGCACCTCAGACGCGGACAACATCTCGCTGCTGGGCCAGGACCTCGCCGGCGACTTGATGGGCAAGGTCGGCTTCGGCGAACTCGCGTTCTGGATGGTCGCCCAACGCCGGCCGACACCAGGAGAAGTCCGCCTGTTCGAGGCCGTGCTCGTCTCACTCGCCGACCACGGATTCACCCCCACCGCGATCGCGGCTCGACTGACGTACTACAGCGCACCGGACTCCATCCAGGGCGCCGTCGCGGCCGGCCTACTCGGTGGCGGGTCCCGGTTCTTGGGCGTCACCGAAGACACCGGCATGTTCCTGCACTCCATCGTCAGCGACCTCGAGAACACCGACTCATGGGATGACAGCCAGTGGGATGAACTCGCGCTGCAGACTGTCCGCGACAGGAAAGCAGCAGGCAAGTTCGTTCCCGGCCTCGGTCACCCCGTGCACAAGAGCGGAGACCCCCGGGTACCGGTCCTCATCGCGATCGCCACCGAAGAGAACGTCCGGGGACCTCACATGAAACTGTTCGAAGCGATCGGACGTGTGCACGATCAGGTGCTCGGGCGCACACTTCCGCTCAACGGCGCCGGCATCGCCGGTGCGGCGCTGGCCGACCTGAAGCTGCCCGTCTCGATGCTGCGCGGCTTCTCCCTCCTCGCGCGCACGGCCGGCCTCATCGGTCAGATCGCCGAGGAACAGCGCTCACCGATCGGCCCCGACGTGTACTACTCCGTCGACCGCAACGCGCGATACGTCGACCCCACCCACAGCTGACCGCCCACCACCCAGCAGGAGACACCGATGGCGCACCTCTCCGCGGTCCTCGCGACCACGCATCACCCGTTCTACCTGAAGGCCACCGAACTCACCCCGCCCGAGGAGCGCATCCCCCAGGCGCCGGAGTGGAAGCGGAAGGTCGAGGCCTACAGGGAGACCTTGACGGCAGCAGAACCCGACCTGCTGGTGATGGTCGGGTCCGACCACTTCCACCAGTTCTTCTCCGACAACTACCCCACTTTCCTCATCGGAAAACAGCCCCGTTACGACGCCACGTTCTACAACGAGGAACGCGAGTTCAGCATCCCCAAGTACGTCCTCGAAGGCGACGAAGACCTCTCCGGGTTCATGTTCCAGGGGCTCCTGGACCGCGGGTTCGACTTCTCCATCAGCCACGAACTCAAGATCGATCACTCGATCATCTGCCCGATCATCACCACCCGACCCGCAGGCGGACCTTCCCGTCGTCCCGATCTACACCAACATCTTCGCGCCGCCGCTTCCCAGCCCGAAACGGTTCTGGGACCTCGGGCGAGCGATCCGCTCGATCATCGACGAGTACCCGTCCGACAAGAAGATCGCCGCGATCGGCAGCGGTCACCTCTCGCTCGAGCTCGGCGGTCCCCGCCAGTTCGGCGAAACCGGCCCCGACCCCGTGTTCGACCGCAAAGCAATCGACTGGCTGGCCTCCGGCGACATCGACGCGATCCTCGAGAACGTCACGCACGAGAGCCATGAGCGGCGCCGGGAACGCCACCCACGGCTTCATGGACCTGATCCTGATGATGGGCATCGCCGGACCGGAGAAGGCGGACTACGTCGACGAGCTCGACCTGTTCCACACCCGCGAGATGTACATGACCTGGTACCCGGAAGGAGACCCCCGATGAGCGTCTACTACGTCAACAAATTTCTCTTCCAGGTCGACGGCAACCCGGAGCTGCTCGCCCACTACAAGAGCGACCCGGCCGGGCTGGTCGACCGGTGGGAAGCGGACTACGGACGCCGCCTCGGCACCAACAACTCCATCGAGACGACGAGCTGGCTCGAGTTCACCGATCAGGAACGCCGCGCTCTCATCGAGCACGACTACGTCACCCTGTTCGAAATCGGCGCGCACTTCTTCCTCTGCCTGACGATCTTCATCGCGATCTACGACGAGGACTACGTCGCCAACTCCGGCCCACTGTCATTCCAGCGGGAGTACGCACAAAAGCTCTCGCACTGGCTCGGGAAGGACTACCCCACCGTCGCACTCTGAGCGACGGCACCGACCGACATGGAGAAGTTCGTCACGTTCCCGGCGTCGCGATGCCGCTACGCAATACCAACGTCGATACCGACCAGATCATCCCCGCGCAGTTCATGAAACGCGTCACCAAGAGCGGCTATGAAGATGCGCTGTTCCACACCTGGCGGCAGAACCCAGAGTTCGTCCTCAACCAGGCACGCTACGAGCACGCAACCGTGCTGATCGCCGGCGCGAACTTCGGGACCGGCTCAAGCCGTGAACATGCCGTGTGGGCTCTGCGCGATTACGGATTCCGGGCCGTCTTCAGTCCTCGGTTCGCGGACATATTTCGAGGCAACGCCGGAAAGCAGGGGCTGCTGGCCGGCGAGATCGAGCAGAGCGACATCGAGCAAGCGTGGGCGATTCTGGAGGACGACCCCGATTCTGAAGTAACTGTGGACCTCAACGACAGAGCCCTCCGCGTCGGGTCTGCCTCATTCAACTTTGACGTCGATGATTACACACGATGGCGACTGCTCGAGGGGCTCGACGAAATCGCGACAACTCTGCAACATATAGACGCCATCGACCGATTCGAGCGGAACCGTCAGAGCTGGCTGCCCACGACGTTGCCCATCAAGCCCAGATAGCCAGGCATGCGGTCCCGGTTCGAACGCCAATGCGCTGTCGACCAACGGTGGGTGGGTCAACCACGGTAGGCGCTGCGCCGGCCACAACGAGACCCGAATCCCCAGTACTGCAGGCTGGGCATCCGTGTCCCTCAGTCGAATACCCGGGCCCCATCGAACGCTGCCTGGGGATTGCCGTTCGCGTCAGTCGTCCGTCGGGAAGGCGCGTTCAAGCAGGTCGGCGGTGGCGGGGTTGACCATGTCGTTGCGTCGGATGTAGTGCTGAATGGTGATCTTGGGGTCCGTGTGGCCGAGCAGTTCTGCGGCCAGTTCGATGCCGGCGTGCTCGTTGATAGCGGTGGCGACGCTCCGACGGAACATGTGCGGCGTCACCCCCGTGATTCCAGCGAGGTCCATCACATGGCGAAGCTGGCGGCGCACGTTGTTGGTCATCAGCGGCGTGCCCTGACGGCTGCAGAACAGCAGCGCATCGAGGGAGGGATCGTTCAACTGCACCAGCCGGCGGCGCACTGCCGCTGCAGTGAACGACGGGATCGCGACTGTGCGTCGCGACTTCGCGGTCTTCGGATGATCCTGTCGGGAGGTCGGAGCGCCGCGAGGGGAGACGATCGTCCCCGCAATGCGGATCGATGGTTGCGCGCTGGTGACGTCGACGTCGCGCCGGCGGATCGCGAGGACCTCTCCGATCCGTGCGGACGTGCCGAGCATGACTTCGACGATCGCACCGAGCTGCCCGTCCGGCTTCGGCCCTGAGGATGGGCCGTCGGCCTCCCAGACTGCGATCGCCGCGCGGATCGCGTTGACCTCCCCCGGGGTCAGCGCGTTCGGCATGCTCGGCGGTCGGTGCAGCCGGGAGACGTGGTCCATCGGGTTGCGGGGCAGCACCTCGTGCCGCACGGCGAGACCGAACGCGAGCCGCAGCACGACGCGGGCTTGCTTAGCTCTGTTGTAGCTCTGCTTCGCGAGCTGCTTCAGGAACTGGTCGCACCGGGCGACGCCGATCTCCCGCAGCGTGAGGTTCGCAAAGGCGGGGAGCACGAGCGTCTCCATGTTCCGCTGATAGAGCTGCAGCGTCCGTCGTGGAGATCCGGGCCTCCATCTCCAGGTCCTCCAGCCAATACTGGACCAGGTCGAGGAACCGGCTATCCGGGCTGAGAGCCGAAATTGAGGGCTGGAAGAGGCCGCGCTCTGCGAGCTTCGCCTTCAACGCCCGCTCCGCAGCCTTCGGGGTGTCGCC
The DNA here is from genome assembly GCA_963839715.1 of uncultured Actinomycetota bacterium. Taxonomy (GTDB): domain Bacteria; phylum Actinomycetota; class Actinomycetes; order Actinomycetales; family Microbacteriaceae; genus Microbacterium. The sequence goes on from CAWIVX010000004.1 coordinate 10,813, forward strand.
GGTCGTTTGCACAAGCCGGGTCCGTCCGTCCCAATCGCGGTAACGAACACGTGCCACCACCCGACCACCGGCGGTGTGGAAGAAGCCGATGTCTCCGAAGGTGCCGATCGACAGGCGCGGGGCGCTCACCGGGTCACCGCCGTGGCGTTCGGGCGACCGGGTCGTGCTGCTGCTCGATCCAGTCCCGGACGTCGGAGACAGCGAACTTCAGATGCTTCCCGAACCGATACGCCCGCGGACCGAACCCGCGCGTCCGCCAGTCGTAGACCGTCGAGACCGGCACCTGCAGATACCCGGCCAGCTCCTTCACGTCCAGAAGCGGCTCCAACCCCCACGGGTTGCCGGCGGCCGTGCGTTCGATTTCCATACCAAACAGGTGCGGCCAACTCCCCCATGGCACGAATCCGGAGCAACCGCAACGGTCGGGCGCGTATCGGAGAACGTTCCCGCAGACGCGGCGCGGGCAGCTCATTGCGATGACTTCGCGATGACACGATCAAATCTCACCAACTAAAAAGTCCCGGGAACCCTTGAGTTCCCGGGACTTTCCGGTCGGGATGACAGGATTTGAACCTGCGACCCCTTGACCCCCAGTCAAGTGCGCTACCAAGCTGCGCCACATCCCGATGCCCGCGAGCGGACAACTCCCCTATCCTACCGGGTCGTCGACTGCGTCGCGAACGACGCCGGGCGCGGCATCCGCCGGCGTTCCTTCCGCCTGTCGGCGCTCCTGGGTAGCGTCGGAGGATGCCGAAGATCGCCATCGTCCCCGCGACCGCCGACCGCTTCGACGACGCCGAGCACGCCCTCACCGGCGGCGGTGACGGCCGCTCCTGCCAGTGCCAGTGGTGGACGATCACGAACGCCGAATTCCAGCGCGCGACGACGGATGAGCGGCGCACCCTGCTCCATGACGAGCTGAAGAACGACGCCGTCCCGCCTGCGCTTCTCGCCTACGTGGACGGCGAGGCCGCCGCATGGGTGCGCGTGGGACCGAGGACCGCGCAGATCCGCATCTCGCCGCACGCGCGACATCGTCGGCGAACACTCCGATCCCGCTCGACGATCCGGGCGTGTGGGCGGTCACGTGCTTCGTCGTCCGCCGCGAGCACCGGGGTCAGGGTCTCAGCACGCTCCTGCTGGCGGCGGCGGTCGACTTCGCGCGCGACCACGGCGCCCGGGTTCTCGAGGCGTATCCGTTCGACACGTCTGTGGCAAGAAGCACGCGAGCAACGAGCTCTACCGCGGCATCCTGTCGGTCTTCCAAGCCGCCGGGTTCCGAGAGGTCGCCCGTCCGAAGCCCGACCGCGCGATCGTCGAGCTCGACCTCGTGTCGTGACCGGCGAGAGCTCAGCGGATCCCGCCGAGTGATCGGGCTCAGCACATCGGTCATGGGACGATGAGGTGCCCGCGCGCTCGATGAGGAGAATCCATGCACCGGCTCTGGATCGGCTTCGTGCCCTATGCCGTGGTGTCCGCGATCCACATCACGGCTCTCGCCGCAGGGGCCGAGGCGATCGCGGGACCGACGAAGCTGCTCCTGATGCCGTTTCTGGCCGTCGCCGTCTTCTGGGGCGGACGCGGGTCACGGTGGGGCACTGTCGTACACGCTGCTCTTCGTCGCGATCGCGCTGTCGTGGCTCGGCGACGGAGCGGGCACCCTCTTCCCGACGGCGCCCGACCGTGCCGATGATGCTGCTCTTCTTCGGCCTCGCACACGTCTGCTACATCTGGATCTTCTGGCGGATCATCCCCGTTCAGCGCGTGCCCAAGTGGGCAGTCGTCTACGTGCTGTGGTGGGTGGGGCTGCTGCTGTTCCTCGGTCCTGACCTCGGCGCGCTCTTCATCCCCGTTGCGGTGTACGGGCTCGTGCTCGCCGGCACCGCGATCGCGGCATCGCGCTGCCACCCCCTCGTCGCAGCGGGCGGCGCCTTCTTCTTCGCGTCCGACGCGGTGCTGGCCTTCCGGCTCTTCCGCCCCGACGCGATGCCCGACTGGACGAGCCCGGTCGTCATGATCACGTACTGCCTCGGGCAGGGTCTGATCGCCGCGGGCGTCATCATCGCCGATCGACTCCGCTCCTCCGCGGAGGCGCCGGAGACCGCGGGGAAGGTCCCGTGAGCGCCGACACGGTTCGGGTCGACTCGTGGCTGTGGGCGGTCCGCGTCTACAAGACCCGGTCCGCTGCGACCAGCGCATGTCGCGCGGGGCATGTGCGGGTCAACGGAGAACGGGCGAAGGCCGCGCAGCCGGTGCGACCCGGCGATGAGCTGCGCGTGCGGATCGCAGGGTTCGACCGCATCCTCGTGGTGAAGCAGACGATCTCCAAGCGGGTCGGGGCGGTGCCGGCGGCCGCCGCCGTCGACGACCGGACGCCGCCGCCCCTGCCCCGCGAAGAGCGCGCGTTCGTGCCGATGCGCGACCGCGGCGCCGGGCGGCCGACCAAGCGCGAGCGCCGTGACATCGACCGGCTGCGGGGTCGCGACGCGACGGGCTCCGAGGCCGACTAAGCCAGCTGGTCCCGCAGCCAGCGGGCGCCGCGCGCCGTGCCGCCGGCATCCGTCACGCGGCTCGCCAGCTCCCGGTCGCTCGTGACCACCGTCACCGATCGGCCGGCACGGATCAGGCGAACGGTCTCGGCGACGATCGCGTCGTCGCCGGATGCCGCCGCCCGCACGACCTCGACCCGGTCGACGTTCTCGTCCACGGCGCGCGCGTCACCTTCGACGACCACCACCCATTCCGGGAACCACGTGTGCTCGGGGAGATCCAGCATGCCCGCCGGGATACCGTCCGCCGCGAGCCGATCGATGCGCCCGAGCAGTCGTCCCGCAGCTCCCGCCCGATCGCGCCACCACCCGTCAGGAACGGATCCGACGACGTTCGCCGCGTCGACCACGACCGCTGGGCGCACCTCCAGCAGAGGCTCCAACGCCGCCCACGACCGGGCGAACGCGGGGTGCAGGGGCTTGTCGGCGACCTCGGCCGGGGTGATCCAGGCGAGCTCGTGGCTCTCCGGGTCACTGATCGTGGGGTCGAAGGGATGCACCACGTCGCCGACGAGTGTCGTGTAGCTCCAGTACCCCAGGTCGAGCACGCTCAGCAGGCGCGGCCGCACCGCCGCCTCCGGCACACCCGCCTCCTCCGCGGCCTCACGCAGCGCCGCGTCGCACGCCGATTCGTCTTCGTGGCGCGCGCCGCCGGGCAAGGCCCAGGTGTCACCGAAGTGCGACCAGGTGACCCGGTGCTGCAGCAGCACGCCGCGATCAGCGTCGAGCGCCAGAAGTCCGGCGGCGCCGAAGCGGCCCCAGTACCTCTCCCCCGTCGGCGCGACCACCCACGCGTCACCGGGGTCGCGCGGGCCGAAGGGCCGGCGCGGCCCACCGGGCGTGGGCGGCTCGATCGTCACCCATCCACCCTGTCACACGCGCATGCCACCGCCGCCCGATCGGCCCGACCGCCCGGATGGGCCGACCGTCGGGCAGCGACGAGAATACCGGGATGGCAGACGACGACTATGAGCTCGACGACGATCCGACCCGCATCCCGCGCGACGCCGTCTGGGCGTGGCTGTCGACCGAGGCGTACTGGGCGCGCTGGCGCACCCGCGCCGACGTCGAGGCGCAGCTGGACACGGCATGGCGGGTCGTCGGCGCCTACCGCGCCGGCACGGACGAGCTCGTCGGATTCGCGCGCGCGGCATCCGACGGCGTCGCCTTCGCCTACCTCGCCGACGTGTACGTCGTGAGGGAGCATCAGGGCCGGGGCCTCGGCAAACGGCTGCTGCGAGCCATGATCGACGATGGTCCCGGGCACGAGTTCCGGTGGACCCTGTTCACCGCCGACGCCCACGGACTGTACGAGCAGTTCGGGTTCGCCGCCCCCGATGCCACCGCGATGGTGCGTCCGCCGGCGAAACCGGCGGGCTCCTAGCGCGTGCGCTTTTCGCGAACGCGCATGTTGACGACGATCGGGGTGCCCTCGAAGCCCCAGATCTCACGCAGCCGCCGCTGGATGAACCGGCGATAGCCCGGATCCAGGAACCCCGTCGTGAACAGCACGAACGTCGGCGGGCGCGTGGAGGCCTGAGTGCCGAACAGGATGCGCGGCTGCTTTCCGCCGCGCAGCGGATGGGGGTGCTCGGCGACGAGCTCGGACAGGAACGCGTTGAACTTGCCCGTCGGAATCCTCATATCCCACGAGTCCAGCGCCGTCTCGAGCGCGGGCACGAGCCTCTCGAGGTGGCGTCCGGTGCGCGCCGAGATGTTCACCCGGGGCGCCCACGCGACGTGCGCCAGATCCTGCTCGATCTCCCTCTCGAGGTACCGGCGGCGGTCGGCGTTCTCGAGATCGTCGTCGTTGAGACGGTCCCACTTGTTGAAGGCCAAGACGAGCGCACGCCCCGACTCGAGCACGAGGTCGATGATCCGCACGTCCTGCTCGCTGATCGTCTCACTCACATCCAGCACGACGACGGCCACTTCGGCCTTCTCCAGCGCGGCCGACGTGCGCAGCGACGCGTAGAAGTCGGCGCCCTGCTGCAGATGCACACGACGGCGGATGCCGGCGGTGTCGACGAACCGCCAGAGCCGCCCGCCGAGATCCACGATCTCGTCCACGGGGTCGCGCGTGGTGCCGGCGAGTTCGTTCACGACGACCCGCTCCTGGCCCGCGGCCTTGTTCAGCAGCGACGACTTGCCGACATTCGGGCGCCCGAGGATCGCGACGCGGCGGGGGCCGCCGATCTCCTGCTGCGCGACCGCGGAGACGGTCGGCAGCACCTTCAAGATCTCGTCGAGCAGGTCTGCGACCCCTCGGCCGTGGATCGCCGAGACGGGATAGGGCTCACCGAGACCGAGGTTCCACAGCGCAGCGGCCTCGGGCTCCTGCCGTGCGTCATCGATCTTGTTCGCGACGAGGAAGACCGGCTTGCCGCTCTTGCGCAGCAGCTTGACCACGTGCTCGTCGGTCGAAGTCGCTCCCACCATGGCGTCGACCACGAACAGGACGACGTCGCACAGCTCGATCGCGATCTCGGCCTGCGCCGCGACGGAGGCGTCGATGCCGCGCGCGTCGGGCTCCCATCCACCGGTGTCCACGAGTGAGAACCGACGGTCCATCCACTCGCCCTTGTAGGTGACGCGGTCACGCGTGACGCCCGGAGTGTCTTCCACGACCGCCTCGCGGCGCCCGAGGATCCGGTTCACGAGCGCCGACTTGCCGACGTTGGGGCGGCCGACGATCGCGATGACCGGCAGCGCCGGCGAGTACTGGATCCCATGCTCGCCCAGCGTGACGCCGGACAGCAGCGCCGCATCTTCGTCATCCAGCTCGTAGTCCGAGAGGCTCGCGCGGAGCGTCTCCGCCCGCGCATCGGCCAGATCCTCATCGAGGTCAGCGAGCGCCTCGGCGATGCGGTCGTCGCCGCCTTCGTACTCATCCTCAGCGCCCATCTTGCGCTCCTGTCTGTGTCGCGAGAATCGCGTCGACGACGTCGAGCACGGCATCCACGGTCTGTTGGAAATCGAGGTCGGAAGAATCGACGACCTCGACGCCCTCCGCGGCCGACAGGAAGTCGACCACGGTGGAGTCCTGCGCATCGCGGCGGTGCAGCGCATCGGCGACGGCTGCCGCGTCGTGCCCCGCCAGTTCGGCGCTGCGCCGGGCGGCGCGGACGGCCGGGTCCGCGGTAAGCAGAATCCTCACCGGCGCGTCCGGCGCGACCACGGTGGTGATGTCGCGCCCCTCGACCACGACGCCGGGTCGCCCGGAGTCGCGGACGAGCTCGCGGAACATCGCGTTGACCCGCCGGCGCACCGCGGGCACGCGCGCGACGCCGCTGACGGCATCCGTCACCCGCGGCTCGCGGATCGCGGCCGTGACGTCAGTCGTGCCCACGCGGACCCAGTAGTCGTCGGGATCCAGCGAGATGGCGTAGTCGAAGTCGCCCGCGACGTCGAGGACGGATGCCGAATCGGAGGTGTCGGCGCCGTGCGCGAGGGTGTGCCACGCGAGGGCGCGGTACGCCGCCCCGGTGTCGAGGAAGCCGAATCCCAGTCGCCGCGCGACCTGCTTCGAGACGCTCGACTTGCCGCTGCCGGCCGGGCCGTCGATCGCGACGATCGTCACGGCCTCCCGCCTCTCGCCGCGCCCGGGGGTGGTCGGGTCAGTCATTCGTGGTGCTCGCAATCTTCCAGCCGCGGGCCTCGAGGCCCTCGACCGCTCTGCGCACCGCGGACGGCACGACGCTGATCTCGGCGAGCCCGAACTGGGCCCCCGGTGAATGCTCCAGACGCAGGTCTTCGACGTTCACCTCGAGCTCGCCGAGCTCGCCGAAGAGCCGGCCGAGCTGCCCGGGGGTGTCGTCGACCATGACGACCACCTGTTCGAATCGCCGGTTCTGGCCGTGCTTGCCGGGGAGCCGCTCGACGCCGTCGTTGCCGCGCCGGATCGTGTCGGCGACCGCGCGGCGGGAACCCGGCGCCTCAGGATCGCGAAGGGCCGCCGAGACGGCGGCAAGGTCGAGCGCCAGGGCGTCGAGCACGTCGCTGACGGGTTCCGAGTTCGCGCCGAGGATCTGCACCCACAGTTCGGGGGCGGATGCCGCGATGCGCGTGGTGTCGCGGACGCCCTGCCCGGCGAGGCGCAGCGAGCCCTCCGGCGCATCGACGAAGCGGCCCGCGAGCAGACTCGCGACCAGCTGCGGGACGTGGGAGACGAGCGCGACGGCGCGGTCGTGGTCATCGGGCGTCATCTCGATGGGCGTGGCGCCGAGGTCGAGCGCGAGCCCCTCGACGAGAGCGAGGTCTGCGGCGGACGTCTCGCCATCGCGGCAGACGACCCAGGGCCGCCCGACGAAGATGTCGGCGCGCGCGGAGATTGCTCCGCCGCGCTCGCGACCGGCGAGCGGGTGCGATCCGATGTAGCGCGTGAGGTCCACCCCGCGGTCTCGCAGCGCCCGGAGCGGCTCGAGCTTGACGCTGGCGACGTCGGTGACGACCGCACGCGGATGCGTGCGCAGTTCGCGCTCGATCACATCGGCGGTCACATCGGGCGGCACGGCGACGACGACGAGCGACGGATCGTCGTCTTCGCGAGGACGCCGGCCGGCGCCGTAGTCGATCGCCAGGCGCAGCTGCGAGGGCGATGTGTCATCGAGCGCGACATCGATGCCCCGGGCCGTCAGCGCGTGGCCGATGCTCGAGCCGAGGAGGCCGGCTCCCACGATGCGCACCGTGCCGCTCACGCGCGCAGCGAGCGGCGCCGCGGCACGCGCCGGCGTGCCCGTCGATTCGCTCACTGAGATCTCCCGATGGTCGTCGTGTGCGGCTCTGTGCGGGCCCGCTCGCCCCGTCAGTCTTCGGGACTCGGGGGCGGCGGCACCTCGGCCGCGTCGCGCGCGAGTGTCAGCAGAGCGCCGCGTTCAACCTTAGTCAACTCGCGTGTCCTCCCCACTGGGAGGGTTCCCAGGTGGAGCGGCCCGAACTGGCGGCGGACGAGCTCGATGACCGGGTGCCCGACCGCTGCCATCATGCGCCGTACGATGCGGTTGCGTCCCGAGTGCAGAGTGAGCTCGACGAGAGACCCACCGGTCGAGGATGCCGCGGACGCGTCGAGGAGGCGGGCTTTGTCCGCCGCGATCGGGCCGTCTTCCAGCTCGATGCCGCGGGTGAGGATGGCGATCGTCTGGGGGGTCACCCTCCCCTCCACTTTGGCGATGTAGACCTTCGTGACACCGAACGACGGGTGGGCGAGCACATGGGCCGACTCCCCGTCGTTCGTCAGCACGAGCAGGCCGCTCGTGTCGGCATCGAGTCGGCCGACGTTGTACAGCCGCTCCGGCCAGTCCTGCACGAACTGCCGGAGATCGGGCCGGCCCCGGTCATCGAGCATCGAGCTCACGACGCCGCGGGGCTTGTTCAGCATCACGTAGCGCTTCGTCGGGTCGAGCTGGATGGCGGTGCCGTCGACGTCGATGAGGTCGGTTTCGGGGTCGACGCGGGAGCCGAGCTCCGTGACGAGAACGCCGTTCACCTTCACCCGACCCTCGAGGATCAGGTTCTCGGCGACGCGCCGCGAGGCGACACCCGCGTTCGCGAGGACCTTCTGCAGCCGCACGCCGTCGGTCGACCGCGCCTCCCCTCCGGGCCGCGGGTCCGCACCCTCGGTCCCAGAGCCCGTCGCAGGGTCGCTCATGCGCGCAGCGCCTCATCGAATCCGTCCGCGCCGTCATCCAGCAGCGGCGAGATGTGCGGAAGCTCGTCGAGCGAGTTGATGCCGAGATTGACCAGGAGGGCGTCGGTCGTGCCGTAGTGGATCGCCCCGGTCTCGGCATCCGTGAACTGCTCGGTGATCAGGCCCCGCGCCAGCAGCGTCCGCACCACCGAGTCGACGTTCACCGCGCGGATCGAGGCGACCTGACCTCGCGTGACCGGCTGCTTGTAGGCGATCACGGCCAGCGTCTCCAGGGCAGCCTGCGACAGCCGGGACGGCGCCTGGGTGTTCACGAACTCCGTGACCAGATCGTCGTGCTCCTCGCGGACGTAGAGCCGCCACCCGCCACCCACTTCGCGCAGCTCGAACCCGCGCCGAGGCCCGCCCGAGAGCCCGTCGTAGTCTTCGACGAGGCTCTCGATGGCCTGCCGGACCGCCGGCACGGGCGCACCGACCGCGGTCGCCAGACTGACCAGGCTCTGCGGCTCCTCCACGACGAGCAGGATCGCCTCGAGTCTTCGCGCGACCTCCACGACCGGGGATGGCGGGTGTGACGGATCATCGGTCATAGTCGGCTCCCAGGCTGGCAAGGTTCTCATCGGACCACCGTTCCGCGGTCCATCGCAGATTCAGCTCGCCGAGCGGCTCGAGCTGTTCGAAAGACAGGGCGCCGTGCCGATACAGCTCCAGCACGGAGAGGAACCGCGCAACCACGACACCCGGCTGCATCGCCCCGGCGACGAGGTCGCGGAACGTCAGCATCCCGGCATCCCGCAGAAGCGTCACGACGATCGCCGCCTGCTCGCGGATGCTCACGAGCGGTGCGTGCAGGTGATCGAGGCCGACGTGCGGGATCTCCTTGGGCGTCATCGCCAGGATGGCGAGCGCCGCGAAGTCCTCCGCGCTCAGACTCCACACCAGCTCGGGCACGGCCTGACGGTACTTCTCGTCGAGACGCACGGCACGCGTGTGCCGGCGGTCCTCGGCGCGCAGGCGCTCGGCGAACCAGCCCGACACCTCCTTGAAGGCGCGGTACTGCAGCAGGCGCGCGAAGAGCAGGTCGCGCGCCTCGAGCAGTGCGACCGACTCGGCGTCGACGAGCTCCCCCTGCGGCAGCAGGCCGGCGACCTTCATGTCGAGCAGGGTCGCAGCCACCACGAGGAACTCCGATGCCTGCTCGAGCTCCTCGTCGGCATCCAGCTCGTGCAGGTAGGCGATGAACTCCCGCGTCACGCCGCTCAGTGACACCTCGGTGATGTCGAGCTGATGCTTGGACAACAGCGTGAGCAGCAGGTCGAAGGGTCCGTCGAACACGCCGAGCGAGACCCGGAAGCCGGGTTCGTCGGTTTCCGAGCGGGTCGCGGGGTCGTCAGGCGACGGCACCACGCGAGACCAGCTCTCGCGCCAGCCGCAGATACGCCTGGGCAGCCGCATGCTCGGGCGCGAACTCGGTGATGGGCATCCCCGACACGGAAGCGTCGGGGAACTTCACCGTGCGTCCGATCACGGTCTCGAGCACGTCGTCTCCGAAGGCCTCCACGACGCGTTCGAGCACTTCGCGCGAGTGCAGCGTGCGGGGGTCGTACATCGTGGCGAGGACCCCGTCGAGCTCGATCGTGGGGTTGAGCCGGTCGCGCACCTTGTCGATGGTCTCGATCAGCAGGGCGACACCGCGCAGGGCGAAGAACTCGCATTCGAGCGGGATGACCACCCCGTGGCTCGCGGTGAGCGCGTTCACGGTGAGCAGGCCGAGCGACGGCTGGCAGTCGATCAAGATCACGTCGTAGTCGGGCGCCACCTTGCGCAGCACCCGCGCCAGGATCGTCTCCCGCGCGACCTCGTTGACGAGGTGCACCTCGGCGGCGGACAGGTCGATGTTCGCCGGGAGGATGTCGAGTCCGTCGACAGAAGTGGGCACGATCACCTCGCGCGGGTCGCGCTTCGTGTCCAGCAGAAGGTCGTAGATCGTGGGCACCTCGTGCGTCGCGATGCCGAGGCCCGCCGACAGGGCGCCCTGCGGGTCGAAGTCGACCGCGAGCACGCGGCGGCCGTACTGCGCGAGGGCAGCTGCCAGGTTGATCGTGGTCGTGGTCTTGCCCACGCCGCCCTTCTGATTGCACAGCGCGATGATGCGGGCGGGGCCGTGACCGTTCAGCGCGGGCGGGGTGGGGAAGCCGTGGTACGGGCGGCCGGTCGGACCCATCGTCACGCCGTCATCGGTCTTCGCGTCTGCCGCCTTCTTCGGGGCCGTGCCCTTCGTCGCGCTGCCAGCCACCCGGTCTCCTGCCTTCACGTCGTGCTGGGTCGATTCTAGTCACCGTGCCCTCGCGCACCCGCCCGCCTCGCGGCGCACCGCCGGTTGGAATCCTGCTTGTGCGGCGAGAGCCGGCGCCGTACACGGAGCAGCCGATCGCAGCGGAGACGACGGATGCCGGAGCTCAGCGCGCCCTCGGGTGCGAGGTCGTGTAGACGTCGCGCAGGGCGTCGACCGACACGTGCGTGTAGATCTGGGTCGTGGCCACCGACGCGTGCCCGAGCAGCTCCTGCACGACGCGCACGTCGGCGCCGCCCTGCAGCAGGTGCGTCGCGAACGAGTGGCGCAGCGTGTGGGGCGATACGCGGGCGGTCAGCTCCGCCCGCTCGGCGGCGTGCTGGATCACCAGCCACGCGCTCTGGCGCGACAGCGGCGCTCCGCGGGCGCCCAGGAACAGCCGCGGGCTCGCCCTCCCCCGGCGCGACAGCTCCGGGCGGGAGCGGGTGAGGTACGCGTCGAGCGCCACCCGGGCGTAGGAGCCGACCGGGATGATCCGCTCCTTCGAGCCCTTGCCCCGGACGCGCACGACATCGCCGTGCGCGAGGTCGTCGACGTCGAGCTGGACGACCTCCGACACGCGCGCGCCCGTCGCGTACAGCAGCTCGAGCAGGGCACGGTCGCGCAGCCCGACGAGGTCGTCCGATCCTGACGAGGCGGCATCCAGCAGGCGTTCGACCTGGTCGATCGAGAGCGCTTTGGGCAGCCGCCGTGCGGCTTTCGGCGGTCGCAGCCGGCCGGTCGGGTCTTCGGTCTCGATTCCTTCTCGGGCGAGGAAGCGGTGGAGTCCTCGCACCGACGACTGGAGGCGTGCGAGGCTGGACGCCGCCGGCGCCGGCTCGGCCGACGCGCGGTCGGCAGCGAATTCGCCCACCAGCGCCGCGGTCACCTCGGCCGAATCGACGACTCCCCGCTCGGTGAGCCAATCGACGTAGCCGGACAGGTCGCGACGGTATGCCGCGACAGTGTGGGCGGAGAGTCCGCGCTCGATCGTGATGTGCCGCAGATAGGCGTCCACCGCACGCTCGAGCTGCACGTCAGTCCTCTGACGCTCCGGTCGCCGGGCCGCGGCGGATCGCCTCGGCCGCGGCCAGCACGCCGACCGCGAGGATGCCGTTGCGCAGCCGACCGGCCAGCACGCCGCTGACGGCATCCTGCAGCGGGATCCATTCGACCCGGATGTCGGCCTCCTCCGCCTCGCGGGCATGCGCGCTGCCCACGGGCGCCAGGCCGCGGGCGAGGAAGACGTGCACGACCTCGTCGTTGCCGCCGGGGGTCGTGAAGATGCTGAGGAGCGGCTTCCAGTCGGCGGCTGTGAGGTCGGCCTCCTCGATCAGCTCGCGCTGGGCGGTCTGCAGCGGAGATTCCCCCGCGATGTCGAGCAGTCCGGCGGGGATCTCCCAGTCGCGGTGGCGGATCGGATGACGGTACTGCTGGATGAGCAGCACGCGCTGATCGTCGTCCACGGCGACGATCGCGGCGGCACCGGGGTGATCGACGTACTGGCGCACGATCTCGCCGTCGCCGTAGCGCACGGTGTCGCTGCGCACGTCCCAGACCCGGCCCTCGTAGACCAGGTCGCTGTCGAGCACCTCGGGGTCGAGCGGCTCGTCGTGCAGGTCAACCATTGTCGACGTCGAACAGTTCGCTCGCGCGATGACGCTCGAGGGCGGCGCCCACGAGCCCGCGGAACAGCGGGTGCGGGTCGGTCGGGACGGGAGCGCAGCTCCGGGTGGGCCTGCGTCGCGATGTAGTAGGGGTGCACCTCTCGCGGCAGCTCGACGTACTCGACGAGGTTGCGGTCAGGCGACAGGCCGGAGAAGAACAGCCCCGCGCTGGAGAGGATGTCGCGGTACGCGTTGTTGACCTCGTACCTGTGCCGGTGGCGTTCGTCGACGCGCGACCGTCCGTACAGCTCGCGGGCGAGCGAGCCCTCGGCGAGCTCCGCCGGGTACATGCCGAGGCGCATCGTTCCGCCGAGGTCTCCCCCGGCGATGATCTCCACCTGCTCGGCCATCGTGGCGATGACCGGGTTGGTCGTGTCGGGGTCGAACTCCGTCGAGGACGCGTCTGCGATCTCGACGACGTGGCGGGCGTACTCGATGACCATGCACTGCAGGCCGAGGCACAGCCCGAGCGTCGGGATACCCTGCTCGCGGGCGAATCTGAGCGCTCCGAGCTTGCCCTCGATGCCGCGGATGCCGAAGCCGCCCGGCACGACGATGCCGTCGAGGCCTCCCAGCGCCTTCGCCGCGCCCTCCGGCGTCTCGCACAGGTCGGAGGGGATCCACGTGATCGTCAGGTGCGTCTCGTGCGCGAAGCCTCCCGCCTTGAGCGCCTCGGTGACCGACAGATACGCATCCGGCAGGTCGATGTACTTGCCGACGAGGCCGATCGTGACTTCGTGCTTGGGGTTGTGCACGGCCTGCAGCACCCGATCCCAGCGCGACCAGTCCACGTCGGCCGCCGTGGCGAGCCCCAGCGTGCGGACGATGTACTCGTCCAGCCCCTGCTCGTGCAGCATCGTGGGGATGTCGTAGATGCTCGGCACGTCGACCGCGTTGACGACCGCGTCCTCGTCGACGTCGCACATCAGCGCGATCTTGCGCTTGTTCGACTCGGTGACGGGTCGATCGCTGCGCAGCACGAGCGCGTCGGGCTGGATGCCGATCGAGCGCAGCGCGGCGACCGAGTGCTGCGTGGGCTTGGTCTTCTGCTCGCCCGACGCGCCCATGAACGGCACGAGCGACACGTGCACGAAGAACACGTTCGCGCGGCCCAGCTCGTGGCGGATCTGGCGAGCCGACTCGATGAACGGCTGCGACTCGATGTCGCCGACGGTGCCGCCGATCTCGGTGATGATCACGTCGGGCTGAGGCGTCTCGGCGGCCTGCAGGCGCATGCGCCGCTTGATCTCGTCGGTGATGTGCGGAATGACCTGCACCGTGTCCCCGAGGTACTCGCCCCGGCGCTCCCGCGCGATGACCTGCGAGTAGATCTGGCCGGTGGTGACGTTCGCGGCCTGGCTGAGGTTGATGTCGAGGAAGCGCTCGTAGTGCCCGATGTCGAGGTCGGTCTCGGCCCCGTCGTCGGTGACGAAGACCTCGCCGTGCTGGAACGGATTCATCGTTCCGGGGTCGACGTTCAGATACGGGTCCAGCTTCTGCATGACGACGCGCAGGCCGCGGGCCGTGAGCAGGTTGCCCAGGCTGGCCGCCGTGAGCCCCTTGCCCAACGAAGAAACGACACCGCCGGTCACGAAGATGTGCCGAGTGGTGCCGTTCTGAGCTTTGCCGTCCGAAATACCTGCCGCATGAGTTTCCGCCACGGGCTTTTATCCTATCAGTCCGTGTGGGCCCGAAGGCTCAGCAGCTCGCGGGCGTGGGTGAGCGCCGCATCCGAATCGGGCATGCCCGACAGCAGCCTCGCCATCTCGGCTTCGCGATCCGCGCCGTGCAGACGGCGGATGTCGGATGCCGTCACGGAGGCGTCGCTGCCCTTCACGACCGACAGGTGGTTGTTGGCGAAGGCGGCGACCTGAGCGAGGTGGGTCACCGCGATGACCTGCGACGTGCGGGCCAGTCGCTCCAGGCGCCGACCGACCTCGATCGCTGCGGCCCCGCCGATCCCGGCATCCACTTCGTCGAAGACGAACGTCGGCACCGGGTCGACCGTGGCGATCACGACCTCGATCGCGAGCATGACCCGGCTGAGCTCTCCGCCCGACGCGCTCTTGGCGACCGGCCGGGGTTCGGCTCCGATGTGCGGCGCGAGGAGGATGGCCACATCGTCACGTCCGGACGCCGACTCGGCACCGGGGGTGACGGCCACCACGACGCGGGCGTCGGGCATGGCAAGGGCGTGCAGCTCTTCGGTGACGGCGGCGCCCAGCCGTTCGGCCGCCGCGGCACGGCCCGCGGTGAGGGTCGCCGCGGCTTCGTCGAGGGCGGATGCCGCTGCTTCGCGCTCGGACGTGAGCCGCTCGATCCGCGCGCCGTCGTCATCGAGCTCGGCCAGACGGGCAGACCCGGACGCGAGCAGCTCGATCGCGGCATCCAGCGAGCCGTGCGCACGGATGAGGGCGCCCAGCACAGCGCGGCGCTCCTCGACGGCGGCAAGTTCGTGCGGACCCGCGTCGTCGAGGTCCGCGAGATAGCCTGCGAGCGACTGCGCGACATCAGCGGCGCGGTAGCCGAGCTCGGCGACCTGGGAGGCGAGATCGTCCAGCGCGGGGTCGTGGCCGCGCTCGAGGGCGCGCCGCGCCTCGGCCAGCAGGATCCCGACGTCGGGCGCATCGCCCTCGCCCGAGAGTGCGTCGTGAGCCGTCGCGGCCGCGACACGCAGCTCCTCGGCGTTCGCGAGCCGCTCCGCCCGCAGGGCGAGCTCGGCATCCTCCCCCGGCTGTGGCGCCGCCTGCTCGATCTCGGCCAGGGCGATCCGCAGCTCCTCCGCCTCGCGCGCACGCGCGTCGCGGTCGGTGGTCAGTGTGGTGAGCGCACGTGTCAGTTCGCGGGCGTGCTCGTAGGCGATGCGGTAGGCCGAGAGCGCGCTCTCGATCGCGGCGCCCCCGAATCGGTCGAGCGCGTCACGCTGCGCCGCGGCCGTCCGCAGCCTGAGCTGATCGGACTGTCCGTGCACGACGACCAGCTCGTCGGCGAGATCTGCCAGCACCCCGGCGGGCGCCGCCCGGCCGCCCACGCTCGCGCGACTGCGGCCCTCGCTGGAAAGCGAGCGCCCGACGAGCAGCTCCGCCAGGCCGTCGCCGATCGACTCGAGATCGCCGCCGGCCTCACGCACCCGGTCGGCAACCGGGCCGTGCTCGGGCACGACCCAGACGCCGTCCACGGCGGCCTGCGCGGCACCCGCGCGCACCGCGCCCGAGTCCGCTCGCTGGCCGAGCAGCAGCCCGAGCCCCGTCACGACCATCGTCTTGCCGGCGCCGGTCTCTCCCGTGATCGCCGTGAAGCCGGCCCCGATCGGCAGCGTCGCCTCCGCGATCACGCCGAGATCACGCAGCCGCATCTCCTCGATCACGGAAGCTGACCGTTCCTGCCCGTCGTGAGGATCGCCGGGCCCCGCCAGCCCTCGACGGGCAGCCGGAACTTGCGCACGAGCCGGTCGGTGAAGGCCGCCTGGTGCAGCCGGGCCAGGCGCACGGGGCGCTCCGACCGACGCACCACCACCCGGGCGCCGGGCGGCAGATCGTGCGACCGCCGTCCGTCGCACCACAGCACGCCGGTGCCGTTCGTGCGCTCGAGCACCTCGATGGCCACCGCGTGCTCGGGTCCGACCACGAGCGGCTTGGCGAAGAGCGCATGCGCCGACAGCGGCACCACGGCGATCGCTTCCACCGTCGGCCAGATGACCGGGCCGCCGGCGGAGAAGTTGTACGCGGTCGACCCCGTCGGCGTGGAGACCACGACGCCGTCGCAGCCGAACGAGGAGAGCGGCCGGCCGTCGATCTCGATGACGACCTCGAGCATCCGCTCGCGGCTCGCCTTCTCCACCGTCGCTTCGTTCAGCGCCCAGGTGTCGTAGATCACGCGGTCGGCCGCGTCCTTGACACGCACCTGCAGCGCCAGGCGCTCTTCGACGCGATAGTCCCGGGCGATCGCGCGACTGACGGCGTCGTCCATGTCGTCGCGCTCGATCTCGGCGAGGAAGCCGACGTGCCCCATGTTGATGCCGAGCACGGGGGCGGTGCCCTCGCGCACGAGTTCGGCGGCGCGCAGGATCGTGCCGTCGCCGCCGAGCACGATCGCGAGCTCGATCTCGTCGACCGGCACGTCGACTCCGAGGGTGTGGACCGGGCCCAGGCTCGACAGGGCGTCGCCGAGCTCCTCCCGGTCGTCCGCCGACAGCACGGGCCGGGCCCCCGCCGTCCGGAGCGCCGTCACCACCCGCTGTGCCGCGGCGACGGTGTCGTCTCGCCGAGCGTGCACGACGACCAGGATGCTGCGTTCGGCGTCGGTCATGGACTCCCCGTCAGTCGGTTCACGGTGCTCAACCATTCTGTCGGATTGCCCGCCGCATCCGTGCCTGCCGGCCGGGCGCGGAAATGCACGATGTACTCGGCGTTCCCGTGAGTGCCGACGATCGGCGACGGGATGACACCGTGGGTGCCGAGCCCGGCATCCCACGCTGCCCACAGCACGCCGGCCACCGCGTCGGCGCGGGATGCGGCATCCGTCACGAGTCCGCCCTTGACCGCGGTGCGCCCCACTTCGAACTGCGGCTTGACCAGCAGGACGAGATCGGCGTCGTCGGCTGCGACCCCGCGGGCCGCGGCAGAACGTGGGTGAGCGAGATGAAGGACAGGTCGCCCGTGAGAAGCTCCGGCGCGGCGGTGACGCCGCTCGCCTGGGCGAGATTCGCGGGCGTCATGTAGCGGACGTTGAAGCCCTCGATGGAGATGACGCCCGGGTCGGCTCCGACGGATGCCGCGAGCTGACCGTGACCGACGTCGACGGCGATCACCGGGTCGGCGCCTCGCTCGCGCAGCACCTGGGTGAAGCCGCCGGTCGAGGCGCCCATATCGAGCGCGAGCCGCCCCGCGACGGGTATGCCGAACGCGTCGAGTGCGGCGATGAGCTTATGCGCCGCCCTGCTGACGTAATGGTCGCTTCCGGCGACGGCGATCTCCATGTCGTCGGCGACCTGTGCGGAGGCCTTGATCACCGGGCGGCCGTCCACGGTGACCAGCCCGGCGGCGATCAGCGCTGCGGCATGCGTGCGGGATCGTGCGAGGCCGCGCGCGGCCAGCGCCGCGTCGAGGCGGGCGAGTCATGACCGGGCGCTGATGCCCGCGGGGCCGGATTCGAGCCGACGCGACAGCGCGTCGTGCAATCCCTCGTAGGCGGCTGCCCGCGTGGCGAGGGGCTGAGCCTCGATCACCTCGAGCATCGACAGAAGATCGCTCTGCTCCTGGTCGGTCGGGCGGATCTGGTCCATGCCCTCAGGATACGTCGGAGGTCTGCGGATCCCGCGGTCCCTCACGGGCGATGGAACGGATCGGCGTAGAGGCGCTCCGGCACTCGGAAGCCGTAGATCGCCCGCCCGGTGTCCCAGATCGCGGTGGCGCCCGCGCGCAGCAGGTCGATAGGGCGGTCGCCTTCGTCGATGATCCGCACGTCAGCCCCGTCGACGCGCACGCGAGCAGCCCCCACGGTCACGACGCCGTCGTGGACAGTCGGCTCGGGGTACGGGACGTGCAGCTCTCGCAGGTCGCCGAGGATGTACGTGGGCTGCGATCCGGCGGGTGCTGCGAGAACGTGCTTGGGTCGGTCGATGCCGGTCAGGACGAGCGCCGACGGGATGCCGGCACGGTTCGCGCCGAGGATGTCGGTGTCGAGCCGATCACCGAGGAACAGCGGATGGCGGGCGCCGAAGCGCGCGACTGCCTCCTGGAAGATCGGCACCTCGGGTTTGCCCGCGACGGTCGCGAGGCGACCGACCGCCGTGTGCACGGCGGAGACGAGCGTGCCGTTGCCCGGTGCGACCCCTCGCGCCTGCGGGATGGTCCAGTCGGTGTTGGTCGCGATCCAGGGGATGCCGCCGTCCTCCTCCGGAACGGCCAGGGCATAGGCGGCCTCGGCGAGCTGAGCCCAGCCGACCTCGGGAGCGAATCCCTGCACGACCGCTGCGGGCGCGTCGTCGGCCGAACGTGTGACGGCGAAGCCGGCCTTGTGCAGCTCGTCGATGAGACCCTCGCCGCCGACGACGAGCACGGTCGCTCCGGGGGCGATGCGCTCCGCGAGGAGCCGCACTGCGGCCTGGGGGCTCGTGACGATATCGGAGGGCGCGGCGTCCAGGCCGAGGTGTCGAAGATGATCCGCGACGGAGACGTCGGTGCGCGAGGCGTTGTTCGTGATGTAGCCGAGACGCCGGCCGTCGCGGCTGCGGTTCAGGCTCTCGATCGCGTGCGGGAGCGCGCCGGTGCCGGCGTACACGACCCCGTCGAGGTCCGCGAGCACGACGTCGACATCGTGCAGCGGGGTGCGCTCCGCGGCTCGCCGGCCGAACAGCGCCATCAGTCCCCGCCCTCGCCGGCTTCCTCGACGATCTCCTCCACGAGCACGACCTCGCTGTCGCCCCCCGATCCGTTGGCGACATTGAGCGCGTCTTCGGCGACGTCGGCACGACGCTGCCACACGCGCGCTTCGTCGTCGCGGCCGAGCTCTTCGAGAACAGCGGCGCGGGCCGCGAACAGGCTGGGGCTCCATTCGAACGCACGGTTCGGATCGAGCTCGGGGATGTCGAGCTCCTGGAGCGCACGCTCGGTCTGTCCGAGGTCGAGGCGGGCCCCCGACATGGCGATCGCCAGTTCGACGCGGACCGTCCGGAGCGAGGGTGCTGCGATCGACGGCGCGACCGACCTCGAGCGCGCGATCGGGCCGGCCCACACCGCGCTCACTGTCGACCATGAGCGCGATCTGATCGTCGCGGCCGGAGATGCGGCGGTAGGTGCGGAGCTCGCGCAGCGCGAGCGCATAGTCGCCGATCGCGTAGGCGGTGATGGCCGCGGTCTCCCTCACCACTCCGATGCGCCCCGCCCGGCGGGTCGCGGCGATCGCGTGGCGGTGCGCGAGCTCAGGGTCGGCGTCGATGACCTCGGCGGCCATCGCCAGGTGTCGCGCGACGGCGTCGGCGTTCTCCTTGCTCAGGGTCTTGAGCTGGTTGCGCGCCGCCGCATTCAGATCGGATGCCGTCGACCTCCTCGGGCACGGTCGGCTCGTCGAACGACGGCCGGACGGCCCGCAGTTCCTCGGGGCGCGATTGCCGGTCGTCACGGCGCTCGTCGCGACCGGCGCCCGCTCGAGGCGGACGGCTGCTGCCTTCGCGCGGCGTGAAGGACTTCTTCTCACCGTCCGCGCTTCGCATACGGCTTCTTCTCACCGTCGCGCTTCGGATACGGCTTCTTCTCACCGTCCCGCTTCGGATACGGCTTCTTCTCACCGTCCCGCTTCGGATACGGCTTCTTCTCACCGTCGCGCTTCACGTACGGCTTGCGATCCCTCGGGCTGCTGCCTTGTGCCGCCCGCGGCGGGCGCCGGGTCGGATCGTCGTCTGCCATGTGTCGATCCTCCAGGGTCGGTGCGTTAACGAGAAATGGCCACCCATCAATGGGTGGCCATTTCACGAAAGAAGTCCGGCGGTGTCCTACTCTCCCACAGGGTCCCCCCTGCAGTACCATCGGCGCTGTGAGGCTTAGCTTCCGGGTTCGGAATGTAACCGGGCGTTTCCCTCACGCTATGGCCGCCGAAACACTATTGATGTTTCAAGTCTGCATAGACAAAGTCATTGTCATGCGATTCCCGACCGTACATCGAGAACCACTCAGTGGACGCAAGCACCAAGAACGGTGTGTTATCAAGTCATCGGCTTATTAGTACCAGTCAGCTGCACGTGTTGCCACGCTTACACATCTGGCCTATCAACCCAGTAATCTGGCTGGGAGCCTCTCGCCCGAAGGCATGGAAATCTCATCTTGAGGCCGGCTTCCCGCTTAGATGCTTTCAGCGGTTATCCATCCCGAACGTAGCTAATCAGCGGTGCTCCTGGCGGAACAACTGACACACCAGAGGTTCGTCCAACCCGGTCCTCTCGTACTAGGGTCAGATCCTCTCAAATTTCCTGCGCGCGCAGCGGATAGGGACCGAACTGTCTCACGACGTTCTAAACCCAGCTCGCGTACCGCTTTAATGGGCGAACAGCCCAACCCTTGGGACCTACTCCAGCCCCAGGATGCGACGAGCCGACATCGAGGTGCCAAACCATGCCGTCGATATGGACTCTTGGGCAAGATCAGCCTGTTATCCCCGAGGTACCTTTTATCCGTTGAGCGACAGCGCTTCCACAAGCCACTGCCGGATCACTAGTCCCGACTTTCGTCCCTGCTCGACCTGTCAGTCTCACAGTCAAGCTCCCTTGTGCACTTACACTCGCCACCTGATTGCCAACCAGGTTGAGGGAACCTTTGGGCGCCTCCGTTACTTTTTGGGAGGCAACCGCCCCAGTTAAACTACCCACCAGGCACTGTCCCTGAACCGGATTACGGTTCGAAGTTAGATATCCAGAGTGACCAGAGTGGTATTTCAACAATGACTCCACATGAACTGGCGTCCATGCTTCAAAGTCTCCCACCTATCCTACACAAGCCACACCGAACACCAATACCAAGCTGTAGTAAAGGTCACGGGGTCTTTCCGTCCTGCTGCGCGTAACGAGCATCTTTACTCGTAATGCAATTTCGCCGAGTTCGCGGTTGAGACAGTTGGGAAGTCGTTACGCCATTCGTGCAGGTCGGAACTTACCCGACAAGGAATTTCGCTACCTTAGGATGGTTATAGTTACCACCGCCGTTTACTGGGGCTTAAATTCTCAGCTTCGCCTTGCGGCTAACCGGTCCTCTTAACCTTCCAGCACCGGGCAGGCGTCAGTCCGTATACATCGTCTTGCGACTTGGCACGGACCTGTGTTTTTAGTAAACAGTCGCTACCCACTAGTCTCTGCGGCCTCCAAACGCTTTCGGAGCAAGTCCTAATACGTCGAAGGCCCCCCTTCTCCCGAAGTTACGGGGGCATTTTGCCGAGTTCCTTAACCACGATTCTCTCGATCTCCTTGGTATTCTCTACCTGACCACCTGAGTCGGTTTGGGGTACGGGCGGCTTGAACCTCGCGTCGATGCTTTTCTTGGCAGCATAGGATCACCCACTTTTTATCCGCATCGTGTCTCAGCCTGTATGAGTGACGGATTTGCCTATCACTCGGCCTACGCACTTGCACCAGGACAACCATCGCCTGGCTTGGGCTACCTTCCTGCGTCACACCTGTTAATACGCTAACCGCCTCAGCATAGGGTCGTGTGCTAGGCCCAGAGCGTCACCCCGAAGGGATCGGTCACTGGGATTCAGACACTTAGCATTACTGGATTGGTTTGGGCGGTTCTTCGCCGGTACGGGAATATCAACCCGTTGTCCATCGACTACGCCTGTCGGCCTCGCCTTAGGTCCCGACTTACCCAGGGAAGATTAGCTTGACCCTGGAACCCTTGGTCTTTCGGAGGACGTGTTTCTCACACGTCTTTCGCTACTCATGCCTGCATTCTCACTCGTGTAGCCTCCACGGCTGGTTCACACCGCCGCTTCGCTGGCCACACGACGCTCTCCTACCCATCAACACGGCTGGACCACGAAGGCCTACCAATAATGTCAATGCCACAACTTCGGTGGCGTGCTTGAGCCCCGTTACATTGTCGGCGCGGAATCACTTGACCAGTGAGCTATTACGCACTCTTTCAAGGGTGGCTGCTTCTAAGCCAACCTCCTGGTTGTCAAGGCAACTCCACATCCTTTCCCACTTAGCACGCGCTTTGGGACCTTAGTTGGTGGTCTGGGTTGTTTCCCTCTCGACTATGAAGCTTATCCCCCACAGTCTCACTGCTGCGCTCTCACTTACCGGCATTCGGAGTTTGGCTGACGTCAGTAACCTTGTAGGGCCCATCGGCCATCCAGTAGCTCTACCTCCGGCAAGAAACACGCAACGCTGCACCTAAATGCATTTCGGAGAGAACCAGCTATCACGAAGTTTGATTGGCCTTTCACCCCTATCCACAGCTCATCCCCTCAGTTTTCAACCTAAGTGGGTTCGGTCCTCCACGAAGTCTTACCTTCGCTTCAACCTGGCCATGGATAGATCACTTCGCTTCGGGTCTAGGACATGCGACTGAATCGCCCTATTCAGACTCGCTTTCGCTACGGCTACCCCACTCGGGTTAACCTCGCCACATATCGCTAACTCGCAGGCTCATTCTTCAAAAGGCACGCTGTCACCCCTACTAAGGAGGCTCCAACGGTTTGTAAGCAAACGGTTTCAGGTACTATTTCACTCCCCTCCCGGGGTACTTTTCACCTTTCCCTCACGGTACTTGTCCGCTATCGGTCATCTGGGAGTATTTAGGCTTATCAGGTGGTCCTGACAGATTCACACGGGATTTCTCGGGCCCCGTGCTACTTGGGATACTCTTCGCGCCAAGGGAGGCATTTCGACTACGGGGTTCGCACCCTCTATGACCGGTTGTTCAAAACCGTTCGTCTATACCTTCTTGTAACGCCGGCTGCTCGGCAGAGCAGCCTGAAAAGTCCCACAACCCCGAATACGCAACTCCTGCCGGATATCACACGTACTCGGTTTAGCCTGTTCCGGTTTCGCTCGCCACTACTAACGGAATCGCGGTTGCTTTCTCTTCCTGTGGGTACTGAGATGTTTCACTTCCCCACGTTCCCTCTACCCGCCCTATATATTCAGGCGGGAGTCACTGGGTCGGCACGCCGCCCAGCGGGGTTTCCCCATTCGGAAATCCTCGGATCAAGGTGTGCTTATCCACTCCCCGAGGCTTATCGCAGATTGCTACGTCCTTCTTCGGCTCCAGATGCCAAGGCATCCACCGTTTGCTCTTAAAGACTTGAAATCACATGAGTTCATCAAAGAATCGGTTCGGATCTTTCGATCCGACTCGAAATTGACTAATGATCTTTAAGATCATCAATATGAGCCGATCCGAAGATCAGCTCAAAAGATGCTCGCGTCCACTGTGTAGTTCTCAAAGTACGGGCGGTACCTTCCCCGCTGCCGGCGCTGCCGGCATAGGAAAAGGTCCTGAGGTTCGTCTGGCCCATCCCGAAGGACGAGCGCATCCGGTCCCTCAGGACCCAACAGCGTGCATGTGCGAGATCAGATGAGCTCCACGGTTCCAGCTGCAAGCAGCGTACTGAGTGAAGAACGTCGTCCTTCGCACCTAGTCAAATGTTCCACCCATGAGCTACCAGTCGAGAACGTGTGTCTCGAGTCTGGCTCTGGAAGGCCCGAAGGCCTCCAAGTGCTCCTTAGAAAGGAGGTGATCCAGCCGCACCTTCCGGTACGGCTACCTTGTTACGACTTAGTCCTAATTACCGATCCCACCTTCGACGGCTCCCTCCACAAGGGTTGGGCCACCGGCTTCAGGTGTTACCGACTTTCATGACTTGACGGGCGGTGTGTACAAGACCCGGGAACGTATTCACCGCAGCGTTGCTGATCTGCGATTACTAGCGACTCCGACTTCATGAGGTCGAGTTGCAGACCTCAATCCGAACTGGGACCGGCTTTTTGGGATTCGCTCCACCTTACGGTATTGCAGCCCTTTGTACCGGCCATTGTAGCATGCGTGAAGCCCAAGACATAAGGGGCATGATGATTTGACGTCATCCCCACCTTCCTCCGAGTTGACCCCGGCAGTATCCCATGAGTTCCCACCATTACGTGCTGGCAACATAGAACGAGGGTTGCGCTCGTTGCGGGACTTAACCCAACATCTCACGACACGAGCTGACGACAACCATGCACCACCTGTTTACGAGTGTCCAAAGAGTTGACCATTTCTGGCCCGTTCTCGTATATGTCAAGCCTTGGTAAGGTTCTTCGCGTTGCATCGAATTAATCCGCATGCTCCGCCGCTTGTGCGGGTCCCCGTCAATTCCTTTGAGTTTTAGCCTTGCGGCCGTACTCCCCAGGCGGGGAACTTAATGCGTTAGCTGCGTCACGGAATCCGTGGAATGGACCCCACAACTAGTTCCCAACGTTTACGGGGTGGACTACCAGGGTATCTAAGCCTGTTTGCTCCCCACCCTTTCGCTCCTCAGCGTCAGTTACGGCCCAGAGATCTGCCTTCGCCATCGGTGTTCCTCCTGATATCTGCGCATTCCACCGCTACACCAGGAATTCCAATCTCCCCTACCGCACTCTAGTCTGCCCGTACCCACTGCAGGCCCGAGGTTGAGCCTCGGGGTTTCACAGCAGACGCGACAAACCGCCTACGAGCTCTTTACGCCCAATAATTCCGGATAACGCTTGCACCCTACGTATTACCGCGGCTGCTGGCACGTAGTTAGCCGGTGCTTTTTCTGCAGGTACCGTCACTTTCGCTTCTTCCCTGCTAAAAGAGGTTTACAACCCGAAGGCCGTCGTCCCTCACGCGGCGTTGCTGCATCAGGCTTGCGCCCATTGTGCAATATTCCCCACTGCTGCCTCCCGTAGGAGTCTGGGCCGTGTCTCAGTCCCAGTGTGGCCGGTCACCCTCTCAGGCCGGCTACCCGTCGACGCCTTGGTGAGCCATTACCTCACCAACTAGCTGATAGGCCGCGAGCTCATCCCTGACCGAAGTTCTTTCCAGCTGCTGAAGATGCCTTCGCAGCTCGTATCCGGTATTAGACGCCGTTTCCAGCGCTTATCCCAGAGTCAGGGGCAGATTGCTCACGTGTTACTCACCCGTTCGCCACTGATCCAGAGAGCAAGCTCTCTTTCACCGTTCGACTTGCATGTGTTAAGCACGCCGCCAGCGTTCATCCTGAGCCAGGATCAAACTCTCCGTAAAAGAATTTTGCTGCGATCGAACCGGAATGGGTTCGGCCGAGCGAGTTTGATCTGACGATCGGATGTCATTGCTGACATCTCGTTTAATCTCAAAAGAATCTCATCGGTCAGACAAGCTGACCGCGAGGTTTTTTGGCATTTGACAAGTGCACGCTGTTGAGTTCTCAAGGATCGGATGCTCCTGCCTCCGGCCTCTCGGCCTTCCTGCAGGGCAACTTCTCTATCTTACCCGCTCCTCACGAGCGCAGTCAAATTGACGGCCCGGATCTTCGCGACCCGGGCGACAGCCCGTGACCGCTCCAACTGGAGGGGAAGACCCTCATCGTAGACCCGAAGGTCCGCAGCACTCAAGGTGCTGACTTCGATGGGGGGTGGTTCTCCGCTTGAGGGGGGTGAGGCTTTCGGCCTCTCCGCTTCCCTGTGGGGCGAACAAGTAATAAGTTACGTGGCGCCTCGGGAACGAGCAAATCCTGGCCGCATCCCGGGCGTGTCGCGATCGCGGGCCTCGATTCTCCGGGTCTCAGTCCGTCTTGGGGCCCCTCCGAGCCGCATCCGCTGCCACGCGCAGGTCTCGCACGAGCGCGTCGAAGGCCTCCTCAAGATCCTCGGCACGACTGCGACGCGTCCCTCAGCTCGTCCACTCCGCCGCCGCGCGGAACCCACGGGGTCGCGCCGTCGCCCTGCGTGCCGGTCATGCCCGAAGGCTAGAGCGCATCTTGAGCCTGGAAAGGGGGATGGCGCCGTCCTTTCCACCGGCGTATCGTCCCACCATGTCCCTCGGACTCGCATGACGGCCGCTGCCGCAGCCGGACGGCAGCTGCTCGCCCGCATCTGGGACGACCTCGGCGGCGACAGGGCGCAGGTCGTCGGGGTGCCGGATGCCGGTCGTCCGGTTCCGCTGCCGGCGCGCACCGCGACCGCCCCGCTGGCGTGGGCGAGCGTCGCCGCGGCGTCGCTCGCGGCAGCGTCGCTCGCCGGACGCCCCGCGGTCGCCCTGGACCCCGACCGCATCGCCGTCGCGTACTCGAGCGAACGCCATTTCCGTCTCGACGGCGAGCAGCTCTCGGTGTGGGCTCCGCTGTCGGGCTTCTTCCGCACATCCGACGGGTGGGTGCGCACGCACGGCAACTACCCGCACCATGCGGCCGCCCTGCGGCGTGGTCTGGGACTGCCGGCGGATGCCGACGCCGAGGCTGCGGCATCCGCTCTGCGGGGCATCCCCGCCGGCGTCGCCACCCAGGCGGTGACCGCCGCGGGCGGACTCTGCGTGGGCGTCGCGCACGAGAACCCGGTGGTCGACGAGGAGCTGCGTGCGACACCGCTCGTCGGGCTGACCAGAACGGCCGCCCCCGCGTCACGCCCCGGTTCGACGGGTCCGCCGGACGCTCCGCTGCGCGGCATACGCGTGCTGGACCTCACCCGCGTCATCGCGGGACCGGTCGCCACACGGACGCTCGCCCTCCTCGGCGCGGACGTCCTCCGCATCGATCCCCCGGCGCTGCCGGAGCCGGAGTGGCAGCACCTCGACAGCGGTCACGGCAAGCGGTCGACGCTTCTGGACCTCGCTGCGGGCGCCGACCGGGCGACGTTCGAACGGCTGCTGCAGAGCGCGGACGTGGTCGTGACCGGCTATCGCGCTCAAGCTCTCGAGCGGCTGAGCCTCTCACCGGAATCGCTCATCGCCCGGCGCCCGGGGCTGATCGTCGCGCGGCTCACCGCCTGGGGCTCGAGCGGCGCGAGTGCCGATCGGCGCGGCTTCGACAGTCTCGTGCAAGCCGCGAGCGGCATCGCCTGGGTCGAATCCGCCGACGGCGTGAGCCCCGGCGCCCTGCCCGCACAGGCGCTCGACCACAGCTCGGGGTACCTCCTCGCCGCGGCAGTCGTGACAGCGCTTCATCGACGACGCGCGGAGGGCGGGTCGTGGATGATCGAGGTGTCGCTGCGCCGCGTCGCCGCCGAGCTGCTGGGGATGCCGCGCACCGGCGAACCGCTACCGAGCGGCGCCGTGTTCGACGCGGCACCTCACGTGCAGGGGTTCGCCGTGGACGGACTCCGCGTGACCACGGCCGCACCCGCTGTGACCTACGACGGCGGTCCGGTGGCGTTCACGGCCCCCAGGCGCTGGGGACGCGATGCACCGGAGTGGATCCCGGCGCGTCGGGGGGTCGACGATGGACGCTGAGGTCCTCATCGTCGGCGCCGGCCCCGCCGGGCTCGCGGTCGCCGCCGAGCTGCGCGCTACCTGAGCACCCCGCTGCGCCGCGCCCGCAGCGCCTGCGTGACGAGCGCGATGATCACGGTGACGACACCCCACAGCGCGCAGGCCGGCGGCAGCGCCCGATACGCCAGATGTGGGATGGTCCACTCCGACGTGAGCGGCCCGTGCACTGCCAGGCCGATCAACCACGCGATGAGGAGGCTGACCGGCAGAGACAGCCACCACGCCCACCGCACGGAGTGCGGGAGCAGGCGCCGTGTGCTCGGCTCCGGTCGGCGGCCGCTCAGCCACCGCACGGCCCAGACGGCGAGGATCGCGAGTCCGAGCACCGACGAACCGTGCTGGAGCCAGCGGTATCCGGCGAATGGGCCCCACTGCTGATCGAGCAGCGGCAGAACGTCGACGCCCCACCGGTCCTCGTGCGTGAACAGGTCCCACACGATGTGCGAGGCGACGCCGAGCGCGAGCGACGACACGAGGAGCAGGATGCCGCGAACCGGCGCTCGGGCCGGAGAACCGTGGATCCCGAATGTCTCCCGGAGCGATGGCGCCGCCGGCGCGTCCCATGCCGCCGGCAGACGGTCCGCCAGCCAGCGCGGCGACAGCTCCCGCACAGCGGGACGCAGGACGCACCGCCAGATCAGGAGCAGCGCCAAGGCGACGGCGACCGTGAGCGGCAGCCACCCCAGGCTGTGGGTCAGGCCGTAATGCAGCGGCATCCCGCGCAGGAAGAGCGGGACGTCGGGTGCCATGGCTCCGACGGCGATCGCCGCCGGCACGAGCGGCGTGCGCATGAACGGAAGCGCGACGACGGCGTGGCTCGGCGTGAACGGCATCGGCCGGACGCCTAGCTGCGGACGAACACGCCGGCGAGGGTCTTCTTGCCACGGCGCAGCACCGAGACGCCGCCGGGGAGCGACCCCCGGACGACCGCGTCGTCGTCCTCGACCTTCGCCCCGTCGACGGAGACGCCCCCCTGGGCGATCGCACGGCGTGCCTCTCCGAGGCTCCCGACCAGTCCCGTTTCCACGAGCGCGTGCACCACCGGGGTCCCGCTGGCGAGCTCGGCGTTCGGCAGTTCCCGCAGCGCGCTGGCGAGCGTGGCCGGGTCGAGCGACGCCAGGTCACCCTGTCCGAACAGCGCCTCGGATGCCGCGATCGCCGCTGCGGCAGCATCCGGTCCGTGCACGAGGCTGGTCACCTCGACCGCGACGCGTTTCTGGCCGATGCGGCGGAAGGGCTCGGCGGCGTGTGCGGCGACGACCTCCTCGATCTCGGACCGGGTGAGGAACGTGAAGACCTTCAGCCGATCAGCGACGTCGGCGTCATCGGTGTTGAGCCAGAACTGGTACATCGCGTACGGGCTCGTGAGCTCCGGGTCGAGCCAGATGGCGTTGCCCTCGCTCTTTCCGAACTTCCGACCGTCGCTGTTGGTGATCAGCGGCGTGCCGATCGCGTGGACGCTCTTGCCCTCCGCGCGGTGGATCAGGTCTACGCCGCTTGTGAGGTTGCCCCACTGATCGCTGCCGCCGGTCTGCAGCACGCAGGCGTACTGCAGGAAGAGTTCGCGGTAGTCCAGACCCTGAAGGATCTGGTAGCTGAACTCGGTGTAGCTGATGCCCTCGTCGGAGTTGAGCCGCGCGCTCACGGCATCCTTCTTGAGCATCGTGCCGACGCGGTAGTACTTGCCGATGTCACGGAGGAAGTCGATGGCGCTCAGCGGCGCGGTCCAGTCCAGGTTGTTGACGATACGAGCGGCGTTGTCACCCTCGAAGCTCAGGAAGCGCTCGATCTGGGTGCGCAGGTAGCCCACCCACTCCGCCACGGTCTCCTTGGTGTTCAGCGTGCGCTCCGCCGAGGGTCGAGGGTCGCCGACGAGACCCGTCGAGCCGCCCACGAGGCCCAGCGGCTTGTGGCCCGCGAGCTGGATGCGGCGCATGGTCAGCAGCTGCACGAGATTGCCCAGGTGCAGGCTGGGCGCGGTCGGATCGAAGCCGCAGTAGTACGTGATGGGCGGCCCTGCCAGCAGCGCGCGCAGCGCATCCTCATCGGTCGACACGTGCACGAGGCCGCGCCACACGAGCTCGTCCCAGACGTTCTCGAACGTCGGGTCGATCGCAGGCGCGCTCGAGGTCAGAGCAGGAGAGGACACGCGTTCGAGGCTATCAGCGGGCTTGGGATGCCCGATCTCAAGCCGCGGAGATCTCGTCGTACAGCCCGATGAGGTTGCCTTCGGAGTCCTTGATGTACACCCAGCGGGAGTTCTCGCTCAGGGGCTGGATCTCGCCGATCTGCTCCCCGCCGGCGACGACCGCGAGCGCCACGGTGTCTTCGATCCGGTCGACGGTGAACACGATCGTCGGATGCGGGGTCGCCCCGCGCACGTGGAGGTCGCCGTTGATGCCCTCCTGCTGCGGCTGCTTGAGCAATCCCATCTCGTCGCCCCAGGGCTCGTAGTCGTAGCCCAGTACAGAGGTGTAGAACGCCTGGGCTCGTACGATGTCGTCGACAGGGATCTCGAAGTGCTCTGCTTTCGCCATGGGTTCGACGTTCGCACACCCTCCGGCCGCCGTCCAGCCCCGAATGAGCTTGCAGGCCTCACCGCGCGTGAGTAAGCCGCGCGGCTTACTAGGTCTCTTCGATTAAGTCATGTAGCATGATGCTCGATAGATGTAGCCAATGAGCTTATGAGGAGCGAATGTTCGTCATCACCGCCGATCAGCGCGACAGCAGGGCGAACGCCGACCTGGTGCCGACCGGCGTCGCGCTGGCCGAGGAGGCCGGCGCGGATCACCTGATGCTTCCGGTCGCGCGCAATGCCGGCGACGAGATCCAGGCCATGACCGACGACGCGGACGCTGCGCTTCGGATGACCCTCTCCCTCTTGCGTGACGGCAGGTGGAGCGTGGGCCTCGGAGCCGGCACCGCGGAGATCCCCCTCCCAGACGACATCCGGGCGGCGCGCGGGCCGGTGTTCGTGCACGCGCGGGCCGCGGTCGACCGGGCGAAGCAGGCGACCGGGCGCGTCGCCGTCGGTGCGGCCGATGCGCAGGCCGCTTCCGACGCGGAGGCGTTCCTCAGACTGCTCGTGGATCTCCGTGATCGCCGGTCGGACCAGGGCTGGGAAGTGGCCGACCTTCTGGCACGCGGGTGGAACCAGAAGCGCATCGCCGGAGAACTGGGCATCACACCCACCGCGGTCAGCCTCCGCGCGAAGGCCGCGGGCCTCCGGCTGGAAGAGGCGGCCGTCCCCGCGCTCGCACGGACCCTGGCGCGACTCGATCACTCACCCGGCGGCATCCGGAGTCGTCCGGACCCCGTGGAAGACTGACCGTATGCCTGTGTTCGTTCCGGAGGCGATCGTGGTCGCGGTGCTGTCGATCTTCCTGTTCCTCGCGATGTGCGGCGCCCTCGCGCTGATCATCGTGAGCGCCCGACGACCCGCAACCGTTCCCCTGGTCGTGGCCGGTGGGCTCGTGGTGCTGTCGCTGATCGTCGTCGTGGTCGTACCCGTGAATGTGCCGCTTCTCGTCGGGCTCATGATCGCCCTGCTGGGCACGGCGGTCGCCGTGCTGGGGGGCAACCCCGTGACACGCCGCGTGCTCGAGATCGCGACGCACGGGCGCGTCCGCGACGGGGTGAACGGAGGCATCATCCTGGATGCCGAGGCGGCCGGTGTCGCAGAGCCCGACACGAACGTCACTGAGGCCGACATCGCGTCGCGCGAGGTCATGCGGGGCGGAACCACCATCGGCTACCTCGAACGTCTCGCGGTCGTGATCGCGCTGATCGCCGGCTATCCGGAGGCGATCGCGATCGTCGTCGCGGTCAAGGGCGTGGGCCGCTTCTCCGAGCTCGCCGCCGCCGAGGCGAGGGAGCGATTCATCATCGGCACCCTGTCGAGCCTCCTGTGGGCCTGCATCGTGGGTGCGCTCGTGCGCTCGGCGATCTGGTGATGTCGGTGGCTCAGGAGGGAACGCTCGGCGCGCTGGTGCAGGCGTATGTCGCGACGCAGTGCGAGGTGATCCTGCAGGCGCGCGAGGCACTCGCGGTCCGCGACGAGGACGTCGTGCACCCGGTCAGGGTGGCGATCAGGAGGATCCGCGCGACACTGCGCACGTTCGGGTCGGTGTACTCGCCCGACGACCGGTCGTTCTTCGCAGACGAGCTCCGCTGGGCGGGCAATCTGCTCGGCGACGTGCGCGACCTCCAGGTTCTCGCGGGCCGTTTCGCAGCCGATGATCGCACGGCCGCCCCCGACATGTACCGGGCTCTCACCGAGCAGATCGATCGCGACCGCGCCGAGGCCTGGCACGCGGCCGCTGAAGGACTGGGAGGACCGCGAGGAACCGCGCTGTTCGAGACGATCGCGCGCTGGCACGTCGACCCTCCGTTCACTGCCGAAGCCGACCGGCCCGACACGCGCGCGCGAAAGCGCGTCGACAAGGCGGATGCCCGAGTCAGCCGGAGGCTCGCGCGGGTCGCGGATGCCGCTCCCGAGGATGCCGGCGAACGTCTGCACGAGGCGCGCAAAGCGGCCAAACGGCACCGCTATGCGGTGGAGCTCGCCCAGTCCGTCCTCGGACCGAAGGCGGAGCGGACGATCGAGCGGCGGCAGGCGCTGCAGGATGCGCTCGGCGAGCATCAGGACGCCGTCGTCGCGCTCGACTTCTTGCAGCAGGTGCGGCTGGATCCGCAGAGCGGCGCGGCTCCGGACGATCTGACGGAGCTGATCGCGCGCACCCGCGAGAGCGCCCAAGACGTCGCCGGCGTGCTGCGCGAGACGGAGAGACTGCGCGACTAGAGACCGAGCGCGTGCGCGGCGGCCTGCACCCGGGCGATCAGCTCGGCGCGCTGCTCGGCCACCCGCACCGGAGCGGTTCCGCCCACGCCGTCGCGACTGGCCACCGACCCCTCGATCGTGAGCACGTCCCGGACTTCCGGGGAGAGCGCCGGCGAGACGGACGCCAGCATGTCGTCGGTGACCTCACCGAGCTCGATGCCACGCTCTTCGCACAGCCGCACGAGCGCACCGGAGATCTCGTGCGCGTCGCGGAACGGCACGCCGCGCGTCACAAGCCACTCGGCGACATCGGTCGCGAGCGAGAATCCCTGCGGCGCGAGCTCGGCCATCCGCGCAGTGTCGAATCGGAGGGTGGCCACCATGCCGGCGAAGGCCGGCAGGACGGATTCGAGCGTGCGGGCCGAGTCGAACACAGGCTCCTTGTCCTCCTGGAGGTCGCGGTTGTACGCCAGTGGCAGTCCCTTCAGTGTCGCGAGCAGTCCGCTGAGGTTGCCGATCAGCCGCCCCGCCTTGCCCCGAGCGAGTTCGGCGATGTCGGGGTTCTTCTTCTGCGGCATGATGCTCGAGCCCGTCGAGTACCCGTCGTCGAGGGTGACGAATCCGAACTCGCGCGTGTTCCAGAGGATGATCTCCTCGGAGAACCGCGAGATGTCGACCGCGATCATGGCCGTGATGAAGGCGAACTCGGCGACCACGTCGCGCGCTGACGTGCCGTCGAGCGAGTTCTCGGCGGGACGGTCGAGATTCAGCTCCGAGGCGACGAGTTGCGGATCCAATCCGAGCGTCGACCCCGCCAGGGCCCCGCCGCCGTAGGGGGAGACGGCCGCGCGCGCCGACCAGTCCCGGAACCGCTCGAGATCCCGCACGAGCGGCCAGGCGTGGGCCTGCAGGTGGTGGGCGAGCAGCACCGGCTGCGCGTGCTGAAGATGCGTGCGTCCGGGCATGATCGCGTCCGGGTGTGCTTCGGCCTGCGCGACCAGCGCATCGACGACGCGGAGGATGTCCCGCGCGATCGTGCGCGAGTGATCGAGGAGATACATCCGCACCAGCGTCGCGATCTGATCGTTGCGACTGCGGCCCGCGCGCAGCTTGCCGCCGAGCTCCGGACCGACGGCGACGATGAGCGCCCGCTCGAGAGCGCCGTGCACGTCTTCGTCGTCGGGGCCCGGCCGCAGCGCGCCCTCGACGATGCCGCGGGCCAGCACGTCGAGGCCGGCGTGCATGCGGGACTCCTCGTCTTCGGTGAGGTAGCCGGCTGCCGCGAGCGCCTTCGCGTGCGCGTGCGAGCCCGCGATGTCGTACAGGGCGAGGTCCCAGTCGAAATGCGTCGACCTGCTGAGCGCGGCGAGCTCCGGGGAGGGACCCGTCGCGAAGCGGGCGCCCCACAGCGCGCCCTCGTTCGTGCCGTCGCCCTTCGGATCGCTCATCCGTTCAGCCTATCCACGCGGCTGGGAACGATCAGCCGCGCGGCCCGGTCGATCAACCACTCGAGCGGGCCCCGTCCGATCAGCAGCGCCCAGGCGGTGCAGCCGATCACGAGTCCGAGGATCATCGGCCAGAACGGCTCGAGGTCGCGGAAAGCGCTGAGGTCTCGCGTCGTGCCGAGCAGCGCGAGGGCCACAGCCGCCCAGATCAAGATCTGAGCCGTGTAGGCGGTGAGCGGCATCGCTCCGACCGCCCGCAGGGGCAGGACGATCCAGGTGAGGAACGTCCGGCAGATCAGCACGCACAGGGCGATCGCGGCCAGCGCGAAGCCGCCCGAGCCGACCGCCTCCAGCAGGCCGCTCGAATGCGGCTCCGCCGTCCACACCGCCTCCCAGAACGACGGCCGCGCCGCGATCAGGTCGGGCCCCGCCGCGGCGTCGAGGCCGTACGCGAGCCCCGCGAGCACGCCGCCGGTGAGAAAGGCCGAGATCTGCACGCGAGTGCGCCGGATGCCGGCACGCGCAAGCGCGAGCCCCGCGACGACGAAGGCGATCCAGACGGGGAACGGATAGTTCCAGCCGATCGCGGCCGACACGAGCGCTCCGTTCTGGGTGCGCCACACCGGCAGGTCATCCAGCGGAACCTGGACGAACGGCATCACGATCGCGAGTGCGGCGGCGAGCAGGAACAGCGTGCGCGCACCGAGCGACACCAGCGGCAGCGCGAGCAGGAACAGGATCGCGTACGCCGGGAGGATGACGTACACCGGGACGGCCGTGGCGATCAGCCAGATGCCGATGAGCCAGAGCACACCCGCGCGCACAGCCAGCCGTCGGCGGGCGAACTTCATCTCCGCCGGCGGCAGCGGTCGTGACCCTCCGGT
The DNA here is from genome assembly GCA_963839715.1 of uncultured Actinomycetota bacterium. Taxonomy (GTDB): domain Bacteria; phylum Actinomycetota; class Actinomycetes; order Actinomycetales; family Microbacteriaceae; genus Microbacterium. The sequence goes on from CAWIVX010000004.1 coordinate 45,077, forward strand.
GACCAGGCCGATGGACACTCCCGCGAGCGTGGCGAAGAGGATGGACGAGCGACCGTCGACCACGGCCACCCACGTCGTCGTGTCCGCGACGTCGAAGTCGTCGATCCACAGCAGGTGAGCCGCGACCATGCCGATGACGGCGAGGCCCCGGGCCAGGTCGACACCGGTCACACGCGGTGGGTCGTTCAGCCGGCGCCATCGCCCGGCGAGCCACGCCTCACGCCCCTCGACGGGGGCGGGCCCCGCTACTGCTGGCGAAGCAGCCACACCAGCAATGCCTTCTGCGCGTGCAGTCGGTTCTCCGCCTCGTCCCACACGACGCTCTGCGGGCCGTCGATCACCTCGGCCTCGACCTCGTAACCCCGGTCGGCGGGGAGGCAGTGGATGAAGATCGCGTCGTCCCGCGCGAGGCCCATGAGCTCCCGGGTCACCTTGTACTCGCCGAGATCCCGGAGGCGGGCGAGCTTCTCCTCCTCCTTGCCCATCGACACCCACGTATCGGTGACGATCACATCGGCACCCGCGGCCGCTTCGTTCGCGTCCGTGTACAGCGTCAGCGAGCCACCGGTCTCCGCGGCACGACGATCGGCGTCGGCCACGACGTCCTCGCGCGGCGCATACGATTCGGGCGATGCCACGCGGACGTGCATGCCGCCGGTGACCCCCGCCAGCATGTACGAGTGCGCCATGTTCGACCTGCCGTCGCCGAAGAACGACAGCGTGAGCCCCTTCAGCCGGCCCTTGTGCTCCTGGATCGTCAGCAGATCGGCCAGCAGCTGGCAGGGGTGGAAGTCATCGCTCAGGGCGTTGACGACCGGAACACGCGTGCCGGCGGCCATCTCCTCCAAGCCGGCCTGCGCATACGTGCGCCACACGATCGCGGCGACCTGCCGCTCCAGGACCCGCGCGGTATCGGAGGGCGTCTCCTTTCCGCCGAGCTGGCTGTTGGCGGTGGAGATGATCAGCGGCGTGCCGCCGAGGTCGGCGATGCCGACCGCGAAGGAGACCCGCGTGCGCGTCGAGGACTTGTCGAAGATCACGGCGACGGTCTGCGGACCGGCGAGCGGGGTGAGCTTCCACCGGTCTTTCTTGAGCGCCACCGCGAGATCCAGGATCTCCGCCTGCTCGGCCGCGGTCAGATCGTCGTCGCGCAGCAGGTGACGCGTCACGCGGTGACCTCTTCGGATTCGGCGTCGAGCACGAGCGCGTCTTCGACCGTGTGCAGCGACGCGGTGAACAGGGCGACGAACTCATCGACCTCGACGTCGCCGATGTTGAGGGCGGGCACGAGACGGATCGTCTCGTCGTTCGGCGCGTTCACGATCAGACCGTGCTCCTGCGCTGCCGCGACGATCGCCTTCGCGACCGGATGCCGCAGGCCGATGCCGATGAGGAGACCCTGGCCGCGGCATCCGTCGATCAGGGGCGAGTCGATCGCGGTGATCGCCTCCCGCAACTGGCGCCCGCGTTCGGCGGCATTCTCGACGAGGCCCTCGTCCTCGATCTCGGCGAGCACGGCCGAGGAGACCGCCGTTCCGAGCGCGTTGCCCCCGAACGTGGAACCGTGCGTGCCGGGGTAGAAGAGCTCGCTGGCCGCGCCGTAGGTGATGAGCGCGCCGATCGGGAACCCGCCGCCGATGCCCTTGGCGGCCGTGATCGCGTCGGGAACGATGCCGGCGTGCTGGAAGGCGAACCACTCCCCCGTGCGACCGGCGCCGGTCTGGATCTCGTCGATGATCAGGAGCGCGCCGTGCCGCTGCGTGAGCTCGCGGGCCGCGGCGAGATAGCCTTCGGGCAGATCGATGACGCCGGCCTCGCCCTTGATCGGCTCGACGAAGAGCGCAGCGACGCGGTCATCCAGCGCCGCCTCCAGGGCCTCGATCGTCGAGTCGAGGAACTCGACGCCGGGCACCATCGGCAGGAACGGCTCCTGCATGTACGACTTGCCGGTCAGGGCGAGTGTGCCCATCGTGCGCCCGTGGAAGGCATCCGTCAGGGCCAGGATGCGCGGGCGTTCGGCACCGCCGTGCAGCCGCGCGAGCTTGAAGGCCGCCTCATTGGCCTCGGCGCCGGAGTTGCCGAAGTACACCCGGCCGCTCTCGCCCGTGCCGGCGAGGCGCTTCAGCCGGCCGGCGAGCTCCAGCTGTGGCGGCGTGGCGAAGTAGTTCGAGACGTGCGCGAGCGTCGCGGCCTGTGCGGAGATCGCCTCGACGAACGCGGGGTGCGCGTGACCGAGGGAGTTCACCGCGATGCCCGCGAGGAAGTCGAGGTAGCGGCGGCCGTCGGCATCCCACAGGTAGGCGCCCTCGCCGCGGACGAACATCTCCATCCGAGGTCCGAAGCTGCGCACGAGGTCGCGCCCTGCGTCATCCTGCCAACTCATCCGAGCACCACTTCCGTTCCGATTCCCTTGCTGGTGAAGATCTCCACGAGCACCGAGTGCGGCACCCGCCCGTCGATGATCGCGGCCGTCTCGACTCCGCCCTCGACCGCGTCCAGGCACGCCTGCATCTTCGGGATCATGCCCGACTCCAGGGACGGCAGCATCGTGCGCAGCTCCGCCGCGGTCACGTGCGAGACGAGCGAGTCGCGGTTCGGCCAGTCGGCGTACAGGCCGGGCACGTCGGTCAGCACGACGAGCTTCGCGGCTCCCAGGGCGACCGCGAGCGCCGCGGCGGCGGCATCCGCGTTCACATTGAGCGAGTGGCCGGGGTGATCGAGGTCGGGCGCGATGCTCGAGACGACCGGGATGCGGCCCGCGGCGAGCTGGTCGTGCACGGGCTGCGGGTCGACCTCGACGACGTCGCCCACGCGGCCGAGATCGTGCTCGACCCCGTCGACGACGACACCGCGCCGGCGTCCGCCGAACAGGCCGGCGTCCTCGCCGGACAGCCCGGTGGCGTGCGGTCCGTGCGCGTTGATCTTCGCCACGAGCTGCGGATTGATCTGACCGGTGAGCACCATCCGCACGACGCTGATCGCCTCGGTGCTGGTCACGCGGTAGCCGCCCTTGAATTCGCTCGGGATGGCCAGCCGGTCGAGCATCGACGAGATCTGCGGTCCTCCGCCGTGGACGACGACCGGCTTGACTCCGACATAGCGCAGGTAGGCGATGTCGGCGGCGAACGCGTTCTGCAGCTCGTCGCTGACCATCGCGTTGCCGCCGTACTTGATCACGATGACCTGGTCGTTGAATCGCTGCAGCCAGGGCAGCGACTCGATGAGCGTCGCCGCCTTGGCGCTCGCCTCGGCCGGATCGGTGTCCTGCAGGTCGATGTCGGTCATGTCAGGTGCGTGTTCATGTCGCGTAGGCGCTGTTCTCGTGGACGTAGTCGTGCGTGAGGTCGTTCGTCAGGATCGTCGCTGCGGCCTCGCCGACCCGGAGGTCGATGAGCAGGTGCGTCGCGCGGGGCCTGAGGTCGACGTCGTCGCGCGGAGCGTCGGGCCCGCCCGCGCTGCACACCCGCACGCCGTTCATCCACACGTCCACGTCGTAGGGATCGAACTCGGCAGCTGTCGTGCCGATCGCCGCGAGCACGCGACCCCAGTTGGGGTCGTTGCCGAAGATCGCGGCTTTGAAGAGGTTGTTGCGCGCGACCGAGCGGCCCACCTCAACCGCGTCGGCCTCGGATGCCGCGCCGATGACCTCGATCGTGATGTCGTGACTGGCGCCTTCTGCGTCGGCCTGGAGCTGACGGGCCAGGTCGAGGCAGACCTCGGAGAGCGCGTCGGCGAAGTCGTCCAGCGCAGGCCGGACGCCGCTCGCCCCGCTCACGAGGAGCGTGACCTGGTCATTGGTCGACATGCAGCCGTCGGAGTCGAGGCGGTCGAACGTCGTGCTCGTCGCGCGCCGCAGTGCGGCATCCGCCTCCGCCGAGTCGAGCACCGCGTCGGTCGTGATCACGACGAGCATTGTCGCGAGGCCCGGGGCCAGCATCCCGGCGCCCTTGGCCATGCCGCCGATCGACCAGCCGTCCCGTGAGACCACGGAGCGCTTCGGCTTCGAGTCGGTCGTCATGATCGCCAGGGATGCCGCCTCCCCGCCGTCGGCGCTCAGCTCGGCGATGCCCTTCTCGGTGCCGTCGAGCACTCTGGCCCGGAACACCCCGTCGCCGGTGCCGATCAGACCCGTCGAGCACACGAGCACGTCGGCCGCGCTCACCCCCAGCAGCTCAGCCGCCCGCTCCGCGGTCTGGTGCGTCGTCTGGAACCCGAACGATCCGGTGAAGCAGTTCGCGCCGCCGGAGTTCAGGACGATCGCCTCGACCACGCCGTCCTGCACGACCTGCTGCGACCAGATGATCGGGTTGGCCTTGGCCCGGTTGCTCGTGAAGACCGCCGCGCCCACCTTGAGCGGACCGCGATTGACGACGACGGCCACGTCGGGCCCGCCGTTGGACTTGAGGCCGACCGCGACGCCGGCCGCCTCGAAGCCGCCCGGTGCGGTGACGCTCACGGCGCGACTCCGTTCACGGTGAGGGCCGTCCGCTCGGGGAGCCCGAGCGCGATGTTCATGGACTGCACGGCCGCACCGGCGGTGCCCTTGACGAGGTTGTCGACGGCGGCCACGACGACCACCCGACCGGCGGCGCGGTCGATCGCCAGTCCGAGCAGTGCGGTGTTCGCGCCCAGCACGTCGGCGGTGCGCGGGAATTCTCCGGCGGGGAGAAGCCGGACGAACGTCTCGTCGCCGTACATCGACTCCCAGGCGCCGCGGATCTCGGCATCCGAGACGCCGTCGACGATCGGGGCCGTGCTCGTCGCGAGGATGCCGCGCGACATCGGCACGATCACGGGCGTGAAGGAGATGCGGATGCCCTGGTCGCCGCCGGAGTCGGACACAAGCGCCGGATTCGGACCGGACGAGCCGGCTGATCCGAATCCGCTGCCCGACTCCGAATCGCGTGCCGCGGCGAGGGCCTGGCGGATCTCCGGGATGTGCCGGTGCGTGCCGCCGACCGCGTACGGGTTCGCGCTGCCCAGGATCTCGGCGGCCAGGAGGTGGGCCTTGACGCTCTTGCCGGCTCCGCTCGGACCGACCGCGAGCACGCTCACGATGTCGGACGGGTCGATCACGCCCGCCGCGACACCCGGCGCGAGGCTCAGGCTGACGGTGCTCGCGTTGCAGCCGGGGGCCGCGATCCGCGTGGCTTTCACGAGCTGCTCCCGCTGCTTGCCTCCCCGCACCGGCAGTTCGGGAACGCCGTACGCCCACGGCTCGTGGAAGTCGCCGCCGTAGAACCGATCCCAGTCCGCGGTCGACCGCAGCCGGTGGTCGGCGCCCGCATCGATCACGAGGGGAGTCTCGGCCAGCACATCGGTGAACCGGCCCGACTCGCCGTGGGGCAGCGCGAGGACCACGACATCGTGGCCCGCGAGCACCTCGGGAGTCGTCTCCTGCAGAGTCAGATGCGCGAGCGAGCGCAGGTGCGGCTGATGCTGGATGAGGGGCTGCCCTGCGTTCGAGTGCGCGGTCACGGTGCGGATCTCGACGTCGGGATGTGCGGAGAGGATCCGGAGGATCTCGCCGCCCGCATAGCCGGATGCGCCGGAGACGGCGACCGAGTATGTCATGGATTCCACCTTAGAGTCTGGGGTCGTGGGCTTCAGACGGCGACGCCCACAGCTCCCCTGCTCAGAAGGTGCGCGACGTCGCCGGGATTCGGCGGACTGCCAGACGTCGGCGCGCGGGAGCGACGCTCGGAAGGAGCGTGGCGGGAACGAGCGCGGCCGAAGGCATGGGGCGACGATAGCCGCCAGGTCGCGGCATCCGCAAATCCGGTCGGGCACGCGCCGCGGCGTGCGCGGGGCTCGTCCGGGGCGGACTGCGGCGGTCAGGTGCTCAACTCGGCCAGGAGCGCGAGCTCTTCGGCGCGCGTCAGTCCCGCTCGGCGTTCGCGGTCGAGTCCTCGCGCGCGCTCGTCGGCCAGCGTCCGCTCGAGCGTGTCCCGGATGCTCGCGCAGCCGGCCGCCCGCGGCTCGATACGCCGTATTCGACCGCGTGGCGAACCCGGGCATGTCGCGCGGCAGCCACAGGGGGATCGAGCGCGGTCCCATCCAGTGCTGCACGTCGCGGGCGACGAGCCACTCGTCGTCGGCCTCGACCACGATGCCGCGGTGGCCGGCGACCTCGCGAGCCTGCGCGAGCAGGTCATCGAGAGGCACGGTGTCTCCGATCGCGTTCGCGACTCCGCGCCACTGCTCGGCGCCGCACCGCACGAGGAAGGCGGTGAGGTCGTCGACGTCGATCACCTGGGTCTGCAGTCCCGCGAGCGCCGGCGCGAGGACCGGGGCGCTGTCGGCGAGCGCGAAGCGGCCGACCCAGTACCCGAATCGGTCGGTCGGATCGCCCGGACCGACGATGAGGCCCGGACGCGTGATCCCGGCACGATCGCCGAAGGCGCGGCGGACGGATGCTTCGGCCGCCGCCTTGGCGCGGGAGTAGTCGTACTCCTCCCCCGGCTCGGCGGGGGCGCTGAGCGGAGCGCTCTCGTCCGCCCCGACGTCGTCATTGCCCGCATAGACGGAGACCGATGAGACGTACGTCAGGTGACGCGCGCGCGCAGCGAGGGCGTCGACGGCGGCCGCGACCTGGTCGGGCATCGAGGAGATCTCGACGACCTCGTCCCACTCGCGTCCGGCGACGACCTCGTAGGCTCCCGGTTCGGCGCGGTCGGCGACGATGAGCTCAGCGCCCTCCGGCGCCGGCCGGCCCCCGCGGGCGAGGCAGGTGACCGCGGCGCCGGCATCCACCCACGCACGCGCCACGCGCCCGCTCAGCCAGCCCGTCCCGCCCAGGATGAGTACGTCGGTCATGCGCTCAGCCAATCAGACGCCGCTGCTCGCGGCAGGCCGTTCCGCCGTCGGCGGATGCCGATCCCTGTCGACAAGCCGCGTCCTCGCCGAGCGACCACGTTCTCCGCGTGAACGACATGGTCACTCGGCGAGGAAGCGGTCACTCGACGAGAGGAGGGTGGGTCATTCGCGCAGCGTCGCACCGAAGCGCGCGGCCGCGGCGGCCACCCCGGCGAGCTTCGCCTCGGTCGCCTCGGCGGCCGTCAGCGTCCGGTCGGGCGCGCGGAAGCGCAGCGCGAACGTCAGGCTCTTGGCGCCATCGGGCACGCCGGCGCCTCGGTAGTCATCGACGAGGCGGAGCGCTTCGAGGAGCTCGCCCGCCCCCTCCCCGAGCGCGGCCCGCACGTCGGCCGCCGGGACGTCGGCCCCGACGACGAGCGAGACGTCCTGGGTGGCGGCGGGGTAGCCCGACAGCGACGCGGCGACGACCTTCTCACCCGCGAGCGAGAGCATGAGGTCCAGATCCAGCTCTGCGACGACCACGCGACCCGGAAGGTCCGCGGCCTCCGCCACCGCGGGGAGCAGCTCGCCCACGTATCCGACCTCGCTCGCGCCCACGGCGAGCACGGCGGTGCGCCCGGGGTGCAGCGCGGCCCGCTCGGCCTGAGCGACCTCGACACTGACTCCCGCGGCGGCGGCGATCGTGCGGACCGCATCGAGGGCGTGCGCGACGCCCGCGGGTTCGGCGGCTGCACCGGGCTGTTTGGGAGTGAGGGATCCGGTGAGCAGCACGGCGATGTAGCGGTGCTGCGGAGGAATGGCTGCATCGAGTGCCGCCAGGGTGGCGGCATCCGGACGAACGGCCAGCGGAGGCACGAACGGCGTGCCGTAGGCCCGGCCGGGTTCGGGCAGGAAGACGGTGCCGGTCTCGAACAGGGCCAGATCGGTGAAACCGCGCGCCACGTTGCGGTGCGCGACCCGCAGCAGCCCCGGCACGAGGCTGCGACGCAGGAACGGCGCCTGCCCGTCGAGCGGGTTGGCCAGCTTGACGCTGGGCAGGTGCCCACCGGAGGCCGAGCCGTGCAGGTCGTTCTGGTCGTCCGTCGTGAACGGGAACGAGGGCGTCTCGACGTATCCCGCTGCGGCGAGCGCGTTGCTCACCCGGCGCCGGCCCTGCTGCGCGGCGGTGAGCCCGCGACCCGAAGGCGGTGTCGGCAGGACCGACGGAATGCGGTCGTAGCCCTCGATCCGGGCGACCTCTTCGGCCAGCGTCCACTTGTCGGTGAGGTCGGGCCGCCACGACGGCGGTGAGACCAGCAGCGCGTCGTCGCGCTCGTCGACGTCGCAGCCGATCAGCCGGAGCGCGCCGATCACCTCGGACGGCGGGTAGTCCACGCCGATCAGCCCCTGGACGAAGCCGGCGGGCAGCGTGAGCTGCGGGCGCTTCCATCCGGCGAACAGGGCGCCGCCGAGCTCGTCGATCGTGCCACCGGCGAGCTCGACCATGAGGTCGGCGACGCGCTGGGCGGCCACGAACGGGATCTGCGGGTCGACGCCGCGCTCGAACCGGCGGGAGGCCTCCGAGGGCAGCTTGTGCCGCCGCGCCGTGCGCGCGATCGAGATCGTGTCGAAGACGGCGGCCTCGATCAGCACGTTCGTGGTCTGCGGGCCCATCTCGGTCGTCCCGCCGCCCATCACGCCGGCAAGCCCGATCGGACCGGACTCGTCGGTGATCAGCAGGTCTTCGGGGTCGAGCGTGCGCACCTTGCCGTCGAGCGTCTCCAGCTGCTCGGCCGGTCGCGCGCGGCGCACGGTGATCCCGCCGGTCAGCTTGTCGAGATCGTAGCCGTGGATCGGGTTGCCCAGCTCGAGCATCACGTAGTTCGTGATGTCGATCAGCACGCCCAGCGAGCGGATGCCGGCGAGGGTGAGGCGCGCGATCATCCATGCGGGAGTCGGTGCGGCGGCATCCACTCCGCGGACGACCCGCGCGACGAACTCGGACGCTCCCAGGCGCCCGCGGATCGGCGCCACGTCGTCGACGGCGAGCGCGAAGCCGCTGCCCGGTTCGACCTCGTGCGGATGCCGCAGACCGGGGTCACGGAAGGTGGCGCCGGTGGCGTGCGAGTACTCACGCGCCACGCCGCGCAGAGACAGGGCGTAGCCCCGATCGGGCGTCACGTTGATCTCGACCGCCGCGTCGTCGAGCCCGAGGAGTGCGATCGCGTCGGTGCCGACGGGCGCGTCGATGCCCAGCGTCGCGAGCCGCAGGATGCCGTCGTGCTCCTCACCGAGACCGAGTTCGCGGGCCGACGCGATCATGCCGTCCGAGACATGACCGTAGGTCTTGCGGGCAGCGATGGGGAACGGTCCGGGCAGCACGGCTCCGGGGAGGGTCACCACGACCTTGTCGCCGGCGAAGAAATTGCGCGCGCCGCATACGATGCCGCGTACTCCCCCGTGCGCTTCGTCCGACGTCGACCCGGCACCAGCGGATCGTCTTGCCGTTGGACTGCGGCTCCTCGACGAACTCGACCACCTCGCCGACGACGATCGGGCCCTGAAGGCCGAACGAATGGACGTCCTCCTCCTCGAACCCGACGCGCACGAGCGCGGCCAGGACGTCTTCGGGTGCGGCGTCGGCCGGGACGTCGACGTACTCGCGCAGCCAGGACAGCGGGATGCGCATCAGACCACCATTCCGAACTGCTCGCTGAAGCGCACATCGCCTTCGGCCATGTCGCGCATGTCCTGCACGTCGCTGCGGAACATCAGCGTGCGCTCGATGCCCATGCCGAACGCGAAGCCCGAGTACACCTCGGGGTCGATCCCGGCCGCGCGCAGCACGTTGGGGTTGATCATCCCGCAGCCGCCCCACTCGATCCACCGCGCGCCCCCCTTGAAGGTCGGGTGCCAGAGGTCGAGCTCGGCGGACGGCTCGGTGAAGGGGAAGAAGTTCGCGCGGAACCGCGTCTTGGCCTCGGGCCCGAAGAGGACGCGGGCGGCGTGATCGAGGGTGCCCTTCAGGTGCGCCATCGTGATGCCCCGGTCCACCACGAGTCCCTCGAACTGCGTGAAGACCGGAAGGTGGGTCGCGTCGAACTCGTCTGTGCGGTACACCCGGCCGGGGCACAGCACGTAGATCGGCAGGTCCCGCTCGAGCATCGAGCGCACCTGAACCGGGCTCGTGTGGGTGCGCATGACGAGGTGGCGCTCGACCGGATCGACGAAGAACGTGTCCTGCATCTGACGGGCGGGGTGGTCGGCGTCGAAATTCAGCGCGTCGAAGTTGTACCACTCGTGCTCGAGCTCGGGTCCTTCGGCGATCTCCCATCCCATGCCGACGAAGATGTCGGCGATCTGCTCCTGCAGGAGTGAGATCGGATGCCGCGCCCCGACGCGTGCGTGCGCCGGGAGCGCGGTCACGTCGATGCGCTCCGCATCCAGACGCGCGGCCGTCTCGGCGAGCGCGACCTGCTCTTCGCGCGCGGCGAGAGCCTGCGTGACGCGTCCGCGTGCCTGGCCGACCAGCTTGCCGAACTCCGCCTTGCGCTCGGGGGCGACCTCGCGCAGGCGCGCGTTCAGCTTCGCCAGCGGCGAGCCGTCACCGGCGTGCGCGAGACGGGCGGCCTTGACGGATGCCGAATCGGATGCCGCGGCGACCGCGTCGAGCGCAGCCTGCACGGCGGCCTCCACCGCCTCCGGCGTGATCGGCGAGGGCGCGTGGGCGGGTGAGTCAGACACGAGAGACGAGTCTACCGACGGCCGGTGCCCTGCCCTGTTCCCGGGCGGGCCCCGGTCAGCGCGGGACTCTGCCGCTCAGATCCGCCTTCGCCTCGACCTCGAGCAGGGCTCCCGGGGCGGTCGGGTCCGGCGCCGGCCTGCCGCCACGTCGGCGGCCGCCGCCCCCGCTGGCCGTCCGGCGCGAGAGCCAGCGAGCGAACCACGACAGCGTGAGGTTGATCGCCAGGTAGATCAGCAGGGTCACCAGGAAGAGCGAGAAGATGTACCGGTTCCCGTAGAAGCTGCCCAGGTTGTTCATGTTGTTGCGGATGATCTCGTTGTACCCGACGATGTAGCCGAGCGAGGTGTCCTTCAGCAGCACGACGAGCTGGGCGACGATGATCGGCAGCATCTGCCGGAACGCCTGCGGGAATTCGACCAGCATCTTCGACTGGAACTCGCGCATGCCCACACTCAGGGCCGCCTCGCGCTGGCCCCGCGGCAGCGCGACCAGCCCGGCGCGCAGCGCTTCGCCGATCAGTGTGCCGTTGTAGAGGATGAGGGCGATGACGACCGCCCAGAACGCGCCGGTCGAGGCCACGAGCAGGATGAACAGCATCATCAGCAGCACGGGCATGCCGCGCAGGAACTCGATGAGCCATCCCGTCGGGATGCGCAGCCAGGCGATCGACGAGCTCCGCATGAGCGACAGCACCACGCCGAGCGCGATGGCTCCCACCGCCGCGACGGCCGCCGCCTGCAGCGTCGCCACGACGCCGCGGCCGATCGAGCCCCACAGCTCCGGGTCGAGGAAGATGTTCCACCGCGTGCCGTCGAACATGCCGGGCAGGGTGATTCCGCCCGACTCGCGCGGCGCGGCGAGCGTCAGCACGATCCAGAGCAGGCCGCCGAGGATCAGCACGAGCGCGACCACCGAGGCGATCCGCGAGTTGCGGCGCGCTTTCGGTCCGGGCGCGTCGAACAGGACGCTGTCGCTCATCGCTTCACCACCCAGCGCTTCTCGAGCCTGGCCTGCGGCCAGGCCCAGCGGAACGGTCACGACGAGGTACAGCGCCGCGGCCGTGAAGAGGATCGGCAGCACGATGTTGCCGTTGTCATTCGCCAGCTGACGGGTCGTGGCGAACAGCTCGACGACGAAGAACCCGCCGGCCACCGAGGTGTTCTTCGTGAGGGCGATGAAGACGTTGATGAGCGGCGGAACCGTCATGCGGAACGCCTGGGGCAGCACGACGAGCGAGACGGTCTGGCCGAAGCCGAGCCCGATGCTGCGGGCCGCTTCGGCCTGGCCGATCGGCACGCCGTTGATGCCCGAGCGCAGCGCCTCGGCGACGAACGGCGAGGTGTAGTAGGTGAGCGCGATGAACGCGAGCAGCACGTACGGCAGCCGGACGCCGAGCATCGGCATCACGAACGCCGTGAAGAAGAAGATCAGGGTCAGGGGCGTGTTGCGCGCGATCTCCGTCCAGAATGCGGCGAATCCGCGCAGCGCCGCCACCGGGGAGATCCGCATGGCGGCGATGACCGTCCCGAGGATCAGGGCGAGCACGCCCGACACGGCGAGCAGCAGGAGGGTCACCCGGAACCCCGCCCAGAATTCGGGCAGCAGCGAGATCAGCTGCTCCATCGCGCCTCCTTCCGTCGGTTCGGGATGTGCTCAGGGGCGGATGCCCGGGCCGACCTCACGGCCGGCCCGGGCTTCCGATCGATCAGTAGCGGTCGACCGCGGGCGGCTCGATGAACGGCAGGACCGTTCCGGCCGTGGAGTTCCAGGCCTCTTCGTAGCTGCCGTCCTCGTAGGAGGCCTCGAGCACGTCGTTGATCCAGTCGCGGAACTCCGTGTCCTCCAGGGCGAGGCCGATGCCGTAGGGCTCCTCGGTGAACGGCTCGCCGACGACCTTGAATTCGCCCTCGTTCTGGGCCGCCAGACCGGCGAGGATCACGTTGTCGGTCGAGACCGCGACCACGGTGCCGTCGCGCAGCGGGCCGAGGCAGTTGCTGTACGTGTCGGTCAGCAGGACTTCGGCGCCGAGTGCCTCGAGGTTGGCCGCCGGCGTCGAGCCCGTGACCGAGCAGACCGGCTGGCCGACGAGGTCGTCCTCGGTCTCGATGTCCTCGTTGTCGGCGAGCACGAGGATCGACTGACCCGCCATGTAGTACGGGCCGGCGAACGAGACGACCTCCTTGCGCTTGTCGTTGATCGTGTACGTCGCGACGACGATGTCGACCTCGCCGTTCTGGATGAAGGGCTCGCGGTTGGCCGAGACGGACTCGACCCACTCGATGTCGTCCTCCGCGATGCCGAGCTCTGCGGCGATGATCTTGCCGATCTCGACGTCGAAGCCTTCAGGAACGCCCGACGGACCGACCAGGCCGAACAGCGGCTGGTCGAACTTGGTGCCGATGGTGATCGTGCCGGCCTCGGCGAGCGCCGCCATCGTGCTGCCCTCGGCGAACGTGGGCTCCGGCTCCGGCGTGGCGGTCTCGCCGCCTGCATCTCCGCCGTCTGACGCGCAGCCCGGAGAGCGCGAGCGCTCCGGCGGTGGCCAGTGCGAGCAGCGTGAGTCGAGTTCTGTTCATGTCTACCTGTCCTTTGCTGTGTACGGGCCGCTCGTGACGGCCTTCCTTCAGTGGTCCTGGCCGCGGTGCAGCGGCCGAGGTGTCTCAGTGCTCGAGGATCTTCGACAGGAAGTCCTGCGCCCTCTCGCTCTGGGGGTTCGTGAAGAACTGCTCGGGCGTTGCCTCTTCGACGATCGCTCCGCCGTCCATGAAGAGCACGCGGTCGGCGGCTTTCCGCGCGAAGCCCATCTCATGGGTGACGACGATCATCGTCATGCCGTCCTTCGCGAGCCCGATCATCACGTCGAGGACCTCGTTGATCATCTCGGGGTCCAGCGCGCTCGTCGGCTCGTCCATGAGGATCAGCTTCGGATCCATGGCGAGGGAGCGGGCGATCGCGACACGCTGCTGCTGGCCGCCGGAGAGCTGGGCAGGCATCTTCTTGGCCTGATTGGCGACGCCGACGCGGTCCAGCAGCGCCATCGCCTTCGCATCGGCGTCCTTGCGCGACATCTTGCGCACCCGGATCGGGCCGAGCGTCACGTTCTCCAGGACGGTCTTGTGTGCGAAGAGGTTGAACGACTGGAACACCATGCCGACGTCGGCGCGCAGCTTGGCCAGGCCCGCACCCTCCTCCGGGAGGTCGACGCCGTCGATCGCGATCCGTCCGGAATCGATCGTCTCGAGCCGGTTGATCGCGCGGCACAGCGTGGATTTGCCGGAGCCGGACGGCCCGATGACCACCACGACCTCGCCGCGGTTGACGACGGTGTCGATGTCGCGGAGCACGTGCAGGTCGCCGAAGTGCTTGTCGACGTGCTCGATGACCACGAGCGGTTCCCCGCGGCGAACATTGATGTTCGAGGTCTTCGGCGCCGCTGCAGGTGTGTCCGGTGTCGCCATGATGCCCACCCTAGGGGCCTGCGCTCGCCCGGCGGGAGAGCCCCGCGCCGAGCTTTACCGGACTGTAACAGGACCGGCCGGGGTCAGGCGGATGCGCCGGAGCGCTGCGCGAAGGCCGTCTCGTACAGGCACACGCTCGCCGCCGTGGCGAGATTCAGCGACTCCGCGCTGCCGTAGATCGGCAGCCGCAGCGAGAGGTCGGCGAGCGCGAGCGACTCCTCGTCGAGCCCGCGCGCCTCGTTGCCGAACAGCCATGCGGTGGGCTCGGCGAGCAGGGCGCGGGCGGCGAGGAAATCGCCGCCCCCGACGTCGGCCGCCACCACACGCACGCCGGCCGCGCGAGCGCGGTCGACGGCGTTGACGAGGTCGACCCCGACCGCGATCGGCAGATGGAACAGCGACCCGGTCGTGGCGCGCACGACCTTGGGGTTGTACGGGTCGACCGTGCGGCCGGTGAGGATCACGGCATCAGCCCCGGCCGCATCGGCCGCGCGGATGATCGTGCCGAGATTGCCGGGGTCGCGCACTTCCTCGCAGATCGCCACGAGCCGGGGAGCCGCGGCGAACACGTCGCGGATCGACGTGGGAGTCTGGCGTGCGACCGCGACGATGCCCTGGGGCGTGACCGTGTCGGCCATCGCGTCGAGCACGGCCTCGGTCGTGAAGACGACCTCCACGCCGGCGTCCCGCGCGGCGTCGCGCAGATCTGCATGGCGCTCGAGCGCCGACGGCGTCGCGAACATCTCGATGACCGTGTCGGCACGGTACGCGAGAGCCTCACGCGCCGCCTGCGGACCTTCGAGCAGGAAGAGCCCGGTCTCCTGTCGCGCACTGCGCTTGGTCAGCTTCGCGACGGCGCGGACGCGGGGCGAGCGCGGGTTCTCGAGCACGAGTTCAGCATACGGTCACGCCTTGTGCCGACCGGGTGCGGCCGACGCGAAAGGGCGCCCTCCGAGGAGGACGCCCTGTCTCGACGCGCGAGGGCGCGCCGATCGACGGATGCCGGTGCTACGCGGTCTTCGGCGCGTTGACGTCGCTGGGCAGTGCACCCTTGGCCGTCTCGACGAGCGAGGCGAACGTGGCCGGCTCGTTGACCGCGAGCTCGGCGAGCATGCGGCGGTCGACCTGCACACCCGCGAGGCCGAGGCCCTGGATGAAGCGGTTGTACGTGAGACCGTTCTGACGGCTCGCGGCGTTGATGCGCTGGATCCACAGACGGCGGAAGTCGCCCTTGCGCTTGCGGCGGTCGCGGTACGCGTAGACGAGCGAGTGGGTGACCTGCTCCTTCGCCTTGCGGTACAGGCGCGAACGCTGGCCCCGGTAACCGGAGGCGCGCTCCAGGATGACGCGACGCTTCTTGTGGGCGTTGACGGCCCGCTTGACTCTAGCCATTTCTCATTTCCTAACGTGTTCGGGCGCGCTCAGCGGCCCAGAAGCTTCTTCGCCTGCTTGGTGTCGGCCTTGGACAGGACCTGCTCCTGGTTGAGGCGACGCGTGCGCTTGCTGGCCTTGCCCTCCAGGTTGTGGCGCATGCCGGCCTGCTGCTTCATCAGCTTTCCGCTGCCGGTGATCTTGAACCGCTTCTTGGCACCCGAGTGGGTCTTCTGCTTCGGCATCTTCTGTTCCTTCGTGTGTCGCCCTCGCGGGCTTCGGGGTGTGTCCCGCGAGGCGGGGGTTCGGGGCGCCTATTCGGCGGGTGCGGCAGCCGATTCGTCGGCGGGTCCGCTGTGCGAGGCCGACCGGGCGGCTTCCTTGTTCGCAGCGCGCTGGGCGTTCTGCTCGGTCTTGACCTCGGACTTGTTCTTGTGCGGTGCGACCACCATGACCATGTTGCGGCCGTCGATCGTGGGGTTGGACTCCACGGTGCCGAACTCGGCGACGTCCTCCGCGAACTTCCTGAGCAGTCGCACGCCCTGCTCGGGTCGCGACTGCTCGCGTCCGCGGAACAGGATCATGGCCTTCACCTTGTCGCCCGCCTTGAGGAAGCCCTCGGCGCGCTTGAGCTTGGTCGTGTAGTCGTGGGCTTCGATCTTCAGGCGGAAACGGACCTCCTTGAGGATCGTGTTCGCCTGATTGCGACGGGCCTCCTTGGCCTTCTGTGCCGCTTCGTACTTGAACTTCCCGTAGTCCATGATCTTGACGACGGGCGGCTTGGAGTTGGGAGCCACCTCGACCAGGTCGAGATCGGCATCCTGCGCCAGACGCAACGCCACTTCGATGCGTACGACGCCGACCTGCTCTCCGTTGGGGCCGACGAGGCGGACCTCGGGCACACGGATGCGGTCATTGGTGCGGGGATCGCTGATGCGTAACTCCTCTTCATGCGGGTGTCGGCCACCGCGAAGCGGGATGCATCGCGGGCGGAAGAGAGACTCGATTCCACCCGCACGACGCGTGAGCGTCGGCTTCGCACCCGGAACCACGCAGCGACAGGGTGTGCCGCTTCGTGTCTACCCCGGCCGCAAGCGGACGAGGCGGAGTGCTGGACCCGGTAGCCTGGAACGGCAAGCGCGGGTGGGATGTGATCCTCTTTCGTTCCGGAGCATGACGCTCCGAAGCCCGGTCAAGTCTAGCAGAGAGTGGCACGTGGACACGATTCGCCAACCCGACGACGACCTTCGAGCAGGGCGGGTCGCCGTGGACTCGGAACGCCAGGCACGCTGGGAGGCCCAGGAGCGCGCCGCCTCATCCGCGACGCGCGACATCGCCGACGTCCCGGCCGTCGAAGTCATCACGACCGCTGCAGTGCATCTCATGAGCGCGGCGGCGGTCAAGGTGGGCCTGGCGGACGATCCTGCGACGCAGACGGATCTCGACGAAGGGCGGAAGCTGATCAACGCGCTCGCAGGGCTCATCACCGCGGGCGCGCCGGAGATCAGCGACATGCACGCCCGGTCCCTCCGCGACGGCCTGCGCTCGCTCCAGCTGGCCTTCCGTGAGGCTTCGGTGATCCCCGATCCGATCGGCAAGGGTCCCGGCGAGAAGTGGACCGGCCCGGTCACCTGACCGCCCCCGGCGCGTGAGCGCCGATGCCGACCGCCGCGGCGCCGCGTGCGACCGCTTCGACCGTCCGACGCACTGCCTCCGCGTCGGTGCCCACGGTTGCTGACCGCGAAGCGCACCACGGTGCGCCCGTGCCACACCGAGGACGACGCCCACACGGTGCCCTCCGCGCGCAGCCATTCGCCGAGGGCGGCGGTGTCGGCATCATCGCGCGCGGCGAGGCAGACCTGCGTGAAGACGACGTCGTTGAGCACCTCCAGACCCGGGATGCCGCGGAACCCGTCGGCCAGGCCGGTCGCGGCATCCGCCAGCCCGTCGACGAGGCCGATCACCCCGCTCCTGCCCAGCGACCGCAGCGTCGCCCAGACCGGCACGCCCCGCGCGCGGCGAGACATCTCGGGGACGCGGTCGTACGGGTCCGCGACGCTCGCCACGTCGGGAAGGTAGACGGCGTGCACGCCGAGCGAGGCGGTCATGGCCGCTTCGTCGCGCACGATGACGACGCCGCAGTCGTACGGGACGTTGAGCGTCTTGTGCGCATCGGTCGCCCAGGAGTCCGCCCGCTCGCCGCCGGCGAACAGGTGTCTCAGGCGCGGTGAGGCCGCCGCCCACAGCCCGAAGGCCCCGTCGATGTGCACCCACGCTCCGTGCAGGTGGGCGACGTCGATCGCGGCGGCGAAGTCGTCGAACGCCCCCGAGTGCACCTCCCCAGCCTGCAGCGCCACGATGGTCGGCCCGCTGTGCGCGGCCAGTGCCGTGGACAGACCGTCGACGTCGATTCGGCCCTGGTCGTCCGCGCCGACGGTCTCCGGCGCGCCGAGTCCGGCGAGACGGCCGGCGAGCATCACGGATGCGTGCACCGAGCCGCCCGCGAGGAACCGGATCGGGGGGGCCGACTGGATGCCGCGGGTGGAGTCGTGCCCGCGATCGCGCAGCACGGCGTCGCGCGCGGTGATGAGTGCCGACAGGTTCGCACTCGTCGCACCGGTCACGAAGCCGACACCGCAGTCGGCAGGTAGATCCAGCAGCTCGAGCAACCATCCGGCGGCCACCTCCTCGACCGCATCGGTGGAGGGCGTGAGCTGACGCGCACCCGTGTTCTGGTCCCACGCCGAGACGAGCCAGTCCGCCGCCATCGCCGCCGGATACGTTCCGCCGATCACCAGCCCGAAGAAGCGCGGCGAACCCAGCGCGATGAGACCCGGACGAGCCGCGTCCGCGAGCTCGTCGATCACGGCTTCGGGCGTCGATCCCCGCGTTCGGGCAGGCGTCGATCGAGGCGCGCGAGGATGCCGTCCGCGTCTGTCTCCGGTCGGATGGGACGATCCGGAACGGACTCCAGCCACTCCATGGCATGCCGATGGGCCGCCCCCAGCGCTCGTTCGTAGTCGTCGTGCGTGGCCCCCGCTGTCATGACGCACCTCCGAGGAGCGATCATCCGCCCGCTCGGCGCCGACCACAAGGGCCGCTCCGGTCGGGTCAGGCGCGGATCAGCTTGACCGTGAGCGAGTCCACGAGCACCGCGACACGATGATCGGCCGCCCAGCGCCTGGCGAGGCGCTCGAGGACGGCATCCAGCTCGGACTGGTCGAGCCCGTGCATCAGCTCGAGCCGCACGATGAGCTCCGGCCCGCGCAGAAGGCCGGTCGGGTCTCCCGGCTCCACGCTGAGGTCGATCACGGCGAGCTCCGGTCGCACGCTCTCCTGCAGACCCGCGAACACCTCCGGCGACGCGAAGCTCGGCTCCCACGCGATGCCCTGGGCGATCGCCCAGACTGCGGGCCGGCGAATCACGAACTCCGTCTCCGACCGGGGGTCGATGACGATCAGATCGGTGTCGTCGGCGGATGCCGCGACAGCGGTGCGTGCGCCGTCCGCGGGTACGGGGCGTGCGGCGGCATCCCACCGGCCCATCGCGGCCACCGACGTGAACACCGGCAGCACCCGTCGCCCATCCGGAGCGGCGACCGTGACGATGGACAGCTCCTGCGTCTTGTCGACGACGATCCCGTGCGGGCCCACGCCCTGATCCCCCCGATCGGCGACGAGCGGGATCAGCAGGCGGGCGGTGCGATACGCGTCGACCACGGCGGACTGATCGCCGTGGCCTTCACGGAACGCCGTGATCGCGGCGAGCAGCCGGGGGTCGGCCGAGCCGTCGTCGTCGGAGTGGCGGTTGGACTCGAAACGACGCCCCTCCCAGGGCACCCCCGCCGAGTCGGCGGCGGGATGGTGGTCGTGCGGGTCAGTGTCCGGCGACATCCAGCGCCTCGGCCAGGGTGAACGCCCCCGCATAGAGCGCCTTGCCGATGATCGCGCCCTCGACTCCGAGCGGCACGAGGTCGCGGAGCGCGATGATGTCGTCGAGGCTCGACACCCCGCCCGAGGCGACGACGGGCTTGGTCGTGCGCGAGGTGATCTCGCGCAGCAGGTCGAGGTTCGGGCCCTGCAGCGTGCCGTCCTTCGTCACGTCCGTCACGACGTAGCGGCTGCAGCCGGCCGCCTCCAGCCGCTCCAGGACGGTCCACAGGTCGCCGCCCTCCTGGGTCCAGCCGCGAGCGGCGAGTGTCGTGCCGCGCACGTCCAGGCCCACCGCGATCACGTCGCCGTAGCGACCGATCACATCGGCTGCCCACTCGGGATTCTCCAAAGCGGCCGTGCCGAGATTGATGCGCGCCGCGCCGCTCTCCAGCGCCGCCTGCAGGCTGCGGTCGTCACGGATGCCGCCCGACACCTCGACCAGCACTCCCCGCACTTGGCGGATGACCTTGCGGATCACCGCGGCGTTGCTGCCGCGGCCGAAAGCGGCGTCGAGGTCCACGAGGTGGATCCAGTCAGCGCCCTGCCTGGCCCATTCGAGTGCCGCGTCGATGGGGTCGCCGTAGTTGGTCTCGGTGCCCGCCTCGCCCTGGGTGAGGCGGACCGCCTTGCCGTCCGCGACGTCGACGGCAGGCAGCAGGATCAGCTCAGGCGTGGACGCGAAATCGTTCATGGCTCCTCGTGCCGGATGAGGCGGGAGCACAGCGCTCTCGCCGACGGCACGAGTTCAGAGGGTAGCCCCGCCGAGGCCGCCGATCCAATTGGCGAGCAGACGGATGCCGGCATCCCCCGATTTCTCGGGATGGAACTGGGTGGCCGACAGCGGGCCGTTCTCCACCGCGGCCAGGAAGGGCCGGCCGTAGTCGCACCACGTCAGCACCGGCGAGGGAAACGGCGGCTGCACCTCGAGCTGCCACTGCTGCGCCGCGAACGAGTGCACGAAGTAGAACCGCTCGCCCTCGATGCCGTCGAACAGTCGCGAGCCCTCCCCCGCATGGACGGTGTTCCAACCCATGTGAGGCAGGACGGGCGCGTCGAGCTCAGTGATCACGCCGGGCCACTCGCCGAGACCCTCGGTGTCGACGCCGCGCTCGACACCCCGGTCGAACAGCACCTGCATTCCGACGCAGATGCCCAGCACGGGACGTCCGCCCGCCAGACGCCGGTCGATGATCTCGTCGCCGCGGCTGGCCCTCAGCGCATCCATCACGGCGCGGAAGGCACCCACGCCGGGCACGACGAGCCCGGCTGCATCGTCGATGAGGCCGCGGTCCGCCGTCAGGCGGGCATCGGCACCGGCCGCGGCCAGGGCCTTGACCGCGGAGTGCACGTTGCCCGATCCGTAGTCCAGGACGGCGACCAGGGGACGGTCGGGCGAACCTGCGCTCACAGCGTCCTTGTCGTGCCCTTCAGTCACAGCGCGCTCTTCGTGCCCTTCGGTCACAGGGCGCCCTTGGTGCTGGGGACGCCGTCCACGAGGGGGTCCAGCGCCTTGGCCTGGCGGAATGCCCGCGCGAACGCCTTGTACTCCGCCTCGGCGATGTGGTGCGGATCGCGGCCGGCCAGCACGGTGACGTGGACGGTGAGGCCGGCGTGGAACGCGATCGCCTCGAACGTGTGCCGCACGAGCGATCCGGTGAAGTGGCCGCCGATGAGGTGCAGCTCGAATCCGGCCGGCTCGCCGCCGTGCACGAGATAGGGCCGGCCGCTGATGTCGACCACCGCCTGGGCGAGCGCCTCATCCAGCGGCACGAGCGCGTCTCCGTAGCGCGAGATGCCGGACTTGTCGCCCAGCGCCTCCCGGATCGCCTGACCGAGCACGATCGCGACGTCTTCCACGGTGTGGTGCGCGTCGATCTCGGTGTCGCCGGATGCGCGGACGGTCAGATCCGTCAGCGAGTGCTTCGCGAACGCGGTGAGCAGGTGGTCGAAGAACGGCACGGTCGTGTCGATACGGCTGCGACCCGTGCCGTCCAGGTCGAGCTCGAGCTCGACTGTGGACTCGCTGGTCGCACGGCGCACCTGCGCCGTACGGCCTGTTCCGGGGCGGCTCATGAGGCCGAGTCTAGCGACGCGAGTGCGTCCAGGAACGCGGTGGTCTCCTGCTCGGTGCCCGCCGTCACGCGCAGGTGCTGCGGGATGCCCACGTCGCGGATGAGGACGCCCTGGTCGTACAGCCCCTGCCATGTGGCGGGGGCATCGTGCACGCCTCCGAACAGCACGAAGTTCGTCCACGTCTCGTACGCGTCGTATCCGAGCGCTTCGACGGTCGCAGAGATGCGGTCGCGCTGGGAGATGATCTCCTCGACCATCTGCAGCATCGTCGGCGCGTGGCGGAGTGCGGCGCCGGCCGCCGCCTGTGTCAGCGAACTGAGGTGGTACGGAAGGCGCACGAGCCGCAGGGCGTCGATCACTGCCGGGTCGGCCGCGAGATAGCCGACGCGTGCGCCGGCGAAGGCGAACGCCTTGCTCATCGTGCGCGACACGATGAGCCGCTCCCTGCCCGGCAGAAGGGCGAGCGCCGACCCTTCGTCGCGGGGGGCGAACTCCTGATAGGCCTCGTCGACGACCACGATGCCCGCCGACGCCTCGTACACGGCCTCGATGACATCGAGCCGCATGGGCGTGCCGGTGGGGTTGTTCGGTGCGCAGAGGAAGATCACATCCGGAGCGGCGTCGGCGACCTGCGACGCCGCGCTCTCGGCGTCCACGGCGAAGTCGTCGCCGCGGCCTCCGGCGACCCACGTCGCACCGGTCGCGCGCGTCAGGATCGGATACATCGAGTAGGTGGGCGCGAACCCGAACGCCGTGCGGCCGGGTCCGCCGAACGCCTGGAGCACGTGCTGCAGAACCTCGTTGGAGCCGTTCGCGGCCCAGATCTGCTCGCGCGTCAATCCGTAGCCGAGATAATCCGCGAAGCCTTCCCGGAGGTCCGTGAACTCGCGGTCCGGGTATCGGTTGACGTCGCGCAGCGCCCGCGCGATGGAATCGAGGATGTCGTCCGCGACCTCTTCAGGAACGGGATGGGTGTTCTCGTTCACGTTGAGCGCGACCGGGAGTGATACCTGCGGGGCGCCGTACGGCGTCATGCCGCGGAGATCGTGACGGAGGGGGAGGTCATCGAGGCGGATGGTCACCCCTCCCATCGTAGAGGCGGTCGCCGCAGCCGGCGGCGATGCCCGGGACGGGGGAACGGGATCTAGGGCGCCGCCGCGTACTCGGCGGGGATCGCGATCTGCTGGCCGGCCGACACCGTGACGCCCTCGAGCGCGTTGAGGCGCACGATGTCATCGACGACGTCGCGCGGGTCGGCGCCCGGAGCGATCTGCTCCGCGATGGACCACAGCGACTCGCCCGCCCCGACCGTCATGGTGGAGAAGGACTCGCCGGGCGCCCCGGCATCCCTCGAGGCCAGTGCCGTGCCCCCGCTGAGGACGGCCAGGCTCAGGGCCACGACGGCCGGAAGTGCCGCCAGACCGGCGACGATGCGACGACCGCGCGCGGTGAGGCGCAGTCGCGTCGCTCGGGGCGCCGAGATGCTGATCGCTGTCATGTCGTCCTCCTGGGAAGGGAAGAGGTTCGCATCCTCGGCTCGGCCGGGAGTCGGGGATGCGAATCTCTCTTCCGAAGATATCTTCGATGTTGTAGGGTGTCAACTGCCGGATGCGGGATCGATCCTTCGAACGCGACACGCGATGGTGCTGCGGCCCTGAACGAGCAATACCGGATACGGTTTCGATGAGAACACCCCACCACGGGCCTCCGACATTCGAAGACGATGCACACCCGCAGGACAGGAGCCGGAATGATGACCGAGGCGAACGGACGCGAGAAGCCGCAGACGCGTCGGCGCAAGAGCCTGAGCGACAAGCAGCTGGCCATCCTCGAAGTCATCCAGCGCTCCATCGCGCGGCACGGGTACCCGCCGAGCATGCGGGAGATCGGCGACGCCGTCGGACTCAAGTCGCTTTCGAGCGTGACGCACCAGCTCAACCAGCTGGAGCTGAGCGGCTACCTGCGGCGGGATGCCGGCAAGACGCGTGCGATGGAGGTGCTCATCGACCTGCCCGGCATGTCGACGGAGAACCCCGCCGACACCGCCCCGAGCGTCGGAGACGCCGCGATGGTGCCCCTGGTCGGTCGGATCGCGGCCGGCGTCCCGATCACCGCGGAGCAGCAGGTCGAGGAGATCTTCCCGCTTCCCCGCCAGCTCGTCGGCAAGGGCGAGCTGTTCATGCTGAAGGTCTCGGGCGACTCGATGATCGACGCCGCGATCTGCGACGGCGACTGGGTCGTCGTGCGTCAGCAGCAGAACGCCGACAACGGCGACATCGTCGCGGCGATGCTCGACGAGGAGGCCACCGTCAAGACGTTCCGCCAGCGCGACGGCCACACGTGGCTGCTCCCGCGGAACTCCGCGTTCGAGCCGATCCTCGGCGACGACGCGGTGGTCCTCGGCAAGGTCGTGGCGGTCCTGCGCGCAGTCTGAGGATCGTCGTCGCGGCGGCGGCGAGTCCCGCCGTCGCAGAATCACCCGATTCGGGTGGGTCGGACGCGCGGCCGGTGCGCCACAATGAGGGCATTCGCACCGAGGAGGCGCTCATGTCCGCTGTAGCTGACGACGACCTGCAGGCGCAGCTGGACCGGCTGCGCGCCGAGAACGAACGGCTGCGCGCCCAGTCCGGCGCGCCGTTGGACGAGACCGCGCCGGCCGGCCGCCGCCCGGGGCGCTGGCGCGCCCCGCGTGTCGGCGATCTGCATCGTGATCGCGGCGATCCTGGTGCCCGGTCTCGATCGTCGGGGCCTGGGCGCGGGTCCAGCTCGTCGACGAGGATGCCTTCGTCGCGACCCTCGCCCCGCTCGTGGAGGATCCCGCCGTGCAGGCGCTCGTCGTCGACGAGACGATGGAGGCGATCTCGGCGCAGGTCGACTTCGAGCAGCTCACGCGAACGTCTTCGACGGCATCGCCGACCTCGGCCTCCCGCCGCGTGCGACCGAGGCGCTCGGCTCCTGCAGGCGCCGGCGGCGGACGGGCTGCGAGAACCTGGTGACCCAGACCGTCACGCGCGTCGTCGAGTCGGAGGCGTTCGCCGACGTCTGGGCGACCGCCACGCGCGCGGCTCATCGCGCCCTCGACGACGGCCGCCACTTCGGACGGCGGGGGCCTCGTCGTCCACGACCGATGAGGGCGTCGGCATCCAGCTCGGCGCGGTCGTCGAACGTGTCAAGCAGAACCTCATCGATCGCGGGCTCGGCGTCGCCCAGCTCATCCCGACAGTCGACCGCGTGGTCATCCTCGGCGAGGGCGACAACCTCGCGGCGATCCGCACCGGCTACGCGATCGCGGCGACGATGGGCTTGTGGCTGCCCGTCATCACGCTCGGCGCTCTTCGGCCTCGGCATCCTGATCGCACGCCGCCGCAGCACCGCCATCCTCGGAACCGGCCTCGGGCTGGCGATCGGCAGCGCGACGCTGGCGGCGAGCCTGTCGATCGGGTCGGCGGCGGTCGGGATCGTGGCGCGCGACCTCGACCTCTCGCCGTCCGCGCTCGAAGTGATCTACGGCCAGCTGGTCGGGGCGATGACGCAGACTGCACTCGTGCTCCTCCTGCTCGGCGTGCTGGTGGCCATCATCGGCTGGCTGATGGGCGGCTCGCGCCCGGCGCTGGGCGTGCGGGCGGCCACAGGAGGACTGAACGCCACCGCCCGTGCTCGGCTGGCTGCGCGCGGCCTCGACACCGGCGCGCTCGGGTTGTGGCTCGGCCGGCAGCGCGTGCTGGTGCGCACCGTCGATCGCCGTGATCGCCGTGCTGTGGCTGTTCGCCCTGCGACCTCTGTCGGTGGGCGACATCGTCCTCGTGCTCGTGGTGGCGCTCGCTGGTCGGGTGGATCCTCGAACTGCTGCAGCGTCGTCGACGGCAGAGGCACGGCTCGACGGCGGACGTTCCGCGGATGCCGACACCCTCGTGATCGCCGCACCAGAGATGGCGACTGCGCCCGCCGGCACTGTTGCGGCGCCCTCGGGTCCGGTGATGCCGCCGGCCGCCGCGGTGACGCCGCCCCCGCCCCGGAGGCGGCCTCACCCGCGCCGTCGAAGAAGGCGCCTAGGCGCTGACCTTCGACCGGTCGCGCACCGTCTGCGCCGCTTCGACGAGGTTCTGCAGCGACGTCACCGTCTCCGGGTAGCCCCGGGTCTTGAGGCCGCAATCCGGGTTCACCCAGACCTGGCGGAGGGGAATCTCCGCGACGACCCGCTCGAGCAGCTCGATCATCTCGGCGACGGACGGAACGCGCGGCGAGTGGATGTCGTACGCGCCGGGACCGATCCCGTGCGCGATGGGAGCGGCGACCCTCGCTACGGCACTGTGTCGAGGTGCCTACGTCAGATGGCATATGCGCGTAGCGTACGCCGGAGTCCGGGCCCCTGCGACGACCGCGACCCCGGCATACGGTCGTACCGTGGAACCGTGAGTGCGACATCCCCCTACGGCTCCTGGCCGTCGCCCCTGTCAGCCGCAGCGGTGACCGCCGCGACACCTCGGATCGAGGGGGCTCGCTTCGTCGGTGGCGACATCTGGTGGGGTCAGAGCGTTCCCGAGGAGGGCGGCCGCACGCGCCGTGCGCCGCCGGACAGCGGACGGCGACGTGCGTCGACGTCCTCCCGCTGCCCTGGAACGCCCGGTCACGCGTTCACGAGTACGGCGGCGGCGCGTGGACGGCGACCGACGACGGCGTGCTGTTGTTCGTCGAGAAGGCCGACCAGTGCGTGTGGGCGCTCGTGCCCGGCCAGGAGCCGCGTGTCCTGACGCCGGCCGACCACGGCATGCGCTTCGGAGGCCTCACCTGGCAGGGCGGTCGGCTGCTCGGCGTCCGCGAGACGCACGACGGAGCGGGGGCCCCGCGGCGGGATCTCGTGCGGATCGCGACTCGACGGCTCCGGCGTGACGTCGCTGGTCGGCGAGAGCGACTTCCTGGCGCACCCCGCCCTGTCGCCGAGCGGGCGGCACCTCGCCTGGATCGCCTGGAACCACCCCGACATGCCCTGGGACCGGTCGGAGCTGCGCGTCGGGCGGCTGGAGGCGGCACCGTCGTCGGAGTGGACGACCGTGGCCGGCGGGCAGAGCTCGCACCGCTGCAGCCGATCTGGATCGACGACGAGAACCTCCTCTACGCGGACGACACCACCGGACGATGGAACCTCTGGCGCGAGCATCTCTCGGCCGATCTCGAGCGCCGCCCCATCGCGCCCGCCGACGCCGACACCGGCGGCCCGCTGTGGGTGCTCGGCACGCGGTGGTTCGCGCCGCCTGGACGACGGGCGCATCGTGGCGATCCGCACGCACGGGGACGACGCAGCTCGTGCTCATCCACGAGGACGGCACGGTGCAGCCCCTGCCCGCCACGGTGACCTCGGAGGGCTCCGTCGAGGATGTGCGCGGGACGCGCGTGCTCGTGTCCGGAGCAGCTCGCCGACTCGCCCAGCGGACTGTGGGTCGTGGACGTCGACCGACCGGAGAGCGCCGCGCTCATCCACGGTGGAGCACCGTCCTGGGGCGCCGAATGGATGCCGCAGCCACGCGCGGTCAGCTTCGACGGGCCTCGGCGGCCCGGTGCACGCCTACGACTTCCCGCCGACGAATCCCGACGCCTCGGCTCCCGCAGACGAGCTGCCGCCGTACATCGTCTGCGTGCACGGCGGTCCGACGGCGCACCGCGGCGGCGCGGCATCCGGTCGGGTCGCGTACTTCACGAGCCGCGGGAATCGGCGTGCTGGACGTGAACTACGGCGGCTCCAGCGGCTACGGCCGCGAGTACCGGGAGAGGCTGCGCGGGCAGTGGGGCGTGGTGGACGTCGAGGACGTCGCCGCCGCCGCGTCTGGGCCTGGCCGCCAGCGGGGCCGCGGATCCCGCGCGGATCACGATCGCGGGCGGGTCCGCCGGGCGGCTGGACGGTGCTGGCGTCGCTCGTGAACACCGACGCGTTCGCCGCGGGGATGTCCCGCTACGGAGTCGGAGACGCGCGCGCTCTGGCCACCGACACGCACGACTTCGAGGCGCGCTACCTCGACGGACTGATCGGGCCGCTTCCGGCAGCCGAGCAGCTGTACCTCGAACGTTCGCCCCTGTCGCACCCCGAGCGCTTCCGGGTGCCGCTCCTGCTGCTGCAGGGTGCGGATGATCGGGTGGTGCCCCCTGCGCAGTCGGAGGCGATCCGCGACGCGCTCGCCGCGCGCGGCATCCCGCACGCCTACGTCGCTCTACGAGGGCGAGGGACACGGATTCCGCCGCGCCGAGAACGTCGTGCACGCGCTGGAGACCGAACTCGCCTTCCTCGGCGCGGTCTTCGGCTTCGACACCCCGGGCATCGCTCCGCTCGGCGCTCAGCTGAGTCGCGGTCTCAGACCGCGAACGGGGCGAGTTCGGCGGCCAGACGCTCGGAGACGTGCGCGTGCAGCGCGGTTCCGTCCTCCTCGTGCGTCTGCGAGAGGATGTGACCCGACTCGTGGGCGGCGGAGATCAGGTCGCCGCGGTCGTACGGCACGAGCGCGCGCACCTCGACGGCCGGCAGCGGAAGTGCCGCCTCGATCGCCGCGCGCAGCTCGGTCGATCCCCTCGCCGGTGCGCGAGGAGGCGAACAGCGCGCGCGGCTCGAGCCCGCGGAGCACCATGCGCGTGTTCTCGTCGACGAGGTCGGCCTTGTTGAACACGACGATCTCGGTGATCTCGCGCGCGCCCACGTCTCCGATGACATCGCGCACGGTCTGCAGCTGCGCCGCCGGGTCGGGGTGGGCGGCATCGACGACGTGCACGATCACGTCGGCATCGCCGACCTCCTCGAGCGTGGATCGGAACGCCTCGACGAGCTGGTGGGGCAGGTTGCGCACGAAGCCGACCGTGTCGGTGAGCGTGTAGACCCGCCCGTCCGAAGCCTCGGCACGGCGCACGGTCGCATCCAGAGTGGCGAACAGCGCGTTCTCGACGAGCACGCCGGCGCTCGTGAGGCGATTGAGGAGGCTCGACTTGCCGGCGTTCGTGTACCCGGCGATCGCCACCGAGGGGATCGTGTTGCGCTTGCGCTCGGCGCGCTTCGCGTCGCGTGCCGGGGCGAAGTCGCGGATCTGACGCCGCAGCAGCGCCATCTTCGTGCGGATGCGGCGACGATCGAGCTCGATCTTCGTCTCACCGGGCCCACGCGAGCCCATGCCGGCCCCGCCGGCGCCGACCTGGCCACCGGCCTGCCGGCTCATCGAGTCACCCCAGCCGCGCAGGCGCGGAAGCAGGTACTCGAGCTGAGCGAGCTCGACCTGCGCCTTGCCCTCGCGGCTCTTGGCGTGCTGGCTGAAGATGTCGAGGATGACCGTGGTGCGGTCGATCACCTTCACCTTGACGACATCCTCGAGCGCGCGGCGCTGGCTCGGGGCGAGCTCGGTGTCGGCGATCACGGTGTCGGCGCCGAGCGCGGCGACGAGGTCGCCGCAGCTCCTGCGCCTTGCCCCGGCCGAGGTAGGTCGCCGGGTCAGGATGCGGCCGGCGCTGGAGCACGGCATCGAGCACCACCGCTCCGGCGGTCTCGGCGAGCGCCGCGAGCTCGCGCAGCGAGTTCTCGGCGTCCTCGGTCTCCCCCTGCGGATGCACCCCGACGAGCACGACGTTCTCCAGGCGCAGCTGCCGGTACTCGACCTCGGTGACGTCCTCGAGCTCGGTGGACAGGCCGGGAACGCGGCGCAGAGCCGCGCGCTCCTCGCGGTCCCACTGCTCGCCGTCCGTGTCGGCCGCGCGAGATGGTCGCCTCGTCCTGCAGCGCCTGAGCGGCGCCGAAGACGCGCACGCCCGAATGCGCCTCCGCGCGCTCGAGCACGCGGGCCACCGGGTCGATGAGGCCGTCGGCCGCGGTCTCGTCGGTGCTCGTCGGGATTGTCGTGTCCGTCATGTGTTCCTTTCGAAGATGCCCGTAAACTCTACGCCTCGACCGTCGGCGGCGGCCCGGTGCGGGCTGCCATCGCCCTGTCGGGACGGGCGTTCCCGCTCGTCCCAGCCGGTCTCCCTTCGCCGAGGCGCCTCCGCTACGCTCGCAGCATGGGGAGCA
Source organism: uncultured Actinomycetota bacterium (assembly GCA_963839715.1). Lineage (GTDB taxonomy): Bacteria > Actinomycetota > Actinomycetes > Actinomycetales > Microbacteriaceae > Microbacterium. The sequence continues at coordinate 74,484 of CAWIVX010000004.1, forward strand.
CGGCGGATGATCACTACTTCAGCGCATCACCCGCCAGTCCCGAGAACCTCCGCCGTATCCGGGTGAACCTCGCCGGATCCGAGCTCGAGGTCACGACCGCAGGCGGTGTGTTCAGCCCCGACCACATCGACTCCGGGACCGCCGTGCTGCTGGCCAACACGCCTCCCCCACCGCCCGGCGGGCATCTGCTGGATCTGGGCTGCGGATGGGGACCGATCGCGCTGTCGATGGCCATCCCGTCGCCCCACGCCACGGTGTGGGCCGTGGACGTGAACGAACGGGCTCTCGACCTGGTGCGCCGCAACGCCCAGGAACTCGGCCTCACCAACATCAACGCGTCACGCCCCGATGATGTTCCCGACGACGTCTCGTTCCGGACGATCCGCTCGAACCCGCCGATCCGGGTGGGCAAGCACGAGCTGCACGGCCTCCTGGAGCGGTGGATCCCGCGGCTCGACGAGCGATCGGATGCGTGGCTCGTCGTGCAGCGCAACCTCGGCTCGGACTCGCTGCAGCGCTGGCTCGCGGCGACGTTCACGCCGGGGTACAGCGTTCATCGCACGGCGACGGGCCGGGGCTTCCGGGTGCTGAAGGTGCGGCGGCACGGCGCGTCGATGACCGGCGAGATCGCCGCTGCCCTGATCGGCGCGACTCAGGCCAGCGCGACCTCGCCCGAGTAGACGAGCGTCGCCGGGCCCGACAGCAGCACGTGCAGATCGCCGCGTACTCGCAGCATCCGCACCCCGAGCGTTCCGCCCGGCACGTCGACCGTCCAGCGGTCGGGCGCCGCCTGACCGGCCCAGTGGCGGACGGCGAGGGCGGCCGCGGCGACGCCCGTGCCGCAGCTGAGGGTCTCCCCGACGCCCCGTTCGAACACCCGCATGCGGATCGAGCCCACGCCCTCGCGCACGAGCGGGTCGCTCGGCACGACGAACTCGATGTTCGCGCCGCGCGGCGGCTCCGGCTGCAGCTGGGGCCTCGCCGTCAGGTCGAGCGCGTCGAGTTCATCGGTGTTCGAGAGCGCCACGACGACGTGCGGGTTTCCGACGTCGATGCCCAGGCCAGGACGCGGCACGCCCAGGCCGCGAGCGCGCACCAGGATCTCATCGGGCTCCACGCGCCACGAACCCAGATCGGCCTCGAATCCGAGCTCGCTGCGGGTCACCGACTTCACGCCGGCACGGGTCCCGATCAGCAGCGGCGCCTCGTCGACCAAGGCCAGGCCGGTGTCGGCGAGGTAACGGGCGAACACGCGGATGCCGTTGCCGCACATCTCGGCTTTCGATCCGTCGGCGTTCCGGTAGTCCATGAACCACTGGGCGCCCAGGCGCGCGGCATCCGCGCCCTCGTCGATCGCCGTCGATCGCACGACGCGGAGGATTCCGTCCGCGCCGATGCCGAACCGGCGATCGCACAGCACCGCGACCTGATCGTCGCTGAGCTCCAGCGCGCCGTCCGGGTCGGGGATCAGGACGAAGTCGTTGCCCGTGCCATGGCCCTTGGTGAACGGGATCGTCTGCGGCATCCCCCCAGCCTATGGGCGAACCCGCGTCGGCTCCGGCGCTTCGGCTCAGTCGATGACGAGCCGCTTGCCGGTGGTCGTGGTCTCGAAGCGCTCATAGCCGAGCGTGTCGTAGAACCCCAGGACTGCGTCGTTGCTCGGGCGCACCATGAGCTGCACCTTGGGGCAGCCGAGCTCGAGCAGCAGGTCTTCGGCGGCGGTGACCAGGGCACGCCCGATCCCCTGCCCGCGCCGCATGGGGTCGGACGCGAGGTAGTACAGCCAGCCGCGGTGTCCGTCGTAGCCGGCCATGACGGTGCCGACGATCTCATCGGCGTCGGTCGCGACGAGGAAGAGCTCCGGCTGCACCGTGAGCTTGCGCTGAATGTCGAGGTGGGGGTTGTTCCAGGACTTCGTGAGGCCGGTCGACTGCCAGAGGGCGATGACGGACTCGGTGTCTCTCAGCGTGAACGCTCGGATCGATGTCATGGACCCAGTATCCGCTGGAGGTCGACATCCTCGTGTCCTCGTGTCCACTCGATGTCGGGGTAGCGGCGGAACCAGCTCACCTGGCGGCGCGCGTAGCGCCGCGTGAGCGCCTGCGTCTGGCGATCGCCTCGGCACGCGTCATCGTGCCCGACAGCTGCGCGAGCGCCTGCGCATAGCCGATCGCCCGGCGGGCGGTGGTGCCGCGCTCGAGTCCGCGGGCCCTCAGCTGCTCCACCTCGTCGAGGAGGCCGTCCGCCCACATGCGCTCGACCCGGGCGTCGAGTCGGCCCACCAGCTCGTGCCGCGGGGTCGTGAGGCCGATCACGGTGGCGGGACGCCAGGGCGTCGGCTCCTCGGGAAGCGCCCCTCGGTGTGTCCCCTCGCCCTGGGCGAGCACTTCCAGGGCGCGCACGACGCGGCGGCCGTTGCGCGGGTCCACGCGGTCCGCCGTCGCCGGGTCGGCATCGCGGAGCCGCGCGAAAAGCACCCCGGACCCTTCGCGCTCCAGCTCGGCTTCGAGCTCGGGCACGCAGCTCCTCGTCGCGCGGCGGGAAACGGAAGTCGAACAGCACGCTGGAGACGTACAGGCCCGATCCGCCCACGAGGATCGCATGCGACCGACGCCTGAAAACGGCGTCGACCGCGGCCCGTGCCATGCCCTGGTACCAGGCGACCGCTGCGTCCTCGGTGACATCGAGCACATCGAGCAGGTGATGGCGGATGCCGCGCCGCTCGGCCACGGGAAGCTTCGCGGTTCCGATGTCCATGCCCCGGTACAGCTGCATGGCGTCGGCGTTCACGATCTCGGCGGGACGGCCCGTTCCGGCGAGGTGCTCAGCGAGGCGGAGCGCGAGCTCGGACTTGCCGGTGCCGGTGGCCCCGACCACCGCGTACAGCCGCGGGCCGGGCGCGTCGTCCGGTGTCGGAGTCTGCAGCGGGGTCACACTCCGACGCGGAGCGAGGGCAGCCCCAGCGACACCGCGCGCGGCGCGCCGGTCTCCGCCGGCGCCGGAACGCCGCAGGACTCGGCCTGCGTGCGGTCCCACGCGTCACCGGCGCGGGTGCGCCGGATGCGCAGGGGTGCGCCGTCGGAGTCTGCGCAGGAGGTGGAACGGAGCCGCGTGCGTGATCGCCACCGAGACGACGTCACCGGGTCGGGGCACCGCGCTGCCGGCGGGCACTTCGAAGTGCACGAGCCGGTTGTCTTCGGCGCGTCCGGTGAGACGGTGCGTCTCGGCATCCTTCTTGCCCTCGCCCATCGAGACGAGAAGCTCGACCTGCCGGCCCAGCTGCGCGTGGTTCTCTTCGAGCGAGATGCGCTCCTGCAGGGCGATGAGCCGGTTGTAGCGCTCCTGCACGACCGCCTTGGGCACCTGGTCGGGCATGGTCGCTGCCGGCGTTCCCTCGCGCACGGAGTACTGGAAGGTGAACGCGCTCGAGAAACGGGACTGCTCGACCACGCGCATCGTCTCCGCGAAGTCCTCCTCGGTCTCGCCCGGGAACCCGACGATGATGTCGGTCGTGATGGCTGCGTGCGGAATGCGCTCGCGGACCCGGTCGAGGATGCCGAGGAAGCGCTCGCTGCGGTACGACCGGCGCATGGCGCGGAGGACGCGATCGCTGCCCGACTGCAGCGGCATGTGCAGTTGCGGCATGACGGCCGGCGTCTCGGCCATCGCGTCGATGACGTCGTCGGTGAAGGCAGCGGGGTGAGGGCTGGTGAAGCGGATGCGCTCCAGCCCGTCGATCTCCCCCGCCGCGCGCAGCAGCTTGCCGAAAGCGTGCCGGTCGCCGAACTCCACGCCGTAGGAGTTGACGTTCTGCCCGAGCAGAGTGACCTCGATGGCCCCGTCTTCCACCAGGAGGCGGATCTCGTTCAGGATGTCGCCCGGGCGGCGGTCCTTCTCCTTGCCGCGCAGGCTCGGCACGATGCAGAACGTGCAGGTGTTGTTGCAGCCGACCGAGATCGACACCCAGCCGCTGTAGACGCTGTCGCGCTTTGTGGGAAGGGTCGAGGGAAACGTCTCGAGCGACTCCAGGATCTCGAGCTCCGCCTCGCCGTTGTGACGAGCCCTTTCCAGCAGTCCGGGGAGCGAGCCCATGTTGTGCGTGCCGAAGACGACATCGACCCACGGAGCCTTGTCGAGCACCGCCTGCTTGTCCATCTGCGCCATGCAGCCGCCGACGGCGATCTGCATGCCGTCCTTGCGCCGCTTCACCGATGCCAGGTGGCCGAGCGTGCCGTAGAGCTTGCCCGCGGCGTTGTCGCGGACGGCGCACGTGTTGATGATGACCACGTCGGCTTCTTCGCCGAGCGGCGCGGGAAGGTAGCCGGCGCTCTCCAGGGATCCGGACAGGCGCTCGGAGTCGTGCACGTTCATCTGACAGCCGAAGGTGCGCACTTCGTAGGTGCGGACGCGGCCGTCTTCCGCCAGAGCGGCGGGTGAGGGTGCGATCGTCGTCGGCGATGAGGACGGAGTGATCATGATGAGCCTCATTCTACGAGCCCAGCCTGAACGGCCGGACTGCCCGCGCCCGGGCGCGGACCGACGGGGGCCGGTCAGCGGATGCGGCGCGCGGATGCGGACGGCCGACAGGACGGTGCACACCACGGCGATGGCGAGCAGCACCGCCACGACGAACCAGGCCGGGACTGCCCAGTCGCCGACCGTGAGGTCGATCCCGTAGAACGCGCGCAGCGTGTCCTCGGCGCCGGGGGCATCGGCCGTGATGGCGGGGAGCGTCTCGGCCGTGAACTCCCTTCGCAGCAGCATTCCGGCCTGCGCGAAGGGAAGCACCGCGACGACCGACGCGACCGCCTCCGGGAAGGCCCCGATGGGGATGTAGGCGGCGGCGATGAAGCCGAGCACCGTTCCGACGATGGTCGCGAGCCCTGAGAACGCGCCGTTCGTGCGGACGAACGACACGACGAGCGCCGAGATCGACGTGAACGCGACGCACGAGAGGACCACGATCAGGATGACCCGCCCGATCGCCGGAACGGACAGCCAGGTTCCGCGCACCAGCCCGAGGTACACGACGCTGATGGCGAGGACCAGGAGCGACAGGATCACCGCCACGACCACGGCAGACAGGAGGTACCCGAGCACGAGCTGCCCGCGCCGCAGGGGGGCGACCAGGAAGTCGCGGAAGCGGCCGGACTGGTCGTCGTCGACGATCACCGCGAGTCCGCCGAGGCCGGTGGTGACGGTCGTGATCAGGACGATGCCGGCGAACATCCAGCTGTCGACGAAGGCCTGGACCTCCGCCGTCGATGCGCCCGGGAGTGCTTCGGCGAGGTCGGTGGTCTGCAGGTTGCCGAGGAAGAGCGTGTACAGCCCGAAGAGGATCACCGCGCCCAGCAGTGAGAAGAAGACGTTGAGGCGGTCTCGGAAGAAGATGCGGAGGTTGCGGCCGATGAGCGAGAGCACCACGCTCATGCGGCACCGACCTCTTCGGCCGAACGCCCGGTCAGGGCCAGGAAGACGTCGTCCATCCGCCCGTGCCGGAATTCGAAATCGCGGACGCGGTCGCCGTGACCGCCCAGGAGACGCCGAGCCACATCCGCGCCGGGAACGCCGATGACGACCGCTCCGCCGTCTCGGGAGGGGTCGGCACCGACCGCATGCGCTTCGCGGATCAGCCCGTCGGGGTCGTCGGTGGTGACCGTCAGCACGCTGCGGCTGTACGTCGCACGCAGACTCGTGGGGGTGTCGTCGGCGATGATGCGTCCGTCGTCGATGATGCACACGCGCGCCGCCTCCTCGGTCTCCTCCAGGTAGTGCGTGGTCAGGAAGATCGTGAGGTCGCCTCGCGAGCTGAGCTCGTGCAGCGTGTTCCACACGAGCGAGCGGCTGGCCGGGTCGAGCCCCGCCGTCGGTTCGTCCAGGAACAGCACGGCCGGCTCGTGCAGGAGAGCCCGCGCGATGTCGACCCGTCGCCGCTGGCCGCCGGACAGCTTGCCGTAGCGACGATCGACGAACTCGTCGAGGCCGATGAGGTCGGCGACCTGCGCGATCTTCGCCTCGAGGGAGACGCCGCGCGACGCGCGAGAGCCTTCCGCGCAGCTGGAGGTTCTCCCGCACCGTGAGCATCGGATCGAGCAGCGACTCCTGGAAGACGACGCCGATCGCTTCTCGAACCCGCTCGCCGTCGCGTCGGACGTCGTACCCCCGCACGCGCACCAGGCCGGCGTCGAACGCCAGCACCGTCGTGAGGCAGCCGATCGTCGTCGACTTGCCCGCTCCGTTCGTGCCCACGAAAGCGAAGACACCGCCGTCGGCCACCGAGAAGGAGATGTCGTCAACGGCCACCTTGTCGCGATAGCGCTTCGTCAATCCGGTGACATCGATCGCCATCTCGCCTCTTCCTCGCACGCCTTCGACCGACCCTAGCGCGGCGAGGAAGAGTCACGGCTTTCCGGATGCCCGACCCCGGATCAGCGGAACTGCACACTCCCGCCGGAGCGCTGCTCGGTGAGCGCAGCGCGTGCAGCCTTCGACGCCACAGAGCCCGAGTAGCCCCGACGCGCGAGCTGACCCATCAGCCGGCGCATCGCGGTCTCCAGGTCGTAGCTGCGCAGGCCGTGGGCCTTGCTGCGCGCGTACTCCAGAGCGCGGTCGTCATCGTCGTCGGGAAGGTCGGCCAACGCGGCCTCGGCGATGTCCCGTGCGATGCCGCGCGCGTGGAGCGTCTGCGCGATCGCTCGACGACCCTGGCCCTTGCGACTCGTCGCGGAGTGGATGAGCTGCTCCGCCAGTACGGCGTCATCGATCCACCCACGACCGGTGAACCGCTCGATCGTCGCCTCGATCACCGCAGCGTCGATGGCGCGCTGAGCCAGATGGGTGCGCGCCTCCCGCTCGGAGAGGGCACTGCGCCGCAGCCGGCGAGTGAGGAGCTCCTCCGCATCGTCCGCCGAAGAGCCTTCCGGTTCGTCCGAGACGTCGGCAGTGGGTGGGTCGGCCTCTGGGTCGGGCTCGAGCGGAACCGCCCACCGGACGGTCGTCTCCTGGGCAGGAGGCGGACCATGCGGCGGAGTGACTCCGGGGAGGTAGGTGACGGGAGCGAGCCCGGACGCAGGGGCTCCGCGGGACCCGCTCCCGTCACCATCGTGCGGGGTCATCAGGCGGGGCGACGCTTGGCGAGCTCATCGCCGACCGCCTCGACAGCCTTCGGCTGGCCGATGCCCAGCTTCACCTTGATCTTCGATTCGATGTCGGCCGCGATGTCGGGGTTCTTGAGGAGGAAGTTGCGGGCGTTCTCCTTGCCCTGGCCCAGCTGCTCGCCGTCGTAGGTGTACCACGCACCGGACTTCTTGACGATCTCGTGCTCGACGCCGAAGTCGATCAGGCTGCCTTCGCGCGAGATGCCCGTGCCGTACAGAATGTCGAACTCGGCCTGCTTGAAGGGCGGCGCCATCTTGTTCTTGACGACCTTGACGCGCGTGCGGTTTCCCACCGCGTCGGTGCCGTCCTTGAGCGTCTCGATGCGCCGGATGTCGAGGCGCACCGACGCGTAGAACTTCAACGCCTTGCCGCCGGCAGTGGTTTCGGGGCTTCCGAAGAAGACGCCGATCTTCTCGCGCAGCTGGTTGATGAAGATCATCGTGGTGTTTGTCGTGTTGAGGCCACCCGTCAGCTTGCGGAGCGCCTGCGACATGAGGCGCGCCTGCAGGCCGACGTGCGAGTCTCCCATCTCACCCTCGATCTCGGCCTTCGGCACGAGTGCCGCGACCGAGTCGATGACGATCAGGTCGATCGAGCCGGAGCGGATGAGCATGTCGGCGATCTCGAGCGCCTGCTCGCCCGTGTCGGGCTGCGAGACGAGGAGCTGGTCGATGTCGACGCCCAGCTTCTGCGCGTACTCGGGGTCGAGCGCGTGCTCCGCGTCGATGAAGGCCGCGATTCCGCCCTGCTTCTGCACATTGGCGATCGCGTGGAGCGTGAGCGTGGTCTTTCCCGACGACTCAGGTCCGTAGATCTCCACGATGCGGCCGCGCGGCAGACCGCCCACTCCGAGGGCGACGTCCAGAGCGATGGAGCCGGTGGGGATCACTTCGACGGGAGCGCGCTCGTCACTGCCGAGTCGCATCACCGAGCCCTTCCCGAACTGCCGGTCGATCTGGGCGAGTGCCGATTCGAGGGCCTTCTCGCGGTTTTCGGGTGAGGGCATGACGTGCTCCTTTATGCTCGCGTTCCGTCGCCTGTAGGCTGTCGCGCTCCGCCCCGAGGTCCGGGAAGGATGCTGCGACAAGGCATGTGGTGTCGTTCGACGCTGTTCACGCTAGGGGTGGGCTCCGACATCGGTCTTCGCTCCGCGCCCGTCCTGTGGACAGACACGTCGTCGACTCCACTGTGAAGGAGCCTACGCGGCACTAGAACACACGTTCGATACGACACGCCGCCGATCCGAGGCGTGTCAGCGGGCCTTCGGCTCCAGTCGCCCGACGCCGTATCGGCGCTCGAGGGGCACGTCGGTCTCGGCGCACAGCGCGAGCCACACCTCGCGCGGGCGGGACGCCGGCTTGGAGCGCCTCGGCGGCCGTGCGGTCGCCGAGGCGCGAGAGCACCAGGTCGATCACGAGCGTGCCGGCCTGAGGGCCGAACTCGTCGGCGACGGCGCGGTCGAACTCGCTGCGACGCAAATCAGCGCAGCGAAAGCTCTGCGTCGACGGATGCGACCAGATCGTCGGGCACCACGTCGGGGAAGGGCTGGATGCCCTCGAGGACGGAGATGCGATCGCCGACTTCGCGCATGATGGTCGAGATGGGCACATCGAGCGCTTCGGCGACCGACGCCAGGATCTCGCTGGAGGCTTCCTTCTGACCGCGCTCGACCTCGCTGAGGTAACCGAGGGCGACACTGGCACGGCTCGCGACCTGACGGAGGGTGCGACCCTTCTGCTGCCGGAAGTCACGAAGGACTTCGCCGATTTCTTGACGTACAAGGATCATGATGGGCCCCCCTCCTCACTACTGATTCCGCTGTATCCGGGTGGATAACGGTACAACACCGGATGGCTTCAATCTAATCCCGCGGGCTGGGGAATGGGTGGGAATCGCCGAATGTAACCGAGCCGAAACACGATCTGTTCCCGTCGGTTTCGACGGGCTCAGGCCGTCGCATGCAGCGCGAGCGCCAGCGCACTGCGTGAGGCAGCCGCGCGGATCTGCGCGCGAGAGCCGGACAGCAGAAGCTCCTCGACGTGCGTCCCCGCGGGTGTCGCGACGGCGACGAACACGGTGCCGACCGGCCGGCCGTCCTGGACTGCCGGACCGGCGACGCCGGTGGTCGCGATGCCCACGTCCGCGGCGGCCGCGTTCACCGATGCGGCTGTCCGGACACCTTCCGCCATCTGCCGAGCGACCTCGGGGTGCACGGCGCCCTCCGCGGCCAGCAGGGCGGCATCCACTCCCAGGAGGGAATGCTTGAGGGGTGTCGCGTACGCGACCACCCCGCCCCGCACGCACGCCGATGCGCCGGGCACGCCGATCAGCGTCGCCACCACGAGTCCGCCGGTCAGCGACTCCGCTGCGGCCACCGTCCATCCCCGCGCGGTGAGGCGGTGCACGAGCGCGGCGGCGAGCGATTCGGCGGAGTCCGGCGGAGCGGCATCCGTCACGCGGCGCTCCGCCCGCGACGCGCTCCTCGCACCTCCGTGATGACGTAGTCGATGCCGCTGGCCACCGTGAGGATCACGGCGATCGCCATCGTGATGCCGTTCAGCCAGAAGATCCATTCGCCGACGATCGTCCACAGCGGAAGCAGCGCGAGGGAGAGCGCGACGGCCTGGGCTACGGTCTTGAGCTTGCCCAGCCAGGCCGCGGCGACCACGTGATCGCTCGCCACCACCAGGCGGTGCACGGTGATCCCCACCTCGCGGACGAGCACGACGACCGTGATCCACCACGGCAGCTCGCCGAGGATCGACAGGCCGATGAACGCGAATCCGGTGAGCACCTTGTCGGCGATCGGGTCCAGCAGCTTGCCGAGGTCGGTCACGATCTCGTATCTGCGGGCGATCCAGCCGTCGATGCCGTCGGTCGCGATCGCGACGATGAACAGCGCGGCGGCCCACCAGCGCAGCGGCCCGTCAGCGCCGCCGTCGATGAGCAGCATCCAGAGGAACACCGGCGCCAGAAGGATCCGGATGATCGTGATCGTGTTCGGGAGCTGGCGGGGAACGGCCATCAATCGCGCCCCGTCAGTCCCCATGCGTCCTCGTCACCGTCAGCGCCCGCGTCCACGACGGGGTAGCCGTCGAACTGCGCGTCCACCGGATCGGCGGATGCCGCCGGAGCCTCATCGCCGCGCAGGCGGGCGAGCACCTCCGGAAGCTGCTCCACGCTCACCAGCACATCCCGCGCCTTCGAGCCCTCGGACGGCCCGACGATCTCACGCGATTCGAGCAGGTCCATCAGCCGTCCGGCCTTCGCGAAGCCCACTCGGAGCTTGCGCTGCAGCATCGAGGTCGAACCGAACTGCGTGGAGACGATGAGCTCGGTGGCCGCCAGCAGCAGCTCGAGGTCGTCGCCGATGTCGGCGTCGATCTCCTTCTTCTCGGCTGCGACCGCGACCTCCCGGTACTCCGGCCGCGCCTGGGCGGTGACGTGCTTGACGACCTTCTCGATCTCGTCCTCGCTGACCCACGCGCCCTGCACGCGAATCGCCTTGGAAGCCCCCATCGGAAGGAACAGTGCGTCACCCTGGCCGATCAGCCGGTCGGCGCCGGGCTGGTCGAGGATGACGCGGGAGTCGGTGACGCTCGTGACGGCGAAGGCGAGGCGCGAGGGGACGTTCGCCTTGATCAGACCCGTGACGACGTCGACCGACGGCCGCTGCGTGGCCAGGACGAGGTGGATGCCGGAGGCGCGGGCGAGCTGGGTGATCCGAACGATCGAGTCCTCGACGTCGCGGGGCGCGACCATCATGAGGTCGGCGAGCTCGTCGACGACGACCAGGAGGTAGGGATACGGCTTGAGCACCCGCTCGCTTCCCGGCGGCACCACGACCTCGCCCGCAACGACGGCCCGGTTGAAGTCGTCGATGTGGCGATAGCCGAACGACGCGAGGTCGTCGTACCGCATGTCCATCTCCTTCACGACCCACTGCAGCGCCTCGGCCGCCTTCTTCGGGTTCGTGATGATCGGCGTGATCAGGTGCGGAACGCCCGCGTACGAGGTGAGCTCCACGCGCTTCGGGTCGATCAGCACCATGCGGACGTCGGAGGGCTTGGCCTGCATGAGCAGGCTCGTGATCATGGAGTTGACGAAGCTCGACTTGCCCGAGCCGGTCGAGCCGGCCACGAGCAGGTGGGGCATCTTCGCGAGGTTCGCCAGGACGTAGCCGCCGCCGACGTCCTTGCCCACGCCGATCGTCATGGGATGGGTCGCCTGCTGGGCGGCGGCGGAGCGCAGCACGTCGCCCAGGGTCACGATCTCGCGGTCGGTGTTGGGGATCTCCACGCCGATCGCGGACTTGCCGGGGATCGGAGCGAGGATGCGCACCTCGTTGGATGCCACGGCGTACGCGATGTTGTTCTGCAGCGCGGTGATCCGCTCGACCTTCACGCCGTGGCCGACCTCGATCTCGTACTGCGTGACCGTCGGGCCGCGGGAGAACCCGGTCACGCGGGCGTCGACCTGGAACTGCTGCAGCACGCTCGTGATCGCCGCCACCACGGTGTCGTTCGCGGCCGAGCGCGCCCTGTGCGGCGTGCCCGCGGCGAGGGCGTTGACCGACGGCAGCCGGTAGGGCGCGACAGGCGCGTGCCGCGGCCCGTCGCCTCCCAGGCCCGACAGACCGGGCAGCACGCCGTCATCCAGCGGTGTGGCCGTCTCGTCGTCGCGGATGCCGGTCTCGGACTTCTTCGCCGCGCGGGCGCCGCCCGCCAGCACCACCGGATCGATGACCTCGGTCAGCGCCTCGGCGGGGGGCGGCGGAGGAAGCGTGACGGCCGCCTGCTCGAAGCCGCCCTGCACCGCCCCGGGCGGGAGGAGCTCGGTGAGGTCCTGCGACCCGGCCCCGCCGTCCGGGTCCTTCTCGCGGCCGGTCTTGTTGCGGCGCCACCACGGCAGCGCCGGGTCGTCGTTCTCGCCGTCGTCGTCTGCATCCGAGTCGGCGGCCGCCTTCTCGCGCGGCTCCGGACGCTCCGCGTCGAACATCCAGGCGTACAGATCTCCCAGACGGCGTCCGATGCGGTTGGGCGGAGTCTTGGTGAGGATCAGGATGCCGAGGGCCGTCAGGACCCCGAGCACGATCGCGGCGCCGGTCTCGGTCAGCAGCAGCGCCAGAGGCTCCCCCAGCATCCAGCCGAAGACCCCGCCTGCTTCGCTCAGCGCGGGCAGTCCTTCGCGGGGCTGGGGGCGGCCGCCTCCGATGTGGCAGAACCCGGCGACCGACAGGACGAAGAGGGCGAAGCCGATCCCGATGCGGCCGTTGTCGTGAACGGATGCCGGATGCCGGAACAGCCAGCCGGCCAGGAGCAGCAGCAGCACCGGGAGGACGAATGCCACCCGGCCCACCAGCCCTCCGGCCGTGTACGCGCTGATGGTCTGCGCGATCTCGTTCCCGATGAAGAACCACTCGTTGACGGCACCGGCGATCGCCAGCAGCACGAGGAGGAACGGCAGTCCGTCCCTTCGCTGATCCTTCTCGAGCGTCTCCGGGCCGAAGGCGCGGAACAGACCTCCGGTGCCGTGCGCGAGACCCATCCAGGCGCGGACGACCAAGGGCGGCCGGTCCGTCTCGCCGACGTAGCGTTTGGGCGCCGGAGCGGGCTTCGCCGCGGACGATGACGTGCGCGACGAGGATGCTTTCGCGGGCGCGCGACCACTCCTGGTCGGGCTTGAGCTCCTGGCCATCCCCCCACGCTACGGCGGCACGGTGTGAATCGCCCGCAGCGACGCGGCCCCGGCATCCATCACCCCGCCGGGGTGGAAGCTCGTCAGCGCAGGCGCTTGACCATGGTGTCGCGGCCGATGCCGCTCTGAGTGACGGCGAAGCCCTCGCTCCGGTACAGCGACACGGCGAAGTTGCCGCGCTCGATGCTGAGGCTCAGACGCCCGAAGCCGTCGGACCGCGCCTGCTCGGTGAGCGCCTGCAGGAGTCGCCGCCCCACGCCGTGTGCGCGCCAGATCGGCCGGACGCCGATGATGAGCTCGGGCACGCCGGTGCCGACGTACCCGAAGCCGGGGTCGCTGCGCGGGAGCACGCGATACCACGCGGCGCCGATCGGCTCGCCGGTCGCATCGAGCGCCACGAAGCCCGCGTCGCTGGGTCGCTTCCAGCCGGCGACGTAGCGGCTGTGCTCGGGCGCCGTCAGAATCTGGTGCTTGGGGCGCGCGGCACCCGGCCGCCAATTGGCCGCCTCGACCACCATGTCGCCCAGAAACGCGCCGTCGGCTTGCCCGGCCGGTCGCACGCTGAAGGATGCCATCGCCCGATTTTACCGGGCGGCCGCTACGCCTCGATGACCAGCGGCACGATCATGGGCCGGCGGCGCAGCTGCTGGTTGACCCAGCGGCCGATCACCCGCCGCACGACCTGCGACAGCGCGTGCGAATCGCGGACTCCCGACTGCGCCGCTTCGGCGAGCGCCGCGGCGATCTTGGGCTTGACGCTGTCGAACACCGTGTCGTCCTCCGCGAAACCCCGGGCGTGGATCTCGGGGCCGGTGATGATCCGCCCGGTGGCGGCATCCACCACCACGATCACGGAGATGAAGCCCTCCTCGCCCAGGATCCTGCGGTCCTTGAGGTCGGCCTCGGTGATCTCGCCGACGGTCGAGCCGTCGACGTACACGAATCCGAGGTCGAGCTGGCCGACCACGGTCGCGACGCCGTTCCTCAAGTCGATCACGGTGCCGTTCTCGCCCAGGATCGTCCTCTCCGGCGGGATGCCGGTGTCTTGCGCGAGCCGCGAGTTCGCCATGAGGTGGCGGTACTCGCCGTGCACGGGAAGCACGTTCTTGGGTTTGAGGATGTTGTAGCAGTAGAGCAGCTCGCCCGCGGCGGCGTGACCGGAGACGTGCACCTTCGCGTTGCCCTTGTGCACGACATTGGTGCCGAGCTTGGTGAGACCGTCGATCACGCGGTACACCGCGTTCTCATTGCCCGGGATGAGGCTCGATGCGAGGATCACCGTGTCGCCCGGCCCCGGCTCGATCTCGTGGTCGTTGTTGGCCATGCGGCTGAGCACCGCCATGGGCTCGCCCTGCGATCCGGTCGACATGTAGACGATCTTGTCGTCGGGCAGGTCGCGCGCCTTCTTGTAGTCGATGAAGACGCCCTCGGGAACGTGGAGGTAGCCGAGCTCCTCGGCGATGCCCATGTTGCGGACCATGCTCCTGCCGAGCAGCGCCACCCTCCGGCCGTGCGCGGCCGCGGCATCCAGCACCTGCTGCACCCGATGGACATGGCTGGAGAAGCTCGCCACGATGACCCGGCGCGGGGCCTTTCCGATCACCTGATCGAGGACCGGGCCGATGCTGCGCTCGAGCGGCGTGAAGCCGGGCACATCCGCGTTCGTGGAGTCGACGAGGAACAGATCGACCCCCTCCTCGCCGAGCCGCGCGAACGCGCGCAGGTCGGTGAGACGGCCGTCGAGGGGCAGCTGGTCCATCTTGAAGTCGCCCGTCGCGAGCACGAGTCCGGCCGGAGTGCGGATCGCGACGGCCAACGCGTCGGGAATCGAGTGGTTCACCGCGATGAACTCGAGGTCGAACGGTCCCACCCGCTCGTGCTGTCCTTCGGCCACCGTCAGCGTGTACGCCCGGATGCGGTGCTCCTTGAGCTTGGCCTCGATCAGCGCGAGGGTCAGGCCCGACCCGATCAGGGGGATGTCCGGCTTGAGCTTGAGCAGGTACGGAACCGCGCCGATGTGATCCTCGTGACCGTGCGTGAGCACGACGCCGACGACGTCATCGAGCCGGTTCTTGATCGGCTCGAAGTCGGGCAGGATCAGGTCGACGCCCGGCTGGTGCTCCTCGGGGAACAGCACGCCGCAGTCGACGATCAGCAGCTTGCCGCCGTACTCGAACACGGTCATGTTGCGGCCGACTTCGCCGAGACCGCCGAGGGGCGTGACTCGGAGAGTCCCGGCCTCGAGAGCGGGCGGGTCGTACACGGTGCTGGGCATCAGACACCTTCCTCGGGATGCCGGAGCATCCGCTTTCGCGCGCACCCGCTCAGCGGGTGTCGCGTCGCATCATCTTGTGGTTCCTGAGACCTTCGGCAGGGCGCCGCCCGCGGCGGCGTTGCGGTCGGGGCGGAAGTTGGAGAAGTCGGCGCCGGCGACGTCGCGCACGAGGGCGAGCTCATCCTCGATCTTGGCGGCTTCCCATTCCTCGGGACCGACCAGGGGCAGCCGCACCCTCGGGCTGCCGATCCGCCCGAGCCCGTGCAGGATGTACTTGGCCGACACGGTGCCGGGCACGTGGGTCATGACGGCTCGCACGAGCGGCTCGACCTGCCGGTGCGCGGCCGTCGCCGCGGCGAGGTCGCCGCGGTTGACGGCATCGACGATCACCCGGTAGGGCTGGGCGGCGATGTTCGCGGTCACACCGATCAGGCCCGTGGCGCCGATCGACAGGTGGGGCAGCACGTTCGCGTCGTCGCCGGAGAAGTACATCAGGTCGGTCTGGTTCAGCACCCGGCTGACTTCGCTGAAGTCGCCCTTCGCGTCTTTGATCGCCAGCACGTTCGGGTGCTTGGAGATCCGGATGATCGTCTCGTACGTGATCGGCACTCCCGTGCGGCCCGGGATGTCGTACAGGATCACCGGAAGATCGGTGGCGTCCGCGACGAGCCGGAAGTGCGTGAGGATGCCCGCCTGCGTGGGCTTGTTGTAGTACGGCGTGACGATCATGATGCCGTCGGCGCCGGCCTTCTCGCTCGCCTTGTACAGCTCGATCGCGTGCGCGGTCTCGTTCGATCCGCCGCCGGTGATGATCCGGGCGCGGCCGGCCGCGACGTCCTTGCCGACCTCGACGAGGCGGATCTTCTCGGCATCCGTCAGCGTGCTGGTCTCGCCCGTCGTGCCGGTGACGACGATGCCGTCGGCGCCCGCCGCGATCACGTCGTCCATGTGCTTCTCGACGGCGGGCCAGTCCACCTCGCCGTCGGCCGTCATCGGGGTGACGAGCGCGACGAGCACCTGCCCGAAGGGATTGCCGGCGTGCGTCATGGCTTCAGGCTATCGGCTCGCCGCGGGCGGGTCATCCGCCGGCGGCGGGGGCGAGCGCCGGTGCAGGGAGGCAGCGCCCTCAGCCGCACTTTCGGCGCAGGAGAACTCGAGTCACACGCCTCCCGACGACCGGGACGCCGTGCCGCTCCAAACGCGTAACGAGCCGTCGGGCGGCCTCGAGAACGAGAGGATCCGCGGCGGCGGACCCGTAGAGGCCCTCTCGCAGCCGGAGGACTGAACCGCCCGCCACCGCGCAGCGATGTCGCGCTTCGAGGCCCCGGCCGAGAGACGGTGCCGGCGGATGACCCCGCCATGCCATTCGATGAGGTCGATGATGTCCGAGCTGCGCATCTGCAGATGCGAGTCGCCTGCGCGGCCCGTACCGGTGACCGTCCGCCGTCTGTGGATCGGATGGCACACCAGAACCGGGAGGAGCGCCCGATCGTCGGGAGCTGACCTCTTTTCGGTGTGAAATGTGACCCGGCGGCCACTTCCGTCACATCGCTCCCGACAACCGGCGCACCTTTCGGCGCTGTAACGCGTCAGCGTCCTCGTTCGGCCGCCTTCGCCGCCGTGCCGGCCGGGACGATCCGGGAGAGAGCCACGATCGCCTTGTACCGCAGCGACGGCACCGAGACGGCCCGTCCCCGGGCCACGTCGCGCAGTGACTCGGCGACCACATCTCGGGCGTCGAGCCACATCCACTCCGGCACGCCCTCCTGGCCCGGAGGCATGCCCGCGCGCTCGTGGAAGTCGGTGTGCGTGAATCCCGGGCAGACCGCCGTCACCGTGACGCCGCGCCGCGCGTAACGCCCGTTGGCCCATCGGCCGAAGCTGATCAGCCAGCCCTTGCAGGCGCCGTATGTCGAGCGCGGAATGAAGCCGGCGACCGAGGCGATGTTCACGATGCGGCCGCTCCCCCGCTGCAGCATCGGTCCCAGGGCGGCGTGCATCAGCCGCATCGGCACCTCGACCAGCAGCTCGAGGTGCCGGATCTCGTCCTCGATGTCGTTGCGCTCGAAGGCGAGCGGGAGTCCGAAGCCCGCATTGTTCACGAGCATGTCGACCGGATGCTGCGGGTCAGCAAGCCGCTCGATGACCGGCTCCCGCTGCTGCGCGTCGAGCAGATCCGCCACGATCACCTCGACCGTCACACCGTGCTCTGCAGCGAGTCGGGCGGCCAGGTCCTCGAGCGCCCGGACGTCGCGTGCGACCAGGACCAGGTCCGCTCCGCGTGCGGCGAGCTGCCGGGCGTACTCGGCCCCGAGGCCTGAGCTCGCGCCGGTGATCAGTGCCGTTCGAGCCATGCGCTCGAGCCTATCCACGGCCGCCGGTGATCCGGCCGACCAGACCGGATGGCAGCACGTGGCTCAGCACGACGGCGATCCGGTACCGCAGAGTCGGCACCGACAGCGACCGGCCGCGCGCGATGTCACGCAGCGACGCCGAGACGACATTCGCCGCGTCGAGCCACAGCCACGCGGGCAGCGGCATCTCCGCCCTCGCGAGGCCCATGCGCTCGTGGAAGCGGGTGCGGGTGAAGCCGGGGCACACCGCGGTGATGGTCACCCCCCTGCCGGCGTACCGGCCGTTGGCCCACCGGCTGAAGTCGATGAGCCAGCGCTTGCAGGCTCCGTAGGTGGAGAACGGCACGAATCCGGCCACGGACGCGATGTTCACGATGCGGCCGCTTCCCCGCGCGAGCATCGGCTGCAGCGCCGCGTGCGTCAGTCGAAGCGGAACCTGCACGAGGAGCCGCAGATGCCGCACCTCGTCGTCGATGTCGTTGCGCTCGAATTGCAGGTGCAGTCCGAAGCCCGCGCAGTTCAGCAGCAGGTCGACCGCCCGATCCGGATCGGACAGCCGGCCCACGACCACCGCGAGCTGTTCCTCGTCCAGCAGGTCGGCCGCGACAACCTCCACCGCGATCCCGGACTTCGCGGTCAGCGCCTCGGCCAGCTCGACGAGGGCGTCCTCCTCCGGCGAGACCAGCACGAGGTCCGCGCCGCGCGCCGCGAGCTGCCGGGCGTATTCGGCGCCCAGCCCTGAGCTCGCACCGGTGATCAGCGCGGTGGGTGCCATGCCGCCGAGCCTAGGCGGGCGTGGCGCGGTCGTATCGCAGGAATCGATAGCGGATGCCGCTGCGGGAGGTGTGGGCACCGCCTTGCGGGTCGGTTTCGACCATTGTGTAGACGGAGGGGTCGATCTCCGGCGCGCGCACGTCGTCGTCTCGGGGCGCGAATCCCGCGGGGTGCGCCAGTTCGGTCACCTCGAGCCGGTCGGCCTTTCCGATCGTCGCGGCGAACACCGAGCCGCCCCCGATGACCCAGATCCACTCCGGATCGCCGGATGCCGCGGCGCGCAGCGCCTCCGTCACCGACCCGGCGCGTTCGGCTCCGGCGGCCGACCACTCCGGTCGCCGGGTGACGACGATGTTCCGCCGGCCGGGCAGCGGCCGCCACCGGGGATCGAGCGAATCCCACGTCGCCCGGCCCATCACGACGGGCGAGCCCAGTGTGATCTCCTTGAAGTGGGCGAGATCCTCGGGAACGTGCCATGGCATCCCCCCGTCGCGCCCGATGACGCCGTCCTCGGCCTGGGCCCAGATCAGACCGATCCGCGCGGCATCCGTCATACCGCGACGGCGCCGCGGATCGCGGGATGATGCTGATAGTCCTCGATCACGAAGTCGTCGTACTCGTAGTCGAAGATCGAGTCCGGCCTGCGGGTGATGCGGAGGGACGGCGGGGCGAAGGGCTCACGCTCGAGCTGCAGGCGCACCTGCTCGAGGTGATTGTCGTAGATGTGGCAGTCTCCGCCGGTCCAGACGAAGTCGCCCACGTCCAGCCCGGTCTGCTGCGCCACCATGTGCGTGAGCAGCGCGTAGGAGGCGATGTTGAAGGGCACACCGAGGAAGAGATCGGCGCTGCGCTGATACAGCTGGCACGACAGGCGGCCGTCGGCGACGTAGAACTGGAAGAGCGCATGGCAGGGCGCGAGCGCCATGTCGGGGATGTCGGCGGGGTTCCACGCCGAGACGATCAGACGGCGTGAGTCGGGGTTGCGGCGGATCTCGTCGATCACACCGGCGATCTGGTCGATCGTCTCGCCCGAGGGCGTCGGCCACGACCGCCACTGCACGCCGTAGACGGGGCCGAGCTCGCCGTCGGCGTCGGCCCATTCGTCCCAGATCGTCACGCCGTGCTCCTGCAGCCAGGAGACGTTCGACTCGCCGCGCAGGAACCACAGCAGCTCGTACGCGATCGACTTCATGTGGACGCGTTTGGTGGTCACGAGCGGGAAGCCCTGCGACAGATCGAATCTCAGCTGGCGACCGAACACGCTCCGCGTGCCGGTGCCTGTTCTGTCGGTCTTGACGGCGCCATGCGCGAGCACATCGCGGAGCAGATCTTCGTACGGCGTGGGGATCGTCTCGGACATCGTCTCGATGGTATCCCTCCCTGGCGACACCGCTGCGGAAGGTGCCGCATTACGCCGAGCGCGTCATATCGGCGGGATCGTCGTTCATTCATGGGCAAGCAGTTAGCCTGGGATGCTGTGACCATCGTCAATGCGCTCATCGCCCTCGCCCTCCTGCTGGCGGCGACCATCGCGCTCGGCGTCTTCGTTCAGTGGCGCCAGAGCCGCCCCCGTCGGCACATCCCGCACGAGGTCGTCGAGCCTGTCAGGCTCGGCGCCGATTCCCTCGGCCGCACCGCCACGCTCCTGCAGTTCAGCACCGAGCTGTGTTCGCGGTGCCCCGGGGTGCACCGCACGCTGTCGGCGGTCGCCGACGCGCGCGACGGCGTCGTGCATCTGGACATCGACGTCACTCACCGCCCCGACATCGCGAAGCACTTCCACATCCTGCAGACCCCGACGACGCTCGTGCTCGACGGGAACGGCGTCGTCCAGACGCGATTCGGCGGCGTTGCCAATCGCGAGGTCCTCGAGCTGGAGCTGAGCCGCCTCACCGGGGAAACCGCTCGTGTCTGATCGAGCGGATGCCGCCGGCCGGCGACACGGGATCGACCCGCGCGGTCCGCGCTTCGCTGCGGCGATCACCGCCGTCCTGCTGTTCATCGACGTCTTCCTGGGCGCGACGACGCCGCTCGGGGCTACCGTGGCCGATCGAGCCGCCGAGCCGGCGTTCCTCCTGCTGCTGCTGATCGCCGGCCTGTTCCTGTGGGGCGTGCTCTCGCCGCGGACGGCGCCGTGGGGTGCGCTGTATCGGACGGTCCTCCAGCCTCGCCTGAAGCCCGCCACCGACCTGGAAGACCCGCGTCCGCCTCGCTTCGCGCAGGGCGTCGGCCTGGCGGTCGCGACGATCGGCCTCGTCCTGCATCTGATCGGCGTGCCCTGGGCACTGCCGATCGCCGCGGCCGCCGCGTTCGTGGCGGCGTTCCTCAATGCGGCTTTCGGGCTCTGCCTGGGGTGCCAGCTCTATCTGCTTCTCCAGCGAGCGGGCATCGTCGGCCGGGAGCGTCCGGCTGCCGCGTGACAGCCCCGAACCTCGACGAATTCGTCGCGCGCCCTCCATGCCGCCATTAGGCTGACCGCGAGGCGCCCGGTGCGGGCGCACGTCGACCAGGAGGTTCTGATGACCGTCACGAGCGAAGCCACGGCCGTCTGGAGGGGCGGTCTCATCGACGGCTCCGGCAAGGTCACTCTGCAGTCGTCGGGCGGGGGCACGTTCGACGTGAACTGGAAGGCGCGCAGCGAAGGCTCGACGTCGGTCACGACCCCCGAGGAGCTCATCGCCGCGGCGCACTCCTCGTGCTTCAACATGGCATTCTCCCTGGCCCTGGCTGAGAACGGCACACCGCCCGAGTCGGTCGAGACGACGGCATCCGTGACCTTCAAGCCCGGCACCGGGATCACCGGGAGCCATCTGAACGTCAACGCCGTGGTGCCCGGACTCGAGCGCGAGGACTTCGACCGCATCGCGGCCGAGGCGAAGGCGAACTGCCCGGTCTCGCAGGCCCTTGCGGGCATCGAGATCACGCTCGAGGCGACGCTTGCCTGATCCCGGCGACGCCGAGCGTCGGGTCGTCGTCCACGGAGCTTCCGGCCTTGTCGGATCCGCCCTCGTGGCAAGCCTGCAGGCGGACGCGATCCGCGTCACCACCCTCGTCCGTCGGCCGGCTGAGACCGCGGACGAGGTCGAGTGGCTGACGGACGACCGTCCCCTCGACCCGGCCGTGATCGAAGGCGCTGAGGCGGTCGTCGGCCTCAACGGCGCATCGATCGGGCGTTTTCCGTGGACACGGCGCTACAAGAGCACCCTGCTGTGGTCTCGCATCACACCGACTCGCACGCTCGCGCGCGCCCTGCGCGAACTGGGCGCCGGCGCGCCCGCGTTCGTCTCGGCATCCGCAGTCGGGTACTACGGTTCGGCACCGGGTGCCGTCCTGACGGAGGCCTCCCCTCGCGGCGAGACCTTCCTGGCCGACTTGTGCGGCGAATGGGAGGCGGCAGCGCTCGCCGCGGGCGATCATGCACGAGTGGCCGTGCTGAGGACCGCGCCGATCGTGCACACGCAGGGGGTTCTGAAGCCTCTCGTGCTGCTGACCCGTTTCGGGGTGGGCGGGCCGATCGGTCGCGGAACGCAGAAGTGGCCCTGGATCTCGCTCGACGACGAGGTGCGCGCCATTCGTCACATCATCGATTCCGACATCGCAGGCCCGGTCAACCTGACGGGCCCGACGATCGCCAGCGCCAATGATCTGGGCTTCGCTCTTGCCAGGCGGATGAACCGCCCGTTCCTGGTGCGCGCTCCCGGGTGGGCCCTCAAGCTCGTCCTCGGCCGCGACGCGACCGAGGGGCTGCTGACAACGGACGCAGCGGTGCTGCCGAAGGTCCTGCAGGAGTCCGGATTCGCCTTCACCCATGCGACGGTCGAACAGGCGG
Source organism: uncultured Actinomycetota bacterium (assembly GCA_963839715.1). Lineage (GTDB taxonomy): Bacteria > Actinomycetota > Actinomycetes > Actinomycetales > Microbacteriaceae > Microbacterium. Next base: position 96,571 of record CAWIVX010000004.1, read on the forward strand.
TGGACGCCGCCGTCCGGGGTCCCCGCGACTAAACCCGGCGCTCCTGGGCCTCGAGCCGGATCGCCTGCCGCACCGCCGCGCGAGCCCGCCGGCGGTCGCCGGACGCGTCGTACGCGAGCCCGAGACGGTACCAGGCGCGCCAATCCTCCGGCCGCGCCTCGACATCCGAGCGGTAGGCGGGGAACACCGCATCGGCATCCTCCCGCAGCACGCGGCCGCTGGGTCGCACTCCCACGGACTCCTCGGGCAGGGCCCCCTCGCCCTCGAGCCGGCGCCCGAGCGCCTGTGCCCGCACTCCGAACCACAGCTCGCGTCCGAGAGCCCACGCTGCGAGGATCGGCAGCACGACGAGTGCGACACCCATCGCGATCGCGACCGGCTCCCCGCTGATCAGAAGGAGCCACGCCCGCTGCGCGACGAGCACGAGGTAGAGCACCAGCAGCGCCGCCATGACGGCGACGCCGATGCGCGCGGTCATGCCCCGGTCGCGCGGGCGACCTGTCCGGGCACGCCGCCCTCCGCGATGACGCGCTCGGGCGCGGGGCGAGGCACCCGGATGCCGATGTCGAGGAAGCTGTCGAGGCCGACGACGATGCCGCGGGCGTCCCGCGCCGCAGCGAGGGCCACGCGGATGCCGGGTGCGTAGGCCAGCGCCGGCTCGATGGTGTCGTGGGTGATCGTCAGCGACTCCCCGGGGCCGGACAGCAGCACGTCCTGACGCGCCACCACGCCGGGCCGGCGCAGCGAGTGGATCGGGACGCTGGCGACCTGCTGGCCGCGCGCGCGCTGGTCGACGTGGGGGGATTCGACCGGTCCGACCTCGGTCCGGGCCGCGGCGATGAGCTCGGCCGTGCGCACCGCGGTGCCGCTGGGCGAATCGACTTTCGTCTCGCGGTGCGCCTCGACGATCTCGATCGAGGGGAAGAACGGCGCGGCGGCGGCGGCCAGTGCCGAGCCGATCACCGAACCGAGGGAGAAGTTCGGGATGAACACCGCACCGGTCCCCGCTGCATCGACCAGCGGCCGCACCAGGGCGATCCGCTCCGCCGACCAGCCCGACGTACCGACGAGCACGTTGATGCCCCGCTCCACGGCTGCTCTCACCACGTCGATGGAGACGGCCGGAGTGGACGCGTCGACGACCAGGTCGGCACCCTCGAGCTCGGAGAGCTCGGAGCGGGAGGACAGCGTCGCCGAGATCTCGAACCCATCTTCGGCCTCGATCACGTCGCGGATGATGCCGCCCAGCTTGCCTGTGCCTCCGACAAGGGCCACGCGCGTCGTCATGGATCCATCGTAGGCGCGGCGCGGGTGCTGCCCGGCTCGGAGGGGCGAGGGCTACGCTCGTGCGCATGCCCACGATCACCCCCGTGCCGGTCGACTCGCCCGAGGGGCACGCACTGCTCACCGACTACTTCGCGATGCGCGCTGCGAACTTCCCCGGCCATTCGTACACCACCGTCTTCCCGAGCCCGTCGGTCTTCGAGCCGCCGGCCGGCGTCTTCGTGGTGGTCCGCGACGAGGAGGGCGACCCGGTCGGATGCGGAGGCATCCGTCGCATCGCCGACGGCCCGCAGGGGCCCCGCTACGAGGTGAAGCACCTGTACCTCCGGCCCGAGACCCGCGGCCGCGGCTGGGGCCGGCAGCTCATGGCCGACCTCGAACGGCGGGCGGTGGAGTTCGGCGCGAGCGAGCTCGTGCTCGACACGCACCACACCCTCGAGGCGGCGGGAGCGCTGTATGCGGCATCCGGGTTCGCGGCGATCGACCCGTACAACGACAACCCGAATGCCACCCGCTGGTACGGGAAGTCGCTGCGCGTCGTCGAGGAGCCGGCCATGGCGGATCCGGACCTACGAGGTTAGACGGGGTAGACCTCGGGGAGCCCTGTGCGCAGCTCGACCGGCAGGTGAGCGAGATCGTTGTGCGACAGAAGGGTCCACGGACGGCCCTGCCTCTGCGCGATGACCGTCAAGCCGCAGTGGGCCTGATTCAAGGTCATCCAGCGCCATTCCGGCGCCTGGAGCACCTCCCGCACGATCCACCCGATGACGAAGTTGTGCGTGATCAGCAGCTCGTGCACCTCGCCGCTCTTGCGCACGAGGTACTCGGAGGCCGCATCGGCCATCTGGGCGCTGCCGGCTTCGACCTCGGCTTCGGTGACCCCGCCGAAGAACGGCTCGAACGCCGCGGGCGTGTCGGGCGTCATGCCGCTGGGGACGCAGTCGAAAAGCAGAGCCGACGGCTGCGGCGAGAGCGACGGCATCCGCTCGGCGACCGCCCGCGCCGTCTGACTGGCGCGCTCGAGGGGCGAGTGCCACACCGCGTCGAACGGCACGCCCGACAGGCGGTCGGCCAGGAAGGCCGCCTGACGTCTCCCGCGGGGTGAGAGTGGACCGTCGATCAGTCCGTGCTCGGCATCCTGGTGCTCGCCGTGCCGCACGAGATAGATGTAGTGCGTCACACGAGCTCACTTCGTCGAGGATTCCGGCGCCCGGCGGGTCCTCACCCAGCCTAGGACACGGAGGACCGGACGGGCCGGAGAGCCGGCCGCGTCGCCGTCACTCGGTTGCGCGCGCGATGTCGGAGAGGTGGCTGCGGCTCAGTCGGACACCGACGCCCTGTACGAGCTCCTCGACGTGGTGCGGCGCGTATGCGTTGACGATCGGAGCGGTGACGAGCTTCTGCGCGAGCAGCCAGGCGACCGCCACGGCGGCGTCGGGCACACCGAGGTCGGTACCCACCGCATCCAGCGCCCGCAGCGTGCGGCTGCCACGACGGTTGATGTTCGCGGCGATCTGCGCGCCGCGCACCGAGAGCCCACCCCGGATCCTGGTGCGCTGCCGGCCGGCGAGGAAGCCGTGCTCCAGGGCGTGCGAGGGGGTGACGGCCATCGCCTGCGCTCCCGCGACGAGCCGCAGATCCGCGTCGAATTCGTGACGGCGCAGCACGTTGAACGGGACGTCGAGCACGCTGATGCGCGGGTAGCCGGCGGAGACGTAGATGCGTGCCTCGACGAGCTGAGCGGCGGTGAAGCCGGCCGCGCCGAGCGCCTTCACCTTGCCGGACTCCACGAGCCACTCGGCGGTGGCCAGTGTCTCCTCGAGATCCTCGACGCCCCTCGACGCATCGAGGTACAGCACGTCGATCCGGTCGGTGCGCAAGCGCAGGAGCGACGCCTCGACGGCCCGGACGAGGTTCACGGGTCCGAGTCCCGGATTGTCGGGGTGTGCGCCGACCCGGACCGCCAGAGTGATGTCCTCGCGCAGCCCGCGCGAGTGCAGCCACTGGCCGATGATGTGCTCGCTGCGGCCGCCCGAATAGCTGTCGGCCGTGTGCAATGCGTTCCCGCCTCGCTCGACGTAGGCGTCCATGATCTCGTGGCTGGATTCGAGGTCGACGTTCCATCCGAACTCGGCGCCGCCGAGGATGAGCGGGAAGATCTGCGCGCCGGACTCGCCGAATGCCACGCGAATCCCCTCGCCGACAGGAGGGCCTTGCACGGGAATGGGTGCCGACGGGTGCACGGCGCCGGGCTCGGGAACGAGAGGCGGGCGCTCCGAAGAGACAGCCGACTCAACGCCGAATGTAGCCATGTCCCACCCCCTCACGCCGACTCCGGGACGGAGACTTCGTGACTGCGAAGTTCGCGCCCCCCGGCGCTTCCTTCGAGGTTAGGGCGTGGATCGTCCGAAGCCGGTCATTCCGGCGACCTGTCGGTAAATATTGGATAACGCTTAGGTCACAAAGGCGCTATGATGCCTTGCCCTGTCCCCCGTTCGGGGGACGCGGCGGCGACATGCGAATGCCCGCGACCTCCCGAAGGAGGACGCGGGCATCCGCTTCGATCAGGGTCAGACCTGCGCGGAGCCCTCCGGGGCACCGGCCGGAACGAGAGCCGCGTCGGCGGTCTCCTCGATCACGGGCTCGAGCGACAGCTTGCCGCGGTCGTCGATCTTCGTGATCTTGACGAGGATCTTCTGGCCGACGTTCAGGACGTCTTCGACGTTCTCCACGCGCTTGCCGCCGGCGAGCTTGCGGACCTCGCTGACGTGCAGCAGTCCGTCCTTGCCGGGCAGGAGCGAGATGAACGCGCCGAACGTCGCGAGCTTCACCACGGTGCCGAGGAACTGCTCGCCGACCTCCGGGTTGGTGGGGTTCGCGATCGCGTTGACCTGGGCGCGCGCGGCCTCGGCCGACGGCCCGTCGGTCGCGCCGATGTAGACGGTGCCGTCCTCCTCGATGGAGATCTGGGCGCCGGTCTCGTCCTGGATCGCGTTGATCGTCTTGCCCTTGGGGCCGATGAGCTCGCCGATCTTGTCGACCGGGATCTGCACGCTGATCACGCGCGGGGCGGTCGGCGCCATCTCGTCGGGAGCGTCGATCGCGGCGTTCAGGACGCCGAGGATCGTCAGGCGCGCCTCGCGGGCCTGCTGCAGCGCGGCGGTGAGGACCGACGAAGGGATGCCGTCGAGCTTCGTGTCGAGCTGGATCGCCGTGACGAACTCCGACGTGCCGGCGACCTTGAAGTCCATGTCGCCGAGGGCGTCTTCCGCGCCGAGGATGTCGGTGAGCGCGGCGTAGCGCGTCTGACCGTCGACCTCGTCCGAGACCAGGCCCATCGCGATGCCCGCGACGGCCGCGCGCAGCGGCACACCGGCGTTCAGCAGCGACAGCGTCGACGCGCACACCGAGCCCATCGACGTCGAGCCGTTGGAACCGAGCGCCTCGGAGACCTGACGGATCGCGTAGGGGAACTCCTCGCGGCTGGGCAGCACCGGCACGAGGGCGCGCTCGGCCAGGAAGCCGTGCCCGATCTCGCGACGCTTGGGGCTGCCGACCCGGCCGGTCTCACCGGTCGAGTAGGGCGGGAAGTTGTAGTGGTGCATGTAGCGCTTGTGCGTCACGGGCGACAGCGAGTCGATCTGCTGCTCCATCTTCAGCATGTTCAGCGTCGTGACACCGAGGATCTGGGTCTCGCCGCGCTGGAAGATCGCCGAGCCGTGGACGCGCGGGATGACCTGGACTTCGGCGTCGAGCGGACGGATGTCGGCAAGGCCGCGCCCGTCGATGCGAACGCCCTCGGAGAGGATGCGGCTCCGCACGATGGTCTTCGTGACCGACTTGTAGGCGGCCGAGAACTCGAGGGTCGCGACGGCGTGCAGGGCGCCGGACTCGACGGCCTCCAGCAGCTGGCCCTTGACCTCGTCCTTGAGCGCGTCGTCGGCGTTCTGGCGCTCGACCTTGTCGGCGATCTGGTAGATCGAGACGAGGCGGTCGTAGGCACGGTGCGCGACGAAGTCGTACGTCTCCTGGCTGTAGGGAAGGAAGACCGGGAATTCCTTGATCTCCTTCGCCGCGGTGCTCGCAACGACGTTCTGCGCGGCCACGAGCTGCTTCAGGAACGGCTTGGAGGCCTCGAGTCCCTCGGCGACGACCTGCTCGTTCGGCTTGACGGCGCCGCCCTTGATGAGGTTCCACGAGCCTTCGGTGGCCTCGGCCTCGACCATCATGATCGCGACGTCGTCGTTGCCCTCCGCGTCGGTGATGACGCGACCGGCCACGATGAGGTCGAACACGGCCTCTTCCAGCTGGGTGACGGTCGGGAAGGCGATCCACTGGTCGGCGTTCTCACCGTGTCCGGGGATGAGCGCGAGGCGGACGCCGGCGATCGGACCCGAGAACGGCAGGCCGGAGATCTGGGTGGACAGCGACGCGGCGTTGATCGCGAGCGCGTCATAGAACTCGCCGGGGGCGATCGACAGCACGGTCACGACGATCTGCACCTCGTTGCGGAGGCCTTCCACGAAGGACGGGCGCAGCGGCCGGTCGATGAGGCGGCAGACGAGGATCGCTTCGGTGGAGGGGCGACCCTCGCGACGGAAGAACGAGCCGGGGATCTTGCCCGCGGCGTACGAGCGCTCTTCGACGTCGACAGTCAGCGGGAAGAAGTCGAAGCCTTCGCGAGGGTGCTTGCCGGCGCTGGTGGCCGACAGGAGCATCGTCTCCTCGTCGAGGTATGCGGCGACGGCTCCCTGCGCCTGCTGCGCGAGGCGTCCGGTCTCGAAGCGGACGGTGCGGGTGCCGAAGCGGCCGTTGTCGAGAACGGCTTCAGCGGCGGTGATTTCAGGACCTTCCAAGAGGTCTCTCCTTCTTTGTTTAGTCTCGCGAGTCCGTGTGACGCGCGAGATCCATGCGAAGGAGCAGGAACAGGCAGATTATCGGCGCGCGACAGTCCATCGCGCTTCACCTGCGCTGGTCACCAGTAGAAGACCACCCGGCGAATCATCGACGGGGAACCCACCACAGGGGACCAGCTTGCTGCCGGCCTGCTCCACGGTGCCCATTTGGGGCGTAGTGCTCGTGTTCAGTTGAACGGATGCCCGGAGGCAACCCGAACCAGCCTACCAGTGCGGGCTCCCCTCACGCGGATCGGCATTCTGTCCGGGTGGGCGCAGGGTGGCGTGCGCGGCGAGCCGATGCCTAGGGTGGGAAGCATGAGCACCGAAGACAAGCCGGCCGACGAGGCAGCAGAGATGAAGCGCAAGTTCAAGGAGGCGCTCGACAAGAAGAACGCGAAGAACCGCGACGGTGAGGCGCATCTGGACGGCGACTCCGCCGTGCACGGCACGCACGGCGCCGTGCAGACCAAGCGCGAGTTCCGCCGCAAGAGCGGCTGAGCACCTACGTCCTGACGAGCACGAGAGCCCGCCTGCGATCCGCAGGCGGGCTTAGCGTGCTGTTGAGGCCGTCAGGAGCGCAGGGCCGCCTCGCGCTCGCGAGCCCGCTCCGCCTTGGCCTCGGCCTCGGTGACCGCGGCCTCCTCCAGACCCTGTGTACCGACCGCATCCTTGCTGCTCGACATGCCGTCGTGGTCGTCGCCCGACAGCGTCGTCTCATCGAACGGGATCTCACCGCGGAGCACCTGTCGGGCCCGGGCCGAGTCGAACTCCTTCACCCAGGTGCCGATCAGCACCGTGGCCACGGCGTTCCCGGTGAAGTTCGTGATCGCCCGACCTTCCGACATGAAGCGGTCGATGCCCACGATCACGCCGACGCCGTTGACGAGGTCGGGACGGTACGCCTGCAGACCGCCCGCCAGGGTGGCCAGACCGGCGCCGGTCACCCCGGCCGCACCCTTCGAGGCGATGACCATGAACAGCAGCAGCCCGATCTGCTGCGGGATCGACATCGGGGTGCCCATGCCGGCGGCGATGAACAGCGAGGCCATCGTCAAGTAGATCGCGGTGCCGTCCAGGTTGAACGAGTAGCCGGTGGGGACCGTGATGCCGACGACCGGCTTGGCGACGCCGAGGTGCTCCATCTTGGCGATCAGTCGGGGCAGCGCCGACTCGGAGGATGAGGTCCCGACGATCAGCAGGTACTCCCGACCGAGGTACTTCATGAGGCTGAACAGGTTGATGCGTGCGACGGCGAACAGCAGCGTGCCGAGGATTCCCACGATGAAGATCGCGCAGGTGATGTAGAAGGCGATCATCAGCACGCCGAGGCTCACGATGGCCGCGAACCCGGTCTTCCCGACGACGGCGGCGATCGCACCGAAGGCGCCCAGGGGAGCGAGCCACAGGATCATCCCGAGGATGCGGAACACCAGGGCCTGGAGGTTCTTGACCGCATACATGATCGGCTCGCCCTTGGTGCCCATCTGCTGCAGGGCGAAGCCCACGAGCAGGGCGATGAACAGCACCTGCAGCACGCTCTCGCCGGTGAATGCGGAGAAGAACGTGGTGGGGATGATGCCGAGGATGAACTCCTGCGTCGTCTTGGCCTCGGTGGCGGTTGCGTCGTAGGTGGAGTCCGTCATGTTCAGACCCTCACCCGGGTGGATGATGTTGCCGACGACGAGGCCGATCGCAAGGGCGAACGTCGTCATGATCATGAAGTAGAGCAGCGCGAGACCGCCGATCTTCCCGACCGTCGCCGCCTTCGCGATCGAGCCGACGCCGACCACGATCGTGCAGAAGATGATCGGCGCGATCATCATCTTGATGAGGGCGACGAATCCCTTGCCGATCGGCTCGAGCGCGACGCCCACATCGGGCCAGATGAGGCCGATCGTGGCGCCGAGGACCACGGCGATGATGACCGAGACATACAGCCACGTGTGCTTGTCCCACGATGTCTTGCCTCGCCGCCAGTTGTAGCCGGGGAGCTTGAACGATTGCGTATTGGGGATCTGAAGAGCCATCTTCGCCTCCGATTGGGGAATGAAACTTCGTTGTTCTGGGGCTGCGGAACCGCCGCCGTCCTGCGAGTACTCTGGGCGACGGATGCCGGATGCCACCGGTTGTGGTCGTATTGGTCTCGACGCAAGGAGGCGCATGGCTGTCGGACGCGGAGCGAGCGCGGCATCCCGCGTCTTCCTCGCGTTCCTCGGCGCCGTCGTCGTGATCACCGCGCTGCTGGTGGCGCTTCTGGCGTTCCAGGCCCAGGCCACCGAGCGCGCCGAAGCAGAATCGGTGACGCTCGCGGTCGCGCGGACGATCGCCGAGATGCCCGACGTCGCCTCCGCCGTCGCAACGGGGTCGGAAGCGGGGGCGACAGCCACCCTCCAGCCGATCGCCGAGCGCATCATGGACGAGACGCCGATCGATTTCGTGACGATCATGACCCCGGAGGGGATCCGCCTGACCCATCGGGATCCCGCCGAGATCGGCAGGCCGTACCTCGGCACGATCGAACCCGCCCTGCGTGGACAGCCGCTGACCGAGGAGGCGGTGGGCACCCTCGGTCCGTCGCTGCGCTCGGTGGTGCCCGTGACCTCGGACGGGGAGATCGTCGCACTCGTGTCGGCCGGCATCACGCTCGGCAGCGTCGGCAGCGGAGTATGGCGCCAGGTGCCCTTCGTCGTGGCGGTGGCCATGGCCCTCGCCGCCATCGGCCTGGTGGCCGCGTGGATCGCGGGCAGGTTCACCCGCCGCATCGCCGGCGACCTGCCCGCGAGCACCGTGCGCGACGCGGTGTCGTCGTACGAGTCGGTCCGCACGCTCGGCGAAGCGCTGCGGGCCCAGACGCACGAGCACGGAAACCGGATGCACACCGCGGTCGCGCTGCTGGAGCTCGGCCGCACCCAGGAGGCGATCGGCATCCTGACCGAGACGTCGCGACAGAGTCAGGAGCTGGTCGACCAGGTCGCGGCGCGCCGGGACGGCGACCCGACAGTCGGCGCGCTGCTCCTGGGAAAGGCGGCGCAGGCCCGGGAGCGCGGCGTCGAGTGGAGCGCCGAGATCGACCCGGACGCACCGCGCAGCGTGCTGAGCCCGGTCGACGCCGTGTCGGTGGTGGGCAACCTCATCGACAACGCACTGGATGCCGCAGCCGCGGGTCCGGAACCGCGCTGGGTGCGCGTCGTCTTCGCACCGGCTCCCGGTGGAGCCCTGGCGCTGTCGGTCTCCGACTCGGGGGCCGGGGTGCCTCCGGGGCTGACCGAGCGCATCTTCGAGCACGGCTTCTCCACCAAGCCGGCGGGCGCCCAGGGCCGCGGAGTCGGACTCGCACTCGTGCGGTCTCTCGTGGAAGCGTGCGGAGGCGCCGTCGACCTGGCCGCCGATCCGACGACGTTCCAGGTGATCCTGCCGGGGAGGACGACATGATCTCCGTTCTCCTGGTCGACGACGACGCGCTCACGCTCGAGCTGCACCGCACCTACCTGGAGCGACTGGACGGCTTTCGCGTGGTCGCGGAATGCACGGGCGCCCGCGCGGCCGTCACCGCGATCCTCGAGCGTCCGCCAGCCGAGGGCATCGATCTGGTGCTCCTGGACATGACGATGCCTGACGGCACCGGCCTGGACGTGCTCCGGCACGTGCGCGCCCGCGCGGCCGACGTGGATGTGATCGCGGTGACGGGCGTGCGCGACGCCGAGGTCGTGCGGCACATGGTAGGGCTCGGTGTGGCGCAGTACCTCATCAAGCCGTTCTCGTTCGCGGTCTTCCGCGAGCGGCTCGAGCAGTACCGCGCGTATCGGGAACGAGCGCGAGGACGTCGGGCCCCGCCACCCAGGCGGAGATCGACGCGATGCTCGGCGCGCTGCGCCCGAGCGCCCCCGCACCGCTGCCCAAGGGCCTGTCGCCCGACACGCTCGAGCGGGTGACGGGCGCAGTCCGCGAGCGCGGGCCGGTCTCGGCGACCGAGGCGGCGACGCTGCTCGGCATGTCGCGTGTGGCCGCCCGCCGGTACCTCGAGCACCTCGCCGAAGGAGGTCGCGTCGAGAGATCGCCGCGGTACGGAACCCCGGGGCGTCCGGAGACCGAATACCGCTGGCAGCGGTGACCGTGAGGGGCCACGATGACAGTGGAGGCAGCGGGATACGACGAGCGGTTCCTCGCCGTCCCGATCGGGATGCCGCGCCCCGCCGCGGAGCGCGCGCTCGTCGATCTGCCCTACCCGCGCTTCTCCGTGCTGCTGCACACCGAGCGACGCCTGGCCGCCGTGACGGCCGTCAACATCGACGGCAGCAGTCTGCAGGACCTCCCCCGCACGGGCGACTGGGACCTCGACCCCCGGGTCCCCGCCGACCAGCAGGCGGGTCCCGCGCTTTACGCAGACAATGACCTCGACCGTGGGCACCTCGTGCGCCGGCGCGACCCGGGGTGGGGTTCGGCGGCCGAGGCTCGCGCCGCCACCGAGGCGACATTCGTCTATACGAACGCCGCGCCGCAGGCATCCGTGTTCAATCAGTCGAAAGATCTGTGGGTCGGGCTCGAGGATCACGTGCTCCAGTACGCGGACGCCACCGATCAGCGGGTGTCGGTCTTCACCGGCCCCGTTCTGGACCCGACCGATCCGGTGTACCGCGGAGTCCGGATCCCCCGGCGCTTCTGGAAGGTGGCCGCCTGGGCCGAGACCACGGACGGCGGCACCGCCCTGGCCGCAGCCGGATTCGTCCTCGACCAGTCCGCGCTCATCGAGCTGGATGACACGGTCCTGGCGGTGGCGCCGCTGGGGGCGTTCCGGACGTTCCAGGTCCCGATCTCAGACATCGCCGCCCTGACCGGTTTCGATCTCGGACCGCTGGTCGCAGCCGATGCGATGCCGGCCGGGCCGGCCCTCGGAGATCGGTGGAACGAACTCGCCGGGCCGTCCGAGATCCGGCTGTAGCACGATCTCCCGGAGCGCCGAGACCTCCGCCGCTCCGCTCACTCCCCCGCGAGACCGCCCAGGAGGTGCCCGAACGAGCGGCCTTCGCCGAGGTAGCTGGACGGGTCGAAGGGATCGGCCTCCACCACGGGAGAGTGACGCGCGATCGCCTCGGCGAGCTCCCGCGCACCGCGCTCGACGCGCTCGCCGAGCGGCGCCACCTGGTCGCCGGACCCGCCCCAGTCGCTCGATGCCGCGAACACGCCGGTCGAGACCGGCTCCGCGTGCAGATAGGTGAAGAGCGGCCGGATCGCGTAGTCGATCGCCAGCGAATGCCTCGCGGTCCCCGCGTTCGCACCGATGAGGACCGGCTTTCCCGTCAGAGCGTCCGGATCGAGGATGTCGATGAACGACTTGAACAGCCCCGAGTAGCTCGTCGAGAAGATGGGCGTCACGGCAATGACGGCATCCGCCGATACGACCGTGTTGATCATCGACTCGAGGGCCGGCGGTGCGAAGCCGGTGAGCAGGTTGTTGGTGATGTCGTGGGCGTAATCGCGCAGCTCGAAGACGTCGACCTGTGCATCGATGTCCCGCTCCGCGAGCTGGCGGACGGTTGCGGCGGCCAGGCGGTCGGCGAGCAGGCGCGTGGAGGACGGGTTGGACAGGCCGGCCGAGACGACGGCGATGCGACGCGTGGTCATCTCAGGCTCCTCGACGGATCGCAGCCGCGCCGAACGCCGACCCGGCGGTCGCGACGGCCGGCTCCCGGTAGGGCGAGCCGCCGGTCAGGTTGTCGCCGCGGTTGGCGTTGGGCACCTTCTCCCGCGGTCCCTCGTCGCCGTATGTCGCCGCGACGAGGGCAGCGTGAGTCGGCGCGTCGGGCACGTTCGCGGGGCGGTTCTGGGCGAGCTCCCGGCGCAGCACCGGTACGACCTCGCCGCCCAGGATGTCGAGCTGCTCGAGCACGGTCTTCAGCGGCAGGCCGGCGTGGTCCATGAGGAAGAGCTGGCGCTGGTAGTCGCCGAAGATGTCGCGCATGCCCGGCATAGCGGTCGATGACCTGCTGAGGCGAGCCGACGGTGAGCGGCGTCATGTCGGTGAAGTCCTCCATCGACGGGCCATGCCCGTAGACCGGCGCGTTGTCGAAGTACGGGCGGAACTCGCGGACCGCGTCCTGGGAGTTCGCGCGCATGAAGACCTGGCCGCCGAGCCCCACGATCGCCTGCTCGGGGGTGCCGTGTCCATAGTGCGCGAAGCGCTGACGGTACAGCGTGATCAGCCGCTGGTAGTGCTCGGAGGGCCAGAAGATGTTGTTCGCGAAGAAGCCGTCGCCGTAGTAGGCGGCCTGCTCGGCGATCTCGGGCGTGCGGATGGAGCCGTGCCAGACGAACGGCGGCACGCCGTCGAGCGGACGCGGGGTCGAGGTGAAGCCCTGCAGCGGAGTGCGGAACTTCCCCTCCCAGTCCACGACGTCCTCGCGCCAGAGCTTGTGCAGCAGCGCGTAGTTCTCGATCGCGAGCGGCAGGCCCTGACGGATGTCCTGGCCGAACCAGGGGTAGACCGGACCGGTGTTGCCACGGCCGAGCATGAGATCGGTGCGCCCGCCCGAGACGTGCTGCAGCATCGCGTAGTCCTCGGCGATCTTCACCGGGTCGTTCGTCGTGATGAGCGTCGTCGCGGTCGAGAGGATCAAGCGCTCCGTCTGGGCAGCGATGTAGGCGAGCGTCGTCGTGGGAGACGACGACCAGAACGGCGGGTTGTGGTGCTCGCCGAGCGCGAACACGTCGAGCCCGACCTCCTCCGCATGCTTGGCCATCGTGATCGTGTTGCGGATCTTCTCGGCCTCGCTGGGAGTCCTGCCCGTCGTCGGGTCTTCGGTGATGTCGCTCACCGTGAAGATGCCGAACTGCATGGCCGGCGCCTCAGGTGCGGGGGTGGTGTCGTTCACGATCGCTCTCCGATTCGTCGATGTCGCAGCATCCGCTGTTGGCAGCGCCGTGGCATCTCTCTATTCAGGTGAATGTATTCGGTAGAACACGGTCGAGTCGAATCTATTCCCCGATCCTCGGATGCTGCTGAAGACCCGGCCCCCGCGCTCCCCGCGGAGCGCGCCGGCCGCACGATAAGGTGGCGAGGCCGCCATGACCGAACCATCCCGCCCCTCCGCCGCTGCGGCATCGTCCAGCGCCGCGCACCCGCCCACCGGCGCGGCGGCCGTGCCGAAAGCGAAGCGGCGCGTTCCGTTCTGGGACAACGCACGCTTCGCATGCATCGTGCTCGTGGTACTGGGGCACGCCGTGCAGCGCCTGACGTACGACTCCGACATCGCGTTCGCCCTGTACCTGCTGATCTACGCGTTCCACATTCCCGCCCTCGCGATCATCTCGGGCTACTTCTCCACCTCGGACCCGCCGGGACGGCGGCAGATGGCTCGTGTGATCACCGACATCCTCGTTCCGTATGTCATCTTCGAGGGCCTGTGGACCCTCACGAAGTGGATCGTCGAGGGCCAGGCCAACCCGAACGTCACCCAGCCGTCGTGGACGCTGTGGTTCCTGCTCGCGCTCGGCATCTTCCGTCTCGTGCTGCCGTACCTCGCGCTCCTGCGCTGGCCGCTGCTGTGGACCGTGCTGATCTCCGTCGGTGCCGGCTACCTGCCCAACATCGACTCGACGCTCTCGCTGTCGCGCACACTCGGGCTGCTGCCGTTCTTCGCGCTCGGCTGGTGGATGCGCGATCGTGATGTGGTCGACCGCCTGAGGCTGCTGCGCAACCGCGCGTGGTGGGTCTTCGTGGCGGCCGGCGCTCTGCTGGCCATCGCCGGCTGGGCCGCCTGGTTCTTCGTGGACCGATGGCGCGAGATGGACCTGCGTGCCTGGCTGTTCTACGACGAGAACTACTCGGCGATCGGCGGCACCGAATGGTGGGCAGGCGGTGTGCGTCTCGCACTGATCGCGGTGGCCCTGGTCCTGTCGGCGGCGTTCTTCGCGCTCCTGCCGCGCAGAACGCACTGGTGGACGCACTTCGGGCAGTACACGATGTACGTCTACCTGCTGCACTCGTTCGTCCTGTATCCGTTCCGCGAGTCGGGCGTGCTGCGCGACCTTGAGCCCGCGTGGCTCTGGCTTCCGATCGTCATCGTCGCCTCGGTGCTGATCGCCATGGGACTGGCCACGAAACCGGTGCGCACGGTGTTCCGGCCGCTCATCGAGCCGCGGCCCGGCTGGCTGTTCTCCGATCCCACCCTCGCCGGGCGGGACGGCCGCCGCTCGGATCCGACCGGGTCGCGGCGCCCGCGTGAGGCACCGCGCCCGGCGCGGGCCGACCCGCGGCAGAACGGCTGAGCGTGACGGCCTCGCGGTGCCGGCGTCCGTCGGTAATCCGAGGCAACATACGACCGGGATGCCGAAGCCGACGCCTATCGTCGCCGTATGGCTGATCTGAACCTGCCCATCCTCGACCTCTCCCGCCTGGACGACGGACCCGATGCGGCCGCGGCGTTCCGCGACGATCTGCGCGCGGCGACGCATGAGGTCGGATTCTTCTACCTGACCGGCACCGGCGTCTCTTCCGAGCTGGAGGAGCGCCTGCACCGCGCGGCCCGGGATTTCTTCGCGCTGCCGGAGGCCGAAAAACTGGCCATCGAGAACGTCCGGAGTCCGCACTTCCGGGGGTACACGCGCGTCGGCGGTGAGCGCACCCAAGGCCGCGTGGACTGGCGTGAGCAGATCGACATCGGGCCCGAGCGAGCGGCCGTCAGCGACCCGGGCGCGCCCGACTACGCGCGCCTGATCGGCCCGAACCTCTGGCCGGAAGCCCAGCCGGAGCTTCGCGAGGTGGTCGCGGAGTGGCACGACCACCTCTCCGGAGTCGCGCGCAAGCTGCTGCGGGCCTGGGCTGAGGCGCTCGGCGCCCCGGCGTCGTACTTCGATGAGCACTTCGGCGAGCCCTCCACGCTCATCAAGATCGTGCGCTACCCCGGCAAGGAGGATCCCACGCCGCAGCAGGGCGTCGGCGCCCACAAGGACTCCGGGGTGCTGACGCTGCTGTGGGTCGAGCCCGGAAAGGGAGGACTTCAGGTGCAGCGCCACGGGGAGTGGGTCGATGCCCCGTCCGTGCCGGGAGCCTTCGTGGTCAACATCGGGGAGCTGCTCGAATACGCGACACAGGGCTATCTGACGGCGACGAACCACCGTGTGATCTCGCCGAAGTACCCCGATGACCGGATCTCCGTGCCATTCTTCTTCAACCCGGCGCTGGATGCGCGGCTGCCGATCATCGAGCTGCCTCCCGAGCTCGCGACAGAAGCGCGCGGCGTCACGCAGGATCCGACCAACCCGATCCACGCGCTGTACGGCGAGAACGCCCTGAAGTCACGCCTCCGTGCGCACCCCGACGTCGCGGCGATCCATCACGCCGACCTGGTGGCCGCGCGGGCTGCAGCCGCTCCCGCCTGACCGTCCCTCCGACGAATCGATCGCCGAGCCTGTCGAGGTCGTCCCCCCGGGCGACAGTTCGACAGGCTCAGCGACCGAAGACCGCGGGCCCGGGCCTGCTCAGCCGATCAGCTTCGCTTTCGCCGCGGCGAACTCCTCGTCGCTCAGGATGCCGGCATCCTTCAGCGCGGCGAGCTTCTGCAGCTCGGCCACCAGATCGGTCCCGCCCGCCGGCGCGGGCGCTGCCGCGGCGGGGGCCGGCTGTGCGTACTGGGCCGCCGCCGCCTGGGCAGCCGCATCGATCTGCGCCTGCTGCTGAGCCGCCTCGGCCTGCTGCTGGTCGTACTGGCCCTGGGCCTTCTCCTGCTGGCGCCGCTGGACGTTGCCGCTGACGGCGGTCGCCGTTCCCGCCACGACGGCGGTGCGTGCGGCCATCCCGATCAGGCCCGGGCGACCCCTCCTGCCTAGAGGCATGTGCTTCTCCTTCTTTCTCGCGGCGTGCGCCGCATCGTTGGTGTGGGGTGTGTGGACGGCGGAGGAATCAACCGGAGTCCGACCGTGCCCTGTCGGCCGATACGGGGTTCACCGACACGACCTGCATGTGCAGGTCGTCGAACGCGGTGAGCAGGCCGAGCAGGCGAGGCTGGTCTTCGACGTCGCCGACGACGTGAGTGAGTCCGTCGTCGCCGGTCTCTATCGTGAAGCCGTCGAGCGCCGCCACGAGATCCTGGCTCAGCCGCCCGCGGACGACGACTTCGAAGACGTGCGACGTCATCTCGACTCCTCACGCGGTGCGGCCGACTCTGGTGTGATCCATACTGGTCTGCGACTCTGCAGGGACCCTCATCCCGAGAGGATGATTCAGGATGGTCGCCGAACCGTCCTGTGCATGCGAAAGGCCGCCCCACACCTGGGACGGCCTTTCGGAAGAAGTGCGATGTACGCGCGCGGCTAGCGGCGGAGTCCGAGACGCTCGATCAGCGACCGGTAGCGGTTGATGTCGATGTCCTGGAGGTAGCCGAGAAGACGACGGCGCTGGCCGACGAGCAGGAACAGCCCACGACGCGAGTGGTGGTCGTGCTTGTGCTCCTTGAGGTGCTCGGTCAGGTCCTTGATGCGCTGCGTCAGCATCGCCACCTGCACCTCGGGGGATCCGGTGTCACCGGGGTGCGTTGCGTACTCTTCGATGATCGCCTTCTTGACGTCTGATTCGAGTGCCATAGATGGGATCCCCTTTCTCCTCATTGCGCGGTGCCCGACGCCTGATGCGTGAGCTCTCTTTATCCGCGGCCGATCGAACGGCAACCTGAAGAGTCTACCAGCCGCCCGGTGCGGCGGATAATCGCACAGATCCCGGGCTGGCCTCGTCGGATGCCCGACCCACGACGCGCCCGCTTCATCGGTCGGCGGCACTTCATCGACCTGAGCCCGTTCCGGGCCAGCCCCGCCTGAGCGGCTTGACGACTCGACCGCGCGCCCCGACCGTAGCCGGACGGCCGTCCTTCGGCGGATTTCGGACGCGGCATCCGCCGTCCCGGCACGGCGTCGGATGCCGGGAATAGAGTCGCCGGGTGCCCACTGAATCGCCGACCGCCACCGCGCCGACCCGTGACGTCGCACGGGCCGCGAGTGGCCGCCCGCTGTCGCAGGGGTGGATCGCGGTGCAGTTCGTGCTGACCGGCATCATCTGGGGGTCGAGCTTCCTCTTCATGAAGGTGGCGCTCGTCGGCCTCTCCCCCGCGCAGGTCGCCTGGTCGCGCCTGATCCTGGGCGCCCTCACTCTCGGGCTCTTCGTGGTGCTCCGTCGAGACAGCCTGCCGCGCAGCCTCGCGGTATGGGGCCACATGACCGTGCTGGCGATCTCGTTCTGCGTGGTGCCGTTCCTGCTGTTCTCGTGGGCTCAGCAGTACGTCACATCGGGCCTGGCGAGCATCTACAACGCGACGACGCCCCTCATGACCGCCGTCATGGCCGGGCTGCTGTTCCGCGTCGAGCGTCTCAAGCTGGTGCAGATCGGCGGCATCCTGGTGGGCATCCTCGGCGTCATGGTCATCATCGCGCCGTGGCAGGGGCTCGATCTGAATCAGAGCCTGATCGCGCAGTTCGCGATCCTCGGCGCCACCGCATGCTACGGCTTCAGCCTCGCCTACATGCGCCGATTCGTCGCGAACTCCGGCATGAGCGCGCTCATGTTCTCGTTCCTGAACATCGGCATCGCCGCGGCGATCATGGCGGCGCTCACCCCGGCGATCGCGCTCACGCCGGTGGCGCTGGACCCCTGGATCATCGGCAGCGTGATCCTGCTCGGCTGCCTCGGCACAGGTGTGGCGTACATCTGGAATCAGAACACCCTGCGGGCCTGGGGTCCGACGCGCGCCTCGACGGTCACCTACATCACGCCGGTGGTCGGTGTCGCACTGGGCATCGTCGTGCTGGGCGAGCACATCTCGTGGAACGAACCCGTCGGCGCGATCGTGGTCTTCTTCGGCATCCTCCTCGCTCAGGATCGGCTGCGGATGCGCCGGCGGTCGGCGGTCGGCTCTGCGTGACGCAGAGCCCTCCGGGCGGCCTTCCGCGCCGTGGCCTCCCGCTCCCTGAGGATCGCCGGCGGCACGAACGAGCCGGGGTGGTAGTCGGGTGCCATGAGATCCACCCGACTCCTCATCAGATCGTTGAGGCGGCCGATCGACGAGAAGTCGTTCGGGGACCCACCCGTCTCGATCGTGTACTGCACAGTGTCGATGGGGCCGCCGACCCGGAAATCGAGACGACCTGCCTTTCGCGCGTGCAGCGCGTAGCGCCAGAGGGCGGCGAATCGCGAACGACCCGACGCGCGGTAGAAGCGATCGGTCAAGCGCGTGTCCATCATGAAGGGAACGATGGTCGCACCCGCTTGCATGGCGTATTTCGCGGCCGACGGGTTGAAGGGCGGCTCCCAGAGTCGTCCGTCCACTCGGCGGGCGGGTCTGGCGGAAGGGAAGGTCACCACAGCGCCACCCGCATCGAGGTGCGCTTTGATCGCCGCGCGGAGTCTTCGGTTGTTCTCGCTGCGCTCGGGCTCCGGAGAGACGAAGTCCACACCGAGGAAGTACTCGCGGGTGTTTCCGAGATATTTGAGTTCGTTGACCGCGACGACTCTGACATCCGGGCGCCTCTTGAGCGCCAGGGCCATCGCTCCGAGCACTTCCAGCGGACCGGTCGGATGAAGGCCGTACAGGACGGTCGGGCCGGTCGGAGGAAGCTTCGCGAGATCGGCCGATGCCACGTGGACCGGAGTGCCGAAGTGCTGCAAGATGGTCGCGAATGGGTTGGCCGGGTCTCGATCCGGATCCGCGATGCTGGCGCGGAGCGCCTTGTTCCACGGGCCCAATCCCATGACCTTCGCGGCGGTGAGGACCGGCGGCACCCACAGCGCATCGTGGAGGACGATCCCGCGTTTCGGGTGCCGCGAGACGTACGCCTCACGCATCTCGCGTGACAGGCTGAGCATGTTGTACGGATGGTGCCTCGCGTGCGCACGAACCAGGAGCGCAGGCAGCTCGGAGAGGATCCTCATGTGAGTCGAATACCAGGTAAGGCCCGGGCGGACAAGCCCAGCCTGCGATCGCGGCTCGTGAAGTCGTACCTGCGCCTGATCCGCAGAAAAGAACGCCTCACGAGCGTCGAGAGCGCCCACCGGGCCATCGCGAAGAACCGGACAGAGAAGAAGGTCACGCCGAGCCCCAGGATGCGCTCTCGTGTGGACGTCTCGCACACCGAGTTCGAGGGGATGGAAGTGGTTCGGCTGCGACCTCTCGCCGGCGCCGTGGCGACGCGCATCCTCTTCCTCCACGGCGGCTGCTACACCTTCGAGATGGCGCCGCAGCACTGGTCGTTCCTGGAAGCGCTCGTGCATCGGCTGCAGTGCCGGATCGATGTGCCCATCTACCCCCTCGCCCCTGAGCACACCGCAGCCGATGTCTTCTCCGTGCTGATTCCGCTGTACCGGGAGCTCGCGGCGGACGGCCCGACTGAGAGCTTCTTCCTGATGGGGGACTCCGCCGGTGGCGGGCTGGCGCTGGCCCTGGCACAGACCCTCGCCCCGGAGGGCCTCCCCCAGCCGCGTGCGCTCGTGCTCCTCTCGCCGTGGGTGGATCTGGCCCTGCAGGACGAGGAGATCGCCGGGCTGGAACGCCACGACGTCATGCTCAGCGCTCCCGGCCTGCGCGAGTGCGGGCGGCTCTACGCCGGAGAATGGGGCATCGACGATGCCCGCGTCAGTCCCCTGCGCGGGGACTTCAGCGGTCTGGCTCCCATGACCGTGTTCATCGGAGGCCACGACATCCTCGTGCCGAGCTGCCGCAGGATGCGCGCACAAGCCGAAGCGCACGGCGCGCAGCTTCACTACTTCGAGGCCCCCGGAATGAGCCACGACTGGATGCTGATGCCCATCCCGGAGGCCGCGTGGGTCAAGGACGAGATCACCCGCGTCGTTCTCGAAGACACCGCGCCCGTCCCCTGATCAGACGATTCGACTCTGGTCGTCTCCGCCGCTTCCGGCACCGCGGAAATGCAGAAGAGGGGATGCCGCAGCATCCCCTCTTCGCAGCAGCGGTTGTCAGGCCTGGAACGCGCCCTGCAGGTCGAGCGTGATCGTGACGTCCTTGCCGACGAGCACGCCGCCGGTCTCCAGCGCCGCGTTCCACGTCAGACCGAAGTCCTCGCGGTTGATGACGGCCTTGGCCGTCGCGCCGGCCTTGTAGTTGCCCCACGGGTCGGCTCCGAAGCCGCCGAAGTCGAACTCGAAGGTGACCGGCTTCGTGGTGCCGCGGATCGTCAGGTCGCCGTCCACGAGCATCTCGCCGTCCTCGACGCGCACACCGGTCGAGACGAAGTCGATCGACGGGTAGGTCTCGACGTCGAAGAAGTCCGCCGAGCGCAGGTGGGCGTCGCGGCCCTCGTCCTTCGTGTCGAGCGACGCCGCGTCGACGTGCGCCTCCACCTTCGCGTCGAGCGGGTTCTCCGGGGCGATCAGCGTGGCGCTCTTGATGTTGAAGTGCCCGCGGACCTTCGAGATCATCATGTGGCGGACGGTGAAGCCCACCTCGCTGTGGCTGGGGTCGAGCACCCAGGTGCCCGCCTTGTAACCGGGAATGTCGATCGTGGTGGCAGTGGTCATTGGTGAGATCCTTCGTGTCGGTCGTCGTCGCGGTCAGCGACAAGCTCATGACGGTCCAACAGCGGGAGCGATGCCATCTATTCCCTTGAATATAAAATTCACTTCGCCTCGTCGGGGCGACGACGCGGAGGCGGATACCGGCTGTCCCGGCATCCGCCCCCGCTGGTGGGTCGATGAGACGGTGTCAGCCGACCGAGATGAGGTCGATGACGAAGATGAGCGTCTTTCCGCCCAGGAAGTGTCCTCCGGCGGGACCGTAGGCGAGGTGCGGCGGGATCACGAGCTCACGGCGGCCGCCCTCCTTCATGCCCGGGATGCCGTCCTGCCAGCCCTGGATGAGGCCGCGGAGCGGGAACTGGATGCTCTCGCCGCGATTCCAGGAGGAGTCGAACTCCTCGCCGGATTCGTATTCGACCCCGGCGTAGTGGACGGTCGACGGTGTCGCCGGGCTGAGCCTCGGCGCCCTCCCCCACGATCAGGTCGCGGATCACGAGCTCATCCGGTGCGGGACCTACGGGGGCGTCGATCTCGGGCTTGGTGCGGTCAGCTGTCATGAGTCCATCCAACCCGAGCGCTTCTCACGGGTCAAAGCGAGTCGAATGCTTGACACCCCGTCGCGGCCAGGGCACGCTGAAGGGAAGGCCAACTCAGCGCCCGGTTGACACGCAGGCAATGCCGCGACACCGGGCGCTGAGTCTTCTCCGGCGTGTCACCCGGGCGCCCTCACGGGGCGAACATCGCCGCGCGGGCTGCCGCTGTGCGGCTCAGCAGCGCGTGCTCGTCGTCACGCGCGTTCGCGTCGCGGCCGCTGATCGCCCGCTGTCTGGCGGCCGCGAGCGCCGTGGCGTCCGAGATGAACTCCTTCATGGTGGCGGTGCGGTCGCCTCGAAGCCCGCGCGCCCATTCCAGGGCCGCCTTCCGGCCTGCGCCGGTCGCGAGCATGTCGACCTCCTGAGAAGTGAACCATCCGGCGGCGGCGTAGTCGGCGAGCCGCGAACGGGTGAGCCGGGCTTCCTCTCGGCGCAGAGCGATGATGCCGAGGATGAAGCCCACGAACAGCGGCACCTGGAGCGTGAGGTACAGCATGAAGAAGTCGCCGAACACCGCCGATCCGTTCCAGAGCGCGTGCAGCGCCATCGCGCCGATCATGCCCAGCACCCACGGGCCGATGGCACGACCCGCGCTCGCGCCGCGTCGCGCTGCCAGCCCGAGCGCGAATCCCGTGACGCTCGTGAACATCACGTGGGCGAACGGCGACAGGATGCCGCGCACGAAGAACGTGGTCGACACGTCGACGACTCCGCCCTCGATCATGCTGATCGCGAAGTACTGGATGTTCTCCGTGAACGCGAAGCCGGCGCCGATGAGCGCTCCGTACACGACGCCGTCGACCGGGCCGTCGAAGGCTCGCCGCGCCGTGAGGAAGATGAGGTAGACGCCCAGCCCCTTCGCGAACTCCTCGACGATCGGCGCCTGCACGACGGCCGTGAAGGCATCGCGCATCGGCGAGTCGTCGTACCCGACCGCCATCGTGATGAGCAGGTCGATCCCGAGGGTGATGCCCACCGCGGCGACCGCCCCCCACGCCACCGCCAGCACGAGCAGGCCGCGCGGCTCGGGCTCCCACCGGTCGATGATCCGGACGGCCAGCAGCACGGCCACCAGGGGCACGAGTGCCAGCAGCATTCCGATGATGGAGGCGGAGGGGCCGATCGCGTTGAGGAAGTACCCGACGAGTCCGATCAGGATCAGGACGATGATGCCGATGATCCACACCGGTGCGGTGCGGCCGGCACGCGGCTTGACTGGAACGGCCGGCGGAGGGGTCGGTGCCGGTGCGATGCTCGCTCCCGGCGCCATGCGCGGCTGGGCGAGCGCGGACGCGAACTCGGGCGGAGTGAGGGACGGGCGGGAAGAGCGGTTGTGCGCGTCGGGCTGCGCCGGCTCATACGTCATGCGCACAGCATAAGGGTGCGCTGCGGCACGGCGCCGGTCCCGGCAGCCCGCTAGCGTGGAGCAATGCGCTTCGCCCACGTGCTCCTTCCCGGGGCCGAAGTGCCCCGCCTCGCCGTGGTGCAGGACGACGCCGTTGTCATCGTCGAAGACCTCTTCGCCGGCGCCCCCCGATACCTGGAGCAGCTCATCGCCGGCGGCGACGCACTGCTGGAGCGGGTGCGAGACGCCGCTGCCGGCGCCGGGCCGCGGCATCCGCTCGCCGACGTGCGCTACGCGTCCGCCCTGCTGACTCCGCCGGTCATCCTGGCGATCGGCCTGAACTACGCCGCGCACTCGAGTGAACTCGGCCTGAAGACGGATTCCACGCCGACCGTGTTCGTTCTCTGGCCGAACTCGCTCGCCGCGCACGACGCGACCACCACCTGGCCGCGTTCGCTCAGCGAATCGGTCGACTACGAGGCGGAGCTCGGCGTGATCATCGGCACGCCCGCGAAGGACGTCGCGGAAGAAGAGGCGCTGGGGCACGTCTGGGGATACACGGTCGTGAACGACATCACCGCGCGCGACATCCAGTACTCGGAGGCGCAGTGGTCACGATGCAAGTCGTTCGACGGATTCACCCCGACCGGGCCGTTCGTCGTCACCGCGGATGAGATCCCCGACCCGCAGGACCTTCACATCTGGACGGTGCTGGACGGCCGTACCCTCCAGGACGCCTCGACGGCCCAGATGGTGCGCCCGGTCGCGACGCTCATTTCGCATCTCTCCAGCTCGGCGACGCTGCTGCCCGGCACGCTCATCTCCACCGGAAGCCCCGGAGGCGCAGGCTACTCGCGCGATCCGCAGGTGTTCCTCCGCGACCGCTCGACCGTCACGGTCGGCATCGACGGCATCGGCGCCCTCACGACGCACTGCCGCATCCTGGACTGACGGGCCGGCTATGGGAAGCCGCCCGCTGCGCAGCGGCAGCGAGCGGCTCGGGATCGCTGCATCAGGAGGACGGGCAGGAGAGCTCGACCGTGACGCCGTTGATCTCGTGGATGCCGGAGCCGTACTCGGCGCACAACCGCGCGTACTCCGTCGCGGCGGCACCGACGGCGATCGCGACGAAGATGCCGATGATGATGCCGAGCACGAGCAGCACGGCGCTGATGATGATCGCCGCGACCGCCCAGCCGTTCTTGTACCCGGCCTTCCTGCTCTGCACGAGCGCGACGATGCCGAGGATGAGTGCGATCGGCTGGACGAAGAACGACAGGATGAACGCGACGATGCCGAGCGTCTTGCCCGGCACCGTGGGGCTCGCCGGGGCGCCGTACGGAGCGGGCGGAGCGGAGGAGTACGTCGGCTGTGCAGCGGGCGGTGCCGCACCGTACGCCGGTGGCGGGGTCGGGGTGCTCGACGGGGGCGGCGTCTGACCGTATCCGGGCGGCGGAGTCGGAACGTCGGGGTTCTGCGGATCAGACATGCGGTGTCCTTTCGAGGGATGCTGCTCTCGAACGCTAGCGGTCCCGGTTCCCTTGGGCAACGCAGCACCGGCGCGCTCAGGGGTGCGTCTCGCCCTCCGGGACGACCGGGATGGCGGCGGTGACGGTCTCGAGGCCGGACAGGCGTGCCGGGGAGAGCTGTTTCATGCACTCGTCGCGCGACATCAGGCCGGCTTCCACGACCAGGTCGGCGACGTTGCGTCCGGTCAGCAGCGCGGTCTTGGCCAGTGCCGCGGCCGCCGAATAGCCGATGAACGGGGTGAGCGCGGTGATCACGCCGACCGAGGCGCCCACCATCGCGCCCAGCCGCTCGGTGTTCGCGGTGATCCCGTCGACACAGTTGACCCGCAGCGTGTACATGCCGCGCCGCATCCAGGTGATCGACTGGAACAGCGAGTGCGCGATCACCGGCTCGAACGCGTTCAGCTGCAGCTGCCCGGCCTCCACCGCCATGGTCACCGTCATATCGGCGCCGACGACGGCGAACGCGACCTGATTGACGACCTCGGGGATCACCGGGTTGACCTTCCCGGGCATGATGCTGGACCCGGCTTGGCGGGCGGGGAGGTTGATCTCGCCGAACCCGGCCTGCGGGCCGGAGGAGAGCAGCCGCAGGTCGTTGCAGATCTTCGACAGCTTGATCGCGTTGCGCTTCAGGGTCGAGGAGAACGACATGAACGCGCCGGTGTCGCTGGTCGATTCGACCAGGTCGGTCGCGGTCTCCAGATCCAGCCCGGTGATCTCCCGCAGGTGCCGCAGGACCGCCTTGCCGTACTCCGGGTGGGTGGTGATCCCGGTGCCGATCGCCGTCGCACCCATGTTGATCTCGCACAGCAGGTACGCGTTCTCCTTGAGGCGGCTGTGATCCTCGCCGAGTGTGGTGGCGAACCCGTGGAACTCCTGCCCCAGGGTCATCGGCACGGCATCCTGCAGCTGCGTGCGCCCGACCTTGAGGATGTCGTGGAACTGCACCGCCTTGGCCAGGAACGCCCGCCGCAGCAGGTCCAGCTCGTCCAGCAGCGTCAGCAGGTCAAGCCCCAGCCCCACCTTGATCGCCGTCGGATACACGTCGTTCGTGGACTGGCTGCGGTTGGTGTCGTCGATCGGCGACAGGAACGCGTAATCGCCCTTCTCCCGCCCGGCCAGCTCCAGCGCGACGTTCGTGATCACCTCGTTCGCGTTCATGTTCGTCGAGGTGCCCGCACCGCCCTGGATCACGCCCACCACGAACTGATCGTGGAACTTCCCGTCGATCACCAGCTGCGACGCACGGTCGATCAGGTCGGCCTTGGTCGCGTCGAGCGCACCGATGTCACGGTTCGCGCGCGCCGAGGCCTGCTTGACCATCGCCAGCCCGCGGACCAGGTCCTTGTACACCGAGATGGGCCGCTTGGAGACCGGGAAGTTCTCCAGCGCGCGAGCGGTGTGGATCCCCCAGTACGCATCGGCGGGGATCTCCAGGGATCCCAGGGAATCGGTCTCGATACGGGTGCGCGTCATTGCGTCGACAGCCATGTGTGTGTCCTCGTGGGTCGGTCACGGCGATGTGGAGGGATGCTTCGAGCGTACTCGCGCGCCGCCGGAGCGAACGTCGCCCCCATGGACAGGCGGAGCCGCGCCGCTGTACCGCGCGGCGACCCGGGTCACCGGCCGGGCTTGCGCGAGAACGCCTCCAGACGACCCTCCGGGCTGAGCGAGGCCATCTTCTCCACCCATCGCTCGGAGAAGTAGTCGCCGGTCTGCGCGTCGACGACCGGAACCACCGCGTGGGTGATCGTGTGGTCGTAGACGTGCACCAGATGGAAGGACTGGCCCGCATCCATCCCGTTGACCTCTGCGGCGGGCCGCGCGAGGTTCATCGTGTAGCAGGTGGCGGCCGCGACGCTGACCGGGATGCCGGCGAACGTGCCGCTCGTCGAGTAGTGCAGGTGGCCCGCGATGATGGCCCGCACGTCGGTGCCTTCGAGCACGTCGGCCAGGCGCCCTTGATCTCGCAGCTCGAGGATGTCGAACAGCGGGAGGTGCGACGGCAGCGGAGGGTGATGCATCGCGAGGATCGTTCCCAGCGGCGCGCGGGTGGACAGCACACCGTCGAGCCAGGCGAGCTGGGCATCGTCGAGATCGCCGTGGTGCCAACCCGGCACGCTCGTGTCGACCGCGACCAGACGGAGTCCCCCGAGGTCGTGGACCGACGTGACGGGCTCCTCGTCGGCGGCCAGCCCGAGCAGATCACGTCGCAGCGCGGGTCGTTCGTCGTGGTTGCCCGCGACCCAGATCACGGGTGAGCCCGAGACGCTCCGCGACCGGTGCGATCGTCTCTCGCAGCGAGCGGTACGCCTCCGGCTCACCCAGATCGGTCAGGTCGCCGGTGAACACGATCGCGTCGGGGCGGATGCGCAGGTCCTCGACGGCCGTGAGAGTCCGGCTTCAGATTGGCTGCGGTGTCGTAGCGCCCGCCGAGCGCGGCATTGCCCGCGAGCAGGTGCGTGTCGCTGAGGTGCAGGATCGTGCGCCGCGCGGGCGGATACTGACCGAATTGCACGGATGCCGCCGGCCCCACCCGACCGGAGGCTGCGGGCGACGCGTCCGCGGGGTCTGAGGGGGGCGTGGAGACCATGCCCTCAGCCTAAAGGCGGGGTCAGTGGTTGAAGATGATCAGCAGCAGTCCGCCCAGCACGACCAGCGCGCTGATGCCGAACGAGATGTACGCGCCGACGGCGGCGACCTGTCGCTGAGCCGGCGTCAGCGGGCTCTTGCGTGCGGCTTTCGCCGCGGCCTTGGCGGCGCGCTGGGCGTCCTTGACGGTGATGACGGTGATGGCGTCGGTGAACTCGGCCGGGGTGACGACCGGCACCCGTCCGGCCCGGACGAGCAGCCGCAGGCCGATGGAGTAGAAGCCCACCACGAGGACCGCAGCCATCAGCGCGGCGACGAAGACCTGCACGAACGCGAACCAGTCGATGGAGATGCTCACTTCGGATCCCTCCTTCTCGCGGCGCGCCTCGGCCCGCACGGCTCGCGGCGTCGCTGGCGGCGCGTCGGCGGCGGGTTGCGCTTGACCTTCACCGCCGTGCCCGATTCGGCGACCTCGCTCATCGCGTTCGCTGCGGTGACGGCATTGCGGCGCGAGAGCACGAAGATCGCGAGCACGATCACCACCGCGAAGATCGCGTCGATCAGGATGCCCCATCCGCCGAGCCAGGCGACGATCAGGGCCATGACCCCGCCGACCGCCCCGGCGGCGGGCAGAGTGAAGAGCCAGCCGACCATGATGCGGCCGACGGTGCGCCAGCGCACCGACGAGCCGCGCCGGCCGAGCCCGGAGCCGATCACCGAGCCCGACGCGACCTGTGTCGTCGACAGCGCGAAGCCGAGCGCGCTCGAGGCCAGGATCGTGGCCGCCGTCGACGACTCCGCCGAGAATCCCTGCGCGGGCTTGACGTCGGTCAGCCCCTTGCCGAGCGTGCGGATGATGCGCCAGCCGCCCATGTAGGTGCCGAGCGCGATCGTGATGGCGCACGCGAAGATCACCCAGGTCTGCGGGTCGGGATCCGCGCTGCTCTGCCACCCGGCGATGATCAGCGTCAGGGTGATCACGCCCATCGTCTTCTGCGCGTCGTTCGTGCCGTGGGCGAGCGCCACGAGCGACGACGTGAAGATCTGACCCCAGCGGAAGCCGTCGCGCCCGTCGGGCTTCGCGTCGTAGCGACGTGTGATCGCGTAGGCCAGCCGTGTCGCGGTGAACGCGATGATGCCGGCGGTGAGCGGTGCGAGCACAGCGGGGAGGATCACCTTGCTCAGCACCACGCCGTAGTCGATCGCCATCCAACCGGCGCCGACGATCGTGGCGCCGATCAGCCCGCCGAACAGCGCGTGCGACGAACTGGAGGGCAGGCCGAGCAGCCAGGTGAACATGTTCCACGTGATCGCGCCGATCAGCCCCGCGAAGATCAGCGGGAGGAAGGCATTCGGATCGATCTGATCCTCGCGGATGATGCCGTTCGAGATCGTCTTCGCGACCTCGGTGGACAGGAACGCCCCCACGAGGTTGAGCACCGCCGCCAGCAGCACCGCGACCTTGGGCTTGAGCGCTCCCGTCGCGATGGGCGTCGCCATCGCGTTGGCGGTGTCGTGGAAGCCGTTCGTGAAGTCGAAGAACAGCGCCAGGACGATGACCAGCACGACGATGAGGGTTGCGGTTTCCACCGATTGCTTTCCGTTGATGGTGAGGACATGGGTGCCGACGGAATCGGCGTTGCGAACGAACAGTTCACCGTGTGTTCAGGAACCGGCAACCGGCCAGAAAGAATCCTTACACCGCCCCCGCGCTCCGGTCAACTCGCCGGGCGGGCGCCGCGTTCATGCCGTGCGGATGAGGCTCAGTCGCAGCCGAGGGTATTGAATGAGCGCACGTGCCCCACCTCGCCGGGGCCGAGAAGTCGGGTCGCAGATGAAGAAGTGGTTCGTCGTCCTGATCCTGGGCGCCGCCCAGTTCGTCATGGTGCTCGACAGCACCGTGATGAACGTGTCGATCTCGCACGGTCGTCGAGGATCTCGACAGCAGCGTCACCGCGATGCAGACGGCGATCACCTTCTACACGCTCACGATGGCCGCCACGATGCTGCTCGGCGCCAAGCTCGGCGACATCTGGGGTCGCCGCCGGGCGCTCGTCATCGGCTCGATCGTGTACGCCGTCGGCTCCGCTCATGACCGCGTTCAGCCCGAACATGGCCGTGCTCTTCCTGGGGTGGTCGATCATCGAGGGCCTCGGCGCCGTGCTCGTCATCCCCGCGATCGCCGCGCTGATCGCCGACAACTACGAGGGGCGCGAGCGGATCACCGCGTTCGCGGTGATCGGTGCCGTCTCCGGCGGCGGCGGTGGCGGCGGGACCGCTCATCGGCGGGTTCATGACCACGTACTTCAGCTGGCGGTACGTCTTCGTCGGCCGAGGTGCGTCATCATGGTCTTCGTCGTCATCTTCGCGCGGCAGGATCGTCGAGAAGAGCCGCGCGACAGAGCATCCGGATCGACGTGCTGAGCGTCATGCTGTCGGCGCTCGGGCTGGTCGGCGTCGTCTACGGGATGCTGCAGAGCAAGGTCTGGGGCTGGATCGTGCCGCTGCACTCCCCCGAGATCAACGGCGTCGAGATCGCCCCGCTGGGCATCTCCCTCAGCGCGTGGCTCATCATGCTGGGGGTGGTGCTGCTGGTGCTGTTCTTCGCGCCGTCAGCGGAGGCTGGTCGCCCAGGGCCGTGACCCGCTCGTGCACGTCGACCTGCTGTCCATCCGGCAGCTGCGCAGCGGCCTCAGCGTCCTCGGGGCGCAGTACGCGATCATCGCGGGGCTGTTCTTCATGGTGCCCGGTCTATCTGCAGATGACCCTCGGCTTCGACGCGCTGGAGACCGGCATGGCGGATCTTCCCGCTGTCGGTCTCGCTGATCCTGTTCTCGGTCCTCGGCACCCGGCTCTCCACGCGGTGGTCGCCGCGACGGATCGTCCGCATCGGCGCAGTGCGATCCTCGTCGTCAGCTCGATCGTGCTGCTCACGGCGATCGAGCCCGAGCTGGCGAGCCCGGCGTTCGTCATCGGCATGTTCTGCGCGGGCGTGGGTCTGGGCCTCCTCGCCTCGCAGCTGGGGAATGTCAACATGTCCGCCGTCTCCGCGAAGGACACGAGCGAGGTGGGCGGGCTCCAGGGCGTCTTCCAGAACCTGGGCTCGTCGCTCGGCACCGCGCTGATCGGATCGATCCTGATCGGCGCCCTCGCGACCTCGTTCGCCAGCGGCGTCGCCGAGAGCACGCTCCCGAACGACGTGCAGGCGATCGTGAACGAGCGCACCGAGGACGGCGTGGAGATCATCCCCGCGTCCAGCGTGCAGAGCATCGCGAAGGAAGCGGGTCTCGAGCGACGCGCAGGCGGTCGAACTCGAGTCGGTGTACATCGAGTCGCAGCTGTCCTCGCTGCGCACGCGTTCTTCGGGCTCATCGCGCTCGCTCTGCTGTCGCTGCTGGTCTCGCGCGGCATCCCGAACGAAGTCCCCTCGCGCACGCCCGGCGACCTCTGCCCGACCTGCCGACGCGACCGGCTGACGGCCCGGCCGCTCCCGCGACAGCGTCGACTACCGTGGGACGGTGACCACCGACGCCGCATCCGCCAGCCCCACCCGTCGCCGCGCGCAACCCGATCGTCCGCAGCCACCACGGCGACGACGTCGAAGACGCCTACGAGTGGTTCCGGGCGAAGGAGGACGCGGCTGTCATCGCACACCTCGAGGCCGAGAACGCCTATACGCGTGCGCGCACGGCGCACCTGAGCGGGCTGCAGGACAGGATCTTCGACGAGATCAAGGGCCGGACGCTGGAGACCGACCTGTCCGTCCCCACGCGCACGGGCGACTGGTGGTACTACGGCCGCACGGTCGAGGGCAAGCCAGTACGGGATCCAGTGCCGCGCGCCGCTGGCGTCCGCCGACGACTGGACGCCGCCCGTGCTGTCGCCCGACGTCGCCGTCGACGGCGAGCAGGTGCTGCTTGGACGGCAACATCGAGGCCGAAGGCCACGAGTTCTTCTCGCTCGGGAGCTTCGAGGTGACCACCGACGGGCATCGGATGCTGTACGGCGTCGACGTCGCAGGCGACGAGCGCTACACGGTGCGCGTGCGCGATCTCGTCACCGGTGAGCAGCTGCCCGACGAGATCCCCGACACGTTCGCGGGGGCGACCTTCTCCCCCGACGGCCGTTTCATCGTCTACACGACCGTCGACGACGCATGGCGGCCCGACACCGTCTGGCTGCACGAGCTCGGCACATCCGTCGAGGACGACGTGAAGCTCTTCCACGAGCCGGACGAGCGGTTCTGGCTCGGCGCGGGATTCACCCGCAGCGACCGGTACCTCGTGATCGGGATCGGCTCGTCGATCACCTCGCGAGGAGTGGCTCGTGGATGCCGATGACCTCCGCTCCGAGCCGCGCCTGGTCTGGCCGCGCACCGAGGGCGTCGAGTACGACTCCTCGCACGCGGTGATCGACGGCGAGGACGTGCTGTTCATCCTCCACAACGACGGGGCGCTGGACTTCGAGCTCGTGCGGGTGTCGGCGATCCGACCCCACCGGCGCCCCGCGAGGTCGTCGTCCCCCACCGCCCGGGCGAGCGGCTGCTCGGGGTCTCGACCTTCCGCGACTGGGGCGTGCTCGGCTACCGCCGCGGAAGGACTCGCCCGGCTCGGGATGCTGGACTACGTCGACGGGCGCGGTGGCGGAGCTCGAGTTCGACGAGCCGCTGTACTCGGTCGGCTCGGGCGGCAACCCGGAGTGGGCTCCCCCGCTGATCCGCATCGGCTACGGCTCGTTCGTCACGCCGGGCACCGTGTTCGACTACGAGGTCGCGACCGGCGAACTGCTGCTGCGCAAGCGCCAGCCGGTGCTGGGCGGCTACGAGCCCGAGGACTACGCGCAGGCGCGCGTCTGGGCCACGGCGCAGGACGGCACGCAGATCCCGATCTCGCTCGTGTGGAAGCGCTCGTTCGGCGACGCCGGCGCCGCACCGCGCCCGCTGCACCTCTACGGCTACGGATCGTACGAGCACTCGATCGAGCCGGGCTTCTCGGTCCCCCGCCTGTCGGAGCTCGATCGCGGCGTGATCTTCGCCGTCGCCCACGTGCGCGGCGGCGGCGAGATGGGCCGCCAGTGGTACGAGGACGGCAAGCTGCTGCAGCAAGCGCAACACCTTCACCGACTTCGTCGACAGCGCCCGGCACCTCGTCGACCAGGGGTACACGACGCCCCGACCGCATGGTCGCGGAGGGCGGCTCGGCGGGAGGGCTGCTGATGGGCGCCGTGGCGAACCTCGCGCCCGAGCTGTTCGCCGGCATCCTGGCCGACGTCCCCTTCGTGGACGCGCTGACCACGATCCTCGATCCGTCGCTCCCCCTCACCGTCATCGAGTGGGACGAGTGGGGCGATCCGCTGCACAACGCCGAGGTGTACGCCTACATGAAGTCGTACTCGCCGTACGAGAACGTGCGGGCGGATGCCGCCTACCCCCGCATCCTGGCCGTGACTTCGCTCAACGACACCCGCGTGCTGTACGTCGAACCGGCCAAGTGGGTCGCCCGGCTGCGCGAGGTCGGCGCGGATGCGCTGCTCAAGTGCGAGATGGTCGCCGGGCACGGCGGCGTGAGCGGCCGCTACAACGCCTGGAAGGAGCGGGCGTTCGAGCTCGCCTGGCTGCTGGACGTCCTGGGCGCCGCCGACGCCTGAGCCGCGGCATCCGGCACGTGGTTTGCGCGAGGCAGGGGATCTCGCCGAGACGGGCGGTCACGCTCCCCGCCTCAGTCCGGATGCCCTGTCTGACCGCTGAGTCGACTTCGACCGCGGCGACGAAGGCACCGAGCGGGGGTTCGTAGCAAGCGTGGCGAGCATCGCGAGGTCGCGGGAGTGAACGGGTACGAGGCCACCCGCGGCGAGCTTTCGGTCGAGGCCCGCCCATTTCACGGCGTCACCCCAATCCCAGCGAACGAATCCGCCCTGATACCGTCGCAACCTGTCTTCGCGCTGCTTCTCCCGGATGAAGTGATGCTTGGCAGCCTCGGCGTCGTCTGCGTCGTACTTCCCATAGCCATCCGATTCGCCGAGCAGCCGCAGCCGCCGCCAGTAGAAGTCGGTCCGATCCACGTGGCCCTCGTACGAGAACGTGACCTGGAGCTCGGGCGCCTCGTAGCCGAGCCACTCGATCACAGCTCGAGACACCGACTCGCCCGGGGACTCGGCGGCCGGAGCAGTTCGGTGCTGAACCCAGTCGAGCCGCTTGACGCCGCGCTTCGAGACCTGCGCCCGGCCCGCGTCTCCGACCCGCAGCACGTGCCTGCCCCCAGGCGGCGTGCGGTCGCATCTGCGACCGCGAGAGCGAACGCCGGCGGGAGGACGCGACCGAGGTCGACCGCCGTGTCCTCGAGTGAGGTCACGGCGTGGCCCCCGGCCTCACTGATCCGACGGACATCGGACGAGCCGTGGACGACGACATCGCCTTCGCGCCACGTTCGTCCACCCGCATCGAACAGGTGCACATCCCGCGGCTCCCCGAACACCGGCAGGCCCGATGAGGATCGCAGCGGATTCCAGACAGAAGACCGGCGAGCTCCACGTTCCTGCCACCGCCAGCACACGCATCTGATAGCGCTCCCACGCCGTGAGCCGCTCCCAGTCCGCGTTGCGGACGTATGCCCCCGCGCGAATCCGATGAAGCGCATTGTCTCGATCCAGCCGCGGAAGAGTGGGCGGGTGGTCCCGCGCAAGCAGCAGTTCCGGCAGATCGGCGCGCGTCAGTCACGGAAGAATCCCACCGGCCACGGCAGGCGACATCGGCGACGGGCCGACGAACTGGGGACGATCGGTGACACCGGCCGACCTGGGGACGAATCGGCATCAGCGACCACGCGCGGGATTTCGCCGAGGCGGGCGACGACACCCCGCGTCTCGGCCCGGATCCCCTGTTTCGACATACGACCGGATGCCGCAGCCGCGGCATCCGTCAGCCGAAGAGCGCTGCGGCCTCTTCGTAGCGGTAGCAGCGGCACGGTGTTGAGCTCGCCGAGCGCCTCGGCGAACGGGACCCGCACGATGTCGGTGCCGCTGCAGCGCCACCATCTGGCCCCAGGCCTGCTCCATGACCGCGTCGGCGGCGTGCAGGCCGAGCCGCGTGGCGAGCACCCGGTCGAAGGCGGACGGCGAGCCGCCGCGCTGGATGTGGCCGAGCACGGTCGCGCGGGTCTCGATGCCGGTGATGCGCTCGATCTCGGGGGCGAGCACCTCGCTGATGCCGCCGAGGCGCGGGCCGGTTGAACGCGTCGAGGCCCTTGTCGCTGTACGCCTCGTCCATGCCCTTGAGCGTGAAGCCCTCGGAGACCACGACGAGCGGGGCGCGGCCGCGGTCGTGCGCCTTCGAGACGAGGCGCAGATCTCGTCGATCGACAGCGGCACCTCGGGGATGCAGATCGCGTGGGCGCCGGCGGCGATGCCGGCGTGCAGGGCGATCCAGCCGACGTGCCGGCCCATGACCTCGGCGACCATGCAGCGCTGGTGCGAGTCGCCGGTCGTGCGCAGGCGGTCCATCGCCTCGGTGGCGATGTTGACCGCCGTGTCGAAGCCGAACGAGTAGTCGGTCGCGCGCAGGTCGTTGTCGATCGTCTTCGGCACGCCGATCACGTTGATGCCGTCCTTGGCGAGCCGGTCGGCCGCGGCGAGCGTCCCCTCGCCGCCGATCGCGATGATGCCGTCGATGCGGTGGCCGTAGAGCGTCTTCGCGATGTTCTCGGCGCCGCCGCGCGGACCCTCGTAGGGGTTCGTGCGGCTCGTGCCGAGGATCGTGCCGCCGACCTTCGACAGGCCCTTCACCTCGTGGCGCGTCAGCGGGAAGAAGTCGCCGTCGACGACTCCCCGCCAGCCGTCGCGGATGCCGACGAACTCGAGGTCGTAGGTCGTCGTGCCCTTGAGCACGACGCCGCGGATGACCGCGTTCAGCCCGGGGCAGTCGCCGCCGCTGGTGAGGATGCCGATCTTCATGCTGTGGTCCTTGCTGTCGGGGCTCGATCGGGCGACGCTGCCTCCCCGACATTACCGCCGCCGTCGTGACACCCGCCAACACGGCCGGGCGGCGACCGATCCGAACCCGCGGGATGCGCCCGTGGCAGAGCCCGACGCCCGGCGCGAGATCAGTCCGCGCCGAGCGCCTGCCGCACCAGGTGCATGAGCGCCGACAGCTGCACCGAGTCGCTGGACTGCGGGTCGACGGCCTCGCCGTCGAGCGCGCGCTGCGCGAGACCCTGCTTGGAGTCGATCAGCTCGGCGATCTTCGTGTCGATCGTGTGCGCGGCGATGATGCGCCACGCCGTGACCGGCTCGTCCTGGCCGATGCGGTGCACCCGGTCGATCGCCTGCGTCTGCTCGGCGGCCGTCCACGACAGCTCGGCGAGCACGACGTTCGACGCCGCCTGCATGTTGACGCCGACGCCCGCCGCGGTGAGCGAGCAGACCGCGATGCCGACGCCGGGGTCGTTGTTGAACGCGTCGATCGCCTGCTGGCGCGCCGGGGTGCGTCTGGTCGCCGCGGACGCGAGATCGTGCGCAGCCCGGCCGCGGCGAAGTGCGCCTCCGCGGCATCCATCACGTCGATGTGCTTCGCGAAGAAGACGACCTTGCCGACCGAGCGCTGCAGCTGCACCGCGTAGTCCGCCGCGAGCAGGGCCTTGGCCTGGCCGATCTTGCGGACCATGGTGAAGACGTTCTCGGCGCCGGTGCCGGCGGCCTTGGACTCGTCGAGCTCGTTCTGCGCGACGAGCCGCACGATGTCGGGATCGACCTCTCCGGGCGCGAGGCCCCGGTCGCCGCGCGCCTCGATGATGCGCCGGTAGCGGTCGGCGAGCCGCGCCCCGAGCTCGCGCTCGGCCTGGCGGATCGAGCGGCCGAACTCGTCGTCCAGCTCGACGGGCAGGTCGGCGATGAGCTTGTCGGGCAGGTCGGCTGCGACATCCTTCTTCTTGCGCCGCACGATGCCCATCGAGATGACGGCGTCGCGCGCCTCGGGGTAGAAGGCCTTGTCGGCGGGGGTCAGGCCGGTCTCGTCGAGACGCTCCATGAGCAGCGGCCCGGGCTTCTCGCCCGTCGTCCAGCCGAGGAAGCGCCAGATCGCGTCGAAGTCCTCGACGTCGTTGATCAGCGGCGTGCCGGTCAGGGCGAGCAGAAGCGGATTGCGCACCTGCTCGCGGATGCGCGCGGCGAGGGCGAGCACGTTCTGCGAGCGCTGCGAGCCGAGGTTCTTGATGAAGTGCGCCTCGTCGACGACCATGCCCTTGAGTCCGAGCGAGCTCAGCCACGACAGGTGCCGGTCGAGGATCTCGTAG
Organism: uncultured Actinomycetota bacterium; assembly: GCA_963839715.1. Taxonomy (GTDB): domain Bacteria; phylum Actinomycetota; class Actinomycetes; order Actinomycetales; family Microbacteriaceae; genus Microbacterium. The sequence goes on from CAWIVX010000004.1 coordinate 132,611, forward strand.
TTGACGATGAAGACGTCGGCGAACGCGTCGACGTCCTCGCCGTCGCCGTGAGATCACGGTCGCGCGGCGCTGCGGCGTCCACCGCTCGACCTCGCGGGCCCAGTTCATCTTCACGACGTTCGGCACGACCGCCAGCAGCGGGTACGCGTCGGCGACGGATGCCGCGAGCACCGACTCCGCCGTCTTGCCGAGGCCGGGCTCGTCGGCGAGGAGGAACGTGCGGTGACCGTCGCGGACGGCCTCGAGGAACCGCGACTGGTGCGGCATGATCTCGGAGCCCTTGGGCGAGAGCCGGTCGAACTCGGGCACCGGGGGCAGCTCCATCGAGGCCTGACCGCCGCCGGCGCCGGTCTCGAACGCCTTGTACAGGGGACCCATCAGCTCCCAGCCGTCCAGGCGACGGCGCGGGGTCTCCTTGGGCGCGCGGACGGCTGAGGTCGGGCGCGAGGAACGGGTTGGCCATCTGCCGCGACTCGATCGTCGGCGGCACGACCTGCCGCTCGGCCAGCGCCGCCGGCACGACCGCCGGTCGTCTGAGGCGCGGCATCGGTGATGATGAGCTCGTCCGGCGCCAGCTCGGCGCCGGACTCGAGCAGCCAGTCGCGGCGCATGCGACGTGCGACCGGGCTCGCGGCCTGGTCGACCTCGAGCAGCTGGATGAGCGACGTGTCGCGGGCGGCGGTCTTGGCGAGGATGGTCGCCACGCCGTCGAGGCGCTTGAGCAGTTCGGCGCGGGCGGAGTCGGCAAGGCTGGTGTCGGCCTTGACCCGCGCGCGCTCCTCGCGCACCAGGAAGGCGATCACCTGGAACTTGACGCGGTTGGTGGGCCCGAGCTTGCCGCGCTGGGCCTTGGCCTCGACCTCGCGCACCTTGCGGGCGAGGATCGGGATGATGGGCGCCTCGTCGTCGCGCCGCGACGACGAGGGCTTCCTGCGCCGCTGGCTCGTCGAGCCCTGCGCGGCGGATGCCGTGGTCGGCATGCTCCTCCTGAGCGTGAGTGCCGGAATGCTCCGGCGGTGACCGGTCGGGACCGGTGAGGTCGGCGTGCTCCCGGGGGCGGCAGTGCCGTCACGAACGCGGGACGGGATGTCTTCCCCTCCGGCCGCGGGCACTCGCTTCTGCGAGCTGCGGTGATGTCGGTGACGGGATCCTCGGCGTCCAGTCTAGCGGAATGTCGCCTGTTCAGCCCCAGAGGGTCGACACGATGTCTTCGGTGTACCCTTCGGGCTCGAAGTTGATCGTCGCGGTGGAGATCCAGCCGTTGCCGCGCAGGAAGTGCGTCTCGCTCAGCGTGACCTGCTCGTCGTCCTGGGTGATCACGGTCTGCTCGGTACGGCAGACCGTTCCGCCCTCGATGGGCTCGCACGCGAAGCCCGCGCTCCGCAGGGCATCCGAGACCGCGGCGGACTGCGCCGGCGTCGACGATCGACACGTTCGTGGCGAGCCCGGACTCGCTCGGGGCGCCCCACGAGCAGCGGATCGTCGGGATGCCGGAGTCAGAATCTCGAGGGCACCGACGTTCTGCGTCGAGTTCATCGTCACGCCCGGATCGTTCAGCGGCGCCCTCCGCTGCAGCGATGCCAGCATCGCCGCCGAGTAGAGCTCCTCGCACGCCGCCGGAAGGGCGATCTCCTCGCCCGCTCCCGCGGTTTCGGACGGCGTCGGCGATGGCTGTCGCTGAAGCGGATGCCGATGCGCTCGGCTCGACGGACCGCGCTCGCACTCGCCGACGGGACTCGGCCCGGGCTCGGGCTGGCAGCCGACGAGGGACAGGCACAGCACGATGGCGACCGCGGCCGCCGCGGCGACGCCAGCCGGAACGGTTCGACGCGTGAACACGGTGGACATGGCACCTCCGGGGTCGCGATCCCCGGCGCGACTACTGCTGGCCGGCGACGCCCTGCTGCCAGGTCGAGAGCGTTGCGGGATCGTCGGTCACGATACCGTCCACACCGAGCGCGGTGACGGCATCCCACTGCGTGTCGTCGTTGAGCGTGTACACGACCACCCGGATGCCGGCGGCGTGCAGCTCCTCGACGACTTCGGGGCGCTCCAGCAGGGCGCGCCTCGCGACGACGAGTCCGCGCACCGACGCCTCGGTGGCCGCACGGACGACATCGTCCGGCAGATGCCGCAGGATGAACAGGCGCGGCAGCACGGCCGAGGCGGAGGCGACCATCGCAAGCGTCCGCGCGTCGAAGCTCGAGATCGCGACGCGGCGCTCGAGGTTGCGGCTCGTGAGCTCGGCGACGGCCGACTCCACGGCCGCGGCGTCCCACTCGCCCTTCATCTCGATCAGCGCGCGATGCCCCGACGCCGCCAGCACGTCGAGGAACTCCGCCAGGGTGGGCACGGGCGTGCCGGCGTAAGCGGGGTCGAACCACGATCCGGCGTCCAGGGTCCTGACTTCCGCGAGCGTCAGCGTGGAGAGCCGGCCGCGAACCGTTGGTCGTCCGGTCGACCGTGGCGTCGTGCATCAGCACCGGCTGCCGGTCGGCGGTGAGCGCGACATCGACTTCGACGTAGTCGAAGCCCGCAGCCAAGGCCGCCGAGATCGCGGGCAAGGTGTTCTCCGGCGCGGTGGCGCCGCCGCCACGGTGGCTGGCGATGAACGCCGCATCGCCGGCGGCGCGACTCTCGCCCAGCAGCTCCGTCGCGCTCACGCGGGCCGGGGTGGCGCCGAGGAACGCGATCACCAGGCTCGCGACGGCGAGCACGCACACGATCAGGAGCGCATGCAGCGGTTCGCGCGCCCCGGTGGCGGCACGATCGACGGACACGGGGTCGTCGGGCATCGGGTATGTCCTTCGGTGGTCCACGCGTCCTCTTCGACGCGTGCGTCTCACCCTACATGTCCCGTTACCGTTTCGTTATCTGACGCGGCGACGGCGGTGCGCAGCTGCTCAGAGCATGCTCTTGGTGTGCCAGACCGTCTTGGTCTCCGTGAAGGCGCTGATCCGCTCCAGGCTCGGCGCGGCGGCATCCGGGCCCTCTTCCGGAGGGAGCACCCGCTTGAGCGTGTCGGCGGCCGCGATCTGCAGGTCGATCCAGTCGAGCGCCGACGCGCCCACCAGATCGAGGGCGTTCACATCGGCGTGCGAGGCGAGCCACGGCGCGATCTCGGCAGGAGACCCCGTCAGCACGTTCACCACGCCACCCGGCACGTCGGAGGTCGCCAGCACCTCGGCGAGGCTGATCGCCGACAGCGGGAAGCGCTCGCTGGCCACCGCGACGACCGTGTTGCCGGCCACGAGCGGGGGTGCGACCGCCGAGACGAAGCCCAGCAGCGACGAGTCCTGCGGCGCGATGACGGCCACCACGCCGGTCGGCTCGGGAACGGAGATGTTGAAGTACGGACCCGCGACCGCATTGGCGTTGCCGGCGACCTGTGCGTGCTTGTCGGTCCACCCCGCGTACCAGACCCAGCGGTCGATCGCCTCGTCGACCTGGTCGGATGCCGCCTCAGCGGTGACGCCCTCGAGCCGGACGATCTCGTCGACGAACTGGGCCCGCCGGCCTTCGAGGAGCTCCGCGATGCGGTACAGGACTTGTCCGCGGTTGTAGGCGGTCGCTCCAGCCCATCCCTTGACGGCGCCGCGCGCGGCGACGATCGCATCGCGGGCGTCCTTGCGCGAGGCCTTCGCCACGTTCGCGACGAACTCGCCGCGCGCGTCGTCGATCTCGTAGGTCCGACCCGACTCGCTGCGCGGGAATTTGCCGCCGATGTACAGCTTGTAGGTCTTGGGAACAGCGAGGCGGGTCATCGCTTCGCCGCCTTCTTCGCCGCCCGGCCCGTTCGGGCAGGAGCCGCCGCCGCGGTCGCGCCTGCGCCTGCGGTGATCGCGGCCGGTCGGCTGCGCGCGGCGGACGCGGACGGTGCGAGGTAGGCGGCCAGTCCGTGGCGCCCGCCCTCCCGGCCGTAGCCGGACTCCTTGTAGCCGCCGAACGGCGACGCGGGGTCGAACCGGTTGAAGGTGTTCGCCCACACGACGCCGGCGCGGAGGCGGTCGGCAACGGCGAGGATGCGCGACCCCTTGTCGGTCCAGATCCCGGCCGACAGTCCGTACGGAGTGTTGTTGGCCTTCTCGATCGCCTCCGCGGGAGTGCGGAACGTGAGCACCGACAGCACGGGGCCGAAGATCTCCTCGCGCGCGATCCGGTGGCTGGCCTGCACGTTCGTGAAGATGGTCGGAGCGAACCAGAAGCCGTTCTCGGGGATGACGCAGTCCGCGCTCCAGCGCTCCGCGCCCTCCTCCTCGCCGACCTTCGACAGCGCGCGGATGCGGTCCAGCTGCTCGCGCGAGTTGATCGCTCCGATGTCGGTGTTCTTGTCGAGCGGATCGCCGAGGCGCAGCGTCGACAGGCGGTCCTTCAGGCGGCCGATCACCTCCTCGTGCACGTTCTCCTGAACGAGCAGGCGGCTTCCCGCGCAGCAGACGTGGCCCTGGTTGAAGAAGATGCCGTTGACGATGCCCTCGATCGCCTGGTCGATGGGAGCGTCGTCGAAGACGATGTTGGCAGCCTTGCCGCCGAGCTCCAGGGTCAGCTTCTTGCCGGTGCCCGCGACCTGCTTGGCGATCGCACGGCCCACGGCGGTCGACCCGGTGAAGGCCACCTTGTCGACGTCGGGATGCGCCACCAACGCCGCGCCGGTCGGTCCGGCGCCGGTCACGATGTTGACGACGCCTGGCGGCAGATCGGCCTGCTGAAGGATCTCGGCGAACACGAGCGCCGACAGCGGCGTGGTCTCGGCCGGCTTGAGCACGACCGTGTTGCCGGCCGCGAGCGCCGGAGCGATCTTCCACGCGAGCATGAGCAGGGGGAAGTTCCACGGGATCACCTGACCCGCCACCCCGAGCGCTCTCGGGTCGGCACCCAGTCCGGCGTGATCGAGCTTGTCGGCCCAGCCTGCGTAATAGAAGAACCAGGCGGCCACGAGGGGAACGTCGACGTCGCGGCTCTCCTTGATCGGCTTGCCGTTGTCGAGGCTCTCGGCCACCGCGAGCTCGCGCGCGCGTTCCTGCACGAGCCGGGCGATGCGGAAGAGGTACTTGCCGCGATCACGGCCGCTCATCTTCGACCACGTCGACTCGTACGCGCGGCGGGCGGCAGCCACGGCGCGGTCGACATCAGCGTCGCTCGCCGCCGAGATCGTCGCGATGTGGGTCTCGTCGGCGGGCGAGATCGTCGCGAAGGGCTCGCCCGTTCCGTCGACGAACTCCCCGTCGATGAACAGCCCGTAGGCGTCGCGCAGGTTCAGGATGGCGCGCGACTCGGGGGCGGGTGCGTATTCGAGAAAGCTCATGGGGGGTCCTCAGTCGCCTGTCTTCTAGTCGATGGTCACGTAGTCGGCGCCCGAGTACGCGCCGCTGCGCAGCTTCTGCCGCTGCAGCAGCACGTCATTGAGCAGGCTGGACGCGCCGTAGCGGAACAGGTGCGGCTGCAGCCACTCCTCACCGACGGTCTCGGCCACGGTCACGAGGTACTTGATCGCGTCCTTCGAGGTGCGGATGCCGCCCGCGGGCTTCACGCCGATCTTCTCGCCGGTCGCGCGGTGCCAGTCGCGCACGACTTCGAGCATGAGGAGCGTGGTCGGCAGCGTCGCCGCCGGCTGCACCTTGCCGGTCGAGGTCTTGATGAAATCGCCCCCGGCGAGGATCGCCAGCCACGACGCCCGCTTGATGTTGTCGTACGTGTTCAGCTCGCCCGTCTCGAGGATCACCTTGAGCGACGCGTAGCTGCCGTCCGCACGACGGCAGGACTGCTTCACGCGCGCGATCTGGTCGAAGACGAGTCCGTAGCGGCCGGCGAGGAAGGCTCCCCGGTCGATCACCATGTCGATCTCGTCCGCTCCGCCTGCGACCGCATCCGCGGTGTCGGCGAGCTTGATCTCCAGCGAAGCGCGGCCGCTCGGAAAGGCGGTCGCCACGGCCGCCACCGACACGAGGCCCGCGTCGGGGTCGCCGTGGGACGCGCCGAGCGCCGCGACGGCGTGGGGCACCATGTCGCCGTAGACGCACACGGCGGCCACGCGCGGGCATGTCGGATCGGCGGCATCCGGTTTCAGCGCCTTCGCGACGAGCGAGCGGACCTTGCCGGGGGTGTCGGCGCCCTCGAGCGTCGTCAGGTCGATGAGCTCGATGATGCGATCGAGAGCCCACGCCTTGGACGTGGTCTTGATGGAGCGGGTGCCGAGCGCCGCGGCGCGCTGCTCGAGTCCGACGGCATCCACTCCAGGAAGACCGTGCAGATAGCGGCGCAGTGTCGTGTCGTCGGGCTCACCGCCGAGCAGGTCGACCGCACGCTCGGGCAGCGTCTGCAACTCGGTTCGGCTCATCGGTTCTTCCCTTCTGGTGCGGCGCGAGGGCCCTCTGGTTCCGCGCGAGGTCGCGCCCTGCGCCGCGGGGTGGTTTCTCCGCCGTGGGGTGACCGCGGATGCTCACCCGTGGACGTTCGGACCTGCGCCGTACGTCGCGCGGGTGTGACGCAGCATCACGATCACTCCGATCGCCACGACGATCACGAACGCGATGGTCAGGCACGTGAATGCGAACCAGTTCTCATCCAGTGCCAGCACGATCCCGGCCGAGATCACCGCGATGGCAGCGGCGGCGAGCTTCGATCCGAACTTCAATCCTACCCCGGGGGTGAGTCGCCCAGCCGGTGCGTCATCGCGCGCGAGGATGAGGTCGGCGAAGCCGTCGAGGGTGGCCAGAAGCGCCGCCGAGTACGCGACGGCGCAGCCGAGTGCCCCCCAGAGGTTCACCGTGTCGGCGGGTGCGGTCTCGACCGCCGTGACGAGCGTGCGCAGGGCTTCCACGAGGTCATCGTAGGTGCGCGCGGTGCCGCCGGTCTACGGACCTGGGCCGTCAGCTCAGTGCCGCGCGGACCCGGTCGACGTCGTCGGCGATCTGCGCGACGAGCGCGGGGACGCCCTCGAATGCGGCCATCCCCCGTATCCGGCGGACGAACTGCACCTCGACCCGGTGGCCGTAGAGATCGAGGTCGGTCTCGTCGAGCACGTACGCCTCCACCTGGCGGACGGTCACATCCTCGAAATGCGGATTGAGGCCGATGGAGATCGCCGCCGGATACCGGATGCCGGAGCGCAGCCCGTCGGCGGAGCCCTCGTCGATCAGCCAGCCGGCGTACACGCCGTCGGCGGGGACGAAGCCCTCGAGCTCGGGCGACAGGTTGGCTGTCGGGTAGCCCAGCGCGCGACCGCGCTTGAGCCCGTGGACGACCTCGCCCCACACCGACGGAGGCCGGCCGAGGAGCTTCGCCGCGGTCTCGACATCGCCCTCCGACAGCAGCTCGCGGATCCACGTGGAGGAGACCCGCCGGCCCTCCCCGATCGCGCGGACGTCGTCGACCACGTCGACGTCGAATCCCAGCTCGTGGCCCAGTTCGCGCAGCACGTCGGGGTTGCCCGCTCCCCCGCGACCGAAGCGGAAGTCCCCGCCGACCAGCACCGTCCGCACGTGCAGAGCGTCGACCAGCACGCGCTGCACGAATTCCCGCGCGGTCAGGCTCGCGAGCTCCTCGTCGAAGCGCAGCACGAGGGTGGCGTCGATGCCGGTCTCCGCGAGGAGCTGCACCTTCTGGTGCACGCCGATGAGGTCCACGGGGCAGATCTCGGGCCGCAGCAGCGCGAGCGGATTGCGATCGAAGGTCACCGCCACGACGCGGGCGCCTCCGGTGGCGGCATCCACGCGGGCCCGGTCCAGGACGGCACGATGGCCCGAGTGGACGCCGTCGAACTTGCCGATCGCGACCACCGACGGACCGAAGTCGGCGGGCACCTCCGACGGGGCGCGGAACACGATCACGGTGCCACCGCATGGCGCTCGGCATCCGTCGCCGTCGTTGCCCGGGGGCGATGCGTCGCGAGCCACCAGATGCCGAAGAACGGCAGCACGAGCGGCACGAACAGATAGCCGGCGCCGAACCACGACCATACGGTCGGATGCGCGAACAGCTCGGGGATCAGCAGACTCAGAGCGCCGATCACGAGCACGCCGGCCAGCTCGAAGCAGATCGCCACCCATGCCGTGATGTACCACCCGCGCGAGCCGGCGAAGATGAGTGCCAGCGTCGCCAGGATGTACACGATCGCGGATGCCGCCGACAGGGTGTACGCGAGAGGCGCTTCGTCGAATCGCTGGACGATCTGGACGAACGACCGGCCGGTCGCGGCCAGCGCCATGATCGCGTAGACGATCACCAGCACGCGTCCGACGCCGGTCATGCGGGGGCGGGGTGACGACGACATGGCTGGACAAGCTTACGCGGTGGCTCAGACGCCCTGGATCGTCCGCATCACGCCTCTGCGCGCGCTCAGGCGACCTGGATCGTCCAGATCGCGTACATGCGCCACACCATGACGGCGACGGCGAGAGCCGCGATCCCCATGATCACCGTGCTCCAGCGGCTGCGCTCGAGCAGCGCCCATGCCACGGCCGCGGGCGGGATCAGGGCCGCCGAGATGAGGTAGACCCAGAACTCCAGCAGACTGCCCGTCGGCGGATTGCCGACGAAGGGCGCGATGATCGCGATCACGATCTGCGCGATCAGCAGCAGCTCGAGCAGCGCCAGTCCGCCGACGCTGAGATCGCTCGGACGTCGGCCGGCGAGCCCCAGCACCATGCACAGCAGTCCCGCTGCCACCGCCACCGCGATCTGCGCGATCGTGAACCAGAGGATCACGACGAGGCCCCCTCCGGCATGTTCATCACGCTCTTGACGTCTCCGCCGCGGCGCTCGACGACTCCGACGAGGATGCCGTCCGGATCGACGGCGGCCGCGGGCACGCCGTGCAGGCGGGCCGCCGCACCGGGCAGGCGCTTCCCATGGCGCAGATCGCGGGCTTCCTCCGCCGAGACCGGGAAGGCTCCGAGCACCGCGGTGGCGACATCGGCCGTCCCGCGGAGCGCGTGCGCCTCGATCGCGTCGACCGCGACCGCCGACTCGACGGGGAACGGACCGATGCGCGTCCGGCGGAGCGCGGTCAGGTGCCCGCCGACGCCGAGCTGGGCGCCCAGGTCGCGTGCGAGGGCGCGGATGTAGGTGCCGCTGGTGCAGTCGACCACGACATCGAGGTCGACGAAGCCTTCGGCCGGCATCCGCTTCTCGCTCAGCACGGCGAATCGCGAGACCGTCACAGGGCGCGCGGCGAGCTCGACCTCCTCGCCGGCGCGGACCAGGTCGTAGGCGCGGCGGCCGGCGACCTTGATGGCCGAGACGCGGCTGGGCACCTGCGAGATCTCTCCGGTGAGGCCTGCGATGGCCGTCGTGATCGCCGCGGACTCCACGGCCCCGGCATCCGTCGTCTGCACGGTCCGGCCGTCCGCATCGTCGGTGTCGGTCGTCGCGCCCAGCCGGATCGTCGCCTCGTAGGTCTTGTCGAGCCCGACGATGAACGTGAGCAGGCGGGTGGCCGCTTCGACTCCGAGGATCAGCAGACCGGTGGCCATCGGATCCAGCGTGCCGGCATGGCCGATCTTGCGTGTCCCGAGCGATCGGCGGGCCCGGGCGACGACATCGTGGCTGGTCATGCCGCCGGGCTTGTCGACCAGCAGCACGCCGGGGGCGACCATCAGCAGTAGTCCTGGTACACGCGGCGGGGATGGGCGAGGTCGCTGTTGTCGACGATGACGGATGCCTCGCTCCGCGGATCGGCGTCCTTGAGGTACAGCTCCTGGCCGCCGCGGTAGCGCGCGAGCGAGGGCGCGGCGGGATTCGGGTCGGATCCGTCGCGCAGCGCCAGTCGCTGTGCGGCCACGTCGATGGGCACGTCGAGCCAGACCGACCAGTTCCACAGGCCCCGCAGCTCGGGACGGTGCAGGAACACGCCGTCGACGATGAGGACGGCATCCCGGGGAGCGGTCGTCCACGCCGACTCGACCGGAGCGTCGCGGGCCAGGTCGAACGCTGCGAGCTGGAAGCCGGTCGTTGCGCCGGTCTGGACGCCCTCGCGGAACGGGTCGATCAGCACCCGGCGGAAGGTCGCGTAATCGAAGGAGTCGAGGTAGTAGCCCTCGGGCGAGCGGCGCCCGCGCGCCTGGCGCTCCATGCGCGGGCGATGGAAGTCGTCGATCGATGCGCGGAACACCGCCGATCCGTCCTCCGCGAAGACCTCAGCGAGAGCATCCGCGAACACGGTCTTGCCGGCTCCGTCGACGCCGTCCACCGCGATGAGGATGCGCCCGCCCCGGTAGTGCTGGCGCACCTCGTCACGAAGCTCGCGCAGGAGCGTCGTCGCGGGGGTGATCGGGAGGCGCATGGTTCCAGCCTAGAGTCGCGGGGCGGGGTCGTCCCGCCGACGCGGACAGCGAGGGGATCGAGCGTTCTGAGGGTTGTCCACGCGCAAGGCTCCTCAGAACGCTCGATCGCCTCAGGAGCGTCGGCGGCTGTCGCGGTCGGCGCGATGAAGACCCTGGGCGACGGCGCGCAGGATGAGTTCCTGCACTTCGTGCCAGCGCTCCACGATCTGGAAGTACCCGACGCGGATCACGTGATAGCCGAGCAGCATGAGCTGGGCATCATGCGCGATGTCCGCCTCGCGCTGAGGCCCGACATGGTGTGCGCCGTCGATCTGCAGCGCCAGCCTTTCGCCGATCAGGAAGTCGATGCGATGCCCGCGCACCCACACCTGCGGCACGATCGACACTCCGAGCCACCGCAGCCGCGGCGGCACGAAGCTCTCGAGTCCCGAATCCGACCACGGCGTCGCGACGTCGCACAGATCGCGGGCCGCCGGAGGCAGCGGCAGGCGTCGCATCGCCTCGAGTGACACGAGACCTTTGCGCAGAGCCGACTCCCACGTCGCGAGCGCCTCGTGTGGAGGACGACACTTCGCCACCGCCCACAGCACGTTCTCGACAGGGTCGACAAGGGCACCGGGATGCCGAGGGACGGGAGGCACGCCCCAGTGGACGTGCGCATTCGCCCGACGCACTCCTCCCGCGTGAGACGGGGCGCCGACGTGCAGCTCGCGCACGCCGGCCAGCACCCAGAGTCCCAGCCGCCGAGCCTCGGTGATGCACGTCAGGACGACGCCCGCCTGCGCCGCGCCGACGAGAAGGGGATCGGCATCCGGAGTGGCAACCCACCCGCGTCGCACCCGAACCAGGTCGCCGCGATCGATCGCCGCGCGCACACGGTGGGCCGAGCACCCCTCCACGGCGAGGGTTCGGGAGCGCAGAACGCCTCCCGCGGTGCGGACGATGTGCTCAGGGCTGGCCACGCCGATCAGTCTTGGCCCGGATCGGTCGCCGACGACCTCCACGACGGGTGTCTGTGGACACGCGGCTGCTGCTACCTGCGGTGCAGAAGTCGTGCGCTCCGTGTTGGCCGTTCTGAGGTGATCGACGTATCTGAGGGCGGTGGGGCCGGGTTTCTCCTCAGAAGCCTCGAAGTCCTCTATACGCGCGAGCGCCGACGTGGGGGCGGGCGCTCCGGCCGCGCCTAGGCTGATCCGCATGCCCGAGATCGCCGCGCCGCTCATCGCGTGGTACCGGCAGAACGCCCGGGAGCTGCCGTGGCGGGCGCCGGGCTTCGGCGCGTGGGGTGTGCTGGTGAGCGAGTTCATGCTCCAGCAGACCCCGGTGAACCGGGTGATCCCGCACCTTCGGGCGTGGCTTGCGCGCTGGCCCACGCCGACCGCCCTGGCGGCAGATGCGCCGGCCGACGCGGTGCGCCAGTGGGCGAACCTCGGCTACCCGCGCCGGGCACTATGGCTGCACAGGGCTGCGGTGGAGATCCGCGACCGTCACGCCGGTGTGGTGCCGCGCGATGTCGATGCGCTCCTGGCCCTCACCGGGATCGGCGACTACACCGCACGCGCGGTCGCGGTGTTCGCCTACGGCGACCGGCATCCGGTCGTGGACACGAACACGCGCCGCGTGATCGCCCGCGCGGTCGACGGACGCTCGCAGCCGGGGCCGCCGGCACGCGCCGACCTGGTGGCGATGGCCGGAGCTGCTTCCCACCGATGACCACGATGCCGCCATCGTGAACGCAGCCATGATGGAACTCGGCGCGACCGTATGCGTTGCCCGCGTTCCGCGGTGCGACGCATGCCCGATCGCGCATACCTGTGCGTGGCGCTCAGCGGGCTTTCCCGACACGGGCGACGACCGACGCAGGCAGGCTCGCTACGACGGAAGCGATCGTCAGGCGCGCGGCGCCGTTCTGAAGGCGCTGCGCGATGCCGCAGCCGCCGGCATCCGATCCGACGAGCTCCTGGCCGCATGGCCCGACGCGCTCCAGCGCGACCGCGCGATCACGTCACTCGCCGACGACGGACTCATCGAGCTGGTCGACGGTCAGGCGAGGCTGCCGCACTGAGTCAGTCCTCGGTGCGCGCCAGGCCCTCAGCGTCGGCCTCTTCATCGGCCTCATCGAACTCGCGCGGCTTCACGTACGGATCGGCGTCGCCGGCGTACTGAGCGGATGCCGCGAGCCCCGCGACCGCTTCGTCCCGCTCCCGCGCTTCGCGCAGCAGGGCGGCGATGTGATCCGCGTTCTCGGGGATCGCATCGAGGAAGAATTCGAGGGTCGGGGTGAGGCGCGTGTTGAGGTTCTTGCCCACCTCAGTGCGCAGCAGTCCGGTCGCGGACTTGAGCGCCGCCGCGGTCTCGGCGCGGTGCTCCTCGTCGCCCATGACGGTGTAGAAGACCGACGCGTGCTGCAGGTCTCCGGTCACCTTCACGTCGGTGATCGTGACGAAGCCCAATCGCGGGTCGCGCAGACCCTTCTCGAGCCGCTCGGCGAGCACGACGCGGATGCGGTCCGCAACGCGAGCCTGACGTTCTCCAGCCATTTCTGATTCCTCACTGCTCATCCGCCGGACCCGGCGGTGCAACGACGGATGTCCCTCCCGTGGAGGGAAGGACATCCGTCGCGTTCGACTACGAGCGCGGCTTCTCCACCAGCTCGGTGGTCTCGATCTCGTCGCCGATCTGGATGTCGTTGAACCTGCCGAGACCGATACCGGCCTCGAAGTCCGTGCGCACCTCGGTGACGTCGTCCTTGAAGCGACGCAGCGACTCGATCGCCAGGCCATCGGCGACCACAACGCCGTCGCGGATGACGCGCGCCTTCGCGTTGCGCGTGATCGTCCCGGAGCGGACGATGACACCGGCGATGTTGCCGAACTTGGAGGAGCGGAACACCTCGCGGATCTCGGCCACACCCGACTGCACCTCTTCGAACTCCGGCTTGAGCATGCCCTTGAGGGACTGCTCGACGTCGTCGATCGCGTTGTAGATGACCGAGTAGAACCGGGTGTCGACGCCTTCGCGCGACGCACGCTCGCGAGCCTTGGTGTCGGGGCGGACGTTGAAGCCGATGATGATCGCGTTGTCGATCGTCGCCAGGTTCACATCCGACTCGGTGATCGCGCCGACGCCGCGGTGGATGATCCGCAGCTGCACCGACTCGTCGACCTCGATCTTCAGCAGCGACTCCTCGAGCGCCTCGACGGCACCCGACACGTCGCCCTTGATGATGAGGTTGAGCGACTCGACCTTGCCCTCCTGGAGAGCGCGGGTGAAGTCCTCGAGCGAGATGCGCTTGCGGGCCTTGGCCAGCTGCGCGTTGCGCTCGGCCGCTTCACGCTTCTCGGCGATCTGGCGGGCCAGGCGGTCCTCATCGGTGACGATGAACGTGTCGCCGGCGCGGGGGACGGAGTTCAGGCCCTGCACCTGCACGGGACGCGACGGGTAGGCCTCGAGCACGGCATCGCCGTTCTCGTCGGCCATCGCACGCACACGGCCATACGCGGTCCCCGCGACGATCGCATCGCCGACCCGGAGCGTTCCGGACTGGATGAGAACGGTGGCCACCGACCCGCGACCCTTGTCGAGCTTCGCCTCGATCGCGACACCACGAGCAGCCTTGTTCGGATTGGCCGTGAGGTCCAGACCCGCGTCGGCGGTGAGCAGGACCGCGTCGAGGAGCTCCTGGATGTTCGTGCCCGCGCGGGCCGAGACATCCACGAAGATGACGTCGCCGCCGTACTCCTCTGCGACCAGGCCGTACTCGGTGAGCTGCTGGCGCACCTTGGCCGGGTTGGCGTCGGGCTTGTCGATCTTGTTGACCGCGACGACGATCGGCACGCCTGCCGCCTGGGCGTGGTTGAGGGCCTCCACCGTCTGCGGCATGATGCCGTCGTCGGCGGCGACCACGAGGATCGCGAGGTCGGTCACCTGCGCACCGCGGGCGCGCATGGCGGTGAACGCCTCGTGACCCGGGGTGTCGATGAAGGTGATCGCGCGCTCGATGCCATCGTGCTCGGTCCAGACCTGGTACGCACCGATGTGCTGCGTGATGCCGCCGGCCTCGCCCGCGACCACATTGGTCTGACGGATGGCGTCGAGCAGTCGGGTCTTACCGTGGTCGACGTGACCCATGACGGTCACGACCGGAGGACGGATCTCGAGGTCTTCCTCGTTCTCGTTCTCCAGCTCCGCATCGAGGTCGAGACCGAAGCCCTCCAGGAGCTCCTTGTCTTCGTCCTCGGGAGAGACCATCTGGATCTTGTAGCCGAGCTCGGCGCCGAGGACCTCGAAGGTCGCCTCGTCGAGCGACTCGGTGGCGGTCGCCATCTCACCCAGGTTGAACAGGATCGTCACAAGCGTGCCGGGCTGCACGGTGTAGCCGGTCAGCGTCTCGATCTTGTCGGCGAAGTCGGAGATCGACGCGCCACGGCGCATGCGGATGATCTCGCCGTTGCCGCGCGAGACGTTGACGCCACCGACGACCGGTGCATCCCGCATCTCGAATTCCTGGCGCTTGGCCCGACGCGACTTGCGCTGCTTGGACTTGCCGCCGCCCTTTCCGAACGCGCCCGCCGTGCCTCCACCGGGGCCGCGGCCACGACCGCCGCCACCACCGGGGCGACCCGCGAAACCACCCGCGGGAGCACCGCCGGGCGCGCCGCCGGGACGCTGGAAGCCGCCGCCGGCACCGCCGGGACGACCGGGACCGCCGGTGCGCTGCTGGAACGGAGCGCCACCGGGACGACCGGCGCCACCGGGACGACCGGGGCCGCCGGGACGCGCGCCGGGAGCACCAGGACGCGGTGCGCCGGGGCGCGGCGCCTGGGGGCGCGGGATGTTGCCCGGGCTGGGGCTGGGACGCTGGCCCATGCCCTGCGCGCTGGCGAAGGGGTTGTTGCCCGGACGCGGGCCGGCGGGGCGCTGGCCCATGCCTTGCGCGCTCGAGAACGGGTTGTTGCCGGGGCGCGGGGCGCCGGGTGCTCCACCGGGACGCGGTGCGCCGGGGGCTGGGGCACCGTCGGCGGGCTGCGCCGGCGCGGCGGGTGCGGCGGGCGCAGCCGCAGCCGGGGCCGCGGGTGCGGGCGACGCGGATGCCGCGGGCGAAGGTGCCGCTTCAGCCGCAGGTGCAGCCGCCTGAGCGGGCGCCGGCGCGGCTGGCGCCGGGCTGGCCGCCGCGGGCCGCGGTGCGGAAGGACGTGCGGCCCCCGGACGCGCGGTCGAAGTCGACGCGGGCGCCGAGGCTGCGCCGGCCGGAGCCGCAGCGGGCTTTCCGGCACCGTCCGCCTCCAGGGCGGCACGCAGCTTGCGGGCCACGGGTGGCTCGATGGTCGATGAGGGGCTCTTGACGAACTCGCCGAGCTCCTTGAGCTTTGCAAGGGCGATCTTGCTGTCTACGCCGAGTTCGGAAGCGATCTCGTGCACGCGTGGTTTGGCAGCCACAATTCTCCTGTCTGGGTTGGCCTACCCGGACAGGGCAGACCTCAGTTGCGGACGGGTCTCATTTCGAGCCGTTCACTTTGTTTCCATAGCCGTTCAGCCGTTTCTCGAAGGTCTGCGTATCCAGAGGACCTGACACACGCAATGCCCGTACGAATGCTCGGCGCCGGATCGCGGCATCCATGCATTCCTGCGTATCGTGCACCCACGCACCCCGTCCCGGCATCGAGGCCCGCTCGTCGGGGACGAGAGTGGATTCGACGGCCACGACCCGCAGGAGCGTGGACCGGGGGGCACGCGTGCGGCAACCGACGCACGTTCGTACAGGTTCCATGTTACACCTCCGGGCTGAGCGCCCGCCTGACAGCCCGGGCCGCTCAGCTCTCCAAGACGCTGTCGGGCTGGATGTCGATCTTCGCGCCGGTCAGCTTCGCGGCGAGCCGGGCATTCTGGCCTTCCTTGCCGATCGCGAGCGACAGCTGGTAGTCCGGCACCAGGGCGCGCACGGCCTTCGTGTTCGGGTCGAGGATGAAGCTCGAGGTCACCTTCGCCGGCGAGAGGGCGTTCGCGACGAATCTCGCCAACTCGGGGTCGTAGTCGACGATGTCGATCTTCTCTCCGCCGAGTTCCTCCGTCACTGCGCGCACCCGACGGCCGAGCTCGCCGATGCACGCTCCCTTCGCGTTGATCGTCGGGTCGTTCGCGCGGACCGCGATCTTGGTGCGGTGCCCTGCCTCGCGGGCCAGCGACACGATCTCAACCAGGCCGGCGTGGATCTCGGGGACCTCCAGGGCGAAGAGCTTGCGCACGAGACCCGGGTGGGTGCGCGACACGGTGATCTGCGGACCCTTCGTGCCCTTCGCCACCGAGGTGACGTACACGCGCAGGCGAGATCCGTGCGCGTACTCCTCGCCGGCGACCTGCTCCTCCGGAGGCAGGATCGCCTCGACGGTTCCGAGGTCGACGTGCACCATTCGCGGATTCGGCCCTTGCTGCACGACGCCGGCGACGATGTCGCCCTCCTTGCCGCGGAACTCGCCCAGGACGGCATCGTCGGCGATGTCGCGAAGCCGCTGGCTGATCACCTGCTTCGCGGCGAACGCGGCGATGCGGCCGAAGTCGTCGGGCGTCGTCTCCTCTTCACCGATGACCGCGCCCTCGTCATCGACCAGCGGGCACGAAGACGGCGACATGGCCGGTCTTGCGGTCCAGGACCGCGCGGGCTCCTTCGGGCAGCTCCCCCGTCGCGGTGGTGTGCTTCGCATAGGCGGTCAGGATCGCCTGTTCGATGATGCGCACGAGTTCATCGAACGGGATCTCCTTCTCTCGCTCAATCGTCCGCAGAAGTGACAGATCGATGTCCACAAGTGACCTCCCTATTCAGCTGTCGCCGTCGCGCGTCACGCCCGCGGCATCTGACAACGGTACCGGATGCCGCTCGGCGCGGTCTGGCAGAACCGTCAGGCCGGGCGCTCCGGCAGCTGCCAGCAGTCGGACACGAGCTCGCCGTCCCGATCGAATCGCGCCTCGGTCCAGCGCACGAGGGTGTTCACGAAGGGGGAGGACGGCACGATGAGTGACCGGTGGTCACCGCGCTGATACGGCACCCAGCGCACATCCACGTCGTCCTGGCACAGCTTCTCGACGAAGACCTGCGCCAGCTCCGGCGGGATCACCTCGTCTTGCAGAGACCAGCCCACCAGCAGGGGGGCCTGCCAGGGGCCGGCGGCGATGTTCTGTTCAAGGCGACGCCCCAGCGGACCGCCGGTGAGATCGGCGGGGTACAGCGGCTCGTCGGCCGACACCCCCAGGGAGGTGAGCGCCGAGACGAACAGCCCCGGCTCGCTCAGGCAGCGCTGGGTCATCTCCCGCACGATGGCACGACCGGAGGTGGCGACGTAATCCTCGACGTCCACGTCGGGGTAGGTCTCGGCGTAGGGCACGAGCACCCACGACACCATGATCGACAGCTCCGCGGACGCGTCGCGCGCCGTCAGTTCCCGCGCCATCGCGAGCGGATCCGTCAAGGGCGACAGGGCCGCCGTGCCGAGGATGCGCAGCTCCGGCGCGTAGTCGGCGGCCACCGGCTCGGTGAACAGCGCCGCATGCCCGCCCTGCGAGTGGCCCCACACCACCACATCCGAGGAGAGACTCAGCCCCTCGAGCTGGCGCGCCGCTCGGATCGCGTCGATGCTCGAGCGCGCCTCCCCCTCGCCGATGAGGTACGGAAAACGGCCGTCCGTGCCGCGGCCGCTGTAGTCGGACGCCACGATGACCCACCCGCGGGCCAGCGCCTCCCGCACTCCCGGTATCGCCCAGCGCGTGGCCGTCGAGTCCATCAGGCTGGGTGCGCAGCCGCGGCTCACTCCCGTCGTCCCCCAGTTCCACGAGACGACGGGTCGGGGCCCGGGAGGCGGGTCGAGGGGCGAGATCACCAGCGCACTCGCGATCGCCCGCACCCCCACCGCATCCGTCGTGCTGTACAGGATCCGCTTGACCGTGCCTCCGGTCGGCGCGCGCCCGAGATAGCCGTCCTGCCTGATCAGGATGCCCGCCTCGTCGGGCGGATCCGCGGGGGCGTCATAGAAGGCGTCCACGACGGGCGATCCGTCGGCCAGCCAGCTGTTGACCCACCACGCCGTGGATGCGAGGACGACCAGCGCCACCGCGAGACCATACCGGCCGGCATCCAGCAGAAGTCGGAGGCGCCGATCGTCCCGGTCATCCGGAATCGCCGGCTTCCCGGCCAGGCGACGTCCGGCCTTCCAGGTCAGGCTGACGCCGTAGATCATCGTGCGCACTCCGAAGAGCACCGCTGCGATGAGCAGGGTCAGATCCGGCCAGAGCAACGCCAGGGTGCCGAACACGAGCTGGGCCCCCGCGGAGGCGACGGCGAGAACGCGTTCGCTGAGGCGACCGCGCGTGACACCCGCCAATGAGCCCAGCCCGCCCAGGATCAGCAGGACGCTCAGGACTGCGGGGAGCAGTTCGATGCTGCGCCCGAGCCAGATGAGGACGGCGAGCCCGCCGAGGATCCAGAGGACGCAGATCAGCCGGTTCCACCCGCGCGACCATCGCCGCCCCTCGGGCGCCTCGGCTGCGCGCTGCGCGTCCCGGCCTGCCCGTTCGCCCTCGCTGTCCGCCAGACCCAGGACCCCGGAGACGATGGCGCTCACGCCGACGAGCACGGCGAGCAGCAGCAGCGAGGTCAGCGGCCTCGTGACGATGACCATGCCGAGGAAGAGGACGAGGATCCCGATGACGAGCGATGCCGGTGCAGGGGCGTTCTCCAGCAGGCGGAGAGCGCGTCGCAGACGCGGCCCCCCGACTGCGGACGCGGGTTCGGCGGTCATCCGGGCCATCCTAGGTCGGCCCGCGAGTCGGCGACGCGTAGGCTGACCCGGTGGACTCCGCTGCACCCAAGCGCGTCGCCCGGGAGGCGGAGACGAGCGCTCCGCTGCGCGGGCTCGCTCGCGGGGGCTATGCGGCGAACGGCGTCGTGCACATCCTCATCGGAGTCATCGCGATCGTCGTGGCCGCGGGCGGCGACGGCGCCACCGACCAGTCCGGAGCGCTCATGTCGATCGCCGCGGTCCCCCTCGGCTTCGTCATGCTGTGGGTCGCTCGCGATCCTGCTGTGTGCTCTCGGCATCTGGCAGATCCTCGAGGGCATCCTCGCCGCCACCGCTGACCGATGACCGCCAGGGGATCGCGCGCATGTGGGGCCTCCGCATCGGCGCGTGGGGCCAGGCGGCCGTCTTCATCGGGCTCGGACTGATCGCAGGCTCCGTCGCCCTCGGCGCCCAGATCGACACGGAGCAGGCGGTCGAATACGCCAGCCGCGGCCTGCTCTCCGTTCCCGGCGGTCCGATCGTGCTCACTCTCATCGGGCTCGGCATCGGGATCGCCGGAATCGCGTTCATCGTGATGGGCGCTCGCCGCTCCTTCCGCAGCAAGATCACGATCCCCGAGCATGGGATCGGCAGAAACCTGGCGGGCCTCGGTCTCGTCGGCTTCATCGCGAAGGGCATCGCGCTGACCGTCGTGGGAGTGCTGCTGGTGGTCGCATCGCTGAGCGGCGACGCCGACGCGGCGGGCGGGCTGGACGGTGCCCTCCAGGCGCTTCTGTCCCTCGACCTCGGTCCGTGGCTGGTGGGCCTGGTCGGTGCGGGCTTCGTCGCCTACGGAGTGTTCTGCCTGTTCCGGGCGCGGTTCGCCCGCCTGTCGGCGTAGGCATCCGGCATCCGCCCTGTCAACCCCTTGGGTGGCCGCGGCCCGGCTGTCAGCCTCGGATCATGGCTGACGAAATGATGACGCAGACCGACGCGATCGCGCGCCTGAAGGAGCTCGTGGAGGATATCGACTTCACGATGATGACGACCCAGGACACCGCCGGCAACCTGGTCTCCCGTCCGATGAGCACCCGGCAGATGGATGAGACCGGCGCGATCTGGTTCTTCACCGCCGACGACAGCAAGAAGGTCGACGAAGTCGAGGCCGAGCACGACATCGGACTCGCCTACCTCGACTCCAAGGGGATGCGGTTCGTGTCCGTGGCAGGACGCGCGAGCGTCGTTCACGACACGGCGAAGATGAAGGAGCTCTACACTCCCTCGCTCGACATCTGGTTCGAGGAGGGCCTCGAGACCCCCGGCATCGCGCTGCTGAAGGTCACGCCGGTCGAGTGCGAGTTCTGGGAGCCCAAGCACGGCAAGATCGTGATGGCCGCCGGAATGCTCAAGGCCCTCGTGACGAAGGACACCCCGGACGACACCATGCGGCACGAGAAGATCAGCTGCTGACGATGCGCGGAGGCCTCAGCGTCGGCTGAGTCGGGCGACGGCGTCGGCGACCGAGACGAGCTCGCGGTCACCCGAACGGCGGTCCCACAGCTCGACCTGGCCTTCGGCAGCTCCGCGACCGACCACCACGATGTGCGGCACGCCGACGATCTCGGCGTCGCCGAACTTGACACCCGGCGACACCTTCGGCCGGTCGTCGTAGAGCACGTCGAGCCCGGCGTCCTCCAGGTCCGCAGACAGCTGCTCGGCGACCTCGAACGCGAGCGCGTCGCGCCCGGCCGCGACGACGTGCACGTCGAACGGCGCGACGGATTCGGGCCAGACGAGCCCCTTGGAGTCGTTGTTGAGCTCGGCGATGATCGCGAGGATGCGGGTCACCCCGATGCCGTACGAGCCCATCGTCACAGTGACGAGCTTGCCGTTCTCATCCAGCACCTTCAGCCCCAGCACGTCGGCGAAGAACCGGCCGAGCTGGAACACGTGGCCGATCTCCATCCCGCGCGCGAGCTCGACGGGGCCCGAGCCGTCCGGGGCCGGGTCGCCCGCCCGCACCCCGGCCACGTCGACGAAGCCGTCGCCGAAGAAGTCGCGGCCGGCGACGAGCGAATGCACATGCTTCTGATCGATGTTCGCGCCGGTGATCCAGTCCGTCCCGTCGACGACACGGGGGTCGAGCAGATACCGGATGCCGGTCGCCGACTCCTCGCCGAGGATCGCGCCGGTCGGAGACCAGGGTCCGATGTAGCCCTTCGTGAGCATGGGGTTGCGCTCGAAGTCCTCCTCGGTCGCCGCTTCCACCGCGGCGGGCGCGAAGGCCACCTCCACCCGCTTGTCGTCGACGTCCCGATCACCCGGCAGGCCGACGATCACGAGCTCCCGGCTGCCGTCGAGGTGGGTCAGGGCGAGGACCACGTTCTTCAGCGTGTGCGCCGCCGTCCACTCCCCCGACTCCGGAGCGTCGAGGTGCGCATTGGCGTGATCGACGAGGGTGGCGATCGTCGGCGTGTTGGGCGAATCGAAGATGATCGGATCGGGCAGTCCGTCGAACGGGATCGGCTCGGGGGCGACCGTCGTGAACGCCTCGACATTTGCGGCGTAGCCGCCGGCCGAACGGACGAATGTGTCCTCGCCGATGGCGGTGGGATGCAGGAACTCCTCGCTCGGGCGCCGCCCATCAGGCCGTTGTCGGCCGCGACGATGACGTACTCGAGTCCGAGACGCTGGAAGATCCGCTCGTACGCGTCCCGCTGCCGCTGGTACGAGACATTCAGGCCCTCGTCCGTGTAGTCGAACGAGTACGCGTCCTTCATGGTGAACTCGCGCCCGCGCAGGAGTCCGGCGCGGGGGCGGGCCTCGTCGCGGTACTTGTCCTGGATCTGATAGATGGCCAGCGGCAGATCCTTGTACGAGGAGTAGAGGTCCTTCACGAGCAGCGTGAACAGCTCCTCGTGCGTGGGCGCGAGGAGGTAGTCGGCGTCCCTGCGGTCCTTGAGCCGGAAGATGCCGTTGCCGTAGGTCTCCCATCGGCCGGACTGCTCGTACGGCTCCCGAGGCACGAGCGCCGGGAAGTGGACCTCGTAGGCACCCGCGTTCGCCATCTCTTCGCGGATGATCGTCTCGATCTTGGCCTTGACCCTGAGCCCGAGCGGCAGCCATGCGAAGATCCCGGGCGCTTGTCGCCGGATGTAGCCGGCGCGGACGAGCCAGCGGTGGGAGGCGACCTCAGCATCGGCCGGGTCTTCGCGCAGCGTGCGCAGGAAGAAGTGCGAGAGACGGGTGACCACGAGGGTCAAGCTTAGACGCGCCACGAGACCATCCCTGCGCGTGCGATATATTGCGTATTGTCGCCACATCGGTCCTGACATCTCCGGAGGAGCACCTGAAATGAAGCTCGCCGCGTTCCCCCGCTACCCGCTCACGTTCGGGCCGAGCCCGCTCCAGCACCTCAAGCGCCTGACCCAGCACCTGGGCGGCGCGCAGGTGTGGGCCAAGCGCGAAGACGTCTCGAGCGGCCTCGCCTACGGCGGCAACAAGATCCGCAAGCTCGAGTACATCGTTCCCGACGTGATCGCCTCCGGCGCCGACACGCTCGTCTCGATCGGCGGGTACCAGTCCAACCACACCCGCCAGGTGGCCGCGGTCGCCGCGCACCTGGGCCTGAAGGCCCGCCTGGTGCAGGAGAGGTGGGTGCCGTGGGACGACCCGGCCAACGACAGGGTCGGCAACATCCTGCTTTCGCGCATGATGGGCGCGGACTCGCGCCTGGACGACGCCGGTTTCGACATCGGCGTCCGCGACTCGTGGAAGAACGCCCTCGCCGAGGTCGAGGCATCCGGCGGCAAGCCGTACCCCATTCCCGCCGGGGCGTCGGAGCACCCGCTCGGCGGTCTCGGGTTCGCCAACTGGGCCTTCGAGCTCGCCGAGCAGGAGAAGGCACTCGGGATCACGTTCGACACGATCATCGTGTGCACCGTCACGGGCTCCACGCACGCGGGAATGATCGCCGGCTTCGCCGCGCTCGAGGACCTCACCGGAGTGAAGCGGCGCGTTCTCGGCATCGATGCGTCGGCCACCCTCGCCAAGACCACCGACCAGGTCACCCGCATCGCCCGGAACACCGCCGCGCTGATCGAGCTGGGTCGCGACCTGCGTGACGACGAGATCCAGGTGCTCGAGGGCTGGGCCGGCGAGCAGTACGGCCTCCCCGTCGAGTCCACGATGGAGGCGATCGGCCCTCGGCGCGCAGCTCGAGGCGATGATCACCGACCCCGTCTACGAGGGCAAGTCACTCGCCGGGCTGATCGACCTGGTGCAGAGCGGCGACATCCCGAGGAACTCCCATGTGCTCTACGCGCACCTCGGCGGCCAGCCCGCGATCAACGCATACCACTCGCTCTGGCCGTAGACAACGACTCGTCCGGCGCGGCTCAGCTCGTGAGGACCTGCGCCGTGCCGATTCCCGCCTCGGGACCCATCTCGGCCGCGAGCCGGTTGGCCTCCTCGATCAGCGTCGCGACGATGTCGGCCTCGGGCACCGTCTTGATGACCTGTCCCTTGACGAAGATCTGGCCCTTCCCGTTGCCGGATGCCACGCCGAGGTCGGCCTCGCGGGCCTCTCCCGGGCCGTTGACGACGCATCCCATCACGGCGACGCGCAACGGCACGGTCATGTCCTTGAGGCCCTCGGTCACGTCGTCCGCGAGGGTGTACACGTCGACCTGTGCCCGGCCGCACGAGGGGCAGGAGACGATCTCGAGCTTGCGCTCCCGCAGATTCAGCGACTGCAGGATCTGATGGCCGACCTTCACCTCCTCGGCGGGCGGCGCCGACAGCGAGACGCGGATCGTGTCTCCGATGCCCTCGCCGAGCAGGATTCCGAAGGCGGTGGCGCTCTTGATCGTGCCCTGGAACGCGGGTCCCGCTTCGGTGACCCCGAGGTGCAGCGGCCAGTCCCCCATCTCGGCCAGCAGACGGTAAGCCTGCACCATGATGACCGGATCATTGTGCTTCACCGAGATCTTGAAGTCGTGGAAGTCGTGCTCCTCGAACAGGCTGGCCTCCCAGCGGGCGCTCTCGGCGAGCGCCTCGGGCGTCGCCTTGCCGTACTTCTGGAGCAGGCGCGGATCGAGCGATCCCGCGTTGACGCCGATGCGCAGCGAGACGCCGGCGTCCTTGGCCGCCTTGGCGATCTCGCCCACCTGGTCGTCGAACTTCCGGATGTTGCCCGGGTTGACGCGGACCGCCGCGCAGCCGGCGTCGATCGCCTGGAAGACGTACTTCGGCTGGAAGTGGATGTCGGCGATCACGGGGATCTGGCTCTTCTTGGCGATGATGTGCAGCACGTCGGCGTCATCCTGCGACGGCACGGCGACGCGCACGATCTCACAGCCGGATGCCGTCAGCTCGGCGATCTGCTGGAGGGTTCCGTTGATGTTGGTGGTGGGGGTCGTGCACATCGACTGGACGCTGACCGGGGCGTTTCCTCCGACGAGCACCTTGCCGACTCTGATCTGCCTGGACTTGCGGCGGGGGGCGAGGGTTTCGGGGACCTTGGGCATCCCCAGATTCACGGCTGGCACATGCCCCAGCCTACGCCGCCGAGGCTGGGGGGTGCCCGACGGGCGGGCCCCGGCCGCCCCGGGCTCGGCCCGGCCCTGTGGTAGGTTCGGCCCATGCGTGCGAACCCCACCTGGTGGCCCGCCTCCTAGGCGGTGTGTTCGCGCGACCACAGACCGCCTCCGGGCGGTCTTCTTCGTAGGGCGACCGCCCCCACGACGAGAGACCGACGATGACCGGGTCTGCAGTGCCTCCCTCCGCCGACGTGGCCGGGGTGATCGAACTCGCCCAGCGCGGCATCCCGTTCGCCCTGATCGCGCGCGATGCACGGACGATCGAGCTCCTCACCGGCGACGTCGTCGACGTCGACCTGCTCGCCGATATCCCGCTCGAGGATGCCGGCGGCGCGCCGCAGGAGGTCCTCGCCCTGGTGCCGTTCCGCCAGGTTCGCGAACGCGGATTCGAGTGTCATGACGACGGCGCGCCGCTCCGCTGCCTCATCGTTCGCGAGCGCACGGTCCTGGACCGCGAGGAGGCGCTCGCCGCCTTGCCCGCCGATCGGATCCGCCTGGCGGACGCGGGCTTCGACATCCCCGACGATGAGTACGCCGCGATCGTGCGGCGTGTCATCGCCGAAGAGATCGGCCTGGGCGAGGGGGCGAACTTCGTCATCCGGCGGGACTTCACCGCGAGCGTCGACGCGGATGCCGCCACAGCGGCGCTGACCTGGTTCCGGGCCCTGCTCGAGCACGAGCGCGGTGCGTACTGGACCTTCGCGATCGTGACGCCCGGTCACGTGGCGGTGGGCGCCAGCCCGGAGGCGCACGTCAGCGCGCGCGACGGGGTCGTGACGATGAACCCGATCTCCGGCACCTTCCGTCACCCCGAGGGCGGGGCGACCGCCGAGACTCTGACGCAGTTCCTCCAGTCGACGAAGGAGACCGAGGAGCTGTTCATGGTGGTCGATGAAGAGCTCAAGATGATGAGCGCGGTCTGCTCCGACGGCGGGCGCATCACCGGGCCGCACCTCAAGGAGATGTCTCGCCTGACGCACACCGAGTACGTCCTGCGCGGGCGCAGCCGGCTCGACCCGCGCGACATCCTCCGCGAGACGATGTTCGCACCGACCGTCACCGGCTCCCCCATGCAGAACGCGTGCACGGTGATCACCCGCCACGAGACGACGCCGCGCGGATACTACTCGGGCGTCGCTGCGCTGTTCACTCCGCGCACCGACTTGATCCTCGCCGGCGAGTCCACGCACGATCTGGACGCTCCCATCCTCATCCGCACCGCCTACCTCGAGGGCGGCCGGCTGCGCGTGCCCGTCGGGGCGACCCTGGTGCGCCACTCCGACCCGTACGGAGAGGTGAGTGAGACGCACGGCAAGGCTGCCGGCGTACTCGGCGCGATCGGAGCGGTGCCCCGTGAACAGCGCGCAGCGGCACTGCCCGTGGCAGTCGATCCCCAAGCCATCGACGAGGATGCGCCGAGCGCGGAACCGCGTCCCCTCGCGAGCGACCCCGACATCGCAGCGCTCCTCGCCTCGCGCAACGCCCGCCTGGCCTCGTTCTGGCTGAACCCTCAGGACGCGCTCGTCGCGGGGGGACCGTTCCAGGGCCGCACTGCGATCGTCGTGGATGCCGAGGACCGCTTCACGACGATGCTCGCCCATCAGCTCCGCCACCTCGGCCTCACGGTGCAGATCGTGCCGTGGAGCCAGGTCACCGATGCTCAGGTCGACGGCGCAGAGCTCATCGTGTCCGGACCCGGCCCGGGCGATCCGCGCGACCCGCGGACGCCCCGAATGCGCCGAATGCGCGAGGTCGTCGCCCGTCGCCGCGCGTCGGGGCGCCCCCTGCTCGCCGTGTGCCTGAGCCATCAGATCCTCGCGGATTCGCTCGGGATCGAGCTCGTGCCCCTGGACGCACCCCATCAGGGGCTGCAGAAGACGGTCGACGTGTTCGGGACGCCGGCATCCATCGGCTTCTACAACACGTTCACCGCCCGGGTGCCGGCCGGAACCACCGCCGTCGGCGACGCCGAAGTCGCGAGCGACGCGTCTTCGGGCGACGTGTACGCCATGCGCGGACCCGGGTTCGCGTCCATCCAGGGACACCTGGAATCGATCCTGTCGCGCGACGGCATGACGACCCTGCAGCGGCTGGTGGCCACGGCCCTGTCCCCGGTGCAGGTCTGACTCGCCGCTCAGCGGCCCGTACGACCCTCCAGCAGACGGCGCTCGGCCTGATTGGCAGTGAGCTCGAGCGCACGCAGGTCCTCGGCGAGCGCCTCGTCATTCCGCCGGAGACCGCGCAGCATGCGGGCTCGCACCGCGTGCCACAGGTGGTAGCCGGTCAGGTCCTCGTCCAGGGCATCGACCTCGCGCAGAGCCGCCGCGGGGCCGTCGATCTCCTCCACGGCCACCGCTCGGTTCAAACGGACGATCGGCGACCGGTCGTACGCCAGCAGCATGTCGTACAGCGTGAGCACCTGCAGCCAGTCGGTGGCATCGCCGGCGGGGGCGTCGGCGTGACAGGCGGCGATCGCGGCATGCAGCTGCCAGCGGCCAGGACGGCGGATCATCGCCGCACGCTCCAGCACCGTCTGCGCCTCTGCGATCAGCGTGGCGTCCCAGCGGGTGCGATCCTGTTCGCCCAGCAGGACCAGTTCGCCGTCGACCGCCCGCGCGCCCTCGCGGGCTCGATGGAACAGCAGCAGCGCGAGCAGACCCTGCGCTTCCGCCTCATGCGGCAGGGCGTGGGCGACCACGCGCGCGAGCCACACGGCGTCGTCCGCAAGGTCGCGGTCGGCCGAGGCGTCACCGCCCGCGACGAGGTGCGCCTCGCTGTACATGACCGAAACGACGGTCAGCACGATGTCGAGCCGCTCCGCGCGCTCCGCTCCCTCGGGGATGCGGAGCGGGATGCCCGTCGCTCCGATCTTCCGCTTCGCCCGCACGATCCGCTGCGCCACGGTCGACTCGGAGGTCAGCACGGCCCGCGCGATCTGAGCGGTGGTCAGCCCGCAGATCGCCCGGAGCGTCAGGGCGAGCTGTGCGTCGGGCGCGAGCGCCGGGTGGCAGCACCCGAACAGGAGCGGGAGCCGCTCGTCCGGCTCGACCACGGTCGCATCGGCTGCCTCGACGGTCAGGTCGGCGAGCAGGGGCAGCTTCTCGCGGTAGCGCTTCTCCCGTCTCAGCCGATCGAGCGCGTTGTGACGGGCAGCCTGCGTGAGCCACCCGCCGGGATTGGGCGGCACCCCGCGCGCACGCCACTGCACCAGCGCCTCCTCGATCGCCTCGGCGACCGCTTCCTCTGCGAGGTCGAGGCTTTTCAACCAGCCGGTGAGGGCCGCCACGATGCGCGCAGACTCCTCGCGGATCACTCTCCCGAGCAGTCGATCGGATGCCGCGACGCGGGCGTCGTCCGGGTCCGCGTCAGCGGCATCCGTCTCGCTCACGGCTCCATGTGGCTGTAGTCGACGACCATCGGGCGGATCTCGACCGAGTTGCCGGGCAGTTCGAGCATGGGCCAGGACTTGACCATCGCGATCGCCGCATCCAGGTCGGGTACGTCGATCACACTGAAGCCGCCGATGACTTCCTTCGCCTCGGAGAACGGGCCGTCGGCGACGATCGGCGCGTCGCCGCCGTGCGTGACAGTGGTCGCGGTGGTGACCGGCTGAAGCTCAGCGCCGGAGTCGGTGATCACCTCGTTGTGGGTGCCGAACCACTCGTAGACACGGCGATACACCTGCTCGGCGTGTTCGGGCGACACCGCGGCGTCGAGTTCGGGCGTGGATGTGAACATGATGACGTACTTCACGGTCGTGTCCTTTCGTCATGGGAACCGTTTCATCCCTACAGCGAACGGGCAAGCCCGAATTCGACACATGCAGCGAAATCCGTGTCAGAACAGCGAGACGGGATTCACGATGTCGGCGAGGATCAGCACGGCGCCCATCACGATCAGCGCGACGACGACGACGAACGTGACCGGTACGAGCTTCGTCGCATCCACCGGCTTGGGCGGCGGGCGGTGGAAGACCTTGGCCCAGGTGCGCTTGATGCCCTCCCACAGCGCGACGACGATGTGCCCGCCGTCCAGCGGAAGCAGAGGGATCAGGTTGAAGACGAACAGGGCGATGTTCAGCGAGGCCAGAAGCCCGAGGAACCCGGCCACGCGATTCAGGATCGGCGCGTCGGAGGCCGCGACCTCGCCTGAGAGGATGCCGGCCCCGACGACGCTCAGCGGGCCGTTGGGGTCGCGCTCCTCGCCGGTCACGAGGGTCACCGCGGTCTCGTATACCTTCACCGGCAGCTGCCAGATGATCCCGGCGACGGCGCCGACGTTCTCGACCGCCGCGGCCGGACCGGCCCAGATCGGCTGCGGCTGCAGCGCCGACAGCGGGCGGATCCCGGCGAAGCCGACCACTTCGGTCTGCGGCGCTCCGGTCTCATCCAGCACCGGGCGTCCGAGCGCATCCGTCACGATGCGATCTGCGGCGATGGGCGTCAGTGTGAGAGTCAGCTCTTCGCCGTCGCGCGCCACGACGAGGGCGAGCTGCTGCCCGGCCGATCCGCGGATGATCGCCGATGCGTCCTCGAAGGTCTCGATCGACTGGCCATCGAGCGTGACGATCACGTCGCCCGGCTCGACGCCGGCAGCTGCAGCGGGTGCGATCGGGTCGGACGGTTCGCACGTCGTCCGCTCCGCCGAGGCCGGGACGACGCACTCGTTCACTTCAGCGATGGTCGTCGTCGGGGTCTGCACGCCGATGCCGGAGAACAGGATGGCGAACAGCACGATCGCGAACAGCAGGTTCATGACGGGTCCGCCGAGCATGATGACCACGCGCTTCCAGACCGGAAGCTTGTAGAAGACGCGATCGTCGTCCTCGCCCGCGAGGGTCTCATCGTTCGCGGCCCGGGCGTCCTGCACCATGGTCGCGAAGAAGCCGCCGCCGGCCCTGCCGGTCCGATGACCTGCCCGGGCGGCCTCCTGCTCCTTGGGCGACGGCGGATACATGCCGGCCATGGAGATGTAGCCACCGAGCGGGATGGCCTTGAATCCGTACTGGGTCTCGCCGATCCTGCGCGACCACAGGGTGGGGCCGAATCCGATCATGTACTGCCCGACGCGGACGCCGAACTTCTTGGCGGGCACGAGGTGGCCGAGCTCGTGCAGCGCGATCGACACGGCCAGCCCCACGACCAGGAGCACGACTCCGATGACGAACGCGATCGCTTCCACACGCACACGCTACCGCCGGCGCCTTTGAGTTGGCCGAGCAGAGCCGGATGAGAAGATGGAAGCGCCATGGCGACAGACGCTCCTTCTCACCTTCCCCCTGTGCTGCGACCGGACGATCCGCCGGTGCACGCGCTCGCCGACCTCGCGGCCCGGTTCGGCCGCGAGACCCGAGGGGAGTCGGGCGGGACCAGTCTCACCGGACTGACCCTGGCCACGGCCGACCTCCGCCCCGGTGACGTGTTCGTCGCCGTTCGCGGCGTCAACCGCCACGGCGCGGAGTTCGCCCAGGCGGCGGCCGAGAAGGGCGCGGTGGCGATCGTGACGGATGCCGAGGGAGCTGATGCGGCCGCAGCGACCGGTCTGCCCGTCGTCGTCGTGGACGATCCCCGCGGTCTGCTCGGCGACCTGTCGGCGTGGGTCTACGGCACGGGGCGCGACGACGATCTTCCTCTTCTGTTCGGCACGACCGGGACGAACGGCAAGACCAGCGTCTCGCACCTGCTCGAGGGAATCCTCGGCCAGCTCGGAGCGGTGACCGGACTGTCCTCCACCGCTGAGCGGCACATCGCCGGCGAGGTCGTCGTCTCCCGGCTCACCACACCGGAGGCGTACGAGATGCATGCGCTCCTCGCGCTCATGCGCGAGCGCGGTGTGGAGGCGGTGGCCGTGGAAGTGAGCGCGCAGGCGCTCAGCCGCCGCCGAGTCGACGGCCTCGTCTTCGACGTGGCGGGGTTCACGAACCTGAGCCACGACCACCTCGACGACTACGCCGACATGCGGGAGTACTTCGAGGCGAAGCTTCCGCTTTTCCGCCCCGACCGGGCGCGACGCGCGGTCATCTCGCTCGACTCGGCGGCCTCGGCCGAAGTGGTCGCGCGCTGCGAAGTCCCCTTCGTGACCGTGGGCACCCCCGCGATCGCGAGCGACCCGGAGGCGGCGGCGCAGGCGGACTGGGTCGTCGAGATCCTCGATGAGCGCCAGACCGGCACGCAGTTCCGGCTGACCTCCGCCGACGGTCGATCGCTGACGACGATCGTCCCCGTGATCGGACGCCACATGGCCGCCAACGCGGGACTCGCGATCGCGATGATCCTCGAGGGCGGGTACGCGTGGGAGCGCCTCACGGATGACCTGGAGCGCGACGGCGGGATCCGGGCGTACCTCCCGGGTCGCACCGAGCGGGTCTCGGGTGATCGCGGCCCGGCGGTCTACGTCGACTTCGGCCACTCCCCCGACGCGTTCGAGAAGACCCTCGCGGCGGTCCGGCGAGTGACCCCCGGCAAGGTGCTCATGCTCTTCGGCGCCGACGGCGACCGCGATGCGACGAAGCGCCTCGACATGGGTCGCACGGCCGTCGAGGGCAGCGACATCCTGGTCGTGACCGACCATCACCCTCGCTTCGAGAACATCGAGTCGATCCGCGCGACGCTCATCGAGGGCGCGCGACGGGCGCGGCCGGATGCCGAGATCCACGAGTTCTCACCGCCCGAAGCGGCCATCGTCGAGGCGGTGAAGCTCGTCGGTGACGGCGACGCGATCCTGTGGGCCGGTCCCGGCCACCAGGATTACCGCGACATCCGGGGCGTCCGCACGCCCTATTCCGCCCGGGAACTGGCCCGTCGGGCCCTGCGCGACGCGGGGTGGCCGGTGCCGGAGCCGCACTGGCCCGTTCCCTACCCCGACTGAGGGCGCTCAGGCCGCCGCGATCGCGCGGTCGGCGGCATGCCGCGCCCACCGCTCCGCCTCGGCGAGCGAATCCCGCGTGATCGTGCCGCCGGAGGTCTTCTCCGGATCATGCGCGTCCACGACGCGCTCGATGAGCTCGACGATCCCGAGGAAGCTCAGGCGTCCCTCGTGGAACGCGTCGACCGCCTGCTCGTTGGCCGCATTGAAGACGGCCGGGTACGTGCCGCCCGCGCGCCCCACCTTCTTGGCCAGGCGCACCGCCGGGAACGCGTCCTCGTCGAGCGGCTCGAAGCTCCAGGAGGCCGCGACCGTCCAGTCGATGGGATGCCCGACGCCGCCGACGCGGTTTGGCCAGTCCAACCCGAGCGATATCGGCAGGCGCATGTCGGGCGGCGAAGCCTGCGCGATCGTCGACCCGTCGACGAACTCGACCATCGAGTGGACGATCGACTGCGGATGCACGACCACGTCGATGTGGTGGTAGGCGATGTCGAAGAGCAGGTGCGCCTCGATCACCTCGAGGCCCTTGTTGACGAGGGTGGCGGAATTGGTCGTCACCACCCTGCCCATGTCCCATGTCGGGTGAGCGAGCGCCTCTGCGGGGCTGACATCGGTGAGCGACGCGCGAGAACGGCCGCGGAACGGACCGCCGGATGCCGTCAGCACGAGTCGGCGGACCTCGGCACGGTCTCCCGAGCGCAGTGCCTGCGCGATCGCGGAGTGCTCGGAGTCGACCGGGACGATCTGGCCCGGCTTCGCGATCGCGGTCACGAGGTCACCGCCGACGATGAGCGACTCCTTGTTCGCAAGCGCGAGTGTCCGCCCTGTTTCGAGAGCGGCCAGAGTCGGACCGAGGCCGACGGAGCCGGTGATGCCGTTCAGGACGACATCGGCCTCGACGTCGCGGACGAGCTGCTCAGCCTCGTCGGCGCCGAGCGCGGTGTACTCCACCTGGAACTGCTCGGCCTGGGCCTGCATGGCTTCGCGATTGGCTCCGGCAGACAGCCCCACAACCTCGAAGCGCCGTGGGTTGGCGCGGATGACCTCCAGAGCCTGGGTGCCGATCGAGCCGGTGGAACCCAGAACGATGACTCGGCGCATGGAGTCAGACTAGTGACTCCCGCTGGAGCCCCGTCTACTGCGCGGGAGCCGCGTGCTGGACGCCCAGGATGTCGACGACGAAGACCAGGGTCTCGCCGGCGAGCTCGTGTTCGGACGATCCCTCTTCGCCGTAGCCGAACGCCGGTGGGATGACCACGACGACCTGCGAGCCCACGGTCTGACCCTCCAGCGCCTGGCGGAATCCGTCGACCACCCCGGTGGTCTGGAAGGACGCCGGCGTTCCGGATTCCCAGCTGCTGTCGAAGACCGTGCCGTCCGACCACTTGACACCGGTGTACTGAACGAGCACGGTGTCGCCGGGCGCGACGGTCGCGCCGTCGCCCTTCTTGAGCGTCTCCAGCTCGACCGCCGTCGGCGGGTCGCCTTCGGGCAGCTCGATGGTCGGCGCGCCGTCATCGGCCAGGGTCACCGTCGGCATCCCGTCGACCGGTTCCTGCGGCTCGCCCCATGCCGCGTCGGGCACGACATCGAGGAAGTCGAAGACGTACACCTCACCCGCATTCGGGTCGCTGGGCGGGAACGTGGCGACGACGCGGGCCCCCGGCGATGCGCAGCCGAGAACCTGGCCGATCGGGTTGTCGGGCGAGATCTGGGCGGGCAGCGTCGGATTCTCCCCGTAGCCGACCGACCCCAGCTTCTCGCCGGTGTCGGCGCTGAACGCCGTGAGGGCGAATGCCACGAGCTGCCCCGCCTCGACAGCGTCGCCGGAGCCCTCGTCGATCACGGTGGCCTGCAGCTCGGTGATCTCCAGCGGCGTCTCGAACGTCGCCGCGGACTCCTCGCCGACGGTTCCCTCGACCGCGACCGACTCGGATGCCGCGCCCGACGGCGCCGCCGCCTCGCACAGATCCGCAGCCGGCGGGCCCGTCGGGCTGACCTCAGGATCCGGCTGTGCCGCAGCGCACCCGGCGAGCAGGACGGCCGACAGTGCGACAGCGGACAACGCAGCGATGGGGCGAATGCGCACAGGGAACCTCATGATCAAAGGAAAAGGGGGAGGCTCCATCCTCCCTCATGTTTCCTCTGTCCCGGCTGGGAACCGGCATGCCCGCGCCGGAATGGATTCGGGAGTACCCTCAACGGGTGACTTCCGAGGAGACTCCCGAATCCCGAGAAGCCGACTCCTCCCCCTCATCCGCCGTCCGGCAGATGGGGGCGACGTATGGCTTCGGGCGCTTCTTCGTCGCTCCGCTCGCTCGCGCCGTCTATCGGCCGCACGTCGAGGGCCGCTCGCATGTGCCGAAGACAGGTCCGATCATCATCGCGAGCAACCATCTGTCGTTCATCGACTCGATCGCCATTCCGGTCGCCGCTCCCCGGCCGGTGCATTTCCTGGCCAAGTCGAGCTACTTCGACGGCCCGGGGATGTCGGGATGGTTCTCACGGCAGTTCTTCACGGCGATCGGAGCGGTTCCCGTGCAGCGTGGCGCCGGTCAGGCGGCGCTGGATGCGCTCGACCAGCAGCGCCGGCTCCTGGACGACGGGAACGCGGTGGCGCTGTACCCCGAGGGGACGCGGTCACTGGACGGTCGCCTCTACAAGGGCCGCACCGGGGTGGCATACCTCGCCCTGCAGACCGGAGCACCGGTGGTCCCGGTCGGCCTGATCGGCACCGACGAGGTCATGCCCGTCGGCGCTCGGTTCCCCTCGCTCACCCAGCGCGTCACCGTCAGGTTCGGGCAGCCCCTCGATCTCTCGCATCACGGGCCCGCCGAGTCGGGCAGAGCCCGCCGCCTGGCAACCGACGACATCATGGCCGCGATCCATGCACTGTCCGGTCAGACGCTGGCGGGCGCCTACAACGAAGCACCGGCGCACAACCCGATCGAGCGGATCAGGCAGGTTCTGCCGCACGAGCGGCGCTAGCGACTTCGATCGTCGGCTCGTGCCGCACGGGGAAGTTCACGGAGTTCGCGATGAAGCACCACTCGTGGGCCGTGACATGCGCTGAGGTGGCGGCATCCACCATCGAATCGTCCGCAACGATCACGTGCGGCCGCAGGACGACTTCGCGAAAGGCGCCCCCGCCGCGCCCGTCCTCGACCATGACCCCGGCCGCCACATCGCGGTAGCCCACCACCGTCACACCGGCCCGCACGCAGGCATGCAGGTACGACAGCAGGTGGCACTCGCTGAGCGCCGCCAGCAGCAGGTCCTCGGGGTTCCACCTGGCCGGATCCCCACGGAACGGCTTGTCGGCGGAGGCGAGGAGATCGGGCTTGCCTGAGACCTCGATCGTCACCGCGCGATCGTAGTCGCGGTAGCCGCTCGTTCCCGTCCCCCGGTCGCCGGTCCACGTCGAGCGGACTTCGTAGCGATGCTCGCCGAACATCCCCCCAGTCTGGCACGCCGGAATGCGGGGGCCGCCGGCGCTAGGCTGGCGACGTGCCGCAGACCTTCGCCGCCGCTGACGCCGTCGAACTGGCCGTCGTCGAACGCAGCGGATTCGTGGAGTCCCGCCACGTCGGCTCGGCGATCGTGCTCGATCCGGACGGCACCCCCCTGGTTGCGCTCGGCGACACCGCCACGCCGATCCTTCCCCGCTCGAGCCTGAAGCCTGTTCAGGCACTCGCCTGCCTCACCGCCGGCGCGCCGCTCGAGGGAGAGCGGCTGGCCCTCGCCACGGCGAGCCACGCGGGCACCGACCGACACGTGTCGGTGGTGCGCGACATCCTCGATGCCGCCGCGCTCGGCGAGGAGGCCCTGGAATGCCCGCCCGCATGGCCCGGCGACCAGGCGACCCGCGACGCCGCGGTGCGCGACGGCGGCGAGCCCACCCGGATCCGCATGAACTGCTCGGGAAAGCACGCGGCGATGCTGCTCACCTGCGTCGTGAACGGCTGGTCGACCGGCGACTACACCGACCCCGGGCATCCGCTGCAGTCGCACATCCGGGAGGTCGCCGAGCGTCTGACCGGCGAGCGATCAGCGACGACCGCGATCGACGGATGCGGTGCTCCGGTGTACGCGATGAGCCTGGCCGGCCTCGCGAAGGCGATCCATCGCATCGGCACGTCGTCCGAGCGTTCGCCGTTCGCACTGCACCGCAGCGCCGGCTCGCTCGTCCGGGCCGTCCGTGAGCACGCGTGGGCGATCGACGGCCCCGGCCGCAGCGACACGGTCGTGATCGAGCGACTGGGGCTCTTCGCGAAGGGCGGCGCCGAGGGTGTGATGGTCATGGTCGCGCCCAGACGGCACGACCGTCGCGCTGAAGATGCTCGATGGCAGCGGTCGCGCCGCCACTGCCGTGGGTCTGCGTCTCCTCGAGCGCGAGGGCGCTCTGGCCGCATCCGACGTCGCCGATGCGATGACCGAACTCTCCCTGTCGGTGTTCGGCGGGGGCCGGGCTGTCGGGGCGATCCGCCCCGCTCTCTAGAAGCGCTCCGACCCGGAGCGGAAAGGATCACGCGATGAGGATCTGCGTCCCCACCGAAGTGAAGAACAACGAGTATCGCGTGGCACTGACGCCCGCGGGCGTCCACGATCTCGCGCAGGCGGGGCATGAGGTGTTCGTGCAGCGCGGCGCCGGCGAGGGCTCGTCGATGCCGGATGCCGAGTATGAAGCGGCGGGAGCCACCCTCCTCGACGACGCCGCCGAGGTCTGGGCCCGGGCCGAGCTCCTGCTCAAGGTCAAGGAGCCGATCGCAAGCGAGTACGGCTACTTCCGCGACGACCTCGTGCTCTTCACCTATCTCCACCTGGCCGCGGACCGTCCCCTCACCGACCGCCTGGTGGCCGACCGCGTCACCGCGATCGCGTACGAGACCGTCCAGCTCACCGGCGGCGGCCTGCCCCTGCTCGCGCCGATGAGCGAGGTCGCCGGCAGGCTCGCCCCGACGGTCGGCGCGGCCACCCTCATGCGCTCCGCGGGCGGCCTGGGGCTGCTCATGTCGGGCGTGCCGGGCACCCGGCCGGCGCGCGTGACGATCATCGGCGGCGGAGTGGCCGGCGCCAACGCGGCGATCATCGCCGCGGGCCTCGGCGCGGACGTGACGATCTTCGACACGAACATCCAGCGCCTTCGCTTCCTCGACGACCACTTCCAGGGACGGATCAAGACCGCGGCATCCAATCCTCTCGATCTGGACCGGGCGGTCGTCGATTCCGACCTCGTCATCGGATCCGTGCTGATCCCCGGCGCGAAAGCACCCAAGCTCGTCACGAACGACATGGTCGCGAGGATGCGTCCCGGGAGCGTGCTCGTCGACATCGCCGTCGATCAGGGCGGCTGCTTCGAGGACACGCGTCCGACCACGCACGCGGACCCGACCTTCCCGGTGCACGGCAGTGTCTTCTACTGCGTCGCCAACATGCCCGGCGCCGTGCCGAACACCTCGACCTCCGCACTGACGAATGCGACGCTGCCGTACATCCGGCAGATCGCGCGGCGCGGGTGGAAGGAGGCGCTGCGGGCAGACCCGGCTCTCGCCGCCGGTCTGAACACCGTGGGGGGAACGGTCGTGAACCCCGGCGTCGCCACGGCGCACGAGCTCGACCTCGCCCCGCTGGAGCCCGCGCTGGCCTGAGCGCCTGCGCGAGCCCTGGCAGGGTTCAGACGCCGCCGTCGACCGAGCGCACGTACTCGGTCGGGTCGTCGGGCACGAGCACTTCGGTGTCGCGATTGAGGCTCTCTCCGCGGAAGAACGGCTTCGACCGCGGGAACGCGAACCAGACGAGCATCAGCACCACTCCGAATGCGAGCGCGCCGATCCCGAGCACGAACGTGCCGCCGATGCCGAGCAGCACGGTGTAGCCGTAATCCACGTCGTACATGTCGATCGCCGACCGCACGAACGCATAGGTGAGCATCAGCGCGCCCAGCAGCGGGAGAAGGCCCTTGTAGAAGAAGTTGCGCGCCGACGTGAACAGCTCCCGCCGGAAGTACCAGACGCAGGCGTATCCCGTGATCCCGTAGTAGAACGCGATCGCGAGCCCGAGCGAGAGAATCGAGTCCTGCAGGATGTTGTCGCTGATCAGCGTCATGCCGACGTAGTAGACCGATGCGACGACGCCCATCACGAGCGTGGAGAACGACGGTGTCTTGTAGCGCGGGTGCACCGTCGCGAATCTCCTCGGCAGCGCCTTGTACGCAGCCATTGCGAGCGTTCCCCGCGCTGTGGGCAGGATCGTGGTCTGGGTGGAGGAGATCGCCGAGATCATCACGGCGACGACGAGAACCCAGCCGACCGGCCCGAGCAGGCCGTCCTTGATGGCGAGGAAGAAGTCGTCGGCGTTCGCCTCGTTGCCCAGGCCCGTGCCGGTCTCCCCGAGTCCCGCGTACATCATGGCGGCGACCGTGACGCCGACGTACGTGATCAGCAGGATGACCGTGGTCAGCAGCGCGGCGCGACCAGGAATGCGCTTCGGATCCTTCGTCTCCTCGTTCAGCGCGAGGCACGTGTCCCAGCCCCAGTAGATGAACAGCGCGAGCAGGATGGCTTCGATGAAGGCGCTGCCGTCGGTGAACGCGAAGGGGTTGAACCAGGACCAGTCGAACGGCGTGGGATCCGGAGCGGTTCCGGCGAAGAAGTGCCAGAGGGCGGCGACGACGAAGATCGCCAGGGCGAGGTACTGGATGCCGAGGAGGACGTTCTGGATGCGCTCGCCGATCTCGACCCCGCGCCAGCTGACCCACGTCATCGCCGCGATGAAGACGACGCCGGTCGCCGTGACGAGCGGCACGTTGTCGGACAGCAGCGCATCCTCAGAGGTGCGCAGGATGCCGTCGACCAGTGCCCAGAAGTAGATGCCGGCGATCTGCGCCAGGTTCGCCAGGACCACCATGCCCGCGACCGCGACGCCCCAGCCGCCGAGCCAGCCGACCCACGGCCCGAAAGCCTTGGTTCCCCAGGTGAAGGTGGTGCCGCAGTCGGGCACCGCGTTGTTCAGCTCGCGGTAGGCGAACGCGATGAAGAGCATGGGGATGAAGGCGATGATGAACGCGATCGGCGCCTGCGCGCCGACGGCGAGCACCACGAAGCCGAGCGTCGCCACGAGGGAGTACACCGGCGCGGTGGAGGCGAGTCCGATCACGGTCGAGCCCCACAGGCCGAGCGTGCCGGCGGCGAGACCTTTCCCGTCGGGTCGGGTGAGGTCTATCGGGGTCGTGGCCACACAGCGACCGTAGGGGGCGACAACCGCGCGGTCAAGCGACCCGCCCGGCGACGGGAGCGCGCGCCGTCGGGCGCGGGCAGTCGGTTCAGCCGGGCAGGACGACGCGGCGAGGCCCTCCGCCCGCGCTCATCAGCCAGGCGCGTGCGCGGCCGGGCTCGCAGTACGGGGGCAACGCGCGCTCCGCGGTCAGCGTCCGGAACTCGGCGGCACAGGAGGCGTCGATCACGAGGTCGTGATCGGCGCGCATCGAGGTCAGCGCCCGCCAGTGGCGCTGCCAATCCTCCGGGTCGCCCGTCACGACGAGCAGTCGCCCCGCGTCCCACTCGGAGGCAGTCGCATACTCGTCCACGGGGATGGTTCGGGCTCCGTCCCGCTCCCAGGCGGCGAGCGTCGCGCGAGCTCCCGGAGACCGCCTCATCACGAACCCGGTCAGCCGCGAGCGCGGGTGCCACGGATCACGGGCCGGGATCAGCCGGCGAGGCTCGAGCGGCGCCACCGCGACCTGAACCGCGCGCCCGTCGAGCCGGCCGCGGCCCGGCGGCTGGCCGGGAGCGTAGTGCGACCCGTCGCCGCCGGCGGCCACATGTTCCGCACGCGAGGTCGCCGCGAGCACGAGTCGCCGGGGCAGCAGGTCGGCCAGCCGCGACGCGGTGCCGCCCAGTCGCTGTGTCGCCGCGAGCACGAGGTATCCTCCCTCGCCCGCCCCGCGGACGACCCGCTCGAGCCGCTCGACGAGCTCGCGCGCGTAATCCCCCGGCAGAATGCCGCCCAGAGCGTCCAGGTCATCGATCACCACGACCGACCCGGGAACCGGCCGCCGATCGGAGAGCTCCATGGCGGCGTCCCACGCTTCTTCGCCCGATGCCGGAACCCATACCACCTCGCCCGGCGCCTGCGCAGCAAGGCTGCGCAGCGCATTCGTCTTGCCGCTGGATCCCGGTCCCACCACGAGAAGCCCCCGCTGCTCGAAGCCGATGCCGACCGGGCGCTGCCGCTGGGCGTCGGGCTCGTCCGCGAGGCCGAGCAGCAGGTTCCCTTCGTCTTCCGCCGCGAGGGCCAGGAGGTCCGGGAGGTCGATGCGGGAGGGCAGGTCGGGAAGCCACGGTCGACGCGGACGCGGTCCGTCGGCCGCCGCCGCGATCGTCCGCGCATCGACTCCCGATGACAGCGCGATGCGCACGCGCCGAG
Organism: uncultured Actinomycetota bacterium; assembly: GCA_963839715.1. GTDB lineage: Bacteria > Actinomycetota > Actinomycetes > Actinomycetales > Microbacteriaceae > Microbacterium. The sequence goes on from CAWIVX010000004.1 coordinate 172,553, forward strand.
GAACGACGTCGGCCGCGGCGCGCACGAGCGCGATGCCGCGGGCGTCTGCACGACCCGGAAGCGCGGCGGCGTCATCGGTGCCGAGGACCGCGCGGCTGTCGCTCGGATCGGTCACGCGCAGGCTGATCCGCAGCGGGCAGTTGGCGAGCAGGCTCTCCCGCACCACACCCGACGGGCGCTGGGTGCCCAGCACCAGGTGCATCCCGAGCGCACGCCCTCGCGCGGCGACGTCGGTGAAGACGGCGTGCAGCTCCGGGTGCTCGCCCAGCAGAGCGGCGAACTCGTCCACGACGATCACCAGTCGCGGCGCGTCGACGCGGGGATCCGTGATGTCGCGGGCTCCGGCGCGGGCGAGTTCCCGTTCCCGCCAACGGATCTCCGCGCGCAGGGATTCGATCGCCCGCCGTGCCCCCGAGCCGTCGAGGTCGGTGATCACGCCGGTCACGTGCGGTACGTCGGCGAGGGCGTCGAACGCGCTTCCGCCCTTGAAGTCCGCGAGCAGGAAGCTGACCTCGCGAGTCGAGTGCAGCGCGCAGAGGGCGAGGATCCACGTGATCAGCAGCTCCGACTTGCCCGACCCCGTGACGCCCGCGACGATCGCGTGCGGGCCGTCGGCCACCAGGTCGATCGTGACCGGCTTTCCCCCTTCGCGCCCGATCACTGCGGGCAAGCTTCCCCGCGCCGGCGCGGGCGCGTCGGCGAGCAGTTCGCCGAGCAGAACCGGCTGCTCGGCCTCAGCGGCGCCGAAGAGGCCGGCGGCCCGCGTGTCCAGCACGGCCGCGAGGGCTTCCGCCTGACCCTGCGAGAGGGCCTCGACGGCGATCTCGCGCACCTCGCCGCCGACGTCGACCAGCGCATCGCCGGGTGAGTTCACCGTGATCACGACACCGCAGCCCGGCGGCCGGGCGGCCGACGGCTCACCTCGCATGATCACGGCTGCCGCGCCCGGACCCGGCACATCCCCCGGTGCGCCGAGGAAGAGCGACAGCCTGCCCGCGGAGCTCGCGTGCGGGAGCGCCTCGGTCCACCGGTACTCGCCCTGCAGGCCACCGGTGATCCGCAGCTCCCCCGGTGGCAGGAGCATGCACACCTGCAGAACGAGCGCCCGGATCACCGCCCGGGCGAGTACCGGGCTGCCCACAACGGCGATGCCCGACGATGCCGGCACGAGGATCGGGGCCCTCTCCAGTATCGACGCCTGTGCCCGCAGCGTCGCCGACGGGGGATCGTCGCCACCGCCGGTCACGCGGAGGTCGATCGCGTCGGCGCCGGACCCGACGACGACCGTCTCTCCTCGCCCCGTCACCGGTCGCCAGATCTCGTCCTCCCGGCCGGCGAACCCCGCGACATCGGGATGTCGAGCCCACCGCCGGCGCTCGCTCGGCGTCGTGCCGCTCGCGGATCTGCCGGGCGACCTTCGCTCGCGCGGCGGCATCCGACGTCGCCGCGCGGCGGCGACCACGTCGCGCAGCGCGCGCGCCGTCGAGCATCGTCGCTCCCGCGATCAGCGGGCCGAGGGCGGCGAGCCACAGAGCGAGCACCGACCCGGTCACGAGCCACAGGGCGACGGCTCCGAGAACGGGCACGATGGACGCGAGGATCGGCACGGCGGGTCTCGGCGGCGGCCGCCACGGCGCCGGCAGCTCCAGCGGCTCGGCCGGGCCGGCGAGCAGCGAGGCGAACGACGGGGGAACGGTTCGCGCAGCGGGGGCGAAAGGTGCGGTCACCCGCAACAGTCAAGCGCGCGGGTGGGGCGCTCGACCGCGCTCGGCGCGGGTCGTGTACGACCCCAGCGAGTGGTCAGGCTGGGGAGGAGTCGGCGATCGGGACCGCGCCGCGTCCGGCATCCGCGCTCGCGTGCACCGCCACGTCGAGCACGATGATCGTGATGTTGTCGCGCCCGCCGTTCTCCAGCGCGGCATCCATCATCGCCGCCACGGCGTCACCCGGATCGGCGTTCGCCGCGAGGAAATGCTGGATGCCGTAGTCGGTGAGCTCCTTCGTGAGCCCATCGGAGCAGATCACGAAGCGGTCGGCGTCGACCACATCGAGACGGACGTAGTCCGGGGTCACGGTCTCGCTCGGCCCGACCGCGCGGGTGATGACGTTGCCGTAGGGGTGGTTCTCCGCCTCCTCCGGACTCAGGCGGCCGGCCGCGATGAGCTCCTGGACGACGGAGTGGTCGGTGGTGATCTGCTCGATCACGCCATCGCGGGAAAGGTATACCCGCGAGTCGCCGATGTTGAGGGTGACCCACTGCGGAGGCCCGTCGCTGAGGTCGAGGTACACGCCGGTCAGCGTCGTGCCGGTGCCGTCATCGGTGGTCTCCGGATGCGAGGCGATGTCTTTGACCGCGCGGCCGAGGGCCTTCTCGATCGCGCGAGGCGTCACCGCGCCCGACTCGACGAGGCTCGCCAGCCGCTCGACGGTGCTCGCGCTCGCGATCTCGCCGCCGATGTGGCCGCCCATGCCGTCCGCGACGATGAACAGGGGATAGCTCGCCAGCAGCGCGTCCTGATTGATCTCTCGGCGGCGGCCGGTGTGGGTCATGCCCGCCCAGGTGAGTTCGATCGTGCCGCCCGCCACCGTCACCGTTCGGGAATGGGTGGATCTCTCGGGCACGCCGCACCCTTCCCGTAAGCCGACAACAGCGGCGACGTGGCCCGAAGCGGGCCTGTCGACGTCCTCACATCCTAGTCGACTCCCCCTCGAGCGCCGCGGTGCGCGCGACGCCATGGCGCACTCGTTCACGTCGGAGACCGTAACGACGTTCGCTGTGCGCGAACGGTCTAGACTTTCGCGCCCGGGTCCGGTGGCAGTGGGAAGAGCTGGTCGATCACCCGCAGCTCGTCGACTGTGGGCGTCCACGCCGATGCCGCAGCGGCGTTGGATCGCACCTGATCCGGGCTCGTGGCGCCGGCGATCACGCTGGAGAGCGCCGGCCGTGCCAGCAGCCAGCCGAACGTCGCCTCGAGCATCGTGATGTCGCGCTCGTCGCAGAACGCCTGGAACTGCTCGAGCGCGTCCCACGGTGCGTCCTGCCACACGTGCCTGCGCTGCATCATGATGCGGCTGCCCTCCGGCCCTCCCTCGCGGGTGAACTTGCCCGTCAGCAGCCCGTTGTGCAGCGGGAAGAAGGGGAAGAAGCCCAGACCGAAGCGCTCCACCGCCGGCAGCACCTCGCGCTCGGCGGCACGCGCGAGCAGGCTGTAGTGGTTCTGCGCCGAGATGAAGCGCGAGCCTCGGTCGCGCGCGGCGAAGTCGGCCTCGGCGATCTGCCAGCCCGGAGAGGTTGGAGTGGCCGAAGTAGCGGATCTTGCCCTCGCGGACCAGGTCGTCCAGCACCGACAGAGTCTCCTCGATCGGCGTCTCCGCGTCCGGCACGTGCAGCTGGTACAGGTCGATCCAGTCGGTCTGCAGCCGCATGAGGGAGGCCTCGACGGCCGTGCGGACGTACGTGCGCGACGTCTTGGCCGCCGTCACGGCGTAGCCCATGTCACGCCCCGGATGGCCGAACTTGGTCGCGAGGACGACGTGGTCGCGCCGACCCTTCAGCGCCTCGCCCATCAGGGTCTCGCTGAGGCCCGGCTCGCCGCCGTACATGTCCGCGGTGTCGAGGAACGTCACCCCGGCGTCGATCGCGGCGTCGAGCACCTCGATGCGTGCCGTCGAGCGTTTCGGTCGCGGTGCCGGGCCGGCCGAAGTTGTTGCAGCCGAGGCCGACGGCGGAGACGAGGAGACCGGATGCGCCGACGCGGCGCAGGGGAACAGGGCTGTCGGAGCTCATCGCTCCACGCTAACCGGGTTTCGCGCATCGCCGCACGCCCGACAGAAGGCCCCCGCCGAGGTGGCGAGGGCCTTCTGTGCGAAACGTGCGATTACGGCGCGGGCGGCGTCGTCGGCCCGGCGCGGGGGTGCCGCAGGCGAGGCCGGCGGCGTCGCGGGAGGCGTGGCCGGCGATGGATGCCGGCGGCTGGGGGGCGGCTGCCGGCGGAGCCGAAGCCGGCGGCGCGGCTGTAACCGGCCGGCGGCTCGTAGCCTGCGGGAGCCGGCGGGCGGGTACGCACCCGGCGGCGGCCTGGGCAACCGGGTACCCACCCGCGGGCGCCTGACTCGGGATGCCGGCCCAGTGGTGCGGTCGGACAGGAAGGAGTTGCCGGCCCACGGAGCAGCCGGGATGGCGGTGTTCCAGCGCGACTTGTCGAAGGCCAGGATGCCGAGCCACACGATGCTGAGGAAGAAGTACAGGATCAGCCAGACGGCCTCCTTCTGCAGCTTCAGCCCGACGCGCCACGCCGCGAGGAGGGTCACGACCAGCGGCGAGCCCCACCACCCAGCCGATGAGCGGGATCCAGGACAGCAGGACCGCGGCTGCGATCGCGATGAGGATGAGCCACGGGTTCAGGTCGCCGAGCTTGCTGAAGACCATGAAGTTGTAGACCGGCACCCAGGCTCGCCACTTGCCCTGCACTCCGGCCTTCTCGAAGATCTTCATGAGGAAGATGGAGCTGAGGATGTAGAAGCCGATGGCGAAGATGGACCAGAAAAGGGCCGCGGCCGCGAGGAGCGCCAGTCCGGAGCCGTCGATGTTGTCGGACATGGGGTCCCCCCAGAGTACGAACCACGACGTGCGTCGCACGTCGGCGCGGCCTCGCCGCGCGTTCACATGCTAGCGACGACCGGGCCCGCGCGACATGCAATCGGCGGATACTCGCCACACGTGTCGTCGCTCGCTAACCTTGCGGGACACCCGTCAGCACGCTGGAAGGACCCCCATGAGCGATTCGAATCCCCCCACTCCCCCGCCCCTCCCCGCCCAGCCGGCGGATGAAGCCGCTCGAACCGCCGATCCCGCGCCCGCGACCGCATCCGCGACCGATCCCGACAACACCGGCGTTCCGACGTCGCTGCGGGGCGAATTCGACGACATCGGCCGCGGGTTCTTCTGGGCGCTGTTCGACCTGTCGTTCCGCACGTTCATCACCCGCCGCCTGGCGAGCGTGTTCTATCTCGTCGGCCTGATCGCGATCGCGATCGGGTTCATCGTGTACTTCGTCGCGGGACTGATCAGCGGCATCGACGCGCTGAACTTCAACGTCGGCGCCGGCATCTCGCTCATCGTCGCGACGCTGATCCTCGTGCCGATCGCGACGTTCCTGGCGATCGTCATCCTCAGGTTCGTCATCGAGGCCGTCGTCGCGCTCATCGCGATCGCCGAGAACACCGAGCGCACCGCGCAGCACACCCGCGGCGACCGAGTGGGCTGACCGGACGGGTCAGGCGAAGAGCTCGACCTCGCCCTGACGCGACCCCTCCCGCAGCGTCCATCCCCGCTCATCTGCCCACGTGCAGAGCACCCAGCGAACCGATGCGCGGACGCTGCTCCGCCAGGGCGCGCACGAGCGCGCCCTTGGCGTGCTTGTTGAAGTGGTTGAGCGCGCGAACCGCGCCGTTCGCCGCTGCGGGTCACGACCCGCACGTAGACCGAGCGGGCGGATGCCGGAACCGGCCCGAGCGCGGCGTAGGCCTCGGAGCGCAGGTCGAGCACGAACGCGGGTGTCAGCTCGGCGATCGCGCGTGACACCGGCAGCCGCCCACAGCCGGCGCAGCGGCGGTAGCCCCGGCAGTGAGGCTCCGGCGCCGAGGCGGTAGGCGGGAATGCGGTCGAGCGCGCCGACCGGGCCGAACGGCGCCGAGTGGATCAGGACGTTGCGCCCCCAGCCAGCGCCGGCCGGCCGCGTCGAGGGATGCCGGCATCCAGCGCGTCGTAGAGAACGCCGGTGTAGCGGTCGACGGCGGCCATCGTCGGCGACGTGCGCAACGCGGCGTTGACCGCGACCTCGCCGCAGCTGGGTCGGTCCGAGCTTGAGCACCTGCGCGGCGCGTGACGGGTCGGCCGACAGCGCCTCGAGCGGCCGCCAGGACGATGCTGCGCGCTGCGGCGGCGTCCAGCAGCCGGGAGTCGCGAGCGTCGTCTCGAGGCGCAGAGGATCAGCAGAACCCCCTCCGGGACGCTTGGTCTCGGAGGCGGGGCAGCAGGACGAGCAAGTCAGCTGATGAGCGCGGCGTTGCCGGCGACGATCGTGACGACGTCGCCCTCCATCGAGAGGAAGCCGTCCTGCGCGTTGGCGATGATCTTGGTGCCGTCTTCGAGCGTGATGCGCACCTCGCCGTCGGCGAGGACGCCCAGCACCGGCTCGTGCCCGGTCATGATGCCGATCTCGCCGATCGACGGTCTTGGCGACGACGAGGGTCGCCTCACCCGACCAGACCTCGGCGTCGGCCGAGACGAGGCTCACCTTGAGCGGCATGTCAGCCGTTCTCCTTCTGGATGCGCGCCCAGTTCTCTTCGACGTCGGAGATGCCGCCGACGTTGAAGAAGGCCTGCTCGGCGACGTGGTCGAAGTCGCCCTTGACGATCGCGTCGAACGACTCGATCGTCTCCTTGATCGGGACCGTCGAGCCCTCGACGCCGGTGAACTTCTTCGCCATGTAGGTGTTCTGCGAGAGGAACTGCTGGATGCGGCGCGCGCGGGAGACGACGACCTTGTCCTCTTCGGAGAGCTCGTCGACACCGAGGATCGCGATGATCTCCTGCAGCTCCTTGTTCTTCTGGAGGATCTGCTTCACGGCGGTGGCCACGCGGTAGTGGTCCGCGCCGATGTAGCGCGGGTCGAGGATGCGGCTCGTCGAGGTGAGCGGGTCGACGGCCGGGTACAGACCCTTCGACGCGATCTCGCGCGAGAGCTCGGTGGTCGCGTCGAGGTGCGCGAACGTCGTCGCCGGCGCCGGGTCGGTGTAGTCGTCGGCGGGGACGTAGATCGCCTGGAGCGAGGTGATCGAGTGACCGCGCGTCGAGGTGATGCGCTCCTGGAGCACACCCATCTCGTCGGCGAGGTTCGGCTGGTAGCCCACCGCGGACGGCATGCGGCCGAGCAGCGTCGAGACCTCGGAGCCGGCCTGCGTGAAGCGGAAGATGTTGTCGATGAACAGCAGCACGTCCTGACTTCTGCACGTCGCGGAAGTACTCCGCCATCGTCAGCGCCGACAGCGCGACGCGAAGGCGCGTCCCGGGCGGCTCGTCCATCTGGCCGAAGACGAGGGCGGTCTTGTCGAAGACGCCCGCCTCCTCCATCTCGTGGATGAGGTCGTTGCCCTCACGGGTGCGCTCGCCGACACCGGCGAACACCGACACACCACCGTGGTCCTGCGCGACGCGCTGGATCATCTCCTGGATGAGGACGGTCTTGCCGACGCCGGCACCGCCGAACAGGCCGATCTTCCCGCCGAGCACGTACGGCGTGAGCAGGTCGATGACCTTGATGCCGGTCTCGAACATCTGGGTCTTCGACTCGAGCTGGTCGAAGTTCGGCGCCTTGCGGTGGATGCCCCAGCGCTCGGTGATCTCGATCTTCTCGCCGGGCTCGGCGTTGAGGACCTCGCCGATGACGTTGAAGACCTTGCCCTTGGTGACGTCGCCGACCGGCACCGTGATGGGGCCGCCGGTGTCGCGCACCTCCTGGCCGCGGACGACGCCGTCGGTGGGCTTGAGGGCGATGGCGCGCACGAGGTCGTCGCCGAGGTGCTGCGCGACCTCGAGCGTGATCTCGTTCGACTCGTCGCCGATCGTGATCGTCGTCTTGAGCGCGTTGTAGATGTCGGGGATCGAGTCGTGCGGGAACTCGATGTCGACGACCGGACCGGTGACGCGCGCGACGCGCCCGACGACCGTGGTCTCTTCGGCGGTAGCGGTGAGGGTCATTGTCTTCTTCTCTTTCGGAGTGGTTTCTACTTCGCCGACGACAGCGCGTCGGCGCCGCCGACGATCTCGGCGATCTGCTGGGTGATCTCGGCCTGTCGCGCGTTGTTGCGCAGCCGGGTGTAGTCGGTGATGAGCTTGTCGGCGTTGTCGCTCGCCGACTTCATCGCCTTCTGCGTCGCGGCGTGCTTGGCCGCCGACGACTGCAGGAGCGCGTTGAAGACGCGGCTCTGGATGTAGACCGGCAGCAGCGCGTCCAGCACCGTCGCGGCATCCGGCTCGAATTCGTAGAGCGGGAACGCGAGCGTGTCGGCCTGCGCATCGTGGCTTCGACGACTTCGAGCGGAAGCAGGCGCACCGTCTCGGGCGTCTGCGTCATCATGCTGACGAAGCGGTTGTAGACGAGGTGGATCTCGTCGACGCCGCCGCGCTCGCCGCCGCGCTCGTACGCCTCGAGCAGCGTCGCGGCGATCTCCTCGGCGGTGCGGAAGTGCGGCGTGTCGGTGTCACCCGTCCACTCCGCCGCGCTCTGGATGCGACGGAACTGGAAGAACGCCGACCGCCTTGCGCCCGACGAGGTAGAACATCGACTCCTTGCCCTGCGACTCGAGCAGCTCCGCCAGCTCCAGGCCCTCGCGCAGGATCTGCGAGTTGAACGCGCCGGCGAGGCCGCGGTCGGACGCGAAGATCACGACCGCCGAGCGTCGGATCACCTCGCGCTCCGCGGTGAGCGGGTGGTCGACGTTCGAGTGCGTCGCCACGGCCGAGACGGCACGCGTCACGGCGCGCGCGAACGGCGCCGACGCGCGCACGCGCGCCATCGCCTTCTGGATGCGCGAAGCCGCGATGAGCTCCATCGCCTTCGTGATCTTCTTGGTCGTCTGAGCAGTGCTGATCTTCTGCTTGTAGACCCTCAGTTGTGCGCCCATGGTCCGTTGTCCGCCGCCGCCTTAGCGGCGGCCCTTGACGATCTTCTCCTGGTTGACGTCATCGGCGTCCGCGGCCGCGAACTCCTCGTGGCCCGGCTCGTCGATCGGCTGACCGCCGCCGCCCTGGAACTCGAGGATGAACTCGTCGACGACCTTGCCGAGCTCGGCGACGGTGTCGTCGTCGAGCACGTTCGTGTCGCGCAGGCGTGTCGAGGATCGTCGTGTTGCGGCGCAGGTAGTCGAGCAGCTCGCGCTCGAAGCGCAGGACGTCCTCGACCTCGATCGTGTCGAGCTTGCCGTTGGTGCCGGCCCAGATCGAGACGACCTGCTCCTCGACCGGGTACGGCGAGTACTGCGGCTGCTTGAGCAGCTCGGTCAGGCGCGCGCCACGCGCGAGCTGGCGACGGGATGCGGCATCCAGGTCGCTCGCGAACATCGCGAACGCCTCGAGCGAGCGGTACTGGGCGAGCTCGAGCTTGAGCGTTCCGGAGACCTTCTTGATCGACTTGACCTGCGCGTCGCCGCCGACTCGCGACACCGAGATGCCGACGTCGACGGCGGGACGCTGGTTGGCGTTGAACAGGTCGGACTGCAGGAAGATCTGGCCGTCGGTGATCGAGATCACGTTGGTCGGGATGTAGGCCGACACGTCGTTGGCCTTCGTCTCGATGATCGGCAGACCGGTCATCGAGCCCGCGCCGAGCTCGTCCGACAGCTTCGCGCAGCGCTCGAGCAGGCGGGAGTGCAGGTAGAAGACGTCGCCGGGGTACGCCTCGCGGCCCGGCGGGCGGCGCAGCAGCAGCGACACGGCGCGGTAGGCCTCGGCCTGCTTGGTCAGGTCGTCGAAGATGATGAGGACGTGCTTGCCCTCGTACATCCAGTGCTGGCCGATGGCCGAGCCGGTGTACGGGGCGAGGTACTTGAAGCCGGCGGGGTCGGATGCCGGAGCCGCGACGATCGTCGTGTACTCCATCGCACCGGCGTCCTCGAGCGCGCCCTTGACGGAAGCGATCGTCGAGCCCTTCTGGCCGATCGCGACGTAGATGCAGCGGACCTGCTTGCTGGACGTCGCCCGACTCCCAGTTGGCCTTCTGGTTGATGATCGTGTCGATCGCGATCGCCGTCTTGCCGGTCTGGCGGTCGCCGATGATGAGCTGGCGCTGACCGCGGCCGACCGGGATCATCGCGTCGATCGCCTTGATGCCGGTCTGCATCGGCTCGTGCACGCTCTTGCGCTGCATGACGCCGGGGGCCTGCAGCTCGAGCGCGCGACGACCGTCGGTCGCGACCGCGCCGAGCCCGTCGATCGGGTTGCCGAGCGGGTCGACCACGCGGCCGAGGTAGCCGTCGCCGACGGCGACCGAGAGGACCTCGCCGGTGCGGCGTGACCTCCTGGCCGGCCTCGATGCCCGAGAACTCGCCCAGGACGACGACGCCGATCTCGTGCTCGTCGAGGTTCAGCGCCAGGCCGGACGTGCCGTCGGCGAACGTCACGAGCTCGTTCGCCATGACGCCGGGGAGTCCCTCGACGTGCGCGATGCCGTCGGCCGCGTCGACGACGGTGCCGACCTCGGTCGCCGCGGCGCCGGTGGGCTCGTAGGCGGCGACGAAGTCCTTCAGCGCGTCACGGATGACGTCGGGGCTGATCGATAGTTCTGCCATTGTGTTCCTTCGTTTCGAGGGGCCTCGGCCCCGAAGCTTCCGCTCGCGCGGGAAATCTGTTCTCTAGCCGGCGAGTCGCTGGCGCAGGTCGCTCAGGCGCGCCGCGACGCTCGCGTCGATGACGTCGTCGGCGATCTGCACGCGCAGCCCGCCGACGACGGAGGGGTCGATGACGGCGTTGAGCCCGACCTTCTTGCCGTATCGCTGGGTCAGCACGGCGCTGAGCCGCTCCGACTGGGCCGCGTTCAGCGGCGCCGCAGTGACGACCGTGGCGACCATGCTCCCGCGCTGGTCGGCGACCAGATCCATCGCCTGGGCCAGCAGCTGGCGCACGCGGCGCTCGCGCGGCTGCTGCACGAGGGACGAGACGATGAGGATCGTCGCCTCGCTCGCGCGACCACGCAGGAGCGTCTCGACGAGCGCGCCCTTGGCGGTGTCGTCGCCGAGGCGGCTGCCGAGCGCGAGCTCGAGCTCGGGGTTGTCGGCGATGAGTCGCGCGGCGCTGAACAGCTCACCCTCGACGTCGACGTCGGGCGCGGAGATGGCCGCGGCGCGCACCGCGAGCTCCTCGATGCCGTCGAGGAGGTGGCTCGTGTTCGACCAGCGCTGCGCGACCGCGGTCTGCAGGAGCGAGAGCGCCGTCGTGCCGAAGGCCGCGCCGAAGACGTCGGAGACGACGCGCGATCGGGCCTCGGGCGCCGCGGAGGGATCGGCGAGCGCACCGCTCAGCTGCGGCGACTCGCCGACGATCCGCGCCGCGGCGAACAGCTCGCGGGCGGTGTCGAGGTCGACGGACGACGCGGAGTCCAGCGCCGTCGTCGTCGCCGCGAGGGCCTGAGTGGTCGCGCTGCCCACTAGCTCCTCGCCTTCTCGGATGCCTCGAGCTCGGCGAGGAAGCGGTCGACGACGGCCTGCGCCTTCGCGTCTTCGGAGAGCGTCTCGCCGATCACACCGCCGGCGAGGTCGAGCGCGAGCGTGCCGACCTCGGACTTCAGCGAGACGAGGGCCGAGTGGCGCTCCGCCTCGATCTGCGCCTGGGCGTTGGCCGTGATGCGCGCGGCCTCGGCCGAGGCCTGCTCGCGCACTCGGCGACGATGGCGGAGCCGTCGGCGCGCGCCTCCTCGCGGATGCGGCTCGCTTCGGCTCGCGCGTCGGCGAGCTGAGCGGTGTACTTCTCGAGTGCGGCCTGCGCCTCGGCCTGAGCGGCCTCGGCGGAGTTGATGCTGCCCTCGATGGCCTCGCTGCGGGCGTCGAGCATCTTGTTCAGATTGGGCAGGATCTTCCAGATGAAGAGCGCCAGGATGATGAGGAACGCCAGCGTGCCCCAGATGAGGTCCGGAAGCGCGGGGAGCAGCGGGTTGATCTCCCCCTCGTGGCCTTCGGCGAATGCGGTGAGCATTCGGACTCCTTCGGTCGGCAACGGGTGGTTACGGCGCGGGGAACGGGATGAAGGCGACGGCGATCGCGATGAACGCGAGGGCCTCGGTCAGTGCGATACCGAGGAACATGAGGCCGCTGAGGCGACCCTGGAGCTCGGGCTGGCGCGCGACCGATTCGATGGTCTTGCCGACGATGATGCCGACGCCGATACCGGAGCCGATAGCGGCGAGACCGAAGGCGAGGGGTGCGAGCTGTCCGACGACGTTCACAGGGGTTTCCTTTCGAAGGGGTTGATGGTCTGGCAGCCGAGGACGGGTCAGTGTCCGTCGGCGAGCGAGATCTGGATGTAGATGGCGGTGAGGATGGTGAAGACGTATGCCTGCAGGACGGCGACGAACAGCTCGAGCACGGTGAAGGCGACGCCGAAGGCGAAGGTTCCGATGCCGAGCAGTCCGATGAGGTTTCCGTTCGCGAGCACGGTGAAGAAGAAGAAGTGCGTCGCGGTGAAGCAGAGCACCAGCAGCATGTGCCCGGCGACCATGTTCATGAGGAGTCGGAGGGCCAGCGTGATCGGCCGCAGGATGAACGTCGAGAGGAACTCGAGAGGGATCAGGAGGATGTACAGCGGCCACGGCACGCCGGGGATACGAGCGCGTTCTTCAGGTAGCCGATCGAGTTCTTGCGGAAGCCGGCATACATGAACATCGCATATGCCACGAGCGCGAGGATCAGCGGCAGGCCGATGACCGCGGTGCTGGCGATCTGCAGGCACGGGATGATGCCGGTGAGGTTCATCCCGAGATCAGGAAGAAGAACGTCATGAGGATGGGGAGGAACCGCTTGCCGTCCTTCTCGCCGAGCGTGTCGAACACGATCGTGTTGCGGACGAAGCCGAGCATGTACTCCAGCGCCGCCTGGCCGCGGCTGGGGATGAGCTTCATGTTGCGGGTGCCGATCCACAGCCAGAGCACCAGGGCGAACACGACGAGCAGGCGGATCAGCATGACCCGGTTCAGCTCGAACGGCGTTCCGACGAAGAGGAGGCCTTCGGGGACGAACTCGCTGATCGAGGGACCTACGAATTCACCATCTGATCGTCGGCCGTGACGAGCGACAGTGCGGGGAGGAGCATTGCGGTAATCAGGAGATGCTCCGGCTTCGGGCGTCCGAGACGTGGCGATCAGGGGGAGCGTATCGCCCCAGCCTAGCAAACCTCTTCGGGCTCCGAAGACACGCTCGAGGCCCAGAGTAGCGCCCTCCTGGCGCTGTCGGGGCGGGTCGGGCGGGCCGTCATGGCGTGCCGTCGTCGACGCTCTGCGGCAGCTCGACATCGCCCACGTACGGCACGCGCGCGCGCTGGAACGCGATCACGTCGAACACCAGCGAGCCGATCACCGCGATGATCACCGTCACGAAGAAGACGGTCGGATCCAGCCAGGGCTGCGCGCGCAGCCAGATCGACAGGACGACGAAGAGCACGAGCTTGAGGACCCACGAGCCGAGCACGATCGCGAAGAAGACCGGAGACCCGGGATCGTCCTTCGTCGCGCGGGTCGCCACCTGGATGCTGACGGCCGTCAGCGCGAGGAACAGCAGCCACAGGCGGCGCCGAGCAGACCGCTGATCAGGCCGGGGATGCCTGAGACGAGGTAGCCGACGACCGCTCCCCCGACCGCCAGGATCGCGATCACGATCGCCGGCCATTTCAGGCTCGACAGCACGTGGAAGCTGCGCGGGGCGGACGGTGCACTCATCGAGCGGCCTCCAGAGGGTGGGGTCGAGGCTCTCTTCAGCCGCGACGACGGACATGCGCCGCCGTGACGGCAGCAGGGTGACGACGAGGCAGGCGGCGGCGCCGACGACGCCGAACACCACGCCGAGCAGGTAGTGCCCCGGCCAGTTCTCCCGGGTGCCGATGTACATCAGCAGGACCGCGAGGCTGAACGATCGCCGTCCAGGCGTAGAAGATCAGCACCGCGCCGCGGTCGGTGTGGCCCATGTCCAGCATCCGGTGATGCAGGTGCTTGCGGTCGGGCGAGAACGGCGACTTGCCGGCGCTCATGCGCCGGACCACGGCGAGACCGAAGTCCAGGAGCGGGAGCAGCACGACGACGACGGGCAGCAGGATCGGGATGAAGGCACCGAGCAGCTGGGAGCGGCCGAAGCCCTCCGGATCCAGCGTGGCCGGGTTCGAGCTGTCCGGTGATCGCGATCGCGGAGCACGCCATGAGGAGGCCGAGCATGAGCGCGCCGGAGTCGCCCATGAACAGCTTGGCGGGGCTCCAGTTGAGCGGAAGGAATCCGATGCACGCGCCGATCAGCACCGCCGCGATGAACGAGGCCAGGTTGAAGTAGGTGCTCGCGCCGGTGTCGCGCACGAGCATGTAGGAGTACGCGAAGAAGACTCCGTTCGCGATGAGGCACACGCCGGCGACGAGACCGTCCAGGCCGTCGATGAAGTTGACGGCGTTCATGACGACGACGATCGAGAACACGGTGAGCGTGAAGCTGACCCAGCTCGACCACAGCGAGATGCCCCCGATGGGCAGGGCGAAGATCTGCAGCTGGCCGAACCAGGCGATGATCCCTGCCGCGAGGAACTGCGCGCCGAGCTTGATCATCCAGTCGAGGTCCCACAGGTCGTCGGCGACCCCGACGACCACGATCAGCAGCGTCGCGGCGAGGATCGCGTAGACCGGTGCCGGATTCACCCAGAAGATCGCGAAGTACGGATGCTGCGACGACACGGCGAACGCGGCCACGACGCCCAGGAACATCGCGATGCCGCCGAGGCGCGGGGTCGGCGTCTTGTGGACGTCGCGCTCGCGGATGCCGGGATACAGCTTGTACTTCAGGCTGAGCCGCCAGACCGCCCACGACAGCGAGAGCGTGACGGCTGCCGTGAACAGGATCGTGAAGACGTACTGCTTCACGCGACGCCGCCGGGTGGCGGCCCCTCCCCGTGGCTCGCGACTGCGGCGCCGGCATCCGCCGCGCTCTCTGCGGCGACCGGCGCCGGGGCCGCGGGATCATCGCCCGGCACCGGATCGGGCTCGAGCAGGTCGCCGAGCACCTCCCGCAGGGCCGCGCGATCGACCGCACCCTCGCGCAGCACGCGCACGAGCGGCGTCGGCGCCGCCGACCAGGCTCGTCGCGTCGATGATGGTCGAGGCGACGCCGGTCGCGGACGGCCCGCCGTCCAGGTACACCGAGACGCTGTCGCCGAGCATGTCCTGCGCGTCGGAGGCCGTGATCGCCGCGGTCATGCCCGTGAGGTTGGCGCTCGACACGGCGAGCGGGCCGGTCTCCTCGAGAAGCTCGAGCGCGATGCGGTGCGCCGGCATCCGCACCGCCACCGTGCCGTGGGTGTCGCCGAGATCCCACGACAGCGACGGCTGCGACGGCAGGACGATCGTGAGACCGCCCGGCCAGAACGCCTCGACGAGCCGCTCCACCGGCTCGGGCACCTCGGCCACGAGGGCGCGCAGGGTCGTGACGCCGGCGACGAGCACGGGCGGAGGCGACTGGCGCCCGCGTCCCTTCGCCTCGAGCAGGCCCTGCACGGCCCGGGCGCTGAACGCATCGGCGGCGACGCCGTAGACGGTGTCGGTCGGCAGGACGACGAGCTCGCCGCGGCCGATCGCCTGGCGCGCCTGGCGCATGCCGGCGAGCAGCTGCGCCTCGTCGCGGCAGTCGAAGACAGGGGACATGTCGCCCTCAGTCTATCGGCCGGATCCGGCGGGACCCGTGCGGTGCTCAGGGGCGGATCGCCGTCGTGGCGCGGTCGCGGAGGGTGAGGTCGGGGTGCGTCGCCGCCGCCCGCCAGCCGTCGGCGGCGAGGAGCTCGCGGATCTGCTCGCCCTGCCACTCGCCGTGCTCGATCACGATCAGTCCGCCCGGATGGGCCAGCCGCAGCCCGACGCGGCTGACCACGCGCACGACGTCCAGTCCGTCCTCGCCGCCGTAGAGGGCGGCGGGCGGATCGAAGAACCGCACCTCCGGGTCGCGCGGGATCGCGGCATCCGGAACATACGGAGGATTGGAGGCGACGACCGAGACCGTCCCGTCGAGCTCGGGGAAGGCGCGCTCGAGGTCGATGAAGGCGAGCTCCGCGTTGTCGCGCGCCGACCCGCGTCGAAGTTCTCCCGCGTCCAGACGAACGCGTCCACGGAGTTCTCGGCCGCGAACACGCGTGCATGCGGCACTTCGGTCGCCATGGCGAGGGCGATCGCGCCGCTGCCGGTGCCGAGATCGACCGCGACGGGCGAGGGGGATGCCGCGGCCGAGAGCGCGTCGATCGCGAGCTGCGCGACGATCTCGGTCTCGGGCCGCGGCACGAAGACGCCCGGGCCCACGCGCAGCTCGAGGTGGCGGAACGGCGCGGTGCCGGTGATGTGCTGCAGCGGCTCGCGCGTCGCGCGCCGGGCGATCAAGGCGCGGAATCGCTCGGCGTCCGCCGGGTCGATCGCATCGCCGCGGATCGCCGCGGCCTGCACGGCTCCGCGCGCCGGTTCCGAGCACGTGTGCGGCGAGCAGCTCGGCGTCCACGTCGGCATCGGCGACGCCGACGCCGCGCAAGGCGCTCGGCGGCGCTGGCGGAGCGCGTCGGCGAGCGATGGTGACCGAGGGTGGACGGCAGACATGGGCGGCACCAGCTTAGGCGCCGGGCGCCGTCGCCCTTGTCACAGAAGGACTCACACGCGACCGGGCCCCTTTAGGCTGTGACCCGCACCCGACGACCCGCGAAAGGCCCGACATGCCCGGCATCCACCCCGACATCACCTCCGCCTTCGGCGACACCCCGCTCGTCCGCCTCAACCGCGTGGCGGAGGGGGTCGAGGGCAACATCCTCGCGAAGCTCGAGTTCTACAACCCGGCCTCCAGCGTCAAGGACCGCCTCGGCATCGCGATCGTCGATGCCGCCGAGGCATCGGGCGAGCTGCAGCCCGGCGGCACGATCGTCGAGGCCACGAGCGGCAACACCGGCATCGCGCTCGCGATGGTCGGCGCGGCGCGCGGCTACCGGGTCGTCCTGGCGATGCCGTCGTCGATGTCGATCGAGCGCCGGCTGCTGCTGAAGGCCTACGGCGCCGAGCTCGTGCTGACCGACCCCGCCGGCGGCATGAAGGGCGCGCTCGCCAAGGCCGAGGAGATCCTCGCCGAGATCCCCGGCGCGGTGCTCGCGCGCCAGTTCGAGAACGAGGCCAACGCCGAGATCCACCGCAAGACCACCGCGGAGGAGATCATCCGCGACACCGACGGCGAGGTCGACTACTTCGTCGCCGGCATCGGCACGGGCGGCACGATCACCGGCGTCGGGCAGGTGCTCAAGGAGCGCGTGCCCGGTGCGAAGGTCATCGCCGTCGAGCCCGCCGACTCGCCGCTGCTCACCAAGGGCACCCCCGGCCCGCACAAGATCCAGGGCATCGGCCCGAACTTCGTCCCGGCGATCCTCGACCAGAGCGTCATCGACGAGGTCATCGACGTCGAGTTCCCCGACGCGATCGCCACCGCGCGCGCGGTCGGCACGAAGGACGGCATCCTCGTCGGCATCTCCTCCGGCGCCGCGGTCTGGGCCGCCCTGCAGGTCGCCGCGCGCCCCGAGGCCGCCGGCAAGAACATCGTCGTGATCATCCCGTCGTTCGGCGAGCGCTACCTCTCGACCGCGCTCTACGAGGACCTCCGCGAGGACTGAGCACGCCCCTCCGAGAAAGGCGATCCGTGGCCCGGATCCACTCCGACATCACGTCCGCCTTCGGCAACACGCCTCTGGTGCGGCTCAACGCGCTCACCGAGGGCCTCGGCGCGGAGGTGCTCGCCAAGCTCGAGTTCTACAACCCGGGCGGCAGCGTGAAGGACCGCCTCGGCGTCGCGCTCGTCGACGCCGCCGAGGCGTCCGGCGAGCTGCAGCCCGGCGGCACGATCGTCGAGTCCACGAGCGGCAACACCGGCATCGCGCTCGCGCTCTTCGGCGCGGCGCGAGGCTACCGGGTCATCCTCACGATGCCGGCGTCGATGTCGAAGGAGCGGCGCACGCTGCTGAAGGCGTACGGCGCCGAGCTCGTGCTCACCGACCCGTACAAGGGCATGACCGAGGCGGTCGAGACCGCGGAGCGCATCGCCGCCGAGACGCCCGGCGCGGTGCTCGCCCGCCAGTTCGACAGCCCCGCGAACGCCGAGATCCACCGCCGCACGACGGCGGAGGAGATCTGGCGCGACACCGACGGACGCGTCGACTGGTTCGTCGCCGGGTTCGGGAACGGGCGGCACGATCACGGGCGTCGGCCAGGTGCTCAAGGAGCGCAACCCCGGCGTGAAGGTCGCGCTGGTCGAGCCGAAGGACTCCCCCGTGCTGACCGAGGGGCGCGCGGGCGGACACCGCATCCAGGGCATCGGCCCGAACTTCGTGCCCGCCGTGCTCGACCGATCCGTCGTCGACGAGATCTTCGACGTCGAGTTCGACGACGCGATCCGCGTCGCGCGCGAGCTCGCCACGCGGGAGGGGATCCTCGCCGGGATGTCGGCCGGAGCGGCCGTGTGGGCGGCGCTCCAGATCGCGGCGCGTCCCGAGGCGGCCGGCCAGCGGATCGTCGTGATCATCCCGGATGCCGGCGAACGCTACCTGTCCACGGCGCTGTACGAGCACCTGCGCGACCCCGAGGAGGCCCTGGCATGAGCGAGCGCATCGGCATCCTGCCTCGTCTCCGCGAGGACCTCGCCGCCGCGAAGCTGCGCGACCCCGCGGCCCGCAGCGGGCTCGAGATCGCGCTGCTGTACCCCGGCCTGCACGCCATCTGGGCGCACCGGCTCTGGCACGCGCTGTGGGTGCGGCGTGCGCGGTTCGTCGCACGGCCGGCTCGCAGGTCACGCGGTGGCTCACCGGCATCGAGATCCACCCCGGCGCGACGATCGGGCGGCGCTTCTTCATCGATCACGGCATGGGCGTCGTGATCGGCGAGACGGCCGAGGTCGGCGACGACGTCATGCTCTACCACGGCGTCACGCTCGGCGGTCGTCAGCGCGAAGGCGGCAAGCGGCACCCCACGATCGGCGACGGCGTCGCGGTCGGTGCGGGCGCGAAGGTGCTCGGGCCCATCACGATCGGCGCGGGATCGGTGATCGGCGCGAACGCGGTCGTCACGCGGGATGCGCCGGCGGACAGCATCCTGGTCGGCATCCCGGCGAAGCCGCGGGTCGAGCGCGAAGGGCTCGACACGCGCGCGCTGCTGACGGCGCCCGAGTACCGCATCTGATCGCGCCCGTCAGTCCGCGCGTCGCTGAGCGACCTCTTTCTTGAGGAACACCATCGGCAGCAGCCAGGTGGCCAGGGCGGTGATGATCCAGACGATCACCGGCGCGAGCACCCACGCGAGCGGCTCGGAGATGCCGATCCCCGCGTTCGGGATGAGCACGACGATCAGGATGGCCAGGAACGTCGAGATGATGCCGATCCCGCCGAGGAGCGGTGCCGCGTGCCGCCGGGTGAGCCGGAACACCCAGGGCGCCAGCACGCTCTGGATGACCGCGAAGATGACCACCGCGAGCACGAACCCCCACCAGTCGGTCCAGTCGATGTGGAAGCCCGGGAGGATGAGGTCGGCCACGATGAGTCCCAGCGCCGCGGAGAAGAGGAAGATCGCGGCGCGGATGAGGAACGTGATCACGGCCCGAGCCTAGCGGCGCGGCATCCGTCGCCGCGGCCCCGCTCCCCGGCTGTCGCGCTTCGACTTGCCCTGTATGTACGCCGAATGCAGGCCGATCCGCCGTACGAACAGGGCGAGTGAACGCCGGTGCGGCGTGCTACGCGCGATCGCGGAGTCGCGGCAGCGCAGCGCGAGCCGGTGCAGCGCGCCGGGTCCTCGAACACCATCGGGTCCGTCGTCACTCGGATGCACGCGCCAGCCGAGTTCCGCCAGGTCGATCGTGCTTGGCGATGTCGCGGTTCCACTGACGCAGCATCGACCCGATGGTGATCGCCCTCGTACTCGATCGCGATCCGCAGCCGGGGTACGCGAGGTCCACGCAGCCGACGAAGACCCCGAGCGTCGTCGTACACGTCGTGGTCCGAGGACGGGCTCCGGCAGGCCCGCGTCGACGATCGGCAAGCCGGCACCACGTCTCCGGCCGTGATACGGCGCCGGACGTGCACGGGCCACCGCCTCCTCGAGTGACCTGATGCCCCTGCGACGGCCCCGCGTGCAGCTCGGACTCGAGCTCGCCACGGCTGGCAGAGCGGCTCGCGCAGCACGCCGCCCGAACGGGCCCGCGATTCGATCAGTGACGAGGATCGCGTCCGCGATGGCCGTGAGGTCATACGGATGCCGCACGTCGTCGCCCAGCTGCGCCCACGTCGATGCGGGGCTGGTCGAGCGGAGCCCCTCCGGGCGGTGACGACCGTGACCTGCTTGCCGGAGAGCTGGTGACCGCGCACCCCGCGCCCTCGCGGCGCGCGGCTCGGTGCCGAGCACCGAGACATCGATGCGATCGACGTCGACGTGCGGGAGCGGCAGGTCCCAGAGCAGCTGCCGCTGTGAGATGAGAGAAGAACTCACCCTCGTGCATGTGGGCGGCGAACCGCCACGCCGCGCGCCTTGCGCGATCGCCGCGCGACCTCGGCGGGGTGCGCCTCACGATCGGAGCTGTCGCTGTGCAAGGGTCGGCGCGAAGCCCGGCGAAGGGACGATCAAGGTGCGGCGAGTCGATCGCGCGACGCCGCGCACCCTCGCGCAGAGCGTCTGCCGCGACGGAAGACGGCGTGCGATCTCGGCAGACCATTCGTGCACGATCCGTCACATCCGGCGCCGCGTCGGCCTGCCTCTCCACAGGCACCCGTACGACCCCGATTCACTTGTCGTCGGATGTACGCCGAACGCCGCTTCAGCCCGTACGAAGCCAGGGCGAGTGAACCGAGTCGGGTCAGGCGTCGCCGCCGAGGGCGGCGAGGCGCTCCTCCTCGTCGGCGGCGATGCACGACTCGATGATCGGCTCGAGGGCGCCGTCCATCACCTGGTCGAGGTTGTACGCCTTGTACCCGGTGCGGTGGTCGGCGATGCGGTTCTCGGGGAAGTTGTACGTGCGGATGCGCTCGGAGCGGTCCATGCCGCGGATCTGCGACTTGCGGGCCTCGGAGGACGCGGCATCCAGCTCCTCCTGCTGCTTGGCGAGGATCCGCGCGCGCAGCACGCGCATGCCGGCCTCGCGGTTCTGCAGCTGCGACTTCTCGTTCTGCATCGACACGACGATGCCGGTCGGCAAGTGGGTGATGCGCACCGCGGAGTCGGTCGTGTTGACCGACTGGCCGCCGGGGCCGGAGGAGCGGAACACGTCGATCTTCAGATCGTTCGGGTTGATCTCCACCTCGTCGGGCTCGTCGACCTCGGGGAAGACGAGCACGCCGGTCGTGGACGTGTGGATGCGGCCCTGCGACTCGGTCGCCGGCACGCGCTGCACGCGGTGCACGCCGCCCTCGTACTTGAGCGAGGCCCAGACGCCCTGCGCGGGGTCGGAGGAGGAGCCCTTGATCGCGACCTGGACGTCCTTGTAGCCGCCGAGGTCGGACTCGTTGCGCTCCAGCAGCTCGGTCTTCCAGCCCCTGGACGCCGCGTACTGCAGGTACATGCGCAGGAGGTCGGCCGCGAACAGGGCGCTCTCGGCGCCGCCCTCGCCGCCCTTGATCTCCATGATCACGTCGCGCGCGTCGTCGGGGTCGCGCGGGATCGAGCAGGCGCCGCAGTCTCTCCTGCGCCTCGTCGAGCTGCTCCTCGAGGCCGGGACCTCTTCGGCGAACGCGGCGTCCTCGTTGGCGAGCTCGCGCGCGGCATCCAGATCATCGGATGCCGCGACCCACGTGTCGTACGCCGCGACGATGCGCGAGAGCTCGGCGTAGCGCCGGTTGACCCGCTTCGCGCGCGCCGCATCGGCGTGCACGGCCGGGTCGGAGAGCTCCTCCTGGACGGCCTTGTGCTCCTCGATCAGCGCCTTCACCGATTCGAACATGGTGCTCCGAACTGCGTGCGTCAGACTGAAGGGCTCACGGCTGCGCGCTCACCGGTCGGCGAGTTCGCCTCGTCGACCGGTTCACGCTCCGCCGAGCTCAGCGGATGCTGTTCTCGTGCCCGTGGCTGTGGCCGCCGCCGGTCGGCGTGGGGATCGACTTCTGCATCTGCACGAGGAACTCGACGTTGGACTGCGTCTCCTTGAGCTTGCCGAGCACGACCTCGAGGGCCTGCTGGGTGTCGAGGCCCGGCGAGGGCGCGACGCAGCTTCCAGGTGATCTTGACCTCGTCGGGCGAGAGCAGCATCTCCTCGCGGCGGGTGCTCGACGCGTTGACGTCGACCGCCGGGAAGATGCGCTTGTCGGCGAGCTGACGCGACAGGCGCAGCTCGCTGTTGCCGGTGCCCTTGAACTCCTCGAAGATGACCTCGTCCATCTTGGAGCCGGTCTCGACGAGCGCGGTGGCGAGGATCGTGAGCGATCCGCCGTTCTCGATGTTGCGCGCGGCGCCGAAGAAGCGCTTCGGCGGGTAGAGCGCCGACGCGTCGACACCGCCGGTGAGCACGCGACCGGAGGTCGGCGCGGAGATGTTGTACGCGCGGCCCAGACGGGTGATCGAGTCGAGCAGCACGACGACGTCGCGACCGAGCTCGACGAGGCGCTTGGCGCGCTCGATCGCGAGCTCGGCGACCGTGGTGTGGTCTTCGGCGGGGCGGTCGAACGTCGAGGCGATGACCTCGCCCTTGACCGTCCGCTGCATGTCGGTGACCTCTTCGGGACGCTCGTCGACGAGGACGACCATGAGGTGGACCTCGGGGTTGTTCGTCGCGATCGCGTTGGCGATCTGCTGCAGCACGATCGTCTTGCCGGCCTTGGGCGGTGCGACGATCAGGCCGCGCTGGCCCTTGCCGATCGGCGCGACCAGGTCGATGATGCGCTGGGTCAGCTTCTCGGGAGCCGTCTCCAGACGCAGGCGCTCCTGCGGGTACAGCGGCGTGAGCTTGCCGAACTCGACGCGCTCGGCGGCGTCTTCGACCGACAGGCCGTTGACGGCGTCGACCTTGACGAGCGCGTTGTACTTCTGGCGGCTGGACTGCTCGCCCTCGCGCGGCTGCTTGATCGCGCCGACGACGGCGTCGCCCTTGCGGAGGTTGTACTTCTTGACCTGGCCGAGCGAGACGTACACGTCGCTCGTGCCCGGCAGGTAGCCGGTGGTGCGGACGAACGCGTAGTTGTCGAGCACGTCGAGGATGCCGGCGATCGGGATCAGGACGTCGTCCTCGCCGATCTCGGTGTCGAACTCGTCGGCGCCGCCCTGGGTGCGGCGCTTGTTGCGCTGACGGTTGCGACCCGAGGCGGTGTCGTCGTCGGCGTCGGATGCGGCGGCATCGGCCTTCGGCGCAGGCGGCGGCGCTCTGGCCGCCCTGCGCGGGCTGGCCGCTCTGCGCGTTCTGACCGCCCTGCGCGTTGCGGTTGCGGTTGCGGTTGCGACTGCGGCTGCGGCTGCGCGACGGCGTGCCGTCCGCGGTGCCCTCGGCGGCATCCGTCTCGTCGGCGTCGCCGGCCTGCTCCGCAGGAGCTTCGGCTGCATCCGTCGAGGCGGGTGCCTCGGCGGTGTCGGACTGCTCGCCGGCGTCGTCAGCGGGTGCGGCGGAGCCGGCTTCTGGGCTCTCTTCATCGGCACCCTGAGCGGCCTCCGTGGCGGGGCTCTCTGCGACCGCGTCGCCGGCGACCTCGGCGGCGGGTGCCGCGGCCGCGCCGGTGCTCTTGGCGCGGCGCGGTGCACGCTTGCGCGGCGCCGCCGCAGGCGCGGGCTCCACCGGGGCCTCTTCCGCGGCCGGAATCGCGTCGACCGGAGAGTCGGCCGGGGCATCGGCCTCGACGGAAGCGGTCGCCGCGTCGGCGGCAGGCTCGGCGTCGGCGGGCTCGCGCGCTCGGCGTCGGCGATCTGATCGGCGTCGGCGGCGGGCTCGGCGTCGGCGACCTGCTCGGTCGCTGCGGCGGGCTCGGCATCCGGATCGATGACCGGAGCGTCTTCAGCGGCGGGCGCGATCGTCGACGCGGGCAGCCGGCTGCCTCTTCCGTCGTGTCGGTGATGGTGCCGCCCGCGGCCTCGAAGGATTCGGGCGCTTCGGTGCGCTCCTCGTCGGTGGCGTCGGCGGACTGGATCTCGGAGATGGACTCCACGAGTTCTCCCTCATGAAATGTGGATGATGATGTCTGCACGAGACGTCCGCCACAACGGCCGTCAGCCCGCGCCGCCCCTTCGACAGGCTCAGGGACCGGATCCGTTGGTCAGAACCGGGATGCGGGGGGTCGTACAGGGTTTCGCAGAATGCGATCGGAGGCCAGATTCACGTAGCTACGTGGAACCCTCCGTTATGTCCTTCACTGTACCACCCTTGAAGTCGACGGCCAGCATGAGCGCCTCCCACGGGGTGTCCGTCGAATGGGCCGCGAGGTCGGCTGCCTCCAGGCGTCGACCCGGGCCCGTCGGCGAGCACCAGCACGCTCGGGCCGGCCCCCGAGACGACTGCGGCGAACCCGGCGGCGCGCAGCGCCTGCACGAGACGATCGGTCTCGGGCATGGCCTGAGCGCGGTAGCTCTGGTGGAGCCGGTCGGCCGTCGCCGCGAGCAGGAGCTCCGGGCTCTGCATGAGCGCGGCGATCAGCAGGGCCGAACGCGAGACGTTGAAGACGGCGTCCTCACGCGGCACCTGCAGGGGCTGAAGGCTGCGCGCGACGCTCGTGGACATCGTGAACTCCGGCACGAACACCAGCGGCGAGACGCCGCGGTGCACGAGCAGCTTCTTGTGCTGCGGACCGGACTCGTCGACCCACGCGATGGTCAGCCCGCCGAACAGCGCGGGCGCGACGTTGTCGGGGTGGCCCTCCAGTTCGGTGGCGAGCCGCAGCAGGGCGTCGGAGCCCAGGTCGACGTCACCCTCGAGCAGTCCCTTCGCCGCGAGGAGGCCGGACACCACGGCGGCGCCGGACGAGCCGAGACCGCGCCCGTGCGGAATGGCGTTGCGCGCCTCCAGCCGCAGTCCCGGCATCCGTCGCCCGACCGTGTCGTACGCGTACGCGATCGCCCGTACGACCAGGTGGGACGCGTCGAGGGGGACGGCATCCGCTCCTTCTCCGCTGACGATGACCTCGACACGGTCGTCGTCCAGCGCCGTGACCACGAGCTCGTCGTACACGCTGAGGGCGAGCCCGAGCGTGTCGAAGCCCGGACCGAGGTTCGCACTCGTCGCCGGCACGCGCACGGCGACGGCGCGCCCCTCGCCGGGCGCGCGGCGCCGGCTCGGGGCGCTTTCGTTCACGCGCCGATCTCCGCGGGGACGAGGCCGAGAACGGATGCCACGTCGGAGGTGGTCGCCTCCACCACGGTGGGCTCGACCTGGGAGCCGTCCGCATTGCGCAGCGCCCACTGCGGATCCTTCAGACCGTGGCCGGTGACCGTGAGCACGACCCGCGCGCCCGGAGGGACGACGCCGGCCTCCACCCGGTCGAGCAGCCCCGCCACGCTGATCGCCGAGGCGGGCTCGACGAAGATGCCGACCTCGCCGGCGAGGAGCTTCTGCGCGGCGAGGATCCGGTCGTCGTCGATCGCGCCGAAGTAGCCGTCCGTGGCATCCCTCGCCTCGAGCGCGAGCTCCCACGAGGCCGGGTTGCCGATGCGGATCGCGCTCGCGACCGTCTCGGGGTTCTTGACGATCTCCCCGCGGACCAGCGGCGCGCTGCCCTCGGCCTGGAAGCCGAACATGCGAGGCACGCGAGTGGACACACCTCGGTCTGCCTCCTCGCGGTAGCCGCGCGAGTAGGCGGTGTAGTTGCCGGCGTTGCCGACGGGGATGAAGTGGAAGTCGGGGGCATCGCCCAGCGTCTCGACCACTTCGTACGCCGCCGTCTTCTGCCCCTCGATGCGGTCGGGGTTGACGGAGTTGACCAGGTGCACGGGATAGTGGTCGGCCAGCTCCCGGGCGATCTCGAGGCAGTCGTCGAAGTTTCCGCGGATCTGGATGAGCTGCCCGTTGTGGGCGACGGCCTGGCTGAGCTTGCCCATCGCGATCTTGCCCTCGGGAACGAGCACCGCCGCGGTGATGCCCGCGTGCGCCGCGTAGGCCGCGGCGGAAGCCGACGTGTTGCCGGTCGAGGCGCAGATGATCGCCTTCGCACCGTGCTCGACCGCCCGGGAGACGGCCACCGTCATGCCGCGGTCTTTGAACGAGCCGGTCGGGTTCATGCCCTCGAACTTGACCCAGACATCCGCGCCCGTGCGACGCGACAGGGCGGGGGCCGGAAGGAGCGGTGTTCCGCCCTCGCCGAGGGTGATGACGGTGGAGGCGTCGGTCACTCCCAGCCGGTCGGCGTACTCGCGGAGGACTCCGCGCCAGACGTGTGCCATGGTCAATCTCCTTCTACGCGCAGCACGGACACGACCCGTTCGACCACGCCGCTGGCGGCGAGGCGGTCCACGGTGTCGCTGAGGTGCTGCTCACGGGCTTTGTGGGTTCCGATCTCGAGGCGTGCGACCGGGACGCCGAGGGTCGGGATCGTCGATCACCGACTGCTCGACCGTCGCGATCGAAACCCGGCCCTGGCTCAGGATGCCGGCCACGGTCGCCAGCACGCCGGGTTCGTCGTCCACCTCGAGGGTGATCTGGTAGCGCGTCGTGACATGGCCGATCGGGACGATCGGCAGGTTCGCACGGGTGGACTCCCCCACTCCGACGCCCCCGGCGATGTGGTGTCGCGCCGCGGAGACGACGTCGCCGAGCACAGCCGACGCGGTCTGCACGCCGCCGGCGCCGGCGCCGTAGAACATCAGGTTGCCGGCGGCTTCGGCCTCGACGAACACGGCGTTGTTGGCTCCGTGCACGCTCGCCAGGGGGTGCTCGCGGCGGATGAGTGCGGGATACACACGCACGGAGATCGATTCCGGCGCGTCATCGACCGCGCTCAGGCGCTCGCACACGGCGAGGAGCTTGATGACGTAGCCGGCATGGCGCGCCGAGTCGATCATGGCCTTGTCGATCGAGGTGATGCCCTCGCGGTGGACCGCGTCCAGGGGCACCGTCGTGTGGAAGGCGAGACTCGCCAGGATGGCGGCCTTCTGGGCCGCGTCATAGCCGTCGACATCGGCCGTGGGGTCGGCCTCGGCGTAGCCGAGATCCTGAGCCTGAGCCAGCACGTCGCCGAAGTCGGCGCCCTCCGTGTCCATGCGATCGAGGATGTAGTTCGTCGTGCCGTTGACGATGCCCATGATCCGCTTCACGCGGTCGCCGGCGAGCGAGTCGCGCAGCGGCCGGATGATCGGGATGGCGCCGGCCGCGGCGGCCTCGTAGTAGACCTGGGCGCCCACCTGATCGGCCGCGTCGAAGATCTCGGGTCCGTGTGTCGCGAGCAGCGCCTTGTTGGCGGTGACGACGTCCGCCCCGGAGTTGATCGCCTGCAGCAGGTAGGTCTTGGCGGGTTCTATCCCGCCCATGAGCTCGATCACGATGTCGGCCCCGACGATCAGGGAATCGGCATCCGTCGTGAAGAGCTCGCGCGGCAGGTCTGTCTCCCGCGTCGCGTCGAGATCCCGCACGGCGATCCCGACGAGCTCGAGCGCGGCGCCGGCGCGGTCGGCCAGCTCGTCTCCGTGCTTGAGCAGCAGAGCGGCGACCTGCGAGCCCACGGCTCCGGCACCCAGCAGCGCCACCCTCAGTCGGCGGTAATCGATCATCCGGCTCCCTCTGTGGTCTCGGTCCCGCGGCCGGAGCTCGCCGGACGGCGGTCCAGGCCGGCGTCATGAGAGAGGAGGTCGTCGATCGACACCCCGCGCACGATCACCCGAGCGGAACCCGCGCGCACCGCGACGACGGGCGGTCGCGGCACGTAGTTGTAGTTGCTGGCCAGCGAGAAGCAGTAGGCCCCGGTGGCCGGCACGGCGAGCAGATCGCCCGGCGCCACGTCGCCGGGCAGGTAGTCGGCGTCGACAACGACGTCTCCGGACTCGCAGTGCTTTCCCACGACGCGCACGAGCGCGGGCTCGTCGCGGCTGGAACGCGATGCGATTCGCGCCGAGTAGTCGGCGCCGTACAGTGCAGGACGCGCGTTGTCGCTCATGCCGCCGTCGACGCTGACATACAGGCGCTGCGCGCCGTCGCCGATCTCGACCGGCTTGGTGGTGCCGACCTCGTAGAGCGTGACCCCGGCTTGGCCCACGATCGCGCGACCCGGCTCGAAGGCGAGGTTCGGCATCCGGATGCCGCGACGTGCGCACTCCTGCGCGACGGCCTCGACGATGCCGGAGGCGAGCGTCTCGATGGGCGTGGGGTCATCGGCCGACGTGTAGGCGATGCCGAACCCGCCGCCGAGGTTCAGCACGGGGATCTCACCGCCCGGCAGCAGCCCGGCGTAGAGGTCGACCAGGCGCGCGGCGGACTCCTGGAAACCGGCGGTGCCGAAGATCTGCGAGCCGATGTGGCAGTGCAGACCCACGAAACGCAGCGCCGGGCTCTGCCGGATGCGGCCCACGACGGCGGGCGCCTCCTCGAGCGTGAACCCGAACTTCTGATCCTCGTGGGCGGTCGCGAGGAAGTCGTGCGTCTCGGCGTGCACTCCGCTGTTGACGCGGATGAGGACGCCCTGCACCGTGCTGCCGCGCTCGAGGATGGCGAGCAGCCGGTCGAGTTCGACCCAGCTGTCGATCACGATCGAGCCGACGCCGACGCTCACGGCGTTCTCGAGCTCGACGACGCTCTTGTTGTTGCCGTGGAAGCCCAGCTGCGCGGGGTCGGCCCCCGCGGCAAGCGCGACGGCGAGCTCTCCGGCCGTGCAGACATCGACCGCGAGTCCCTCGTCCGTCACCCACCGGACCACTTCCGCGCAGAGGAAGGCCTTGCCTGCGTAGTACACCCGCGCGTGCGCGCCGTGCGGCTCGACGGCGGCACGGAACGCGGCGAGCGTGCGGCGGGCGTGCGTGCGCACCTCGTCCTCGTCGACGACATACAGCGGCGTGCCGTACTCGTGGCGCAGCTGGGAGGTGGAGACGCCGCCGATGTTCAGCACACCGTCCGCATCGCGATGAGCGGATGCCGGCCACACGCCGCCCGCGAGCGCGTTCGCATCGCCGGGAGGCAGGAGCCAGTCCGGAGCGAGCGAGGTGGAGGCGGACAACTCGGACCAATCGTGGAAAAGGATGCTTCTGCGCGGCTGATGCGGGCGGGACCCGGTTCAGCGATGGGGCCGCGGCAGCGGTGCACTCACGCGCCGGGCGGTTCCCAGAAGTCTATGGCACGGCGTATGCCGCGCCCGGCTTGTGTGACACGCACCGTGCCGTCGACCGCCGCATGCGCTAGTCGCACTCGCCCATCTCCTGGAGCGACGTGTCGTTCACGATGGCGCCGTCGACATCGAGCTCCGCTGTCACCTGATCGCCGGTCACCGCGATGCTCGACAGCTCCACACCGGCCGGGATGTACTGCGCGATGCAGATCGTGTAGTCACGCAGCACCGCATCCGTGATCCGTCCGAAGCGGTCGCTCAGCTGTTCGGCGGTGATCTCACTGCCCGCGAGCTGCAGTGACGCGGGCGTCAGCACGATGTCGCCGTCGACGGCGGTCGGAGTGAGGGCGATGCCGATCGGCAGGGCCGCGCCGAACAGGCTGAGCTCCGTGGTCATCGTGACGTCGGGCTCGGCGAGACCCAGTGAGTCGGTGGGGAAGTCCGGGATCGTCGCGAGCAGGGTCCGCAGCTGCTCGACATCGAGCACGACCGTGGCCGACGCCTCCCGGGCGCCGCCCTCCCCGCGGATGGCGACGTCCTGAGCGCGGACGGTGACATCGCCCACGAAGGCCTCCAGCGCGACGTCCTGCGATGAGACGGTGACGTCGTCGAGGCTGCCGCGGATCAGCTGAGGCAGCACCGCCCCCTCCACCACGACGTCGACCTCCTGGTCGGCGGGCAGCGAAAGCTGGGTGACCACCTGATCGCGGATCGTCTTGGTCACGATCCCGTGGGCGATCCACTCGCCCGCGAACCAAGCTGCGACGGCGAGCCCAGCCACGATGACGATCACCAGGATCCAGGGCCACGCACGCCGGCGCTTCCGCGGCGGGGCGGGTGGGGCGTACGCATATGCGCCCGTGAGCGGCTGGGTGGGCTGCGTGTCACCGGATGCCATCGGGCTACATCCGTTCCGGCGCGTCGACGCCGAGGAGGTCGAGCCCGTTGCGCAGCACCTGGCCGGTGGCGTCGTTGAGCCACAGGCGGGTGCGGTGGACGTCCGCGATGGGCTCGTCGCCGAGCGGGATCACACGGCAGTTGTCGTACCACCGGTGGTAGAGCCCGGCCAGCTCCTCCAGGTAGCGGGCCACGCGGTGCGGCTCGCGCACTTCGGCGGCGAAGGCCACGATGCGGGGGAACTCCTGCAGTGCGCCCAGCAGTGCGGACTCGGTCTCGTGCTCCAGCAGCTCCGGCGTGAACGTGCTGCGGTCGACCCCGGATGCCGCGGCGTTGCGCGCCACGTTGTGCGTGCGGGCGTGCGCGTACTGCACGTAGAAGACGGGGTTGTCGTTCGTGCGCTTCCGCAGCAGCTCGGGATCCAGCGTCAGCGGGGAGTCTGCCGGATACCGCGCGAGCGAGTAGCGCAGGGCGTCGGTGCCCAGCCACTCGCGCAGATCGTCCATCTCGATGATGTTGCCCGCGCGCTTGGACAGGCGGGCGCCGTTGATCGAGACGAGCTGCCCGATGAGCACCTCGATGTTCTTCTCCGGGTCGTCGCCGGCAGCGCCGGCCAGAGCCTTGAGCCGGTGCACGTATCCGTGGTGATCGGCGCCGAGGAGATAGATCTTGTGCGCGAAGCCGCGGTCGCCCTTGTTCAGGTAGTACGCGGCGTCCGCGGCGAAGTACGTGTATTCGCCGTTGGAGCGGCGGATGACGCGGTCCTTGTCGTCGCCGAAGTCGGTCGTGCGCACCCAGACGGCACCGTCCTCGTCGAAGACGTGTCCCTGCGCGCGCAGACGGTCCACGGCCTCATCGACCAGGCTGGGCTCCCCTGCCGATCCGGGGGCGTGCAGCGTGCGCTCCGAGAACCAGACGTCGAAGTGCACGTGGAACCGGGTCAGCGAGGACTGCAATTCGCCGAGCTGGTAGTCGTAAGCGAGGTCCCGGGCGATCACGACCTGCTCTTCGGCATCGCGCTCGAGCAGATCGGGCTGCGCCTCGAGCACGCGGCGGGCGAGGTCGTCGATGTAGGGGCCCGTGTAGCCGCCCTCGGGCGCGGGTTCACCCTTGGCCGCCGCGAGCACCGACTGACCGAAGCGCTCCATCTGCGCACCGGCGTCGTTGATGTAGAACTCCCGGGCGACGGTCGCACCGCTTGCCAGCAGCAGCCGCGCGATCGAGTCGCCCAGGGCCGCCCAGCGCGTATGCCCGATGTGCAGAGGACCGGTGGGGTTCGCGCTGACGAACTCGACGTTGATCGTGTTGCCGCGCTGGGACTCGTTGGTCCCGAACGCCGCGCCCGCGTCGACGATCCGCTTCGCGAGGGCGCCCGCCGCCGCGGCATCCAGCCGGATGTTGATGAATCCGGGCCCGGCCACCTCGACGCTCGCCACTCCGGGCGTCAGAGCGAGGCCGGCGGCGATCTCGGTGGCCAGTTCACGGGGATTCGCTCCGACGGCCTTGGAGAGCTTGAGAGCGGCGTTGGACGCCCAGTCGCCGTGATCGCGATTCTTGGGCCGGTCGAGGGCGAAGTCGGCAGCCGTCAGCCCCGCGGTGGATCCGGCGCGTCGCGACTCGGCGAGAGGGGTCACGACGGCGAGCAGGGCGGCGGAGAGATCGTCGGGGTTCATGGCCGCACCAGTCTACGTTTGCAGGCCCCGCCGGCCCGTCTCGGCGACCGGTGCCGGGGCGTCGTCGTGCCGATCAGGCGAGCTGGATGAGCGAGGTGAAGTCATCGGTCGAGGAGTCGGATGCCGTCTCAGCCGCGGCGAGCGCGCGCTCGATCGCATCGGGCTTGCCCTGCCCCTCCAGCCCGTCTTCGGATGCGCCCTCGGGCATGACCCACGCGTCGACCCGCATGTGGGAGAGGCCCACGTGACCGCCGTGGTAGCTGAGGAACGCGCAGTCCGCGGCATCCCGACCTGTGGCGATGCGCACGAGCGATCGTCGGTTCGCGAGGCGCGTCGCATCGATGACGTACCAGGCGCCGTCGTGATACGCCTCCGCGACCGCGTGGAAGTCCATCGGCTGGAGGCCCGGCGCATAGCAGGCGGCGTATCGGGCGGGCATGTCCATCGCGCGCAGCAGCGAGATGACGACGTGCGCGTAGTCCCGGCAGACCCCCTGGCCTGTCATGAGCGTGGTGACCGCACTGTCGGTCCCCTGTGACAGACCCGGCGTGTAGGTCGTGCTCGTGGAGACGAACTCCGACACCGCCGCGATGAGGTCGTGACCCTGCAGTCCCTTGAACTGGCGACGCGCCTGACCGAACACCTCGTCGGACTGGCAGTAGCGACTCGGACGCAGATAGGTGATCGCCTCGAGGTCGCTGGTGCGCCCGCTCGTGGTCTGGCCGTCGACCGTCGCCTCGTAGCGGATCTCCAGGCGACCGGCCTCACCGGTGAGGCGGTGCAGACGGCTTCCGGACTGGTCGACGATCTCCGTCGGGGTGTAGACGCGCTCGCCCTGCGTGAAGGTCAGTTCCTCGCTGATGACGGGCACGTGCTGCGCCGCGGCGAGCTGGAAGATGAGGTCGACGGACGACCCCAGTTCGAGGTCCAGTTCGGCGGTCACGACGCGTTGCACCGAAGTATCCTCGCACGCCGTATCGGGTGCTCCGCACGGCGTACGCACAGCGGATGTCGCCGCCCGCGCTCAGGGTCGATCTCGGCGCGGATTCACGCAGTATTCCCTCCGTCCGGCGGCTCGTCGTGGACCCGTTTTCGGATCAGGACCGAACGTCGCATACTCTCGCTACGTGAGAGCGTCGGCCGCCCTGCCCGAGACCCCGCCGCCGACCGTGCCCGACGCGGCTCGGTCGCGCCGGGTCTGGGTGCTCGTGCTCTCCGCACTGGCGGTCGCAGCTGTGTGCGCGGTCGCGGCGTTCCGCCCCTGGGTCGACACTGCGGGGCCCGTCGTCGCGACGGTGCAGGATGCCGCCCCGGCCGTCGTCGCCCCCGCGGTGCTCGAGCTGCCCGACCAGCCCCGCGTCCTCCTCTTCGGCGACTCGTGGACCTACGGGTCGGCCGCGTCGCTTCCGACGCTCGGGTATCGCGTACGTGCTCGGCGAGCGGCTCGGCTGGGAGTCGACGGTCGACGGGGTGCGCGGAAGCGGCTACCTCAAGCCGGGGCTGGACGGCGGATCGTACGGCGAGCGCATCGCCGCGCTCGATCCGGCGCTGGATCCGGATCTCGTGATCGTGGAGGGCTCGATCAACGACCGCCGCCTCCCCGCGGCGGGGTACCGGGATGCCGTCACGGCGGCGTGGGATGCCCTCGCGGCGCTGTACCCGGATGCGGCCATCGTGATCCTCGGCCCCGCGCCCCAGGTGCTGCCGGTCGAGGAGACCACAGCACGGATCGACGCGGACCTGGCCGCCCTCGCCTCCGCGCGTGGGTGGTGGTACATCTCCCCCATCGCCGAGGAGTGGATCACCGCAGAGAACTACGCCGAGGTCATCGACGCCGGCATCGGCCGGGAGCACCCGTCGACCATCGGCCACGGCTACCTCGCGACGCGGGTCGCCGAAGCGCTCGCAGCGATGGGGCGGCCCACCGCGGTGGTGGCCGACGCACCCCACGATCCGGCACCGACGGGCCCCTGAACCGCACGGAGCCACGCGGGGCTGGTGATAACCTCGATCGGTACGCCTCCGTAGCTCAGGGGATAGAGCGTTGGTTTCCGGTACCAAAGGTCGCTGGTTCGATTCCAGTCGGGGGCACTGACGCGAGAAGCCGTCCCGAAGGGGCGGCTTCTCGCGTTTCCGGGCGCACGTAAGATCGGCCCGGAGCCGAGGCTCCGGGCCGATCATTCGCGAATTTCGGTCTCTGTTTCACTTTCCCTTGCAGGTCGGATCTGTTTCCGTTTTCGCTTCGCAGGTCCAAAGATACTCGTCACCGGACGGCCGTCAAGAGTTCATCGAGAAGTCATCTCACCGTCAGCAAGAAGGTGAAGATCTCCGGCATCCGATCATCACTCGTGGCCGACGATCTTGAGCCCGACGACGCAGCCGACGAGGCCGAGGATCAGCAGCATCCGGACGATCGAGAACGGCTCGGCTCCGGTGATCATCGCGTACGCGACGGTCAGCGACGCCCCGATCCCGACCCAGACCGCGTAGGCGGTGCCGGTCGAGATGTCGCGCATGGCCCAGGCCAGACCGCCCATGCTCAGCACGAGCGTGACGCCGAAGACGACGGTCGGCCAGAGCTTGGTGAAACCCTCGGACTTGCCGAGCGCGGTGGCCCAGACGGCTTCGAGGACTCCGGAGAGAATAAGGATGACCCACGACAGGGACTCGCCTCCTGGCCAGTCTTGTCGCTCACCGGGTACTGATCCGTCGTCCGGGGATCCGTCCGAGGATCCACCGCCCAGCCTACCGAACGGTCCTGTGCACCCCCTGGGCAGCCGCTCCCCCGCTTCACTTGCCCTGAATGTACGCCGGAAGGCCTTTGACGCGTGCGAACAGGGCAAGTGAACCCGACGGATGCCGCCGCCCGGCGCTCAGACCAGGAACAGCCCGTCCAGCAGCCCGGGGTTGTGCGCGTGCACGAGCACGAGGAAGACGACCGCGTCGAAGAGCAGGTGCACGGTCACGACGTAGGTCAGCGAGCGCGTCCGCATGAAGATGTAGCCCTGCAGCAGCGCGAACGGGATCGTCAGCAGCGGGCCCCACGCCTGGTAGCCGAGCTCCCACAGGAACGAGACGAACACGATCGCCTGCAGCAGGTTCGCCTGCCAATCGGGGAAGTGCCGGCGCAGCAGCGCGAAGACGATGCAGATGAAGAACAGCTCGTCCCAGATGCCGACCGCGCCGACCCCGACGAACAGCCGCGCGATGAGCTCGGGGGTGTTCACCACCGGCCAGTTCAGGTACACGCCGGAGGTGATGAAGTAGAACGGCAGGATCAGCCAGCCGAGCGCGAGCACGGCGACGAGCCACGTCCACTGGAACCTCGTCCACCGACCGCCGCCGCGCCAGGGGAAGCGGATCGCGTGGTCGCGGAAGACGCACCGCGAGATGACGTACGGCACGGCCACGGCTCCGCCGAGCGCGAGGCCGAACCGCAGGATCGCGAGGTTGTCGAGCTCCGCCTTCAGCGGGATGGGGCTGACGATCAGCAGGCCGACGGCGATGAGCGAGAGGTCGCGCACGAGGCTCGGCGTGCGGGTCTGCGCAGCGCCGGGGGCGGTGCTCACCGTCGCACGCGCAGCCTCGGCCTCGGCATCCGTCCGCGAGCGCACGAGGTAGGCGACGAGATGCCGGCGGCCAGCAGCACCCAGCCCAGCCAGGCGATCCGCAGGACGAAGAATGCCGGCGCCGCGAGGCAGACCAGCAGCGCGGGCACCAGACCCACCGACACCGTCGGACGGACACCGAGGACGACTGCGGGGTGAGCGGGCACCCTCTCAGTCTGTCAGCGGATGCGCGATCTCATCCTGCGGCATCCGCGCCGCGAAGATCGCGATGATCGCGAAGGCGAGCGGGAGCACGCCCGCGGCGATGAAGATCACCTGCAGCGACAGCACCTCGGCGAGCGGACCGGCGAGCGCCATCGACAGGGGCATCAGCGCGAGCGAGACGAAGAAGTCGAGGCTCGAGATCCGCCCGAGCATGTGCCGGGGGACGCGCCGCTGCAGCAGCGTCCCCCAGATGACGTTGCCGTAGCTGAAGCCGAAGCCGACGACGAAGAGCGATGCCATCAGGAGCCAGTACTGGTCGGTGAAGCCGACGATGATGAACGGCAGCGTGCTGATGCCCCACACGAGATTCATCGTGGTCAGATAGCGTCGCGGCAGCTTCCTCGACGACACGAAGATCGAGCCGAGCACGCCGCCTGCTCCGTAGACGGCGAGCAGGAAGCCGAACAGACGTGGATCCTCGCCGATCCGCTCGCGGGTGAGGAACGGCAGCAGCACCTCCTCGGGCCCGACCACGACGAGCACCCACAGGTCGCGTAGAGGAGCGTCCACAGCAGCCACGGCGTGCGCACGGTGAACACGACCGCCTCGCGGAGGTCGTGGAACACGCTCTTCGCCGAGTGGTCCACGATGTCGCTGCCGTCGGTGTCGGAGCGCTCCCCCGCGTGCTGCGCGGGCTCGGGACGCAGGAACAGCAGGAGCACGAACGCCGCGCCGTGCGCGATCGCGATCGCCACGGCCGCGTGCGCCGGGATCAGCGCGGCCAACAGCATGCCCGCCGCCGCCGGACCCGCCGCCTGCTGCAGCGCCGGGCGGATCGCTCCCTCGAGCCCGTTCGCGGCGAGCAGCTGCTCCGGCGGCAGGATGCGCGGCAGGATCGCGCTGTACGCGGGGAAGAAGAAGCCGGCGCCCGCGCCGAGGACGAAGGCGACGACCGCCAGCTGCGGGATGCCGACGGGCCCGAATGCCCCGACCACGACGACGGACGTGATCGCGAGGAGGTCGACGAAGGTCGACCACCCGCACGATCAGCCGTCGCGACACGCGGTCGGCGACGATGCCTCCGGGGATCGCGCACAGCAGCAGTCCGGTGGCGTTGGACGCGGCGACGAGCGAGAGGTCGACCGGTCCGCCGCCGTCGCGATCACCGCGTAGACCATGACGACCGCCCACATGCCCGCGGCGAAGATCGACAGCACGACCGCGCTGAACAGCATGCGGAAGTCGCGGTGCGCGAGGGGGCGCAGGATCCGCCAGCGGTCGCGCGGACGCCGTCGCGCCGGTCGCGTCCGACCGGCGCGATGGATGCCGCCTCCGTCGCGGGCTCGGTCATCCGCGGTGCCGCCGGCGGTACGCCAGGTCGCGGATCGCGCGGCCCGCCCGCGCGCCCTTGCGCTCGAACGCGGTGAGCACGCGGCCGTCGAAGCGCTGGGCCCACTCCCCCTCGAACGCGCGCTCGAACGCGGGCGCCGCATCCAGCACGTCGCGCATCTGCCGGGCGTACTCCTCCCAGTCGGTGGCGAGGCGCAGCATGCCGCCCTCGCGCAGGGCGGCCGCCGCGGTCTCGGCGAACTCCGGCGTCACGAGGCGTCGCTTGGTGTGCTTGTTCTTGTGCCACGGGTCGGGGAAGAAGACCCACAGCTCGTCGAGCGGATGCCGGGGGCAGCAGGTGCTGCGAGCACCTCGGGCGCGTTCGCCTCGACGAGCCGGAGGTTCGCGCGCCGGCCCGCTCGGCGTCGAGCATCGTGCGGGCGAGGCCCGCGCGGAAGACCTCGATCGCGAGGAAGTCGACGTCGGGCCGGGTGCTCGCGGCGTGGACGATCGCGTGCCCCTGGCCCGAGCCGATCTCGACGATGAGCGGCGCGTCCCGCCCCCAGACCTCGCGCGGATCGATCGCCGCGCCGGGCACGGATGCTCGTCGCGGCATCGTCGCGGGGCGGATCGATCACGTAGCGCGGAGCGAGTTCGGTCCAGGCGCGCTCCTGCGCCTCCGACATCCGTCCGCTGCGGCGCACGAACGACAGCGGGCGATCGCGGAAGGGGGCGGGCTCGGACACCTCTCCAGGCTAACGAGCGGTGTCGGCGCGCGATCAGCCGGTGACGAAGTCGATGAGCTCCTCGACGCGGCCGAGCAGCGCGGGCTCGAGGTCGCGGTAGCTGTGACACGCGGCCGAGGATCCGCTGCCACGCCCGCGCGATGTCGGCCGGGTCGCGGCCGGCCAGCCGAGCGCCCGGCACACGCCGACCTTGAAGTCGGTGCCGCGCAGGCACCTCGGGCCAGCGCGGGATGCCCATCGCGCGCGGGGTGACGCACTGCCAGACGTCGATCTACGGGTGACCGACGATCGAGCACGTGCGCGACCGTGCCGGCCGCGCGCGATCGTCGCAGCGATGCGCGACTCCTTCGAGCCGGGCACGAGGTGGTCGACGAGCACGCCGTAGCGGCGCTCGGCGGACGGGGGCTCCGCGTCGAGCGCCGCCTCCGAGCAGGTCGATGCCCTGCAGGTACTCGACGACGACGCCCTCCGCGCGCAGGTCGTCGCCCCACACCTTCTCGACGAGCTCGGCGTCGTGGCGGCCCTCCACGAGGATCCGGCTCGCGCGCGCCGATGCGCGCGCGCGCGTCCGCGAGCGGCGAACGAACCGGATGCCGTGCGCCGCGGCTCCCGCGGAGCGCGACGGTGGTCGGCGGCGCGAGGACGACGTCGGCCGCCGTCGATCAGGAACCCGGGCCCGAGCGGGAACAGCCGCCGTCTGCCGTGCCGGTCCTCGAGCTCGACCAGCCCGGACGCGACGCCGACGACCGCGCCGCAGAATCCGTCGTCGGCCACCTCGACGACGAGGTCGCGCGGCGGCCTCCACCCGGGGCAGCGCGCGCCGCCCCGCTGCGCGCCAGCCGTCCGCGAGCACGTCGGTGCCGTAGCGATCGTCCATGTGTCCTCCGAGATCGGCAGGCTAACCGCCGGGTCGCGCACGGCCGCGGCAGCGACCCGCCCGTGCCGAGCTCGCCGGGCGCTACCGGCCACCGCCTCGCGCGTGCATAGACTCGATCTTCGGGGCCTGCACTGCGCGTCCCCGAGGAGGGGAACGATGCGTGCGCGATGGGCTCTGGCGCTCACCGCCGCCCTGACGTCGCTGCTCGGCCGGCGGTGCCGGCTCCGCGTCGGCGACCGACCCGGTCACGCTGGGTTCAGGTTACGTGCTCGACGACGTCGGCGCGCTCTCCGGCGGCGAGGAGGCGCAGGCCGAGGCGACGCCTCGAGCAGCTGAAGACCGACACCGGGCTCGATCTGTGGGTCGTCTACGTCGACGAGTTCACGAATCCGTCCAGCTCCGAGGACTGGGCGAACACGACCGCCGAGGCCAACGGCCTCGGA
Organism: uncultured Actinomycetota bacterium; assembly: GCA_963839715.1. Classification (GTDB taxonomy): domain Bacteria; phylum Actinomycetota; class Actinomycetes; order Actinomycetales; family Microbacteriaceae; genus Microbacterium. The sequence goes on from CAWIVX010000004.1 coordinate 211,293, forward strand.
CCGACGCAGTACCTGCTGGCGGTGGCCACCGAGGCACGGCAGTACTACCTGTCCGGGCGACTCCGCGGGCCCGTGTCTCCGCGAGCAGCTCGGCGACGATCGAGCAGCAGCAGATCCAGCCGCAGCTCGCCGACGACGACTGGCTCGGCGCGGTCGATGCCGCCGCCGACGGGTCTCGACGGATGCCGCCGGCGGGGGATCCGGGGGTGCCGGCGTCCGGATCCGGCGGGGGCTTCCCGGTCGGTCTGATCGTGTTCCTCGTGATCGCGGCGCATCGCGGTCGTCGTGATCGTGCTCGTCGTGCGCAGCCGCCGCAAGAAGGCGGGCGGCGCGTCGACGCCGGCGGTGCGCCGCCGGTCGAGCAGATCGACGTGGAGGAGCTCGAGCGCCGCGCGGCATCCGCCCTCGTGCGAGACCGACGACGCCGTCAAGACGAGCGACCAGGAGCTGGGGTTCGCCAAGGCCCAGTTCGGCGACGCCGCGACGGTCGAGTTCGAGCAGGCGCTCGCAGACCGCGCAGCGAGAACCTCAACCAGGCCTTCACCCTCAAGCAGCAGCTCGACGACGCGACTCCCGACTCCGAGGAGCAGGTCCGGGCGTGGAACGCGCGAGATCATCCGCCTCTGCGAAGAGGCCAACGCCGGGCTCGACGAGAAGGCCGCAGGCTTCGACGAGCTGCGCAAGCTCGAGCAGAACGCTCCCGAGGCGCTCGCGCGCGTGCAGGAGCAGCGGGCGCAGGCCGCGGCATCCGTCGACGCCGCCGACGAGCGGCTCCGCGCGCTCGCCGCGGCCTACGCGCCCGAGGCGCTCGCCACGGTCGCCGACAACCCCGAGCAGGCGCGGCAGCGCATCGCGTTCGCCGACGAGCAGCTCGCCGCCGCTCAGGCCGCGATCGGCGCGGGCAAGGGCGGCGAGGCCGCGGTCGGCATCCGCGCCGCCGAGGAGGCCGTCGGCCAGGCGCAGCTCCTCGAGGACGCGATCGACAAGCTCGGCCGCGACCTCGCCGAGGGCGAGCGCAGCGCCGCGCGCTCATCGCCGAGCTCGAAGCAGCGACATCGCCGCGGCATCCGCTCTTCCCGACGCCGACGGCCGGGTCGCCGCGGTCGATCGCCGCCACGCGCCAGCAGGTCGACGCCGCCCGGACGAACCTGGCGGGGCCGGCCCGGCGCCCGCTGGTCGCCCTGCAGAGTCTCGAGGCGGCGAACAGCCAGATCGACGGCGTCATCAGCGGCGTGCGGGATGCCGCGGCCCAGGCGCAGCGCGCTCAGCAGATGGTCGGCCAGCTGATCATGCAGGCCCAGGCTCAGGTCTCGGCGGCCGAGGACTACATCACGGCACGCCGCGGCGCGATCGGGGCCGAGGCACGCACGCGGCTCGCCGAGGCCGGGGCGGCGCTCGTGCAGGCACAGCAGCTGCAGGTCGGCGAACCCCGAGCAGGCGCTGCAGTACGCGCAGCGCGCCGACCAGCTCGCCGCTCAGGCGATCCAGTACGCCCAGAACGACGTCGGCGCGTTCCAGGGCGGCGGCATGGGCGGCATGCTCGGCGGGGGCCGGGGCGACTCCGGCGGCGGCATGCTGGGCGCCGTCCTCGGCGGCATCGTCATCAACTCGATGCTCGGCGGCGGAGGCGGCGGCGGGTCATCGGGCGGTCTCGGCGGCATGTTCGGCGGTGGCGGCGGCTCGAGCGCGGCCGCATGAGCCCCGGGAGCTTCGGCGGCGGCGGCACGCGCGGCCGCCGAGGGGGTGGTCGCTTCTGAGCAGCACCGACGGCCGGCACACCGCACTTCACCACACGAACGTTCCGCACCACCGATAGGAAGGAAACACCGATGGCCAAGCAGTCCATCTTCGGTCGCATCTCGACCCTCATGAGGGCGAACATCAACTCGATGCTCGACTCCGCCGAGGACCCCCAGAAGATGCTCGACCAGCTCGTCCGCGACTACACGAACAGCATCGCCGACGCCGAGTCGGCGATCGCCGAGACGATCGGCAACCTGCGCCTGCTCGAGCGCGACCACGAGGAAGACCTCCAGGCAGCCACCGAGTGGGGCAACAAGGCTCTCGCCGCCAGCACGAAGGCCGACCAGCTGCGCGGCGCGGCAGCACCGCGGATGCCGACAAGTTCGACAACCTCGCCAAGATCGCGCTGCAGCGCCAGATCAGCTCGGAGCGCGAGGCGAAGGCCGTCGAGCCGACCATCGAGTCGCAGACCGAGGTCGTCGACAAGCTCAAGGACGGCCTCAACGGCATGAAGCAGAAGCTGGAGCAGCTGAAGAGCAAGCGCAGCGAGCTGCTCGCGCGCGCCAAGACCGCCGAGGCGCAGATCAAGGTGCACGACGCGGTCAAGTCGATCGACGTGCTCGACCCGACCAGCGAGCTCGGACGCTTCGAAGACAAGGTCCGTCGCCAGGAGGCGCTCGCGGCCGGCAAGCAGGAGCTGGCCGCGTCGAGCCTCGACGCGCAGTTCAACAGCCTCGAGGACATGGGCGAGCTGACCGAGGTCGAGGCGCGCCTCGCCGCGCTCAAGGCCGGCGCCGCTCCGGCGCAAGGCCGCGATCGACGCGCCCGACGGCTCCGTACACGCCGTAGATCGCGACCGTCCACCGCGAACGGGCGGAGGCATCGGCGAGCGCCGTGTCTCTGCCCGTTTCGCGTGCGGGTCGCCGTGAGCGAGGATGAGGGGATGGCCCGATTCGTGATCGTCCCGCAATGGCAGGGCAGCCCGTCCTCGCGCGCGATGCAGCTCATCGACGGAGCCCAGGCCATCGCCGGCGACCTGCCCCGCGCGTCGTGCACCACCGTGGAGGTGCCGCTCGAGGCGGGCGAGTCCGCTGGGGACCGGCGTCCAGCGCTTCAGCGCCCTGCATCGCACCCGGGAGCTGGTCGATCTCGAGCTCGCGCCCCTCACCGAGCCGGTCATGCTGATCGGCGGCGACTGCGGCGTCGCGCTGGGCGCGATCGGTCACGCGGCGCGCCGGCATCCGGACGTCGCTGTGGTGTGGATCGATGCGCACCCCGATCTCCACACCCCCGACTCCTCCCCCTCGGGCGCATTCAGCGGCATGGTGCTGCGGGCCGTGCTCGGCGACGGCGCGGACGGCCTGGCGCTGGAGCGGGATGCCGTCGCGCCGAGCGCGTCGTTCTCGCCGGCGCGCGCGAGTACGAACCGGCTGAGGAGGAGACGGCCGAGGCCATGGGACTGCGGGTCGTCGAGGCGTCGGCACTGTCGGACCCCGACGCCCTCGCGGCCGCCGTGCTGGCCACGGGCGCCGGCGCGCTCTACATCCACGTCGACCTGGATGTGCTCGATCCCCCGCCATGAGCGGCGGTGACGGCATCCGAGCCGTTCGGTGTGTCGCTCGCCGAGCTCCTCGGCTGCGATCGCCCGCCTGCGCGCCGCGCTGCCGCTGGTCGGCTCGAGCTCGCCGGGCTTCGCACCCGCCTCGCCGGCAGCTGCCGTCGACGACCTCGGCACGATCCTGCGGATCGTCGGAGCGCTCGCGTGAGCCCGATCCCGACGCCGCCCGCGGGGCTGGCGCAAGACCGCGGACGAGCTCGCGGCGCGCGGCCGGCGCGATCGACCGCTTCCTGCCGTTCCTGGACTCCGCCGTCAGCCGCGCCGGCTACTGGTACGGCACCGCGGTCGGCTGGGTGTGGGGGTCGATCTGGAGCACCGGGCGCATCGAGAAGCGCGACGGGCTGTGGGTCTTCCGAGGGATGCCGCGCTGGGCCTTCCGCGCGGCGGCGTGTGCGTGGGCGGATGCTTCCTCACCGGCGACGGCATCGTCGACCGACGGGTGCTGCGGCACGAGGCCGTGCACAAGCGCCAATGGCGGCGCTACGGCTTCCTCATGCCGGTGCTGTACCTGCTCGCCGGGCGGGATCCGCTGCGCAATCGGTTCGAGATCGAGGCCGGCCTCGAGGACGGCAACTACGTGCCGCGGCGCGGCCGCTGACGCGCCGGGCCCACCGCGGTCTCAGAACGCGCTGCTCAGCGCCCGCTCTGTCGACGCGGTGTCTTCGAGAGCTATCGACGGTCGTGAAGCCGAACCGCTCGGGCGTGTGGATGGCGTCGGCGCGGATGCCGCTGCGCGTGGTGAGGTGGTCGACGATGTCGGCCGTGCCGAGGTAGCCGCCGAGCAGGTAGATGCGCGTCTGGTCGTCGTCTGTCGCACAGCATCTCGTCGGCCCACGCGGTGACGGCGCGGGCGAGAGCCTGACCGGGCGCGCAGCCGCGGCCCGATGCCGGGGTCGCCGGTGCGCTGCGAGCGGTCGAGCCACGTCACGACCATGCGGCCGGGAACGGCGAGATCGCCCTGCCAGCCGGCATCCGGGATCTCGATGAAGACGCGACCGGTCGAGCAGATCGGCAGGGTCGCCAGCAGCGCCTCGAGCTCGGCGAGCGAGGACTCGTCGGCGGTGATGAGGTGCTGCACGCGCGTGTGCCGCGACGAGCGGCAGGCCGCGGCGTTGTGCTCGGTGGTGTGGGACATGACGCCTCCAGTATAGCGCGAACAAAGGGTTGCCTAACCTACGTTACGCTGTGAGACGTCCCTGCGTCCGCCTCAGTCCTCCGCGATCAGCACGCGTCGCAGCTCGCGCGAGTTCGTCGTCGCTCAGCCCGTGCGCGCGCAGGTAGTCGGCCGGCGATCCGTAACCCTCGCGGATCCGCGCGAGCAGCGCCCGCATCACCGGCGCGGGCGAGCGCGTCGCGAGGTCTTCGAGGTGCACGGCCTCCGGATGCAGCGACCGCAGCATGCTCGACGATCGCGGCGGTTGCGCCACTCGGGCAGCAGCCCCTCGGTGCGGGCGTAGTCGGCCACGACGGCCTCGGTCTCGTCGACTCCCGCCGCGGCGAGCGCGAGCGCGACCGTGACGCCGGTGCGGTCCTTGCCGACCGTGCAGTGCACCAGCACGGGCTGATCGGCGATGATCCCGCGCACGACCTCGACGACGCCGCTCCGCGGAGTCGCTCGACGAGCCGCCGGTACATCTCGTCGAGGCGGATGTCGTCGGCGAAGAACGACGCGACCGAGCCGAGGAAGAGCGGCACGCGCTGGGTCGTGGACTCGAGCCCCGCGATCCGGCTCGGCGCGTGCGTCGACCTCCTCGTCAGCGCGCAGATCGATGATGCGCCGGATGCCGAGGGCTGCCGAGCGCCGCCGATGCCCTCTGGCTCCAGCTGGGCGAGATTGCCCGACCGGAACAGCACGCCCGAGCGGGTGCGCGCCGGCCCCGCGCGGCAGGCCGCCGACGTCGCGGAAGTTGACGGCGCCCGGAACGAGAGGGATCGGCGGGTCGATCGTCACCAGGCCGCGCCCGAGGCGGCGTCGCGGTCCTCCCCGGCGAGGTCGTCGCGCGGCGGCACGCTGTAGCGTCCCGCGATCGCGATCCGGTTGAACGCGTTGATCGACGACGAGGATCCAGCTGAGGCCGACGTACTCCTGCTCGCTCAGGATGCCGCCGACCCGGTCGTACACGTCGTCGGGGACGCCCTCCTCGTGGATGAACGTGAAGGCCTCCGCGAGCTCGAGACCGGCCCGCTCGCGCTCGGAGAACACGCCCGACTCGCGCCACACCGGCAGCTGCGCGATGTCGTCGACCGTGATGCCCGCCTTGGCGGCCCGCTCGACGTGGACGCGCACGCAGTAGGCGCAGCCGTTCAGCTGCGACACGTGGATCTGCACGAGCTCCTTGAGCCGCGCGTCGATGCCCGGCTCCGTCGGCGATGCCCCCCACGGCTTTGGAGAACGCGGAGAGCGTCTTGTAGGCCTCGGGGGCCGACTGCGACAGGTGCACGCGGGCGTGTTCGCTCATGACGCCAGCCTACCGACCGCCGCACGGCGGTCGCCGGTGCAGGCAGAATGACAGGGTGAGCGAACCCATCGACGAGTTCTCCTTCCTGCCCGAGCAGGCCGCCGAGGCCGGCATCGAGGCGCCCATCCCCCGCGGCGAGCGCCTCACCCTGGCCCTTCCGGACGGCCGCACGCTGAGCGCCCTGCGCTACGGCGATGAGACCGCCCGGTCGTGACCTTCCTGCACGGTGCGGGCCTGAACGCGCACACGTGGGACACCACGATCCTGGCGCTCGGCCTGCCGGCGCTCGCGATCGACCTCCCCGGCCACGGCGACTCGTCGTGGCGCGCCGACGCCGCGTACATCGGCGCGCGTGCTCGCCCCCGATGTCGCTGCGGGGATGGACGCCTGGACCGACGGCCCGCAGCTGCTCGTCGGGCAGTCGCTCGGCGGCCTCACCGCCGCGGCGGTCGCGGCATCCCGACCCGATCTCGTCCGCGAGCTCGTCGTCATCGACATCACACCCGGGCGTCGACCCGAACGCCGGCCCGACGCAGATCCGCGAGTTCTTCGCCGGCCCGACCGACTGGGCCATCGCGCGACGAGCTCGTCGACCGTGCGCTCGCGCTTCGGCCTCGGCGGGTCCCGCGACGGCCGCCGAGCGCGGCGTGTACTTCAACTCGCGGATGCGCGCCGGACGGACGCGTCGAGTGGAAGCACCACTTCGCCCACCTCTCCGCGGCGATGTCGCGCGCCGCCGGAGTGCCGGGCGCGGTCGATGCGGCCGGTCGCGAGAGCCCGACGCCGTCTCGCACGTGCTGTCCGGCGAGCCGGATGGGAGGATCTGGCCGCCGTGATCGCGCCGATCACCCTCATCCGTGGCGAGCGCGGCTACGTCACGGAGGCGGATGCCGCGAGTTCCGGGAGCGCGTGCCCGCGGCATCCGTCGTCGTCGTGCCGTCCGGCCACAACGTGCAGGAGGAGGAGCCGGTCGACGCTCGGATCGCCGCCTGCGGGAACTGGCGGGGAAGGGTTAACGCTTGTATTGCGTTCCGGGTAGCGGCACGCCGAGCACGTTCGTCGGTTCTCTAGGCTGGACTATCGGGCCGACCTGAGATCTCGCAGACGCCCCGCCCGAGGCATCCGCACAGCACGGATGATCATCCGAAAGGACCCCATGCTCCGCCGCACCGCCCTCGCCGCTTCCGCACTGCTCGCCGCGGCCGCGCTCCTGCTCACCGCCTGCACCGGCGGCTCGTCGCCCGAGCCCGACGACCACGGGCGAGCCCGATCCCGACGCGTCGGCGGTCATCCGCCTGGTGCTGGAGCCCGGCAACCTGGACATCCGCGAGACGGCGGGCTCGGCGCTGGATCAGATCCTCGTCGACAACATCTACCAGGGACTCGTCTCGCGCACCCCGGAGCAGGACATCGTGCCGGCGCTCGCCGAGGACTGGGAGATCTCGCCGGACGGCCTGACCTACACGTTCACGCTGCGCGAGGGCGTGACCTTCCACGACGGGCAGGCGCTGACCCCGCAGGACGTCGTGTGGTCGCTGCACGACCCGGAAGGACACACCGGAGTGGCGCGACTCGGCACGACTCGCGAACGTCGCCTCGATCACGGCCGACGGCCAGGAGATCACCCTCACCCTCACCGCAGCCGGACTCGAGCCTGCTGTGGAACCTCACCGGCCGGGCAGGGCTCATCCTCAAGGAGGGCGACACCGTCGACTACCAGACCAGCGCGAACGGCACCGGCCCGTTCGTCCTCGACAACTGGCGGCAGGGCGACAGCATCACGTTCACCCGCAACGACGAGTACTGGGGCGATGCCGCGCAGGTCGCCGAGGTCGTGTTCGACTACATCCCCGACAACCAGGCCGCCCTGAACGCCGCGCTCGCCGGCGAGGTCGACGTGGTCACGGGGTTCGACGCGAACCTGAAGGAGCAGATCGAAGCGACCGGCGACTTCACGCTCGAGCTCGGCAGTCCACCGACAAGGGCACCCTCGCCTTCAACCAGACCTCCGGCCCGCTCGCCGACCAGCGGGTGCGGCAGGCCATCCGCCAGGCGATCGACCACGACGCGATCATCGAGGCGCTGGCTTCGGGCGAGACGCAGTACGGGCCGATCCCGGAGCTGGATCCGGGCTACGAGGACCTTTCCGATGTCGCCCCCTACGATCCCGAGGCCGCTCGGGCGCTGCTCGCCGAGGCGGGCGTGGAGGACCTGACGCTCGAGCTGACGATCCCGAGCTTCTACTCCACGACGATCCCGCAGATCCTCGTGTCGGACCTCAACGAGGTCGGCATCACGCTCGAGGTGAACTCGGTGGACTTCCCGACCTGGCTGAACGACGTCTACATCAACAAGGACTACGACCTCAGCTTCGTGCTGCACACCGAGGCGCGCGACTTCGAGAACTGGGCGAACCCGGAGTACTACTTCACGTACGACAACCCCGAGGTGCAGCGCCTCTACGCCGAGTCGCTCGCCGCCACCGACGAGGCCGAAGCGGCCGATCTGCTCGCGCAGGCTGCGCGCATCGTCTCGGAGGACGCCGCCGCCGACTGGCTCTACAACGGAGCGTCGGTCGTCGCCGTCGGCAGCAACATCACCGGCATGCCCTCGATCAACGTCAACGAGCGCCTCAACCTCGCCGAACTCACCAAGAGCAACGGGTGATCCGATACACGCTGACACGACTGGCCCTGCTCCTGCTCGGGCTGCTCGTCGCCAGCGTGCTGATCTTCCTCACCCTCCGCGTGCTTCCCGGCGACATCGCCCAGCTCATCGCCGGCACGAACAGCACGCCCGAGCAGATCGAGGCGATCCGCGAGCGGCTCGGGCTTGAACCAGCCGCTTCCGGCGCAGTACCTCGACTGGATCGGCGGGGTCTTCCGGGGCGATCTCGGCACGTCGCTGCTCACCGGATCCAGCGTCGGCTCCGAGCTCGTGGAGAAGGCGCAGGTGACGGTTCCGCTCGGCATCATGTCGCTGCTGATCGCGGTGCTGTTCAGCGTGCCGCTCGGCGTGCTCTCGGCGATGCGTCGCGGACGGGCCGACGGCACCGCGCTGAGCGTCGGCGCCCAGGCGCTGGCCGCGGTGCCGGTCGTCTGGGCGGGCATGATGCTGGTCGTGGTCTTCGCCGTGTGGCTCGGGTGGCTGCCCGCGCAGGGCTTCCCGCGCGCCGGCTGGAGCGATCCGGCCGCGGCGTTCCGCTCGCTCCTGCTGCCGGCGCTCACGATCGGCATCGTCGAGGGCGCCATGCTCATGCGCTTCGTGCGCAGCGCCACCCTGCAGGCCGTCGGCCAGGACTACGTGCGCACCGCAGCCGCCAAGGGACTGACGCGGCGGGCCGCGCTCATCCGCCACGGGCTGCCGGATGTCGGACTGTCGGTCATCACGGTGCTCGGGCTGCAGGTCGCCGGCATCATCGTCGGCGCGGTCGTGATCGAGCAGCTGTTCTCGCTCCCGGGCATCGGTCGCATGCTGGTCGCCGACGTCAGCGCGCGGGATCTGCCGAAGGTGCAGGGCGAACTGCTCGCGCTCACCGGCTTCGTGCTGATCGTCGGGTTCGTCGTCGATCTCATGCACCGCCTCATCGACCCGCGGCAGCGGGAGGCGACGTGAGCCCCGCGACGCGACCGCAGGATGACGTGGCTCGGGCGGCTCTGGGCCCTCTCGACCGGGCGGTTCGGCCTCATCGTCGTCACGGTCGTCGTGCTCACCGCCGTCGTCTCGCTGTTCTGGACGCCGTTCGATCCGCAGCAGGTCGAGATCTCCGATCGCTGGGCGCCACCCGGGCTGGCCGCACCTGCTCGGCACGGACGGGTCGGGCCGCGACATCCTGAGCCTGCTCATGGCCGGTGCGCGCACGACGGTGCTGGTCGCCGTGGGCGCGGGGGTCGTCGCGACGGTCATCGGCATCTCGCTGGCCGCGCTCGGCGCACTCACCGCGCGGTGGCTGCGCGAGTCGGTGGCGGTGTTCGTCGACATCCTCATCGCCTTCCCCGTGCTGATCATCGCGATGATGATCTCGGCCGTGTGGGGCGGCTCGCTCTGGGTCGTGATCTGGTCGGTCGGCATCGGCTTCGGCGTCAACATCGCGCGGGTGACCCGACCGGAGCTGCGACGCGTGCTGCACAGCGACTTCGTGCTGGCGGGCCGCGCGTCGGGGCTCGTCGCCGCTGCAGAACCTGTGGCGCCACCTCCTGCCCAACGTCGCACCGGTGTTCATCGTCCAGCTGTCGTGGGGCATGGCGGTCGCGGTGCTCGCCGAGGCGGGCCTGTCGTACCTGGGCTTCGGTGCCCCCGTGACCGAGCCGTCGTGGGGCCTCCTGCTGGCCGAGCTGCAGCAGTTCATCAGCGTCCACCCGCTGTCGGTGGTCTGGCCGGGACTGGCGATCACCTTCACGGTGCTGGGCCTCAACCTGTCTCGGCGATGCGCTGCGCGAGGCGACCGACCCGACGCTCTCGCGGGGCAGGGATCCCCTGCATCCGCCCCGCGGTGCGATCCGGCACGTGCCCGAGGTGGTCTCATGAGCCTCGAGGTGCAGGACCTCACCGTCGACATCGGCGGCCGCCGGGTCGTCGACGGCGTCTCGTTCGCAGGTTCCCGACGGCGCGCGCGTCGGCCTCATCGGCGAGTCGGGTTCGGGCAAGTCGCTCACCGCGCTGGCGATCCTCGGGCTGCTCCCCGACGGCGCGGACGCCGGCGGGCAGCGTGCGCTGGAACGGTCGCGAGCTCATCGGCCTGCCCGACCGCGAGCTCGGCGAGCTCCGCGGCGACGAGATCGGCATCGTCTTCCAGGAGCCCCGGACGGCACTCAACCCCATCCGGACGGTCGGCCGGCAGATCGCCGAGTCGGTCCGCATCCACGAGGGCACTTCGAAGCGGGATGCCGCCGCCCGCGCGGTGGCCGAGGCGGCCCGCGTCGCCCTGCCCGACCCCGAGCGCATCGTGGCCCGCTATCCGCACCAGCTCTCCGGCGGCCAGCGGCAGCGCGTCGCGATCGCGATGGCGCTCGCCTGCCGCCCGCGCCTGCTGATCGCCGACGAGCCGACGACGGCGCTCGACGTGACGATCCAGGCCGAGATCCTCGAACTCCTGCTGCTCGCTCGTCGAGGACGACGGCATGTCGCTCGTGTTCATCACGCACGACCTCGCCGTGCTGTCGCAGATCGCCACGCACGGCGTGGTGCTCGAGGACGGCCGGGTCGTCGAGGAGGCGCCGGTGTCGCAGCTTCTCACGCGCCCCGCCTCGCGTCGTGACGCAGGGACTGCTGCGCGATGCCACCGCGACGCTCTGGCGTCCGGGAGGTGTCGCGATGACCGGCCCGGCACGCGACGGACAGCGGTCGAGACCCGCTCCTCCGCGCGCGCGGCCTGACGCCGCCGGTACCCGCGCGCCAAGACGCAGCCGTTCGAGCCGACGCACCTACACGACGGCGCTGGAGGACGCCGACCTCGACGTGCGCGCGGGCTCGTCGGTCGGCATCATCGGCGAGTCGGGATCGGGCAAGTCCACGCTCGTGCGCCTGCTCCTGGCGCTGGACACGCCCGACCGCGGGGACGCGTCGAGTTCGACGGGCGACCGGTGGAGCAGCGGCCGGCGCGCGGTCGCTGCACTGGCTGCGGCGCGCAGACGGGCATCGTGTTCCAGGACCCGTACGCGTCGCTCGATCCGCGCATGAGCGTGGGGCGCATCATCGGCGAGCCGCTGTGGGCGCTGGGGATCGAGGGCGACCGCCGGGCGCGCGTGCACGAGGTGCTCGAGGACGTCGGCCTCGAGGCCGCGATGGCCGACCGGTTCCCGCACGAGTTCTCGGGCGGCCAGCGACAGCGGATCGCGCTCGCACGCGCGATCGTGCACCGCCCCCGGCTGCTCGTCGGCGACGAGCCCCTGTCGGCGCTCGACGTGACGGTCCGCGCGCAGATCCTCGAGCTGCTGCGGCGAGCTGCGCGCGCGGGACGGGCTGACGCTGCTGCTCGTCTCGCACGACATCGGCGTCGTGCAGAACCTGTGCGACGAGGTCGTCGTGATGAAGGACGGCCGGATCGTCGAGGAGGGGCCGACCGAGAAGGTGCTGCTGCAGCCGCAGGTGGCATACACGCGGCGCCTGCTCGCCTCGATCCCCGCGATCGACCCGGGCGGCGCCGTGACCTCCTCGTCGTTCCGCGGATGTGTCCCGCGTCCTGCCGATGTCGGCGCCGCCGGGCTAGCCTCGGAGCATGACGCCACGCGATCGTTCCCCCGTATCTGCTCGCCCGGATCGCCGCCGCCCAGGAACCGGGCTGGGCGCGAGCGGCCGAGGCCGCGCGCGCCACGCTCGAGGCGCCGCGGGAGTACCGTCCGGTGCGGTCGCGCCTGCGGCTGTCGATCGAGGAGGCCGGAACGCTCGTCGCCGAGACGGCGCCCGCTCCCGACCGCGAGATCTCGCGATGCGCGCAGCCGCGAGGTGCTGCCAGGCGTCCGGGTGCGCGGCGAGGACGATCCCGCCGACAGGCGACGCGGCCGTCGACGAGGCGTTCGACGGACTCGGCGTCACCTTCGACTTCTTCTGGGACGCCTTCGCCCGCAACAGCATCGACGGCGCCGGCGGCCCGCTGCTCGCGACGGTGCACTACGGCACGCGACTACGACAACGCGTTCTGGAACGGCGAGCGCATGGTGTTCGGCGACGGCGACGGCGAGATCTTCATCGGCTTCACCGGCTCGCTCACGCGTCATCGCCCACGAACTCAGCCACGGCGTCATCGAGGACGAGGGCGGGCTCGTGTACCGAGGGGCAGTCCGGCGCGCTCAACGAGTCGATCGCGGACGTCTTCGGCGCCCTCGCCGAGCAGCACCACCTCGGCCAGACCGCCGATGAGGCCACGTGGCTCATCGGCGAAGGGCATCTTCACGGATGCCGTGGAGGGCGGCGCGCTCCGATCGCTCGCCGCGCCCGGCACCGCGTACGACGACGACGTGCTCGGGCGCGACCCGCAGCCGGCGCACATGGACGACTTCGTCGCAGACGCGCGGACGACAACGGCGGCGTGCACATCAACTCCGGCATCCCGAACCACGCGTTCTATCTCACGGCGACGGCGCTGGGCGGCCAGCGCGTGGGAGCGGGCCGGCCTGATCTGGTACCGCACGCTCGACTTCCGGCACCCTGCCGTCCACGGCGGACTTCACGACGTTCGCCCGCGCCACCCTGGCGGCGGCGGCCGCGGAGTACGGTGAAGGATCGGAGGAGGTCGACGCGGTCCGCGCGGGCTGGATCGGCGTCGGGGTGTCTCGATGATGCAGCCGAGGCGAACCCTGACCCCGGACGGCGCGCACGCGACCGGCTGCGCCGGAGGGCGCGCGCGTCGCAGGACGACGCCGGCAGCCGACCCGCCGCGACCGAGGCGAGGGTCACGACTCGTCGTCGACCGTGACGCGCGAACAGGCGGGTTCGCCGGGCTGCGCCGCGACGTGGCGCGCCGAGCGCCGGCACGGACCGAGGCGCCCGCACTGGATCGCGCTCATCGACGGAGTGCCCGTGGGATGCCGCCGATCCGCTCGCGCGACATCGTCCCGCGGGAGCCGACCGGTTCATGTGGGCACGTCGACGCCCGGTGCGGCGACGGACCGAGCGTGAGGCGGAGCTGGCCGACCCCGAGGTGCGGGGCCCGTGGCGCGAGCTCATCGACGCGGTCCGGCGGCGAGGAGGGTCGAGCGGTCCCCGTCGAGCGCGCCTGGCACGCTGAGTCAGCGGCCGAAGAGGCGCCTTCTTCTTCTTCCGGCTTGAGAGCGACTTCTGCAGGTAGATCGTGCCGAGCCATCGCCCGAACTTGAAGCCGACCCGACCCATGCGGCCGACCTCGACGAAGCCGAGCTTCTCGTGGAGCGCGATCGGAGGCCTCGGCGCCCTTGTCGCTGATGACGGCGACCATCTCGCGGATGCCGCCTGCCTCGCACGCCGTCGATGAGCGCCTCCAGCAGCGCGCGTCCGAGGCCCTTGCCCGGTCGCGGCCTGGCCGAGGTAGATCGAGTTCTCGACCGAGAACCGGTAGGCCGACTTGCTCGACATCGGCTGCACGAGCGCGTAGCCGAGGATCTGCCCGGAGGGCGACTCGGCCACGAGGAACGGCAGTCCGAGCTTGGCGAGGTCGTCCGCCTTCTCGCGCCACTGCGCGACCGACCACTTCTTCTCGTCGAAGGTCACCACCGAGTTGGTGACGTAGTAGTTGTAGATCTCGCGGATGTCGGGGATGTCACGGTCCTCGACCGGCCGGATCGTGAACGAGAAGCGCCGCTCGGGCTGCGGGCTTCCTGCAGATGCCGTGGCAGCCGCCGCGCGGTCCTGTCGTATTCCTCCTCCAGCATGTCCGACAAGCCTACGCGCGCGAGCGGGAGCCGCCAATCGACCGGCGCGGCACCCTGGCGCTCGAGCAGCTCGTTCGCGCGCGAGAACGGCCGCGAGCCGAAGAATCCGCGGCTCGCCGACAGCGGGCGACGGGTGCGCCGACTCGATGATCGGGGTCGTCGCCGAGCAGCGGACGCAGGTTCGCGGCATCCCTCCCCCACAGGATCGCGACGAGCGGGCCGTCCGCGTCCGACGAGCGTGCGGATGGCGTGCTCGGTCACCTTCTCCCAGCCCCAGCCGCGATGGGATGCCGGGGCCCCGGGCGCGACGGTCAGCACGCGGTTGAGCAGCATGACGCCCTGGTCGCTCCACGCCGACAGGTCGCCGTGCGGCGCAGCGCGGGATGCCGAGGTCGGCCTCGAGCTCCTGGTAGATGTTCGCGAGGCTCCGCGGCAGCGGCCGCACGTGCGCGTCGACCGCGAACGAGAGGCCGATCGGATGCCCCGGAGTCGGGTACGGGATCCTGCCCGACGATGAGCACCTTGACGTCGGCAGCGGCCGCTGGAACGCGCGGAGCACCCGGTCGCCGGCGGGCAGGTACGCGGCGCCCGGCGGCGACCTCGGCGCGCAGCCGATCGCCGAGCGCGGCGATGTCGGGGCCGACGGGCGCGAGCGCCGTCGCCCAGCCGGGATCGATGAGTCCGGCGCTCGGCGAGCTCGGGCAGCGATCATCGCGGCATGACTGCCAGCGCGCTCAGTCCGCGCCGATCCGCGCGCGCGCAGCGGCCCGCGCGCGAGCAGGTGCTGCGCCGACTGCGCGACGGGCCGCATCGTGACGAGGTCGAGGTTCACATGGCCCGGCGCGTTCAGCGCGTAGGCGATGACATCGGCGACGTCGTCCGCCGTCAGCGGATGCCTCGACGCCCGTCGTAGACGCGCGTCCGCCGCCTCGCGGTCGCCGCCGAGTCGGTTCAGGGTGAACTCGTCGCGTGTGCACCATCCCGGGCGCGACCTCGATGACGCGGATCGGCTCGCCGTTGAGCTCCAGGCGCAGCACCGTGCGCGAGCATCGCCTCGCCCGCCTTCGCCGCGTTGTAGCCGGCGCCGCCGGCATAGGCGGTCTGCGCGGCGGTCGAGGTCACGAAGAGCGTGTCGGCGTGGCCGTCGGATGCCGCGGCCCGGCGCAGCAGCGGCAGCAGCGCCGCGACGAGCCGCTGGGCGGAGAGCACGTTGACCTCGAACATCCACTGCCAGTCGTCGGCGAGTCGCGTCCTCGACGCGATCGGTGCCGCGCGCGCCGCCCGCGACGTGCACGAGCGAGTGCACCGGGCCCGGACTCGGCGAGCCACGCCGGCGAGCGCCTCGACGTCGGCGTCGGCCGTGAGGTCGGCCGCGAAGGCGACGGCGCCGGTCTCGGCCTCGAGCTGCTGCAGCCGGTCGGCGCGTCGCGCGACGGCCGACGACGTCCCACCCCGTGACGCGCAGGGCCCGCACCGTCGCCTCACCGATCCCCGAACTCGCCCCGGTCACCACTGCACGTCGTGTCGCCATGCCCTCCACGCTACCCACGGTCCCGCTCGTGGAGCACGCCGTGCCGGCGCGGAAGCGACGGGAGCGTCGGCACGAGGCGAGGTTACGTCACATTTCCCGTGCGTTGTTGACAGCGCGATGCCGCATCCGTACTGTCGAAGCGGCCGAGGGCGACTGCTCCTCGGCGTCCGACATCACGCAGGAGCAAGCCATGTCCGCACCCGAGAACTGGCGTTTCGAGACCAAGCAGATCCACTCGGGCGCCCAGCCCGATCCGGTGACGAAGGCTCGCGCCACGCCCATCTACCAGACGACGTCGTACGTCTTCGACAACGCCGACCACGCGGCGAACCTGTTCGCGCTCGCGGAGTTCGGCAACATCTACACGCGCATCCAGAACCCGACGCAGGCCGTCGTCGAGGAGCGCCTCGCCGCACTCGAGGGCGGCACCGGCGCGCTGCTCGCTCGCGAGCGGCCAGGCCGCCGAGACCGCCGCGGTGCTCAACATCGCGCGAGGCGGGCGACCACATCGTCTCGTCCAGCTCGATCTACGGCGGCACGTACAACCTGTTCAAGTACACGCTCGCCAAGCTCGGCATCGAGACGACGTTCGTCGAGAACCAGGACGACCCCGAGGAGTGGCGCGCCGCCGTGCGCCCGAACACGAAGCTCTTCTTCGCCGAGACCATCGGCAACCCGAAGATCAACGTCCTCGACATCCGCCCCGTCGCCGACGTCGCGCACGAGAACGGCATCCCGCTGATCGTCGACAACACGATCGCGACCCCGTACCTCATCAAGCCGTTCGAGCACGGCGCCGACATCGTCGTCCACTCGGCGACGAAGTTCCTCGGCGGCCACGGCACCGTCATCGGCGGCGTCATCGTCGACGGCGGCACGTTCGAGTGGTCGAAGAACGTCGACAAGTTCCCCGGCCTCACGGTTCCCGACCCGTCGTACCACGGCGCCAGCTACACGGCCGCGGTCGGCGACGGCCTCGCGTACATCATCAAGGCGCGCGTGCAGCTGCTGCGCGACCTCGGCGCCGCGATCTCGCCGCAGAGCGCGTGGCTGCTCATCCAGGGCATCGAGACGCTGTCGCTGCGCATCGAGCGCCACGTGCAGAACGCGCAGGAGATCGCGGAGTGGCTCGAGAACCGCGACGACGTCGCGTCGGTCAACTACTCGGGCCTGCCGACCTCGCCGTGGTACGCCGCGGCCAACAAGTACGCGCCGAAGGGCGTCGGCGCGGTGCTCTCGTTCGAGCTCAAGGGCGGCGTCGAGGCCGGTCGCGAGTTCGTCAACTCGCTGACCCTGTTCAGCCACCTCGCCAACATCGGCGACGTGCGCTCGCTCGTCATCCACCCCGCGTCGACGACGCACTCGCAGCTCACGCCCGAGCAGCAGCTCACGACCGGCGTCACGCCCGGCCTCGTGCGCCTGTCGCTCGGACTCGAGAACATCGACGACCTCAAGGCCGACCTCGAGCAGGCGCTCGCCGCCGCGCGCCGGGTCGGAGGCCGCGCGCGCCTGATCACCGCTCGATTCCGGATGCCCGGTCGCCGCTTCGGCGGGGGCCGGGGCATCCGTCGTGGTGCTCGGCCACGGGTTCAGTGAGCGGTCATGCGCCCTCGGACGAGGCCGCCGTCAGCCGCGCTGCTTGGGCCGCACGTGGGAGAGGCCGCCATCGATCCCGAGCACCTGCCCCGTGATCCAGTCGTTGGCCGGGTCGAGCAGGAATGCGACACCCCGCGCGACATCCGCCGGCTCGCCCAGCCGACCGAGCGCGTGCATGGACTCCGACACCTTGCGCGAGCCCTCGGTCGCGGTGAGCGCCGCGGTCAGCGGCGTCTGGGTCAGGCCCGGTGCGACCGCGTTGACGCGCAGCCCCTGCGTGGCGTAGCTCGCTGCCGCCGAGAGCATGAGCCCGATCACGCCGGCCTTGGCGGCCGCGATCGCGTCGTGGTTCGACAGGCCGGCCAGCGCTGCCGCCGAGGAGACGAGAACCACGGACCCGCCCCCGCGAAGATGCCGACCCGCTGCACGGACGGTCGCGAAGGCGGTCGTCAGCGATGCCGCGACGACATCGTCGTACTGCTCGCGCGTCGTCAGATGAGCGGGCTTGAGAAGCATCGACCCCGCAAAGCACGCCACTCCGTCGAGATCTCCTGCCTCGGCGACAGCTCGGTCGACGGCGTCGAAGTCCGTCGCGTCGATCACGAAATCGGGCGCGCCGTGGGCGGCATCCCGCGCCGTCGTCACCACGTCGTGTCCCGCCGCCCGAAGCAGCTCGCACGTGGCCGCGCCGATGCCGCTGGATGCGGCGATGATCAGATATCGCGCCATGGAATGCCTCCCCCGGCCAGTCTGGCGTCCACGGAAAGACTCGGGGCCGGATCCCGCCGGAAGGTGGTCGGGGATGTGGTCAGCCTCCGCGTGTTCAGAGACCGGGGGCGAACGACGTGCATCCAAACGTGGGCCAGCTGGAGAAGTACACGGTGTCGGGTGAACACCCACCCGCTCTCAGAAGGGAAAGTCCAATGAAGCGCATTCTCGCCATCGGGTCGATCGTCGCCCTCTCCGTCTTCGGCTTCGCCGGTGCGGCCAACGCTGCACCCAACGACGCCGCCTGCTTCGGCGGGGTCCACAAGGCCATCAACACCGAGGACTGCGCTTTCGCCAACGTCGGCGAGGCCGTCCAGGACCTCGGCGGCGGCCAGGAGAAGAAGGCCTTCGCAAGGACTGCTGAGCGCCCACCCTTCCGCCCAGTGCCGGCGGCTCGGAACTCCGGTTCCGGGCCGCCGACCCGTTCCTGGAGATCGGGGTACCTGTTCCCTGCGTGACCGTCGACGTAACAACGACCTGGGCTCACCGCCGGCCCGGATAGCCTCAGGAGAACGCCTCTCCCGGAACAGGAGCCCGCAGTGGACTGGCAGACCTCCGAAGACACGGTGCCGAGCGCGCCGATCACGGAGGCCGACGCGCGCCAGCTGCTCGGGCGCCCTCCCGCCACCGGCGCCTGGCGCGACGGCGATCCGGTCGGCGACCGGCTCTTCGCCGCATTCGGCCCGTTCCGCACGGAGGGCGGCGCCGAGCTGCCCGGCTACCGCCTGGCATACGAGACCTGGGGTGAACTGTCGCCCGCGCGTGACAACGCCGTGCTCGTCCTGCACGCGCTCACCGGCGACAGCCACGTGCGCGGCACTGCCGGCCCAGGACACCCCACCGAGGGCTGGTGGCACGACATCGTCGGCCCCGGCGCGGCGATCGACACCGACCGGTGGTTCGTCGTGGCCCCGAACATGCTGGGCGGATGCCAGGGGTCGACGGGTCCGTCGAGCATCGCTCCCGACGGCTACGAGTGGGCCTCGCGCTTCCCGTACCTCACCATCCGCGACCAGGTCGCGGCGCAGGTGCGCCTGGCCGACGCACTCGGCATCGACGTGTGGGCAGGCGTGCTCGGCGGCTCGATGGGCGGGATGCACGCGCTCGAGTGGGCGGTGGGTCACCCCGAGCGAGTACAGCGGGTCGGCATCCTGTCGGCTCCCCCGGTCAACACGGCCGACCAGATCGCGCTCAACTCGGTGCAGCTCGAGGCGATCCACATCGACCCGCGCTTCCAGGGCGGCGAGTACTACGACGCGGGCGACGGCGACGGCCCGCACCGGGGCCTGGCGCTCGCCCGGCGGATGGCGCTGCTGAACTACCGCTCCCCCACCGAGCTGAATCAGCGATTCCAGCGCTCGTGGCAGTCCGGAGTCAGCCCGCTCGGCCACGGCGGCCGGTTCGCCGTCGCCTCGTACCTCGACTTCCACGGCAACCGGTTCACGCGCCGGTTCGATGCCAACAGCTACATCACGCTCGTCGAGGCGATGAACTCGCACGACGTCGGCCGCGACCGGGGCGGTGTCGAAGACGCGTTGCGCCGGGTGACCGCCACGACGCTCGTCCTGGGAATCGACAGCGACCGGCTCTTCCCCGTGGAGGGCCAGCACCGCATCGCCCGCGGCATCCGCACGACTCTCGACGACGGAGCGGTGGTGCTGGCGAGCGACTTCGGTCACGACGGATTCCTGATCGAGACCCACGCCGTCGGCGCACACCTGCGCCGGCTGCTCGAGAGGTCGGTCTGAGCGCCGTTCACTCCGTGCGCGTGTAGACCCACGGCAGCGCGGCGAGGTCCAGCCGGTGCCGCGGTCCGGCATCTGCGGCATCGTCCAGGATGCCGGCGCCGTCGTAGGCCGAATCGCCCTCCCACAGCAGGAGAAGTCCATCGCTGCTGCGGCGCGCCACCGTCTCGTACCGCCGGATGCCGGCCAGCCGGGCCACCGCGAACAGCGCGTCGACATCGGACTGCCGCGCAAGTTCGTGAAGCGTGACCCACGTGGGCGGATACAGCGTCACGTCGCCGCGAGAGTGACGGGCGAGCATCTCGAGCGGGCGCACCCACTCGGCGCTGATCACCTCGTCAGGAGCGAATTCCGCCTCCCCGCCAGGGTCGGCGGACAGGAAGAACCAGGTGCGGATCCGCAGCGGAAGTCCGGGCGGCGGGTCCCAGCACGACAGCGGAAGCAACCCGCTCCCCTCGAGCTCCAGGCCGGTCTCTTCGCGCGTCTCCCGCACCGCCGCGTTGCGCGCCGACGCCTCCTCCTCGCCCTGCCCGTCACCCGGCTCGAGCTTGCCTCCCGGAAACACCCATGCGCCGGCGAACGACCCGCGATCAGGCCGCTCGATCATCAGCACGTGCGGTCCGTCGGCGCCGTCGCGCACGATCACGGCGGTTCCGGCGACCGGCACGGCCGGGTCGGTGCCGTCCTCAGGGCGACGGGCGCGGGCATCACCCGCCGCCTCCGCGAGCACGCGGACGGCACGGTCGGCCGACGGGTCTTCCGATGGACGTCGCCCCTCAGGCACGCGGCATCCGCATCTGAGCGAGGGGAAGCGGATGCAGCGGCTGCGTCATCCAGCGAGCGACGAACGTCCCGTCGACCGCGCACTCGATCCGGAGCCGGTGCGGCGTCTCGACGAAGATCGCATCGACCACGAGGGCACCGGATTCCGTCGCACCACCCGACGCCACCACGCCGTCGGTCTCGACCCAGCGACCCAACCCGGCGGTGATGCGGAAGTCGGCCCCGCCGTCCCTCAGCGACAGATCGACATGGTCGGTCCCCGGGCTGACGGTCACCTCGGTGATCTGCGCGACGGCGTTCGCAGGCCCCGACGATAGGCGCGATCGGGGCCGGCCGCAGGCGATCCGTGCAGGGGTTGCAACGCGGCAGACGCGAGACGCTCGGCGAGAAGGCCCTCGGCGTCCGCAGTCGCCGAGCCGCCGGCATCCGCATCGCCCGACGTCAGCGCGGGCAGCAGGTGCGCCCAGGCGGCGTCGAGCACGGCCTGCATGTCGATGCTCTGGCCGGTGATCGCGAGTACGGCATCGTGCTCGGGCAGGATCACGCAGAACTGCCCGTACGCCCCGTCTCCGCGATAGCCGTGGCGGGCCATCCAGAACTGGAATCCGTAGCCCTGCCGCCAGTCGGGATTCTCACCCTGAGGGTTGTCGATGTGCGAACGCGTGGCCTCGTCGACCCAGCCGGGATCGAGAAGCTGCCGGTCACCCCATCTGCCGCGCTGCAGGTAGAGCTGGCCGAGCTTCGCGATCGCGTCGGTCGCGGCGTGCATGCCGCTGAATCCGATCTCGCGGCCGTATCCGTCGGTGAGCCAGCCGACCTCGCCGATCCCGAGGGGATCCCACAGCCGGGGCCGGAGGTACTCCGTCAGCGGCATCCCCGCCGCCCGCTGGATGATCGCCGCGATCGAGAACGTGCAGGGCTGGTTGTACGCGAAGACCGAGCCGGGCTCGCGGTCCGGCGGCACCAGGAGGAAGCCGCGAACCAGGTCGACCGGGTCGTTCTGCAGCGCGAGGTCGAGCGTGTCGATCTCATGGCCGCTGGCCATCGCCGCGACGTGACGCACCCGGATCCGGCGGGCCCGCGGGTCGGTGATCTCAGCGTCGTACTCCGGAAAATGCGACAGCACCGTGTCATCGAGGTTCACCAGACCCTCGGCGACGGCGAACCCCAGCGCGGTGGAGGTGAAGCTCTTGCTGAGCGAGTACAGCAGGTGGGCCCGGTCGGGACCGTATGGCGCCCACCAGCCCTCTGCGACGACCACGCCGTGGCGGAGCAGCATGATGCTGTGCATCTCCACATCGGTCGCGGCGTCCAGCGCGTCGAGGAACGCGAGGATGCCGCGCGCATCCACGTCTTGGGCGGAAGGCGCGCTGCGCGGCAGTGTCGTCGATGTCACTCCGGCATGCTACCGGCCGGTCTCAGGACCTCAGGCGATCACGTCGATCCGCGCGCGGTCGAGCCGGATGCTGAGCGCGGCGATGCCGAGACCGGCCAGCGCCAGCACCACACCCACCCAGGCGGGAGCCACGAAGCCGAAACCGAACGCGATGACCGCACCGCCGAGGAACGCTCCCAGAGCATTGCCGATATTGAGGGCGGAATGATTCAGTGCCGCCGCGATCGACTGATTGTCCTGAGCGACATCCATCATGCGGGTCTGGATCGTGGGAGAGAGCACCGATGAGACGAAGCCGGTCGCCAGCACGAAGAAGCCGAGCGCCACGATCCACTGCGCGGTCAGCGCCACCAGCGCGAGGACCAGCGTGAGCGCGACCAGGCCGCCGATGAGGGTCCGCCGGAGGTCGACGTCCGCGAGGTGCCCTCCCACGAGGTTGCCGACGGTCATGCCGACACCCATCAACACGAGCACGATCGGCACGACCCACTCAGGTGAGCCGGCGACCTCCGTCACCATGGGCGCGACGTAGCTGTACACCGCGAAGAAGCCGCCGAAGCCGATCGCCCCGACCCCGAGGGCCATCCACACCTGGCCGATGCGGAAAACCCCCAGCTCGGCTCTCAGAGTGCGTCCGGGTTCGCCGGGATGCGGCGGCACGAAGAACGCGATGAAGACCGTGGCGATCGCGAAGATCGCCGTGACCACCACGAACGCCGCCCGCCACCCCACCTGCTGGCCGAGGAACGTGCCCAGCGGCACGCCGACCACGTTCGCGACGGTCAGTCCGGTCAGGACGAACGCCACGCCCTTCGCGCGGTTGCCGGGGCCGAGCACGTCTGCGGCGACCAGCGCGCCGATTCCGAAGTACGCGCCGTGCGGGAGCCCGGCGAGGAACCGCGAAGCCGCGACCAATTCGAACGTCGGGAGGATCACGGTCAGTCCGTTGAACAGCGTCAGCGCCAATGCCAACCCGATCATGACGCGATGGCGCGGGTACTTCGCCACCGATCCGGCGATGGTCGGGGCTCCGACGACGACGCCGAGCGCATACAGCGTGATGAGCCAGCCGGTCTGCGCGATCGCGTCGCCCTGATCCGCCGCCCAGGCGCCGGGCAGCACGTCGGCCGCGATGTTCGGGAGCAGTCCCATGACGACGAACTCGGTCATGCCGATGCCGAAGCTGCCGACGGCGAGGGAGAGGAGCGCCCACATCGCCGCACCCCTCGAGTGATTCGAGGAGGTCATCCGGTCATGCTAGCCGAGGCCGTTGTCGTCCTGTCGAATCGATTCGAAACGACTCCTCCGCGTTTCAGACCGACCCGTCCGCATCGTTTTCCGGGCGATCGAGCGCGCGCTCCAGGCGCTCGACCTTGCCGTCGAGCTCGCCGCTCCAGCCGGGCCGGATGTCGGCCTTCAGAACCAGCGACACGCGCGAGCCGAACGGCAGCACCGCCTCGGTCGCCCGCTTGACGACGTCGAAGACCTCTTCCCACTCCCCCTCGAGCTCCGTGAACATCGAGGTGGTCCGATGCGGCAATCCCGACGCGCGGACGACGCGTACCGCGGCCGCGACGGCCTCGTGGACCGACGCCTCCGATCCCGGAGCGGAGCCGGGCGAAGCACCGCTGGGTGCGACGGAGAAGGCGACGAGCATGGGAACCTCCGGATCAGGTGCGGGCGGTGACGGAACGCGCCAGCGTCGGTGCGCGGTGCGGAAGGCGGATGAGCCGAACGACGGCCCAGACCAGAAGGACGGCCACGAGCGCGTTGCGCACGGTGAGCAGAGCGGACGGCACCGCGCCGGCGCTCAACAGGCCGCCGTACATGAGGGGATAGACGATCTGGGTGATGAGGGCCATCGCAAGGCCGAGGATCGCGGGTCCGCGCCAATGTTCGCGGTCGAGCACGAGTCCGACGGCGAGCGGCGCGATGAGCCACGTCATGTACTGAGGCGATCCCACCTTGTTGAACAGGATGAGCACGAGCACCAGCGCGAGCGAGAGCGGCGGGAACAGGCGGACGAAGCCCGCGCCCCGCCAGGCGCGGTAGGCGCCGATCGCGGCCACGCCGGCGGCGGCCGCCACGAGAAGCGGTGTCATCAGAGCGCTGACGGCTTCAGCTCCGGGACCGGCGACCTGGAAAGTGAGCATGTCCTCGTCGTACGAGATCGACGAATCCCGGATGCCGAGCACAGCCCGCCAGAGCCACCAGGCGCTCACCGGCGCCTCGAGCTGGAGCCCGCGATCGGTCTGGTCGGTGATGAACCCGAACGCGCGCGATCCGGCGCCGGCGGCGAAGACGATCGCGAGCGTCGTGACCGAGACCAGGAGAGCGCCGCCGAGAACCGCCCAGCGGCGCCGCAGCACGAGAACGGCTGCGGCGAGCAGCGCGACCGGCCAGACCTTGATCCAGGTCGCGACCGCCAGGAGGATCGAGCCCAGCCACGGGCGACCGACGAGCCACAGGCTTCCGGCCAGCGCGAGGGGAACCGTGAGGCCGTCCAGCCGGTACATGCCCACCGGACCGAGGAAGAGGATGAACGCCAGCCAGAACCACGCCGCCGTCCGGCGTCCTGCCGAGCGCCCGCGGCCCACGAGCACCGCGAACGCCAGGGCATCGGCGGCCGTGACGAGCAGCGCCCACGCCACCTCGTAGCCCGCGATCCAGCTCAGCCCCTGGGCGAGCACCATGGGAATGAGAGCGAGCTGCGGATAGACCCACGGCTCGGTGATCCCCACGATCGCCTGACCCTCGATCGCCCAGGTGGACCATGGGTCGTACACGTTCTGGACATCGCCCATCGGCTGGAACGGGAACACGAAGCCGAACAGCGCGATTGCGGCATGCACGATGACGAACGCGATCCACAGTCCCGCCCGCCTCGACACGCGTCGAGTCTAGGGCGCGAGTGCTTCGGCGACCGCGCGGGGAAGGGCCGCGGCGACGTCGGCGGCGGTGATGGGTCCGCCGCCGTGACCGAGGTCGGCGGAGGCGAGGCTCCCGGCGCGGCCGTGCAGCCACACCGCCGACGCGGCGTGCGCGGCGAGATCGTCGATCGTCGCATCCGGTTTCGCGGCGACGACCGCGCCGATCGCGCCGGCCAGCACGTCACCGGTGCCGGCGGTGGCCAGCCAGGCAGTGCCGGCCGACACCGTCCGGACCCAGCCGCCCGGAGCTGCGACCACCGTGACGAAGCCCTTGAGCACGACGACAGCACCGAGTGCCGATGCGGTTTCGAGGGCGGATGCCGCGCGTGCGGCATCCGCCGACGAAGTGTCTTCGGTGAGGCCCAGCAGAGCGCGCAGCCGCGCATGCTCGCGGTCATGCGGGGTCACCACGAGCGGCGCCGCCGCGGACGGGGCCAGATCGAGCGCCCCCGCGTCCGCCACGACCGGCAGGCTCCCCGCAAGTATTCCCCGCAACGCGTCGGTCTCCGCATCCGAGCGGGAAGCGGCATCCGTCCCCGAGCCGATCAGCCATGCCTGCACGCGGCCGTCGACGGTCACGGTCTCCGGGCGACGCTGGAGGACGAGCGAGGTCGGCACCGACGGCCCCAGGTACCGGACCATCCCGACGCCCGTGCGCCACGCGGCCTCCACCCCGAGAACGGCGGCCCCGGGGTAGGCGTCGGAGCCGGTGCGGATGCCGAGGACGCCGCGCGCGTACTTGTCATCCGCCTCCGCCGGCCGACGCAGCACACCCGCCACGTCGTCGACCGTCCAGCCGCTCACCATGGCGACACCCTACCCGCGCGGTTCCGCGTCTGCCGGGTCGAGGGAGAGCATCCGCCGAGAAGGCTTGCGCGATCAGGCGCGACGTCGGGTGGCGTCCTGCACCTCGCCGATGAGCTCCTCGATGATGTCCTCCAGAAACAGCACCGCGGTGGTGTCGCCATCGGCGTTGCGCACCCTCGCGAGGTGGCGGCCGGCGCGCCGCATGAGCGCGAGGGCATCCTCGAGATCCGTCTCCTCGAGCACCGGCACCATCTGGTGGATCCGCTTGCCGGGGATGGGCCGGACGACGTCGGTCGCCGCGTGCGGGCCTTCCGCCGCGCGCAGGATGTCCTTGAGGTGCACGTAGCCGAGCGGCAGACCCGCGGCATCCACGATCACGTAGCGCGAGAAGCCGTACTTCGCGACCGAGCTCTCGATCTCGTCGGGCGTCACCGACTCGGGAAGCGTCACGAGCTGCGTGAGCGGCACCGCGATGTCCCTCGCCTTCTTGTCGGTGAATTCCAGCGCCGCCGAGAGGGTGCCCGCCGCGTCGTCGAGCACGCCCTCGATCCGGGACTGGTTCACGATCGTCGTCACCTCCTCGAGCGTGAAGGTGGAGGCGGCCTCATCCTTCGGCTCCACGCGGAACAGGCGCACGGCGTGATTGGCGATCCAGTTGAGCACGAAGATCACCGGGTGGAAGAGGCGCGAGACCCACACGAGCGGGGTGGCGAGCATGAGCACGGCGCGGTCGGGCACCGAGAAGGCGAGGTTCTTGGGAACCATCTCGCCGAACACGACGTGAAGATACGACACCAGCACCAGGGCGATCACGAATGCGATGACGTCGACCGTTCCCTCGGCCATGCCGGTGAGGCCCAGCGGCTCGGCGAGGAGATGATGGATGGCCGGCTCCGAGACGTTCAGAATCAGGAGCGAGCAGATCGTGATGCCCAGCTGACTGGTCGCCAGCATGAGCGTCGCGTGCTCCATCGCGTACAGCGCCGTCTTCGCCGCGCGGGAGCCCTTCTCGGCGAGCGGCTCGATCTGGGAGCGGCGCGCGGAGATGACGGCGAACTCGGCGCCGACGAAGAAGGCGTTGAACGCCAGCAGCACGAACAGCCACGCGATTCCGGCCCAGTCGCTCACGAGCGCTCACCCCCCGGCGCGGCGGAGTGCTCCTCGGGCATCGCCGTGTGAGTGAAGCGCACGCGGTCGACGCGACGACCGTCCATGCGCTGCACGTCGAGCGTTCCGTCTTCGATCTCGAGGGTGTCGCCGACGACCGGGATGCGCTCGAGCACGCTCATGATGTACCCGCCGACCGTGTCGTACACGTCGCCTTCCGGGATTCGGATGCCGGTGCGGTCGAGCACCTCGTCGGGTCGCAGATTTCCCGGGAAGGTGACCGCGCCCTCGCTGCGCACGATGCCCGCCCTGCGGCGGTCGTGCTCGTCGAGCACTTCGCCGACGATCTCCTCGACCAGGTCCTCGAGGGTGACCACTCCGGCCGTGCCGCCGTACTCGTCGACGACGATCGCCATCTGGTAGCCCCGTCTGCGCAGCTCCGAGACGAGCGTGTCGAGGTGCACGGCCTCCGGAACCCGCAGCGGCTCGGTCGCAAGGGCCGCGGCCGGCACCTCGGAGCGACGATCGCGCGGCACGCCGACGGCGGCCTTGAGGTGCACGATGCCCAGGATGTCGTCCATGGACTCGCCGTACACGGGAAAGCGGCTGTGGCCCGTGCGACGGGCGAGCTGGATCACGTCGTCGGCCGAGTCGTCGGCCGACAGGGCGTGGATGCTCGGCCGCGGCGTCATGACGTCGGCGGCGCTCAGGCGCGCGAAGGTGAGGCTGCGGTCCAGGAGCGACGCGGTGTCCTCCTCCAGCACGCCGGCCAGCGCCGACCGGCGCACGAGGCTGGAGAGCTCCTCCGCCGTGCGGGCGCCCGAGAGCTCCTCCTTGGGCTCGATGCCGATCACGCGCAGCACGCCGTTCGCACTGCCGTTCAGCACCGCGATCGCGGGACGGAAGACGGTCGTGAACGCGACTTGGAACGGCATCACGAGCTTCGCGGTCTGGCGCGGGATGGCGAGCGCGAAGTTCTTCGGGATCGAGTTCGCCGAGGATCATCGACAGGATCGTCGCGAGGGTGACGGCGATGATCACCGCGAGCGGTGAGACCACCCCTTCCGGCAGCCCCCACGCGGTGAACACCGGCCGCAGCAGACTCGACAGCGCCGGCTCGAGCGCGTAACCGGTGAGGAGGGTGGTGAGCGTGATCCCGAGCTGTGCGCTCGAGAGGTGCGTCGAGGTGATGCGCAGTGCGTTGATCGTCAGCGCCAGGCGCGATTCGCCGGCATCCCGTCGCGCTTCGAGATCAGCGCGATCCAGGTTGACGAGCGCGAACTCGCTCGCCACGAACAGGCCGGTTCCGACCGTGAGCAGAAGCCCCACGCCCAGCATGATGAACTCCATCACGCATCACCCCCCGCTGCGGCGGGTGCGGGTCGATGGGGCGACGGTCTGCAACTGGGGGGGTCGTCCATTGTGCCGACAAGTCTACGGCCCCGCCCTCTTCCGCCGACCGCTACTTACCGTGGCGAGCGCCCCCGCTTCGTTGCACGCGCTCGCCAGTGCGAGCAGCGGTCGACGGGAGAGGGAGTCCTCCCCAGGCGCGCGGGACGAGGAGATCTCCACACACGGCCACGGATGCGGGGAGGACGACCGGCGACCTACGATCGTGTGCGCATGGCGAATTGGCTCTACGAACCGGATGACCTCCTCGAACGCTGGGGCTTCGGCGATGTCCGGCTGGTCCTGTCCCGCCACGCGGCGGATCTGGAGGCCCTCAGCCTGCTCAAACGACGAGAACGCGCCGGCGAGCTGGTGCGACTCGCAGACGGAATCCGCGTTCCGGCATCCGCGCTCGCCGCGCTGCCGGATCAGCGCCGGAACGTCCTGAGGATTCTCGCGGTGGCGTTGACCTGGACCATCGGGGGCGTCGTGTCGCACCAATCGGCCGCGGTGGTCCACGGACTCCCGTCTGCGACCTCGCGCGCAGCGCACGTGCACGCCATCGTCCCTCCCGCGAGCGGTGGACGCTCGAGCGGAAGCGTGCGCCGGCACGCGATCATCCTGCATCCCGACGAGGTTGCGACGGTGAACGGTCTTCGCGTAACCACCCTCGTCCGCACCGTCGCCGACCTCGCGGCCACCCTCACCCGCGCCACCGCCGTCGCGATCGCGGATGCGGCGATGAGTGCGCGACGATCGGCTCCGGTCACCCGCGAGGAGCTGCTGCAACAGGTCGCACGGCGGCGCGACGACAATGCGCGCCGCGGAGTTGCGCGGATTGAGTCCGTTGCGGAGTTCGCCGATGGACGCGCGGAGAGCCCGAAGGAGTCCGAGAGCCGAGTGGTGATCGCCGAACTCGGATTCGCGGCCCCCGAACTCCAGTTCGAGGTCTTCGACGAAGACGGACTCGCGGGCAGAGCCGACTTCGGATGGGAGCAGTGCAAGACCGTCGGCGAATACGACGGCAAGGGCAAGTACTTCGACGAGGGCCTTGCCCGGGGACTCAGCCCGGAACAGGTTCTCTGGAAGGAGAAGCGCCGCGAGGATCGCCTCCGCGCAGCCGGATTCCGGGTCGTGAGATGGGACGCCGAAGATCTCGCGAAACCCTGGCAGCTGGCTGCGAAGCTCCGGCGCGCGGGCGTTCCACGCTTCTGATCATCCGCCCACCGCTACTCACACTGACGAGCGCGGCCGATGCGGTGTGCGCGGTCGCCACCGTGAGTAGCGGTCGGCGAAGGAGAGCAGGGCTACCAGCTGACCGGCAGCGCCTTGCCCTCCTCGTACCCGGCCGCCGACTGGAGCCCCACGCGCGCTCGCTCGCGGAACTCGGCGATCGATTCGGCACCGGCGTAGCTGAATGACGAGCGGACGCCGGAGATGATCATGTCCAGGAGGTCTTCGAGCCCGGGCCGGAGCGGGTCGAGGTAGATCTTCGATGACGAGATCCCCTCGGCGAACAGCTCCTTGCGGGCCAGCTCGTACGGATCGAGCCGGCCGAACCGGTCGTGCACCGCCTTCGTCGACGCCATTCCCCACGACTCCTTGTACGCCCGCCCGGCCGCGTCGACCTGGAGCTCGCCCGGCGCCTCGATCGTGCCGGCGAACCACGAGCCGATCATGACGGATGCCGCTCCCGCCGCGAGCGCGAGCGCGACGTCGCGCGGGTAGCGCACACCGCCGTCGGCCCACACGTGGGCCCCCAGCATCCGCGCCGCCTCGGCCGTCTCGAGGACGGCGGAGAACTGCGGACGCCCGACGGCGGTCATCATGCGGGTCGTGCACATCGCTCCTGGTCCGACGCCCACCTTGAGGATGTCCGCACCGGAACGGACCAGATCGTTGACGCCCTCGGCGGTCACGACGTTGCCCGCGGCGATCGGGATGCCGAGTCCGAGGCCCGCCACCGTGCGGAGGGCCGCCAGCATGCCCTCCTGGTGACCGTGCGCCGTGTCGACCACGAGGACGTCGACACCGGCGGCGGCCAGCGCGCGCGCCTTGGCGGCCACGTCGCCGTTGATGCCGACCGCGGCGGCCACGCTCAATCGGCCGGATGCGTCGACGGCGGGGCGGTAGAGGGTGGAGCGCAGCGCGCTCCGCCGTGACAGCGTGCCGACGACGAAGCCGTGGTGCAGCACGCACACCGTCTCGGCCGCGGCGCCGACGATGAGATCGAAGGCGTGGCGCGCACTCTCGACGTCATCGGCGTCGATGGATGCGGCGCGACCGCGCGCCAGGTCGCCCAGGCGCGCGTCGGGCAGCGCCGTGCCCAGGCGGGTGGCCGGCACGACGCCGAGGACGGCGTCGATGTTGAGGTGGCCGGGCGACGCGTCGGACACGACGATGCCGTGCCCTTCGGTGGCCGGGAGCAGTCTCGCGGCATCCGCCACCGTCGCCTCCGGCGGGAGGACGAGCGGCGTGTCCCAGCGGACGGGCTGCGCCTTCACCCAGCGGATCGCGGCGTCGAGCTCCTGCAGCGGCATGTCCTGCGGCAGCACGCCGAGCCCGCCGCGGCGTGCCAGGGTGGCCGCCAGTCGAGCGCCCGTGACCGAGTTCATGTTGGCCGACACGAGCGGAATCGTGGCGGTGGTGCCGTCGCCGGGAGACAGGTCCACGTCCAGACGGCTGGCGATCGATGAGTGCCGGGGAACCAGGAAGACGTCCGAGTACGTCAGGTCGACCTCGGGCTGCTCACCGTAGAATTCCATGCTCGAAAGGTTAGTGACTCTTTCTGTACGGATAACGATGCCCGAATGTGCGGCGGGCCGCCTTTCGCTTCCCCGCGACCGCGGACCAGACTGGGTTAGGCTTAACAGTCGTGCGTGGGGGCCGAGGAACCGGCTCCGCACGCTCCTACAGTCCTCACGAAAGCAGGCGATCGAGCGTGTCGAGCCAGGTCACGGGCGTCGGAGTTTCAAGCGAAGGCGAGTTCGGAGCCAACGAGTGGCTCGTCGACGAGCTCTACGAGCAGTACAAGGCCGACAAGAATTCGGTCGACAAGGCGTGGTGGCCGATTCTCGACGCCTACCAGCCCGTGGACACGACGGCGTCGACGGATGCCGGCGCCACGGCTGCCGCATCCGCACCGACTTCGGCGGCATCGTCCGCGCCGCAGGGCAGCACCGCGGCGGCCGCACCCGCGGCTCCGGCTCCGCGCCTGCAGCCCCCGTCCCGACCCAGGCCGCGTCGGAGGGGGCTCCTCCGGCCCCCTCGGCCGGCAACGGCCACCCGGTGACCGCGCCGATTCCCGTGATCGGCACCCAGCCCGTCGCACGCACGACCGCGCGGCCGGCCGCTCCCCAGCCGATCCCGGCGCAGGCTCCTGCCGTCGCCCGGTCGGCGAGCACCGAGAACCCCGAAGACGACAAGGTCACCGTGCTCAAGGGCATGACCAAGGCCCTGGCCGTCAATATGGACGAGTCGCTCACGGTTCCGACCGCCACGAGCGTGCGGACGATCCCCGCGAAGCTCATGATCGACAACCGGATCGTGATCAACAACCACATGTCGCGCACCCGCGGCGGCAAGATCAGCTTCACGCACCTCATCGGGTGGGCGCTGATCCGCACGCTCAAGGAGTTCCCGAGCCAGAACGTGTTCTATGCCGAGATCGACGGCAAGCCCTCCGTCGTCGCGCCCGCGCACGTGAACCTCGGCATCGCGATCGACCTTCCCCGCCCCGACGGCACGCGAGCGCTTCTGGTGCCGAGCCTCAAGCGCGCCGACACCCTCACGTTCAGCGAGTATCTGGCCGCATACGAGGACCTCATCACCCGCGCGCGCAGCAACAAGCTCACGGCCGCCGACTTCCAGGGCACCACGATCTCGCTCACCAACCCGGGCGGCATCGGCACCGTGCACTCGGTGCCGCGCCTCATGAAGGGCCAGGGCTGCATCATCGGCGCCGGCGCCCTCGAGTACCCGGCGGAGTTCCAGGGCGCCAGCGAGAAGACGCTCAACGAGCTCGCGATCGGCAAGACGATCACGCTCACGAGCACGTACGACCACCGCGTCATCCAGGGCGCGGGCTCGGGCGAGTTCCTCAAGAAGGTGCACGAGCTGCTCATCGGCGGGCGCAACTTCTATGAGGACATCTTCGCCGCGCTGCGGATCCCCTACGCCCCGATCCACTGGGGCAACGACATCAACGTCGACCTCGCCGAGCGCGTCGACAAGACGGCGCGCGTGCAGGAGCTCATCAACTCGTTCCGCGTGCGGGGCCACCTCATGGCCGACATCGACCCGCTCGAGTACGTGCAGCGCACACATCCCGACCTCGAGATCGAGCAGCACGGCCTGACCTTCTGGGACCTCGACCGCGAATTCGTCACCGGCGGGTTCGGCGGGCGGCGCCAGATGAAGCTCCGCGAGATCCTCGGGGTCCTGCGCGACTCGTACTGCCGCACGATCGGCATCGAGTACATGCACATCCAGGATCCGGCGCAGCGTCTCTGGTTCCAGGAGAACGTGGAGATGAAGTACCAGAAGCCTGGTCACGACGAGCAGCTGCGCATCCTCAGCAAGCTCAATGAGGCCGAGGCGTTCGAGACGTTCCTGCAGACGAAGTACGTCGGGCAGAAGCGCTTCAGCCTCGAGGGCGGCGAGTCGCTCATCCCCCTGCTGGACGAGATCCTGCAGGGCGCGGCCGAAGCCGGCCTCGATGGCACGGCGATCGGAATGGCGCACCGCGGTCGTCTGAACGTGCTGACCAACATCGCCGGCAAGACCTACGGGCAGGTGTTCCGCGAGTTCGAGGGCTCCGTCGCGATCGGCAGCAAGAGCGGGTCGGGCGACGTCAAGTACCACCTCGGCACCGAGGGCACCTTCGTCGACGACCGCGGCGAAGAGCTGCCGGTCTACCTCGCCGCCAACCCCTCCCACCTGGAGACCGTCGACGGTGTGCTGGAAGGCATCGTCCGCGCCAAGCAGGACCGCAAGCCCATCGGCACTTTCTCCTGGCTGCCGATCCTCGTGCACGGCGATGCGGCCTTCGCCGGGCAGGGAGTCGTCTTCGAAACCCTCCAGATGTCGCAGCTGCGCGGCTACCGCACCGGCGGAACCATCCATGTCGTGGTCAACAACCAGGTCGGCTTCACGACCGTGCCGCAGGACGCGCGCAGCTCGGTG
The DNA here is from genome assembly GCA_963839715.1 of uncultured Actinomycetota bacterium. Taxonomy (GTDB): domain Bacteria; phylum Actinomycetota; class Actinomycetes; order Actinomycetales; family Microbacteriaceae; genus Microbacterium. The sequence goes on from CAWIVX010000004.1 coordinate 244,694, forward strand.
TACGCGACCGATGTGGCCAAGACGATCCAGGCGCCCATCTTCCACGTGAACGGCGATGACCCCGAAGCCGTCGTTCGCGTGTCCCAGCTCGCGTTCGCGTACCGCCAGCGCTGGCACCGCGACGTCGTGATCGACCTCGTCTGCTACCGCCGCCGCGGTCACAACGAGGGTGACGATCCCTCGATGACGCAGCCCCTCATGACGAACCTCATCGAGGCGAAGCGATCCGTTCGCCGCCTGTACGTCGAGGCCCTCGTCGGCCGCGGTGACATCACCGAGGAGGAGTACGAGCAGGCCAAGCGCGACTTCCAGAACGGACTCGAGATCGCGTTCGCCGAGACCCACGCCGCCGAGACCGGAACGTCGCCGGTCGTCGAAGAGGCGGCCGTGGAACCCGCCGTCGGCTCGCCCGAGACGACGGGCGTCTCGCGCGATGTCGTCCGCTTGATCGGGGACGCATTCGTCAACAAGCCCGAGGGCTTCACCGTGCACGGCAAGCTGCAGCAGCTTCTCGACAAGCGCCTCGACATGAGCCGCAACGGCTCGATCGACTGGGGCTTCTCGGAACTGCTCGCCTTCGGTTCGCTGCTGCTCGAGGGGACCCCGGTGCGCCTGGCCGGACAGGACTCGCGCCGCGGAACTTTCGTGCAGCGTCACTCTGTGCTGCACGACCGCGCGAACGGCCAGGAGTGGATCCCGCTGACGAACCTGAGCGAGAACCAGGGTCGATTCTGGGTCTACGACTCGCTGCTCAGCGAGTACGCCGCGCTCGCGTTCGAGTACGGCTACTCGGTCGAACGTGCCGACGCGCTCGTGCTGTGGGAGGCGCAGTTCGGCGACTTCGCGAACGGGGCCCAGTCGGTCATCGACGAGTACATCACCGCAGCCGACCAGAAGTGGAGCCAGCAGTCGAGCGTCGTGCTGCTGCTCCCCCACGGCTACGAGGGCCAGGGGCCGGACCACTCGTCGGCGCGCATCGAGCGCTACCTGCAGATGTGCGCGCAGGACAACATGACGGTCGCACGCCCCTCCACGCCCGCCTCGTACTTCCACCTGCTGCGGCGCCAGGCCTACATGCGACCGCGCCGGCCGCTCGTCGTGTTCACGCCGAAGGCGATGCTGCGCCTGCGCGGAGCCACCAGCAAGGTCGACGACTTCCTCTCCGGACGGTTCGAGCCGGTGCTCGACGACGAGCGGACTCTGGACCGGTCAGCCGTCACCCGCGTTCTGCTGCACGCCGGCAAGATCCACTGGGACCTCAAGGCCGAGCTGGACAAGAACCCGAACCCCAACATCGCCCTCGTGCGGCTGGAGCAGTACTACCCCGCCCCGATCGAGGAGCTGAACGCCGTTCTGGACAGCTACCCCGAAGCCCAGCTGTTCTGGGTGCAGGACGAGCCCGAGAACCAGGGCGCCTGGCCGTTCATCGCGCTCGAGGTTGTCAAGCACCTGCACGGACGCACAATCCGCCGGATCTCTCGGAAGTCCGCTGCCTCCACGGCGACAGGCTCACCGAAGGTTCACGCGCAGGAGCAGGCGGAGATCCTGCGGAAGGCCCTGACGCCGTAGCACCCACGACGAGCGGATGCCGCGTCGCCTCAGTACCACAGACTCAAGTAAGGTGTCTCGGCCGACGCGAACAGCGTGTCCAGCGCCAGGGCGTCCGCCGTCTCGGCGACGACCAGGCCGGCACCCTGCAGGGTGACCGCGCTCACACCGCCCAGCACGATCGAGGACAGCGCGTTGACGTTCAGCGTCACCGCCGCGGGGCCTTCCACCGGCTCGACGGTCGCCGCGCCGTTCTCCTCGACGGTCAGCCGCCAGGTTCCCGCCGCGAACCCCAGATCGTCGGTCACCCGGAGGGTGGCTCTGCCGGGTGCCGCGTACGCGCGCGCGGTGAGCACCGTCGGGACATCCAGAATGCGCAGCCAGCCGTGCTCGCCGATCTCGACTTTCGCACCACGCTGGTCGGCGATCATCCAGCGCACCGGCTCGTCCACTGACCGCAGCGACGCTTTCACGGACGAGACCAGATCGTGCTCCAGCACGAACCTCCACAGGGCGGCGTAGGCCTCGGGGGTCTCGCTCAGCAGGTAATTCAGCTCGAGCTCGTGCTGGGTGAAGTCCGCACCCTCGTCGCCCAGGCGGTAGACCGCAATGCCGCGTGTCGTGCCTCCGGCGTCCGCATATCTGACGGCGCGAATCTTCGCGCCGCCCTCCTGCCCCGGCGCCGATCCCGACATACGGCGCCATAATCCGGGCCACGCCTCGATCTCGCCCGGTCGGTCGGCGCGGACGCGCCCGTGAAGCTCGGCGAGAAGCTCTCGCACCGCATCCCGGCCGACGAAGTCGAGCCGGCCGTCGGGGCGGGGGCCGATCCACCTCGCCCGCTTGGTGTCGATCGTCCAGTTCGTGGCGTACGTGGCCGGGGAGAAGCCGAAGCGACCGTAGATCGTCGCCTCTGAGACGGTGAGGCCCGCGATCGCGACCCCCGCCGCGTCGGCCGTGCGCAGCTCGGCCTCGAGCATCGCGCGGGCGATGCCCTTGCGGCGATGCGTCGGGGCGACGGTGACGCCGCTGATCGCCCACATCGGGATGCCGCGACCCCCGGGCAGCGCCATGTCGGTCACCCAGGAGTTGACGGTGGCGACCGGCTGGGACACGTCGAGCGCCGCGGGATCGTACACACCCGCGAAACGCCGGAACGCCAAGCCCTCACGCGCGCCGCCGAGCTGCTCGGAGCTCTGCTCGCCGGCGAGGAATCCCCTCATCTCGGCCTGCAGATAGGGGTCGAACACCGCCGCGTCGGCCGTGTCGATCAGGCGGTACTCCAGACCCACGGCCGAAAGGACCTCGGCGGCGGCGCGATCGGGCGGTGCGTTCTTCCAGTCGTGCGCAGACATGCGCACCACCCTAGCGAGTGCGACCGACAGCCCCATCGAGTCCGACCGACAGCCGATCAGCCGTCGAAGGCCGCCGCGGCGGCCTCCCGCGATGCCTCCCGGTCGGCGGGGACGAGACCGAGCCGCGTCCGCCGGTCCAGGAGATCATCGGCATCCAGCGCGCCCTCGACCGCCACACCCCACCGCAGCTCTTGGGCGGTCACTCCGCGCGCCGCACCCGGGCCGCCTCTGAGGGCGGCCACGAAGGGAGCCTCCGCTCCGTAGCGGCGCACCAGGCGCGGGGCAGCGATGATCTCCGCTGCCCGGGCGCGCGGCCAGCCGCCCACGAGCGGCAGCGACCGCGTGACGGATGCCGGCACCTCGCCCGGCGCGAAGCGGCGGGCGACCGCCGCATCCACCCCGTCTTCGGCCATGCGGCGGTAGGTCGTGAGCTTGCCGCCCACGACGCTCAGCACGCCGGTCGAGGACTCCAGGATGGCGTGGCGGCGCGACAGGTCGCTCGTCTCCGCCCCGCCGGCGCCATCGATGTCACCGGTGAGGAGGGGTCTCAGGCCGGCGAAGGTCGCGATGACGTCGGACCGGTCGAGGGGCCGCTGCATCACGGTGTTGACGGTCGACAGCAGCAGGTCGATCTCCGCCTCGCTCGCCTCCGGCACGTCGGGGAGCGGGCCGTCCGCCGGCACGTCGGTGATGCCGATGTACGACCGGCCGTGCACCGCGGGCACGCTGAACACGAACCGGCTTCCCGACCCCGCCACCGGCACGGTGAGCGAGACGTCCGCTCCGCCCAGCCGCGACGACTCCACGACCAGGTGGGTGCCCCGGCTGGGTCTGAGGCTCACCTCCGGGTCGAGCTCACCCGCCCACACCCCGGTCGCGCTGAGGACAGCGCGAGCCCGCACATGGACCTCCTCGCCGGTCAGCACATCGCGCAGCCTCGCCCCATCCCCCTCCACGGAGACGGCTTCCACGCGCGTCAGGATGGACGCTCCATGGCCGGCTGCCGTGCGGGCGACGGCGATGACGAGCCGGGCATCGTCGATCAGCTGCCCATCCCAGCCGCGCATCGCGCCGCGGAGGCCCTCCGCGCGCACGGCGGGCGCCAACCGCAGCGTCTGATCGCGCCCGATCGGGCCGGGTGCCCCCAGGACGGCATCCGGGGTGCCGACCATACGACGCAGGCCGTCGCCCAGGCCGAACCCTGCCCCGACGTATGCTCCTCGCGCCATATGGCCCGGGGCATAGAGCGGCATCACCTGCGCGAGCTGCCGGGTCAGATGGGGCGCGATGCGCGTCATGAGCAGGTGCCGCTCGGAGGCGCTCTCGTGCGCGATGCCGAACTGCCCCGTGGCCAGGTATCGGAGGCCACCGTGCACGAGCTTGGAGCTCCACCTGCTGGTGCCGTGTGCGAGATCGCGGCGCTCGACCAGCACGGTCCGCAGTCCCCGGGCGGCGGCGTCCAGGGCGAGGCCCACCCCGGTGATCCCGCCGCCGATCACGAGCACGTCGACCGCCGGGTCATCGCCGAGCGCCGCCAGCTCGCGCGCGCGCCGCCGGGCGTGAAGCGCGGACGGGTGCGGATGCCGGCCGACGATCCGGCTCATCGCGGAAAGCCTTCCGGGCGCAGGTAGCCGAGGACGGCGGCACGCAGCTCGCGCCTCCAGGCCTCCGGTGGGAGCCACTCCCGCACGAGCGGTGCGGACTGCACCGCCGCCTGGGCGATCAGGAGGAGCATCGCCGCCAGCTGCGCGGGTTCACCGCTTCGCACGAAGCCCGCGGCCTGGCCGCCTGCGACACGGTCGATCAGCTCCCGGTGCATGCCGCGCTGGCTCGTTCCGAGCCGTTCGAGGATGTAGCGCGCGAAGAGCTCGGGATCCGTCTGGCGCAGCCGATCCAGCAGCGGCAGGACGCGCATGCGATCAGCGGTTGCGACGAGCTCGTCCGCCAGCTCCTCCAAGGACGACGCCGGCTCCCCGGCCGGAACGGCCGCGATCAGTTCGCGCGTGACCAGCGCCGCAAGCAGCGCTTGCACGTCGGGCCAGTAGCGATAGAGGGTCTGGCGAGACACTCCGGCGCGCCGGGCGATGTCGGCGGCGGTCGTCCGCCGGATGCCGTGCGCGAGCACCTCGGCTCGCGCCGCATCCAGCAGCGCGTTCGGGGTGTCGGTGTCGACCATGTGACAACCATACAGAATGTGTCATACTGTCGCGATGACGGGGACGCCAGGAACGGAGAGCGAGGCAGTGAGTCCTGGCCTGCGGCCGCGCTCGGCCTGGGATTCCTGGGGCAACGAGCCGGCGCGCCTTCCACCCGGGGCCAGAGCGCTCATCGCGACGATCCTTCCCGGCAGAGCCCATCCGGTTGCTCGTCGGCGCGCACCTCGGCTGACGAACTCTCGAATGACACCAGCAGACGTGAGCGCGTTGGCATCGGTCGTGGACACCGCGAACGTCAGCGTCGACGACGACGTGCGCACTCTCCACCTCGGTGGCAAGAGCACACCCGACCTCCTCGCCCGCCGTCTGGACGACCCGCAGTCCGCCCCGGATGCCGTCGTCTCGCCGGCATCCCACGCGGAGACGCTCGAACTGCTGCGGATATGCGCCGAGCGCGGCATCGCCGTCGTGCCGTTCGGCGGCGGCACGAGCGTCGTGGGCGGCGTCGAGCCGGCGGCGGGCGGTCACACGCGGGTGATCGCGCTCGACATGGCGCGCACGGCGGGAATGTGGGATCTCGACGAGACGTCGCTTCTGGTCACCCTCGGGGCGGGCACCACCGGACCGCAGGCAGAAGAGCTGCTCAACGCACGCGGCTACACCCTCGGCCACTTCCCCCAGAGCTTTGAGTTCGCCTCCATCGGAGGGTACGCCGCGACCCGGTCCAGCGGCCAGGCGTCACGGGGCTACGGCCGCTTCGACGACATGGTGCATGCGCTGCGCATCGCGACCCCGGTCGGAGAGCTGCACCTCGGGCGGTCCCCCGCGAGTGCCGCCGGACCCGACCTCCGTCAGCTCTTCCTGGGGTCGGAGGGCGCCTTCGGTGTCATCACCGACGTCACCGTGCGCATCCGACGGGTCGCCGCGGCGACGGGGTACGGCGCCTGGACGTTCCCCGACTTCGCCGCGGGTGCGGCGGGACTGCGCGATCTCACGCAGCGCGGGATCCGTCCCACGGTCCTGCGGCTGAGCGACGCCACGGAGACGCGGGTCAATGCGCTGATGGGCGGCCACCTGACCCGCGCCAAAGGCTGCCTGGCCGTGGCGACGTTCGAGGGCTCCGACACGGCGGAGGCGGAGGCAGCTCTCTCGGCGACCGATGCCGTCCTCCGGCGCCACGGCGGATCGCCGCGCGGCGAGGAACCCGCCCGCTCGTGGGAGCGGGGCAGGTTCGCTTCGCCCGCGCTGCGCGACACGCTGCTGGACGTCGGCGTCCTGGCCGAGACCCTCGAGACGGCCACCACCTGGGCGAACATCGCGGCGCTCAAGACCGCGGTCACAGCCGCACTGACCGGCGCACTCGCGGCCCAGGGGACCAAGCCGATCGTCCTCTGCCACATCTCCCACGTGTATCCCGCAGGCGCGTCGCTGTACTTCACCGTGGTCGCGGCGCTCACTCCCGATCCGGCTGCTCAGTGGGCTCGGGCGAAGGATGCCGCCTCCCTCGCGATCGGAGGCGCCGGCGGGACGATCACCCACCATCACGCCGTCGGGCGCGATCACCTGCCGTATCTGGAAGCCGAGATCGGTTCTCTCGGCGTCGCCGTGCTGCGCGCGGTCAAGAACACGCTGGATCCGGAGAGCATCATGAATCCCGGTGTGCTCGTGCCGTCGGTCGCCGCCCCGTCGCCGCGGTCCGCCGGATGAATCTCACGCTGCTCGTCAACCCCGCCGCACGAGGGGGCGCTCACACCGGATCGGCGACCCGTGCCGCGCAGCGTCTGCGTGACCACGGCGTGAGGACGACGCTCATCAGCGGCGGCAGCCCTGCAGAATCGCGCCAGCTGCTGCGGACCGCGATCGATCTCGGCACCGACGCGGTCGCGGTTGCGGGCGGCGACGGCACGGTTCATCTCGCGATCCAGGAGCTGGCCGGCACCGGCATCCCGCTCGGCATCATTCCGGCGGGCACCGGCAACGACGTGGCCACCGCTCTCGGACTGCGCGAGCTGCATCCGGAGGCGGCAGCGGATGCCATCATCGCCGGGCGCACCCGACGGATGGACCTCGCGCGGGTGATCCGCGACGACGGGACGACCGCGCTGTTCGCGAGCGTGCTGGCCAGCGGCTTCGACTCCCGCGTGAACGACCGCGCGAACGCGATGCGCTGGCCGCGCGGGCGCTCGCGCTACAACCTCGCGATCCTCGCGGAATTCCTCACGCTCGCCGGCATCCCGTACGACGTGGATCTCGTGCACGCCGACGGAAACTCCGAGCGCATCTCCGGCGAGTTCGTGATGGCGACCGTGGGCAACGGCAGCCACTATGGAGGCGGCATCCCGATCTGCCCCGACGCGGACATCGCGGACGGACTGCTCGACGTCGTCCTGGTGCGGCCGGCCGGGCGCCTGCGGCTGCTGAGACTGCTGCCCCGCGTGTATCGGGGGACGCACACCACGGTGCCGGAGGTCTCGACGCATCTCGTGCGCTCCGTGCGACTGTCCGCCGCCGGGGTGACGGCCTATGCCGACGGGGACCCGATCGGCGCGCTGCCCCTCGAGATCGAGGTCGCGCGCGCGGCGCTCAGCGTCTTCACACCGTAGGCGCGAAGGCTGAACTCAGTGGGTCGCCTGTACGGCCCGCAACCGGTCCAGCACCTGATCGCGCAGCTGCTCGGGAGCGGTCTCCTTGCACGCGCGCGCCACGACCTCGGTCAGCGTCCGCGACACGAGCGCCTCGTCGGCGCAGCTGGCACAGTTCTCGAGGTGCTCGGCGATGTCTGTCTGCGATGTCTTGCACACCTCGTGGCGCAGGTACTCTTCGAGGTCGCGCCGGGCCTTCTCACAGCCGCAATCGGTCATTTCGTTCCCCCCGTGGCCGCCGCGCTGATTCCGCGCTCGGCCGCATAGTCCGCCAGCAGGTCACGGAGCATTCGCCTGCCACGGTGCAGGCGGCTCATGACCGTGCCGATCGGTGTCTTCATGATGTCGGCGATCTCCTGGTAGGCGAAGCCCTCGACGTCTGCGAGATACACCGCCAGCCGGAAATCCTCCGGGATCGACTGCAGGGCGTCCTTCACGACCGACGCGGGCATCCGGTCGATCGCCTCCGCCTCAGCCGATCGGCTGCTGGTCGCCGTCGTGGATTCCGCGCCGCCGAGCTGCCAGTCCTCCAGCTCGTCGATCGTGCCCTGGTAGGGCTCGCGCTGCTTCTTGCGATAGATGTTGATGTACGTGTTCGTCAGGATGCGGTAAAGCCACGCCTTGAGGTTCGTACCCTGCGTGAACGTGCCCCACGACGCGAACGCCTTGACGAATGTCTCCTGAACCAGGTCGGCCGCATCCGCCGGATTGCGCGTCATGCGCATCGCCGCAGCGTAGAGCTGGTCCATGAAGGGAAGCGCCTGCACCTCGAACTGCGTGCGCGCGTCGGTGGCCGGCTCTGCCTCGTCGTTCATCACGCGCCAGTCTACGGCGGAGGGGTCCCACGCCAGGACGACCTCGGTGAGGTCTCCGGCGTCGGGCCGATCCAGTGTGGCGATCATCCGGCTCCAGTTCTGCGGGTCGTGGGCGGCGGGTCAGTAGGGTAGAACCCGATGACAGGCGCACCGTATTCCCGGAATTCCGCTCCGGCGGGGCGCGGCCGCTGGGCCGCGCCCTCCGCCGGCGGTCCGCTGCGGGCGAGAGTCACGATTCCGGGGTCGAAATCGCTGACCAATCGCGAGCTCATCCTCGCCGCTCTCGCCGACGGGCCGAGCCGCCTGGCCGCTCCCCTTCACTCGGACGACTCGGTGCGCATGGTTCAGGCGCTGGAGACCCTCGGAGTGGGGATCGAGCGGAGCCCGGGGGCCGGCCGGTACGGCGACGATCTGATCGTGACGCCGGTGTGGCCGCTGCAGGGCAGCACCGTCGTCGACAGCGGACAGGCCGGCACAGTCATGCGCTTCGTGGCGGGGTTGGCCGGCTTCGCGCGCGGCGATGTGACCATCACCGCCCACGAGAGTGCGCTGCACCGCCCTATGGGCACCATGATCAAGGCGCTGCGCGACGTCGGCGTCGACATCGACGACGGGGGTCACTGGGCCCTGCCCTTCACCGTCCGCGGGCACGGTCACGTGCGCGGCGGCGAGGTGGTCGTCGATGCGAGCGCCTCGAGCCAGTTCGTCTCCGGCCTGCTGCTGGCGGCTCCGCGCTTCGATGTCGGGCTGCACCTGGTGCATCGCGGGGAGCGCCTGCCGAGCATGCCCCACATCGACATGACGATCGAGGCGCTCGGTCACCGCGGGGTGCACGTGGAGCGACCCGCGCCGGGCGAGTGGGTCGTTCCGGCGGGGGCGTTGCGGGCGAAGGATGTCGCGATCGAGCCCGACTTGTCCAACGCCGCACCGTTCCTGGCAGCAGCGATGATCGCAGGCGGCTCGGTCTCGGTGACCGGCTGGCCGGCGCACTCGACTCAACCGGGCTCCATGCTGACCGAGATCCTCACGCTCATGGGCGCCCGAGCCGTGCGGCGGGGCGGCTCGCTCACCGTCACGGCAGGCCCCTCGATCGGCGGCATCCACCTGGATCTGTCTGCCGCCGGCGAGCTCACCCCCACCCTCGTCGCGCTCGCGGCGTTCGCCGACTCGGAGAGCACGTTCTACGGGATCGGGCACATCCGCGGTCACGAGACCGACCGCATCGCGGCGCTGGTCAGCGAGCTGCGCGCCCTGGGCGGCGAAGCCCACGAGCTGGCGGACGGCATCCGCATCGTGCCGCGCCCCCTGCACGGGGGCCTCTGGCGGGCGCACCACGACCACCGCCTGGCCACGACGGGCGCCCTGATCGGCCTGGCAGTCGAGGGGGTCGAGGTCGACGACATCGGCACGACCGCGAAGACGATGCCGGAGTTCCCTCAGCTGTGGCAGGAGATGCTCGCCGGCACGCCCGACGATGCCCGCGCCGAACCTCTGCACAACGTGGCGTCCTGACGTGGTCCGCCGACGGTGAGCTGGCTCGAAGACGACGACGACGAACCGGAGTTCGACGAGTCGACTCTCCGGGCCCGCCCCAATCCCAAGGCGAATCGGCCGCGCACGAAGCGCCGGCCCGCGCACGCGGACGCGGAGATCGCCCGGGTCCTCGGCGTCGATCGGGGCCGGTACACGGTTCTGGCCGACGAGGACGGCCCCGATGAGCGCCGCGTGCTCGCCACGCGCGCGCGCGAGCTGCGCCGCATGCAGATCGTCACCGGCGACCGCGCCCGGATCGTCGGCGACCGGTCGGGAGCCGACGGCAGCCTCGCGCGCATCGTCGGCATCGAGGAGCGCACATCGCTGCTGCGCCGATCGGCCGACGACACCGACCAGGTGGAGCGCATCATCGTCGCCAACGCCGACCAGATGCTCATCGTCGTCGCCGCCGCCGACCCGGAGCCGCGGGAGCGCCTCGTCGATCGCTACCTGGTCGCGGCGCTGGATGCCGGCGTGCGCCCTCTGCTCGTGGTGACGAAGACGGACCTGGCCGATCCGAGCGAGTTCCTCTCGCACTTCGAGGGCCTCGATCTGGAGGTGTTCACCAGCGCGCAGCGGGAGATGCCGCTCGAACGGATCGGCGCACAGTTGATCGGGCACTCCACGGTCTTCGTGGGCCACTCGGGAGTGGGCAAGTCCACGCTGGTGAACGCCCTCGTGCCCAGCGCGATGCGGGCCACCGGACACGTCAACGTGGTCACCGGACGAGGACGCCACACCTCCTCGTCGACCGTGTCGCTGCGCTACCGGGGTGAGGGAGGCAGCGGCTGGGTCATCGACACCCCGGGCGTGCGCTCGTTCGGGCTCGGCCACGTGGACCCCGCCAATATCCTCGGGGCCTTCACGGAGCTCGCCGAGATCGCGAAGGACTGCCCGCGCGGCTGCACGCACCTGCCCGACGCTCCGGACTGCGCCATCATCGAGGCTGCCGCGGAGGGTCGCCTCGGCCCGAACGGCGCGGCGCGCCTCGACTCCCTGCAGCGGCTGCTCCTGACCTTCGGGGACAAGCCCTGACCAGGACCGCTCTATCCTGGAACGATGAGCTCAGTCGCCCTCGAACCCGGATCGCCCGCCCCCGACTTCACGCTTCTCGATCAGGATGAGAAGCCCGTCTCCCTCGCCGATCTGCGCGGAACGGGCGTGGTCCTGTTCTTCTATCCCGAGGCCATGACTCCCGGATGCACCACGGAGGCCTGCGACTTCCGCGACAGCCTCGCGCCGCTGCAGGCGGCCGGCTACACCGTGCTCGGCATCTCCCCCGACGCGCCCGAGAAGCTCCGCCGATTCCGCGAGCGGGACGGACTTCCGTACGACCTGCTCAGCGACCCGGAGCACGTCGCGCTGAACGCGTACGGGGTGTGGGGCGAGAAGACCAACTACGGCAAGACGTACCAGGGCGTCATCCGCTCGACGTTCGTCATCGACCCCGACGGCCGCATCCAGCAGGCGATGTACAACGTCAAGGCGACGGGCCACGTCGCCCGGGTGCGGACGCTCCTGGGTGTCGACGCGTCCTGACGCGATCCCCGGCCGGCGATCTATCCGGATGCCGCTCCGCGCGCGTCGCGTCCGGCCGCGCGCACCGCGATCACGAGCAGCACGAGGGTCACGAGCGCCGGCAGCGGCCAGGATCAGTCCGGTGCCGGCATCCGCGTACGCGCCCGTGACGGCGCCGAGCGCGACCGCCAGGATCAGCAGCTGCGTGACGATCCCACCCGAACGACCCCACGAGAGGCCGCGCCAGGTCGCGACGGCGAACGCGATCACCGCGGCGGCTCCGATCGCGGTGAGCACGACCAGCGCGATCGCCGTCTCGAGCGCGCCGGTGTCTCCGGCCGCCGAAGGCGACGATCTGCCACACCGCGAGAGCCGGCGATCGACAGCCCCTCGAGGGCCAGCGAGCACCGCTGCGATGCGGCCCGAGCGTGTGTGTGCTCATGCGCGGACGAATCCCCTTGTCGCTTCCCCGAGGTTGTCGAGATTTCTCCATGCCATGGAGCGGATGCTCAGCAAGAACGCACAGAACGTCCCTCCGAACCCTTGATTCGCACCCACCCCTGTGGGACGATGAGCAGAGCAGTGTGCTCCCACAGCGAGGTGGGGCGAGCAGAACTCGCATCTCCCACAGGGTATCGGACCCGAATCCGGGCCCGCACCACCCGATCATCATCAAGGAGCACCACCATGGACTGGCGCGATAAGGCCGCGTGCCTGACCGTCGACCCCGAACTGTTCTTCCCCGTGGGGAACACCGGGCCCGCCGTCGATCAGATCGAGAAGGCCAAGTCGGTCTGCGCACGATGCACCGTGACGGAGATCTGCCTGCAGTACGCCCTCGAGACGGGGCAGGACTCCGGCGTCTGGGGCGGCCTCTCCGAAGACGAGCGCCGCGCCCTCAAGCGCCGCGCGGCGCGAGCCCGCCGCGCATCCTGACGGCCCGGCGACCGCCGGATCGAGATCCTGCCGCTCAGGCGGTTTCGCGCTCGATGTAGCGCATCGGGATGTCGATCGTCACTTCCGTGCCGCTTCCCATGAGGGTGTGCCAGTCGATCGTGCCGCCGAGTTCTCCCTGAATCAGCGTGCGCACGATCTGCGTGCCGAGACCCCTGCCGACCTGACCCTCGGGCAGTCCGGATCCGGTGTCGCGCACGCGCACGGCGAGGTTGTCCTCGCCGCGTTCGGCGATGATCTCGACATCGCCCTCCTGGCCTGCCAGACCGTGCTCGACGGCGTTGGTGACCAGTTCGGTCAGCGCGAGGGCGAGCGGGGTGGCGTATTCGCTGGGAAGCGTGCCGAAGCTTCCCGGATGAGCGCGTCCGCGCGCGCGTGTTGGGGGCCGCGGCGACTTCGGCCACGAGCTTGAGCACGCGGTCGAACACGTTGTCGAAGTCGACGGTCTGCGACAGGCCCTCCGAGAGGGTGTCGTGCACGACGGCGATCGCCGCCACTCGCCGCATGGCCTGGGTGAGCGCCTCGCGCGCCTCATCGGTGTGCGACCGGCGAGCCTGGATGCGCAGCAGCGAGGCGACCGTCTGCAGGTTGTTCTTGACCCGGTGGTGGATCTCGCGGATCGTCGCATCCTTGGTGATGAGCTCCTGCTCCTGGTGGCGCAGCTCGGTCACGTCACGGCACAGCACGATCGCGCCGATGCGGTTGCCGTGGTCGCGGAGCGGAATCGTCCGCAGCGACACCGTGACCCCGCGTGCCTCGATGTCGGCGCGCCACGGCGCCCGCCCGCTCACCACGAGCGGCAGCGACTCGTCGAACTGGCGCTTGGCGGGCAGGATGCGCGTCGTCACCTCGACTGAGGGACTCCCCCTCCAGCTCGTCGTCGAATCCCATGCGATTGAAGGCGGACAGCGCGTTGGGGCTCGCGAACGTGGTGATCCCGTCCACATCGAGGCGGATCAGCCCGTCCGATGCGCGGGGCGCCCCGCGGCGGGGCGCGGTGGGTGCGGACAGGTCGGGGAAGTCGCCCGAGGCGATCATCCCGAACAGGTCGTCGGCGCAGTCGTTGAACGTGATCTGCTGACGCGACGGGGTGCGCGTCTCGCCCAGATTGGTGTGCCGCGTGAGCACGCCGATCGTCAGTGCCGCCTCGCCGGCGCGTGTGCGCAGGATCGGCACGGCGCGGACGCGCGTGGGGGTCTCTTCGAACCAGTCCGGCGATGCGGAATCGACGATGCGCAGCGCTCTGGAACGCCTCCCGCACCTGCGTGCGCCACTGGGGCCGCACGCGGTCGCCGACGATGTCGCGGTAGAACAGCGTCGCCGCGCCGCCCGGACGCGTGTGCGCGACGGCGACGAACGAGTCGTCCGCGGTGGGCACCCAGATCACGATGTCGGCGAACGCGAGATCGGCCAGCAGCTGACCGTCACCGGCGAGGCGGTGGAGCCACTCGACGTCGCCTTCACTCGATCGACCCTGGGCGTAGACGAGATCGCTGAGCGTCGACACCCTCCAAGCCTAGACGCCGCCCGCCGGGCGCTCGTCACGCGACGGAGGGCTCGGCTTCCCGCCGCCGAGACGACCGACGGATGCCGCGGCCCGCGTCGCCGACCGGCGCAACGGCCTCCCCCACGAACCGCCGGATGGCCGAGCGTGATCGGCGATCGCGGGGCGACCTGGGCGATCGGGCGGGCGGCGAGGAGCGCCGCATCGGCTGCGCGCGGATCCGCCGGGACGAACCATGACGTCGGTGATCCCGCCGAACCGGTCGAGCGTGCGGCGCACCTGACCGCGCGCGTCGATGCCCAGAGCACCGGGCCGAAGCCGGTTGGCGAGCACCGCGACCGGGGTCGCTCCGATCGTCGCCCGCAGCTCGGGGTGCGCGCGGAGGAAGCGTGAGATCCCGAGCGGGTCGGCGGCCGCCACTGCCACGACGAGATCGGCGGCCCGCAGCGCCGACGAGGGTCGCGGCGTTCCGCCGCGGTCCGTCGATGTCGCTGACGATCTCCTCGTCCCGCTCCAGCGATGAGGCGACATCGACCACGGTGTAGTCGGCCCAGTCCCGGCACGCGGCCAGGGCAGCTGCCACCCGCGGTGCGCTCAGCTCGGGCCATCGCGACGGCCGGTTCAGTCCCGTCAGGACGTCGACCCCCGCGGTGCCGAGAGGAGCGCTGATGCGGGTGAGTTCGCGGCCGTCGAGCCCGCCGAGTTCGGCCTGGCGGCAGGCGGCGGCGAAGCCGGGTGCCTCATCGGCGAGCCCGAGCGCGAGGGCGAGCGACGGCGCGTGGGAGTCGGCATCCACCAGCGCGACGTGCCGACCCCCGCGGGACAGTTCCACCGCGAGCTCGATCGCGACGGTCGAGCGTCCTGGCGCGCCGGCCGGACCCCAGACCGCGATGAGCCGCGGGCGGCGCGAGGCCGCCGACGGTTCGTCGTCGGCGGCGGTCGTCGGGTGCACCACCGGCCGGGCCGTGAGACGCTCCGCCAGCTGCCAGGCCTCGACCTCCAGGGCCAGCGCCGGCTCGAGTCCGAACGACTCCGCGAGACGGGCGTCAGCGGGCCCGGCGCTGAGCGGCACGATCCGCACCGCCCGGCGGTCGCATGCCGCCACGACCGACGCGTCGAGGGTGCTGCGCGTGATCTCGAGGACGACCGCATCCGCGTCGGCGAGACGACCCTCGAGGCCATCGGATCGCCGGGCGCCGCCGTCCGCAGCGAGCGCGAGGGCGGAGGCCGAGACCACCGCGATCACGCCGATGCCCTCGCGCCTCCAGACCGCCCGCCAGGTCGCTGCCGTGCGGCTCGTCGACCGCGATCAGAACCCTCACGGCGTCGCGCCGGATGCCGGAACGATGGACAGGGCCGACTCGGCGGCCATCGCGGCGAGCGTCGCGGCGACATCCGCTCGGGGGATCACGACTTCGAGTGCCGCCGAGCCTCCGCCGATCATGGAGTCGTCCCGGGTCACGGACACGACGGTCGCGTCGGCCACGAGGATGCGCGGGACGTCGTACGTGCCCCGTTCGAGCAGCGGTGCCGCCCACACCTCGACGAGCGACCCCGCCTGGACGGATGCCGGCACGTCGACGGCGCTGCGCAGCACGACGCTGGTCGTGCGCACCGCGGAGGCGTCTCCGACCGCGCTGTGCGGAACCAGCTCGCCCGATTCGATCGTCCGCGTCGCGACGAGTCCGTCCGCGAGGGCGTCGGGTGTGAGATACGCCTCATCGAGCTGCCCGAGCGACACGTCCACGACTCGTACGTCGTCACCGGAGATCGCCTCTCCCGGTACGATCGTGCGGCTGGCGGCGAAGGCGGGGACCGTCTGGCGCGACGCGGAGACCACGAACCACACGCCGGCCACCGAGGCGATCACCAGCAGGATGCCGAGGAAGAACCGCGCGTCGCCCCAGAAGGCGCGGGGCCGGGGCCGGGCGCTGTCGATTGCCGTCATGACACCATCGTGACGCAGACGGCTGAATCGTCGCGGCGGTTATCCACAGCGGGTGCGGCGCCCGGCCCGCTGCGGCGGTCTGCGCTCATAATGGGGGCATGCCCGAGATCCCGACGTCCGACGTGCGCCTGCTGGCTCCGGCCCAGGTGGCCGAGGTCCTCGGTGTCTCCGTCGACGAGGTCATGGCGCTCGTGGAGTCCCGCCGGCTGCGCGGATTGCGCGTGGGCTCGCCTGCGCGGTGGCGCGTCGAGGAGGCGAGTGTGGCGGAGTATCTCGACGAGCAGGCCGAAGAGGCGCGCCGCATGGCACTGTGGCGGCAGTCCAACGAGGCGAGCTTCCCGGAGCTGTGGGGCACCGGCACCGTCCGCAGCGCCCGACTGAGCACCGGGCCCGCGGTCTTCACCGGGCGCCTGCGCCTCACGACAGCAGGCGGCTCGCTCCGAGCCGGATCCACGCGATGGCCGAGAACGGCACGAGGCGGTGTCCGGTCGACCTCGCTGGCGCGACGCGGTGAGCCGGGCTCGTGGAGCGCCAGATCGAGGTGATCGGCCCCGGCCCGGTCGATCGTGCCGGCCAGCACACGTCCCTGGGTCAGGTTGACGGTGACGGCGACGCGGCGACGCACCAGATCGCGCACGACGAAGCCGAACGTCATCCGATCGGCGAGCGCCGACCGGGCAGGAGCAGGGCGGGCGCTGCGCAGCACGTCGGCGTGCGGCATCCCGATGGCCGATGATCGCTGCGAACGGAACGCAGCATCGCTGCCGATCGGCCGCTCTGCAGCGCCACCCAGTCCGCTCCGACGCCCGTGACCTCGGCGGTCAGCACCGTTCCGTCCACGATCTCGAAGGCCGGCGGAGGGCCATCGTCGACGCGTTCGGTCAGCATGCTGAGGCGCTCGCGCAGCGACACCCGGGAGAGCCGGAGCCGCTCGGCCTCGGTCTCGAGCGCGGCGCGCTCCGCCTCCCATTCCGAGGCGATCTGACCTTCGAGGTCGTCGAAGAAGCGATCCCAGCGCACCTGCCGAGGCTAGGGCACGACGTCACGAGTCGATGAGAAGTTGTCCACAGGTCGTCATCGCACTTCCTGGGAGAATGCCGCATGTTGTAATTTTGCCCAGGACATCCCCCCGTCGAGATTGGCACCCATGGCACCGTCGCCTTCGCGCATCCCTCGTCCGTCACCCGCGCCCGCCGATGCGCGAGAGCTCTCGGAGTTCTTCGCGCCTCAGCGCACCTCCTCTACCGAGCTCCCCGACCCGGAGCCCTTTCTGCGGAACATCACCCGTGGTGTGCTCGAGGTGTTCGCGGGGGTTCGTGAAGTGGACCAGCTCGCCCGCTGGCTCACGGAGGATGCGTACCGCAAGCTCATGACGAGGGCGAATCTCGCCGCGCGTGCCCGCAGCGCCCGAGGCGTCCCCGCCATCCGGCCGGTGCACACCCTGCTCTCGGTGCGGCATTCGTCTCCGGCCGACGGCGTCATCGAGGCCGTCGTGGTGGTCCAGGGTCCCGCTCGCACGCGCTCGGTCGCGCTGCGCCTCGAGGGCATGGACGGGCGCTGGCGCGCGACGTCGCTCGCGCTCCTCTGACAGGCGGCGGGCCGACCCCAGTGTCGTGGCCGGTCCGCTCGTCGTTCTCCGAGGGGGGCGGCACTCACTCGTCGTCGATGAGCTCGAGGAGCTTCTTGAGGGCGTCGCGGATTTCGGTGTGGTCGAACTGTGCCGCGCGCACCTCGCCGGCGATCACTCCGGAGCGGTGCACCTTCCGGAAGTCGCCGAAGGGAAAGGAGTAGGCGTCCTTGGTCTGCCGGTCCGCGCTCTTGTCGATCCCCATGTGCCAATGGGAGTACTCGGTCCACCCGTCGCGCTCGATGAAGGCGTTCTCCTCGTCAGGGGTGGGCTGCGCTTCGGACCAGTCCCCCTGCCCGTCGCGCACGATCTTCCCGTCGCGGACGAGGGCGCGAGCATGACGGAGTGCCGGTTTGTTCAGTTCGATCGTCATGGCGCCACGATACGACCGGTCGCGCCGAGAGGGAACGGGGGATGACGCCTATTGGCGATACGAGGACAGGAAGTTGCCCAGGCGCTCGATCGCCTCGGTGAGCACGCGCGCCTCGGGGAGCGTGACGATGCGCAGGTGGTCGGGAGTGGGCCAGTTGAAGCCGGTGCCCTGCACGAGCAGGACCTGCTCCGCGACCAGGAAGTCGTAGACGAGCTTCGCGTCGTCGCGGATCTCGTAGACGTCGGGGTCGAGGCGGGGGAACGCGTAGAGCGCTCCCTCGGGCTTGACGCACGTCACCCCGGGGATCGCCTCCAGCGCCTCCCACGCGGCATCCCGCTGCTCGTGAAGGCGTCCGGCCGGGCCGATCAGCGCGTCGATCGACTGCACCCCCGACAGCGCCGCCTGCACGGCGTGCTGCGCCGGCACGTTCGGACACAGGCGTGTGGAGGCCAGCAGCGTGATCCCCTCGATGAACCCGCGCGCATGAGCTTTCGGCCCGGTGATCACGAGCCACCCCGACCGGTAGCCCGCCACCCGGTATGTCTTGGACAGGCCGTTGAAGGTCAGGACGAGGAGGTCCGGAGCGATCGAGCCCATCGGGAGGTGCTGCGCGCCGTCGAAGAGGATGCGGTCGTAGATCTCGTCGGAGAGCACGAGCAGCGAGTTCTCGCGCGCGATGTCGGCGATGCCCTCCAGGACCTCCCGCGAATACACGGCGCCCGTCGGGTTGTTGGGGTTGATCACGACGATCGCCTTGGTGCGCGGCGAGATCTTGGCGCGGATGTCCTCGAGGTCGGGCTGCCATCCATTGGCCTCGTCGGCGAGATAGTGCACGGGGGTTCCGCCGCCGAGACTGGTCATCGCCGTCCACAGCGGGTAGTCCGGTGCCGGGATGAGCACCTCGTCGCCCTCGTCGAGGAGCGCCTGCATGACCATCGTGATGAGCTCGGATACGCCGTTGCCGAGGTAGACGTCGTCGGGGCCGAAGAGCGGGAACGTGGGATCCTGCTCGTAGCGGTACACGACGGCTCGGCGCGCCGAGATGATGCCCCGGCTGTCGCTGTATCCGTGCGCGTGCGGCACGGCCTCGATCATGTCGCGCACGATCTGGAACGGCGCGTCGAAGCCGAACACGGCCGGGTTGCCGGTGTTGAGCTTGAGGATCGTGTGTCCTTCGTTCTCGAGCCGGTCGGCCTCCACGAGAGCCTGCCCGCGGATCTCGTACAGCACGTCCTTGAGCTTGCTCGATTGGTCGAGGGGGCGCAGGGGGCTCATCGGATCAGGATAGTCCGCGCTCGACGCGGCCAATCGCCAGGCGCTGGCCTGAAGCCACGCGGTCGAACCTCAGCGGGCGAGCAGCAGCGGAACCCGCTGAGCCCTACTTGCGCTTGTCGGCCGCCCGTCGCTGTGCCCGGTTCTGCGGCGCGGCCGCGGGAGCAGGGGGCGCCTCGGTCCGCTGACCGAAGGCTCCCCGCGGGGCCTCGGCGACGGGGGCTGCGACGGGAGCAGCGGATGCCGCAGCCTGCCGCAGCCGGGTCGTGGCCGCCTGCTGCACCTGGCCGCGGTCGTTCCTGACCTCGACCTCGCCGGCGTCGTTCGCGGCGGAGTACTGCAGACGCTGACCCTCGACGGGCGTCGCACCCAGGCCCTTCGCCTCGACCTCTGCCACGGCGTCCGCCTCGCCGTCCGCAGGACGGCGCACCTCGACCTCGAGGTTGTAGAGGTAGCCGACCGACTCCTCCTTGATCTGCCCCATCATCGCCTGGAACATCTGGTAGCCCTCGCGCTGGTACTCGATGAGCGGGTCGCGCTGGGCCATGGCGCGCAGGCCGATGCCGTCCTTGAGGTAGTCCATCTCGTAGAGGTGGTCACGCCAGCGGCGGTCGAGCACCTGGAGGACCACGCGGCGCTCGAGCTCACGCGTGGCCGCGGCTCCGAGCGACTCCTCGCGCTTCTCGTAGGCGATCCTGGCGTCGGAGATGATCTCGCGCTTCAGTCCCTCAGCGGTGATGCGGCCCTTGGTGCCGGCCTCGGCCACGACCTCGTCGATCGTCACGCCGACGGGGTAGAGCGTCTTCAGCTCGGTCCACAGGGCGTCGAAGTCCCAGCTCTCGGTGTGGCCGCTGCCGGTGTGATCCTCGATCACGGCGTTGATCGCATCCTCGATGAAGTGCTGGACGCGATCGGCGATGTCATCGCCCTGCAGCATGTGCCGCCGGTCGGAGTAGATCGCCTCGCGCTGACGGTTCAGCACGTCGTCGTACTTGAGGACGTTCTTGCGGATCTCGGCGTTGCGCCCCTCGACCTGCGACTGCGCGCTCTTGATGGCGCGGCTGACCATGGTGGATTCGATCGCGACATCGTCGGGGAAGTTCGTGCGTGCGAGGATCGCCTCGGCCGCACCGGACTGGAACAGCCGCATGAGGTCGTCGGTGAGCGACAGGTAGAAGCGGCTCTCGCCCGGGTCGCCCTGGCGGCCGGAGCGACCGCGCAGCTGGTTGTCGATGCGGCGCGACTCGTGACGCTCGGTACCGAGGACGTACAGACCGCCGGCCTCGACCACCTTGGTGGCCTCCTCGGCGACGCGATCGCGGGTGCCCTGGTACACGGCATCCCACTCGGCTTCGTACTCCTCGGGAGTCTCGACCGGGTCCAGGCCCCTGGACTTCATCTCCTGAACGGCGAGGAACTCCGCGTTGCCGCCGAGCATGATGTCGGTGCCCCGGCCGGCCATGTTCGTGGCGACGGTGACGGCACCCAGCCGCCCGGCGCGGGCGACGATCTCAGCCTCGCGGGCATGGTTCTTCGCGTTGAGGACCTCGTGCTTGATGCCCTTCTTCGCCAGCAGCCGCGACAGGTACTCGCTCTTCTCGACGCTCACGGTGCCCACCAGCACGGGCTGGCCCTCCGCGTGCCGCTTCACGATGTCCTCGACGACCTGGTCGAACTTCGCCTGCTCGTTCTTGTAGACGAGGTCGGACTGGTCCTTGCGGATCATGGGCTTGTTGGTCGGGATGGGCACCACGCCCAGCTGGTACGTCGACATGAACTCGGCCGCCTCGGTCTCGGCGGTTCCGGTCATGCCGGAGAGCTTCTCGTACAGGCGGAAGTAGTTCTGCAGCGTGACGGTCGCGAGGGTCTGGTTCTCGGCCTTGACCGGCACCGCCTCCTTCGCCTCGATCGCCTGGTGGATGCCCTCGTTGTAGCGGCGGCCCACCAGGATGCGGCCGGTGTGCTCGTCGACGATCATGACCTCGTCGTTCATGACGACGTAGTCCGCGTCGCGCTTGAACAGCGCGAGCGCCTTGATCGAGTTGTTGAGGAACGAGATCAGCGGCGTGTTGGCCGACTCGTAGAGGTTGTCGATGCCGAGGTAGTCCTCGACCTTCTCGATGCCGGGCTCGAGCACGCCGATCGTGCGCTTCTTCTCGTCGACCTCGTAGTCCACCCCGGCCTCGAGGGTCTTGGCGATCTTCGCGAACTCGACGAACCAGCGGTTGGCCTCACCCGAGGAGGGCCCCGAGATGATGAGCGGCGTGCGCGCCTCGTCGATGAGGATGGAGTCGACCTCGTCGACGATCGCGTAGAAGTGACCGCGCTGGACGAGGTCCTCCTTGCGCCAGGCCATGTTGTCGCGCAGGTAGTCGAAGCCGAACTCGTTGTTCGTGCCGTACGTGATGTCGGCCTCGTACTGCTGACGACGGATGTCGGGGGTCTGGCCCGCGACGATCGTGCCGGTGGTCATGCCCGAGCGCGCGATAGATGCGGCCCATCGAGCTCGGACTGGTACGACGCGAGGTAGTCGTTCACCGTGATGACGTGGACGCCCTTGCCGGCGATCGCGTTCAGGTACGCGGCGAAGACGGCGGTGAGCGTCTTGCCCTCACCGGTCTTCATCTCGGCGATGTTGCCCAGGTGCAGCGCGGCGCCGCCCATGATCTGCACATCGTAGGGACGCTGTCCGAGCGTGCGGCTGGACGCCTCGCGCACGGCGGCGAACGCCTCCGGCATGAGCTGGTCGAGGGTCGCCCCGGCCTCGAGTCGGGCGCGCAGCTCGGCGGTCTCGCC
Source organism: uncultured Actinomycetota bacterium (assembly GCA_963839715.1). Lineage (GTDB taxonomy): Bacteria > Actinomycetota > Actinomycetes > Actinomycetales > Microbacteriaceae > Microbacterium. The sequence goes on from CAWIVX010000004.1 coordinate 266,735, forward strand.
GCGCAGCTCCTCATCGGTCAGGTGCGCGTAGTCCTCCTCGAGGGCGTTCACCGCCTTCACCACCTGCTGAAGCCGCCGGAGGATGCGACCCTCGCCGGCGCGAAGCAGTTTCTCGAGCGGGTTGGCCACGAAGTGTCTCCATCTGTCGGGTACGGCACCGTCCGGCGCCGACGCCGCCCGGCGCACGGCGCACGGGCATACGAGGCCATGTTATCCGTCTGTGACCTTGGAGTGCGCTGGGTGGGAGCGCGCGGCGGTCGCCCTGAGCGCGCGTGCGGCATCCGGGCGCGTTTCCGGGTATGCATATACTCGGCATCTGCGGACGTGGACCCGCAATGGAGGTGCACGGATGTCGGTTCGACACAGCCTGCTCGCGATCCTCGATCAGGGAGCGTGCTACGGCTACCAGCTGCGTACGGAGTTCGAACGCCGCACCGGCGCGAACTCGCCGCTGAATGTCGGTCAGATCTACAACACGCTCGACCGCCTGGAGCGGGACGGGCTGGTGGCGAAGGGATCCGCCGACGCTCAGGGGCACGTCTTCTACGGCATCACGGATGCCGGCTCCCGGGAGGTGTCGGCATGGCTCGAGTCCCCCGTGCAGCGCCTCACGACGACGCGGGATGAGCTGGCGATCAAGGTGGCGATCGCCGCCACCCTGCCGGGGGTGGACGTCGACGCGCTGCTGCGCCGTCAGCGCGCCGTGTCGCAGGCGCACCGCGACGAGCTGGAACGCACGGTGGGCGGCCTCCGAGTGGAGGGGCCGGAAGACCTCGCTCAGGCGCTCGTCCTCGATGCGATGCTCGCGCGTGCCGACGCGGAGCTGCGGTGGCTCGAGAGCGCCGAGCAGCTTCTGGCGCAGCATCCGGAGCATGCGATGGCTCTGGGGCTCACGACAGAGCGGCCGCGTCGGGGCCGGCCGGCCAAGGGTGCGGCGACTCCCGCATGACCGCAGCGTGAGCCGCGGCGTCCTGTCGCCGCTCCGCCGCGCGATCCTGTCGCCGTTCCGGCCGCGCGCACTAACCTGAAGCGTGACCTCTGCAGATCCCCCCGTTCCGGCCGAGGCTCCCGCTGAGCCCGCCGCGATGACGTTCTCCGACCTCGGGCTCGGTGAGGCCGTGCTCAAGGCTCTGAGCGATGTCGGCTATGAGATTCCGTCCGCGATCCAGGCCGCGACGATCCCCACCCTGCTCGCCGGACGCGACGTGGTCGGGCTGGCGCAGACCGGCACAGGCAAGACGGCGGCCTTCGCGCTGCCGATCCTGGACCGTCTCGACGTCTCGCAGAAGACGCCGCAGGCGCTCGTGCTCGCCCCCACGCGCGAGCTCGCGCTGCAGGTGTGCGAGGCCTTCGAGAAGTACGCCGCGCACGTGCGCGGCGTGCACATCCTTCCGGTGTACGGCGGGCAGGGCTACGGCGTGCAGCTGTCCGCGCTGCGCCGCGGGGTGCACATCGTGGTGGGCACGCCCGGGCGCATCATGGACCACCTCGACAAGGGCACCCTCGACCTGTCGGAGCTGAAGTACCTCGTCCTGGACGAGGCCGACGAGATGCTGAAGATGGGCTTCGCCGAGGACGTCGAGACGATCCTCGCCGACACGCCCTCGACGCAAACAGGTCGCGCTGTTCTCGGCGACCATGCCGGCCGCGATCCGCCGCATGTCGCAGCAGTACCTGCACGACCCGGAAGAGATCACGGTCAAGACGAAGACCACGACCTCGGCCACGATCGCCCAGCGGTACCTGGTCGTGTCGTACCCGCAGAAGATCGACGCCCTGACCCGCATCCTCGAGGTGGAGAACTTCGAGGGCATGATCGTGTTCGTCCGCACCAAGAGCGTCACCGAGGAGATCGCCGAGAAACTCCGCGCCCGCGGATACTCCGCCGCCGCGATCAACGGCGATGTGGCCCAGGTGCAGCGCGAGCGCACGGTCAATCAGCTCAAGTCGGGAAAGCTCGACATCCTCGTCGCGACCGACGTCGCCGCCCGGGGTCTGGACGTCGAGCGCATCTCGCACGTCGTCAACTTCGACATCCCGACCGACACCGAGTCGTATGTGCACCGGATCGGCCGCACCGGCCGGGCCGGGCGCTCGGGCGATGCGATCAGCTTCGTGACACCGCGGGAACGGGGTCTGGTGAACGCGATCGAACGCGCCACCCGCCAGCCGCTGACCCCGATGCAGCTGCCCACGGCGGACGACGTGAACGTGACGCGCCTCGCCCGGTTCGACGACCGCATCACGGCCGCGCTCGCGCAGACGGAGCGGATCGACGGATTCCGCGACGTGATCGCCCACTACGTCCGCCACCACGACGTGCCCGAAGTCGACGTGGCCGCCGCGCTGGCCGTGGTGGCGCAGGGCGAGTCGCCGCTCCTGCTCGAACCGGAGCCCGAGCAGCAGCGTCGGGGCGCGGACGATCGCGACCGGGGCGACCGGCCCGGCAGGTTCGACCGCGACGGAGGCGACCGCCCGGATCGGCGACCGCGCACCGGCGGCCGCATGGCGACGTACCGGATCGCTGTCGGCAAGCGCCACCGCGTGGAGCCGCGGCAGATCGTCGGCGCTCTCGCGAACGAGGGCGGCCTGAGCCGCGGCGACTTCGGGGCGATCCAGATCCGCCCGGACTTCTCGCTGGTCGAACTGCCCGCCGACCTGCCGCGCGAGACGCTCGACCGGCTCGCGGGCACCCGGATCTCGGGCAAGCTCATCGAACTGCGGCCCGACACCGGCGGTCCTCGTCGGTCTGCGGGCGATGACCGGCCGCCCCGCAAGCCGCGGCACAAGCCCTGACCCGTCCCCGTCGCGACATCTTCGTGGTTCACTTGCCCTGCCTGTACGCGAGAGGGCGTTCCGGGCGTACGAACAGGGCAAGTGAACTGCGGTCGGGGGCCACAGCCGGGGACTCCGCTGGGCGCGAACCCCGGGCGTCGGTCAGGGCGGTCGAACCTAGGATCGATTCATGGCTGGATTGTGGGGCAGACGCAAGCGGGAAGAGCAGGCAGCGCTCGATGCGCAGGATGCCGAGCTCGCCCGACGGGCACGGACTGCGCTCGTCGCGGTGGACGAGCGCATCCGCACGACGACGGATGAGCTGGACTTCGCGGTCGCCGAACTCGGCGAGGGAGCGACGAAGGAGCTGCGCGACGCCTTGACGGCGGTGCGGACGCACCTGGGTGAGGCGTTCCACCTCAACCAGCTCAACCACGACGAGATCCCCGACACACCCGACGAGCTGCGCACCCGCAACGCGCGCATCGCCCAGCTGTGCGAGTGGGCCGATGAGCTGCTGGATGACCGCACGAGCGCACTCGCGAAAGACATCGAGCGCGTTCGTCGCGCGCCGGAGATCCTCGCGCAGGTACGCGCCGACATCGTCACACTGAACGAGCGGCTCCCGCACGCCCGCTCCACGCTCGAGCGCCTGTCGCTGCGCTACAGCGAGTCGGCCCTGCGGCAGGTCTCCGAGGGGGCCGACGAAGCCGAGCAGCTGCTGATCTTCGCCGCGCACAGCGCCGACGTCTCCGCACGCCGGCGCGACGCCGGGCGCCGCGAGGAGGCGAACCTCGCCCTCGAGACGGCCACGGAAGCCGTCCGTCGGGCGGCCGCGATCATCGACGGCATCGAAGACTTCGAGATCGAGGCCCTTCGGGCCGAGTCGACGCTCGCCGATGTCATCGCGGACTCCCGTGGGGATCTGGTCGCCGCCCGGCAGGCTCCGCAGGTGCCGGCGGTCACGGGCGCCGTCGCCGCGCTCCAGTCGGCGCTCGCCGCCCTTCCCCGGCGCGCGAGAAGGCCGACCCGTTCGCCGAGCTGTCTCGGCTGCGTGAGGCGAACGCGGGGCTGGATGCCGCCATCGCCACGGCCCGCGAGCGCGCCGCACGCCCCATCCCGTCGATCCCCCACATCCGGCACGCGCTCGACGACGCCGACCGGCAGATCGCGGTCGCGCGCAACGTCATCGCCGGGCACCGGGGCTGGATCGGCGCCGACGCCCGGACGAGGCTCGCCGAGGCCGAGCGCACACGCACCGACGCCGAGCCGCTCGTCGCGGACGAAGACACCCGCGAGACCGCCATGGGACTGGCCCGCCGTGCGGGCGCCCTCGCGAGCGAGGCTCTCCAGCTCGCGCAGCGCGACATCGACTCGTCGCGCCCGCAGGATCCGGGCTGGGGCGGTCCGCAGTACGGAGGGCGGCGCGGCGGCATGAGCGACGGGATGGGCGGCATCCTGGGCGGTCTCGTGATCGGCGGCCTGCTCGGCGACTTCTTCGACGGCTGAGCTCCGCGCGAGCACGCAGGGGCTCGCGCAGACAAAGACGAACGGGATGCCTCGGTTGAGGCATCCCGTTCGACGTTCCGACAGGTCTACGCGACGGCCACCGGTGCGGTCTGCGTGGTCAGCGAGATCACGCCGTAGTCCCACCCCTTGCGGCGGTAGACGACGCTCGGGTGGTCGGTGCGCGAGTCGATGAACAGGAAGAAGTCGTGCCCGACCAGCTCCATCCGGTCGACCGCTTCTTCGACGGCCATCCACTCGGGCTCGAACTCCTTCGTGCGGATGACGACCGGCGTGTAGCCGGTCTCGTCCTCGTTGCCGGTGATGATCGGGATCTCCCCGGTGGCCACGGCGCGGATGACATCGACGGATGCCGGCTGCACATCGATCCCGGACAGCTCGCCGCTGCCCTTCTCGAACTTGGCACCGCGGGGGTGGTTGCGGGCATCGACGCGCTTGTCCTTCGCGCGCCGCAGCTGCTCGCACAGCTTGTCGACCGCCATGTCCAGGGCGGCGAACTTGTCGGCATCCGTGGCCTCGGCGCGAACGAGAGGACCCTTGCCGGTCAGCGTGAGCTCGACCGTGTCATCCTCCATCCGGCCGTTGTGATAGGCACGGTGAGTCACTTTGATGTCCACGCGTTGAGCGCGTGGGGCAAGGTGCTCGATGCGGGCGGCTTTGTCTTCGACAACCGAGCGAAAGCGATCGGTGATACCCACTCCCACGCCGACGATGCTGGTTTCCATCCCTGACCTCCTTGTTCCGGTCCACCCGGTCAAGGGCGGACCCTGAGTCGCCTTGTCATGCTCACGCTAGTCGGGTGGTGTCCCGGTGTCACGCGATAGTCCCATGAGAGTTTCCGGTGATCATCCGGGCGCCGCGCGACGCGGCGTCGCCGCGATCGTGGCCGCGCCGATGACCTCCGCCCCGCCGGCGCGAAGGGCGCGGAAGGCTTCTTCCAGCGTCGCCCCCGTGGTCACCACGTCGTCGATCACGATGACCCTGCGACCCTCCGCACCGCGGGCACGCAGCGATCCGGCGACATTCCGCCGGCGCTCGGAACGGTCCAGGCCGCGCTGGTCGGCGGCGGTGCGCGCCGCGCGGAGCAGCGGTGAAACGCGCAGACCCGCGCGCCGCGCGACGAGCTCGACGACGCGATAGCCGCGACGCCGGTACGCGGCGCGCGACGTGGGGATCGGGACCAGCGTCACCGAGCCGCCGTGCGGGGCCGACCCCTCGGCCGCCGCGACGGCCGCCCGGAGTGCGGGCGCGAGGTCGCGGGCGAGGCCGGTCCGCCCATCCTCCTTCAGTGCCCGCACGACCCGCGCGGCCACACCCTCGAACGTGACCCCGCTCCACACCGCCGGACGCGTCGAGCCCCGCGTGACCGCGGGACGCAGCCGGATGCCGCACGCGCTCGCACAGGGCGACATCCGGTTCGTCGCATCCCGCGCACGTCACGGGGATCACGAGTGCCAGTGCGTCGGCCAGTGCCGTCCGCACGAGCGAGATCGCTGCATCGCCGCTGCCCATCGGCCCAGCCTGGCGCGGCCCGGAGGCGCGACCACCGGCGTGGCCCGCGATGTGGACGGCCCGGCCGCCGATGTCGATGGGGAGGAGCGGCTACTGCGGCGACCCCTGCTGCGTCGCCAGGATCCGGATGCCGCTCGTGGTGCGCTGCCAGTTCGCGCCGCGCTTGACGTACAGCGATCCGTCCTCGGTGCGCATGCGGACCGTGGAGATCGAGCTGGCACCCGCGACGGATGCCGCTCCTTGCGGCGCGTCGGTGACGCTCGCCGGGCCTCCGACGAGCTGCTCCGTGAACAGCGGACCCTCCGTGCGGCTGGTCAGAACGCCCACCGTGGTGTCGTCGATCCACGCGAGCGCCTGCGCCCGTGCCGGTGAGGGCGCCGAGCGGCACGGCCTCGCCGATGCGCACGGGCACGTTGTCGTCGCCCCGCACGATGCCGGCGATCCACACCTCCGAGCGGCCGCCGTTGACCAGGAGCCCGGCGAGCCGGGCCCCGTCGCGGGAGACCGCCATCGCAGTGATCTCCGTGGCCCCGGGCCATGCGTCGGTCACCGTGGAGCCCTCGCCCGTCGGTGAGAACACCTCGACCGCCGCCGGCCGGTCGCGCGGGACGCTCCAGATGTAGCCGAACGGATCGGCGCTCGGGTCGACGAGGTCCGTGCGAGCGTCGACCACGGCGATGTCTCCTTCGGCCGGCACCCTCGCCGCACCGCCCGTGATGAGCCGCACGGCGGCGAAGTCGCGCTCGGGCGCCACCTGGATCGCGGCCGGCGCGATGAGTTCCATCGCGTCGGACAACCCCGGTACGGCCGTGAGCTCGTCGCCCGCGAGGAACCCGAACCCGTCGTCGGTGAGGACGAGCGGCGGCCCGGTCACCCGGGTGGAGCGGGTGGGCACCGGCTCGGCGGCCAACGGAGTGGAGGCGACCGACATCTGGGCACCCGAGGCGCCAGCCGTGGCGAGACTCGCCGTCAGCTGCGTCTGCATGCGGTCGAGCGTGTTCGATTCCACGAGGAGGGCGTCCGCGCTCAGGGTCACCTGCGCCACGCCCGACTCGAGCGGTACGGAGGGCCGGGCGAGCGACACGCTCTCCGGGAAAGCGTTCCGCACCGACTCGCCCAGCCACCCGCTCGGAGTCCCGTCCACGAGGGCGTCGGCGACGCGCGTGGCGGCGTTCGTCGTGGGGAACCACCGCACGTCCGGAACGAGGAACTGCCACGTCGGGTCGAAGTACATCAGCGAGTACCGGTGGAAGACGTTGGGGAAGACGTCGCGATCGATGACGACGCCGTCCGGCGCCTCGGTGATGCGCCACTGCCCGTCGTCCTGCTGCGCCAGCCGGAACGACAGCTGCGTGACCCCCGCGTCCGGCTGGTACGCCCCGTTCGCATCCACGGTCGCGACGGCCGTCAGTGACAGGTCGACCGCTCCCGCGCTGGGCGACACCGGCCGGCGGTCATCGGGCAGGTCGATCGTCACGCTGGCCTCGGGCTTCCACGACTCCCGGATCGACGGGGCCAGGAACATCCGAGCGACCTCCCAGTTCGCCGCCGGACCGGGGCCCGAGCCGGCGCGGATGAAGCCGTCGACGATCTGCTCCGGCGTCGCACCGGGCTGCGGCTCATCGGGTCGGAAGAGGAACTCGGGGGATCCGGCATCCTCCCCCACCGGCAGCCCCGGATTCACCCGGGAGCTGGCCGGCAGCCCCGCGCAGGCGACGAGGGCGAGCACCACGAGCGCGACGACCGCCGACAGGACACCGCGCCGCAGGCCCGCTCGCGTTGCAGCCGTGTTCACGGCCGGCCTCCTCTCGCGGGCGCTGCCGCGCCGGGGTCGCCCGCCAGAACCTGGATCGGCTGGGTCAGGCCGAGATCCTCACCGCCCGCGGGCGTGTCGTCTCCCGGGTCGACGGCGACCGGGGAGGGACCGGTCAGCCGACCCCCCTGCCGTGGCAGGGTCAGCACGAAGTTGGACCCGCGCCCGAGGTCCGACCAGACGGCCAGCTCACCGCCGTGCAGCTTCGCATCTCCGAGCGCGATCGACAGGCCGAGGCCCGTTCCGCCGATCGTGCGGGTGCGCGACGGGTCGGCGCGCCAGAATCGGTCGAAGACCCGCTCGACATCCTGAGGCTTCATCCCGAGGCCGTAGTCCCGCACGCCGAGCGCGACCGCCTGCTGATTGCTGTCGACCGTGACGACGACCGGCCGGCCCTCGCCGTGCTCGATCGCATTGCCGATCAGGTTGCGCACGACCCGGCGGACGCGGCGGGGATCCATCTCGACGGGGGAATATCCGCCCGGGGCGACCAGGCGGATGTCGGTGCCGTGCTGCTCGGCCAGCTGGTGCATCGAGCCGATCACGTCCTCGGCCAGATGAGCGAGACTCGTCGGCTCGAGCTCGAGCTGCACCGAGCCGGCGTCATAGCGACTGATCTCCAGCAGGTCGGTCAGCAGCGTCTCGAATCGCTGCACCTGCGCGTTCAGCAACTCCGCCGCGCGTGCTGTGGCGGGATCGAACTCGTCGCGCTGATCGTTGATCATGTCAGCGGCCAGGCGGATCGTCGTCAGTGGTGTGCGCAGCTCATGCGAGACGTCGGAGACGAACCGCTGCTGCACGAGCGACAGATCGGCGAGCTCCTTGATCTGGGACTCGATGCTGTCGGCCATGGCGTTGAACGAGCGGCCGAGGGTGGCCAGTTCGTCCTCGCCGCGCACCGGCAGGCGCACGCCGAGCTCGCCTGCGGCGAGCTTCGCGCTCGTGTCGGCCGCCTCGCCGATCGGGATCGTCACCGAGCGGAGGACCAGCCACGAGATCCCGCCGATCAGGAGGATGAGCGAGATCCCCACGATCCACAGCGTGGTCTGCACGAAGACGAGCGTCTGCGAGGCGCTGTCCAGGTCGTACGCGAGATACAGCTCGTAGCCGCCGAAGTCGGGCACCTGCAGCTGCTGGCCCACGATGATGCCCGGCGACACTTCGCCGAGGCGCTCGAGCGCGACGGACTGCCACCACTGCTGCTCCGGGTCGGACTGGACCGCTTCGCGCAGCCCCGCGGAGATCACGTCCTCGGTGAGGCCCAGCGTGTTGAAGTTCTGCGGCGCGAGCTGGGACGGCGCACGGTCGATCCGGAACGCGGCGATCATGTCGCTCGACGACTGTTCGGCGAGCGTCTCCTGCACGCCCCGCCACAGGTTCTGGATCTGCACGCTGTCACCCTGGACGGCGGCGGCATCCAGGCTCGTCTGGGCGGCTTCCGTCGCCCGTCGCGAATCGGCGAGCACCTGATCCTTGCGCGCCTGGAACAGGTCATTCTGGATCGCCAAGGCCATCCAGATGCACGCCACCAGGATCGCCAGGGCCGTCAGCGCAACTGTCACCAGGATCGTGCGGAAGCGGAGCGAGCGGCGCCAGAGGCTCGCAAGACTCTCCGGCCACGATCGCCAGTCCCGCCACGCCGTCAGGACGGGGCGGGATGCCGCGGGCGTGCGCGCCGGAGGCACGGAAGCCTCACACCACGGCGCCGGCGCGGTAGCCGACGCCGCGCACCGTCGTGACGATCTTCGGGTTGTCGGGGTCGAGTTCGACCTTCGCACGCAGGCGCTGCACGTGGACGTTCACGAGCCGGGTGTCGGCCTTGTAGTGGTAGCCCCACACCTGCTCGAGCAGCATCTCGCGGGAGAACACCTGCTGCGGCTTGGAGGCCAGCGCGACCAGCAGCTCGAACTCCAGGGGGGTCAACGCGATCGGCGCGTCGTCGCGGCGCACTTCGTGCGCGGAGACGTCGACGGTGAGGTCGCCGATCCGCAGCGTCTCATTGACCGGCTGGGACGCCGGTCGCAGGCGCGTGCGGATGCGTGCGACGAGCTCCTTGGGGTTGAAGGGCTTGACGATGTAATCGTCCGCGCCCGACTCGAGGCCCTTGACCACGTCGGCCGTGTCAGTGCGGGCGGTCAGCATGATGATCGGCACGCCCGATTCGGCGCGCACGCGATTGCAGATCTCGATCCCGTCCATCCCCGGCAGCATCAGATCGAGAAGGATGAGGTCAGGACGCTCGGAGCGCCAGATGTCGACAGCCTGAGCGCCGTCCGCGCAGAACACCGTGTCGAACCCCTCCGTGCGCAGCACGATGCCGATCATCTCGGCGAGGGCGGTGTCGTCGTCGACCACCAGGATGCGTGATGTCATCTCCCGCGTCATGTCCTTTGCGTCCGGCCGGGGCGCGGCGCTTCTCGCGCGTCCCCGTGCGCTTCCCACAGAGTAGTCGACCCCGGCTGTGGGCACGCCGAGCACCCGCCGAGCGCGCGCCGCGGAACGGGCGGCCACGGCGGTGCGGTGTGACACGATAGGAACGAGCGCGAGGGGCGCGCGTCAGCACGCCGACTGTCCGGGGCGCACGCCGCGGAAGAGGATCCGGCAGCACGAGGAGGGCATCCGTGACCGCCTATCCGACCTGGACGCCCGCGTCCCGCCCGGGGATCATCCCGCTGCGACCGCTCACGTTCGGGACGATTCTGGGCCGCTCCTTCGTCGCCCTGCGCCAGAATCCGCGCGTGCTGCTCGGATTCGCCCTGTGCGTGCAGACCGCGGCCTACCTGCTCGTCCTCCTCGGTGTCGGGGCCGTCGCCGTCGCGTCGTTCGCCCGGTTGGACACCCTTCAGCCGGGTACAGACGAATTCGACGCCGTGATGGCCGGATCGATCGCGGTCACGGCGATCGCGGGCGTCGTGCTGGGACTGGCCGCCGGAGCGCTCGCCGTGATCGTCCAGGGCGTGGTCGTGACGGAGGTCGCGCACGCCGCGGTGGCGGAGAAGCTCACGCTGGGCGCGGTGTGGCAGCAGGTCAAGCCGGTGATCTGGCGACTGATCGGGTACGCGCTGCTGCTCGCGGTCGCCGCGCTCCTCCTCATCGCCATCGTCGCGGCCGTCATCATCGCGATCGGCTTCGCCGCCCTGCCCGTCGCAGTGGGGCTGACGGTGCTCGCCGTTCTCGCGGCGATCCCGATCACGCTGTGGCTCACGACGAAGCTCCTCCTCGTGCCGGCGGCCATCATCCTCGAACACGCCACCATCGGCGCGGCGATCGCCCGGTCATGGACGCTCATCCGCGGCCGGTTCTGGCCGGCTCTGGGCATCATCGTGGTGATCTCCCTCGTGTTCGGCACGATCGCGCAGGTCGTCAGCATCCCGTTCTCCTTCCTCACCACCGGACTGACGACCATCATCGCGCCCACCGGAGACCCCGACCCCAGCGCGATCATCGGCGTGATCGTCGCGGTCGTCCTCACGCAGATCGTGACACTGCTCATCCAGTCCGTAGCGGTGGTCGTGCAGGCAACCGCGACCGCGATCATCTACATCGACTGCCGGATGCGCCGGGAAGGCCTGGACATCGATCTCCTCACGTACGTCGAGCGGCGGGATGCCGGGGGCGTGGGCCTGCCCGACCCCTACCGCGAGAACATCGGACGCGTCATCTCGCCGCGCCCCGTGGCGTACCCGCCGACGGCCTATCCGCCCGGGCCGGCGTATCCCCCGCCCGCTGCGTATCCGGGTCAGGCGTACGCGCCCCCGGCTACGCGCCGCGGGCTACGCGCCCCCAGCGCCGGCGTACCCGCCTGCTCCCGCGGCTCCACCGCCGTCTGCGGCCGCCACGTCGCCCGCGATCGACGAGGATCAGCATCCGCCCACTCGCGACGACGGCCCCGGCCGGCCCGCACCCGACCGGTGGACGGCGCCGGGGGCTCCGGCGGGCGCCGCCGACCCCGACTCCCCGTGGTCGTAGCGGGGGTGCTCGCGGCATCCGTCCCGCCACTGACCCCCGACGGTGACGAGGCGCGCACGTGGGCTGAGGACGAGCTGTCCGATCCCGTGTACGCGGCCGCCCAGCCGACGGCGCTGGATCGCATCGCGCAGGCCATCGGCGACGCGATCGAGTCGCTCTTCGGCGCCCAGCTGTCCGGCGACTGGGGCCCGTGGGTCGCACTCGTCGCCGCGATCGTCGTGGTGCTCGTCATCCTCGCCGCGTTCCTCGTGTGGGGAGTGCCTCGCTCGACGGGTCGGGCGAAACCCGTCGTCGCGCTGTTCGGTGAAGACGAGCAGCGCAGCGCCGCAGAGCTGCGCCGCGATGCGGCCTCGTTCGCAGCCAGGCGCGAGTGGGACGCGGCAATCATCCTGCGCTTCCGTGCCCTCGCACGCGGGCTGGTCGAACGCAGCGCGGTCGACACGCCCCCGGGCGCGACCGTGCACGCGTTCGCGCGCGCTGCCGCACGGTCGTTCCCCGCCGCCGCGACCGACCTCGAATCAGCCGCAGTGGCCTTCGACGACGTCCGCTACCTGCGGCGACCGGGAACAGAGGAGCTCTATCGGCGGATCGAGGCCGTCGATGAGGCGGTCACCGCTGCCCGACCCGCGCTGACCGAGCTCTCCGGAGCGACCTCGTGAGGCTCGGGCCGTGAGCGCGGTGGCCCAGCCCGACGCGCCCCCGTCCACGGGTCGCCGTCGCCGGGCGACGGGCTGGATCGCGATCGCCGCCGTGCTGATCGGCGTCGGAATCGCCGGCTCCGCGCTCGCCGGAATCGGCGAGTGGACCGAGCGCGATGCTCTGGATCCTGAATCGGCCGGCCCGGACGGCACGCGGGCGATCGTCGAGATCCTGCGCGAGCGCGGAGTCGACGTCATCGTCGCGCGCGATCGCGCGGCGGTGCGGTCGGCGCTGGAGGCAGGCCCGGCGACCCTCGCCCTGGCCGATGCCCCGGCTCTGTCCGACGACGCGGTCATCGCCGTGACGGATGCCGCCGACGATGTCGTGCTCGTCGACCCGCGGGCCCGCACCCTGCGGGTCCTGATTGCGGGCACGACGCCGTACGGGGTCGGTCCGGGCGAGGCCGTCGACCCGGAGTGCGGGGTGGCCGAAGCCGTCCGCGCCGGCGAGATCGCACCGGGCGCCGTCTACCAGCCGGGCGAGGGGGCCGCGGCGTGCTACCCCACGGGCGGCGGGTACGGGCTGATCGTGACCGAGCGGACCCGACTCGCGTGTTGCGGCTGTCGACGGCCGGGCGCTGTTCACGAACGAGAACCTCGCCGAGAACGGCAACGCCGCCCTGGCCGCAGGCCTCCTGGGGCGGCATCCGACTCTGGTCTGGTACATGCCGGGAATCGCCGACACCGACCTTCCGGCCGGCGACCCGACCCTGGGTGAGCTGACGCCCCCCTGGGTGAGCCCCGTGATCACACTGCTGCTGGTGGCGGGCGCCGCCGCAGCGATCTGGCGCGGCCGCCGCTTCGGACCCCTCGTCGCGGAGAAGCTGCCCGTCACCGTCCGCGCCGCCGAGACGACCGAGGGGCGCGCGCGCCTGTATGCGCAGTCGCGCGACGCCCTGCACGCGGCCGACCAGCTGCGGATCGGAACCCTCGGCCGCCTGGGAAGGATGCTCGGGCTCGGGCCGAGCGCCTCCGCCGGTGAGATCGCGGATGCCGCGGCGGCGCGCACCGGGATCGACCGGGGCACCGCGCGCGGCATCCTCATCGACGAACTTCCCCACACCGACGCGGAGCTGGTCGCACTCGACCAGCGGCTGCGCTCTCTCGAGGAGGCCGTGCACGCGGCCGTGCGTCCCGAAAGGAACACCCGATGACCGATCCCACTCCGCACGAACCGCCGAGCGGCGCGCCGTCCGGCCGGGAGGCGCCCGACGACGCGGCGCTGCGCGCGGCCATGAACCGCGTGCGGCTCGAGGTCGGGAAGGCCGTCGTCGGTCAGGACGGCACCGTCACCGGACTGCTGATCGGACTGCTCGCACGCGGGCACGTGCTGCTCGAGGGTGTTCCGGGTGTGGCCAAGACGCTGCTCGTGCGTTCCTTCAGTCAGGCGCTCGGGCTCGACACCAAGCGCATCCAATTCACTCCCGACCTCATGCCCGGCGACGTGTCGGGCTCGCTCGTCTACGACGCGCGGGCGGGCGAGTTCGAGTTCCGTGAGGGTCCGGTGTTCACCAACGTGGTGCTCGCGGACGAGATCAACCGCACACCCCCCAAGACGCAGTCGGCCCTGCTGGAGGCGATGGAGGAGCGACAGGTCTCGACCGACGGCGTGACGCGGGCGCTTCCCGACCCCTTCCTCGTCGCGGCGACGCAGAACCCGATCGAGCAGGAGGGCACCTACACGCTGCCGGAGGCGCAGCTGGACCGTTTCCTGCTCAAGCTCATCGTGGAGATCCCCGCGCGCGACGCCGAGCTGGCTGTGCTCCGCCGCCACGCTGACGGGTTCGATCCCCGCAACCTGACCGCGGCGGGAGTGCGGCAGGCCGTCAGCGCGGACGAGATCCGTGCGGCGCAGCGCGCCGCGGCATCGGTCACGGTCGCTGACGACGTCCTCGGGTACGTGGTCGATCTCGCGCAGGCGACACGCCGCAGCCCGTCGGTGCAGCTGGGCGTCAGCCCGCGCGCGACCACCGCTCTGCTGGCCGCGGCCAAAGCCTGGGCGTGGCTGGGCGGCTATCCGGCCATCACACCCGACCACGTGCAGACCATGCTCGTGCCGACCTGGCGCCACCGCATCCGCCTGCGCCCCGACGCCGAACTCGAGGGCGTGTCGGTGGACGCCGTGCTGGGCTCGGTGCTGCAGCAGACCCGCGTTCCGATCTGAGATGTATCTCACCGGCCGTCTTCCGCTGCTCGTCGCCCTGGGCGCCGTGCCCGTCGTCCTCCTGGCCATCGCCGGCGTCGACGCATGGATCGCGGCGACCGGATGGATCGTGCTGTGCGCACTCGTCGCGTTCGCGGATGCCGCCGCGGCGGCCGATCCGCGACGCATCCGCGTGCAGCGGCGCATCCCCCGTCGGACGCTGCTGGGCCAGGGCGTGGAGACCGAGCTGTGGCTGCAGAACACCGGCGAGCGCCGGATCCGCGGGCGGGTGCGCGACGCGTGGCAGCCGACGGCGGGGGCACCGGAGGATCGTGCCGCGGTGGACCTTCCCGGCGGAGAGCGGCGACGGCTCGTCGTGCCGCTCCTCCCCCGCCGGCGCGGTGAGCTGCGCTCGGAATTCGTCATGGTCCGCTCGGACGGGCCGCTGCGGATGGCCGGGCGACAGGCGCGCATCGCATCGCCGGGTGCGCTTCGCGTGCTGCCGCCGTTCACGGCGCGCCGGCACCTGCCTTCGCGGCTCGCACGCCTCCGGGAGCTGGACGGAAACACCAGTGTTCAGGTGCGGGGGCAGGGCACCGAGTTCGACAGCCTGCGGGAGTACGTGCGCGGCGACGACGTGCGCTCGATCGATTGGCGGGCGACGGCTCGTGCCGGCACCACGATGCTCCGCACCTGGCGCCCGGAGCGCGATCGGCACGTGGTGATCCTGATCGACACCGGACGCACGGCCGCGGCCCGAGTGGGCGACGCAGTGCGCCTGGACGCCGCGATGGAGGCCGCGCTGCTGCTGGCCGCACTCGCCACTCGGGCGGGCGACCACACGCACCTGCTGATGTTCGACCGCGTCCCGCGGGCACGCGTCACCCGCGTCGACGGCCCCGGGCTCCTGCCCGCGCTCGTGGACGCGATGGCCGAGGTGCAGCCCCAGCTGATCGACACCGACTGGGATGCCGCCTTCGCACAGGTGCGGGCTCTCACCTCCCGTCCGTCTCTGGTCGTCGTGCTCACCGCCCAGGACGCCCCCGAAGCCGCGCGCGGATTCTTGGGGTCCCTTCCCGCGCTCACGCACCGCACCCACGTCCTGGTCGGCACCGTCACGGATACCGAGGCACCGGCCGGCGGGCGAGTGGGCCCGGCCGACGGGCGGCGCGACGCAGCGGACGTCTACCGGGCGGCCGCGGTGGAGCGCGGTGTGCGCGATGCCGCGCAGGTCGCTGCCGCGATCGGGCGGTCCGGAGCCGAGGCGATCGCCGCCGACGCCGAGTCGCTGCCCCCGCGGATCGCCGACCGCTACCTCGGAGCTCAAGGCGGCCGGGCGGCTCTGACAGCGGGTGCGTCGAGCATGCATGACGCCGTGTTTCCGGCATCCGCCGCCTTGCCGCGTCGCCTGCCTGTGAAGTTTCTGAGCGTGCCCTAAACTCTCGCGAGGCGGACAATCCGCACGACGACACCGAAGGAGCCTCGAGCATGAGCGATCCGCGTCCTGAAAAGCCCATCGATCCGACCCCGCTCGATCACACCCCTCCCACGAACGACCCGCGACCCGACAAGCCGGTCGAGCCCACCGAGCTCCACCACACCCCTGCTGACGTCCCCGCAGGGCCGTCCACCGCGGCCACCCTCATCGCGGAGGCGTTCGGCACCCTGCTCCTCGTCCTCGGCGTGATCAGCACGGCCCTTTTCGCCGCCGGCTTCGGCGAAGGGACCGAATCGGCCAACAAGGGGGTCGGGTTCGTGGGCGTCTCGCTCGCCGTCGGCATCACGGTCATCGCCGGCGCGTACGCGTTCGGCCCGATCTCGGGCGGCCACTTCAACCCCGCCGTCACGCTCGGGCTCGCGGCCGCGGGCCGCTTTCCGTGGAAGGGCGTGATTCCCTACATCATCGCCCAGCTCATCGGAGGTGTGGTGGCGACCACCCTCGTCGTGCTGATCGGGCTGTTCGGCCCCGAGGGCTGGCTCGCCAACGCGCAGGACGGCGGCTTCGCCAGCAACGGCTTCGACGAGCTCTCGCCCGGAGGCTTCGGACTCGGCGCGGCGATCGTCGTCGAGGTGCTCTTCACCGCCCTCTTCGTGATCGTGATCCTGGGCGTGACCCACTCGACCCGCGGGTCGAACTTCGCCGGCCTGGCGATCGGTCTGACGCTCGTGCTCATCCACCTGGCGATCATCCCGATCGACAACGCGTCGGTGAACCCGGCCCGTTCGATCGCGTCGGCCGTCTACGGGGGCGGCCTCGCGTTCAGCCAGGTGTGGGTGTTCATCGTGTTCCCGATCATCGGCGGTCTGATCGCCGGCTTCGCATACCGCGCTCTGTTCGACGGGACGCAGAGGAAGTCCTGAGCCTCGCGCTCACAGGGGGTCGGCTGCTTCGGCGGCCGGCCCCTTTCCTTGCGCTCAAGACATCGACTTGCCCTGTGTGCAGTTTTCACACGGCGTGTCATCGACCTATAGGGCAAGTCGATGTGGGGGGAACGGTGCCGTTCAGCCGGCGACGAGGGTCGGCGTGCCCGCCTCGTACTCCGTGAGGTCGCCCGTCTCCCCCCGCCGGTGCGCCCTGCCCCCGACGACGACCATGTAGAAGACGAACGCCCCCAGGGCCAGCGCGCCGATGCCGATCTTCACGGGCCACGGCCACGGCTGGGCCGTCACGAAGCCCTCGATCGCCCCGGCGACCGCCAGCGCGATGATCAGGCCCACCGCGATCGTGGCCAGCGACCGCCCGGCGGCCGCCAGTGCGTCGCCGCGCGAGCGGCGTCCCGGCGCGACCCACGCCCAGAAGATGTGCAGGCCGGCGGCCCCCGCCACGAAGATGCACGTGAGCTCGAGCAGCCCGTGGGGCAGGATGAAGAGCAGGAACACGTCACCGCGCTCGAAGGCGAGCATGACGGCGGCGGCGGTCCCGACACCCACCGCGTTCTGCACCAGCACCATCACCGGCCACACCCCGGTGATGCCGAACAGCACGCACTGCGCCGCGATCCAGGCGTTGTTGGTCCACACCGTGCCGGCGAACACCGCCGCCGGGTTCTCGCTGTAGTACTCGGTGAACTGGTTCTCGGCGTAGTACTCCAGCTGCGCGCGGCTGCCGAGGGAGGCGACCAGAGCCGGATCGCCCGAGATCCAGAAGGCGACCACCGCGGCCATCGCGATGAACGACACCGCGATGAGGAGCGTCGTCCACCGCACCCGGTACAGCGCCGCCGGCAGCTGGAGCGCGAAGAACCGCGGGATCTGCTGAGCGACGTTCTCGGGCGCCCCGGTCAGGCGCAGCCGTGCTCGGGCGAGCATGGTCGACACGTGGTCGCCGTGGGCGGTGCGGCCGGCGGACGTCTTGATGTCGGCCAGATCAGCGGATGCCGCACGGTAACGGGTCACCAGTTCGTCGACTTCCGCACCGTTCAGGCGGCGGATGCGGCTCAGTTCGTCGAGGCGGGCCCATTCGTCGCTTCGCGCGGCGGAGAGGGCGTCGAGGTCCATTTGCTTTACTGTACCCATGCCCGGTCAGGAATCTCCGCCCGCTCCCGCCCGGGTGATCGAGATCCAGCAGGACGAGATCCTCACCGGGGAAGCGGTCGCCCTCGACGTGCAGCCCGTCGGGTTCTTCCTTCGTGGACTCGGCACCCTGATCGACGTGATCCTCGGGATCGGAGCGTTCCTCCTCTTCGCACTGGTCTCCTCCTGGCTCATCGGTCAGAGCATCATCGACGTGGTGACCCTCCCGATCCTGACCGTCTCGATACTGGTGACCGTCATGGTCGTCATCCCGACGATCGTGGAGACGACGACGCGGGGGCGCAGCCTCGGCAAGCTCGCGGTCGGCGGGCGGATCGTCCGCACCGACGGCGGCGCAGCGGGCTTCCGGCAGGCCTTCATCCGCGCCCTCGTCGGCGTCTTCGAGATCTGGCTCACCTTCGGCGCCGTCGCTGCGCTCGTCGGCGCCTTCACTCCTCGCGCGCAGCGGCTCGGCGACCTGATGGCGGGAACCTACTCCGAGCGCACCCGCACCCCGAAGCTGCCGCCGCCCGCACCACCCGTGCCGCACGCGCTGTCCGCCTGGGCCGCGCTCGCCGACGTCGCCCGGCTTCCCGATCGGCTCTCGCGGCGCGTCGCGCAGTTCGTGCAGAATGCCGGTGCCATGCAGCCGCCGGCTCGCGCACGGCTCGCGGCCTCCCTCGCGGCCGAGACCGCCGCGCACGTGTCGCCGGTGCCGGACGTCGACGCGGAGACATTCCTCCGCGGCGTGGTCGCCGTGCGTCGCGACCGGGAACTTCGCGCGCTTCAGCTGGAGCAGCAGCGCGTGGCCGCGCTGAACGCTCCGACGTCGGGGATCCCGCGCGGCTTTCCAGCCCGCTGACCGCGCGCGGCCGACACCCGCCTCAGTACCGGTAGTGATCCAGCTTGTACGGGCCCTCCACCGGCACGCCGATGTAGTCGGCCTGGTCGCGCGAGAGCTCCGTCAGCTCCACACCGAGCGCGCCGAGGTGCAGGCGCGCCACCTTCTCATCGAGCGCCTTGGGGAGCGTGTAGACACCCACCGGGTAGGCCTCGATGTTCGTGAACAGCTCGAGCTGGGCGAGCACCTGGTTCGTGAACGAGGCGCTCATGACGAAGGAGGGGTGACCCGTGGCGTTGCCGAGGTTCATCAGACGGCCCTCGCTCAGCACGAGGACGCTGCGCCCGTTCGGAAGCCGCCACTCGTGCACCTGGGGCTTGATCTCGATCGCCTCGGCGCCCGGCAGCGACTCCAGTCCCGCCATGTCGATCTCGTTGTCGAAGTGGCCGACGTTCGCCACGATCGCGAGGTGCTTGAGCGACTGCAGGTGCTCGACGGTCACGACGTTCTTGTTGCCCGTGCCGGTCACGACGATGTCGATGTCGCCGATCACAGACTCCAGGCGTGCCACCTGGAACCCGTCCATCGCCGCCTGGAGCGCGCAGATGGGGTCGATCTCCCCGACGATGACGCGCGCGCCCTGGCCGCGCATCGCCTCCGCGGCACCCTTGCCCACGTCGCCGTAGCCGATGACGAACACGATCTTGCCGCCCATCAGCACATCGGTCGCGCGGTTCAGCCCATCGGGCAGCGAGTGGCGGATGCCGTACTTGTTGTCGAACTTCGACTTCGTCACCGAGTCGTTGACGTTGATGCCGGGGAAGAGCAGGTCGCCGGATGCCGCCAGCTCGTAGAGCCGGTGCACACCGGTCGTGGTCTCTTCGGTGACACCGATCAGGTCTTCAGCGAGGCGCGTGAAGCGCTGAGGGTCGCGAGCCAGGCTCGCCCGGAGCGTGTCGAGCACGATGCGGTGCTCGGCGGACTCGCCGGGCGCGGCATCCGGAACGGCCCCGGCCTTCTCGAACTCGACGCCCTTGTGCACGAGCATGGTCGCGTCTCCGCCGTCGTCGAGGATGAGGTTCGGCCCGGCGAAGCCCTCGGCCGACCAGTCGAAGATCCGGTCGGTGCAGGCCCAGTACTCCTCGAGTGTCTCGCCCTTCCAGGCGAACACCGGAACGCCGGCGGGGGCGTCGACCGTGCCGGTCGGTCCGACGGCGACGGCGGCCGCGGCCTCGTCCTGCGTGGAGAAGATGTTGCAGCTGGCCCAGCGCACCTGGGCGCCGAGCGCGACGAGCGTCTCGATCAGCACGGCGGTCTGCACCGTCATGTGCAGCGAACCGGCGATGCGGGCACCCGCCAGAGGCTGCGTCGGACCGAACTCCTCGCGCAGCGCCATCAGGCCAGGCATCTCGTTCTCGGCCAGACGGATCTGATGACGGCCCGCCTCGGCGAGCGCGAGGTCGGCGACCTGGTACTCGAGGACTCGGTGCGCGTCAGCGCGGGGCTCATCGACGACGGGGGCGCTCAGGTCTGTGCTCATCCCACCATTCTCTCAGACGTCCGGACCGCATCGCTTCGTCCTGCCCCTCGGCGCTAGCGTCCGGAGATCGTCTCGTGCCTCACGACGACCCACCCGCGCGGCATGGAGAGCCGATCCGTGTGGATGGCGCACAGGTCGTGTGCGTGCGGATCTCCGCCCCCGCCGAGCGGTCCGAGAGCCGCCATCTGATCGGGGTAGTCGTACGTCAGGGTCGAGACCGCCTCACGGGCGCATCCCACTTTCGAGCAGAGTCTCTCGCGCATCGGCCCAACGCTACCGAGCCGTCCCGCGCCTGCCGCGCCGCCGCGCCGCCCGGTCGGGCGCGGATCTCTAGGATGGGACGCATGGCCTGGCGCAGGAGCAAGGAAGCGGCGTCGCCGCCGCGTCGTCCGGCCCGCCACGGCCGTCACGGGCGGGAGGGCCGCAGTCCGATCGTGCGCCCACCGCTGCCGCCGCTGGAGACGCGGGTCGACCGCTTCGATCTCGCGGTCGGCACCGCCGCCGAGTTCCTGCGCTCGGCCTGGCCGGAGCTGCGCGATGTGAGCTTCGAGGTCGGCGACATGCCGCCCACGGCCGACGACGACGGCATCCCCCGCTGGCGCGCCCTCACCGACGAGAAGCGGATCATCATGTATCGGCTGCCGATCGAGCGGCTCAGTCACCTCCATCGCGACGACGACCTTCACCGGCGGATGATGGTCGAGAGCAGCGTGTTCCGGGCGGCGGCGGAGTATCTCGACCGCGACCCGTGGGACCTCGGCCCCGAGAGGTTCAGGTACTTCTGAGCATCACGGGTACACCGTGATCTCCTGCGCCGCGGCATCGGAGGACCACACCGGGAAGCCCGCGAGGGCGCCGTCCCCACTCTGCGAGATGCCCGCGCGGATGCCGCCGCCTCCGGCATCCAGCGAATAGACCGTTCGGGCCGTCAGGCGGATCACCTCGCTGGAGCCCGGGGCGACCTCCACCTCCGTCGTGAACGAACCGTCGACGGCCTCGACGACGACCGCGATCGCCTCCGGAGTGGAGTTGGAGAGCGTGAGCGCGGGCTCAGGGCCCGGCGGGATCGCGAACAGGCTGGGCGCCGAGACCTCCGGAGCGGAGGTGTACCAGGCGAAGTCCGATCCCTCTCCGAAGCCCGTGGTCTGCCAGACGGCCGCCAGCACGGGGGCGCCGGCGGACACGTCGATCGTGTACTCCCCGACCGGCAGCCCGCCGAGCTCCACTTCGGTCGGCACCCCCGCGGTGAGCGGCACGGTCGTCGGAGCCGACGACTGCGGCGAGGCTCCCGAGGGTGTCGCCGTGATCGTCGCGGTGGTGTCGGCGTTCGGCGAGAGAACGCGCACGAGGGTTGCGGCATCCGAGGTCGTGTCAGCCCCGGGATTCTGGGTCACCGTGACGCCCGGCACGACCTGCACGGTGTCGGCGACGGCGATCGCGCCCACCTGGTCGACTCCGCCGGGCACCAGCGTGCGGGTGATGCTGGCCTGCAGCGCCGCCTGCACCGGCGCACCGGTCGCGGTGACGCGGATGACCGGGCTCTGCTCGCCCAGGAGGAGTCCCGCCAGAGGCACCACGATCTGGACTCCGGGAGCGATCACGAGGTCGCTGCCTCCGGCGGGCACCTGAGCACCGCCGGCTCCGTACACCGTGAGCTGCACGGTCGCGGGGACGGTTCCGGGATTCGCGAGCATCACGACGTCTGCCGCGCCGGTCGCGGCTGAGCCGCCGACGAGCCACGACTCCATGAGCGCGGGCCGGCATGCGGACGCGGCGTAGCCGCGCAGGTCGTCGGCGCCGGCGGTGCTGGATCCGGATGCCGCCACATCGGTCGGAGCGTCGTCGGCCGGCTCGGCCACGATGGCCACGGGCGGAGCGGTGCCGTCCGTGGTGGGAGGGACGAGCGGCACGGTCGACGGGTCGGGGCCGCCGGGGGTGACGGCGCTGGTCACCGTCTGCGGCGCGGCGGTGATGACCCGACCCGCGTCCTCCGCCTCTCGGCCGACGGCCAGCAGTCCCCCGGTGCACACGAGCACGCTCGCCGAGGGTGCGGGCGCCTGCTCGATCGCGACCGGCTCGCGGGTCAGGGTCGGCCACGGCAGCGACACGGCCGTCACGACGCCGACCACGAACGCCACGGCGACGAGGGTACCCGCGAGCAGGCGCGCGCCGGTGGTCGCCCAGCGGAAGACCCGGCGATCGCTCATCGGCCCTCCTCCCAGTACGGCCCGACGACGCGGGGAGTGCGCCGCGCCTGGCGCCGGGACGCCGCGGTGGGGATCGCGAGGAGGAGGGCCACCGCGACGGCCGCCAGCTGCGCGGCCGCGATCGCCCGGGCGAGGTCACTCGCAGCGGCCGGCGCTTCGGCCCTCGGCTCCACCTCCTGGGTGACGCGCCAGAGCACCCCCTTCTCGGTCTCGCCCACCGCATCGAGGCCGTCGCGCTGATCGAGCGCGGTCGCGGCGGAGAGCCGGAACACGCGCGCGAGCTCGGATTCGGGCGGGACGGAGGGCGCGAGCAGCACGAAGCTCACGCCGAGCGCAGCGAGGTCGCCGATCACGTCGTCGGCCGCGGAGGTGACGAGATTGGCGGTGAGGCTTGCGACCTCTGCATCGGACGGGCTCTCGGTCGTCCGCGTGGAGATGATGCTCGCCTGTCCGTCGAGCGTCTCGCTGCCGCCCCAGACCACGCGCGACGAGGTGCCCCCCTGGCTCTGCGGGGTGATCACGATCGTTCCGACGTCAGGGTCCTCGCGGCCCGCGGCGCTGACGTACGCCGGCAGCGTGCTGGATGGTCCGTTCGTCAGCAGCGCGGTTCCTCGGGCCAGAGAGGTGAGCGCGGGGACGGCGAGCACGGCGAGCGCGACCATCACCGCGACCGTGGCCACTGTCCGCACCGCGGCCAGGCGGGGCGCGAGGCCGATGTCCAAGGTCACCAGCGCACCGCCGAGGGCGCCGAGCCAGGCGAGGCTGAGTCCGGCTCCGGGCCACAGCGCGACCGGGAGCGACTCGGCGAATGCGACCGACACGCCGACGGCGGCGAATGCGGTGGCCAGGCCCAGCGCGGCGATCGCGAGCAGCGCGATCCCCGCCGCCCAGCGCTGGGTGAGGGGCGCGACGAGTGCCAGCAGGGCGACCGGCGCGGCCAGCAACGGCACCCACCAGGTGGGTCCCGGCACCAGCCCGACCCAGCCGACGAGGTCGGGGGTCGGGATGCCGGCGGCCAGCAGCGCGCGGCCCGCGGCATCCGCCCCCACCTGCGTCCCCGCCCAGGTGAGGCCGGGGTCGGCGAGGAGCCCCCACGCGTTTCCGGTCCGCACCTGGTACCAGATCACCGGTGCCGCCAGCAGTGCGCCGGGAACGATCACCCAGATCAGCCGGGCGAGCCCGCGCCCGCGTCGCAGCGCGACGACGAGCACGATCGCCCCGGCCCACACCACGATGAGCGCCGGCGCCAGAGACGGCGCGCAGGCGACCACGGCGGCAAGCAGAAGGGATGCCGCTCCGGAGGCCACCCACGACCGGTGCGCCACCGATCCCGCATAGAAGAGCCACGGGAGCAGCAGGTGAGCGATCACGGCACTCGGCCGACCTTGGGTGAGAGCGGCCAGCAGGGTGGGCGCGAGCGCCCAGACGGCGCCGCCCGCGAAGCGCAGCAGCGACCGGTCGGTCACGCGGGTCGCGGCGAACCATCCGCCGAGGGCTGACAGTGGCAGGGCGAGGAGCCAGAGGATCACCAGCGCACGCGAGGGCTCGAGCGGCCACGCCGTGCCGAGGAGGGCGAGGACGACGGCGAAGGGATCGGCCGGGCCCACGGTGTCCAGACCCGACGACCTCAGACCGTAGGCCACGCTCGCCCACAACTGCGCGGCATCCCCCGACAGCGGTTGCAGGCCGCCCCCGCCCAGAACCGGCCACGCAGAAAGGGCGGGAAAGGCGGCGAACGACGCGACCAGCGCGGCGAGCACCAGCCAGGCGCCGCCCCCCGTGAAGAACCTGAGCTCGCCGCGCCGTGCGGGCGCGGCGGAATCCGCGTCGTCTTCGAGCTGTTCTCGCAGAGCCCGCTGCGATACGCGCAGGGGCGCGAGCTGGGCCCAGCCGGTCGTCCGCGACGCCCGGATCCGGCGACGCGCACGGACGATCGAGGGCAGTCGGACGACGGCGACGATCGCCGCGCCCCACTCCGGAAGGACGAGACCCGGCTGCTTTCGGACGATCTGCAGCACGGTGCGCCACAGCGCGGTGGGCAGGATCGCGAGCCAGAGGAAGGGCATGGCGGCCGCGGGCGCGTACACCAGTCGACGGTGCAGCTGCGCCGTGCGGGCGGCGAACGCGCGGCGCCGTCGCCGGGCGGCGGTCAGGGGCGAGGGAAGCCCGGCGACGCCGTCGCCGGAGACGGCGACCAGCGCCGTCGGCACCAGCAGCACCCGCGCGCCGGTCAGGCGCGCCCGCACGCCGAGGTCGAGCCCTTCATCCGCGCCCAGGAGCGCCCGGTCGATGCCTTCGAGCCGGCGCCACTCCTCGGTGCGCGCGAGGATGCCGCGGATGTCGGCGCCGAGCACGTCCTCCCTGGCGTCGTGCTGGCCCTGATCGAGCTCGTCGTCGGCGAGGCCGACGGTGCGCCCGAGCGCGGTCATGCTGACCCCGAGCGACACGATCTGCGTGCGGTCGTCCCAGCGCACCAGCTTGGGCGCCACGAAGGCCACCGACGGCCCGAGCTCGAGGGCGCCGACCAGCCGGGCGAGGGCCTCCGGCTCGGGCGCCGTGTCCTGCGCGAGGATCCACACGGCGTCGCCCGAGACCCGGAGCGTCGCCATAGCAGTCGCGGCGGCGAAGCCCGTCGAGGCCGGCGCGGTGATCACAGACTCGGCATCGGATGCCGCCGCCACCGCCGCCACTCCTTCGTCGTCGCCGCAGATCACGATCGTGAGCGCGTGTACGCGCTCGGTCTGTTCGCTCAGGCTCGCGAGCGTGCGCCGCAGATGGTGCGCGGCCGGAGTGCGCCCGTCAGGGCGCACGACGAGGATGGCGTGGACTCGGGCGGGCATGACGTGGTCAGCCTAGGCGGCGGGCTGTGGAGAGCCCGGCGCACGCGCCGCTGTGCACCGGAACGACGGCCGCCGCGCACGAGCGGGGCGGAGCGCGCGGTTTCAGCTCGCGCGTCGCTTGAGTTTCCGACGTTCGCGTTCGCTGAGCCCGCCCCAGATCCCGAAGCGCTCATCGTTCTGCAGCGCGTACTCGAGGCATTCGCCGCGAACATCGCACGTCGTGCAGATCTTCTTCGCGTCTCGTGTCGAGCCGCCCTTCTCTGGGAAGAACGCCTCCGGATCTGTCTGAGCGCACAGCGCGTCGGTCTGCCACCCGAGCGGGTTGCCGTCTTCCCCCTCGAGAGGACGGCGCACCCCCGGAACCCCCAGCTGGACCGGATCGACGAACCAATTGTCGGGAACGCCGGAACGGTAACCCGTCATCTCGTTCTCCCACCTTCTACCCCCCACGCTGGTCCGCGTGTACGGATAATTACACCCGTGTAGTTCGCCAGGGTCAAGTCGCAGATCGTAAAGCCTCACCCCGCGCTTGAACGTTACGACGCGCCGTCGGCGTGTCGCACGTGCATGTTCGACCGCCTCACGATGCGGGAGCGGAGCTCCATCCCGCGCCGGGCTGCGCGATGAAGACCTGGCCCGTCACCCGTCACGAGAAGCGGGGACTCATCCGGGGTCGACCAGCGCCGCCCGACCCGGATGCAGCCGAAGCTCTGCGCCGCCGCCTCCGCTGCACGGTGACGATCCCTCGGTCGCCAGCGCGATCGCGACCGAAGCTGTGGGGACGGAGATCTCCTCCCCACCCGCCACGGTGACATGGGTCAGTGCGAAGTCCGGCACGTCCGGGGCGAACCGCGCGATGCCGCCCTCCACCAGCGGCCGCAGCACGGGCACCGGCCCGGGGGTCGGGTCGAGCACGCGCAGCAGCTCGGGCACGTCGACGTGCTTGGGCGTCAGACCGCCGCGCAGCACGTTGTCGCTCGCGGCCATGATCTCCACCCCGAGCCCCTCCTGATAGGCGTGCAGCACCCCTGCCGGCACGAACAAGCCCTCGCCCCGGCGGAGGACCACCAGGTTCATCAGCAGCGCCACGCCCAGACCCGGATCTCCCGGAAAGTCGCCCGCGAGCCGGCGCAGCAGGTTCAGCTCCGCCTCGAACTCATCGGATGCCGCCGCGTGCGCCGCCTCGGCGAGGGACGCGATCTCCTCGGCGGCGCGCCCGGAGAGCAGCCACGCGATCGTGTCGCGGACGGAGGCGGCGGCATCCGGCCCCGAGAGGCGCTCGGCGAGCGCCGACCCGGCGGCGCCCAGCAGGTCCAGCAGCCTGCGCGTCGCGTCGAGCTCGCGGATCCCGGCAAGCGCCGTGAAGGTCTCGCTCACCGCGACGATGAGCTCGGGCTTGTGGTTCTCGTCGCGGTACGTCCGCTCCGGCGCGTCGCGCGGGATGCCGGCCGCCTCTTCTCGCGCATACGCCTCGATGGCCTGCGCGCGCGAGGGGTGCGCCTGGATCGAGAGGGAGGATGCCGCGGCCAGCAGCTTCAGCAAGTACGGCAGCCGCGAGGGCGCCCCCGTGGCTGCGCCCTCGCGAGCGAGCCACTCACCGAGCGGGCGGCCGTCGGCCACGACGGACGGGCACCCCGGGTGATCGCCGAACCAGATCTCCGCCTCGTGGGCGCCTGTCGCCGGACGACCTTCGAGGTCGGCCAGCAGAACGGTGGAACCCCAGTCGTAGTCGCGGGGGGTGTTCGTCACAGTCGTCAGCATGCCTCCAGGGTAGGCGCGCACAAGCGGTAGCCTGAGTGCACGATGGCCGTCTATTCGAAGCACCCGGCGTCGGCGCCTCCGGCACCCCCGGTCCGCGAGAAGACGGCCCACCACCTGCTCCGCGGGTGGTGCATCTTCGTGCTCTTCATGGCCCTGTCGAGCACGGCGTGGCTCAATGCGATCGGCGAGGTGCCGACCGCCGTCATCACGATCGGCGGCGGGCTGCTCTCGGTCGGGCTGTGGGCCGCGATCCGGCCGCCGGTGCAGTGGCGCCGGCTTCCCTGGTACGCGGTGGCCTACGTGTCCTGGGCCACGCTGTCGATCATCTGGTCGCAGTGGCGCGAAGCGACCGCCCTCACGCTGCTCCTCTTGGTGATCACGACGCTGCAGGGTCTGTTCATCGGCAGCGTGCTCACGTGGCGCGAGATCGTCCGCGTGATCGCCTCGGCGCTGAAATGGGTGATCGCCCTGTCGATCGTGTTCGAGCTGTCGGTCTCGGTGTTCGTCGGAGGACCCATCCTGCCCGGCTTCATCATCCCGGCGGAGCCGGCCGACGACCCCATCGTGTACTGGTCACGCGACAACCTCTTCGACGGCGGCCGCATCCAGGGCATCATGGGCAACGCCAATCTCCTCGGGCCGGTGGCCCTGCTGGCGATCATCGTCTTCTCGATCCGCTTCGCCGCCGGCGCTCCGCGCCGTGTGCTGCTCGGCATCTGGATCGGCGTGTCGGCGTACCTGTTCTACCGCGCGTCGTCGGCGACCGCCTACGTCGCGGCAGTCGCCGTCGTGATCGTGCTCGTGACCGTGCTGCTGATGCGTCGAGCCCGGCGGCCCGGCGAGCGCACCCGGTACTACCTCGCGTACGCGGCCGTAGGGCTCGGGGGTCTCCTGGCGTTCTGGCTGTGGCGGGATCCGCTCTTCGGTGTTCTGGGTCGCAGCTCCGACCTCACCGGTCGCGAGGCGATCTGGCAGGCGGTGCTCGAGCGGGCGTTCCAGCATCCGCTCATCGGGTGGGGGTACTCCACGCCGTGGATCGTCGGCGAGCCCGCGTTCGACGGCTGGATCATCGATCACGGACAGACCGTCATTCAGGCGCACAGCATGTGGATCGACGTGTTCTTCCAGCTCGGGCTCATCGGGGTCTTCCTGATGGCGATCGTGTACATCGCGTTCATCTGGAGATCGTGGTTCTTCGCCGTCGACCGCCCGCGCTGGGATCTGCGCGACGATCGCCCCTACTCGCCGCTCACTCTCCTGCCGACACTGGTGGCGGCGATCCTGCTCGTGCAGGGCTTCGCGGAGTCCGGCCCCCTGCTGGCGTGGGGATGGCTGTTCGTGATCATGCTCGGGTTCAAGATCAAGCAGTCCCCTCACATCGGCGAAGGCGCCGCCGAGACGCGTATCGCTATCGAGCGTGGCGAGCTGACCACGCGCGAGTCGTGACCGACGCGTCGCCGGGCGTCCCGCGGTGGGCGGCGATCCTGGCATCGGCGGCGTTCGCCCGCGCCTACACCGTCGCGGTGCTCGGAGCGGTCTTCTCCGCCTTCGCGGTGGAGCGGATCGCGGGCAGGGTGACCTATGTCTCGATCATCGTCGGACTGTGCGTGATCGGCGGCGGGATGCTGATCGCCAGGCGCCGGGAGATCTCCCTCGTCCGGCTCGTGCCCACGACCGTCGTCCTGTTCATCGCGTGGGCGCTGGCCAGCGTGTTCTGGAGCCAGGACGCGACGGCCTCGTTCTGGAGCTGGCTGTCCACCGCCGCCCTGGCCTTCCTCGCCATCACGATCGGCCACGTGCGCGACACGCTGCAGACCGCGCGGGCACTCGGAGACGTGCTGCGGGTGCTGCTGTCCGTCTCGCTCGCACTCGAGGTCCTCGCGGGGATCCTGCTCGACATGTCATTCCCCTTCCTCGGCATCCAGGGCAACATCGCCCAGCTGGGTCCGGTGCAGGGCATGTTCGGAACCCGCAACCTGCTGGGCTTCGTGGCGGTCATCGCGCTCATCACGTTCCTCATCGAGTACCGGACGCAGTCGGTGCGCGTCGGACTGTCGGTCTACTCGGTCGTGCTCGCCGGCGGGCTCGCGGCGCTGAGCGACTCCCCTACCGTGCTCGTTCTCGCCGTCGCCGTGGGACTCGCGGTCGGGGCGCTCGCGCTCGTCCGGCACGCACGGCCGGAGGGGCGCTCCGCCCTCCAATGGACGATCGGCGGGGTCGTCGTCGCCGGACTCGCGATCGGCTATGCCGCGCGGCATCCGGTCATCGCCCTCCTGGGCGCCGGGTCCGACTTCTCCATGCGGGTCGACCTGTGGAACACGATGGTCGACTATCTGCGCTCCAAGCCTGTGCAGGGGTGGGGGTGGTTCGGCCCGTGGAACCAGAGCGAGTTCCCGTTCAGCGCCATCAACTACGGGCTGCGGACCAGCCATGCCTCCGGCTTGAACGCGTACTTCGACGTCCTGCTGCAGCTCGGCTGGATCGGCCTGCTGCTGTTCACCGCGTTCGCCGGCGTCGCCCTCGTGCGCTCCTGGCTCGACGCGAGCGAGCGGCGGGCGGTCGTCTACGCGTGGACCCCGCTCATGCTCGTCGCCCTCCTGGTGGACTCGATGTTCGAGAGCTTCACGCTGTTCGGATTCGGCTGGCTGCTGCTCGTGCTGTGCGCGGTGCGCGCCGGTCAGTCCCGCTCATGGCGGGAGCGGATCGACGCGGGTGAGGGCGGGCCGGTGCTGCCGCACGTCCAGGAAGGTCCGATCGCCCCGCGGTAGGATGCTGAGGCCATGCCTCATACAGCCGACACCTCCCAGATGACGTCGACGACCCCTTCCCAGCCCCCTGCAACCTTCGACCCGGCATCCGCCACGATCGCGATCGTGACCTACAACCGGTCGGGTCTGCTCTCGCGCCTGCTCGAGAGCATCACCCGGATGGACCCGAAGCCCGGGCACGTGGTCATCATCGACAATGCGTCGGTCGACGACACCACCGAGCTGGTCGAGTCCTTCCGCGACCGCCTCGGCGCCCAGCTCGTCTACCGGCGCCTCGAGACGAACACCGGCGGGTCCGGCGGGTTCAGCGAGGGCATGCGGACCGCGTACGAGCTCGGCTCCGACCTGGATCTGGCTCATGGACGACGACGTCGAGGTGCATCCCGAACGGCCTGGCCCGGATGGGCGCCTGGGCGCCTCGGTTCAAGAGCATCCAGGGCCGCCGGTACGACTACGACGGCAGCGAGTTCTACTGGCAGTATCGCGTCGCGGAGCCGCTCGGCATCCCGATCCCGTTCGCGCCGGCGGGCTTCGACGAGTCGGGATTCAAGCCGATGAACTCCGGATGCTTCGAGGGGATGTTCATCCACCGCGACATCGTCGAGCAGATCGGCCTTCCGGATCCGCGCTTCTTCATCTACTGGGACGACCAGATGTACGGGTGGCTCGCCTCCCGCAAGACCACATCGGTGATCGTGAACGAGTTCGTGCTGCGACGCACGCGGGAGATCAAGCAGTGGGACATGGGCATCCGCCACATGAACGCGTCGAGCAACGCGTACCGGTACTACATCATGCGCAACCGCGGCCACATGAAGAACTACTACCGCTCCCTGGGCGTCTACAACCCGCCGCTCTTCGCCCTCGGCACGGCCCTCACGTTCGGCAAAGAGCTCATCCGCCTGCTCGCGGTCGAGCGCACGGTGCGGGGCACGTCGAACCTCTTCCGCGGCATCCGCGACGGCCGCAAGATCGCCCGCGACAGGTCGTGGAAGCCGATGCCGCCGCTGGCGGGCACTGACGGCTGAGACCGTCGCCGCTCAGCCTCCGTTGTAGTCGGCGTTGTAGCGGTCGAGCACCTCGGTGATCGGCGCGTCCATCGCGAGCGCGCCCTTGTCGAGGTACAGCCCGCGCGTGCAGAAGCGGCGCAGGTCCTTCTCGCTGTGGCTGACGAAGAACAGCGTCCGGCCCTCCGCCAGCAGTTCGTCGATGCGCGCGTAGCACTTCTCGCGGAACGCCTTGTCGCCCACCGCGAGGACTTCGTCCACGAGCAGGATCGGCTCCTCCAGCTGCGATACGACCGAGAACGCCAAGCGCACCTTCATTCCGTTGGAGAGGTGCTTGTAGGGAGTGTCGATGGACTCTCGCAGCTCCGCGAAGTCGATGATGCCGTCGAAACGCCGAGACACCTCGGCGCGCGACATCCCGTGCAGCCCCGCCGTGAGGCGGACGTTCTCGCGCACGGTGAGATCGCCGACGAATCCGCCGGTGATCTCGATGAGCGGCGCGACGCCGCCGTCGACGGTGACGCCTCCCTCGTCGGGCAGCAGGACGCCGGCGACCAGCTTCAGCAGCGTGGACTTGCCCTGGCCGTTGCGGCCGACGACGCCGATCGACTCGCCCGGCTCGACGTCGAACGACACGTTCCGCAGCGCCCAGAACTCGCCCGGCTTCGACCGCCGCGACGAATCCGAGAACAGGTCCTTGAAGCTGCGCCGGCCGCGGCGGTTGCGGCGGAATCGGACTCCCAGGTCACGCACGCGGATGGCCGTGTCCGTCATCACAGCTCCTTCAAGCACGGGCCGTTCCAGACGGCGGAACACGAGGATGCCGAGACCGAGGAACAGGAAGCTCATGACCGCGCCCACGACCACGGCGAGCGTGTCCCACACTTCCGGGAAGAATCCCATGCGGTACAGGGTGAAGATCCCCGACAGCGGATTGAACGCAGCCAGTTCTCGGAACACGCCGGGCAGGTCGCCGATGCTGTAGATGATCGGCGAGGCGTAGAACAGAACGCGGAGGATCAGCTTGGTCGTGCGCTCGAGGTCGGTGTAGATCACGCACAGCGGGGCGACGAGCAGGCCGAGCCCGACGAGGAGGACGAGCTGCAGCAGCACGGCGATGGGGAACCAGATCAGGCCCCAGCCGACCGGCGCGCCGGCGATGATCGCGAAGGCCACGAGCACCGGCAGCGAGCAGAGGAACTCGATCCCTTTGCTGAGCACGATGCGATTGACCCAGATGGAGCGCGGAATGGCGGTGGAACGCACCAGTCGCGCGTCTTTGCTGAAAGCGCGCGTGAAGTCGGACACCGCCGCGTTGAACCACACCCAGGGCAGCAGCGCAGTGATGAGGAAGACGATGTACGGCTCGTGGCCGACGGTGCGCTGGAAGACCTGAGTGAAGACGAACCAGTAGATCAGGCTCATGACAGCGGGTCCAGCACGGACCACAGGTACCCCAGGGCGCTCGTCGCGTAGCGGACCCGCAGATCGCGCGCGGAGAGGAGCCACAGCGAGTGCAGATAGCGCCGGGGAGAGCCGGGGGCGCCGACGGCGGCTGTGGTCACGGGGACGAGTCTAAGGGCGGCATCCCGGCACAGCGGCGCAAGGGTCACCCCCACGGTCGAGCAGATTCCTCGCCGCCATCAGCGTTGGGTGGGTGTCTTGTTCAGCGCGCACTATCTTCGACCGCGACAGCACGACCGTGACGTCGGCCGGTGGAGCACCTTGGCGACCGGGTGGCGATGTTGACCAGGACGCCGGATAGAGCACCGACTCGGGCCAGCCGGCGTGCTGCGGGTGCCAGGCTCCGTCGCCGGGTTGCCGGAAGCCTGTCCGCGCAACCGCGGGAGCGACCCTGTTACTGTGCTTAGGTCCTACGAAGGGAGTCGCTTTGGCGATGTTGCGCCAAGACCAGACGGTACGCCCACACGTGCTGCTGATCACCGGCGACCCCATCCAGGAGAAGATGGCCGGACCGGGGATCCGCGTCTGGAACATGGCTGACCAGCTGAGCGAGCAGTGCGATGTGCGCATCGTCTCGTGGCAGCGGATCGCGCGAACTTCCGATCGATTCGAGCTGTATTTCGTGCACGAATCCGACGATCACGGAATGTCACTGCACGAGCAGTGGGCGGATGTCATCGTCGTCCAGGGGGTGGCGTTTCGCATCTTCCCATCGGTCCGCGAGACGGAAAAGATCATCGTCGCCGACCTCTACGACCCGTTCCAGCTCGAGCAGCTCGAGCAGAACAAGTACCAGGATGCTGCGATGTGGGCGGAGGAGATCGAGAAGGCCGTATCACTGCTCAACGAGCAGCTCATCCGCGGAGACTTCTTCCTGTGTGCCTCCGAACGCCAGCGTGACCTGTGGCTGGGTGGCCTGTCGTCGATGGGCCGGCTCAACCCGCTGACCTATACAGACGACCCGACTTTCAGCTCCCTTATCGGCATCGCGCCTTTCGGCCTCCCTGCTGAGCCGCCTCAGCGGACGCGTGCCGCGATCAAGGGCGTCGTCGAGGGGATCGGCGAAGACGACCGCGTGCTGCTGTGGGGCGGCGGCATCTACAACTGGTTCGACCCGGTGACCCTCGTCGAGGCCATGGGTCTGCTCGCGGCAGATCATCCCGACATCAAGCTCTTCTTCCTCAGCGCAACCCACTTCAATCCCGATGTTCCCGAGATGCAGGCGGTCGCCGACACCGTCGCCGCATCCGAGCGGCTCGGCTTGACCGGACGATCGGTGTTCTTCAACGACGCCTGGGTCGACTACGACGACCGAGTCAACTACCTGCTCGATGCCGACCTCGGAGTGAGCACCCACGTCCTCCACGCTGAAACGCGCTTCTCGTTCCGCACCCGAATCCTGGACTATCTGTGGGCCGGCCTCCCGGTCGTCGCCAGCGACGGCGACGCGTTCGCGGAGATCATCGGGAGCGCGGCCGCGGGACGCATCGTCCCTCCGGCGGATCCCGCCGCGCTCGCGGGGGCGATCCTCGACCTGCTGTCGACACCCGGCGCACTCGATGTGGCGAGCGATCGGGCGCGGGCGCTTCGCAGCCGATTCCTTTGGCAGGAATCGCTCCGACCTCTGATCGATTTCTGCGCCGAGCCCCAGCCTGCTGCCGACCGCTCACAACTCGCCCAACGTCGCGCGAATGCAGCAGGCACCCGGTTCGCCCGGATTCTCTTGATGCCCAAGGGTCGCCGCCGCGACGCCGCGCTCTTCGCGTACTACCTCCGCCGAGGCGGATTTCAGACTCGTTCGGGAGAAGCTGAACGAGCGCCGAGGGCGACTTGACGTCAACGTCGCCGATTCGATGAGAGCCTGAGCGGCCGGCTCATCCGACTGGCAGAGGGCCGCACTGCTCGATGCGGTACAGCGTCGACTCGCCGTCCGCGTCTCACCGGTGCGAACAAATCCGCCTCGACCGCATCGTGGATCGCGAAGAACTGGTTGCCGATCGGGATCGCCCCCGCCGAACTCGTGCGGGTTGTAGATGACGTACCGGACCCGCAGCGCGTCCAGCGCCTCGCAGATCTCCGGCGCCGTCTCGATCTCGTCCAGGCGCTGCGCGAGCAGCAGCCGCTGCGGATCCCACTGCCCGTTGACATGGGGGAACACCGGCTCGCGATCACCGAACAGAAGCGACATCGCTGACCCGTCCCACGGATCGCCGAGAAGTCGTTGGTCATCCGGAACGAGGCGGCCGGCGTCCTGAAGGAATTGGATCTGACGAACTGAGACCACTTCGTCCGCAGCGCCTGACGGAGGAAGCGCGAACACCACCGCGATCGCGGCTGAGCCGCCGCTGACGACGAGCGAGAGCGCCGAGACGAGGGCGGTCACCCAGGCAAGGGCGACCGCGCCCGCGCCGATTTGCCGGCGATCGGCGCGGCGAACGAGCCAGCGCGCCGAGATCAGGATGCCGAGGGCAGCGAACGCGACACCGAACACCGGAAGCGCGGAACTCAGCCGATAGCGATCCTTGTACCAGAGCGCCGTGAGCAGCTTGGTGAACACGTCGTCCGTCCCGGCAGCGAGCGCGAACAGGACCGCGAGCGCGAGGTACGACACCAGCGCCCATCGGAACCTGCGCCGCGCGCCACACCGCGACGATACCGACGATGACGAACAGTGCGACCGGAATCGCGGGGAACGAGACAGTACCGGTGGAGCCAGCGGGCCAGGCCTGACCGAGGACCTGGGCGAATCCCGCCGCGATGGACTGGGTGGCTTCGGCCTGCGGACCGCCCGAGGCGATCATCGAGCGGTCGCTCGAACAATCCGAGCCGGAAGACCACGTATGCGAATCCCGTTGCGGCGGCGACCACAAGCACCGCGACGGCGGTCACGAGCGCGGTGACCGCGCGTCGGCGATGCCGGCCACCTTCCCGCCACGCCGATCGGTATGCACGCCAAGCGAAGTACAGCACGAACGGTGCGATCATCACGGCCCATGTCGCGAGCACCCGAGGCTGGGCGAAGACGATTGCCGAGAGCACCACCGCGAGGCCCGCCGCCCCCGCGACCACGGCACGACCCACGTGCACGCGGAATCGCGGCGGCCACACCGCGGCTGGGATGGCGATCGCCGCGGGCAGCAGGGCAGTCGCGAGGAAGGTCGGGTAGACGGTGCCCCATGACAGCAGTGCATACGGCATCGCGCCGAATGCCGCCCCGAGCGGCAGCGCGATCAGAGCCACACGCCCGGACTCGAACGGGCGCGCGACGAGCTGCGCAAACCAGGCGACCCCAGGCAGCCACACGGTCGCACAGACGGCGATCCACATGGCGTTGGCTGCGACCGGAACGCTCACCCCCGACAATTGAACCGTCAGCGCGACAAGAGAGTGCCACGCCGATGGGTAGGGCGCCCACGTACGCTGCGGTTCGATGAGTGTGCGCAGCGTCAGCGAGGAGGCATCGCCGCCCGTCAGGATGTGGGAGATGGCGCCGAGGTGGAACACGTTATCGTACGTCTGACTGAACTGCTCAGGTGAGGCGACGCCCCAGAACGCGATGATCGCCATGAGCGCGGAGGACAGCAGCCAGGTCGACGCCAGCCACCACCAGCGCACGCGCTCGTGCGGTGTGTCGGGAACCCACCCGCGAATCAGCCACGCTACGAGCCGCGAGAACCAGCGCCACCAGGACGACCTGCCATGCGGCGAGGAAGACCCCGAACAGCGAGAAAGCGACTCCTGTGATGCCGATGCAGGCGACAGCTTACAGCGGAGCTCAGCGCGATCCGCGCGACCCACGGCGAGACGAAGCGGTGCTGTGGCGATCAAGCCGGGCACAAGCAGGATCGCGGCGCTCACCACTATCGCGGGCACGGCCGCCCACCAGGCGCCCGTCACGAGTGCTCCCGGAAGATCTCAGCCCATTGGCTCGGCGAGGAGAGCCCCGCGGACGGCGGCTCGGAAGCGACGCGCGAGTGCCGGCCATCGCCACCACAGCGATGGCATGGAGGCGGATGCTGCGGCCGAGCGCACGCACAGTGTCGCGGCGGCTGCGCCGGTACCAGACCGTCGCCGCGCCGTCAGGAGTGTCCACGAGCGCGCTGTCGATCTGCGTGAACGTCGCCCAGCTCAGTTCGTCGGCACGCACATGCGCGTCGGGCCGAGCGCGGGATGAATCGGCAGCAGGCACCAGGAGATGGCGCAGCCAGAGCCTTGCCAGCAGAACGGCTTGAGCCGCGCGTCCGGACGGGACGGCACGCGCACGGCCGGTGCCCACGGCGAGGGCGGCGGGGTCGACGGCGTTCGCGTCGGCGAAACCCGCCCAGAGCGCCCTGATCTCGCCGGCGCGAGTGGCGAGTCGACCCGGCAGCGACTCCGGGCCGTCGAGCACGTCGCTGGATTGCCATCGCGCGCAGGCGCACGGCCGAGTACTGCAGCGTCAGGAGGGGCTTCAGATCGCCGAAGAAGGAGTGCGCGACGACGAGGTGAGGGCGGCGCTGCGGCGAGTGGAGGAGCTCGCCGATCAGCCGGTTCCGATGCAGGAAGTACGCCTCCCACGTGCGAGTGGGAGCCTTGCCGCCCCATCCCAGATGCCACAGCGCGATGCCCGGGACGCTGACGGTCGGCACACCACCGCGCTTTC
Source organism: uncultured Actinomycetota bacterium (assembly GCA_963839715.1). Classification (GTDB taxonomy): domain Bacteria; phylum Actinomycetota; class Actinomycetes; order Actinomycetales; family Microbacteriaceae; genus Microbacterium. The sequence continues at coordinate 303,755 of CAWIVX010000004.1, forward strand.
GCCCGCAGTCCGAACTCGACGTCGTCACCCTTCAGGAAGAGCGGCAGCGAAAGCCCTTGGGCGCGAAGCACGGACACCGGGATGAGGCACATCCACCAGCCGTTGAAGTCGGACCGATGCCGCCGGTGGGCGAAGGGAGTGGATCGGAACGGGGTCCGCGCGAAGTCGTGATCGTAGGCTTCCGCGCGACTCAGGTCGACCCACCCGATGCGCGTGTCCCACTGCTCGCTCTGCGCGTACAGCACCGTGCGCGCGTCGATGTGGATCATCCCGCCACCGACGATCGTGGGCGTCGAGGCGGCGTCGGCGAATCGCACCGCCCGGACGATCGCCTCCGGCTCGCAGATCGCATCGTCGTCCAGGAGCAGGACGTAGTCGCTCTCGCCGCGGTCGAGCGTCTCAGCCATGGCGCGCGAGAATCCGCCGGAGCCGCCGAGATTCGCCTGTCGCACCAGCACCAGCCGGTCACCGAGTCGTCGCGCCACGTCGTCGAACCCCGCCTGCGCGGCTGACGAGGTCAGTGCCCTGGTCGACGACGATGATCCGATCGAGCACGGCGAGCACGTCGGGGTCGCCCGCGAGCGCGGTGAGCTGGGCGAGACAGTCGGCGGGCCGGTTGAACGTCGCCATGCCGACGGATGCCGTCCCGCTCCGCCGACCACCCGCTACAGACCAGTCGGCGCCCTCGAAGAACGAGCCCGTCATCGCCCGCCACGAGGTCGAACCAGTAGCAACCGCCGTCGTCGAACCCGTCAGGGACAGATCGAACAGCTGCTCGGCGACGCCGGCAATCGACCGCTCCTCGACAAGCACCGGCCGGGCATCGGCATCCGATCTCATCAGCTCGCACGCGGCCACCCGCATCCGCTGCGGTTCGCACCGCCAATCGCACCTCGCGCACGTCGGTGTGGGCGCTCCAGTACGAAGCTGGAAAGGCGTTGAAGTAGGAGCCGAACGACACGGTGCGACCCGCGTCGACGTGCAGCGAGTGCCGCCCGCGAATCGCGAAGCCGGCGATGTCCAGCTCGCCGTCGAGGTAGAGCGGCAACACCTCTGCGGCGTCACTGACCGGCAGAACGGCGCGCGCCACGACGACGCGGGTGGGATCGTCGGCGCTCACGCGAGCTGGTTGTTCCACATCGACAGCGCCGAGCCGATCGCCATGTGCATGTCCAGGTACTGGTAGGTTCCGAGACGGCCGCCGAAGTGCACGTCCGGCTCGCCCTTCTGCAGCTCTCGGTACGCCAGCAGTCCAGTGCGGTCCTCCGGCGTGTTGACCGGGTAGTACGGCTCGTCATCGCGCGTGGCGAAGCGCGAGAACTCGCGCATGATGACCGTCTTGTCGGTCGGGTAGCGGTCGGCACGCTCGGGGTGGAAGTGGCTTGAACTCGTGGATCCGCGTGTACGGCACGTCGGCATCGGCGTAGTTCATGACGCTCGTGCCCTGGAAGTCGCCCGTCGGGCAGCGACCTCCTGCTCGAAGTCGAGCGTGCGCCAGCTCAGCTCACCCTCGGCGTAGTCGAAGTAGCGGTCGACGGGCCCCGTGTAGACGATCGGCAGCTGCCCGACCGTCGCCGCCTTGTTCAGCGGCTGCGACTCATCGAAGAAGTCGACGTCGAGCTTCACTTCGATGTGTGGGTGGTCCGCCATCCGCTCGAGCCACGCGGTGTACCCGTCGGTCGGCAGCCCCTCCCAGGTGTCGTTGAAGTAGCGGTTGTCGTAGGTGTAGCGCACAGGCAGCCGGCTGATGACCTCGGCGGGAAGCTCCGTCGGGTCGGTCTGCCACTGCTTCGCGGTGTAGTCGCGGATGAATGCCTCGTAGAGCGGGCGTCCGATGAGCGCGATGCCGCGTCTCCTCGAGATTCGCGGCGTCCTTCGGGTCGAACTCGCCCGCGAGCTCGTTCACGAGCGCCATCGCCTGAATCGGGCGAGTGAGCCGCCTGGAAGAACTGGTTGATCGTGCCGAGGTTGATCGGCAGCGGGAACACGACGCCGTTGTGGTCGTGTACACGCGATGCACGTAGTCGCGTGAACGTCGGTGAAGCGGTTGACGTACTCCCACACCGTCGCGTTGGACGTATGGAACAGGTGCGCGCCGTAGCGGTGCACCTCGATCCCCGTCGTCGGGCTCGTCCTCGCTGTAGGCGTTTCCGCCGATGTGGTGGCGGCGGTCGATGACCGTGACCTGGCGACCGGATGCCGCCGCCCGCTCGGCGATCGTGAGGCCGAAGAAGCCGGAGCCGACGATGAGGAGATCCATGAGAGCCCCTAGCGGTTCGACCGGGCGCGAAGCCGGCGGCGGTACGGTCGGGCAGCGACAGCCCCGAAGTGTCGTTGGCAGGAAACGCAAGCACGATGTCCGAAGCGGGCGTCGCCCGATCGGGCAAGCATCTATCGCGTGCGAAATAGACCTGGTTCATGATGAACGGATCGTCCCTACCTTGATGGTCGCGTCGAGCCCGGCTGGATCCGCGAGCGCATCACCGATCACGTTGCGCACCTGATCGTGACGCCGGTCGGGCTGCTCGGCACGTCCATGATACCCATCACCGTCGTAGTAACCTGCCCTGCTCTGCGGCATGCCACGCTTTGAGGTAGCCTGCTCAGGTTGTCCAACTGATTGATGCGGAGTCCGGATCGTGACTTTCGAGAATGACGTCGTCGTCGTCGGCGGCGGGGGCCACGTCGGGCTTCCCCTGGCGATCGCGCTCGCGAGCCGCGGCAAGCGCACCACGGTGCTACGACGTCTCGCAGCACGCGGTCGATCGGATCCAGCGGGCGCAGATGCCGTTCGTCGAGCCGGGCGCGGACGAGATCCTCAAGGACGTGGTCGCCGAGCGGCATGCTGACCGCCTCGACCGACCCCGCCGTCGTCGCCAGCGGCCGAGAACGTCATCGTCGTCATCGGCACGCCGGTCGACGAGCACCTCAATCCCGACCCGAACGCGATCCCCCGCGCGCTGGCGACCTGCGCGCCGTTCTTCCGCGACGGTCAGCTGCTCGCACTGCGCAGCACGATCTACCCGGGCGTCACGGCGCTGGTGCGCGACATGGTCGAGGGTCTGGGCGTCGACATGGATGTCGCGTTCTGCCCCGAGCGCATCGCCGAGCACAAGGCGATGACCGAGCTGTTCGAGCTCCCGCAGATCGTGTCGGGCTACACACCCGAAGCCATCGCCCGCGCCGGCGCACTGTTCGGCGTCGCTGACCGACCAGATCGTCGAGCTGACGCCCGAAGAGGCCGAGCTCGCGAAGCTCTTCACCAACACCTGGCGCTACATCAAGTTCGCCGCGGTCAACCAGTTCTACATGATGGCGAACTCGAAGGGCGTCGACTTCGAGCGCGTCCGCGCCGGGCTCACGCAGGACTATCCGCGCGCACAGGACATGCCCGGGCCCGGCTTCGCGGCCGGACCGTGCCTGTTCAAGGACACGATGCAGCTCGCCGCGTTCAGCGACAACACCTTCCAGCTCGGCCACTCGGCGATGCTCGTCAACGAGGGGCTCCCGCTCTACATCGCCAGCCAGCTCGACGAGGCGCACGATCTGTCCGACAAGACGGTCGGCATCCTCGGCATGGCCTTCAAGGCGGGCTCGGACGACATCCGCTCCAGCCTCTCCTACAAGCTCCAGCGCGTCCTGCGCTTCAAGGCGAAGGACGTCCTCGCGACCGACCCGTACGTGCCGGCCAGCGTCGACTCGTCGCTGCTGCCGCTCGACGAGGTCCTCGAGCGCGCCGACATCCTCATCGTCGCGACGCCCGCACCGCGAGTACCGCGACATCGTGACCGACAAGCCGGTCGCCGACGTGTGGAACCTCCTCGGCAACGGGGTGCTCATTTGAGCGACCCCGCGCGTCTCGATCGTCGTCCCCGCGTACAACGAGGGCGAGGCGATCGCCCCGTTCCTCGACGCGCGTGACATCGACGGTGAGCATTCCGTTCGAGCTGCTCGTCGTCGTGGACTCGCCCGACGACACGACCATGCCCGTCGTCGCCGAGATCACCGGACGCGATCCGCGCATCCGGTGCGTCGTGAACACCCACGGCCGCGGCCCCGCGCAGGCGATCCGCTACGGCTTCGATGTCGCGACGGCGCCGACCGTCGTGGTGACGATGGCCGACGGCAGCGACGATCCCCGCCAGATCGACGCTCTGACCGAACTGGTCGAACGCGGCGTCGTCGTCGCCGCCGGCAGCCGCTACATGGCCGGTGGCCAGCAGATCGGCGGCCCGCGACTCAAGCGGTTCCTCTCCCGCATGGCCGGGCGCTCGCTGCACCTGTTCGCGAGCATCGGCACCCGCGACGCGACGAACTCGTTCAAGGCCTACAACGCCGACTTCGTCCGCGAAGTGACGATCCAGTCGCGTGACGGCTTCGAGATCGGTCTGGAACTGACCGCCAAGGCGCGCCGCGCGCGTCTGCCCGTCGCCGAACTGCCCACGATCTGGCTCGACCGCACCGAGGGCGAATCCAACTTCCAGCTGCAGAAGTGGATCCCCAAGTACCTGCGCTGGTACCGGTTCGCGTTCGGCCACCCCCTGCCCATCAACGAAATCAAGAACGCTGCCGCAGGCGCGAAGGGAAGTAAGTAATGGAGAAGGTCCTGGTCACCGGGTCTGCTGGATTCATCGGCGGCTACGTCGTCGAGGAGCTGCTGCGTCAGGGCTTCGCGGTCGTCGGAGTCGACAACTACTCGAAGTACGGCCCCGTCAAGAAGTCCTACGACGACAACCCGAACTACGAGCTGGTCGTCGCCGACGTCCTCGACACCCACGCGCATGACCGAGCTGCTCATGGACTGCGACCACTTCATCGCCGGCGCGGCGCTCATCGGCGGCATCTCGTACTTCCACACCTACCAGTACGACCTCATCGCCGCGAACGAGCGCATCATCGCCTCGTCGTGCGATGCCGCGATCGCCGTGAAGAAGGCGGGCGGCAAGCTGAAGAAGGTCACGTACATGTCGTCCTCGATGGTGTTCGAGTCGACCGACCGCTGGCCCTCGAAGGAGGGCGACGAGCTGCTCGTCCCGCCGCCGCTGTCGTCCTACGGCTTCCAGAAGCTCGCGGTCGAGTACTTCGCCCGTGCGGCCAAGGGCCAGTACGACGTCGACTACACGATCCTCCGCCCCTTCAACTGCGTCGGCATCGGCGAGTCGCGGGCGCTCGGCGACGTCGAGATCCACTCCGGCAACGTGCAGCTCGCGATGAGCCACGTCGTGCCCGACCTCGTGCAGAAGGTCTTCAAGGGTCAGGACCCGCTCCACATCCTCGGTGAGGGCAACCAGGTGCGCCACTACACGTACGGCGGCGACCTCGCCCGCGGCATCGTGATCAGCCTCAACCACCCCGACGCGCTCAACACCGACTTCAACCTGTCGACCGCAGCCGGTCACAGCGTCGTCGAGCTCGCCGAGGTCATCTGGCGCAAGATCAAGGGCCCGGATGTGCCGCTGCAACATCGTGCACGACGAGGCATTCGAGTACGACGTGCAGAAGCGCGTCCCCGACGTGACCAAGGCGAAGGAGGTCCTCGGCTTCGAGGCGACCACCACGCTCGAGGACATGCTCGACGAGGTCATCCCGTGGATCGAGAACGCCATCGGCGAGGGGACCATCTGACGAAGACCGACGGCGCCGGGCCACGAGACCCGGCGCCTTCGGCTTTGCGGTACGCACCGCAGGAGCGAATGAGGCGCCATGCGCATGCCCGACACGTCCCACACGAGGGACTTCATCATCCGGAACCTGCGCCGCGGCGGGATCTTCCTCGCGATCGGCGGACTGGGATTCGTCGTCGACGCCATCGTCTACAACGTGCTCGTCTTCGCGGGCGGCGCAGGGTCCTCTGTACTCCTACCCGCTTGTCGCGAAGACGATCGCCGTCCTCGCCGGACTGGTCGTGACGTACATCGGCAACAGGCTCCTGACCTATCGCGACCGCAAGACAGCCGGTCAGCTGGGGTCAGGTCGCCCGCTATGGGGTCGTGAACGTGCTCGCCATCCTTGTGCAGCTCGGCTGCCTCGCGTTCTCGCGCTACGTGCTCGGGCTCGACAGCGTGCTGGCCGACAACATCTCCGGGACGCTCATCGGGCAGGCCCTCGCGACCGGGCTGCGATACGTGCTCTACACGCTCTGGGTCTTCCCGCACTCCCCGGCCCCGACCCGATCACCTATATCGAAGACCACGCCGAGATCGACGAACACCGCCACGAAGCTCGCCCATAGCGCGGAGCGCTGTCAGGACTTCGGTACGACGCAGATTTCACCGGCATCGCCGGCGGCGAGCCGCAGCTCGATCGAGGAATCCAGCCCGCTCAGCTCGTTCATTCCAGCCTCGAAGATGAGAAGCTGGGCTCGGAAGGACTGGGCCTCGCCTTCCTCGGCGATCACGTGGATGATTCCCACGGTCGGTGCGTAGACCCACCCGGAAGACGGATCGATACCCACCCATCCGTCGACCGCCTGTGCGCAGTCCGCAGGTTCGGGCGCCGCTGCGTCGACGGGCGTCGCCGTCAGCAGCAGGTTGACCTGTGCGTCCAGGAAATCGGTCGGCGTGAAGGGAACGGGCGCGTACTGACCGCGCGCGACGAACGCACGGATGTCTCGCATGGTCAGCGTGGGCGCGACCGCCGCTGCTGGTGTTCGGTCGGCGAGTTCCGGACTGCCATCATCGATGGTCAATGCGGCCGAGATGGTCCTGTTCACTGTCTGCTCGACAGTCGCCTGGTCTCTCCCGGCAGCGACCGTTGCGGCAGCGTTATAACCGGCCAGGACGAGAAGCAGGGCGCCTACGACCGCGGTCGCCAGCCTGCTCGCGCCTACGAGGCGTGACAACAGCCGGCCGATCAGGGGCGTGAGAAGCGCGCCGTAGACATAGACGTATCGACCAGCGGAGGCGGCCTCCACGCCGAGTCCGACGCGCGTGAATGCCGTCAGCAGCGCGAAGACGAATGCCGCGAGGGCCAGATAGTAGCTCGGATCGATTCCGCGCAGTCCCGTGCGGCGCAGGTCGAGTACGACGCCCACCACGATGAGCGCCGCGACCACCGGCCCGAATCCAGTGAACGGAAGCACCTTGCCAAGGCTGTCGACAAGGCCGTGAGCAAAGAACTCGGGCATCCTCACGAGGATGTCGCCGAGTGTCCTGGCCCCAAAGCCATCGGATCCGGTGGTTCCTCGAGCGAAGAGCAGGTACCACGCGCCGTACACGACAGCAAGAGCTCCCGTCACGATCAGCGCCTTGCGCCAACCCTGCCGCACCGCGAGGAAGACGATCACTGCGAACGCGATCGGCAGCCCGGTGCTCGCGAAGCCCACCCCGACCAGCAGCATGGCGGAGATTACTGCGAGGCGCCCCCGCGACAGACACGGCCGCATCGCCAGGAGCAGCGCCCCGATTCCGGTCGCGATCGGAACGATGAATCCCACTTGAAAGGCCCAGAGGGTGTTCTCCGTTCCCGGGGCAAGCAGCCCGAACACGAGAGCCGTCAGAAGTGCAATGACCGAAGAAACGCTGAGCCGCATCATTAGGCGCCACACGAGGTGGATGACAGCGAGATGCGCTAGGAGAGTAAAGCCGAGGTACGGCCAGTAGGAGTGCAGGCCGACGACGCCCTTGATCAGCGTCGTGAGCAGCTGCGGAAAGAAGCTCAGATGACCGTTGTGCGGGGCGAGCAGGCTCCATTCTGCGCGCTCCGCGAGGAAGTCCCACTCGTCGTAGTAGAACCACTGCCCCCGGGCGGCGATCACCATGACGACCCCGACCACGGCCAGGCTGACCAGGTGAGCGATCAACCATCGGCGAGGGATCGTCGCCCCGCTTACGTCTGCAGTCGACGGCTGGGCGTTGGCCTCGGTCTGACGCAGGCTCACTGCCTGACCGCCGTGAGGTAGCCAAGCGACGGGTTGACGCCCCAGGGCGTGTTGATGGCGTAGACGCAGACGTGGTGGGAGCCAGGCGTCGCGGCCACCGTCACACCGAAAGCGTGCGCGGCACCGAATCCCGGCAACCGCGCGGCGCGGTCGTCGCGCGCGATGTCAGCACGCCGAGAGCCCGCGAATGTTCCATCGGGGTAGATGTGCACGTCGATCGACCCAGCAGTGTCGGGGTCGACCGCGTAGCCCCACACGCCGAAGCCAGCGCCAACGGTGGTTGCTCGATGTACGATCCCTGACAGCCCGCCCCCCTCAGAGGCCGACGGAGCAGTCTCGACCCTTGTCACCTTCAACCTCCACTGCACCACGAATTGTCGCGACGCAGTTCCTGCCTGGCTCGGTCTCGCGACCGACAGCGGCTGAGTGCCAGAGCGCCCCCAAGAGTCTAATCACCGGACGATGGCCCGCCGGACCAGGGCGCCGAGGCCACCTCCAGGAGCACCACAAGGACCAATCTCCGCGCGCCTGAGCTACAACGTCAGCGGCTTTCCAACACTCGTGAGCAGGTCGCAATCGATTCGACCGGGGAACCAGTCGGGGCGATCGAAGCGTAGAGCAAGCCCGAGCCTTCTACGCGGTGATCAGCTCACGTCTACCCCAGACGATCGACATCGGCTACCCGACAATGCGCCGCGGCTGGTGGTCGAACAAGCCGGGGTACGACCACTTCAGCGCGCGGCTCGGCATTCAGGTGCCGCTCGACGAGATCTCCCCCTGGCGACTGAGGCTCGATGTATACCGTCCGCCCGGAGTCGCTGCGCCCCCCTTTCGAGCACGAGTGGTCGTACGACAGTTTCGGCGGCGCTCAGGCCCACCGCGTTGGAGGATTTGCACATATCCTCAAGCGCATGCCGTCGTACGCCGCCGCTGAACTCGGCTATCACACGAGTACCGTCTCGACGGCCGACATGTCGATCAGCCATAAGTCGATGGAACTCAATCTCGATCAGATGTCATCGACCATTCCCCGGGGACAGCGTCGACAGGATCGTCCAACTCAAGCAAGCCGGGCATATCGGGCGGGGACGCGCAGGCGACATCGTGCGGATGTAGCTCGGTGCGAATGTAGCTCGCCCTCCGCCCCCGAGTCGACAGGCTGGCGGGGTGGAGCGTATCTGGTGGTCCGCGTCAAAGTGCTCAGGTGGTCGAACGCGAAGAAGAACCAACCTCTGTCCAGGGGAAGGTTCGATCGCGCGGGCACTAGTGAATGCGTCGATGAGACCCAGCGGATTCTTCCGTTCGACGCGCGCCTTCGCGCGCGGAGACGGCCACGGCCCGTTCTGGTCATCAAGACGCTCAACGCCGGACTGCCCATGGGAGAGGCCGAGCGGGCTCGCCTTGCCGTCGCCGGTCGCCAGGACGTCATCCTCATCGACGAATACCTCGAATCCGATGAGCTCACTGCGTTCATGGCGAGGTGCACGGCGCACGTCTCGCTCCACCGCGCCGAGGGGCTCGGACTCACGATCGCGGAAGCGATGGCGTGGGGGCAACCGGTGTCGTCCCCGCGTACTCGGGCAACACGCAATTTCACGAATGATCGGAACGCTTTCCTCGTGCCCTGCACGATGACGGCGATTCCGTCCGACGCCGAGCCGTACCCTGCGTGCACTCGGTGGGCAGCTCCCGACGTCGATCAGGCTGCGGCGATCCTTCGCAGGATCGTCGCGGATCCTGCCTCCGCCACTGCCGTCGGAAGGCGAGCCGAAGAGGACATACGCCGACTCCACTCCCCTGAGGTCGCCGCGCTGCGCATGCGTGAATCACTCCGCGCGGCGTGGGAGCGACGCGAGGACATGCTCGCCCATGAGGCGAGGTCGGCGCGACACCCGTTCCTGCGAAGAGTACGTGCTCGAATCCGGAGCGCCGTGTTCCGATCCGACCGCCGTCGGCGATGACCCCTGTCACCGGCGGTCTTTCAGGGTCGAGCACAGGCGTCGGGTACCCTGAGGCAGTGACGCCATCCTCCATGACCACGCGCAACGCGTGGCTGGTGTTCGGCGTCCTTCTCGTCGCGTCCGTCATCGCCGCCCTCTGGCTGCGAAGCATCATCTTCGCCGAGCCGATGGTGGCGTGGGGGGACGACGCATCCAACGGTCTGCTCGTTCTGGAGGCCAAGCGCTTCAGCCTGCTGGAAGGGCACTACTCCCGCACCGGAACAAACCACCCCGGTCCAGGCTGGATCTACATGCTGGCGGGAGGGGAGGCGCTGTTCTACGACTTGTTGCACATCGTCCCAGCACCGTTCAACGCCGCCATCCTTGCCCAGATCCTCATCCAGTGTCTCAGCGTCGCGGCCGTCGGCGGCGTGGCCGCCGCGCTGACTCGGCGAGCGTACGCCGGAATCTTCATCGGCGCTGCGACGTTCTGGGGATTCGTGGGGTGGTTCGGCGATCCGCCGTTCCTGACGTACGCACTCGGAAACATCTGGCCACCGTTCGCTTCATTCACCTTCATGGCGCCGGTGGTGGCATTCTCCATCGCGGTGGCCTACGGGCGCACGGCGTTTCTCCCTGGGTTGGTTCTGGCCGGGGGCCTCCTCGTACACACGCACGTCGCGTTCCTCTTCGTTTTCGGCGGCGTCTTCGTCGGGGTTGCGATCGCTTGGTCAGTGGTGCATCGCCGCCGCATTCGCGCGGAATTGAAAGAGCATCGACTGGCTCTCGCCCTCGCGGCGATCGCACTCGCGCTCGTGCTCGGGCCGCTCGTGCTCCGCACCGTGCTGGATTGGCCGAATCCGTGGCAGGGATGGTTCGGATTCACCGGAAGCGTGACGGTGCATCCAGGTTGGCGAGAGACCGCCCAGTATTTCCTCAGCGACCTCATGCTCATCGGGATCCCGGTGTGGGTCTATGCCGCCGCGACGGTCCTGGCTGCGCTGCTCCTCGTGCTCGAGCGTGACGGAGCGCGGCGTCGTCTCGCGATCACGGCGTACGCGGTGATCGGGGCGTTCGTGGTGCTGTCGATCCTCTACGTCAAGCTGACGGTCGACTACATCAGCCCGGTCGAGGTGTACGGCTACATCATCGCCTACACGCTCGTTCTCCCGCCGATCTTCCTGTCGGTCGTTTTCGTGCATCTGGCGGGGACCGTGACGGAGCGGCTGAGACGCGCCGGAGGATCCCGCGTCGTGAGGGTGGCCGTCCCCGTGGTGACCACGGCAGCAGCTGTCGCCCTCTTCGGGTCGATCGCGGTCGCGAACCCGACCAGCGGGTACGTCCTGAATCCCGAGATCACGAGGATGGCCCAGATCGGCGATCAGCTCTCCGACTACGCCGAGACGCACGGAACGGTCGGCGTCTACATGGAGGACGGGTCGTTGCCACCGGATTTCGCCACCGTGTTCCTGGCCGCCCTGCGCAACGACGGCGAGGACGATGTCTGCGGATACTACGCGAGAGGCAGCGACGCCCAACGACTGACCATGTCGAGCGCGTTCCCGTGCGAGGGAGAGCCCGAGCACATCGTCGAGTTCACTCGCGCCGACGCCGCCGGGTCGGGCACCGTACTCTGGTCGCAGTTCTCCAGGTTCGTCAATCCCAATGGCCGTGTCGAGTGGGTCCTGCGCCCGTGACCTCCCAAACCGCGATCCCAGAGACGCTACGACTGAGGAGCAACCGCCGCCGGGCCACCTTCTCAGGCTCCGCACCTCGTCCGCGACGGCAACTGATCGTCGAGGAAGAGGCGCGCCGTGAGCTCGCGAAGCAGGTGCCCCCCACCATCGCGCGAGCTGCCTGTGTTCTCCGAGTCGCCGCACCTGCCGGCGACTCGGAGAACACCCGTACTGCGGCTTTGGAGCGCGTGGACGCTGTCGTGGCACTTGGACGCAGCCGCCATACACCGGCGAGGTTTCGACGTTCATCACCGCCGCTCGGCGCGCTTCGGCGCGCGGGTTCGCGGGGATGCTGCAGGGGATAGCTTCAGCATCGACCCGGGCCGGGTACGGCTGATGTGCTTGCGGGTTTCCAACCCGGCAGGGGCGGGCGCCAGACGCCGGTCGATCGTTGCCGGGGACATCGCCAGCACTTGTCCGATCACGGCACGATCGCTCCCGGCCAGGTGTCGTGGCGTTGCATGTTCGCCAGCGTTTCCGGCAGCGCGGCGTGCAGGCGCTTCCCAGCCGGGCCATCCAATGCCGCCCAGCAGCGGATCAGCACGCCGACCGCGTGATCGTCGTATCTCCGCGCCGGCGCACGCGGCGTGCGTGGTGCCGGGCCGCCTCGAGCCTGCTCTGCCAGCGCCTGCCAGATCGCTTTGCTGGCATGGTCCCGATGCCACCCGGTCACGTGACACACCGCGTCCAGAATGACCGTCTTCTCCGACCTCGTCGCCTTCGACCACTTCGCCAACTGCGCCTTGGTGATCGCTTTCCGCGCCGCCAAAGAGAGCTTCATCCTCGATCATCACCACGCGGGCAATTCGAGATGAGTCAACGAATAGCGCTACGCGGGCATCTCCGATGAGTCAACGCGCCTCCTCGCCGCGCGCGTCGTCACTCGATATTCTCGGCTCCACCGTCCCGCACACTCGCTGCGGACGGGTGCGACTGAACACTCATTCGGATCGCGCGAGAGACAGTTGATCGACGCCGTGAGCATTCATCGATGGTCAGCCTGGCGACGCAGAGTTGTTCGTAACGACGGCGCCGCCGAGTTGTGTCCAGTTGATGGTTCCGCGTTCAAAGGACTGCGTACAGCCCACGTCCACGCCACCGCAGGATTGCGTGGTCGTGGGGTATCCCAGACCGCGCTCATAGTCCAACCCACTCCACGTCGAGCGGATCGCACCCGTGATGGCGAAAGTGCCCGACGGAGACGAATAGATCGCGCCACCCTGGAACTCCTGGAAGCATCCCCCGCCTTGCAGACCGCAGATCTGCTCCATCACGGGGTAACCCAGACCGCGCTCATAGTCCAACCCACTCCACGTCGAGCGGATCGCACCCGTGATGGCGAAAGTGCCCGACGGAGACGAATAGATCGCGCCACCCTGGAACTCCTGGAAGCATCCCCCGCCTTGCAGACCGCAGATCTGCTCCATCACGGGGTAACCCAGACCGCGCTCATAGTCCAACCCACTCCACGTCGAGCGGATCGCACCCGTGATGGCGAAAGTGCCCGACGGAGACGAATAGATCGCGCCACCCTGGAACTCCTGGAAGCATCCCCCGCCTTGCAGACCGCAGATCTGCTCCATCACGGGGTAACCCAGACCGCGCTCATAGTCCAACCCACTCCACGTCGAGCGGATCGCACCCGTGATGGCGAAAGTGCCCGACGGAGACGAATAGATCGCGCCACCCTGGAACTCCTGGAAGCATCCCCCGCCTTGCAGACCGCAGATCTGCTCCATCACGGGGTAACCCAGACCGCGCTCATAGTCCAACCCACTCCACGTCGAGCGGATCGCACCCGTGATGGCGAAAGTGCCCGACGGAGACGAATAGATCGCGCCACCCTGGAACTCCTGGAAGCATCCCCCGCCTTGCAGACCGCAGACGACCGCGATGACCGCCGGCCCGAGAGGTCCCGTGGCCCCTCCCAGATTCGCATGTGCTTTCGCTATCGCAGAGACGGCACCCGATTGGGTGGAACCGAACCAGTCGGTGAAGTAATTGTAGAAATTGCGATTGCCATAGGCGGAGCACCCGTCGCCCTCACCGTACCCGGCCATAAGGGCCGCCGCGTTGGGCTGGTAGGGCGTGTAGTAGTAGAGGTTCGCCGTCGCCTGATTCGCCACGGCAACGGGTGAGCTGCCGCACCCAGCGTCGGGGTTGTACCGGATGTTCCACGTCCGCCCCGGTGCGTACCAGGTGAAGTACTGGCTGGTGCCGGGCGGGTTCGCATAGCGCTTCAACTGCCAGGCCGCGCCATAAACCTGATTGAAGAACCCGTAGTACCGCGAATCGCAATCCGCGGTGTCGGGACACCCTTGGCCCATCGCGATCGTGTACCGCCAGTCACTCGGCCAGACGTGCGTCACGAGTCCCTGCTCCTTCTGAAGGGTGACAAGTAGGACCTGTGGGTTGATGCCGCATGCCTGCGCGACGTAGTAGATGATCTCCGCGGCGGTTTGGCGTGAGCGTCCCTCGTATGTCGACGTGCACATCGCGTCAGCCTGCCGAGTTGTGGTGCTCTGTGCGAAGTCCTTGAGGCAGGTGTACCCCGGCTCGCACCGCGGTACTTTGCCATTGAGGAAGGATTGGATATCCCCCGCGCTCATCGCCTGTTTTTGGAAGAAGATCTCGTCGGAGATGATGTTTCCCGCGTTGAATCCGACGACTCCGGTCGACATGTCCTGCTCTGCCCGGTGGCCGGTCCCGCCCGCCGATGCGCTTGCCGATCCCCCACCCAGTACCGATGCCGCAAGGGCAACGGCAATCAGCGATAGCAGGCCGGGCATGTTTGGCAAACGCATGTTGCTCCTGCGATCAATGTGATAATTGTTACTAGAGTAGCCTTAGCCTTAGCCTTCTGGCTAGATGACGCGACCCGTTGCTCGCCTGTGGCCGGTTTGTCTGGTTTGCGTGTGCCAACGTCGTGCGGGTTTTCGCGTCGGAATAACAGGCCTCCAGAGACCGGCGGCGATTCAGTCGAGTTCCGCGAGCGGGAGCTTTGTCCATGCCTTGCCTGTGTGATCCAAAGGTCCATCAAACCCGGTCCTAACCCACAATCGGCGAATGACGATGGACCCGATTCCGAGCGGCACAGAAGTGACGGCTCCGCGAAAAGTTCGCAAGGCGACCTGTGGCCGAAGCGTGACTGGGGCTACGCAGGCGACTTCGTCGACGGCATGTGGAGGATGCTCCAGCACGACGTACCCGACGACTTCGTCCTGGCGACGGGCGAGACCCACTCGATCGAGGAGTTCCTGACAGTTGCCTTCCCAGAGGTCGGAGTCGACGATTGGCGCCCGTACGCCCGGCAGAACCCTGCGTTCATGCGACCCGCCGAGAGGTCGACATCCTCCTCGGCGACCCGAGCCAGGCCGAGCGCGTACTCGGATGGAGGCGCGAGGTCGATTTCCCTACTCTGGTGAAGCTGATGGTCGAGAGCGACCTGCGAGCTGCCGCGTCACGCGTCCACATGACGCCAAGCCTCGTCGTTACTGGCGGACGACGGCTTCGTCGGGCGACACGTGGCACAAGTCGCTGTGCAGGCCGACCTGGGCGTCCTCGGAGTCGGTCCAAGTCGGATCGTCGACAGTGCTCTCGATCAATTCCTTCCAGGCTATGCGACCATCGATCTGCGCCAGGCGTGGCCCCTGGACGCACCGATTGACGCACCCCTCATCGCTGGTCTCGCGCTGTCGGTCCATCCTTCAAGCATCCGCAGCTATACATCACCGGCAACAGCGCGATGGGCACGATCTTGGGCGAGGCAGGAGGCAGGGGTCGGGCAAGGCTCGTCGGCGCAGATCATGTGCGTCAGCACGGGGCCGTGTACGCCCCCAAGGACAGTGAAGCCAGAGCCGAGGGCGATCCCGTCGCCTTTACGTCCCCATACGTCGTGAGCAAGGTGCTCATCGAGAATCAGTTCGCCGGCTACCCTGAGCGTGGCCTGGACACAAACGCGGCGCGCCCGTTCAATCACGTAGGGCCTGGTCAAGGGCCAGGCTTCCTCGTGCCGGACCTGGTCCGGCGGCTGCGCGGCCGAGCAGGCGCGGAGAATTTCAAGTTTGGCAACCTTTCGACCGCTCGCGACTACACCGACGTGAGGGACGTGGCCGCCGCCTGACCTTCTCATGACTGCCGCCGACCTCCTGGCCCACCAGGCATGTGAGGTCGCGTCGGGCACGCCCCGAATGGGTCTCGATGTGCTTGCACAGGCCTGCCTTGCGCTGGGGATAGAAGAATCCGACCTCAATATCGACTCCGCTCGTGTCCGCGCGACAGACCCTGTCCGGGTCGCCGGTAACTCCTCCAGGCTGCAAAGCGATCTTCGGTGGTCGCCGCGCGTTCCGTTGGCGGAGACCATCGCCGACGCGGCTCGGGCCAAAGGCCACCCGCTGCAGATCCCATGCCGATCTGCAGCGATGTCAGTCCGGTGGTCGCATCCAAAGGGCCGCGCCTCGCGAGGATCGGGGCTTCTGCACGGGTTAGTGACGGAACAAGGGACCAGTGCCTGCGGGGGCGCCCGCAACGGCACTGACGCACGGATGCCGCCCAGCGCAAGGCCCGGCTAGCCCTCGGAGATCTCGGTCGACGCGAAAACTGTGCCGCTCTGCATGGGGACGCTCGGGACGAAGAACATCGCCCCCTGCCAGCGGATGTCGAACGGCATACCGTCGTCCCTCAACAGTTCGCTGTTTATGAAGTACTGCCCACCGGCGAGGGGGAGACTCGGAATCGTATAACGCAATACGGCCCGGCCGGCCGCGGTCGGTCCGTGCGGCGTATCGTGTCTGCGAGTGCCCGTGCCGTACACCTGCTGACCATTAGGCGTGTCGATACTCACACTCGAGTGCCACTCATCGATGGCGACTGGCACGTCCACATGAACCTCGATGACGAGAGCATCCCCCGGCGCGAGAGTTCTCGATTGGTTCGCCATTCGTATCGCGCACCTCAATCGAGGCGATCTCTGGGGTCGTGCGGGCTTCACCAGCGCCTGCCACCACTTCAGCCGCCCTCCGCTTGCCCTCGAGGATCTCGCGGTGCACTCTGGTGGCATCAACGGCGGAGCCGATGAACGCGACCTCGCCCTGGCTGAGCACAACGCCGCGGTCGCAGACCTCCATGACCTGCTCGGCGGAGTGGGAGACCGAGCACGATCGTGCGCCCCTCCCGCTGGAACTGCCGGATCTTGTCCATGCACTTGCGCTGGAAAGCCTCGTCGCCGACGGCGAGCACTTCATCGACGAGAAGGACGTCGGGATTGGTGTGCACTGCGACGGCGAACGCCAGCCGCACGTACATCCCCGACGAGTAGAACTTCACCTGCGTATCGATGAAGTCGCCGATCTCGGAGAACGCCAGGATGTTCTCGAACTCCGCGTCCGTCTCTTCCTTCGACAGACCAAGGATCGCCGCATTGAGGTAGACGTTGTCGCGCCCGGAGAGATCCGGGATGGAAGCCAGCTCCGAGCTCGAGCAGCGCTGCGAGTCGCCCCCGGCGCATCACGGTCCCGACGTCGGATCGATGATGCCACCGATGACCTTCAGCAGTGTGCTCTTGCCGGAGCCGTTGGTGCCGAGCAGCCCGATCGACGAGCCGGCGCGGATCGTGAAGGTGACGTCCTTGAGCGCGTCGAACGTCTCCTGGTGCGCTCGACCTCGGCGCCCGAGCGTCACGATCCGCTCCTTGAGCGAGTTGTCCTTGCGCATGACGAATGACTTGGAGACGTGGTCCACCACGACGACTTCCGGAGCCGCACCGTCGCACGTGCACGCGATCGAGTCGACATCATCTCACAGCTCCTGCGCGAAGTTGCCCTGCAGCCGGGCGAACACCCGCTGGCAGATCCAGATGAGCGGGAGTCCGACCGCCAACGCGATGAGCATCCGCAGAGCCGAGGTCAGGCGGGTAGTCGCTGGCCGTGCCCGCGGTCCAGAAGGCCTGTGGAAGCCGAGCACGGCGAGCGTGAGCGGGTTGTTGGTGTACACCTCGAGCAGCCAATTAGGGAGGCCGAACTGTCGAACACGTCCTGGACCATCGTCCATCCGTAGACGATCGGCGACGCCCACATCGAAAGCATCAGGAGAATCTGCGCGAGGTACTGCATGTCGCGAAGATAGACGTTGAGCGCGGACAAAAGAATGCCGAGCGCAGCGCCGTAGACCACGATGAGCAGCACCGAAGGGATGAAGTAGAGCAAGTCCGGGGTGAAGCGGCGACGTGCCGAGAACCAGGCAGGCGACGATGAGGACGACGACCTGGACGCTGAAGGTGAACAGCGCGGACCCCGTCGATGCGAGCGGGAACACCTCGCGCGGCACGTAGACCTTCTTGACCAGTCCCGCGTTCGCGACAATCGAGCCCGTCGTTCCCGACAGCGTCTCGGAGAACAGCCCGAAGATCGTCGAGACCCGCGAAGACGTAGATCGCGAAGTCCTCGATGCCGCGCGCAGCACCGAGGATCTGGCCCATGACGACGTAGTAGACGACAAGCTGGACGATGGGATTGATCAGCGTCCACAGGACGCCGAGCAGGCTGTCTTTGTACCGCGCCTTGATGTCTCTGCGAACGAGCAGGTCGAGCAGCTGCGCGGTGCTCGAACACAGCGTGCAGCGAACCCCAGGTGCCCGCGATCCCCGCCTGGCCCGTCGGCGGCGACCAGAGGCTCTGCGCTGAGTCGCTCGAACCGGGTGATAGCGCTGTCGGTCAATTGGCACCGTGACTCTCTTGCTGAGAACAAGCAACTCACTATACCTGCCCGGATATGCGAATCCTCCGCGTGATGGTGACCGTCATCGAGCGAATCGGGCCTGTCGTCGTGCTTCCGAGGAACGTAGTCGCGCGGTGAATGGCGACGCCGAGGATGTGCTCAGAGGGCGGCGGCGACTGAGTCGGCGATCGTCTTGTCGAACGAAACCGCAGGCGCCCATCCGGTGTCGGACCTCAGGCGGGAGGCATCGCCGACGATCACGGGCGGGTCCGTTGCTCGGATGAGCGACTCGTCGATCTCGACGGCAGGAGTGGGTCTGCCGAGCGCGGCCGACAACTCCTCGAGAATCTCCATGCCCGAGTGCGAAGCGCCCGATGCCACGTTGTACAGGTCGTGCGTCAGCTCGGGCGCGGTCGCCAGGGTGAGGTACGCCCTCGCGACGTCTCGCACGTCCGTGTAGTCGCGACGGGTCGCGAGGTTGCCCACTCGGAGGGGCTGGTGCCGGCGGGGCCGTCCGCAGCTGCCGAAGGAGATCCGGCACGAGGAACCCTGGTCCTTGGTGCGGTCCGACGTGATTGAACGGCCGCGCGACGACGGTCCGGAGTCCTCGTCGACGAGTAGTAAGCGAGCTGATTCTCGACGAGGATCTTGCTGACGACGTACGGGGATGTGTAGGCGACGGGATCGCGCTCCGTGCGCGCGGAACCGTCTGGCTTCTGCGCGTATACGGCTCCCGTCGAGACGCCGACCACGCGGCCCGTGAATCCGGACGCCGACGAGCGCCTCGCACATGTTCGTCACCATGGCGCTGTTGCCGTCGATGTAGTCCTGCGGGCGATCGAACGAGGGGCCGACCGCCGCGAGTCCGGCGAGGTGGACCACAGCGGCATCGGTCGGCACGCCCTCGCGGCCACTCCCGGCGCAGATCCGCGCTCGTGTAGCTCAGCGAGATCGCGAGCGCAGGTCGGGGTCCGACTCTGGGCTTCGAGAGATGCCGAACACCTCCAGGCCGGACTCAGCGGCGATGCGAGCGAGGTGGCGCCCGACGAAGCCGTCGACCCCGGTGACGACCAGGCGACGCGGTCATACCGGCTGTCGCTGGAGCCTCCGCGGTGCGAAGATCATGGGCCACCATGAGGCTCACCAGTCCGGGGAAGTCGACCTTGCGCTCCCAGCCGAGCACCTGCTCGGCCTTCGAGGGGTCGCCGAGGAGGATGTCCACCTCCGCCGGCCGCATGAATGCGGGGTTCTGCGTGACATACGGCCGCCAGTCGTCGATGCCGACCTCCGCGAACGCCAGGTCGAGGAACTCCTCGATCGAATGGGTCTCGCCCGTGGCGAGAACGAAGTCGTCGGGTTCGCTGTGCTGCAGCATCCGCCACATGCCCTCGACGAAGTCGCCCGCGTAGCCCCAGTCGCGCTTCGGCCAGAGGTCTCCGAGTTCGATCTGCGGCTGCAGGCCGAGCTTGATCCGCGCGACGGCGTGGGTGATCTTCCGGGTCACGAACTCGACGCCACGGCGCTCGCCCTCGTGATTGAAGAGGATGCCGCAAGAGACGAACATGCCGTAGCTCTCGCGATAGTTCTTCGCGATCCAGTGCCCGTAGAGCTTCGCCACGCCGTACGGGCTTCGGGGGTGGAAGAGGGAGTTCTCGTTATAGCCGGCACCCGGGCGGTTGTAGTCGAGCCCGCCGAACATCTCCGACGTGGAGGCCTGGTAGATCCGGGTGGTCTCGATCGCGTCCGGTGACTCGAACGGCCTCCAGCACGTTCAGGACACCCTTCGCCGTCACATCGGCGGTCAGGGACGGGTTCTTGAACGAGTAGCCGACGTGGCTCACGGCCGCGAGGTTGTACAGCTCGTGAGGATCGACTGGTCTCGACGGCTCGAACCAGCGAGGTCGGATCGGTCAGATCGCCTTCGATCAGGGTCACGAACGGCATGTCTCGCTCGACCTCTGCGCGACGCGGATTGCTGTTGCCCTCGGATGAGCCCGAATACCTCGTAGCCCTTCTCGTGGAGCAGCTGCGCGAGGTGTCCGCCGTCCTGCCCTGTGATGCCCGTGATCAGCGCGCGGCGTGTGTCTGCCATTGTTCTTCTCCAGTTTCGAATATGCCCCCAACATCCTAGTCGCGAGCAGCGCGACGCCCGTCGGGAGCGCCTTGCGCGGTCTGCGCACTGCAGCTCCCGAAGACGACGATCGACTTGCGATCGCACTACGAGGTCATTGCTGGACGTACTCTCGCAGCCCCTCGCGATGATCGCGGGGGATGAAGCCCGTCGCCTCGATCTTCGAGAGGTCGAGCACACTGTTGCGAGGACGTGGGGCGACGGGTCCGGTCGCCGTCGAGAAGTACTCGTCGGTCGTCACGCCCTTGACGCGCGCCGGGTCGTGTCCCGTGAGCTCGAAAACGCGCCGCGCGATGTCCGCCCACGACTGCGGCTCCCCCGACCCGGTCAGGTTGTACACGCCGGGCGCGGCATCCGTCTCCAGCAGATGACGGATGCCGCGCGCGATATCGCTCGTGAACGTCAGTCGCCCGACCTGGTCGTCGACCACCTTCGGATCGATGCCGCGTTCGGCGAGCGAGGCCATCGTCGCGACGAAGTTCTTCCCGTCGCCGATCACCCAGGAGGTGCGCACGACGTAGTGCCGCGGCACCGTCGCGACGACGGCGTCGCCTGCCGCCTTGGTCTGGCCGTACACGCCGAGAGGCGCGAGCGGGTCCGTCCTCGGAGTAGGGGCGGTCGGCCGTCCCGTCGAACACGTAGTCGCTCGACACGTGCACGAGCGTGATGCCGTTCGCCGTCGCGACCCGCGCCAGCGCTGTCACGCCCGCCGACGTTCGCGGCCCACGCGTCCGCGCGACCCGACGGCGTCTCGGCCACGTCGACCGCCGTGTACGCCGCCGCGTTGATGATCGTGTCGTAGTCGCGCCAGCGGCGGGCCGTCGCGAGATCCGCCGAGGCGAGATCGAGTTCGTCGCGCGCGGCGAACTCGACGTGCGTGGCGTCAGCGAACTCCGCGCGGAGCGCGCGGCCGAGCTGGCCGTTCGCCCCGAGGACGAGCGTCTTGCGCGGTGCCATGGGCGTGACATCGGCGAGACGCGGATGCGCGAGGTCCTTCGCCGAGATCTCCACGTCGTCGAGCGGGATCGGCCATGCGATCGCCGGCGGTCTCGTCGGCGAGGTTGAGGAAGGTGTACTCCGCGTGCGGCGACCAGTGGTCGTTCACGAGGTACGTGTAGGCCGTGTCCGGCTCGAGCGTCTGGTAGGCGTTGCCGACGCCGCGCGGCACGAAGATCGCGCGGGACGGGTCGATCTCCGTGGTGAAGACGGCACCGAACGTGGGTCCCTCGCGCAGGTCGACCCATGCGCCGAAGATCCGTCCGGTGGCGACCGAGACCCACTTGTCCCACGGCTCAGCGTGGATGCCGCGCGTCGTGCCGACGGCGTCGTTGAACGAGACGTTGTTCTGCACGGGTCCGAAGTCGGGCAGGCCCGCGGCCGTCATCTTCTCGCGCTGCCAGTTCTCTTTGAACCAGCCGCGGTTGTCGCCGTGGACGGGAAGTTCCCACACGACGAGCCCGGGGATAGTGGTCTCGGAGAGGCGCAGCGCCTTGCCGAACTCGGTCATTATTGGCCCTTCGACGCGTAGAACGCCTCGACGCCGTCCTTCGCGCCCGCCCACCACGGCTCATTGTCGCGGTACCAGCGGATCGTGTCGGCGAGGCCGGCCTCGAAGTCCTCGAAGCGGGGCTCCCAGCCGAGCTCCGTGCGCAGCTTGGTCGAGTCGATCGCATAGCGCAGGTCGTGGCCGGCGCGATCGGTCACGTGGTCGTACGCGTCCTCCGGCTCGCCCATGAGCTCGAGGATGAGCTCGACGACCTCCTTGTTGTTCTTCTCGCCGTCGGCGCCGATGAGGTAGGTCTCGCCGATGGCGCCCTTGTCGAGGATCGTCAGGACGGCCGACGAGTGGTCCTCGGCGTGGATCCAGTCGCGCACGTTCTCGCCCGTGCCGTACAGCTTCGGGCGGATGCCGCGGATGACGTTCGTGATCTGTCGCGGAATGAACTTCTCGACGTGCTGGTACGGACCGTAGTTGTTCGAGCAGTTCGAGATGGTCGCCTGCACGCCGAACGAGCGGACCCACGCGCGCACGAGCAGGTCGCTGCCGGCCTTCGTCGACGAGTACGGGCTCGACGGGTTGTACGGCGTCGACTCCGTGAAGCGGGCCGGGTCGTCGAGCTCGAGGTCGCCGTACACCTCGTCGGTCGAGATGTGGTGGAAGCGCGTGCCGTGGCGGCGCGCCGCCTCGAGCAGCGTGTACGTGCCGATGATGTTCGTGTCGAGGAACGGGCGCGGGTCGTGCAGGGAGTTGTCGTTGTGCGATTCCGCCGCGTAGTGCACGACGGCGTCGGCGTCGGCGACAGAGCCGGTCGACGAGGGCGGCGTCCGCGATGTCGCCCTGGACGAACGTGAAGCGGTCATCGGGGAGCCCGTCGAGCGAGGCGCGGTTGCCCGCGTACGTGAGCTTGTCGAGCACCGTGACGTGATCGTCGGTGTGCTCGAGTGACGTGGTGGACGAAGTTGGAGCCGATGAAGCCGGCACCGCCGGTCACGAGGAGTCTGCGCATCTCGCCAGTCTAGGAGCGCTCACATCGCACAGACAGCGCGCGGTGCGCGACGACAGGCGCTCGGCGAGCGCGGCCGGTCCCGATAAGATTGAGCCTCATGTCCGACTCCCCCTTCGTTTCGTACGCGCAGAATGCGGAAGATGTCGTGCTCTGGCGCGCTCTCGGGCATGTCAAGCAGGGACGTTATGTCGATGTGGGTGCAAATCATCCGCACTTCTATTCCATCAGCCAGGCGTTCTACGAGCGAGGGTGGCACGGCGTCACGATCGAGCCGATGAGCGATCTGGCGAAGCTGCACCGTCACGAACGGCCGAGGGACATGCTCGTGGAGGCCGTCGCATCCGACACAGACGGTGAGACTGTGATTCTGCATTCCGTTCCAGGCACTGGCCTGTCGTCCCTCGTCGAGGAGGTCGGCGACCACGCTCGACAGAATGGGTTCTCCGTGGAGGACATCGACGTCGAGGCGCGCAGGCTCACCAGCATCCTGGACGATCATCGCGACGACCTCGCCCAAATTCACTTCATGACCATCGATGTCGAGGGTGCAGAAGAGCTCGTGCTGCGAGGACTCGATCTGCGAGCCTGGCGCCCCTGGGTGCTGGTCGTTGAAGCCACGCAACCACTCTCCACGACACCCTCTCATGAGGTGTGGGAGCACTACGTGACCGGTGCCGGCTACACCTTCTGTCTCTTCGACGGACTGTCGAGGTTCTACGTCGCAGATGAGCATCGTGGGGCCCTCGAAGCATCGCTGTCATATCCCGCCTGCGTCTTCGACGTGTACACCACCCCGGAGAACGTCCAGCTGCGCAATGAATTGGAGCATCTGAAGGACACTGAGCGCCAACTCGTGCGCTGGCGCCACCGGGCCTTGCGCGAGTGGGCTGAGATCGCGGCGGACCGCAGTGCCGTGGCCGACGAGATCCGCGCGCTCCACGGGAGTCTCTCCTGGCGCGTCACCGAACCCCTGCGGGCCGCGCGCAGAGCGATCGGCCGCCTGCGTTGAGTTCGGCTGCTTTCGCCCCCGAGCGCCTCCTGATGGCGGTAGATCAGCGGCTTATCGCCGCCACCGAGGTGGTGCTTCCCGAGCGTAGCGTCGATCCGAGCGGTGCTCCCGGGTTGGCGACAGCCGTTCTGCTCCCCGAACTGCTGGAGCGCGCCAGGGCGACGATGAGCGAACCGACGGTCTGGCTGACCCTGACAGCCGTGGCAGGGACCTTTCCCACCGTTGCCACGGTGCGGCGCGTCATGAGATCGCTGAGGCTCGATCCGCCGGAAGAACTCGAACGCCTCGTGCTGTGGCTCGCGGTCGAGACGGCCGATCGTGGCCGGACGAATCTGCCGATGAAAGTCGTGACCGACCCGGTGATCGATGTGGACACATCGGGACGGTCCGACTATCAATCGGGCATACACCGGGTCGTGCGGGAGACCGTGTCGCGGTGGGTCGACAAGCACATCGTCGAACTCGCGATCTGGGATGACTCGCAGTCCGTCATGCGAACGGCGACCCCTCGTGAGGTGGGCCGTGTCACGCGATTCGGCGCAGATCTCGCCGTCGGCGACGATCTATACGAGCCAGAGCTGGTCGTCCCATGGAACACCGTGGTTGTGCTGCCCGACGTGCCACTCGGCGGCCCCGCCGAAGCGCTGACCGGCATCGCGCAGTGCTCCGGCAACCAGCTTGTCGCGATCGGTTACGACCTGATCCCGATAACGAGCGCCGAAACGCGGCCGGCGCACGAGCCGGGCGCCGCCGGTGAGTGGCTCGTGCCGCTCAAGAGCGCCCGTCGCATCGCGGGGATCTCGAGCTCTGCTACCACGGAGTTCCGTGGGTTCGCAAAGATGCTCACGGCGCAGGGTCTGCGCGGACCGAAGGTCGAAGAGGTCCGGCTCCCCGCCCCCAGGCCCCCGGCATGGTTTGCTCCGCAGGAGCGAGTGCCCCGCAGCATCCCGCGAATCGCGCTGACGGGAACGCGTGAACCGCATAAGAACCACGACGCGGTCCTCTACGCAGCCGAACGCCTATGGAACGAGGGGGCGGAATTCGAACTGCGTCTGATCGGCGGCCGCGGCTGGACCGACGTGCACGTCAAAGACACGATCGAGGGTCTGAAGTCGGCGCGCCGTCCGCTGGTCGACCGAGGCAGGGTCTCAGAGGCGGACCTGTGGAACGAGCTGGCACAGGCGGACGCGGTCGTGTTCCTGTCGCTGCACGAAGGGTACGGGCTTCCCGTGGTCGAGGCCCTCTCCGTCGGCACGCCCGTGTTGACGACTACCTACGGCAGTCAGGGCGAGATCGCGCGCGACGGCGGTTGCCTGACGGCCGACCCGCGGGATGAGGAGTCCATCGTCGACGCGCTGCGCCGACTCGTATCCGACAGGACACTCCGGGAGACGCTCGCGCGCGAGGCACGCGAACGCCCGGAGATCTCTTGGGATCATTACGCCGACGAGTTGTGGGACTTCCTCGTCGCGGATGCCGAGGTGGCGGGATGATACGGCTCGGCCGTGCGTGGATGGCCGAGGTCTGGCTGTCCCGTCTGCCCATCCTTGCGGAGGCTTTGGGCCGCGGATTGCCGACCGCCCGAGATGAGGCGAGCCTGAAGCGCGCACTCGGCGAACTGGTCGACGGAACGGAGCGCAGCGAGGTTTGGCTTGCTCTGGCAGTGCTCACGGGGCGACTGCCTGGCGAGACGCTGGTGCTCGAAACCGCACGCGCATGCGAGTTCAATGACGGCGCCCTCATAGACGCTCTCCGCGCGGAAACGACTCGCGAGAGTTCTGCGTGGAAGGTCGTGGTCGAGCAGGAGAAGACGCTCGTCGATGTCGGGGAGACCGCCGCCTCGATGCTCGCGACCGGAATCCAGCGCGTGGTGCGGGAAGTCTCCAAGCGTTGGGTCGCGCGCGAGTCGGTGCGTTTCACCTCCTGGACGGAGCAGTGGCAGTCGCTGCGCGAACTGCAAGGCCTCGAGCGCACGCGCGTCGAACGCGGCGTAGCGCGGGCGGAAGGCGAGGGTGATCCCGAAGAGATTCCTCCGACTGTCGTTGTGCCCTGGCGCACGACGTACCTGCTTCTCGAGGTCTCGGCCGCGCCCGCACGCTCAGATCGGCTGCGCGCGCTCGCCAGGTTCAGCGGCTCGCAGACCGCGGCACTGTGCTACGACCTGATTCCGGTGACGTCGAGCGAAACGTCCTCGCCGGGGATGACCGGGGTGTTCGCGCACTACATGACCGCCCTCAAGTACTTCGATCGCCTCTGCACGATCTCACAGGCAACCGCCGCCGAGTATTCGGCGTGGACGGAGATGCTGCCAGCCGCCGGGTTGACCGGCCCCGATGTCGTGCCTCTTCTCCTCCCCGCATCGGTCGGCGACTCGGACCAAGCTTCACTCGGGGAGGCGCGAGAGCGACTCGTCGTCGGCGCCATGCCGCTCGTCCTCGTGGTCGGCAGCCACGAGCCCCGCAAGAATCACCTCGCCATCCTGCACGCGGCTGAGATCCTCTGGCGGGAGGGTCGCTCCTTCTCGCTGAGCTTCATCGGGAGCAGATCCTGGCGCGGGCAGGAGTTCCACGATCGCGTGCGGCAACTGCAGGACCAGGGGCGTCCCGTCGAGTCGGTCACCGACGCCAACGACCGCCTGCTGTGGGCTGCGTATCGACTTGCGCACTTCACGATGTTCC
Organism: uncultured Actinomycetota bacterium; assembly: GCA_963839715.1. Classification (GTDB taxonomy): domain Bacteria; phylum Actinomycetota; class Actinomycetes; order Actinomycetales; family Microbacteriaceae; genus Microbacterium. The sequence continues at coordinate 330,349 of CAWIVX010000004.1, forward strand.
CGTCACTCAACGAAGGGTTCGGCCTCCCAGTCGCGGAGTCCCTCGCGGTCGGTACCCCCGTCATCACCTCGGAATTCGGCAGCACCGCCGAGATCGCCGCCGACGGTGGAGCGATTCTCATCGATCCGCGTGACGACGACGACTTGACATCAGCGATGCGAACTCTGCTGACCGATGATGTCACCCTGCAGCGCCTGCGAGCGGAAGCGGTAAGCCGCCCGCGAACGAGCTGGGACGAGTACTCGCACGCGTTGTGGGACGCGATGCTCGCGCCATCGGACGTCTCACAGACGTGAGGCCGAGCGTCTCGCCTCGGTTCCGGACGGGGATGGCGCATACATTGAGTTCCGGCAGGGGAACGGGCTGCTGCTCCATCGACGGCTAGAGTCTGGGCGGCATCGACATCCGTTGGGAACCGAGGTCGGTTTCGTCAACCCCTCCGAATCCGTGACTTCAGCCCGCGCGCGAGAGCACGCGCCGGCTCGAGCACTCTGTGCGCGCGCATCCTGTCTTTCCGACTCCATGCTTCATCGAGCGCCGCGCTTACGCGCGATGCCGCCGCAGCCGGCGAGTGCAGGACGCGGACGTCTTGCGCGGCCTGCTCTCCTACGGCGGACGCGGCCGCCGGATCGTCGACGATTCGTCGGAGTATGGCGGCCGCGTGATCCAGATCGGGATCGCCCCAAGGGGTGCCAGCCGGGTAGGGATCGGCGTCGAGCGGAATCGAGGTCATCGTGCAGGGCACGAGGAAGGCGTTGCGAGTGTTCGTGAACTGCATGTTCCCCGAGTAGGCGCTCACGACGACCGGGCGCCCCCATGCCATGGCCTCACCGATCGTGAGACCCAGCCCCTCGGCGCGGTGCAGCGACACGTAAGCGGTGCACCTCGCCATGAGAGCAGTGAGCTCGTCGGATTCCAGGTAGTCGTCGATCACGATGACGTCTGGTCGACGCGCGGCGACGAGTCGCAGTCGCTCGGCTTCTCCGCGCCTACGACCGGCATTGAGCGTCTTGATGACGAGAACCGGCCCCTGAGAGTCATCGGGCGGGAAGGCGCGGGCGAATGCCTCAATCAGACCGAGCGGATTCTTGCGTTCGACCGTGCTCAGATAGTCGAACGCGAAGAAGAACCAGGGTCGGTCTGTCGGAATGTGCAATCGCGCGGGCACCTCGGGCGGATCGTCGGCTGACCGTTGGGGAAGGGGAGGCATGACCGTCCGCACGGGCACCGGGGCGCGCTGGGAGATCGCATCGCGTATGAAGTCTGTGGCGACCCATACCTCGTCGACGTAGGAAAAGGCGGCGTCCCGCGAAGCAGGGAACGACTCGACTTCCCAGTACCACATCCCGATGCGGTAGCTCCTCGCGACGACGTCGCCCAGCGATTCGGCCACCGTCTTCGTTTGGTCGGCATTGACCGCGAGCAGCGATGTGTCGTATCGCGTACCATCAGACCGTCGAAAAGCCGCTGTGGCTCTCGACTGAAGATCCGAGCTCGCCGCGAACGTGCTCGTCGGAATGTGAGCCGCTTCGAGCGCAGCGTCCATCAGACGCGCGGAGGTTCCGATACCCAGCTCACCGGACAGATATCCAACGAGGTTGACACCTCGCGGCCGCACCCTCCAGGGCTTCTCCGGTACCGCTTGGGCGGCGATCGTGAGGTCGGCCGCGCGACGAAGAAGTGCGGTGTCGTATGCGGACTCGTGCACTCCGTGAGCTGCGGCCCACTGTGCGAGTCTCAGCGAGTCGCGGCCCGGCACGTGCGGGAAGTTATGGACGAGATCGGGCCGGGATTCCCGAACTCCGGCGAGATATCGAGTGACTGGTGCCGGATCACCTGGCGGGAGCAGTTCGAGCAACCAGCCCTCGAGATGCGAGAGTGCCGGATCAAGCGCCTCTCCGGCATCTACGGCGGCTCGGGCTATGTACCGGACCACGTCTCTGTCGGCGCGTTGGGCCTGTGGCGACACGACCTCCTGGCGCTCCCACGACGCAACGTCCTGAACCAACACCGCGAGTGCTGGGTTCCGGCTCAGCAGCGGACCCGACGACCACAAAGGGCGACCGTCGAAGAGCCAAGGCCGGCCGCGGATCAGACCGACGAGATCCAGCGCTACGACCGGTCGGCCCGCTCGCGTGAGTCGGCCGTCCTCGACGCCGAGGGTCATCTCCGGCCCGGAATTCATGCTCGACACCAGGGCCGCGTCATCGATCACGATCCGGTGAGGTACGCGCGCGACGAAGAGATCCAGCCAGCGATTCGCCGTGTGCCAATCGGCGGCGAGCCGAGCGAGCGCAGGCCGGTGCGGTAGCGCGCCCGTGCCGAGAATGAACAGTTCGTTCGCGAGGATGGATGCTTCGAGTTCGCCTCCCGAGGTCGCGTCGACGGCCCTGACCACGGCGACGGTGGTCTCGCGGTCGTCGCTCCACTCCGGCCGGCTTTGGAGGATGACCCCGGGGACCAGCCCCAGAACTGGTTCGTCGCCCTCGAGGAGATGAGCACTCCACAGGGCCGTCAGCGCGGTCAGGAGGGTTGCGTCGTCGTGCATGAGGCGTATCACGTCGACACGGAGGTCTACCTCGTCGGGGGTCCTGACCCGCTCGCGCCCGTCGGGCTGGTACCGCCCGTCCAGATCGAGGACTTCGCACCGGCTGTCGGGATCGACGGCCAGCACCGCCCGGACCGTCTCGCGCGCCGCCCCGACGCACGACTCGGTGGCCACCACGGCCACGATCACCCCGTGACCTCGTTCCACGGATACGCAGCTAGCAATCGTCAGCCTTTCCCAGACCGAAGTCTGTTCACAGCGTGTTTGCCGCGGACGACGTACTCGACGCTCCACCCTAGTAGCCGGCCGACTCTGGGATGCAGGCCGAAGTACATGCGCACGAAGTCTCCGACCCGTCCGCGTCCTGTGTATCCGGCCTGCTTGAGAAGCGTGATCCTATCGACGGTGTCACCCGAGAGAGTCGCCGCAAGCTGGTCGAGATTGAACTCCATCGACGTGTGGCTGATCGACAGGTATTCCGTCGTCGACACCGTCCGGGTGTGGTAGCCGAGTTCCGCCGCAGCATAGGACGGCATGCGTTCGAGGATGTGGGCCAGCCCTCCGTCGCGATACGCCTCGGCGCCACCGAAGTCGTCGTAGGCCCAGTCGTGTGCAACGAGGAGACGAAGTGACTTGGGACGAGCGATGTACATGGAGCCATAGGGTGCGAGAGGAGAGATCTCGTCAAGCGGTACGCGGATTCCCAACCGTTCGCAGTACTCCGCGAACCCGGGCTTGTTTGACCACCAGCCCCGTCCCATCGTCGGATAGCCGATGTGGATCATCGGCGGGTAGACGAGGCCGAGTCCGGGTTCCCTCTGGAATAAGGCGAGCAGATTGGCGACATACCCCGGGGTTCCGAGGAGGTTCGAGAACTGCTGGCGTTTGAAGTGACGGCCGACATTGAACCCGTCCTGTGGCGTCTTCTTGGAGTGCAGCTTGACGACGAGATCGTAGCCATCGTCGAGAAGGACATCCCTGCACCCGATCAGAAAGGCACTCTGGTCCCTGCCCTCGTTGGAGGCGACCACACGCACGTCCACGTCTCCGCGCGACTCCCTTCCCGAGACGATGGCGGTGATCTCGGCTGCCCTCTGGGCATCCGGAGTCGTAATAACGAGGTCGTATCGGCCTGGAAGGTTGTCAGCCAGATCGAGCATCTCGCCCGTCATCTCCGGGTAGAAGATGTGCAGGAGCGCGACGATGCGGAACGGCTTCGTCGAGTCGTAGGACACATCGACGTCGGGAAGCACCTCCTGCATGGCAGCGTTGGCGTTCAGCACTCTCGGCTCCACACTGCGAGCGAGGTTTCTCCAGATGAGCTCGACGGGGTACCCGTAGCCCTCTACCTGCTCGATCGTCCATCGACCCACAACTGCGTGCCGGTACGAGGAACGGCGGCCAGCGGAAGAACGAGCGTCGCCTGAGTGTGGGGCATCCGTCTCGCAGGAGGAGATCGGGATTGAAGAGCGCGGGGTGGGTCGTCGGGTAATCGACCGTCGGAAACGCCACGTCCGCGAGGAAGCCGCGACCCGTGAAGCGCTCGGTGAAGACGGCTTCGTGGCTGAGGACGGCATCGAGGTGCTCGGGCATCTGCGGAAGATCACGCCAGTACTGCGCCCAGGCGTCGGATCGCAGCATCCGGCTACGGACGGCGATCCAGTACGACTGCAGGTGATACTGGAGCACACCCGAACTCGTGAGACGGGTTCGGCTCCTCGCACGGATGGTCGGTCATCGCCCAGAAGTCTGCGCTGCTCCGATTCATCCGGTCGAAGAGAGGCTCGAAATCGCGGACCGGGCCGAACCATGTGTCGTTGGTGAGGATCACCTCGTCGAACTGTTCGATGCGCGTGCCGAGATGATCAATCGCGTGCTTGTGCGCCCAGATGTCGTAGCCGCGATTCTCACGCACGAGCACCTCGTCGCACACGCCCGCCAGCTTCGTCCGACCGTCAGTCGTCAGGGAGCCATTCACGACGACGACGATCCACTCCGCATGCCGACGTAATCGCGTCAAAGCATACGGAACGTAGTCCTCGATACCACCCCGCCAATCCCACACCGCATAGATGACCAGACGTCGAGGAGCGCCCTTGAGCGCATCCGCGTCGGTCATCGGAGTCCTCCCGCCCGTCGACCGAGGGACGTCAGCCGATGCACAGCGCGTCGTGCGGCCGACGCGACAGGTACGACCGCGCCGACGGCCTTCGGGTGGTTCAGTCGGACATACATCCGGGCCAGATCCAGGGCACTCCCACGCCCCATCCGCCCCGCGCGGTGGAGGAAGAGGATCTGCTCGACGGGATATCCCGGCGTGGTAGACGACAGCTGGTCGAGCGTGAACTCCACCGCGGTGTGGCTGATGTCGGCGTGCTCCAGAGTGAGGACGGTCCGGCAGTGGAATCCGCGCTCACCCATGGCATATGCGATGAGTCGCTCCTGCGTGTCGTCAAGTGGCGCGTCCGGGAACGCGGACGCGACCGAGTAATCGGAGTACTGCCAGGGATGCTTCGCCAGCAGGCGCAGAGCCTCTGGCCGGAACGCCATCATTCCGCCGAAGGGCGCGAGCGGTGACACCTCGTCGAAGGGGACCCGGATCTCCAGGTTCTCCGCGATCGACGCGGCACGTTGCCGCGTGCGACCCCATCCGGCGCCCAGATGCGAACTCCCTACATGGACCATGGGCGGGAACACCGCGCCGAGTCCCGGTTCGCGATTGAAGAGAGCGAGGAGATTGGCGACATAGCCGGGCGTGTTCAGCAGGTTGTCGAGCTGGTATCGAGCGAGATAGCGGTCGATGTTGAACGTCGTGCGACGAGGAGTTGCCGCGACAACCTTGAAGATGATGTCGTAAGGTCCGTCGAGCAGCACGTCGCGACAGGCGACGAGCAGCGCGCTCATGTGGTTCGACGCCGCCCTCGGGCAGCGTGCGCACATCGATGTGCGCGATCTGCGGATCACGGACGACTCGATCTCGAACGCGCGCCGAGACGATGTCGGAGAGGGTCGTGAAGATCAGATCTGCGGGTCTCGGGAGATTTCGGAGGCGGGTCAGCGTCTCGTCGAGCGCCTCGATGTCGACCACGTGCACGACCGCGGCGAGCCGCGAGGGAGCGAGACCGTGCGAGAGGTCTCGATCGGAAAGGACCTCGAGGGCGGCGGCATTGGTGTTCGCGACTCTTGGGGCCACGTTGCGTGCGACGTCCTCCCAGATCAGCTGGGTCGGGTATCCGTATTCCCCCGTCGCGCTGAAAAGCTCCCGCCCGATCACGGCGTGGCGGTCGAGGAAGGGGGGGTAGTGGAAGAACGGGCGGCGCTTGAGGAGGGGACATCCATCCGCGAGCAGGCGATCAGGATTGAAAAGAGCGGGGTGATCCGTCGGATACTCGGCCGAGGGGAACGCAGCAGCGTGGCGGAAGCCCGCTTCGGTGAAGTGCTCCGTGAATACGGCCTCGTGCTTCAGGACGGCATCGAAGTAGCTCCGGCATCTCCGGCAGGCGCTCCCAATACGCACGCCACGGAGTGGAGAGAAACATCTTGCGCCTGACGACGATCCAGAACGACTGCAGGTGGTAGGGGAGCACGCCCTTGCCGGTGAACGGGTTCGGCACTTCCCTCGCGTGATCGGTCATCCCCCAGAAGTCGGCGGGCCTCGCGTCCATCCGCGAGAACACTGGGCCGTAGGGGCGGACGGGCCCGAACCATGTGTCGTTTGTTAAGACCAGCTCATCGAACTCGTCGACCCGAGCACCCAGATGGTCGAGGGCGTGCTTGTGGCCCCAGATGTCGAACCCTTGATTCTTGCGGACGAGGATCTCATCGGCCACGCGGCTCGAGCGTCGCCCGACCGGCATCCGTCAGCGACCCGTTCACGACCACCAGGATGTGAACGGCGTGCTCGCGCAGACCTTCGAGCGCGTGAGCAACATAACCCTCTACGTCGCCCCGTCGGTCCCAGACGACATAGATGACCAGCCTGCGTACGCGCGAATCGACGGTGGCGTCCGCGGGCGGTCCGCTTCTGATCGCTGTCATCGCGGCTCTCCGACGCTCAATTCCGCCCTTGCTCGAGAGCTTTCAGCAGGTACGCACCGTAGCCGCTCTTGACAAGCGACTCGGCCCGTTTCCGCCAACTCATCGTCGGTGAGGAATCCCATTCGCCAGGCGACCTCCTCGGGGCAGCCGATCGAGAGCCCCTGTCGCTTCTCGACCGTCCGAATGAAGTCGGTTGCCTCGCTCAGAGAGTCGAAGGTTCCCGTGTCGAGCCACGCGGTACCTCGAGGCAGCAGTTCGACTTTCAGGTCACCACGATGGAGGTAGGCGAGATTCACGTCGGTGATTTCAAGCTCACCGCGCGGCGACGGCGACAAGCCTTTCGCGATCTCGATGACGTCATTGTCGTAGAAGTAGAGCCCGGGACGGCGTAGTTGCTCTTCGGCAGAGCCGGCTTCTCCGCGAGCGAGACGACCCGACCGTCGGCGTCGAACTCCACGACGCCGTACGCGCTCGGGTCATCGACCCAGTACCCGAACACGACACCGCCCGTGAGGTCGGCGTATTGTCGCAGCCGCGTCCCCATGCCCTGGCCGTAGAAGATGTTGTCGCCCAGCACGAGAGCCACAGGTTCGGATCCGATGTGCTCTTCGCCGAGGATGAACGCCTGCGCAAGGCCGTCGGGTGACGGTTGAGTCCTGTACGTGATCGAAACACCGAAAAGGGCCCCGTCCCCGAGGAGTCGACGGAACTGTTCGGAGTCTTGCGGCGTCGTGATGATCAGGATGTCCCGGATTCCCGCGAGGATCAGGGTCGACAGCGGGTAGTAGATCATCGGCTTGTCGTAGACCGGGACCAGTTGCTTGGAGACGCCGCGTGTGATCGGGTGCAGCCGGGAGCCGGTGCCACCGGCGAGGATGATGCCGCGCATTTTCCTAGTCTCGATCATCGATAGCGCATTCCCAAAACCCGCACCAATACCGGGCGGCGGCCACTAGCCGACGTATTCGAGAATCTTGCAGGAGCGCTGCGGTGAGCTGCCCAGGATCGGAATGTCGCCCGGTACGGGGCACGACTGGCCGTTCGGCGCCCACGATGCGTGCGTCCAATGAGCGAGGTAAAGCTGGCAGATGGCGAGGTCCTGATTGACGCACATGGCGAGCGGCGGGCCGTCGTCCCCGCCGAGCTCGCGTTGCAACGCGTCCGTGTATCCCGCTGGGTCCCCGCCGCTCTTGTAGCCGGTGACGAAAACGGCCTGGCGACCGGCTTCAAGGCCATGGTGCATGATCGGCCACACATCCCAGTAGTACCCGGCCAGGAAGGTCACGTCATGGTCTATCCACCCCCAGCCCGCCCCTGATCAATAGCGCCGGGCGCCGCAGCGCGGGTACCGCTGCATCGGTCAAGGCCGCGACTATGAGCACCACCACGAGTCGGATCGGCCGGAACGATCCCACCACCGTCGCCACAGAGGCGTCGAATCCGGTCATGAACCGCACCAACGTCTCTGGCATCCGAGGCTACGACACGCTGAACCCGACATCCTTCCGGGTCTCGAGGAAACCGCGGCCTAAAGCTCCGCGTGGAGCTGCCACACCCGATCCGCCGACTCGCGCCACGAGAAGGCGCGGCCGCGGTCCGCGGCGAGCACGCCGAGCCGGTCGACGGATGCCGTGGAGCCCAGAGCAGAGCCCAGCGCATCGGCGAGTGCGTCAGCCGACGGGTCGACGACCATCCCGCCGTCGAGGATCACCTCGTCGTGCACGGGCGAGGATGCCGCGACCACGGGCACCCCGAGCGCCAGGGCCTCGAGCACTCGCCACGGCAGCGCCGACCTCTGGGAGGGCGCGACGAGCGTGACCGCACCGCCGAACACCGCCGCGCGATCGGCCTGATCCAGGGCGCCGCGAATGTGCACGCTCCGCTCGGGGATGCCGGCTGACGCGGCGAGGTCCGCGATCGCGGGCTCCTCACCGTCGCCCGCACCGATGACGACCAGCGGCAGGTCGATTCCGGCGCGTGCGACGGCGGAGAACCCGACGGCGAGCGCGTCGGCCGCCGCTGCGCGCCCGGCGAGCAGCACGAAGCCCTCGGGCAGATCCAGCGCGCGACGCCGTCCCACCTCGTCGGTGGGGATCGCGAAGCCCTGAGGTGCTGCCCCCGCGATCACCCGGATCCGCTCACCGAGGTTCGCGATGCCGCCGAGCTGTCTCGCCATCGCATGCGTCGGCACGATGACGGCATCCGCGTGCTTGATCGCGCGCTTGAGCATCGCGCGATGCCACGCGACGACGGACTTCGGCCACTCGCCGGGCGCATCCCAGGGCCCGAGGTCCCAGATCGTGACGACGGTCTGGTCGTTCGCGTGCACGCGATCGTGACGCACGAGCGGCGCGAGGAGCGTCGGCGAATGGATCATGCCCGCGCCGATGCCGGTCGCGAGACCGAGCTGCAGGGCGGCCGCGAGCTCGCGGCGGGCGAGCGCCGTGCGTCGCACGCCCGCCAGGCCCGGAATCTCCACGCGCCGGTCGGCGGGACCCGAAGGCGAGATGCCCTCGACCTCGCATCCTGCGGGAAGCCCGGCGATGAGACCGAGCGTCAGCTCCCGCGTGGCGATCTCGAGGTCGGGATCGGTCGGCGCGACGAGCTGGTCGAGCATCACCCGCAGCGTGGCCGTCATGGATTCAGCCCTCGGGTTCGGGTGTGGGGGTCGGCGGGTGCAGCGCCTGCCGGACGAGCTCCTGAATGTACGCGTAGTCCGGCTCGAACTCGTCGATGCCGCCCTCCGGGGTCAGCTCGATCGTCGTGACCGGCTGCTCCTTCGCCTTGAGCGCCAGGTCGGCCAGGAGCGGCAGGAGCGACTGCGGCAGGTCGGTCTGGATGAGGTCCTGGCCGGCCGCGGCGACGTCGCTGAAGCGGGTGAGCACGACGTCGGGCGTGAACTGGGCGAGGATCGCCTCCTGCAGCTGGCGCTGGCGCTTCATGCGGTCGAAATCCGACGTGGTGTACCGCGAACGGGCGTACCACTGCGCGGTCTCGCCGTCCATGCGCTGCGGGCCGACCTCGATCCATCCGCTCGCCCACTCCTCAGCGGGCTGACCGTCATAGGCAGGTCCTCCGCCCTCGGGGAGGCGCTCCTCGACCGTGATCTCGACGCCGCCGAGAGCATCCACGAGCGCGGCGAACCCGTGCATGTCGACGAAGACGTAGTAGGGGATCTCGATCCCGAGGATGCCCTCCGCCGCGTCCTTGGTCGCCTCGATGCCCGGCTCCGACCCGTTGGCGACGGCATCCGGATACAGGGCATTGCCGTCTCCGCACACCTCGACCTCGGTGCGCAGCTGGTTGACCCCACTGCCCCAGCCGCAGAGGGGGTCGGCGTATCCCTCATGGCCGTTCGGATACCGGTCCTGCATCGGTCCGGGCGAGAACGGGAAGTTCGGCATGTCACGGGGGATGCCGGTGATCGTGGTCGCACCGGTCGTGGCGTTGACCGAAACGACGGAGATGCTGTCGAATCGCATGGAATCGCGACCCTCGCCGCTGTCGGCACCGAGCAGCAGGATGTTGTAGTAGCCGTCGCTGGGCGGCACCGACGGACCACTGGCACCGAAGATCGCTCCGAGTGTGTCGCGCGTGGTGCCCGCGACCTGCGCCGCGTACGCCGCGACGCCTGTGGAGGTGACCAGCAGGGCGATCGCCAGGCCCAGGATGCCGAACCGAGCTGCTGTGCCCGTCTTCACCAGCCGCACCAGGCGGAGCGTGTCGATGGTCAGCACGATCCACAGAATCGCGTAGGCGACGATGACGAGCTGGACGAGCGTGAGCGGCACGGACCGCAGCAGGCTCAGCCACTCGGGCAGCCACGCCCCCGTCATCACGGAGAAGGCGGCGGTCGGCCAGAGCAGGGCGCTCAGCGCCGCGAGGATCAGCGCCGCCCACATCACGATCGTCGCGCCGAGGCCGACTTTGCCGAGCCGACGATTGCCGGCGACCGCCTGCGCGGATCCGGGAAGCAAGAAGTTCAGCAGGACGAGCCACCATCCGCGACGCGTCATCATCTCCCGAGATGCGGTGTCGGGATGCCGCAGCGGGCGGTCCTCGACGATCTTGGTCGTGGACACGCGGGATGGCCCCGGGCGGGGCGGGCTGGCGACGCTCACAGCGACTCCCTGAGCCGCCGGTTCTTGTCCTCCACCTGCGACTCGAGGTCGCGGGCGTAGTCCTCGACGCGATCGCCGAGCGCGGCATCCGTCGCTCCCAGCATGCGGATCGCGAGAAGTCCCGCGTTCTTCGCGCCGCCGATCGAGACGGTCGCGACCGGGATCCCGGCCGGCATCTGGACGATGCTGAGCAGCGAATCCATGCCGTCGAGCGTCGCGAGCGGCACCGGAACCCCGATGACAGGGAGTGAGGTGACGGAGGCCAGCATGCCCGGCAGGTGCGCCGCGCCTCCCGCGCCGGCGATGATCGCGCGGAGGCCGCGCGCGCGGGCCTCGCGCCCGTATCGCATCAGCTTGTCGGGCGTGCGGTGAGCCGAGACGACCTCCACCTCGTGCGGCACCCCGAAGTCGGTGAGGATCTGCGACGCATCGCTCATGACGCGCCAGTCCGAGTCGGAACCCATGACCACGCCCACCAGGGGCGCGTCGGAGGAATGCAGCGGCACGGCATCCACAGGCACAGTCACCCGACCAGGCTAGGGGGCCAGCCTGGAAGAAACCCGCAACGGCGCGGTCAGCCCAGGAAGACGGATGCGGCCGCCCGTGCCCGGTACGCGACCTCGTCGAGGTCGTCGCCGACCGCGTTCACATGCCCCACCTTGCGGCCCGGACGCGGTGCCTTTCCATACGTGTGCACTTTGGCGGCGGGGTGCTCGGCCATCGCCGCCGCGAACCGGTCATCGAGCGTGCCCCCGGCCGGTCCGCCGAGGATGTTCACCATGACCGACCAGTCGGAGGTGGCCTCGAGGCTCTCCGAGCGGAAGGTCGAGAACGGCGCGCAGATGCTGCTCGAACTGGCTGGTGACGGCACCGTCCTGCGTCCAGTGACCGCTGTTGTGGGGCCGCATCGCGAGCTCGTTCACGAGCAGCCGCTCGTCGACCGTCTCGAACAGCTCCACCGCGAGCATTCCGACGACGTCCAGGCCCTCGGCGATGCCGAGCCCGATTCCCTCGGCGACGTCGGCCAGCCGTCCGGTGGCGTGCGGTGCGGGCGCGATGACCTCGGCGCATACGCCACCGCGCTGCACCGTCTCCACCACCGGATAGACCCGCATCTCTCCGGAGGGTCGGCGGGCGACCTGCTGGGCCAGTTCGCGCCGGAAGTCGACGAGCTCCTCGACCAGGAGCGCTCCGCCGCGCGCGTCTTCGGCCAACGCGGCGAACCAGTCGTCCGCCTCGGTCGCCGCCGACACGACGCGGACCCCCTTGCCGTCGTATCCGCCGCGCGGCGTCTTGACCACGGCTCGACCGTCGTGGCGATCGAGGAACCGCTGGAGATCATCGGCGCCGGTCACGGCCGCCCACTCGGGCTGCGGCATCCCGAGCTCCTGCAGTCGGGCGCGCATGAGGAGCTTGTCCTGCGCGAAGCGGAGGGCGCCCGGTCCGGGTCGCACGGCGACGCCGGCCTCGACGAGCGCCGCGAGCACCGCCTGAGGAACATGCTCGTGGTCGAACGTGAGCACGTCGACGCCGCGGGCGAAGGCGAGCACCGTGTCGGCGTCTCGGTAGTCGCCGACCGCAGTGGCCGCCAGAGCCGCCGACATGCCGTCCTGCTCGGCGAGCACGCGGATCTCGATCCCCAACTCGACGGCCGGCGCGATCATCATGCGCGCAAGCTGACCTCCGCCGACCACTCCGACTCGCAACGCCATGAGGATCCTTCCGCCGTCTTTCTCCCGTCCATCATCCCGCACGCGCCGCGTTGACCACGCGGGCGGTCGGGTCGACGGTCAGGATGCCGCGGGAGCGGGCGGCAGCGCCTGCGCGTCGCGGTGAGCGAGGATCTGACTGACTTCGACCTGGTCGACGAGGGCCTCGTGCACGAGGCGGACACTGGGCACATTGTTCAGGCGCAGCGGCTGATCGACGCCGTTCGACAGCACGAGCGTCCCGGCGCCCCACATGCGCTGCAGAAGCCCTCGCCGCTCCTGGATGACGTACCCGCGCACATGGGTGAGTTCGCGGCTTCGCGAGCCGAGGACGCCCGAGCGCTCCAGGACCCGCCGAGTCGTGATCGTGTAGACGTGGGACCACCAGACGAGGAACGGCAGCACGACCAGGATCAGCACCACGACGCCCGCGGCTGCCAGCAGCATCCAGTTCTCCCCGGGCGCCGGAAGGTTGCCGTAGAAGAACCCCACGGCACCCGAGACGGCGATCAGCACGAGGGCCGACCAGGTGAGGCGCCGCGCGTGTGCCCGGAACCGGGCGATGCGCAGCTCCGGCGTCGGCACGCCGGGAACCACCATCGGCGGCCTGCCGCCATACGTGGTCGGCTGGGTCATGATTCCATTGTGCGGCTCGCCGCCGACACCCGGGGCTGCCACGCCCACGGTCAGCGGACGTGGACGACGTCTCCCGCCGATACCGCGGTCTCTTCATCGCCCGCCACGACCACCAGGCGGCCGTCCAGGTCGATGCGCTGCGCCCTGCCGTGCAGACGTGTTCCGTCGGGCAGCGACACCACCACGTCCGAGCCGAGAGTCGAGCACAGGGCCTCGAGCTCGCCGAGCACGCCGGAGGCGGCGGCATCCCCGCGTGCGATCGCCAGCGCGGTCAGCTGCTCGTCCAGAGCGACGAGGTAATCGGCGAGCAGCCGATCCTCGTCCGCCTCCAGGCCGGTAGCGGCGAACGACGTCGCCGTTTCCACGGGCAGGTCGGCTCGGGTCATGCGGGTGTTCACCCCGGCGCCGATCACGACCGCCTCCGGGCGGCCGGGCACGACCTCGGCCAGGATGCCGCTCACCTTTCCCCCGTCGAGCAGGACGTCGTTCGGCCACTTCAGGCTCGCGGTGTGACCCGTGCCGCGCAGCTGCTCGATCACGGCCCGCGTCATGGCGGCGCCCGCGACGAGCGGGATCCAGGCGCGCGCAGCGACGGGCAGGTCGTCCACGCGGACGAGCACCGAGATCGCCAGACCCGTGCCGGGAGGCGTGGCCCATGTGCGATCGAGACGACCTCGGCCGGCGCGCTGATCGCTCGTGAGCACGACCGACAGGTGCGGCCACTGCTCAGGGGACGCGGAGGCCGCCTTCAGAAGATCGGCGTTGGTCGAGCCGGTCGACTCGACGACCTGCAGGCGCGGAGAGACGGCGGCGGCACGAGGGTACCCCTGCAGCGGTATCGACATGCGCTTCACGATAGCGGGATGCCGCGGCCGCGCCCGCGTATGCAGAGCGGACAGCGGATCCGCCGTGCCCTTGTACGAAGCCTCCAACGTGGCGCACGACCCCGCCGATAGGGTGGAACGCGTGACCGATCAGCCCGACCTCTTCACCACCGCCGGCAAGATCGACGACCTTCGCACCCGATTCCAGGAGGCTGTCGTCGACGCGGAGAAGACCGCGCAGACCAAGCAGCACGCGAAGGGAAAGCTGACGGCGCGGCAGCGGATCGAGATGCTGGTCGACCCGGGCAGCTTCGTCGAGTTCGACGAATACGTGCGTCACCGCACCACCGCTTTCGGCATGGACCGCTCACGCCCCTACGGTGACTCCGTGGTCACCGGCGTCGGCACGATCCACGGCCGCACGGTCGCGGTCTATTCCCAGGACTTCTCGACGTTCGGCGGATCGCTCGGCGAGGTCGCCGGCGAGAAGATCGTGAAGATCATGGAGTTCGCGCTTCGCGGCGGGATGCCGTGCGTCGGCATCCTCGACTCGGGAGGGGCCCGCATCCAGGAGGGCGTCGTCGCCCTCGGGAAGTACGGCGAGATCTTCCGCCTCAACACGCGGGCGTCCGGAGTGATCCCGCAGATCTCGCTCATCATGGGACCCGCCGCCGGCGGCGCGGTGTACTCCCCCGCGCTCACCGACTTCGTGATCATGGTCGACAAGACCAGCCAGATGTTCGTCACAGGACCCGACGTGATCAAGACCGTGACCGGCGAGGACGTCGGCATGGAGGAGCTCGGCGGCGCGTACACGCACAACACGCGCTCCGGCGTCGCCCACTACCTGGCCGAGGACGAGGACGACGCGATCGACTACGCGCGCACCCTTCTCGGGTTCCTGCCCGACAACAACATGGCCGAGCTTCCGGTGTACGAGAGCGGATTCGAGTTCGAGACGACGGATGCCGACCGGTTCCTCAACACGATCATCCCCGACTCGCCGAACCAGCCGTACGACATGCACCAGGTGATCTCGCACCTCGTGGATGCCGGGGACTTCCTCGAGGTGCAGCCGCTGTTCGCACCCAACATCGTGATCGGCTTCGGGCGTGTCGAGGGACGCACCGTCGGGATCATCGCCAATCAGCCGTCCCAGATGGCCGGCACCCTGAACATCGAGGCGGGCGAGAAGGCGAGTCGCTTCGTGCGGTTCTGCGACGCCTTCTCGGTTCCGATCCTCACGCTCGTGGATGTCCCGGGCTATCTCCCGGGCACCGACCAGGAGTGGACGGGCGTCATCCGCCGAGGGGCGAAGCTGCTGTACGCGTACGCGGAGGCCACCGTGCCGCTGGTGACCGTGATCCTCCGGAAGGCCTACGGCGGCGCGTACATCGTGATGGGCTCCAAGCAGCTGGGCGCCGACATCAACCTGGCGTGGCCGACGGCGGAGATCGCGGTGATGGGTGGGCAGGGGGCCGTCAACATCCTCTATCGCCCCGAGATCAAGCGTGCCCAAGAGGCCGGCGAAGACGTCGCTGCGGTGCGCACGCGCCTCGCGAACGAATACACCTACAACGTCGCCTCGCCGTTCCTCGCAGCAGAGCGGGGAGAACTCGACGGCATCATCGAGCCGGCGCAGACCCGCGTCGCCGTCGCGAAGGCGCTGCGGGCACTCCGTGCCAAGCGGGCGAGCCTGCCGCCGAAGAAGCACGGGAACATCCCGCTGTGACGGACGGGACAGGCTCGGGCCGGGACGACATGCGGGTCGACGTGCTGCGCGGATCGCCGCGCAGCGAAGAGCTCGCCGCCCTGATGGCCGTCGTGACCGAGGCGTACGCCGAGGAGTCCGCCGCGGCGACCGTCGATGAGACCGCGGCCCGAAGCGCCTGGAGCCTGTCGCAGCGATCGCTGCGCGCACCCTTGCGGCGGGACGTCGGCTGGGGTCGATTCGCCGGGTGATCGCCCGTTTCGGCATGCCTATGCGACCGCATGCGTGTCCCCCGAAATACCTACAGACGCCGATATGGACACCGACACATACTTGTCTTGCTGGAACGCATTTTGCGTTCGGCCGACCTGCTCTCCGATGGAGAGCCCAGGTTCGGCCACGCGGACGGTTTTCGGGTAACTGTCCGCCAGGTGAGGGGCGGGCGGCTTCGCCGCCCCTCACCTCCTTCGATCTTCGCTCCCCGCCCCGGCTCCCCTCCCCCGCCGGGACGGGGAGCGAGAACCTTCTCGTCCGGCTGTCAGCAGTTCAGTGCGCCCGGAGACGCGCGACCCTCAGGCAGAGCCCGGGTGCCCGATCTCCCGCCAGAGGTCGACGGCATCCTCGTCGGACAGCCCCTGGCCCGCGGCCGACCGACCCACCACCGTGACCGCGACCCGCTCGTCAGGTGACGTGCGGATGAAGAGGCGGTCCGAGCGCGCGTTGCGCAGCGTCTCGGCGAGCTCGGTGCGGATGATCTCCAGCGACTGCTCGTCCAGGCCGTCGAGGCCGCCTTCATCGAGCACGGTGACGTTGGCGCCTCGGCGACGAGCCTGCTCGAGCTCGGCGTGCACGGCGTCGTCGAGGAGGCGGGGGCCGCGCATCTCGTCGCGCAGCCGGCCCTCCGCCAGCCGTGCCTGCGTGCGCTCCTCCTCGTTCAGTGAACCGCCGGAGGCGACGGTCCTGGTCAGCACCGGCCCCGCCACCGCGAGCGCCCGCTGCACCTGGATGCGCCGCTCGCGCTGGCGTCCGGTCTGCGATGCCTGCCATGCGGATGCCGCACGCTGAAGCTGCGCGAGCTGGGCGGTGTCGCGGGCGGCGCGGTCCATCGACTGGAGCATCAGCTGCGTCGCCGCCACCCACACGATGGAGCCGAGAAGACCGAGATTCAGCGCCTCCATGGGGCTCATCCAGGCCATGGAGGCGACGGAGAGGGCGGCGATGCCGATCCAGGCGATCCAGGGGCGGTTGCGCACCATCACGATCGTCATCAGCGCGCCGATGCCGCCCAGGTACCACGTCGCATACGGCTGCGTACGCTCCTCCGGTCCGACCGCGATGGCGATGGCACTCGGAACGATGAACGCCGATGCCAGTGCCAGCACTCCGGCCCACGACGGAAGCGTGGTGCGCGACCCGGCGGTCATCCGGCTGGGTGGCGTCGGGCTGCCCTTCCCACTCTCCTGCGTACGTCGCTGCTCCCAGAAGATGCAGAGCCACGTGGTGACGAGATACAGACTCAGCGCGGCGATCAGGACGAGCGGGCGCGGCACGGGCGCCGTCCACCAGAGGCCGCGCGCCGCGAGGTACGCCGTGAACGCGAGTCCGAGACCCACGATGATCTGACGCACGCTGATCACGGCGTCGTCTCCTGCCATTCGAGGCGCACAGTCGTGCCGTGCCGATCCGAATCGATCGCGCTGGTTCCGCCGACCGCCGCCACGCGGGCGAAGATCGACGCCCGGATGCCGAGACGGTCGTGCGGAACGCGATCGAGGTCGAATCCGGCGCCCGTGTCGCGCACCGTGATGCGCACGCGCGCAGGATCCGCCCGCCCCTCCACCGCGATCGCGAGCCCCGCGCCGGCGGCGTGCTGCGCGGCGTTCGCGATCGCCTGCGTCGCGGCGAGGACGAGGGCACGGGCGATGCGGCCCGGCATCGCCGGGGTCAGCGGCTCGATCGCACGCTCGGCGTGGACCTCCAGCCCGAGCTCGAGAGCCGCCCGTTCGATGTCGTCCGCCAGGCTCGCGGCATCCCTCGGCTCATCGCTGCCCTCTTCGGAGTCCTGCTCGGTGTTGGCGAGCCGGGTGAGCGCCTCGCGTGCCATGCCGACCGCGAGCGTCCGCTCGCGCGGGGTGTGCGCGCGCTCGGCGGCGATCAGCGCAGCCAGCACGCTGTCGTGCATGAGCGCGGCCACCGCGATGCGCTCCTGCTCGGCGGCGTCCGCGGCCGCCGCGGCCGCGTAGGACTCCACCGCCTGCGCCCTGGACTCGTCGACGTTGGCGGCGACCGACCGGAACACCCAGCCGAGTGTGGTGAGGAGGCCGCCCAGAATCAGGGCGAACGAGACGTCGAGGGCGACCGGGTACCAGTAGTCGGGCTCGAACTCGAGCTGGATGAGACGGACGATGCCGAACATGATCGGCAGCGCGGCCGTCCACAGCACCTGGAGCGGCAGCGCGAACGCCAGCACGCTCGCGACCGTGGCGACGTTGACGAGGTACCAGATCCACGGCTGCGCCGAGGCTTCTGCGGTGCTGCCCGCCGTCGCCGCGGGCCACAGCAGGAGCGCGACGGGATACATGATCGCGAAGATCGCGGCGAACGCGCGCACGGCGCGACCCAAGAAGCACGCCAGGACCATCGCCGCCAGAGGCACGAAGGTGATCACCATCAGGGGCACGTGCCAGGCGGCGTTCTCCTGGGCGGGCCGCAGCGCCACGCCGAACGCCTGTGCGCCGAGGGCGAGGCTGCCGAGCCCGACGACGAGGGCGATGATGCGCTCGATGCGCAGGCGCGTGAACGACCCGAGGCCGGCTCTGGTCTCTCGGGTCTGCGGGATGTGGCCCCACGCGCCGTCGAGGATGGCGCGCGTGCTCTCAGGTTCGGACACCACCGTCGCCTTCGCGCTCACTCGGCTCGGCCAGGATGCCGTCCTCCATCGCGCGGCGGAGGAGATCGACTTTGGTCGGGGCGGGCCTGCCCACCTCGACGTACTTGACGCGGACACGCGTGATGTTCTCTTTCGCCGTGGAGTACGCCACACCGAGGCGATCGGCCACGACCTTGAGCGGAAGTCCCGCCGCATACAGTTTCAGCACGTCGCGCTCGCGGGCCGACAGCTGCGCGTCGGCGAAAGCCCGGTCGCCCTCGACCGCGCTCGCCCACTCGACGTTGTTCAGGGGCTCGCCGCTGGCGACGGTGCTGATCGCGGCGATGACGTCTCCGATCGGCGACGCCTTGCTCACGACACCGGCCGCTCCGGCCGCGAGCGCTTCGCGCACCGCCGCCGGGCGATCGGCGACGCTGTGGATGATGACGCTCGATCCGTCCAGCACGAGACGCCGGACGTTCTCGGTCACGGTCGTCCCGTCGCCGAGCGTGAGATCCAGCACGACGACATCCGCCGGCGGCGATGCGCTGAACGCGCGCCAGTCGACGTAGCCGGTGACGTTGCTGCCCGAGAAGACGACGATCTTCTGCGCCCGCGCGCACGCCGCCTCGAGCCCGAGCCGGACGGACTCGTGGTCGTCGATGAGTGCGACGCGGGTCATGCCGCCAGCCTAGCCACGCGGCCGCGCCGAACCGGCGTCAGGCACGAACGTGGCCACCGCTTCCACGTGGTGCGAATGCGGGAAGAGGTCGTACGCCGCGACGGAGCGCAGACCGTAGCCGTGCTGCCCGAAGGTGGCGACGTCGCGCGCGAGCGCGACGGGGTCGCACGCGACGTACACGACCGCCGACGGCTCCAGTGCGGCCACCGCCTCGACCACCTCCCGGCCGGCGCCGGAACGGGGCGGGTCGAGGACGGTCACGCCGCGCGCAAGCCGCGCGCGCTCGCGAGGGGAGGCCTCGGCGGCGAGCCGACGGACGAACCGGTCCACGCGCGCGGTCTCGGCGCGGGCGCCCACCCATTCGGCGAGGTTCTGCCCCGCGTGCTCGGTGGCTCGGGGATCGGATTCCACCGACGTGACGCGGCCGCCGCCGAGGTCGGCGAGCGCCGCGGCGAACAAACCGACTCCGCCGTAGAGATCCAGGTGCCATGCCTCCGGGTCGAGCCCCTCGTCTGCCGGGTCGATGTCGCGGAGCGCCGACCGCACCGCGTGATCCAGCGTCGCCGCGGCCAGGCGGTGCACCTGCCAGAAGCCGCCGGCATCCACCCGGAATGACGCGTTCGCCCACCCGCTCGGTCACGACCTCGCGCGCCTCGCGCGGCCCCGTCTTCGCGGAGTCCGGCCGGGCGATCACGCGCACGCGGCCGTCGGCGGGCTGCACGAGGTCGACGCGCCCGGGCCGGCCCTGCGTGACCCGCAGCGCGGCGCGCTCGACGGCGGGAGTGGCGAGCGGGTGGTCCTCCACGGGGATCACGGTGTGGCTGCGCGCCGCGTAGGGGCCGACGCGGCCGTCGGCGTCGACGTGGAGGCCGAGTCGCGTACGCCACCCGGTGCCGTCCGCTCGCTCGCTGCCCTCGCCCCCTCCGGTCGGACTCCCGGCGGGATGGATGCGCACCCCGACGGGCTCGACGCCGCCGAAGCGGTGGAGCGCATCGGTCAGCACCTCGAGCTTCAGCGCTCGCTGGTGACCCAGCTCGATGTGACCGAAGTCCGCGCCGCCGGGCCGCAGGTGCGGGCGGCACCGAGACGTCGGCCTGCCGCCAGATGTGCGGCCTCCGATGCGGCGAGGCATCGAGCACCTCGAGCACCTCGCCACGCCAGAACGACTTCCTGCCGACGTCGGTCAGCCGGATCCGCACGCGCTCACCGGGGATCGCGTCCGGCACGAAGACGACGCGTCCTCCGCGGCCCGACTCGTCG
This sequence comes from uncultured Actinomycetota bacterium, assembly GCA_963839715.1. Classification (GTDB taxonomy): domain Bacteria; phylum Actinomycetota; class Actinomycetes; order Actinomycetales; family Microbacteriaceae; genus Microbacterium. Next base: position 350,747 of record CAWIVX010000004.1, read on the forward strand.
CCGCCGATCCGGCCGACGAACACGCCGCCGTGCGCGACGCTGCGCACATCGAGATCCTGCAGGTCGCCGACCGCGCCCGATGCCGTCGAAGGGGCTGCTGAGCCTGTCGAAGCGTCCACCTCCCGAGCATTCCACAGGCGGGCCGCGACGCGGCTACCGTGAACGCATGCTCGTCTGTCTCGCCTCGACGTCACCCGCCCGACTCATGCTGCTGCGCCAGGCGGGCATCGAGCCCAGCACCGCGGCACCCGACGTCGACGAGGAGGCCGTGATCGCCCGCGCCGAGGCAGCGGAGGGCAGGCGCCTCGACGCCGACGAGCACGTCCTCCTGCTCGCCCGACTCAAGGCGGCGGATGTCGCCGCCCGCCTGGCGCAGAACGACCCGGCGTTCGACGGCATCGTGATCGGCGGCGACTCGATGTTCGAGATCGACGGCGAGATCCTCGGCAAGCCCCACACGGCCGAGGTCGCGACGCGGCGGTGGCGGGCGATGCGCGGCCGCACCGGTGTGCTCCACTCCGGCCACTGCGTGATCCGTGTCCGCACCGGCAGCGCTCCGATCGCAGTCGAGGCGGTGGCCGCGGCATCCGTCTCGTTCGCCGCGGACGTGACGGATGCCGAGATCGACGCGTACGTCGCCTCGGGCGAGCCGCTGCACGTCGCCGGAGCATTCACGATCGACAGCCTGGGCGGGCCGTTCATCGAGAGCGTCGCCGGCGACCCGTCCACCGTCGTCGGGATGTCGCTGTCGACCGTGCGCAGGCTCGCACGCGAAGTGGGTGTCGCCTGGACCGATCTGTGGAATCGCGCGTAGTTGCTCGGAACCGCACACAACCGGTCGGCACGGCTCGTAGAGTCCCGCACACGTTCAGCCCGCTTTCTTGTGAAGAGGACTCAAAAGGGGCCTGACCCGCGTGGGTAGGCTGACATCCATGCCTCAGATCGCCAAGGTTCTCGTTGCCAACCGCGGCGAGATCGCCGTCCGCATCATCCGGGCCGCGCGAGACGCCGGCAAGTCCTCCGTCGCGGTCTACGCCGACCAGGACCGGGATGCTCTGCACGCCCGCCTGGCGGACGAGTCGTACGCACTCCAGGGCGCCACCAGCGCGGACACGTACCTGTCGATCGAGAAGATCCTGTCAGTCGCGCGTCGCTCGGGGGCGGATGCCGTGCACCCCGGCTACGGCTTCCTCGCCGAGAACGCGGCCTTCGCCCGCGCCGTGACGGATGCCGGGCTCATCTGGATCGGCCCCTCGCCCGAGGCGATCGAGGCGCTGGGCGACAAGGTCACCGCACGCCACGTCGCCGAGAAGGTCGGCGCGCCGCTGGCTCCCGGAACGCCCGGTCCGGTGGCGGATGCGACGGAGGTGGTCGCGTTCGCCGACGAGTTCGGGCTGCCGATCGCCATCAAGGCCGCCTACGGCGGCGGCGGGCGCGGCCTCAAGGTCGCCCGCGAGTACGACGAGATCGCCGAGATGTTCGAGTCGGCGACGCGCGAGGCGATCACCGCGTTCGGGCGCGGCGAGTGCTTCGTGGAGAAGTATCTCGACAAGCCGCGGCATGTGGAGACCCAGTGCCTCGCGGATGCCGCCGGCAACGTCGTCGTCGTCTCCACGCGCGACTGCTCCCTGCAGCGGCGCCATCAGAAGCTCGTCGAGGAGGCGCCCGCGCCGTTCCTCAGCGAGGAGCAGAACCGGATCCTGTACGAGGCGTCGAAGGCGATACTCCGCGAGGTCGGGTACCTCGGGGCCGGCACGTGCGAGTTCCTCATCGGAGCCGACGGCACGATCTCGTTCCTCGAAGTGAACACGCGCCTGCAGGTCGAGCACCCGGTGTCCGGAGGAGATCACCGGCATCGATCTGGTGCGCGAGCAGTTCCGCCTCGCCGAAGGCGGCACGCTGGACTACCCCGACCCGGAGCCGAGCGGCCACTCGATCGAGTTCCGCATCAATGGCGAAGACCCCGGACGGGGGTTTCTCCCGCAGCCCGGCCCGATCCACGTGTTCAAGACGTTCGGCGGTCCGGGCATCCGTCTGGATTCCGGCGTGACCGCGGGCGACTCGGTGAGCGGTGGGTTCGACTCGCTGCTCGGCAAGATCATCGTCACAGGCCGCGACCGCGCCGAGGCGCTCGAACGCGCGCGGCGGGCGCTCGACGAATTCGAGGTCGCCGGCCTGCCCACCGTGCTGCCGTTCCACCGAAAGGTCGTGCGCGACCCCGCATTCACGGCCGAGGACGGCACGTTCGGCGTCTTCACGCGGTGGATCGAGACCGAGTTCGTCAATGACATCCCGCCGTGGGACGGAGAGCTCGAGGCCCCCAAGCCCGCCGAGGCCCGGCACACCGTCGTCGTCGAAGTGGCCGGCAAGCGGCTCGAGGTCAGTCTGCCCGACCGCATCGTCGCAGCGCCGGGAGCCGCCGGCCGCCCCGCGGCCGTGCCCCCGTCGCGGCGATCGCACGCTCCCACCGTCGTGGCCGGCGCCTCCGGAGACGCGGTCAAATCGCCGATGCAGGCGACGATCGTGAAGGTGGCCGTCGAGGACGGGCAGCAGGTCGTCAAGGGTGATCTGGTCGTCGTCCTCGAGGCGATGAAGATGGAGCAGCCGATCCAGGCGCACAAAGACGGTGTGATCGGCGCGATCAACGCGACAGCCGGCACGACGGTCTCGGCCGGACATCAGCTGCTGACGATCAGCTGAGCCGGTCAGCCGTCCTCATTCGCGCGGTCGACGATGTGCATCGCGCGCGCGGCGTCGGTGATGCTCCCGGTGAGCGAGGGGTAGACCGCGAACACGCGTGAGAGCTGATCGACCGTCAGGCGACGCTCCACCGCGATCGCGATGGGGTAGATCAGCTCCGACGCCCGGGGGCCGACGATCACGCCGCCGATCACCGTGCCGCTGCCATGGCGGGCGAGCAGCTTGACGAAGCCGTCCTTGATGCCCATCATCTTCGCGCGCGGGTTGGCCGCGAGGGGCAGCTTGTGCACGACGCCGTCCACGACGCCGCTGACGATGTCCTCCTCCTGCCACCCGATCGTCGCGATCTCCGGCGCGGTGAAGATGTTCGACGTGATCCGGCGGCGCTCGAGCGGGATCACGACATCGCCGAGTGCGTGGAAGACCGCCGTGCGCCCCTGCATCGAAGCGACCGAGGCGAGGGGCACGAAGGTCGTGCAGTCGCCGGCGGCGTAGATGTTCGGCACCGAGGTGCGCGCGACACGATTGACCTGGATGTGACCGGATTCGGTCATCTGCACACCCGCTTCTTCGAGTCCGAGACCCTGCGTGTTGGGCGTCGAACCGACGGCCATCAGGCAGTGGCTGCCCTCCACGGTGCGGCCGTCGGCGAGCGTCACGACGACGCCGTCGCCCTGACGCTCGACCTTCTCGGCGCGCGACTTCGACAGCACGGTCATCCCCCCGCGCTTGAAGACCTTCTCCAGCACGGATGCCGCGTCCTTGTCCTCGCCGGGAAGAACCTGCTCGCGGCTGGAGACGAGCGTGACCTCCGCGCCGAGGTTCATGTAGGCCGAGGCGAATTCGGCGCCGGTGACGCCCGATCCGACGACGATCAGGTGCTCGGGGAGCGAGGTCATGTCGTACAGCTGCGTCCAGGTGAGGATGCGCTCGCCGTCGGGCATCGCGGACGGCAGCGTGCGGGGCGAGGAGCCGGTCGACAGCAGCAGCGTGTCGGCCTCGATGCGATCGAAGTCCGTGCCCTTGGGGCCGGTGGAGACCACGACCGCGTTGTCGCTGTCGAGCCGGCCGTGCCCGGAGATGATGCGCACGCCCGCCTCGACGAGTGAGGCGCGCATGTCGTCGGACTGCTGGCGGGCGAGCGAGAGCAGCCTCTTGTTGACGGCACCGAGGTTGATCGCGATCTCGGGCTTGAGCGGCTTGCCCTCCTTGCCCCGGGCGAACAGCTGGACGCCCAGATCGCCCGCGCCGGTGATCGCGACGGCCGCATCCGCGGTGGCGATCAGCGTCTTGGAGGGCACCACGTCGGTGATCACCGCCGAGCCGCCGATGCCTGCGCGCTCGACGACCGTCACCTCGGCCCCCAGCTGTGCTGCGGCGATCGCGGCTTCGTAGCCGCCGGGTCCGCCGCCGATGATCGCGACGCTCTGGGTGCGCTCGAAGCTCAAAGACATGCGACCATCCTCCCAGCACCGGAGTGGTGACACGACATCGGCCGACGAGGGACGGCGACGCAAAACCCGCCGGTCGCCCACATGCCGCGCCCGGTCTGGCTCCCGGAGCCGGGCGTTCCTAGAGTGGGTGCATGTCAGAGACACTCGCCCACCCCCTCGACGACCTCGCCGCCGACCCGTTCGAGATCGCGGCCGAAGCCGCCGACGACATCGCTCAACTGACCGGCATCGCGCGCCATGACATCGCGCTGACCCTCGGCAGCGGCTGGGGCGGAGCCGCCGAGCTGATCGGCGAGACCGTCGCCACGATCCCCGCGACGGATGTCACGGGCTTCAGCAGCCCGGCACTGGAAGGGCACGTCGGGACCCTCCGCAGCGTCGTGACGCCCCGCGGCAAGCACGTCCTCGTCATCGGCGCTCGCACCCACTACTACGAGAGTCGCAGTCCCCGCCGCGTGGTGCACAGCGTCCGCACGGCGGCGGCGACCGGCGCGCGCATCATGGTGCTCACGAACGGCGCGGGCGGGATCAAGCACTCGTGGAAGCCGGGGACGCCGGTGCTGATCAGCGACCACATCAACCTCACCGCGGCGACGCCTCTGGAGGGCGCCACCTTCATCGACCTGACCGATCTGTACTCGATGCGACTCCGCGATCTGGCGCGGTTGATCGACCCGTCGCTCGACGAGGGCGTGTACTGCCAGTTCACCGGACCGCAGTACGAGACCCCGGCGGAGGTGCAGTGGGCGAAGTCGATCGGCGGGCACATCGTGGGCATGTCGACTGCGCTCGAGGCGATCGCGGCACGTCAGACGGGCATGGAGATCCTGGGCCTGTCGCTCATCACGAACATGGCGGCCGGCATCCAGACGACGCCGTTGAGCCACCAGGAGGTCATGGAGGCCGGGCGCAACGCCGGCCCGGTGATCTCCTCGCTGCTGGCCCGCGTGATCGGCGCGATGTGAGCCCCGGGCCAGGAGGCGTGCTGGCCGCCGCCCGGGGGTGGCTCGCCCAGGACCCCGACAGCCGGACGCGCGCCGAGCTGCGCGACCTCATCGATCGCGCCGCGGAGGGCGACGAAGCGGCATCCGCCGATCTCGCCGACCGGTTCGCCGGCCGGCTGGCCTTCGGAACGGCCGGCCTGCGCGGAGAGCTGGGAGCGGGCAGCAATCGGATGAACCGGGTGCTGATCGCGCAGGCCGCCGCCGGCCTTGCCGCCTTCGTGCTCGAGCGCGCCGGCGAGGACCGCACTCCGACGGTCGTGATCGGGTACGACGGCCGACGCAATTCCGACGTGTTCGCGCGAGACTCCGCGGAGCTGTTCGCCGGCGCCGGGCTGCGGGCGATCCTGCTCCCCCGGCTCCTGCCGACGCCGGTGCTCGCCTTCGCGGTGCGCCATCTGGGGGCGGATGCCGGCGTCATGGTCACCGCGAGCCACAACCCCCCGAACGACAACGGATACAAGGTGTATCTCGGTGGCGTGGACGACGGCGCGCAGATCGTCTCGCCGGCGGATGCGGAGATCGCCGCGCACATCGAGCGCATCGCGGATGCCGGCGATGTGGGCGCGCTGCCGCGCTCGCTGGGCTACGAGACCGCGCCGGAGTCGGTCGTCGAGGCCTACATCGCGGCGACGGCCGCGGTCGCGCCCGCGCCGGAGGGTGCCGCCGGGCTGACCTGGGTCTATACCGCCATGCACGGCGTGGGCTGGGAGACCCTCTCGCGCATCCTCGAGGTCGCCGGCTACCCGGCGCCCGCGACCGTCGACTCTCAGCTGCATCCTGACGGCGGGTTCCCGACGGTCGCCTTCCCCAACCCCGAGGAGCCGGGCGCGATGGACCTGGCGTTCGAGGCGGCACGCAACGCGAACGCCGATCTCGTGATCGCCAACGACCCGGATGCCGATCGCCTGGCGGTGGCGGTCCCCGACCCGCACGCCCCGGGAGGATGGCGTCGCCTGACCGGCAACCAGATCGGGCTGCTGCTCGGCTGGCGGGCAGCGCGGCTGGCACGGGAGGCGGGCGCCGCCCCCGGCGCTTCGCTCGCGTGCTCGCTCGTCTCCTCCCCGGGGCTGAAGGCGGTCGCGGACCACTACGGACTCGACTTCCACACGACCCTCACGGGATTCAAGTGGATCGCGCGCGCACCGGGCCTGGTGTTCGGTTTCGAGGAGGCCCTCGGCTACCTCGTGAACCCGGAGACGGTGCGGGACAAAGACGGCATCTCGGCCGCCGTCGCGATGCTCGGCATGGTCACCGAGGCCCGCGCTCGCGGCGAGAGCCTGGCGCGGGTGCTCGCGGAGTTCGACGCGACCTTCGGCTTCTTCGCGAGCGACCAGATCTCCGTCCGCGTCGACGACCTCTCGCGCATCGACCGGATCATGGCGGCGCTGCGCGCGCGGCATCCGGAGGCGATCGGAACTTCGGGCGTCGAGCGCGTCGAGGATCTCCTGGACGGCGTGGAAGAACTGCCCCGAGCCGATGTGCTGCGCCTCTGGATGACCGACGGATCGCGCGTCATCGTACGACCCAGCGGCACCGAGCCGAAGCTCAAGGTGTATCTGGACGTCCGCGGCGACTCCGCCGACGACGCCAAGGCCCGCATCGCTGCGCTCGGCGACGGGGTCCGCGCGCTCCTCGATGAGATCGGCTGAGACGGCGATGACCGACGACGCTCGCCACGAGGCGGATGCCGCTGCCGCGGCATCCGCTGGCCAGTCCGTCGCAGCCGCGTCCGAGCCGGCAGCCGCGGACGCCGCCGACCCGCCCCACTGGCTGCGGAAGGTCATCCTCTTCCTCAGCGGGCAGACCGTCAGCCTGTTCGGGTCGATGCTCGTCCAGTACGCGGTCTTCTGGTACCTGACGATCACCTACCAGTCAGGCGTCATCATGATGCTCGCGGCGCTGTTCGGCTTCCTTCCGCAGGCCGTCGTCTCCATCTTCGGCGGCGTCTGGGCCGACCGCCACAACCGCAAGTACCTCATCATGATGGCCGACGCCGGGATCGCGGCGTCCACCCTGACGCTCGCGCTCATCATGATGGCCGGGTACGACGCGGTCTGGCTCATCTTCCTGACGATGGCCATCCGATCCGCCGGGGCAGGCATCCAGATGCCCGCGGTGTCGGCCCTCATCCCGCAGATCACACCTACCCGCAACCTCATGCGGGTCAACGGCATCAACGGCTCGATCCAGTCGGCGATGGCCCTGCTGGCGCCCGCTGCCGCCGGAGCGATCTACGCCTGGTCGTCGGCGACCACCGACGGGGCCGCCGCATCTCTCGTGCCGATCTTCTTCATCGACGTCGTGACGGCGGTGATCGGGATCGCGCTCCTCGCGCTCATTCCGGTGTCGGCGGTGCGGCGGGCGAGCGACACGCAGACGGGGTACTTCACCGATCTCGTCGACGGCGTCCGCTACGTCGCGCACCACGCGTTCGTCCGCTGGCTGCTGGTGCTGTTCGCGATCATCTTCGTGCTCATCGTCGCGCCGTCCAACCTCACGCCGCTGATGCTCGTGCGCACGTTCGACGCGGGCGAGCAGCAGAACGTCGTGAACCTCGCCGTGCTCGAGATCTCCTTCAGTGTCGGGATGGTGCTGGGCGGCATCGTGGTGGCATCGTTCTTCGCCAAGCGCAGCCGCATCGGCATGATCATCGCCTCGTCGCTCGTGTTCGGCGCCCTGTCGATCGGACTCGGCCTCTCGCCGAGCATCTGGCTGTTCTTCGGCTTCATGTTCCTCGTCGGCCTCGGTGTGCCGTTCTTCTCCACGCCGTCGATGACGCTGCTGCAGGAGACGGTCGAGCCCGAGCGGCAGGGGCGCGTGTTCGGCTTCGTCGGCATCGTGATGGCCGTGGCGATGCCGTTCGGGATGGTGATCTTCGGCCCGCTCGCCGACGTCGTGCCGATCGAATGGCTGCTGGTCGGATCCGGCGTGATGACCTTCCTCGTCGTGGCCGGCGCGGTGTGGCTGCCGGCGGGCAGGCGCGCCGTCACCGCCGCGCGCCGCGCATCCACCGTGACGGACCCTGCAGTCGCCGCGGCAGCGGCCGATGAGAGCCATGCACTCGGAGAAGGCCTCGTAGGCTCGGCCCATGCTGCTGCGCGACCCGATCACCCTGCAGAACGCGTTCGTGAGCCTCGAGCCGCTCGCGCTCGAGCACGCCGACGACCTCGCCGCGGCGACGATCGGGCTCGAGCACGCGTGGTACACGTCCGTTCCCTCACCGGACGGCGTCCTCGCCGACATCGAGCAGCGCCTCGCGTGGCACGACGAGGGGTCGATGAACCCGTGGGCGATCCGCCGGCTCGACACCGGCCGGGCGATCGGAATGACGACGTTCTGCAACATCGATCAGCCCAACCGGCACGTCGAGATCGGTCACACGTGGATCGCGGTCGAGGCGCAGCGCACCGCGGTGAACACCGCCTCCAAGCTGCTTCTGCTCGGGCACGCCTTCGAACGGTGCGATGCGATCGCGGTCGAGTTCCGCACCCACTGGCACAATCTGCAGTCGCGGGCGGCGATCGCACGGCTCGGAGCCAAGCAGGACGGCGTGCTGCGCAACCACCGAGTCGGCCCGGACGGCACGCTCCGCGACACCGTGGTGTTCTCGATCCTTCCGCACGAGTGGCCGGCGGTCCGCCTCGGCTTGGAGTCGCGGCTCGCGCGCTGAACCGGAGCCGGACCCTCAGCCGTCGATGACGGCGACGAGCTCGTCCAGGAACCCGGTGAAGTCCGTCGCACGGCGCACGATGCGGTGCACGCTGTCGCGCTCGGAGAAGACCTCGACGAACTGCTCGAAGACCGTCTGGAACGCCTCGCGATCGGTCTCGGAGAAGGCGACGACGGCCACGACCTGCACTCGGCCCTCACCCCACGGGATCGACGGCTCCGCGATCCCGACCGCGATCGCCGTGCGCGTCGCGGTCATGCCGAGCGCGTGCGGCACGGCCAGGGCATCGGTGAAGGCCGTGGACGAGAGCCGCTCGCGCTCGATCGTGCGCTCGACGTAGTCCTGGTCGATCACGCCCTCCGCGACCAGGAGCGCCCCGAGGTGGCGGATCACCGCGTCCTCGCCGCCCTCGGCATCCAGGCCGCGCACGAAGGCGGAGCGCACGAAGTACCGCTCCAGCTCCTTCCGCAGCCGGGCGAGGCGCCGCGAGCGGCGGATGCGGGCGGCAGCGGTCTGCACGCGGTCGACGTCGGCATCCGTGAGGAACGGCTGGATGCGCACGAACCGGTCGCCGGCGACAGGGGGGTCGATCGTGGTGAGCACCAGATCGGTGTCGATCGACGCCCAGTCCGGGTCGACCCGCGTCTCCACGCCGACCACCTCGATCGCCTGGCCGAGCGAGCGGTCGACCGAGGAGCGCAGCAGCTCGTGCAGCTCGTAGTAGCCGGGGCAGACGATCGTCGCCGTGAGCAGCTGATCCGCCCGGCGGCTGCGCTCCAGCCGCCCGCCGACGTGCATCGCGATGTAGGCGATCTCATCGTCCAGCAGGGGGATGCCGAGCCGCTGCCCCAGCCCGCTGGCGATGAAGACCGCCACTTCGAAGATCATCGGGTACGTGGCCTTGAGCGACTTGGTCAGCGGATTGCGCGACCACGCCTGCTCGCGCGCACGATGCCGGAGGTTCTGCACGTGCAGGGCGAGGCGGAGGATGAAGTCCTCGTCCGCGATGTCGACGAGGAATTCCGCGGCCGCGGTTCCGACCACCTCCCGCACGGCCGACTCGACTTCCGGATCCAGGCGCGATCGCGCGTGGTCGGCGGGTGTGGACGCCCCGGGAGCGACGACCCGGGTCAGGACGAGAGTGGAGAGGTGCTGCAGGTCGCCGGTGCCGAGCCGCACCCCGAGGTGACGCTCGACCAGCCGCTCGAGGATCGCGGCGACCTCCTGCTGAGCGAGGCTCAACTCTCCCACCGGGCCGTCCAGCGCCCGGTCGCTGGCCACGCGGTCGGCGGCGATCGCGATGTGCATGACCACGTCGGAGATCCCGAACTCGTTCACGAAGTATCCGAGGGCGCCGAGCTCCGAGACCAGATCGGTCTTGAACTGACCGAACGCGTGCGCGCCGATCGACCCGTCGCCCAGCGTGCGGCGCAGCGCCTCCAGGTCGAATGAGCCGGCATCCATCTCGTCGTGCGCGAGCCTGCTCAGCAGGCGGCGCTGCGCCATCTCGGTGCCGCGAAGGCGGGCGCGCGAGGCCGAGCGCTCGAGTGTCAGCTCGGTGCCGCCGAGCAGCCCGCGCACGCGGGCCAGGTCGGCATCCAGCGTCGCGGGACTGACATGGAGGGCATCGGCCGTCTCGAACACGTCGATGCCGTCGTCGGCGTCGAGCAGCGCGCGCACGAGGGTGTGCAGGCGGTCACGCGGAGTTCCGGCATCCGCCGACGCCGTCGTCCGCTGGGCCACGGCGGAGTCCGCACCGGCGCGGTAGCCGTGCGGTCCGGACTCGACCGCGACACCCTCCGGAACCCGCGCGTTGATCGCCGTGACGTACGAGCGGATGCTGCGCGGTGTCACCCCGAGACCGTCCGCGAGCGCCGCAGCGGTCACCCAATCGCCGTCACGCACGAGCAGACCCAGGAGCCGGTCCTGTCTCGCTCTTGTCACGGGATTCCCTCAAACGCGTCGGTGCGGCCTACTGAGCCAGTCAATCACGCACCGGCGCGGCCATGGCGGCGCGAGCCGCGGGCGCGGTACCGTGAGCACGCCACGGACTCGTGGCGCAACGCCGCGAACTCGTGGCGCACCTCGCAGAAGGAGTGGACATGGCAGGAGAACGCCCCGTAGGGGTAACAATCGTCGCTGTGATCGCGTGGATCATCGGCGCCATCCAGATCGTCGGCGCGATCCTCGCGCTCATCGCAGGCGCGGGTTTCGACGCATGGGTCGTGCTCATCATCGGCATCCTGACGATCGCCGTGAGCCTCGGCCTGTTCCGTGGCAACAACACCGCACGCATCATCATGGCCGTGGTCTTCACGCTGAACCTGATCGTGGCCGTATGGGCGATCGTGATCGGCGTCGACTTCTGGGATCAGGTGATCGCGGCCGTGCTGGCGATCGTGGGCCTCGTGTTCCTCTTCTCCGCGAAGGCCAGCGCGTACTTCAACCGATGACGCCTCTCGCACCGGCCCCGGCACCCCTCTCAGGGCGCCGGGGCCTTCGCTTTCCGCCCCTCCGGAAGATTGCCTGGTTGTCGGCTCCCAGCGTTTTCACAAGAATGGCCGAAGGAAGGCGGGTCGATGAGGATCCTGGTGGTCTGCGGTGCGGGTGCGTCGAGCACGTTCGTCGCTCAGCGCGTGCGCCACGCCGCGCACGACCAGGGTCTGCCCTACATCGCGTTCGCCGGCACCGAGGTGTCGCTCCCGATCGATCTCGATGCCGCGGACGTCGTGCTGGTCGGTCCGCATCTGGCTCATGCGATGGAGCGGATCGAGCGGGATGCCGCTCGGCGGGGAACCACCGTCGTGCTGCTGCCGTCGGACATCTTCACCGACCTGGACGGCACCCGCACCCTCGCTCTGGTGCAGGAGGCCGTGATGATGCCGGCCGATTCGGTGCCGGGGCACCGCGGCACCGAGACGATCCCCCGACAGGAAGAGGACTGACATGCCCGCGATGACCCGAACCGTCCGGATCGGATCCGCCCACGGCCTGCACGCCCGGCCCGCGAAGCTCTTCGCGCAGGCGGCGAAGGAGTCCGGCATCCCGGTCACGATCGCCAAGGATGCCGGCGGTCCGGTGAACGCGGCGAGCATCCTCGGCGTGATCGCGCTCGGAATCGAGCAGGGCGACTACGTCACGCTCACCGCCGACGGCGACACCGCCGAGACGACCCTCGACCGGCTCAGCGAACTGCTGTCGACCGATCACGACGCGCAGTAGTCCATGACCGTGCGGACGGAAGGAAGATCATGACCGAACTTCGCGGCGTGGGGATCGGCCTGGGCGTCGCCCAGGGGCCGGTCGCCCGGATGGCGGAGCCGCTGCCGGCGCCGAGCGACACGCCGAGCGAGCTCAGCCCCGACGCCGAGACGGCGCGCGTTCGCGACGCCGTCGCCGGAGTTGCGCGCGAGCTCGAGCAGCGGGGCGCGCAGGCCGGCGGTGCGGCGCAGGACGTGCTCGAGGCTCAGGCGATGATGGCCGAGGACCCGAGCCTCGAATCGGAGATCGACACGCGCATCGCCGCGGGCAAGACCGCGGAGTTCGCCGTGCACGACGCGTTCGCGACGTTCCGCGACACGCTGACCGCGATGGGCGGCTACCTGGGCGAGCGGGCCGCCGACCTCGACGACGTGGCCCAGCGCGTCATCGCCCGGCTGCGCGGCGTGGCCGCTCCCGGAGTGCCCGACCCGGGGCATCCATTCGTGTTGGTCGCGAAGGACCTCGCTCCGGCCGACACCGCGCTGCTGGACCTCGACAAGGTGCTCGCCCTGGTCACGACCGAGGGCGGGCCGACCTCGCACACGGCGATCCTCGCCCGCGAGAAGTCGATCGTCGCCGTCGTCGGCGCCGTGTCCGCCACCGGTCTGGTCGAAGGCGAGATGGTGATCGTGGATGCCGCCGCCGGCGTCGTGACGACGCAGCCGACCGACGAGGAGCTCGAGCGCGCACGCAACCGCGCCGCCGACCGCGCCTCCGCCGCGTCGGCCCCGATCACGCCCGGGGCGCTGGCCGACGGCACACCGGTGCCCCTGCTGGCCAATCTCGGCAAGCCGGAAGGGGCGACGGATGCCGTCGCGCTCGGCGCGGAGGGGGTCGGGCTCTTCCGCACCGAGTTCCTGTTCCTCAGCGCCAACCAGGCGCCGACCGTGGAGCAGCAGCGGGAGTCGTACACCCAGCTTCTGGCCGCCTTCCCGGGCAGGAAGGTGGTGGTGCGGGTGCTGGACGCGGGCGCCGACAAGCCGCTCGCGTTCCTGAACGATGCGCACGAGGAGAACCCCGCTCTGGGACTCCGCGGGATCCGTGCGCTGCGCGCGAGCGAGGACATCCTCCGCGAGCAGCTCACGGCTCTCGCCGAGGCGGATGCCGCGACGGATGCCGACCTCTGGGTCATGGCGCCGATGGTGGCCACCGTCGAGGAGTCCGAGTACTTCACCGCGATGGCGCGGGACTACGGCATCAAGACGGCGGGGGTCATGGTGGAAGTGCCGTCCTCGGCGCTGCTCGCCGACCGCATCCTGGCGGGGACCGACTTCGCATCCATCGGCACGAACGACCTCACGCAGTACACCCTCGCGGCGGACCGCCTGCTGGGGTCGGTGGCGGCGTTCCAGGACCCCTGGCACCCCGCCGTGCTGCGCCTGATCCGCGAGGTGGGCGACGCGGGACGCGTGCACGGCAAGCCCGTGGGCATCTGCGGCGAGGCCGCAGCGGATCCCCTCCTGGCCGTCGTCCTGGTGGGCCTCGGCGCCACCAGCCTGTCCATGGCCCCGACGGCGCTCGCCGACGTCCGGGCCAGCCTGCTCCAGCACTCCCTCGTCGACGCCCGAGTCATCGCCGAGGCAGCCCTGGCCGCGAACGACGCGGCCTCTGCAAGAGAGGCCGCACGCGCGGCCGCCACCACGACGGCCGCGCGCGCGGTCGCCACATCCTGACAACACAGAAGGAGAACCGCCATGACAACGGCGTCAGCGCCCCCAGCGGGCAGCAGCAAGGCACGAGTCGGAGTTCAGCGCTTCGGCACGTACCTGTCCGGCATGATCATGCCGAACATCCCCGCGCTCATCGCGTGGGGCATCTTCACGGCGTTCTTCATCGGCGTCGGCTGGACACCCAACGCGGACCTCGCGACCATCGTCGGTCCGTTCATCCACTACCTGCTGCCCATCCTGATCGCCTACACCGGCGGCAGCATCGTGTACGGCATCCGCGGCGGCGTGGTCGCCTCGATCGCGACCATGGGCGCGATCGCGGGGTCCGACCTGCTCGTGGCGAACTTCAACGCCACGCTCGCGGAAGGCGAATCGCAGCTCGGCCAGGTGCACATGTTCATCGGCGCGATGATCCTGGCTCCGCTTTCGGCATACACGATGAAGTGGCTCGACAGCCTGTGGGAGGGCAAGATCAAGGCGGGCTTCGAGATGCTCGTCAACATGTTCGCCGCCGGCATCTGGGGCTTCGTGATGGCCGTCGTCGGGTTCTACCCGATCGCCTGGCTCGTCAACGGCGTCATGCAGGCGCTGAGCAGCGCGGTGGACTGGCTGGTGGAGATGAACCTGCTGCCGCTGACCAGCATCCTGATCGAGCCGGCGAAGGTGTTCTTCCTCAACAACGCCATCAACCACGGCGTGCTCGACCCCACTGGGCGTCCAGCGAGGCCGCCGAGGACGGCTCGTCGATCCTCTTCCTGCTCGAGGCCAACCCCGGTCCGGGCGTCGGGCTGCTGCTCGCGTTCACGTTCTTCGGACTCGGCGCGGCGCGCGCATCGGCACCCGGTGCGGCGGTCATCCAGTTCTTCGGCGGCATCCACGAGGTGTACTTCCCGTACGCGCTCATGAAGCCGATCCTGATCCTGGCGCTCATCGCGGGCGGCATGACCGGCGTCACGACGAACATGCTCCTCGGCGGCGCGCTGCGCGCACCTGCGGCGCCGGGCAGCATCATCGCCGTTCTGGCGCAGACGGCTAGCGGGCGCGTACTTCGCGGTGATCCTCTCGGTGGTCCTGTCGGCCGCGGTCACGTTCGTCATCGCCGCGGTCGATCCTGCGGGCCTCGCGCAAGCGCGACCTCGAGACGATGGCGGCGACCGACGACGCGTTCGGCGCGGCGATCACCGCAGACCGAGGCGGCGAAGGGCAAGTCCTCCGACGCGCTCGGCGGCCTCCGCGGCGGCTGCGGCGACGCAGACGGGCGGCGGCATCGAGCCGACTGTCATGACGGAGCGCCAGATCAAGAACATCGTGTTCGCGTGCGACGCGGGCATGGGTTCGTCGGCGATGGGTGCGAGCGTGCTGCGCAACAAGATCAAGAAGGCGGGCATCGAGGACGTCACGGTGGTCAACAAGGCCATCGCTGCCCTGGACGGCTCGGCCGACCTGGTCATCACGCAGAACCAGCTGACCGATCGGGCTCGCAAGCAGACGCCCGAACTCGGTGCACGTGTCGGTCGACAACTTCATGAACTCGCCGCGGTACGACGAGGTCGTGGAGCTGGTCCGTGACCAGCACCAGAATGGTGCGTAGGAACTCATCCTGAGACCGCTGTGGAGTCGGGCGGCGCGACGCCCCCGGCTCCGCAGCCCTTCCGTGTCGGCATCCCATCGAAAGGCAACACCATGGCACGTGACGTCCTGAGCCTCGGCCAGGTCCGGATCCACTCCGGCAGCGCAACCCGCGAAGACGCGATGAAGGAGGCTGCCGACATCCTGGAGGCAGCCGGAGCCGTCACCAGCGCTTACTTCGATGCCATGCAACAGAGGGAGGAGACTGTCTCCACGTACATGGGCAACGAGCTGGCGATCCCCCACGGCACGAATGAGACCAAGCACACGATCCTCGATTCGGCGCTGTCGGTGGTGAGGTACGACCGCGGCGTGGACTGGGGCGGCGAGCCCGTGACGTTCGTGATCGGCATCGCCGGCAAGGGCGACGAGCACCTCGAGATCCTGTCTCAGATCGCGATCCTGTTCTCCGACGAGGATGAGGTCGAAACTCTCAAGCGCGCACGGACGCCGGAGGAGCTCTACGCGCTCGTTTCGGCGGCAGGCGTGTGATGAAGGCCGTCCACTTCGGCGCGGGCAACATCGGGCGGGGCTTCGTTGGGCTCCTGCTGCACGAAGGCGGCTATGAGCTGGTGTTCTCCGACGTCGCCGCACCGCTCGTCGATGCGATCAACGGAGTGTCCGAGTACACCGTGCATGAGGTGGGCGAGGGCGGCCGCGACACGCCGTGACGGGCTTCCGTGCGATCAACAGCGCGACGCATCCCGACGAGGTCGTCGAGGAGATCGCCGGCGCGAACGTCGTGACCACCGCGGTGGGGCCGACGATCCTCAGGTTCGTGGCGCCGCACATCCTCGCCGGCCTGGCGCTGCGCGACCCGTCGTCGCCGCCCCTGCAGATCATGGCCTGCGAGAACGCCATCAACGCCACCGACCTGCTCCGCGACGAGATCGCCTCTCTGGCCGGCGAGGCGTGGGACGCACTCGAAGGCCGCGCCGTGTTCGCGAACACCGCGGTCGACCGGATCGTGCCCGCCCAGCCAGAGGGCGGCGGCGTGGATGTCACGGTGGAGCCCTTCTACGAGTGGGCGATCGAGCGACCGCCGTTCGGCGACGACCCGCCGCGCATCCCGGGCGCGCACTTCGTCGACGACCTCGCTCCCTACATCGAGCGCAAGCTCTTCACCGTCAACACCGGCCATGCCGCGACGGCGTACTTCGGCGCGCTCGCGGGAGTGGAGACGATCTCGGCGGCTCTGTCGGATGAAACCATCGCGGCCAGGGTGGCCGCCGCGCTCGAGGAGACCTCCGCACTGCTGGTGGCCAAGCACGACCTCGATGCGGCCGACCTGGCGTCGTACCGCGAGACGATCCTGCGTCGGTTCCGCAACCCCGCCCTGCCCGACACCGTCTGGCGCGTCGGGCAGGCAGCCGCTGCGCAAGCTGTCCCGTCACGAGCGATTCGTGGGGCCGGCCGCGGAGGCCGCCGAACGCGGACTCCCGGTCGACGCCCTCGTCGCCGCGATGGGGGCCGCGCTGTCGTTCGATGACGCCGAAGACGCCCAGTCCGTCGACCTCCAGCGGATGCTGCGCGATGAGGACGCGGCATCCGTCGTGTCGTCCGTCACCGGGCTGGAGCCGGACCACCCGCTCTTTCCGCGGGTGGAGGCGATCGTCGCGGCCCGGCAGTCGGAGCTCGCGTAGCCTGACGGGGTGACAGACCCCGCGACCGGTGATCCCGCGGCTTCGCCGCCTTCCGAGCCGCCCGCGGCTTCCGATGCTTCGGCGGCTTCCGCGTCGCGATCCCAGCGGCGCGGCCGCCGCATCCTGGCCTGGGTGCTGGGGTCGATCGGCGCGCTTGTCGTGGCTGCCGTCGTGGGGTTCCTGCTCTGGGCGAATCTGGGCGTCATGGCGGCGGAGCCGGAGGCCCTCGCTGAAGTGCGGGAGAATCCCGCCGTCACGCTGACCGACGTCGGGGACGCGTGGGTGCTCGCACCGGCCTCCGGACCCGCCGAGACCGGACTCGTCTTCATCCCGGGCGCGAAGGTCGATCCGCTCGCCTATGCGGCGACGCTGGCCGGCGTCGTGGAGGATGGCGCCACCGTGGTGATCACGAAGCCCACACTGAACCTCGCGTTCTTCGACTTCCGTCCGCTCTCCGCATTCACGCAGCACGTGCCGGGGGTCGACGAGTGGTTCGTCGGCGGACACTCCCTCGGGGGCGTCCGCGCGTGCCAGCTGACCGAGGGCACCGACGGACTGGTGCTCTTCGGCAGCTACTGCGCGACCGATCTGTCCGATTCGGGGCTCGCCGCGTTGAGCATCTCGGGCAGCGAGGACGGCCTGTCGACCCCGGAGAAGATCGACTCCGCCGCGGGGCTGCTGCCCGCCGACACGATCTTCGTCGTGATCGAGGGCGGCAACCATGCCGGCTTCGGCGCGTACGGCCCGCAGGCGGGAGACGGTGAGGCGACGATTCCGGATGCCGATACCCGGGCCCAGATCACCGACGCGCTGGCTCCCTTCCTGCTCGGCGAGTAGCCCGCGCCAGCCGCGGCGTTCACAACTCCTCAGATCAGTCATATGACTGGTGCTCCGGCACCCAGATGCGGCACCGCCACACCACTTTTGAGGAGATGTACACCGAGCATCCTTTCCTCCCCCGGTCTCACCGCGACCTGCTTGTCCCCGTGCCAGCCCCGAAGCCGACTTCGGCGCGCCGGCCACCGGCACGATGGGCACATGCCGCAGCACGCCGGCGACATCCGAGTCGTCGCCCCGACGTTCATGAGCGCCCAGATGCTGACCAGGCAGGGACTGAGCCGACGGCACATCGCGCAGTGCGTCCGCGAAGGGAGCCTGCTCCGCGTCCGCAGAGACCGCTACGTTTCGGCCGCCACCCCGTCCGATGTGATCAGGGCAGCACGGCTGGGTGGTCGCGTGGACTGTGTGACCCTTTTGTCGATGCTCGGCGTCTTCGTCCTGGAGCATCGTGAACTGCACATTCAGGTCACCGTCGGCGCCAGCAGACTTCCATCCCGCCCGCCGGGGGTGAGGTGCCACTGGCGTGAGACGAAGGCCGGCCGGGAGGATCTCCACGCAGATTTGATCGAGGCCCTTGCACAGTCCTGCCGTTGCCAGGAGCCACGTGCAGCCGTCGCGACGCTCGACAGCGCGTGGCACATGGGGCTGATCGGTCCGGATGATCTCAACGAGATCTTCGAACGGCTTCCGGCACGATTCCGTGGTCTACGAGGGCTCTTGGACCGGCGGAGCGAGTCCGGTCCAGAAACGATCATGAGACTCATGCTCCGCATGATGGGGTGCAGGATCGAGGTCCAGCCCGTGGTGGGCGGCGTCGGACGGGTGGACTTCATCGTCGACGGATGGCTGATCATAGAGTGCGACAGTGAAGCCCATCACTCCGGCTGGGACGCGCAGAAGCGCGACCGACGTCGCGATCTGGTGGCCGCGACACTCGGCTACACGACCATCCGCCCGATCGCCGAGGACATCTTGTATCACCGGGATGAGATGTTTGCGTCGATCCGAGCGGTCATCGAGGGGCGGCGGTCGGTGTCTACCGTGCACAGCTCCTCAAAAGTGCGGCGTCCACGCCGCGATAGCGCCGTGCGGCCGTCCTGACGCCCGGATCTGAGGAGTTGTGGGCGCGGGCTACCGCTCGAAGCCCTCGGCGATCAGCTCGATCAGCTCCTCGCGCTCCTCCACCGGCAGGAAGGCGCCGGCGGCGGCGTTGAGCTGGAAGGTCTCGAGGTCATCGAGGTCGTACTCGAACGTCTCGGCCAGCAGGGCCAGCTCGCGCGTGAGCGACGTGCGGCTCATCGTGCGGTTGTCGACGTTGACGGTCACCGAGAAGCCCAGCTGATACAGCAGGTCGAACGGGTGGTCGGCCAGCTGCTCGCCCCAGGCCGCGATCGCCCCCGTCTGCAGGTTCGACGACGGCGAGAGCTCGAGCGTGATCTCCCGGTCGCGCACCCAGCGCGCCAGGTCGCCGAACTGCACGAGCACCTCGTCGCCGGCGCGCGAGACCACCTCCAGGTCCTCGGCGATGCGCACGCCGTGACCGAGACGGATCGCGCGACCGTCGATGATCGCGGAGCGGATCGAGTCCAGCCCCGCGGCCTCGCCGGCGTGCACCGTCGCCGGGAAGAACTCGGAGGCGAGATAGTCGAACGCGACCTTGTGCCGCGACGGCGGGAACCCGTCCTCCGGGCCCGGCGATGTCGAAGCCGACAGCTCCCCGACTCCGCCAGGCGACGGCGAGCTCGGCGATCTCCAGCGAGCGATCGGTGTGGCGCATCGCGGTGATGAGCTGGCCGACCCGGATGTCGCGACCGGACTGCTCGGCGAGCTCCTCGCCCTCCTCGATGCCCGCCTGCACGGCCTCGACGGCCTCCTCGAGCGAGAGTCCGCGAGCGAGGTGCTGCTCGGGCGCCCACCGCACCTCGCCGTAGATCACGCCGTCCGCGGCGAGGTCCTCGACGAACTCGCGCGCGACGCGGGTCAGACCCTCGCGGGTCTGCATCACGGCGGTGGTCAGGTCGAACGTCTTGAGGTACTCCACGAGCGAGCCGGAGTCGCTCTTCTCGGCGAACCAGTCCGCGAGCGCGTCGCCGTCGGATCTCGGGAGCGTCCAGCGCCGATCGCGTCGCCGAGTTCGATGATCGTCTGCGGGCGCACGCCGCCGTCGAGGTGGTCGTGCAGCGACACCTTGGGCAGGCTCGCGGAGCGAGACGCCCTGCAGGGTCGGTGTCTCCGTGCTGGTCGATCGGCATGTCGGTCTCCTCTGCGCGGGACTCGGGCCGCGCGGTTCGTGTCGGTCAGGGGTCGGGAAGGCGATGATCGGATGCCGCAGCCTCAGGCGGTGATGCGCTCGAGGACGAGCGGGCCGCGCGCAGGGCGCCTCGGCGCCGATCTCCCACGCATCTTCGAGAGCCTCCAGCGCGCGCTCGAAACGGGACTCATCGTGCCCGAGAAGGGTGAACAGCGGCTGACCGGCGGCGACCTCATCACCGGGCTTGACGTGCAGGTCGATGCCGGCGGCGTGCACGACCGGGTCTTCCGCGCGGGCGCGTCCGGCGCCGAGCCGCCAGGCGGCGATGCCGAACGGCAGCGCATCCATGCGCGCCACGACGCCGGCCCCGGTCGCGGTCACGGTGTGCGTCTCGCGCGGCGCGGGCAGCGCGGCATCCGGATCTCCGTCCTGCGCGCGGATCATCGCGCGCCATGCGTCCATCGCCCGGCCGTCGGCGAGCGCCGCCTCGACGTCGGCGTCGGGCCTGCCCGCGAGGGTGAGCATCTCGCGCGCGAGGGCGACGGTCAGCTCGATCACGTCGGCCGGACCGCCGCCGGCGAGCACCTCGACCGACTCGCGCACCTCGTTCGCATTGCCGATCGCGAGGCCGAGCGGGGTGTTCATGTCGGTCAGCAGTGCCGTGGTCGACACCCCGGAGTCGGTGCCGAGCGCGACCATCGTGCGGGCGAGCTCGCGCGCCTTCTCGACGTCGCGCATGAACGCACCCGAGCCGAACTTCACGTCGAGCACGAGCGAGTCGGTGCCCTCGGCGATCTTCTTCGACATGATGCTCGATGCGATGAGCGGGATCGCCTCGACCGTGCCGGTCACATCGCGCAGCGCGTAGAGCTTCTTGTCGGCGGGCGCGAGGCCCGAGCCGGCGGCGCAGATCACAGCGCCGACGTCGCGGAGCTGCTCGAAGAGCTCGTCGTTCGTCAGCGCGGCGGTCCAGCCCGGGATCGACTCGAGCTTGTCGAGCGTGCCGCCGGTGTGACCGAGGCCGCGACCCGACAGCTGCGGCACCGCGACGCCGAAGGAGGCCACGAGCGGCGCGAGCGGCAGCGTGATCTTGTCGCCCACGCCGCCCGTGGAGTGCTTGTCGACGGTCGGCTTGCCCAGCCCGGCGAAGCTCATCCGCTCGCCCGACGCGATCATCGCATCGGTCATCACGCGGATCTCGTCGCGCGTCATGCCGTTCAGCAGCACCGCCATCGCGAATGCGGCCATCTGCGAGTCCGCGACGTATCCGCGCGTGTAGGCGTCGATCATCCAGCGCAGCGCGGGCTCGGGGATCTCGCCGCCGTCGCGCTTGGTGCGGATGACGTCCACCGCGTCGTGCGGCTCGACGGCGGCACCGGGGCTGCAGCCGGCAGCGGTCATCTCGACGCCTCTTCGAGCTCCCTCGGTCCGAACGCGTCGGGCAGCACCTCATCGATCGTACGGATGCCGGACACGGTCTCCAGCAGCATCCCGGGGATCGCGTGCTCGTACAGCAGCTGCCGGCAGCGTCCGCAGGGCATGAGCGTGCGTCCCTGCCCGTCGACGCAGACGAACGCGACGAGCTTGCCGCCGCCCGACATGAACAGGTCGCTCACGAGCGAGCACTCGGCGCAGAGCGTCACGCCGTAGGAGGCGTTCTCGATGTTGCAGCCCGAGACGATGCGGCCGTCCGAGACCAGCGCCGCCGCGCCCACCTTGAACCGCGAGTACGGCGCATAGGCGCAGCTCCTTCGCGGCGGTCGCGGCCGCGCGCAGCTCGTCCCAGTCGATGTCGGTCACAGCGCGTCCTCCGATGCGTCGGTGCGGTTTCTGAGCGGATGCCCCGCGGCGGGGCGGCACACGTCACCCCTTGATGTAGGGGTTGCCGTCGGCGGCGGGCGCCCTCGACCTGCCGACGACTCCGGCCACGACGAAGATCGTCACCAGGTACGGCAGCATCAGCATGAACTCGCTCGGCACCGGCGAGCCGATGATGTTGAGCGTGTTCTGCAGGCTCGACGCGAACCCGAACAGCAGCGCCGCAAGAGTCGCCTTGATCGGATCCCACTGGCCGAAGATCACCGCGGCGAGCGCGATGAAGCCCACGCCGCCTGTCATCTCCTTGTTGAACGGGATCGCCGCGCCGATCGTGAAGACGGTGCCGCCGATTCCGGCGATCGCGCCGGCGAGGAGCACGTTCCAGAAGCGCGTCGCGTTCACCTTGATGCCGACCGTGTCGGCCGCCTGCGGGTGCTCGCCGACCGCGCGCAGCCGCAGGCCCCAGCGTGTGTGGAACATGCCCGACATAGACCAGGGCGACGGCGACGTACATCAGGTAGACGACGATGGTCTGCCGGAACAGGACGGGACCGATGACCGGGATCTCACTCAGGAGCGGGATCGGGATGCCGATCGAACCGCGGCGGATTGTTCAGCAGCGCGGCGTTCGGCTGCAGCACCTGCGAGTACAGGAAGCTCGTGAGCCCGATGACGAGCACGTTGAGCACCACGCCCACGATGACCTGGTCGACGAGGTACTTGATGGCGAACGCGGCGAGGACGAAGGCGACAAGGACGCCAGCGACCACCGCCGCGATCAGGCCCAGAAGCGGCTGGCGGGTGATCGATGCCACGACCGCCGCGCTGAACGCACCGGCGAGCAGCTGCCCTTCGATCGCGATGTTCACGACGCCCGCGCGCTCGCCGATGACACCGCCCAGCGCGCCGTAGATGAGCGGCACCGCGAGGGCGATCGGTCCCGCCAGCAGTCCGACGACGGGGATCGTCGCTCCGCGAGCCGCCCAGGTGAGGAAGCCGAGGACGAGCACGACGATGTAGACGATGAGGATCCACAGCGGCGTGCGACCCGTCGACCGGACGAAGTAGGCGGACGCCGCCGCGAGGAGCACGAGAGCGACGAAGCAGATCCACGTCGTGAGCGCGACCGGCACGACGAGCTCGGGCAGCTGGATCGCGTCGGCCTCGGTGGACAGGCGGAACGTCGTCACGCCGCCACGCGGCGCGAGGACCAGGAGCAGCCCGAAAAGCGCGGCGAAGACGCGCGAGCGCGATCGGCGCCTTCCAGCTGCGGATGACGGCGACTTCGGCGGTCTCGGACACCGCCGGGCATGAGGCCGGCCGTGGAGACGCGTGGCATGCTCACTTGCTGCCCCCTCGACGCTCCGCTCTCGGCCTCGACCCGCGCCTTGAGCGCCTTCTCGCGGGCCTTCTCCTGTCGGCGCCGATCGCGCTCGGGCGAGGGGAGGAAGAAGATCGTGCGCACCAGCGGCGGCGCGGCGATGAACAGGACGATGAGCGACTGGACGACGGTGACGATCTCGATCGGGATCTGCTCGGCAGCCTGCATCCCGAACCCGCCCGCTTTGAACGCGCCGAACAGGATGCCGGCGGCGAACGTCCCCCACGGCGTCGAGCGACCGAGCAGCGCGACGGTGATGGCGTCGAATCCGATGCCCGCGTCGATGTCGATCGTGAACCCGGAGGTGATCGTGCCGAGCACCTGGTTCACTCCGGCGAGGCCGACGAGGGCGCCGGAGATCAGCATGCCGAACAGGTACATGTTCTTGACGTTGATGCCCGCGACCCGCGCGGCGTTGGGGTTCTCGCCGACCGCGCGGAACTGGAATCCGAGGCTCGAGCGGCTGAGGATCCACCACACCAGGAAGGTCGCGGCGATCGACAGGATGAACCCGAAGTGGAGGTTGAACTGCGGCCCGAGCAGCGCCGGGCAGGATGGCGGTGTCCTTGGAGGCCGGCGAGGTGGGGTTGTTCGAGCCCGGGCGCCTGGAGCAGGCCCTGGGTCCGCAGCATCCACAGCACGAGGTAGACCGCGACGTAATTGAGCATGATCGTCACGATCACCTCGTGCGCGCCGGTACGTGCCTTGAGGAATCCCGCGATGCCCGCCCAGAGCGCCCCGGCGACCACGCCCGGCGATGAGAGCCAGGATCATGTGGATGCCCCACGGCAGGTCGAACGAGAACGCCACCCAGCTCGCCGCGGCGGATGCCATCAGCATCTGACCCCGACCGCCGATGTTGAACATGCCGATGCGGAACGCGAGCGCGACGCCGAGTCCCGGCGGCGATGAGCGGTGTCGCGAAGGTGAGCGTCTCGGTGAGCGGGCGGATGGCGCGAGCGAAGGTCGGCGCGCCGAAGTTGTAGACGGCACTCTGGAAGAGCGCGATGTAGGCGCCGGAGACCGCCTCCCAGATCGCGACGAGCGTGTCAACCGGGCGCGAGAAGAAGTAGCCCGCCGCCGTCTGGACGTCTTCGTCGGTCGACGGCGATCATGATTCCGCCGACGAGGAGGGCCAGAACGACGGCGAGCACCGAGATGATCGCGTTGCCCTGCGTGATCTCGCGGAAGGTCTTATGCCAGGTCGAGGGCGGAGGCGCCGTCGTCGTTCCGGTCGAAGCGCTCACGCGGCAGTCCCTTCCCCGGCGACGGGCTCGCCCGCCATCATGAGACCCAGCACGTCGCGGGGCGTGTTTCCGGGAACGATCCCCACGATCCGACCGCGGTACATGACCATGATCCGGTCGGCGAGAGCGGTCACCTCGTCAAGCTCGGTCGAAACGACGATCGACCGGGACACCGGCATCCCGCGTCTCGACGATGCGCTTGTGGATGAACTCGATCGACCCCACATCGACGCCCCGCGTCGGCTGGGCGGCGACGAACAGCGACAACTCCCGACTGAGTTCCCGAGCGAGCACGACCTTCTGCTGGTTTCCCCCGGACAGGGTGCCCACGGGGGTGTCGATGCCCGGAGCCCGCACGTCGAACTCGCGGAAGCGCTCTTTCGCGAACTCATTGAGGGTTCGGCGCTGCACGTTCCACGCCTTGACGAAAGGCTCCCCGTTGGCGCGGTCGAGCATGAGATTCTCGGCGATCGTGAATGCGCCCACGAGCCCGTCGTCCGTGCGATCCTCGGGCACGAAGCCGACGCCCTCGTCGAGGATGCGGCGTACGCTCCGACCGACAAGCTGCTCACCATCGAGCTTCGCAGAGCCGCGCACGAGCGGTTGCGAGGCCGATGAGCGCTTCGGCGAGCTCGGTCTGGCCGTTGCCCTGCACGCCGGCTATCGCGAGGATCTCGCCGCCCCTGACGTCGAAGCTCACGTCATTGACCACGACGTGACCGAAGGCGTCGATGACGGTCAGGTTCTCGACGACAAGGGTGTGATCGTTGAGTCGAGGCGCGTCTTTGTGAACGGTCAGCTCGACGGCGCGCCCGACCATCATCGAGGCGAGCTCGGCGTTGGAGGCCGTCGGCGAGGCCTCGCCCACGACTTTGCCCAGTCGGATGACGGTGATGCGGTCGGCCACCTCGCGCACTTCGCGGAGCTTGTGGGTGATGAACACGATCGACGCGCCGGTGGCCTTCAGCTGACGCATGATCTCCATGAGCTCGTCCGTCTCCTGGGGAGTCAGGACGGCTGTGGGCTCATCGAACACGAGGACTTTCGCTTCCCGCGACAGAGCCTTGATGATCTCCACCCGTTGCTGCACCCCGACCGGCAGTTCCTCGACCAGCGCATCGGGGTCGACTTCGAATCCGAATCGTGCCGCGATCTCGCGGACCCGGTTGCGTGCGGCATCGAGGTCGAGCAGTCCTCCCGCGCGCGTGCTCTCCTGACCGAGCATGACGTTCTCGGCGACGGTGAAGACGGGGATGAGCATGAAATGCTGGTGGACCATGCCGATTCCGGCGCGCATCGCGTCACCCGGCCCGTGGAAGTTCTGCACGTGATCGTCCAGGACGATCACACCCTCATCGGCCGTGTACAGGCCGTACAGGACGTTCATCAGCGTCGATTTCCCGGCGCCGTTCTCGCCGAGCAGGCAGTGGATCTCACCCGGCTCGACGACGAGATCGATGTGGTCGTTCGCAACGAGGCTGCCGAACCGCTTCGTGATCCCGCGGAGCTCGAGCTTCATGGTCGCCAATCCTAGTGAGCGGAGGTTCGGCGATGCACCGACCGAATCGGCATGGTCACGCCCGTGCGGAAACGGATGTGGGGAGGCCGGCGAACCGACCTCCCCACATCGCGTGGAACCTACTCCGAGAGGTAGGAGGTGACGGGGATGGACCCGTCGATGATGCCCGCGGTGATCTCGTCGAGCCTGTCCTGCAGGTCAGGCGAGACCTTGTCCTCGAAGTCGTGGAACGGGGCGATGCCGACGCCCTCGTCCTCGAGAACGCCGATGTACGGGGTCGCGTCGAAGTTGCCCTCGCCCGCCTCGATGATGGCCTTGGAGACACCCACGTTGATCGCCTTGAGGATCGACGTGAGCAGCAGGTCGGCGACCGTCGGGTCGGTCTCGTACACGTCGGCGTCGACGCCGAGGAGTGCGACATCCTTGCCGGAGTCACGGATGACGGATGCGGCGCTCAGGTAGATGCCACCGCCGACCGGGAGGATGACATCAGCGCCCTGGTCGATGAGTCCGCGCACGGCGTTCTCGGCAGCCGGGTCGGGGACGAACGCGTCGGTGAACAGGCCGTCCGTGCCGTCCCAGCCGAGCACCTGGACGTCGCCGCCGTTCTGCTCGTTCCAGTAGTCGACGCCCTGCTTGAAGCCGTCCATGAAGATCGTCACCGTCGGGAACGGCTTGCCGCCGTACGTGCCGACGACCTTCGAGGTGGAGTAGTCCGCGGATGCGTACCCGGCCAGGAACGCGGCCTGCGCGGTGTCGAAGATGATGGGCTTGATGTTCGGGAAGTCGGTCTCGCCGTCGAAGTCGGTGTCGACGATGTCGTCGACCGAGATGAACGTCACATCCGGGTTGGCCTCGGCCGCCTCGGATGCGGCCGCAGCCAGGTCGAATCCGACCGTGACGACCAGGGTGCAGTTCTGGTCGAGGACGCTCTGGATGTTCGGGGCGAAGTCGGACGTGTTGTTCGACTCGACGGCGATGTTCTCGACGCCCAGCGCCTCGCTCGCCTCTTCGAGGCCCATCAGGCCGAGCTGGTTGAACGACTTGTCATCGAATCCGCCGGTCCCGGAGACCATGCAGGGAAGGAAGCCCTCGACGGCGCCGCCTGCGGCTGCGGACTCACTGGTTGTCGGCTCGGGTGCCGATCCGCAGCCGGCGAGGGCTACGAGCAGTCCGGCGGCGGCAGCTACCCCGACGAACTTCTTGGTGGTAGAGAAAGTCAACTCACGCCTCCATCAAAGGTGCCCCGCGCACTTCGCGGGTGACGGTACGAAGTTACCCACTGTGACGGCGCGCTTGCATACCAGAACGCCGGGTGAGCGGGAATGGTTACAAAGACGCAATGTGGTGACACGCGGATGCCGCATCCCCGGCATCCGGTGCCGTCAGAGGACGTCGCCCCGGCCGGTGAGCTTGAGCGCGTCGACCACGCCCTTCACGCGCTGCGCGTGCTCGCTGGTGGTCACCAGGAGCGCATCATCGGTGTCGACGATCACGATGTCCTTCACCCCGATCACGCTGATGATCCGCTGCGTCTGGGAGACCACGATTCCGCTGGACGCGTCGGCGAGGATGCGGGCGTTCTCGCCCAGGATCGCCAGATCGTTGCCGCGGCCGTGCGAATTCAGCTTGGCGAGGCTCGCGAAATCACCCACGTCGTCCCAGTCGAAGTGGCCCGGCACGACGGCGAGGCGACCCCGCGCGGCGGCCGGCTCGGCGACCGCGTAGTCGATCGCGATCTTGGTGATCGTCGGCCACACCCGGTCGACCACCGGTCCCCGAGCCTCGCGGTCGTCCCACACCTCCGCCAGGTCCATCAGCCCGGCGTACAGCTGCGGCTCGTTCTCGGCGATCTCGCCGAGGAGCACGTCCGCCCGGGAGATGAACATGCCGGCGTTCCACAGGTACGAGCGGTCGGCGACGTACTGGCGGGCGGTCTCGAGATCGGGCTTCTCGACGAAGCGCTCGACCAGAGCCGCTTCCGGCGCCCCGGTGACGACGAGCTCGCCCGCCTTCTTCATGTAGCCGAATCCGACGGCCGGCTCGGTCGGGGGGATGCCGATCGTGCAGATGTAGCCTTCGCGCGCGACGGCCACGGCCTGCTGCACCGCCCACTCGAACACCTGCGTGCCGCGGATCACGTGATCGGCGGCGAACGAGCCGATGATCACGTCGGGCTCGCGGCGGGAGAGGATCGCCGCGGCGAGACCGATCGCCGCCGCCGAGTCGCGGGGCTCGGACTCGAGGAACACGTTGCTGTCGGAGATCGCCGGCAGCTCCTTCTCGACCGCCGCACGGTGGGCTCGCCCGGTCACGACGGCGATCCGGTCGGGCCCCGAGAGGGTCTCGAGGCGGTCCCACGTGTCGCGCAGCAGCGACCGGCCCGAGCCGGTGAGATCGTGGAGGAACTTCGGCGCGTCGGCGCGAGACAGCGGCCACAGCCGGCTGCCGATTCCTCCGGCGGGGATGACGGCGTAGAAGTCCTTGATCGGCTCAGGCATGCGGCCAGGATAACCGTCCAGCCGTCCGCGCGAGTTTCGGCGAGGTGTCCGCCCTGTGTACCGGACTGTCTCGACGTCGAGAGAGTTCGGCCCCGGCGCCGTCGCCCCTTCCGCGGTCGCGGTCATAGGATGAGAGTGCGCCTGCGCATGGTCCGCTCAGGTGCGAAGCGACCTCGCACCGATCAGGGAGGACGACCGTGTCCACAGGCACACGCGTGACACCGTCGGTATCCGAGACCACGTCCAAAGTGCCGCGTGGCACGCTGTACCGCGGCAACGAGGGCATGTGGTCGTGGGTGCTGCACCGCATCACCGGCGTCGCGATCTTCTTCTTCCTTCTCGTGCACGTGCTCGACACAGCCCTCATCCGGCTCACCCCGGAGGCCTACGACGCGGTCATGAGCACGTACAAGAACCCGATCATGGGGCTCGGCGAGGTCGTGCTCGTCGGCGCCGTCGCCTTCCACGCCTTCAACGGGCTGCGCATCATCGTGGTCGACTTCTGGTCGAAGGGCGCCAAGTACCAGCGGCAGATGTTCTGGATCGTGATCGGCGTGTGGCTCGTCACGATGCTCGCCTTCACGCCCCGCCACCTCATCAACGTGTTCGCCGAGATTGGGGGGCCAGTGATGACCGCCGACACCATCGCCGACCCGCGTGCTCCTCGGTCGGCCGTCCGCCGCAAGGGCCCGAACCTCGAGAAGGCGGGCTGGATCTACATGCGCGTCTCGGGCGTGTTCCTCGTGGTCCTCATCTTCGGACACCTCTTCTTCAACCTGATGCTGGGCGACGGCATCCGCGGCGTCGACTGGGGCTTCGTGGCCGGGAAGCTCGCCAATCCCTTCTGGCAGTGGTGGGACATCATCCTGCTGTGGCTGGCGCTGATCCACGGAGCCAACGGCATGCGGACGATCGTCAACGACTACGTCTCCCAGCCCACGGTCCGCCGCCTGCTGCAGTGGGCGCTCGGACTGTCGGCAGGGTTCCTGATCGTCCTCGGCACCCTCGTGGTCTTCGCGTTCGACCCGTGCAACGGGGTGACGCAGGACAGCGTCTTCTGGGAGCAGTGCCAGAACCTGCCGGCTCCGCGCCTCTGACCTCCCCCGTCCCCCGACGCAGCACCGAAGAAGGCACCCGAGTGACGACAGCAGCATCCGGAGCGACCGTGCAGAGCGGCGTCCACTACCACCAGTTCGACATCGTGATCGTGGGCGCCGGCGGCGCCGGCATGCGCGCGGCGATCGAGGCCGGGCCCGGTGCGAAGACCGCCGTCATCTCGAAGCTGTACCCGACCCGCTCGCACACGGGTGCGGCGCAGGGCGGAATGGCCGCCGCTCTCGCGAACGTCGAAGAGGACTCCTGGGAGTGGCACACGTTCGACACCGTCAAGGGCGGCGACTACCTCGTCGACCAGGATGCCGCGGAGATCCTCGCCAAGGAGGCGATCGACGCCGTCATCGACCTCGAGAACATGGGGCTGCCCTTCAATCGCACGCCCGAGGGCAAGATCGACCAGCGTCGGTTCGGCGGCCACACGGCCGACCACGGCAAGACCCCCGTGCGTCGCGCCTGCTACGCCGCCGACCGCACCGGCCACATGATCCTGCAGACGCTCTTCCAGAACTGCGTCAAGCTCGGGATCAACTTCTTCAACGAGTTCTACGTGCTCGACCTGATCACGGTGAAGGCCGCGGACGGCTCGACGCAGATCGCCGGCGTCGTCGCGTACGAGCTGGCCACCGGCGACCTGCACGTGTTCCAGTCCAAGGCGGTCATCTTCGCGACCGGCGGCTTCGGCAAGATCTACAAGACGACCTCCAACGCGCACACCCTGACCGGTGACGGCGTCGGGATCATCTGGCGCAAGGGGCTGCCGCTGGAGGACATGGAGTTCTTCCAGTTCCACCCCACCGGTCTGGCCGGACTCGGCATCCTGCTCACCGAAGGTGCGCGCGGAGAAGGGGCGATCCTGCGCAACGTGAGCGGGGAGCGCTTCATGGAGCGCTACGCGCCGACCATCAAAGACCTCGCACCGCGTGACATCATCTCCCGCTGCATGCAGCAGGAAGTCGCCGAAGGCCGCGGCGCGGGACCCGCGCGCGACTACGTGCTGCTGGACTGCACGCATCTGGGCGCCGAGGTGCTCGAGACCAAGCTGCCCGACATCACCGAGTTCGCGCGTACCTACCTCGGCGTCGACCCGGTCGTCGAGCCCGTGCCCGTCATGCCCACCGCCCACTACGCGATGGGCGGCATCCCGACCAACAACGACGCACAGGTGCTCGCCGACAACACGACGGTCGTTCCCGGCCTCTACGCCGCGGGCGAGTGCGCGTGCGTCTCAGTGCACGGCTCGAACCGCCTCGGCACCAACTCGCTGCTGGACATCAACGTCTTCGGCAAGCGCTCGGGCAAGCACGCCGTGCAGTACGTGCAGACCGCCGAGTTCGTTCCGCTGCCCGAGGACCCCGCCGCCGAGGTGCGCGGGCTCATCGAGGGCCTCCGGGCAGGCAATGGCACTGAGCGGATCGCCGTCCTGCGCAAGAGGCTGCAGGATGAGATGGACAAGTACGCCCAGGTGTTCCGCACCGACGAGTCCCTTGGCCGCGTGCTGACCGTCATCGAAGAACTGCGCGAGCGCTTCAAGAACATCCACGTCGACGACAAGGGCAAGCGCTACAACACCGACCTGCTCGAGGCTGTCGAGCTCGGCTTCCTCCTCGACATCGCCGAGGTCGTCGTCGTGAGCGCGCGCAACCGCAAGGAGAGCCGCGGCGGCCACATGCGCGACGACTTCCCGCACCGCGACGACGAGGCGTACATGAAGCACACGATGGCCTATCTCTCGGGGGATGCCGGATCGTCGCACTCCGACGACCACATCCGTCTCGACTGGAAGCCGGTCGTCTTCACGAAGAACGAGGCGGGCGAACTGCGCTACCCGCCGCTGGAGAGGAAGTACTGATGGCATCGACACTGGTCGAGACGGCGGATGCCGCAGCCGACGTGGACATCGCACCGGCCTCCGACACCGGCATCCAGTCCTTCCTCGTCACGTTCATCATCCGGCGGTTCGATCCGGAGGTCGACGAGGAGCCGCGCTGGGTGGACTACGACGTGGAGCTCTATTCCACCGACCGCGTGCTGGACGCGCTCCACAAGATCAAGTGGGAGGTCGACGGGTCGCTCACCTTCCGCCGCTCGTGCGCGCACGGCATCTGCGGATCCGACGCGATGCGCATCAACGGGCGCAATCGGCTGGCCTGCAAGACGCTCATCAAGGACCTGGACATCTCGCAGCCGATCTACGTCGAGGCGATCAAGGGTCTGCCGCTGGAGAAGGACCTCATCGTCGACATGGAGCCGTTCTTCGCCTCCTTCCGCGACGTGCAGCCGTTCCTGATCGCGAACTCGACGCCCGAGAAGGGCAAGGAGCGCATCCAGTCCATCGTCGACCGCGAGATCTTCGACGACACGACCAAGTGCATCCTCTGCGCGGCATGCACCTCGTCATGCCCCGTGTTCTGGACGGACGGGCAGTACTTCGGTCCCGCCGCGATCGTGAACGCGCACCGGTTCATCTTCGACTCGCGCGACGACGCCGGCGACGTACGCCTCGACATCCTCAACGACAAGGAAGGCGTGTGGCGCTGCCGCACCACCTTCAACTGCACCGAGGCGTGCCCGCGCGGCATCGAGGTCACCAAGGCCATCGCCGAGGTCAAGCAGGCGATCCTCCGCTCCCGATAGCCCGAGCGTCGGCGCGACCCCCGGCGGTCCGCGGCCTCACCCTCGGAGGCTGAGGCTGCGGCATCCGCCGGTCGCTAACCTGTGACAGTGAGCCAGAAGAGCGCGCGGGGCGATGACCACGCACGCGCGGCTGCCGCCGCGGCGGACGCCGTGCGCGAAGAGGAGACGCTCCGTCAGCGCTGGGAGGCGACGCAGGAGTCGTTCCGCGAGCGGTTCGACGAGCCCATCCAGCGCGCGACTCACATCACGAAGGCGACGATGGCGTGGTTCCCGGTCCGGGTGTGGCGGCACTTCCTGATCAACAACGGCTTCCTGCTCGGTGCGGGCATCAGCTACCAGGCTCTCTTCGCCATCTTCGCCGCGATCTACGTCGCGTTCGCCATCACAGGGCTGTGGCTCGGAGGCAACACCGATGCCGTGAACGCCATGATCGCCCTCATCAACAGCTACATTCCCGGGCTGATCAGCGACACCGGCGTGATCACACCGGAGCAGGTGCAGCAGATCGCCTCCAGCACCACCGGTGTACTCGGCATCACCGGCGTCATCGCGCTCGTGACGGTCATCTGGACAGCCATCGGGTGGGTGACCTACTCCCGGCGCGGCGTCCGTGACATCTTCGGTCTTCCGCCCGACCGGCGCAGCTACGTCCTGCTCAAGGCCCGCGATTTCGTCGCCGCCGTCATCTTCGGCGTGGCTCTCATCGTCGGTGCGATTCTCAGCTCGATCAGCTCGTGGGCGCTCGCGTTGGTGTTCTCGCTGATCGGGCTCGACCCCGGTCCGGGCGTGCTCGATTCGACCATCCGGATCGGTTCGGTCATCGTGTCGTTCGCGCTCAACTCGGCCGCTCTGGCGGCGCTGTTCCGCTTCCTCACCGGAACGTCGCTGCGCTGGGGAGTGATCTGGCCGGGCGCGCTGCTGGGCGGCGCAGCGCTGACCGTGCTGCAGCTGAGTGCCGGTCTGCTGCTCAGCTACACGCCCTCCAACCCGTTGCTCGCGACGTTCGCGATCTTCGTGGGCCTGCTGCTCTGGTTCAAGATCAGCGGCATCATCATGCTGGTCGCCGCCGCGTGGATCGCGGTCGCATCCAAGGACAAGGACATCCCGATCCTGCTGCCCACCGAGGCGGAGCGGATCGCGGCGGAGCACAAGGCCCTCCTGCTCGCGGCTCAGGTGCGGCTGCGCACGGCCCGCGAGGCGCGCGCGGCCGCTCCGTGGTACCGGGCCTGGCGGGCGGATTTCGCTGTGCGCGAGGCCGAGGATGAACTGGAGCGGGTGGAGGCGTCCGCACCTGCGCTGCCCGTACCGTCGACGAAGGCGGCGAAGAAGGCGAAGGAGCCCGCTGCCGAGGTCGTCCCGCCGCCCCATCCGGAGCATGTCAGGGGCGATCGATAGGGTGACAGACGTGCCGAAACGCGTCCGCCTCGCCTCGATCAACGTCAACGGGATCCGGGCGGCTGTCCGCAACGGCATGATCCAGTGGCTCGATGCCGCCGATGTCGACATCATGACGCTGCAGGAGGTGCGCGCCACCGCCGACGACATCGCAGCCGCGCTCCCCGGCTGGAGCGTCGTCAACGACGAGGCGATCGCGAAGGGCCGCGCGGGCGTCGCCGTGGCGAGCCGGATCGAGCCCGTCGCCGTGCGCCGCGGCCTGGGCGACGCCGCGCTCGATCTGTCCGGACGGTGGATCGAGGCCGACTTCGACATCGACGGCGAGATGCTGACGGCGGTGAGCGCGTACGTGCCCACCGGCGAGGCCGGAACCCCGCGGCAGGACGCGAAGTGGCTCTTCCTCGACGAGATGACGGTGCGGATGGCGCAGATCGGGTCCGCGACTCCGTTCGCCGTCGTCACCGGCGACCTCAACGTGGGCCACCGCGAGCTCGACATCCGCAATTGGATGGGCAACATCAAGAAGGCGGGCTTCCTGCCGCGCGAGCGCGCGTACTTCGACCGGATCCTCGGCGAGGCGGGCGCGCGAGTCGCCGCCATCGACGGTTCGGTGGGCCTCGGCCTGGGGTGGGTCGACATCGGACGCCGCGTCCACGGCGAGGTCGACGGTCCGTACACCTGGTGGTCGAGCCGCGGCAAGGCGTTCGACAACGACACGGGCTGGCGGATCGACTACCACCTCGCGACCGCCCCCCTGGCGGCACGTGCTACGGACTACCGCGTCGTGCGTGCTTTGTCGTGGGACACGCGCTGGAGCGACCACGCGCCCGTCGTCGTCGACTACGCGCTCGGCCGCTGAGCGCTCGCTGCGCGCCCGGGCGCGGCATCCGTCGCCCGTAGGATTGTGCGGTGAGCAAACCCCGCCTGTACTCCGGCATGCAGCCCTCGGCAGACTCCCTCCAGATCGGCAATTACATCGGGGCCCTCATGCAGTGGCGCGACCTGCAGGAGGCGTACGACGCCTACTTCTCGGTCGTCGACCTCCACGCCCTCACGCAGCCGAACGACCCGGCGGAGCTGCGCGAGAAGACGCGCCGCACGGCCGCGCAGTACATCGCAGCGGGGATCGAGCCGTCCAAGTCGACGCTGTACGTGCAGTCGCACGTGCCGGCGCATCCTGAGCTCGCCTGGATCCTCTCCACGATCACCGGCTTCGGCGAGGCCGGGCGCATGACGCAGTTCAAGGACAAGTCGCAGCGGTTCGGGACGGACGCGACCTCGGTCGGCCTGTTCACCTACCCGGTGCTGATGGCGGCCGACATCCTCCTGTACCAGACCGACATCGTTCCGGTCGGCGACGATCAGAAGCAGCACGTGGAGCTCACCCGCGACCTCGCGGAGCGGTTCAACGCGCGGTACGGCGAGACGTTCCGCGTGCCCATGCCGGTGATCCAGCAGGACACCGCGCGCATCTTCGACCTGCAGAACCCGACGTCGAAGATGTCGAAGTCCGCCGAGTCGGATGCCGGGGTGCTGTGGCTCCTGGACGAGCCGTCGTTGAGCGCGAAGAAGATCATGCGCGCTGTCACCGACAGCGAGGGAACGGTGCGGTACGACCGCGAGAAGAAGCCAGGGGTCTCGAACCTGCTCGTGATCTACGCCGCCCTGACCGGGCGCCAGATCCCCGCGATCGAGGACGAGTACGCCGGCCGCGGCTACGGCGACTTCAAGAAGGGCCTCGCCGAGGTCGTCGTGGGCGAGTTCGGGCCGGTCCGCTCCCGCGCGCTCGAGCTGCTCGACGACAAGGCCGAACTCGACCGCGTGCTCGCCGCGAACGCCGAACGCGCCTCGTCGGTCGCCGACCGCACGCTCAGCGACGTCTACGACCGGGTCGGGCTGCTCCGCCGGGTGTAGACCGGCGGCTGCGTGTCTGACCGGCTGCAGCCAGGGGACCAAACAGACCCCTGACCGACTCCGCACACGCCGAATTCAGGCTGATTCCGGCTGCCTTCCGAAGTCCTGTCGCAATTCCGCACGTACGGCACCAGGATGCCGGAACCAGCCTGAGTACGGCTGTGCGCCGCGACACATCGACCGGAGCGTGTGCATCACCGGGTCGCCAGCAGACCCTTGAGCGCCGCGAGCACCTCAGCGGGCCGGTACATGATCTGGGCCGCGGTCAGTCTGAGTGTCACGTATCCCCGAGCGGCCAGGGCGAGGTCGCGATTGCGGTCCTTGACCTGCTGCTCCCACGTGTCGTGGAACTCCCTGCTGTCGCACTCGACGACCAGCCAGCCGTTCACGAGGAGATCCACCCGGCCGATCCCCGCGAAGTCGACCTGAAGATCCACGGTGCAGCCGAGGACCGCGCAGCATCAGGCGGACCAGGGTCTCTGGTCCGGACTCGGCCCGGCCGTCGATGAGGGCCCGCAGCGGGCGTACTTCCCAGGCAGCAGCCGGAAGACATCGGCGACGCGCTCCGGCGTGATCACGCCGAGGTGCAGCGCACTGTCGAGGGTGGCCACCGCGGCGCGAGGCGCCTGGCAGAGGACGACGTGGGCGAGCGCGTCGATCGCGGACGACGCAGGTCCAGTCGTCGGGAATCGCGTCCGCAAGCGGAAGCCAATGGAACTTCGCCGTGCCGCGACGACCCCGCGGCCCGAGAGGCACCGCACGGCTGTGGGGCGACCGCATCCGGCTGGCGTTCGCCTTCATGTGCACGTGCAGACCGTCGGGTTGTCGAGCACGAAGACCCCATCAGCGTGAGCAAGGAGAGGCACGTGAGCCGGCCGCCGACGCGGGCGGCCCGGATGGGCGTCTTCAGGTGCGAAAGGACTGAGGTAGAGCCCCCGACGGGCACGGATGAGGGCGCCGCTGCGGACAGCCGGGCGATCCCCGCCCGCGTCAGCCCCTCCGCCCTGAGTTGGGCCGTCGTCGTGGACCGGAACGCGTGAGGCATCCGTCCAGCGTCGAGGTCGATGCTGCCGACCTCAGCGGGCGTCGCGGACTCGGTGGATGGCCCGCGCGAGCAGGAGGCTGGGGAGGAGCGGATGCGGAATTCAGGCTGAGGGCGCGCACTAATGACAGGTCGCCCGGAAGTCCGGCCCGTCGCGGGGGTGCCACATCGTCCAGCCTGAGTTCGGCATGGGGAGAGTGCAATCGAACGAGCGCCACCCAGCCAGCATGGACGCCGCGCCGCTAGCCTGGCCGAGTGGACCCCGTGACCCTGTACACGACCCGGCTCACGCTGTCGGTACCGACCGAGGCGGACGTGGACGCGATCTTCGAGGCGTGCCAGGATGCCGCGATCCAGCGCTTCACCACGCTCCCTTCGCCGTACGAGCGTGAGCATGCCGAGGGATTCATCACGCTCGCGCGCACTCGCTGGGCCGAGGGCGTGGAGGCGACCTGGGCGCTCCGGGAGGGCGAGGACCTCGCGGGGATGGTGGGGCTCCACGGCATCACATACGGCGGCAGCGGCGAGATCGGCTACTGGCTGGCGCCTCCGGCACGCGGGCGCGGGCTCCTCTCGGAGGCGGCTCGAGCGGTGCTCGACTGGGGATTCAGCTCATCCGGCGCGGCGCTGCAGCGCATCGAATGGCGCGCGGTGGTCGGCAACGCTGCCTCGGCGCGGGTGGCCCGCACCCTCGGCTTCCGCTTCGAGGGCGTGCTGCGCAGCGCGCTCTCCAACTCGCTCGGCCGCGACGATGCCTGGATCGCGGGACTGCTGCCGGGCGACGACCGGATGCCGCAGCCCTGGCCCGTGCTGCTGGACTGAGCCCGCCCCGGATGGGCGGCGCGTGGGAGGATGGGGGGATGCCGGAGATGCCCGAAGTGCAGGGCCTCGTCGACTTCCTCCGCGGTCGGGCGACGGGGCTCACGATCACGCGCGTGACGGTCGCGGCGTTCGCGGCGCTGAAGACCTACGACCCGCCGGTCGATGCCCTGGTCGGCGCGGAGATCACCTCGGCCTCGCGCCACGGCAAGTTCATCGACCTTGCGACGACCACCACGACCCGGGATACCGAGCCGCATCTGATCTTCCACCTGGCGAAGGCCGGCTGGCTGCGATGGTACGACGAGCTGCCGTCGACGCTCATCCGTCCCGGCAAGACGCCGATCGCACTGCGAGTGGCGCTGTCGGACGGCTCGGGGTTCGACCTCACCGAAGCGGGCACCAAGAAGTCGCTCGCCGTGTACGTCGTGAACGATCCGCAGGATGTGCCAGGGATCGCACGACTCGGACCCGACCCCCTCGAGCCGACCTTCACGCGCAACACGCTCGCGGGTCTCGTCGCCGGGCGCCGCACCCAGATCAAGGGCGTGCTGCGCGACCAGTCGATCCTCGCGGGTGTGGGCAACGCGTACTCCGACGAGATACTGCACGACGCCCGCATGTCGCCCTATGCGCTCGCCGCCAGTCTGAGCCCCGAGGACATCGACCGGCTCTACGCCGCCATGACGGAAACGCTCGCCGAGGCCGTGGCCGCAGCATCCGGCAAGCCGCCCGCCGAGCTGAAAGACGCCAAGCGGCGCGGGATGCAGGTGCACGGGCGGCGGGGCGAGACGTGCCCGGTCTGCGGAGACGTCGTACGGAGCGTCTTCTTCGCCGACAACTCGCTGGAGTACTGCGCGACGTGTCAGACCGGCGGCAAGGTGCTCGCCGACCGGCGACTGTCGCGGCTGCTCAAGTAGCCTCCGGCAGGTTCATGACAGCGCGGTGACGTCGTCGTCGACCCAGTCGAGAGACTTGGTCACGGCCTTGCGCCACAGGCGCACCCGACGGTCGGCCTCTTCCCTGGGCATCGCCGGCTCCCATCGCCGGCCCTCGCGCCACTGCGCGCGGAGCGTGTCGCGATCGGGCCAGACGCCGGTCGCCAGCCCCGCCGCGTAGGCGGCCCCGAGGGCGGTGGTCTCGATGATCGCGGGTCGCACCACGGGGATGCCGAGGATGTCGGCCTGGAACTGCATCATGAGGTCGTCGCGCGAGCCTCCGCCGTCCACCCGCAGCTCCGTGAGCTCCCGCCCGGTGTCGCGCACGATCGCGTCGATCACATCGCGAGACTGGAAGGCGGCCGCCTCGATCGCCGCCCGGGCGATGTGCGCCCGGTTCACGTAGCGGGTGAGCCCCACGAGTGCGCCGCGCGCGTCGGGACGCCAGTACGGCGCGAACAGGCCCGAGAAGGCCGGCACGAAGTACGCTCCCCCGCTGTCGTCCACCGTCGCGGCGAGCCGGGCGACCTCGGGGGCGGAGTTGATGATGCCGAGGTTGTCGCGGAGCCACTGCACGAGCGAGCCGGTCACGGCGATGGAGCCTTCGAGCGCGTAGTGCGCCGGCTCGTCGCCGCAGCGGTAGGCGACAGTGGTGACGAGCCCGTGCTGCGAGCGCACGATCTCGGTGCCCGTGTTCACCAGCAGGAAGTTGCCGGTGCCGTAGGTGTTCTTCGACTGGCCGGGCTCGAAGGCGGCCTGCCCGAACGTCGCCGCCTGCTGATCACCGAGGATCCCGGCGATCGGGATCCCGCGGGCCGCGGGGGGCTCGCGCACCTCCCCGACGACTCCCGACGACGACACGATCTCGGGCAGCATCGAACGCGGGATGCCGAACACCCCGAGCAGCTCGTCCGACCAGCTGAGCGTCTCCAGATCCATCAGCAGCGTCCGGCTCGCGTTCGTGACGTCGGTGACGTGGATGCCGCCGCGGGTGTCGCCGGTCAGGTTCCAGATCAGCCACGTGTCGGGCGTGCCGAACAGCAGGTGGCCGGCGTCGGCGTCGGCCCGCGCACCGGGGACGTTCTCCAGGATCCATGCGATCTTCGACGCAGAGAAGTAGGTGGCAAGCGGCAGCCCTGTCGTGGCCGCGAAGCGGTCGGTGCCGCCATCCGTCGCCAGGCGGTCGATCAGCGGCTGCGTGCGGGTGTCCTGCCACACGAGCGCATTGCCGACCGGGCGGCCGGTGCGCCGATCCCAGACGATCGCCGTCTCACGCTGATTCGTGATGCCCACGGCAGCGAAGTCACGCGGTGCCAGGCCCGCGTCATCCAGCGCGGCCGCGATCACCCACTGCGTGTTGGTCCAGATCTCGATCGGGTCGTGCTCGACCCACCCGGCGCGGGGAAAGATCTGCGAATGCTCTCGCTGCGCGACCGCGACGGTGGCGCCGCTCGCGTCGAACACGAT
This sequence comes from uncultured Actinomycetota bacterium, assembly GCA_963839715.1. Lineage (GTDB taxonomy): Bacteria > Actinomycetota > Actinomycetes > Actinomycetales > Microbacteriaceae > Microbacterium. The sequence goes on from CAWIVX010000004.1 coordinate 390,660, forward strand.
GGCGCGCGTGGAGGTGGTCCCCTGATCGAGCGCCAGGACATGGTCGGTCACGTGAGTCCCCTTCGAATCAGCGTGCGGGATCGGCCGTCCCTGCGGCCGCGCGCGGCGGCTCCGGTCAGGCTATCGCGGGGACGAAGCGGATGCCGCAGGCGTCCACGACGGGTCGGCCGCGTGCACCATCGCCAGGGCACGGTCGGCCTCGGCGACGCACTGAGCGGCATCCCACCCCGTCACGGGGGCGATCGCCTCCGCGACCTCGAGCGCCGACGCGGCGGTCACGGCGCCGATGAATGCGAGGCTCGTGCGCCGCATGAGCATGTCGTCGAGGTGCACGACGGCCTCGGTGCGCGCCACATGGCGCAGCTCCGCGGTGCTGTACGACGGGAGGCTCGCCAGGGCGGCGTCGTCGGGGTCGTCGGCGATCGCGGCGATCACGTCGGCCGCCACGGTGCCGTACCGGTCCAGCAGCGTCGCGACGCGTGCGAAGCCGAGGCCCTCGCCGTGCGTGTCGATCCACTGGCGCCGGGCCCGTTCGGTCGTGGGGTACCCGCGGCCCCCGCCGATCGGCACGCCCTTCGTCGAGCGCCGGCGGGGCTGGGCGAGCTTCTCGAGAACATGGTCGGTGAGGTTCTCAGCCGAGGCGCGGAACGTCGTCCACTTGCCTCCGACGAGGCTCAGCACCGTCGCATCGGTGCGGCCGGCCAGCGGAGCCTCCTCGATGCGGTAGTCCCGCGACACGAACCCGGGGGCCACATCCCCGTGGCCGGGAAGCGGTCGCACTCCCGCGAACCGGTACACGATCCGATCGCGGCCGACCGTGATGTCGGGCAGGACGGAGCCGATGAGCTCGATGAAGTAGTCGACCTCGGCCTCGGTGCACACGACCGGGTCGCCCATGTGGTGCTCGATGTCGGTGGTCCCCACCAGCACGCGGCCCTTCAGCGGGTAGATCAGCACGATGCGGCCGTCCTTGTGCTCGAAGAACAGCTCCCGCCCACCGGTCGCCGCCAGCAGCTCCGGGTGGTCGAGCACGATGTGGGAGCCCTTGGTGCCGCCCATGTGATCGGTCGGATCGCCGCACGCCATGTTGACCAGGTCGGTCCACGGACCTGCGGCGTTGACCACGACGGATGCCGCGAAGGGCAGCTCCTGGCCGCTGTGCTGATCCCGCAGGACGATGCGGCCGTCGTCCACCCCCACCGCAGCGGTGTAGTTCGCCGCCCGCGCGCGGTCGGCGCCGGCGACCAGGCCGTCGCGCAGGACGTCGATCGCCAGGCGTTCGGGATCGTGCAGGGAAGCATCCCAGTACGTCGCCGTGTACCGGATGTCGGGGTTCAGGTGCGGCAGCTGCTGCAGCGACCGACGGCGCCCGTGGAACTCGTGACGCGGCACGCGACCGCCTCCCCGAGAGAAGGAGTCGTAGATCATCAGGCCGACCTTGATCAGCGCTGCTCCGCGCTCGGTGTGCTTGCCTCCGCCGTGACGAAGGAATCGCAGGGGCGCGCTCAGCACACCCGAGAAGGTCGAGAAGATCGGGATCGTCGTCTGCAGCGGTCGCACGAAATGCGGGGCGATCTGCAGAAGCGCATTGCGCTCGGTGACCGCCTCGTGGACGAGCCGGAACTCGCCGTTCTCGAGATAACGGATGCCGCCATGGATCATGTGCGACGACGCCGACGAGGCACCGCTGACGTAGTCCGCCCGCTCCACGAGCGCCACGTCCACGCCCTGCATCGCGAGGTCGCGGAAGGTCGCCAGTCCGTTGATGCCTCCGCCGACCACGAGCACATCCGCGTACGGTCGCTCCGCGAGCGCTCCGAAACCCTCTGCCATTTCCGGTGACCCCCTCCCTTCCAGGCTAAATGCCCCCGCGACGAGCGGCTCCATCCGCGCGGGCATGCTCGGCATCCGTTCAGCCGGTCGTCTCCGATGCTTCACCGGCGGAGGTGTTCATGCGTCGACATGGAATGAATGCGGCGTGCCTGCGTTGAGTAGAATCACGTGCATAACGTGCTCCGGGGTCGGTGAGAATCCGAACCGGCGGTGACAGTCCGCGAACCGAGGCATCAGCATCCGACCAGGGTGCCGCTGAGGCTGATCCGGTGGAATTCCGGAACCGACGGTGATGCAGCAGAAGTCTGCTGCGAGTCCGGATGGGAGGCAGCACGAGCGGCGCGAGCGCGCCGTCGTTCGCCATTCCCGGAGCCTGGACGAAGGATTCGGATGTCGGTGAACGCCGCGGAGCGCAGCGCCATGGGGCGCGCGCTCTCGCTCGCCCTCCGGGGTCCGCGCGGGGTCAATCCGCAGGTGGGGGCCGTGATCCTCTCGGCCGACGGCGTGGTGCTCGCCGAAGGCTGGCACCGAGGCGCCGGAACCGTGCACGCCGAGGTCGATGCGCTCTCGCAGCTGGCCGACGGCCAGGCGCGCGGTGCGACGGCGGTCGTGACGCTGGAGCCGTGCAACCACACCGGGCGCACCGGTCCGTGCTCGGAGGCCCTCGTCGCCGCCGGTGTGGCGCGCGTGATCTACGCCGTGGAAGACCCCAATCCCGAGTCGAGCGGCGGCGGGCAGCGCCTGCGCGACGCCGGCGTTGAGGTCGAGGCGGGCCTGCTCGAAGTGGCGGCGAACCGAGCTCCTCGCCTCCTGGCTGACCGTGCAGCGACTCGGTCGTCCGCACGTCACCGTGAAGTGGGCGCAGAGCCTGGACGGGCGCGCCGCGGCATCCGACGGCACCAGCCAGTGGATCACCGGCCCGGACGCGCGCGCCGATGTGCACCGTCGCCGCGCGCAGGCGGACGCGATCGTGGTCGGAACGGGAACCGTCCTGGCGGACGACCCCGCACTGACCGCCCGCCGTCCCGACGGCAGTCTCTACGACCACCAGCCCCTCCCGGTGGTGCTCGGCGAACGCGGCGATTCCCGCCGGCGCCGCACTGCAGCGGCATCCGGTCCCCTTCCTCCGGCGGCCCGGAAGCGACATCCGCGCTGTGCTGGAAGACCTCCGGGGCCGCGGTGTGCACCGCGTGTTCGTGGAGGGCGGGCCCACGGTCGCGAGCGCCTTCCTCCGCGAGCGCCTCGCCGATGAGGTGCTCGCCTATGTGGCGCCCGTACTGCTCGGCGGCGACAGGCTCGCGCTGGGCGACATCGGGGTCGCGACGATCGCAGCCGCGCGACGCCTCGAGGTCTCCTCGATGCAGCACCTCGGGCAGGATCTGCTCGTCATCGCCCACCCCTCGACAGGCTCGGGGCACGGGACGGAAAGGAACCCCTGATGTTCACCGGAATCGTCGAAGAGATCGGCTCCGTGACCGCGATCGAGCCGTCCGGCGACGGCGTGCGGCTGACGGTCCGTGCGCCCAAGGCGGTGTCGGATGCCGGCCACGGCGACTCGATCGCCGTGAGCGGCGTCTGCCTGACCGTCGTCGACCGCGGCGACGACTGGTTCACGGCCGACGTGATGAAGCAGACCCTCGACATGTCGACGCTGGACGGCGTCGCGACGGGCCATGGCGTGAACCTCGAGCGCGCGACCGCGGCGCACGGGCGCCTCGGTGGGCATATCGTGCAGGGCCACATCGACGGCACCGGCGCACTCCTGGACGTGCGACCGGGCGCCGAGTGGCGCGTGCTGCGGATCGGGCTGCCCGCCCACCTTGCTCCGCTCGTGGTCGACAAGGGCTCGATCGCCGTCGACGGCGTCTCACTCACCGTCAGCGACGTGAGCGACGCCGGCGCGGGCGAGTCGTGGTTCGAGGTCTCGCTCATCCCCGAAACCCTCGAAGCCACGACGCTGGGCGAGCGCGTCGCGGGCGACCGCGTCAACCTCGAGACCGACATCCTGGCGCGGCACGTCCAGCGCCTCCTCGCCTTCGCACCCCATCGCGCCGCGCCGCTCGCGGCGCCCACCACAGAAGGAGGCTCGCGATGAGCCTTTCATCCATCACCGACGCCCTCGACGCGCTGCGCGCGGGCAAGCCCGTGATCGTCGCCGACGATGAGAACCGCGAGAACGAGGGCGATGTCGTGCTGTCGGCAGAGCTGGCCACGCCGGAATGGATCGCGTGGACCGTGCGATGGTCGAGCGGATTCATCTGCGCCCCGATGCCCGCCGAGTGGGCTGACCGCCTCGACCTGCCCCCCATGGTGGAGGTGAACGAGGATGCCCGCGGCACCGCATACACGGTGAGCGTGGATGCGGCCGATCGGGTGTCGACCGGCATCAGCGCATCCGACCGCGCGCACACCCTCAATGTGCTGGCAGACCCCGCGTCGACGCCGACGAGCGTGATCCGGCCGGGGCACGTCCTGCCGCTGCGCGCCGTGGACGGCGGCGTGCGCGAGCGCGGCGGCCACACCGAGGCGGCCGTCGAGCTCATGAAGCTCGCGGATCTGAAGCCGGTCGGCGCCATCGCCGAAGTGGTGGCCGAAGACGGATCGATGATGCGCCTGCAAGGACTTCTCGAGCTGGGTGAGCGCGACGGCGTTCCGGTGATCACGATCGAGCAGCTCATCGCCCACCTCGACGAGCATCATCCGCTCGCGGCGCCCGCGCCCGGCCCTCATCGCCGCCGGGTGAGCCTGCGGGCCGAGTCGACCGTGCCCACGTCGCACGGCGAGTTCCGCTTCCTCGCCTACAAGGACCGCATCACCGGGACGGATCATCTGGCCGTCGTCTCGGGCGACCTCACCGAGGACGCGCCCCTGGTGCGCGTGCACTCGGAGTGCCTGACCGGCGAGGCGTTCGGCTCGCTCAAGTGCGAGTGCGGCCCGCAGCTGGAGGCCGCCCTGGACGCGATCGAGCAGGACGGCGGAGTCGTCATCTACATGCGCGGCCATGAAGGGCGCGGGATCGGCCTGATCAACAAGCTCCGCGCGTACAGCCTGCAGGAGCGCGGCCTCGACACGGTCGACGCGAACCTGGCGCTCGGCCTTCCGGCCGATGCGCGCGACTACGCCGCAGCCGCCGGCATGCTCGCCGACCTGGGCGTCGAGCGAGTGCGCCTCCTCACGAACAACACCGACAAGGTCTCGCAGCTGCGCGAGCTCGGACTCGAGATCGTCGAGCAGGTGCCACTGCTGGTGGGTGTCGGACCGAACAATCACCAATACCTGTCCACGAAGCGCGACCGGATGGGACACCTCATCGCCGAAGAGGATCTCGAAGAGGCGCTCGAGCAGATGCACGAAGGGGCCGGCGCATGAGCGGTAGGGGAGCACCGATCACCGGCGGAACCGACGGCACCGGACTGGACGTCGTGATCGTGGCGGGCACGTGGCACGCCGTCATCACCGACGGTCTCATCGCCGGCGCGCAGCGCGCGCTCGATGCGTCCGGCGCATCATGGCAGCTCGTGCGGGTGCCCGGCTCGTTCGAGCTCGCGGTGGCGGCCCAGGCGGCATTCGCCGCGGGAGCCGACGCGGTCGTGGCGCTCGGCGTGATCATCCGCGGGGGCACCCCGCACTTCGACTACGTGGCGGCCGCGACCACCGACGGGCTCACCCGGGTCGCTCTGGACGCCGGCCGGCCCATCGGCTTCGGCGTGCTCACGCTGGACGACGAGCAGCAGGGCATCGATCGCGCCGGTCTTCCCGGCTCGCACGAGGACAAGGGCGCGGAGGCTGCCGAGGCGGCCGTGCGGACGGCGCTCGTGTTGCGGCAGCTCCGCGCCTGAGCCGCCGTCACAGATCACCGGCTGACGCGCGCCGCGCTGGCGGGAGGCGGCATCGGGCAATAGCGTGATGGGCATGGACGCCCTCGAGATCCTCCGCCACATCGTCGTCTTCATCCACCTCACCGGCTTCGCCATCCTGTTCGGGGCCTGGGCCGTGGAGGTGTACAACCGGCGTGTGCAGTTCACCCCGCTGATGAACATCGGGCTCGCGATCGCCGGGATCGCCGGTCTCGTGCTCGCCGCGCCGTGGGGGGTCTCGTACGACCTGAATTACGCCAAGATCGGCGTGAAGCTCGTCATCCTGCTGATCATCGGCGCCCTCCTGGGCATCGGCTTGTCGCGCCAGCGCAGGGGCGACAAGCCGGCGCCTGCGGTGTTCTGGGCGGTCGGCATCCTGACGCTGCTCAACGCCGCCATCGCGGTGATCTGGCGCTGAGCGGGAGCGATCATGACCTCCGAATCGGCTGTCTCCTCCCCCGCGGCTCCCGCCAATCCCCGCTCGCGCGTCATCACCGCAAGCCTGGTCGGCACCACGATCGAGTTCTACGACTTCTACGCGTACGCCACCGCGGCCGTGCTGGTCTTCCCGATCCTCTTCTTCCCCACGGGCGATGACACCACCTCGCTGCTGGCCTCGTTCGCGGTCTTCGGAGCGGCGATGATCGCCCGCCCGATCGGCGCCGTGGTCTTCGGCCACTTCGGCGACCGCTTCGGCCGCAAGGCGACGCTCGTGGCGTCGCTGCTCACGATGGGAATCGCGACGTTCCTCATCGGGTGCCTGCCGACGTATCAGCAGATCGGGTGGTGGGCAGCCCTGATGCTGCTGGTCCTGCGCCTCGCCCAGGGCTTCGCGCTCGGCGGCGAGTGGTCGGGTGCCGCACTGGTCGCGACGGAGAACGCGCCCGCCGGCAAGCGGGCCTGGTACGGCACCTTCCCGCAGGTCGGCGCCCCGCTGGGCTTCATCATCGCCAACGGCGTGTTCCTGGCCATCAACTTCCTGCTGCCCCACCCCGACGGCACCGGTCAGCGCTCGCAGGCGTTCCTCGAGTGGGGCTGGCGCGTGCCGTTCCTGTTCTCGGCGGTGATGGTCATCATCGGGCTGTGGGTGCGCCTGCGGCTGGTCGAGTCGGAGACCTTCGTCAAGGCCGAGAAGAAGGGCGCGATCACCCGCTTCCCGCTCGGCACCGTGATCCGCCTGCACTGGCGCCACCTGATCCTCGGCACCTTCATCATGCTGGCGACGTACGTGCTCTTCTACCTGATGACGAACTTCACGCTGTCGTACGGCACGAAGGCGGGCGACCTCGCCACCGCTTCGGCCGCCGCCGAAGCGGCCGCCGAGGCCAACGGCACGACCTTCGACCCGACCGCGTTCGCGGCGCAGTTCTACCCGGGACTCGGCTTCGGGTACACCGACTTCGTGCTGATGCAGATCATCGGCGTGGTGTTCTTCGGCATCTTCACGCTGCTCTCCGGTCCGCTGGCCGACCGGATCGGGCGGCGGAAACTCCTGCTGTGGGTGACCGGCGGCATCATCGTGTTCGGCCTCACGTTCACCTTCTTCCTGCTGCCGCAGGCCGATCCGAAGTTCACCGGCGCGCTCGTGCAGGCGTTCCTCGTGATCGGGTTCGTGCTCATGGGGGCGAGTTTCGGACCCATGGGCGCAGTACTGCCCGAGCTGTTCCCGACGAACGTTCGCTACTCGGGCTCCGCGATCTCGTACAACGTCTCGTCGATCCTGGGGGCCGCCATCGCACCGCTCATCGCGGTGTGGCTGTGGCAGCTCGGCGACGGCAATCCCTGGCTGGTCGGCATCTACCTCTCGGCGATGTCGGTGCTCACGTTCATCGCGCTGCTGCTCGCGCCGGAGACGAAGAACATCGACTACGACGACAACCTCGGGCTCGGGGCGACCGGGTCGCTGTGAGGCGGCATCCGCTCAATCGAGGAAGAGGGCGCGCAGCCGCTTCGTCGTGAAGACGAGGCCCACCGCGATCATGACGACGTAGTACAGGACGTGCCACAGCATGCCCCAGTACAGCGCCCCGGTCGTCAGGCCCCGCACGAGCTCGACACCGTGCCACAGCGGGAAGATCTTCACGATCGTCTGGATGAACTCGGGGTACACGGTGATCGGGTACAGGGTCGCAGAGAACAGGAACATCGGCAGCAGCACGAAGTTGATCCAGTCCATCTGCTGGAAGGCCTTCATGTAGCTCGTCACGGCCATGCCGAGGCTCGCGAATCCGAAGGCGATGAGCAGCACCGCCGGGATGGCGAGGATGGCCGTCCAGGCGAGGTTCAGGCCCGCGAACTGCATGATGATCATGAAGCCCGTCGCATAGAGGAGCCCCCGCAGCAGCGCGTACAGGATCTCGCCGAGGGCGACGTCCAGCGGCCCGAGCGAGGTGGACAGCATCCCCTCGTAGAGCTTGCCGTAGTTGAGCTTGAAGAAGACGTTCCACGTCGAGTCGTAGATCGCACCGTTCATGGCGGAGACGGCCAGCAGGGCGGGGGCGATGAAGGCGGCATACGAGACCTCGACGCCTGAGGTGGTCTGCACGGTCCCGATCAGCGCGCCGAGCCCGATGCCCATCGACAGCAGGTAGAAGACCGGCTCGAAGAAGCCCGACAGCACGACGATCCAGCTCGACGATCGCGCTGCCAGGAGACCGCGCTGGACCACGGCGCCCGGGTTTCCGGCCCACAGGGCGCGGACGCCGCCGGCGCGACGCGTCGGAGGAGCGGTCGTGATCGCGCCGGTCACGTCGCGAGCCTCCGCCCGAAGAGGCGCCGGCTCAGCAGATACCCGACGACGATCAGCACGATGAGGTAGCCGAAGTGCACGGCGAGCATGGCCGGTTCGATGGGCCTGCCGTATGTCAGCCAGCGGCCGATCTCGGTCGCGTGCCACAGCGGCGAGATCCAGCCGATCCACTGCAGCCACAGCGGCAGCGTGGCCAACGGGTAGAAGGTGCCCGAAAACAGGAACATCGGCATGAAGATGAAGCGCTGCACGAGCGCGAACTGGCCCTTGTCGTCCTGGATCGAGGCGGCGTACGCCATGATCGGGATGCCGAAGGACAGACCCGCGAGGATGGCGACGAAGATCGACAGCCATCCGGTGGCCGCATTCGGGATCGCCCCGAACAGATACAGGAAGCCCGTGTACGCCACGGCGACCACGATCATCCGCGCGGCCGCTCCGAAGACCACCCCGGTCGCGATCTGACCCGCGGAGAGGGCGGACGCGCTGAACCCGTAGAAGTACCGTCGCCACTTGAAGCCCGACATGACCGGGTAGGTGAACTCCTCGCTGGCCACGGCGATCGTCGAGGTCATGAGCAGAGCCGGCGCCACGAAGACGAGGTAGGACACCTCGACACCGCCGTCGCTGACCGGGGCATCGATGAGCGCCGCAAGGCCGACGGCGAGTCCGAGCAGGTAGAGGATCGGCTGGCCGAGAGCGCCGACGATGACGGTCCAGCCGTAGGCGCGCATCGCACGCACCATGTGCTCGGTCACATACCAGGACCCGAACGCGCGCGGCTTGCGGCCCCATTCCATGGCCTCGGCGCGCAGCTCGTCGAGCGACGGCTGCGCGATGACGGGCTCGGTGTGAGACTCCCGGGTCACTCGATCAGCGACCTTCCGGTCAGCCGCAGGAACACGTCCTCGAGGCTGGAGCGGCGCACGAGGGACGTGATCGGCTCCAGTCCGCGTTCGGTGATCCGCTCGAGCGCCTGCTCGCCGTTCTCGGTGTAGATCAGGACACGATCGGGGAGCACCTCGACGCGGTCGCCGATCCCCTGCAGCTGCGGCTCGATCTGCTGGTTGCGGTCGGACCCGAACCGCACCTCGAGCACTTCGCGGCTGGAATGCTGACGGATGAGCGAGGCCGGCGTGCCCTCCGCCATGATCCTGCCCTTGTCGACGACGACCAGGCGGTCGCACAGCTGCTCTGCCTCATCCATGTAGTGGGTCGTGAGCAGGAGCGTCGTTCCCCGCTCCTTCAGCCGGAAGAGCCGGTCCCACAGCACGTGCCGCGCCTGCGGATCGAGGCCTGTCGTGGGCTCGTCGAGCAGCAGGATGCGCGGGTCGTTGATGAGCCCGCGGGCGATCGTGAGGCGGCGCTTCATGCCGCCCGGAGAGCTGATCGACCTTGCTCTTGGCCTTGTCCTCCAGCGCCGCGAAGGCGAGCAGCTCGTCGGCCTTCTGCGCGCAGACCGCTCCCGGCAGGCCGAAGTACCGACCGTAGATGTACAGGTTCTCGCGGGCATTGAGCTCACCGTCGAGGTTGTCCTGCTGCGGGACCACGCCCAGGCGCGAGCGGATCTCGGGCCCGTACCGGTCGGGGTCGAGGCCGAGGATCTCGAGGTCGCCGCTCGTACGGGTGGAGACCGCGCCGATCATCTTCATCGTCGTCGACTTGCCGGCTCCGTTGGGTCCGAGCAGACCGAACGACTCGCCGGGCGCCACCTCGAAGGAGAGGCCGTCGACGGCGAGGAAGTCGGGCTTTCCCTTGCTCTTGTACGCCTTGACGAGGTCCGACGCGGAGATGACGGGAGCGGGCACCGAACCACCCTAACCGCCGCTGCGGACACGGGGCGGAGTGCGATCTGTCAACCGGAGTTGACGACTCGGAGAGTGTCAACTATGGTTGACGGCGGATGCCGGCCCTGCGGCATCCGCTCTCGAGAGGCGGTGCGCATGAGCGGTGACGACATCCGGACCCTCATCGGCGCCGCGCCAGAGGATGCACCGATCGCCGAACTGCACCGTCTCGCCACCGTGCGGCGAGAGCTGGCCAGGGCCGAGGAGGTGCAGGTGCGCCGCGCGCGCAACCTGGGCTACTCCTGGCAGGCGATCGCCGCGGCCCTCGGCGTGAGCCGGCAGGCCGTCCACAAGAAGTACGGTCGTAGATGACCCCCGAGAACCCCGAGGTGCTGACCGTGTCCATCGACGCCCCCGCCCAGGAGACCGGCCGCACGAGCCGCCGCCGCAGCCGCAAGACCCCCGAGGGCCCGCGAGCCACCTTCGGCCAGCTGCTGCCCTTCATCTTCGAGCACAAGCGCACGCTCGTGGTCGTGGCGGTGCTGAGCGTGCTCGGCGCGCTCGCGACGCTCGCCCAGCCGCTGCTGGTGGGCCAGGTCATCACGCGCGTGCAGCTGGGTGAGACCCTCGGCGCACTCGTCTGGCTGCTGATCGCGCTCGTGGTCGTCTCCTCGCTCATCTCGGGCTACCAGCACTACCTCCTCCAGCGCACCGGCACCGGGGTGGTGTACTCGAGCCGCCGCAAGCTCATCGCCCGCATCCTGCACCTGCCGATCAGCGAATTCGACGCCCGCCGCACGGGCGACCTCGTCTCCCGCGTCGGCACCGACACGACCCTTCTCTATGCGGTGCTCACGCAGGGCCTGGCGGATGCCGTCGGCAACGCCCTCATCTTCGTCGGCGCGCTGGTCGCGATGGCGATCATCGACCCGATCCTGCTGGCGCTGATCGTCGTGGTGATCGGCGTCTCGGTCATCGTCGTCGTGCTGCTGAGCGGACGCATCCGGACCGCCTCCACCGAGCAGCAGGTCAAGGTCGGCGAGCTGGCGTCGGGCGTCGAGCGCGCGGTCGGCTCGATCCGCACGGTCCGCGCGGCGGGGGCGACCGATCGCGAGGTCGCCTCGGTGTCGACCCTCGCGACCGAGGCCTACGCGGTCGGCGTGCGCATCGCGAAGGTCTCGGCGCTCGTGGTGCCGGTGGCCGGCATCGCGCTGCAGATCTCGCTGCTCGTGGTGCTCGGCGTGGGCGGGTTCCGGGTGGCGTCCGGGGCGATCACGATCGCCTCCCTCGTGACGTTCATCATGTTCCTCTTCCTCCTGATCGCCCCGCTGGGCTCGACGTTCGGAGCGATCACGTCGGTCAACCAGGCGCTGGGCGCGCTCGGGCGCATCCAGGAGGTGCTCGACCTGCCGACCGAGGAGCAGAGCGACGCGGAGATCGCCACGGCTCTTCGGCGGGCTGAGGCTCCGAAGGGCGCGGACTTGCCGGACGCGGCATCCGTCCCGGCGATCGCCTTCCGCGACGTGCGCTTCCGCTACCCGGAGGCGGTCATCGCGGCGCGCGAGGCGGCGGCCGCGGAGGCGCGCGCGGTTCTCGAGCAGGTGCACCTGGAGAGGGCGGCCGACGAGGTGACGGACGCCGTCCCCGGCGGGGACCGCGACGTGCTGCGCGGCGTCACGTTCGAGGTGCCGCGCGGCTCGCGGGTCGCCCTGGTCGGTCCGAGTGGTGCGGGCAAGAGCACCGTGCTCTCGCTCGTCGAGCGGTTCTACGACCCCACGGGGGGAGTCATCGAGCTCGACGGCCGCGACATCCGCACGCTCGGCCGCCCCGAGCTGCGTGCGCAGTTCGGCTACGTCGAGCAGGACGCGCCGACCCTCGCCGGCACGCTCGCCGACAACCTGCGACTGGGCTCGCCCGACGCGACCGACGCGGACTGCGAGCGCGTTCTGCACGCGGTGAACCTCACCGACGTGCTGGAGCGCAATCCGCTCGGCCTGCAGGCGCCCGTCGGCGAAGACGGCGTGATGCTCTCGGGCGGCGAGCGCCAGCGTCTCGCGATCGCCCGAGCGCTGCTCGCGGCTCCCCCGATCCTGCTTCTGGACGAGTCGACGTCATCGCTGGACGGCGTGAACGAACAGCGGATGCGCGAGGCGATCGACGCGGTCGCAGCCGACCGCACGCTCATCGTGATCGCCCACCGGCTGTCGACCGTGGTGGACAGCGACCGGATCGTGGTGCTCGATCACGGGGAGGTCGTCGGGCAGGGCACGCACTCCGAGCTGGTCGTCTCGACGCCGCTCTACCGCGAGCTGGCCAAGCACCAGCTGCTGGTCTGACCGCCCCTCTTTTCCCGCCGACCGCTACTCACGGTGGCGACCGCTGGCGATTGATCGGTCGCGGTCGCCGCTGTGAGTAGCGGTCGGCGGAAGAGGGCCGCGGTTCAGGAGCGCTGCAGGCGGTACCGCAGCGCGGCCAGCTCGGCCTGAAGGGGAGCGGGGATGCGGCCGCCGAAGGTCGCGTAGAACTCCTCGGTCAGCTCCGCCTCGCGCAGCCACGACTCGCGGTCGATCGCGAACAGCTCGTCGAGATCGTTCCGCGGCACGTCGATGCCCGCGAGGTTGAGGTCCTCCGTGCGGGGCAGGCGCCCGATCGGGCTGTCGACGGCGGGCACCTCGCCCTCGATGCGGCGGATGATCCAGTCGATCACGCGCGCGTTGTCGCCGAATCCGGGCCACAGGAAGCGCCCGTCGGAGCCCTTGCGGAACCAGTTGACCTGGAAGATGCGGGGTGCGCGGTCGAAGCGCAGCTTCTGGCCGACCGAGAGCCAGTGGCCGAAGTAGTCGGCCATGTTGTAGCCGCAGAACGGGAGCATCGCGAAGGGGTCGCGGCGCAGCTCGCCGACCGTGCCCTCGGCTGCGGCGGTGCGCTCCGACGAGATGTTGGAGCCCATGAAGACGCCGTGGGTCCAGTCGGTCGCCTCGACGACGAGCGGGACGTTGGTCGCGCGGCGGCCGCCGAACAGGATTGCATCGAGCGGCACGCCCTCGGGGCTCTCCCAGTCGCCGGCGATCTGCGGGCACTGGCCGGCGCTCACGGTGAAGCGCGAGTTCGGGTGCGCCGCGGGGCGCCCGGAATCCGGCGTCCAGGGGTTGCCCTCCCAGTCGGTCAGGTTCGTCGGCGGCTCATCGGTGAGGCCTTCCCACCAGACGTCGCCGTCGGGACGCAGTGCCACGTTCGTGAAGATCGTGTTGCCCCAGAGGGTCTCGACGGCGGTCACGTTGGTCGACTCCCCCGTTCCGGGTGCGACGCCGAAGAAGCCGGCCTCGGGGTTGATGGCCCACAGGCGGCCGTCGTCGCCCGGGCGGAGCCACGCGATGTCGTCGCCGAGCGTCTCGACCCGCCAGCCGGGGATCGAAGGGCGCAGCATCGCGAGGTTCGTCTTCCCGCAGGCCGACGGGAAGGCCGCCGCGACATGGAAGGCCTTGCCGGACGGGTCGATCACACGGATGAGCAGCATGTGCTCGGCGAGCCATCCCTCATCGCGACCGATGACCGATGCGATGCGCAGCGCGAAGCACTTCTTGGCGAGGATCGCGTTGCCGCCGTAGCCGGAGCCGTACGACCACACCTCGAGGGTGTCGGGGAAGTGGACGATGTACTTCTCGTCGTTGCAGGGCCAGGCGACGTCCGCCTCGCCGGGAGCGAGCGGAGCGCCGACGGAGTGCACGGTCTTGACCCAGGGTGCTCCCGCGGCGATCTCGCGCAGAACGTCGCTGCCGACGCGGGTCATGATGCCGATCGAGGTGACGGCGTAGGCGCTGTCGGTGACCTGCACGCCGATGTGCGAGAGGGGCCCGCCGACGGGACCCATAGAGAAGGGCACGACGTACATCGTGCGCCCGCGCATGCTGCCCTCGAACAGCGGGGTGATCGTGGCGCGGATCTCGGCGGGGGCGATCCAGTTGTTGGTCGGACCGGCGTCCTCCTCGCGCTCGGACGCGATGAAGGTGCGCCCCTCCGTGCGGGCGACATCGCTCGGGTGCGAGCGCGCCAGGTAGGAGCCCGGCCGCCACTCGGGGTTGAGCTTGATGATCTTGCCCTCATCGACCATCTCGCGCAGCAGCGCGTCGTTCTCGGCGCGCGATCCGTCGACCCAGTGGATGCGGTCGGGCTGGGTCAGCGCGGCGATCTGGTCGACCCACGCGAGAAGGGCGCTCATTCCGTCTCCCTCGATCGCCGGACGCCGGCCGAATCCTCCCGTCTCAGAGGTCAGACGGCGCCCGCCGGCCTGGGGCGCGGGACGCGTGAAGATGTCGGCAAGGGCCATGATCACTCCTGTTCGATCGGGTCAGATCGGGTTCTCTCTCCACTATGCGAGTCTTTGGTGTCACTTTTCCGAAGCCCGCGGCCGCAAGAATGTCGAATTCTTTCGCTATGCTCAAAGAATGCCGCCGACCTCTCTGGAGCTGTCCACCCTCGGCCACCGCATCCGCCATCAGCGTGTCTCTCGAGGTTTCACGCTCGACGAACTGGGCGAGCTCGTCGGGGTCGCCGGCAGCCAGCTGAGCCTCATCGAGAACGGCAAGCGCGAGCCGAAGCTGTCGCTGCTGCAGGCGATCGCGACCGCGACGGGCGTCGAGGTGACCGACCTGCTCTCGTCCGAGCCGCCGAACCGACGCGCCGCGCTCGAGATCGAGCTGGAGCGGGCGCAGTCCAGCCCGATCTTCCGCCAGCTGGGGATTCCGGCGGTGCGGGTCACCAAGGGCATCCCCGACGAGACGATCGAATCGGTCCTCGGTCTGCACCGGGAGCTGCAGCGCCGCGAGCGCGAGGCGATCGCCACGCCGGAGGAGGCCCGCCGCGCGAATACCGAGCTGCGCCTGCGCATGCGGGAGATCGACAACTATCTGCCGGAGATCGAACAGCTCGCCGAGAAGCAGCTGAAGGCAGCGGGGCACGGGTCGGGCGCCCTCACGCATCGCACCGTGAGCATCATGGCCGAGCAGCTCGGCTTCGAGCTGCTGTACGTGAACGACCTGCCGCACTCCGCGCGCTCCGTGACCGATCTGGAGCACGGCCGGATCTACCTGCCACCCGCCTCCATTCCGGGTGGCCACGGCCTGCGGTCGATGGCGCTGCAGGCGATGGCGCACCGCCTCCTGGGGCACCAGCGGCCGACCGATTACGCGGACTTCCTCGCCCAGCGCCTGGAGATCAACTACTACGCGGCGTGCGCGCTCATGCCGGAGTCGGCGTCCGTGGCGTTCCTGACGCAGGCGAAGAAGGATCGGAACCTCGCGGTGGAGGACTTCCGCGATGCCTTCGGCGTCACGCACGAAGCGGCCGGAATGCGCATGACCAACCTGCTCACGCGGCATCTCGGCATCCGGCTGCACTTCCTGAGGGTCGACGGCGCCGGTGCGATCTCGCGCGTCTACGAGAACGACGACCTGCCGCTGCCGCACGACGTGACCGGGTCGGTGGAGGGACAGATCGTGTGCCGGCGCTTCCTGGCGCGCTCGGCGTTCGAGGAGCAGAACCGCACCACCGAGCACTATCAGTACACCGACACCCCCGCAGGAACGTTCTGGTGCTCGACTCAGACCGGAACGACCTCGGACGGCGAGTTCTCGATCACCGTCGGCGTGCCCTTCGACGACGCCAAGTGGTTCCGCGGCCGCGAGACGCAGAAGCGCGCGACCTCGACGTGCCCCGACGAATCGTGCTGCCGGCGGCCTCCCACCGAGGTCACCGAGCGGTGGCAGGGCAAGGCGTGGCCGAGTGCGCGGGTGCACATGCAGATGTTCTCCCCTCTCCCCCGCGGCGCCTTCCCCGGAGTGGACGACAACGAGGTCTACGCGTTCCTGGACCGGCACGCGCAGGGCTGAGCCTCAGTCCGCCGCGCTTCCGTCCGCGGCGGACGCCCCGGCGGGCGACGCGATCGCAGCGGATGCCGCCACGGGCGCGACCACCGCGAGCGAGCCGTCCGGGGCGGCGCGCTCGCCGCGGGTTCCCCACCGCAGCCACGCCATGACGTAGATGACCAGGCCGAGGACGAGACCTGCCACCACCCACAGCACCACCAGGTAGTCCACCCACGAGCCGATCGGCGGAGAGCCGGGCAGGAATGTGCGCAGCGGGATCGTCGCGAACAGCATCGCGGCCATCCAGCTCATCAGCGTCGCCTCGACTCTGCGGATGCCGCGGTACGCCACGATCGCCACGGTCAGACCCAGTACCGGCAGGACGGCCATGAGAGCCAGGATGACGATCCCGAACGCGACGGTCGCGACCGAGCGGGTGGCCGTGACCCGCAGCTGCGTGACCGGTTCGCCGTCGACGACCACTTCGTCGGTTCCGGCGACCTCATCCGAGCGTGAAGACCCAGCCGGGAACGTGGGCGGAGCCGCACACCAGGGTGGGGATCGCGCTCTCCACGCCGTCGACGGACTGGATGCGAGACCACCGCGAAGTCGACGCTGTGCGAGTCGAACGGCCAGCGCTCGACGAATCCGTCGGTGATCAGACGCAGCGACTGCGGCGACGGGATCTCGTCCTGCCCGATCGTGAACGATCGCGGGCCGTCGTTGTCGCTGACGAGGATCGTCAGCGGATCGGTGAGCAGACTCGAATCGGGCGAGCCGACCGGACCGAAGGAGAGCACCGTGAGCGTCGCGGTGAGACGGTCCTGCGCGGCGTCGACCGTCTCCGGCGACAGCGACAGCAGGATGGCGTCGGAGGGCGGCTCCTCGTCGCATCCCTCGATCGTCGCGAACCGCTCGTTCAGCGCGTACAGAGCGACGACCCCGACATAGATCAGGGCGAGCACCACGACGAGGCCCATCACGACGATCCGTCCGCGGCCGGCCGCAGCACGGCCCGGAGCGGTGGGAGAGGTCACGCGTGCCAGTGTGGCACGGGCTCGATCAGCCCGCGATGAAGGCGCGGTAGCGGTCGAGCGCCGCCGTGATCTCGGCCTCGGTCGCCGCGCCCGGGGCCAGCAGCTCGGGGGTCTCGCCCTGTCCCCGCCGCCCGATCGCCAGGGAGTGCGTCCAGACGCCGACCACCGCGCCGCGAGCCACGAGGATGGGCCGTACGATCCCGTTCATGCTCGGTCCGATCGCGGAGAGGAACTCCGGTGCGCACGGCACCGTGCGATCCGCGTAGGAGAGGTAGTACTCCTCGAAAGGCGGCAGGGCGAGCACCTCGGGGGCCGACGCGCTGCGGCGCGGTGCTGCACCGGTCGCGACGTAGAGGGGCTCGCCGGCGTCGGCGAATACCGACAGGCGATCGGATGCCGCGGCCGCGGCATCCCGCGAGACGCCGAGCGGCAGGCCCGACCACCACGCGAAGTCACGGACGCCCGCGGGACCATGCGAGGCGATGTAGCGCGCGAAGAACTCGGCGAGGGGATCGGCGGGAGTGGCGGGCTCGGGCACCCATTCGTCGGTGAGGACGAGGTACTGCTCCCGCGTGGGTCCGGTCACGCGCGGCACCACCGGGCCCTGGCAGAGGAGCGCGCGCACCGAGAGCGCCACCAGGAGGTGGTACCCGCGCTGGCCGTCGGTGGCGATGCCGCTGCGCTCGAGCACGGCGAACAGCTCCTTCCGCGTCAGCCGGTTTCCGCCGCGCAGGGCGGCCGACACGACGCGGTGCGCTCTGGCGAGCTCGTCGGCGTCGATTCCCTCCGCGCGATGCACTGCGGCAGCGGATCGGCCCTGCCGTTCGCCCGTCAGCGAGAGAACCCAGGCCAGATCGCGCGCCGGGATGACATGGATCGTTCCGCGCATGGTCCAGGACCGGACGATCTCGCCGCGATCGAACGCCGCATCGACGTCGCGCACGCTGGGCGCTCCCCTCGTGCGCGAGGCGAGAGCCCACCGGCCACCCCAGAATTCCTGCGCCTGGGTCGCGAGCATGTGCTCGGCCGCCGCGGCGACGGTGGCCGCCGGCGCGCTCAGGCGGTGAGACCGGAGGCGCCGCTCGATCATCTCAGCCGCCGTCACCCGACCATTGTCGGGCTCACCGCGGACAGCATCCGTCCGCGATCGGGGCGGATCTCGATACGCTCAGCCGCCCGCTCCTATAGCGCGACGCGTTGCGTCACGCGTACGGACTCGCAGTGAGCGTGTACTTGGTCTGGAGGTATTCGTGGATGCCCTCGGCGCCGCCCTCGCGGCCCAGTCCGGACATCTTCCAGCCGCCGAACGGGGCGGCGGCGTTGGAGACGACGCCGACGTTCAGGCCCATCATCCCGGTCTCGAGACGATCGATCATGCGCTGGCCGCGGGAGAGGGACTCGGTGAACACGTACGAGACGAGGCCGTACTCGGTGTCGTTCGCGAGGCGGACCGCCTCGTCTTCGGTGTCGAACGGGACGATGGCGAGCACCGGGCCGAAGATCTCCTCGCGCAGGATGTCGCTGCCCGCCGTGACGTCGGTCAGCACGGTCGCCTGGTAGAACGTGCCGTCGCGAATCGATCGCCGTCGCCCCGCTGACCTCCGGTCAGCAGCTGCGCGCCGCGACCGAGAGCGTCGCCCACGAGCTCTTCGGCCTTCGACACCGCGCGGTCGTCGATGAGCGGCCCGATCACCACGCCGTCCTCGGTGCCGCGGCCCATCTTGAAGCCCTTCACCCGCTCGGTGACCCGGCGGGCGAACTCGTCGGCCACCGCACGGTGGACGATGAAGCGGTTCGCCGCGGTGCAGGCCTGGCCGATGTTGCGGAACTTCGCCAGGATCGCGCCGTCGACCGCCTTGTCGAGGTCGGCGTCGTCGAACACGACGAACGGAGCGTTGCCGCCGAGCTCCATCGACGTGCGCAGCACTCCGCTGGAGGCCTGCTCCAGCAGCTTCTGGCCGACCGAGGTCGATCCGGTGAACGAGAGCTTGCGCAGCCGGGGGTCGCGGATGATCGGCTCGGACACGGCGCCGGAGGTCGATGTCGTGAACACGTTCACGACGCCCTTCGGCAGGCCGGCGTCCTCGAGCAGCTTCGCGAAGTACAGGGTGGTCAGCGGCGTCAGCTCGGCGGGCTTGATCACGACGGTGCAGCCGGCGGCAAGCGCGGGTGCGACCTTGCGTGTGGCCATCGCGAGCGGGAAGTTCCACGGCGTGATCAGGAAGCACGGACCGACGGGATGCTGCGAGACGATCATGCGACCGGTGCCCTCCGGGTTCGCCCCGTAGCGACCCTGGATCCGGGCGGTCTCCTCGCTGAACCACCGCAGGAACTCGCCGCCGTAGCCGACCTCGCCGCGAGCCTCTGCGAGCGGCTTGCCCATCTCGATCGTCATCAGCAGCGCGAACTCCTCCTTGCGCTCCTGCAGCAGATCGAACGCGCGACGCAAGAGCTCGGCCCGCTCGCGTGCGGGGGTGGCCGCCCACGCCGGGAACGCCTCGGCGGCGGCATCCAGCGCGGCCTTGCCGTCCGCGGGCGAGGCATCGGCGATCCGCTTGACCACCTGCCCCGTCGCCGGGTCGAACACCCGCAGCTGCTTGCCGTCGGCGGCCGGGCGCCACTCGCCCCCGATGAACAGACCATCGGGCACGCGCGCCAGCAGCTCGGTCTCACGGTTCTCGATCACGGTGCTTTCAGGCACGGGGACTCCCTCGTCGGTATCGGCGGCTTGCTGTCATTCTGGTCGGGCACGGGCGGCGACGCGATGTACGCGTCGTACAGTGCGGGCGCCCGGTGTATTCAGAGCGGAGCGTTCGCGTGACGCTTCTGGCGGAAGGAGCGACTGGGCCAGGAAGGCGTCGAGCTCCTCGGTGGCATCGAGCGGCAGAACCGCCGCCACGTACTGGTCAGGACGCACGAGCACGACGACGCCGTCCCGTGACAGTTCCCGCTCCGCGAAGATGTCGGCTGTCGTCCAGGCGCTCGGCCCCGCCGCGTACACCTTCTCCCAGTCGGTGAGCTCCAGCGGCCCCGTTCGCGGCAGGAACAGCCGCGGCACGCGGGAGATGTCGATCTCCTCGAACGGCTGCGGGTAGATCACCTTCACGTCGAAGACGGCGTCGACGTCGGCCCCTTCGGGCGTGTGCCGGTGGAGCGGCGACTCGGCCGAGTCCATCCACTCCGCCCAGGTCGCCAGCGCCGACGACTCGGAGCGCGCTGCGCGCCGCCGAACTCGCCCGACGCCGTGTCGGCGAACACGTAGACGCGCCAGCGTCCGTCCGCGCGCGCGTGGTGTCCGAGGTGCACGACGTTGCCGTCGCACACGCGCACCACCTCGACCGATGTGAACCGCTTGCCGATCGGGAACCCGGGCGCCAGCGACTGGTGCGCGTCGTCGCCCACGACGATCGACGGCCCGTACTGCGTCATGAATCCCGAGGGGAACTCAGCCGTCCCGAGGTAGTAGTTCGCGAGCTCGTTGGGATCGGAGATCTCCTCCGGCTTCCTGCGCCATGAGCGCCGACCACTCGCGATCGAAGTCGATGAGCTGCTGGGCGACCGGCTGGCGCTCGGCGGAGTACGTCGCCAGCAGCGACTGGGGGCCGAGGCCGGTCAGCACGTGCCCGAGCTTCCACCCGAGATTGAAGCCGTCCTGCATCGACACGTTCATGCCCTGCCCGGCCTTCGCGCTGTGGGTGTGGCAGGCGTCACCGGTCAGGAAGACGCGCGGCGCACGGTCGTCGCCCACGTCGACGTCGTCGAACTTGTCGGTCACGCGGTGACCGACCTCGTAGACGCTGTGCCACGCGACCTGCTTCACGTCGATCGAGTACGGATGCAGGATCTCGTTGGCCCGGCGGATGATCTCCTCGATCGGCGTCTGCCGCACGTGGTGGTTGTCGTCGGCAGCGACCTCGCCGAGGTCGATGTACATGCGGCTGAGGTAGCCGCCCTCGCGCGGGATGTGCAGGATGTTGCCCGCCACCGAGTTGATCGCGCACTTGGTGCGCCAGTCGGGGAAGTCGGTGTTCACGAGCACGTCCATGACGCCCCACGCGTGAGCGGCGAATCGCCCGACGTGCGTGCGCCCGATGGCCTCGCGCACCCCGCTGCGCGCGCCGTCGCAGCCGACGACGTACTTCGCACGGATCGTGCGCTCCTCGCCGGCCCGGACGCCGGTGGTGTGACGCACCCGCACCTCGACCGGGAAGTCGCCGCCGTCCTCCTCGGACGGTTCGCGGACGGTCAGCCCGAGGAACTCGACGCCGTAATCCGGCGCGATCCTGCCGGGGCCGTTGGCCGCGGCCTCGGCGAAGTAATCCAGCACGCGCGCCTGGTTCACGATGAGGTGAGGGAACTCGCTGATCTTGAGCGCGTAGTCCTCCGTCCGATTGGTGCGAACGATGTTGCGCGGGTTCTGCGGATCGGGACCCCAGAAGTTCATGTACGCGATGTTGTAGGCCTCGGCGACGATCCGCTCGGCGAATCCGAACGCCTGGAAGGTCTCGACGCTGCGGGGCTGGATGCCGTCGGCCTGACCGAGCACCAGGCGTCCGTCCCGGCGCTCGATGATGCGCGTCGTGACCCCGGGGAACTGGGACATCTGCGCGGCGAGCAGCATGCCCGCAGGGCCGGACCCGACGATCAGGACGTCCATCTCGTCGGGCAGGTCGGCGGGGCGGTCGATGCCCGTGCCGGCGGGATCCTGCACGCGGGGCTCGCCGGAGACGTATCCGTGGTGGTGGAACTGCATGGGTCCTCCTCCGACAGCGATGTCGAGGTGCTCTTGCGCTGGGCTGAGTCGCGAGTTCTATAATCGAACACAGCGTTCGTATTCAGAACAGATCGTATACGTTCCGAGACGCTGCGGCAAGAGGGGGACCATCCATGTCGGAGACGGCCTCTCCTCCGTCGCAGACGCTGAGCCGCGGCATCCGCATACTCGAGGTCCTCGCCGACGCGCGAGAGCCACTGTCGATCGACGAGATCGCCCGGCGCCTGGTGGTGCATCGATCGGTCGCCTACCGGCTCCTGCGCACGCTGGAGGACCACGGGCTCATCGTGCGCGACGGCACCGGCCGGGTCCAGCTCGGGGCCCGGATGGCAGCCCTCGCGGCGGGTGTCGCGCACGACCTGCAGGCCGAGGCGCTGCCCGAGCTGACCGCGGTCGCGAACGAGCTCGGAGCCACCTGCTTCCTGGTCGTGCTGGATCACGACGAGTGCGTCACCCTGGCGAGCGTCGAGCCGCGGCACGCCGTCGCGTCGGTCGCGCAGCGGCCGGGGACGCGGCATCCGGTCACGGTCGGCGCTCCCGGCAAGGCGATCCTGTCGGTCCTGCCCTCGGGCGCGTGGCCGGGCGACGTGTCGGAGCGCCTGCGACGCGAGGTGGCCGGTGCCGCCACCCTGGGATACGCCACGAGCCACGACGAGGTGATCCCCAGCCTGCACTCCGTGGCCGTTCCGCTCGTGCTGCGCGGTCGCCGCCCGTCTTCGATCGCCGTCGTCTATGTGGCCAGCGCGCACGACCCGGCGCAGATCGGCCGGCGCCTGCAGCGGTCGGCAGACGTGATCCGGGACGCGCTCGGAGACTAGTCCGGGCGCCCCCGTCGGCGACGGCTCAGGCGATCTCGGTGACGAAGCGCACGTTGTACTCCGCCACGCGCTGCGGCTGCCCGTCGAATGCGGCCGCGCGGCCGTCGGAGGCCATGTACGTCTCCTCCAGCGCCAGGAAGGCCGCGACGTCGCCCGGCGCGCTGACCGCCCAGACGAACTCGTTCGTCTCGGGCAGTCCGTATGCGAACTCGATCGCGAAGCCGGCCACCGGTCGCACGCGCGGCATCCATTCGCTCCACCATGCCAGGAAGGCGTCGTATTCGCCGTCGACGAGCGTGTATCTGCGCAGCTGGATCGTCTTCACCGCAACAGCTTCGCACGCCGTCGATCGTGTGCCGGTCGTCGGGTCGGCCGTGACAGAAGTGCGTGCTGAGGCGCTTGCGGCGGCGCCGGCTCCCTTGCTCCCGACGACCGGTCCGGCAGCCCGCCTATACTCGAACCGTCCGGCGGGGCAATGCAGGCCGCCGGTGCTCGAAAAAGGGGCACGTAGCCGCGGCATCCGATCGCCGCCGCGAGACACATACGGAACTCACCGTCCGTCCCTGTCTCTGGAGCATCCCATGCCCACCGTCTCCGCGCACGTCGCCGCCACGCTCGCCCGTCACATCGATCACGTCTTCGGGGTGATGGGCAACGGCAACGCGTATTTCCTCGACGCGCTCGAGCGCTCCACCGACGTCGGTTTCACCGCGGTCCGCCATGAGGCCGGCGGGGTCGTCGCCGCCGACGCCTACCATCGCGCGGGCGGAGGCCTTGCGGCGGCGACCTCGACGTACGGCGCCGGATTCACGAACACGCTGACGGCGCTGGCCGAGGCCGTGCAGGCGCACGTGCCGCTCGTGCTGGTGGTGGGCGACGAGCCGACGTCGGGACGCCGGCCCTGGGGTGTCGACCAGATCGCGCTCGCCTCGGCTGTGGGAGCCCGCACCTACACGGTGGGCCGGACGGATGCCGCGGCCACGACGGTCATCGCGATCGAGCACGCGCTCACGTACCGGGTGCCGACCGTGCTCGCGATCCCCTACGACGTCGCAGCGCTCGACGCGGGCGACGTGCCCGCGGCTCCCGAGCCCCGTCTCCCCGAGCCGGTCAGGCCGCACGGGCCGTTCGCGACGCAGGCGATCCGCGACGCCGCGGCGGCCCTCGCCGGAGCGCAGCGGCCGTTCCTGCTCGCCGGACGCGGCGCGTGGATCGCGGGCGCCGGCGACGCTCTGGGCGCACTGGCCGACGCCACCGGCGCGCTCACCGCCTCCACCGCCCTGGGGCGCGGCATCTTCCCCCGTGCCGAGTTCGACCTCGGGGTGACGGGCGGGTTCGGGGCCGACGGCGCGATGGAACTCATCGCCCAGGCCGACGTCGCCCTCGTGTTCGGTGCGTCGCTCAACCAGTTCACGATGCGGTTCGGCGCTCTGTTCGCCCCCGGCACGCGCGTGATCCAGGTCGACCTCGCGCCGGCGGCGACCCACCCGCACGTCGGCGCCTACGTCCGCGGGGATGCCGCCCTCGTCGCCCGCGCGATCGTCGACGAGCTCGCCGCGATCGGCGCGGCGCCGAGCGGGTGGCGCGAGACCGCGGAGGCGGCGTCCGCCCGCGAGTACGAGGCGGGCGATGCCCTGGCCCCGGACGGACGCCTCGACCCGCGATCGGCCGCGGCGCGGATCGCCGAGCTGCTGCCCGAGGATCGCGTCGTCGTCTCGGACGGCGGCCACTTCATCGGCTGGGCGAACATGTACTGGCCGGTCGCATCGCCCGATCGCATGATGATGGTCGGCACGGCGTTCCAGTCGATCGGGCTCGGCTTCCCGAGCGTGCCCGGCGCGGCGCGTGCACGACCAGACGCCACCATCGTGCTCACGACCGGCGACGGCGGCGGGCTCATGGCGCTGGCCGACCTCGAGTCAGCCGTGCGCGTGGCCGGCGGGCGCGGGCTGGCGGTCGTGTGGAACGACGCCGCCTACAGCGCCGAGGTGAACCTCTACGGCCTGAAAGGCCTCGGCGAAGGGCCCGATGCTGATCCCCCAGGTCGACTTCGCGGGCGTCGCGCGGGGCTTCGGGGCGGAGGGGGTCGTGGTGCGCACGCTCGAGGACCTCGACCGACTCGAGGAATGGACCCGGATGCCGGCATCCGATCGCCCGTTCCTGCTGCTGGACCTGCGCATCTCGGGAGCGGTGATCGCGCCGTACCAGGAGGAGATCATCCGCGTGAACTCCTGACCGCCGCGGCCTCGCCGCGCGGTCGCCGCGCGGCGCGACAAACCACTTTCAGTCGAGACACGCGCAGGGCGTGATGTCTCAGCGTGAAAGTGGTTTGTCGGCGCTCGGCAGTCGGCGGGCGGGCGGTCGGACGGGCGTCAGGCCCGGGACAGCCCGTAGATGGGGCTGGCCGTCTGCTCGGCCTCGTGGTCGGGCCCGAGCGGGATGCCGGAGCGATCGCGCAGCAGCAGCGTCGCGAGCAGCCCGACGAGCGTCATGCCCGCCAGGTAGTAGGCGACCGCCATGGTCGAGCCCGTCGCCGCGACCAGTGCGGCGGCGATCGTCGGGGCGAACGCGCCGCCGAGGATCGCGCCGATCGCGTACGAGATCGACACACCCGAGAAGCGGATGGATGCCGGGAACAGCTCGGAGTACAGCGCCGCCTGGGGGCCGTAGGTGAAGCCGAGGCCGATCGTGAGGATCGCGAGCCCGAGGAACAGCAGACCGACGTCTCCGGTGTTCACGAGCGGGAACAGGGTGAAGACACCGATGAGCTGCAGGATCCACCCGATGATGTACGTCGTGCGGCGTCCGATGCGGTCGGAGATCCATCCGGCGAAGAACGTCGAGAGCAGCCAGACCACGGCCGAGCCGGCGACCGCCCACAGGACGGGCTCGCGTTCGAGACCGACCGGGCCTTCGGGGTTGGTGGAGTAGTTCTGGATGTAGCCGCCGGTGGTCATGTATCCCACGGCGTTGTTGCCGGCGAACACGAGGGCGGCGATCAGCACGAGCAGCGCGTGCTTGCGGAACAGCTGCACGATCGGGGTCTTGGTGACCTCCTTGCGCTCGGCGAGCTCGGTGAAGACCGGGCTCTCCTCGACGCGGCGGCGCACGTAGTAGCCGATGAGGATCAGCACGACCGAGAGCAGGAACGGCACCCGCCAGCCCCAAGCGAGGAACGCGTCACCCGGGGCGATCACGGTCATGAGCGCCATGATCCCGGAGGCCAGCAGCAGGCCGAGCGGCACGCCGATCTGCGGTGAGGCACCGAACAGGCCGCGCTTGGTCTTCGGGGCGTGCTCGACGGCCATCAGCACCGCGCCACCCCACTCGCCGCCCGCCGAGATTCCCTGCAGGATGCGGAGCAGGATGAGCAGGATGGGCGCCCAGACGCCGATCGCCTCGTACGTCGGCAGGAGGCCGATCAGCGCGGTGGCGACGCCCATCAGGACCAGGGTCAGCATCAGCACGACCTTGCGGCCGTATTTGTCGCCGAAGTGGCCGGCCAGGAAGGCGCCGAGGGGCCGGAACAGGAAGCTGATGCCGACGGTGAGGAACGCCAGGATCTGGCCGAATTCCTCCCCGGCGGGCGCGAAGAACAGCTGCCCGAACACGAGGCCCACGGCGGTGGCGTAGATGAAGAAGTCGTACCACTCGACGGTGGTTCCGACGACCGTCGCGAAAACAACGCGGCGGCGGTCTTGGGGGGTGGCGATCGTGCCGGTGGGGGTGAACCCGGTCGGCGTCTGTGCGGACATGCGGACTCCAATGTCGTGGACTTCGTTGTCGGGCTAGCACGTGGGGGCGGTGCTTGCCGTGGATTCTCAGATAATATACGATTTCGGATATCACGCAAGAGCGAGGGAGCTCATGACCATTTCGACGGATGCCGCGACCGGCCGTTACGGCGCGCTGCCGGTGCGCCCCGGCAAGATCATCGCGATCCACCTCAGCTACCTCTCGCGTGCCGAGCAGCGCGGCCGTCGCCCCGAGGCGCTGTCGTACTTCTTCAAGCCGTCGAGCTCGGTCGCGGCATCCGGCGAGACGATCGAGCGCCCGGCCGGAACGGAGCTGCTCGCCTTCGAGGGCGAGATCGCGCTCGTGATCGGGTCGGCGGCGCGGCGGGTGTCGCTCGCCGACGCGTGGAACCACGTCGGCTGGGTCACCGCCGCGAACGATTTCGGCCTCTACGACCTGCGCGCGAACGACAAGGGGTCGAACGTCCGGTCCAAGGGCGGCGACGGATTCACCCCGATCGGTCCGGCCCTCCTCGACGCCCGCGAGGTCGATCCCGCGGCGCTGCGCGTGCGCACGTGGGTGAACGGCACCCTCGCGCAGGACGACACGACCGCGGGCCTGCTCTTCCCCCTCGCGCAGATGGTCGCCGACCTCTCGCAGCACTTCACGCTCGAGCCCGGCGACGTGATCCTCACCGGCACGCCTGCCGGCTCGTCCGTCGTCGTCCCGGACGACGTCGTCGAGGTCGAGGTCGACGACCCCGCGCGCGGCCTGACCACCGGCCGGCTCGTGACGACCGTGACGCAGGGCGCGGCATCCTTCGATCCGGCGCTGGGCTCGCTGCCCGCAGTGGACGACACCCAGCGCGCCGAGGCGTGGGGCTCACGCGAGGCGGCGGGCCTGCCGGCCGAGCCGCTGAAGCAGCGTCCGGCCGATACAGGACTGACGACGCCGAAGGGCTGCCTCCGCCGCAACACCTGTCTGGCGATCACTGCGTGAGAAGCTCCTGCGCGTCCCGGTGGCGGGACTCGTCGGCGCAGCTGCGCAAGCGCGGCCTGAACAACGTGACGATCGACGGCGTGCGCCCGATGCACCGGGGCACGAAGATCGTCGGCACCGCGAAGACGCTCCGCTTCGTCCCCGGCCGCGAAGACCTCTTCGCGTCGCCACGGCGGCGGGTACAACGCGCAGAAGCGCGCGTTCGACGCGGTCGAAGCGGGCGAGATCCTGGTGATCGAAGCGCGCGGCGAGACCGGCTCCGGAACCCTCGGCGACATCCTCGCTCTGCGCGCCCATGCGCGCGGCGCGGCCGGCATCGTCACCGACGGCGGAGTCCGCGACTACGACGCCGTCGCCGAGATCGGCATCCCGGTCTACTCCTCCGGCGCACATCCCGCCGTACTCGGCCGCAAGCACGTGCCGTGGGACGTCGACGTAACGATCGGATGCGGCGGCACGACCGTCCAGCCGGGCGACATCCTCGTCGGCGACGCGGACGGCGTGATCGTCATCCCGCCGTCGCTGGCCGAGGAGGTCGTCGGATGCGGCGCTCGCGCAGGAGGACGAGGATGCGTGGATCGCCGAGCAGGTCGCCGCCGGGCATCCGGTCGACGGGCTCTTCCCGATGAACGCGGAGTGGAGAGCGAGGTACGACGCATGGCGCCGGACGAAGTGAGCGCGATGCCGGCTGTCCGACAGGGACCGGGTGAGGTGCCGGGACAGGATCTCTCGCTGAGCAAGTCCCAGCGGGCCTACCACTGGATCAAGGGCCGGATCGCGAAGCAGAGCTTCACCCCGGGCTACCGGCTGGTGCTCGGCTCGATCGCGTCGGAGCTCGACATGAGCGTCGTCCCCGTCCGCGAGGCGATCCGGCAGCTCGAGGCGGAGGGACTCGTCACGTTCGAGCGGAACGTCGGCGCCCACGTGTCGATGGTGGACGACTCGCAGTACCGGCACAGCATGCAGGCGCTCAGCATCCTCGAGGGCGCGGCCACCGCTCTGTCCGCACGCCGCCTCACCGTCGAGGACGTCCGGCGCGCACGCGCCGTCAACGAGCTGATGGTCGAGATCCTCGATCACTTCGATCCGCACTCGTTCACCGCGCTGAACCAGGAGTTCCACGCCATCCTCTTCGAGCGCTGCGCGAACCCGCGGCTGCTCGAGATCGTGCGGGGCGAGTGGGGGCGTCTGGGCAACCTGCGCGACTCGACCTTCAGCTTCGTCCCCGGTCGTGCGGCCGAGTCGGTCCGCGAGCACGAGAACATCCTGTCGCTCATCGAGACCAGCGCTCCGCTCGCCGACATCGAGATGGCCGCCCGGCGGCATCGATCGGCGACCCTCGATGCCTACCTGATCCACGAGCACCCCGACGAGGCCCTCGGCCTCCCCAACTTCTGATCGACCGCCAAGGAGAGTCATGACCGACACCGCCACCGCGCCGGGCGACCGCGCCGCGCGAGAGCGCGCCGCCGCGCAGCACCACCACGTGCCCGCCGACCTGCCCACCCGCATCCAGCACTACATCGACGGCCGCTTCGTCGACTCTGTCGACGGCGACACGTTCGACGTGCTCGACCCGGTCACGAACGAGACGTACCTGCGGGCCGCGGCGGGCAAGAAGGCCGACATCGATCTGGCCGTCGCCGCCGCGCGCCGCGCCTTCACTGACGGCCCCTGGCCCCGGATGCTGCCCCGCGAGCGCTCGCGCGTGCTGCATCGGATCGCGGACATCGTCGAGTCCCGCGACGCCCGGCTCGCCGAGCTCGAGTCGTTCGACTCGGGTCTTCCGATCACGCAGGCGCTCGGCCAGGCGCGGCGGGCCGCCGAGAACTTCCGCTTCTTCGCGGACCTGATCGTCGCCCAGGCCGACGACGCCTACAAGGTGCCCGGCCGACAGCTGAACTACGTGAACCGCAAGCCGATCGGCGTCGCGGGGCTCATCACACCGTGGAACACCCCCTTCATGCTCGAGTCGTGGAAGCTCGGCCCGGCCCTGGCCACCGGCAACACGGTCGTGCTCAAGCCGGCCGAGTTCACGCCCCTGTCCGCGTCGCTGTGGGCGGGCATCTTCGAGGAGGCCGGCCTGCCGGCAGGCGTGTTCAACCTCGTGAACGGGCTCGGCGAGGATGCCGGCGACGCCCTGGTCAAGCATCCGGACGTGCCGCTCATCTCGTTCACGGGTGAGAGCCGCACCGGCCAGCTGATCTTCGGAAACGCAGCGCCGTACCTGAAGGGTCTGTCGATGGAGCTCGGCGGCAAGTCGCCCGCGATCGTGTTCGCCGACGCCGACCTCGAGGCGGCGATCGACGCCACGATCTTCGGAGTCTTCTCGCTCAACGGCGAGCGCTGCACCGCAGGCAGCCGCATCCTGGTCCAGCGCGACGTCTACGACGAGTTCGTCGAGCGCTACGCGGCGCAGGCATCGCGCGTGGTCGTGGGCTACCCGCACGATCCGGCGACCGAGGTCGGTGCGCTCGTGCACCCCGAGCACTACGACAAGGTGATGAGCTACGTCGAGCTCGGCAAGACCGAGGGGCGCCTCGTCGCCGGCGGAGGCCGCCCCGACGGGTTCGACACCGGCAACTTCGTCGCGCCGACCGTCTTCGCCGATGTCGCCCCCGACGCACGCATCTTCCAGGAGGAGATCTTCGGCCCCGTCGTCGCGATCACCCCGTTCGACACGGACGAGGAGGCCCTCGCCCTCGCTAACGACACGAAGTACGGCCTCGCCGCCTACGTCTGGACGAGCGACCTGCGCCGCGCCCACAACTTCGCGCAGGCCGTCGACGCCGGCATGGTCTGGCTCAACTCGAACAACGTCCGCGACCTCCGCACGCCGTTCGGCGGCGTGAAGGCTTCGGGGCTCGGCCACGAGGGCGGCTATCGCTCGATCGACTTCTACACCGACCAGCAGGCCGTGCACATCACGCTGGGCGAGCCGCACAATCCCACATTCGGCAAGCACTGACCCGCTGAGCAAGGACGCTGACCCATGAGCACCGACAAGATCCTCACCTCCTCCGGCTTCTACGTCTCGCAGGAGGCGCCGATCCATACCGACAACCCGATCGCCACGCCGAGCTCCCCGCGCCCGACATCCTGCGCTGCGCGTACATGGAGATCGTCGTGACCGACCTCGCGGCATCCCGCGCGTTCTACGTCGACGTGCTCGACCTCGTCGTGACCGAGGAGGACGAGAACACCGTCTACCTGCGCTCGATGGAGGAGTTCATCCACCACAATCTGGTGCTGCGCCAGGGCCCGGTGGCCGCGGTCGCGGCATTCTCGTACCGCGTACGCTCCCCCGAGGAGCTCGACAAGGCGGTCGCGTTCTACGAAGAGCTCGGATGCCGCGTCGAGCGGCGCCCGGAAGGCTTCACGAACGGCATCGGCGACTCGGTGCGCGTCACCGACCCGCTCGGCTTCCCGTACGAGTTCTTCTACGACGTCGAGCACGTCGAGCGGCTCGCGTGGCGGTACGACCTCTACACGCCGGGGGCGCTCGTGCGACTCGACCACTTCAACCAGGTCACTCCCGACGTGCCGCGCGCCGTGGCCTTCATGCAGGACCTGGGGTTCCGCGTGACCGAGGACATCCAGGACGACGAGGGCACCGTGTACGCCGCGTGGATGCGCCGCAAGCCCACCGTGCACGACACCGCGATGACCGGGGGCGACGGCCCCCGGATGCACCACGTCGCGTTCGCCACGCACGAGAAGCACAACATCCTCGCGATCTGCGACAAGCTCGGTGCCCTCCGCCGCTCGGACGCGATCGAGCGCGGCCCCGGCCGCCACGGCGTCTCGAACGCGTTCTACCTGTATCTGCGCGACCCCGACGGGCACCGCGTGGAGATCTACACGCAGGACTACTACACCGGCGATCCCGACAACCCGGTCGTGACGTGGGACGTGCACGACAACCAGCGCCGCGACTGGTGGGGCAACCCCGTGGTGCCGTCCTGGTACACCGAGGCATCGCTCGTGCTCGATCTGGACGGCAACCCGCAGCCGGTCGTCGCGCGCACCGACACGTCCGAGATGGCCGTGACCATCGGCGCGGACGGCTTCTCGTACACGCGTCCGAGCGACGCGCCGGAGGAGCTGCCCAGCTGGAAGCAGGGCGAGTACAAGCTGGGCCACCAGCTGTGATGCTGTCACCCGAGCAGATCGCGACGATCGCCGACGAGCTGGCCGAAGCCGACCGCACGCACGGCGTGATCCCGCGGATCACCGCACGCTACCCCGGCGCGACGATCGAGGACTCCTACGCGATCCAGGGCGTGTGGCGGGACAAGAACATCGCCGCCGGCCGGCGGCTGGTCGGCCGCAAGATCGGTCTCACCTCCCAGGCGATGCAGGAAGCGACGGGCATCAGCGAGCCGGACTACGGCGTGATGTTCGAGGACACCGTGCTCCGCAGCGGCGCCGACATCCCGGTCGAGAGCTTCTCGAACGTCCGGATCGAGGTCGAGCTGGCGTTCGTGCTGAAGGATCCACTGGAGGGACCGGACTGCACGCTGGAGAAGGCCCTCGCCGCGATCGACTACGCGATCCCCGCCCTCGAGGTGCTCAACTCGCACATCGAGCTGGAGGGCCGGACGATCGTCGACACCATTTCCGACAACGCCGCGTACGGCGGCATGGTCCTCGGCGACGTGCGCAAGCGGCCCGACGAGATCGACCTGCGCTGGGTGCCCGCGCTGCTGTACCGCAACGGCGAGATCATCGAGACCGGTGTCGCCGCCGGGGTGCTCGATCACCCCGCGACGGGGGTCGCGTGGCTCGCGAACAAGTTCCACCACCACGGCGCGCGCCTGGAGGCCGGGGAGATCATCCTGGCAGGCTCGTTCACGCGCCCGATGTGGGTGCAGCGCGGCGATCAGGTGCTGTGCGACTACGGACCGATGGGAAAGATCACATGCCGCTTCGTCTGAGCCCCACGTTCCGCGACACGCTGGCTTCAGCATCCCGTCCGCTCGTCGGCATGTGGGTGTGCTCGGGGTCGCCGCTCGTGGCCGAGATCTGCGCGGGTGCGGGGCTGGACTGGCTGCTCATCGACATGGAGCACTCCCCGAACGGCTTGGAGTCCACGCTCGCCCAGCTGCAGGCCGTCGCGGCCTACCCGGGCACGGCGGTCGTGCGCGTGCCGATCGGCGATGTCGTGACCATCAAGCAGGTGCTCGACCTCGGCGCCCAGAACGTCCTCGTTCCGATGATCTCGTCGGCGGGCGAGGCGCGCGCGGCCGTCGAGGCCGTGCGCTACCCGCCCCGCGGGCGGCGCGGCGTGGGCTCGGCCCTCGCACGGTCCGGTCGCTGGAGCCGCGTCGAGGCGTACCTCGAGAATGCCGACGACCACGTGTCGCTCTTCGTGCAGATCGAGACGACGGCCGGGGTGGATGCCGCCGCCGAGATCGCCGCCGTGGACGGAGTGGACGGCGTCTTCGTCGGACCGTCCGACCTCGCGGCATCGCTGGGTGTCCTGGGTCAGCAGGCACACCCCGACGTGGAGGCGGCGGTGCTGCGGACATTCGAGGCGGTGGCCGCCGCGGGCAAGCCGGTCGGAGTGAACGCCTTCGACCCCGCCGTGGCCGACCGGTACCTCGCCGCCGGTGCCTCGTTCGTCCTCGTCGGCGCCGACGTCGCCCTGCTCGCCCGCGGCTCGGAGGCCCTGACGGCGCGCTTCATCTCCGACGACGGCACGCAGCGCGCCTCGTACTGACGCGCATCCGGCCGCGAGACTGCAGCCGGACGCCGAGACTGCGGGACAAACCCGCAGTCTCGGGTTCCGGACGAAGCCTCGCGGAGGATCAGACGCGGTCGAGCCGCGCCACGCCGATCTTCGAATCCGCCATGCCGTAGAAGACGTAGTGGACGCCCTCGATCTCCTCGATCGCCGTGGGGAAGACGACGTTGGGCACGATTCCGCCGCGCTCCTCCTCCGTCTCCGCCTCCAGCAGCGGCTTCGCGCTGCGCGCGATGACGATCGACGGATCGGCGGCGTCGAGCAGCATCGCGCCGGCTGCGTAATGGACGTTCTGCTGGTGGGCGAACGCCTTCACGATGAGTCCCGTGACGCCGTGGTGCAGGATGAGCCACCCCTCCGGAACGCGCAGCGGGGCCGGCCCGCCGCCGATCTTGGTGACCTCGAACGCGTACTCCGGTCCGGCCACGAATCTGTGCTGGCTCCACACCACGAGCGCGGACAGGTCCTTCGCCACCGCCTCCACGGCGACGTAGCTGATCCATATCGAGCCACGCGGGTCCGTCGTGCCCGCGGGCAGGACGATCCCCTGGTCGGCCTTCGTCTCGCTCAGGTCCCACATCGGCCGGTGCAGCACCGCGTAGCTGCGCACGCCGTCCGGCGCGATCACCGCCTCGGGGAAGAAGACCGCATCCTTGTTGTGGAAGAGGTTGAGGTCGATGTCCAGACCGTCGTCGTACGTGAACATGGCAGGGCCGAGCCGACGCCACTCGCGCAGGTCGCTCGACACGGCCAGCGCCGTCCGCGGACCGAGCGGGCCGAAGGCGACATACGTCATGACGTGCAGCCCGAGATCCTCCATCCACGTGATGCGCGGGTCTTCGACTCCCGCGTTCCCGATTCCCTTCTCCCACGAGCGGTCCGGCTCGAGCACGATGCCCGCACGCTCGACGCCGACCGGAACCCCGTCTTCGACGACGACGCGGACCAGCCCGATCCGGGAGATGTTCCGCGCCGCGACGAGGCGGGGCAGCAGGTACAGCTCGCCGTCCGGACCGCGACCGGATGCCGGATTGAGCACGCCTTCGACCTCGTACGGGTTGCCCGGCTCGGGGGTCATGACGACCCCGACGCGCGTCAGCGCGTAGGGCACCGTCGGCACCTCGACGGCGACTCCGGTCATCCCTTGACCCCCGAGCCGATGTCGGAGCTCTGGAACTGCCGCTGGAAGATGATGAACAGCGTCACCGCGGGGATGGCGAGCACCACCGCACCGGCCAGGATCGCACCGAACGGGTTGGATGCCGATCCGGAGATCGTGGTGATGTAATTCGCGAGCGACACAGCCAGCGGCTGCATCGACGGCTCCTTCGTGATCAGGAACGGCCAGAGGAATTCGTTCCACGGCCCGATGAAAGTGAGCAGCACGACCGTCAGCAGCGCGGGCCGCACCAGCGGCAGCGCCACACTCCAGAGCACGCGCATCTCGCTGGCACCGTCGATGCGCGCCGCGTCGAACAGCGCCCGCGGCACCTGGAGGAAGTACTGCCGGAAGATGACCACGGCCGCCGAGTTGATGGCGAACGGCAGGATCATCCCGAGGTGCGTGTCGGCCAGCCCGTAGTCGCGGGCGATCAGCACGTACAGCGGGATCATGAGCAGCTGGAACGGCACGATCTGCACGAGCAGGACGATCGAGAAGGTCACGCCCCGACCACGCCAGTGCAGGATCGACAGTGCGTAACCGGCGAGGACGCCGAACACGATCGTGCAGAGGATGACTCCGCCGGTGAAGATGCCGGAGTTCACCAGGCCCGACAAGAGGCTGATGCGCTCATTGATCTCCACGTAGTTCTGCAGAGTGATGTTCGCCGGGTTGGGGAACGCGCCCGCCGGGGTCGGGTCGGGCTTGGTCTGCAGCGATCCGACGACCATGTAGTAGAAGGGGAAGAGGAATACCAGCGCCCCTGCTGCCAGCACGATCCAGCGTGCGATCCCCGCTGCGCGGCCGGCGTGACGGCGCCGATCGGGCGCGGCATCCGCTCGGGTCGTTCTGCGCGCATCCGCGCGTGTGGTCGCGCTCATGAGTCGTCACCTCCGACGGCCTTGCGTTCGATCAGGGCGAGCACGAGCACCAGGATGATCAGGATCACGCCGATGGCGGCGGCCACGTCGGGATTGCCCTGCTCGATCCCCTTCTGGTACATGAGGAGGACCGGCGAGCTCGATGCGCCGTTGGGGCCTCCGCCGTTGGTGAGCAGATACGGCTCGGT
Organism: uncultured Actinomycetota bacterium; assembly: GCA_963839715.1. GTDB lineage: Bacteria > Actinomycetota > Actinomycetes > Actinomycetales > Microbacteriaceae > Microbacterium. Next base: position 426,090 of record CAWIVX010000004.1, read on the forward strand.
GAACAGGTTCGCGCCGGTGATGGTCGCCAGCAGAAGCACGAGCAGTGTCGCCGGCCTCACCCCCGGAACGGTCACGGCGAAGAACGTGCGCACGGCGCCCGCCCCGTCGGTGGCCGCCGACTCGTAGAGCTCCTGCGGCACGGCCTGCAACGCTGCGAGGTAGAGCAGGATGAACAGGCCCAGCTGCTTCCAGGTGACGAACAGCGCGATCGTCGGCATCGCGAGGGTCGGGTTGATGAGCCACGACGGATCGGGGGCGAGCGGGCCCAGGACCTGATTGACCAGCCCGTTCTGGCTGAACATGAACAGCCACACACCGACCACCGCAACCGAGGCCGTCACGTACGGCACGTAGAAGCTCACGCGAAGGAACAGGCGCCCCCGCACGACGCGGTTCAGAGCGGTCGCCAGCAGCAGCGCGAGCACGATCGTCAGCGGCACGTTGATGATGAGGAAGATGCCGACGTTCAGGAACGACCGCTGCACCGCCGGGTCGGTCACCACCGTGGCGAAGTTGTCGAAACCGACGAACTGCGCGTTCGACGTCCGCACCCGGGGCGGCGAAGAAGTAGTCGTGGAACGACATCCACACGGCGAAGACCATGGGGAACGCGAAGACCACGCCGATGAAGATCAGGTAGGGAGCGCTCAGGAGCAGCCCCAGCGGGTTCTCGCCGAGGATGCGCCGGCGGCGCCGGGCGGAGCGCGCGTGCTGCGCGTCCGCCCGGGTCGCCTCCGGCGAGGAGGTGACGGTTGTCATGACCTTGGCCGTCCGTCAGCCCTGGGCGACGAGGGCGTCGACCTCGGTCGCCGTGTCGGTGAGGAAGGCATCGGATATCCCCCTCGCCGAAGATGACGGCCTTCGAGTACGCGTCACGGAAGGTCTGCCACACCTCGATCGAGTTCGCCACGTTCGGCACCTCGACGACGCGGCCGGCCTGGTCGCCGAACAGCTCGTACGCCGGGTTCTCGGCGAAGAAGTCCGGGTACGCGGCGGTGAGGTCCTGGCGCAGCGGCATCTGGCCGGTGATCTCCAGGAGCTGCTCGTCCTGCTCCTCGCTCGTCGCGAACTTCAGGACGTCCCACGCCGTTCCCTTGCTCTCGCAGGCGGAGAACAGACCGACGTTCTTGGCATCGCTGAAGGTGTAGGTCTCCTCGGCGGGGGTGCCGGCAGAAGTGGGCACCGGCACGGTCCCCCAGTCGACGTCCTCGCCGAAGTAGTCGATCGCCCAGGGGCCGGCGATCGTCATGGCGGAGTTGCCCTCGACGAACGAGTCGCCGTTGAACTCCTCCTGCCCCGCGAGGCCCTCCTCGTACATCGTCGCCCAGAACTCGGACACTGCCGCGCCCGCCTCGGAGTCGAACGTCGCCTTGCCGTCCTCGACGAGCAGGGTTCCGCCGGTCTCGGCACCGTAGAGCGGGTAGAAGTCGAACCACGACTGGAAGAACTGGCTCGCCGGCGACGGGTAGATCGCATACGGGGCCGCTCCGGAGGATGTCAGCGTGCGCGCGGTGTCGAGGAACTCGTCGTAGGTCGACAGGGCAGGCGCTTCGGGGTCCAGTCCCGCCGCGGTGAACATCGCCTTGTTGTAGAAGATGACGACCGGGTTCGTCTTCCACGGCATCTGGTAGTACTCGCCATCGGCCGACGCGTACTGCTCGGCGTTGTCGCCGCTGCGCTCGGTGATGTACGCGTCGCCGTCCTCGAAGCTCGACAGTGAGACGAGGCCGCCGGCCTTCTCGAACTGCGGCACGGCCGCCGGTGAGGTGTTGAAGATCAGGCACGGTGCGTTGCCTGCGGTGATCGCAGCGCTGATGACCGCCTCGCTGCTGTCGCCCGCCGGGATCTCCTGGGCCTTGACCTGCTCGTCCGGATGGTCGGCGTTCCACGCCTCGACCATCTGCTTGCCCCACTCGATCTCGCCCTCGTTGTTGGAGTACCAGATCGTGATGTCGCCGCGCTGCTCGAGGTCGCCTTCGCCACCCCCACCGCCTCCGCCGCCGCACGCGGTCAGGGTCAGTGCTCCGGCGGCGACGAGCGCCGTGATCGTGATGCTTCTTCGCATTGTTCTTCCTTTCGAGAGGGGAGGCGACTTCCGCCGCGTCCGGACGTGGGATCGTTTGCCTGGATCGGCCAGGCTGCCGAGCGAGGGTGTCACCGACGCGGTGGAGGCCGGCCGGGGGCGTGCGTGGTGGATTCCCGCGCGACGAGTCGCGCCGGTGCCAGTTCGGTGTCGTCGAGGGCGACCCCGGCGATGGCCGCGAGCAGAGTCCGCGCAGCGGCGGCTCCCCATTCGACGGCATCCGTCGCCACCGAGGTCAGCGAGGGATAGACGTACCGGGCGATGTCGCTGTCGTCGAAGCCCGCGACGGACAGGTCTGCGGGAACGGAGAGTCCTGCGCGCTGCGCCACGGCGATGCCGGCGAGGGCCATGAGGTCGTTCGAGTACGTGATCGCCGTCGGCCGATGATCGGGATCGGCAAGCAGCGCGCGGGTCGCCTCGCCGCCCTCGCGGGCGCTGAAGTCCGTCTGCACGACACGCGCGCGTCACCCCACGCGCCGCGCAGGCCTCCTGAAAGGCATCCTGCCGGCGACGGGCGTGGAGCATGTCGGGCGACCCGGCCACATGGGCGAGGGATCTGTGGCCGAGGCCCACGAGGTGGTCGACGGTCGAGACGATGCCCTCGACATCGTCGACCGAAACGGCGGGGAACGGGGAGGCGGTGTCGGGGTGACCGAGGGTGACGGCCGCGAGCCCGAGTGAGTCGACCAGGGCGAGGCGCTCGTCGGCGGCACGCAGATCGGCGAGGAAGACGCCGTCGACCCGGCGCTCCACCGCCAGCTTGCGGTAGGTGTCCGCCTCGAGCGGACCCGTCGCGACGGAGGCGAGTACCAGCGCCTGCCCCGCGCGGGCCAGTTCGCGCTCCACGCCCGCGATGAACGCAGGGAAGAAGGGGTCGCCGGCGACGATCTCGATGTCGCGCAGCAGCACGAGGCCCAGCGCGAAGGAGCGGTTGGTGCTGAGGGAGCGGGCCCGCACGTCGGGCGACCACCCCATCTCGGCCGCGGCGGCGAGGATGCGTTCTCGCGTGGCCGCCCTCACACCCGGTCGGCCGTTGAGCGCGAAGGACACCAGGCCCTTGCTGACTCCCGCGCGCTGAGCGACGTCGGCGATCGTCGGGCGTCGCGCCCGCCTCGCGTGCGACTGCTCACTCATCGGCTGCTCTGCCTTCTGAACCGGTTTAATAAACCGGTTTAGCTCACCATACCGGCGCGCGGGACGTCTGTCGATGCCCCTCGGCGGCGGACGGGCAGGCGACCCGTGTCAAGCCCTCCCCGGCGTCACGCAGCGGAAACCTGGACGTGCCAGTCTGGTCGGATGAAGAGAGATGTCGCGAGCCGAATCGAACTGAATGTCAGCGAGCCCGCGGAGCTGGTGTTCTCGATGGCGGTGAGCGGACATCACACTCCCGTCACGGAGCACGTCGCATTCACCCTCGACGGCGAGCCGGTGACGTACGAGACGGTGCCCGACTCCCACGGCACGCGCCTCCACAGGGTGACGAGCCCGGCCGGTCGTCTCGTCGCCTCGTACGACGCCTCGATCGTCGGCGAGGCGGCAGCCACCGTCGCGAACCCGACCGATCTGATCACCTATCGTCGCCCTAGCCGGTACGCCGAATCCGACGCGCTCGGCCCGACGGCGTTCGCCGAGTTCGGAAGCATCACCGAGCCGGCCCAGCTGCTCGCGTCCGTCTCCGCATGGGTGGGCACCCATCTGTCCTACGTGAGCGGATCGAGCCTTCCCACGGACGGCGCGATCCGGACACTGCTGGCCCGGCAGGGCGTGTGCCGCGACTACGCGCACCTCACCGTCGCCCTCCTGCGTGCGCTCAACGTGCCCGCGCGCCTGGTCTCCGTCTATGCCCCGGGGCTGTATCCGATGGACTTCCACGCGGTCGCGGAGGCGTGGGTCGAGGACGGATGGCACGTCGTGGATGCGACCACGCTCGCACCGCGATCGACGCTCGTCCGCATCGCGACGGGCCGGGATGCCGCCGACTCGGCGTTCCTGACCACGATCTCGGGCCGGATCGAGCTGGTCGAGATGGAGATCACGGCGGTGGTCGACGAGCTGCCGAACGACGACCTGGACCAGCTCGTCCGCATGCACTGAGAGATCGCACTCCGTGCGGTGGCGTGCCGACGGGTGCCGTGGCAACGTAGTCGCATGAGGAAATGGGTCGTCCGGTTCGTCTCTCTGCTGATCTTCGATGTGGCCGTGCTGCTCATCATCGGCTGGCTGACACCCGCGCGGGTCGGCTGGTCGGCCCTGTGGGCGGGCGTGATCCTCACCGCCCTCACGATCTGGATCAAGCCCCTGATCCACCGGATGTTCCAGTCGATGACCGCACGATCGAGCGGTCAGCGCACGAAGGTCGGCGAGAAGGTCGTGCAGGGCGGCCTGGTCTTCATCGTGGCCCTCATCGTGTGGGTCCTCACCGTCGTCTTCTCCGGAGTGACCGTCGGCGGGTGGTTCTGGGGGTACGTCCTCCCGCCGGTCATCATCCTGATCGGATGGGCCGTCTACGACGCGATCGACGACCGGGTCGAAGGTCACGCCGGCGCTCTGTACGACCGGGCGACCCGAGCGACGGCGTCCGCCCCGGCCGCACCGGCGGTGCCTTCGTCAGGGACGACGGCGGCCCGGCGCGAGCTGCAGGACGGGCTCACCGAGGAGCAGCGGCGCATGCTCGACGAACTCGGAAAGGGCTGATTCCCGCCGGCTGTCGATCGGAGCCCATTCGACCGTCATAGGGGTGTCACTGACCGACGAAACGAAGGATGGACACCATGCGATACGCACTCCTGCTCCACTACCCCGAGATGAATGCCGAAGAGCTCGGCCCCGAGGCCCTCGCGGAGGGCATGCGCGAATTCGACGAGTACGCCAAGGCGCTGGATGCCGCGGGCGTGCTGCGAACGGCGGAGGTGCTCCAGCCCTCCTCCGTGACGACGACGGTGCGCGGCGATGAGTCCGGCGGCGCGCTGCGCGTGCAGGACGGCCCGTTCGCCGACACGAAAGAGCAGCTCGGCGGCACGTTCGTGATCGACGTCGACGATCTCGACCAGGCGATCGAGTGGGCCGGCAAGGCGCCGTCCGTGAGGTGGGGAGCCGTGGAGATCCGCCCCAGCGGCACCCGGTTCGAAGACGGCGCCTGGACGTCGTTCGACTACCGGTGACCTCCGCCGACGACGCGCGCGCCGCGGCCGAACATGCGGCGCGCGCATCGTACGGCCGCATCCTCTCCGTGATCGCCGCGGCCACCCGAGATGTCGCGCTCGCCGAGGACGCGCTCTCGGACGCCTTCGAGAAGGCGCTGCACGCCTGGCCGGTCTCCGGCATTCCCGACAACCCCGAAGGGTGGCTGGTGACCGTGGCCCGCAACCGGCTTCGCGATCTGCTGCGAGCGCCCGCCGTCCGGGCGAGCGCGCCGCTCCTGGACGGCGTTCTCGACGCGTCCGAGCCGGATGCCGCGACCGTCGTCGCCGAGCGCGAGCGGATTCCCGACCGGCGACTCGAGCTGCTGTTCGCGTGCGCACACCCCGCGATCGACCCGGCCATCCGCACACCGCTCATGCTCCAGACCGTGCTCGGCTTCGAGGCTGCCGACATCGCCCGCGCGTTCGCGGTGGAGCCGGCCACGATGGCGCAGCGGCTCGTGCGAGCCAAGCGCCGCATCCGCGACGCCGGCATCCCCTTCACGATCCCCACCCGTGCCGACATGCCCGCGCGCCTGCCGGCCGTGCTGGAGGCCGTGTACGGCGCCTATGCGATCGAGTGGCTCGAGCCCGCGGCATCCGATCCCGACCGCGTGAGCGAGTCGATCGCCGATGAGGCGCGGTGGCTCGCCGTGCTCGTGGCCAGCCTGCTGGAGACCGAGCCCGAGGCGTGGGGCCTGGCCGCGCTGCTGACGTTCGCCCAGTCGCGCGCGCCGGCCCGCGTCGCCCAGCCATGGCCCCCGCTGGACGAGCAGGATCCCGCGCTGTGGGACGCCGAGCTCATCGCGGAGGGCAGGGCCCTGCTCGGGCGTGCGTCGGCGCTCGGCCGTCCGCTCGGGCGCTTCCAGCTCGAAGCGGCGATCCAGGCAGTGCACTGCGACCGCGCCCGCACGGGCGTGCTGGATGCCGAGACCCTCGTGAAGCTGTATCGCGGCCTGGTCGCCGTCGCCCCCACCGCGGGAGCCCGCGCGGCCCTGGCCGCCGCGGAGGCTCGGCTCTGACGGCCTTGCGACCTGTTCGCGCGTGAAGATCGTGTAACAGAGCGACTCGCGACGATCCACGGACGCTGCGCCGCAGTCAGAATGGAAACCGGCGGCCGCGCCGACAGCACGTGCGCGCCGCTTTCCCGAGTTCTGGAGGCACCATGTCCCGTCGTTCCCCCTCTCTCCGCGCGGCCGTCGCCGGCCTCGCACTCACCGCCCTCGCCCTCGCCGGCTGCGCGAGCGGAGGCACGACAGCGGGCGGCGAGAGCAGTGCACCCGCCGACGAGGGGTACATCACCCCCGGCAAGCTCACGATCGCCACGGGTGAGCCGGCGTACTTCCCGTACGTGATCGACGACGACCCGTCGTCCGGAGAGGGCTTCGAGGCCGCGATCGCGTACGCCATCGCGGAGGAGCTGGGCTTCGCCGAGGAAGACGTGGAGTGGGTGCGCACGACGTTCGACGCGGCGATCGCACCGGGGCCGAAGACCTTCGACTTCAACATCCAGCAGTACACGATCACCGACGAGCGCAAGGAGAACGTCGACTTCTCCTCCCCGTACTACGCGGCGAGCCAGGCGGTCGTCTCGATCGAGGGCTCGGCCGCGGAGGGCGTCACGACGCTCGACGGGCTGAAGGACCTGGTGCTGGGCGCGATGGTCGGCTCCACGAGTGCGCAGACGATCGAGGAGGTCGTCGCCCCGACGACCCCGGCGCAGCTGTACAACTCCAACGAGGACGCGAAGGCGGCCCTGGAGGCCGGACAGATCGACGGGCTGGTGCTCGACCTTCCGACCGCGTACTACGCGACCGGCGTCTACATCGACAACTCGTTCATCGTCGGCGAACTTCCGACGGCCGGCATCCCGGATGAGTGGGGCGTCGTCCTGGCCAAGGATTCCCCGCTGACACCGGCCGTGACCGCCGCTGTGGACACCCTGCGCGAGAACGGCACGCTCGACGAGATCACCGAGGAGTGGCTCGGCGAGGGCGCCGGCGTGACCCAGCTGCAGTGATCGCCCCTGCCGAGGGCCGCGACCGCACCGTCGTCCGCTAGCGTCGGAACGTGACAGGCGCCCCCTCCCCGCCGAGCGCGCTCGAACTCGAACGTCGGGCGTACCGCAAGCGCCAGTCGACGAGATCGGTCTTCGTCGCGCTCGTCTCCACGCTCGCATTCGCGGCCGTGGTCTGGCTCACCGTGCTCAACACGCCCGGATGGGCGGATGTGCAGCAGTCGTTCTTCGACCCCGAGACGTTCTGGTCGTCGCTCCCCCGGGTGTGGGAGGGCTTTCTGCTGAACCTGCAGGTGCTGGGACTGTCGGTCGTGACGGTCGCGATCTCCGCCACGGTCATCGCGCTGCTGCGAACGCTGCGAGGTGCGGTGTTCTTCCCCGTCAGGGTGCTGGCGGCCGCCTACACCGACGTGTTCCGGGGCATCCCGCTCATCATCGTGCTGTACCTCATCGGGTTCGGTGTTCCCGCTCTGCTGAACGAGCGCGTGCCGCTCATCGTGCTCGGCACGGCCGCGATCACGATCACGTATTCGGCGTATGTGAGCGAGGTCATCCGCGCGGGCATCGAGGCCGTGCATCCGTCGCAGCGGATCGCGGCCCGCGCCATGGGGCTCGGCTACGCGCAGACGCTGCGCCTCGTCGTGCTGCCGCAGGCGCTCCGCAAGATGACGCCGCCGCTCATGAACGACTTCGTGGCGATGCAGAAGGACGTCGGGCTCGTCTCGATCATCGGACTCGTGGATGCGGTGCGCGCGGCGCAGATCGAGACGTCACTGTCGTACAACTTCACCCCCTACATCGTCGCGGCCCTGCTGTTCGTGCTGCTCGCGATCCCCACGATCCGGCTCACGGACTGGTACACGGCACGACTGCAGCGCCGTGAGCAGATGGGATCGGTCGTATGAGCGCCCTCCTGCAGGCGATCGAGCTGCGCAAGTCGTTCGGCGACCGCACCGTGCTCAAGGGCGTCTCGGTGGAGATCGCCGCGCACGAAGTCGTCGCGGTGATCGGCGCGAGCGGGTCGGGCAAGTCGACTCTGCTGCGCTGCCTCAACCTGCTCGAGACGATCGACGACGGTCAGATCCTGCTCGGCGGCGAGGACATCTCCGACCCGCGCGTCGACGCGAACCGGGTGCGCGCCCGCTTCGGGGCGGTGTTCCAGAGCTACAACCTGTTTCCGCATCTGTCTGTGCTCGACAATGTGACGCTGTCGCTGCGCCATGTGCACAGAGTGCCGCGCGCGACCGCGGATCAGCGTGGCCTGGCGCTGCTGGAGCGGGTGGGGCTCGCCGACAAGGCACGGGAGCATCCCGATCGGCTCTCCGGAGGGCAGCAGCAGCGGGCCGCGATCGTGCGGGCGATCGCCACCGATCCCGAGATCCTGCTGCTGGACGAGATCACCTCGGCGCTGGACCCCGAGCTGGTCGGCGAGGTTCTCGAACTGGTCCGCGAGCTCGCCGAGGAGGGCACGACGATCCTCATGGCGACGCACGAGATGGCATTCGCGCGGGACGTGGCGCACCGGGTCGTCTTCCTCGACGCAGGGCGCATCCTCGAGCAGGGACCGCCCGCCGAGGTGTTCGCGAATCCGCGCGAGGAGCGCACGCGCGAGTTCCTGACCCGCTTCCGCGCCTAGCGATCTCGCGGCCCGTCTCTGCCGCGAGACTGCAACCGCCCGCCGAGACCGTGGGGATGACCCGCTGTCTCGGCGACCCCGCTGCAGTCTCGCGGTCGAGGAAGGCTCCCGACAGGAAGCCCGCGTCAAGGCAGCTGGGCCGTCAAGCGAGCCGGGCGGATGCCGGGTCAGGCGAGGGAGCGCTCGGCCGCCTCGACGACGTTCGTCATGAGCAGCGCGACGGTCATCGGTCCGACGCCGCCGGGGTTGGGCGACAGGTAGCCGGCGACCTCCGCGACGTCGGGGTGGACGTCGCCGTGCACGATGCTCTTGCCGGTCTCGGCATCCGTCTCGCGCGTCACGCCCACGTCGAGCACCGCCGCGCCCGGCCGGACGTCTTCGGCGCGGACGATGTGCTTCACCCCGGCCGCGGCCACGATCACGTCGGCCTGGCGCAGATGATGCCCGAGGTTCGTCGTGCCCGTGTGGGTGAGGGTGACCGTCGCGTTGTACTCGCGCCGGGTCAGCAGCAGACCGATCGAGCGGCCGATCGTGACGCCGCGGCCGACCACCACGACGTCCTTGCCGGCGAGGTCGTAGCCATTGCGCGTCAGCAGCTCGATCACGCCTCGCGGCGTGCACGGAAGGGGTGAGGTGATCGGGCTGTTCACGTTGAGGACGAGTCGCCCGAGGTTGGTGGGATGCAGGCCGTCGGCATCCTTGTCGGGATCGATCCGCTCCAGGAGCGCGTCGGTGTCGAGGTGCTTGGGCAGCGGAAGCTGCACGATGTAGCCGTGGCAGGCGGGATCGGCGTTGAGCTCGTCGATGAGCGCCTCGACCTCCTCCTGAGTCGCCTCGGCCGGCAGCTCGCGCTGGATCGAGTTCATGCCGATCCCCTCGGACTGCCGGTGCTTCATGCCGACGTACAGCTGCGACGCCGGGTCGGCGCCGACCAGCACCGTCGCGATGCCCGGCACGACGCCGCGAGCCTTCAGCGCGGCGACCCGCTCGCGCAGCTCTTCCGTGATCTCCGCGGCGGCGGCGCGGCCGTCGAGCTTGAGTGCCGTCATGGTGCTCTCCTCATCGCTTCCGCGGCCCGGGTGTTCCCGCCCGGCGCGGGCTCTATATCACTATGCCCGTAGGTATACGCCCAGGGCAACCATTCCGTACTGACCGCGAGACCGCATCGGGGCGCCGAGAGTGCGGGAAGACCCCGCTGTCTCGGCGCGCGGGTGCAGTCTCGCGGACGAGCGCGGGGTCCTACTGCTCCAGGCCAGGGTAGAGCGGGAAGGTCGCCGTGAGAGCAGCGACCCGTGCACGCAGAGCCGGCACATCCGCGTCGGGCAGCAGCGCCCGCGCGATGACGTCGGCCACCTCGGAGAACTCCGCGTCGCCGAAGCCGCGGGTCGCGAGCGCGGGCGTGCCGATGCGCAGGCCCGAGGTGATCATCGGCGGGCGGGGGTCGTTGGGCACCGCGTTGCGGTTGACGGTGATGTGGATCTCATGCAGCAGGTCTTCGGCCTGCTTGCCGTCGATCTGAGCGTCGCGCAGGTCGACCAGCACGAGATGCACGTCGGTTCCGCCCGAGCGGACCGAGATGCCGGCATCCTTCACGTCCTGCTGCGACAGCCGCTCGGCGATGATGTGCGCACCGCTCAGGACGCGCTCCTGGCGCTCGCGGAACTCCGGCGTGGCAGCGAGCTTGAACGCCGTGGCCTTGGCGGCGATCACGTGCATGAGCGGACCGCCCTGCTGCCCCGGGAAGACCGCCGAGTTGATCTTCTTCGCGATGTCGGGGTCGTTCGTGAGGATGAAGCCCGAGCGGGGCCCGCCGATCGTCTTGTGCACGGTCGACGAGACGACGTGCGCATGCGGCACCGGGTTCGGATGCAGGCCCGCGGCGACGAGGCCGGCGAAATGCGCCATGTCGACCCAGAGCAGCGCTCCCACCTCGTCGGCGATCGCGCGGAATGCCGCGAAGTCGAGCTGGCGCGGATAGGCCGACCAGCCGGCGATGATGACCTTGGGCTTGTGCTCCACCGCGAGTCGGCGGACCTCGTCCATGTCGATCACCGAGGTCTCGGGGTCGACGCCGTACGCGACGATGTCGAACAGGCGGCCGGAGAAGTTGATCTTCATGCCGTGCGTCAGGTGGCCGCCCTGATCGAGGGAGAGCCCGAGCAGCGTGTCGCCCGGTCGGGCGATCGCGTGCAGGACGGCCGCGTTCGCCGTGGCACCGGAGTGCGGCTGCACGTTGGCGAACGCGGCGCCGAACAGCGACTTCGCGCGCTCGATCGCGAGCTCCTCGGCGACGTCGACCTCTTCGCAGCCGCCGTAGTAACGCCGCCCCGGGTAGCCCTCGGCGTACTTGTTCGTGAGAACCGAACCCTGCGACTGCAGAACCGAGACGGGAACGAAATTCTCCGAGGCGATCATCTCGAGGTACTCGCGCTGCCGCTGCAGTTCCCGGTCGAGGACCTCGGCGATCTCGGGGTCCACCTCGGCCAGAGGCGCGGTGAAGTAATGGTCGGTCATGGCGTTCTCCTTGACTGCGGCGCGTCCGGAGTTCTGGGCAGGAACCCGGTCAATGAGTAGCCCGCGGGGCGGACTTATCGAAAGACGCATCGACCCAGGCGTACGGTCGAGTGCCGTGTCGGTCGCTCCCCGGTGGTGACCCACCTCAACGCCAGTCGCGACACACCGAGCATAACGGATGCCTCCACGCCGGGAACGGCTGATGACTCGGCGGCCGGGATTTGTTAGGCTCCCTTACATGATCCTTCCGCTCGTGCCGGCGCCCTTCGCGATCACTGCGGATCCGGGCGCTCGTGCCTTCCCGCTCACCGACGCCGTCCGGTTGACCGGCACTCCGGATGCCGTGGCCACGCTGTCGGCGCTGATCGAGGCACGCACGGGCGGAGCGGCCGTCCCTTCGAGAGCGGCGGAGATCTCGCGCACCGAGGTCGACTCGTCGACGAGCCCCGCGATCGACGCAGAAGCGGCGATCGAGCTGCGCATCGTTGCGGGCGGCAAGCCCGAGTCGTACCGGATCAGCGTGGACGCGGCATCCGTCGTCGTGACCGCCGCCGACCCGGCCGGGCTCTTCTACGGCGTGCAGACCCTCGGGCAGCTGATCGTCCGCGACGGAGATGCCTTCTCGATTGCGGCGGTGCAGATCGACGACCATCCGCGGTTCGGCTACCGCGGCGTCATGCTCGACGTCGCCCGCCACTTCCTTCCCGTACAGACCGTGAAGGCCTACATAGACCGGGCTGCCGGTCTCAAGTTCAATGCGCTGCACCTGCATCTGACCGACGACCAGGGCTGGCGCATCCACCTCGACTCGCGCCCCAAGCTCTCCGGCCTGGCCGCGGCATCGGCCGTCGGCGGCGACTCCGGCGGATTCTTCACGAAGGCCGATTACCGTGAGATCGTCGCGCACGCGGCATCCCGCCACATGATCGTGGTGCCCGAAATCGACCTCCCCGGCCACACCCACGCCGTCGGCCTCGCCTATCCCGAGCTCGTCGAGGCTCCCGTGCTCACGGCGCTCCTGCCCGGAGTGGCCGACCCGCACGGAGGCGCCCTGCCGACCGCGGGCGAGGCCTACACGGGAATGGGCGTCGGCTTCTCGTCGCTGCGCCTCCACGACGAGGCGACCTACGACTTCGTGGCCGACGTCGCCGGCGAACTGGCCGCCATGACGCCCGGTCCATACCTGCACATCGGCGGCGACGAGGCCCTCGGTACGACGCCCGAGGACTTCGCGGTGTTCATGGAGCGCGCGACGGCGATCGTCGCCGATCTGGGCAAGACGCCGATCACATGGCACGAGGCGGGTGAAGCCGCCGGCATCGACCCGAGCACCGTCGGGCAGTACTGGGGCTTCACGATCCCGACAGGCGGCATGGATGAGGCGGCGCGGACGTTCGTGCGCAACGACGCGGGAATCATCCTCTCCCCCGCCGACGCCGTCTACCTCGACATGAAGTACGACGACGGAAGCCGTCTGGGCCTCACATGGGCGAACGGTCCGACGAGCGTCGAGCGTGCCTACACGTGGGAGCCGGCCGCGGTGATCGACGGCGTGACGGATGCCGACATCCTCGGCGTCGAGGCGCCGATGTGGACGGAGACGGTCCGCACTCTCGACGACATCGACGAGCTGGCCTTCCCGCGGATCGCGGCGGCGGCCGAGGCTGCCTGGTCGCCCGCGACCACGGCGAGCGATCTGCGCACCTGGGAGTCGTTCCGCGTCCGAGTCGGCGGGCTCGGCCCGCTGTGGTCGAGCCTGGGCATCCGCTTCCATCGCTCCCCCGAGATCGACTGGGCCTCCGAGTGAGCACGCTCATCCACTCCGTCCGGCTGGTGGACGGCGGGCGCATCGTCGATGACGCCTGGGTGCGGCTCGACGACGGCCGGGTGGCCGGGACCGGCATCGGAGAAGGCTGGCGCGCGCACGCCGGGCCGTACGACACCGTCATCGACGGCGAGCAGACCGCCGGCGCAGGTGCCCTTCTGACTCCCGGGTTCATCGACATCCACGGTCACGGCGGTGCCGGCCGGGCGTACGACGACGGCCCTGAAGCGATCCGCGCGGCCCGGTCGCTGCACCGCGCGCACGGCACCACGCGGGCCGTGGTGTCGCTCGTGACCGCGCCGCTGGAGGTGATGGAGCGCCGGGCGGCCATGGTCGCCGATGTCATGGAGACGGATGCCGACATCCTCGGCTCGCATCTTGAGGGGCCGTTCCTGGATCCTCGGCACAAGGGAGCCCACGAGGAGATGCTCCTGCGCGCTCCCGACCCGGCGGTGCTGCAGCGGCTTCTGGACGCGGGCCGCGGGACCGTCCGCCAGGTGACGCTCGCCCCGGAGCTGCCGGGCGGGCTCGAGCTGATCCGCCTCGTCGTGGCTGCCGGAGCCGCGGCGGCCGTCGGGACACACCGGAGCGGATGATGCGGCGACCGCGGCCGCCTTCGACGCCGGCGCGACGATCCTCACGCACGCGTTCAACGCGATGCCCGGGCTGCACCACCGGCATCCCGGGCCGGTCGGGGCGGCGGCATCCGATCGCCGCGTGACGATCGAGGTGATCGCCGACGGCGTGCACGTGCGACCCCGGAGTCATCCGCATCCTGTTCGCCGCCGCGCCGGGCCGCATCGCGCTCGTGACCGATGCGATGGCCGCGGCCGGGCACGCCGACGGCCGGTACGAGCTGGGGGGTCTCGAGGTGGATGTCGTGGACGGCGTCGCGCGGCTGGCCGCCGGCACGATCGCCGGGTCGACGTCGACGCAGGATGCGGCCCTCCGCCGCACGGTGGCAGCCGGTGTCCGCCTGGCCGACGTCGTGACGGCGCTCACCGCGACCCCGGCGCGCGCGATCGGCCGCGGCGACGACCTCGGATCCCTCGCAGCCGGGTACGTCGCGGACGCGGTGCTGCTGAGCGCCGACCTCGACGTGGCAGGAGTCTGGACCGCGGGGTCTGGACCGCGGGCGTCGCCGTCTGAGTCGGCGCCTCCGGCGGCTCGTAGAATGGAGCGATGTCCGAGAATCCGCGCACGCCGCCGGCTGCGCCCCTGGAGCCCGGAATGCGCGCTCCGCTGTCGGCGGTCGACGTGCTGGCGTTCCTGTGCGAGCTCTTCGCGTTCGCGACGCTGGCGATCTGGGGATTCGCCGCCTGGCCGTTCCCGTGGAACATCGTCGTCGGCATCGGCGCTCCGATCGTTGCGATCCTCGTCTGGGCCCTGTTCGTCTCGCCGCGCGCGGTGTTCGAGGTGCATCCCTTCATCCGCGCGGTCGTCGAGCTCCTCGTCTACGCCTCTGCGACGCTGGCGTGGTGGAGCCTGGGCTTCACCTGGGTCGGGCTGATCTTCGGGCTGTTCGCGGTGATCGTGGGCGTCCTGGCCGGCCGGCGTCGGTTCGCGTGACCATCGGCTCGGGCGCGTCGGAGGTCGTCGGGCGGCTCCGCGCCGCCCTCGGCGATCGGGTGGACACGTCCGCGTCCTCCCTCGCCGTGGCCCGCGCCGACAAGTCAGGGCATGCGGCGGCCGGAGCGCCCCTGGCCGTCGTGCACGCGGCATCCGTCTCGGACGTTCAGGAGACGCTGCGCATCGCCACCGCGACCGGCACGCCGGTCGTCACCCGCGGAGCCGGTACCGGCCTCGCCGGCGGAGCGAACGCCGGTGCCGGCGAGATCGCGCTGTCGGTGCGCGCGATGGATCGCATCCTCGAGGTGCGGCCCGACGACCTGCTCGCGGTCGTCGAACCGGGCATCCTCAACGCCGACCTCAATGCGGTGCTCGCCGAGCACGGCCTCTGGTGGGCGCCAGACCCGGCGAGCCGGGCGATCTCGACGGTGGGTGGCAATATCGCGACGGGAGCGGGCGGGCTGCTGTGCGCCAAGTACGGCGTGGTCCGCGATGCCGTGCTCGGCGTGGATCTCGTGCTCGCCGACGGGCGGCTGCTGCACCTGGGCCACCGCACGGTCAAGGGCGTCACCGGTCTGGACCTGACGTCGCTCGTGATCGGCTCGGAGGGCACGCTGGGCGTCATCGTCGGCGCCACGCTCAAGCTGCGCCGACTCATTCCCGGAGAGGTATGCACCGTCGCCGCCACGTTCGCGAATGTGCGGGCCGCGGCCGAGGCATCAGCGGCCGTGACCGCCTCGGGCGCGCAGCCGGCGATCATGGAGCTGATGGATGCGGCGTCCCTCGCCGCGGTGCACGCTCTGCTCGGGCTCGAGCTTCCGACGCCCGGTGCGGCGCAGCTGACGATCCAGACCGACGGGCCGGCGGCCGTCGCCGAAGCGGAGGCGATCGCGGCCGTCCTCGGCGGCGCCGGTGGCACCGTCGCGGTCTCGCACGACCGCGCGGAAGGCGAGCGGCTGCTCGCGATCCGCCGGTCGATGCACCCCGCGATGGAGTCGCTCGGCACGACGCTCATCGAGGACGTCTCGGTGCCGCGCAGCGCGCTGCCGGCGATGTTCGACGAGATCGCCCGCGTCGAGCGCGAGCACGGGGTCGTCATCCCCACCGTGGCGCACGCGGGCGACGGCAACCTGCACCCGAACTTCATCTTCGACGCCGTACCCGATGCGGCCGGCGTCGTCGACGTGCCGCCGCACATCTGGGCCGCTGCCGACGACCTGTTCCGCGCGGCTCTGCGCCTGGGCGGAACCCTGACGGGCGAGCACGGCATCGGCGTGCTCAAGCGCCGCTGGCTCGCCGACGAGCTGGGCGAGGACCAGTGGGAGCTGCAGCGCGGGATCACGCGGGTGTTCGACCCGGCCGGCATCCTGAATCCCGGCAAGGTCTTCGCGCCGTGACCGGTCCGCGCATCTTCGTGAGCGCCGCCGTGATCACGGATGCCGCGGGTCGAGTGCTGGTCGTGCGCAAGCACGGCACGTCGGTGTTCATGCAGCCGGGCGGCAAGCCGGAGCCGGGCGAGAGCGCCGCCGAGGCGCTGGCGAGGGAGCTGCACGAGGAGGTCGGCCTCGTTGTCGCGCCGGTCGCGCTCGAGCCGCTCGGCACCTTCGAGTCCGACGCCGCGAACGAGCCGGGGCACCGGGTCGTCGCCGCCGCATTCCGCACCACCGCCGAGCCGGGTGAGCTGTCGGCGCGGGCCGAGATCGCCGAGCTGCGCTGGATCACCCGCGGCGACGTGGCGACGATGGAGCTGGCTCCGCTGAGCCTCGACCACCTGCTCGCCCTGGCCTGGGGCTGAAGCCGGCGGCTCAGCGCCCGGTGCTGCCGGCACCTCGGGTCTAAAGGCCCTGCCAGGAGGGCTTGTTCGCGAACGTGTAGCGGTAGTAGTCCGCGAAGCGAAGCTCGGATGCCGCGGCCTCGTCGACCAGCACGGTCGCGTGCGGATGCAGCTGGATCGCCGACCCGGGCAGCGAGGCGGTCACCGGGCCCTCGACCGCGCCCGCGACGGCCGCCGCCTTGCCGGCGCCGAAGGCGAGGAGCACGAGATGCCGGGCGCGCAGGATGGTTCCGAGCCCCTGCGTGATGCAGTGCCGCGGCACGTCGTCGATCGAGGCGAAGAACCGGGCGTTGTCTTCGCGGGTCTGCTGGGTGAGCGTCTTGACGCGGGTGAGCGAGGCGAACGACGAACCCGGCTCGTTGAAGCCGATGTGGCCGTCGGTGCCGATGCCGAGGAGCTGCAGATCGACTCCGCCCGCTTCGGCCAGCGCCCGCTCGTAGTCGTCGCCGGCATGGTCGATGCCCTCGAGCGACCCGTTCGGAACGTGCACGCGCGCCGGGTCCAGCCCGAGGGGCTCCACGACCTGCCGCGCGATCACCGAGCGGTAGCTCTCCGGATGAGCGGGGTCGAGACCCACGTACTCGTCGAGCGCGAAGCCGCGCACGCGGGAGACATCCGCGCCCGCGAGCCGGGGCCGGCAGCGCCTCGTACACCGGCAGCGGCGTCGAGCCGGTCGCGAGACCCAGCACCGCATCCGGCGTCGCCCGCACGAGGCGCGCGATCTCGTCGGCCGCGATCGCGCCGGCGGCCGCGGCATCCGAGACGATGATCACCTCAGCCATGCGTCAGCGCACCCTCCGGATCCCGAGCGCGAACCGACGAGCGCGGCACCCAGGGCCGCAGCCGGAGAATCCGGCGGCAGCAGCTCGACGCGGTCTTCCAGGCGCAGCGAGCGCATGAACGGGGACGGCTCGGCGCTCGCGACGAGCTCGGCGCGGACATCACGCATGAGCCGCGCGCCCAGTCCCGTGAGCCCGCCGCCGAGGACGACGGCATCGACGTCCGCCGTGAGCACGAGCACGCGCACCGCCGCGGCGACGCCGCGCGCGAGGCCGGCGCGGAGGCCGGCCGCGCGGGGATCACCCGTGTCGGCCGCGTCGAACACATCACTCACGGGCAGCGCACCCGCGCGGCCCCAGCGCTCGGCGATCGCGCCGCCTCCCGCGAGTGCTTCGATGCAGCCGCGCTGACCGCAGCGGCACAGGGGCCCGCTCGGATCGATCGAGATGTGCCCGACCTCCCCGGCGGCGCCGCGAGCGCCGCGCCACAGTTCGCCGTCGGCCACGATGCCCGCCGCCACGCCCGTGCCGAGGTTCAGGTAGGCCATCGACCCGCCGGCGGTGGAACCGCCGGGGCGCAGCGCGTACGCACCGAAGGCGGCCGCCTTGACGTCGTTCTCCACCCGCACCGGCACGCCGAGCTCGGGGCCGACGGCGGCGGCGAGGTCGAGCTCCTCGACGCCGAGGTTCACGGCGTGCACCACGCGGGCGGTTCCCGGCTCCACCTGGCCGGGGATGCCGATGCCGACCGATTCGATGGCGCCCGCCGGCACCACCGCCTGAGCGAGGGACGCCACGGCGTCGAGCACCGTCCGGATCACGGCATCCGATCCCCATCCGGTCACCAGGCGTACGCGCCCGACGATGGTTCCGGCGGAATCGACGGCGACGGCATCCGTCTTCGTCCCGCCGATGTCGAGACCGACTCTCATCTGTCCACCTCCCCGCGGGAGGCGGTCATGGTGCGGCGGCGCATCAGCCCTTGACCGCCCCGGCCACGAGCCCGCCGGTCATGCGGCCCTGCACGATCAGGAAGAAGATCACGACGGGGATCGCGACAAGCGTCGAACCCGCCATCAGCTCGGCCCAGTTGGTGCCCCCGTTCGGGTCGAGGAACGTCCGCAACCATACCGGCAGCGTCATCGCCTCCGGACGCGGATTGAGCACCAGCGCGAACACGAACTCGTTCCACGCCTGGATGAAGGCGAAGATGCCCGTGGCCACGAGACCGGGAGCAAGGAGAGGGAACGTGATGCGCCAGAACGCCTGTGACCGGCTGAGCCCATCGATCATCGCCGCCTCCTCCAGCTCCACCGGGACGCCGTTGACGAATCCTCGCAGCGTCCAGATGGTGAACGGAAGAACCGTGGCGATATAGACGGCGGACAGGCCCGCCACGCTGTTCAGCAGCGCCCAGCTGTCGATGAGACGGAAGGTCGAGATGATCATCGCCTCGGCCGGGATCATCTGCACGAGCAGGATCGTGATGATGAAAGCGGCGCGAGAGCGGAACCGGAAGCGCGTCACGGCGAGGGCGGCGAGGAACGCGAACACCAGCGCACCGACGACGACGAGAAGGCTCACCTGCAGCGAGTTCACCAGCGCCGGGATGAACGGGGCGCGCTCGTTGAAGAAGATGACGTTGGTGTAGTTCTCGAGCGTCCCGTTGTCCGGCCAGAAGTGCAGGTCGGTGCCGCGCACCTGGGCGTTCGGCTGGAAGGACGTGTTGATCATCCAGTACACCGGGAACACCGACGCGAAGAAGACGACGAGGGCTGCGAGAACGGTGAGCACCGATCCCACGCGCCGGCCGACGGTGCCGGCGCCGCGGCTGCGACGCCGAGCCGGACCGATGGCACCCGCCGCCTGAGGGGCGATCACGGTCACAGTGACTCCTCCTTGATGCTCCGGCGCACGTAGAAGACTGACACCGTCGCCAGCAGCAGGACGACGATGACCGAGATGGCACCGCCCACTCCGAAGTCGCCGGAGCCGAGCGAGACGCGGTAGATGTAGACGCCGAGCGTGTTGGTCTGCTCCGCCAGCCCCCCGATGGACTGAAGGGCGTAGATCTGCGTGAAGACGCGGAGATCCCAGATGATCTGCAGGATCGTGACGATCGCCAGGATCGGTCGGATGACCGGCAGCACGACGAATCGGAACGACTTGAACCCGTTCGCTCCGTCGAGCTGGGCCGCTTCGAGGACTTCCTCTGACACCTGAGTGAGGCCTGCGTACACGCTGAAGGCGACGAACGGGACCGCGCCCCAGACGATGATGATCGAGGCGACGAAGAAGAAGCTGAGCGGATCGATGAGCCACGAGTGCCCCTCGAAGGGGAGCCCGAACCACTCGCTGAGCACGTGATTGATCACGCCGTACTGGGTGTCGAAGATCCAGCCCCAGACGATCGTCGCCGAAAGAGGCGGCATCGCCCATGCGAGCAGCAGACCGATGGAGACGAGAGTGCGCAGGAAAGGGCGGACGCGCTGCATGAGAAGGGCGACGAGGACTCCCAGGCTCATCGTCGCGACCACGCAGACGACCGCCAGGACCACCGAGCGCCCGAGGACCTGCCAGAACTCGCTATCGCTCAGGACTGCGACATAGTTGTCCCAGCCGATGAATTCCGGCGGAGCGCCGAACACCTGCGCGCGGCCGAACTCCTGGAACGACATCACCAGCAGCTGGATCAGCGGCCACCCGGTGATCACGGCGATCACGACCAGAGACGGCACCAGCAGGGCGTACGGGGTGAACCCGCCCTGCCGCCGACGTCGCCGTGCGCCCGGGGCGGGCAGCGGCTGGGGCGCCAGGATCCTCTCTCCCTCGATCCCGCTGACGGCGGGCCCGAGATCGTCGCGGACGCTGGACATGTCGAAACTCCTCTGTGGACGGGACGGTGGGCCGGCGGACGACGTGCGCCGCCGGCCCGGTGGTGGGTGCGGGTTCAGCGCTCAGCGCCGAGCACCCGAGATCGATCAGCCGTTGAGGATCTCCTCGATCTTGGTGTCCACCTCAGCAGCCAGCGTCGGGACGTCGCCGCCCTGGGCGATCTTCACGAAGAAGTCCTCGAGGACCCGCGAGGCTTCGACTTCGGCCCAGTTGGGCGACGCCGGCGTCAGCTTGGCGTTGCCCGCGGCCTCAGTGAAGGCCTGGGCTTCGGGGGTGTCGCCGAGCGTGGATGCGAGCGACTTCTTCGCAGGGATCAGTCCGTTCTCACCGTAGATCGTCTGGAACTCGTCGCTCAAGATGATCGCAAGCGCGTCCTTCGCAAGATCGGGGTGCGCGGACTTCGCCGAGATGCCGATGTTCGACCCGCCGGCGAACACCTGGGCGGCACCACCTTCCATCCCGGGCAGAGCGTAGACGAAAGGCGCCGCGGGCGGGGTCGCCGTCTCGCACTCGCTGGCCAGTCCGAGCGCCCAGTTGGGCGCGGAGAACTGAATCGACTGTCCTTCGCAGTAGGGAGTCCACGGCTCGGCGTTGTCGCCGTCCTTGGGAGCCAGCGAGGCGGTCGTCATGAGGTCCTGGACCTGCAGGAGCCCGGCGATCGACTCTTCCGAGCTCAGCTGCGCGTCCCATCCATCACCGTCCGGAACGGCGATCTCACCGCCGTTCTCCCAGATGAACGGAAGCGCGTTGTACCAGTCCTGGCCGGCGAACGCGAAGCCCGGACTTGCCCGCGTTCGCAGCCGCGAGGTCCTTGGACTGGGTGACGAACTCGTCCAGGGTGGCGGGCGCCGCCGTCACGAACGCCGGGTCGGCGAAGACGACTCGGGCACCCGAGTACAGCGGTGCGGCATAGAACTTGCCGTCGTACGAGCCTGCCTCCACGAACCCCGGAAGCAGGTCGTCACCGCCCAGCGCCTCATAGTCGTCCGAGATGTCCAGCAGCGCACCGACCGACGTGAAGGCCGGTGCCTGGGTGTTGCCGAACTCGACCACGTCCGGGCTGTCGGAGCTGGAGAGGCTGGTGGTCAGCTTGTCGACCAGTCCTTCCCAGGTCTGCTCCTCGATGACGAGGGTCGAACCGGGGTTCTCCTCCTCGAACGTCGTCTTGAGGTAGTCGCGCGCCTCCTGCGGCGTGTCGGCGCCGACGAGCCAGACGCGGAGCTCTGCGCCCTCATCGGCGGCAGGCGTTCCTGAGCCACCGGCGCAGCCGGCGAGCACGACTGCCGCGGCGCCGAGGAGGGCGAGGCCCCCGAGCTTCCTGTTCATGGTGTCTTCCTTCGTTGTGTTGTGGGGATGTCGGCTGGGCCCGGGTGGCCCCTCCTGGTTTTCATTTGTGGTGCGGCCGGTCGGCGGGGACGGTCCGCGACTTTCGCCTCAGGACACCCCGAGCTGTCCGGAGAGGACCATGACGGCCGCGCCGCGCAGGACGATGTCCTGGCCTTGCTCCGTCATGCGCACGCGGACGCCGTCGTGGAACTTGGCGAGCGTCCGGGCGCGCAGTGTCTCGACGGTCGCCTGCGCGAGTCGTCCGTCGAGGAGTTCGGGGGGGCCGGACAGGACGATCTCCGACACGTCCAGCACGCCGACGATGGGAGCGAGCGCGATTCCGAGCCGCTCTCCCGCGTCGCGCAGGATTCCGGCGCGGACGTCGTCGTCGGATGCCGCGGCCAGGCGCGCCGTCAGCGCCGGCACCGCAAGCCATGCCTCGAGGCAGCCGACCTTTCCGCAGACGCATGTCGGGCCGCCGTCGGTGCCGACGGTGACGTGTCCGATCTCGCCGGCGGCGAAGTGCGCTCCGCGCATCGGCTGGCCGGAGGCGAGGAGGCCGGAGCCGACGCCTCGGCCGACCTTCACCAGCAGAACGTCCTCACCCGAGCCGCCGAACGTGTATTCGGCCAGAACGGCGGCATTGGCATCGTTGGCGACGAGCACCGGCACGCCGATGGCAGACTTCAGCGCACTCTCGAGGTCGAAGCCCGCCCATCGCAGGTTCGGCGCGGTCAGGATCACGCCTTTGTCGTCGACCACGCCGGGAGTGCCCACGCCGATCCCCAGCACGGGAGCGTGCGCCTCCGCGACCAGGTCGCGCGCCAGTCCGACGACCGCCTCGATCACGTCGCCGTCGGTCGGAACGGGGACCTCGAGGCGGACCACGATGTCGCCGTCGAGGGTGAGGACGGCCCCGATGAAGGCATCGGCGCCCGAGAGATCGATTCCCACGATCCGGTGGCCGTCGCGGTCGAGGTCGACGAGGATGGCCGGCTTGCCGGGCCCGGAGGCCTCTCGCACTCCCATCTCTGCGACGAAGCCGTCGGCGATCAGGTCGGCGATCAGGTCGGAGATCGTCACTCGCGTCAGGCCGGTCTCGCGGGAGAGATCCGCGCGGCTCATGGCACCCTGATGGAACAGCGTCTGCAGCAGCAGCGATCGGTTGTGACCCCGCGCGTGCTCGGGCAGCACCTTGCCGCCCTGGCGGAGGGCGCGGCCGGGCCCGAAGGTACGGGCGGCAGGAGCGTGCGCCTGGGTCGGCTCCAATGTGGAGGAGCCGCGGTGCGCTTCCGAAGAGGACATGTTTGTTAGTAGACCTTACGAACAATCCTTTCCGCAAGACCGAAGCGTGATTTGAACGGAGCGTTTACAAAATCGTTACACGAGGCCGTCGCGTACTCTGGATCCATGTCGACGCGCATCGTGGCAGTGATGATCGCTCTGGTCGCCGTGTGCGGCGTGAGCGGCTGCGCCGCCTCTCCGACCGCGCCGTCCGGAGACGCGACGACTCGCAGCGAGGACCTTCCGGGTGACGAGGGTCAGTCCACCGAAGACGCGTGCGCGCTCATCCAGGAGCGGATCCAGGAAGCCACTGAGGAGTTCGAGAGAGCCGCCACGACGGACCCCGCGACGGCCGCGGAGGCGATGACCGCCGCCGCGGAACGGCTCGCCGAGAGCGCCACGGAGATCACGAACGACGAAGTGGCCGCTCTGCTGCCCTCGCTGCAGGACATGTTCGCCGAGGTGGGCGAGGTCATGACGGAGATCGCACAGGGCGACGTGTCCAAGGTCGATGACCTCGCCGAGCTGGGCAACGAGCTGCGCGCTACCAGCGAAGCGTTCCAGGACGTGTGCGCCGCCTGATTCGCCGCCGAAGGGTCGCGGTCCATGCCCGCCGCGGCATCCGTGACCGTTCCGTTGCCCGGAGCGTCCCCCCGGTCCCGTACGATTGAGGGACGTGTTCGCAGCCGGGGGGTGATGACATGACGAATCTGGCCACCAGGCCCGGCGCCGAGGAAGCGCCGATCGATGACTCCGTCATGCCCGCCAAGCCGGATGCCGCCACCCCGAGCGACGGCGACGGAAACGCGCCGAAGCCCCAGTGGGCCGCTCCCGAGCCCGCACCCCGCAAGCGTCATCTCGCGCTTTGGCTCGGCATCCCCGCTGCCGTCGGCGTGGTCGCCCTCATCGCCTCGTCACTCGTGCTGATCGCCCCGGGAACCTCGGTCGCCGGAGTGCCGGTCGGAGGGATGACCCCCGGTGCCGCGGCCGATGCGGTGCAGAACCAGCTGGCCGAGACCACGGTCGTGCTCGCCGGCGCGCCCGGCGACCCCGAAGTGACCGGCGCCGAGCTGGGGGCGTTCCTGGACGCGCGCGCTCTCGCCGACCGTGCCTACAGCGAGCACCCGATGTGGAATCTCACGACGTGGTTCGCCGATCCCACCAGCGCCGCCGTGCGCATCGACGCGGAGGTCGCAACGGCGACTCTGCGCGAAGCCGCGCCGCAGCTGTTCCGCGATCCGGTGGATGCGACGCTCGCATTCGATGCGGCATCCGCTGCCTTCGTCACGACGCCCGCGGTCCCAGGAACCGGAGTCGACGTCGAGGCCGTGCGACTCGCGCTGCAGGCCGCCCTGGCAGACGGAGCGGAGAGCGTCGAGATCGACGCGGCACCCGCCGAGGTGCCCGCCGTCACGGCGACCGCGTCGGCGGAGACGACCGCGGCGTCGCTGAACGGCATGCTCGACAGCGCGGGCTTCTACGTCGGCGCGGAGCGGACCGTGCCGATCGACCGGGCCACCCTGGCGTCGTGGATCGCCGTCGAGCCGGACGGCGAGGGTTCCTTCGCGATCACCGCCGACGAGGCGGCGATCCAGCCGGTCGTCGACGGACTGGCACCCGTCGTCAACCGCCCCGCCGAGAACGGGCTCGTGATCACGGATTCGGCGGGCGAAGTGCTCCGAGAGGAGGCGCCGGGAATCATCGGACGCGAGCTCGGCGACACCTCGGGCGTCGCCTCCGACTTCGCGACCCAGCTCGCCTCCGGCAACGCGGCCTTCGTTCTTCCCGTGACCGAGGTGGCTCCGGTCATCACCTCGCTGGCGCGGCGCATCGAGGTCAACCTCAGCCAGCAGCAGGCCTACCTGTTCGAGAACAACAACGTCATCGACACCTGGCCGATCTCCTCCGGCAAGGAGGGGTTCGCCTCGAGCACGGGCAGCTTCCGGATCACGGCCAAGCTCACGTCGCAGAACATGGGCAACCGCGACCTCACGAAGGAGCCGTTCTACTTCACCCCGGATGTGCCGTGGGTGATGTATTACAACGGCGACGAGGCCCTGCACGGCGCGTACTGGCACAACAACTTCGGCAACGTGATGAGCCACGGCTGCATCAACATGCCCGTCGGATCGGCGGAATTCGCCTACGGCTGGGCGCCCATGGGCACCGAGGTCTGGGTGCATTACTGAGCCGGATCGGCCGGAATCGACGTCGGCGGGGCGGATGCTGCAGCATCCGCCCCGCAGTCGTTGTCTGCTTCGTCAGCCGATGCTGTCGATGATCCCGTTGAATGTGCCCGACGGCCGCATGACCGCCTCGACGAGCTGCTCGTCCGGTCGGTAGTACCCCCCGATGTCGGCGGGTGAGCCCTGCACGGCGAGGAGCTCGGCGACGATCGTCTCCTCCTGCGCTGCCAGCGCCTCGGCGACCGGCGCGAAGATGGCGGCCAGCTCAGGATCGGCCTGCTGCGATGCCAGCTCCTGGGTCCAGTAGAGGGCCAGGTAGAAGTGGCTTCCGCGGTTGTCGATGGTGCCGAGCGCACGGCCGGGTGACTTGTCGTTCTCGAGGAACGTGCCGGTCGCGGCATCCAGCGTGTCGGCGAGCACCTGCGCCTTGACGTTGCCGGTGAAGTTGGCCAGGTGCTCGAGGGAGGCGGCCAGAGCGAAGAACTCGCCCAGCGAGTCCCAGCGCAGGTAGTTCTCTGCGACGAGCTGCTGCACGTGCTTGGGCGCCGAGCCGCCCGCGCCGGTCTCGAAGAGTCCGCCGCCCGCGAGCAGCGGGACGATGCTCAGCATCTTCGCCGACGTGCCGACCTCGAGGATCGGGAACAGGTCGGTGTTGTAGTCGCGGAGCACGTTGCCGGTCACGGAGATCGTGTCCTCGCCCTTGCGCAGGCGATCGAGCGAGTACTGCGTCGCGGCCGCGGGCGGAAGGATCTCGATCGTGAGTCCGTCGGTGTCGTGCTCGGCGAGGTATGTCGTGACCTTGGCGATGAGGGCGGCGTCGTGGGAGCGCGCCTCGTCGAGCCAGAAGACCGCGGGTGCGCCGGAGGCCCGCGCACGCGTGACCGCGAGCTTCACCCAGTCGCGGATCGCGATGTCCTTCGTCTGCGTGGCGCGCCAGATGTCGCCCGGCGAAACGGTGTGCTCGAGGAGCACCTGACCGTCGCCGTCGAGCACCTGCACGACGCCGGGCGTCTCGATCTCGAACGTCTTGTCGTGGCTGCCGTACTCTTCGGCGGCCTGCGCCATGAGACCCACGTTCGGAACCGATCCGATCGTCGCGGGGTCGAGCGGGCCATGAGCGTTGACGTCGTCGATCACCGTCTGGAAGACGCTCGCGTACGAGGAGTCCGGGATGACCGCGAGCGTGTCGTCCTCTCCCCCGTCGACGCCCCAGAGCTTGCCGCCGTTGCGGATGAGCGCCGGCATGGAGGCGTCGACGATGACGTCGGAGGGGACGTGCAGGTTCGTGAGGCCCTTGTCGGAGTTCGTGTACGACAGGCGCGGTCCCCGCTCGAGACCGGCGGTGATGGCTGCGGCGATCTCCTCGCCGCCTTCGACCTCGCCGAGGCCCGACAGGATGGCCCCGAGTCCGTCGTTCGGGGTGAGGCCGGCTTCGGCGATCTTGTCGCCGTACCGGTCGAAGACGTCCGCGAAGTAGGACTTCACGACGTGTCCGAAGATGATCGGGTCGCTGACCTTCATCATCGTGGCCTTCAGGTGCACCGAGTAGAGCACGTCATCGGCCGCGGCATCCCGCAGTGTCTGTGCGAGGAATGCGTCCAAGGCGGATGCCGACATGAACGTCGCATCGACGATCTCGCCGGGCAGCACCTTCAGCCCGGTCTTCAGGGGGGTGACCGTGCCGTCCGCGGCGACGTGCTGGATCGTGAGCGCGTCGTCGCTCGGGATCACCACCGACTTCTCGTTCGACTTGAAGTCGTCGTGGCCCATGGTCGCCACCCGCGTCTTCGACCCCTCCGGGAAGGGCTTGTTGCGGTGCGGGTGCTTGCGCGCATAGTTCTTCACCGAGAGCGGCGCGCGCCGGTCGCTGTTTCCCTCGCGCAGCACCGGGTTGACCGCCGACCCCTTGATGCGGTCGTAGCGGGCGCGGATGTCCTTCTCCTCGAGCGTCTCGGCCTCGTCGGGATAGTCCGGGATGTCGAAACCCTGGCTCTGCAGCTCCGCGATCGCGCCCTTCAGCTGCGGGATCGAGGCCGAGACGTTCGGAAGCTTGATGATGTTCGCCTCGGGCAGGGTGGCCAGGCCACCGAGCTCGGCGAGCGCGTCGCCCACCTGCTGTTCGGGCGTGAGCTTCTGCGGAAAGGCCGCGAGCACGCGACCCGCCAGAGAGATGTCGCGCGTCTCCACATCCACCCCGGCCTGACCTGTCACGGCCTTGACGATCGGCAGGAACGACGCCGTCGCCAGCGCCGGAGCTTCGTCGGTGTGGGTGTAGAAGATGGTCGATTCGGTCACCGGTGAGTCTCCGTTCGGGTCGAGATTCCAGCCTATCGCAAGCCGAAAAGTCTCTTGACATCGAGATACTTTGCTCTGTGAATTCCGCGTTACGCAAGGACTCCGATCGTGACGCGGGCGGCTGTGGCCCACTAGCCTGTGCCTATGGGTGACCTCAGACTGGTGGAACTGTCCGCGGCGACGATCGTCGCCGTCAACAACATGTCTCTGAAACCCGGACAGGAGCAGTATCTGGCTCCGGTGAGCTACGGCATCGCGGCGACGGTGATCAACCCGCAGACGTCCTGGCAGCGCGTCGTTCTCGACGCGAACGAGGTGGTGGGATTCGTGAGTGCCAACTTCGATCCCGAGGCTTCCGAGGAGCATTTCCGTTCCGTGCTGTGGCGCATCAACGTGGACGCCGACGACCAGGGTCGCGGCGTCGGACGCTTCGCGGTGGAGGGACTGCTCGCCGAAGCCCGACGGCGGGGCGTCGACCATGTGGATGTGATCTACGAGGCCGGCGAGAACGGCCCCGAGGCATTTTTCAAGCGGGTGGGCTTCACCCCGGTCAGCGAGACGGAGTACGGCGAGGTCATCGCCGAGGTGCGCCTGTAGGTTCTGCCCCGGCATCCGCTGCCCCGTCGGAGCTTCGCGTCTCGGTCGGAGCATTCGTGCTGAATCGTCCGACCGAAGGCCCATGCTCCGACCGAGCGGCGGGCGAGGCGACCACGCCCAGTCCTCCCCAGTCCGGTAGGAGAGACGGCCATGCCCTGAGGTGGCCGAAGCGCCTTCGCCCGCAGGTCGGTCGACGCACACTGGGCTGGTGCAGTTGAGCGAGTGGGTCACGAGCAAGGGCGGCATCGTGCACCGGCAGGTTGCCCAGGAGGCGCGGTGGACAGCCAGCGCGCTGCGCTCCGAGGTGGCACGCGGTGCGGTCGAGGTCGTAAGACGCACGTGGCTCGCGACCAAGGACGCACCCGAGGATGAACTCGCCGCGGCACGTGCGGGTGCACGGGTCGCCTGCGTCTCGCTCGCCAGAGCCCGACGGTGGTGGATGCCGGACGAGGTCGATCGGCGTCGCCATCTGAGTCGGTCTCCGCACGCGCGCGCCGGGCAGAAGAACGGGGATGACGTGATCCACTGGTCCAAACCCGTGGCCCCGGCATCCGGTCTCAGTCTGCAGGAATCCATCGAGGACGCGCTGGCCCACATCGCGGGATGCGTCGCTCCGGAATCCGCACGCGTGCTCTGGGAATCGGCCATCCGGATCGAGAAGCTGTCGGTCGAAGCACTCCGACAGGTTCGATGGACGACGCGCTCAGCGGCTCGCCTCGCGCAGGAGGTCAGCGCGCTTTCGGATTCCGGCCTCGAATCGATCTTCCTCGTTCGTCTCGGCCCTTGGGGCCTGCCGATCGCACAGCAGGTGATCGTCGCCGGCAGAGCAGTGGACTTCTTGATCGGCGAGCTTCTCGTCGTGCAGGTGGACGGCCATGCGCACCACTCGTCGGCTGCTGATCGCGCCCGAGATGTGGCACACGATACGGAGCTGCGTCTGCGCGGCTACACGGTCCTTCGCTTCACCTACGCTCAAGTGCTGCACGACTGGCGGGCCGTCGAGCGTGCGATCGCTCGTGCCGTGGCCGCCGGCTTGCACGCACCACCACGCGGTCGAATGCCTTGATCAGCCGAGCTTGGGTCGGAGAATGTGGCTTCGGTCGGAGGATCTCGACAAGATCCTCCGACCGGATGCCGATTCTCCGACCAGCGCCCGCACGTCAGACCAGCGACTCGCGCCAGGCGGCGTGCAGGCGGGCGAAGCGGCCGTCGCCGCCGATGAGGACCTCCGGCGCGTCGTCCTCGATGATCCGACCGTGCTCCATCACCAGCACCCGGTCGGCGATCGCGACCGTGGAGAGGCGGTGCGCGATGATGATCGCCGTGCGGTCGGCGAGCAGCGTCTGCAGGGCCCGCTGGATCTGCCGCTCGCTCGGGATGTCGAGCGAGGCGGTCGCCTCGTCGAGGATCAGCACCGCGGGGTCGGCCAGGAACGCCCGCGCGAACGAGATCAGCTGGCGCTGCCCGGCCGACACGCGCCCGCCGCGCTTGTTCACGTCGGTGTCGTACCCGTCCGGGAGCCGCTCGATGAACGCCTCCGCCCCCACGGCCCGAGCGGCCGCACGGATCTCATCGAGAGTCGCATCCGGCTTGCCGAGGGCGATGTTGTCGGCGACCGTTCCGCTGAACAGATACGCCTCCTGGGTGACCATGACGATCGCGCGTCGGAGGTCCTTCGGATGCAGGTCGCGCAGGTCGACGCCGTCCAGTGTCACCCGCCCGGCCGTCGGATCGTAGAACCGCGAGACGAGCTTGGCGAGCGTCGACTTGCCGGCGCCGGTCGTGCCGACCAGGGCGATCGTCTGCCCGGCCGGGATGTCGAGCGTGAAGTCGGGCAGGATCGTCGGGCCGTTGCTGTAGCCGAAGGTCACGCCGTCGAACCGGACGTGTCCGCGCGCACTCCACAGGTCCACCGGCGCGACCGGGTCGGGAACCGTCGGCTCCTCCTCGAGCACGCCCGACACCTTCTCGAGCGCAGCCGTCGCCGACTGGTACGAGTTGAGGAAGAACGCGACCTCCTGCATCGGAGCGAAGAAGTTGCGGACGTACAGCACGGCGGCGATGAGCGTTCCGATCAGCATCGACCCGTCCACCACGCGGATGCCGCCCCACAGCAGCACGAGCGCGACGGTCACGGACGCGACGACCAGAAGCCCCGGCTCGAACGTTCCGAACAGGCGGATCGAGCGCATGTTGATCGCGCGGTAGTCGCTCGCGATGCCGCCGAACTCCTCGTCGTTGCGCACCTCCTTGCGGAAGGCCTTGACCGCGCGGATGCCGGTCATCGTCTCGACGAATTTGACGATCACCTTCGCGCTGACCACGCGCGACTCGCGGTAGACCACCTGCGAGCGCAGGTAGAACCACCGCATCAGCAGGTACAGGGGGATTCCCATGACGGCGAGGATGACGCCCGACTCCCAGTCCAGCAGCAGCAGCGCGATGAGGGTGAATCCGCCGTACAGCAGGCCGGAGACCAGCTCGTTGAGGCCGCCGTCCAGAAGCTCGCGGATCGCGTCGAGATCGCTCGTCTGCCGCGAGATGATGCGGCCCGACGTGTACGACTCGTGGAACTCGAGGCTGAGGCGCTGAGTGTGCCGGAAGATCCGCTTGCGCAGGTCGAGCATGACCGTCTGGGTGAGACGCGCTGCGACGACCACGTACCAGCCGATGAGGGCGGCGCCCCCGATCGCCGTCAGCAGGTACACCGCGACGACGCCGATGGTCGGCATCCAGTTCATCTGGTCGACGGCAGCGGGCAGGGCGGTGTTGATCCCGTACGCGATCAGCGCAGGCCCTGCCACCCGCAGCGCGGTGGAGATGATCAGCACGACCGCGGCGAGGATCAGCTGCCACCGCAGCGGCGCGACGAGCGAGCCGAGCAGCCGCAGCGAACGGCGGCGGATGCTGCGACTCTCGTCGCGCGTGTAATCCGAGCGGTCTTCGCCGCTGGTGCCTTCGACGGTCGCGGTGCTCACAGCTTCACCTCCGGTTCCTGGGCCTGTCGCAGGGCGTCTTCGAGACTCGAGATCACGTGCCGGTAGTGCTCGCTGTCGCGGAGCAGCTCGGAGTGGGTTCCGACCGCGGTGATGCGGCCGGCCTCCAGCAGTGCGACGCGGTCGGCCAGCATCACGGTCGAGGGCCGGTGAGCGACCACGAGCGCGGTCGTGGCGTGCAGCACCTCGCGCAGCGCGTCTTCCACGAGAGCCTCCGTGTCGACGTCGAGCGCTGAGAGCGGATCGTCCAGCACCAGCACGGCCGGCCGCGCAGCGACGGCGCGCGCGAGGGCGAGGCGCTGGCGCTGACCGCCCGACAGGGAGAGCCCCTCCTCGCCGATCACGGTGTCCACGCCGTCGGGAAGATCGTCGACGAAGCCCGCCTGGGCGACCTCGAGCGCTTCGCGAAGCACCGCTTCGGCCGCCGGGGTGCCCGGCTCCAGGTCGTGCCTGCCGAGCAGCACGTTCTCGCGCACGGTCTGCGAGAACAGCGTGGCGTCCTCGAAGGCCATCCCGACGTGCGTGCGCAGTTCGCTCAGAGTGAGGTCGCGCACATCCACGCCGTCGAGGGTCACCCGGCCGCCGGTCACGTCGTACAGACGCGCCGGCAGGGTCGTCAGCGTGGTCTTGCCCGAGCCGGTCAGGCCGACGAGGGCCATGGTCTCCCCCGGGCGCAGCACCAGGTCGACCCCGTCCAGCAGGTCGCGCTCCTGGGCGCCGGCATCCGGGTAGCGGAAGTGCACACCCTCGAACGCGAGCTCGCCGCGAGGACGATCGATCGTGGCGGGCGCCTCGGGGTCGACGATCCTGTTCGGCGCGTCGAAGACCTCGAAGATGCGGTCGGTCGCGGTCCGGGCGTCGAGCGTGAACGAGTAGAGGAAGCCGATCGACTCCATCGGCCAGCGCAGCACCGAGGCCATCGCGAAGAACGCGATCAGCTCGGCGACCGTGAGCTGCCCCGTCTGCACGAGGTAGATGCCCGCGCCCAGGCAGAGCGCGAACGCCATGTCGGGCAGCAGCACGAGCCAGAACCAGATGACCCCGATGGCCCCGGCCTTGTTCAGCTCGGTCTGCCGCAGCGTCTCGGCCTGCTGGGAGAACTTGTGGAGCGCGTGGGTGCCGCGTCCGAATGCCTTCAGCACGCGGATGCCGTGCACGCTCTCCTCGACGGAGGTCGCGAGATCGCCCGCCTGGTCCTGACTCTTCCGCGCCAGCGATCCGTAGCGCTTCTCGAACCGGTAGCCGCTGTACCAGAGCGGCAGGGAGCAGACCAGGAAGATCGTGCCGAGCAGCCAGTGCCACCGGAACAGCAGCACCGCCCCGACCAGGATCGTCAGCACGTTCACGACGAGGAGCACGAGCCCGAACGCGAGCCAGCGCCGCAGCATGCTCATGTCCTGCATCATGCGGCTCAGCAGCTGGCCCGACTGCCACTGGTCGTGGAAGGCGACCGGCAGCCGCTGGAGGCGCGAGTAGAACCCGGTGCGCAGGTCGTACTCCACCTGCGTGGCGGGAGCCAGCACGAACCACCGGCGCAGCCACATCATGAGCGCTTCGAGCAGGCCCAGCACCAGGATCACGAGGGACCCCAGGATCAGCTGCGCCGGGTCGCCCGAAGCGATCGGCCCGCGCACGATGACCTCGAGCACGAGGGGGATCGAGAGGGCGAGGAGGCTGGCGATGAGCGCGCTCAGTGCCCCCATCGCCAGTCGCGGGATGACCGGGCGGGCGATCGGGAGCAGGCGTGCCAACGCCCGGGGGGTGGAGGGGCGGCCGTCGAGTGTTGCAGCGGTGGAAGTCATGATCCTTGTGGGATTGGTCGCGCAATGGAGCGGGTGAGGCGTCGCCGGGCACGGCGACGGGACGTGAGCCCTGTCGGAGGGAACGCGCGGTGCGTCTGCTCTATGCCGATGCGGCGCAGACGGAGTTCGGCTCAGCCGAGAAGCGCGCGGATTCCGATGCGGTCGCGGAGGGCGGCGGCGACCGGCGTGACGGCGACGACGATCGTGTTCATGGCATCCTCCTCCGTAGGGGCCCGCTCGGCGCGGACGACAGCCCTCCAGCGTAGACCCGGCGTGGATGCCGGTGCAAGAGCGCTTTTCGCCGTCTTCGCCCCTCGGCCCGCCCGGTCAGGCGGCTTCGCGGGCGAGCAGGCTGCGCTTCACGCCGAGCCCCCAGGCGAAACCGCCCAGCGAACCGTCCGAGCGCAGCACGCGATGGCACGGAACGAACAGCGCGGGCGCATTCCGCGCGCAGATGGACGCCGCCGCCCGCACCGCGCTCGGCTGCCCCAGCGCGACGGCGAACTCGGCGTACGACAGCGGGAACCCGGGCTCGATGCCGCGCAGCGCCGCCCATCCTGCCGTCTGCATCGCCGTCCCCTGCTGCGCGACCGAGACGCCGTCGATCGCCGACAGGTCGCCGCCGTAGTACGCGGCGACGGATGCTGCGGCATCCGTGTCCGATTCCCGCACGGAGTCGGGCCGCAGGCGCGGGTGGATGCGGGCGATCGCGGCGTCGACGTCGGCCGTCCAGCCGGATGCCAGCACGCGGCCGCGGTCGTCGGCGACGATGGTGAAGGCGCCGTCGGGGGTGTCGAGAGTCTGCACGTGGGCGATCATGGCTGGTCTCCTTCAGCGCCGGTCGTCGGGACCGGTGGTACGGATGTGCTCTGTGGTGTGGCGTGGGGCGCGGCGGATGGCGACGGTCCGGCGACCGGCACCCCGCGGGCACCCCGCGGGGCTCGCGCGGCACGGGGCGGAACCGCGCGCCACAGGTGCGCGGTGAGATAGCTGCGCCACGGCGCGGCGCGCGCGGCCCAGGCCTCGAGCGCGCGCGCATCAGCGGGAAGGCCGACACCGGCCGCGCCGGCGCGCACGGCGACGTCGCCCGGCAGGAAGACGTCCGTGTCGCCGATGACCCGCATCCGCACGTAGTCGGCCGTCCACGGGCCGATGCCGGGCATGGCGAGCAGCGCGGCCCGCTGGTCGGCGGCGCTGTCGCCGGGCCCGAGCGTGAGGGTGCCGTCTGCGAGGGCCGCGGCGGCTCCGACGATCGCGCGGGTGCGCGCGGCGGGGCCGCGGAGGACGTCGTGGCCGTGCTCGGCGATCGCCGCCATGGTGGGGAACAGCCGGGATTCGCCGGCGGGGTCCGCGCCGAGCGCGACAGACTCCCCCAGCGCGTCGGAGAGCGCCGTGAGGGCCCTCCGGGCGGCGGCGACTGTGATCTGCTGGCCCACCATCGCGCGGATGAGCATCTCGTGCGGGTCGGCCGTGCCGGGAACGCGGATGCCGGGCACGCGCGCGACGAGCGGTGTGAGCTCGGGATGCCGGGCCAGCGCGTCGTCGACGGCGAGAGGATCGGCATCCAGGTCGAACAGCCGCCGAGCGCGAGTGACGAGCGTGGACAGGTCGCCCAGGTGCGTGAGGCGCGCGCGGAGGCGGACCCGGCCTGCCTCGTCCACGCGCAGCTCGAACCACACCGGACCACCGGCCAGGCGCAGCGCGCGGGCGAAGGAGGTCGGCGAGCCGGACTCCACGCCGGTGATCTCCCGCGCCGCCATCCACGCGAACAGCCCCTGCGCGTCGAAGGGTCCGCGGTGCGGCAGGACGAGATCGATCGAGCCCGGGGTCTCGACGCCCGGAGCGCGTCGCCGCCGCGCCCGCAGCTCGAGCGGCGGCATCCCGAACACCTCCCGGATCGTCTCGTTGAACTGGCGGACACTGGAGAATCCGGCAGAGAAGGCCACCTCGGCGGCCGGCAGATCGGTGCCGACCAGCAGCATCCGCGCGGTGTGCGCGCGGTGCGCCCGGCTGAGCGCGAGAGGCCCGGCACCGAGTTCCGTGGTGAGCAGGCGGGTGAGGTGGCGAGGCGAGTACCCGAGCCGGCGAGCCAGCCCGGGCACGCCCTCGCGCTCCACCACGCCGTCGGCGATGAGCCGCATCGCGCGGGCGGTGGTGTCGCCGCGGAGGTCCCACTCCGGCGAGCCGGGTGCCGCCTCAGGCAGGCAGCGCTTGCACGCGCGGTATCCCGCCTCATGCGCGGCCGCGCTGGTCGCGAAGAACGAGACGTTCGCGGGCTTGGGGGTGCGCGCGGGACAGCTGGGGCGGCAGTAGATGCCGGTGGAGCGCACCGCTGTGACGAACTGCCCGTCGAACCGCGGATCGCGGGAGAGGATCACGCCGTATCGCTCGTCGAACGACATGGATGCCGCCCGCTCCGCTGTGGTGGTGATGCTCATGCGTCCAGCCTGCCACGCGTGCGACGGCATCCACTGGCGGAAATCGGACACTGCGATCGGGTGACACCGGCGCGAGCGACACGCGCTCCGGAGCGGTCCATCGCGGCCTCCGCACCCCGAGGGCGGCGCTAGCGTGAAGGGATGAGCGCGCGCGAATACGACGTCATCGTGATCGGGGCCGGGGCTGTGGGCGAGAACATCGCCGACCGCACGACACAGGGCGGCATGAGCACGGTGATCGTCGAAGCCGAACTGGTCGGCGGCGAGTGCTCCTACTGGGCGTGCATGCCGTCGAAGGGGCTCCTGCGCAGCGCCGCTGCCCTGCGCGCCGCGCGTGATCTCGACGGTGCCGCGCAGGCGGTCACGGGAGATCTCGATGTCGCGGGGGTGCTCCGACGCCGCGATCGCATCACGCACGACTACGACGACGGGTCGCAGGTGAGCTGGCTCGAGAGCTCGGGAATCGACCTCGTGCGCGGCCATGCCGTGTTCACCGGCGTCAAGCGAGTGCGCGTGACGGCCGAAGACGGAACGGTCACCGAGCTCGTGGCACGGCATGCGGTCGCCGTCGCGACAGGCTCGGCGTCTCTGCTGCCCGACATCCCGGGGCTGCGGGAGATCGAGCCGTGGACGAGCCGCGATGCGACCAGTGCGACCTCGGTCCCCGCGTCGCTCGCAGTGATCGGCGGCGGCGTCGTCGCGGCGGAGATGGCCACGGCCTACGCCGGCTTCGGCACGCGCGTCACTCTCCTCGTGCGCTCGAAGCTGCTCGAGAACATGGAGCCGTTCGCTGCCGATCTGGTCGAGGCGTCGCTCGAGAAGCTCGGCGTGACCGTCCGCAAGGGCGTCGAGGTGAGTGCGGCGCACCGCACGGAGAAGAACGCCGTGCTCGCCCTGTCGGACGGCGGTCGGGTCGTGGCCGAAGAGGTGCTCGTCGCGATCGGACGCACGCCGCGTACGACCGATCTCGGGCTCGAGAGCATCGGGTTCGAGCCCGGCCGGTGGCTCGGCGTGGACGACACCCTCCTGGTGAAGGGAACGGACTGGCTCTACGCGGTGGGCGACGTCAATCACCGTGCGCTGCTGACGCACCAGGGCAAGTACCAGGCCCGCGCTGCCGGCGATGTCATCGCCGCTCGCGCGAAGGGTCTGCCCGTCAGCGATGCGCCCTGGGGGGCGCACGTCGCGACGGCCGATCACGATCACGTCCCGCAGGTGACGTTCACCGATCCCGAGATCGCCTCGGTGGGGCTGACCGAGGCGGCCGCGCGTGAGCGCGGGCTCCGCATCCGTGTTCTGGATTACGACCTGTCGTGGATCGCCGGCGCCACCACGTACGCCGACCACTACGAGGGAAGCGCGCGGGCGATCGTCGACGAGGACCGCGGCGTGCTGGTCGGGGCGACGTTCGCCGGCTCGGACGTCGCCGAGCTGCTGCACTCGGCGACCGTGGCGATCGTCGGCGAAGTGCCGCTCGAGCGGCTGTGGCACGCCGTGCCGTCGTACCCCACCCTCAGCGAGGTGTGGCTGCGGTGGCTCGAGGAGTACGGCCGCCCGCCCCGCTGACGCTCCATGCTCTGGGCTCTCTCCCTCCCGCGAGACTGCATCCGCGCGCCGAGACAGCGGGGACTTCCCGCAGTCTCGGGCTCCCGTTGCAGTCTCGCGGGAAAAGGGATGGGCCGTCGTCAGTGGAAGAAGTGACGCTCCCCGGTGAAGAACATCGTCACCCCGGCCGCGCGCGCGGCGCCGATGACCTCCTCGTCGCGCACCGAGCCGCCGGGCTGGACGATCGCCGAGACGCCCGCGTCGAGCAGCACCTGAGGGCCGTCGGCGAAGGGGAAGAACGCGTCGGATGCCGCGACCGAGCCTGCGGCCCGATCTCCGGCCCGCTCCACCGCCAGACGGCAGGAATCGACTCGGTTGACCTGGCCCATGCCGATGCCGACGGTCGCCGAGTTCTTGGCCAGCACGATCGCGTTGGACTTGACCGCCCGGCAGGCTTTCCAGGCGAAGATGAAATTCGTCATCTCGTCGTCGCTCGGGCGCTCTCCCGAGACGAGTTCCCAGTCCTTGGCGACGGACTCGATGTCCTCCGGGAAGCGGTCGGCATCCTGCAGCAGAAGACCGCCGGAGACCAGTCGCACGTCCATCCGCTCCTGCTGCCAGTCGAACGGCAGCTGCAGCACGCGCAGGTTCTTCTTCAGCGCGAACACCTCGAGCGCGGCAGGCTCGAAGTCGGGTGCCACGATGACCTCGGTGAAGATGTCGCGGAGGTTCTCGGCCATCTTCAGCGTCACCGTGCGGTTGGCGGCGATCACGCCTCCGAATGCGGAGACCGGGTCGCACTCGTGTGCCCGCAGGTGCGCGCTGGCGATCGGATCGAGGGCGTTGGGTGCCGTGACGGCGATGCCGCAGGGGTTCGCGTGCTTGATGATGGCGACCGCGGGCTTGACCATGTCGAACGCGGCGCGGAGTGCGGCATCCGCGTCGACGTAGTTGTTGTACGACATCTCCTTGCCCTGCAGCTGCGTCGCCTGGGCGATGCCGTGCCCGCCGACGCGGGTGTAGATCGCGGCGCGCTGGTGGGCGTTCTCGCCGTAGCGGAGGGTCGCGAGACGCTCGGCCTTGATCGTGAGGTGCTGCGGCAGCTCCTGCTCGCCGAGGGTCTGCTCGGCGAACCAGGTCGCGACGGCCCGGTCGTACTCGCAGGTGTGGGCGAAGGCCCGGGCGGCGAGCTCGCGACGCTGCGTGAGGGTGGTTCCGCCCGCGGCCAGGCCATCGATGATCGCCGGATACGACCCGGGCGAGACGACGATCGCGACGTTCGCGAAGTTCTTGGCCGACGCACGCACCATGGCGGGTCCGCCGATGTCGATCTGCTCCACGACGTCGTCGCCCTGAGCGCCCGAGGCCACGGTCTCGATGAACGGGTACAGGTTGACCACCACGAGCTCGAACGGCGCGATGTCGAGGGCGGCGAGCTGGCGCTCGTGATCCTCGAGCCGCAGGTCGGCGAGAAGTCCCGCGTGAACGCCGGGGTGCAGCGTCTTCACACGCCCGTCGAGCGACTCGGGGAATCCGGTGACGGCGGCGACATCGGTCACCGGATGACCGGCGTCGCGGATCGTGGCCGCGGTCGACCCGGTCGAGACGATCTCCACGCCCGCGGCGGCGAGCGCTTCGGCCAGCCGGAGCAGATCGGTCTTGTCGCTCACGGAGACCAGGGCGCGCCGGATGGGCACGATGTTGCGGTCTCGGTACAGGGACGGGTCGTGGCTGGGGCCGGCCATGGTGGCTCCTCAGGTCAGGGGACGGGTGGTACGACGGCGCGGCTCACCGCACCGCGGCGAGGTCGAGCTCGCCGGCCGCGATCCGCCGGATGACATCGATCAGCAGGCGGCGTTCCACGGGCTTGATGCGGTCGTGCAGGGTGTGCTCGTCGTCGCCGGGGAGGACGGGAATCCGCTCCTGGGCGAGGATCGGGCCGCTGTCGATGCCGCCGTCGACGATGATGACGCTCGCGCCCGTCTGCGCCACGCCGGCGGCCAGCGCGTCGCGCACGGCGTGGGCGCCGGGGAACTCCGGCAGGTACGCCGGATGGGTGTTGATGATCCGGGGCGACCAGGCATCGACGAGCGACGCGGGCAGCAGGCGCATGAGCCCGCTGAGCACGACGAGGTCGGGCTTCCAGACGTCGAGCTGAGCGCCGAGTTCTTCGCCCCACTCGTCGCGGGAGTCGAACTGGCGCCACGGCACGAGCATGGTCGGGACGCCGTACGCCTCGGCGTGCCGGAGTCCGTCGGCCTCCCGGTCGGCACCGACCACGATCACGCGAGCGGGGAAATCGGGCTCGGCCGCCGCGTCGAGCAGAGCGCGCAGATTGGAGCCCGCCCCGGAGATGAGGACGGCGACCGTGAGCACCGGCCTAGTCTACCGGCGGCAGCGGTTGCGGCCTGCGGGGGCCGAGGTCGACGGTGGCGGTGCTGTCGGCGTCCGGGGCGGCGGGCACAGGCGGCGGCGGCACGAGGGCGATGGGGGCCGTGTCGGCTTCCGCCGGCGAGGCTTCGCGCTCATCATCGGCTGATGATGCACCCCGAACAGCCTCGGCCGAGGACGCACCCCGATCTGCGTCGGCCGAGGCGCCCCGATCCGCGCCGGCGGAATGAGCCGGCGGCGGAAGTGTCGCCGCCGGATGCGGGGTCGGGGCCGGATGCGGGGACCGGGCCGGCATCCCGCGCATCAGCCTCCGCCGCCGGTCGCCGCGCGCGGCGCCGCGGAGACAGCAGCAGGATCGCCGCGCCGACGAGCACCTCCAGACCCACGGCGAGCGCGACAGGACCGGGCTCCGGGCCCACTTCCGCGAGCCGGCCGGGACCGATCGACCCGGAGGCGAGCCACGACAGCAGCGCAGCGCCCGCGCCGGAGAGCGCCGCGATGCCCAGCGCGATCACCGCGCGCGCGCCGATCGGGTCGCCGGCATCCGTCGTCGACGGACTCCTCGCGGTCATCGACCCTCGCGCGGTCGGCCTCGACACCGCTCAGCAGCGTGGACAGGGCGGAGCTGCGAGCCGCGTCGTGGCCGGCATCCCACTCCGCCGCGGCGGGGCGCGTCGCGGCGGGGCGGCGTCGGGGCTGTGGCGGGAGCAGGGGCGAGCAGCCGCGATCGGGCGATCCACCCGGCCAGCGCGCCCAGCCCCACCGGAAGCAGGGCCAGCAGCAGCAGCCACGAGGTGGTCGTCTCGGGCAGCGCGCCCAGAACGGGGATGCCGGGGATCACCCCCAGCTGCGTGCCGGCCGGTGAGACAGCGGTGTCGGAGCCGACCGAGAAGCCGGGACCCGCCACGAATGTCATGCCCCAGATCACGAGCGTGGGCAGGTAGGCGAGTTGCGCGAGGGTGATGACGGTCGCTCCGAGCGCGTCGAGATTTGCGGCCTGGAAAAGGGCGATGACCTCTCCCCCGCGCACGATGAGCGCCACGGCGAACGCGAGCGACCCGAGTCCGATGAGACCGGTCAGCACCACGGCCGTGCCGCGGACGGTCAGGCCCGGCACCTCGCCCCAGCCGCGCGGAGCGCCCTCGATCCGGTCGCGTGCGCGGGCGATGAACCCGGCTCCCGCCTCACGCCACTCCGTCGCGACCGCCGCGACCAGCAGCGGGACGGCGTACACGAGCGTCGGGAACAGGATCGCCTGCCACGGCTCGTTCGCCGCGAGCTCGTTCGCCGTGGTGAGCGCTGTCGCAGCGCTCAGGGCCGCGAAGGTCAGCGACCCCGTGATCACGCCCGTGAGCCAGGCGTCGGCCCGCGAGGCGCGAACCCCGGAGCGCGCGGCGAAGATCGCGGTGAAACCGGCGAAGGCGAGCGGGGCGAGCGAGAGCACGAAGGATGCCGCTGCCGGGTCGATCCCCGCGACGGCGAGGTAGTCGCCCGGGAGCGTCACCTGCAGGGGCACCAGGTTGCCGAACTGCCAGATCGTCCCGCTGGCTGGCCAGAGTGCGGCCCAGTCGGCCGTGCCGCCCAGTCCGAGAACCCACACGAGGGTCAGCGGCGCGAGGACCACAGCGACGCCGACGGCCGCCGCGATGGCGGCGTCGACGGCGGAGAGGATGAGAACGATCAGGCGGTGCATGCCTCATCGACCCTACCCAGCGGGACGGCGCCGCCCCCCGCCCGGCACGCCCGTGCGCGGGATCCGCTCGCGCGTGATCGGCGTCAGGGCTCGACGGGCTCCAGCACGAATATAGCGATGAGGCGATCGGTCTTGGTCTGGTACGCGTCGTAGTCGGGCCAGACGGCGGTCGAGCGCGACCACCATTCGTCGCGCTCTGCGCCCGACAGTTCCCGAGCGAGATAATCCAGCTTGACCGCGCCGTCCTGCAGCTGGACCTGCGGATGCCGACGCATGTTCTCGGCCCATTTCGGCTCGTCCGGCGCTCCGCCCTTCGAGGCCACGACCGCGTAGCGGCCGTCGTGCTCGACCCGCATAAGCGCGGTCTTGCGCAGGCCGCCGGACTTGGCACCGACCGTGGTCAGCACGATGATCGGAACTCCGCGCAGCAGGTTCGCTTCGGTGCCGTTCGAGGCTTCGTAGCGCTCGGCCTGCTTCCGCGCCCATGCCGATGTCGACGGCAGATACTCTCTGGTCTGTCCCATCTATCCACACTAAGGCCGGCTCGCTACGGTGCGGACAGCGGGTGCGGCGACCAGGCGTCGAACGGGCGAGCTGGAGCCGAGCGGGCACCGGTGAACGAAGACGGGGCGGATGCCGCAGCATCCGCCCCGCTCGTCATCGTGGTCGCTAAAGCGAGTGGATGATCTCGCGCATCAGGTCGGCGGTCTCGGACGGCGTCTTGCCGACCTTGACTCCGGCCGCCTCGAGGGCTTCCTTCTTGGCCTGTGCGGTGCCCGCCGAGCCGGAGACGATCGCACCGGCGTGGCCCATCGTCTTGCCCTCCGGGGCGGTGAAGCCGGCGACGTAGCCGACGACCGGCTTGGTCACGTTGGCCTTGATGAAGTCGGCGGCCCGCTCCTCGGCGTCGCCGCCGATCTCGCCGATCATCACGATGGCCTTGGTCTCGGGGTCGGCCTCGAACGCGGCGAGCGCGTCGATGTGAGTGGTGCCGATGACGGGGTCGCCGCCGATGCCGATGGCCGTGGAGAACCCGATCTCACGCAGCTCGTACATCATCTGGTAGGTGAGCGTCCCCGACTTGGAGACGAGACCGATCGGACCCTTGCCGGTGATGTTGGCGGGCGTGATGCCGACGAGCGCCTCGTCGGGCGTGATGATCCCGGGGCAGTTCGGACCGATGATGCGGGTCTTGCTGCCCTTGGACTGCGCGTAGGCCCAGGCCTCGGCGGTGTCGCCGACGGGCACGCCCTCGGTGATCACGACGAGCAGGGGGATCTCCGCATCGATGGCCTCGATCATCGCGCTCTTGGTGAACGCGGGCGGCACGAACGCGATCGAGACGTCGGCGCCGGTCGCCGAGATCGCCTCGGCTACCGTGGCGAACACGGGCAGCTCGACGGGAGTGCCGTCGGCAGCTCGGTGCAGCACGGTCGTGCCCGCCTTGCGGGCGTTCACGCCGCCGACGACCTGGGTGCCTGCTTTCAGCATGAGCGCGGTGTGCTTCGTGCCCTCGCCGCCGGTGATGCCCTGGACGATGACCTTGGAGTCCTTGTCAAGAAAGATCGACATGTTGTTCAGTCCTTACGCGTTCGCGAGCTCGGCGGCCTTGTCGGCGCCTTCGTCCATGGTTTCGGCGAGCGTGACGAGCGGGTGGTTGGCCTCCCGCAGAATCGCGCGGCCCTCCTCGACCTTGTTGCCGTCCAGGCGCACGACGAGCGGCTTCGAGGCGCTGTGTCCGAGTTCGGCCAGCGCGCCGACGATGCCCTTGGCCACGGCGTCGCACGCCGTGATGCCTCCGAAGACGTTGACGAACACGCTCTTGACCTGCGGGTCGCCCAGGATGACGTCCAGGCCCGCGGCCATG
This sequence comes from uncultured Actinomycetota bacterium, assembly GCA_963839715.1. Classification (GTDB taxonomy): domain Bacteria; phylum Actinomycetota; class Actinomycetes; order Actinomycetales; family Microbacteriaceae; genus Microbacterium. Next base: position 468,842 of record CAWIVX010000004.1, read on the forward strand.
ACCTCGGCCGAGGCGCCGCCGCCGATGTCGAGGAAGTTGGCGGGCTTCACCCCGCCGTGGTTCTCACCGGCGTAGGCGACCACGTCGAGCGTCGACATCACCAGGCCGGCACCGTTGCCGATCACCCCGACCTGTCCGTCGAGCTTGACGTAGTTGAGGTCGTTCTCCTTGGCCTTCGCCTCGAGCGGGTCGGCGGCATCCTTGTCCTCGAGGAGCGCATGACCGGCGTGACGGAAGTCGGCGTTCTCGTCGAGGGTGACCTTGCCGTCGAGGGCGATGACCTCGCCGTCCTCGGTGAGCACGAGCGGGTTGACTTCGACCAGGGTCGCGTCCTCGCGCTTGTAGACGCCGTAGAGCTTCACGAAGACGTCGCTCACCCTGTCGACCAGTTCGGGGGCGAACCCGGCCGCCTCGGCGATCTCGACCGCCTTCTGCTTGTCGATGCCGGTCAGCGGGTCGACCGTCACGCGGGCCAGTGCCTCGGGGCGCTCGACCGCGAGCTCTTCGATGTCCATGCCGCCCTCGACGCTGCAGAGCGACAGGTACGCGCGGTTCGCGCGGTCCAGCAGCACCGAGAAGTAGTACTCCTTGTCGATGCGCGCGCCCTGCGCGATCATCACGCGCTTGACGACGTGGCCCTTGATGTCGAGCCCGAGGATCGCCTTCGCGGCCTCGTACGCCTCGTCCGGGGTCTTCGCGACCTTGACGCCGCCCGCCTTGCCGCGGCCACCGGTCTTGACCTGCGCCTTGACGACGACCACGCCGCCGATCTTCTCGGCCGCCGCCCGCGCCTCTTCCGGCGTATCGGCGATGAGGCCGGCGAGCACCGGCACCTCGTACTTCTCGAAGAGGTCGCGTGCCTGGTATTCGTACAGATCCACAGTGCATTCCTTCGCTGGGGCGACGGGGGATGTGACGCCGAAAGCGTCTTGATGTCGAGATATCTCGGCCGACTCCCCAGCCTACTACCGGTCGATCGGCGGTCCCGACCGTGGCAGTTCGGCCCGCGGGGCTGCACGGCGACGGGGATGCCGCCATCCCGCGCGGGGGCGAGGTCTAGGCTCTGTCGACATGAGCGTTACTCCGTCTCCATCGGTCGCGCGCACGGGGGTCGTCGCCGCCGCCCTCGAGCTGTTCGAGCGGCAGGGCTTCGAGGCGACATCGGTCGAGCAGATCGCGCAGGCGGCGGGGGTGTCGCGCAGCACGTTCTTCCGGCAGTTCGGTGGCAAGGAGGACGTCGTCTTCGCCGACCACGAGGTCCTGCTCGAGGAGCTGCGCGTCTGGCTGGCGACGGGCCACGCCGACCCGTGGGCGGCGGTGTGCGAGGGCTCCGAGCGGGTGTTCCGCCACTTCGCCGCCGATCCGGAGGTCGCCCGCCGCCGCTACCAGGTGGTGCGCAAGGTTCCCGCCCTTCGCGAGCGCGAGATCGTGACCGTCTTCCGCTACGAGCGGCTGTTCGACGAGTATCTGCGCGAGGCCATCCCCGGACTCGACCCGCTCGACGCCGTGGGTTTCGCCGCGCTCGTGGCGGCGGTGCACAATCACGTGCTGCGGCGGCTGCTGCGCGGCGGCCGCGTGCGCATCGGCATCCTGCGCTCCGCTCTCGACGACGTGCGGCGCCGGTACGGCGTGCACCCCGACGACTCGGAGACCGGTCCGGACGACATCGTGGTCGCCGTCTTCCCTCGACGGATGCCGCCCGCAGAGATCAGCCGCCGCCTCCGCGACCGGCTCGAGACTCCCCGCTGACATGGAGATCGTCGGCGCGGTCCTCGAACGGTCCGGTGCGGAGGGACCCTTCGCGCGGTCGCGGCCCTTCACCGTCGGCCCGCTCGAGCTGGATGAGCCCGGGCACGGTGAGCTGAGGGTGCGCATCGAGGCGGCGGGGGTGTGCCACTCCGACCTGAGCGTCGTCGACGGCAACCGCCGCCGACCGACGCCGATGCTGCTGGGCCATGAGGCCGCCGGCATCGTCGAGCGTGCGGGCGACGGCGTGACGGACGTCGCTGCGGGCACGCGGGTCGTGATGACGTTCCTGCCGCGCTGCGGGACGTGCGCCGGATGCCGCACCGACGGCCGCCTGCCCTGCGAGATCGGCACCGCCGCCAACAACGCCGGCACGCTCGTGGGCGGCGGCATCCGCCTGCATCGGCGGGTACCGGGCGCCGGAGCTGCGCAGGAGGTGCACCACCACCTCGGCGTCAGCGCGTTCGCCACGCACGCGGTCGTGAGCCGCACCTCGGTCGTGCCGGTGGACGACGATGTCCCGGCCGAGATCGCGGCGCTCCTCGGCTGCGCGGTGCTCACCGGCGGCGGAGCTGTCGTGAACGCGGGACGGCCCGAGCCCGGAACGCGCGTGATCATCGTCGGCCTGGGCGGCGTCGGGATGGCGGCGCTCCTGGTGGCCGTCGCGCTCGGCCACGAGGTCATCGGAGTGGACGCCGTCGAGGCGAAGCTCGAACTTGCGCGCGAACTCGGCGCCGGCGCCGCGTATGCTCCGGCGGACGCGGTGAGCGCGGGGCTCACAGCTCCCGTCGTCATCGAGGCCGCCGGTTCGGCTCGGGCGTTCGAGACGGCGCTCGAGCTCACGGCGCCCGGCGGTACCACCGTCACCGTGGGCCTTCCCGCGCCGGACGCGCGCGCGAGCGTCTCTCCGTTGATCCTGACCGCGCAGGCGCGGACGATCGTCGGCAGCTATCTGGGCTCCGCGGTGCCCAGCCGTGACATCCCGCGCTTCGTCGACCTGTGGCGCGCGGGCCGGCTGCCGCTGGAGCGGCTCGTGTCGTCCCGCATACGGCTGAGCGAGCTCAACGAGGCGATGGACCGCCTGGCAGAGGGCGCTGAGCTGCGACAGCTGATCACGTTCCCCCGGTGAATCACCTGCTTGGCCTGACACCGAGTTCCGTCGACCGCGACACTCAGTTCCGCTAGACTGAGCCCCAACGTCGCGACCCACCAGGAGGGCATCATGGTCGACTCCGCCCCGTTCACGCCGGTCCCCGGTCAGCAGGTGGAGGGCTACGACCTCTCCGCGCGGCTCGACACCGACTTCTACGCCGTCTTCCGCGACATCCCCGACGCCGATCGGGCGGCCTGGGATCGCGCCAGGACGTTCGCCGACGAAGTGCTTCCGGTGATCGACGACTACTGGGACCGCGGCGAGTACAACCTGGACTTCGCCCGCCGGATGGGCGAGCTCGACCTCTTCACCGACGGCATCGACCACGACGGCCTGACGCACCTCTCACCGCTGGCCGCCGGACTGGTGAACATGGAGGTCTCGCGCGGCGACGGCTCGATGGGCACGATCCTCGCCGTCCAGGGCGGTCTGGCACTGCGCACCCTGGCGCTGTTCGGCAGCGATCAGCAGAAGGAGAAGTACCTGCAGCCGGTCTCGCGTGGCGACGTTCTCGCCGCCTTCGCCCTGACCGAGCCCGACCACGGGTCGGACTCGGTCTCGCTCGAGACCGAGGCGCGCCTGGAGGGCGACGAGTGGGTGCTCAACGGCGCCAAGAAGTGGATCGGCAACGGCGCGTCCGGGGGCATCACGTTCGTGTGGGCCCGCGTGCCCACCGACGACGGCCGCGGCACCGTGCGGTGCTTCCTCGTGCCGCAGGAGACTCCCGGCTACGACGGGCGGCCGATCCTGGGCAAGGCGTCGCTGCGCGCGATCCATCAGGCGCACATCACGCTGACCGACGTGCGCCTGCCGGCGGATGCCGTCCTCCCCGGCGCGAGGACCTTCAAAGACGCCTCCACGGTGCTCTACGCGACCCGGTCCGGCGTCGCATGGTCGGCCCTCGGCCACGCCACCGCATGCTACGAGTCGGCGCTGACCTACGCGAAGAAGCGGGTGCAGTTCGGCAGGCCGCTCGTGGGCTTCCAGATGGTGCAGGAGCGGCTGACCCAGATGCTCGACGAGCTGACCGGCATGCAGCTGTTCTGCCGGCGCCTCGCCGACCTCGAGCTGGCCGGTCAGCTCCTGCCCACGCAGGCGTCGCTGGCGAAGTACCACAACACCCGCGCCGCCCGCCGAATCGCGAACGTCGCTCGCGACATGCTCGGAGGCAACGGCATCCTCTTGGAGCACCGCGTCATGCGGCATATGGCCGACATCGAGTCGATCCACACGTACGAAGGCACCGAGAGCGTCCAGGCGCTGCTGATCGGACGCGACATCACGGGCGTGGGCGCCTTCACCTGAGTGCGCCCGGGTCGGGCCGCGCGCATACCGGCGCGGCACCGACATCGCAACCCTGACCCGCACGGCGCGGCGAGGGCCTACGGTCGACGCATGGGACTGTTCAGCCGTACACCTCCGCGTCCCCCCGCCGGCGCCATCGTCGACGAGGTGGTCGAGAAGCCGCCGCTGGGCATGTGGGCAGACGGCTTCGGTCGCCTGGCGACCCGCTCGCTGCAGACGCTCATCGTGCTCGGCATCGCGACGCTGCTGTTCATCGGGCTGCGATCGGTGACCGTGGTGACCATCCCGGTGCTCCTCGCCCTCATCTTCGCGTCCGCGTTCGCCCCGGCGATGCGCTGGATGCGACGCCGCGGCGTGCCCTCGGCGCTGGCCGCCGTCATCACGCTCCTCACGATCATCATCATCCTGGGCGCCGTGGGATGGCTCATCGTGTGGGCCGTGCGCGGCCAGTGGGACCAGCTGTACGCGCAGGGCGAGGAGGGCTTCCAGACGCTCCTCGCCTGGGTTCAGAACCTCCCCTTCGCCCCCACCGACGATCAGCTGGAGGGGGCACGCACCGCGATCGTCGACTTCGTGACGAGCGCGCAGTTCGGCTCGGGAGCCCTGCGCGGCGTGTCGGCGGTCGGCAACTTCCTCGCCGGCTTCGTGCTGCTGGTGACCGTGCTGTACTTCTTCCTCAAGGACGGCCCCCGCATGTGGGAGTTCCTCCTGCGCCCGTTCGAGGGCGAGGACTACGCGCGCGGCAAGCGCATCGGCGAGCGCACCGTGTCGACGTTCGGGTCGTACCTGCGCGGCACCGCGCTCGTCGCCCTCGTGGATGCCGTCGGCATCGGCATCGGTCTGCTGATCCTGCAGGTCCCCCTCGCGCTGCCGCTGGTGGTGCTGACCTTCGTGCTGTCGTTCATCCCGATCGTCGGAGCGGTGGTGGCGGGAGCCGTGGCCGCCCTGGTCGCCCTCGTCGCCCTGGGTCCCGTGCAGGCGCTCATCGTCGTGGGGATCGTCGTGCTCGTGCAGCAGCTGGAGAGCAACATCCTCCAGCCGTTCCTGATGGGCCGCACCATGCGACTGAACGCCTTCGTCGTGCTGATCGCGCTGGCCGCCGGCACGGTCCTCGGCGGCATCCTGGGCGCGATCCTCGCGGTGCCGCTCACCGCCGCGGCCTGGGGCATCGTGCAGGTGTGGGACGGCCCGGACACCCCCGCCCGCTGGGCGCGACGGAAGCGCCCCGAGGGCGACACCCGCGAGACGCTGCCCGACCGGGTCGCCCAGCGCTCGCTCGACCGGCCCAGGGTGGAGCGCGCTGCGCAGCCGAAGGATGCCTGAGCGCCCCGGCGCGGGCCATGATGGTCGCGTGGCCTACAGCATCCCCGCGCCCATGCTCGCGAAGTCCGTTCCCGACGTGCCCGACCCCGACACCGTGCCGGGCGGACTGAGCTACGAGCCGAAGTGGGACGGCTTCCGCGGGCTCGTCTCGTGGGACGGCGAGAGCGTCGAGATCGGCAGCCGCGGCGCGAAGCCGCTCACCCGCTACTTCCCGGAGCTCGTCGAGGCGTTCTCGCGACTGCTGCCGGAACCGTGCCTGCTCGATGGCGAGGTCGTCGTGCCCAAGGGCGAGCCGGGGGCCCAGCGGCTCGACTGGGACTCGCTCACGCAGCGCATCCATCCGGCCGCATCCCGCGTCACGATGCTGTCCGAGAAGACCCCCGCGATGTTCATCGCGTTCGACCTCCTGGCGCGCGGCGACCGCGATCTGCAGTCCGGAGCCCTTCTCGGAGCGGCGCGCTCAGCTGGTCGAGCTGCTCTCCGGCCTCCCGCATCCGATTCACGTCACGAGGACGACGACGGATGCCGGCCTCGCGCGTCGCTGGCTGGGCGAGTTCGAGGGGGCCGGGCTCGACGGTGTCGTCGCGAAGCCGCTCGCGCAGCCGTACGCACCGAACAAGCGGACGATGTTCAAGGTCAAGCACGCCCGCACCGCCGACGTGGTCGCGCTCGGGTATCGCATCCACAAGTCGGGAGCCGGCGTCGGCTCGCTGCTGGTGGGGCTGTACTCCGACGACGGGACCCTCTATCCCGTCGGCGCCGTCTCAGCCTGGACCAACGCACGACGCCTCGAGCTCATCGATGAGCTCGCACCGCTCGTCGAACGCGACGATGCCGGTGATGCGGTCAAGAGCGAAGGCGAGAAGTCCCGGTTCTCCGCCGCGGATCGCGATTCGTCGTTCGTGCATCTGCGGCCCGAGCGGGTGCTCGAAGTGCGCTACGACCAGCTCGAGGGCTGGCGGTTCCGGCACACCGTGCAGTTCGAGCGCTGGCGTCCCGACCGCGACCCGGCCTCCTGCACGTACGAGCAGCTCGAATCGGTCTCGGCGTACGACGTGGGGGACGTACTGGACTGAGCCGCGGCCGCGCAGCACCGGATGCGCGAGATCCGCGCCGGATTCGGAGGGCTCGCTGCGCCCGATCCGAATCCGCTGCCCGCATCCGAATCCGGTGCACGCGCGGTCAGCGCGGCGTGCCGTCCTCGGTCCAGTTGGCCGGATTGATCTTGCTCGGCTGCACGCGCGGCGGCTCTCCCGGCATCTTCGGGAAGTCCGGGGGGAACGGCAGCTCCCCCAGCCCCTTCGACAGATCCCGCTCCCACCACTCCAGGAGGGTCTCGATGCTGCCGGGCGTATCGAGGAAGCCGGCCCATGGGTTGCCCGCTTCGGCCAGCCGCTGGGGAACCGTGCGGATCGTGAAGGACGCTCGGATCGACGCCGTCCAGCTCGTCCCAGGTCACCGGGGTGGCGACCGTGGCGGTCGGCAGGGCGCGAGGGCTGTAGGCGCCCGCCATCGTGCGGTCGCGGTTGGCCTGGTTGAAGTCCACGAAGATGCGCTCGCCGCGCTCTTCCTTCCACCAGTTGGTGGTCACCCTCTCGGGCATGCGCCGTTCCAGCTCACGGGCCGCGGCGATGACCGCATGGCGCACGTCGAGGAACTCGTGGGTCGGCTCGATCGGGCAGAACACGTGGATGCCGCGATTGCCGCTCGTCTTCACCCACGCCTCCAGTCCCGCCTCGCGCAGCACCTCGCGCAGCGCGTGCGCGGCGGGGACGGCATCCGAGAAGTCGGTGCCCGGCTGCGGGTCGAGGTCGATGCGCAGCTCGACCGGGTTGTCGGTGTCGCCCGCGAGCGAGGCCCACGGGTGGAACACGATCGTGTTCATCTGCACCGCCCACACGATGGCCGCCGGCTCGGTGAGCACGAGCTGCGGATGCCGCCGCCCGCTGTTGTAGGTCACGGTGACCGCCTGCACGTACCCCGGGGTGCCTTTGGGCGGGTTCTTCGAGAAGAACGACTCCCCGTCGACCGAGTCGGGATACCGCTCGAGCGAGACGGGACGGTTGCCGTTGGCTTCGAGGAACGCGTCCGAGACGGCGAGCGCGTACTCGGCGAGCTCGTGCTTCGTGATGCCGAGTTCGGGCCACAGCACGCGGTTCGGGTTCGACAGGCCCACCTGACGGTCGCCCTCGGGTCCCGGCACGGTCAGAGTGATGCGCTCGCTCGCCATGGAAGCGAGCCTAGGGCGGGGTTCCGGCATCCGTCACCCGGCACGACGGACCGGTCGTCGGGAGGTGAGACTACCCTGGAGCTTCGGCACGACCAGGAGCCACTCCTGCACCATCGCTCCCTGCGACCGGCCCGGGTATCGGATCAGCGCAGCACCGGGAACCGCAGATGAGTCACGCGCCGCGCCGGGATGACGACGGTCGGGTCGCCGAGTCTCACGTCGGCGGGATCGATGTCCGCGAAGTAGCGGTGGCCATCCCCGAGAACCACCGGCACCAGGTCGATCGCGACCTCGTCGATCAGTCCGGCGGCGAGTGCCTGACCGGCGATCGTGCCGGCGGCCACTCCGACAGTGCCGTCGCCGGCGATCTCCTTCGCCCGGGCGACCGCGGCTGCGATGCCCTCCGTGACGAAGTGCGCGTTGCCGGTATGGGCGTGGGCCCAGTCGGACGGGGCCTCGTGCGTGACGACCACGAACGGCACGCCGAGCGGATGCTCGCCCGACCATCCGTCCGTGATGTCGAAGAGCGTGCGCCCGACGACGAGGCAGGCGAGCTCGCTGCGTCCACCCCCGCCAGTAGTCCGCGCTCTCGCGCGTGAGGTGGAACGGCGGGAGGGCGCCTGCGTTCACGATCTCGACATCGCCCGCTTCGTACCAGTCGAACAGTGCGCCCGGATCGTTGTCGGGGTGGGCCACGAAGCCGTCGAGCGACATCGAGGCGCTCGTGATGACCCGGCCCGTCATGACCGCGCTGCGAGGAGCTCGTCCAGCTTCTCGTAGCCCTCGCGCATGCCCGTCTCCATGCCCTCCTTGATCATGCCCTCGAGCATCTCGGCGCTCGGGAACACGCTCCGATCGGCCAGGCGAGACCGGCCTCCGGGCAGCTCCTCGAACCGGATGATGTCCATGCTCACCTCGTTCGGCCACCCCTCGAACTCGAACGTCTGGATGATCAGCTCGTTCTCGAGGACCGTGTGGAAGACGCCGCGGAAACCGTAGGTCTTGCCGTCACCTTCGGTCTGCTCGAAGCGGTAGCCACCGCCGGTGCGGAAGTCCCAGTGCGTGATGACGGTCTGCTCGGCGCGCGGCCCGATCCAGATCTTGAAGAGATCCGGGTCGGCGTGCGCGCGGAAGAGGGCTGCGACCGGCCCCTCGAACTCGCGAGTGATGTCGGCGTACGACTGACCGGGAGTCGCATCGATGACGACGGGGTTGCTCATGATTTCTTCTCCTTCGTAGGTGCGGTCGGTTCGTCGGTGGTCCCCACGCCCTCTCCAGGCGCCATCGGCTCGTCGCCCGGAGCTTCGGGCCGCGCGGGCCCGCCCGCGACGATCGCGTCGAGCCGCCGGTAGGCCGCTTCAGCGTCGAGTCGATACCTGTCGATCCACGACGTGAGCCTCTCGAGGGCGGCCGCGTCGAGGTGAACGGGACGCCGCTGCGCCTCGCGTGTGCGCCATACGAGCCCGGCGTCCTCGAGCACGCTGATGTGCTTCGAGACCGCCTGCGGCGAGATGGCGAACGGCTCAGCGAGCTCGCCGAGCGTCGACGGCCCCCGGCTCAGGCGCGCCACGATGGCGCGGCGCACCGGATCCGAGAGGGCGGCGAACGCTCGATCGAGCGCGGCCGGGCCCTCGCGCCCCGAGGCTCCGGGCGACGCGTCACCGGCGCCTGGAGGGGACGTCGAGAGGACCATTACTAAACCAATCGCTTTATCAACCAATTAATTGATTACGATACAGCGACCGGCCGCGCGCCGTCAAGGCCGGGAATCAGGACGGCAGAGCGAGGAGCGGTGCGAGGTCGTCGCGTGAAAGCCGGATCCAGGGGCCGCCCGGGTCGACGATGGCGCCCGCGATCTCGTCGTCCGCGCGCAGCGCACTTGCCAGCTGGGCGGCCGTCATCGGTGCAGCCTGGTCGCCGCGACGCTGCGCGGCCACCTCCAGCGGGTGCGAGTACAGCTCGACGAGCCGCGCTCCGTCGTTCGTGCGGGCCTCGGCGACGCCGAACCGCCCCTCGCCGGAGCGGTTCACGGCGACCCAGAACTTCACCCGTGTGAGCGCTTCGGCCACGGCGGACGCCGTGCCATCGGTGCGCTCGCCCGACAGCAGCGTCTTCACCTCGAGCGACGGATCGGCCTGATCGACGAGCTTCTCGAGCAGCTCCCGTGGCAGCACGGCGCGGGCCGGCGCGGAGGAGTTGTCGACGATGAGCCCCGCATACGGGCCTGCCAGCACGTACCGGAGCACGGCGAGCACGGGCTGGCCCATCGCCGACGTATCGGTCTCGCCGTCGGCGCGGATGCTCTCGCGCAGAGCCGTTCCGCAGCTGTAGGCGAGCACGAACTGCTTGTCTCCCACCGCGGCGACTCCGAGCGGCAGGTCCTTCCCCTCTGACAGCAGGGCGCGCGCGTCACCCTTGACCCGCAGGAACAGATGTCCCTGCAGAAGCTGCCGCGCGACCTCGAGGAGGTCGTTCGCTGAAGGGGGGCTCGGCAGCACGGCGAGCGCCTCGCGCAGCACCACGTTGTCACGCAGGCCCGGGATGGTCTCGGTCGAGGCCGGGGCCACAGCCGGGCCGAGGGTGCGCGGCCGCGAGGGCGCACTCGGCGCGGTGGGCGGCTCAGCGGGCGCGGGCGGCGACGCCATAGGAGGGGCGGAGGGCGGCGCGTCGGCGCCGAGTCCCTGGTACGACGACACCGTGATGCCGACGGATGCCGCAGCATCCGCCGACGAGTCGACCTGCGTGTCCGGCTCCTCCGGAGCAGCCGACTCCGCCGCCGGCGCGCTGTCGTCGGTCTTCTTCCGCCGCGAGAAAAGGGCCATCGTTCGAGCCTAATCGCCGCCCTCGCGAGAGTGTCCTCGTTACTCGCGCGACCGGCGCGAGCGGCGCTACAGCTTTTCGATCGGCGCGATCTTGATGAGCAGCTTCTTCGGACCGGCCGACTCGAAGCGCACATGCGCGACGCGCTTGGCCCCCTCGCCGGTGACGGCATCCACCAGCCCCTCGCCGAAGTCGTCGTGCCGGATGCGGTCGCCCGACGCCAGCTGCATGTCGCCGTTGTCGCGGACCTTCGCGGGGATGCGGTTCGCGAACCGCTCGATCGAGGTCGACTTCGGAACCAGGTCTTCGCCGTATCGACGCCCGCCGTTGGGGCGCGCCACCGCCGGGACGACGCGCGTTCAGCGCGCGTGACTGCATGCCGCCGCGCGAATTCACATCGCCCGGCGACTGACGCCAGTGCACGAGGTCAGCGGGGATCTCCTGCAGGAACCGGCTCGGCATCGCGACCGAGATCTCGCCGAACTGGGCGCGCGTCATCGCGAGTGAGAGATACAGGCGCTTGCGGGCGCGCGTGATCCCGACGTAGAAGAGGCGCCTCTCCTCCTGCGGCCCGCCCGGCTCCCCCGCCGAGATGCGGTGCGGGATGAGGTCTTCCTCGACCCCGGTCACGAAGACGGCCTCGTATTCGAGCCCCTTCGCGGTGTGCATCGTCATGAGCGACACCGAGCCCGACGCGTCCTCGAGGTCGTCGGCGTCCGAGACGAGCTGCACCTCGGCGAGGAAATCGACGACAGTCCCCTCGGGATTGTTCCGCGCGAACTCCCGCGCCACGGCGACGAGCTCGTCGAGGTTTTCGACCCGCGCCTCGTCTTGGGCGTCGCGGCTCGCGCGCAGCGCGTCGGTGTAGCCGGTCTTGCCGAGGAGCAGCTGCAGACCCTCGGCGACCGCGGTCGGCGGTGCCAGCTCGCCGGTGGACGGCAGCATGAGTTCGGTCGCCTCGGCCAGCACCGCGTCGAGGTGCGCGATCGCGGTCTGGATCTTCGGTCCGACGCCGAGCGCCGACGCGTTGGCCAGTGCGTCGCGGAACGTGATCTGCTCGTTCGCGGCGTATCGCGAGATCGCCTCGATGGTCACGTCGCCGATGCCGCGGCGCGGCCGGTTGATGATTCGCCGCAGCGCCATCTCGTCGGCGGGGTTCGACACGGCGATCAGGTACGCCAGCGCGTCCTTGATCTCGGCGCGCTCGTAGAACTTCGTGCCGCCCATGATCTTGTAGGGCAGCGCCGCGCGGATGAAGATCTCCTCCAGCGCGCGGCTCTGCGAATTGGTGCGGTAGAAGACGGCGATCTGCGAGTAGTCGACCCCGCCGCGGTGCAGCGTCTCGATCTCGTCCGCGACGAATTGGGCCTCGTCGTGCTGCGAGTAGCCGGTGAAGCCGATGATCTTCTCGCCCGCCCCGACGTCGGTCCACAGCTTCTTGTCCTTGCGGTCGAAGTTGTGGCCGATCACGGCGTTGGCAGCGCTCAGGATGTTCTGGGTCGACCGGTAGTTCTGCTCGAGGAGCACGACCTTGGCGCCGGGGTAGTCCTTCTCGAACTCGCTGATGTTGCGGATGTCGGCGCCGCGGAATGCGTAGATCGACTGGTCGGAGTCGCCCACGACCGTGAGGGATGCCGGAGCCCGATCGGGATCGTCCGCGGGGTCGGCCTCGAAGATCATCATGCCGTTGGACTCGAATCCGGGAGCATCCGAGCCGATCGGCCTGGTCAGCTCGTGGATCAGCGCGTACTGCGCGTGGTTCGTGTCCTGATACTCATCGACGAGGATGTGCCGGAAGCGGCGACGGTAGATGTCCGCGACGTGCGGGAATGCTCGGAAGAGGTACACGACCTGGCCGATGAGGTCGTCGAAGTCGAAGGCGTTCGCGCGCTGCAGGGCGCGCTGGTAGTCGTTGAACACGTCGACGAACACCCGCTCGGCGGGATCCGTCATGTTCGCGGAGCGCGCGTACGACTCGGCATCCGCCAATTCGTTCTTCAGCTTCGAGATGCGACTCTGCGCACCCGCGGGCGTCAGGCCGTAGGCATCCGCCTCGTGCTCCTTGACGAGCCGTTTCAGCAGCGCCCGCGAGTCACCCGAGTCGTAGATCGTGAACGACTTCGTGAACCCGAACTGCTCGGCCTCCCGGCGGAGGATCCGCACGCAGGCGGAGTGGAACGTGGAGATCCACATCCCCTGCGCGCGATCGCCGATGAGCTGCGCGACGCGCTCCCGCATCTCGCCGGCGGCCTTGTTCGTGAACGTGATCGCGAGGATCTGGCTCGGCCACGCCTCTTTCGTGCGCAGCAGCGACGCGACCCGCCGCGTCAGCACGCTCGTCTTGCCCGATCCGGCCCCGGCGACGATCAGCAGCGCCGGACCGCGGTAGGTGACGGCCTCCCGCTGCGGCGGATTCAGGCCCGCGAGCAGGTCTTCGTCGGGGCGCACGGATCCGGACGACCCGTCTGCGGCCTGCGGTCCGCGGTCGCCGCCGACGATGATCAGAGGCGTGGTGGCGTCGGTCATAGCCTCTCAAGTCTAGGCGGGCACCCTGACACCGGAGCAGTGGTGTGCCGGTCGTCGGGAGCGGCCCGGCCAAGGACCGCCGATCGGATACTCGTGCCCCAAGAGTCACACCGCATCCGACGACCGGGCCGCTAGCTCATCAGGTCCAGGGCGGCTTCGACCTCGGGCTCCCGCCGGCGATCGGCGCGCCCGTACGGCAGCGCCAGCAGCACGCCGACGACCGCGAGCGCGAGCCCGGTTCCGGCGGCCACCCACGCCGTGGCCGCGGGGATGTCGAGATAGACCGTGATGCCGAGGATGCGGGCAAGGCCCCACGGCAGCAGTCCCATCTCGTCGTTCCACGCCGTGAGAGCCGCCTCGAGCCCGATCACCGCGACGACGGATGCCGGAAGGGCGAGGCCGGCGCCCACCCCCGCGAGCACGGTGCCCACGGCGCGGCGGCGCCCGATCTGCGTCGCAAGCGCCCACGCCGCCGCGACGAACACCCACGCGAACAGGGCGAACGCGACCGCGATGTACACGGTGCGCCGGGTCGGCTCGGTCCAGAACGAGAACCAGTAGCCGCCCGGGCCCGTGACCGACAGTGCGAGCAGGGTCACGATGCAGCGCAGGACGACCACACCGCCGACCGCGGCGATCACCGGCCAGGGCGAGCGGCGCCGCAGCAGCAGCCGGATGACGACGAGGAACGCCGCCCACGCGCCCAGCACGACCGCGAGGTGCGTCCAGGAGAGGAACGAGGTCTGCACGGCCCGGGTGCCCACCAGGAGCGCCGCCGGGATGATCAGCAGGAGCCAGCGGTCCAGCGGCAGCAGGCCGAGAGTCGACTCCCGGGCGCGCCAGGGACGAGTCGCCCCGAGCCAGCCGGCGCGGGCGGCGGCGGCTCCCGGGCGCCGCACCAGCCGCGTGCGCGAGGAGAGCACGCCGATCACCACCCAGAGGCTCGCGAGCGCCAGCAGGCCGCGCGCCAGCCACGCCATCGCCAGATCGCGGTCGGCGCGCTGCACGCCGAGCTCCGCCGCGGTCAGGTTGTACGCCGGGTAGTCGATGTCGCCCTGGTACCGGTCCAGATGAGCCGCCGCGAGGGCTTGGAACTCGTTGCGGTCGGCTTCCCACGCCTCGTACGCATCCGGCGAGACGGTGTCGTGCCACTCCGCCTGGTGCAGGATCATCGCCCGGTACGACGCCAGCAGCCGCAGCACGTCGACCTCGTAGTCCATCGTTCCGAGGAAGGCGTCGCGCATCCCGGCGTCGCGCCAGGTGGCGGCATCCGTCGATCCGATGAGCTCCCGCATGCGCTCGGCATCCGCCAGCGCCCGGTCGCCGCCGGCGATCGCCTGCTCGATGTCGCCGCCGGTCGCGTCGCGGGAGATCGCGTAGAGGACGTCGAGCACGGCGGAGTCGCCGGTGAGGATGTCCCACTCGAAGATCCACATCATCGGCGGCGGCTCGAGCCCGATCGCGAACACGCGCTGTTCGGCGAACGGCTCGATGTACATGCCCTGCTCGATCGCCGGCCGCGACAGCGACATCGCCTCGACGATCGCGCCGACGGTGGCGGGGTCGTCCGAGAACCACTGACGCGCCCAGTCCTGAGTGACGCGCGCCACGTCGGCGTCGGGGTCGCGTGCGAGCTGGGCGGCGAGCATCGTGTTGAGCTCGTAGAGCTGCCAGAAGCCGGCCTTGAGGTACAGGGTCATCGGGCCTGCGCGCCACGGGCCGCCGTCCTGCGTCCACGTCCAGATGCCTTCGATGCCCTCGTTCGCATCCAGCAGGCTCTGGAGCGCGAACTGGTACTCCGGTCCGAGATCGTTGGGGAAGGCGCCGAAGTTCTCGAATTCGCGGCGGCTCTGGAACTCGACGATCCGCCGCTGCGCCCCCTGCTCGAGCGTGACGTTCAGCGGCAGCCAGCTGTAGAAGTCGCCCAGCGTGTACTTGGTCGACACGATCAGCGCCGGAGAGTCGATGCCGCCGAGGACCGCTTCATACGAGGCGTCGCTCGTGTGCATGTCGCCCACCGCACCGACCCCGACGCTCCAGGTGCGGAAGATCACCTCGCGATCGGACGCCTCGGCCTGCGCCGTGAGCGTCTCGAGCATCGTGCGAACGGCATCGACCGAGGTGACGGCCAGCGACGAGTACACGTCCCATCCCTCGACGTCGTAGACCCGCCCCGCTTCGCCGATGCGGATGAGCACGCCGTCGAGCGCGGGCTCGGCGGCGTAGAGCTCGTCGAGCCCCGCCGCGTAGACGTCCCACAGCTCGGGGTTCGCCGTGTCGAGCGAGCCGAACCGCTCGGTCAGGTGGCTCTCGAGCGGCGTCGTGAGCGTCGAGCATGTCGGTGCGCAGGAACACGTCGACGCCGAGCTCGTCGGCCCGGTCCCAGAACGGCCCGAACGCCTCCCGCATCGCGAGCGCCTTCGCGCGGTGGTCGTCGCCTTCCGCGTAGACCGGGCCGTCCCGGAGCGTCGTCGAAGGTGACGAACTCGATGAATCCCGGGAAGGCGACCGCGTTGTAGCCGTTCGCGAGCGAGTGCCGCAAGAACGCGTCGAAGTCGTCGTACGCCTCCCCGAGCGACTCGGGGTCGATGTAGGGCGCCTCGGGCAGGAGCACGTCGGCGAACGCCTCGGAGGCGTGCGAGTAGTCGGTGCCGGCCTCCCACGCGGCGGGATCGGGCGCGACGGCGACGGCGCCCATGTCGACCATCCGGAAGGGCAGCCGCGAGGTGATCTCCTGCGCCGATGTCCTCGGCGACCGGCCGGCCCGCGCGGATCCGCGCGGCGAGGTCATAGATGCCCGCGGACGGCTCCGGTCTCGCTGACGCCCTCGATCCGCAGCGCGTCGGGCGTGCCCGTCAGCCGGTAGGTGTCGTCGGCGGCGTCGCCGGCGCCCGCCACGACGGTGAGGGATGCCGCGCCCGCGGTCGCCGCCAGCGTCAGCCGTCGGCATCGGCGAGTTCTTCCAGGGCGACCGCGACGCGCACGTCCGTGGGGGCGTCGATCCGGGTGAACCCGGTGCGGAGCACCGCCGGCTCAGCGGCGGGGACGACGGGAGGCGCCGGCTCCATCTGCGTGGCGGGCTCGGTGCGGATGCCGAGCGCGTCGCCGACGACGACGCCGAGACCGGCGCCGAGAGCGACCAGCACGACGATCGTGACGACGGCGACGATCGCCCGCCGCGTCGCCGTTGTCATGGATTCACGCTAGCGGCTCGCGCACGTTCGGCCCTCCGCGCCGCGGGGCCCGGCCCTACGGGCAGCGGACCGGCGCGGGAGCCGGCGGGTGATCACCCCCGAACCGCCGGTGCACGAGCGTGCGACCAGACGGGAGTGCGGCGACGGAGGCGAATCCCTCGGCGACGAACATCGACAGGGCGCCCGTCGAAAATCCGGGCGGAAGATCGCCGCCTCGCTCGTCGGTGTCGATCGGGTAGCCCTCGAGGGCTGTGGCCCCGTGGCGCAGCGCATGTTCGACGGCGGCGTGCAGGAGGGCGGCGCCAAGCCCGGTGCGGCGACGGCGCGGCGGCACGAGGATGCAGTACACCGCCCAGACCCCGGCGTCCTCGGCGCGGTAGGGGCTGTTCTTGGCGACCAGCCGGCTCGCCAGCACATGCCGCAGCCGCTCGCGCGGCTCGACACCGCACCAGCCGACCGCCTCGACGCCGTCCAGAGCGAGCAGCCCGCGCGGCGGATCCAGCCGCGCCACCTGATCCTGCAGCATCGCCCGGCGCGACTCGCGGTCGGTCGCCGCCGCCTCCGCGTTGGACAGCACGTGGAACTGGCACCAGCAGTTGCGGGCACTCGCCTCGCTGGCGAACACCGCCTCCACCGCGCCCCAGCCCGCTTGCGCCGCGGGAATGATCCGAAGCCCGTACATCATGCGGCGAGCATCCTCTCTGCGTCCGACAATGCCGATCCGCATGGCGCCGCCGACCACCAGAGCGCGCTGCTGATCGCGAATCGGGCGGACCGCTCAGCTGCTCTTGCGGATCGCGCGGACGCCGGCCCAGAGACCCAGTGCGGCGAGCACCAGCGCTGCGACCCAGCCCCACAGCACGGTGATCGCTCCGAGATCGCCCGCCAGGAGCGCCCGCTCGGCCTGCACGACCCAGTTCACCGGGTTGACGGTGGCGACCGCGCGCATCCATGCCGGTCCCTCATCGAGCGGGAGCAGCATGCCCGACAGGATCAGCAGCGGGAAGATCAGCGTCTGCTGGACGCCCCAGAACAGCCACTCGCGGTCCTTCGTCTTCAGCGCGAGGGTGTACGACAGCGACCCCAACCCCACGCCGAACACCGCCAGCAGCGCCAGCCCGATGATCAGCCCCGGCACGTGGATCGTGAAGCCGAACGGCCACGCGATCAGCACGATGATGAGCGCCTGCACCACGATCGGCGCGATCTCCTTGAGCGCGCGGCCGACCAGCAGCGACGAGCGCGAGAGCGGAGCGACGAGCGTGCGCTCGTGCGAGCCCGTCATCATCTCGTACTGCAGGTTCGACCCCGTGGCCCCGGTGCCGAAGAGCACGATCATCACCAGAACCCCCGGCACGAACCACTGCAGCGTCTCGCCGACCGGCTGTCCCGACGATCCGATCAGCAGGGGTGCGAACAGGCCGAGGAAGACCAGCGGCTGCACGAGGCTGAAGATGAGCGTGAACGGGTCGCGCACGACCGGCTTGAGCTCTCGGGTGAGCACGTTCCAGGTGTCGCGGGCGGCGTTTGCGCGCACCGCCGTGTCGGGACGGACCGCATTGTTCTGCATCTGAGTGGTCATCGCTGTGCTCCTGTCGTGACGGATGCCGCGTCCCCCGCGGCCTCGTTCTCCTGGGTCTCGTCGCTCGGCTCGCCCTCGCCCGCCTCCCGCAGCGTTCGCCCGGTCAGCGCGAGGAACACGTCATCGAGTGTCGGCGGCACGCCCGTCGCCCGAGTGACACGGATCCCTGCGGCGTCCAGCGCTCGGACCGCAGCCGGGAGGAGGGCGTCGCCCTCCGGCGCGGTGAGCGACGACCGAATCGGCGTCGTCGCGGCGGACCTCGCGGTCGGTCAGACCCTGCACCACGGCCACCGCACGCTCGGCATCCGCTTCCGACGCGAAGCCGAGGGTCAGCACGTCGCCGGCCAGCTCGGCCTTCAGGCGTGTCGCGGTGTCGTCGGCGATCACCCGGCCCCGGTCCATGACCATGACCCTCTCGGCGTAGCGGTCGGCCTCTTCGAGATAGTGGGTGGTGAGGAACACCGTGGTGCCGTGCTGCTCGCGCAGATCGAGGATGTGCTGCCAGAGATTCGCCCGGCTCTGCGGGTCGAGCCCCGTCGACGGCTCGTCGAGGAACAGCAGCGGCGGGGCGTGCATCAGCCCGAGCGCGACATCGAGCCGCCGCTTCTGCCCGCCGCTGAGCTGCTGCACGGTGCGGGTGGAGAAGCCGGCGAGGTCGAGCGAGTCGATGAGCTCGTCGGCGCGTTTCGCCGCCGCCGGGCCGGTCATGCCGTAGAACGCCCCCTGGCTGAGCAGCTCGTCGCGCACGCGCTGCGCGAAGCTGCCGCTCGTCAGCTGCCCGACGTATCCGATGCGGGCACGCACGGCGGCCGGGCTGTGCAGGATGTCGTACGCCGACGACCTGCGCCGTGCCCGCGGTCGGCGGGATGAGGGTGGTGAGCATGCGCAGGCTGGTCGACTTGCCTGCGCCGTTGGGTCCGAGGAACGCGACGAGCCCGCCGCGCTCGACCTGGAAGGTGAGGTCGGTCACGGCCTCGACGGTCTTCTTCTTGACGGCGAAGCGCTTGGTCAGACCCTGCGCTCGGATGATGGGTTCATTCGCCATGCCACGAAGGTAGAAGCAATCGCGGTCAGATTCCGTCCGCAAATGCCGAAGAATCTTCAGACTCTTCTTGTGGACGGCCTGGCGATATCGGTAAGCTCTTACTTAATTAAGGAGTTGCTTACATGTCGGATGCCGCCGGATGAACTCACCGCGGTGTTCCGTGCGCTCGCCGATCCGACGCGGCGGGCGATCATCTCGCGTCTCAGACAGGGACCCACGACCGTCGGAGAGCTCGCCGAGCCCTTCTCGATGAGCCGTCCGGCGATCTCGCAGCACCTCGCGGTGCTCGAGCGGGCGGGTCTTGTCGAGAGGTCGGCAGACGGCCAGTGGCGGCGCTGCACTCTGCG
Organism: uncultured Actinomycetota bacterium; assembly: GCA_963839715.1. GTDB lineage: Bacteria > Actinomycetota > Actinomycetes > Actinomycetales > Microbacteriaceae > Microbacterium. The sequence goes on from CAWIVX010000004.1 coordinate 488,113, forward strand.
CACCGAGCCGCTGGACGATGCCGCGGCGTGGGTGCAGCGTCATCGCGCCGACTGGGACGAGCGATTCGATCTGCTCGATGAGCGGCTCCGCGAAATGAAAGGAAGAGGAGATGGCTGAGCGAGACCACGACACAGGACAAGCAGTTCACGATTGCGAGGGTCTTCGACGCGCCGCGCGAACTGGTGTGGAAGGCGTGGACCGACCCTGACGAGGCGGCGGTGTGGTGGCATCCGCGGGGGATACGAGACCCCGCGCGAGTCGGTGCACATCGACGCGCGCGTCGGCGGGCAGTATGCCTACACGATGATCGCGCCAGACGGGGCGGAGTATCCGACGGCCGGGGAGTATCTCGAGGTCGCCGCCCCTGAGCGGCTCGTCTTCACGTGGGGCTCGCCGGGCGACGAGCGCGCATTCGTGCCGGTGATCACCGTCGAGCTCGCCGCGCACGGAGAGTCGGGTCGGCAGACCCTGATGACATTCCACGTGCGGGGCTACGCCGGCGAACCCGGCGATGACGATGTGTACGACGGGTGGGACCAGGCGTTCGACCTGTTGGATGCGCACCTGCCCGATATCCAGGGCTGACGCCACGCAGCCGGATCGCGGACAGCATCTGTCCTCGTTCTGCGCCATGCTGAGGGCATGGCCGACACGACGACCCGCGCGCTGTCGCTGCTGAATCTTCTGCAGACGCACCGCCACTGGCCCGGAACCGAGCTGGCGGAGCGTCTGGGCGTGACCGAGCGCACCGTGCGGCGCGACGTCGAACGCCTCCGCGAGCTCGGGTATCGCATCGAGTCGACGCCCGGCGTCGCGGGGGGCTACCGTCTCGAAGCCGGCAGTGCCGTACCTCCGCTGCTGCTGAACGACGAGGAGGCCGTCGCGATGGCGATCGGCCTCCGCGTGGCCGCTGCGCAGCGCCTCGTGGGAGGCCCGGAGACGGTCCTGACGGCGCTGGCCAAGCTCGAGCAGGTGCTGCCCGCTGCCTTGCGCCGCCGGGTGACGGCGCTCGCCGACGCCGTCCAGCCGGCAGGCATCCGCTCCGGCGAGGCCGTCTCCACGGAGGTGCTGGGCGAGCTGGCGCTCGCGTGCCGCGACCACGAGCGCGTGCGCTTCACCTACACCGCGGCATCCGGTGAGGTCTCTCGAAGGCGCGTGGAGCCGTACACCCTGGCACCCGCCGATCGGCACTGGTACCTGCTGTGCTGGGACGTCGAACGCGAGGACTGGCGCACGTTCCGCGTGGACCGCGTCAGCGACATCGAGCACACGCGTGTGCTCTTCGCTCCGCGCCCGCTCACCCCGGACCAGGTCGAGGAGTTCATCCTGGTCGCACGCTCGTGGGTGCGCACGGCGGTGGAGACGGATGTCGTGATGGACCTGCCCCTGACCGAGATGCGTTCGGCGTTCGGCCAGTGGGGCCAGGGCGCGACCGCGGAAGGACCGACTCGCACCCGGTGGCCGGTCGGGGGGCAGGATTTCCGCGAGACGATGTACGGGATGGCATGGATTCCGCCGGGAGTGGAGTACACGACTGATCTGGCCGACGGGCCTCGGGCCGAGCTGCGCGAGACCCTCGAACGGATGCTGCGGGCGCTCGACGCTGCGCCGCCCCCACCCGTGGCACCGTCATCGGGCGACGCGTAGCGAAACTCCGCTTCATAATCCGGCCCAGATGTCGGGTGCGCGGACTACCGTGGGTGCATCGCGGCGATCCGGGCGGTCCCGGGCTCCAGTTCATACCTGGCAGCGGTGCGGGTTCGACTCCCGCCGTCGCGTCCACTTCCGAGGGCCCGCGATTCCGGCGACTTCTCGCGGCTGGAGATCGCCGCACGCTTCAGACCCGATCAGCAGGACGCCTTCCGCACTCGCGGGCAGCTCACCAGGTGGACACGTACTCCGACGTCTGGAGCTGAGCCGCCTGCTCGATGAGAGGCAGCCCTCGCCGGACGGCTTGCTCGATGCGCTGATGTGCTGGGGCGCTTCGCAGTTCGTACCCGTCGAAGTCGGCGGCGCTGGCGTAAACGCCGAGCGGAAGCGTGATCGACTGGAAGAAGCCGAACAGCGGCCGCAGCTGGTGCTCGATGATCAGAGCATGTCGCTCGCCGCCGCCGGTGGCGGCCAGCAGGACGGGCTGACCGACCAGCGCGTACTGATCGACGAAGTCGAACAGGTGCTTGAACAGGCCGGTGAACGACGCCCGGTACACGGGGCTGGCAACCACCAGCAGGTCCGCGCCTTCGATCGCACGGAGGGCCTCGGCGACGTCGGGCGCCAGGTCGGCGCGCCGAAGTGCTCCGGCGAGCGACGGGCCGATCTCGGCGAGTTCGATCAGCTGCGACTCGATGCGGGCCTGGCGGCCGACCTCTTCGATGATCGCCGACACCAGCGCGCTCGTCTTGCTGGGCGCGTGCAGCGAGCCGGAGACCCCGACGACCCTCAGCGGCGCGCGCAGCGAAGGCGCTGAGGACGAGGACTCGAGGTGGTCGGCGATGGTGGTCATGAGGCGACGGTACGGCGATGCGCCCGGTGCCATCTGCGACCGTTGACACCGGGCGTCACATGGGCGTCATGACGCGTAATGGTGGCGGCCGGCCACCCGTGCGCGCGGATAGCGTGACAGACCGATGCGGTCGTGAGCCGCCCGTGCCGTGAAAGGGACACCCTGATGAGCGACTTCTTCGACCGTGACGGCGACCGCGCCTATACGCGGGTCTACAAGAGTGAAACACCCGACATCCTCAAGGCGTGGGCCGAGTTCGACGGCGCCGTCTTCGCCTCGGAGGGTCGGGCGATTCCGCTCAAGTACCGCGAGCTCATCGCGCTCGCCGTCGGCATCACGACTCAGTGCGTCTACTGCATCGACGGGCACACGCAGAAGGCCGCGCGCGCGGGTGCAACCGAGGCCGAACTGGCCGAGGCGGCCTGGGTTGCCACCGCCATCCGCGCCGGCGGCGGGTTCGCACACGGCCGCCTCGCGTTCAAGTTCGCCGAGGACGCGCTCGTCCCCGCGCACCAGCACTGAGCGCGCGGCGGCTCTCGAGCCTCAGAGGCTGCTGCCCGGGTTGAGGATGCCGCGAGGGTCGAACGCCTCCTTCAGGCGCACCTGGAGCGCGTGCACATCGGCGCCCAGTTCACGTCGGGCCCAATGCTTCTTCAGCCGGCCCACACCGTGCTCGGCGGTGATCGTCCCTCCGAGCTCGAGCGCGAGCGCGAAGATCCGCTCGGCCGCTGCGGCCGCTTCCGTCGGCACCGGGTCGTTCGGCGCACCTCTTTCCGTGACGATGATCGGGTGGAGGTTGCCGTCACCCGCGTGGCCGAAGACGAAGATCCTCACCCCCTCCTCGCGCGCGATCGCGGCGATCCTGTCCACGGCATCCGCCAGCCGCCTCCGCGGGACGGCGATGTCTTCGATCAGCACGCGTCCGATCGCCTCGAGCGCCGGCAGGGCGCGCCGACGCGCGAAGAGGAGGGATCGGATGCGGCGGCATCCGTCGCCGTCTCCACATGCGAGACGAGCGACGCGATCGCCGACGTCGAGCACCTCCAGCTCCTCCTCGGCTCCGAACCCGTCGGTCTGCACGACCAGGAGCGCATCACCGCGGTCGCGCAGGCTCGTGCCCTCGAGGTCGTCGATTGCCCCGAGGGTGGGGCCGTCGAGGATTTCCAGAACCGCGGGCCGCACTCCCGAGCGGGTGATCGCCGTGACCGCTCGTGCCGCGGTGGTGATGTCGGCGAAGTACGCGGCGGCGGTGGCGGTGCGCGCCGGACGCGGGATCAGCCGCACCGTCGCGCCGACGATGACCCCGAGGGTGCCCTCCGAACCGGTGAACAGGCCCGACAAGGTCGTAGCCGGTGACGCCCTTGATCGTGTCGCGACCGACGTGGATGAGCGTGCCGTCGGCGAGGACGACGTCGAGCGCGAGCACGTGATCGCGCGTCACCCCGTACTTCGCGCCGCGCAGGCCGCCCGCGTTGGTCGCGATGTTGCCGCCGATCGTGGAGATGCCGACGCTGCCCGGATCGGGCGCATACATGAGGCCGTGAGCGGATGCCGCGGCATCCAGGTCTGCCGTGATGACGCCCGGCTCGACTCGCGCGAGCTGCTCGTCGGCGTCGAGGTCGAGGATGCGGTCGAGTCCCGACAGATCGAGGAGGATCGCGCCCGCGACTCCGACGGCACCGGCAGCGAGTCCTGATCCTGCGCCGCGCGCGATCACCGGGATGCCGGTGCGGTGCGCCTCGGCGAGGAGCCGCTGGACCGCGGCGACGTCGCGCGGCCGTCTCCACGCGGGAGGGGACGGCGCCGGGCCAGCCGGACCTGTCGGTTTCGGCGCCGCTGGGGAGGTCGCCTTCGATACCCCTGGGCAAGTCGCTTTCGGTGAGCACATCCGTCGGAGGGCGAAGGCTCATGCGCGTGCGCGCTCTGCGCGTGAGCGACCCGGAGGCGAACTCCGGGGGCAGCGCGACCTGTCCCGGCCGGCCGCCGCGCGCCGCGAGCGCGCCGAGCTCGCGCGCGACCGCGGCGTTGAGCGGCGCATCGATCCCGTGCTGCCGCGCGATCAGCGCGACCTCTCCACTCAGGTAGTCCACTTCACTCGATGCTCCGCTCGCGAAGCTCTGCCAGGTCGACAGGTGTCCGGGCTCGTGCCCGGGCACATCCGCCGACCTCGATGCGGGGCGCGTCCCATGGCGGTGCGGCCACGGGCAGCCGGGCGGCGGCGAATACGCGGCGGGCCTCTTCGACCAGGGCCGCCTCGGCGTTCTCCTGCTGCTCGATCGTCGCGTCGAACACGTCGACGACGTTGCGGAGATTGGCGATCAGCTTGCGACGCTTGGCCGCCGCGATATCGGGTTCGATGAGCGCCGCGAATCGTGCACGGGCGAAGGCGACGCGGTGCCGCTCTTCCTCCCCTGGAAGCGACGACGGGTAGCCGCCGATCCAGGCGACGCCGACCACGGGCTTCGCCGGTGAGACGATCGACGCCGGGCTCGAGGTGGCTCGCGGGGATGCCGACCGAAACGCCGATCACCCGGTCGAAGCGACGAAGCGCGGAGTCTTCGGTGGCGAGGCCGTTCTGCAGCGTGAGGATCGGCAGGTCGGCGACCACGCCCGAACCGTCGGCGAGCGGCACCCACGCGATCTGCGCGATCGCAGATTCAGCGTCCTGCGACTTCACGGCCAGCACGATGGTGTCCGAGAGCGAGCGGCTCGGCGTCGGCGATTCCGAGCAGACGACGTCGACCGCGACCACCTCGTCACGCTTCGGGGCGGCGCACCCGCACGCCGTGCGCGGGCGATCGACGTCGTAGCGACGCGCCGCGGGCGACGAGCGTCACGGGGATCTGCGCGATGGTCCACTGCGCGGCGAGGAGAGCGCCGAGCGCACCCGCGCCGATAACGATGTAACGGCTCATGAGAGGGCCTCTCGGAGGGCTCGGCCGGGGACGGCGTCCAGCAGCGCCCGGGTGTACTCGTGGGTGGATGCGGCCAGCACCGAGGCTGCGGGTCCGTGCTCGAGCGACGCGGCCGTGCCGGACGACAGCGACGTCGTGCGCGACCTGAGCGACGACCCCGAGGTCGTGCGAGACGAGCACGTAACCGACGCCGAGGTCGTTCTGCAGCCGCGCGAGCAGGCGCAGGACCTGGTCCTGCACCGAGACATCGAGTGCCGAGACCGGCTCGTCAAGGTACAGCAGCTCGGGCTCGATCGCCAGGGCGCGGGCGATCGCCGACACGCTGGCGCTGCCCGCCGGAGAGCTCCGCCGGGCGCCGGGTGGCGGCATCCGTCGGCAGCCGACGAGGTCGAGCAGCTCCGCGACGCGCGCACGCCGCGACGCGCGCGTGCCGATGCCGAATGACGACGAGCGGCTCGGCGATGCTGCGCCCGACCGAGAACCGCGGATCGAGCGACGACGAACGGGTTCTGCTGCACGAGCTGGAACCGGCGACGCAGCGGCCGGGCCCCGCGCCAGCCGAGCGCGGAGATGTCGGCGCCGTCGAAGACGACGCGGCCATGGGTGGGCGTCTCCAACGCCGAGCGCGATGCGCAGCAGCGTCGTCTTGCCCGAGCCCGACTCGCCGACGATCGCCAGCGTGCGGCCGGCGCGCGCCTCGAGGCTCACCCCGTCGACGGCGCGAAGCGCGCGCGGATGCCGCGCCCGCCGGCAGCGGGAAGTCCTTGACGACCGCCTCCCAGCGCACGAGCACAGCGGCTCGGCGCATCGGGTTCGCGGGGCGGTGCGACCGTCACCAGGCCGGGCGCGGCGGCGACGAGGCGCTGCGTGTAGGCGGTCCACGGGTGCCGCCAGCACGTCGATCGCGGAACCCTGCTCGACCACGAGGCCGTTCCGCAGCACCACGACCCGGTCGGCGCGGTCGGCGGCGACACCCAGATCGTGGGTGATGATCACCAGCGCGATGCCGCGCTCGCGCACGAGCGAGTCGAGATGGTCGAGGATGCGGCGCTGGACGGTGACGTCGAGGGCGCTCGTCGGCTCGTCGGCCACGATGACGTCGGGGTCGCCGGCGAGCGCGATCGCGATGAGCACTCGCTGGCGGAGGCCGCCCGACAGTTCGTGCGGGTACTGCCGCGCGCGGGCGACGGGGTCGTCGATACCCGCCTGCGTCGAGCACCTCGACCACCGCGGCGTCGATCGCCGGCTTCGGCACACCGCGCAGGCGCACGGCTTCGGCGACCTGATGACCGATGCGCTGCGTCGGGTTGAGCGAGACGGTCGGGTCCTGCGGAACGAGCCCGACCACGCGACCGCGGATGCGCGCGGGCGATGCGCTCGCTGGCGCCGGCGAGCTCCTGCCCGGCGACCTTGGCCGACCCGGCCACGACGTGGCCGGTGTGCGGCAGCAGGCCGAGCAGCGTCAGCGCGGCGGTGCTCTTGCCGGATCCGGACTCGCCGACGATCGCGACCCGCTCCCCGCGCGCGACCTGCAGGTCGATGCCGCGCAGCGCGTGGGTGACCCGGCCGTCGCGGCGGTAGTCGACCGACAGGCCGCGGATGTCGATGACGGGGTCCGCCTGTCGCGGCGGTCATCGCTGCACCTCCTCGAGGCTCTTGGCGAGATGGTTCAGGCTCAGCACGACCAGGGCCACGAACAGCCCGGGCAGCAGTGACACCCACGGGCGCCGTGATCAGGAAGTTGCGCCCGTTGGAGATGAGCGTTCCCCACTCCGCCGCGGGCGGCGCAGCACCGAAACCGAGGAAGCTGAGGGCGGCGACCGCGAGGATCGCGGCGCCGAAGTCGAGCACCGCCAGCACGGCCACCGGACCCCAGGAGTTCGGCAGCACGTGCGTGATGAGGATGCGGCGCCACGAGGCGCCGCCGGAGCGGGCGGCCTCGATGTAGGGCAGGGTCTTGACCCTCAGCACCTCGGCACGCGTCGTGCGGGCGAAGCCGGGGATGATGCCGATGCCGACCGCGATCGCGACCGGGATCGTGCCGAAGCCCAGGGCGGTGACGATCGCGAGGGCGAGCAGCAGCCCGGGGATCGCGAGGAAGACGTCCACGATCCGCATGGTCACGGCATCCACCCCGCCGCCGACGAAGCCGGCGACCACGCCGAGCGTGAGGCCGGCGACCAGGGCGATGCCGATCGCGAGTGCGGTCGCGGCGATCGTGAGGGTCGAGCCGTGCACGACCCTCGAGTACAGGTCGCGGCCGAGCTCGTCGGTGCCGAACCAGTGCTGCAGGCTGGGCGGCTGCAGGCGCTCCGCGGGTGCGGTCGCGGTCGGGATCGTAGGTGGCGAACAGCGACGGCACGATGGCGGTGAGGATCGCGAACGCCACGATCGCGAGCGCGATGATCACCCCGGGTCGCCGCAGCAGTGCCGCGATCGGTCCCGCACGAGCGGCGTCGGTCGGATGCCGCAGCCGTGCGCGGCGCGGTCGATTCGGCCGGCGCCCGCCCGTGCGATCAGGACGGCGGGCTTCTCGAGCAGGTCGGTCATGCGCGGCTCACCTTCGGGGTTCGGGCGATGCGGGGATCCAGCAGCGGGTAGAGCAGGTCGACGATCAGATTGACGACGACGAATGCGGCGGCGGCCAGCACGACGATCGCCTGGACGACGGGGATGTCCTGCGAGAGCACGGATTCCTGCGCGAGCCGGCCCGACGCCGTTTCGCGAGAACACGGTCTCCACGACGATCGAGCCGGTGACGGTCGCTCCGACGAGCAGGCCGAGGATCGTCAGCGTCGGCAGCGCCGCGTTGCGGAAGGCGTGGCGGATCTGCACCGCCCACCGGCTCGAGGCCCTTCGCCCGCGCGGTGGCGATGTACGACTCGCCGAGAGTGTCGTCGAAGCTGCGAGTCAGCACCTGGGCGAGCACGGCGGCGGTGGGGATCGCCATCGTGACGGCCGGCAGCACGAGGCTCTGCCAGCCCTCGCTGCCCATCGCCGGGAACCAGCCGAGCGTGAAGGCGAACACCTGGATCAGCAGCAGGCCGATCCAGAAGTTCGGCACGCTGACCCCGATCGCCGGTAGCCCGCCGGAGACAGGTCGGCCAGCCGCCCGCGCGGCAGCCACGCGGCGATCAGCGCGATCGCCACGCCGAACACCGAGCGCCAGGACGATCGCGATCGACGCTGAGCAGGAGCGGTGCTGGGGAGGCGCTGCGCGAGCAGCTCGGTCACCGGGATGCCCTTGGCGAAGGACGATCCCGAAGTCGCCGCGCAGCGCCGCCCCCAGCATGCCGAGGTACTGCTCCCAGAGGGGGCGGTCGAGCCCGAGTCGGGCTGCGGCCACCTCCCTCTCCTGCGGCGTGAGCGAGTCGACCTCGATGTTGTTGGCCGACAGCATCAGGGCGACGGGATCGCCCGGCAGCAGGTAGAGGATCGCGAAGGTCACCGTGTAGGCGGCCCACAGCACCAGGACCGCCTGGCCGATCCTCTGGAGCACGTACCTCGTCATGGTGTCTACTCCGCGCTCTTCCAGATGTCGTAGTACGACAGGAACGACTCGCTCGTGAAGCGGAATCCGCTCACGCCCGGCGCGGTGGCCGCCAGCTGCACCCGCTCGAAGATCGGGAACGAGACTCCGTCGGCGATCAGCAGCTCCTGCAGCTCGGCGTAGTTGTCAGCGCGGGCCTGCGGCATCCGTCTCCTGAAGACCCGCGTCGAACAGGTCCTGGACCTCGGCTGCGGTCTCGGCCGTCTGCGCGTTCTTGGCGAAGGCCTTCGACCCCGCGTAGCGCTCGTCGAGGATCCACGCCAGCACGCCGGGGTCGGCGCGGGTGTAGTAGGTCGCGAGCAGGTCGTACTCGCCGTTCGCCGTGATCGCCGCCCGATCCGCCGGCTGGTAGACGCGGCAGCTGCAGCTCGATGCCGATCTGCTTGAGCTGGTCCTGCAGCAGCACGTCGCCGGGCGTCTCGGCCGTGATCGGCGCCATCGAGGGTCAGCGTCTCGCCGTCGCGGGTGCGGTAGTCGGCGCCGTCCTCGAGCACCCAGCCGGCGTCGTCGAGGATCTCGCCGGCCTTCTCGGGGTCGTAGGCGAGCAGGTCCGCCTGGCTGACGAAGAACGGCGTCGTCGTGTCGAACGGCGCCCTCGACGACTGGGTAGTCCGCGCCGTAGATCGTCGCGGCGTACGTCTCGCGATCGATCGCGATCTGCAGCGCATCGCGCACCGCCTTCTCCGACAGCGGGTGCCCTTCGGCTCACGTTCGGGTAGTACGCCTGCGACGGCCCCGGCAGCGACCGGCTCTCGATGGTCGCGCCGCCGCTCTCGAGCAGGCCGCGGTCCTCGGGGGTGAACGGGTTGCGCGGCCAGGCGATGTCGCTCGCGCCGCTGGCCAGGTTGCCGACGCGGACGCTGTCTTCGGCGACGTAGTTGATGTGCACCGCGTCGAGGTAGGCCTCGCCCTGGTGTGCGTTCAGCTCGCTCGCCCACGCGTAGCCGGTCGCGCTTCGAAAGGTCGATGCCCTCGCCGGGCGTGTACTGATCGAGCACGAAGGGTCCGGAGCCGACGACGTTGCCGAGGCAGCGCTCTTCGGGCGTCGCCTCGTAGGACGATGCCGCGAGGATCGCCAGGTTGGTGGTCGACGTGCCCTGCAGGAACGCGGCGTTCGGGGTGGAGAAGCTGCACCTCGACGGTGTCGGCGTCGATGGCGGTCGCTCGAGTCGTAGCCCGAGACGTACACTCCGCCGTACGCGCCCGGGCACCGCCGCGAGCGTGGCCTTCGCGCTCTCGCAGCGCGAGCACCACCGAATCCGCGGTGAACGCGGTGCCGTCGCTGAAGGTGACGTCGTCGCGCAGGTTGAACGTGTAGGTCAGGCCGTCCGGGCTGACCTCCCAGTCGGTCGCCAGCCACGGCACGATCTCGCCGGTCTCGGGGTCCTGATCGGTGAGCGAGTCGGCGACGTTGCGGATCACCTGGCGGTGCTCGATCCAGTAGGTCTGGAACGGATCGACGCACGAGAACGCCGCGTTGTCGGGCCAGAACTCGACGGTCAGCTCGCCGCCGGCGACGGGGTCGCCCTCGGGCGCCGTCGCCGCCGCGCCGCCGGTGCTGCCGCGCGCAGCCTGCCATCACGAGGACGGATGCCGCGGCCAGCGCGGCCAGCGCGGGGGTTCGGTATCGGTGGGTCGTGCTCATGATGGGTGGTGCCTCTCTGTCTGTGGTGGTGCGGTGGATCGTGCTGCGATGGGTGGAACGGGTCAGGTGAGAAGGAATGCGCGGCCGGCGGCGAGCGAGCGCCGCATCGTCCTGCGGCGGGTGCGGGCGGGCGCAGAGCACGTCGCGCAGGTGCCGCTCGAACGGCAGGTGCGGGTCAGGCCGGGGTTGCCGATAGCCGCGACGATGCCCTGCACGGCGGCGATCGCCGCGCGGGAGGTCAGCAGCTTCACGAGCGCCGAGGCGCCTGCGGCATCCGCTCGCCCGTCGTCGAGTCTGCCGCGGCGACCGCGGCTCAGGACGAGCTCGGCCTGCGATGATCTGCGCGCGCGCTTCGCCGGCGACCGACTGGATGCGCTCGAGCGTCGCGATCGGCCGGCCGAGCGAGGTGGGTACGCGCTCGCGGGCGAAGTCGCCGAACGCGGCGAGCGCCGCCGCGCGACGCCGACGTACAGCGCCGGCACGGCGAGCGCGACGGCGCCGGCGACCGCGCCGTTGTTCGGCACCGTGCCGACGGGCGCGCCGCTGAAGTTCTCGAACGGCACCCGCACGTCGTCGTAGATCACGTCGTGGGTCGAGCTCGCGCGCATGCCGAGGTGGTCCCACGTGCGCTCGATGCGGATGCCGGGGTCATCGCCCGGCACGATGACATGCCCGACGCGCTGGCTCGGGCTCGTCGGTGACGACCCACACCAGGTGGTAGGCGAGACCCTCCGAGCCGGTCGCGAAGCCCTTGCGGCCCGACACCGACCAGCCGTCGGCGGTGCGGCGGGCGACGTCGCCGGCAGTCCGCCGCGCGCCGGGGCGCCGAGCTCGGGCTCGGCGCGTACGGCGTTGAGCAGGGTGGGCGCGTCGGCCGACTCCTCGAGCACGCGTCGATAGAGCTCCGCCGGCCACGACGGCGCGGCGGCCTGGAGCGCGTGCTGGAGCGACGGTCATCGCGGCGATGAGCGCGACCGACGGGTCGCCCTCGCCGAGCGCCGAGGAACACGTCGACGGTCTCGCGTGCCGTGAGGCCGCGACCGCCGTAGCGCGCCGCCGACGGAGGCCGTGAGCAGGCCCGCCTCGTGGACGGCCTGGATGCCCGGCCACGGGAACGAGCGCGTCCGAGTCGTGCGCCGGCGCGTGCGCGGCGAGCGTGGCCGTCACGCGCCCGCAGCGACTCGCGCAGTCGAGGCGGACCTCGCGCGAACGATCCCGCGGCGACTCACGCGGTGCTCACGCGCGCACGCCCTCGACGATCGGGGGCTGCGCCACGATCTCGCCGCGCACGCCGGTGGCCTCGCGGTGGGCGAGCTCCTGCCGGACGAGCGGCAGGACGTAGCGGCCGTAGTCGATCGCGTCGTTGAGGTTGTCGTAGCCGCGGATCGAGATGAGGTCGGCGCCGAGGTCGACGTAGTCCAGGATCGCCGCGGCGACCGTCTCGTAGCTGCCGACGAGCGCGGTGGAGGCGCCGCTGGCGTTCGTGACGTCGGCGGGCTTGGTCCACAGCGCCCGGTCGTGCACCTCACCGCGGGCCGCGGCATCCAGCAGCCGCTGCGAGCCGACGTTCTGCGGGGCGCCCTTGCCCTGCGGAACGGGCACCAGCCCGGCGTTGGCGTAGGTCTCGGCGACCTTGGCGATCTGGCGGTGCGCCTTCTCCCAGGCGAGCTCGTCGGTCTCGGCGACGATCGGGCGGAACGTCACCCAGATCCGCGGGGTGTCGGTGCGGCCGGCGGCGACGGCGCTCTCGGCTCGACGCGGGCGATCTGGTCGCGCGTGTCGGCGAGGGGCTCGCCCCACAGGCCGAAGATGTCGCCGAGCGCTCCGCCGACGCGGTACGCCGCATCCGACGATCCGCCGACCGAGATCGGGATCGGGCGAGTACGGGCGGAAGCCCGGCCCGAAGTCGTCGAACCGGTAGTACGTGCCGTCGTGGCTGAAGGGCGCCTGCTCGGTCCACGAGCGCCGGACGATCTCGATCCACTCCTCCGAACGGTCGTACCGCTCGTCCTTGTTCGAGGAAGTCGCCCTGGCGTGCCTGCTCGGCGTCGCTGCCGCCGGAGATGATGTGCACGACCGCGCGGCCGTCCGAGAACTGGTCGAGGGTGGCGAGCTGCTGCGCCGCGACCGTCGGGAAGACCGTGTTGGGCCGCACGGCGACGATCGGCTTGATCGCTCGGTGACGGCGGCGACCGCCGTCGCGACGACGAACGAGTCGGCCCCCGCACTGCCGTAGGGCACGAGCGTGTAGTCGAACCCGGCGTCCTCGAGGGTGCGGGCGTAGCGACGCAGGTAGTCGGGGTCCAGCGGCCTCGCCCGGCCGCGCGGGTTGAGCTCGTCGCCCTGCCGGACGTTGATGGCGCTGATGAATTCGACGGTCATGACTGCTCCTTTTCTGAGTGACGCAGGCTGCGTGAGCGCGCTTCACCTCGGGGTGGGGTCCGGTGGCGACGGGCCGATCGGGGTGGTTCGACCACTGGCTCCACGAGCCGGGGTAGAGCACCGGGCTCGAAGCCGGCGAGCGTGAGGGCGACGAAGGCGTGGGATGCCGTGACCCCCGAGCCGCAGTAGACCCCGACCGGCGCACCGTCGACGACGCCGAGCTCGGCGAACTCGCGCCGCAGGTCGTCGGGGTCGAGGAAGCGGCCGTCGGCGTCGACGTTCCGCGCCGGTGAAGCGGTTGCGCGCGCCCGGCACGTGTCCGGCGCGGGGATCGATCGGCTCGACCTCGCCGCGGTAGCGCTCGGCGGCGCGCACGTCGATGAGCACGCCCGTGCGTCGGCGAGGTCTGCTGCCTCGTCGATGGTGAGCTTCGGGAGTCGTCCGCGCGAGAGCGTGACGGTCGCCGGGTACCGGCACGACGTCGCCGGTCCTCCAGAGGCCGACCGGCATCCGTCCAGCCGCGCAGCGAGCCGTCGAGGATGCGCACGTCGGCGACGCCGGCATCGGTGAGCAGCCACCAGGCGCGCGCCGCCGACAGCGACTTGAGGTCGTCGTAGACGACGACGGTCTCGCCGTCGTTCAGCCCCCAGCGCCGTGCGGCCGCCTGCAGCCGCGCCGTCGACGGGAGCGGATGCCGCCCCTCGGTCGGTGCGCCGTGCTCGGCGAGCTCGTCGTCGAGGTCGACGTACACGGCGCCGGGGATGTGGCCGTCGAGGAACTCCGGGCGCCCGTCGGGACGATCGAGGCGCCACCGCACGTCGAGCACGCGGACGGCCGGATCGGCGGCGATGAGGTCGTCGAGGTCCTCGGCAGAGATCAGAAGGTGGGACACGGTTGCCTTTCGGAATCGGCGGACGTCGAGCACCGGGCACGCGAGTGCCGGCGAGGCGGAGGGGATGCTGGCGTGGCGCGAGGTCAGCGCATCGCAGCGAAGGCGCCCGAGCGCATTCGACAGCCCCGCATCCGACAGCGAATCGCTCCCCCGACGGCACCCTGCGCACATGCCAGCGTGACGGCCCGGAGGGTCACGGTGAACGGTGCGGGTCGCATCGGAGTCCTGTCTGTCGAGGTGGTCTGGCCAGACTATGGATACCGAAGCGTGCTGCCCGCGCGCCCACCCCGTCATGTGACGCCCCGTGTCATTTTGTGTGACGCAAGGGGCCGCCCCACGTGGGACTCTGCCGATCGATTGGCCCACATTTTGCGCTGATCAGGGATTCATCGTCGAATCAACGAAGACCGAGCGCAAGGATCGCGCGTCAGCTTGTTCGGGCCGAGTCGTCGCTTCGTTTCGCCGCGTGTCATTCGGGATGGCGATCGACATCGCCATCGCTCCATCCGTGGTCTGAATGCCGTTGCCGTCCGGCCACCCGTCCCGTTGCGCAAGCCGGGAGCGCCAGCGTAGACAGAAGCTGAGCCGAGAACGGCGCCGGCTGGTACGCACCCCTATCCTGCTGTCATGGCTGTGATCGAGTTCGAGCTCACCCGCACGGTCCAGGCGCCCATCGACGACGTCTTCGCTCGGCTCGCCGACATCGAGGGCTACAACCGCTGGATGCCGAAAAAGGGCAGCATGCTCCGCCGGACACAGCAGACGTCACCCGGACCGCCGGGCCTGGGAACGACCTTCCTGGACGAGACCTCGTCCGGACCGGCCCCCGGCGAGATTGCGGAGTTCGATCCCCCTCGAAGGATCGTCTTCCACTGGTGGGACAGATCGAAGTCGGGGAAGCTGCGTCTGGAGGGATGGCCCGGGTACGCGCTCGAGTCAGGCGATGACGGCACGACACTCGTGCGTCATCACGCCACCCTGCACGCGCACGGTATGTACCGCATGGTCAGTCCCGTGCTCCGTCGACTCGCGATGCGGGAGCGCTCTGTCACCCTCGCCGCACTCGCCGCGTCGTTCGACAGCGCGTGAGCCTCCTGCGGGTCTCGAAACGCTCGCGGCCCTCTCCTCGGTGCGTACTGAGCCCGTGGATCAGCCGGCGTTGGCCTGCAGCCACGCCCACGGGTCAACGACGCCACCGTTGATGTGAACCTCGAAGTGCACGTGGCACGCGGTCGAGCTGCCGGTGCTGCCGACCAGCCCGATCATCTGCCCCGCCTGCACGTAGTCGCCCGCGGAGACCTGGCGGCTGCCGTAGGTCATGTGCCCGTACAGGGTGTCGACAGCCTGGCCCCCGAGCACGTGATCGATCGTGACCGTGACGCCGTACCCGCCGTAGCTCTCCTGCGAGACCCGCACCGTGCCGGCAGCCGCGGCGTAGAGCGGCTCGCCGCAGGAGGCGAGCAGGTCGACGCCCTGGTGGTAGCCCGAATCCCACAGGCCTCGGCCGAGGGTGAAGTTCAGGATGGGCCAGCGCACTTCGCCGCTGCCCGGCGAGACCATGCTCATGTTCATGGGGGCCGTCGAGGCGACCTCGGCGCTCAGGCGTGCACGCGCAGCGGCAGCTTCCTGCTGCCGCTGCGGCCGCCGCAGCGGCAGCGGCCGCAGCCGCCTCCTCCGCCTTCTTCTGCGCGATCTCCTCCGGCGTGGTGGCCGAATAGCTCTGACGCGACAGATCGTCGCTCGCCGAGTCGGAGCTCACGACGAGCGACTGCGCGTCTTCGGCTGCGACCTGCTGGAGCGTGACGGAATCCCCTGCCGGTCGCCAGGCCCCGTATGCGGGCAGCGCGACGGCTGCCACGAGGGCACCGACGATGGCCAGCGCACCCAGACTCCGCAGCGAGTTGACCGCTCCTCCGCCGCGACGGCCGGCCGGTGAAGGCCTCGTCGGTGCGGCGGAGCGCACGACGGGGGCGGCGCGCGTCACCGGCCTCGGGGCGGCGGACCTCCGCTCGCGAGAGCGGAGCGCGATGTTCGTGTTGTGTCTCGGTGACCCGTTCGGGGACGAGTCGATCTCTTCAGCCAAGTAACCCTCCGGCGCCTCGGCGCCGGAGCGCCCGGCTCGTCGGCATCCGATGTCGGGGCACGGTTGCGGGTTGACCACTCGGATGACGAGCCGGAGAGGCAGAACCCGAGGGGCGTCCGGCGGCGGGCTTCTCGCCTGTGGACTCCCCTACCGTACGTGAAGATAACGAATATGTCACGGTCGAATGTGCAGTCCGGTCACGTCCCCGGCCGGAGGACCACCTTGATACAGCCGTCCTCCTTCTTCTGGAACGTCTCGTAGAGCGCCGGCGCATCTTCCAGGGGCGCGTGATGGGTGACGAGATCCATGATCCCCAGCGGGTCGGCGGCATCCTCGACGATCGGCAGAAGATCCGCAATCCAGTGCTTCACATTGCACTGGCCCATGCGCAGACTGATCTGCTTGTCGAACAGGGTCTTCATCGGCAGGATGTCGGCGTCGCCGGCGTAGACACCGCTCAGCGAAACAGTCCCGCCCCGGCGGGCCACGTCGATGGAGGCGTAGAGGGCTGCGAGCCGATCGACGCCGGCGTTCTCCATCAGCGGGCGGGCGACGGCATCCGGCAGAACGCCGATCGCGTTCTGCGCGAAGCGCACGCCCCCGTCCCCGTGAGCCTCGAGCCCGACGGCGTCCACGACGGCATCTGCACCGCGGCCTTCGGTCAGGTCACGGAGCTCGTCGACGACGGCATCCGTCAGGTCGAACGTCTCCACCCCGTGACGCTGCGCCATCGCTCGTCGCTCCGGCTCCGGGTCGACCGCCAGCACCCGGTAGCCGCGGTAGACCCCGATCCGTGAGACGAACTGCCCGACCGGCCCGAGTCCCATGACCGCCAGCGTTCCTCCGTCCGGCACTTCCGCGTATTCCACTCCCTGCCACGCCGTCGGCAGGATGTCGCTCAGGAACAGATACCGGTCATCGGAGAGCTCGTCACCGACCTTGATGTGGTTGTGATCGGCCAGCGGCACCCGCAGGTACTCCGCCTGGCCGCCCGGAACCTGTCCGTAGAGCTTGGTGTAGCCGAACAGGGCCGCGCCGCTGCCGTACTCGCGCACTTGCGTCGTCTCGCACTGCGACTGCAGTCCGCGCGAGCACATGAAGCAGTTGCCGCACGCGATGTTGAACGGGATCACCACCCGGTCGCCCACCGCGAGAGAGGTCACCTCAGCGCCGACCTCGACGACGATGCCCATCGGCTCGTGGCCCAGAATGTCGCCCGAGTCCATGAACGGACCGAAAAGCTCGTAGAGGTGCAGATCCGATCCGCAGATCGCGGTTGAGGTGATCCTCACGATGGCGTCGGTGGGCTCCTGGATGAACGGGTCGGGCACCTCCTCCACGGTGACCTTCCGCTTGCCCTGCCACGTGAGCGCCTTCATGCGCGTCTCCTGTCCATCGGGGGGAGGATGTCGTCGAGACGAGGAGTGGCGGAGGCGTTGAACGCCCCCGCCACTCCTCGGGTCAGAGCACCGGTCAGCTGCTCGAGACGTTCTGCTTGGCTGCCTGGGCCTGGTCCTTGACTTCGCCCGCGGCATACTGGGCGTCGGCCTTCACGGACTCCACCCCGTCGGTCGCGGTCGCCTTGACGGACTCCGCCGCCTGGCGAGCGGGCTCCTTCAGGTGCTCGCCGACCTGCTTCGCGGCATCCGTGACCTCGCCGACCAGGGGCTGCGCCTGGTCCTTGACGTTCGCCGCGATCTCCTTCTCCTTCTCGGATGCCGGGATCAGCGACGAGATCAGCAGGCCCGCGCCGAACGCGATCAAGCCGACGGCCATGGGGTTGCCCTCCGCCTTGGCGACGACACGGTCCTTCGCGTCGGAGATTCCGTCGCCGACGTCGGAGATGCGCGACCCGGTGTCATCCGCTGCGCCCATCACACGGTCGCGGACCGACCCGAGCGCATTCTTCACCTTGCCGGTCTGACGGTCCATGATCTTGGACGGCGTCACCTTGTCGGCGAGGGCGTCCACGTCGGTGCCGAGCTCGCGGCGGGTCTGTTCGATGTCGGCGCGGATCGCGTCGGGTGAGTTGCTCATCGGTTCTCCTCATTTCTCTTCAACGTGTCGGGGATTTCTTTCAGGGAATCCACGGTCTGCGGAGCCCCTTCGACCTGCTTGAGCTGATTGCGCCCGACCGAGTACAGGATCAGAGCGATCACCGCCCAGAGCACGGCGACGATGACGGCCGACCATCCGAGGCCGACGAGGTCGCCGAGCGCCCACCAGAGGGCGATCGACAGGAACAGCACGGTCATTCCTGCGCCGTAGGCTGCGCCGCCCAGCAGGCCGACACCCTTCGCCGCCTTGCCGGCGGACTCCCTGATCTCGGCCTTGGCCAGCGCCGTCTCCTGACGGATCAGGGTCGACAGGTCTCGGGTCACCTCGCCGAGCAGGTCGCCCAGCGACGTGTTGGCCGCCTTGACTTCAGAGGGAGTCGGATCGGACATCGCCCACCTCGTCTCCCGGCACAGTGGTTCCGCGTGCCGCCGACGACTGCGAGTAGACCGGCGTCTCCTCCACGGTGGGCGGAGTGGCATACAGCTGCGCGCTCGTCGCAGGCATTCCGGTGCCGGCATACGTCGGTCCAGCCGTCACCGACCGCGAGCCGGTGGTGCCGTTCGACGAGTCGGAGGCGTTCGACGCGAGTGCACGCGTCAGCCTGCCCGCCACGACACCCAGCACCGCCGCACCGATGATGAAGGTGCCGGGCCGGCGACGCGCGAACGACTTCACCTCGTACAGGAGCGAGCCCGGGTCGCGGTCGTTCAGCCATGACGCTGCACCGGAGATCCGGCCGGAGGCTTGACGAAGCAGGTCGGCTGCCATTCCGGGGTTCTGCGCGTTCGAGGTCATGGAGTCCAGCTCGTCGCTCATGGAGCGGAGGCCGGATGCGACGCGCTGCTGCTGCGTCTGCGCCTGATCCTTCAGTTCGCGCTGGGTCTGTGCGAAGAGGTCCTTCGCCTGGTACTTCACTTCCTGAGCGACAGCCTTCGCTTCGCCCTTGGCGGTCTGGGCGACATGACCCGCCTCGCTGACAGCGGTGTCCTTCACGGCGCCCGCCTCGTTCTTTGCCGTCTCGAGCGAGCTGTCCCCGTTCCTCGGGGTCGTGTCGGTCGGCACGGTCTGCCCATAACTCTCTGACATGCTGATCCTCTCGATGACCGGCTGCGGTGGCCGGGTTGAGGACAGTTGTACGCCCACGCAGCGCGTTCCACGGGACCCTTGCAAAAGCCCGCCGAGCGTGCATAATGACTCACCCGACCTGCGGAGGGAGCCGATCAGGGTCTCCGTTCGCGCGCGGAATCGTAGGTGCGGCGGGTGGGCGTGTCCACCCCGGGGCGGTTCGCGCGGTGCGCACGGAGGGTGGGGCGAACAACGCGACCCGCCGAGGAGGCAGCCATGTATTTCCACGTGCAGCGACTGATCAACGACATCGAGCAGGACGAGCCGGATCCGGCAGCAGCGAACGCCCTGCAGGAGGGTCTGGGGGGTCAGTTCGGCGAGATGCGCACGATGATGCAGTACCTGTTCCAGAGCATCAACTTCCGCGGAGCGGCCGCCAAGCCGTATCGCGATCTGATCCAGGGGATCGGCACCGAGGAGATCAGTCACGTGGAGCTGATCGGCACGACGATCGCGCGCCTGCTCGACGGCTCGCCGGCCTACCAGGGCAAGAAGACCGACCCTGTCGACGCGCCCGGAGCTGGAGGCGCGATTCCCCTCAATATCGCCCTCGACCACAGCAACATCCATCACTACCTGGTCGGTGCCCAGGGCGCTCTTCCCGTCGACGCGGCGGGCAACCCGTGGAGCGGGAGTTACGTGTACAACTCCGGGAATCTCGTGCTCGATCTGCTCTACAACCTCATGCTCGAATCGACAGGGCGACTGCAGAAGTGCCGACTCTATGAGATGACCGACAACAAGACCGCCCGCTCGACGATCGCGTATCTGATCGTGCGCGACCAGGCGCACGAGAACGCCTACGCACGGGCACTGGAGACGCTCGGGGTGGACTGGAACGTGGCCCTGCCGATTCCCAAGACCAACGCGGAGAGCTTCCCCGAGGTGAAGCGACTGCTCGACCTCGGTCTGCAGAGCAAGCAGTACTCGTTCGACCTGGACGCGCAGTCCGAAGCCGGGAAGATCTTCCAGGGCATGTCACCGTCGAAAGACGGCACGACGCTCGAAGCCAGGGAGCAGGCACCGGAGGGCGTGCCGTCGGTGATCGCGCCCGAGCGGTTCGAGGAGTTCGCGCCGGGAGCCGACAAAGACCTGCTTGCGCTCATCGAGGCGACCGCAGCCATGGAGATGGCCGACATCGAGGCGACGTTCGGCCGAATGACCTGATCGCCGCACAGCGCCGCGGACCGGTCCGGCCGGTCCACGGGCCTTGTCACGCGCAGTACTAGCCCCCTCCGCAGCACTCGTCAACCCCCTCGGGGCTGCGGCGGTCTGCTCGTATCGTCGGCCCACCGGTCACTTCTCGGGAGGACTCATCATGCAACGTCCACGACGTACGTTCGCCATCGCTCTCATCGGCGCCGCATCCGTCGCCCTCGTCACCGGCTGCGCCGTCGGCACCGGCGGAGCCGACGACGGTGACGCCGTCTACGACTCCGAGGCCGAGCTGTCGGGCAGCATGACGGTGACCGGCTTCGGTACGCCGGACGAGCTCGGGACGACGCGGATGGAGCTGGCCGAGGAGGCCCTCGGCGACGTCGACGTGAAGATGGTCGAGGGCGGCTTCGACGTTCAGCAGTTCCTCTCCTCTGTCGCCTCGGGCGAGCCGCCCGAGTTGATCTATGCGCCTCGTGACCAGATCGGGTCGCTTGCGGCCCGCGGCGCCATCCTGCCCCTCGACAGCTGCATCGAAGGCGAGGGCATCGACACCGGCATGTTCGTCCCGGCAGCTCTCGAGCAGGTGACGCTCGCAGACCACGTCTACGGCATCCCCGAATTCAACACGGTGCAGCTGACCATGGCGAATGCGGACCTGCTGTCGCAGGCCGGCTTGACCATCGAGGACGTGAATGGCTCGGATTGGGATGCTGTCAGCGCGGCCACAAAGGCGCTCATGAAGGAAGAGGGTGGCGAGCTGTCGGTCATCGGCTTCGACTCGAAGCTGCCCGAGTTCCTCCCGCTCTGGGCGAAGGCGAACGGCGTCGACCTGATCAGCGAGGACGGCCGCACTGCGCAGCTCGATGACCCGGCGGTCCTGGAAGCACTGACCTGGGCAGTGTCGATCTACGATGCGCAGGGCGGTTTCGCAGCAGTCAAGGCCTACCGCGACGCGGCGGACTTCTTCGGCGAAGGCAACCAGTTCGCGACGGGCACGCTCGGTGCGATGCCGTTCGAGCAGTGGTACGTGAACGTGCTGAGCGACGTTTCCCCCGACGCGCCGATGGCGTTCGACACCGTGAAGGACCGGCAGGGCGCCACGCTGGCCTACTCCACCGGGTCCGCATGGGCCTTGCCCGCCGGAAGCGGCAACCCCGAGGCGGCGTGCCGCTGGGCGCGCGCCATGACGACAACGTGAGGCCTGGGAGGCGGCCGCCAACGCGCGACTCGAAGCACGCGAGGCGGAAAGGCAAGCCATTCACCGGCGTGCTTACCGGCAACGCCGAGGCCGACGAAATCATCCAAGGCATGGTCACCTCCGGCGGAGAACCGTGGGACACCGCGGTCGCCAAGATGTACGAGGCGAACGACAACACGTTCGCCCTTCCGGCCAATCCCGCCGACGCGGAGTTCAAGTCGGCGCTGCAGGATGCCGTGAACTCGGTGCTGAACGGGCAGGCCACTCCTGAAGAGGCGATGGCCACCGCTCAGGAGACAGCGCAGAGCGCGCTCGACGAGGCCTGGACGAAGCTCGAGATCCGAGCAGTGACATGGCCGACACCGCAGTGAAGGGCGCCGGGACCCCGGCGCACGGCGCGGTGCCTCCGGGGGCCGACGACGCCGCTCGCGCCCGCTCGCGCCGGCGGGCGGCCCGCCGCAACACCGGATCCGCACTGCTGTTCCTCTCTCCGTGGCTGATCGGCTTCTGCGTCTTCACCGCTTGGCCGCTCATCTACAGCGCCTACCTGTCCCTCACGGACTACGACGTGATCAACGACCCCACCTTCGTCGGGTCTCGACAACTACGCCCAGCTCTTCCAAGACCCCAAGGTTCTGCTCGCGCTGCAGAACACGGCATTCTTCACGTTCATCCAGGTGCCGCTGTACGTGATCGTCTCCCTCGCCCTGGCGCTGCTGCTGCAGCGGGCGGGACGCAGCGCGGGGTTCTTCCGCACGATCTTCTTCCTGCCCAAGATGACGCCGCCCGTCGCGATCGGCATTCTCTTCCTGCTCCTGTTCAACGGGCAGAACGGCCTGATCAACACCGTCCTCGGCTGGTTCGGCATCAACGGCCCCGCGTGGACGACCGACCCGGCGTGGGTGAAGCCGGGCCTCATCCTGATGAGCCTGTGGACCGTCGGCGCATCGGTGATCATCCTCCTGGCTGCGCTGCAGAACGTGCCGGAGGAGCTCTACGAGTCGGCGCGGATCGACGGCGCCGGCTTCTGGCGTCAGTCGCTCAGCATCACGATTCCGATGATCAGCCCCGCGCTCTTCTTCATCATCGTCGTCAACACGATCGCGGGTCTGCAGACCTTCGATGAGGCGTATACGGCCTTCTTCGGAGCGGGCAACACGACATACAGCAATGACGCCGCGCTGTTCTACGTGATCTACCTGTTCCAGCAGGCTTTCGAGTTCCTCAACATGGGCTACGCGTCCGCGATGGCGTGGCTGCTCTTCCTCGTGATCATGATCGTGACGGCGGTGCAGCTGATCGTCTCGCGCAGGCTCGTCTACTACGAAGGCGAGACGCAGCGATGACTCAGCTCGTGCCCCCTCGTCCCGCCGAGCCGGACGACGCTCGACAGCCGCAGGCGGCGGAGAGCTCTCGTCGCGCCCGCCGCGCTCCTCCGCGCGGAACGCCTCGCGAACCGGCGCGGGTCCGGAAGGCCGTCGCAAGCCCGGTCGGGGTCGGCGGATCTTCGTGGTCATCGCGCTCACCCTGCTTGCGGTCGTGTTCGCGTACCCCTTCATCTGGCTCGTGAGCGCCTCGTTCAAGCCGCGCGGAGAGGTATTCGACAACAAGCTCATCCCCGAGACATTCACCCTGGACAACTATGTGCAGGTGTGGGCCGAGGCGCCCGTCGCTCTGTGGCTGATCAACACGCTGATCGTGACGGTGCTGGCCGCCACGACGGTGACCATCTCGTCGGCGATGGTCGCCTGGGGATTCTCCTACTTCCGCTTCCGCGGCAGATCCGCACTCTTCGCCCTCGTGCTCGCGTCGATGATGCTCCCGGGCGCAGTCACGATGATCCCGACGTTCCTGATCTGGAATGCGATGGGCTTCGTCGGCACTCTGGTGCCGCTGTGGGCGGGAAACCTCTTCGCGAGCGCGTTCTACGTCTTCCTGCTGCGGCAGTTCATGCTCGGTCTGCCTCGGGACCTCTTCGACGCCGCACGCGTCGACGGAGCCACGCAGTGGGGGGTCTTCTGGCGGATCGCGCTGCCCCTGGCCCGGCCGGCGCTGGCCGTCGTCGCTGGTGTTCGAGGTGCAGGCGGTCTGGACCGACCTGATGCGGGCGCTGATCTATCTCCGCGACTCGTCAGCACGTTCACCATCCCCCGGGGCCTCAAGTCGATGGTCGACGCATTCGGCTTCGGCGGCGAGTGGCACTGGGAGATCATCGTCACGGCGAGCGTGATCGCGACGATCCCGATGATCATCGTCTTCTTCGTCGGTCAGAAGCAGATCATCCAGGGGGTCGCCACGAGCGGCATGAAGGGCTGACCCGCCTGCTCCGCACTCACTGCTCCGCCGGGTCGTCCGGGATCGGGATCAGCGCGATCGACGAGCCGCGGCTCAGGTAGAGGTAGGCGTCTCGGCGCGCACCCTCACCGTCATTGACCAGCAGCCAGCCGCCGTTGTCGTGGAAAGACTCGATCTCGGCCCGCACGTCGTCCAAGTCGCGGCCGCCCACGCTGTAGAGGTGGCTGCCGTAGTGGATGTCAATGCGCTTCATGACTCTCACTCTGGGTCAGCAGGTCGGCGACGCTCAGCATGGCATCTTCGGGAGGTTCGGGCACAGCGTACAGGCCGGTCGGGGAATTGGCCGTGTAGATGAGCGCCTCGATCCAGGCGCGATTGATGCTGGGGCGCCGACTGCCGTAGAACTTGTAGACGAGCGAGACCCGCGGGTGGATCCAGACGACGGTGCGACCGTCGCCGATGCTGGAATCGTCCTTCCAGGTGAAATGGAACGACTCACCGCGGCGGAGCTTCGCGCCGATCACCAGCTGCAGATGTGCGAGGAGGCGGTCTTCGAAATCGACCTTCACCATGGTGTCGTAGATGAACTTGCCCATCGAGATCCCCTCCCAGGGAATATTTAGTGGGCTCGCGGCTAGGCGGGGCGACCCATGGGCAGGCCGTTCCTTCAGTATGCGCCGGTTCCCGAGCACAAACCAGTGAGCACCGAAGTGGTCGATCCTTCATCGTCCAACTCGCGCCCGCGTCACGCAAAAGGGTTGACATCATCGCGAACCACCCGGTAAAACGGCGAGAGAAACGGGCCATCCCCTGTCGCAGCGGCTTGTCAACCCCCTGTGCCGACGAGCTCCCTGCCTCCTACGGTGGCTCATCCTCACTGCCCCGGACCTTGGCAGCGTCCCCGCAGCCTAGGAATCCGGAGCATGACCATGAAGGCATTGACTACCCGGGTGGGAACCTACCTCACCGGCGACGCAGTTGCAGACGCGGTCCTCACCTACGCTCTCGCGCTCGCACGAGCGCAGAAGCTCGACCTCGTCGATGTCCCTTTCCGCGCGGACGGAGGCGCAGAATCCCGCGTTCAGTTCCGATTGGGCTGGCTGGTGGACGTGGATGCCGTCAGCCACGGTGGCGATGCCGACCGCGAGCTGGTGGACCCCGCGCTTGTCACCGACCTGACTGCACGCGAGCGGTCCCTCCGGCCCACCGGTGACGCCACGTTCGGCGACGACGACGCCCCCCGCGGGATCGACGGCTTCGACGACTACTGACGCCGGCCGGGCGGCGCCTCAGCGGATCTCGTCGAAATCGAACTCGGTGCTCTCGACGCGCTCCTGCGGCTGGGCCGGACGCGGATTCCGGATCCGGTCGATCCGGTCGCGCATATGCGCCACCGCCTCGTCGTTGGGCATCAGCTCCAGAGCCGCACTCGCGGACTCGATGATCAAGACCGTCGCTGAGTTCAGGAGGAAGGAGACCTCCACCTCGTTCCCATCGTCTCCCATGGCGCGAAGACGGACGGTGTCGGCGTCGCCGATGCTTGCCAGTGCTGCCGCATAGTCGATCAGCGCCTCCGCCGATGCGTCGTCCATGAGGAGGGACTTCTCTGCATACATGACGTGCTTCATGCCGACGATGGTCGCCCGGCGCGCAGTGGATGCTCCATCCCCTTGACATCGGGTGCGGGGTCGCTCTCATCAGCCCTGAGAAACGCGATCACCGCCCCGGCGACGGCGCGCGGAGCGGTGTGCTGCACGAGGTGGCGATGACCTGGGACCACGACGAGGGATGCTCGAGCCGGCACTGTCGCGCAGGCGACGAGCCCACGCCAGCCCGGCGATCGGGTCGTGCGCGCCGCGGACGATCAGGATCGGCGCGGCGACCGCCGCGACACGCTCCTCGAGGGGATAGCTCAGCATCTCGCGCAGCTGGCGGAGATACCAGCGAGGACCGCACCGCAGGTAGTCCGAGAAGACGATCGCGTTGCCGTCGATCGGCTCTCCGAGCGTGTCCACCGCGAGCGCGACGGACTGCGCAAGAGCGGTGCGGTGCCTGTCGTCGCTGACGGGGCCGATGAGCACGAGGTGGGACGCCGCTGACGGATGCTGGAGAGCCAGCTCGACCGCCCACTGGGTGCCCATCGAATGCCCGACGAGCACGGCGGGAGTCGCACCGATGCGCCCCAGCACGGTCGCGATGGCCGCCGACATCTCCGACACCCCGAGCGAGATCGGAGGCTTCGGGAGTCCGCCGAAACCCGGGAGGTCGATGGAGTGAACCGTGCGGGTGAGGGCCAACTCACGATGCAGGCGGGTCAGATACCGATGTGACGTCCCGATGCCGTGGAGAAGAACGCACGCGGGGGAATCGGACGACCCGTGCGGAGACGACAGAACGCGGAAGGTGCACCCGTCGACGACCTCCAGGCGCGAGCTCACGAGACCTCTGGTCGAGCGGCCGCTTGGTCGTCGGGTTCCGGCATCCGCTCGGCGGTCGTGAACCGCACCAGCTTGTGGGTGCCGTCGCACCACGGCTTGATCGCCGATGCGCCGCAGCGGCACAGCGCCACCGTGCGGCGCGGATTGAGGATCGCACGCCCGTCGTCGCCCACGATCTCCACCGTCCCGCGCACCAGCAGCGGCCCGTCCGGGCACGCGGTGATCCGGGGAGCGGGATTCTCAGTCATGTAGAGCATTCTGGCCCGCAGCGAGCCTCAGACGCAGCGCGCGGGGCGGCGTTGCGGCGACCGCGATGCGCGCCCCGGAGTACGAGACGCCACCACGCAGCCGCAGCGCCAGCGCAATCCATGCCGCCGCCGCGCGCTCGATCACCCACAGCGGCGCCCACAGGGAGCTCGTCGCAGGGAAGGCGCTCGTTCCGGCTGCGCGCCGGCGCCCGGCCTCCGCGGTCGCGACCGACAGCACACACACGGCGGCCAGCACACGCCACGCCCGGCGTGCCGCCGCCACGACGATCACCGGACCCATGGCGAGCTCGACGATCAGCCGAGCCGGCTGGGCGAATCCGTCGTACGCCTGTCGCACCCGTTGGCCGACGAAGTGCCGCACGGTCGGTGGGGTGCGGCTGACGAACACGTCGGGTGCCACATCGATCCGGCCGCCGAGCGCCCGGACGGTCCGCTCCAGTTCAAGGTTCTCGAACAGCACGTCAGTGCGGTATCCGTCGGCTCTGCGGATGATCGACCGCCGCAGCCCGACGGTGCCTCCGAAGTCGCCGCCCAGCGTGCGACCTATCAGCATGCGGGAGGTGTCCCATCGCGCATGCCACGGATACCGCGCATACACGTTCTGCGGACGCACCAGGTCGGCGCGGTCGAGCCGGGCCAGCACGTCGGTCAGCGATCCGTCGTCGTATCGCACGTCGTCGTCCGCGAGGACGATCCTTTCACGGCGCGCGATGTCCAGCCCCGTGACCGCACCGCGCGCCTTGCCGTTCAGTCCGGGCCGCGCGGGAGCGACGTGCCGGACGCCCGCCGGCAGCTGGGCGTCGAGCGCCTCGAACAGAGTGGAGTCGGAGCCGTCGACGATCGTGAGGTCCATCCGGACGCTCACCCAGTCCACATACCGCAGCAGTTCGCGTTCTCCGGAGCGGTCTCGGCGGCGCAGAGGCAGGACGTACTCCGCGTCGTATTCGGTCACGGGCTGGCCGGAGTCGGCGGCATGTCGACCGTGCTCGTCCGGAGGGAGGTCCGCCCGTTCTCGAAGGCCCTGCGGATGTCGTCCGCAGCCCGATCGTCGAGCGCCAGGCATGCCGCGGCGCCGAAGAAGATGTCGGGCAGCAGGTCGGGACGGTCCTCACCGAGCGCGCCGGCGAGATCACGGGCGGCGATCTGCTCGTGGACGGCATCCGCTTCCACGTGTTCGTCGAAGTACTCGGTGACCTCATCCCCGAAACCGAGTCGCCGGAAGCCATCGCCGTACATCCGATTGGGCAGTGAGGAGGTCATCTCGAACGCCGCGAGATGGCCGACGATGGCACCGAGGAGTCGGCGGTTCACACCGAAGAGGGTCATCGCGTTCTGAGAGGCCAGCACGGGCGCCGACACGGCGTCGAGGTAGGCGCCGTAGGTCGCATCCAGCCCGACGCCACGCATCGTGCGCGCGAAGATCTCCGCGTGCATGCGCTCCGGGCGGCCGGCGCCGTACTCGTCGGACTGGATCTCCACCAGCGCCGCTTTGGGCCGCCCCGACAGGCGTGGAATCGCCCAGGAGTGCGGGTCGGCCTCGCGCAGGGTGTAGATGCTGCGCTGGATGAGGAACTCACGGGCCTGCTCGAGAGTCGCCCTCTTGGCGACGAATCGAGCCAGTGACGGGCCCGGCGTGGGAGCCGTGAGGGCGAACAGCGCCGCGGCGATCGCCTCGGCATCCGCCGGGGGGAGGTCGGGGACCTCGATCTCTCGCCGCAGCGCCCGCTCGAACCCGCGCTCGAGCACCGCCCGCACCGCGAGCAGGTCGGGATGCCACTCCCACTCCGGAGCGATCTCTTCCAGCGATCCGTAGCTGCACGCGTACAGCAGGAAGAGCGCGAGCTGCAGGTCGCCGTCGACCGCGACGTCGGGAGTCTCCTCGACGGCGGCGGTTGTCGCAGGCAGCAGGCCGACGGCGACGGCATCGGCGGGGTCGCCGTGGAGGAGCGTCTCGATCACCAGGTCGCTGACCGGCCCGCGAGGAGTCAAGCGGATGAGTGTGGACGGCTCCGTCGCGACGATCGTCATCCGGTGCTCCTCGGGGATCTGCAATGCTCCATGGATCAGCGGAACCCCTCGTCCTGCGTGGACTCGTCGGCGACGCGCACACCGTACCGGTAGGCGAGTTTTCCGCCGAGCCATCCCGAGAAGCCGACGACCAGCAGGCCGGCGACGCTGAGCACCATTCCGAAGACGCTCACCTCGTCGTGCCCTTCACCGGCCCTCACCGCCCAGCTCACGGCGAACAGGACCACGGCCACCAGGTTGGCGGTCATGTGCGTCAATGCCGTGCGCCGGGCGGGAGTGCCGGCGGCGAGCTGTGACATGTCGAGAAGTCCGAAGATCGCGGCCACGACGGCGCCGATGATGCCGATCGCGATCAGGATCTGCGACGCCAGTGCGTAGGGGCTGGGGTCGTCGGACAGCAGTCCCAGGATGTCGAAGATGAGGCTCGCCGTCCACGTGCCGATGGGGATCGTCACCAGGATGGGGTGGAACGGGTGCCCGTACGGTCCTGCCAGCGGAGTGCGCGGCCGCTTGGCCCGGGCCCGTGTGCGGTTGTCTGTCATGCGCTGTGTCCTTCCCCTCCGCGCCGCGGCACTCGCCGCGTCGCCGGATCATCACGGTAGAGCGCACAGGCCGCTCTCCTGAGGGGCTTGACACCGCGGGTCGATCCGCTCTGCGGCGGGCGGTCGCCACTGACTGCCGTTAGCGGCATCGGCGAACGTTGGCAAGGCCCGTGCGCCGCCGGGCCCGGCTTCCGCATGATGTCGGCATGGGTGATGACACTGACCTGCAGGGCAAAACCGTGGTGATCACCGGCGCGTCCAGCGGCGTGGGTCGCGGCGCCGCGTGGAAGCTCGCGACGGCCGGCGCGAACGTCGTGATCGCGGCGCGTCGTATCCGCGTGCTGGAAGACCTCGCCGAGGCGATCGCCGCGGCCGGAGGCGTGGCCGTGCCCGTGGAGACCGACGTCGGCGATCCGGACAGCGTTGCGCGACTCGCGCGCGCGGCCGTGGACCGCTTCGGCCGGATCGACGTATGGGTGAACAATGCCGGGATCGGCGCGCTCGGCAGCTTCTGGGAGGTGCCGCTCCACGACCATGCCCGGGTGATCGACGTCAACGTGAAGGGCCTTCTCTACGGTGCGCACACCGCACTCCGGCAGTTCGTCGCCCAGCGATCCGGCATCCTGATCAACGTCGGGTCGGTCGAGAGCGAGGTGCCCCTGGCCCTTCAGACGTCGTATGCGGCATCGAAGGCCGCAGTCGTCACGTTGGGCCGGTGCCTCCAAGAGGAGCTCCGGCTGGCCGGAATGGGCCAGACCATCCGGGTGAGCACGATCCTGCCGTGGGCGATCGACACCCCGTTCTGGGATCACGCCGGCAACTACACCGGTCGGACGCTCCGCATGGCCACCATGGAAGATCCGGTGCCTGTCGTCGACGCGATCGTCGCGGCGTGTGCCACGCCCCCCAAGGAGCAGCGCGTCGGCGCAAGGGCACGCTTCGGCGGATTCTCGGGCCGGTTCGCACCCGCGCTCGCCGATCGGCTCTCGGGGCGGGTGGCCGACGCCGAGTCGCGAAAGGGCGCGCCGGTGGCGGCCACGTCCGGCGCGATCCACCGACCCGTCGAGCAGGGTGACACGGTCGAGGGCGGCATCCGTGAGCGGATGCGACGCGAGGATGCCGCGCGGCAGCACACCGGCGCCGCCCAGCAGGAGAGGGTCCGGTGACATGTCCAGGAATGTCCGCCTGCTGACCTGCACGCCCGACGACGTGTTCCGGATCCTTTCGGACGGCTGGCTCTACCCGTGCTGGGTCGTCGGCGCATCCCGCATGCGCGACGTCGACGACACGTGGCCGCGGACGGGTTCGCGCCTGCACCATTCCTTCGGCGCATGGCCCGTGCTCATCGACGATGTCACCGTCGTGGAGGCGTTCGACCCTCCGCGGCGGATGGTGGTGCGAGCGAAGGGATGGCCCATCGGCGAGGCGCGAGTGACGATCGACGTGAAGCCGCACGGAAGCGGGTGCCTGGCGCGGATTCAGGAGGAGGCCGTCGCGGGGCCGGGCAGGTTCGTGCCCGGGCCGCTGCGCGAGGTGCTGCTGCACTGGCGCAACACCGAGACGCTGCACCGGCTCGCCTACCTGGCGGAGGGAACCTCCGGGTCGGCGGAGCCCACGACGGCCGACCGGGAGATCCGCGGTGCCGGCGAGGGCGCGACGTGAGAGGTGGAGGCGCTCGTCGCAGAGGTTCCGCAGATGCGGTGGTGGTCGGAGCGGGCCCCAACGGGCTGGCAGCCGCGGTGACCCTCGCCCGCGCCGGACTGCGGGTGCGGGTGTACGA
Source organism: uncultured Actinomycetota bacterium (assembly GCA_963839715.1). Classification (GTDB taxonomy): domain Bacteria; phylum Actinomycetota; class Actinomycetes; order Actinomycetales; family Microbacteriaceae; genus Microbacterium. Next base: position 518,975 of record CAWIVX010000004.1, read on the forward strand.
ACGCGCCGACCAGCTCGGCGGAGGGGCGGCCACGCGGGAGCTCACCCTGCCGGGATATCGGCACGACGTGTGCTCGGCCGTTCACCCCATGGCGCTCGAGTCGCGGTTCTTCCGTGAGTTCGGCCTGCAGCGGCGGGTCGATTTCGTGACGCCGGACGTGTCCTTCGGGCATCCGCTCGATGGTGGCCGCGCAGGCATCGCGTACCGCGACCTCGCGCGCACCGCCGATGAGCTCGGCGCGGACGGCAGGGCGTATGCCCGGCTCATGAGACCGCTCGTGCGGCACGCGAGCGGCGTCGCCGATTTCACCGGCTCCACGCTCATGCGGGTGCCGCCGGACCCGCTGCTGGCCGTGGCCTTCGGGAGGAGGTCGCTCGAGCAGGGAACCGTCGCGCGCAACGCACGATTTCGGCGAGGATACGGCTCCGGCGATGCTGACCGGCGTCGCGGCCCATTCCATCCTTCCCCAGCCGAGCGTCGCTGCGGCCGGTGCCGGGCTCGTCCTGGGCGCGTATGCGCACGCGCGCGGGTGGCCGATCCCGATCGGCGGGAGCCAGGCGATCGTCGATGCCATGGTCGCCGACATCCGCGCGCACGGCGGCGACCTGATCACGGAGCACGAAGTCGCCTCGCTCGCGGAGCTTCCGGCTGCGACGGTGACCGTCTTGGACGTCACGCCGCGCGCGTTCGTGAGCATCGCCGGCGCTTCGATGCCGCAGCGCTACCGACGGGCGATGGAGCGGTTCCGCTACGGCGGCGCGGTCGCCAAGGTGGATTTCGCACTGAGCGAGCCTGTTCCCTGGACGAACGCGGGGCTGCGGAATGCGGGGACGGTGCACGTCGGCGGTACCCGTCGCGAGATCTCGGTCGCGGAGAACGACGTCAACCGCGGGCGCCTTCCGGAGCGCCCCTATGTGCTCGTCGCACAGCAATCGCTGTTCGACGCCGGCCGAGCACCCGAGGGCCGCCACACTCTGTGGGCCTACACCCACGTTCCGGCCGGTTCCTCGGCCGATCGCCGGGAGGCCGTGACCGCGCAGATCGAGCGCTTCGCACCCGGATTCCGCGACACGATCCTGGCAACGAGCTCCCGTACCGCGCCGGATGTGGAGCGGCACAATCCGAACTATGTGGACGGTGACATCGCGTCGGGCACCCCCTCGCTGAGGCAGCTCATCCGGCGACCCGTGCTCGGCCGAGAGCCGTGGCGGACGCCGATTCCGGGCGTCTACCTCGCCTCCGCCTCGGTCTCACCCGGTCCGGGGGTGCACGGGCTCAGCGGCTGGCTGGCTGCACTCAGCGCGCTGCGGCACGAACTCGGCACTCACGCGCTCCCCGACCTCTCGCCGAGGGATGCCGCCTCCGCTCGGGTCGCGATCGCCGAGGCTCAGTAGTCGTTCGTCCAGGACCGGTCATCATCTCCGTCGTGGTGGATCGAGCTTCCGGCCACAGGGCGATGCACCTTGGTCTTGTCGCGAAGCAGGCGGACGACGTCGTGATCGATGACCTCCTCGTACGCGGTGTCGACGTCCTCCGCGACGATCTGGCTGGACGGACCGACGAGCAACGTGGCCTTCGTTCGGTGTCCCTCCCCGGAGAGGACCGGGATCTCCACGGTCTCAGCCGTGCCGGCATCCGCCAGGGCGGCGCAGTAGTCGAGCACGGCGATCGCGATCTCATCGCCTGTCATCAGTCGCGAACCTGCGTAGACGATCTGCTTCATATCCTGATTTCTAACGTGGAAGTGTCACCTGTCCAATGGGGTTGTCAAGACAGCCGCCGTCCCCTAGAACCGACAGCCGCGCGGGGTGGCTGCGATGCAGCCACCCCGCCGAAACGATCAGCCGTAGAACCCGCCGTAGTAGGTGTCCAGCCTGTCGCGGTAGCCCGCGTCGTCCCAGTCGCTGTCGGCGCCAAGTTCCGGAGAATTCTTGATCTGGTCCTTGGTCAGGTCGACGTAGACCGCCTCGTCGGCGTCATCGACGCGCTCCACGGTCCCCGCGGGGAGAACGACTTTCCGGCCGAAGATCCACGGGCCGGTGTCCACGACGATGCGGCTCCCGCCGACGTCGTTGCTCGCCTCGTCGACCTTTCCGATCTCGCCGTCTCTGGCGTGGACCCGGTAGCCCACGAGGCCGGCCGAGCCCGCTCCCCGTGAGGCGGATTCGCGATAGTTCCATGCGTCCCATGTGGTAGACATTTCAGCTCCTTGTGGTCGTGACCAATGGGTTTTCGGCCGACCGATCGGGTCGGCCGCCGCCACGGTAATCGCCCGCAGGCCAGACCCGCCTCCCCCTGGCGAAGTCGTCGAAAGAGGCGTATAACCGGATGCCGCAGAGGCGCTGTTTCAGGCTCGGACGGTCGCGGTCATCGAGCGCAGAAGGTCCTCCATCTCGACCGAGTAGACGCGGATGCGCGAATCCCCCACTCCGATGGGAACCCACAGCGTGCCCCGGTGCACGATCCCGCCGCACGAGTAGACGACGCGAGGCACGTATCCGTCCACCATCTCGCCCTCGGGTCGCAGCAGCGGTGCGGTCGTGCGCGCGAGAACGCGCCCGGGGTCATCCAGGTCGAGCAGCAGCGCGCCCAACGCATACGTCCGCAGCGGACCGACCCCGTGCGTGAGGACGAGCCAGCCCATGGGCGTCTCGATCGGTGGTCCGCAGTTGCCGAGCTGGATGATCTCCCACACCTCCTGCGGAGAGGAGATGACACCCAGGTCGGCCCAGACCAGCCCATCGTCCGAAGCCGACAGCGAGATGTTCTCGCCGTCGCCTCTGCTGATCGCGAGATGGCGGCCTCCGACCCGGCGCGGGAAAAGCGCCATGCCCTTGTTGCGCGCACCGTGGCCGGTGAGCCGATGCGAATCGAACGTCGTCAGATCCGCGGAGGTCAGCAGCCGTGGAGCGATGTTCCTGCCGTCGTAGGCGGTGTAGGTCGCGCGGTAGGGCGTCGGGTCGTCGGTATCCGTCGAAAGAGTGAACCGGGCGTCCTCGACCCCGTGGTCCTCGTCGGGCAGCACCGGCATGAGAATGCGAGCGCTCAGGGGAACGTCCGAGGGGAAGGTCGCGCGATACGTCGATGCGGCCATCTCCCGCAGCGCCTGGATCGGAGCGCGACTGCTCGGGCGCATCGCGAGATCGGACGGCAGCGTCGCGATGGCGGTTTCCAGGTCGACGGTGCCGAACCGCTCCGGCAGAGCAAGGAGCACGGCGCTCGCGAGATCGCCCAGCTGAGCGGCATCCTCCAGAGCCTCACCGAAGTGCTGTCGCGACCACTCGCCGCTCGCGACCGCGGCCCGACTCAGAGGCGTGCTTCGCACTCCGAAGCTCCAGGTGTCGATCGGCACCGATCACCGCTTCAGCGAAGCCGATCGACGAGACGTGTCCTTCGCCGATGCCTCTGAGCGACACCGCGACGCGCAATTCGCCTTCCCGGAGCCCGGCCTGCGACGGATGCGCGACCGCGCTGGGATTGCACAGCGCCGCACCCTCGACCGAGACCAGCGACGTCACGGCCGATCCGAGGATCGTCAGCTGGGCAGTCGTCAGAGGCCGGTGGGCGACTCGGTCCGAGACGGCGCGGGCATGCGCGATGAGCACCCTCTCGGCGTCGCTCTGGGTGTCCGAGAGTTCGGCCGCGATGCCCTCGGCGATGGGACCGAGCTGCTCCTCCGGTATCGCCAGGACGCGATCGACGACATCGGCCAAGCGCGAGTGCACCGTCATGGTCCCCTCGCCGGGAAGGAAGAACCGATGAACGACCCGGGACAGGTCGTGATCGAGGGAAGCGCTGTGTGCGGTCAGCATCATCCCCTCACGCTAGCGACGCTTGACAGCATGCGGGCGTGCTGAAGCACACTCAGCGCAGCGAGAGTCGACTCGGCCCCGCGGTTGTCATTTCTCCCCTGGGCGGTCAGCCCGTCGAATCCGGCACCCGTCTCGGGGTCGTACATGCGGATGCCGCCGTCATTCGCCCCCTCGAACCACGCCCAGGCGAGCGCGACGGCATCCCGCCACCGTGCGTCGCCCGTGAGATCGAAGGCGCGGGCGCACGCCTCGGCGATGGCCGCCACCTCGATCGGCTGCTGGTCGAACTGAACCTCTCGCTCGCCCGGACCCCGTCCGCCGACGCCGGTCACCGACAGGTGGCCGTCGCGGGTCTCGATCTCGAGGACGAAACCCAGCATCTCCAGTCCGCGGTCCAGCAATTCGTGGTCGTCAAGACACGTCCCGGCGGCCATGAGGCCCTCGGCGAGCGCCGCGTTGGCGTATCGCAGCCGGAACTCCGGCCAGGGCCACCGGGCGCCGAGTCGCTTCGACAGTGGTGTGGCGGCGTCGCGAGCGAGGGCGAGCGCCGCCGGATCACCGGGATGCGCACGGAACAGCTCCGCCCCGCCGATCGCGGCGTAGGCGCGCGCGCGCAGAAAAGGCGATCTCTGCACAGCTGCACGCCGGAAGAGCTCGGCTGCCTCCGCGCGCATCGCCGGCGTGGCGGCTCGCGCTGACGTCACGCCCAAGGCCCACAGCGCCCGTCCCCACCAGTCACCCAGGGCCGGTCGATCGGCCCATCGCCCGTCCGTCGACATCCGATTGCGGACCCTGCCGTCCGGTGCGACGGCATCCGCGACGAAGGCGAAGTAGGTGTGCGTCAGTCGCGCGATCAGCGGCGTCTGGTCGGGCTCTCGAACCGTCACGATCAGGGCACGAGCCACGTCGTCCACGCAGTACCCGTGCTCTGGCCGAGGCGCGTCTCGGAGCGCATGCTCGAACAGTCCGCGGTCGTCGGTGAGCGCGGCCAGATGAGCGAACGATGGGGCGGACCCGGGCGCGCTCATGCCGCGTCGACGGCCGAGAGCGTCGCCGCCAGGAGCCGGTACCGGTCGGCCACCGCCGGCCAGCCGGCGGCGTGCGCGTCTCTCAGAGCTGTCTCGTGCATGGCCCGCGCGGTGTCGTCGGACGTGAGGACGCGCGCGAGCGCATCGGCGATGGAGCGCGGGTCGGCATGGTCGACGAGGAGCCCCGCACCGCCCGACAGCATTTCCACCGCGTGCGGGAAGCGTGTTGCGACGACCGGGATGCCGGCGGCCACCGCCTCGGCCAGCACACCCGACGTCGCTTGCTCCTGCGACATGTAGGGCAGCAGGACCACGTCCGCCGACGCGCGCAGCTGGGCGAGCTGGGCGGGCGTGAGGTACCGCCCGTCGATGCGTACCGCGCCCGCCAGGTCAAGCTCGGCGACGAGGTGCTCCAGACCGCGGCGATAGCGCTCGCCCTCCCTCTCCACCACCTTGGGGTGCGTCTGCCCCGAGATGACGTACTGCACTGGGATGCCTCGGTCTCGCAGGATGCCGATGGCGCGGATGCCCCACTCCAGTCCCTTGCCCTCCGACATCAGCCCCCAGGTCAAGACCCGCTTCACAGCGCCCTCGTGGGGACCACCGGCCACAGGCTCCGCGGAGACGCCGTGGGGGATGACGGATACCTTGGCGTGGTCCACGCGGTACCGTGACACGAGCAGCGCGGCGGAGTTCTCGGACATGACCACCACCGACGCGGATGACGCGCACACCGCTTCCAGCACGGCACGCTGCGAGGAAGTCGGCGCAGCCAGGACGGTGTGGAGGACGACGATCACGGGCACCGACAGGCGCTGCAGGAGAGCCACCACGTCCTCGCCGTCGGGACCGGAGTAGATGCCGTACTCGTGCTGGACGATCGCCACATCGCACGCGTCGAGGGCGGCGACCGCCGCGTCGACACCGTCGGAATGGGCGGGGTGGAACTCCACGCTCACGGGCGATCGATGACGCGGCGAGAACGTGGGCGAGTCCGAGTCGTCGAGCACCCTGACCACCGTTGCCGAGTCGGCGGTCCCCTTGCTCAGTTCCGCGGCGAGCGCCGCGGTGAAGGTGGCCAGACCGCAGCGCGTCGGGGGGTACGTGGACATGAGGCCGAACCGTGTCATGGCGATCTCTTCTCTGTCAGGCACGGCGGTCCTCCGCGACGCGCTGAAGCGAGATCCACGTCATGCACCCACCGTCCGGGATGCCGATTACAGCACGCCTGCCCCCCGGATCGGGCGGGGCTTGACAGAAGCGCTCAGCCGAGCAACGCCTCATAGACACGCAAATACGCATCGACCATCTTCTCGACGTCGAAACGCTCTCTCGCCCTGACAGCCACGCGGCTCCGATCCAGCTCGCCGAGGCGAGCGACCGCCTCGACGGCCTCGTTCACGCCGGCCACGAGGAAGCCGGTGAGCCCCTCGTCGACGAGTTCGGGCATCGACCCGCGGCGGTAGGCGATGACCGGCGTGCCGCATGCCATCGCTTCGGCCACCGACAGGCCGAACGGCTCGTCGAAGTGGATCGGATGCAGCAGCGCGGCCGCGGAGCCGAGCACCTCGGTCCGTTCGGCGGGGCCCACGGATCCGCGATAGACCACCCGGTCTCCGTCGATCCACGGCTCCACCCGCTCCGAGAAGTACGCGTCGTCGTGGACGATCCCGCAGATGACCAGCCGACGGCCGGCCCGGCGGGCGATCTCGATCGCGTCGGCGGTGCCCTTGTCGGGATGGATGCGACCGAACGCAACGAGGTCATCGCCGCCCGGCGTCACGGCGTGCCCGTCGGGCATCTCGATCCCGTGGTGGATCGTCGCGATGTAGTCGAGCTCCGGAGACCGATCGGAGTCCGAGATCGACACGAATGCCGAGCGCGCCTGTGCGTACACGGGCAGGATGCCGGCGCCGGAGAAGCCATGGATCGTCGTCACCATCGGCGCCCGCCACGACGCGGGAAACGCGAGCGGCAGCCAGTCGAGGTGGTTGTGCACGAGATCGAAGCCCGCCGACAGCTCCATGGCGTGAGCCACATGCAGCGCCTCCCACACCCGCCCGTCCATGTGAGGGTGCTCCGCATAGCCGGAGGCCACCACCGCCTCCAGCCGCGCTGAGCTGAGGGAATCGGCTGTGGCGAACAGGGTCACATCTATTCCGCGCCGCACCAGTCCCTCCGTCAGCACGCTGGTGACCTGCTCCCACGGACCGTAGTGCCGTGGCGGCGTGCGCCAGGCGACAGGCCCCAGCATCGCGATCCTCACACGCCCTCCTCTTCCTCTGACTGGGGCGGCGAGGTCCATCACGCGAGGTGGCCGCCGTCCGCTCGGAGCGTGAAGGAGGCGCGCACCGTTGTCAACCCCCTACGAGGCCGGTGCCTGCGGGCCTACGTTGGCGGGACTCAACGGAGAGAGGAGTGAGCCGTGACGAAAGCACGCGAAATCATGTCACCGGACCCCACGTGCGTGAAGGAGGACGAGAGCCTCGTCGAGGCGGCCAAGAAGATGGCCGATCTGGACGTCGGCGCCCTGCCGATCTGCGGCAACGACGACCGACTCAAGGGCATGCTCACCGATCGCGACATCGTCGTGAAGTGCCTCGCCCGCGGTGGAGACCCGGCTCAGGAGACAGCCGGATCGCTCGCCGAAGGCAAGCCGGTGACGATCGGCGCCGATGACGACATCCGCGACGCCCTGACGACCATGGAGAAGCACCAGGTCCGTCGCCTTCCCGTGATCGACGGCCACGACCTGGTCGGCATCATCAGCCAGGCCGACATCGCGCTGACGCTCTCAGCAACGGCGACCGGCGAAACCGTCGAGGCGATCAGCAAGTGAGCGACAACACGACGGCGGGGCGGCCGGCAGATTACCCCGCCCCCGCACGCACCCCGGACGGATCGCTCCGCGACGACGTGCTCGCACGTGAGAAGGAGCGCTTCGGCGGCTTCAAGTTCGGATCGGCGTTCTTCGGCTGGCTCACCGCCAGCGGCGCCGCCGTGCTGCTGACGGCCGCGGCGGCCGCGATCGGCGGCGCGATCGGATACGGCACCGGGGTCAGCGTCGAAGAGGCGGCGGATGCCGCGGCCGCCGATCCGGGCACCGTGACGGTCGTGAGCGCGATCGTCGTCGGGCTCATCCTGCTGATCGCCTATTTCGCGGGCGGCTACGTCGCCGGGCGGATGGCTCGCTTCAGCGGCGTCAAGCAGGGCATCGCGGTGTGGCTGTGGGCGATCCTGATCGCGGTGGTGCTGGCCGTCCTGACGGCGGTGGCCGGAAGCCAGTGGGACATCCTGCGGACCGTCAACAGCTTCCCGCGGCTGCCGGTGACTCCGGAGACCGCGACCCTCACCGGAATCCTTACCGCCATCGGCGCGGCTGCGGTGGCGCTGGGGGGCGCGATTCTCGGCGGCATGGCCGGCATGCGATATCACCGGCGTGTGGACCGGGTAGGCCTGGGAGGCTGAGCGCCGCTCGATCGCCGGGGATCGCTTCACGGTGACCACACCCCACGGCGCGCGGGCGCAGAGCCGCCCGCGCGTCGGAACGTCGGGGTGGAGCTACGACCACTGGGACGGCGTGCTCTACCCGCCGGGTCTGCCGGCGCGCGAGCGGCTCGCGCGATACTGCGCGGTGTTCGACACCGTCGAGATCAACGCCACCTTCTATCGCTGGCCCCCCGCCGTCCGTTTCGCGGGCTGGCGGCAGCGGCTGCCAGACGGATTCGAGATGACGGTGAAGGCGCCACGTGGACTCTCGCACGCGCGCCGGCTGCACGAGCCGGAGCAGTGGCTCGAGAGGATGGCCGACGGCCTGCACGAGCTGGGCGGGCGCCGCGGGCCGCTCCTGGTGCAGCTGCCCCCGTCGATGCAGCGAGACGACGACCGGTTGGACTGGTTCCTCGGGCGCGTGCCGGCGTGGATGCGGCCGGCGGTGGAGTTCCGGCATCCGTCGTGGGTCGATGACGAGGTCTTCGGCATCCTGGAACGGCGAAACGCCGCGTACTGCGTGATGAGCGGTGCGGAGCTGCCCTGCGTTCTGCGGGCGACCGCCGAGCTGGTGTACGTCCGCCTGCATGGGCCGGATCCGGGGTCGCTCTACGCTGGTTCGTACTCCGACGAGGACCTGCACTGGTGGGCGGCGCGAATCCGCGAGTGGGAGCGACAGGGCCGCTCGGTGTACGCGTACTTCAACAACGACGGCGAGGGCCATGCCGTGCGCAACGCGCAGACCCTGCTGTCGATGCTGTGACGGGGGCCATGCGCGGGCCGAGAAGGCGGCGCCGGATCCGCGGTTTTGTCAAGGCCCTGGGCGCGCAGACACTCGTTTTGCCACAGTGAAACCCGTCCCGGCACGGGCCGGGTGGAAGGCGGGAGACCATGGTCGACTTCACCCCCGAAGAGGAAGGACCGCACCGAGGCGAGCGGATCGTCTTCTGGAGCTGGGCGGTCATCATCGCGGTCGGACTCGTCGTGATGATCGCGATTCCGGTACTGGGGCGCTGACATGTTCCGGTCGGTGAGGAACAACGCCCTCAGCATCCTGTTCCTGGGCCTGTTCGTGATCGCGATCGTCGGACAGTCGATCGCGGGCTTCCTCGAGCACAACGAGCGCTTGGTGCAGCACTCCCAGCCGCCCGTCGGCTTCGTGGAGTTCATCACCTCCTCCGAGTTCATCGTCGATGTGGCGGAGAACTGGCAGTCGGAGTTCCTGCAGTTCTTCCTGTTCATCCTGGCGACGATCTGGCTCGTCCAGCGAGGCTCCCCCGAGTCGAAGAAGCCCGGCGATGAGGGACCCGGCTCGGATGAGGAGCAGAAGGTCGGCCGGCACGCCGGCCCCGACTCCCCGCGGTGGGCCAAGCGGGAGGGGCTGCCGCAGACGCTCTACTCCAACTCCCTGCTGCTGGTCATGGGCACCATCTTCGCCCTGTCGTGGCTGGCGCAGTCGCTGGCCGGCGTCGTGGTCTACAACTCCGAGAACGCCGAGCATGACCAGGCGCCGATCGGATGGCTGGACTATGTCGCCACCCCCGACTTCTGGGATCGGACGCTGCAGAACTGGCAGTCCGAGTTCCTCGCGGTCGGGACGATGATCGCGTTCTCGATCTTCCTCCGCCAGCGGGGCTCGAGCGAGTCCAAGCCCGTCGGCACGCCCGACTACAAGACCGCTGAGGAGGCCCAGTGACGCTCTTCCGCACCGTCGAGAGCTGATCCTCCGGGACGGGCGCCATCGGCGCGGCGGGTCAGCCGCCGACTCCCCGTGCCGCGGGCTCCGTGCGCGAGACGGCCGCGGCGATGGAGTCGAGCGCGCTGTCCAGATCCTCGAAGGGGCCGAGCGCGTCGACGTGGCCGCGCAGCCACACGACCTCCACGTCGGCCTCGTGCCCGTCGAGGAAGGCGATCACGTGCGCCGCGTCGCTCTCCGGCACGCTCCGGTCGCTCACCCGCCACGACGTGGGGCCCGCGGGGGTCAGGTCAAGGTCACCATGGTCACGGAGCACCGCCAACGCACTCATCTCCTCGTCTGCTCGGCATCCCCAGAACACTGCCCATCACACTCCGCGTGTGCACCGACGGCGAGCGGGTTGACAACCATCGGAAGGCGAACTAGTGCATCTCGGTAGGTCGGGTCCGCCGGCATCCGGCATTCCGACCGCCCTCGTCAGACGGGGGTGTCGACGATGTCGGTCCCGTCGCCCTGCACAGCGGCTCGCCGCCGTCGCGCGCGGTCAAGCAGCGCCATCGTGGGAGTCGCCGCCACGCCGTGGAGAAGGATCGAGCCGAGGATGACGGCCGACACGATCGCCCACAGGCGATCCCCTCCGGCGAAGTCGCCGTACTGCAGCCCGTAAGCGATGTAGAAGAGCGAGCCGACCCCGCGGACGCCGAAGAACGCGATCACCGCGCGCTCCCGGGGCCCCGTCTTGCCGGGCGTGAGTGCGATCCAGCCGGTAATGGGGCGGATGATGAGCAGGATGACGGCGGCGAGCCCCACGTCGGCCCACGTCAGTGATTCGAGGAGCCCCCGCGCGACGGCGCCGCCCAGCAGCACCAGCACGGCGACGGTGAGCAGACGCTCGACCTGCTCCACGAAGGTGTGCAGCACGGCGTGGAGACCGTTCGCCCGTTCGGCCGCGCGGATCGTGCAGGCGCACACGAAGACCGCGACGAACCCGTACCCCTCGGCCACTTCGGCCGCGCCGTAGGCGAGGAAGGTGGCCGCGAGCGCGATGAAACCGTCGGCCTTCTCCGTGAATCCCAGCCGTCGCGACACTGAGGAGAAGAAGAGCTTCCGCAGTATCCAGCCGACGGCGAGCCCCATCACCACCCCCACGCCCAGGCGCCAGGCGACGTCGATCAGCAGCCACTCCCCAAGCCAGCCCGAGGGAGCAAGGCCCACCAGGCTGATCGCGATCGCGGCGTAGGTGAAGGGGAACGCGAGGCCGTCGTTCAGGCCCGCCTCGGAGGTGATCGCGAACCGCGCCTCGTCGTCGTCCGCGCGCTCGTCATCGGTGAGAGGCTCGCTCACCTGCACCTCGCTGGCCAGCACCGGGTCGGTCGGGGCGACGGCGGCGGCGAGCAGGATCGCGCCGGCGACACCCAGGCCCAGCCCCCACCATCCGAGCAGGGCGACGGCGACGATCGAGAGCGGCATCGTGATCGCCAGCAGCCGCCACGTGGTGGACCACGTACGCCAGCTGAAAGCGCGGTTGATCGCGAGCCCCGCTCCCATCAGGGAGACGATGACGCAGACCTCGGTGAGGTGCAGCGCGAACTCGGGGTGCTCCGTCGGACTGGGATCGGGAAGGTCGGGCAGCAGCGCGAACACCACGATGCCCGCAGCGACGAACACCATCGGCATCGACACCGGGGCCCGGCCGAGCAGCCACGGAAGCAGGGCCGCCGCGAGCGTCGCCAGACCCGCGGCGAGGTAGATCAGGCCGACGGGGTCGACGGTCATGGCGTCATCCTTTCGGGGGCCGAGCGGATGCTCGCCGTTCCCGGGGGAGGACGGTCTCCGAACAGCATCCGGCGTGGGTACGCCGCGGGATCAACGCTACCCGGCCGGCGAACCGAACGGCGCCGCCGGCATCGAAGGCTCAGTGGCCGAAGAACGCGACCGCCAGGTCGGCATGATCCACGAAGACGCCGTCGATGCCGGCATCCCGGATGACCGTCCATTCGGCTTCGTAATCGCCGAAGGCCGCCGGTCCTCCCGGGAGGCGGTACTGGCCCACGAGGAACGCATTCTCGGGTCGGCATGTCCACGTGTAGACCCGCAGCCCACGATCGTGGGCGTCGGCGATCACTCGGGTCGGACCCGTCATGCGTCCGAGCTTGTCGGGCGCGAGGATCATGCGCTTGTCCACGCTGATGCCGTCCACATCCCCCACGAGACCATCCAGGCCCGCGGGCCGCACCGTCGCGCGGTAGGTGGGCGCCGCCCGCCCGAGCGATGCCACCATGTCATAGGGCCGGCCGGCGGCCTCGAGCAGATAGACGTACGTCCCGGAGACTCCGCGCTCCCGCAACCGGCGCAGCACGGTCGATTCGAACGCCTCGATCGTGAGGGGCAGCTCGCCGCTCGCCCAGCCTGCCTCGACGAGTTCGCCGTGGATGAGGTCCGCGATGTCCCACCCGAGCGACTCGAAGTAGGTCGCGTGCTTGATCTCGAGCACGACGCCGATCTCGCGACCCTGCTCGAGCGAGGCTTCGCGCACGAGGTCGAGCACCTCCCGCAGACGCAGCACCGGCTGCCGGTCATCGAAGGTCGCGCTGCTCGGCCGCAGCTGCGGCAACCGCTCCCGGCAGCGGAGGGTCGCCAGCTCGTCCCACGTGAAATCCTCCGTGAACCAGCCGCTGAGCTGGGCGCCGTCGACGGTCTTCGTCGTCCGCCGGGCCGCGAACTGCGCACGGTCGGCGACGTCGGTGGTGCCGCTGATCTCGTTCTCGTGCCGAACGACCAGGACGCCGTCGCGCGAGACCACGATGTCGGGCTCGACCGCGTCGACCCTCATCGCCAGCGCGAGGTCGTACGAAGAGCGGGAGTGCTCGGGCCGATAGCCCGGTGCGCCCCGGTGTCCGATGACGAGCGGGCGGCGGGACACGCACCCAGGGTACCGGCGCAGCCTGCACACCGTCGTTCGCGTGCAACGCTGATCTCGCTCCAAGCCCTCTCACAGCACAGATCTGCAAGGGAATGCCACTCGTCGGATATCGTTGACGTACAGCACAGTGCTGTAGAAACCCTTCACTTTGGAGTGTGAGAGCAGTGGCCCTCAACAACCCCGCATTCAACAACCCCGCCTTCCAGGATCCGAAAGCCGTCAGGACCTACCCGGGCGGCGCGAACGCGGCCGGGCTCGGCGGTCAGACCCAGTTCTCGACCGCGCAGCACGCGGGCACGGATGCCGCGGCCCAGGCGCACCTGGAGGGCATGTACGCCGCCCCTCCGGCCGGTGCGATCGAGACCGACAGGATGACGGTCGAAGACACCGTCTGGAAGACGTTCGGCCTGTTCGCGATCCTGGTCGCCACCGCCGCCGTCGGCTGGGTCTGGACGATGTCGACGGTCGCCGAGACCGGACAGCCGAACATCCTGCCCTGGATCATCGGCATGCTCGGCGGATTCGTGCTGTCGCTGGTCGTCATCTTCGGCTCCCGCAAGAAGGTGCGTCCCGCGCTGATCTTCGCGTACGCGGCCTTCGAGGGGCTCTTCGTCGGCGGCATCTCCGCCTTCTTCGAGTTCCTCTACTCGGGCATCGTCATGCAGGCCACCCTCGCCACGCTGGCGGTCGTCGGCGTGACCCTCGCCCTCTTCGCAAGCGGCAAGGTGCGCGCGTCGAAGCGAGCGACCAAGGTCTTCATGATCGCGCTGATCGGCTACGCCGTGTTCTCGCTGCTGAACCTCGTCCTGATGTGGACGGGCGTCCTCCCGGCCAGCATGATGTTCGGTCTGCACAGCGCGACCATCATGGGCATCCCGCTGGGCCTGATCATCGGCGTCCTGGTCGTCATCATGGCGGCGTACTCGCTCGTGCTCGACTTCGACCAGATCCAGCAGGGCGTGCGCAACGGCGCCCCGCGTCAGTACGCGTGGCTCGGTGCGCTTCGGCATCATGGTCACCGTCGTGTGGCTGTACGTCGAGATCCTCCGCATCCTGGCGATCGTCCGCGGTTCGAACTAGCCGCGAACGCTGTCCACGAAGGGGCCGTCCGAAAGGGCGGCCCCTTCGGCGCGCTGCGAGGACTGTTCCCCGCCGCACCCCGGCCGCTATCGTGACGCTATGGTCGGGCCGCGCGCGCTCATCGCTTCCGCGTTCGCTGCCTGCGCCCTGGCGGCCGTCCTGCTCGTGCCCGTGCCCGCGGCGGCGCACGGGCCGCTCGCACCGACGAGCGTGGCCGAGTCGTTCCAAGAAGACGACTGCCCGGTCGAGGTGCCGGCCGAGGACGAGCAGCGGGTGACCTGCGGCGTGCTCGTCGTGCCGGAGCGGCGCACCTCCGACAGCGATCCGGCCAAGACCCTCCGTCTTCCTGTCATCGTCATCACGAGCCGGTCGCCGAACGCCTCCGACCCGCTGGTCTTCCCGACGACCGGCGGGCCCGGCGCAGGCACGCTCGGCTCCCTCTGGTACTTCCTCGATCACGCGGAGTGGGCGAACACCGATCGCGACATCATCCTGATCGAGCAGCGGGGCGATGCCTTTGCCGAGCCGTCCCTGGACTGCCCGGAACTGGATGTCGAGCACTTCATCGAGGAGGGGAGCTTCCTCCAGGGCGCGGCGCACCGCGAGCGCCGCAACGAGCAGATCGAGGCGTGCCGCGCCCGTCTGACCGAAGAGGGAATCGACCTGGCCGCGTACACGAGCGCGGAGAGCGTCGCCGACCTCGCCGATCTGCGTTCGGCCCTGCGCTACAACCAGTGGAACCTCTACGGCGTCTCCTACGGTGCGCGTCTCGCCCTGACGGTGATGCGCGACCGGCCGGAGGGCCTGCGTTCGGTCATCCTCGACGGGGTCTATCCCCCGCACATCAACAAGTTCGAGCAGGAGCCCGGCGGCCTGCTGGCTGCCATCGAGACGCTGGAGACCGCCTGCGACGCCGATGCGGAATGTCGCGAACGCTATCCCGATCTGCGGAAGTCGCTCGAGACGGTCCTCGATCGGGCCGCGGAGAACCCGCTGTCCGTCCAGGTCAAGCACCCGGTCGACGGGTCACCCGTGACACGGCTGCTGTCCGACGAAGACATCCTCTCCGGGCTGTTCAACGCCTTCTACGACGCCGAGACGGTCCGCGCGCTGCCCTACCTGATCGACCGCCTTGCGAGCGGCGACACGGGGGCGGCGGTTCCCCTCGCCCAGCGGTACACCGAGGCCGAGGACGACCTCGCAGAGGGTTTGAACCTCTCGATCGAGTGCGCGGAGGAAGCGCCGTTCAACGCCGACGAGCGCATCGCCGCCGCGCTGGAGGCCGACCCCATCCTGGCGCACTGGGGCCGGAACGACAGCTTCCGCGAGGACTGTGCGCTCTGGGCGGTGCCCGCGCTCCCGGAGATCGAGAATGCGCCGGTCGTCAGCGCGATTCCCACGCTCATCACGACCGGCGGCTACGACCCGGTGACGCCGACCGCGTACGCCGAGGCGACAGCCGAGCACCTGGCGTCGCGGTACCTCCACACCTACCCCGGCCAAGGCCACGGCGCGGTATGGACGAACTGGGTCGACGACTGCGCGGCGACGATGGCCGGCGCCTTCCTGACCGACCCCACGACGGCTCCGGATGAGTCGTGCATCGCCTCGATGCCTCCCACCGACTTCCTGACGGACGACGACCTCCAGCCCACGGCCGCGGTCTACCGGCTCGACGGAGACCTGCTGAGCGACCGCAGTCCGGTGCAGGTCGCGATCGCCGCGGTGACCGTCCTCTCCTTCGTCGCGACGCTCGTCTACGCCGCGGTGTACGCGCTCGGCTGGCTCGGACGCCGCCGCGGCGAGGCGCCCGGTGGCCTGGTGCTGGTGGCCGCCGTGTCGGCGGCACTCAACCTGCTCTACGTGGGCGGGATGGTCTACCTGCTGCTCAACACCGACCCGCTCATCCTCGCCTTCGGCCTGCCTCAGGGAATCTGGCCGCTCCAGTTCGTGCCGTTCATCGCCTTGGCCACAACGGTGCTGCTGGTCGTCTCGCTCGCACGGGCGTGGATGCAGGAGGAAGGCACGCTCCTCCACCGCGTTGCGCTCTCCGTGTCGGCCGCGGGGTCGGCGGGGTTCTCCCTGTGGCTGCTCGCCCGCGGCCTTCTGATGCTGTAGCCGCGGGCGTTCTGCTCTCAGCGGAACGGCTCGGGCGCGGCATCCCTCCGTCCTATCGTGAGCGCATGCATGAATCAACAGCGGAGATCATCCCGTTGCCGACGAAGCGCCCCGCGCGAGCGCCCGAGCCGCTGTGGCGCGACGCCCTCGGCGAGCAGCTGCGCCGCATCCGCCATGACCGCGGCGAGCGTCTCGCCGACACGGCCGAGCGTGCGGGCGTCTCGCCGCAGTACCTGTCGGAGATGGAGCGCGGGCTCAAGGAGCCCTCGAGCGAGATGATCGCGGCGGTCGCCGGCGCTCTCGAGGTCACGCTCGTCGACCTCACGGTCGCGGTCGGAGAAGAGCTGCGCGGCCGCACGGCCGACCGCTCGGCCCGCACCGGCCAGGTCGGCCTCTCGCTCGTCGCCTGACCCGGCCGCCGACCGCGACCCGGTACCGTCAAGCCCTGGTCGCGGCATCCGTCACCGCGCTAGCGTGGCGAGCGTGAGTCCAGCCAAGAGCGCCGGTGAGATCCTCGAGATCGACGGTCACGAGGTGCGTGTCTCGAGCCCCGACAAGGTCGTCTTTCCCCAGCAGCAGCTGACGAAGCTCGATGTGGTGCGCTACTACCTCGCGGTCGCGCCGGGTGCGCTGCGCGGCGCCGGCGGGCGCCCGATGGTGCTCAAGCGGTTCGTGAAGGGCATCGAGGAGGAGGCGTTCTTCCAGAAGCGCGTGCCCGAGAACCACCCCGACTTCATCGACACCGCGACCCTGCACTATGCGCGGGGAACGTCGGCCGAGGAGGCGGTGATCCGGGATGCCGCCGGCCTGGCGTGGGTCGTGAACCTGGGGTGCCTCGACCTGAACCCCCACCCCGTGCGGGCCGAAGACCTCGACCACCCCGACGAACTGCGCGTCGACCTCGATCCGATGCCGGGGGTGGACTGGTCGCAGATCGTCGATGTCGCCTACGTCGCGCAGGAGGTGCTCGCCGACGTCGGCCTCGTCGGCTGGCCCAAGACCAGCGGGTCGCGCGGTCTGCACATCCTCGTGCGGATCAGCCCGCAGTGGGACTTCACCACCGTGCGGCTGGCCGCCGAGACGCTCGCGCGGGAGATCGAGAACCGCGCGCCCGGGCTTGCCACCGCGCGCTGGTGGAAGGAGGAGCGCGGCGAGAGCGTGTTCGTCGACTTCAACCAGAACGCGAAGGACCGCACGGTCGCGTCGGCGTACTCCATCCGGCCGCTGCCCGACGCCCGCGTGTCGACGCCGCTGGGCTGGGACGAGGTGCGCGTGCGCCGGCCGGAGGAGTTCACGGTGCTGACCGTGCCCGACCGCTTCGCGGAGATCGGCGATCCGCACGACGGGATCGACGACGCGGTCGGATCGCTCGAGGGCCTCCTCGCGCTGGCGAAGGAGATGGGGCCGGCCGAGAAGCCGCCGCGCGGGGGCGGTGCCGACGGTCGGCGCCAGTCGACGATGCCGCTGATCGAGATCGCCCGCACGAAGACCAAGCCCGAGGCGCTCGAGGCGCTCGAGCAGTGGAAAGGGCAGCACGCCGACGTGGCGCGGATGCTGCACCCGGCCGACACGCTCGTGGACGGCATGCGAGGAGCGAGCTCGCTGTGGTACCGCGTGCGCATCAACCTGCAGCACGTTCCCGAGGCGGATCGGCCCGCGCAGGGCGAGCTGCTCGCCGACTACGACCCCTGGGCCGGGAAGACCTGGCCCGGTCAGTCGTCGGAGAACGGCAGATCGTCGTAGAACTGCCCGTGATAGCCGAGAAGGACCGGATGCGGCAGCTCAGCGCGCGCGATCTCGGTGAAGGATGCGGCATCCAGGACCAGCAGGAATGACGTGCCCCGCTCGGCGTCGAGCACGACCGACAGCACCACGCCGTCGTCCTCCGTGACACGATCCGGGCGGCCGACGAAGACGCCCTCCCCCGGGTAGCAGCCCGGTTCGTCCCACGTGAGGGTGCTGCGAGATTCGACGTCGATCTTGACGAGCCGGTCGTAGAACCCGCGGTCGCCGCGCACGCCGACGCCGTAGACGTACGCGGAGATCGCGACTCGTGTTGCGGCGGGCGTAGTCGATGCTCGGCAGCTCGATGCCGGTCGGCGAGATCAGTCTCGGGATGCAGCCGCTCGTCGGGACCGGACAGCGGCACGCGCAGCCGGCGCAGCGTTCCCGGCGGGATCTGCACATCGGGCTCGGAGAGCCGGTGCAGGTAGAAGGACTCGATCACCGACGCGTCGTCATAGGCGCACAGATCCACCACCACGGAGCCGTCCTCGTCGTACGCGTTCACGTGGTGGAACGCGAAGAACGGGTCGGCCGTCGCCGACCGGACGTGCCGGCCGGTCGCACGGTCGAACACGTGGATGCGGGTGCCGCGCCCCGGCTTCCAGCGGAAGTTCTCGATGTACGGCCGCAGCCACAGCAGGAGCGAGATCGGGTTGACCACGAGCGGGTACTCGACGATCACCAGGTGGCGCTCCGACATCCCGAACGAGTGGATGTACGACGGCTCGCGCACCGCCCGCGACGCGATCGTGTCACCGTGGAGGAGTCCGGGGTCGGTGGTGTCGACCCGGCGGAACACGTAGCTGCTGATCGCACCGTAGCGCGTGACGAGGTTGATCGCCTCGCGACGCTCCTCATCGAGGTGCGGGTGCACGGTCGTCATCCGCCCGAAGTCGGAGCGGTCCCAGCCGGCGACGCCCACCGTGCGCAGGGTCTCGGGATCGAACTCGACCTGGATGGGCGTCTCGGCAAGGGCGAGGTAGTGGTCGGCCACCCGGGCGATGTTCACCTTCGCGCTGTCGGTCGCCTGCGGATCGAACACCGCCATCGCGCGCGCGAACATCGACCGGCACGGGTCGGTCGCGAACTCGGGATAGGCGATGCGCCCCTCGTCGCGTGCGATCCGGTACGACTCGGTCTCCAGGAAGCGGTTCGCGTACGAGACCCTGCCGTGGTTGATCGTGAAGCGGTGCAGCATCGCCAGACCGTCGAACCAGTGCCGGTAGCGGCGCTCACCCACCTGGAAAGTGCCCGGGCCGTTGCGGATGAGCGACCCGGTCAGCCACGCTGGCAGGTCTCCGCGCACGGGCACGTCGTCCAGGGCGACCTCGGGACTCTCCCCGAACCCGTGAACGGCGAAGGGGGCCGTCATCGCCTGGCCTCGGTCATGCGGATGCCGCCCCGGCCGGCTGTCGGCGACGCGATAGCCGACTGGCGCTCGATGAGATCGGCCGCGATCTTGCCCGAGGCCAGCACCGCCGGGATGCCGGCGCCCGGGTGCGTGCCCGCGCCCACCAGGTACAGCCCGTCCACCCGCGCGGAGCGATTGTGCGGACGGAACCAGCCCGACTGGAACAGCGTCGGCTGCAGCGAGAACGCCGCACCGCGCGGGGTGTTCAGCACGTCGCGGAAGTGCTCCGGCCCGATCGCATGCTCCACCACGAGGTGAGATCGCAGCCCCGGCAGGTAGCGCTCGTCGAGCACGCCCACCACGAGGTCGCGCACCCGCTGCGCCGCGGCCGCGGGCACCTCTTCGTCCTCATCGATCGGAGGAGCCGCGACGAGGACGTACATCGCCTCGCAGTCGAGCGGTGCGATGGTCGGGTCGGTGCGGGACGGCAGGTGGACGTAGAGGAACAGGTCGTCCGCCGTGAGGGGCTCGCCGTTGCGGGCACGCGCCCGGCGTGTGCGGCCGAACACCCGGCCGAGCACGCGCCGCGAGTCTCCCGTGAGCAGCAGATTGTGGTGGGCGAGCGGGGTGTCGGGCCACGTGCGGTCGGCACCGAGGTACAGCACATGCAGCGACATGCTCGGCCGCGCGGTCCGCAGCCTCCGCGCCGTCAGGCCCCCGTCCGGTCCGAGCAGCCGGTCGTACGTGTAGCCCGGGTCGGCGTTGGAGACGACGACATCGGCCTCCCGTCGCGTGCCGTCCGCGAGCAGCACGCCCACCGCGCTTCCGGATTCGACCAGGATGCGCTCCACCGGGGCGCCGCATTCGATGCGTCCGCCCAGCCGTTCGAGCAGCGCTCCGAGCGCATCGACGAGTGCGGCCGTGCCGCCGATCGCGTAGTGCACGCCCCAGCGCCGCTCGAACTCCACGATGAGCGAGTACAGAGCCGGCGTGTGCGACGGATGGCCGCCGATCAGCAGCGGGTGGAAGGCCAGCGCCCGTCGCAGGAACGGATCGCGGATGCATCCGTCGACGAGCCTCTGCACGCCGAGCGCGGCCCGATGCCGCAGCAGGAAGGGCAGCATCCGCATCATGACGTGCAGCTGCATCATCGGGCGTTCGGTGTAGGGATAGAAGGCGTCGAAGATGCGGCTCACGCGGCCGCGCAGGCGTACGTATCCCTGCTCGTCCGACGGACTCCGCTGCGCCACCTCCTGCTGCATGCGGTCGGGGTCGGCATGGAAGTCGAAGTGCGTCCCGTCCTGACCGAAGGCGCGATAGAACGGGTCGAGCGGAACGAGCTGCACGTGGTCTTCGAGCCGCTCCCCCGCGAGCGCGAACAGCTCCTCGAACATGAACGGCGCGGTCAGCACCGTCGGGCCGCCGTCGAAGCGGAACCCGTCCAGCTCGTAGAGGTAGGCGCGCCCTCCGATGCGGTCGCGCTTCTCCAGGACCGTGACGTCGTGGCCCGCGGCGGCCAGCCGGATCGCCGCGGCGAGGCCGCCGAAGCCGCTCCCGATGACCACCGCCCGCATGAGGTCACCATATCCGACCCCCACTGCGGCAAGGCCGGATCCGCGCAAGTGGCCGCGGGAGCCGGGGACTACTCCGCCCGCGCGCTCAGCACGCGATCCACGAGCCCGTAGGCCACGGCCTCGTCGGCGGTGAAGACGCGGTCGCGGTCGGTGTCCAGCCGCAGCTTGGCGGCATCCTGACCCGTGTGCCGTGCGAGCACCTGCTCCACTTCGCCGCGCACGCGCACCAGCTCATCCGCCTGCAGGATCAGGTCGGGGATCGCGCCGCGTCCCTGCCCGACCGGCTGATGCAGCACGACGCGCGCGTGGGGCAGGACCGCCCGCTTGCCGGCTGCACCCGACGCGAGCATCACGGCGCCGACGCCGATCGCCTGCCCGACGCACGTGGTCGCGATGTCGGGACGCACGTGCTGCATCGTGTCGTAGATCGCGAGCATCGCGCTCGGATCGCCGCCCTCCGAGTTGATGTACAGCTGGATGTCGCGGTCGGGGTTGTCCGCGTCCAGGTGCAGCAGCTGCGCGATCAGCGCGTTGGCGACGCCGGCGTCGATCGCGGTGCCGAGGTACACGACCCGCTCGGTCAGCAGGTGCGAGTACACGTCCATGATCCGGTCGCCCCGCGGATGCTGCGAGACGACGCTCGGCACCGTGTACGTGCTCATGCCGCCACCTCCGCGGCTCCGAGACCCAGCCCGGCCGGCCGCCGTCGCCGGGGAACGACCTGCGCGAAGTCGGTCACGACGCCGTCGATGAAACCGTAGTCGCGCGCCTGCTCGGCGGTGTACCAGCGGTCGTGCATCGAGTCCTCGAAGATGCGCTCGACGCTCTGGCCCGTGTCTTCGGCGATGAGGCCGAGCACCGTGTCGCGCATGTGTCGAAGATCCTCGGCCTGCACCTCCACCTCGACCGCCGAGCCGCCGATGCCCGCCGAGCCCTGGTGCATGAGGATGCGGGCGTGCGGGAGCGCCCTCCGCTTGCCCCTCGTGCCGGCTGACAGCAAAAACTGGCCGGCGCTGCAGGCGAGGCCGAGCGCCAGGGTCGCGACGTCGTTCGGGATGAGGCGCATCACATCGCGGATCGCGAGCATCGACGGCACCGAACCGCCCGGCGAATGGATCCAGAGGGCGATGTCGGATGCCTCGTCGTCGGCGGCGAGCGCGAGCAGCTGGGTCGCGATCAGGGTGCCGTTGTCATCGTCGAGCGGCCCGTCGAGGACGAGCACTCGCTGGTGGAACAGTTCGCGGCGCGCCTCGGCGCCGAACTGAGGGATCTTCGCGTCTTCTGCCATGACCTCAGCGTGGGCCCGATGAGGCGGCATCCGCCCATGGTTCCGCCCCGGGCGGATCCGCCGTCGGCGTTCCCCACCCCCCTCGTCGACCGCTACTCACCGTGGTGAGCGCGCCCGAGCCCTCGACAGCGGTCGCCATGGTGAGTAGCGCTCGCGGAGAAGGGGTCAGCGGGTCCGGCGGGACGGGCGGGCGAGCACGTCGGTGACCGCCTGGGCGAGGGCGGCCATCGCGTGGTCGGGGTGCACGGCCCGCGACGCCGCCACCGCTTCGGCGGTCAGCCGCGCGCGCAGCTCGACGTCCGTCAGCAGCTCCACGAGAGCGGCGGCGAGCGCGTCGATGTCGCCGTCCGCGACCAGCATCCCCCCGCCGTCGGCGAGGAGGTCGCGCGGGCCGTATCGCACGTCGTAGGCGACGACCGGGCAGCCGTGGGCGAGCGCCTCCGCGATCGACAGTCCCTGGCCCTCGAATGCCGACGTCGACAGGAACGCGGCGGCTCGGTCGAGCTCGCGCCCGGGATCATCGGTCTGCCCGCGCAGCACGACGTGCGCCTCCAGCCCCAACTCGCCGATGAGCTGCTCGAGCGCCCCGTGCTCCGGCCCCGCGCCGAAGATGTCGAGCGCCGCCTGCGGAACGGCCCGCCTCACGACCGCGAACGCGCGGATCGCGTGATCGATCCGCTTGCCCGGAGCGAGGCGGTTGAGCATCACGACGCGGCCGGGTGCACGGTCGGCGAGCGGCGTGACGGATGCCGCGGGCGGCACGGCGTTCGGAACGACGACGTGCACGGGCGATGAGCCGAAACGGTCCTGCACGTCGGACCGCTGTGCGTCGGTGGGCCAGAGCACCGCGTCGAAGCGCTCGGCGAGCGTGAACCACCGTGACCACAGCGGATTGATCGGCGCATCGGCGGTGAAGGGCGGCTCGAGGTGGATCGTGTGGATCGCGTGCACGAGTCGCAGGGCGGGATCGTCCCAGCCGGCGAGCAGCTCGCCGAGCTGTCGCGACTCGCAGAGCACCACGACCGGTCGCGCGGCGTCCCCGGCCCGGAGTCCGTCGACGACGTGTTCGAGCCACGCGCGGTAGAGCGCGCCGAATCCCTCGATCACGCCGGCGACCTTCCCCCGCTCGTCGTGCACCGCGATCGGGGCCGAGGTGATGTGCCAGTCGGGGTCGCCGGCGATGACCGGAAGCGAGACGATGGGCCGGCCGTCGGCATCCGGGATCACGCGATACTCCAGCGACGGGTCCGCCTCGCCGGGATCCGCCGCCGCGCGCAGCCAGGCGGCCGCTCCCCCGTGCGGCGCCGCGCTCTCATCGAACAGGTTGCGCATGCGGGAGGGGTCCATCACCAGGTCGCGGCCTGCGAAGGCGGCACGGTGCTGGGCGTGCTCGGCGGGCGTCGCCGGGTCGAGGGTCAGCAGGAGCGGACCCTGCCCACCATGGACGCCGGCCGCCGCCATCTGGCGGGCTCGCGCGAGCGCGGCGAGCGCGTAGCCGCCGTCGTGGTCGGGGATCAGCCTGCTCGAGACGATCAGGTACTCGGCATCCGGGAACGCGGTCACGCTCTCATCCTGGCGCGATTCGCCGAGAAGGTGCATCCGGCGCCGAGAAGGTGCGCACCTTCTCGGCGCGCGACCCACATGCTCGGCGCGCGACGCACCTTCTCGGCGCGCGAAGCGACCGGCTCACTCCCACTCGATCGTGCCCGGAGGCTTGGAGGTGACATCCAGGACGACCCGGTTGACCTCGCGCACTTCGTTCGTGATGCGGTTCGAGATGCGGGCGAGCACGTCGTACGGCAGGCGGGTCCAGTCGGCGGTCATCGCGTCTTCCGACGAGACCGGACGCAGCACGATCGGGTGCCCGTACGTGCGTCCGTCGCCCTGCACGCCGACGGAGCGCACGTCGGCCAGCAGCACGACCGGGCACTGCCAGATCTCGCCGTCGAGCCCGGCCCTGGTCAGCTCCTCGCGGGCGATCGCGTCGGCGTCACGCAGAACCTCGAGGCGGTCAGCGGTGACCTCACCGACGATCCGGATGCCGAGACCGGGGCCCGGAAAGGGCTGGCGGCCGACGATCGCCTCCGGCAGGCCGAGCTCGCGGCCGATCGCGCGGACCTCGTCCTTGAACAGCGTGCGCAGCGGCTCGACGAGCTCGAACTGCAGGTCTTCCGGCAGCCCGCCGACGTTGTGGTGCGACTTGATGTTGGCCGTACCCGTGCCGCCGCCCGACTCCACGACGTCGGGGTAGAGCGTGCCCTGCACGAGGAAGCGGATCGGCTCGCCGTCGGCTGCAGCCTCCAGCACGAGTGCCTTCTCGGCCGCCTCGAACGACCGGATGAACTCGCGGCCGATGATCTTGCGCTTCTGCTCCGGGTCGCTCACGCCGGCGAGCGCCGTGAGGAACTGCTCGCGGGCGTCGATCGTGACCAGGCGCACGCCGGTCGAGGCGACGTAGTCCTGCTCGACCTGCTCGCGCTCGCCCTTCCGCAGCAGTCCGTGGTCCACGAAGATGCACACCAGCTGGTCGCCGACGGCCTCGTGCACGATCGCCGCCGCGACCGCGGAGTCGACGCCGCCCGAGAGGCCGCAGATGACGCGTCCGGCGCCAACCTGCTCGCGGATGCGGGCGACCTGCTCGGCGATGACGTTGCCGCTGTTCCAGTCGGCCGCAAGACCCGCGGCGTCGTGCAGGAAGTTCTCGATCACGCGCTGCCCGTGGTCGGTGTGCTTGACCTCCGGATGCCACTGCACGCCGTACATGCGACGCTCGTCGCTCCCGAACGCGGCGACCGGCGTGGCCGAGGTGGACGCGAGCACGTCGAACCCCTCGGGTGCCTTCGAGACCTGGTCTCCGTGGCTCATCCACACGTTCTGCGCGGCCGGCTGACCCGACAGCAGCACGCCGCCGTCGCCGGTGAGCGCGGCATCCGTCGCCCCGTACTCGCGCAGACCGGTGTTGGCGACCTCGCCGCCGAGCGCCTGGGCCATCACCTGGAAGCCGTAGCAGATGCCCAGCGTCGGCACGCCGAGGTCGAACACGTCGCCGTCGAGCGCGGGTGCGCCCGGCTCGTACACGGACGACGGGCCGCCCGACAGGATCAGGCCCACCGGATTCTTCGCCGCGATCTCGGCGGCGGTCGCGGTGTGGGGGACGATCTCGCTGTAGACCCCGGCCTCGCGCACGCGGCGGGCGATCAGCTGCGCGTACTGCGCGCCGAAGTCCACCACGAGAACCGGCCGCTGGCTCGTCTCGGTCTGTTCGGTCACCGCTTGTTCTCCGTCGGGATGGTCTGGGTCAGCGACGAGTGCTCGGCGCGGGAGTGCAGCTCGGAATCCTCGCGCTCCTTCAGGTACGCGCGAACGTCGCGCGCCACCCGGACCTCGAGGAAGAACGACAGGAGGGGCACGATGCCGCCGGAGGCCAGCAGCAGGAAGCGCCAGAACGGCCACCGCATGAGGCTCCACACGCGGAAGCACGCGAACAGGTAGACCACGTAGAACCAGCCGTGCGCGACGAGGATGCCGAGCGACAGGTTGAAGCCGTCACCGGTGGACTCCAGGCCCTCGGGCCCCTCGACGACCGGCGCGAACCAGAGCAGTCCGCCCGATCCGCCGAGGAACAGCTCGTAGCCGAGGACGTACTTGGCGAGCATCTCCGCGCACAGGAGCAGCAGCATCGTGCCGGTGATGACCGAGCAGATCTGGTAGAACTTCAGGGCCCCGCGGATGGCCGGGAACGTCGCGAGTTTCGGGGCCGGAGGCATGACCCCAGTCTACCCGCGGGATTCCGGCCCTTCCGCTCCTCCGCCCCCTCGCCGAGACTGCACCCGGCGGCCGAGACTGCGGTGCCACCCCGCTGTCTCGGCGCCCGCATGCAGTCTCGCGGAAGAGGGGCGCCGGTGAACTCAGGATGCCGCGGACTCGAGCTCCTCGTACTCCTCCCGTTCGCGCTCCCACGCGTCTCTGGCGAGGCGGTACCAGAGGTAGAACGCGAAACCGGCGAACACCGCCCACTCGATCGCGTAGAAGATGTTCAGCCAGTTGACGTCGGATCCCTCGGCCGGAGCAGGCGAGGAGATGTCGGTCAGCCGGCCCTGCGCCACCTCCGACGCGACGTACCCGCGGTACACGTCGAGGCCCTCGATGTCGTGCCAGCGCGACAGGAGCGCCGCGGGCGACATGCGGGTGAGCGTCTGCGGATCGGCCGTCTTCGGCGGCAGGACGGCTCCCTCGTCCGAGATCAGCCGGCCGGTGACGGCGAGCGGCGTGTCGGCCGCGTCGGGAGCCGAGGCGCTCTCCTCCAGCCGGTCGATCGCGGCTCGGGCCTCGTCTTCGGTTGCCGCCCATCCGATCGCGACGGCGACCGACGTCGGCTCCGCGAGCTCTGTCCCGGCCAGGCGCAGCTGGCCGGTCACCCAATAGCCCTCGACACCGTCGTTGAAGCGCGACGACACGATGATGAAATCGCCCGGCACCCAGGTTCCGGTCACGGTCACACGCTGGCCGACGAGCGGCTCCGGGATGTACTCGCCCGGCCCCGCCACATCGGTGAGCGGCCGGACCTCCTCGGTCGCACCGGGTGGCGTCGGGTCGGTGTCGATCGCGCGCGCGAGCTGCCACTGTCCGAGCCATGCGAACACCCCGGCGACGAGGAGGCACAGCGCAAGCAGCGCGAGCCAGCGCGGTCGCAGCATGACCTCGCGCAGCGTCGGAGGGAACACCTCGGGGAGGTCGCCCGGGCCTTCCGCAGGCCCCGGCGCCGCATCGCCGACCGGACCCCCGGATCCGGCCACCGGTACGTCCGAATCCGTCATCCCGTGCTGTACGGGGCGACGACCACATCGACCCGCTGGAACTCCTTGAGATCGGAGTATCCGGTCGTGGCCATCGACTTCTTGAGCGCCCCGATGAGGTTCGCGGTGCCGTCGGCGACCGGCGCGGGACCATAGAGCACCGACTCGAGGGTCGTCACCTGGTCGACCTTCACGCGGTGGCCGCGGGGCAGCTTCGGGTGGTGCGACTCCGGACCCCAGTGGAAGCCGCGGCCCGGAGCGTCGGTCGCCCGCGAGAGCGCGACACCGAGCATCACGGCATCCGCGCCCATCGCGAGCGCCTTGACGATGTCACCCGACGTTCCGACGCCGCCGTCGGCGATCACGTGCACGTAGCGGCCGCCCGACTCGTCGAGGTAGTCCCGGCGCGCGCCCGCGACGTCGGAGACGGCGGTGGCCATCGGGGCATGGATGCCGAGCGTGGCGCGCGTGGTCGAGGCGGCGCCGCCGCCGAAACCGACCAGGACACCCGCCGCTCCCGTGCGCATGAGGTGCAGAGCCGCCGTGTAGGTCGACGCGCCGCCGACGATCACCGGAACGTCGAGGTCGTAGATGAACTTCTTGAGGTTCAGCGGCTGGTCGACGGACGAGACGTGCTCGGCCGAGACCGTGGTGCCGCGGATCACGAACAGGTCGACACCCGCGGCCACGACCGTCTCGTACAGCTCCTGGGTGCGCTGGGGGGTGAGCGCGCCCGCGACGGTCACGCCGCCCGCGCGCACCTCTGCGAGGCGATCGCGGACGAGTTCGGGTCTGATCGGCTCGGCGTAGAGCTCCTGCATCCGCTGCGTCGCGGAGGCGTCGTCGAGTGAGGCGATCTCGGCAAGCAGCGGCTCGGGGTCGTCGTAGCGGGTCCACAGGCCCTCGAGGTCGAGCACGCCGAGTCCGCCGAGCTGACCCAGCATGATGGCCGTGGTCGGGCTGACGACCGAGTCCATGGGGGCGCCCAGAACAGGAATGTCGAATTGGAACGCGTCGATCGACCACGCGGTCGAGACATCCTCGGGATTGCGCGTGCGCCGCGACGGCACGACTGCGATGTCGTCGAACGTGTAGGCGTGACGCGCGCGCTTCGCGCGACCGATCTCGATCTCCATGCTCACGTCCTCAGCCTAGCCGGGGCTCTCCAGCGGCCGGGTTCCTGCCGCCCGCGTGCCGCGACGGCTCCGGATTCGGACACGCGCAACAGATTCGGATGCCCGGCGCCCCGGCATCCGAATCCGGCGTCCGTCTCCGAAATCCGCGGACGAGACCGGATGCCGCTCCACGGCCGCCCGTGGCAGCCGGGCGCCGGCGGTGCGACAATCGGCACGGAGGAGACGATGTCGGTCCGCGGGTGGTTCCGTCGCACGGGCGCCCGCCTCGGCGTGTCGATGTACCGCCGGTCAGGCGGCCGCGCGCTCACTAGCGCGAAAGCGCCGCGCGTGCTGCTGCTCACGACTCCGGGCCGCCGCTCGGGTGTGCCGCGGTCCACGTGCGTGGCCTTCGTCGAGCACGACGGAGGCTACGTCGTCTGGGGCACCGCCTCGGGCGCGCGCCGCGACCCGCACTGGTTCCGCAATCTCCGCGCGGCTGCCCGCACGGAAGTCCAGCTGATGGACCGCCGCTTCGCCGCGACCGTGCACGAGTACGTCGGCGCGGAGCGCGACGCCGTATGGACCGACGTCATCACGCCGCGCGTGCCGGGTGTGCGCCGCTATGCGGAGAAGGCGGGCCGCACCATCCCCGTCGCGCTCCTCCGGCCGGTCGCCTGATCCGGCGCAGGCCGTCGCCGGAATGCGCGCAGGCTCTCAACCGCGCCTGGCGACGCGGGCCGCTGCAGCTACGCGGCGGAGTAGCGCCCCGAGGCGATCGCCCGCGCGCGGGCCTTCGCGGCCTCTTCCTCGCGGTTCTTCGGCGGCGTGACCGCGACAAGGTCCTGAAGGAGATGACCCGTGATGTGCGCGATCTCGTGGACCGCGTGGTCGAAGGCCTCCTGATTGGCTTTGGACGGCTTCGTCGTGCCCGCGATCTTGCGAACATACTGAAGCGCCGCGGCGTGGACCTCGTCGTTCGTCGCGGCCGGCTCGAAGTTGTGGAGGGTGTGGATGTTCCGGCACATGCCCACCACGCTACGCCGCACCGACGGCTGGGCGCGAGGCCTCGAATCAGACATCCTTCCCGCCGAGCGCCCTGGTCAGGAGCGGATCGAAGAGGAACAGCAGGAACGCCGGCGAGCCGACGACGGGTGCGAGCGCCACGACCACGGCGCAGATGAGAAGGGCGCTCAGGCCCGCTCGCCCTGAAGCCCGCGCATCGTCTTCCGACATGTCGGGGAGCATCGTCTCGCGGTGACGCACCGCCCATGACCACTGGAGCCAGCTGAACAGGATCGCGAGGAAGAATGCGACCGGCATCATCAGCCGCCCGGCCAGCCACTCCGAGTACTCGGTGGTCAGGCCCGTCGCGAACGGCACCAGGACGATGAAGAGGAGCCGGGCGTTGTTGAGCCAGATCAGGGTCGCGTCGACCCGCGCGATGTGCTCGAACTGCTGAACGTGGGTCATCCACAGCAGGCACAGGAGCACGAAACTCAGGGCGAAGTTGAGGAACAGCTCCCACATGCCGCCCAGGGCGGCCCACATCTCGGCATCCGAGGAGATCTCACCGATCGTGTGGGTCGTGAGATCCAGCACGAGCAGTGTGGCCGCGATCGCGAACACGCCGTCGGTGAACGCCTCGAGCCGAGTCGTTCCCTGAGTGGCTGCCGGATGCGTCCGCTGCCTGATCACGCGCCCAGCGTAGCGACGCTGCGCAGGGCGTTCACGGCAGTGAAACGCCGCGTCAGCGCTTGTAGTTGGGCGCCTCGACGACGATCTGCACGTCGTGCGGGTGCGATTCCTTCAGCCCGGCAGCCGTGATCCTCACGAACCGGCCCTTCGCCTTGAGCTCGTCGACCGTCCGTGCGCCGACGTAGAACATGGACTGCCGGAGCCCGCCGACCAGCTGGTAGGCCACGGCGGCGACGGGACCGCGGTATGCGACCTGCCCCTCGATGCCCTCCGGGATCAGCTTGTCGTCGCTCGGCACGTCGGCCTGGAAGTAGCGGTCCTTCGAGTAGGACGTCTTCTTGCCGCGGGTCTGCAGCGCACCCAGCGAGCCCATGCCCCGGTACTGCTTGAACTGCTTGCCGCCCTGGAAGACGATCTCGCCCGGCGACTCGTCGGTGCCGGCCAGGAGCGAGCCCAGCATGACCGTGTCGGCGCCCGCGACGAGCGCCTTGGCGATGTCGCCCGAGTACTGCAGTCCACCGTCCGCGATCACCGGGATGCCGGCTTCACGGGCGGCGAGCGACGCCTCGTAGACCGCGGTCACCTGTGGAACCCCGACGCCGGCGACGATGCGTGTGGTGCAGATCGAACCCGGTCCGACGCCGACCTTGACGGCATCCACCCCGGCGTCGATGAGCGCCTGCGCGCCCTCCCGCGTCGCGACGTTGCCGCCGATGACGTCGATGTGGTCGAACGACGGATCGGCCTTGAGCCGCCGCACGATGTCGATCACGCCGGCGGACTGGCCGTTGGCCGTGTCGACGACGAGCACATCGACACCCGCGTCGCGGAGCGCCTCGGCGCGCTCCCACGCGTCGCCGAAGAAGCCGATCGCCGCGCCGACGCGGAGGCGACCCTGCTCGTCCTTGGTGGCGAGCGGATACTTCTCGCTCTTGTCGAAGTCCTTCACCGTGATCAGACCCGCGAGCTTGCCGTCGTCGTCGAGGAGCGGCAGCTTCTCGACGCGGTGCTTCGCGAAGATCGCGATGACGTCGTTCGCGCCGATTCCGACGGGCGCCGTGACGAGCTTCTCGCTCGTCATCACGTCCTTGACGAGCGTGGTGGCGCGCTCGAACCCGGAGACGAACCGCATGTCGCGGTTCGTGACGATGCCGACCAGCTGCCCGTCGGCATCGACGACCGGAAGACCCGAGATGCGGAACTGCGCGCACAGCGCCTCGACCTCGTCGATCGTCGCGTCGGGCGTCGTCGTGATCGGGTTGGAGATCATCCCCGATTCGCTGCGCTTCACGCGGTCGACCTGCGACGCCTGCTCCTGGATCGACAGATTGCGATGCAGGATGCCGAGGCCTCCCTCGCGGGCGATCGCGATCGCCATCCGCGCCTCGGTCACGGTGTCCATCGCGCTGGAGAGGAGCGGCGTGGCGACGGTGATCCGGCGGGTGACGCGCGAGGACGTGTCCGCTTCGCTCGGAATGACATCGGTGTGCCCCGGCAGGAGCAGCACGTCGTCATAGGTCAGACCGACGAAACCGAAGGGGTCGTGATTGTCCATCTATTCTCCTGCGCTGTGGTTCTTCTGCGCGCGCGGCGCGTTGCTCGAAAAGGACGACGACGGCCGGTGCGCGAAGAAACGCGCCGTACTCGATTCTAAGCGTCGGCGAGCGCCCGATTCATTCCGCGCGATCACGCGGCCGGAACACGTCGCCGGTCGGCTCGGACCGGATCACGTGTCACGGGAGTGTTGTATCCGAAACAAGAACGACACATTACGCTCGTACCGTCGTTGATCAGCGCCGCGGCGACCCGAAGCTTCGGCGCGCGGCGGCCGACTGGGAGGTTTCGTGGGTCCTACGGCTTCACGCGTTCGGCGGGTACAGCCCTGGCTGGTCGTCGTGATCGGCACGCTGCTCGCGGCGGCGATGATGTTCCTGTCCACTCCGGGCGCGTACGCGTCCGCTCCGGACACCCCTGGTGGCGACCAGGAGGAGACCGACTTCTACTTCGGCGGCATCATCACGTTCGAGGACGAGCCCGTGCCCGATGCGACCGTCACGGTGTCAGGCGGCGGTTTCGACGCCGAGACCGTCACCGACGCCGAGGGCCGGTGGCGCCTGTACGTGCCGGAGAAGGACGAGACCTACACGCTCGAAGTCGTCGAGGACACCCTCCCCGAGGGCGTCATCGTCGAGGGCGAGAACCCGCAGGAGGTGGAGTTCGGCCTGACCGGTTCGAAGATCATCAACCTGTTCCTCGGCGAGGGCGAGCGGGTCACGCAGTCCTTCTTCGACCAGCTCATGATCCGCCTGATCAACGGACTGAACTTCGGGCTCCTGCTGGCCCTGGCGGCGATGGGCGCGTCGCTCATCTATGGAACGACCGGTCTGTCGAACTTCGCCCACGGCGAGATGGTGACGTGGGGCGCCCTCGTGGCCCTCGTGCTGACCTCTTTCTGGCAGTGGCCGTTCTGGATCGGCATCATCATCGCCGTGGTGATGGGTGGCGTGCTCGGACTCGCTCTCGATGCGGGCCTGTGGAGACCTCTGAGACGAAGAGGGCTCGGGGTGGTCCAGCTGATGATCGTCAGCATCGGACTGTCCCTGGCCCTGCGGTACACGTACCAGTACTTCATCGGCGGCGCCACCTACCAGCTGCCCGGAGCGAGCCCGGCCCCGATCCAATTCGGCCCGATCTCGCTCTCCTACATCGATCTCATCAGCATGGCGCGTGAGCATCGTCGTCATCCTCTTCGTCGCCTACTTCCTCCTCCGCACCCGGATCGGCAAGGCGACGCGAGCGATCTCCGACAATCCGCAGCTCGCCTCGGCGTCGGGCATCAACGTCGACCGCGTGGTGCGGATCGTCTGGATTCTGGCCGGTGTGCTGGCCGCGCTGTCCGGCATCCTGTGGGCGTACTTCCGCCCCGGCGTGAAGTGGGACATGGGAACCCAGATGCTGCTGCTCATCTTCGCCGCGATCACTCTCGGCGGACTGGGGACGGCTTTCGGCGCACTGCTCGGCTCGCTCATCGTGGGGCTCGTGGTCGAGGTGTCGACGCTCTGGATCCCGTCCGATCTCAAGTACGCGGGCGCGCTGGTCGTGCTGATTCTGATTCTGCTCGTCAGACCTCAAGGGCTTGCTCGGTCGCAGAGAGAGATTGGGGTAGCGGCGATGGATTGGGGAGCGATTCTCTCGAACACGCTCAGCTACCTGCTGAGTCCGGTCACGATCGCGTACGCGCTCGCGGCCACTGGTCTGGCCGTCCACTTCGGCTACGCCGGTCTGCTCAACTTCGGTATGGCCGGCTTCATGGCACTCGGCGGATACGGCTACGCCATCTCCGTCCTGAGCTTCGGCATCCCCTGGTGGATCGCCATGATCATCGGTCTGATCGCCGCGGCGATCTTCGCGCTCATCCTCGGCATCCCGACCCTGCGCCTCCGCGCCGACTATCTGGCGATCGTCACCATCGCCGCGGCGGAGATCGTCCGTCTGCTGTTCACGACGCAGGTCTTCGACGAGTGGACCAACTCGGCGGACGGTCTCGCTGGGTACCACGCCGGCTTCCGCGCCGCGAACCCGTTCCCACCCGGCCAATACGGCTGGGGTCCGTGGACGTTCAATGAGACCGGCCTGTGGGTTCGGGTCTTCGGTCTGGCGATGCTCGCGCTCGCCATCCTGCTCGTGTGGTCGCTCATGCGCAGTCCGTGGGGACGTGTGCTCAAGGGCATCCGCGAGGATGAGGATGCCGTGCGCTCGCTGGGCAAGAACGTGTTCGCGTACAAGATGCAGGCGCTGGTCGTCGGTGGGTGCATCGGAGCGATGGGCGGCATCGTGTACATTCTGCCGTCGGCCGTCGTCCCGTCGAGCTACACGACCTCGCTCACGTTCTTCCTGTGGACAATCCTCCTGTTGGGTGGAGCCGCTACGGTGTTCGGGCCGACGCTCGGTGCCGTGATCTTCTGGCTGGTGCTGGCGTTCCTCGGCAACCTGCTTCCTGAACTCGCGGGCGCCGGCATCCTGCCGATGTCCGCGATCCAGGCGGGCACGCTGCGCTACATCCTGGTCGGCGTCGCCCTGATGGTCCTCGTGATCTTCATGCCGCAGGGCATCCTCGGCGACAAGAGGGAGATGACCTTTGTCAAGTAACGGCACGGAATACGGATCCGCCGAGACGGTCCCGACGACCGGCAGCGTCCGCCGCCCGAAGACCGGCGGCCTGGCCAAGGGCGAAGCGGCGCCGGGCGTCGCCAAGACCGACCCGATCATGATCATCGACAACGTGACCCGCCGCTTCGGCGGCCTCACGGCTGTCGACGTCGACCACCTGGAGATCCCGCGCGGCGCCATCACCGCGCTGATCGGCCCGAACGGCGCCGGAAAGACGACGCTGTTCAACCTCCTCTGCGGCTTCGACAAGCCCAACAGCGGCACCTGGTCGTTCGACGGAACGACGCTGTCCGGCATCCCGGCCTTCAAGGTCGCGCGCATGGGTCAGGTGCGCACGTTCCAGTTGACCAAGGCCCTGTCGCTGCTGACGGTGCTCGAGAACATGAAGCTCGGCGCGACCAAACAGGTGGGCGAGCGATTCTGGACGAGCTTCATCCCGGCGTTCTGGCGCGCCAGGACACCGGGATCGAGGTAAGGCCCGCGACCTGCTCCAGCGCTTCAAGCTCGACGCGAAAGAGAAGGACTTCGCCGCGTCGCTCTCGGGCGGTCAGCGCAAGCTGCTCGAGATGGCCCGCGCGCTCATGAGCGACCCGACGCTGGTCATGCTCGACGAGCCGATGGCCGGCGTCAACCCGGCGCTGACGGAGTCGCTCCTGGACCACATCCTCGATCTGAAGGATCTCGGCATGACCGTGCTGTTCGTCGAGCACGACATGCACATGGTGCGGCATATCGCCGACTGGGTGGTCGTCATGGCCGAGGGGCGCGTGGTGGCGGAGGGCCCGCCCGAGACCGTCATGCACGAGAAGGCCGTCATCGACGCCTACCTGGGCAGCCATCAGGATGTCGACCTCGGCGTCATCACCGGTCGCCGCGAGGGGGTGCTCGACGCCGAGGCGCAAGAGCTGCTCGCAGAGATTCATCACGCCGAGGAAGAAGACATCGCCGAGGCGGAGGAGGAGAACAAGTGAGCGAGCCTTCGACAGGCGCACCCGCGATGGACATGAGCCACGCCGGGGAGCGATCGGTCGCCAAGACCGACGCGGTCGTCGTCGAGGTCACGGACCTCGTCGCCGGCTACCTTCCGGGTGTCAACATCCTCAACAGCACCAACCTCATCGCGCGACAGGGTGAGCTGATCGGCATCATCGGCCCGAACGGCGCCGGCAAGTCGACGCTCTTGAAGGCGATCTTCGGTCTGGTGAAGGTGCGCGGCGGCGAGATCACCGTCAACGGCGAGAGCATCGTGGGCCTCAAGGCTGACAAGCTCGTCAAGCGCGGGGTGGCATTCGTCCCGCAGAACAACAACGTGTTCCCGTCGCTCTCGATCGAGGAGAACCTGCAGATGGGGCTCTACCAGAACCCCAAGATCTACAGCGAGCGGCTGGAGTTCGTCACGGGCATCTTCGCCGAACTCGGCAAGCGCCTGAAGCAGCGCGCGGGCTCGCTCTCGGGTGGCGAGCGCCAGATGGTGGCGATGTCGCGCGCGCTCATGATGGACCCGTCCGTCCTGCTGCTCGACGAGCCGTCCGCCGGCCTGTCCCCGGTGCGTCAGGACGACGCCTTCATCCGCGTCTCCGACATCAACAAGGCCGGCGTGACCACGATCATGGTCGAGCAGAACGCCCGCCGCTGCCTGCAGATCTGCGACCGCGGCTATGTGCTCGACCAGGGCCGCGATGCTTACGAGGGCACCGGCCGCGAGCTGCTGAACGACCCGAAGGTCATCGGCCTCTATCTCGGAACCCTGGGCTCCGACGGCGTATAGCGCGCGAACTTGTCCAAGAGCGGATGCCGGGTGTGCCGGCATCCGCTCTCTTATTCGCATCCTTAGCTGCCCCCAAAACTGCGGGGCGGACAGCAAAGGGCCCCGGATCGCTCCGGGGCCCTCGGCTTACGACAGATGTCGTCAGTTGATGCGCTCGTGCATGTTGTCGGCGCCGTACTGGAAGATGCCGATCGTCGCCTCAGTCGGGTCGCCGTTCTCGTCGAAGGCGACGCCACCCGAGTAACCCTCATAATCGGCTACGCCACCGCCGTTGATGATCTCGGCGCAGTCGGCGAAGCTCTCGCACGCCTCGCCGTCACCCGAACCACCCGAGACCTCCTGGAGGTGCTCGGCGATGTCGCCACCCTCGGTCGAGCCTGCCGCGAGTGCGGCGAGCGCGAGCAGCACAACTGCGTCGTAGGACTCAGCCGCGTACGAGAGGTCCTCGAGCTCGGCGTTGCCCTCGGCGACCCACGCGTCGTTGAGACGCTCCTGGAAGTCATCGGCGAGTACGGGTCCGGGCGTGGTGCCCTTGGCGCCCTCGATGCTGACACTCACGTCAGGGCCCCACTGCTTGAGGTTGCCGTCGACGAGGTAGAAGTTCTCGGCCGACTGTCCGGCGTTCACCAGAAGCGGTGCGATCGTGGTGAACTCGTCGAACGTGATCAACACGATCGCGTCGGGATTGGCCGCCGTGACGGTCGCCACCTGCGCGTCGAACGAGGTGTCACCTGTGTTGTATGAGGCCTCTGCCACCACAGAGCCGCCACTGGCTTCGAAGACCTCCTTCACAACGCCGAGCAGGCCGGTGCCGTAGGCGTCGTTCTGGTAGATGACGCCGATGTTGCTGTGGCCGTCCTCGGCGATCAGGTTGCCGAGCACCTCGCCCTGAAGCAGGTCGCTGGGAGCGGTGCGCCAGTAGAGGCCGTTGTCGTCCCACGCGGTGAAGTCCGGCGACGTGTTGGCCGGCGAGAACGTGATGATGCCCTCGCTGACGTTGCTGTCGAGGAACAGCTTGGTGACAGCCGACGAGGCGGCACCGATCATGGCTGAAACGCCCTCGCTCTGGAGCTTGGGGACCGTGGTCTCGAACGCCTTGTTATCCGCGTCGCCGGAGTCACCGAACGTGACCTCGACCGTGACGCCGGCCGCGGCCTCGTTGACCTCCTGAGTGGCCAGCAGGACGCCAGCCTCCTCGGGCGGGCCGAGGTAGGCGAGACTGCCGGTCTGGGGCAGAACGGTACCGATGTTGAGGGTGAGGTCCTCGGCGGGCGCGGCGGACTCCGAAGGCTCGGCAGTGCCGCCGCCGCCGGCGCAGCCGGCGAGGACGAGGGCGCTGGCGCCGGCGATGGCGATGCCGCCGATCACCGTCCGCACGCGCGAGCGGGAGGCGGTGCCTCGGGAAAAGACGCTCATGTTGCTCCTTGCTGTGAATGAACACGGGTCGACTCGGGCGCCGATCCAGTTCTCCTAAACCTAATAGTGAGCGGGGCTCGCCAATGTTGCCTTTCGTTAACGATGTGTAACGGGGTCCGAATCGTTATGAACCGGAGTTTCACCGCTTTTCCGCCCAGAAAGCATCGGCACGACGAGACACCGGGCGTGACCCACGGTCTCGCACTCCGTGTGAAGTCTCGCGGCGCCGGAATACCCCTGCGCGGTATAGGGTTGACACAGACGTCCTACCCCCCTGGGGTATCTCATCAAGAAGGCGAGTGATCATGACGACAGTCAACGAGTTCCAGGTGACCGGCATGACGTGCGGGCACTGCGAGTCCGCCGTCCGCGGCGAAGTGTCGAAGCTGAGCGGAGTCGAGCGGGTCGAGGTGAGCGCGGCGAGCGGACGCCTCGTCATCTCCGCGACGGAGCCCCTGTCCGACGACGACGTGCTCTCCGCCGTCGACGAGGCGGGCTACGAAGCGGTGCGCGTCTGATGGTCCCCACCCCCCCTCCAGACGCCGCTGGCGCGTCGTCCGGAGCCTCCGGGCGCGTGGGCCCGGCTGCCGCGCTGGCTCCCGGCGCGGGCACGTCGCGGGTCGAGCTCGAGATCGGCGGCATGACCTGCGCGTCGTGCGCGAACCGCATCGAGAAGAAGCTCAACCGACTCGACGGGGTGTCCGCGAGCGTGAACTACGCGACGGAGAAGGCCGTCGTCACCGCACCGGCGGCGCTGGACCCCGGAGTGCTGATCGCCGAAGTCGAGAAGACCGGGTACACCGCAGCGCTCCCCCAGCCACCGGCATCCGCCCCCGAAGCGCCCGAGGATCGCGAACTGACCGCGCTCCGGCAGCGCCTGATCGGAGCGATCGTGCTCTCGGTGCCGGTGATCGCCATGGCGATGATCCCCGCCCTGCAGTTCATGTACTGGCAGTGGCTGTCGCTCACGCTCGCCGCCCCGGTGGTGGTGTGGGCCGCCTACCCCTTCCACCGCGCGGCATGGGTGAACCTCCGCCACGGCGCCGCCACGATGGACACGCTGATCTCGATCGGCGTGTCGGCGGCGTTCCTGTGGTCGCTGTACGCCCTCTTCTTCGGCCACGCCGGCATGCCGGGCATGACGCACGAGTTCGAGTGGACCGTGCAGCCCGGGGACGGGGCGGGCAACATCTACCTCGAGGTCGCCGCGGGCGTGACGATGTTCGTCCTCGCCGGCCGCTACTTCGAGCTGCGCTCGAAGCGACGCGCGGGCGCCGCGCTGCGCGCGCTGCTGGAGCTCGGCGCGAAGGACGTCGCCGTGATCCGCGACGGCGTGGAGGGCCGCATCCCCATCTCCGCCCTCCGGGTCGGCGACGAGTTCGTCGTGCGTCCGGGCGAGAAGATCGCGACCGACGGCGTCGTCGTCTCGGGATCGTCGGCGGTCGACGCCTCGCTCGTGACGGGCGAATCGGTGCCGGTCGAGGTCGGCGCGGGTGACGGCGTGATCGGCGCGACCGTCAACGCCGGCGGGCGCCTCGTCGTGCGGGCCACGCGCGTGGGCGATGACACGCAGCTCGCGCAGATGGCGCGGATGGTCGAGCAGGCCCAGTCGGGCAAGGCCGACGTGCAGCGCCTCGCCGACCGCATCTCCGGTGTGTTCGTGCCGATCGTGCTGGTGATCGCACTCGGCACCCTTGCGGCATGGCTGCTCCTGGGATACCCCGCGGCGTCGGCCGTGACGGCCGCCGTGGCGGTGCTGATCATCGCGTGCCCCTGCGCGCTCGGGCTCGCGACTCCCACCGCGCTGCTGGTCGGTACCGGCCGTGGCGCCCAGATCGGCATCCTGATCAAGGGTCCGGAGGTGCTCGAGTCGACGCGGGCCGTCGACACGATCGTGCTCGACAAGACCGGCACCGTCACGACCGGGCGCATGGCGCTGGTCGACGTCGTCACCGTCGGACGAACGCCGCTCCGTCGGAGCATCAGCGCCGCATCCTCCGACGCGCGCGCCATTCTCCGACAGCCGGA
Source organism: uncultured Actinomycetota bacterium (assembly GCA_963839715.1). GTDB lineage: Bacteria > Actinomycetota > Actinomycetes > Actinomycetales > Microbacteriaceae > Microbacterium. The sequence goes on from CAWIVX010000004.1 coordinate 558,107, forward strand.
TGCCGCCGGCGGAGCCGCCGGCCGCGACGAAGTGCTGCGCCTGGCGGGTGCGCTCGAGGCGGCATCCGAGCACCCCATCGGGCGGGCGATCGCGCTCGCGGCGACGCAGGAGCTCGGCGCCCTTCCGACCGCCGAGTCGTTCGCCGCGACCGCAGGCGTCGGCGTGTCGGGCATCGTCGACGGGCATGCCGTCGTCGTGGGCCGTGAGCAGCTGCTCGCCGACTGGGCGATCCACGTGTCGCCCGAGGACGCTGCCGTGAAGGCGCGTGTCGAGGCAGACGGGTCGTCGGTCGTGCTTGTCGGCTGGGACGGTGAGCTGCGCGGGATGCTCGTCGTCGCCGACCGTGTCAAGCCGACCAGTCGTGAGGCCGTTGCGCAGCTGCGCGGACTGGGCTTGGAGCCCGTGCTGCTCACCGGCGACAACGAATCGGTCGCGCGCAGCATCGCCGCCGAGGTCGGCATCGACCGGGTGATCGCCGGCGTCCTGCCGCAGGGCAAGGTCGACGTGATCCGCGGGCTGCAGGCCGAGGGCCGAGTCGTGGCGATGGTGGGCGACGGTGTGAACGACGCCGCGGCCCTGGCTCAGGCCGACTTGGGCCTCGCGATGGGAACCGGCGCGGATGCCGCGATCGAGGCATCCGACATCACCCTGGTGCGCGGCGATCTGCGCAGCGCGGCGGATGCGATCCGTCTCTCGCGCCGCACGTTCGGGACGATCCGCACGAACCTGTTCTGGGCGTTCGCCTACAACGTCGCGGCGATCCCGCTCGCGGCCCTGGGCCTGCTCAACCCCATGATCGCCGGTGCGGCGATGGCGTTCTCGAGCGTCTTCGTCGTCGGCAACAGCCTGCGCCTCCGCTCCTTCCGGAGCCGGGCCCTCACCTCCTCAGAGAAGGAACGCCCATGACCGAGAACGCGACCACCGGCGCGGCCGCCACCGTCGACCACGCGCACCACGGGTACATCACCGATAAGGAGAAGTACCTTCACCGCCTGCGTCGCATCGAGGGTCAGGCGCGGGGCATCCACAAGATGGTCGAGGACGAGAAGTACTGCATCGACATCCTCACCCAGATCAGCGCGCTCACCAGCGCGCTCGAGGCCGTCGCCGTGGGCCTGCTCGACGATCACCTGCGGCACTGCGTCGTGGACGCCGCTCGACTGGGCGGCGACGAAGCCGACGCGAAGATCTCCGAGGCCACGGCAGCGATCGCGCGGCTCGTCCGCTAGCCGCGCGATGGGGTCGACCGGATTCGGCTGACGTCGACGGATTCGGATGCCGGGGTGCCCGGCATCCGAATCCGTTGCGCTCATCCGAATCTGTTGCTACGCCCGCCGCGGGTGCGCGGGCTCAGGTGAGCGCGCCGACGTCCGAGACCCCCGGAGCGCGGCGCGCGAACACGAGCGAGTCGATCGCGAGCACGATGAGCGCCAGCCAGACCAGCCCGAACCCGATCCATCGCTCAGGCGGCATGGGTTCGCCGAGCAGCCATGCGCCGATGACGAACTGCAGGATCGGCGCGACGAACTGCAGCAGTCCGATCACCGTGAGCGGCACCCGGCGGGCTCCCGCCGCGAACAGCAGGAGGGGCACCGCGGTGACGACGCCCGCGAGGCTGAGGAGGAGTGCGTGCCACGGACCCCCCGCCCCGAATGTCAGACCGGACGTCGTGCCGACCGCGATGAGGATCGCGGTGGCGATCGGCACGAGCCACAGCGACTCGAGCGTCAGACCGCTGACCGCGTCCACAGACGGACCGAGGCGCTTCTTGACGAGGCCGTAGATGGCGAACGAGAACGCCAGGGTCAGCGCGATCCACGGGAATGCGCCGTACCCGACCACGATCACGCCGACGGCGACCGCCGCGACGCCGACGGCGATCCACTGCGTCACCCTCAGCCGCTCCCGCAGGACCACGACGCCCAGCACCACCGTCACGATCGGGTTCATGAAGTAGCCGAGACTGGCCTCGATCACGTGGCCGCTCAGGGTGGCAAGGATGTAGACCTGCCAGTTGACATAGATGAGTCCACCCGCCACAGCCGTCCAGAGCAGCAGGCGGGGCAGGCGCATGATCGCGATCAGCCGGCGCCAGCCGCGCAGGACGGTCAGCAGAATCGCGCAGAACGCCAGCGACAACAGGATGCGCCAGGCGACGAGCTCGAACGGCCCGGTCGGCACCAGCAGCAGGAAGTACAGCGGCAGGAAGCCCCAGAGGAAGTAGGCCGTGAACGCGTAGACCCCGCCGAGGACACGTTCTCGGCGATCGTCGGGCACGGGCGAGGGCCCGGCGATGAGCGGCGGGGCAGGCGCGTTCCGGGTCACTGATCCAGGTTACGTCGGGCGGAGAAGAGCGGAGACGGCGAAGGACCCGGATGCCGCGGCATCCGGGTCCTTCGAACTGCGTGTCTCAGCGGACCACGACCGCCAGCACGTCGCGCGCCGACAGGACGAGGAACTCATCCGTGCCGAACTTGACCTCGGTGCCGCCGTACTTGCTGTACAGCACGCGGTCGCCGACGGAGACGTCGAGCGGAACGCGATTGCCGTTGTCGTCGATACGACCCGGTCCGACTGCCACGACCTCGCCCTCCTGGGGCTTCTCCTTGGCGGTGTCCGGGATGACCAGGCCGCTGGCGGTGGTCTGCTCGGCCTCGACCTGGCGGATGACGATGCGGTCCTCGAGCGGCTTGATGGAAACCGACACGGTCTACCTCTGCTTTCCTTGAAACTCAAGACTGATTAGCAAACTCCACCTGAGAGTGCTAATTCCAGTCTAGGCAAGCGCTGGCACTCATGCAACGTGAGTGCCAATGTGACCGCAATCTCAATGCCGGGATCGGCCCGATCCGACGCCGTCCGGTACCTGGTGGAAGCCGATGCGGACAGTGTTCGCGTCTGCCGCGTATCAGAATGCTCCGTCGATCCTCCTTCACTGGAGAACGCGCCGGATCGTAACGGTCCGACTCATGCGAGACAAGGGATCAACATCCCTCTCGCGCGCTGACCGATCGGGTGGTAAACATGCACTGGGGGCAAGCAGTAAGCCAGGTTCTTGGGGGAGCTGGACATATGACACAGACGTCTTATTTCGCCGCGATCGACTTGGGGACCAGTCGGATCGCGGCAGCGACAGCACGCGTCGCGGCCGATGGAAGCATCGTCACCGCGCCTTTCCCACTGGGGAGGAAGAGCGACAGCGTCGCCACAGTCGTGTTCGTCGGAGACGATGGCGAGCTGACATTCGGTGACGCAGCTGAGCGACGCGGCGTGACTCAGCCCGACCGTCTCATCCGCGAGTTCAAGCGCAGCGTCGGCGACGAGGTGCCCCTCGTCGTCGGTGGCCGATCGCTTCCGGCTGAGCAGCTCTACGCCCTGACAGTCGCCGAGATCGTGCGGATGATCACCGAAAGGGAAGGGTCCGCGCCGGATGCGATCGCGCTCACCCACCCGACGGCATGGGGCGACCACCGGATCGAACTGATCCGCACCGCGCTCGCGCAGGTCGGCATCGATGACGTCGAGCTGATCACGGAGCCCGAGGCGGCCGCGCGCCACTACGAAGCCGCTCGCCCGCTGGAGATCGGCGGCACACTGGCGGTCTACGATCTCGGCGGCGGAACGTTCGACTGCGTCGTTCTCCGGAAGGAGATCGACGGATCCTTCGACATCATCGGCGAGCCGGTCGGCATCGACAACCTCGGCGGGGCGGACTTCGACGACGCCGTGATGCGGCATGTCATCGACGCCTCCGGCCTCGACGTCGCTGCGGTTCCGGTCGACGATCCTGACACGCGTCTGGCGTTCTCCCAACTGCGTCGTGAATGCGTCGACGCGAAGGAAGCCCTGTCATTCGACTCCGAAACCGCCATCCCGGTGCTGGTCCCTCCGCACCGCGCGAGCGTTCGCCTCACGCGCTCAGAGTTCGAAGACATGATCACCCCGTCCATCGAACGGACGGTCGATGCGCTGGACGAGGCGCTCGAGTCCGCGTCGCTCGAGCCCGAGCAGCTCGAGTCGATCCTGCTGATCGGCGGGTCCTCGCGCATTCCCCGTGTCACACAGCTTCTCTCGGACAGGTTCGACCGACCCATCGCCATCGACGCCGACCCGAAGGCGGCGATCGCGCTGGGTGCGGCGCGCACGGCGCTTGTCAGCACGCACGACCGACTCCTCGCTCCTGCGGCGGGGACTGCAGTCGCACTCACGGGCGACACCGTGACGGATGTCGCCCTGGTCTCGACCGACGCGACTGCCCCGCTCGCCATCACGCGGCCGTCGCTGGCGCGCAAGTCCTCCCCGATCCTTCTCGCCGGAGCGGCCGCGACGATCGCGGCCGCGATCGTGTTCGCAAGCACCATCTCCGCCGGGTCGAACACGCCGTTCTCGACGGCCGCCCCCACGACCTCGCCCTCGGCGACGGCCCCGGCGACTCCTGCGCCGGAAGCTCCTCCCGTTGCTGCGCCGCCCGCAGCGGAGCCGGAAGCCGTGGTCGACGCGCCCAGTGAACCCGTAGCGCAGAACAATCCGCGTCGTTCAGCGACGCTGAAGGCTGCGACCCCGCCGGCCCAGCCGGAAGCGGCGAGGCCCACTGCGAGGCCGACCAGCCCGCCGACTTCAGCCAGCTCGAGCACCACTCCGGCCGCGCCGTCGACCACGACGCCGACCGACCCCGCCGGCCGAACCGGCACCGACCACCCCGCCCGCCGAACCGGAGCCGACCACCCCGCCCGCCGAACCGGAGCCCACCACCCCGCCCGCCGAACCGGAGCCCACCACCCCGCCCGCCGAACCGGAGCCGACCACCCCGCCCGCCGAACCGGAGCCCACCACCCCGCCCGCCGAACCGGAGCCCACCACCCCGCCCGCCGAACCCGAGCCCACCACCCCGCCCGCCGAACCGGAGCCCACCACCCCGCCCGCCGAACCGACCCCCACCGACTCGCCGGCGCCGGTGTAGGCAGCGATATGAGGACACGAACTCAGTCGGGCACACTGGTGGCTCCGCTCGAGGACCTGCACATCTGGGGGCGTCAAACCCGTCCCACCCTGGAAGCTCTGGCGGATGCCGGATCAGGGGCGAGAACGGTCATCGTCGGCAACGCCGGATCCGGCAAGTCGACGGTGCTCCGCGCACTGCGCCGGCTCCTGGAAGACAGGGGCGTGCCGTGCAGCATCCTGACGAACGCCACCGATGTCGCGCAGGTGCCTCGGGCGCACGTTCTGATGGTCGACGACCTGCACACGCTGAGCGCCGACCGGGTCGAAGCGGTCGCTCAGCGCTCCGAAGACGAGGATGCAGGCCTCATCGTCTCGATTCGCCCTCTGGCGCACAGCGATACGGTGGGTGCGATCGTGCGAGTGCTCGAACGGAGTCGACCTCCGGTCGTGCTCGGCCACGTCTCGCGCTCGGATGTCCTCACGTTCCTGGAGGAGTCCGATGGATCCGTACCCGATGCGTGCATCGACCACATTCTGCGGATCACCGGCGGAGTGACCTGGCTCGTCTCCGAGGCGCTCGCCGCACATGATGAGCGTGACTGCGCCGACGACGACACGCACTCGGCGCTCACTGCCGTGCTCGAGGAGCGCATCGCGCACCGTCTCGACACGATCGAGCCCATCCTCCGCGAGCAGATCGAGGTGCTGTGCCTCGCGGCCCCCGGCCACGTGCCGTCGCGCTCGCACACCTCGGAAGACTCCGCGGGTTTCGTCCTGCAGGGCTACGCCGAGGGTCTGCTCGCGCGAAGCGGCCAGCCAGTTCCGCTTGTTCGATCCACGGTGCGGACGACCATCCCGATGCACCGTCTCATGGACGCGAGTCAGGAGCTGCTCGAGAGCCTCGCCCACTCCATTGCGAGCGGAGACTTCACATACCGCGAATGGGGCGGGCTGCTCCACGATCCGCACGTCGGCGATGCGCTGGCACGCCACGCCGACGGGCTGCTGGAGACAAACCCGCTGAGGGCCGCAGAGCTGTACAGGGCTGCCGTCGAGTGCGGCGTCGACCGCCGGGCGATCGCCGGCCGCCGCGCGCAGGCCGCATGGGCGGCCGGAGACCTCGATCAGGCCGCCTCCCTCGTCGAGTTCGCGATCGCCGCCGGTGACGGCTTCGACACCGGGAGCATCGCCGACACGGCGGCTGCCACATGGTCTGCGCGGGGAATGCTCGAGACCAGCAGTGCGACGTATCGGGCACTTCCGCCGACGCGCGCAGAGTCGGTCACGCGGGCCACGCTCGCCCACGTCGGTGTCGGCGCGCTCGACAGACTGAGCCCTGCCGCCGCCGCACCGGCGGAAGCGGGTGATCATGACGGATCGCCGTCGGAGAGCGTCGCCCCCACGACGCTCGGCGTGGCCATGGACCTGCTGCGTCGGGGACTGCACGCGACGCTGGCGGCTACGGACGAGGCACGATCCGTGGCGGACCTCGTGCGTGCCGCAGACGTCTACACGTCGTCAGGGACATCGGCGCCCATACCGGAACTGCCGGCGGTCGTCGCGGTCGTCGCCGCAATCAGCTCTGGAGATCTGGCGACCGCTCAGTCCACCATCGATGCGGCGATCAAGGGCGGCCACGGCGGTTCATGGGCGCGTCCTCGCCTGCTGCTCTGGCGTTCCTGGATCGCGGTGCAGCGCGCCCGGCCCGCTGAGGCACGCGCCGCTCTGACGTCGGTCCTGGCCACCGCGCCGGCCCTCTCCCCCCGCGACGAGCTGCTGGCGATGGCCGTTCGCGTCGCCATCGCGCGAAGGTACGACAACGCCGCCGGACTGGCTGCGGTCTGGCGTGATGCCCGCGACAGCCTGGTACGCGTCGACCCCGACCTGTACACGCTGCTCCCGCTGTCGGAGCTGATCGCCGACGGGGCCCGGGTCGGAGACTCCGAGCTGATCGAGCGTCATCTGGCAAAGGCGCTGTCCATCGTCGCCGCGCTCGGCTCACCGCCCCTGTGGTCCAACCACCTGCACTGGGCAGGGGTCCAGCGCAGCATGCTGCTGAACGAGCCCAGCATGCTCGTGCCGCACGCGCGCGCCCTGGTGAACGCGGCGCCCCGCAGCCCGGTCGCCGCGACCATGTCGCGGAGCGGAGATGTATGGACTTCCGTGCTGGCGGGCACAGTGGACGCCGATGCCGTGGAGACGGCCGCTCATGACCTGGCGTCCATCGGCCTGCTGTGGGATGCCGCCAGGCTGGCCGGCCGGGCCGCGGCCCGCTCGACCGATCGGAAGGTATCGGCCCGTCTGCTCGCATGCGCGCGGAACATCCACCCGCAGGGAGACCGCTGGTCACGCGCTCCCATCGAACACCCCCGACGTCACCGTGACGGCGCCCCCGACCGAGGCGCCGGCAGCCAGGGAGTCGGCATCGCTGAGCGAGCGTGAACTCGAGGTGGCGACGCTCGTGCTCGAGGGCAAGACGTATGCAGAGATCGGTGAGGCGATCTACATCTCACCCCGTACCGCTGAGCATCACATCGCGGCTGTGCGGCGCCGGCTGGGTGCGACATCGCGATCCGATCTCATGGCCCGACTGCGGGTCGTCATCGCCGAGGCGTCCTCCCGGACATCTTCCCCGCATCCACACGAGGAGTCGGTGTATGGAACCCCCTAGGGAGACGTCGCGGTATCGGGGTAACCCCCGATGTCGTCCGACACCCGAAGTCATAGTCTGTGGAACCAGCCTTCTATTTTCTGAGCAAAGCGCCTACCGAGACAGAGGAGTCAAGACATGAGTACCCCAGTGGCGACCATCGCCGACGCACTGATCGAGTTCATTCTCAGTTTGCTGCGTGACCCGGAAGCCGTCGCCGAGCTCGACGCAGAGCCCGAGGCCGTCCTGGCGCGCAACAACCTGAGTGACGTCTGCGTCGAAGATGTGCGTGCCGTCACTCCGGTCATCGTCGAGCGTGCCGACGTGTCGCCGAAGCCCTACGTGCCACCGCCGTTCAAGCCCGGCCCGGTCACCCCGCCTACCCCAGCCAAGGAGATCGTGAACGTCGCCAACCACTTCTCGATCGAGAACCGGCCGACGATCATCGACCAGTCCGTCAATCAGAACATCTGGGCGAAGGGGGACGTGCTTCAGGTCTTCGACCAGGAGGCTGTGGTCGCTTCGGGTGAGGAGTCGGTGGCTGCGGGGGACGACGCCGGAGTCGACAACTCGACGGACGAGACCACGATCGGCGATGTGACCATCGGCGAGGACGGCGAGTTCATCTTCGAAGACGAGACAGACCTGTTCGAGGACGACGACGACGTGCTGCCGGTGGTGGACGAGGCGACCGGTGCTCCGCTCGACGCGCCCGTCGACGAAGAGCTCGGCGAGGCGGTCGCCCTGGTTGAACCGGTCGAAGAGGCGCCGGTCGAAGAGGCACCTGTCGAAGAGGCACCGGTCGAAGAGGCACCCGTCGAAGAGGCACCCGTCGAAGAGGCGCCCGTCGTCGTGGAGGAGGCCACCGTCGAGGCTGAGACCGACTTCGCGCCGGTCGAAGACGTGGCCTACGAAGAGCCGCCCGCCGAGGACCAGTTCTAGGACTGCCTCCGTTGGCAGATCAGTCCGACGCAGTCTCGCCGCACGCCCCGGTTCCGCAGGCACCGGGGCGTGCGGACGCATCGAAGCGGGCAGCCCCCGAGCGGCCGCCGTTGGCGAATCCGAACAAGCCACCGGTGATCGTCAAGATTCCGGCGCCGTTCTTCGTCCGCCTCAGCCAGCTGTGCTGGATGGTGAGCCTGGCGTTGGGCGCCTTCATCGTGGTGTACTTCTTCGTCATCCGCGAAACCCTGCTGCCGCTGATCCAGGACGTGCTCAAGAGGAACGTCGAGGGACGCGATGACACCACGTACGCCGCAGCCGCCGACATCGTCTATTGGGCGGTGTTCGGTGCCATGGTCGCGATCCTGCTCGTCCAGATCACGCTCCTGGTGTCCTTCTCCAGTCGCCGCCCGAATGTGCGGTGGTGGCAGTTCGGAACTTTCGTCGTGCAGGTGCTGCTCTACCTGCTCGCGCTGGAGCTCGTCGCCTTCGGCGAACACGGACCGCAGCTACGTCAGCTGTTCATCGGCCAATGCGCTCTCGTCCTGTTGGGGCTGCTGTGCAGCATCACTCCCAAGGCCCTCCGCTGGACGGCGCGGCAGCACGACGTCCGTCGCGGCACCGGCGGTGATGCCGGGGCGTAGCTGTGAGGCGACCTCCTCCAGGCTGCGGATCACGACCCGACCCACATCGACCGTGGCGCGCTCCGTCAAGGACGATTGCACCAGGGAGCGCCACCTGATGAGCTCCGCGTCGAGTCGCTGATTGAGCTCATCCGCTGACGCGCCCTCGCTCAGGCCCAGACGGGAGGTCGGGGATATCCCCTTCCCTCCCACGATGCGCTCGGCGTCGCGGGCGATGTCCGGGGGAAGGGGAAATCCGCTTGCGCGGGTGCGAGCCATGAGCGACAGCTCCCGCAGCGAATGGGAGGTCGCCTGGATGCGCTCGATGCCCTTGCGGATGTCTCCGGCATTCGGGCGCGGCTTGCTGCGCAGGATCTGCTCCAGGTCGTGGAGGACGGCGCGCACCTTCAGAGCCGCGGAGCGCGCTCGGAACTGCACCCGCACGAACTCCTGGAGTTCCAAGAGGCCGCTCTGCTCCACCATGCGCTCAGCGAGCAGAGATGAGTCGTTCACCCCGGCGCGGATCAGCGAGGTCGCCAGCCGCACACCGAAGATGCCGAATCGGGCGAGCAACTGGGTCCGGACGGATTCACTGAGGGTCATCGTCGCCGTCGCCGGGAAGCGTACGAACCGATCCGCCGAGATCAGGAGCCTCTGCCGCTCCTCGCGGTCCAGGAGTGCGAGCTCCCGCAGCGAGGCGAATTCCGCCTCGCGGAGTGTGCGCGCACCCTCGGCGAGGAGGCCCGCGACCGGTATCACTCCGAGCGCCAGCGAGGTGAGATCGCCGTCCCTCTCGTATCGCCGCGCGACTCGGGCTGCGGACAGCAGCGAATCGATCCGACCCGAGCCGATCTCGTCGGCGCGGGAGAGAACAGCCACCGCATTGACCGTCTGCGACGCCCCTGCCGCGGTGTCGCGGAAGGCCTCGAGGAACTTCAGATCCGAACCGTGAAGGTGCCGCATGAGGTAGATCACCGCGTCCGCGGACGATACGGCATTGTCGGGCATGAGAAAGGTCGTGGACCTCGCGGAGGTGCTCTGCGAGAGGGACGCGATGCCCGGGGTGTCGATGATGATCTCGGACGCCAGGCGTTGCGACGGCCAGCCGACGTCGATCCAGTCGACTTCATCGGCGGGGATGCCGCCCAGTTCGAGCACGAGGCGCCCGGCATCCCTCCGCACCGCCATTCGCCGTGGTTCTCCCTCGTGGGGGTGCATGGTGATGGACGGCGTCGGCGCGTGCCGGTACCACGTGACCACCCGCGTGCATTCCCCGGCATCCGTGGGTGCGATCTGCTCGCCGATCATGGCGTTGAGCAGAGTCGACTTGCCCGCCTTGACCATGCCCGCGACGGCAAGCCGCAGCGGCTCACGAAGCCGGTGATCCAGCCCGGTCAGTGCTTCTACGGCGGCCGGGTCATCGTGGTACAAGGCGAGCGCCGAGCTGACCAGCTTGCGCGCGTCTTCGCGAACCGAGTCGCTCACGGCTTGGTGGCCGCCCCGGGCAGAGCCGGCAGTGCAGGTATCTTGGCGCGCATGGCCTGAAGCTGTCTCACCTGTGTTTCGAGTTCCTTGATTCGCTTCTCGCGTCCGACCTCGTATGTGCCTGCCGCCTGCTTCGCCGCCAGGAGCGCGTCGGAGAGCGAGCGGTTCAGGGTGTCGGCGATGTCGCCGAAGTGATCGCGTGCTGCGCGCTGGACCAGCCGGAGGCGATCCTTGAGCTGCTTGCCCACCTGGAAGGTCACCTCGTCGATGTGACGGCGAACGATGTTCTTCGCCTCGAACTGACGCCGCGTGAGCCGCGAACCCATGTCTTCCCGGTAGGCGCGACGCCCGACCAGGACTCCGGCCAGGAGAGAGAGCGGATTGATCAGCGACATGCCGATCAGCCCGGTGGCCAAGCCCACCATGAGGACGCCGCCGTATGAACCGCGTACGCCCACATAGATCTTCTCGCCCGCGCTCATCGTTCCAGGGTCGAGGGAGGAGATCGAGTCGACCGGGTCAAGCAGGCCGGTGGTGTCGCCCACTGCGATCGAGGGAAGCGCTGCTTCGCCCTCCATGAACAGCTCAGCGACCTCCTCCGACAGCCACCGTGATCGCTCGTCCGTCCACACGAACGTCTCGGCGATCGCTGCGGAGACGCGCTGGTCGAGCCACTCGGTGATCTGGTCCCAGATCGGTCCGGGGTCGCCCTCGTCGATGGATGCTTCTGCTTCGCGCTGCACTTTGCGGAGCCGGTCGCGGAGATCGTGCTCCATGTCGGCGATCAGGTCGGCGACTCCGTCGTTCAGGGTGATCTGCCACTTGGAAGAGCGCCCACGGAACTCTTCGGCCTGCGCCTTCGTGTATTCGAGCTGGGCGATCAGCCGGGGCGTGTCTTCGGGATGCAGGATCGCATCCAGTTCTGTGCGCAGCGACACCGTCAGCTGGTCGACGACGAACACGAGATCGTGCACCGCGCCGCGAGAATGCAGATCCTCGGCATGCTCGAGGATCTCCCGCCGCAGGTGCGTGACCAGCGAAGGGAAGCCTGACTCGGCATTGAGTTCGCGGTCCTGCTCTTCCGCCGCGAGGAGCCGCAGGTCGCTCGATACAGCGAAGATCGGAATGTCGCCGACTTCCTCCAGGTGCCCCCGGTCGATCGACTCGATGGCTCGCCACTCCGGATACAGGTCGGTCTTCGACAGCACCGCGGCGACGTTCGGTGAGATCCGCAAGGCGTGCTTGAGGAACTGGACCTCGGGCTCGGTGTATTCCTGTGACGCGTCCGACACGAGCAGGACCGCGTGCGCCGAGGAGAGGGCCGCGAGCGTCGAGAGCGAGTTGCTCGAATCCAGCCCACCGACGCCTGGGGAATCGACTATCCGGAGTCCCCCCTTGAGGACCGCCCGAGGAAGCATCACCTCGGCCGCGACGATATTCCGCTCGTTGCCGGGGTTGCCCCGCTCGGATACGTAATCCGCCAGTTCCTCCAGCGGAATGGGCTGGCGGTGCACGGCGGCCGGGTCGTCGTCGTCGTGCACGAGGACCCACGCAGCCGGCTCCTCGGCGTAGCCGACGGCCGTAGGAACGCTGGTGGCGACGTCGTCGTCGACGGGACATGCCGGCGCATTCACGAGGGCGTTGATGAGCTTGCTCTTGCCCTGCTTGAACTCGCCGACCACGATCACTCGCACGTTGGGGTCGCGAAGCCGCTCGAGAGTCTGCTCGAGGCGGCTCACAAGATCAGCTCTGCCGTTCGTTGCGGCAACCCGGCTCACGTGCTCGATCAGTTCGGGAAAACGACCGACCTCGGTGCGCGGCCTGCCGTCCGGCGTGTCCGGAGCGTCCTGCTCCACGACTCGCGCGACCTCTGCTGCTTCTGGCACGGACTGTAACCCCCTTGCACGCCTACGTCGCAGGTCGCAACCAGCGCGAGGGACGCGGCATCCGATGCCGGTATCCCGTCACGACGACATCATCGGCGCGATTCGTCGGTCCCCCGGACCGACATGTGCTCTCTGCGCGGAACAAAATCTTGCCCGGCCATCCTATCGGACGGCCGGGCAAGAGCGACCTGAACTGCAATCGCTAGATCGACGATCTAGAACTCGACGTCTTCGACCTCGCCGCCGTTCCAGGCCTGAACGTTGTTCCACTCGGCTTCGAGGTCGACGTCGACATCGGTGTCGTACTCGTTGAACGAGTCCTCGAGCTCCACGTCGACATCCGTGTCGTACTCGTTGAAGGAGTCCTCGACCTCCACGTCGACGTCCGTCGGGTTGAACGAGTCCTCGATGTCCACCTCGAGCTCGTTGTTGTACGAGTCCTCGGTGTTGAAGGAGTCGACTGCGATGTCGCCGACGGTGACGGTGGTGGTCGAGTTGTCCTGCCACGCGTCGTCACCCGCAGCCTGCGAGCCGTCGCCCGATGCCACGACGTTCTCCTGCGTCGAAGAACTGGTCGACGTCGCCGCCATCGCCGCCGTCTGCACCGGCGCCGGGGCCGCGCTCGTCGCCTTCGCCGTCGCCGCCGTCACCGGTCCAGATGTTCTGGTTGACGGAGTTGCTCACCGTCGTCGGGCTGTTGACGATGCTGATGTCGCCGCCACCGCCGTGACCGCCCTTGCCCCAGCCCGCCAGTCCGGCGATGTTGATCTCACCGATGCCCGCGTTGTACTGGTGCACACCGGCCGTGATCGAGTGGTCGTCGATGTCGTAGTCGTTGAACGAGTCGGTGTAGGTGCGGGTGTCGGTGTCGTTGTGGGAGTTGTGGTCCGAGTTGTCGTTGAAGGAGTCTTCGATCTCGACGTCGACCTCGAGCTCGTTCTCGACGCTGTTGTCGGAGTTGTCGTTGAACGAGTCCTCGACCTCGAGCTCGTTCTCGACGCTGTTGTCGGAGTTGTCGTTGAACGAGTCTTCGAGCTCGACGTCGACCTCAGTGTCGGTCTCCGTGTTGCCGTTGTTGTTACCCGAGTCGCTGGCCGCAACACTGCCGCCGGCCGCGTTGGCGTTGCCGTTGGCCTCGCCGCCACGTGTGGCGATGTTGCCGGCGATCTCTTCGAATTCGAGGTCAGCCATGATCTTTCCTTTCAGTGGGTGGTCCGTGAGTGGTCCGTGGTTATGAGCATGGATCCACCGCACCGGCGGCGCATCGGGGGTTCCCCCGGGTGTTGCTCTCGCACGGATAGGGGTACTGACTCGATTTCGGGGTATCGATAGGGGGTGCGATCGGTGGGTGACCCGATCTCCGGCCCCGCGAACGCCGAACGCCCACCGGCCTAGGCTGACCGAGTGGAGATGACGGAGCTGACGGCGCTGCTCACCCCGGAGGGCCTGAGACTGCTCGACCAGCTGGATCCGGTCGAATCGACCGCGGATGTCGCCCGTGCCGTCTCCCGCCTCCGCGCCGCGGGACACTCCCCCGAGCTGGTCTCGGCAGTCGTCGGCCAGTCGCGGCTCCGCGTCAAGGCGCGGGCGAAGTTCGGCGAGTTCGCCGACCGCATGCTCTTCACCCGGGCGGGCCTCGAGCAGGCCACCCGGCTTTCCGTCTCGGCCCGCCACGCAGGGCGCTTCCGTGCCGCCGGCATCGGCGTCGTGGCCGATCTCGGCTGCGGCATCGGCGGCGACGCCCTCGGACTCGCGGCTCTCGGCATCCGCGTGTCGGCGATCGACGCCGATGAGGTGACCGCCGCGATCGCCGCGTACAACCTGGCGCCGTTCGGCGACACGGTCACCGTGCGGCACGGTCTCGCCGAGGAGTCCGACCTCTCGGACGCGGGGGCGGCGTGGCTCGATCCCGCGCGGCGCACTCCGGGGCACACCGAGACCACCCGCGTGCGGTCCGAGGACTACTCGCCTCCCCTGGACTGGGCGTTCGCTCTGGCGGCCCGCATGCCTGCGGGCATCAAGCTCGGCCCGGGGCTGGACCGCGCGCTGATCCCCGACGACGTCGAAGCGCAGTGGGTGAGCGCGGACGGGTCGACGATCGAGCTCGTGCTGTGGTCGGGTGTGCTCGCCGCGACCGGGTGTGCGCCGTGCTGCCCTCGTGATGCGAGGCGAGAACGCCTGGGAGCTGACCGCCGCCTCCGACACCCAGGACGAGCCTGTGCGGACGCTCGGGGCATTCGTGCACGAGCCCGACGGCGCGGTGATCCGCGCGCGGCTGATCGGCGAGGTCGCCCGCACGCTGGAGGCCGGCATGCTCGGCGAGCAGATCGCCTACCTGACGTCGGATGCCGCCCTCACGAGCCCCTTCGTCGCGAGCTTCCGGGTGCGCGAGGTCCTCCCGGCCGAGACGCGCGCGCTCTCCCGTGCGCTGCGGGAGCGCGGCATCGGCCGGCTCGAGATCAAGAAGCGCGGTGTCGACATCGACCCGGCGACGCTGCGGACCGCGCTCAAGCTGCGCGGCGAAGGATCGGCGACACTGATCCTCACCCGGGTGGGATCGAAGCGGCTGGCGATCCTCGCCGATCGGGTCTGACCGGCCGGCGGCTGCTCGGGTACGGCGCGCTCCTCGTCAGCCGAAGAGCGCCAGCAGGTCGGTGCGGGTCGCGGCGAACAGGAGCCAGCCGGCGCTGTAGAGCACCGAGACCGCCCCGAGCACGAGGGCCCAGATGGCCACTCCCCGGCTCTCGAGCGGACGGCGCAGCGCGATGATCGCCGTCACGATCGCCACGAGCCCGAGCGGGAACCCCCACCCGACGAACATCGAGACGAGCAGGGCGATGATCGCGAACGTGAGCGCCCAGGCCGCCATCCCGCGCGCCGGCTGAGCCGGCTGGGCCGGCGCCCACATCACCGGACGGTCCAGGTCGGGCGCCGACACGATCGGCGCGACCTCGACCGGCGCCGTGGGCCATCGCTCGAATCCGCCGCGGTGCGTGCCGGGCAGCGCCGACTCGGCTCCGACCGGGGCGACGTCGGGCGACGGAGGCTCGATCGCCGGCCGGCGGAAGCGGGGGCGGTGCCGGGGCGGATGCCGGACTCGGCGTACCCGCAGGCACGGCTGAACGCGGCGCGTCGGGCGTCGGCGTTCTCGGTGCCGGCTCATGCCGCGTCCTCCGCCACCTGGATCTGCGTGACCGGGAGGGTGGAGTCCGCGCCGAAGCCACCCGTCGAGGGCTGACGGCCGGCCATGATGAGCTCTGACGCGAGGGCCGCGATCATCGCGCCGTTGTCGGTGCACAGCGACAGCGGCGGAATGCGGAGCGCGACGCCCGGCGGCATCCGCTCGCTCGATCGCCACCTCGCGCAGGCGTCGGTTGGCGATCACCCCGCCGCCGAGCAGCAGACGCGGCACGTCGTGATCGGCGCAGGCCGCGAGCGCCTTCGTGACGAGGACGTCGACGACCGCCTCGCGGAAGGATGCCGCGACATCGGCGACCGGCACGGTCTCGCCCGCAGCCTGGCGCTGCTCGGTCCACCGTGCGACGGCGGTCTTCAGGCCCGAGAACGAGAAGTCGTAGCGGTGCGTCGCCATGTCGCTCGCCCGCGAGAGGCCGCGGGGGAAGGGGATCGGCCTCGGGGTCGCCGCCGAGAGCCGCCCGGTCGATCTCGGGTCCGCCGGGATAGGGCAGACCGAGGAGGCGCGCGACCTTGTCGAAGGCCTCGCCGGCGGCATCGTCCATCGTCTCGCCGAGCAGCTCCACGTCGGAGGTCAGGTCGCGCACGAGGAGCAGCGACGTGTGCCCGCCGCTCACCAGCAGCGCCACGGTCGGATACTCCAAGGGCGGCGCATCGGCGTCGAGGATGTCGGCGGCGATGTGGCCGACGAGGTGGTTGACCGCATACAGCGGCGTCCCGAGCGACACCGCGAGCGCTTTCGCGGCTCCGATGCCGACCATGAGGGCGCCGGCCAGAGCCGGGTCCGGAGGTGACCGCGACCGCGTCGAGCTCGTCGAGGGTGACGGATGCCTCGGCCAGCGCCGCGGTGATCGAGGGGCCGAGCGCCTCCAGGTGCGCGCGGGCGGCGACCTCGGGCACGACGCCCCCGTAGCGGGCGTGCGCGTCCATGCTCGAGGCGATCGTGTTGGACAGCAGGGTGCGGCCCCGGACGATGCCGATGCCGGTCTCGTCGCAGCTCGTCTCGATGCCGAGCACGAGGGGGTCGCCGCGGTTCACGGTCGAAGCTCCCGGAGAGTTCACGTGCACACCGCCGCATCCGCCTCGTGACGCGCGATCCATCCCGGAACATCGACGCGCATCACGATCGCATCCACGTCGTCGGGCTGGTAGTACCGCGGCCGCCGGCCGACCTCGGTGAATCCCTCCGACGCGTACAGCTTCTGCGCGACCGGATTGTCGGCCCGCACCTCGAGGAACACGTCGCGAGGCGCCGCCGGCGCGACGCCTCCTCCAGCAGCTCCCGCAGGAGCGCCCGGCCGCGGCCGCGCGCCGCGAGCAGAGGATGCGATCGCGATCGTCTGGATGTCGGCGTCCTTGGCCCCGCGGGGCGCCCGCAGGCCCGCGTAGCCGATGACCCGGCCGGCCTCCTCCACGACGACGTACCAGCCGTGCGGAGAGGAGAGCTCTTCGCGCATCATCGCATCCGACCAGGCGTCGCCGGGGAACGAGGCGCGCTCGAGCGCCATGATGGCCTCGAGATCGTCGAGGGTCGCGATCCGCGTCGTCACGGAGTCACCCGCTTCGGAGCGTGGGACAGGGTGACATCCGGCGACCGCAGGTACAGCGGCTCCCCCGAGGCGATCACGCGACCCGCGGCGACGGCGCGGCCGGCCACGATCCCGAGCATCGCCGCAGAGATCGCGCCGGCATCGCGGCGTTCGGCGCCGAGTTCGGCGAGACGCTCGTCGAGGGCCTCGCGCGGGATGAGCGCGGGCTCCGTCGCGCGCAGGGGCAGCCCGTCGTCATCGATGCCGTCGTAGACGGTGTAGGCGAACTCGCGGCGGCGGGCGTCGGTCACGATGGCGAAGCGCGCCACGTCGTCTCCGGTGAGTGCGGCAGCCAGGAGCACTTCGAGCGCGGCCGCATCGTGACTCGCGACCGCCACGACGGGAAGCTGCCGCCCGAGCGCGAACGCGCGGGCGGCAGCGATGCCCACGCGGAGTCCGGTGAACGGACCGGGTCCCATTCCGGCCGCGACATGCGTGAGCGCTTCGCCGCTGCGACTCCGGCGATCCGGATGCCGCGGCCAGCGCGTCGTGCAGCAGCGTCGCCGATCACCTCGGCGTGCCCGAGAGGGTTCTCGCTCGTCGGCCTGCGCCAGCACGACGCCGTCCTGCTCGACGACCGCGACGGCGGTGCCGACCGAGGTGTCGATGGCGAGGATCACGTTTCCAGGGTAGTCGGCCGCCGCGGAGGGAAACCGTTCCGGCCGCCGCGACGAATAGCTCTCGTGACCACCATCCCTCACCCGCTGCCACTGCGCTCCGACGCCGACGCGCTCGGTCTCCGCCGCCTCGTCGTCCCGACCTCCGTGGGCGAGATCGTGGTGCGCGCCGGGCGTGAGAACGGCGGCCCCGCAACGGTTCTGCTGCACGGCGCGGCCGGCGCGTGGACGACCTGGACGCCGGTGATCGCGGCATCCGATCTGTCCGGAGCGGCCCTGACCGATGTCATCGCGCTCGATCTGCCGGGCTGGGGCGAGAGCGGCGGCCTCGATCGCGTGCGGTCGGTGGAAGACGTGTCGGATGCCGTGGCGGAGGTCGCCCGCGCGCTCGGGTACTCGTCATGGCGACTCGTCGGCCATTCCCTCGGCGGCCTGATCGCGCTCGACGCTGCGGCGCGCCACCCGGAGGCGACCCTGGGTGTGACGCTGGTCTCCCCGACCGGCACGGCCGTCGTGGACGCGATCCGCCGCCCGCTGCGCGGCGGTCGCACGCTTCCGTGGTTCGCCGGGATGCTGCTCGCGATGCGGGCACTCGCGGTTCTCGGCGCGGCGGGCCGTGCGCTGATCGCGCCTTCTCGACCGGGTGGGACTGCTTCGCGAGCTGGCGTCGCCGCTGTTCACCGCGCCGGTGCACCCGTCCGTGATCGCGGCCATCGCCGGCGATGTGCGACCCCGCTCCTTCGCGCGCGCCGCCCGCCTGGCCGCCGACTACGAGGTGCGCACGTGGACCGGCATCCGCTGCCCGGTGCGTTCGGTCCGCGGATCGCGCGACGTGTTCGCGGGCGAGGCCGACGCGGGCGCGCTCGTCGCGCTCGTTCCGGACTTCAGCGAGGTGCGGCTCGCGGATGCCGGGCACTTCGCGCACATCGAGCGCCCCGACGCCGTGCTCACGGCGATCGCGGCGACGGCGCGGATCCACTTGGGGGTGACCGCCCGCCGGGATCTGGCGCGGCTCGCCTCCGCCTCCGGACCGTTCACGGACGCGGCACGCCGCCTCGTGCGCACGCGAAGCGGCGTGTCCCGCCCGTGAACGGTCCGGAGCGGGGGTGCTCGGGCGGCGGCGCTACGGCCGTCGCGTGACGGTGACCGTCCGCGGAGCGTCGGCGTCGAGCTCCTCGCGCGGCGCGCGACGCATCGCCGCACATCGTGTCGGCGCCCCGGCCGCCGCGCTCGCGCTCCAGCTCGACCTCCCACCAGGTCTCCGCGAGGCCGTCGACCATCCCGCGACCCCACTCGACGATCACGACCGACCGGTCCACGTCGATGTCGAGATCGTCCAGCTCGAGCGCCGACCCCAGCCGGTACGCGTCGACGTGCACGAGCGGCGCGCCGCCGACGAGCGACGGGTGCGTCCGCGCGATCACGAACGTGGGGCTCTGCACCGGCCCGCGCACACCGAGACCCGCCGCGATCCCCCGCGTGAGCGTGGTCTTGCCGGCTCCGAGCTCACCGGTCAGCACGACGAGGTCGCCGGGGCGCAGCATCCGCCCCATCCGCTCGCCGAGCGCCTCCATGTCGGCCGGTCCGGCGATCTCGGAGCTGCCGACCAGGGGGTCCAGACCGCTCATGCGCGTTCCGGTCGCCGGGGCGACCGCCAGATCGGGTCAACACCAGCACCACGCATCACACGTGTCACGGCCGACCCGACGACCGGTACGGCACACGCCGCCAGGGGGCTCACGCCGACACCTGACGGCGAGGCACGCGGGGCCCGATGCGGGTGACGATCTCGTAGTTGATCGTGCCGGCCGCACGCGCCCAGTCGTCTGCGGCGGGAACCCCGAGCGTCGGATCGCCGAACAGCACGACCTCGTCGCCGACCGCCACCGGATGATCGCCGACGTCGACGACGAACTGGTCCATCGCGATGCGGCCCGCCACCGAGAACCGCTGCCCGCCGATCGTGACCGGACCGGCGCCCGACGCGCTGCGCGGCACCCCGTCGGCGTATCCGAGCGGCACGAGAGCCAGCGTCGTGTCGCGCTCGGTGCGGTAGTCGTAGCCGTATGACACGCCGTGGCCGGGCGGCACGCGGCGCACCGCGGCGACCGCACTGCGGAGCGTCATGGCGGGGCGGAGGCCGAGGTCGGCCGACGAGCGGTCGGCGAACGGCGACAGACCGTAGATGCCGATGCCGATCCGCACGCATCCGAGGCGCGTCTCCGGCAGCGCGATCGCCGCGTGCGTGGCGGCGATGTGCCGCAGCGGCGGGGCAAGACCCGCGGAGGCGGCGACCCCGACGGCCTCCTGGAACTGCCGCAGGGCGGCGCGGTCGTCGTCGGCCGAGGCGTTCGAGAGGTGGCTGAACAGGCCGATGACGCGCAGCTTTCCGATGCGCTCGAGCCGCGCCGCCTCGGCGAAGACGACGCGGTAGTCCTCCGGCGCGACGCCGTTGCGGGCCAGCCCCGTCTCGAGCTTGAGGTGCACGCCCACTCCGCGATCACCGGATGCCGCTGCCGCGGCCATCATCAGCTGGTCGTAGCTCGAGATGCCCAGCTCGATCCCGGCGCCCGCCGCTTCGGCGAACGGCGGTGCCGGGTCGTGCAGCCACGCGACGATCGGCGCGGAGATCCCGCCGCGACGCAGCGCCAGGGCTTCGCCGATGTCGGCGACCCCCAGCCGGCTCGCTCCGCCGTCGAGCGCCGCCGCGGCCGAGCGCACGGCACCGTGGCCGTATCCGTCGGCCTTGACGACCGCGATCACCTCCGAGTCGGTGAGCCGGCGCAGATGTCGCACGTTGGCGGCGATCGCGCCGACGTCGATGGCCGCTTCGCGCAGCGGGTTCACGCGTCTGCTCCGGGCGCCGGAGTCTCTGCCTCGGCGACCACGAACGCGGTGGCGAAGCCGGCGTCGTGCGACATGGACAGGTGCAGGCCGGTGATCCCGCGCTCGACGATGACGGCGGCGGTGGAGCCGGTGAGCGTGAACCAGGGTCGCCCGGAGGCCTCGGGAGTGATCTCGATCTCGGTCCAGTGCACGCCGTCCGAGCCGCCGAGCGCCTTGATGAGCGCCTCCTTCGCGGCATAGCGGGCGGCGAGCGATCGCGGCGAGCGCGTGCGCTCGGTCGGGCGAGAAGAGCCGCTCCAGCAGCCGCGGCGTGCGCTCCAGTGTCCGCTCGAAGCGGGCGATGTCGACGAGATCGACGCCGATCCCCACGATCACTGTCGCCCCGCTCTCAGCATCCCGCCACTTTATCCCGCGGCATCCCCCGCGTCCCCGCGGAAGTGCCTTGCGCCCGAAATCCTGCTTGCGAGCCGCGAGACCCTCCGCACCGACGCGCTTCTGCACCGAAAGCGCTTTCGGCACCGAACGCAGCTTCGGCAGCGAACGCGGATGCCCGGGCTACTCGACCGTGACCGACTTCGCGAGGTTGCGGGGCTGATCCACGTCGAGGCCCTTCGCGGTCGCGAGACCCATCGCGAAGATGTGCAGCGGCACGACGGCCAGCAGCGGCTCGAACAGCGGTCCCGCGAGCGGGATGCGCAGCACCTCGTCCGCGTGCGGCAGCACCGCCGCATCGCCCTCTTCGGCGATCGCGATCACTCGGGCACCGCGGGCGCGGATCTCCTCGATGTTCGACACGACCTTCTTGTGCAGCTCCGCCGACTCACGGGGCGAGGGCACGATGACGAACACGGGCTGGCCTGCCTCGATCAGCGCGATGGGCCCGTGCTTGAGCTCGCCCGCGGCGAACCCCTCGGCGTGGATGTAGGCCAGCTCCTTCAGCTTGAGCGCACCCTCCATCGCGATCGGATATCCGACGTGGCGTCCGAGGAACAGCACCGACCGGGTGTCGCCCATCCAGTGCGCGAGCTGCTCGATGCGCTCCTGCTCCTCGGCGATGACGCGGCGGATCTTGTCGGGGATCGCCTCCAGCTCCAGCACGTGCTGCGCGGCCTCGGTGTCGCCCACCGTTCCGCGGACGCGGCCGATGTGCAGCCCGAGCAGGTACAGCGCGGTGATCTGCGCGACGAAGGCCTTCGTCGAGGCGACCGCGACCTCCGGACCCGCGTGGGTGTAGACGATCGCGTCCGACTCCCGAGGGATCGTCGCGCCCTGGGTGTTGCAGATCGACAGCGTGCGCGCGCCATGCTCGCGGGCGTACTTCACGGCCATCAGGGTGTCCATCGTCTCGCCCGACTGGCTGATCGAGACGACCATGCGTGTCGGGGCCGATCACGGGGTCGCGGTAGCGGAACTCGTGCGCGAGCTCGACGTCGACCGGAACCCGGGCCCACTGCTCGATCGCGTACTTGCCCACCACGCCGGCGTACGCGGCCGTGCCGCACGCGACGATGATGATGCGCTGGATGCCGGCGAAGAGCTCGTCGAGACCGTCGAGCTCGGGGATCACGACCTGTCCGTCGCGGGCGCGGCCGAGGATCGTGTTCGCGACGGCTTCGGGCTCCTCGCTGATCTCCTTGGCCATGAAGCTCGACCAGCCGCCCTTGTCGGCGGCCGAGGCGTCCCAGAGGATCTCGAAGGGCTCGACCTCGACGGCGTTGCCGTGGAAGTCGGTGACGGTCACCCCGGACGGCGTGATCGCGACGATCTGGTCCTGACCGATCGCGAGCGCGTTGCGGGTGTGCTCGACGAAGGCGGCGACGTCGGATCCGAGGAAGTTCTCGCCCTCGCCGAGGCCGATCACGAGCGGCGAGTTGCGGCGCGCGCCGACGACGAGGCCCGGGTGGTCCTCGTGCATCGCCAGCAGCGTGAACGCACCCTCGAGGCGGCTGACGACCGCGCGGAACGCGGCCTCGAGGTCTCCGCCGGCGCGCCTGGTACTCGCGGCCGAGCAGGATCGCGGCCGCCTCGGTGTCGGTCTCGCTGCGGAAGGTGTAGCCCTCGGCGAGCAGCTCGGCCTTGATCTCGGAGAAGTTCTCGATGATGCCGTTGTGGATGACGGCGAGCTTGTCGTCGTCGGCCAGGTGCGGGTGGGCGTTGGTGTCGGTCGGTCCGCCGTGCGTGGCCCAGCGGGTGTGGCCGATGCCGGTCGTGCCGTCGGCGAGCGGGTGGTCGACGAGGTCGTCGCGCAGCACCTTGAGCTTGCCCGCGCGCTTGCGCATGCCCAGTCCGCCGTCGCCGTCGATCACGGCGACGCCGGCGGAGTCGTAGCCCCGGTACTCGAGCCGCGCGAGGCCGGCGAGGAGGATGGCCTGGCTGTCGCGGGGGCCCACGTATCCGACGATTCCACACATGCGCTCAATCCTAGGCGGAGGGTCTGCGCGGAGCTGGTGCGCATCGCTCGAGCGCGGCGGCGCTCGCGTCAGAGCTTGCGCAGCAGCACCCGCTCCACCGTGTGGCTCGCGGCCTTCTGCAGGATCGAGGCGCGCCTGGTGCTTGGTCGGCAGCACGTTCTCCGCGAGGTTCGGCAGGTTGATGTCGTTCCAGAAGCCCATCGCCGTCTCACCGCTTCGTCGTCGGAGAGATGCGAGAAGACGTTGAAGAACGAGTTCGGGTTGCGTGAACGCACCCGCGCCGCAGGGCGAGGAAGCGGTCGACGTACCACGAGGCGATGTGCTCGGTGTCGGCATCGACGTAGATCGAGAAGTCGAACAGCTCGCTCACCGCCATGTCGTTCGGCGAGGGCGACGGCTGCAGCACGTTGAGTCCCTCGACGATCACGACGTCGGGGCGGCGCACCGTGATGTGCGCATCGGGAACGATGTCGTATCTCATGTGCGAGTAGAACGGCGCGCGCGCCTCGGGGGCCCCGCTCTTGACGTCGGTGAGGAACCGCACGAGCGCGCGTCGGTCGTACGACTCGGGGAAGCCCTTGCGCTCCATGAGTCCGCGGCGCGCCAGCTCGGCGTTCGGGTAGAGGAACCCGTCCGTCGTGATGAGCTCGACCCGAGGTGTTGCCGGCCAGCGGCTCATGAGCTCACGCAGGAGTCGCGCGATCGTCGACTTGCCGACCGCGACGGATCCCGCGACGGCCACCACGAACGGCGTGGTCGTGTCGGGCTCGCCCAGGAAGGCGCTCGTGTCGGCGCCGAGCCGCTTGGTGGCGTTGGCGTAGAGGCTACAGCAGGCGGCTGAGCGGCAGATAGACCTCGCGCACCTCGGTGAGATCGAGCATGTCGCCGAGACCCCGGATCTGCACGATCTCGGTCTCGGAGAGCGGCTGGGCCATGTCGGCGGCGAGGCGGGCCCACTCGGCACGGTCGATCTCGCGGTACAGCGAGAGCGACGGGGCGACCGTTGCGGTGACAGGCGTGGGAGCGGCGTCGTCGGCGGGCATCCCGATCATCGTATCGGGTCGGATGCCGGGCCCCGGCGGCCGCGCTACGCTTCACGCGTGCGCCTCGGAGTCCTCGACATCGGCTCGAACACCGTCCACCTGCTCGTCGCCGATGTGAGGCCGGGAGGGCGGCCGCTCGCGACCACGAGCCAGCGCACCGTGCTGCGCCTCATGCGCTACCTCACGCCCGACGGCGCGATCACCGAGGACGGCGTCCGTGCGCTGGAGGAGGCGGTGAGCGAAGCGCGTCGGGTGGCGGCATCCGAGCGCGTCGACGAGCTGCTCGCGACGGCGACGTCGGCGGTGCGCGAGGCTGCGAACGGCGTGGAGGTCATCGCCCGCATCGAGGCCGCGCTCGGCCAGAGCCTGCAGGTGCTCGGCGGGGAGACCGAGGCGCGGTTCACGTTCCTGGCGGTCCGCCGCTGGTTCGGCTGGGCGGCCGGCCAGATCCTGCTGTTCGACATCGGCGGCGGATCTCTCGAGGTCGCGGCGGGCTCCGAGGAGCTGCCGGATGCCGCCGAATCCGTGCCGCTCGGTGCGGGGCGCATGACGGTCGGCTTCCTTCCCGACGATCCGCCGGGCCCGGCCGCCATCGAGGCCCTGCGCGCGCACGCCGCGTCGGTGCTGGCGCCGGTCGCCGAGCGGTTCTCCGCGCAGCCGCGGCCCGACCACGTGGTGGGCTCGTCGAAGGCGATCCGCTCGCTGGCGAAGCTCGCGGGATATCCGGCTGCCGGGCTGGTCGAGCATCGAGCGCATGGTGCTGCCGCGGCGCGAGCTGAAGGCCGTGGATTCCGCGGCTGGCCCGCATCCCGGCCGAGACGCGGCAGGAGCTGCCGGGCATCACCGCCGACCGCACGTTCCAGATCGTGGCGGCTGCCGTGGTGCTGCATCAGGCGATGAAGGTCGATGGACGTGGACGAACTCGAGGTGAGCCCGTGGGCGCTGCGTGAGGGCGTGCTGCTGCGCTACATCGAGTCGCTGTCGTGGCACGCGCCGTCGGCGTAGCGCGACGGCACTCACCGCGCCTGCGGCCCGGCCCTTACTCCGTCGGGCGGAAGAGGCCCCGGGGCTGGGGGACGCCGGGGGCCTCTCATCCGCTCGAAAGAGAGCCAGCCGCCGGAAACTGATATCCAGGCGGCTGCAGCATCAGCGGGGGGATGCGATGTTCCAGCCTAGGTAGCCGCAGGCGACGCGTCTGTCCCCCCTTCGGCGGACAATCGGCGCCCTCGCGGCTCAGATAGTGCTGGCGGATCGCACGCCACTGCGCCACACTCGACGCATGGACGCTCACCCGGCGTCGATCCGCACTCCCGACCAGCGCATCCGGGTCTTCCTGAGCTCCACTCTCCGTGAATTGGAGCCCGAGCGCGAAGCGGCTCGTGCTGCGATCGAGTCGCTCCACCTCGCCCCTGTCATGTTCGAGCTGGGCGCTCGGCCGCATCCCCCGCGCTCGCTGTACCGCGCGTACCTCGCCCAGAGCGACATCTTCATCGGGCTGTACTGGGAGAGCTACGGCTGGGTCGCCCCCGATGAGCAGATCTCGGGGCTCGAAGACGAGTACCGCTTGTCGGGCGACATGCCCCATCTGATCTACATCAAGCACCCCGCACCCGATCGGGATGCCCGCCTGAAGGATCTGCTCAATCGCATCCGGGGCGACGATCACAGCTCTTACCGGGGCTTCTCGACGCCCGAGGAGCTGGGCCAGCTGATCGTCTCCGACGTCGCGACTCTGCTGGCCGACAGGTTCGACGCGTCGCGCAGCCCCGCTGCTGCGCCGATGATGGACTCCGCGCTGGCGATTCCGGCCCCGTACACGGCGCTCGTCGGGCGGAGCGACGAGCAGGAACGGCTGATCGAGATGCTGGCGACGCCCGGAGTGCGGGTGGTCACGATCGTCGGCCCAGGCGGTATCGGCAAGTCGCGCCTCGCGATCGAGATCGCCGAGACACTCGCTGCGGCCGGGCGCGAGGTCGCCTTCGCCGCGCTGGAATCGGTGACGTCTCCGGGCCGTGTCGTGAGCATGATCGCGCGCGCCGTGGGCGTCCGCGAGACCGGCGACGAGCGGCTCGAGGCGAAACTCGTGACCGCCCTGTCGGGGCGCGACATGCTGCTCGTCGTCGACAACATGGAGCATCTGCTCGACGCGACGACCGATCTCGTGAGTCTCATCACCCAGCTTCCGCGGCTGCAGCTGCTCGTCACGAGCCGCTCCCCGCTGCGGGTGCGGGCGGAGCGCACGTTCGAACTCGGACCCCTGGACGTGCCCGACGCCGACGCGTCGACGGCGGATGCCGCGGCCTCGAGCGCGGTCGCCCTCTTCGTCGAGCGCGCGACCGCGATCAACCCCGCGTTCCGCATGAGCGAGGCCCACGCCCCCTACGTCGCGGGAGTCGTCCGCGCCCTCGACGGGGTGCCGCTCGCGATCGAGCTGGCGGCCGCTCGCACCCGCACGATGTCTCCGCGAGAGATCCTCGAACGGCTGGATGCCGCCCTGAGTCTGCTCGTGGGCGGCCCCCGCGACCTTCCGGAACGGCAGCGCACCGTGCGCAGCACGATCGAGTGGAGCGCCCGGATGCTCGACGAGCCGACGATGTCGGCCTTCCAGGCGCTCTCGGTGTTCGCCGGCCCCTTCAGCTTCGAGGCCGCAGAAGCGGTGCTGGCCGGCAGCGACTCGTCGGTCGACGCATTCACCGCGATCGAGGCGCTGATCGACACCAGCCTCCTGTGGCAGCGCGACCGCGACGGCGAGCGGGTGTTCGGCATGCTCGTGCTGGTGCGGGCGTTCGCGCGGGAGTCGGCCGCACGCCAGGGGTCGGCATCCGTTCTCGACGACGCGCGGGAGCGCTGGGTCTCGTACTACCTCGACCTCGCGCGGCAGTCACCGGCCCGGATGCGCGGGCCGGGCCAGCTGGCGTGGGTGCGGCGCGTCGATGCCGAGTCGGAGAACCTCGGGGCGGTCATGCGACACCTCCTCGACACGGCGCGCCTCGACGAGGCGGCGGAGTACGCATGGGTGCTGTACCTCTACCTCTGGATCGGCGGCATGCTCGGGGTGGTCCGCGACTGGATGGCCGAGCTGCTCGATCGCGCCGAGCGCGACGGCATCGCGCTCACCCCGCGCACGGAGGCCATCGCGCTCTACTACACCCGCGCGGTGGCGTACTGGCAGGATCCGGAGTTCGATGTGCTGCCCGGCCTCCTGCGCGGCGCCGAACTGTTCGAGCAGTCCGGCGACCGCAGCGGCGCCGCGCTCACCCGCGTCTCGGCCGGCCTCGCGTACCTCTCCGCTCCGACGGGCCCGGATGTCCGGGCCGCGCAGGACGTCCTGGAACTGAGCCTCGAGGGCTTCGCCGCCGCCGGCGACTCGTGGGGACAGGCGATGGCGCAGGTCACGCTCGGAAGGATCGCCCTTGCGCTGCGCGACATCGCCGGCGCCGCGCGCCGCTTCGATGAGAGCTTCGCGCTGGCGACAGCCGCCGGCGAGATGCTCGCGATCGTGATCGCCCAGCATCACCGGGGCTGGCCGAAACTCGTCGCCGGAGACCTGCTCGGTGCGGAGGAGGACTTCGCCGAATCGCTCGACACGTCGCTGGCGATGCGGCACGACGAGGGTGTGGCGTACGGTCTCGAGGGCCTGGCGGCCGCCCGCGCTGCGCGGGGCGACGCCGAGCAGACAGGCCTGCTGGTCGGCGCCGCGCAGCGCCTGCGGCGCCGCACCGGACTGCTCAACCCGGCCGGGCTGCTGTACGGTCCGTCCGTCGAGGCGCTGCGTACGAGCGGGCACGCCCAGACGCTGGATGCCGCGATCCTCGCCGGTGCCGACCTGCCGGTCGCGGAGGTGCTCGCCCGTGTCACGCGTTGACGCCTCCACCGATCACGTCCTCCTCGCCACGCGGATCGTCGCGATCGTCATCGTGCCGTTCCTGGTGATCGCCGCGATCCTGCTCTACGCCTTCCCCGATCGCACCGGCGAGCTGTTCGCGTGGGCGATCAAACCTCCGCTCACCGCTTACATGCTGGCATCCGCATACGTCGGCGGAATCTGGTTCTTCGTGCGGGTCGCGACGACGCCGCGCTGGCACCGCGTCGCTCCCGGCTTCCCGGCGGTGGTCGTCTTCGCCGGCGCGCTGCTTGTGGCGACGCTCCTGCATCTCGACAAGTTCTCGCAGAACCTGTCGTTCTACACCTGGATGGTGCTGTACGCCACGACGCCCTTCGCCGTGGCGTGGCTGTGGTGGATGCAGCGGCGCAGCGACGACGGAGCGCTCGAGGCCGCCGACGGCCGCGTTCCGCGCGGGGTGCGCGGGATCATGCTCGCCGTGGGTGCGGCATCCCTCCTCACGGGTGCCGTGATGTTCCTCGCGCCGGACGCGGTGATTCCGGTGTGGGCGTGGGAGCTGACCCCTCTGACCGCTCGGGTGATGGGCGCCGTCCTCTCGCTCCCGGGCGTGGTGGCGATCGGCTTCCTGCGCGATGACCGCTGGAGCTCGTTCCGCATCCTGTTCCAGGCTCAGCTGCTGAGTCTCGTCGCGATCGTGTGCTCGCTCATCGCGGGCCGCGAGGCACTGTACTGGGATCGCCTCGCGACGCCCGCGTTCCTCGGGCTGATCGCAGTCGCGTTCGTGGGGTACGCGGCACTGACGGCGGCGATGGAGGTGCGCATCCGACGCTCCGATTCGCAACGCGCGGCTCAGACGGCATAATCGACGCAGCGGGGATCGTCGACGGCGCCCGACCCGCAGAACCGGTCGAGATCGACGGACGGATGGGGGCGCCGCGACGAACGAGATGACTGACGGTGGTGTGGCGGTCTCCGGACCGCAGTCCCGACGCTCCCCCAAGCGACCTCGGGTGCGTCGACGCATCGGGGCACTGGTCGCGGTATTCGCGGCGCTCTCAGCCGTTGCCCTGGCGGGTGTTCCCGTCTACGTGCTTCCGCCGTCGGGAGACCTCCGCGCAGCGGATCTGGCGTATGTCATCGGTCCGCCCACCGAGCAGCGAGTCACGTTGGCGAGGCACCTGCAGAGCAGCGAGGTCGTCCATGACATCCTCATCTCGGTGCCGGCGGCGGGTGGCCAGTCTGCCGAAGAGCTCAGCGTCTGCTCGCGGCCGCGCGTGACCTGCTCGACGCCTGCGCCGCTGTCGACGAAAGGCGAAGTGGCGATGCTGCTCGACTACGTCCGTGCCCACCCGACCGAGGAGATCATCGTGGTCACGTTCGCGCCTCATGTCGCGCGGACCCGTTTCATCCTCGAAAAGTGCTTTCCAGGCGACGCGGCCGTCATGCCCGTCCCACAGCAGCTCCGGTTCGACGAATGGGTCTATCAGTACCTGTATCAGACTGCGGCGTTCGTGAAGGCCGTCGTGACTCCCTGCTGAGCCCGAACAGCTGACTGCGGGCCGTGTACCGAGTGTTGACACAGATGTAACGCAGTTGTCTCATGAGCGCACGAATTGCATGCCGTGCGAGCGATATGGTGGGCTCACGTCGTCAGGGTCGCGATTCCGCACCGTCCCTCGGCGGCTGCGGCAGACCCGGGCCAATGAGGCTGAGGTGAGCCATGAACCGTTTCAGAAGCACGTCCGCTGCGGCGACCAGAGTCGGAGCGACCAGCATCGCTCTCGCGGTCGCGGGTGGTCTGGTCTTGGCAGCTCCCGCCTTCGCCGCCGACGAGGAGATATTCGGCGCGACTTCCGTCGTGATGGACTTCAGCTCCCCCGGCCGGCTCGGGGTGGAGATCACCACGCAGAACCTCTCCGGCGTGGACGCCTACGGTGCGGCGTACATCTACACGCCGAATGGACAGCGCTACGACTTCGGCCCATCGAAGTATGCCGCCGGGTGAAACGCGCACTTTCGCCGCCACGCTTCCCGGGCACCCCTGCGCTGATCTCAAGGCGATGTCTGCGACTGCGTTCGGCTTCGCCGATGCGAGCGACTCGACCCCCGAGTGGAGCTCTGGCGTCATCTCCTACCCCGATGCCCGCATCACGGTGATCGGATGCCACCCGACACCCACTCCCACTCCGACACCCACTCCCACTCCCACACCGACACCGACTCCGACTCCGACTCCGACTCCCACTCCGACACCCACTCCCACTCCAACGCCCACGCCGACTCCGACCCCGACGCCGACGCCGACTCCGACTCCCACACCCGACTCCTACGCCCACACCGACAACGACGGTCACGCCTGTTCCGACACCGACGGCGACCGCAACGGTCGCGCCGGTGCCGGCGGGCGGCCCCGGGAGCGCATCGCTCGCACAGACCGGGACCGCCATCGGAGGGACACTGCTCCTGGCAGCCGGCGGGTTCATGGCGGTCGCTTCAGGACTGTTCCTGCGGGATCGTCGCCGAGGAACGTCGAAATAGGAAGCCCGCGCGCGACCTCTAGCACGGGACGGACCGCCGCACCATGGGCTCACTTGGCACGCGGGCCTGGCCTAGGGTCCGAGCATGGATGAGACCACAGGCAACGACCCGACCGACATGACACCCGAGGAGAAGCGCCGCGATCAGCTGCTCGCCGCACCCGGGGCCGTCGAGAGCGACGCAGACCCGCGCATCGAGGTGACCGAGCACGACGGGGTGACGCGCATCGACATCGCATCCGATGCGTCAGTGCGCCCCGGCAACCCGTACGAGGAGCCGGCAGAGTTCTCGGGGTCCCGCGAGGCCGACGACGACGGCTCGCTCGAGGGACCGGATGTGGAAACCTCGACGGCCGACGGAGTTCAGAAGGGAGACGGCTCCGAGAAGGCGGGAGGTCTCGGCCAGGATGGCACCATCCCGAACGATCCCCACGGTCTTGCCGCTGGGCGTCACCGGCGAGCAGTCGACGTTCGAACCCGAAGAGGACGAGGCTGCCCCGGCCTGAACCCTCCCCCTGTCACCTTCAGGCGCCCGGCGGCCGGTACTTGATCTGCTCGACCATTCCCAGTGCCTCGATCGTCTCCTCGATGGTCAGCAGCACGGTGGTCTCGAACGAGCTCAGCGCTCCTCCGCTGGTGATCGCCAGCGCGACCGCGGCCATCGACACGTTGTCGGGGGCTTCCCACAGGGTGTATCCGTCGTGGCGGCCGAACGCGTACCAGAATCCGTGCAACGTGCCCCCGACCGACTCGATGTACAGCTGCGCTGCCTTCCTGCGGTCCTCCGGGTTTTCGACCAACCTCGCCCACGTCTCGGGCGTGTAGCTGAATTGCGTCAGGTAGAGAGTCATCGTCTGATCCCTTCTTCAGGTGCAGCAGCTGCTGTCGGACCCAGCGTGCCCCTCCGGCTCGCCGTCCACAACGGCACCGCCGACCACGAACGGCGTCGCTACAGCGCGAGCCGCTCCCGCACGACGTCGGCGAGGCGGTCGGCGTATCTCTGCGCTGCCGAAGAGTCGGCGGCCTCCACCATCACGCGCACCATCTCCTCCGTGCCCGACGGCCGAAGAAGTACGCGGCCCGAGGCACCGAGTTCGGCCGTCACAGCTGCCACGGCATCCGCCACGCCGTCGTCGGTCGCAGCGAGCGAACGGTCGACGCCCCGCACGTTGACGAGCACCTGCGGGTACACGGTCATGATCGACGCGAGGTCGGCCAGACTCCGCCCGGTGCGGGCCATCTCCGACATGAAGGTGCAGGCCGGTGAGCAGCCCGTCGCCGGTCGTCGCGTACTCGCTCATGATGACGTGGCCGGACTGCTCGCCGCCCAGCGAGAATCCGCCCTCGGTCATCGCCTCGAGCACGTAGCGGTCGCCCACCCCGGTCTGCACGACGGTGATGCCGTGGTCGGCCATCGCCCGGTGCAGTCCCAGGTTGCTCATCACGGTGGCGACCAGCGTGTCGGCCACGAGGTGCCCGCGGTTCTTCATCGCGACGGCGAGGATCGCCATGATCTGGTCGCCGTCGACGATGCGCCCGCGCGCGTCGACGGCGAGGCACCGGTCGGCGTCTCCGTCGTGGGCGATGCCGACATCGGCACCGACGCGAACGACGTGCGACGCGAGGGAGTCGAGGTGGGTCGAGCCCACGCCGTCGTTGATGTTCAGGCCGTCCGGGTCTGCGCCGATCACCGTGACGCGTGCGCCGGCGTCGCGGAACGTCTCGGGTGAGACGCCGGATGCCGCGCCGTGCGCGCAGTCGAGCACCACATGCAGGCCGTCGAGCCGGTGCGGCAGCGACGCGAGCAGATGGACGATGTAGCGGTCTTCGGCATCCGCGAATCGGCGGATGCGGCCGACGCCGGCGCCGGTCGGCTGGAGCTTCGGCGCGGTGAGTGCCGCCTCGATGCGCTGCTCGACCACGTCGGGGAGCTTGACACCGCCGCGGGCGAAGATCTTGATGCCGTTGTCGGGCGCGGGGTTGTGCGATGCCGAGACCATCACGCCGAAGTCGGCGTCGATGTCGGAGATCAGGTACGCCGCGGCCGGGGTCGGCAGCACGCCGGCGTCGAGGACGTCGACGCCCGAGGAAGCGAGGCCCGCGGAGACTGCGGCCGAGAGGAACTCGCCCGACACGCGCGGGTCGCGGGCGACCACGGCGGTCAGACGCTTGCCGGCGGCCTTGCGGGCCTCGGCCGTACGGCCCTGGCCCAGGACGACGGCGGTCGCCTGGGCCAGGGTGAGTGCGAGGTCGGCGGTGAGGGGGCCGTTGGCCAGCCCTCTCACCCCGTCCGTGCCGAAAAGCGGCATCGGAAGGGGTCCGCGACCTAGCGCTTCGAGTACTGAGGAGCCTTGCGGGCCTTCTTGAGACCGGCCTTCTTGCGCTCCTTCACGCGCGCGTCGCGCGAGAGGAAGCCGGCCTTCTTGAGGGTGGCACGGTTGTTCTCGACGTCGATGCCGTTGAGCGAGCGGGCGATGCCGAGGCGCAGCGCGCCGGCCTGACCCGAGGGGCCGCCACCCGAGATGCGGGCGATGACGTCGTACGCGTCGGTGAGGTTGAGCACCGTGAAGGGGTCCTTCACGAGCTGCTGGTGCAGCTTGTTCGGGAAGTAGTCCTCGAACGTGCGGCCGTTGACGGTGATGACTCCGGTGCCGGGAACGATGCGCACGCGGGCGATGGCCTGCTTGCGACGGCCGACCGCGGCGCCGGGGACGCTGAGCACGGGGCGCTCTGCGGCAACGGCGGTCTGGTCGACGGCGCTCTCGGTCGAGTAGTTGGATTCGGTGGATTCTTCGATCTTCGCCACGAGTGTGTCCTTAGTCAGTCTGGGAGGCGCTTACTGGGCGACCTGGTCGAGGGTGAAGGCCTTGGGCTGCTGAGCACCGTGGGGGTGCTCGGCGCCGCGGTAGACCTTGAGCTTGGTGAGCTGCTGCGCACCCAGGCTGTTCTTGGGGAGCATGCCGCGGACGGCCTTCTCGACAGCGCGCTCCGGGTTTTTCGCGAGGAGCTCTTCGTAGGTGACCGACTTCAGGCCGCCCGGGTAGCCCGAGTGGCGGTAGGCCTTCTTCTTCTGGAGCTTCTGACCCGTCAGCGCCACCTTGTCGGCGTTGATGATGATCACGAAGTCGCCCATGTCCATGTGGTTGGCGAAGGTGGGCTTGTGCTTGCCGCGGAGGAGAGCCGCCGCGTGGCTCGCGAGCCGGCCGAGAACGACGTCGGTGGCGTCGATGACAAGCCACTCGCGCTGGGCTTCGCCAGCCTTGGGGGTGTACGTGCGCGTCACAATAGTGCTGCTTTCTTGATTCGAACGGAGATGTTCGTGAATCCCGCTCCGGGGTGGTTCTCCGGCTGATGGCCGGTGGAACACGCCAGTGGAGGGCTCACGTTCGCGGTGCGAGGCCAGCAGGGCACAGGCACCAAGGATCTATGTTACGGCATGAGGATGCCGCCTCCAAACTGTGCGGATCCGGCGCATATCCGCTTCCCTCGCGGTTGCGATCCGCTATTCTCGCGGATGGTTCCGCATCGCCGCGGACACTGCCGCGCCCCCGGGGTGCGCAAATTTCGGGGAACGATGTCTGAGCGGAGTCGCGAGACAGGTCTAGTTTCCATGCCCTGGTACACGTGGCCGCCATCGCTGTGGTCGTCGGCTGTGTCATCGCGACGTTTACACGCGTCAGGGTCTCGCCGCAATCCGGACCGCTGAAAACGAAGCTCAGCGTGAGGCTGAACTCGACAGGTGGGCCTATTCCGGCGTGTCCGACAGTTAGCGGCGTGGCCTTGATCCGTCCCGCTCGCCCGGTAAGGGGCCGCACAGGTCTGCCGGATAGGCTGTTGTGTCCCCGCCCGACATCTTCTGAGGATGCCGTGTCTTCGCTCCTTCCTAGCACCGCCGACGAGCAGGTCACACACCGCTCCGAGGCCTCGCCGCGCTCCTGCGCTCCGCGAAGCCGGCTGCGGGGCGGGTGATCGTCGCCTGGATCCTTCTACCCGTCCTCGGCATCGCGGGCACGATCGCGCGCCGGTTAGGCGTGCGTGCATCCAGGTCAACATCGAACCTGAGAGCACGCAGGCACTCATTCCGACGGATGTCGCCAGCGCGGCCGAGTTCGATCTCGTCACCGGCGGGAAGCAGTTCGACCAGGCGGCTTCGCGCACCGCCAAAGTCTTAGAAGTCACATCGACCCGATCTGCGGCGCGGCGGAGCGTGCGCCGTTCGTGGGCGGCCTCGTACTAGCCACCAGCGAGCTCACGGCGGTCACGAATGACCCAGGGATCGCAGTTGAACCGGTCGGACGAATCGCGCGCGACCTGCAGCCGTCGAAGCTGACCCCCCGGGCGGCGCGGTGCCGCTCGGCCACTCTGTCAGCGGCGCCGGTTGTGCAGACGGCGACACTCCGGGCCGGCGAGTCGCTCAGACGGACCTCCGCCGTTACCGCACAGTCGTTCGCAGAGGCAACAAGACGAAGTACCGGGCATGCACCCACGTGCTGATAGCGCGCGCCGGTTCCTGGTAGGGGCATCGGACACATGACCGGCAACCTCGTGCCGAAGGAGGCTCCGTGAAGGATCGCATATTCATGTCCTCACACCATGTTGGCCAGCTGGAAGAGATGCGGTGGTTGCCGCTATGCGGTCAGGCTGGATCGCGCCGCTGGGACCGGACGTCGACGCATTCGAGCGTGAACTGGCCACGCGGGTCGGCGTTGCGCACGCGGTCGCACTCAGTTCAGGGACGGCGGCTCTCCACCTCGGGCTTCTGACCCTCGGCGTGGGACCGGGCGATGTCGTGCTCACCTCAACGATGACCTTCGCCGCGACGGCTAATGCGATCGTCTACACCGGCGCAGAGCCGTTCTTCATCGACGCACTTCCCAGGCCCGGCAACATGAACCCCGCCTTGCTCGGAGAGGCGCTCACACTCCTGCGCGAAGCGGGCCAGAAGTCGCTTGCGTCGTTCCGGTGGACCTGCTGGGGAAGGCGGTCGACTACAACACGCATCTGGCGATCGCCGAGGAATTCGGGGTTCCCGTGCTCGCGGACGCGGCAGAGTCCCTCGGGGCTACCCACACGGGTCGCGCAGCAGGCAGCTTCGGGCGGGCGTCGATCGTTTCGTTCAACGGCAACAAGATCATGACGACGTCTGGAGGGGGCATGCTGCTCACAGACGATGGGACGTTCGCGCACCGCGTGCGCTATCTGGCAACGCAGGCGAGACAGCCAGTCGCGCACTACGAGCACACGGACGTGGGCTATAACTACCGGATGAGCAATCTACTTGCGGCGCTCGGACGGCCCAGCTGTCGAGGTTGGACGAGATGATCGCTCGGTGGAAAGCGCTCCGAGACGCCTATAAGCGTCTGTTCGCTGCAGTCGAAGGCGTGGAGGTGTTCGGCGCCGACGAAGACATGTACGACAACGCCTGGCTCACGTCGATCGTGGTCGACGAGGCCAAGGCTGGGTGGGCGCCGCGACAACTGGCAGGAGCTCGCGCTCGCGAACATCGAGAGAGACCACTGTGGAAGCCTATGCACCTTCAGCCGGTCTTCGCGGGCGCTCGCGGGCTTATCACGGGAGCCTCGGAGCGCCTGTTGGAACCGGACTCACGCTTCCCAGCGGATCGGCTCTGACGAGCGACCAGCATGAACGAGTGATCAGAACGATCTAGGTTTGTGGGGGTGAACTGACGCGTGAAGCGGCCGTCTGCGAAGTTACGACTTCGTCAAGCGCGTCACCGACGTGCTCGTTTCGGGCGCTTGCCTTCTGATCCTACTGCGACTCGTTTTCGGCACCGCGGTCGCGGTGATGATCTGTCTGGGTCGCCCGGTGATCTTCTCGCAACGGAGGCCCGGCCTTGGCGGGCGCCCATTCACTCTGTACAAGTTCCGCACATGCGCAGTCCTGATCAGCGAACGGTGGTCACCGACGAGCAGCGCGTGACGCGATTCGGGCTGTTACTGCGGTCGACGAGCCTGGATGAGATGCCGAGCCTGTGGAACGTCCTCAAGGGCGACATGAGCCTCGTCGGGCCACGCCCGCTGCTTCTGGAGTACCTCGACCGCTACAGTCCCGAGCAAGCGAGGCGACCGAAGCACGGCCAGGCGTTACTGGACTTGCCCAGGTCAGCGGACGCAACGCGCTCGCCTGGCAAGAGAAGTTCCGCCTGGATGTCGAATATGTCGACACAAGAAGCTGAGCCTGGACCTGTCAATCCTCGCCCGCACAGCGAACTTGGTTCTCACCCGACAGGGAATCAGCGGGGACGGCCATGTGACGACGGGGAAGTTCGGAGAGCCGGATGTCTGACACCATCGTTGTCGTCGGCGCCGGCGGTTTCGGACGAAACCCTCGATGTGATCGAGGCAATCAACGCCGCCAGGAAGCGCCCCCGATGGACCGTGTTGGGCGTCGCCGACGTCTCTTCGGAACTGGCCCTCACCCGATTGGCAGCTCGGGGCTATTTGCATCTGGGTGGCACCGCCGAGGTGCTCACTCAGCGCGAGGCAGGGTTTTTACGCGATCGGCGTTGGAAGGCCGGAGGCGAAACGCGACATAGCAGGAGCGTTCGACGGGGCCGGGTGGGGCGCGGCCACGCTCGCGCACCCGCGCGCTGAGATCGGCACGGCAGCTGCGCTCGGATCGGGCGCGATCATCTGCGGGGGCGTGCAATTGTCAACGAATACCGTCACAGGAGTGCACGTGCATGTAAACCCTGGAGCGATCATCGGTCACGATGCCATCCTGGAGGATACGTATCGATCAACCCGGGAGCCGTCGTTTCGGGAGAGGTCCGGATAGGGGCACTGGCCCTGATCGGAGCAGGTGCGGTCGTAATTCAGGGTTTGACTGTTGGCTCCGGAGCGATAGTGGGAGCCAGTGCGTGCGTGACAAGGAATGTCGTAGCTGACGCGGTCGTGAAGGGGGTTCCCGCGCGATGATCTGTCCCGCGTTCGCGGGTAGCGCCGTCAATGCCATGCCCCTTGGACACGCGCACTGGCAAGGGCGCGGATGATGCGGCGTTGCCTCTTCCCTCACCCGCTCACAAAGAGGCATCAGCGTCCGTGGGCCCGCGCGTTTGCTTCATTCTCACGACAGACCTTTCGACGATCTTCATGCAGGGCTACCTCAGCTTTCTAAGGGAGCGTGGATGGCGGGTCACCGTAATCGCGAATGATGATCCATTCCCCTTGCCCCCCTCAACGAGCAGAGGCGCATCGCAGACAAGCTCGATGTGGTCCGCGCGCGGGTGGACTCCTGCCGCGAACACCTCGATCGCGTGCCCGCCATTCTCAAGCGCTTCGCCAATCCGTCCTCGCCGCCGCCACCTCCGGCAAGCTGACGGAGGAGTGGCGGGAGGAGACAAGCAGAGACAACTCGACATGGAAGGACACGAGCGTTGGAAGTCTGATTCGAGGAATCGAAGCGGGGATCAATGTCCAGTGCGAAGAGCGCCCACCGGCGCCCAATGAGCGCGGGCTCGTGAAGATCAGCGCAGTGACATGGGGGGTCTACGATGACAACGAGAGCAGAGACGCTACCGCCAACTCGAGAAGTACCCGAGGCCACTCGCATCGTTGTCGGAGACTTCCTCCTGTCGCGCGCGAACACCCTTGAACTTGTTGGCGCATGTGTTCTGGTGGAGAAGGTCACACGACCGGTGTACCTGTCAGACAAGGTTCTCAGGTTGGTGATAAGCGAGGAATACAAGAAGTGGTTGCTGTTTTGGCTCCGATCTCAGAATGGACGAAAGCAGATTGAGCAGCTGGCAAGTGGCAATCAGTTTTCCATGAGGAATCTCTCGCAAGCAAACCTGAAGGCCATTGCCGTTAGGCTGCCACCAAGCGACGAGCGAGCGGAGATCGTCCGCCGCGTTGAAGCTCTGTTCGCTTACGCCGATCGGCTCGAAGCCCGCTACACCGTCACCAGTGCCAAGGTCGAAGGCCTGACACCCGCGCTGCTGG
Organism: uncultured Actinomycetota bacterium; assembly: GCA_963839715.1. Classification (GTDB taxonomy): domain Bacteria; phylum Actinomycetota; class Actinomycetes; order Actinomycetales; family Microbacteriaceae; genus Microbacterium. The sequence continues at coordinate 596,679 of CAWIVX010000004.1, forward strand.
CCAAGGCCTTTCGTGGAGAGCTGGTGCCGCAAGACCCGAACGACGAACCTGCCGCCGTGCTGTTGGAGCGCATCCACGCCGCGCGCGTGGCGGCCATAGAAACGGCCGGTCCTATGCGCCGCAAAGACGGCGGCCGCCCTAAGACACCGCAGAAGACCGAGCTCCTCATCCTCACGCGCAAAGACGTCCAAGACATGCACATAACCACACCCCTCTCGGCATCAAGCGCTTCGAGCCGGCGCTCTTCGTCATGAAAACGCTCTGGTGGTGTGGCACAGGCACCCCGAAGAAGATGCAGCAGATCGAGGGAGATGCGCTTCTGGTATGCCCTCGATACGTATAAAGGTTTCCTCTATCGGCTCTGGGGCCACACCCCTGCACCCATCCGCAACACCGGGTCCGTCGAGCACGGCATGCGCTGACGGGGTGAGTGCACCGAGCGGCGTTACTTCTCTCTTAACAACGGGGCGGAGGGGACCTGGTTCGAGGAGCAGAACGAGATCGCGAAGAGGCTGCGAGGTGAATCGATAACAATGAAGAAATCCCAGGTCGTCATCTGGCTGTGAATCCACCTCTGCGCCGTATCCACTCGGACCAGACCTTGGAAACTGGCACGAGCCACATTGCTCTAGAATATTGGCGCAAACAGCACACAATTGCTATCCTCCAATCCTTGCAACCAGGGAATATCGAGGCGCTCAAAGTCAAACCCGATGGACGTATCATGAATGGGAATACACGCATCAAGGTTCTTGAAGAACGTGGTGTTGACGTGGATAGTCTGCCACGGGAAGTGTTACCATAAAGCGGGAGGCTCCACCATGACTCTGCACCAAGCCATTGAGATATTCCGCAACTATTCCCCTCAAGAAAAAATCGACTTTCTCGTCCATCTTGCACATGCCCTCACCATTCTCGCCCGCGATACCTATGAAGTCGGAGGAGAGGGCTTGACCCAGCCCGCACGCCTCCGCCGCATTACTGAGGTACAACATCGGGTGCTTGGTAGTATCATCGCCTTGACGAAGGACGAGACGAAACGCTACCCGGATGAGGTGCTGGTACGGCTGATTCTGGAGCATCCGGAAGACCGAGACCTGCAGCAACAAGTAGAGCAGGCGTTCAATCATCTGACAGCGCAGATGGCCGCCACCACCTAACATATCCGGCAGCAGCCGACGGCGATTTGCACCTATGCAGATCGAGGAATGTTCGCTGCACTCGAAGCGGTAGACATCTCCGACCTGTTCCGTGACATGCACGTATGGGTGTCGCGGGTAAACGATGCAAGCGGCGACGTGAGCTTCGCCGATCTCTCGGATGGGGAACGCCAGCTCCTCATGGTGCTTGGTCTTATCCGTGTCGCGCGTGGAAAGCGCACGCTGTTCCTACTCGATGAGCCCGACACGCATCTCAATCCAGTTTGGCAACACTCCTACCTCGATCTGATCCGCGACTGGACCGGCGTTGCGGCTGACGCCTCGAATTGCCAGATCGTCTTGACCTCGCACAATCCGCTCACCATCGCAGCGCTCACGAAGGAAGAGGTACGGGTGATGTTCACAGATGAGGCGGGAAAGGTGACGGTGAACGCACCCTACACCGACCCGAGAGGGATGGGCTTTACGGCAACTCTCACCGAGATCTTCGGTTTGCCGACAAGCCTCGATCCCGAGACGCAGAGGGAGGTAGACGAGCGAAATGCTCTGGCACGAATCGAAAAGCGCGCCGAGAACAAGAGAAGCAGCTTATCGCGATCAACGACAAGCTCAACCGGCTTGGTTTCATGTTCGAGGACCGCGAGCCGCTGTACCAGGACTTCCTCCGCGCGTGGCAAGATGTGCGGTATGCCGACCGCCCACCGCTCAGCCCGGAGCAGATCGAAAAGAGGCATGCGGCGATGGCCGAGTTCATCAAGGAGCTCATGAGTCAAGGGAAAACCGTCTCATGATGTATTTAAGGCGCGATTCCAGTCTCATTCCTAAAAAGCGAATGCAAGTTGCTGAAAGAGCCCAGCAGAAACTTGAGGCATTGCCAGCCCATTAGAGGCCCGCGTTTATCAAAAAAGTCTCACGTGTGGCGTGCGTTTGCCCGCTACCTGTCGAAGATGTCCTACGGCAAGTGTTGGTATTCCGAGAGCCTGGATCCGCAGTCCTTCTTCGATGTTGATCACTATCGGCCCAAGCTGCAGGCACGGCGCTCCGACGAGGTGACGGACCCAGGCTATGAATGGTTGGTGTTCTCGTGGGAGAACTTTCGTTTGTCGGCGCAGCGCTCCAATCGGGTGAGTAGGAACGAAGAGACGGACGCGAACGAGGGCAAGGGCGATTGGTTTCCTCTTCTGGAGAGCAGTCCAAAGGCCTGTTGGGCGAACCGCTGTGAGGCTACCGAGCAGCCGGTGCTGTTGGACCCTGTCAGGAAGGCAGATGTTCGACTGATCGATGTGCAGGACGACGGGAGGATAGGCCCGAGCCACATTTGTATTGGCTCCGCGCGGCACCAGGTCGAGCGGTCAATCGAGCTCTACGGGCTCGATCTCCCTCGCCTCAAGGGAGCGAGACTCAGAGTGATGCGTGAGGTCAACGAACTTCACTCGGCCCTCCAGATGCTGGAGGCTGCGGCGCCGGCCGTAGCGGTCGCGGATGGGATGCCTATCGATAAGCTGGTTGAGTCGATCTCATTGAAGACACTGCCGAGCAGCGCTTACTCGAAGGCGGCGCGTGCACAGCTGATGAGACTTCCAGGCGGAGCGGCGTTGTGTGAGCAGCCCGAGGAGGTCACGGATTAGCAATGCGGCTGCACCGGTGCGGCGGCTGTTCTTCTGCCACGATGACGTCCATGTAACCGTACTGCCCCAGACACACGAGTCATTTAGGAAGGGATTGGATTTTTATGCCAGCCGTGCAGATAAAGCCTACAATCTGGTGGATTGTATTTCCAGGCGCACGATGCGTGGGATGGGTCTCACCGAGGTGTTGACCAACGACCATCATTCACCCACGAGAGGTTCACGATATCTTCAACGGTCGCAACTCCAGACATGCGCGCCAGATATGCGCCAGAAACCTCTGGCCCATTGCCGTTCGCAAACTCGACCAGCTGGATTCTGTTGTCAATCTCGACGACCTTCGGATTCCTCCTGGAAACCAGCTTGAAGCCTTAGGCGGGGACCGGCGCGGTCAATTCAGCATTCGCATCAACCAGCGGTACCGCATCTGCTTCATCTGGACGGAGAGGTCCGGTACAAGTGGAAATTGTTGACTATCACTGCTTGGGAGACATTGTATACCATGATTCGCGTGCCCACCCATCGAGAACCGACGCACCCAGGAGAGATGTTAGTAGAAGAATTCCTGAAGCCCATGGGACTGACGCAGCGTGACCTGGCCCAAGGGATCGACGTGCCCTACCAGCGGGTGAATCAGTTGGTCACCCGGCGGCGGGGCCTCACCCCCAGCACAGCGCTCCGACTGGCGAAGTACTTGGGCACATCGCCAGATGTTTGGATGCATCTGCAGTGGCGGTTGGGACCTCTACCATGCCCAACGGGCTGAAGCGCATGCGCTGAAAAAGATTCAGCGGGTTACGGTTGTGCGCCCAGCCTGATCGGCCGGCAGCATCTCTTCGACGTGTCCCATAATTATCGAGGTGGGGCACGAGGCCATCATGCATCGTATGATAAGGGGAGGGAGACACTACGGTCATGGGCAGCACAGCATATCCTCACAAGGGTTTGCCGTCGACGCTCTTCCGCGTCCGCAGCTTATCGACAGTGCATTAGACGGCTATACTACCTGTAGGCTATGATGGTTGAAGAGGAGCTTTTCATGGAGACGGCAATTGTCTCACCAGAATTTCACGTAGCTATCCCGCAAGCCATTCGGGAAGCCCTTGATCTGAAGCCGGGTCAGAGAGTACAAGTCATCCTCTACCAGAGCCGTATTGAATTGATTCCTGTCCGGTCTGTCAGAGACATGCGTGGGTTTCTCAAAGGGATTGACACAACGGTGAAGCGGGAGCCAGACCGCTCATGAATGTCGTAGACTCCTCTGGATGGTTGGAGTTTTTTGCTGATGGACCGAATGCGGATTTCTTTGCACCTGCCATCGAGAATATGCCGGAATTGGTCGTCCCCTCCCTCAGCATGTACGAAGTCTTCAAACGTGTGCTCCAGCAGCGTGGCGAAGATGAAGCCATGCAGGCTGTGGCAGTTATGGCACAAGGATGAGTGGTCGATTTGAACATGACACTGGCCATGAATGCTGCAAGGATTTCCGTGGACCTGAGATGACCCATGGCCGACAATATTCTCCTGGCAACGGCTCATGCCTATCACGCCATTTTATGGACCCAGGACATTGACTTCCAAGGCCTTGAGGGGTGCAGTATATTGAAAGGCGTGCCTGACAGAGCCGCCTAACCCACACACCAGACTGTGTGAAAACTCGCTGAAACCTGCGGTGCAATGGGATCAGGTCGCGAGTGTTCATGT
>CAWIVX010000005.1:0-225549 GCA_963839715.1 uncultured Actinomycetota bacterium
CGCCCGCCGCGACGATCTTCTGCTCGGCCGAACCGGAGACCTTGTCGACGGCCACGTTCAGCTTCACGTCGATGTCGCCGGTGCCGAGCACCTTGACCTTCTCGTTCTTGCGGACGGCACCCTTGGCGATGAGGTCGCCGATGGTGACGTCTCCACCGCTTCGGGTAGAGCTCGGCCAGCTTCTCGAGGTTGACCACCTGGTACTCCACGCGGAACGGGTTCTTGAACCCGCGCAGCTTGGGAGTGCGCATGTGGAGCGGCATCTGCCCACCCTCGAATCCGGGGCGCACCGAGTAGCGCGCCTTGGTGCCCTTGGTGCCACGACCGGCCGTCTTGCCCTTGGAGCCCTCACCGCGACCCACGCGGGTCTTGGGGGTGTTGGCGCCGGGGACCGGACGGAGGTGGTGCACCTTCAGCACACCGGGGCGGGATGCCGCGGCATCCGTCTTCGCGCCCTTGGACGCGGCCTTCTTGGGGGCCTTGTCGGACTTGCCTGCCTTGTCGGCCTTCGCCGAACTCTTGGCCGCGGACGGCGGTTGGCCTTGGCTCCTCCGCCTCGACGGCGTCCTTCTTCTCAGCCTTCTCGGCCATCAGTCGATCTCCTCAACCTTCACGAGGTGGGCGACGGTCTTGACGTAACCGCGCGTCTGCGCGTCGTCGGGACGGACGACGGAGTCGCCGATCCGCTTCAGACCGAGGCTGCGCAGCGTGTCACGCTGGTTCTGCTTCTCGCTCACCTTGGACTTTGTCTGTGTGACCTTCAGTCGAGCAGCCATCAGGCACCTACCTTCGCAGCCGCGACGGCTTCCGCCTCCGCGCGCACGAGACGGGCGGGGGCGACCTGGTCGAACTCGAGTCCGCGACGCGCGGCGACCGCACGGGGCTCCTCGAGCTGCTTCAGCGCCGCGACCGTCGCGTGCACGATGTTGATCGTGTTCGACGAGCCGAGCGACTTCGACAGCACATCGTGGATGCCGGCGCACTCGAGGACGGCGCGCACGGGACCACCGGCGATGACACCGGTACCGGCCGCGGCGGGGCGCAGCAGCACCACACCGGCGGCGGCCTCACCCTGGACGGGGTGGGGGATGGTCACGCCGACGCGGGGAACGCGGAAGAAGTTGCGCTTGGCCTCTTCGACACCCTTCGAGATCGCGAGGGGAACCTCACGAGCCTTCCCGTAGCCGACGCCCACGACGCCGTTGCCGTCGCCCACGACGACGAGCGCCGTGAAGCTGAAGCGACGACCGCCCTTGACGACCTTCGACACGCGGTTGATCGTGACGACGCGCTCGAGGAACTGGCTCTTGTCGGCGTCACGCGAACCGCGGTCGCGGTTCGGGTTGCGCTCGCGGCCACCGCGGCGGGGCTCGCGCTCGCGCTCGGCCGGTGCCTCGGTCGCAGCCGGCGCCTCGGCGCAGTCTGCTCGGCAGTGGCTGCCACTTCGGTCTCCCCGTTGTTGTTCAGTGATTGCATCACTCACAGGTTCAGTCCCCCTTCGCGGGCGCCGTCGGCGATCGCCGCGACACGGCCCGCGTAGCGGTTGCCACCGCGGTCGAACACGACGTCCTCGACGCCGGCGGCCTTGGCGCGCTCGGCGACGAGCTCGCCGACCTTGCGGGCCTTGGCGGTCTTGTCACCGTCGAACGAACGCAGGTCCGCTTCGAGGGTGGATGCCGAGGCCACGGTGTGGCCCTTGGCGTCGTCGACCACCTGGACGAACACGTGGCGGGCCGAACGGGTGACGACGAGGCGCGGGCGCAGCTCGGTGCCGACGACCTTCTTGCGAAGGCGGGCGTGACGACGCGAACGCGCGTCGGTCTTCGACTTGACAGCCATGGTTACTTACCACTCTTTCCGGCCTTGCGCCGAACGACCTCGCCGGCGTAGCGCACACCCTTGCCCTTGTAGGGCTCGGGCTTGCGAATCTTGCGGATGTTCGCAGCCGCCTCGCCGACGGCCTGCTTGTCGATGCCGCTCACGGTGACCCTGTTGTTGCCCTCGACCGTGAAGCGTGATGCCCGCGGGGGGCTCGACCAGCACGGGGTGCGAGAAGCCGAGGGCGAACTCGATCGAGCCGCCCTTCTGCGCGACGCGGTAACCCGTGCCGACGACCTCGAGGCCCTTGGTGTAGCCCTGGGTGACACCGATGATGTTGTTGTTGATCAGGGTGCGGGTGAGGCCGTGGAGCGAACGCGATTCGCGCTCGTCGTCGGGACGGGTGACGACGACCTGACCCTCTTCGATCTTGACCTCGATGGGGCGCGCGACGGTGAGCGCGAGCTCGCCCTTCGGGCCCTTGACCGCGACATCCTGGCCGTCGACCGTGATGGTCACGCCGGCGGGGATGTCGATCGGAAGACGTCCAATACGCGACATGTCAGATCACCACACGTAGGCGAGGACTTCCCCACCCACGCCCTTCTGCTCGGCCTGGCGGTCGGTGAGAAGACCGGAGGAGGTGGACAGGATGGCGACGCCGAGGCCACCGAGGACCGTGGGGATCTCGGTCGACTTCGCGTAGACGCGGAGGCCGGGCTTCGAGACGCGCTTGATGCCGGCGATCGACCGCTCGCGGTTCGGGCCGTACTTCAGCGTCATCGTGAGGGTCTGGCCGACGCGGGCGTCTTCGACGCTCCAGTCGGCGATGTAGCCCTCGCGCTTGAGGATCTCGGCGATGTGGGTCTTGAGCTTGGAGCTCGGCAGCGACACGGAGTCGTGGTGCGCCGAGTTCGCGTTGCGCAGACGGGTCAGCATGTCTGCGACCGGGTCTGTCATTGTCATGGGTTGTTTCCTTTGTTCATGAGGTTTCGGCTGCCGTTACACGACAGCCGACCTGCTATGAGTGCCCCGAGCTGACGATCGAGCCCGGGACTGATGCGTGTCAGGCCTGGGCGTCGTCCGTGCGGAACGGGAAGCCGAGGTGACGCAGCAGCGCGCGGCCCTCGGCATCCGTCTTCGCCGTGGTCACGACGGTGATGTCGAAACCGCGGACGCGGTCGATCTTGTCCTGGTCGATCTCGTGGAAGACCGACTGCTCCTGCAGACCGAACGTGTAGTTGCCGTTGCCGTCGAACTGCTTCGCGCGACAGGCCGCGGAAGTCGCGGATGCGGGGCAGGGCGAGCGAGACGAGGCGGTCCAGGAACTCCCACGCGCGGTCGCCGCGGAGGGTGACGTGCGCGCCGATGGCCTGGCCCTCGCGCAGCTTGAACTGCGCGATCGACTTGCGGGCCTTCGGTGACGACCGGCTTCTGGCCGGTGATCTTGGTGAGGTCGTCGACCGCGCCATCGATCACCTTGCTGTCGCGAGCTGCCTCGCCGACACCGGTGTTGACGACGACCTTGACGATGCCGGGGATCTGGTTGACGTTGGCGTAGCCGAACTCTTCCTGCAGCGCCTTCTTGATCTCGCTGCTGGTACTTCTGCTTCAGGCGGGGCTGGATCTTGCCAGCCTCCGCGGCAGTGGTGGTGCTCATGATCAGAGGTCCTTGCCTGACTTCTTCGCGTAGCGCACGCGGACGGTGCGCTTCACGCCGTCCTTCGTCTGCTCCTCGACGCGGTGGCCGACACGGGTCGGCTTCTTGGTCGAGGGGTCGACGATGGCGACGTTGGAGATGTGGATGGGGGCCTCGAAGGTCTCGATGCCGCCCGTCTTGGTGCCGCGCTGGGTCTGGCCCACGCGGTTGTGCTTGGTGACGTAGTTCACGCCCTCGACGATGACGCGGTTCTGCTCGGCAAGGACCTCGAGGACCTTGCCCTGCTTGCCGCGGTCTCCGCCGCGCTCGGGCTTGGCGCCCGAGATGACCTGAACCAGGTCACCCTTCTTGATCTTCGCCATGACTAAATGACCTCCGGCGCCAGCGAGACGATCTTCATGAACTTCTTGTCACGAAGCTCGCGACCGACCGGTCCGAAGATGCGGGTGCCGCGGGGCTCCCCGTCGTTCTTCAGGATGACGGCGGCGTTCTCGTCGAACTTGATGTACGAGCCGTCGGGACGGCGCGTCTCCTTCTTGGTGCGGACGATGACGGCCTTGACCACATCGCCCTTCTTGACGTTGCCGCCGGGGATCGCGTCCTTGACCGTCGCGACGATGGTGTCGCCGAGGCCGGCGTAGCGGCGCTTCGAGCCGCCGAGCACGCGGATGGTGAGCAGCTCCTTGGCGCCGGTGTTGTCGGCGACCTTGAGGCGGGATTCCTGCTGAATCACTTCTTACTCCTTGGGTTCCAAGCAGGCCGAGGCCTACTTGGCCTTCTCGAGGATCTCGACCAGGCGCCAGCGCTTGGTGGCGCTGAGCGGACGGGTCTCGTTGATGAGGACGAGGTCGCCGATGCCGGCGGTGTTCGCCTCGTCGTGCGCCTTGACCTTCGAGGTGCGACGGATGACCTTGCCGTAGAGCGGGTGCTTCACGCGGTCCTCGACCTCGACGACGATCGTCTTGTCCATCTTGTCGCTGACGACGTAGCCGCGGCGGGCCTTGCGGTAGCCGCGGGCGTCGGCGTCGCGCACGTCGTGCGCGGACGACTCGTGTCCCTTGGCCTGCGCAGCGGGCGTCTCGACGACGGCCTCGCCTCGCGGCAGCGGTCTTCTTCGGGCGCGGCCTTCTTGGGGCGGCGGGCCTTTCGTTCTCGGTGGTCTCAGCCATTACTCGGCCTCTTCCTTCACGGCCTCGTCAGCGGCATCCGCCTTCTTGGCCTTCGTCTTCTTCGCCTTCGTCGCCGTCTCCACGGGAGCGGGAGTGGCACGGATGCCGAGCTCGCGCTCACGGATCACGGTGTAGAGCCGCGCGATGTCGCGCTTGACCGCACGGATGCGGCCGTGGCTCTCGAGCTGGCCGGTGGCCGACTGGAAGCGCAGGTTGAACAGCTCTTCCTTGGCCTTGCGCAGCTCCTCGACGAGGCGCTGGTCTTCGAACGTGTCGAGCTCGCTCGGGGCGAGCTGCTTGGTGCCGATCGCCATTACGCGTCGCCCTCCTCGCGCTTGATGATGCGTGCCTTCAGGGGCAGCTTGTGAATGGCACGGGTCAGGGCCTCACGAGCGAGCTGCTCGTTGACGCCGGCGACCTCGAAGAGGACGCGACCCGGCTTGACGTTCGCGACCCACCACTCGGGCGAACCCTTACCGGAACCCATGCGGGTCTCGGCGGGCTTCTTGGTGAGCGGACGGTCGGGGTAGATGTTGATCCACACCTTTCCGCCACGCTTGATGTGACGCGTCATCGCGATACGAGCGGACTCGATCTGACGGTTGGTCACGTAAGCGGGCGTGATGGCCTGGATGCCGAACTCACCGAACGACACCTTCGTGCCACCGGTCGCCTGACCGGAACGGCCCGGGTGGTGCTGCTTGCGGTACTTGACCTTGCGGGGGATAAGCATCAGGCAGACGCTCCTTCTGCGACGGGGGCCTCGTTGCGGGGGCCACGGCGACGGTCGCCGCCACGGTCGTCACGACCGCGGGGTGCCTTCGGCGCGTTGGCCTGCTCGCGAGCGAGTTCCTTGTTGGTGAGGTCGCCCTTGTAGATCCAGACCTTCACGCCGATGCGGCCGAAGGTGGTCTTCGCCTCGTAGAAGCCGTAGTCGATGTTCGCGCGCAGCGTGTGCAGCGGCACACGACCCTCGCGGTAGAACTCCGAACGGCTCATCTCGGCGCCGCCGAGGCGGCCGGAGACCTGGATGCGGACGCCCTTGGCGCCGGCGCGCTGAGCGCCCTGCAGACCCTTGCGCATCGCGCGGCGGAAAGCCACGCGGGCGGAGAGCTGCTCGGCGATGCCCTGCGCGACGAGCTGAGCGTCGGCCTCGGGGTTCTTGACCTCGAGGATGTTCAGCTGGATCTGCTTGCCGGTGAGCTTCTCGAGGTCGGTGCGGATGCGCTCGGCCTCGGCGCCGCGGCGGCCGATCACGATGCCCGGGCGGGCGGTGTGGATGTCGACGCGGACGCGGTCACGCGTGCGCTCGATCTCGATGTTGCTCACGCCGGCGCGGTCGAGGTTCGACTGCAGCAGCTTGCGGATCTTGATGTCCTCGGCCACGTAGTCGGCGTAGCGCTGTCCGGGCTTCGTCGAGTCCGAGAACCAGCGCGACACGTGGTCGGTGGTGATGCCGAGGCGGAAGCCGTACGGGTTTACCTTCTGTCCCATTACTTGCTCGCCTTCTTCTGGTCTTGGCTGCCGGGGCTGCGTCAGCGACCTCCGGCGTCGAGAGCACGACCGTGATGTGGCTCGTGCGCTTCTTGATCTGGAACGCGCGACCCTGTGCGCGGGGCTGGAAACGCTTGAGCGTCGTCCCCTCGTCGACGTACGCGTTGGCCACGTACAGGTCCTGCTCGTCCAGGTACTCGCTGTCCTTGTCGGCCTTGACGCGAGCGTTCGCGATGCCGGCGGCGACGAGCTTGTAGATCGGCTCGCTCGCGCTCTGCGGCGCGAACTTCAGGATGGCCAGGGCCTCCTGGGCCTGCTTGCCCTTGATGAGGGCGACGACACGACGAGCCTTCTGAGGGGTCACGCGGATGTGTCGCACTCGTGCGATGGACTCCACCATTTCTCTCTCCTCCTCGGTCGCCTAGCGGCGACGGCCCTTCTTGTCGTCCTTCTCGTGGCCGCGGAAGGTGCGGGTGGGCGCGAATTCGCCCAGTTTGTGGCCGACCATGGTCTCGGTCACGAACACGGGGATGTGCTTGCGACCGTCGTGCACGGCGATCGTGTGACCCAGCATGGCCGGGACGATCATCGAGCGACGCGACCAGGTCTTGATGACGTTCTTGGTTCCCGCTTCGTTCTGGACGACGACCTTGCGAAGCAGGTGCTCGTCGACGAAGGGGCCCTTCTTAAGACTGCGTGGCATCTTCCTCTACTCCTACTTGCGCTTCTTGCCGGCGTTGCGACGACGGACGATGTACTTGTCGCTTTCCTTGTTGGCGTGACGCGTGCGGCCTTCCTTCTGGCCCCACGGAGTCACGGGGTGACGTCCACCGGACGTCTTGCCCTCACCACCACCGTGCGGGTGGTCGACCGGGTTCATCGCGACACCGCGGACGGTCGGGCGGATGCCCTTCCAGCGGTTGCGGCCGGCCTTGCCCCAGTTGATGTTCGACTGCTCGGCGTTGCCGACCTCGCCGATCGTGGCGCGGCAGCGCGCGTCGACGTTGCGGATCTCGCCCGAGGGGAGACGCAGCTGGGCGTACGGGCCGTCCTTCGCGACGAGGCGCACCGACGCACCGGCCGAGCGGGCCATCTTCGCGCCGCCGCCGGGGCGGAGCTCGATCGCGTGGATCACGGTACCGGTGGGGATGTTGCGCAGCGGCAGGTTGTTGCCGGGCTTGATGTCGGCGCCGGGACCCGACTCGACGACGTCGCCCTGCGACAGCTTGTTCGGCGCGATGATGTAGCGCTTCTCGCCGTCCGCGTAGTGCAGCAGCGCGATGCGCGCGGTGCGGTTGGGGTCGTACTCGATGTGAGCGACCTTGGCGTCGATGCCGTCCTTGTCGTTGCGACGGAAGTCGATGACGCGGTACTGGCGCTTGTGGCCACCGCCGATGTGGCGGGTGGTGATGCGGCCCTGGTTGTTGCGGCCACCGGTCTTGGACAGCGGGCGGAGGAGCGACTTCTCGGGCGTCGATCGGGTGATCTCGGCGAAGTCGGCCACCGACGAGCCGCGGCGACCCGGGGTCGTGGGCTTGTACTTGCGAATTGCCATTGTTCTCTGTCCTTCGTCCCGACCGTCAGCCGACTGCCGTGAAGATGTCGATGGTGCCCGACTTGAGCGTCACGATCGCGCGCTTGGTGTCCTTGCGCTTGCCGGTGCCGAAGCGGGTGCGGCGGGCCTTGCCGACGCGGTTGATCGTGTTGACCGCAGCGACCTTGACGCCGAAGATCTTCTCGATGGCGAGCTTGATCTCGGTCTTGGTCGCGCGGGGGTCCACGAGGAACGTGTACTTGCCCTCGTCGATGAGCCCGTAGCTCTTCTCGGAGACGACCGGCTTCAGGATGATGTCGCGCGGGTCCTTGTTCAGGGCCGTCTGCAGGGTGGTCATGCCGAGACCTCCTCGGTGGCGGCGGCCTTCGACGCGACGAACGCGTCGTAGGCGGCCTTGGTGAAGACGATGTCGTCGGAGACGAGCACGTCGTAGGCGTTGAGCTGGTCGAACGGCAGCACGTGGACGTACGCGAGGTTGCGGACGCTCTTGACGGTGATCTCGTCGTCGCGCTCGATGACGACGAGCACGCTCTTGGTCGCGGCGACGCTCGGCGAGGAACGCGGCAGCCGCCTTCGTCGAGGGCGCGCCCTCGATGCCGAAGGACTCGACGACGTGCAGGCGCTCGCCGCGAGCACGGTCGCTGAGCGCACCCAGGAGGGCGGCGGCGATCATCTTCTTGGGCGTGCGCTGCGAGTAGTCGCGCGGCTTCGGGCCGTGGACGATGCCACCGCCGGTCATGTGCGGCGCGCGGATCGAGCCCTGACGGGCGTTACCGGTGCCCTTCTGCTTGAAGGGCTTGCGGCCGGCGCCCGAGACCTCACCGCGACGCTTGGTCGAGTGGGTGCCCTGGCGAGCCGCCGCGCGCTGCGCGACGACGACCTGGTGGATCAGCGGGATGTTCGTCTTGACGTCGAAGAGCGCGGCGGGCAGCTCGACAGAGCCTGCCTTCTTGCCGTCTGCGCTTCGGACGTCGAGCGCGAGAGTCGAGTCAGCCATGGACTCAGGCCCCCTTCACTGCGTTGCGGACGTAGACGATGCGGCCGCGCGCGCCGGGGACGGCGCCCTTGACGAGCAGCAGACCCTTCTCGGCGTCGACGGCGTGCACCGTGAGGTTGAGGACGGTCACGCGCTCGCCACCCATACGGCCGGCCATGCGCATGCCCTTGAAGACGCGGCTCGGGGTCGACGATGCGCCGATCGAGCCGGGCTTGCGGTGGTTGCGGTGCGAACCGTGCGAAGCCGAGACGCCCTTGAAGTTGTGGCGCTTCATGACACCGGCGAAGCCCTTGCCCTTGCTGGTGCCGACGACGTCGACCAGCTGGCCGGCCTCGAACGTGCCGTCGGCGGTGAGCTCCTGGCCGAGCGAGTAGTCAGCGGCATCCGCGGTGCGCACCTCGGTGAGGTGGCGACGCGGGGTCACGCCGGCGGCCTCGAAGTGGGCCGTCTGCGGCTTGTTGACCTTGCGCGGGTCGATCTGGCCGTAGGCGATCTGGACGGCGTTGTAGCCGTCGCTGCTCGGGGGTGCGAACCTGGGTGACCACGTTCGGCGCGAGCTCGATGACGGTGACGGGAACGAGCTTGCCGTTCTCGTTCCACACCTGGGTCATGCCGAGCTTGGTGCCCAGCAGTCCCCTTCGAAATCTTGTGAGTTGATGTCAGCCATGGCGAGACCTCAGAGCTTGATCTCGATGTTGACATCGGCCGGCAGGTCGAGGCGCATCAGCGAGTCGACGGCCTTGGGCGTCGGGTCGATGATGTCGATCAGACGCTTGTGGGTGCGCATCTCGAAGTGCTCGCGGCTGTCCTTGTACTTGTGCGGGCGACCGGATGACGCAGATCGACGTTCTTCTCGGTCGGAAGGGGCACGGGGCCCACGACCGTCGCGCCGGCACGGGTCACGGTGTCGACGATCTTGCGCGCCGACGAATCGAGGCCGGCGTGGTCGTACGACTTCAGGCGAATGCGGATCTTCTGTCCCGCCATTGTCTGCTCTCTCTCTTTACGCGTCATACCTCGCGGGCATCGGACGCACGGGGGCAGCGGACGCAGGGTTGCGTCCCTCGCCCTTGGCACTTCGACCACCGCGTTGCCGCGGTGATGCTGCACCACTGTTCTGCTGTCAATCCGGACGCCTCGCGCCTCCGGCTCCCGCACCTGCGCGCGCGCGAATGCGCGCACCCGTTGCCGGGTGCTGGTGTCGGAAGTTGTGTTCTGCTGCCCGCGGCCTAGGACCCTGCGCTTTCGCGCCGCCTATGCACTGCCCTGGCAGTGATCCAGGCACGCTGAAAGGGGCCCGGAATGTGGAACCTCACTAGTCTACGTGCCGCCCGGGCGTGTCGCAAACTCGGGCGTGTCGCGCCGTCCGAGCCCGCCCTCCTCCCGTCGCGAGAAGGCGCCTCGCGCCGCGAGAAGGTGCCTCCGCCGCGAGAGGTGCGCTTCTCGCACACCAGCGCACCTTCTCGCACACCAGGGCACCTTGTCGCACACCAGGGCACCTTCTCGAGGCATGAAGGCTCAGTACAGACCGATGGAGCGAAGGTGCGCGGCGAAAGCATCGATGGAGCGCATCTGCGGAAATCCCCATCGGTCCACGCGCCAGCCGGTCGCCTCGCGCACAGCCTGCTCCCGCTGGGTCTGGTGCGCCCGCACCTCGTCGATGGTTCTCCCGTCGAGCATCTCCGGGTCGGTGTACTTGACCTCGCCGTCGAACTCGGCCCAGCGCCCCAGCTGAGGCCAAGCGAAATCCAGCAGCGCATACCTGCCCGCTCGGAGATCGACGCGCAGCTGGAGTCGCGGATCGGGAATGCCGAGCTGCCACATCCACAGCCGGCTGATGCTCTCGCCGGGGAGCTGGGCGCGCCCGTCAGCGAAGCCGACGACGAACCTCGCTTGGCGGGTGCCTCTCCCTCCGCGGCTCGCGACGATGCGACGCATCACACCTTCGCACAGCGCGGCCGCGGCGCCGAGATCGTACTCATGCGATGTGTCGTCCCACGCAAGATGCGACGCAGCGCTGCATCGAAGCACACGACGGCGGCCTCGAGCGAAACGGCGCGAATGACGTCGTACACCGTGCGTTCGAGCGAGGTGACCCTCAGCCCGTCGATGACCACGACATCTTCGGGCGCCAGCGGCACATGGTGACGCACGACGTCACTGCTGTTCTTGCGTGTGTGAAGACCCGGCACGATCAGGTGCACGCGATCGGTGGCGGTGCGGTACAACGGCAAGCCGTGGATCGCTGCCGCGGTCGTGTGGGAATTCGTCGCCAACGGATTCTCGGTGCGCGCTGCCACCGCCTGCGCCCGGGTGCGCAGCCTGCCTTCTCCGAACAGCTCCTCCCACTCTGCGGAGCGCACCCATGCATCGCGGCGCACTTTCGTGAGCGAGGCGACGTCGAGTCCGGCGTAGCGCACGGAGTCCGGAGCGACGCCTGATTCAGGATGCCGCGGGATGACTCGCACGCGTTGTCGCCGATTCGCCACGCTGGCACTCTGCTCTTCGCGGGAGCAGAGATCGCGGCATCTTCCCTCCAGTCGTGGACGTGCGCGGGTGCCGACCGGTTGTGGAGGAATGGGCGAGAAGGTGCCTTCTCTCGCGAGAAGGTGCCCGCGCGCGCGAGATGGCGCACCTTCTCGGTGCCGCAGGCACCTTCTCGCGGGAGAGGGAGCCCGGAAGGCCGGACGCCGCTACTGGTGGCCGATGTTCTTGTCGATCGTGCGGCGCGCGTCGTCGATCTTGCCGTCGTGCTCGTCGGGGGCGACCTTCTTGGCGAAGTCGCCGGCTGCGTCCAGGGCGGAGTCGCTGACGCCCTCGGCCTGCTCGCTCTTGAGCGCCTTGCCGATGTCGCCCTTGTTCTGCCCGAGGAAGTCCTTGCCCTGATTCACGAGGTCGTCGATACCCATAGCCATCTCCTTCGATCGGTCGTGTGCACGTTCGGCCCCGCCATTCTGGCCGATTCCCCGGCGTCACGCGCGGGTCACGATTTCGCCGCGTGGCGAGATCGTCAGGAACGGATCCGGCGCATCGGTGGCAGAATGGCAGGGTTGCGGCGAGCGCCTCGTGCGTTCTGGGGACGCACCGGCGGGTGTCACCCCCGGGTGGTGCTCGTCCGCGAAAGGGGAGTTGTGGCGTCCAATCTCGTCGGCGCGGCAAGGAAGCCGCAGACCGGACCGAGCACGGTGCGCGCAGGACGCGCACCGTCCGCTCCCGACGACGCGCGCACCTCCGGCGAGGCTCCGCGTTCGACTCGCCCTCTCGATTGGCGCGCCCACTACGCCAGGCGTCTCTGGATCAGCGATCTGATCGTCCTCGTCGTGGTCGCGTTCGGCACGCAGATCGCGTGGTTCGGACTGGGCAATGCTCAGGTGTCGATCCGGGAGGACTCGCGGCTGAGCGTCGTCTCTTACTGGTTCTTCTCCGCGCTCCTCGTCGTCGCCTGGATGTGGTCGCTCAGCCTGATCGATTCGCGCAGCGACCGCACGATCGGCACCGGGTCGACGGAGTACATCCGCATCATCTCGGTCAGCATCCGCCTCTTCGGCATCATCGCGATCCTCGCATTCCTGCTGCGGGTCGACGTCGCGCGCGGCTACCTCCTGATCGCCTTCCCCGTGGGGATGCTGTTCCTCCTGCTCGAGCGGTGGCTCTGGCGCCAGTGGCTCGTCGTCAAGCGCGCGCAACGGCGACTACAGCGCGCGCGTCGTCCTGGTCGGCTCGGAGAGCTCCGTGGCGCAGATCGGCGAAGCGCTGCGGCGCACGCCGAGCGCCGGCTACCTCGTCGTGGGAGCGTGCGTCCCGCACAGGCAGCCCGGCGGCACGGTCCGCGGCACCGACATCCCGATCGTCGGCACCGTGATGTCGGTCTCGTCTGCCCTCGCGTCGGTGCAGGCCGACACCGTCGCGATCTCGAGCACCGACGAGCTCCCTCCTTCGGTCGTCAAGCGCATCTCGTGGCAGCTCGAGGCCGGACGCCAGCACCTCGTCCTCGCGCCGAGCATCGTCGACGTGGTGGGTCCGCGCATCCAGACTCGGCCCGTCGCGGGCCTGCCGCTCATCCACGTGGAGACGCCGCGCTACAGCAAGGGTCAGCGCCTGGCCAAGCGGGGCCTCGACCTGCTGCTGGCCGGCGTCGGCCTGATCGTCGTCAGCCCGTTCATGGCGGTCATCGCCGTGGCGATCCGCCTCACGACCCACGGGCCGGTGATCTTCCGCAGGTGCGCGTGGGCCGCGACGGCCGCGAGTTCCGGCTGCTCAAGTTCCGCACGATGGTCGACAACGCCGAGGACCTCCTGCCCACCCTGGAGGACCAGCGCGACGCGGGCAACGAGATGCTCTTCAAGATGGTCGACGATCCGCGGATCACGCCCGTCGGGCGGTTCCTGAGGCGCCACAGCCTGGATGAGCTCCCGCAGCTGGTCAACGTCCTCGCCGGACAGATGTCGCTCGTCGGACCCCGCCCGTCGCTGCCGCGCGAGGTGGAGCGATACGCCGATCACGTCCACCGCCGGTTCATGGTCAAGCCCGGCATCACCGGGCTTTGGCAGATCAGCGGGCGCTCGACGCTGTCGTGGGAGGAATCGGTGCGGCTGGATCTGTCCTACGTGGAGAATTGGACGCTCGTGGGCGACATCGTGATCCTCTTCAAGACCGTACGGGCGGCACTGGCTCCGGGGAACACGGCTCTATGAGGCCGGCCGACCGCGCCATCGACGCGGGTGGTCGTGCGAGGAAGCGGCGATGACCGGTCTCCTCGTCAGCGAGTGGATCGAGCGGACGGGCGGTGCCGAGCGCGTGCTCGATCGCCTCGCACGGCTCTTCCCCTCGGCGGACATGATGTGCTTGTGGAACGACACCCCCGAACGATTCGCCGACCGCCAGGTTCGCGAGATCGTGGTTCGCGCGCACTCCCCTGCGCCGTCATAAGGCCCTCGCACTCCCCCTCATGCCGGCGACCTGGCGGATGCCGCGGCGAGGGTACGAGTGGGCGTTGGTGAGCTCGCACGCCTTCGCGCACCACGTCAACATGGGTTCGCCCGATGTGCCGAAGTACGTGTACGTCCACACGCCCGCCCGGTACCTCTGGGCCCCGGAGCTCGATCCCCGCGGCGACAACATCGCGGCCCGCCTCGCCGGCCCGCCGCTCCGGGCGATCGACCGGCGTGCAGCGCAGGAGGCGACCAGCATCGCGGCGAACAGCCTGTTCGTGGCGGATCGGGTGCAGCGCGCCTGGGGCCGGGAGGCACGAGTGATCCACCCTCCCGTCGACGTGTCGGGAATCCGGGCCGCCGCCTGGCGGGATCGACTGACGGATGCCGACCATCGGGTGCTGGATGCCCTTCCGGCCGACTTCATCCTCGGCGTGTCCCGCTTCATCCCCTACAAGCGGCTCGACGTCGTCATGAACACCGGTCGACTGCTGGGCCTGCCCGTGGTGATCGCCGGGCACGGCCCGCTCGAGTCGCAGTTGCGCGCGATGGCCACCGAGGCCGGCGTTCCGGTGCAGGTGCATATCGAGCCCAGCGACGCGCTGATCTACGCCCTCATGGAGCGCGCCCGCATCTTCGTCTTCCCGCCGATCGAGGACTTCGGCATCGTGGCCGTGGAGGCGATGGCGTCGGGTACGCCGGTGATGGCGAACCGCGTCGGCGGTTCGGGCGAGTCCGTCCAGGACGGCATCGGCGGAGCGCTGTTCGACCCGCGTTCGCCCGCCGAGATACGCGCTGCCGCGCAGGCCTGCGCCGCACTGGATCGCGGGCGGATCGCCAACCACGCGCAGCAGTTCGACGCGGTCGAGTTCGACCGCGCGCTGCGGGACTGGGTGAGTCCGCACATCCCTCTGGCGGCGGCATCCGGGCAGGCGTGGTTCTCTCCCCCTCTGCACCGGGATGACGGCCACCACTAGGGCGCGGTGAGCTCCTCGCACGACGGCGCGATCGTGACCGGGGTGTCGGTCACGGTCGGGCTGTAGCGCACCGACACCGGGCCGAGCTCGCCCTCGGGCAGTGCACTCGTGTACGAGACGGTGCGCGTCTGGCCCTTGTCGACCATCACGGCGATGCTCTGAGCGTTGCGGCCGCTCTCCGTGCTCACGCGGTCGAGGCCTTCGGCGTCACCGGCGCCCGGATCCACGCCCACGATGGATGCGCCGGGAGGTGAGAAGTAGAGCACATCCAGCAGCATCGTGGTCTGCAGCCCGCCGTAGCGCGGCGAGCGGAGGGCGCCGATGTGATAGGTCAGATCGTCGCGGTCCACGGAGTTGGTCATCGAGATCGACGTCGTGACGGTGCGGGCTGCCGGATCGCACGTGACCGATATCTGCGTGGACAGGTAGTACTCCAGCTTGCTGACGGCCGCGTCGTTGAGGAAGATCCCGACCTCGGTCGTCTCTGCGTTGTCGGCTGCCATCGCGCCGTCGATCCCCAGCTCGCGGGCGACCTGCTGCTCCTCCTCACGACTGAACCAGCCGTAGAGCCGCTGCTCGGCACCGGCGGCTTCGAAGACGTCCAGCATCTGCATCAGATCCCAGTCGCCGGAGACGAGCTTCTGGAACACGGTGGCGGAAGTGGCGGCGAAGAACGCGTCGGCAGGCGCCTGATCGGCGGGGAAGCGGAAATACGTCTCGTTCAGAAGGATGCGGACCGCGTTGTCGGCGGTGATCTCGACGCCGTCGACCGTCACGCCGCCGGTGACCGAGAGGATGTCGGCGAGCATCACCGGGTCGAGTGAGACGACTCCGTCGACCGCGAAGCCCTCCTGCGCAGCGATCTTCGACTGGAACAGCTGCGCGGCGGTTGCGAAGTTCGGCGTCCGCGTGAAGTTCTGCGACGAGATGGCGAACTCCGGGTCGTACGAGCGCCAGCGTGTCGGCGGGCAGCTCCAGAGTCTGAACCTCCGCCAGCGGACCGGACTCGAATGTGGTCGACCCCGTCTGGCCCACCAGCTGGATTCGACCGCCCTCCGCCCGAACGTAGACCGCCGCGGCGGCCGCGCCGCCCGTGGCGCGGATCTCCGCGTTGTTCTGGAAGAGCACGAGATAGGTGCGCGGGCCGTCTTCGCCGAGCATCTTCAGCGCCGTCGGCAGGACCGCGGTGGCGGTGTGACTGAGCGGCGCCGCCTGATCGATGACCTCGATGACCTGACCGACCGCGTCGTCGACGATGGGCAGGAGATCCGCCCGGTCGATCTCGGCGACCTTCTCCTGAGCCTGCGTGAAGGCCGCATCCACCGCCGGGAGGGCGCCCAGCGCCTGCCGGAACGGCTCGAGATTGAAGCCTCCGCCCTCGAACCGGATGTTCTCCCGCTGCATGGCGCCGAGGACGGGGAAGACGGCGGGCAGGGCGTCTCGGACGAGGATGTGGGTGGCCTCCGTGGTCGAGCGAACGGCGGCGACGTTCTGACCGACGAACGGCACCCAGGAGGCGATCTCCCACAGCGGACCCTGGACGGTCTGGTCTGCGCGAGAGGTGTGCGCCAGCACGTCGGCGGCGACGGCGTCGAACTGCGCCTGATCGCCGCTGCGGACGAGCTCGGTGACATTGCCCAGCCGCGACTTCGCCGCCTCGAGATCGTCCCGCACATCGAGTGCCTCGTCGACGAACCTGGCGGCGAACAGACCGCCGACGACGAGCACCGCGATCAGAACGGCGACGACGCCGAGCACCCAGGGCCAGATGCGGCGACGCTTCCGCTGCGGCCGTCGATCGTCGACGAGCGCGTCGTTGGGAAGTGTTTCGGGCACCAGGGGATTCTATCCAGGTCAACCCAGGAAACCGCCGTGAGCCCCGCCGCGCACAGACGACGAGAGGGCCGGGCCCGCAGGCCCGACCCTCTCGGAATCACTGTCGCGAAGGACTACTTCAGGATCTTCGTGACCGTGCCGGCGCCGACGGTGCGGCCACCCTCACGGATCGCGTAGCCGAGGCCCTCTTCCATGGCGATGGGCTGGATCAGCTCAACGGTCATGTCGGTGGTGTCGCCGGGCATGACCATCTCGGTGCCCTCGGGCAGCGTGATGACGCCGGTGACGTCGGTGGTGCGGAAGTAGAACTGCGGGCGGTAGTTCGTGAAGAACGGGTTGTGACGGCCGCCCTCCTCCTTGGACAGGATGTACGCCGTGCCCTCGAAGTTGGTGTGCGGGGTGACCGAACCGGGCTTGACGACGACCTGGCCGCGCTCGACGTCGTCACGCTTGGTGCCGCGCAGGAGCAGACCACAGTTCTCGCCGGCCCATGCCTCGTCGAGCTGCTTGTGGAACATCTCGATACCCGTGACGATCGTCTTCTGCGTCGGGCGCAGACCCACGATCTCGACCTCGGAGTTGATCGCGAGCGTGCCGCGCTCGGCGCGACCCGTGACGACCGTGCCACGACCGGTGATCGTGAAGACGTCCTCGATGGGCATGAGGAACGGCTTGTCCTTGTCACGCACCGGGTCGGGGATCGACTCGTCGACGGCTTCCATGAGCTCGACGATCTTCTCGGTCCACTCGGAGTCGCCCTCGAGCGCCTTGAGCCCCGACACGCGGATGACCGGAGCGTTGTCGCCGTCGAAGTCCTGGCTCGAGAGGAGCTCGCGGACCTCGAGCTCGACGAGCTCCAGGATCTCCTCGTCGTCGACCATGTCGGCCTTGTTCAGCGCGACGAGCAGGTACGGCACGCCGACCTGCTTGGCGAGCAGCACGTGCTCGCGCGTCTGAGCCATCGGGCCGTCAGTGGCGGCGACCACGAGGATCGCGCCGTCCATCTGAGCCGCACCGGTGATCATGTTCTTGATGTAGTCGGCGTGACCCGGGGCGTCGACGTGCGCGTAGTGGCGCTTCGGCGTCTCGTACTCGACGTGCGAGATGTTGATCGTGATGCCGCGCTGGCGCTCCTCGGGAGCGGAGTCGATCGACGCGAAGTCGCGCTGCACGTTGGTGGCCGACGGGTACTTGTCGGCGAGCACCTTCGAGATGGCAGCGGTCAGCGTGGTCTTGCCGTGGTCGACGTGACCGATCGTTCCGATGTTTACGTGCGGCTTGGTCCGCTCGAACTTGGCCTTAGCCACTGGGTCCTCCTCAGGACGTTCATGTAGATGCGCCGGGCGCTGGTTTGCGACCGGTTCTCTACGGGGATTGGTTCCACATTAGTGGAGTGTCTCGATACGCCGCCGGGAGGCGACTCCTCGACAACCGAGTATCAGGTATGAAGTTGTGAATCCGGATGCCGGAACCTGGGTTCCGGCATCCGGCCGGGCTATTCGCCCTTGTTCTTCTGGACGATCTCGTCCGCGACGTTCCGGGGAACCTCGGCGTAGCTGTCGAACTCCATCGAGTAGACCGCGCGGCCCGAGGTCTTCGAGCGCAGGTCGCCGATGTAGCCGAACATCTCCGACAGCGGCACCAGGGCCCGGACGACCTTGACGCCCTGGGCATCCTCCATCGACTGGATCTGCCCGCGACGCGAGTTCAGGTCGCCGATGACGTCGCCCATGTACTCCTCGGGAGTGCGCACCTCGACCGACATGAGCGGCTCGAGGATGACGGGGTTCGCCTTGCGGACGGCCTCCTTGAAGCCCATCGATCCGGCGATCTTGAACGCCATCTCCGACGAGTCGACGTCGTGCGAGGCACCGTCGAGCAGGATCGCCTTGACGCCCACCATGGGGTAGCCGGCGAGCACGCCGACGTTCATGGCGTCCTGGAAGCCCTGGTCGACCGGCGCGATGTATTCGCGCGGGATGCGGCCACCGGTGACCTTGTTCTCGAACTCGTACGTCTTGTCGGCCGTGACTTCGAGGGGCTCGAGCGCGAACTGGATCTTCGCGAACTGACCCGATCCACCCGTCTGCTTCTTGTGGGTGTAGTCGTGGCGGTCGACGTTCTTCTTGATCGTCTCGCGGTACGCGACCTGCGGCTTTCCGACGTTGGCCTCGACCTTGAACTCGCGCTTCATGCGGTCGACCAGGATGTCGAGGTGCAGCTCGCCCATGCCCTTGATGACGGTCTGGCCGGTGTCGGAGTTCTGCTCGACGCGGAACGTCGGGTCCTCCTCGGCGAGCTTCTGGATCGCCAGACCCAGCTTCTCCTGGTCGGCCTTGGTCTTGGGCTCGATCGCGACCTCGATGACCGGCTCGGGGAAGGTCATCGACTCGAGCACGACCTGGTGCTGCGAATCCGACAGGGTGTCACCCGTGGTCGTGTCCTTCAGGCCGATCACCGCGTAGATGTGACCCGCGGTGACCGCGGGCACCGGGTTCTCCTTGTTGGCGTACATCTGGAAGATCTTCCCGATGCGCTCCTTCTTGGACTTCGTCGAGTTGACGACCTGTCCGCCCGAGTCCAGGTGACCGGAGTACACGCGGATGTAGGTGAGGCGACCGAAGAACGGGTGCGTCACGATCTTGAACGCGAGGGCCGTGAACGGCTCGTCGCGATCGGCGTGGCGCAGGATGACCGTCTCTTCGTTCTTCGGGTCGTGCGCCTCGATGGCCGGCACGTCCAGCGGCGAAGGAAGGTAGTCCACCACCGCGTCGAGCATGGGCTGCACGCCGCGGTTCTTGAACGCCGAGCCGCACAGCACGGGGTAGAGCTCCGAGTTGACGGTCAGCTTGCGGATCGCAGCCTTGATCTCGGCGACCGTGAGCTCTTCGCCACCGAAGTGCTTCTCCAGAAGCACCTCGTCGGTCTCGGCGACCGTCTCGAGGAGGATCTCGCGGTACTCGGCGACCTTGTCGGCCATGTCGGCCGGGATCTCCTGGATGTCGTACTTGGCGCCCATGGTGACATCACCCTTGGCGTCGCCCGCCCAGACCAGCGCGCGCATCTCGACCAGGTCGACGACGCCGACGAAGTCGTTCTCGACGCCGATGGGCAGCTGCAGCACGAGCGGCTTGGCCTTCAGCTTGTTGATGATCGTGTCGACCGTGAAGTAGAAGTCGGCGCCGAGCTTGTCCATCTTGTTGACGAAGCAGATGCGCGGGACGTCGTACTTGTCGGCCTGGCGCCAGACGGTCTCGGACTGGGGCTCGACGCCCTCCTTGCCGTCGAAGACGGCGACGGCGCCGTCGAGGACGCGGAGCGAACGCTCGACCTCGACGGTGAAGTCGACGTGGCCGGGGGTGTCGATGATGTTGATCTGGTTCTTGTCCCAGAAGCATGTGACGGCGGCGGAGGTGATCGTGATGCCACGCTCCTGCTCCTGCTCCATCCAGTCGGTGGTCGAGGCACCGTCGTGCGTCTCACCGATCTTGTGGTTGGTTCCCGTGTAGTACAGGATGCGCTCGGTCGTCGTCGTCTTGCCGGCATCGATGTGCGCCATGATGCCGATGTTGCGGACCTTCGTGAGGTCGGTGAGCACGTCTTGTGCCACGGGGGTGTTTCCTCTCGGTGATCAATAGGCGCTGAAGGCGCCGTATCGAGATCAGGATGATTGCGGGGGCCGGGTTCCGGCCCCCGCAATCAGGAAGCTGGTTACCAGCGGTAGTGCGCGAAGGCGCGGTTCGACTCGGCCATCTTGTGGGTGTCTTCGCGGCGCTTGACCGCGGCACCCAGGCCGTTCGAGGCGTCGAGGATCTCGTTCTGCAGGCGCTCGGTCATCGTCTTCTCACGACGGCCCTTCGCGTAGCTCACGAGCCAGCGCAGCGCCAGCGTGTTGGCGCGGTGAGGCTTGACCTCGACCGGCACCTGGTAGGTCGAGCCGCCGACGCGGCGGCTCTTGACCTCGAGGGTCGGGCGCACGTTGTCGAGCGCCTTCTTCAGGGTGGCGACGGCGTCCTGGCCGTTCTTGTCCTCGACGCCCTTGAGGGCGGTGTAGACGATCGACTCGGCGAGCGACTTCTTGCCGTCGACGAGGATCTTGTTGACGAGCTGGCTGACGATCGGCGCGCCGTAGACCGGGTCGTTGACGACGGGGCGCTTCGGGGCGGGTCCCTTGCGAGGCATGTTCCTTAACCCTTCTTCGCGCCGTAGCGGCTGCGAGCCTGCTTACGGTTCTTGACGGCCTGGGTGTCCAGGGCGCCGCGGACGATCTTGTAGCGGACACCGGGGAGGTCCTTCACACGACCACCGCGGACGAGCACGAGCGAGTGCTCCTGCAGGTTGTGGCCCTCGCCGGGGATGTACGCGGTGACCTCGGTGCCGTTGCGGAGCTTGACACGGGCGACCTTGCGCATCGCCGAGTTCGGCTTCTTGGGCGTGGTCGTGTACACGCGGGTGCAGACGCCCGCCTGCTGGGGGTTCGACTTCAGGGCGGGTGCCTTGGTCTTGGCGACCTTGGGCGAGCGTCCCTTGCGAACCAACTGCTGAATGGTTGGCACGTTCTCTCCTTGTAAGTGCTGCACGGTGACAGCGTCGTGGTCTCCCCCGGACTTCGCAGATCTTGCGATCTGTGTCGTCCGAGGCTCACGTGGACCCACCGGCGCGGCAAGATGTTTGACGCGGGTGTGTGGTGGGTATGCCGTGGGGGCCGCCTGTTCGCAGGCTTTTCCCTGAGATGCGGCGCCGGCTGCCTGGTACCGTGCCGAGGCACAGCGCTAGGCGCGCACGAGCGCACACCCAGTCAATGATACGCGCTTATGGCGGGTGCGGCAAACGCGCGGGGCCTCAGCTGCCCCACACCAGGACGAGCAGCGATACCGCCGCGCCGACCGAGACGACGGATCCCGCCAGGACGACGATCAGCGCCGTCCGACGGGCGCTGCGGCGGTCGGCGGCGCTGCCGGCCGCGCCGTCCACCGCCGCCTGCGGAACGTGGGCCGCAGGGGTGCCGCGCGTCGCCACGACGGGGTCGGCGGGGCGGGGTTCGTAGACGACGCGGGATGCCGGATCGGGCGTGGAGGCGACTCGCCCCGCCGATGCCGCCGCGACCGGAGATGGCGGATGCCCTGGCCTCCTGTCGCGGCCGGCGCGGCGGCGTGACTCGCGTCGTGCGATCACAGTCGAGCCGTCCACCGGCTCGGTCGCGGGATCGCCGCCGGTCCGCCGGCGACGGGCGGGGATCGTGTCGGCGTCGAACGGGTCGGTCGGCTCGGTCATCCGGCGTTCCGCTGCAGCCTCACCTCGGCGTCGCCCAGGAAGAACCGCTCGCCCGCCTCCATCTCGACGCCCGGAGGGGCCTCCACCTCGGTTCCCATGAGCGTGGCGAAGAGCACGCCGTTGGTCGAGGCCAGATCGGTGACGTACCACCGGTCATCCCGCAGCTCGAGACGGGCGTGCGTCTTGGAGACGGTGCCGTCGTCGATCGGGATCAGCTGCGCCTCGGGGAAGGCGCGATCCGGCGCGGGCTTGCGACCGAGCAGCACGACCTCGGCGGTGATGGGCACAGTGGCGCCGGCCGGCGGGACCAGCGACCACGCGGTCCGGCGGCGACGGGTGATCACCGTCTGGTCGAGCGGGTCGTCGGGGATCTCGGCCTTGGCGTGCTGGGCGGAGACGGAGGCGCGAGCCGATCGGGGTGTTCCGGCATCCGGTGCACCCGCGATCGCGGACACCTCACCGGAGGTGTCGGCGAAGCCGTCCGCATCGGCCACGGGCGTCCGGGCCGGCGCCCAGGGCTCGGGGGCGGCGGTCGCCTCGGGGGGCGCGACCGGGACCCGCGTGACGAGCGGCGGCACGGCCGAGATCGGGGCGGGGGCCGCGGAATCGGCGTCGGTGACCTCGCTCGTGACCTCGCTGACGGCGCCGAGATCGAAGTCGCCCCAGCGCCCCTCGGCCGGGTCCGGCTGAGGCGCGAACGTCGAGCGTCCGGCGATCCGAGCGGGCGCCGAGGCGGCCGGCGCCGACGGCGGCGCGGGGGGAACGGGCGGCGGCATCCACCCGCCGGCCGGCTCTGCCGGAAGCGGCGCCGACGGGCGGTAGGCGGGGGGCGCCACTCGCGGCACGTCGTCGTCGGTCATCGGCTCGCGGGCCGACGTACGGCGGGGTCCGTTGCCGGATGCCGCGGCCGCCGGGCTCGGTTCCGAGCCAGCGCGCGGGACCGAATCCCAGGATCGTGGCCCAGACCGGCAGGAGCAGCGCGGCGAGCACCGTCATGCCGAGACCGTGGCCGAAAGACAGGTTGATCCGGTGATACGCGACGATCAGCAGCCCCCACAGGATGACGGGGCCGGCGAACGGGATGAGCACGAGGAGGTACAGCCATCCGGACAAGCCGCCCAGGTTCAGCAGCACGATCTGGTTGAGGACGGGCACCCAGGCCTTCCACGCCTGCTGCCCCGACTTGCGGAAGACCGCCGAGAGGGCGAGCGCGGTCCACACGTAGAGGGCCACGATCACGAGGAAGAGGATCACGCCCAGGGCGACGCCGCTGGAGTTCTCGATGTCTGTCATGGCGAGCGGCGCGCGGGCTGCATGACCCGGCGCTTCCCCCTCTCGGCGAAGCGCGGCCCTGGTGCCGGGGGGCGCCAGGTGGCGGACGAATGATCTCAACGATACGGTCGCGAGGATGCGGCGCCAGACCCCCGCGCCGCGGAACAGCTCTGCCCGCTCGGCGTCCACGATGGTCCAGAACGCCTGCGCGTCGTCCGCCGAGACCGGATCGCCCGAGAACACGGCGCGATCGGCATCCCGTGCGAGCGACTCACCGGACGACGTGGCGAAGATGTCGGCGAGCTCACTGCGGGTGAGAACGGGCGATGCATCCCGGCCGGCGTCGAGCGCTGCGTCCACGTACTCCTCCCAGCCGCCGGCGATCTGCGCGGCGGGCGAGTCCTGGCTGCGCCGCGCACGCCGGCGGGCAGCCTTCGCGGCGGCGACAAGCACGAACGGCCCGAGCGCCAGCACCGCGATCAGGACCACGATCGCCACGACCCGCAGGATCGGCCACAGCCACGCGAGATCACCTCCCGTGGCATCCTCCGCGCCGTCGGCCGCTCCGGAGTCCTCCTGCACCGGGTTCGGCGGCACCACGTCTTCGACCGGCTCCGGGCGCACCTCCGTGACGTTCTCGGGGTTGCGCTTCTCCGTCACCGCGAGACTCGGCGACTGGGCGAACTGGGGTGTGACGTCGATCGGCACCCACTCCCCGGCCGCGGACTGCACCTCGGTCCACGCCGCCAGGTCCTGCGCGCGGCAGACCCCGGCGTCGCACGTGGGCAGCGTCGGATCCACTGCCGCAAGCCGGGCTCCCACCACGACTCCGCGAGGGGAACCCCAGGTGGCCGGCGATCAGTGCGACCGCCGCTGCGAACTGCTCGTCGTCGCCGACCGCGGCGACGTAATTCCCGGATGCCGCCGCCCGCGGGTCGGCCTCCCGTTCGAGGAGCCGCGCGAACATCGTGTCGATGCGGGCGAGCGAGTGACCCGCGGCGCTGGGCTGGAAGGTGTAGTCCGGAAGCGCCCGCGCCCAGGACGGGGGCTGCTCTCCGATCTCGAGGGCGTGGCTGAGGTAGCCGCGCTCTCGCAGCAGCAGCACGAGCCCGGCGAGAGCGGCGCCGCCCGACCCCGACACGTGCTCGTCGACCCATGCCCGAAGGTTCTGCGGAATCTCGACGGCGTCGCCGAGCCCGCCGGGAGCATCGATCGACGCGAGATCGGACGGCGACGGCTCGACAGCGCGGAGCCGGTAGGCGTCGCCGGGCGCCAGTCCGTCGCCGGCCGTCTGCACTCCGGCCGCCGCGCCCGAGCGGTAGTAGAACCGATCGGCGAGCGAGGCCGCGCGCGGCCCGTCGAACTCGATCGACGAGAGGTGCCCCGCCGTCGGCATCCAGATCCCGTCCAGCTGCTCGATCTCGACCCGCATGTCCAGCGGGGTCCCCGTTCCGCCGTCGCGCGCCGAGGGCACGCGCACGAATCGCGCCTCATCGAGCGGTCCGGCGCCCCCGCTGCGGAAGACCTCCCCGTCGTAGGCGTCGAGCGTGGCCAGGCGCACGCGTTCGGGGAGCGGGCCTTCGGCCGACACGGTGAAAAGCACGTCGCCCGAGCGCTCCTCCGCGAACAGCGCACGGTACCGCGCCAGCGGGCTGATCGCGGCCGAGACGGCCACCTCGGGTCCGACGCTCGCGCGCAGCACGTCTCGGTCGGCCCCGCGCGCCGCGAACGGAACCACGACCGCCGAGGCCACCACCGCGACCACCAGCATTCCGGCGCCGAGGGCGGCGCGGCGCCGATCGACGGGTGTCGGCCGGCGCGACGAGTGCACGCCACTGGACGCCGCGGCCCGCCGCAGCGACCGGACGCGCTCGTCGTGGCTGCGCCACGCCAGCCACAGCAGGCACGACAGCAGTGCGGCGATCCCGAGCGCGGTCTCCCGAGGTGCGCTGAGTGCGAGGGGACCGAGGGCGAGTGGCGCACTGACGGTGGTGCGGCCGAAGAACAGACCGAAGGAGGTCATTGCGAGCACGACGGGCACGGCGCCGTACGAAGCCCTGTCCGCGCGCCACGACAGCAGAAGACCCGCGCACGTCCCGACCAGGAACACCACCAGGGCCGGCACCAGCAGGTTGCGGTAGGTGGCGACGGGCAGGTCGACGGTGACCAGGTCCTTCCACGCGAACACCGCCCCGGCGGCCAGGTCGCCGAATCCCTGGACGAATTCACCCGCTCCGCCGAGACGGGCCGGGACGGCCAGCGGCACGCCGAGCACGGCGAACGCCGCGAGAAGCAGTCCGCTCGTCCGCCACCCGCTCCAGCCGCGGGCCTGGACCAGCGCCGCGATCGCGGCGGCCGCGAGAGCCGACACGCCGACCAGCACGACGAACGACACGTCCATGTAGATGGGCCAGGCCGCGACGGCCGCGATCACGACGGCGGCCCCGATCAGTGCGGAGCCCGCGACGATGCGGGGCGCGATCCCGCGCCGCCGGAGCGGCCTCGGGTCGCGGGGCGGATCGACCCGCGCCGGCACCGGCGAGCCGGCTTCCGCGCTCACGAGGCGGCCCCGCGCAGCAGCAAGCCCGCCAGGTCGTCGAGGGTGCCGACGGTCAATGCGTTCAGACCGGGAAGGGCCCGCATCCGCGGGTGGGCGCGCTCGTCGCAGATCACCGCGATCACCGCCGTCTCGGCGGGGAACCCGAGTGCCGCCTGACGGAGGCTGCTGAGAGCCACCGTGGAGCCGACCACGACGAAGGCTATGGACAGGTGATCGTTCGATTCGCCGGTGAGCCGGCAGACCTCTGCGATGGGCATCGAATTCTCGACCGACTCGACGGCGCTGAAGCCGTCGAGCATCGTCCGGCGCGACGCTCCGGAGATGCGGCGGATGGCCCGCAGCCGCCCGCGGACCACGCGCGGGATCTCCGCCCCGGTGACGATGTCCAGCTCGCGCGCGTCGTGCACCGCGCGCAGACCGAGGGAGGCGGCGCAGCTGACGGCCAGTTCGAACTCGTCGGCATCCGCGTACTCCGCCTGCGCCACCGACAGCACCACCGCCATGCGGGACCGGCGCGACTCCTCGTACTGGCGGACCATGAGCCTGCCGGTCTTCGCGGTGGACTTCCAGTGGATCTGCCGGCGGGCGTCGCCCGGTGCGTACTCGCGGATCGCATGGAACGACATGTCGGCGTCGACCAGGCGGCGCGTGGGATTGCCCTCGAGGTCGCGGATGAGGCCGGCGCTCGTGGAGGGGATCGCGATCGTGCGGGGGTGGACGTACAGCTCGTGGACGTCGGGGAACGCGCGCTCGCGCCGCAGCAGGCCGATCGGGTCGCCGCGCACCGTCGTGGCCGGCCCGACGGGCACGATGCCGCGGCGCCGCGCGGGGATCTCGATCGGTTGTGCGATGGACTGGCCGGGACGCAGGAGCGGCACGCCGAACTCCACGAGCCCTGTGCCGACCGGGATGTCGATCCGCCCCGGGAGGGCGACGCGGCGCCCGTGGTTGCGCACGACGATCCGGCCGGCGGCCTCGCTCGCCGGCCACGACCCGCTGGTGGGCGAGGATCAGCTCGACGTCGTACGAGCGGGCGCCGAACAGGAACGGCACGGCCATCGCGAACAGCAGCAGCGCGACCGCGCCGGCGACCATCCACTCCACCCATCCGAAGACGATGCCCAGGCCCAGGCCCAGCGTCGCGGCGAGCACCACGAGGATCCCCGCCGGCCGCACGGTGCGGCCTGCCCACGCCGCGCCCTGCGACAGTGCCCCCCCGGCCGCGCGCAGCGCCTCCGTGCCCCAGACGACGGCCCGCACGATGCGCCGCCCGCGCGGGCCGGTCGTCAGCTGCGTCGTCTCACCGTACGCACCCGGGTGCGCCGGACCGCCGGGTGAGGATGTCCGCGTCGGCCGCGCCTCCAGGGTGGCGGTGGCGGCGACCCCGGGCTCGTCGTCGCTCACGCGATCTCGCGACGGCTGGGCGGAGCGACGTCGAGCAGGATCTGACCGACGACCGCCTCCTGCGTCACGCCGTCGAAGTCGGCCTCGGGGTGGAGGATGAGCCGGTGCGAGAGCACCGAGACGGCCAGCGCCTTCACGTCGTCCGGCGTGACGTAGGTGCGCCCGAGCGACGCGGCGCGCGAGCGCGACGCCTTCGTGAGAGCGAGCGCGCCGCGGATGCTCACCCCCAGCCGCACTTCGTCGGCCGCCCGCGTTCCGTCCACCAGGCGGGCGATGTAGTCCAGGACGAGGGCGTCGACGTACACGTCGGCGGCGAGGTCCGCCATCCCGACCATCGCCTGCGGAGTGATGACGGGCGCCAGGTCGGCGGTCGGCACCGCCGCGCCGTCGAGGATCCGCACGGTCGCGGCGTGGTCGGGGTACCCCAGCGATGTGCGCATCATGAACCGATCGAGCTGCGCCTCCGGGAGCCGGTAGGTGCCGGCCTGCTCGACGGGGTTCTGCGTGGCCAGGACGAGGAACGGCACCCCGACCTGGCGCGATATGCCGTCGATCGTCACCCGGCCCTCCTCCATGACCTCCAGCAGCGCCGACTGGGTTTTCGGGCTCGCGCGGTTGATCTCGTCGGCGAGGACGATGTTGGCGAAGACGGGGCCGGAGTGGAACTCGAACGAGCCGGTCTTCTGGTCGTAGACCGTGATGCCGGTGATGTCGCCGGGCAGCAGATCGGGCGTGAACTGGATACGCGTGTTCGTGCCCTGCACCGATTGGGCGAGAGCGCGCGCGAGCGAGGTCTTGCCGGTTCCGGGCACGTCCTCCAGAAGCACGTGGCCGTCACTGAGCATGGCCGTCAGCACGAGCTCGACGACGTGACGCTTGCCCAGGACGGCCCGCTCGACGTTGTCGGCGATCTGCGCGAAGGTCTGCGCGAACCAGGTCGCCTGCTCCTGCGTGATGGTCATCTGCGCGTGTCCTTCGTCGATCGTGGGTGTACGGAGGGGGCGGTGGTCAGGGACTCGGCGGTGCGAGGTTGGGATCACAGGATGCCGAGAACGTGGCGTTCGCTGACGAGAGCCCCCATCCCTGGGCGCTCCAATCGACCGACACGGTGATCCCCTCCACACGGACGGCGCCGACGGGCACCGCCCAGGAGTCGGCGGCGTGCGCCAGGACCGCGCCGGACGCGTCGAAGTAGCGCAGGCCCGCGTTGCCGAAGGTGATGGCCGCCTTCCCGCCCGCGGCATCCGACGACGAATCCCCCGACGTGACGAGGGTCGCGCCGCCGACGCAGCTGTCCACCCCCCAACGCGCCTGCACCTGATAGGGCGCGCTGCCGGCCTGTGGAGTCACCGGCGCCCACGCCGTGGCGGTTTCCCAGACCTCGTGCACGTACCGAACCTGGATGAGCGGGTCGCGTCCGAACACCGTGCTGGGAAGACCCGCGAACTCGATCCGGTTCCGGTTCGGGATGCGTTCGGTCGAGGTCGGCGCGGCCCGCACGATCCAGTCGGCCCGGTCGCTGCCGACCTCGGGCGTGGCATCCACCGAGAACGTGTACCCCTGCGGGGCCTGTCCCGTCTGCTGTGCGCGGGCGCTCGCCGTCGTCGTGGCCTCGCCGTACAGGGTGTCGTCGAACCACGACTCCACGCACATCGTGAAGGCGTACTCGTCGCCGTCGGGCAGGCCCGCGAACGTCGCGGTGTCTCCGCCCGCCGTCGGGGTGCACCGGTCGCCTTCGCGCACGATCCCGAAGCGCAGCTCCGACCCGTCGCCGTTGAGCTGCGCCGTTCCCTGGGCGGTGATCGTCGATGTGCCGCCTCCGTCGGAGGCCGAGGTCAGCGAGAGCGCGAGACCGGTCGGCGCGCCGATGCCGTTGCCCCACACCGTGGCCGCCGCGCCCGACGAGTCTCCGCCCGATCCGGGTGGCAGGTCGAACCTCGAGTACGGCGTGATCGTGATCGGGCTCGAGACGTTCGACCCCACGCGATAGCCCTGCACATCGACGCTCGAGTCGCCGCGGCGCACCGGCACCTGCACGCTCTCCCCCGCCGGGCTCGTGATCTCGAGGCTTCCGGTCGTCTCGGGATCGATCCCGTCGATGCGGAGCGCGACGACTCCGCCCTCGCCGGAGGTGACCACGGGCCGCACCTGCACGCTCGTCGGCGCGCCGGGCGCGTTGTACGCCCACGCGACGGTGCGCACGCTCGAGAACGACGTGCCCACCGCGTTGACGGGCGAACGCGTCGTACGTCCGCTGCTCGCCGTTCGGTGCGGAGATCGGCGGGCACACGCCGTCGGCGCTGCACTGCGCCACCTCCTGGCCGTTCGATCGGATCTCGAAGCCGGTCAGGCCCGGATAGGCCAGCCGCGCCTCGCCCGGATCGACGCGGAGGATGAGCGACCCGTCGGAGTAGCCGGTCTGCCACACGCTCGCCGGCGCCTTCGGGAATCCCTGCAGATCGAGCAGGAGCTGACCGTCGCGCTCCGCGTTGCTGCGCCGCCCCTGCGCGTCCTGAACGGAGAAGGATGCCGCGCACGTCGCCCCCGGAGCCTCCGACGACCACGACGCGACGACCACAGTCGGAGAAGCGACCTGGAAGGTCACCCCGACGCACGCGCCGACGGGCCGCACGTCGATCACGGTGAGCGGCGTGCGGGGAAGCGGATTGACCTCGCCGACCGCCCCGATGACCGGGATCGTGCACGTCGACCCCGCGGCCTGCGAACACTGCTGCACGACCGATCCACCCTGGGGAAGTGTCGACGGGGCGGCACCCACGCGCAGGATCAGGCGCACCGGGGCGACGCCGGCGTGGCTGTGAACCGAGACCTGCGCCGCCTCCTCGGAACCGGGCACGGCGCGGTCGGCGCCGACGACCGTGACGGTCGAGCCGTCCACCGACACCTCGAACGCCGAACCGGAGTGCTCACGGCGTAGCGGATGCCGCTCCAGTCCTCGCGCAGCTGCCACGACGTCATGTCTGCTGAGGTCGAATGTCGCCGTCTCCCCCGGACCGACCGTGATCGAACCGGCACGCAGCTCGGGCTGGGGGTCGAGCGCTCGGACCACGATCGGGCACCGAGAGGTAAGTCCAGTCCGTCTGGCCCGCGAGCCGCACCGGCACCTGGCACGCGTCCGTCCAGGGTGCGCCTGCCCCCGCCGTAGTAGCGCACGGTGGTGGCCGACTCGATCGTGCAGGACGCCCCGCTCCGCGCGCCGGAAGAACGCACATCGGCGCCGAGCTCGAGCACCTGTCCGCGCGGTGCGGCCACCAGCGCGGCCATGTCGAAGGAGACCGATTCGAGTTCGGTCACCTCGGGCGGCGTCGCGCCGGCCCGGAGGGTGAGCGCCAGGTCGTCGTCGCCGGGCACGCGCAGGAACGCGTAGGTGGTGACCTCGCCGTCGGGTCCCTCGCCCGTGACCGCGAACGGGATGACGCGGGTGGTGCGAGGCAGCGGCCCCTTCAGCGTGCGCCCGTCGACCGACACGCCACTCTGGTTCGCCCCACAGGCTCACGTCCAGGTCGTCCACGTCGCCACCCGACCAGGAGGCGCGGCCGGCGAGCACATCGACCCCGGGCGGAAAATCCTCCCTGGTCTCCGCCGTCAGCAGGGTGTCGTCGACGACCGGGTAGTTCGGAACGCTCTCGCGGACGACCTGCACCACGATGAGACCGCGGCCGGTGTTGCCCGAGCTCGACTCGACGTCGTAGAGGAACGACATCGTGCCGGGGTCGGTTCCCGCCCGGATCACGACCTCGTCGTCGGCGACCGACCCAGACGCGGCCTCGAGCCGCTCGAATTCGGGATTGGCGGTGCCGTCGACCAGCGCCGCGGGCAGGTCGGGGCGCACGTCGGTGATGGCCAGCTCGCCCCTCGGTGGGGTCGACGTCGTTGGCCAGCGGGCTGACCCGGATGGAGCTGTCGGCGCCGGCCTGCACCTGCACGTAGTCGGTGAAGGTGATCGGGCTGGGGTTGGACTGGCCGTCGAGCACGCCGATGCGGACGACGCCCTCTCCGGTTTCGCCGAACTCGTCGATCACCCGGTAGCGCAGCGACGCCTGACCGCGATGACCCGGGCACGCTCGTGTAGACGATCGACTCGCCGTCGGCGCCGATCGTCGCCGCGCCGCTCTCGGGCTGGCTCACGATGCGGTCGAGGTTCACGACATCGCCGTCGGGGTCCATGCCGAAGCCGTCGAACTCGATCACGGTCGACTGGCCGCTGAGCACGCGGCCCTCGAGGGTCTCCGGCAGGGGCGCGCGGTTCGCGTCGTCCGGGAGCACCTCGACGCGCACCCTCGCGGTGTCGGCGAGCGCGGGCGCGCCGGTCGTGAAGACGTCGTAGTCGATCGTGTACGAGCCCGGCTCGGTCGGAGCGAGATAGCGGAGGAGCTCGCCGCTGCCGAACGCGAGCGCGTCCGGGCTGGACGAGACGATCGATGCCGGGTTCAGCGTGGGTCGCCCCCCGGCGGGCGCGATGTCGTTCTCGAGCACCGGGATGTCGATCTGGGAGCCGGCTCGCACGACGACCGTGTCATCGACCGCGATGGGCGCGAGCTCGGGTGCCGGGGGCAGCAGGAAGACGGTCGCCTCGCCCGCGCACCAGAGCACCCCGGTCCTCGGTGCCGTCGCTGATCGTGTAGCTGACGGTGCCCAGGCGGCCGGCGGCGCCCGTGGCCGTGGAGCCCGACACGCGCAGGTAGTTCTGACCGACGCCGTCGACCGACAGCGTGGCTCCGGCATCCGCGTGTCCGACCACATCGCTCAGCAGCAGCACGCGCCGGGTGGGGTTCGAGACCGCGGAGAACACATCCAGCGTCGCGTCCTCCTGCGGATGCACGAAGGCGACGATCGGCGAGGTCGCCAACTCGGGCGGCGCGTCCGCGGGCAGAATCGTGATGCGCGCCGTGCCGGTGGCCGGAGTCGTGCCGTCGGTCACCGTGAACCCCACCCGGTAGGTGCCCGGCGTGCGGGCGGAGAAATCGAAGGACGCCGAGCCGCCGACGACCGTCGCGCCGGCGGCGGCGTCATCGAGCACGCGCACCGACTCGAGCGAGATCCGCCCGGCGGTCCCCGTGACGTGCGGGGTGACGTCGACCGTGAGCCCCGCATCGATCGTGTCGACGACGGCGAAGGACTTCACCGCGAGGGCGGGCTGCGCGAGCACCCGCACCAGGAGGGGCTTCGTGCGAGGTCTGCCCGGCGGTGTCCGACACCGTGACGGCGAGTTCGACGAGCTCCTCGCCCCCGCCGCCGCCATCGCTGTGCTGATAGACGACGTCGCCGCCCGGAGTGGCCGCCACGCGTCCCCACCCCCGACGGGTTCTGCACCGACAGCAGCAGGACCGGATCGCCGTCGGGGTCGACCCAGCCGGGCAGCACGGGGACGGTGATCGTTCCGCCGGGGGCGACCTCCGGCGCCGGCCACGGCACGAGGCACGCCTCGACGCCGCACCACTGCGGGGCCGAGTCCGCCGACGAGACCGTCAGCGTGACGGTCGTGGGCGGCGAGAGGAGCCCGCCCTGCGCGGTTCCGTCCGAGACGGCGTAGGAGAAGGTGGCGGTGCCGGCAGCCCCGGGGGCCACCTGCACGGTCAGCCGCTGGGAGTCGTCGGTGATCGACACGGCGCCGAATCCCGGATCGAGTCCCGTGACCGAGATCGGGTCGACGCTCAGCACGTCCTCATTCGGGTCGTGATCGTTCATCAGCACCGGCAGCGTCACCAGGCTGCCCGCGCGCACTCCGAACGCGTCGGCCACCGCGACGGGCGGCTTCGGGATCGATCACGACCGACAGCTGCTCGTCGCTCTGCGCGGCATCCGGGTCGGTGCGGTCATCGAGCGACCAGTTCTGGCTCGAGGAGACGAGCGATCCGTCGGGCACCGTCCACACCCAGCCGGTGCGGGTCTCGTTCAGGATCATCGCGTCGCGGCTCGCGACGAACGTCGGTCGCCGCTGATCTCCCAGCGCCTGCCCGCCGTAATCCAGCGGCGCCTGTCCGGTACGCGAGCTCCACAGCACCCCGCCCTGCTCGCCCTGCGGCAGCCACGCGGCGAACACCTCGCCGTCGTGCACGGCGGGCCGAGCCGGGGTGCCCAGCACACTCGCGCCGGTCCCGACCTCCGTCGTGACCTCCGAGCCGTCGACCGGCACGCGCACGAGGCCGGTCTCATCCGCCAGGAAGACCGCGGCGCCGGCCGGATCGGGCGCGCCGACCTCGACCGCACCTGTCGTCGCGGTGGCGATCGCGGCCTCTGATCCGCTCAGCCACACGTCGCCGTCGCGCACTGTCGACGACCGCCCACGCGTCACCGGCCGCCGTGATCGCCGGTGCGGTGATCTCGTCGGAGTCGAGGGGATCGCGGGCGCGCAGTTCGGAAGCCGCCACGTCGTACCGCAGCACCGAGCGGTCGGCGCGGGAGTAGCTGAACAGGACTCCTCGGGGGTCGATCGCGATGGCATCGGCGCTGTACTGCGGGCCTTCGTCGTCGTCCGACGCGAACGGATCGAGCTGAGTGGCGGTGCCCGACGAGAGCCGGCCGACGAACACCGCCCCGGAGTCGGTGCGATATGCGACGAAGTCGTCTGCCGTCACGGCGTCCGTCGTTCCGGCCGGGGTCGACGGCGAGGCGCGCAGCGCCGCCTCATCGAGATCGGGGGGCAGGGCACCATCGATGCGGGTCAGTTTCGTGTAGCTGTCCGAGAACAGGTACGCTCCGTCGGCCGTCTGGGCGACCGAGCTCGGGTTGCTCACGTCGCGCACCGTGTCGAGTTCGCCGATCGCCGTGTTCACGCGCGCGTATCGCCGGCCGTCGCCTGTCTGCAGTGCCCACACCGCGGTGTCGGTCTTCGACGTCATCTGCGCGTCGAGACCGGGCCACACCACGCTGACGCCGATGATCAGCGCGATGGCAGCCGCCGTGGCAACCAGGCCGGCGATCGTGCGGCGCCGCATCAGAGCACGCCCGTCGCGAGCAGGGCGGTGAGGATGCCGCCCACCGCCACCACGGCCGCGATCGCCGCCGCGAGCAGCCACGGCACGACCGGGCGCGGCCGCGTCGGCCGAGGAGAACTCGGTCTCCTCGTCGCGTGCGAGCGCCGCCACTCCGGCCCCGGGCGGGTCTTGCGACGCTCCTCGCGCTCGATCCGGCTGCGGACGGGGCCACGCAGCGACGCGTCGGCGAAATCGACGGGACCGGATGCCGGAGCCCATTCGTCGGCGGCGATCTCCAGGTGCGTCGGAGAGATGCCCAGTTCGGACTGCACGCCCCGCAGCGCCTCGGCGAACTCCCGAGCTGAACCGTGGCGCTGGCGCGCGTCGCGGCTCATCGATCGTTCGAGCACGGCCTGGAGGGATGGCGGCACGTCCGCACGTGCGATGTCGGTGTACCGCGCCCGCGCGATCCGCCGGCGCAGCTGCTCCTTCGAGTTCTGGCCGCGCTCGCGGCGCTCGAAGGGACTGTGGCCGGCCAGCAGCGAGTACACCGTGGCGCCGAGGCTCCACACTTCGCTCGTCACGGTTCCCGCGGTCTGCTCGGCGATGACCTCGGGCGCGCTCCACGGGATCGACATCGCGAGCACCTCGTCGGCGGTTTCGCGCAGAGAGCGAGGAGGAGATGCCGAAGTCGGCGAGCACGGGCGCGCCGAAAGTGGTCACGAGGATGTTGCTGGGCTTGACGTCTCGATGGATCAGGCCCGCGCGGTGGGCGGACTCGAGGGCGCTGGCGAGCTTGACTCCGATCGAGAGCACTTCGTCGACGGGAATGCGCTCGATGCGATAGCGCTGCGCGAGTGAGCCGGGGCAGTACTCCATCACGATGTAGGGCCGCCCGTCAGCCGAGATCCCGGCCGAGTAGACCGTCACGATCGACGGGTGGGCGGACAGATGCGCGAGCACATCGGCCTCGGCGTTGAACATGCGACGGAGGTCGGGGTCGCGCACGTCGCTCGGCAGCACCTTGACCGCCACGTCGCGCCGGGGCATGTCCTGCTCGTAGAGGAAGACATCGGCGAAGCCGCCCGACCCGAGCGGTCGGATGTAGGTGAGCCCCGGCAGGATCGGAGGCGACGACGGCAGGCGTGTTGCCACCGGCACCTCCCCCGATCGGCCCGCCGGATCCGGCGGGGGCGCGCAGCGCTGCGCTCGTCCTGACTGCGCGCGTGTGCGCCGCAGCAAACCCGCTCATGCTAACAAAGCCGCCCGTGAGGGCCTCGGCGGATGCCGCACTCAGGGCGAAGGAGGATCGTTCGGATCGAACGGGGCATCCAGCGACCGCGTGAGCTCCTCGAGCATCGCCTCGATCTGGGGCTCGACGTACTGGGTGATCGCCGCCTGGATGCGCAGGCGGTGGTGCAGCAGGATCGTGCACACCTCGCGGCCGATCATGTTCGCATAGTCGTCGGCGAGCCCGACCTCCTGGCGCAGGGCGGCCTTGGCCTCGTCGCTGAGCGGAGGAAGGTCGGGGATGCCGGCATCCGCCTCTTCGGCGAGCCCCGAGATCGTGAAGAGGAACGGCGCGCCCGGCTGCGGCTCCGGGTCGAGGGGCAGCCCCTCGAACTCGGGCTCGAGCCCCTCGGCGGGACGATAGCTGCGCGCCCGGTTGCGAGCCGCCTGATGGTCGAGCTCGCTCTGCAGCATCGGCAGGTTCAGCGTGGTGTACTCGGCCACCGCGTGATCGACGATCGTCTTGATCCGGGTCGACAGCCCGTGCTGCACTCCGTGCGGCACATCGGCGCCGA
The DNA here is from genome assembly GCA_963839715.1 of uncultured Actinomycetota bacterium. Classification (GTDB taxonomy): domain Bacteria; phylum Actinomycetota; class Actinomycetes; order Actinomycetales; family Microbacteriaceae; genus Microbacterium. Next base: position 35,691 of record CAWIVX010000005.1, read on the forward strand.
GGCCGGCGGCAGACAGCACCGGAGAGCCGAAGCACCGACGGCACGGGGCGACGCGTCCGCGGTGGGTCGCCGGCTCCCATCGCGGCAGCCAGCGCAACCAGGCGTCGACCGCCTGGCTCACCTGTGTCTCGAGCGACCGCTCCACGGATACACGGTAGCCCGCCGAGCCGCGTTTGCGGCGTGTTTTCGGGCCGCCGCGTTCTCACACGGCGGCCCCATCACGAGGTTCGCCGAGGATCACTCGTCGAACTCGTCCTCCCACGGCCATCGCGGACGTCCGGACCGGCTTCGCACCAGCGCGATGCCGCCCGCTGCCGCCACGCCCCCGGACAGCGGCGATCACCAGCCCGAACCAGCTCGTGGCGACCCGCCCGGCGACCTCGGTGGCGACGGCGAACTGCCCACTGGAGACGAGCACCCCGAGCCAGAGCGCGACGACGTAGGCGACGTAGCACGCCGCCGCGGTCCACAGCGCCGCGCCATACGAGGGATGGGCCGCCCGGAGTCCGAGCCAGAGGGCGAGGGCGAAGGCGCCGGTGGTCGACGCGGTCGCGAAGACCCCGGGGATCTGGCCGAGACCCGGCGTCTGAACGATGTCGGCACCGACAAGAAGGCTCGTCATGCCGAGCGCGAAGATCAGCAGCGCGATGAAGCTGACGGTCGCCAGGGCGAGCGCGACGAGCGGCCGGACCGGACCGCCGGACGGATCGGCCTCGTCCGCCATCGCTACACGCGCGTGAGCTGGGGGCCCGCCTCGAGCGTGCGCTCGTACTCGCGCTGCGCCTCGATGTTCAGCTCGGTCACGCGAGCACCCCGTGCGGCGACCCATGCGCCGAACCAGATGGTGAGCTCGCGGCCGATGATGAACGCGCCGATCGCGAGCGGAGTGAGCAATTCGCTCTCCACGAGTGCAGCGCCCTCACTCGCGGTCAGCATCCAGAACGGCGCCTGGATGAGCGCGCCGAGGATGTGTCCGAGGTATGCCGCGACGCCGACGAGCAGGCCGAAGATCACCCAGGCGCCCCAGCGGCCGCGGTTGATGATCGCGCCGAGGAGCCAGAACGCCAGGAAGAACACCACGACCGGAACCCACAGCGTCCAGGTCGCGAGGGCTGCGAGCGCGCTGGTCCCGAGGGTGTCGGCCGTCACCGAACCGTCGATCAGTCCGATCCCGAGCCACACGGCGAGGTAGAGGATGCCGAACGACAGCGCCGCGAGAAGTCCGATGGCGCCGGCCGCGCCGCGGTTTCCCCGCGGGCGAGGCGACTCCGGAGCCTGCACGAAGATCGGCTGCGGGGCGTAGGCGGTGGTCGCGGTCGCCGCACCGGCACCCGCACCGACGGCTGCGGCGGGCGCCACGGCATCGGATGCCGGGGTGGTGGTCGTGGTCTCGGCCACGGGCTCGCTCGGCGTGACGGCGACGGTCTCCGCGCGGGCGGCCGCTGGAGTGGAGGCATCTGTCGCATGAGCGGGCGTCTTCGGTGTGCGCTTCGTACATCGCGCTGTCGAAGGAGGGGTCCTCATCGACCATCGGCTCGGAGACCACCTTGGTCCGCTCCGGAGCGACCGTCGGCGCCGGCTCGTCGGCGACCGCGTCGCCCCGCGCCGCTTCCGCATCCGCGATCCCCTCGTGGGCGCTGCCGACCACATCATCGACGGGGCGGGGCTCTTCGACCGGCTCGCCGTAGGTCGACTTCGAGTCACTCATCGGATGCACTCCTCACGCAGGGCACGTCCCTGCACAGCGAGAGTAACCCCCCGAAAGCGCGCGTCCGCGGAGGCGTGCCGTGCGATCGCGGCGTGGCGCACGCGTTCCGGTGCGTGCATGCGCGCCTATGGTGGGCGCATGGCACATCGGCGTGGCGCCCGGGCGAGGGTCGCGGCATCCGTCGTGCTCCTCTCGTACGCCCTCACCGGGTGCATGCCCGAGCCCGGAGCCGCTCCGCGCGCGACGTCGGCGGGAGAGACGCCGAGCGCCTCCGGCACGCCCCGGCCGTCGCCGACGCCCACGATGGATCCGGTGCGGATCCCGGCCGACTGCCGCGAGATCCTCTCGGCGGCGGTGCTCGATGAGCTCAGCGGCGTGGCTCTGAACGATCCGGCGGTCGGGCCGTCCGGGCCGCAGGCCGACGGAAGCCTCGTCTGCGTGTGGGGCGACCCTGCCTCCGCGACTCACCTGACGACGACGCTCACGTACGTCTCACGCGGCCCCGCGCTGGACATGCTCAACGGCATGCTGGCCGACGGGTTCGCCTGCTACACGCCCGACGGCGGAACCCGGTGCGAGAAGACCTGGTTCAGCGAACCCGACCTGGTCCCCCAGGGCCGGACGCTCTTCTGGCGGCAGGACGTCCTCATCGACACGCAGTTCTCCACCCTCGCGCCCGGCGGCTACACCGCGGCGATCGTCGAGAGCCTCTACGGCTGACCGCCGGAAGCGGATGCCGTCACCCCCACACGTGCGTGGCCAGTCGCGTGCCGTAATCCTCGGGATGCCACGCCGACTCCACGCTCGAGAGCCACAGACCGGCGCGGATCGTGTGCTCTTCGAGGACGTTCCCCGAGCTGCGCGTACACGCCACGGCCTCGGCATCCGTCGTGCACGTGAAACCCTCACTCCGCAGCGCGACGTCGGCGATCCGGCCGGCGTCGCCCGCCACCACCGCCAGCGTGGAGCTGATCGTTCGGCCGCCGTCCGCGCGCCAGCTGCACGAGATCCGGACGGCCGGCGCCAGGGCGTCGGTGAGCGCGGTGACCGCGGTCGCGGGCGGTGAACCGCCCTGCGCCAGCAGGACGTTCGGAGTCCAGGTGAGCTCCGCCCACAGGCTGTCGGGGTACAGGGCGCGGCAGTCGATGTCACCCGGCTGGGTTGCGAGCGTCGCGACGGTCTCGGGCGGTGCGACCGCGACCGGCGGCGTCGTCGAGGCCCGGAGCACGTCGCCCATCCAGGCGATGGATACCGGAAGCATGGGCTGCGCGAGCCAGGCGAGGGCGGCGACCACCGCTGCGCACAGGAGTGCCGCGGGCCAGGCGATCCACGCGTTCCGTCCCCCGATCCGCGACACGATGCACCTCCCCCGTCCACGGTAGACCGGCCGCCGCGGCGCCCCGATCCGGCGCGCGACGATCCTCGGGGAAAAGGGGAACGCCCCGGTCCAAGAGGGCCGGGGCGTTCCCGTCGAGATCGCGATACGGCCGCGAGCGGCCGTCTCGTCGTCTAGTTGTAGTTGCCGGGCGTGAAGTCGTCCGTCGAGAAGCTGTCGAAATCGACGTAGCTCAGGTCGGCGTCGCTGTACGCGCCGTCCGAGGCGAAGATGCGGTTGGGGTACCGCTCGCTCTTGGCCTCCTCCGTCGCCTCGACCACGACGTTGCGGTACTTCGCAAGTCCGGTTCCGGCGGGGATGAGCTTTCCGATGATGACGTTCTCCTTGAGACCCACGAGCGGGTCGCTCTTGCCCTGCATCGCGGCTTCCGTCAGCACGCGCGTCGTCTCCTGGAACGACGCCGCCGACAGCCACGACTCGGTCGCAAGCGACGCCTTCGTGATGCCCATGAGCTCGGGACGACCCGACGCGGGGCGCTTGCCCTCTGCCACGGCCTCGCGGTTCATGTTCTGGTACTTCTTGAAGTCGACCAGCTCACCCGGAAGCAGCGTGGTCTCGCCGTGGTCGACCACGGTGACCTTGCGCAGCATCTGGCGCACGATGACCTCGATGTGCTTGTCGTGGATCGGCACACCCTGCGAGCGGTACACGCCCTGCACGCCGTTGACGAGGTAACGCTGCACCTCGCGGGCGCCCATGACGCGCATGACCTCCTTGGGGTCGAGCGTGCCCACCAGGATCGGCTGACCGACCGTGACGTGCTGGCCGTCCTCCACGAGCAGCGTCGCACGACGCAGCACCGGGTAGACGTGCGGCTCCTCGCCGTTGTCGGGCGTCAGGATGACCTTCTTGGCGCGGTCGGTCTCCTCGATCGTGATGCGACCGTCGGACTCCGCGATCGGCGACGCGCCCTTGGGGGTGCGGGCCTCGAAGAGCTCCTGCACGCGGGGCAGACCCTGCGTGATGTCGTCAGCCGAGGCCGAACCACCGGTGTGGAAGGTGCGCATCGTGAGCTGGGTTCCCGGCTCGCCGATCGACTGGGCCGCGATGATGCCCACGGCTTCGCCGATGTCGACGAGCTTTCCGGTCGCGAGCGACCTGCCGTAGCACTGCGCGCAGACACCGACGGCCGAATCGCAGGTGAGCACGGAGCGCACCTTGATGGTCTCCACACCCGCCTCGATCAGCGTGTTGATGAGCACGTCGCCCACGTCATCGCCTGCGGAGGCGACGACGTTGCCCTGAGCGTCGACCGCGTCGGAGGCGAGTGTGCGCGAGAACACCGAGTTCTCCACGTTCGCGTCCTTCACGAGCGCGCCGTCGGAGCCGGCGGCCGCGATCGGCAGCTCGAGACCCTTCGTCGTGCCGCAGTCGTCCTCGCGGATGATGACATCCTGCGAGACGTCCACGAGGCGACGCGTGAGGTAACCCGAGTCGGCCGTGCGGAGCGCGGTGTCGGCCAGACCCTTGCGGGCACCGTGCGTGGCGATGAAGTACTCCGCCACCGACAGGCCCTCGCGGTACGAGGAGATGATCGGACGCGGGATGATCTCGCCCTTGGGGTTGTTCACCAGGCCTCGCATGCCCGCGATGTTGCGGATCTGCAGCCAGTTTCCACGAGCACCCGACGACACCATGCGGTTGATGGTGTTGTCCTCCGGGAAGTTCGCCCGCATCGCGGTCTGCACTTCGTCGGTCGCCTCGGTCCAGATCTTGATGAGCTCCTGGCGACGCTCCGCGTCGGTCGTCAGACCCTTCTCGTACTGCGACTGCACCTTGGCGGCGGCCTTCTCGTGGCGTGCCACGATCGCAGGCTTGTCCGGCGGGGTGAGGATGTCGCTCAGCGCGACGGTCACACCCGAGCGGGTCGCCCAGTAGAAGCCGGCGTCCTTGATGCGGTCCAGCGTCGCTGCGACCTCCACCTTGGGGTACTCCTCGGCGAGCTTGTTCACGATCTCCGAGAGCTTGCCCTTGTCGGCCTGCGTGCGGACGAACGGGTAGCCCTTGGGGAGCGTGTCGTTGAAGATCGCCTGTCCGAGCGAGGTCTCCACGAGGCCGTTCTTCTCGTACGCCTCCATCGACTCCTGGGTGTCGCCTTCGGCCTCGAGGAACGTCAGGCCGGGGATGCGGATGCGCACCTTGGCCTGCAGGTCCAGCGTGCCCTCGTCCTTGGCCAGGATCGCCTCGCCGACCGAGCCGAACGCGCGGCCTTCGCCGGTCGCGCCGGGCTTGACGGTCGTGAGGTGGTGCAGACCGATGATCATGTCCTGCGAGGGCAGCGTCACCGGGCGGCCGTCGGACGGCTTCAGGATGTTGTTCGACGCGAGCATCAGGATCCGGGCCTCGGCCTGGGCCTCGACCGACAGCGGCAGGTGGACGGCCATCTGGTCGCCGTCGAAGTCCGCGTTGAACGCGGCGCAGACGAGCGGGTGCAGCTGGATCGCCTTGCCCTCCACGAGCTGGGGCTCGAACGCCTGGATGCCCAGACGGTGGAGCGTGGGCGCGCGGTTCAGCAGCACGGGGCGCTCGCGGATGATCTCCTCGAGCACGTCCCACACCTCGGGGCGCGTACGCTCCACGGCGCGCTTGGCGGCCTTGATGTTCTGCGAGTGACCGAGGTCGATCAGGCGCTTGATCACGAACGGCTTGAACAGCTCGAGCGCCATCTGCTTGGGCAGACCGCACTGATGCAGCTTGAGCTGCGGGCCGACGACGATGACCGAACGGCCGGAGTAGTCGACGCGCTTGCCGAGGAGGTTCTGACGGAACCGGCCCTGCTTGCCCTTGAGCATGTCGCTCAGCGACTTCAGGGCCCGGTTGCCGGTGCCCGTGACGGGGCGACCGCGGCGGCCGTTGTCGAACAGCGCGTCGACGGCCTCCTGCAGCATCCGCTTCTCGTTGTTGACGATGATCTCGGGGGCACCGAGGTCGATCAGGCGACGGAGGCGGTTGTTGCGGTTGATCACGCGGCGGTACAGGTCGTTCAGGTCGGAGGTCGCGAAGCGGCCACCGTCCAGCTGCACCATCGGGCGCAGCTCCGGCGGGATCACCGGGACGACGTCGAGGACCATGGATGCCGGGCTCATGCCGGTCTGCAGGAAGGAGTTGACGACCTTGAGGCGCTTGATCGCGCGGATCTTGCGCTGGCCCTTGCCCTCGGAGATCTGCAGGCGCAGCGAGTCGGACTCGGCCGCGAGGTCGAACGCCTCGAGGCGGCGCTTGATGGACTCCGCGCCCATGTACGCCTCGAAGTACTGACCGAAGCGGTCCTGGAGCTCGTGGAAGATCTCGTCCTCGCCCTTCAGGGCGCCGACCTCGAGGGTGCGGAAGTCCTCCCACACCTTCTCCAGACGGATGATCTGGTCGTCGAAGGACTTGCGGATGCCGGCCATGTCCTTCTCGGCGGCATCCTTGACCTTCTTCTTCTGGTCGGCCTTGGCGCCCTCTTCCTCGAGCGCCGCGAGCTCCTCCTCCAGCTTGCCGAGGCGGGTGGCGATGCGCGAGTCGCGCCGGTCGCCGAGCGTCTTCAGCTCGAGCCGGATGTTGTTCTCCTGCGTCGCGAGGTCACGGTGACGTGCCTCCTCGTCGACGGAGATCACCATGTAGGCGGCGAAGTAGATGACCTTCTCGAGGTCCTTCGGCGCCATGTCGAGCAGGTAGCCGAGGCGCGACGGGACGCCCTTGAAGTACCAGATGTGGGTGACGGGCGCGGCGAGCTCGATGTGGCCCATGCGCTCGCGGCGCACCGAGGACTTGGTGACCTCGACGCCGCAGCGCTCGCACACGATGCCCTTGAAGCGCACGCGCTTGTACTTTCCGCACGCGCACTCCCAGTCGCGGGAGGGCCCGAAGATCTGCTCCCCGAAGAGGCCGTCCTTCTCGGGCTTGAGCGTGCGGTAGTTGATGGTCTCCGGCTTCTTGACCTCGCCGTACGACCAACGACGGATGTCGTCGGCAGTGGCCAGGCCGATGCGAAGCTGGTCGAAAGTTGTTGATTCGAGCACTAGTTCTCAGTTCTCCTGTATCGGAATTCTGTATCGGACCCGGCCGGCTCAGATCTCGTCGATCGACGAGGACTCGAAGCGGCTGGAGATGTTGATGCCGAGCTCTTCGGCGGCACGGAAGGCGTCGTCGTCGGTGTCTCGGAGGTTGACCGCGGTGCCGTCGGCCGAGAGCACCTCGACGTTCAGGCAGAGCGACTGCATCTCCTTCATGAGCACCTTGAACGACTCGGGGATGCCGGGCTCCTGGATGTTCTCGCCCTTGACGATCGCCTCGTACACCTTGACGCGGCCGAGGATGTCGTCGGACTTGATCGTGAGGAGCTCCTGCAGCGCGTAGGCGGCGCCGTAGGCCTCGAGGGCCCACACCTCCATCTCGCCGAAGCGCTGTCCGCCGAACTGCGCCTTTCCACCCAGCGGCTGCTGCGTGATCATCGAGTACGGACCCGTCGAGCGTGCGTGGATCTTGTCGTCGACGAGGTGGTGCAGCTTCAGGATGTACATGTAGCCGACCGAGACCGGTGCCGGGAACGGCTCGCCGGAGCGGCCGTCGAACAGCAGGGTCTTTCCGCTGGAGCCGATCAGGCGCTCGCCGTCGCGCGTGAGGTTCGTGGAGTCGAGGAGTCCCTCGATCTCGGCCTCGAACGCCCCGTCGAACACCGGCGTGGCGACCTTGGTGCCGGGGGCGGCCTCGAGGGCCTCCTTCGGCATCTTGGCCGCCCACTTCGGGCGAGCCCTCGACCTTCCAGCCCTGCTGGGCGATCCAGCCGAGGTGGAGCTCGAGGACCTGGCCGAAGTTCATTCGTCCGGGGATGCCGAGCGGGTTCAGGATGACCTGGACCGGCGTGCCGTCCGCGAGGAACGGCATGTCCTCGACGGGCAGGATCTTCGCGATGACGCCCTTGTTGCCGTGGCGGCCGGCGAGCTTGTCGCCCTCGGTGATCTTGCGCTTCTGGGCGATGTAGACCACGACGCGGCGGTTGACGCCCGAGCCGAGCTCGTCGTCGCCGTCCTCGGCGTTGAACTCCTTGACCGCGATGATCGTGCCCTGCTCGCCGTGGGGCACCTTCAGCGACGTGTCGCGGACCTCGCGGCTCTTCTCGTTGAAGATCGCGCGCAGCAGGCGCTCCTCGGCCGACAGCTCGGTCTCGCCCTTGGGCGTGACCTTGCCGACGAGGATGTCGCCGGGACGGACCTCGGCGCCGATGCGGATGATGCCGCGCTCGTCGAGGTCCTTCAGCAGGTCGGGGCTGACGTTGGGGAGATCACGGGTGATCTCCTCCTTGCCGAGCTTGGTGTCGCGGGAGTCGACCTCGTACTCCTCGATGTGGATCGAGGAGAGGGTGTCGTCCTTCACCAGGTCCTGGCTCAGGATGATCGCGTCTTCGAAGTTGTGACCCTCCCACGTCATGAACGCGACGAGGAGGTTCTTGCCGAGCGCGAGCTCGCCGTTCTCCGTCGCCGGTCCGTCGGCGATGACCTCGCCCGCCTCGACGCGCTCGCCGGCCGAGACCACGACGCGCTGGTTGTAGCTCGTGCCCTGGTTGGAGCGGTCGAACTTGCGGAGGAAGTACTGCTGGGTGCCGCCCTCGTCGAGCTGGACGGTCACGACGTCGGCGGAGACCTCGAGGACGACGCCGCGACTTCTCGGCGATGACGACGTCACCCGCGTCGATGGCGGCGAAGCCCTCCATGCCGGTGCCGACGAGCGGCGACTCGGAGCGCAGGAGCGGAACGGCCTGACGCTGCATGTTCGCACCCATGAGGGCGCGGTTCGCGTCGTCGTGCTCGAGGAACGGGATGAGCGAGGTCGCGACCGACACCATCTGGCGCGGCGAGACGTCCATGTAGCCGATCTCCTCCGCGTGGAAGAGGTCGACCTCGCCGCCCTTCTTGCGGGCGAGCACGCGGTCCTCGGTGAAGTGGCCGTCGGCCTTCAGCGGCGCGTTGGCCTGGGCGACGATGAAGTCGTCCTCCTCGGATGCCGTGAGGTAGTCGATCTGGTCGGTGACCTGGCCGTTCACGACCCTGCGGTACGGCGTCTCGATGAAGCCGAACGCGTTGATGCGCGCGAACGACGCGAGCGAGCCGATCAGGCCGATGTTCGGGCCTTCCGGCGTCTCGATCGGGCACATGCGGCCGTAGTGCGACGGGTGGACGTCGCGGACCTCGACGCCGGCGCGCTCACGCGACAGACCGCCGGGGCCCAGCGCCGACAGGCGGCGCTTGTGGGTCAGACCCGCGAGCGGGTTGTTCTGGTCCATGAACTGCGACAGCTGCGACGTTCCGAAGAACTCCTTGATCGCGGCGACGACGGGGCGCACGTTGATCAGGGTCTGCGGCGTGATCGCCTCGATGTCCTGCGTGGTCATGCGCTCGCGGACGACGCGCTCCATGCGCGACAGACCGGTGCGGACCTGGTTCTGGATGAGCTCGCCGACAGCGCGGATGCGACGGTTGCCGAAGTTGTCGATGTCGTCGATGTCGAGACGGATCTCGGCCGGCTTGCCGCCGCGGATGCCGTCGAACGTCGTGTCGCCGCGGTGCAGGCGCACGAGGTACTTGATCGTCGCGACGATGTCGGCGACGGTCAGGACCGAGTCCGACAGCGGCGCGTCCAGGCCGAGCTTCTGGTTGATCTTGTAGCGGCCGACCTTCGCCAGGTCGTAGCGCTTGGAGTTGAAGTAGAAGTTGTCCAGCAGCGCACGCGCAGCCTCGGCGGCGACCTGCTCGCCCGGACGCAGCTTGCGGTAGATGTCGCGGAGCGCGTCTTCCTTCGAGAGGATCGTGTCCTTCGACAGCGTCTCCTCGATCGAGTCGAAGCCGGCGAACTCCTGGAGGATCTCCTCGCTCGTCAGGCCGAGGGCCTTGAGGAACACGGTGACGGACTGCTTGCGCTTGCGGTCGATGCGCACGCCGACCTGGTCGCGCTTGTCGATCTCGAACTCGAGCCACGCGCCGCGGCTCGGGATGATGCGCGCCGAGACGATGTCCTTGTCGGAGGTCTTGTCGGGCGTCTTGTCGAAGTAGACGCCGGGCGAGCGCACGAGCTGCGAGACCACGACACGCTCGGTGCCGTTGATGATGAACGTGCCCTTGCCGGTCTGGAGCGGGAAGTCGCCCATGAAGACCGTCTGCGTCTTGATCTCACCGGTCTGGTGGTTCATGAACTCGGCTTCGACGTAGAGCGGAGCCGCGTACGTCTTGCCGCGCTCCTTGCACTCGTCGATCGAGTACTTCTCGGGCTCGAGGTACGGGTTCGTGAACGAGAGCTGCATCGTCTCGCTCAGGTCCTCGATCGGCGAGATCTCCTCGAAGATCTCCTCGAGGCCGCTGATCTCGGGCACGTCGGTGCGGCCGACGCTCTTCGCCTCGGCGACGCGCGCCTTCCACGCCTCGTTGCCGACGAGCCAGTCGAAGGACTCGGTCTGCAGCGCGAGAAGGTCGGGGACCGTCAGCGTGTCGGAGATCTTGGCGAACGAGAGGCGGGATGCTCCGCGGCCGTTCTTGGTGGTGGTGGTGGATGCGTTGCGCGCAGCAGCCAAGGGGATTACCTCCGTGGGCCCGGGCGGGGCTCGTTTCCTTGTCGTCAGGGTGGAGTGCTCATCTGTCCCCGAAGCCTGGGCGCCACACTCCGCTTCAAAGATCAAGTCCCGAAGCGGGGGCACGCAGGCACAGCCGACCACCATATGAGGGCAGGGGGAATCCAAGAGCGCAAGGACCGACTATACGCCGGATGCCACGCCGTGTCCAGTCGGGTTCTTGAAAAGTTTGCAGACCTGCGGTATAACCACCTGCGACGGACCCTGAACTGCTCACCGAGGGTATGGCAACGGCAGGCGGTTCGGGGCCATGATGTGCCTATGACTGGGGTTCAGCACCCCGATATCCGCATGCGCGCCCTCGGATCCGAGGTGTTCGCGGGCTGGTGGCGCGCGCTCGCCGAAGGGAAGGCGACGCCGCCATGATGTGCTCATGACACGGTCGAGCGGACGAGGATCCGCACGCCCGACCAGCGGATCCGGGTGTTCGTCAGCTCGACGCTGCGCGAGCTGGCCGACGAGCGTCGCGCCGTGAAAGCCGCGATCGAGCGCCTCCGCCTCGCACCCGTGATGTTCGAGCTCGGCGCGCGTCCGCATCCGCCACGCGAGCTCTATCGCGCCTACCTCGCAGCAGAGCGACGTGTTCGTCGGCATCTACGCCGACAGCTACGGATGGGTCGCGCCCGGCGAGGAGATCTCCGGACTCGAGGACGAGTACAACCTCGTCCCCGGGAGATGCCCAAGCTCATCTACATCAAGGCGTCAGCGACACCGCGACGAGCGCCTGCGGCGGCTGATCGACCGGATCCGAGCCGACGACACCGCCGCGTACCTCCCCTTCGACACCGCCGCCGAGCTCGAGGAGCAGGTGGCCGCCGACCTCGCGACTCTGCTCGCCGAGCGCTTCGACGAGTCGCGCACGGAGCCGACCGTCATCGCTCCGCTGCACCGCGAATCGCACCTGCCCGCGCCCTTGACGCGGATCATCGGCCGCGACGAGGCGATCGAGGACATCGTCGCGCTCCTCGGCGACCGCAGCACCCGACTGGTGACGCTCGTGCGGTCCGGGCGGGATCGGCAAGAGCAGGCTCTCGATCGCCGCCGCCGAAGCGGCCGCTGCGCTCTTCCCCGACGGCATGGTGTTCGTGCCGCTCGAGAACCTCCTCGAGCCCGAGCTGCTCCTGTCGACGATCGGGTACGCGCTCGGCATCCGCGAGACCACCGGCTTGCAGCTGGAGGAGCGCCTGGCCCTCGCGCTGGACAAGCGCCGGATGCTGTTCGTGCTCGACAACTTCGAGCAGATCGTCAGCGCCGCGCCGATCCTCGTGCAGCTGTACACGATCGCGCCCGATGCCGCGTTCCTCGTCACCAGCCGCGTCGTGCTGCGCGTGCGCGGGGAGCGGGTGTACGACGTCGGGCCGCTCGCGACCCACGATCTCGCGTCGCCCGACTCGCTCGCTCGGGCCCGGACGGCGCCTGCCGTCGAGCTGTTCGCCGAGCGCGCGTCCGCCGCCAATCCGACGTTCGAGCTGACCGACGCGAACCTCGCCGCCGTGGTCGGGATCTGCCGCGTGCTCGACGGAGTCCCCCTCGCGATCGAGCTCGCCGCAGCGCGCACGCGGGTGCTGACGCCGGCCGACATCCTCCGCCGACTCGACCGGCAGCTCGCCCTGCTCGTGGACTCGTCGCGCGACCTCCCGGAGCGGCAGCGCACGCTCCGATCGACGATCGAGTGGTCGGCCGGACTGCTCGACGATGCATCCCGCCGCCTCCTCACGGAGCTCGCCGTGTTCGCGCCCGGGTTCACGCTCGATTCGGTCGAAGCGCTGGGACGACTGCGGGAATGGGACTTCGACGTGTTCGAAGCGCTCGAGACGCTGGTGGACTCATCGCTCGTCGACCAGTCGGACGTCGACGGCGAGCCCGCCTTCTCGCTCCTGGTGAGCGTGCGCGAGTACGGCGTGGAGCTCCTCGCCGCGGCCGGCCAGGAGGAGTGCCGTGCGCGACGCGCACGCCGCCGTCTACACGGCCGTCGCCCGCACACAGGCGGACCACCTCGGCACGGGCGACCAGCTCGCGGCCGTCGCCCGGCTGAGGCTCGAACGCGGAAACCTGCGCGCCGCGGTGCGTCACCTGGTCACCCGCGCCGACGCCGAGACGGCGTGCGACGTCGCCTGGCGCCTGTTCGTGTTCTGGTGGGTCGGCGGCTACCTCATGGAGGTGGCCGTGTGGCTGGAGGAGATGCTCGACCGCACCGGCGGCGCCGCATCCTCGCGCGTGCACGCGATCGTCGTCTTCTACGCGGGGTGGCGCGACGCGTGGACGACGCACCGGCCGGGGATCGCCGCGACGCTCCTCGAGGCGGCGCAGGAGTTCGAGGCCGAAGGCGACCTGCTCGGCGTCGCGATGGCGACGACGACGGCCGGGGTCGCCGAGATCAACAGCCCGGCACCCGATGTCGCGGCCGCCACGGGCTGGCTGCAGCGCGGGCGCAGAGGCGTTCCGGGCGGCGGGGTCAGGGTGGGGCGAGTGCCTCGCGTACGTCGCGATCGGACGCATCGCGCTGCTCGGAGGCAGGTTCGACGAGGCGACCGAGCTCTTCCACCGCGGCGCAGAGGCCTCGCGGGCATCCGGCGAGCGATTCGCCGGCACCGTCGCGCTGCACCACGTCGGGCGGATGAACCTGCTCGCCGGGCGGCTCGACGAGGCCGAGGACGCCTACCTCGAGAGCCTCGCAGGTTCGGTCGCGCTGCGGCACGAGGAGGGCATCGCCTACTGCCTCGAGGGTCTGAGCGCCGTCGCGGCGCGGCGGCGGGATGCCCGGCGCGCCGGAGTGCTCGCGGGGGCCGCAGCGAGCATCCGCCGGCGCACGGCCGCGATCGACGCCCCGGCGTTCGTCTATCACGTGCGCTTCCTCGACGAGCTGCGGGCGACCGACGCGGCGGAGCGAGCTCGCGGCGGGCGAGGCGGAAGGACTCGAGTTCGGCGCTTTCGAGGCGGCGCAGTTCGCGGCGGAGAGCGTCGCCGCGCGGAAGCTGGCCGCGCCATGAGGAGCGAATCAGGCGAGGCGAGCATGAGCACCATGGCGGAACGCGTCGTGATCCGCACGCCCGACCAGCGGATCCGGGTGTTCGTGAGCTCGACTCTGCGCGAGCTCGAGCCCGAGCGCCGCGCCGTCCGCGCCGCGATCGAGGGCATGCGGCTGCGCCCGGTCATGTTCGAGCTCGGCGCCCGTCCGCATCCGCCGCGGGAGCTGTATCGCGCGTACCTGCAGCAGAGCGACGTGTTCGTCGGCATCTACGGCGACAGCTACGGCTGGACCGCGCCCGGCGAAGAGGTCTCGGGGCTCGAGGACGAGTACAACCTGGCCCCGGACGGAATGCCGAAGCTCATCTACCTCAAGGACTCCACCGCGCGCGGGACGAGCGGCTGACCGAGCTCATCTCGCGCATCAAGGCGGACGACACGGTCTCGTACGTGTCGTTCTCGACCCCGGAGCAGCTGGCGGAGCGCGTCACCGCCGACCTCGCGACGCTCCTCGCCGAGCGCTTCGACGGGTGCGCGCACGCGACCGCCGCAGGTCCGGCCGACGACCGCGGCTCGCGGGTGCCCGCGCCCGTACACCGAGACGATCGGACGCGAGGCCGACGTCACCGCCCTGCTCGAGCTGCTCGCGCGGGACGGCGTGCGCCTGGTGACCCTGGTCGGGCCGGGCGGGATCGGCAAGAGCCGCCTCGCGATCGAGGTGGCCCAGCGGGTGGCCGACGGCTCGGATCGGGACGTCTACTTCGTGCCTGCTCGAGCACGTCGTCGATCCCGCGCGCGTCGTCCCGGCGATCGCCGCCGAGCTCGGCGTGCGCGACTCCGGTCAGGGCGACCTGGCGGCCGACGTCGCGCGCGCGGCCGGCGACCGGCGGATGCTGATCGTCGCTGGACAACTTCGAGCAGGTACTGGATGCCGCTCCGCTGCTCGTGCGGCTGTTCACGGCGCTGCCGGACGCGACGTTCCTCGTGACCAGTCGCGCATCGGCTGCGACTGCGCGGCGAGCACGTCTTCGAGGTGCAGCCGCTGGCGCTGCCCGATGCCTCCCGCGCGCTCCGTGTCGATACCGCGCTCGCCTCCCCCGCGGTGCGGCTCTTCCGCGATCGCGCCCGGGCCGCGAACCCGCTCTTCGACGTCACGGACGAGAACGTCGAGGCGGTCGTGCAGATCTGCGCGGCGCTGGAGGGCGTTCCCCTCGCGATCGAGCTGGCGGCCGCTCGCACCCGTGTGCTCTCACCCGGCATGATGCTCGACGCGGCTCGATCAGCGGCTCCCGCTCCTGGTCGCCTCGACGCGGGACCTGCCCGACCGGCAGCGCACGATCGAGGCGACGATCGAGTGGAGCGTGGGCCTGCTGGATGCCGAGGCCCGCGCACTGCTCGATGCGACTCGGCGTCTTCTCCGGAGACTTCAGCCTCGAGGCGGTCGAGGCGGTCGGGGCCGACGCGGGCTGGGCACGCCGATGCGCTGTCGCTGCTGACGGACCTCATCGACAACAGCCTCGTGCGCTCCCGGGACGTCGGGCCGGTCGCCCTGTTCGGGATGCTCGCGACCGTGCGCGAGTTCGCGCGTCGCGCAGCTCGGCTCGCGGTCCGGAAGCGGAACGACGTGCGCGGACTGCACGCCGCCCACTACACGCGGCTCGCTCTGGACACCGCGCCGCTGCTGCAGGGGCCGACCCAGCTGGCGGCGATCGAGCGCCTCGGCGCGGAGCGCGACAATCTGCGCGCCGCGGGGCGGCACCTGCTCGCAGTCCGGCCAGGTCGAGACGCTGTCGCGGGTGGTGTGGGATCTGTTCCTGTACTGGTGGATCCGCGGGCTGATGCCCGAAGCGCGAGGGTGGATGGATGCGATCCTCGCCACCGGGATCGAGGTCTCCGATCGCACCCGGGCGATCGCGCTCGGCTTCTCGTCGTGGGTCGAGTCTGTGGCAGGACCGGCGGCGGCGTCGATCCGCGCTCCTTCGAGGAGAGCGTGCGCCTCTTCCGTGCGGTCGGCGACTTCGCGCAGCGAGGCGCTCGCGCTTTGCTCGCTCGCCCTGGCATACATCGGTCAGAGCCCGCCCAATCTCGACGGTGCCGAGGAGTCCGCGCGAGCCGCGCTCGCGATCGTCGAGGGCGCGCGCCGAGCGTCGAGTCCATGGCGAAGGTCACGATCGGCCGCGTGCATGTTCGTGCGGGGCGACATGACGGCCGCGGTCGCCTTCTTCGGATGATGCGCTCGCGCAGGCGGAAGACGCGGGCGACCTGTTCGCCTGCACCCTCGCGCTCACCAACCGCGGCTGGGTGGGATTCGCGCTGGGTGAGCACCCGGCGGAGCTCTTCGAGCGGAACCTGCGCATCACAGACCGACTCGGTCATGTCGACGGCTCGGCGTACGGGTTCGAGGGCCTCATCGCGAGCGCCGTCGTCGACGGCGACGTCGAGCGCGCCGGCGTGCTGACCGGGGCCGCCGAAGCCGTTCGCCAATTCACCGGCGTGGGCGAGCAGCCGTCCTTCGTCACCTGGCAGCCGTTCGTCGAATCCGTCCTCAGCACCGATGCCGCCCCGATCTTCGAGGCCGGCCGCGCGCGCGGTCGGGCGATGACGCTCCGCGAGGCGACGGACTACGCCCTCGCTGGCACGCCGGCGCGCCAGCCCGCGGAGTGACGGGCATCCGGGTCAACACCGCACTCTGGCGCACATGGCGGCATGCGCGCCATGATGTGGTCATGACCGGGGGCGAACAGCCCGTGATCCGCACGCCCGACCAGCGGATCCGGGTGTTCGTGAGTTCGACTCTGCGCGAGCTCGCCGACGAACGGCGCGGCCGTGCGCACCGCCATCGAGCGCATGCGCCTGGCGCCGGTGATGTTCGAGCTCGGGGCGCGGCCGCATCCCCCGCGCGAGCTCTACCGGTCGTACCTGGCGCAGAGCGACGTGTTCGTCGGCATCTACGCCGACAGCTACGGCTGGGTCGCGCCGGGCGAGGAGATCTCGGGACTCGAGGACGAGTACAACCTCGCCCCGCCCGAGATGCCGAAGCTCATCTACATCAAGCGAAGCGACCACCGCGAGGAGCGGCTGCAAGGAGCTGATCGGACGCATCCAGCGCGACGACACCGCCGCGTACCTCCCCTTCGAGACCGCCGACGAACTCGCCGACCGCGTGGTGGGCGATCTCGCCACGCTGCTCGCGGAGCGCTTCGACGAGTCCAAGCCCGGTGACGCAGCGCGAGGATGCCGGGGCGTCGGCATCCGTCGTCGCCCGCATGCCCGCCGCGTACACGACCACGATCGGCCGTGAGCGCGACCTGGCACAGGTCCGACAGCTGCTCGAGCAGGGCGAGCGACCGGGTGGTGACGCCTGGTCGGCCCAGGCGGAATCGGAAAGAGTCGCCTCGCGATCGAGGTCGCGCACGCCACCAAGGACCTCTATCCCGACGGCACCTTCTTCGTCCTTCTGGAAGGAGTGCTGGAAGAGGGGCTTCTCCTGCCCACGATCGCGTACTTCCTCGGCATCCGCGACAACGGCGAGGCGGGCCTGGAGGAGCGCATCTCCCACGCTCTCGAAGGGTCGGCGCGTGCTGATCGTGCTCGACAACTTCGAGCAGATCGTGGGCTCCGCCCCGCTCCTGGTGAGGCTGTACACGGTCGCGCCCACGGCGACTTTCCTGGTGACGAGCCGGATCGTCCTGCGCATCCGCGGCGAGCAGGTCTACGAGGTGGAGGCTCTGCCCACGCCGGAGGGCATCGGCCCGGTCAGCCTGGAGCGCGCCCGCAGGTCGCCGGCGGTTCAGCTCTTCGTCGACCGCGCCCAGGCGGTGAAGCCCGAGTTCACCCTCACGGCGGAGAACGCCGCGGCCGTCGCCGACATCTGCCGGCGCCTGGAAGGACTGCCGCTGGCAATCGAGCTCGCTGCGGCGAAGGTGCGCCTTCTCACTCCGCAGGGCATCGCCCAGCGTCTGGAGCACAGCCTGCCGCTGCTGACGGCGTCCGTGCGCGATCTGCCCGACCGGCACCGCACGATGCGGGCGACGATCGACTGGAGCGTCGGCCTCCTGCCGGACGAGCAGCGGGCACTGCTCGAGGATCTCGGCGTCTTCGCGACGCGGTTCACCCTCGAGGCCGTCGAATCGATCGGCCGCGGACGGACGTGGGACGGGCGGGGCCTGGACGCCCTGTCGGAGCTCGTCGACGCCTCGCTCGTCCAGCAGGTCGAGATCGGCGGGCGCCCGACCTTCTCGCTGCTGGCGATCATGCGCGAGTACGCGATCGGACGGCTCAAGGAGCGCGGCGAGGCCGATGTCATGCGCGTCGCCCATGCCGACTACTACCTCGCCCTCGTCCACCGCATCGCGCCCGAGCTCCGCGGGCCCGGACAGCCCGAGGCGGTGCGGCTTCTCGGCCTGGAGCTGCCGAACCTCCGCGCAGCGGCGCGCCACCTGGTGTACACGAATCGCCTCGACGACGCCGGCGACTTCGCGTGGACCCTCCTCGTCTACTGGTGGATCTCCGGCTTCTTCAGCGAAGTGCGACTGTGGATGCTCGAACTGCTCGACAAGCAGCAGCCGATCACGAAGCACACCCGAGCCGCTGCGGGCTTCTTCACGATGTGGGGCGAGATGTGGCGGCATCCGTCCGACCAGGTCGTCAGCGGACTCGGCGAGTCGGTGCGGCTGTTCACCGAGAGCGGCGACGAGGATGCCGCTGCGATGGCACTGGCCGCCCGTGCGACGACGCGGCTGCAGTTCCCCGACCTCGATCCGGACAAGGCGGAGGCCGAGCTGAACGAGGCGGTGGCGAAGCTTCGCGAACTCGGGGACGGCTGGGCGGAGTCGATGGCGGAGGTCGGGCTCGGCTTCCTCGCGGTCGTGCGCGGCCGGATCGAGGAGGCCCTTGCGCACTTCTCGCGATCGGCGGAGGTCGCAGACGAGGGCCAGAACATGCACACGCGGATCGTGGCGGGCAACAACCGCACGCGCGTGCTCTTCTTGCTCGGTCAGGTGGACGCGGCCGAGCAGGAGTGGTTCCTCACCCTCGGCCTGTCGGCCCGGCTCCACTACGTCGAGGGTGCCGCGTATGCTCTCGAGGGCATGTGCGCGGTCGCGGCATTGCGCGGCGACGGATGGCGCGCGGGCGCGCTCGCGGTCGCCGCCGCCACCACGCGGCAGAGCACGGGGATCTTCGACATCGCGGGCTTCGCGGTGCACGTCGCTCCTCTGGAGGCCCTTCGCGAACGCGATCCCGAGAGCGTCGCGGCGGGCGAGCGCGCGGGTGCGGAGATGAGCTTCGCCGAGGCGATCGCACTCGCCTTGCCCGACGCCGACGCCGACGTCAGACAGGCGCTCGCCCAATGGTGACATCCATCCCTTCCTCTTCGCGTCCCGCGATCCGCACTCCCGACCAGCGGATCCGGGTGTTCGTGAGCTCGACTCTTCGCGAACTCGCCGACGAGCGGCGCGTCGTGCGCTCCGCGATCGAGCGGATGCGGCTCGCCCCCGTGATGTTCGAACTCGGTGCTCGGGCGCATGCGCCGCGGGAGCTCTACCGGTCCTACCTCGCGCAGAGCGATGTCTTCGTCGGAATCTACGGCGACAGCTATGGGTGGGTGGCCCCCGAGGAGCAGATCTCCGGGCTCGAGGATGAATACAACCTCGCCCCCGCGGGCATGCCGAAGCTCATCTACATCAAGAGGAGCACCACGCGGGAGGATCGCCTCAAGGAGCTCATCGCGCGCATCCAGGCCGACGACACCGCCGCCTACCTGCCGTTCGAGACCGCGGAAGAGCTTGAGAACCAGGTGGCGGCCGACCTGGCGAACCTCCTGGCCGAGCGGTTCGATCAGTCGCGCTCGTCCGCTGCGACACCCGCACCGGATGAACGACCCTCGCTCGTGGCGCGTGTACCCGTCCCCTACACCACGACCATCGGCAGAGAGCGCGAGATCGCCGAGGTGCGGGACCTCCTCGCCCGCGGCGAGGACCGGGTGGTCAGCCTGATCGGACCCGGCGGGATCGGCAAGAGCCGCCTCGCGATCGAGGTGGCTCTCGCGGCCCGCGACGCGTTCCCGGGCGGGACGTACTTCGTCGGCCTGGAGAACACGCTCGAACCCGCACTCCTGCTTCCGACGATCGCCTACACGCTCGGCATCCGCGACAACGGCGAGGCGGCACTGGAGGAGCGCATCTCCCACGCCCTCGCCGGCCGGCGCGTGCTGCTCGTGCTCGACAATTTCGAGCAGATCGTCGACGTGGCGCCGGTGCTCGTCCGGCTTTACACGCTCGCTCCGTCGGCGACCCTGCTGGTGACCAGCCGGATCCTGCTGCGCATCCGGGGAGAGCGCGTCTATGAGGTGCGCGCGCTCACCACCCCCGCGCCCGGAGCCCTCGGCACGCTCGAGCGCGCTCAGCAGTCGGCGGCGGTGGCGCTCTTCGTGGACCGCGCGAAGGCCGCGAAGCCCTCATTCGAACTCACCGAGGAGAACTCCGCCGCGGTCATGGATATCTGCCGGCGCCTCGAGGGCCTGCCGCTCGCGATCGAACTCGCTGCGGCGAAGCTGCGCATGCTCACTCCCTCCGGCATCGCGGAGCGCCTGAAGCACAGCCTCCCCCTCCTGACGGCGGCCGTGCGCGATCTGCCGGACCGCCACCGGACGATGCGGGCGACACTCGACTGGAGCGTCGGTCTGCTCTCGGCGCATGACCGGGATCTGCTGGAGGACCTGGGCGTGTTCGCCGAGCGGTTCTCACTCGAGGCCGTCGAAGCGATCGCGGCGGGCCGCTCCTGGGACGGGCGTGCGATCGAGGGGATCACGGCGCTCATCGACGGATCGCTCGTCAAGCAGACCGACGTCGATGGGCGAGTGGTGCTGTCGCTTCTGGCGATCGTGCGGGAGTACGCCCTCGGCCGCCTCAAGGAGCGCGGCGAGGCCGACCGTATGCGCGCGGCGCATGCGGACTACTACATGGCGCTGGTGCGGCGCGACGCGGGCGAACTGCGCGGCCGCAGTCAGTCGGCGACCCTCGCCGCACTCGGTCTGGAGTTGGCGAACCTGCGGGCCGCGGTTCGTCACCTCGTCTACACCGACCGGCTCGACGACGCAGCCGATTTCGCGTGGGGGCTGCTCATCTACTGGTGGATCATGGGCCTCTTCGCCGGAGTCCGGGTGTGGATGCTCGAACTGCTCGGCAAGGAGCGGCCGATCCGGCCGCACTCCCGCGCGATCGCCTGGTTCTTCACCCTCTGGGGCGAGATGTGGCAGCACCCCTCCGAGGAGGTCGTCGCGGGCCTGGCCGAATGCGTGCGTCTGTTCACGGAGAGCGGAGACGAGGAGGCCGCCGCCATGGCGCTGGCCGCGCGCGCGACCGCGCGCGCACTGCTGCCCGACCCCGACATCGACACCGCCGCGCGTGAGCTCGAGGATGCGGGGGATCGTCTGCACCGACTGGGCAACGGCTGGGGCGAGGCCATCACGCGCGTGTCGCTCGGCCGGGTCGCTTGGCTGCGCGGCGACCGCGACGAGGCCCTGGCGCACTTCACACGGGCGAGCGAGGTCGCCGACGCGGGCGGCGACCTGTTCACGCGCTCGGTCGCGGGGAATCAGATCGGGCGGCTGCTGCTGGTCGAAGGCAAGATCGATGATGCGGAAGCCGTGTTCCGTCGAACGCTCGTGGACTCGGTGAAGCTGCACCACGAAGGTGGCGTCGCCTACGGACTGGAGGGGGTCTGCGCCATAGCCGCCGCACACGGCGACGCCCGGCGAGCCGGTGCCCTGTCGGCTGCGGCCGCCGCCATTCGTCAGCGGATCGGCGTCTTCGACGTCGAGGCGTTCACGGTGCACTCGATCTCACTCGACGCCGTGCGCAAGACCGACCCGGAGGCAGTGGCGGCAGGCGAGCTGGAGGGCGCCCGGCTGACCCTCGCTGAAGCCGTCGCCCTGGCGCTCTCCGAAGCGGAGTGTGCGGCCGTCACGGAATACCTCTCGCGCTGGTGACAACGTCGCCCTG
The DNA here is from genome assembly GCA_963839715.1 of uncultured Actinomycetota bacterium. Classification (GTDB taxonomy): domain Bacteria; phylum Actinomycetota; class Actinomycetes; order Actinomycetales; family Microbacteriaceae; genus Microbacterium. The sequence continues at coordinate 57,368 of CAWIVX010000005.1, forward strand.
TCGGGCGTCAGCACCGGCGGAGTCGGCGAGGACTACCGAGTCACGTGGGCGTGGCGGAACCGGACGCGCGTTCCCGGTCGGGCCTGCGCGAGCAGGTCGAGCGCGGCATCCGTCGCGACGGCGATCACCGGGTAGCCGCCCGTCACCGGTCCATCCGCGAGCAGGACCGTCGGACGTCCGCCGGGCGGCACCTGGAGGGCGCCGGGCACCATGCCCTCGCTCGGCAGCTCGGACTCTCTCACGCGGGCCAGCACCGGGCCGTGCAGGCGCATGCCGATCCGGTCGGCGTCGTTCGTCACTGTCCAGACCGCTTCGAACAGCGCCTCGAGGGCGGATGCCGCGAACCAGTCCGCCCGCGGGCCGGGGGCGAGCTCGACCTCGAGTTCGTCGTCGTGGGGTGCGCCCCAGGGCGCGAGGACCGCGACGGGGATCGGCTCGTGCGGCTCGTCGCCGACCGGCAGCTCGACGCCCGCCCGCAGCCGGTCCGGGCCGATGCCGGCGAGCAGGTCGGTCGACCGGGATCCGAGCACGGCCTGCGCCTCGATGCCGCCGCGCACCGCGAGGTGAGCGCGGGCGCCGTGGCCGAACCAGTCCAGGTGCAGCTCGGCTCCGGCGGGCCACGGGTGCGCTTCGTACGGGTCCACCTCGTGAGGAACCGACCGCGCCGGGGTCAGGCGGATCGGCCCCCACGCCCCGGTGACCGCGAACCACAGGTCGCGCTGGGCGATGACCCGCAGTCCGCCCATCGTGACCTCGACCACCGCTGCTCCCTCCGGGTTTCCGACGAGGCGGTTCGCCGTGCGGGCGGCGGCGCGGTCGAGCACTCCCGACGGCGCGACGCCCAGCGCGGCATACCCCGGCCGGCCGAGGTCCTGGACGGTCGACAGGAGTCCCGGCTCGACGATCCGCAGCCCTCTTCCCGCCGAGGCTGCAACCGGTGCTCGAGACTGCGGGGCCTGCCCGCTGTCTCGGGCTCCCGGTGCAGTCTCGCGGTCGGGGGCCGCGGAGACCGCGCGGAAACGCACGGGCGTGCCGGGGGCGAGCAGGGCCGGGGATGCGGCATCCGGATCGAACAGCGGCGCCGAGGTCGTGCCGATCAGGCGCCAGCCGCCGGGCGTGTCGCGCGGGTACGCGCCGGTGAACTCCCCCGCCAGACCGACCGATCCGCGCGGTACGCGCGTGCGCGGGCTGGCGAGCCGAGGCACGTCGAAGGGCCACTGCGCACTCACCAGGTAGCCGAAACCCGGCGCGAAGCCCGTGAACGCGACCGTCCACTCGGCCGCGGTGTGCCGGCGCACGAGCTCGTCGGCGCTCATCCCCAGCAGCGCCGCCGTCTCATCGAGATCCGCGCCGTCGTACGCCACCGGCAGTTCCACGACCGCGACCGCCGCCGTCGCGACGGATGCGGCATCCGTCGACGCCCGCGCGACCCACGACCGCGCCGCCGCGAGCGACAGCACCGTCGGCTCGACGCGCACGAGCACCGTCCGGGCCGCGGGCACGAGATCGACCACTCCGTCACGGCGGGATGCCGCGAGCCGGCGATGCAGCGCCGTCGCCTCCGCGAGCGAGTCCACCTCCAGCAGCAGCGCACGCTCGCCCATCGGCAGGACGCGCGGAGCGGCGGTCACCATGGCGCCCGCACCTCGATGCCCTCGGAGTCCAGCGCCGCACGCACCGCCCGCGCGAGAGCGACCGCGTCGGGCGAATCGCCGTGGACGCAGAGGGATGCCGCCCGGACGGCCACGAGCGAGCCGTCGGCCGCCGGCACGACACCCTCCCGAACGAGCCGAACGGCGCGGGCGGCGACTTCTGCCGGGTCGTGCAGCAGCGCTCCGGGCTCGCCGCGCGGCACGAGCGTGCCGTCCGGGAGGTAGCCGCGGTCGAGGAACGCCTCGCGGACGAAGCCGAGCCCCGCCGCACGCGCGGCGCGCTCGATCTCGCCGGGCAGACCGAGCACGGGAACGGCGCGCCCGAGCCGGGCGGCGAGCTCTGCGATCGCCGCCACCACCGCGTCCGCCTGCTCGCCGTCGACCGTGACCGCGTGGTACAGAGCCCCGTGCGGCTTGACGTAGCGCACGTCGCCGCCGGCATCGACGAGGGCGGCGAGCTGCCCGGCGACGCTCGCGCTGAGCTCGTCCGGCGCCATCGCCATGCGGACCCGCCCGAAGTTCTGCGTGTCCGGATAGGACGGGTGCGCGCCGACGGCCACTCCGAACCGCGCGGCGCGAGCGACCGCTGCGCGCAGCGATGCGGCATCGCCGGCATGCCCACCGCAGGCGACGCTCGCGCTCGAGATCACCGCGAACATCGCCTCGTCGTCGGCCGTGGGCACGCCCGCGACCGTCTCGCCGAGGTCGGCGTTCAGATCGATCCAGGCCATGTTCCACGGTAACGCCGTGCGGTGGCGCGTAACTCCTTCAATCTGGACGCCGACAGACCGGCGCTGCCCGGGATTGCGCGGCTGGACCGCGAGGGCCTCGACGTATCGAAGGAGTTATGCGCACGCGGGCCAGCGTTCTCGGCAGGCGCCTCGCTCGGGGACCCCCGGCCGCGTCACGAGTGGGTAAAGCTCGCGCCGCGGCGGGTGCGCCGGAGTGAGCCCCAAGGCAGGATGGGAGGATGCCCCGATCCTCTGAGCGCGTCTCCGCCGGCACCCCCCTGCTGCAAGTGCGCGATGTCGCCGTCGACTTCCGCACCGTCGACGGCGTCGTGCACGCCGTGGAGGCGGTCGATCTCGATCTCGCCGCCGGCGAGACGCTCGCGATCGTCGGCGAATCCGGTTCGGGCAAGTCGACGACGGCCATGGCCGTGATCGGACTCCTTCCCGGAAACGGCAAGGTCACGCGGGGCAGCATCCTGTTCCAGGGCGAGGATCTCGTCGGCGCGAGCGAGACCGTGATGCGCGGCATCCGCGGTCGTTCGATCGGCCTCGTGCCGCAGGACCCGATGTCGAACCTCAACCCGGTCGCCAAGATCGGCACGCAGATCGCCGAGACCCTTCTCGCGCACGGCCTCGCCACCCGCCGCGACGTCGACCGCAAAGTGGTCGAGACCCTCGCCGCAGCGGGACTGCCGAACGCGGCGGAGCGGGCCAAGCAGTACCCGCACGAATTCTCCGGTGGGATGCGGCAGCGCGCGCTCATCGCGATCGGCCTCGCCTGCGACCCCAAGCTGCTGATCGCCGACGAGCCCACGAGCGCACTCGATGTGACCGTGCAGAAGACGATCCTCGACCAGCTCGGACGCATGACGTCCGAGCGCGGCACCTCGGTCATGCTCATCACCCACGACCTCGGTCTGGCCGCCGAGCGGGCGGCGCGGGTCGTCGTGATGAACCGCGGTCGCATCGTCGAGCAGGGGCCCGCCCGCCAGATCCTGGAAGACCCGCAGCACCCGTACACGCAGGCGCTCGTGAAGGCGGCGCCGTCCGTGGCTGCCGTACGGCTCCGCCCGGAGGCGTTCCGCCGGCCGAGCTCGGACCAGGCGACGGATGCCGCGGCATCCGCCCCGGCAACGCTCCCCCGGGCCGCCGAGTCGCCCGCGATCGTCAGCGAGCCCGCCGCGGCGACGACCGCTGCCACGAAGCCGACCGCCGCGCCGGACTACATCGTCGAGGTCGAGGGCCTCACCAAGGTCTTCAACGTCCGCGGACAGAAGGAGGACTTCGTCGCCGTCAAGGACGTGGCGTTCGCCATCCCCCGCGGCGAGACCGTCGCGATCGTCGGCGAATCGGGCTCGGGCAAGACGACGACGGCGCGCATGGTGCTGAAGGTCGTCGACCCGACGGCCGGAGTCATCCGGTTCGACGGCGAAGACGTCGCGAGCCTCAAGGGCAAGCAGCTCAGCTCGTTCCGCCAGCGCGTGCAGCCGATCTTCCAGGACCCGTACTCGTCGCTGAATCCGATGTTCTCGATCGAGCGGATCATCACCGAGCCCCTCGATCACTACAAGCGCGGCTCGTCGAAGGACCGCGCCGCGCGCGTGCGGCAGCTGCTCGACGACGTCGCCCTGCCCCAGGCGATGCTGCGGCGGTACCCGTCGGAGCTGTCGGGCGGGCAGCGGCAGCGCGTCGCGATCGCGCGTGCCCTCGCCCTCGCCCCCGACCTCATCGTGTGCGACGAGCCCGTCTCGGCGCTCGACGTGCTCGTGCAGGACCAGATCCTCACCCTCCTGGGCGACCTGCAGCGGGAGTACGGCCTGAGCTACCTCTTCATCTCCCACGACCTGGCGGTGGTGCGCCTCATCAGCGACTACGTGTGCGTCATGAAGGACGGGCAGCTCGTCGAGGCGGCGACCTCGGAGGAGATCTTCACCAACGCGCGCGATCCGTATACGCGCAGCCTCCTGGCCTCGATCCCCGGCAACGAGCTGGACATCGCGGTCTGACCCGCCGCCGCTCGCGGCCTCCGCACGTCGCGAGACTGCATCCGCGCGCCGAGACTGCGGGTGATACCCGCTGTCTCGTCGCTCCGCTGAAGTCTCGCGGTCAGGGGCTCGCGGTCGGGGCTCGCGGTCGGGTCTGGGGGTCAGCGGGCGCGCGTGCGCGGGTCCATCGCCTCGCGCAGCGCCTCGCCGAACAGCGTGAAGCCGAGCGCGGTGATCGTGATGCAGATGCCGGGCAGGAACGCGAGCCAGGGCGAGACCGCGAGCTCGAGCTGCGCGTAGGTGAGCATGCGGCCCCATTCGGCGGTCTGCGGAACATCGCCGCCGAGTCCGAGGAACGACAGCGCAGCCGCCTCGATGACCGCGGTGGCCAGCGACAGCGTGCCCTGCACGATGACCGGGCCCACGGAGTTGGGGAGCACGTGGCTCATCGTGATCTTGCCGCGGCCGAGGCCGAGCGTCTGCGCCGACAGCACGTAGTCGGCGTTGCGCTGCTGCAGCATCGATGCCCGCAGCAGGCGCGCGAAGACCGGCACCTGGGCGACGCCGATCGCGATCATGAGCGATGCCTGCGTCGGGCCGAGCAGGGCGGCGACCGACACCGCGAGCAGCAGCGACGGCACCGACAGCAGGATGTCGACGATGCGCATGATGAGCGTGTCGACCCAGCCGCCGAACATGCCGCAGAGGAACCCGAGGATCATTCCGCCGACCAGGCCGATCGTGGTCGAGACGACGCCGATGATCAGGGTCGCCCGCGCACCCCAGATGAGCTTCGACAGCACGTCGCCGCCGAAGCGGTCCAGCCCCAGCGGGAACTGCGGGAGCTCACCCGGACCCGGGATGTAGGTCGGCGTGATGTAGCGCTGGCCGGGCAGTTCGGTCGGGCCGTAGGGCGCCAGCCAGGGCGCGAAGATCGCGACCAGGACGAGGATCGTGATGATCGACGCGCCCACCCACGCGCTCGGCGTTCCGGCTGAGCCGGAGGAACACGTCGCGCCAGAACCCGCCGCCCCCCGTCTTGGCGGCGAGCAGCTCTTTGTCGTCGACGGACGTGTCGTCGACGGGCCCGCCGCTGGGGGCGGGGGGAAGCATGGCGGATGTCACGAGACCCTCACTCTCGGGTCGATGAAGCTGTACGACACGTCGACCGCCAGGTTGATCAGGGCGTAGCCGACCGCGATGAAGATGATGAATCCCTGGAGCACGGGATAGTCGCGCGTGAAGATCGCGCGGGCCAGGAACGAGCCGATGCCCGGGAAGGCGAACACCGTCTCGGTGAGGACCGCCCCCGAGATGAGCAGGCCGACCTGGAGCCCGATCGTCGTGATCACCGGGAGCATCGCGTTGCGGAGGATGAAGCGGGTGCGGATCGTGCCGCGCGAGATGCCCTTGGCCATGCCGGTGCGCACGTAGTCGGAGTTCTGCACATCGAGCACGGAGGCGCGGGTGATGCGCACGATGATCGCGAGCGGGATCGACGCGAGCGCGATCGCGGGGAGGATCAGGTGCAGGAACGCGTCCCACGCGGCATCCCATTCTCCGGTGAGGATGCCGTCCAGCACGTAGAAGCCGGTGTAGTGGGTGGCATCCAGTCGGGGATCCTGCCGGCCCTCGGAGGGCAGCCAGCCGAGCTGCACCGCGAACACCCACTTGAGGATGAACGCGAGGAAGAACACCGGGATCGTGATGCCGAGCAGGCTCGCCCCGACGAGGATGTGGTCCGACGCCCGTCCGTGGCGGCGGGCGGCCATGTAGCCGAGCGGGATGCCGAGGCCCACCGCGAGGATGATCGCCAGGAAGCCCAGCTCGAGCGTGGCCGGAAGCCGCCGCGCGAACTCCTCGAGGACGGGAGCCCGGGTCTGCAGAGACGTGCCGAAGTCGCCCGACAGCAGCTGGCTCAGCCACGTGAAGTACTGCACGATCAGCGGCTCGTTGAAGCCGTACTGCTCGTTGATCTGCTCGACGGCCTCCGGCGTCGCGCGCTCGCCGAGCAGGGCGACCGCGGGGCCGCCGGGAAGGGCGCGGACCCACAGGAAGAGCAGGACGGACAGGCCGAACAGGGTCGGGATCAGCAGGAGCAGCCTGCTGCCGATGGTGCGTAGCACGGGGAATCTCCGGGGGAGGCGACCGGGGTCGCGGGCGAGCGGGCCGAGGGAACCGGATGCCCCGTCCCCGCGCGGAACGCGAGGGACGGGGCATCCGATCAGAGCGTCACTCGCTCAGCTCGACCAGGTTGTACACCTCGTCCTGCACCGGGCTGGCCGGGTACGACGTCACGCGCTCGGCGAACGCGAGGGTCGGCACCGGGTGCGCCAGCGGGATGCCGGGCAGGTACTCCATGATCTGCTCGTTGACCGCGAGGTACGCCGCCTCCTGCTCCTCCTCGGTCGCGAGGCCCCGAGCCTCGGTCAGCGCCGCGGTCAGCTCCTCGTTGGTGAAGCCCCACTCGTTGCCGGGCGAGGCGAAGAACGTCCCGACGAAGTTGTCGGGGTCGTTGTAGTCGCCCGTCCAGCCCAGCAGGTGGAGGCCGTGGTCCGGTCCGCCCTGGATGCGGTCGAGGTACGTGGGGTTCCAGTCCTCGCCCACCGGGGTGAGCACGATGCCGACGGCCTCGAGCTGCGCCGACAGGTTGGTGTAGATCTGCTCCGGGTTCGGCATGTACGGGCGCGACACGTTGACGGGGTAGTTGAACTGCAGCGTCAGCGGGTTGCTCTCGCTGTAGCCGGCCTCGGCGAGCAGAGCCTGGGCCGCCTCGGGGTCGTACTCGTACTGCGTCACGTCCTCGTTCCACCCGATGACCGCCGGCGGCATGAACTCGCGCGCGACCTCGGTGCCCTCGGGCAGGACCTGCGTGACCAGCTGCTCCTTGTCGATCGCATGGGCGATCGCCTGGCGCACCTTGATGTCGGCCAGCGCCGGCACGGCCTGGTTCAGGCCCAGGTACAGGATGTTGAACGGGTCGCGGTTGACGAGCATGAAGCCGGCGTCCTCGAGCGAACCGAGGTCGGCGGGCGCGACGAGGTCGTAGCCGTCGATCGAGCCCGACTCGAGCGCCTGACGACGCGCGGTGGTGTCGCCGATCACCTGGAAGATGATCTCCTGCACCTGGCCCTGCTCGCCCCAGTAGTCCTCGTACGCGCTCAGGTTCACGGTCTCGCCCGGAGCCCACGCGTCGAACTTGAACGGACCGGTGCCGACCGGGTGGCCCTGCGCGTACTCGCTGAGCACGGGCGCCTCCGCGGTGCCTCCCACCTCGTCGGCAGCGAACTCCTCCAGAGCCGCCGGGCTCTGGATCGCGAACGACGGCAGCGACAGCGCGGGGATGAAGCCGGCGAACGGCTGCGTCAGCGTGATCGTCGCCTCGGTCGCGCTCGCGGCCTCGCAGCCGCCGTAGATCGAGGTGCCGGTCTCGGCGTAGCCGCGCATGAGCTTGCCCCAGTAGTAGGACAGGCTCTCGGTGGCCGCCAGGCCGGTGAAGTTGTTCATCCGGTCGAAGTTGAAGCACACCGCCTCGGCGTTGAACTCCGTCCCGTCGTGGAACGTCACGCCCTCCTTCAGCTGGAAGGTGTAGGTCAGCCCGTCCTCGGACTGCTCCCAGCTCTCGGCGAGACCCGGTGCGGGGTCGGCCGTGCCGGGCTCGACGCCGACCAGGCCCTCGAAGATCTGACGCGAGACGCGGAAGGTCTCGCCGTCGTTGGCCATCGCGGGGTCGAGGCCCGAGATGTCGCCCGACGAGCCGAAGACGAACGTCGAGTCGACGTCGGAGGCGGTCTCCTCCTCCTCGCCGCCGCCTTCTTCGCGCTGGCTCGCGCAGCCGCTGAGCACCAGCGCGCCCAGGGCGACGATGGCCGCGCCGGTCATCCAGCGCTTTCTCGAATTGTGGAGCATCTGCTGTGCACCTTCCATGACAGTGCGGACGAACGGGCGCGAGGATGCGCGCCTTGCCGCGTCCGCGGGGGAGTGGTCACTTCGACGCTACCTCCGACGGGCCTCGACGACCATCACACCTGAGTCTCGATTGTGTTTCGGCTCGGTCGCGCTGGAACCCGGTGTCAGCATCGCCGGGACGGGAGCGGGATAGCGTGGTGGCATGGCCCGCGCCCGCTTCGAGGCATCCCCCGCCTCCGTGCGGCTCTCCGACGGCACCCTCGCGCACGTCGTGCGCTCCGAGTACGCCGGCGGGTGGGAGCTGCAGGTCGACGGCACGCCGCAGTCGCACGTCGACCTGGACGACCCGACGCATCTGCATTTCGAATACGTCGCGCGGATGGGGGCGGTGATCGACCTGCTCCGGATGCCGGGGCAGCCGCTCACCGCCGTGCACCTCGGCGCGGGCGCGCTGACCCTTCCGCGCTACGTGGAGGCGACCCGGCCCGGATCCCGGCAGCAGGTGGTCGAGCTGGAGCCCGCCCTCATCGAGCTCGTGCGCAAGGAGCTGCCCCTGCCCCGTGGTGCGTCGATCCGGGTGCGGATCGGCGACGCCCGGGAGGGGCTCGGCCGCCTGCCGGGCGCACTCGCGGGCAACGTCGACCTGCTCGTGTCGGACGTGTACGCGGGTGCCCAGACGCCGGCCCACTTCACGACCGTGGAGTTCTACACCGCGGCAGCGCGGCTGCTCGCGCCCGAGGGCGTGCTGCTGGTCAATGTCGCCGACGGGGCGGGTCTCGCCTTCGCCCGGCGCCAGGTCGCGACGGTGCGGGCGGTCTACCCCCACGTGATCGTGCTGGCCGAGGTGCAGGTGCTGAAGGGAAGGCGCTTCGGCAACCTCGTGATCGCGGCCTCGCCGTCTCCACTGCCCTCGCAGTGGCTCCCGCGGCTCATGGCGGCCGGGCCGCATCCGGCGAAGGTGGCGCAGGGCGCGGAGCTCGACGAGTTCGCCCGCGGCGCGCGCGTGGCCACGGATGCCGACGCCACGCCCTCCCCGAAGCCCGCGGCATCCGTCTTCGAGAAGCGATAGCGGCGAGTCCCGCACCGAGCTTCGGCGACCGCGGGGCACACTGGGAGGGCGAGCCTGGACGGTCATACACGCCTCGCGCGGGAAGGAGACGCAGTGAGCTACATCCACGGGTACGACCCCGACACCCTTCGCGAGCAGGTCGATCCGCGCGAGTGCAAAGACCGCCTCGAGGAGATCGGCGAGCAGCGGAGCCTGCCCGCACTGCTCGAGCGGGTGTGGCTGCTGAAGGTGCTCGGCCGCCTCGAGGACGCCCTCGTGCTCTCTGAGCAGTCGGTGCGTGTCGCGCGGATGGCCGGCACGCGGAAGGACCTCTTGCGCGCACGCATCCTGCACGCGTCCGTGATGCAGTTCCGCGGCGCGTATGCGGCCGCCGAGCAGGAGCTCACGTCGTGCGCCTACGAGGCCGAGGGGCAGGAGTGGAACGGGATCGCCGCGTTCGCCTACCAGCATCGCGGGAAGGTGTTCTACGACGCCGGCAGACTTCGTCTCGGCTCGGGCCGACTTCAAGCGGGCGCTGTTCCTCCGCCAGGAGTCGGGCGCTTCCGACGACCAGCTCGAATCCACCCTGCTCGCGATCGATGCGGCCGACCGGCGGCGCACCAGCGCCTCGGTCGCCAGCTGATCCGCCGTCGGGTCCCTGTCGTAGGTACGTTCTAGTCTCACCGCATGTCGGATCTTCATCGTGTGCGCGTCTGGGCAGACGCGCTGATCGCCCATCACCTCGACGACTCGTGGTCGTTCGGGTTCGACAACGCCAAGCGACGCGCGGGACTGTGCGACTACACGCGCAAACGCATCAGCGTCTCGCGCTACCTCGCCGCCCGTTACGACGACGACGCGAACCATCAGACACTGCTGCACGAGATCGCGCACGCGCTGGCAGGCGCGAAGGCCGGCCACGGGGCCCGTTGGAAGGCCGTCGCCCGAGAGCTCGGCTACGTCGGCGGCACCACGCACCACGGTGAGACGGCGACCGAGCTCGCTCCGTGGATCGGCGTGTGCCCCGCCGGTCACCTCGCCTACCGGCATCGCCGGGTGACGCGGCCGACGTCGTGCGCCAAGTGCGCGCCGCGGTTCGATGAGCGGTTCGTCTTCACGTGGGCCCGCCGCGAGATCAGCCCGGCGGCGCGTCTGGCGGCGATGACGCCGCGCTGACGGGCACGGCGTGTGCGACCGCTTCCGGCGCGGTGCGGATCACGCGGCGGTGAACACTCCGCCGCGCAGGACGGGGACGACGGATGCCGCATCCACCGCTGCCGCGGCGAGCACGTCGTCGCGCCTCCCGGCCTGGATGAGCCCGAGCCCCGAGCCGCTCGCGGTCACCAGGTGCGTCATCGCGCGGCGCAGCGCGCGGAAGGCCTCGGAGGCGACCGCGGCATCGGGGGACGTGTGGTCGATCCCCCGGGCGCCGAGGGCGTCGATGATCGCACCGGCTCCGAGCTGGTCCTCGACCGCGAAGCGCACCGGCGCTGAGGACGTCGGCGGAAGCGCCTCGGGGGCCGGCGGCGCACCGGGCTCGCCCGTCGCGATGATCGACACGCTCGTGCGGGCGCCGCGGCGCTCCTGCAGTCGCCAGGATCTCCGCCGCGACGGCGCTCGCATTGCGAAGCGAGCCGATGAGGACCACCGCTCCCCCGTCGGCGGCGGCTGCGGCGATGCCCGCCCCGATGCCCGCAGGCTCGTCGCCGGCATCCGGCCGGGGGTCCGCTCCACGCTCGAGCGCGTCGATCACGGTCGCTGAGAAGCCGAGCACGTCGACCACCACCACGACGTCGGCGTGCGCGAGGCGCCGCAGTCCGTCCACTCCCCAGTCCAGGCGCACCTGGTAACGGCTCTGATCGAGGTGGCTCGGCGGCATCCGACCAGCGTAGAACGCGGCCTGCGCCGTCGCACGCTGCGGTCGCCGACCGAGCAGCCTGGCCGTGATGGGGTGCGAGACTGGAGGGATGCGCATCCTGCTGAAGCTCGTCATCGACTGCGACGCGGATGCCGCGTGGCGGGCCGTGCACTCCCCTCGCGCTGTGGCGGAGCTGTACGGACCGCTCATGCATCTTGCCCCGCTCGTTCCGAACGGTCTGCCCACCAGCTGGGAGCCCGGCGGCGACGTGCCCGTGCAGCTGTCACTCGCGGGCATCGTGCCGATGGGCCGGCAGCTGATCCACGTCAGCGAGCGCACCACGCAGGATTCGCGCGGCGCCGTGCGCATCTTCCGTGACAGCGGGATTCCGCTGTCCGGGCCGCTCGCGAGCCTCGATGTGTGGGATCACCAGATGGCGATCTCCCCCGCCCCGGGCGATCCGGCCAAGACGCTCTGGCGCGACCGGCTCGTCATCGGCGGGCCGACGGCGCTCGCGATGTGGCCGATGCTGTGGGCGACGTGGCAATGGCGGGGGGCGCGGATCGCGGCGATGGCTCCTACCTGGGCCCACGACCCCGAGACCGCCGACCCCGACGCTGCACCGCCCGACAAGGCCTGATCGCGCAGTCGGTCACCGCGGGGAGGGGTCGAGAATGTCCCGCTCCCGCGACGGCGCCGGGGCGTAGACCCTCAGCGCCCTCGGCACGATGCGGCACGTGAGCGTATACCGGCCGTCGTCGCCGACCGCCGGGCGCCGCTGCAGCTCACCGTCGTGCGCGTAGAACGTCGCCTCGCCGGCGCGCGGGCGCACCGAGATCGCGATCTCGGTTGCGGTGATGCGCTCGATATCGGATGCCGGCGGCAGGAGTCCCACCGCGCGAAGGATCGCCCTCGTCGTCGCCCCGAAGGACAGCGCTGCGACCGCCTGAAGACGGGAGCCGCGGGCATGCAGCACCCGCACGTCGAGCACCTCGTCCGACATGGTCCGACGCTGGAAGGTCGCGACCTGCCCGGGCGTATTGCGTCCGACGCTCGCGAAGACCGACCATACGCGCGCGCGACGACCGCGGATGGCGACCTCGATCGGCTCCGCCTCGCGCAGCTGGCGCCAGGTCGCCACGACGCCGCCGATCCACTTCCCCAAGCGCGCCTTGCGCTTCGTGCGCTGTGCGACGAACTCGGGATAGATGCCGATCGACGCCGCGTTCAGAACGGTCAGCGTGCGATCGCCGTCGGAGAGCTCGCCGACGCTCGCAGCAACGCCGGAGCCGGCCTGGAGCGCATCGATCGCGAGGTCGACGGTCTCGATGCCCGCGGTGCGCGCGAAGTGGTTGAAAGTCCCCCCGGGAAGCGCGAACAGCGGCACACCGAACTCGAGCGCGAGGTGTGCCATGCGCGACACAGACCCGTCTCCTCCGTAGACGCCGAGCACCTGCGGCCGGTCATCGGCCGTCATGATCGCGCGGACGACGTCGTCCATCGTCTCGTCGGGCTCGAGCTCGCGGACCACCGCAGCGGGCAGCCTCTCCGCGATCGTCGGCCGCGGATCGAGCCGGATGACGGACGTGCCCGCGTTCTTGTTCATCACGATCAGCACGCCCGCGCCGTCGGCCGAGGGCGGGAGATCGATGAGATCGACGACCTGCTCCACGTCGGGCAGAGGCGAGGACGGCTCGGCGCGCGTCGGGAAGATCAGCGCGCCGAGGGCGGCGACTCCCGCGCCGATCGCCACTCCGCCGACGATATCCGAGAGCCAGTGCGCACCGACGTGAAGGCGCGAGTACGCCACGGAGGCGGCCAGGGGCGCCACGACGAGGCCGGCCGGAACGGATTCCAGCGCGACGCCGGTCGTGAAGCCGGCCGCACTCGCCGAGTGACCTGACGGGAACGACGGATTGGCGGGGTACGCCCGGAGCCGGCGGATGCCGGGCACTTCGTCGAGGAGGGGCCGCTTTCCGTCGAAGAAGCTCTTCACCACGACGTCCGAGACGAGTGCGGCAGTCAGCATCGAGCCGATCGCGCGCACGGCCGCGCGTGGCCGGCCGGCGATCGCCAGCCCCGCAGCGACCCCGTACCAGAGCATCCCGTGATCGCCCGCCCGGCTGAGCAGCGCATACGCACGGTCGCGCACGTGCCACGAACGCGACGCGTTGATGCGCCGCGCGACCTTCCGGTCGGCTCGACCCACCCACGCCGGCAGCGCCCGGTCGCGGCGGCGGCGAGAGGAACGCGGAGTGGAACGCATGCCCCGAGGCTAGTTCGCCCGGGCGCTCGCGCGCGCCACCGATCACCCCCACGAGGGCGTCGACCTTCCGCGCGGAGGGCCCGCGGGTCTATCGTCGCGACAGAGCCGACCAGGAGGACCCGCATGCCCGCCACACCACTGACGCCCAGCGGCGACGCCCCCGCCGCGAAGACCTGCGACGCCAGCGGCATGATCGACATCCACCGCATGTTCCGCCGCAGCTTCGGCGAGGGGCCGGCGCTCGTGCGCGGAGTGCGCGCCGGAGACGTCGCTCATGCCGAGGCGGTCGCGACCCAGCTCGCGACGACCTCGCTCGGGCTGCACGCCCATCACGAGGGCGAGGACGAGCGCCTGTGGGACGCACTGGAGGAGCGCGCGCCTTCGTGTGCCATCCACGTCGAGCGGATGAAGGAGCAGCACGCCGTCATGCTCGTCCACCTGGCGGAGCTGGATGCCGCGCTGCCCGCGCTGGCGGGCGAGCGCGTCGCCGACGGACGCCGGGCCCGTGCTCAGCGCGCTCGACGGGATCAACGCGGCGCTGGCCGTGCATCTGCCCGACGAGGAGCAGAACATCGTGCCCGTGATGGAGACCACCATCACGCAGAAGGAGATCGACTGGTACTCCGAGCACGGCCGTCGGTCCGTCCCGCGGGGGCAGACGTGGAACCAGCTCGGGGAGATCCTCGCCGCCCAGCCCGACGGTGGCGGCGAGTGGATGCACAAGCACCTCCCCGGCCCGGTCAGGATGCTGTGGACGTGGGTCGGCAGGTCTCGCTACACGCGCCACCGGGCCGTTCTCGAGGGCCGCTGAGGCGGTCCGCGGATATCCCGCGATCCCCCTTGCCGCAGAACGCGCCAGGCTTTACTGTCCGGACACAGGCTGAAATCGACGGGAAACGTCGAAGGACGAGGATCGAGCAGCGGGGAACGATCCCCACCGGAACCCGAACCGGTCCCCGTCGAGACAGCACGAAGTGGATCAGTCGAGGACGGACGGAGACCGGCATGACGACGGTACGCGCGGCAATCACCCAGACCACCTGGACGGGCGACAAGGAGTCGATGCTCGACAAGCACGAGCAGTTCGCGAGGGACGCCGCGGCGCAGGGCGCGCAGGTGATCTGCTTCCAGGAGCTCTTCTACGGGCCCTACTTCGGCATCACCGAGGACAAGAAGTACTACCGCTACGCCGAACCGGCCGACGGGCCCATCGTGCAGCGCTTCGCGGCGCTCGCCGAAGGAGCTCGACATGGTCATGGTCCTCCCGATCTACGAGGAGGACATGACCGGCGTCTACTACAACACGACCGTCGTCGTCGACTCCGACGGCACGATCCTCGGCAAGTACCGCAAGCACCACCTGCCGCACCTCGACCGCTTCTGGGAGAAGTTCTACTTCCGCCCCGGAAACCTCGGATATCCGGTGTTCGACACCGCCGTCGGCAAGGTCGGCACCTACATCTGCTACGACCGCCACTTCCCGGAGGGGTGGCGCGAACTGGGCCTGAACGGCGCCCACATCGTCTTCAACCCCAACGCGACCAAGCCCGGTCTGTCGAACCGGCTGTGGGAGGTGGAGGGGCCGGCGGCGGCCGTCGCGAACGGCTACTTCGTGCTGCAGCCCAACCGGGTCGGGCGCGAGGACAACGAGTACGGCGAGCTCGCGGTCGACTTCTACGGCACCAGCCAGGTGATCGATCCGCGGGGCAACTTCGTGGGCGAGCGCGGGTCGGGCACGCACGAGGAGCTCCTCATCCGCGACCTCGAGATGGACATGGTGCGCGAGATGCGCGACGACTGGCAGTTCTACCGCGACCGCCGTCCCGACTCGTACACGATGATCGCGAAGCCGTAGGGAATCTCATGGCCACCACACTCATCAGCGGCGGCACCGTCGTCTCGGCCACCGGGCGCTCGCAGGCCGACGTGCTCATCGACGGCGAGACGATCGTCGCGGTGCTGCAGCCGGGCTCCCAGCTGCTCGGGACCGATGTCGCGGCATCCGTCGACACCGTCATCGACGCGACCGGCAAGTACGTCATCCCGGGCGGGATCGACGCGCACACCCACATGGAGCTCCCGTTCGGCGGCACGGCCGCGATCGACACGTTCGAGACGGGCACCCGCGCGGCGGCGTGGGGCGGCACGACGAGCATCATCGACTTCGCCGTGCAGCGGTACGGCGAGCGCGTGCAGGACGGCCTGGCCGCATGGCACGAGAAGGCCGCGGGCAACTGCGCGATCGACTACGGCTTCCACCAGATCATCGGCGGCGTCGACGACGACGCACTCGCGGCGATGCCGGGCCTGATCGACGAGGGCGTGACGAGCTTCAAGCTCTTCATGGCCTATCCGGGGGTCTTCTACTCCGACGACGCGCAGGTGCTCAGGGCCATGCAGGTCTCGCGCGAGACCGGCCTGCTGACGATGATGCACGCGGAGAACGGTCCGGTGATCGACGTGCTGGCGGCGCAGCTGATCGAGGAGGGCAAGACCGACCCGTACTTCCACGGCATCGCCCGCGCCTGGCAGATGGAGGAGGAGGCGACGCACCGCGCGATCATGATCGCGAACCTCACCGGCGCGCCGCTCTACGTCGTGCACGTGAGCGCGAAGCAGGCCGTCGAGCAGCTGGCCGCGGCGCGCGACAGGGGCCAGAACGTCTTCGGCGAGACGTGCCCGCAGTACCTGTACCTGTCGCTCGAGGAGCAGCTCGGCGCGTCGAGCGAGGAGTGGGGCAGCTTCGAGGGCGCGAAGTGGGTGTGCTCCACGCCGCTGCGCTCGCGGGCCGAGGGCCATCAGGACCACATGTGGCAGGCGCTGCGCACGAACGACCTGCAGATGGTCTCGACCGACCACTGCCCGTTCTGCATGAAGGACCAGAAGGAGCTCGGGCGCGGCGACTTCCGCGCGATCCCGAACGGCATCGGGTCGATCGAGCACCGCATGGACCTGATGTACCAGGGCGTCGTGACCGGCAGGATCACTCTCGAGCGGTGGGTCGAGCTGACCTCGACGACGCCGGCGCGCATGTTCGGCCTGTACGGGCGCAAGGGCGTCATCCAGCCGGGGGCGGATGCCGACATCGTGGTCTACGACCCGAACGGGCACACGTCCATCGGAGTCGGCAAGACGCACCACATGAACATGGACCACTCGGCGTGGGAGGGCTTCGAGATCGACGGGCACGTCGACACCGTGCTCTCGCGCGGGAAGGTGATCGTGGACGGCGGCGAGTACCTCGGCGCGAAGGGCGACGGCCGCTACCTCAAGCGCGGCCTCAGCCAGTACCTGACATGAGGAGAACCATGGACTTCGGCGTCGTACTGCAGACCAACCCGCCCGCCGCGCGCACCGTTCAGCTCGCGAAGCTGGCCGAGGCGCACGGCTTCAGCCACGTCTGGACCTTCGACTCGCACCTGCTCTGGCAGGAGCCGTACGTCATCCACTCGGCGATCCTCGCCGAGACCAAGCGGGTGACGGTCGGTCCGTTCGTGACGAACCCCGCCACGCGGGACTGGACGGTCACGGCATCCGTCTTCGCCACGCTCAACGAGATGTACGGCAACCGCACGATCTGCGGCATCGGCCGCGGCGACTCGGCGGTGCGCGTCACCAACGGCAAGCCCGTCACCGATGAGCGAGCTGCGCGAGTCGATCCACGTGATCCGCGAGCTCGCGCAACTCGCGACCCGTCGAGTACAACGGCGCGACGATCCAGCTTCCCGTGGAGCCGCGGCTCCGAACTCGAGGTCTGGGTCGCCGCGTACGGGCCGCTCGCCCTCAAGCTCACCGGCGAGGTGGGCGACGGTTTCATCCTGCAGCTGGCCGACCTCGACATCGCCGCGTGGATGATCAAGACGGTGCGGGATGCCGCGGCCGGACGCCGGCCGCGACCCCGACTCGATCGCGTTCTGCGTCGCGGCGCCGATGTACATCGGCGAGGACTGGGAGCACATGCGCGACCAGTGCCGCTGGTTCGGCGGGATGGTCGGCAACCACGTCGCCGACATCGTGGCGAAGTACGGGCACCATGCTGGTTCAGAAACGGCGCCGTGCCCGACGCGCTCACCGACTACATCGCCGGCCGCACCGGGTACGACTACAACACCCACGGCAAGGCCGGACAACGACCACGTCGACTTCGTGCCCGACGAGATCGTCGACCGCTTCTGCATCCTCGGCACCGCGGAGGAGCACATCGCCAAGCTCGAGAAGCTGCGCGAGATCGGCGTGACGCAGTTCGCCGGCTACCTCCAGCACGACAACAAGGAGGAGACGCTGCGCGTCTACGGCGAGACCGTCATCCCCGCGCTCTCCGAGCACGTGACGGCCAAGGCATGACGACAGATGACCGGCATCGATCCCGCGACGACGCAACCGGAGGTCCAGCCGGCGGCTCCGCCGCGCAGTCTCGACCGACCGGCGCAGTCTCGCGCTGCCGCAGGCCCGCGCGCGCTGTCGCGCGTGGGGCTGGGGCGCGGTCGGGATCCTCCTGGTCGTCGCGCTGTGGGAGATCTACAAGCTCCTCGGGCCCGCCGGACGGCGTCGTGATCGGCGGGGCGCGGGTGCTGCCGCGCACGACCGATCTCGCGATGCCGCACGTGTGGGACATGATCGGCCGGCTGCTCGAACCCGTCACCCGCGCGGAAGGGTTCGCCGCCGCTGTGGGTCGCCGTCGCGCTGGCCGCGCTCACCACTCTGGGCATCGCCGCCGCCGGCTGGCTCGTCGGGCTCGTGGTCGGGATCGGGCTCGCGCTGGTCATGCAGCGCTGGCGGCTCGTCGAGTGGGGGCTGCTGCCCTGGATCATCCTCAGCCAGACGGTGCCGCTCATCGCGTTCGCCCCGATCGTGAAGAGCTGGGGATCGCGCGTCGAGATCGGCGGCGTCGAATGGCAGGACTGGATGTCGGTCGCGCTGATCGCGTCCTACCTCGCGTTCTTCCCGATCGCCGTCGGCGCTCTGCGCGGACTGCAGTCGCCCGACCGCATCCACACCGAGCTCATGCACACGTACGCCGCCGGCTACTGGCCGACGCTGCTGCGACTGCGGTTCCCGGCATCCGTCCCCTATCTGCTGCCGGCGCTGCGCCTCGGCGCCGCGAACGCCGTGATCGGCGCGGTCGTCGCCGAGGTCTCGACCGGACTGCAGGGCGGCATCGGGCGACTGCTGATCCAGTTCGCCGGGCAGGCGTCGGGCGACCCGGCGAAGGCGTGGGGGCCGATCTTCGGGGCGATCGCGCTGGGGCTGGTCGCCGCCGGCTCGGTCGCGATGCTCGGACTGCTGCTGAAGGACTACCGACGAGGAGAGGCGACCTGATGGGCGCTGCACAGGCTCAGCCCGACACCGACGCGACGCCGACGGATGCGGTCGTCGTCCGCGGCGTCGGCAAGAGGTTCGCCACCAAGACCGGCGACGTCAGCGCGCTCGAGGACATCGACCTGACGGTCGCGGCGGGCGAGTTCGTCTCGCTCATCGGTCCGTCCGGCTGCGGCAAGTCGACCCTGCTGCGCCTCATCGCCGACCTCGACGCGCCGACCGCGGGCACCGTGGAGGTCTTCGGCAAGCCGGCCGACCCGCGCGCGCCGCGACCAGGACTACGGCATCGCCTTCCAGCAGGCCGGTCTGCTGCCGTGGCGCACGGTGGCGGCGAACATCGCCCTGCCCCTCGAGCTGCACGGCGTCGGCTCGGCCGCGCGCGACGGCGCGCGTGGCGGAGCTCGCGGAGCTCGTCGGGCTCACCGACTTCGCCGACCGGCATCCGGATCAGCTCTCCGGCGGCATGCAGCAGCGCGTCGCGATCGCGCGCGCGCTGGCCGAGCGGCCGCGGCTGCTGCTGATGGACGAGCCGTTCGGCGCGCTGGACGAGATGACCCGCGAGCGGATGCAGGCCGAGCTCGCCGCGTATCGCCGCCGAGACCGGCGCGGCCGTCGTCTTCGTCACCCACTCGATCCCCGAGGCGGTGTTCCTGTCGGACCGCGTCGTCGTGATGTCGCCGCGCCCGGGACGGATCACCGACGTGATCGAGACCGGGTTCGGCGAAGGATGCCGCGCGCGACGAGTCGCTGCGCGAAGCGCCGGTCGTTCTTCGACCGCGTCACCGCCGTGCGCGAGGCGCTTCACGGCGCGCCGGTGCCGACCGGCGGCCGGGAGGAGCGATGAGCGCGACCGTTCGCCAAGCTCAGCGGCACCGGGCGTGGAGCCCGGCGACGGAGCGGCGACTGCGGGTGATCGCGCCCGATCGCGGTGGGGATCGCCGGGCTCGCGCTCTGGCAGTTCCTGGTGAGCGTCGTCGGCGTCTCGGACTACCTGCTGCCGAGCCCCGCGGCCATCGCGGAGCAGTTCGTCGAATTCGGGCCGGCCATCTGGCAGGCGGCGCTCGTCACGGGCACGAACGCCCTCATCGGGCTGGTCGTCGGCACCGTGCTGGCGATCCTGCTCGCCGCGCTCGCGGCGCGCTGGCACGCCGTCGACGGGATGTCGGCCCCCATCGTCGCCGCCCTCGCCGTCGTGCCGATCGTCGCCCTCGCCCCCGTGCTCAACTCGATGTTCGGCGCCGACAGCCAGTTCGGCCGTCAGGCGATCGCGGCCCTCGCCTCCTTCGTGCCGGTCTTCATCAACACGTTCCGGGGCCTCCGGCAGACGCGGCCGGTCCACCGCGACCTGATGCGCAGCTACGCGGCCACCGGCGCGCAGTCCTTCCGCACGGTGACGCTGCCGACCGCGCTGCCCTACCTCCTCACCGGCGTGCGGATCGCCAGCTCGCTCGCCGTGATCTCGGCTCTCGTCGCGGAGTACTTCGGCGGGCCGCGCGGCGGCCTCGGCAGCGCGATCTCGACCTCGGCCGCCACCAGCGCGTACGCGCGCGCGTGGGCCTACGTGGTCGCCGCGATCGTCGTCGGCCTGATCTTCTACCTCGCGACGGCGCTCATCGAGCGCCTCGTGCTCCGCCGCATCCCGGTCGGAGGTGCGCAATGACGCGCACCCCGCAGGATGCGGCGGTCCGGCGTCCTCGCTCGGCGAGGCCGGTCCCGCACCACCGCACCGAAAACCCGCAAGGGAACCCGAAAGGAACGACATGAGACACAGCACACGTCGCGGACTCGCGACCGGCGCGTTCGCCCTGTCGGCGGCGCTCATCCTGACCGCCTGCTCCGGCGGAGGCGGCACCGACGCCCTCGTCCGACGCCTCCGACGGCGACTCCGGCGAGCTCACCCCGGTCAAGCTCCAGCTCCAGTGGCTGCCGCAGGCCCAGTTCGCCGGCTACTTCGCGGCCGTCGACCAGGGCTTCTTCGAGGAGGAGGGCCTGGAGGTCGAGATCATCCCCTCCGGCGGCGACATCGTGCCGCAGGACGCCCTCGCCAACGGCGACGTCGACTTCGCGATCGCATGGGTGCCGAAGGTGCTCGGATCGATCGAGGCCGGCGCCAACCTCACCGACATCGCGCAGATCTTCCAGCGCTCCGGCACGCTCCAGGTGTCGTGGGCGGACTCGGGCATCGACTCGGTCGCCGACTTCGAGGGCAAGAAGATCGGCTCGTGGGGCTTCGGCAACGAGTGGGAGATCTTCGCCGCGATGGCCGCCGAGGGACTGGACGCCACGACCGTCGAGATCATCACGCAGGACTTCAACATGAACGCGTTCCTGCAGGGCGACATCGACGCCGCGCAGGCGATGACCTACAACGAGTACGCGCAGCTGCTCGAGACGACCGACCCCGAGACCGGCGAGCTGTACCAGCCGGAGGACTTCAACGTCATCAGCTACGAGAGACACCGTCGGCGCCATGCTGCAGGACGCGATCTGGGCCGACACCGAGCGGCTCGAGTCCGACGAGGACGTACGCCGAGACGGCGGTGAAGTTCCTCAAGGCGGTCATCAAGGGCTGGGTGTTCGCGCGCGACAACCCCGAGGAAGCCGCCGAGATCACGCTCGCGATCGGGATCCGGCTGGGGTCCGAGCCACGAGCTGTGGATGATGAACGAGATCAACAAGCTGATCTGGCCGGCGCCGGACGGCATCGGCATCATCGACGAGGCGGCGTGGACGCGCACCGTCGAAGGCGCCCTCGCCGCCGTCAACGAGACCGGCGCGCACCTGATCACGGAGGAGCCGCCGGCGACCGCCTACAGCAACGAGTACATCCAGCAGGCGCTGGACGAGCTGGAGGCCGAGGGCGACATCGACATCCTCGGCGAGGAGTTCACCCCGCTCGAGGTCGAACTGCAGGAGGGCGGCAACTAGCCGCTCAGCGCGGTCCCCGGGCTCGTCGACTCTCGACGAGCCCGGGATCGCCGCGCCGCCGGACGCTTCGACGCGGCCGGCATCCGGATCAGAACAGTCCGTGGCTTGACCCGCGGACGCCGAGCGACGAGCGTTGGCTGAGCGGTGCCGACGCGCCCCGCGGAAGGAACGCACGATGACCGACGAAGACCTGGACGCGCAGGCGAAGGCGCTCGACCGCGAGTACGTGTTCCACTCCTGGCTCGCGCAGGCGGACCTCGATCTGCCCGTGATCGCCGGCGGGTCGGGCGCGACCGTGTGGGACCACGCGGGCAACCGGATGCTGGACTTCGCCAGCCAGCTCGTCAACGTCAACATCGGGCACCAGCATCCGGCCGTCGTCGAAGGCGATCCAGGAGCAGG
Organism: uncultured Actinomycetota bacterium; assembly: GCA_963839715.1. Lineage (GTDB taxonomy): Bacteria > Actinomycetota > Actinomycetes > Actinomycetales > Microbacteriaceae > Microbacterium. The sequence goes on from CAWIVX010000005.1 coordinate 79,466, forward strand.
CCGGCACCCTCGCCACGATCGGCCCCGCGACCGCGAACCTCGACGCGCGGACGCGCGGCCGAGCGCATCATCGCGAAGGCGCCCGGCCGGCTTCGCGAAGGTGTTCTTCACCAACGGCGGCGCCGACGCGAACGAGAACGCGATCCGCATGGCGCGCCTGCACACCGGCCGCGACACGGTGCTGTCGACCTACCGCTCGTACCACGGCAACACCGGCGCGGCGATCGTCGCGACCGGCGACTGGCGACGGATGCCGAACCAGTACGCCCGCGGCCACGTGCACTTCTTCGGCCCCTACCTGTACCGCAGCGAGTTCTGGGCGACGACGCCCGAGGAGGAGTCGGAGCGCGCGCTGCACCACCTCGAGCGCGTCATCCAGTCCGAGGGACCGGCCACGATCGCCGCGATCCTGCTGGAGTCGGTGCCGGGCACCGCCGGCATCCTCATTCCCGCCGCCGGGCTACCTGGCGGGCGTGCGGGCGCTGTGCGACCGGTACGGCATCATCCTCATCCTCGACGAGGTGATGGCGGGGTTCGGCCGCACCGGGCGCTGGTTCGCGTTCGAGGGCTACGACGTCGTCCCCGACCTCATCACCTTCGCGAAGGGCGTCAACTCCGGCTACGTGCCGGTCGGCGGGGTGATCATCTCCGACGAGATCTCGGCGACCTTCGACGACCGCGTCTTTCCCGGCGGACTCACCTACAGCGGACACCCGCTGGCCGCGGCATCCATCATCGCCTCGATCGACGCGATGGAGGCCGAGGGCATCGTCGAGCACGCCCGGCGCATCGGCGCCGACGCGATCGGGCCCGGCCTCGCCGAGCTCGCAGCAGAGGCATCCGCTCATCGGCGAGGTGCGCGGCGAGGGCGTCTTCTGGGCCGTCGAGCTGGTCGCCGACCGCGCGACCCGCGAGCCGGTGGCGGCGGCCGTCATCGGGCGGCTGAAGAAGGAGCTCACCGCGCGGGGCCTGGTGCCGTTCGCGGCCGACAACCGCATCCACGTGGTTCCGCCGTGCGTCGTCACCGACGACGAGGTCGCCCAGGCGATGGCGATCTACGACGAGGCGCTCACGGCGTCGAGGCGCGACCGCGCTGAGAGCCCGCCGACCTCGCGGAAGTGCCCTATCCCTCGACCGAATCAGCGACCTACGCTGGAAGACACGTGCCCACGAGGCGAGAAGAAGGAAGACCATGACCGACACCACCACCCTCGAGCGGACGACGAAGTCCGCGACCGACGATCCTCGACCACTGGGTCGACGGCAGCGCCTGGGCCGGCGCACTCCACGCCGCACCTCGCCGGTCTACAACCCGGCGCTGGGCACGGTGCAGCGCGAGGTGCGGCTCGCGTCGACGCGCCGATGTCGACGACGCCGTCGACTCCGCGACCGCCGCCTGGGCGCAGTGGCGCGACGCCTCGATCGCGAAGCGCCAGACGGTGCTGTTCGCCTTCCGCGAGCTGCTGAACGCGCGCAAGCAGGAGCTCGCCGAGATCCTCACCTCCGAGCACGGCAAGGTGCTCTCCGACGCGCTCGGCGAGATCGCCCGCGGCATGGAGGTCGTCGAGTTCGCGTGCGGCCTCGGGCACCTCACGAAGGGCGCCTACTCCGAGAACGTCTCGACCGGCATCGACGTCTACACGGTCGCGCCAGCCGCTCGGCGTCGTGGGCATCATCAGCCCCTTCAACTTCCCCGCGATGGTGCCGCTGTGGTTCTTCTCGATCGCGCTCGCCGCCGGCAACGCGGTGATCCTCAAGCCCTCCGAGAAGGACCCGAGCGCGGCGAACTGGATGGCCGCGCTGCTCAAGGAGGCGGGGCTGCCCGACGGCGTGCTGAACGTCGTGCACGGCGACAAGGAGGCCGTCGACGCGCTGCTCGAGCACCCCGACGTGCGTGCGATCTCGTTCGTCGGCTCGACCCCGATCGCCCGGTACGTCTACGAGACCGCGACCGGCCACGGCAAGCGCGTGCAGGCTCTCGGCGGTGCGAAGAACCACATGCTGGTGCTTCCGGATGCCGACCTCGACCTCGCCGCGGACGCCGCGGTCAACGCGGGCTTCGGCTCGGCCGGCGAGCGCTGCATGGCGATCTCGGTCGTGCTCGCCGTCGACACGATCGCCGACGAGTTCGTCGCAGAAGGTCAGCCAGCGCATGGGGACGCTCCGCACCGGAGACGGCACGCGCGGCTGCGACATGGGACCGCTCATCACCGAGGTGCACCGCGACAAGGTCGCCTCGTACATCGACGTGGCGGCATCCGACGGCGCATCCGTCGTCGTCGACGGACGCGACGTGGAGATCGACGGCGACCCCGACGGGTTCTGGCTCGGACCCACCCTCATCGACAAGGTGCCGACGTCCTCGACCGTCTACAGGGACGAGATCTTCGGCCCCGTGCTGTCGGTCGTGCGCGTGGACGGCTACGAAGAGGGCCTCGGCATCATCAACGGCAGCCAGTACGGCAACGGCACCGCGATCTTCACGAACGACGGCGGCGCCGCTCGGCGCTTCCAGCGCGAGGTGCACGTCGGCATGATCGGCATCAACGTGCCGATCCCGGTGCCGGTGGCGTACCACTCGTTCGGCGGCTGGAAGGCTTCGCTGTTCGGCGACGCGAAGGCGTACGGCCCGCACGGGTTCGACTTCTTCACGCAGGAGAAGGCCGTCACGTCCCGCTGGCTCGACCCGTCGCACGGCGGGCTGAACCTGGGGTTCCCCCAGCACGACTGACCCCCGCCCCCCTCCTGCGACCGCTACTCACAGTGGTGACCGCTGCCGATCACTCGCCCGCGGTCGCCACAGTGTGAGCGGTCGGCGGGTAGGGGGAGGTCAGAGCGCGATCGGGCGGTTCTCGTAGAACGTCTGCAGCACCACGGTCGTGCGCGTGCTGACGGATGCCGCCAGCCGGATGTCGCGGATGAGGGCCTCGAGGTCGCGCGGCGTCGAAACCCGGACGAAGAGGATGTACGCCGCGTCGCCGGCGATCGAATGGCATGCCTCGATGGCGGCGAGGTGCTCCAGCAGCTCGGGGGCGTTGTCGGGCTGCGACGGATCCAGCGGCGTGATCTCGATGAATGCGGACAACGATCTGCCGACCGCCTCGGGATCGAGCAGGGCGCGGTAGCCGACGATCACGCCGGAGCTCTCCAGCCGCCGGAGACGCGCCTGCACGGCGGACACCCCGAGCCCCACCTGGTCGGACAGCTGGGCCAGCGTCGCCCGCGGGTCGCGAGAGACGGCGGAGAGGATCGCGGAGTCGACAGAATCGTCCATGACATGGAAGAATATCGGGAGTCCGGGTGATTGTCCGGAAATATTCCGCCCCTTCGTTCGATCGGAGGTTTCCCATGTCCCTCAGCCAGACGCACCCGACCGGTGAGTTCGCGGCCGTCGTCGGCGAACCCGAGGTCGTCGAGGACACGCTCGCGGCGAACGGCGGCGTCGAGGACACGGCCGCCTGGCGGGCGCTGAAGGACGCCGCGATCGCGCTGCAGAGCATCCAGGCGCAGGACGGCTCGGTTCCGGACGCCGCCGACCACGCCGATGCCCGCCGCATGCGCCGACGATCATCGTGGACTCGATCCGCTCCCTGGCCCCCTGGTTCCCGCACGACGCGGAGTATCTCGCGGCCAGCGCTCACGACTTCCAGCGCTGGGCCGACGGCGGCTTCGGCGTGCCCGATTTCTACGACTCCCTCGTGGCGTTCCAGCCGCAGCTGCACCGGGTGGACGGCATCCGTCATCTCGTGGTCTTCCCGATGTACACGCAGAACGGCTCGTCGAACCGCTACGTCGAGGCCCTGATCGTCGAGGTGATCTGGCCGGAGTTCATCGCCGAGCTGGAGCACGAGTACACCAACCGGCTGTTCGTCTCGCTGCGTCTCATCGACTTCACTCCCGGCTACGACACGAACTCCGCCGTGCTGTTCCCCGAAACCGTCGCGATGCGCGAGATCCCCACGTTCACCTGGGGCGCGATCTTCCAGGACCGCGAGGCCGCGCGCTACCGACGTGTCGTGCGCTCGGCGGCGGAGATCACGAAGCTCGACCTGCCCGCGGAAGCGGCGCGGATGCTGGAAGACCAGGCTCTGGCGGAGAAGACGTTCGTGATGTGGGATCATCATCCACGACCGCACCCACATGCGCGGCGACCTGCCGTTCGACCCGTTCATGATCAAGCAGCGGATGCCGTACTTCCTGTACTCGCTCGAGGAGCTGCGCTGCGACCTCACCGCGTTCCGCGAGTGCGTCGAGATCCAGAAGCGGCTCAGCGAGCGAACGGACGCCGGCGCGGCGCTCACCGACGTCGAGGGCGAGATGCTCGAGCACGCGCGTCTCGTGCAGTACGCCGTGATCTTCGACCGCATCTTCCGGTTCGCGATCACCGGAACGCGGCTGCGCAACTATGACGCGGTGGGCGGTCAGCTGCTGTTCGCGTGGCTGCACCAGCGTGGCGTGCTGCACTGGACCGACACGGCGCTCGCGTTCGACTGGGACGAGGTGCCCGCGGCCGTGGTCGCTCTCGGAGACGCGATCGACGAGCTGTACTGGCGCTCGATCGACCGCCCGAAGACCGCTCACTGGCTCGCCGCCTACGAACTCGTCCGCGCCACGCTGACGCCGAACCCGGCGTCGCGGTGGGCGCGCGGACTGCCGGTGGACGTGCTCGCCGGCACGCCGAAGGGATACACCGACGAGGTTCTGGACGACGAGTTCCCGCTGTCGATGTTCTTCGAGGCACTCGAGAAGAAGATGCGCCCGGTGATCGCCTCGACCGCGGGCATCCGGGCGACGGATGGCTGAGAGCGTCGCCGGCCGGCTCGTGCTCATCGCCGGCGCGACGAGTGCGAGCGGCCTCGCCGCGGCCGCGCGCGCTCGCTTCGGCCGGCGCGCGGGTGATCGCCGTCGGCCGCAGCGCCGACCGGCTCGCCGCACTCGAGGGCATTCCCGGGGTCCGTCTCGAGGTCTGCGATCTGACGGACGAGGCGGCGGTCGGCGAACTCGCCGACCGCGTGCACGGCGAGATCGGGCGGGTGGACGGCATCCTGCATCTGGTGGGCGGCTGGCGCGGCGGCGGTGGACTGGCGGGTCAGACCGACGCGGACTACCGCTTCCTGGAGCAGTCCCTGACGGCGCTGCGGTTCGTGTCACGCGCGTTCGACGACGACCTGCGCGCCTCGGAGTCGGGACGCCTCGCAATGGTCTCCTCGACGGCCGTGGCCCGCCCGCTCGCGGGCGGCGCCAATTACGCAGCCGTCAAGGCCGCGAGCGAAGCGTGGACGCGCGCTGTCGCGCAGGGCTTCGCGAAGAACGCGCGGGATGCCGGAACCGGGCTGTCGGCGGCCGCTGTGGTGTTCCGCGTCAAGAGCCTCCCAGGCCTGGAAGAGACCCTGGCGGCCCGTTTCGTCGAGCTGTGGGCCGCGGATGCGGCGTCGCTGAACGACACCGTCGTCACGCTCGAAGCCTGACTCACCAGCCACACTTCCGGAGCCGCGTCAAGCGGTATCCCGTGCCGCGGCCCAGTGGATACGCTTCGGCTATGACAACCCCGAAGGGCGCCGCCCGAGCCGCCCAGGATTCGACAGCCTTCCGCATCGTCGCGCGAATCGGCTACGTCGTGCTCGGCATCCTGCACATCGTGATCGGCGTGATCGCCATCTCCATCGCGACCGGCGGAGGAGGCGAGGCCGACCAGGGCGGTGCGCTGGAGCAGATCCGCAAGCCCCGATGGGTGTGGCACTGCTCTGGATCATCGCGCTCGGACTGTTCGCGCTGGCGATCTGGCAGATCGCCGAGGCGTTCCTGGAGCGCAATCCCGACAACAAGAAGAAGTGGGGCTACCGGATCAAGTATCTGGGCACGGCGGCCGTCTACATCGCGATCGCGATCACCGCGGTGATCTTCGCGACCGGCGGCCAGTCCGACTCGTCCGAATCGACGCAGAGCTTCAGCGCGCAGCTCCTCGCCACCCCGGGCGGCGTGTTCCTGCTCGTCGTGGTCGGTCTGATCGTCCTCGGCATCGGCATCGCCTTCATCGTCCGCGGCATCACGCGCGCCTTCGAGAAGCACCTCGACCTGCCGCCGGATCCCGTCCGCAAGGGGATCGTCACGTTCGGCGTCGTCGGGTACATCGCCAAGGGCATCGCGATCGGCGTCGCCGGCGTGCTGTTCATCGTCGCGGCCGTCACGGCGAACCCCGAGCAGGCGGGCGGCCTGGATGCCGCCCTGCACACTCTGGCCGGCCTGCCGTTCGGCCAGCTCATCCTGTGGATCGTCGGAGCGGGACTCGTGATCTACGGACTGTTCTGCTTCGCGCGGGCTCGCTACGCCAGAATGTGACGGTCCAGAATGTAGCGGTCCAGAATGTAGCGGTGGAGATCCGCAGCAGCGACGGCGTACGGCTCAACCATCTGGAGTACGGCGACCCGAACGGCCGGCCGGTGCTGCTCGTGGCCGGATTCAAGGCGGCCGCGACGAGTTGGCGGCCGCAGCTCTCGGCGCTCGAGAAAGCCGGGCATCGCGTGATCGCGTTCGATCGTCGCGGCCACGGAGGCTCCGAGGTCGGCCCCGACGGTTCTCACGACATGGACCGCCACGGGGCCGACGTCGGCGAGGCGATCGACGCGCTGGGCCTGCAGGACGCGACCCTCGTGGGCCAGTCGATGGGGGGCAATGCGATCTGGGCACTGCTGGCTTCCGGCCGGACCGGCGGCATCCGCGACGTGGTGATCGTCGATCAGACCCCCAAGATGCTGAACTCCGCGGACTGGCCGTACGGGTTCTACGGGTACGACGCGTCGAACGCATCCACCTATTTCGCCACCGGGGTTCCTCTTCCCGGCAAGCACTCGGTGGCGTCGAAGGGGATCGTGCGGGTGCTGCGGCTGATCCGCGGAGTGGATCTGCTCGCTGTGAAGCGGCGATTCACCCCCGCCGAGCTCGCACTGCTGAACGACCACGCGCAGCGCGACTGGCGCCCGGCGATCGCCGAGTGCCCGGTGCCGGTGCTGTTCGTCGCCGGCAGGGAGAGTGACTTCTGGCCGTGCGAGCACGCCGCGGCCTCGGCCGCGCTCGCACCGCGAGGGGAGTCGGTGGTGATCGAGAAGGCGGGCCACGCGACGAACATCGAGCAGCCGAAGGCGTTCGACGCCGCGCTGCGGAGCTGGCTGGACCGCTAGAACGCCTTGCCCGGATTGACCGGTCCCCGAGCCGCTCGAGGGCGGGGTAGGCGAGGGTCAGGGAGCTTCCACGAGTGCGGCCATCTTGTCGAGACACTGATCCAGCCCCGTTCGCGACATGTCGCGCGCTTCGGCGGTCGAGTAGCCGCGCTCGACCATCTCCAGCCGGGTCCGGCCGCCGTCCAGGGCGGTCAGGGTGACCGAGTGGTCGCCGGCTTCCGGCACGCCATCGGCGGGAATACCGGCTTCCGCCGCGGTGATCGCCCGCCCGTCTGCATCCGCGAAGCGCATCACATAGTCCAGGCGCCGCGGCGGCTCGAACCGCACGATGTCCCACGTGTTGTGGTAGTCGAGCCCGCCCCATTCTGCGGGGGCGCGCATCGTGACGAAGATGCGACCGCCCGTGCGGGCGTCCGCCTCCGCTCGCGGGCACGAGAACCCGGTCGGACCCCACCACGCCCGGAGGTCTTCGGGGTCGGTCCACGCTCTCCAGACACGCTCGATCGGGGCGTCGAATTCCCGATCGACCTCCACCTCGAAACCGGCATCCTCCATGGGATCACTCCGCTCGTCTCTGTTCAGCGACCACAAAGGACGATAGTCCTCTGCCGCGCACCGCGGCAGGGGCGGCTCGCGCCTGGGAGGCGGACAGGCAATGGGAGGATGGACAGGTGACCCCGCTCCATGACACGGCCCTCCGCGGCTTCGCCTCCGACAACTACTCCGGCATCCATCCCGAAGTGCTCGCCGCGATCGCGACCGCGAACGACGGGCACCAGGTTGCATACGGCGAGGACGAGTACACGGCCCGGCTTCAGGAGGTCTTCGCGCGCCACTTCGGCGACGGCGTACAGGCGTTCCCGGTCTTCAACGGCACGGGTGCCAACGTCGTGGGGCTGCAGTCGATGCTCCCGCGTTGGGGCGCCGTGATCGCGGCATCCACGGCTCACATCAACGTCGACGAGGGCGGGGCGCCCGAGCGGGTGGCCGGCATCAAGCTGCTGACCGTGCCCACCGACGACGGCAAGCTCACTCCCGAGCTCATCGACCGAGAGGCATGGGGCTGGGGCGACGAGCACCGCGCGCAGCCGCTCGTGGTGTCGGTGACCCAGTCCACCGAGCTCGGCACGCTGTATTCCGTCGACGAGCTGCGCGCGATCGCCGACCACGTTCATTCGCTCGGCATGAAGCTGCACCTCGACGGTGCGCGGATCTCGAATGCCGCGGCATCCCTGGGTCTGCCGCTCCGCGCGTTCACGCGCGACGTCGGCGTGGACGTGCTGAGCTTCGGCGGTACGAAGAACGGGGCGATGCTGGGTGAGGCGATCGTCGTGCTCGACCCCGAGGCGTCGGCCGGGCTCACCTTCCTGCGCAAGCTCAACATGCAGCTGTCATCGAAGATGCGCTTCGTCTCCGCGCAGCTGATCGCGCTGCTGGAGGGCGACCTGTGGCTGCGCAACGCCTCGCACTCGAACGCGATGGCCGCCCGCCTGCGCGCCGGAGTCGAGGCCGGCATCGCCGACGGCTCGATCACCGGGGTGGCCTTCACGCAGCCGACACAGGCGAACGGCGTCTTCGCGACTCTGCCCGACGGGGTGGCCGACCGACTGCGCGAGTCGTTCCGCTTCTACGACTGGGATGCCGCGAAGAACGAGGTGCGCTGGATGTGCAGCTTCGACACCACGGAGGACGACATCGACGCGTTCGTGGCCGCGATCGCGCGGGAGACCGCCGGCTGAGGCGCTTCGGATTCTCGAAGGATACCGCCCGCCGCTGTACCGCCGATATGGGGCTTGCGCAGACGACGTCCCCTGTGTCGTCCGGCCTAGGAGAGCACATCCTTCGTGACGAAGCGCGCGATCGCGGCGGCCCCGAACACGAGGATGTACGCGCCCTGCAGCAGGGCGTTGCCGACGAAGGAGTCCCAGACGATCGGCGAGCGCAGCAGGTCGGCGAAGTCGAGCCACCGGTCGGTGAACAGCCACGGGTGCAGGGCCTCGAGCTGCGGAATGGCGCCGACGATCTGCGCCGAGACCGCCAGGATCGCGGTGGCGGCCATCGCACCCACCGGCACCGAGGTGAGCGTCGAGAAGAACAGCCCGATCGCGGCGAGGCCGAACAGCGACACCGCGACGTACGCCGCGATCGTCAGCATCCTCAGCAGTCCCTCCCCGACCGACACCTCGGCGCCGGTGAGCAGCGACACGGGTCCGATGGGGAACAGGATCCACCCCACGAGCGTGCCGACGACACGACCGTGAGCGTGCCGGCGATGCAGAAGGCGGCCGCGGCGAGGTACTTGACGATGAGCAGGCGCACGCGGCCCGCCGGAGCGAGGAGGAGGTAGCGGAGCGTGCCGTGGCTCGCCTCGCCGGCGATCGTGTCGCCCGCCGCGACGCTCACGGTGAGCGGCAGGAACAGCGGGATCGCGACGGTCATCGCCGCGAGGCCCACGAAGAGGCCGTTGTTCGTGATCTGGTCGAGGAACGCCGGCCCGCGCCCCGGGTTCGAGCCGCCGAGCAGGCGGATCGCGACACCCATCAGGACCGGAATGAGCGCCAGCGCACCGAGCATCGCCCACGTGCGCCACCGCCCGAACTGGGTCGCGAGCTCGTTGCCGAGCAGCTGCAGCGTGCCGTTTCCCGACCGGGCCGGCGACGCCGTCGGCAGCGGCATCCGTGTGCACGCCGACCTCAGGCGACGACATCGAAGCCCTCCCCCGTGAGCTCGACGAACCGCTGCTCGAGGCTCTCTCCGACGAGCTCGAATCCGCGCACCCGCACGCCGGCACGGACGAGGGCGCGCCACGATCGCCTCGGGCGCGACGCCGTCGGGCAGCGTGCCCGTCACCACGTCGAGATCGGATGCCGCGTCGCGAGTCTCGGACCCGGCCCCGAGGTCGGCCAGCACCGTGCGGGCGGACTCGGCGTCGGGAGTGCGGACGAGGATGCGCGCGCGCGACCCGGCGCGACGGAACTCGTCGAGCGTTCCCTGGGCGACCAGCCGGCCACCGCTCATCACGCCCACGTGGGTGCACAGCTGCTCGACTTCCGCGAGCAGGTGACTGGAGACGAAGACGGTCGTGCCGTCGGCGCTGAACGAGCGGATGAGCGCGCGCACCTCGCGCGTGCCCTGCGGGTCGAGGCCGTTCGTCGGCTCGTCGAGCACGAGCAGGTCGCGCGGCATGAGCAGGGCATTGGCCAGTCCCAGCCGCTGCTTCATCCCGAGCGAGTACGCGTGCGCCTTCTTCTTGGCTGCGTGCCCGAGCCCCACCCGGTCGAGCGCTGAGGCGACGCGCTCCGCACGGGTGCGGGCCGGAGAATGCCGGTCAGCCGCGTCGAAGCGTCGGAGATTCTGCTCGCCCGTCAGGAACGGCGAGAACGCCGGGACCCTCGACGAGTGCGCCGACGCGCGGCAGCACCTCGTCGAATGCCCGCGGCATCGGCGATCCGAGCACCCGCGCCTCGCCGGCGGTGGCGTTCAGCAGTCCGAGCAGCATTCTGATCGTCGTCGTCTTGCCCGACCCGTTGGGTCCGAGGAAGCCGAAGACCGCCCCGCGGGGCACGGCCAGGTCGATGCCGTCGACGGCGGTCTGCGCGCCGAAGCGCTTCGTGAGCGCGGCTGTCTCGATGGCGAGCTCTGCCTGCGGGCCCGTCACCGCCGTGCCGCTCAGCGCCCGGACTGCGCGGCTTCGACCAGACGCTCGACAGGCACGGCGCCGGCGAGCACGCGGCCGTCGTCCGTGATCAGCACGGTCACGAGTGACGTCTGCAGCACCCGGCCGCCGTCGACCTCGGTCGTCACGTTCTCGAGCATCGCCGACTGCTCGGGATCCAGCCCCGAGAACACGTCCGCGCCGGCCTCGGAGGTGTTCGGCAGCTCCACCACGGCCGACCAGCCCTCGCCGATCACGACCGGTGCGGCGGCATCCGTCGCCGAGTCGTCGTGCTGTTCGTCGCCGTTCGGCAGCGCGACCTTCTTCTCGGTGACGGTGATGCCGTCGGCCGGCTCGAATGCGAAGACGGCAGGATCGGGTGCGGCGAAATCGACCTGCGTGAAGCCGATCTCGAACGCGGGCTCGGTCGCGCCGCGCGCCGTGACGGATGCCGCGAGCCCGACGCCGGTCTCTCCGTCGATCGCGACGCGGACCTCGCCGACGAGCGTGTCGCCGGTGCGGGGTGCGAGGATCAGCTCGTACACCTCGCGACCGGCGACACGGGCGTCGGAGCCGACGGTGATCTCGGTGGACTCGTCGAGCGAGGCCAGCGCCTGGTCGAGGACCTCGTCCGGCGTGGGCACCGCAGCGTCCGCGGAGGCGTCGCCGTGCTGGTCGCTGAACTGCTCACGTTCGGCCTCGCTGGGCAGGATGACCTTCGTCGCCGACGCGGATTCGCTGTCGACGTACCAGATCGTTCCCGCGTCGCCGTCGACGTACACGTTGCGCTCCGCGAGCTGATCGAGCACCTGCAGGCGTGCGTTCTGGCCATCCAGGTACACCTTGGCGGTGTGCGACCCGGTCGCGAGCGCGATCACGTCATCGATGCCGGCCTCGGAGGAGGACGGAGCCTCGTCGTCGCCCATCAGCGCGCCCAGGTCGGGAAGCCCCAGCTCGGAGGTCTGCTCGATCGTTCCACTGAGAGCGTCGACCTCGCTCGCGGCCGCGAACTCGATGAGCTCCTCGGGTGTCTTGTCGGGCAGGTCGACGGCACCGCTCGCCGCCACCGGCACGAGCACGGCGGCGCCGATGAGAACCGGCACGACGACCGCGGCGGACCACGCGAAGGCACGGCGAGAAGAGCGCATACCGCCAGGCTACGCCGGTCGAGGCGCCGCGGCCCCGGTCACGGAGAACACTCAGCCAGCGCGGTGCGGGGCGGCTTCGGGAGACCCCGTCAGCGCAGGGCTCCCACACTGGCCAGCGCCAGCCGGATCAGGCTTCCTCGCCCGCCCTCCATCTCGGCCGACAGCGCATCGGATGCCGCTTCGGCCGGCGCCATCCACGTCACCTCGAGCGCATCCTGACGTGGCTGGCAGGTACCGGTCACCGGCACGACGAACGCCAGCGACACCGCGTGCTGCCGGTCGTCGTGGAATGCCGAGACGCCCGGGATCGGGAAGTACTCGGCCACGGTGAAGGGGACCGGCTGCGGAGGCAGGAGCGGGAACGCCATCGGGCCGAGGTCGTTCTCGAGGTGACGGAACAGCGCATCGCGGACCGACTCGCCGTAGCGGACACGGCCGCTCACGATCGTGCGGGTCATCTCCCCCAGCGGCGTCGCCCGCAGCAGGATGCCGACCTCGGTCACCGAGCCCACCCCGTCGGTGCGCACCGGCACGGCCTCGACGTAGAGGATCGGCATCCGTCGCCGCACCTCGGCGAGCTCGACGTCGGTCAGCCAGCCCGGGTTGGCGGCACTGTCGGGGGTCGGCGAACCGAAGGTCCCGTCGCCGAGCGGATTGCTCCGTCGCCCGTAGGACGCACCGATGCCGCCGAGCGGATCCTGCGGGGTGCCGTCGTCGTCGCGCTCGTTGGGGTCGGGGTCGGGGGTTCGGACGGCCATGTGTCTTGTATACCCCAGGCGTCGCGCTCATTCCTCCTGCCGAGCGCGACCGGCTTTCGCGTGACACGTCGCACCGGGCTGGAAAGATGGGAGCATGGCCGAGCTTCCCGCCCTCGACGACACCGCCGCTCTCTGGTCGGCCGCGGAGGCGGAGCGGACCGGCCGCCCGATGCTGGTTCTGCTGCACGGCTACGGCGCGGACGAGCGCGATCTGTTCGCCCTGGTTCCCTTCCTTCCCCCGCAGTTCGTGGTCGCCGCCGTACGGGCGCCGCTCACTCCGCCGTTCCCCGCACCCGGATACTCCTGGTACCCGATCGAGGGCCTCGACGGCCGCGATCCGCAGCACGTGACGGATGCGGCATCCCTCGTGATCGACTGGGTCGACTCGGTCGCTCCCGACGCCGTCGTCGGGCTCGTCGGCTTCTCGCAGGGAGCGGCGGTCGCGCTGCAGGCGATGCGGCTCCGGCCGGAACGGTTCGCGTTCGCGGTCAACCTGAGCGGCTACGCCACCCCCGGCCCACTGCCCGGAGACTCCGCGCTGGCCGAGCGGCGTCCTCCGGTGTTCTGGGGTCGCGGCACGCGCGACGACGTGATCCCCGCCTTCCTGGTGGAGCACACCATCGCATGGCTGCCCGAGCACGCCGAACTCAGCGGGCGGGTGTACCAGGGCCTCACGCACAGCGTGTCCGAGCAGGAGCTCGAGGACGTGCGGGTCTTCCTCGAGAAGCAGCTCGACGCGCTCGAGTCCGACGACTGACCGGATGCCGGGGGCCGGCATCCGCTATTCTGGTTGCTTCTGTTCCCCACGTGAGGATCCTCCGGTGAGACTGATCGACGCTTCCGCGCCCGCATCCGCGCGCTGACCCGTCGACGCTCTCCGTTGAGCGCCGCCTTCCCCTGACCGGGCGAGGCGACCGGTGTCAGTGCATCTCTGACACCCGGGAGGCCTCATGCCTGCTCACACCCTCACTCCCGCCGTCCTGCTCGACCGCGTCTCGTTCGCGTGGCCGGACGGCTCCCTCGCGCTGAGCGAGATCTCCGGCGCGTTCGGCACCGGCCGCACCGGAATCGTCGGCCGCAACGGCTCGGGCAAGTCCACTCTGCTGGGACTGATCGCGGGTGACCTCGCGCCGACATCCGGCCAGGTCACGACGTCGGCGGAGGTCGCCTACCTTCCGCAGCGCCTGGCCCTCGACGTGGGGCGTCCCGTCGCCGAGCTGCTGGGAGTCGCCGGGCGGCTCGCGGCGGTGCGCGCGATCGAGTCGGGTGACGTCGATCCCACGCACTTCGACGCGGTCGGCAGCGACTGGGACATCGAGGCCCGGGCGCACGCCGCGCTGGCCGAGGCGGGCCTTCGGACCGACATGCTGGATCGCCGGGTCGGCGAGCTGTCGGGCGGCGAGGCGGTGCTCACTGCGATCGCCGGCATCCGACTGCGCGGGGCGGGCATCACGCTGCTGGACGAGCCGACGAACAACCTCGATCGCGAGGCGCGGGCGCGGCTCGCTGCGATGGCTCGCGGCTGGCGGGGAGCGCTGGTCGTGGTCAGCCATGACACCGGCCTGCTCGAGCTCATGGACGACACGGCCGAGCTCTACGAGAACCGGCTCTCGGTGTTCGGCGGACCGTACTCGGCATGGCGGGCGTGGCTCGACGGCGAGCAGGATGCCGCGCGCACTGCCGAGCGGGCGGCCGCGCAGCTCGTCAAGCGCGAGAAGCGCGATCGCATCGAGGCCGAGGTGAAGATCGCCAAGCGCAAGGCCATGGGCCGCAAGGCGCAGCTCGAGAAGCGCGTGCCGCCGATCGTCGCCGGCGGCCTCATGCGCGCGGCGCAGGTCTCGGCGGGCAAGATGCGCACCGACATGCGTGACCGTGAATCCGCCGCCCGAACGGCGCTCGATGCCGCCGAGCGGCGCGTGCGCGACGACGACGCGATCCGCATCGACCTGCCGGATCCCGGCGTACCCGCCGGCCGGCGCATCGCGACGCATCGGCGACGGCGAGCGCTCGTGGGTCATCCGCGGGCCCCGAGCGGGTGGCGCTCATCGGACCCAACGGTGTCGGGAAGACGACGCTGCTCGAGCGGCTTCTCGCCTCCGCTGTGCCGAATTCAGGCGGGATCTCCGGGACGACCGGCGGCGACCGCGGAATCTCGCCGGTTCCGCGCTCCGACGTCGCAGCCGGCCTGAGTTCCGCACGGGCCGTGGCCCACACCGACCGCATCGGCTACCTCCCGCAGCGGGTGGACGGGCTCGCCGAGAACGCGTCGGTGCTCGAGAACGTGCGGGAGGCGGCATCCGCTCTGCCCGACCGGGAGCTGCGCAACCGGCTCGCGCGATTCCTGATCCGCGGCGACGCGGCCGAGCGGCAGGTCGTCTCGCTGTCGGGCGGCGAGAGATTCCGCGTGGCGCTGGCCCGGCTGCTGCTGGCCGAGCCGCCCCCGCAGCTGCTCGTGCTGGACGAGCCGACGAACAGCCTCGACCTCGACACGGTCGACCAGCTCGTGGGCGCGCTCGTGGCGTACCGTGGCGCGGTGCTGATCGTCAGTCACGACGACGCGTTCCTCGACCGGCTGGGGATCGACACCACCCTCGAACTGCACAGGGACGGCCATGTGACCGAGCGGTGAGCCGGCGGGCCTGGCGCCGAACGCGCGAGGGCGGGATGATGGCCGGATGAACCGACTCGTCCGGCCGCATCAGGGTCGCCTGCTCGCCGGCGTGTGCGCGGGCATCGCCGACCGCTTCGGATGCAGCGTGATACCCGTCCGCATCCTGACCCTCGCCGGAGCGGTCTTCTTCGGCCTGTCGTTCTGGATCTACGTCGTGCTCTGGATCCTGATCCCGTCCGAGTCCTGACACCGGGTTCTGAGCTCGAGAGGCCGTTTGTGACCTCGAGTACCGAGGGACGGTGAAGGGGGTGGGCGGACGATCACGTCGTCCGCCCACCCCCTGGATCAGTTCAGCTCACTCGCTGACGTCGTGGCTGTGATCGGGACCGTGGTCGTCACCGCCCAGCGGGCCGGCGAAGGTGTGCTCCGGTCCGGCCGGCGCGGGAACCGGGAAGTTGCCCGGGATCTCCGCGCCCGGAACGCCGTTGACGCTCTCGGTCGAGGCCGCGTAGGTCGAGACCGCGTACGCGACGGCATCCGAGTTGATCTCGAGCGCCTTCTGCGCTGAAGTTGTCGATGTCATCGCAGGCCAGGTGGTAGCACGGGTCGAACTGCTCTCCCGCGGTTCCGCCCCAGATCGCCTGCTGCTGCGCGGTCTTGACCTCCTCGGCACCGGTGAACAGGCCGCCGGAGGGGATGCCGTTGTTGATGAACGCCTGGTAGTCGCTTCGTCCGCTGAACGCCGAGTCATCGTACGGCTCGCCGAGCAGCGTGTAGAACTCCTCGAAGGTCTGCTCGATGTCGATCGACCCTTCGGGTACGTCAACGGGGGCTACGAAGCTCGACTCGTTCGCGTCGTACACGCCGAAGTAGTAGTTCGGCGAGCCGATCATGTCGAAGTTGAGGTACAGCGCGATCTCCGTCGAGCTCGGCGGCGGTGCGCTGCGCGACCCACTGCCGTCGAGCCGATGAGTCCCAGCTCCTCCGCGCCCCACCAGGCGAAGCGCACCGTGTTCTGCGGTGTCGTCTTGGCCATCTGCTGAGCCACCTCGAGCAGCGCAGCCGAGCCGCTGCCGTTGTCGTTGATGCCCGGGCCTGCCGGCACGGAGTCGAGGTGCGCACCGGCCATCACGACGTTGGAGTCGTTCGTGCCCGCCAGCTCGCCGATCACGTTGTAGGAGGTGGCCTCGAAGAAGTCGACCTTCACCTGCGCCGTCGAGCCGGCAGCGGCCAGCGCCTCGCCGGCCGCGAACGTCGTGCCGACGACGGGGATCGCGGCCACGAACGGCGCCAGAGTCGGGTTCACCGGACCGAACCGGTCGCCCGTCGTCGTCGACGCGTCGCCCTGGTTGAACAGGATGACGGCCTCGGCACCCGCCGTCTCGGCGTTCTGCGCCTTCAGCGCCGAACGCGCAGCTGCCGCGCTGCAGCAGGACGATGTCGCTGTCTCCGGTCAGGTCCAGCGTCGGCGAAGTCCTCGACCTCGCATCCGCTGCTGTTGGCGCGGTCTCCAGCGAGATTGATGTCGACGGGGATGACGTTGCCCGTGACGTCGCCCTCGCCCGTGCCGGCTGCGTCGAAGGCGATGTAGTCGGCCGCGACGGGGGTGAGCTGCTTGAGGATCACATCCGCGGCGTCGTAGGTGAACGGCACCACGTCGTATGACCACCCGGCGCCTTCGAGCACGTCGACGACGTAGTCGACGCTGGCTTGGTAACCGGGGGTCTGGTCGGCGCGGGTGCCGCCGTTCGCGTCCGCGATGTCCTGGAACTGCGTCATGTGCTCGACGACTCCGTCGACGCGCACGCACTCCAGGAGCTTCTGCTGGGTGTTGTTGGTACGCGAATCGCAGCCGTTCTGGGCGGGTGCGGCGGCGGCGGGAGCGGCGGCGATGAACGTCATGCCCACCATCACTCCCATCACCCCCACAGTGCCGACCGTACGCTTCATGCTCTTCACGCTCTCCAGGGGGGATCTGGTCACGAGGGGGGCTCCTTTGCGGTTTCTTCTCAGGGGTGCCTCTCTGCAGGCACCGAAGTTCCCGACGGTAGTTCGGAGGGAGGCGATCGGATAGGGGTTGCGATGGCGGCCGCCATGCGCAAGGCTCGCGCGATGTCGCACGCAGCGACGAAGATGGTCGGATGGGCAATGTCCTCGAGCGGTTCGGTCCTGCCACGCAGGACTGGTTCCGCGGCGCCTTCGCGGATCCGACACCGGCTCAGCTCGGGGCGTGGAGCGCCATCTCCCACGGCAAGCACGCGCTCGTGGTGGCACCGACCGGCTCGGGCAAGACGCTCTCGGCGTTCCTGTGGGCGATCGACCGGATCTTCGCCGAGAAGGATGCCGCCCCGCCGGCGACTGCCGCTCGTCGGCGGCGCGCGCCAGAGGTGACGGCATCCCCGACGCGAGTCCTCTACATCTCGCCGCTTGAAGGCGCTCGGCGTCGACGTGGAGCGCAACCTCCGCTCGCCCCTGGTCGGCATCGGGCAGTCGGCGCGGCGCCTCGGGATCACCGTGCCCGGAGTGACCGTCGGCGTCCGCTCGGGAGACACCACCTCCTCCGACCGGCGCAAGCTCGTCACGGCTCCGCCCGACATCCTGATCACGACGCCCGAGTCGCTCTACCTGATGCTCACGAGCCAGGCCGGCGAGACCCTCACGGGGGTCCACACGGTGATCGTCGACGAGGTGCACGCCGTGGCTGCCACCAAGCGCGGAGCCCATCTCGCCGTGAGTCTGGAGCGTCTTGGACGCCCTGCGGCGGGAGCGCCACCCCGACGCGCCGCCCGCGCAGCGGATCGGCCTGTCGGCCACGGTCCGGCCGATCGATGAGGTCGCGCGCTTTCTCGGCGGCTCGGCGCCGGTCGAGATCGTGGCCCCGCGCTCGACGAAGGCGTTCGATCTTTCCGTCGTCGTGCCCGTCGACGACATGCTCAATCCGCCCCCGCCGCCCGGAGCCGAGATCAGCGCCGGGCCCGCGCGGCCGGCTGTCGCGGCGGAAGCGCCGGTCGACGAGGACTGGTTCGGCGACGGATCGTCGGGCGCACGAGCGGCGACCTCGGCGGGCAGCGGCGAGGTCGAGATGACCGGGTCGCTCTGGCCCCACGTGGAGGAGGCGATCGTCGACCGCATCCTGCAGCACCGCTCGACGATCGTGTTCTCCAACTCGCGCCGGCTGGCGGAGCGGCTGACCGGGCGGCTCAACGAGATCTACGCGGAGCGGCTCGGGCTCGACGTTCCGGATGCCGCGATCCCCGCGGCGATGATGGCTCAGGCCGGCATCTCGGCAGGAGCCGACCCGGTACTGGCCAAGGCGCACCACGGATCCGTGTCGAAGGAGCAGCGCGCCCAGGTCGAGGAGGAGCTCAAGTCCGGGTCGCTGCGCTGCGTCGTGGCCACCAGCAGCCTCGAGCTGGGCATCGACATGGGCGCCGTCGACCTGGTGATCCAGGTCGAGGCGCCGCCGAGCGCCGCCTCCGGTCTGCAGCGGATCGGCCGCGCAGGGCATCAGGTCGGCGAGGTCAGCCGTGCGGCGCTGTTCCCGAAGCATCGCGGAGACGTGCTCCACACCGCGATCGTGACCGAGCGCATGCTCGCGGGGCAGATCGAGGCGATCGCCGTGCCGCAGAATCCACTCGACATCCTCGCCCAGCAGACGGTCGCCGCCTGCGCGCTCGGGCCGGTCGACGTCGAGGGCTGGTTCGAGACCGTCAAGCGCAGCGCTCCCTTCCGCTCACTGCCGCGCTCCGCGTACGAAGCGACCCTCGATCTGCTCGCGGGCCGCTTCCCGTCCGACGAGTTCGCGGAGCTGCGTCCGCGGCTGGTCTGGGACCGCGATCAGGGCACGCTCACGGGCCGGCCGGGCGCTCAGCGGATCGCGGTGACGAGCGGTGGCACGATCCCCGACCGCGGCCTGTTCGGCGTCTTCATCGCGGGCGAGTCGCAGAACGCCCGCGTCGGCGAGCTCGACGAGGAGATGGTCTACGAGTCGCGCATCAACGACGTCTTCACTCTCGGAACAACGAGCTGGCGGATCGTCGAGATCACGCACGATCGCGTCAACGTGCTGCCCGCGTACGGCCAGCCCGGCAAGCTGCCCTTCTGGCACGGCGACGGCCTGGGCCGGCCCGCCGAGCTCGGCGAGGCGCTCGGCAGATTCTCGCGGGAGGTGTCGTCGGCGGCCCCCGAGAAGGCCCGCGACCGACTGCGCGAGGCCGGTCTGGACGACAACGCCGCGACGAATCTGCTGGCCTACCTCGCGGAGCAGCGGGAGGCCACCGGCACCCTTCCGACCGACCGATCACTGACCGTCGAACGCAGTCGCGACGAGGTCGGCGACTGGCGGGTCATCTTGCATTCCCCGTACGGCATGAAGGTGCACGGACCCTGGTCGCTGGCCGTCAACGCCCGGATACGCGAGCGCCTCGGCGTCGAGGGGTCGGCCGTGGCCAGCGACGACGGCATCATCGCGCGGGTGCCGGATGCCGCCGCCGAGCCGCCCGGCGCCGACCTGTTCGTGTTCGAGCCCGAAGAGCTCGAACAGATCGTCGTCGACGAGGTCGGCGGCTCGGCCCTGTTCGCCTCGCGTTTCCGCGAATGCGCCGCGCGAGCCCTGCTCATGCCCCGGATGAACCCGAACCGGCGGTCGCCGCTGTGGCAGCAGCGCCAGCGTTCCGCACAGCTTCTCGAGGTCGCCCGGCGGTACCCGACGTTCCCGATCATCCTCGAGACCCTGCGCGAGGTGCTGCAGGACGTCTACGACGTGCCCGCGCTGCTGCGCATCGCACGGAGCATCGGCGACCGCAGCATCCGCCTCATCGAGACGACGACCACGTCGCCGTCCCCGTTCGCCCGCGATCTGCTCTTCGGGTATGTCGGCGCGTTCATGTACGAGGGCGACTCACCGCTCGCCGAGCGACGCGCGGCCGCGCTCTCGGTCGACCCGGCGCTGCTCAGCGAGCTGCTCGGCAAGGTCGAGATGCGCGAGCTGCTCGACCCCGAGATCATGACGCAGTTCGAGCGCGAAATTCAGCGGCTCGACCCCGACCGCCGCGCCCGGGGTGTGGAGGGCGTGGCCGACCTGCTTCGGATGCTCGGCCCCCTCGACGCCGAGGAGGTCGCGCTGCGGCTCGAGCCGACCGCATCCGACCCGGCGGCGATGGGGGCACTCGCCCGCGCGCATCTCGACGAGCTGATCGCCGCACGCAGAGCCATTCCGGTGACGATCGCGGGCATCACGCGGGTCGCGGCGATCGAGGATGCCGGGCGGCTGCGCGACGCGCTCGGCGCGGCACTGCCCGTCGGCATCCCGAACGCATTCCTCGAGCCGCTTCCGGATCCGCTCGGCGACCTCGTGGCCCGATACGCGCGCACGCACGGTCCTTTCACGAGCACCGCGGTCGCAGAGCGGCTCGGCGTCGGTGTGGCGGTCGCCCGGCTCACCCTGCAGCGACTGGAGTCGCAGGGGCGGATCTCGAGCGGGTTCTTCCTGCCCTCGACGGGCGAGAACACCGACGAGACGGAATGGTGCGACACCGAGGTGCTGCGGCGGCTGCGCATGCGCTCCCTGGCCGCGATCCGCGGCAGTGTCGAGCCCGTGCCACCCGAGGCGTTCGCGCGGTTCCTCCCCGTGTGGCAGCACCTCGCCCGACCGCTCGAAGGGATCGACGGGGTGGCGGCGGTCATCGAGCAGCTCGCCGGGGTTCCCGTTCCCGCGAGCGCATGGGAGTCGCTCGTGCTGCCCTCTCGTGTCGCGGACTACACGCCCGCCATGCTCGACGAGCTCACCGCGACCGGTGAAGTGATCTGGTCGGGCCACGGCTCGCTGCCCGGTCGCGACGGCTGGATCGCGCTGCATCCGGCCGATGCCGCTCCGCTCACGCTGCTGCCTCCCGAGGAAGAGCTGGTTGCCGGGTCGCTCGAGGAGCGCATCGTCTCCGCTCTCGCGACCGGCGGCGCCTACTTCGCGGCCCAGCTGCGCCAGCTCGCGGACGCCCCTGAGGGAGAGGGCACGACTGAGCAGTCGGTGATCGACGCTCTCTGGAGCCTCACCTGGGCGGGCCGGGTGACGAACGACACGTTCGCCCCGGTGCGGATGCTGCTCGGCGGGGGGTCGCAGGCACACCGCACGGCGCGCAAGGCACCTCGCTCGCGGATGTACCGCGGGGCCTCGATGCCACGAGTCAAGACACCGCCGCGGCCTCCCGCGATCGGCGGACGCTGGTCGCTGCTGACCGACTCGGAGCCCGACCCGACGCTGCGCGCCACCGCCGCAGCCAGTCTGCTGCTGGACCGCTACGGCGTCGTCACCCGCGGGTCGGTGCAGTCCGAGGGCCTGCCCGGGGGCTTCGCGCAGGCGTACCGGGTGCTGGCCGGTTTCGAGCAGGCCGGGCATTGCCGCCGCGGATATGTGATCGAGAAGCTCGGGGCGGCGCAGTTCGCAGCATCCGCCACCGTCGACAGGCTGCGCGAGTTCGCCGGGCTGACCGATCCTCCGCCGCTGCGCACGTTCACGCTCGCCGCGACGGATCCGGCGAATCCCTACGGCGCGGCACTGGCCTGGCCCGCTCTCGAGGGGGTCACACACCGGCCCGGACGCAAGGCGGGCGGTCTGGTCGTGATCGTCGACGGCTCGCTCGCGCTCTACCTGGAGCGCGGTGGCAAGTCGGCACTGGCGTTCACCGACGACGAGGCCGTGCTCGCCGCCGCCGCCGGCGACCTCGCGGCCACGGCCCGCGCACGGCGCCTCGCGACGCTCACGATCGAGCAGGTCAACGGCGCCTTCGTCTACGGCACTCCCGTCGGGCGGGCGCTGCGGGATGCCGGCTTCGTCGAGTCGCCGCGCGGGCTCACCCTGCGTCGCGCGACGGCGGGCGATGCTCTGCGGGAGTCGGCGCGTGCCTGAGGGCGACACCGTCTACCGCACGGCCAAGCGGCTGAACGACGCCCTCGCGGGCGCCGAGGTCATCCGCTTCGACCTGCGCGTGCCTCAGGCTGCGACGACGGATCTGCGGGGGCAGCCGGTGCACGACGTCGTCTCGCGCGGCAAGCACATCCTGCACCGGATCGGCGACTGGACGCTGCACTCCCATCTCAAGATGGAGGGCGCGTGGCACGTCTATTCCCGCGGCGGTCGCTGGCGCGCGCCGGCGTACACGGCCCGTGCGATCGTCGGCACCGCCGAGCACGACGCGGTCGGCTTCGACCTCGCCGACGTCAAGGTGGTTCCGACCCGAGCCGAGGATCAGCTCGTCGGGCACCTCGGACCCGATCCGCTCGGTCCGGACTGGGATCCCGTGGAGGCGGCGCGGCGGTACGGTGCAGATGACCGGCCCGCGCACGTCGCGCTGCTCGATCAGCGCAACGTCGCCGGCTTCGGCAACGAATTCGCCAACGAGATCCTCTTCGTCCGCGGCATCCTCCCCACCACGCCGGCGTCGCAGACGGATGCCGCGGCCGTGATCGACCTCGGAGCGCGGATGCTGCTCGCCAACCGCGACCGCAGCGGTCGCACGTTCACGGGCGACGCGCGCCCCGGTCGCTCCACCTGGGTCTACGGGCGGGAGGGCCGGCCGTGCCGTCGATGCGGCACGATCATCCGCGAGGGGTCGCTCGGAGCCGACCCGACGCGTGAGCGCAACACGTTCTGGTGCCCGACCTGCCAGAGGTGAGCCCGCGCACGGGCACAGTCGGCTCCGGTGGATCCGGCCGGAACGGCGGCCGATCCGACCGATTCGTCCGGTTCTGATGGGAACGCCCTCACTCAGTCACCGAGGGCCGGGCACAATCGAAACGAACAAACCGACAGGGAAGTGATACCCGTGGGCACGACCGTCTTCGAGAGACAGCGGCCGGCAGAATCGGTCATCCGGCGCAGTCTGGACCGGCACCCGCCACAGCGTGTTCTGGCTCGACGACCTTCCCGAGCGGCCATCCCGTCCGGCGCTGCGTGGCGACCACGACGCCGATCTGGTGATCGTCGGCGGCGGTTACACCGGGCTGTGGACGGCGCTGCTCGCACGGCGCCGCGACCCCGACGCCCGCATAGCCATCGTCGAGGCCCGAACGGTCGGGTGGGCGGCATCCGGTCGCAACGGCGGTTTCTGCGAGGCCAGCCTGACGCACGGGCGCGACAACGGGCTCAGCCGCTGGCCCGACGAGATCGACCAGCTCGATCGGCTCGGCATGGCGAATCTCGACGCGATGGGAGCCGACATCGGCGAGTGGGGCATCGACGCCGAGTGGGAGCGCGTCGGCGCGCTCGGAGTGGCGACCGAGCCGCATCAGCTCGCGTGGCTCGATGAGTGGGCAGAGGATGCCGCGGCCCGCGGGGAGGAGGGCGTGGTCCGCCTCGATCGCGGTCAGATTCAGGATGCCGTGGCCTCGCCGACCTATCTCGGCGCAGTGTTAGAGACCCACTCGAACGCGCTCGTGCACCCGGGCAAGCTCGCCGCGGGTCTGGCCCGAGCGGCCGAGGAGCGCGGGGTCGACATCTTCGAGCACTCGCCGGTGCGGCGCATCGACACCTCGGGCGACGGCGTCGATGTCATCACCGAGCTCGGGCGCATCTCGGCGCGCAGGGCCGTGCTCGCCACGAACGTGTTCCCGTCGCTCCTGCGCCGCAACGCCCTGATGACCGTGCCGGTGTACGACTACGTCCTCATGACCGAGCCGCTGTCGGCCGAGCAGCGCGCCGCGATCGGCTGGGACGGCCGGCAGGGCCTGAGCGATCTGGCCAACCAGTTCCACTACTTCCGCCAGACCGCCGACGGACGCATCCTGTTCGGCGGCTACGACGCCGTCTATCACTACGGCGGCCGCGTGCGCGCCCGATACGAGGACCGCGCGGAATCATACGAGAAGCTTGCCGCCCACTTCTTCACGATGTTCCCGCAACTCGAAGGGCTGCGGTTCACCCATCGCTGGGCCGGAGCCATCGACACGTGCTCGCGCTTCTGCGCATTCTACGGAAGCGCGCGGGACGGCAAGGTGGCCTACGCGGCGGGCTTCACCGGCCTCGGCGTCGCCGCCACGCGCTTCGCCGCCGAGGTCATGCTCGACCTGCTCGACGGCGCGCCGACGGAGCGCACGGCGCTGCGGATGGTGCGCGAGAAGCCGCTCCCCTTCCCGCCCGAGCCGGCCGCGTCGATCGGCATCAACGCGACGCGCTGGTCGCTGGATCGCGCCGACCACAACCGCGGCCGGCGCAACCTGCTGCTCAAGACGCTCGACGCGCTCGGACTGGGATTCGACTCGTGAGCGCCGGTATCCGCGAACTGCACTGGGCGGTGCGCACAACCCTGAGGAAGGTCTATCTGAGCGGCTGACGGCCTGTGCACATTCGAAACTATGTGCTAGAGATGGCAGCAGAAGTCGCGCAACGTACCCACTTAGCGCGCAGCACCTGAAGTCGCATCGCTTGACGAGCGCATCCGATCAGACGGGCTTGCCATGGGGTACGACGAACAGACCTCCTCTCCGCGAGGCACCTGGCACGAACTCGACGCCCTAGTCCACGACGTGCAGCGGGCACGGGCTGCGGTGGCCGCCGCGCAGGCTCAGGAGACTGCTGTTCTCGCGCGGGCGATCGAACTGATCGATGCGCGCACGCAGCGAGCGCCGCGCGCAGGGAGTCGTCTTCGGCAACGAGCTGCCTCTCCGCGAGGTGTCGGCCGAGTTGGGCGCGGCGATGCGGGTCGGCGACCGCACCGTGCAGCGCCGGATCGACGACGCCCACACGCTCGTCACGCGCTTCGGAGCCACGCTGGCGGCATGGCGGGAAGGACGCATCGACCGCGGCCATGTCATGACGATCCTCGACGAGGGGGTGGTGATCGACGACGACGCCCTCCGCCAGGAGTACGAAGCGCTGGTGCTCGCGGTCGCCGAGATCGAGTCCGCCGGGCGTCTGCGTGAGATCGCCCGCGTGATCGCTGCGCGCATAGACCCCGACGCCTCCGCGCGTCGACGCAGGGCCGCGCTCCGCGGACGCGACGTGCGAGCGATCGACCTGAACGACGGCATGGCCCGACTGATGGCGGATCTGCCCGCTCCGCTCGTGCACGGGATCATGGACCGTCTGAACGGATTCGCTCGCTCCGTCGACGACGCGCAGCGGCATGACAACGCAGGCGGCGGCGCGGACGGCGGCGGCGCGGATGCCGACTCGCACGTCGACGCAGACTCGGAGCCGACTGCAGAGACAGAACCGACTGCAGAGACAGAACCGCTGCGCACCCTCGGTGAGATCCGTGCCGACGTCCTCGCCGACCTGCTGCTGACGTGCACTCCGGCCGGTCACCGTGCGCCCGACGGAGAACTGCTCACCGGCATCCGCGGTCAGGTGAGCGTCACGATCCCGCTCGCCACCGCTGCGGGGATCGATGACCAGCCCGCCCTGCTCAGCGGCTACGGTCCGGTCGACACCGACCTCGTCCGCTGCCTGATGGCGGAGGCGCCCGCATGGAACCTCGTGCTGGTCGACGTCTCCACCGGAGCCCCGGTCGCCGTCACCCGATATCGTCCCTCAGCCCAGTTGCAGCGCTTCGTCGACCTGCGTGACGAGCGCTGCCGTTTCCCGGGCTGCACGATGAAGCCCTGGCGGTGCGACGCCGATCACACGATCGATGCGGCGCTGGGCGGTGAGACGAGTGCGGCCAATCTGGCGGACTTGTGCCGCAGACATCATGTGCTGAAGCACTCCTCACCGTGGCGGGTCGAGCAGGTCGGCGGCGGACGCCTCCGCTGGACGAGCCCCACGGGGCGCGTGTACGACGATCATGTGCCGTCGACCCTGCGATTCGTTCCCATGCGCGAGCCTGTCCGCGACGGCGATCCGCCGCCGTTCTGACCCGGCAGCCCCCTTCACCGACCCGCCGACCTCCGCACGAGCAGGGCGAGATGCAGTGCGGTCTGCGTCTCGCCGTCGTCGAGGTCGACCCCCAGCAGGTCTTCGATGAGTCCGAGACGCTGATAGAACACCGAGCGGGAGAGATGCGACGCGGATGCCGCGGCTGTGCGGTTGCCGGGATGCGCGAGCATCGCCTCCAGCACGTCCAGCAGATCCCCGCCGCGCTCGAGGTCATGCACGATCAGCGGAGTCAGCACACGCTCGCCGTGATCGAGCAGCCGATAGTCGTCGCGCAGCGACGTGACCAGCTGAATGAGCGGACGGTCCTCCGCGCGTCGCACCAGCGGCCCGCGGACAGGTCGGCGGCGCCGGCCGCGGGCCAGGTCGACGGCCTCCTGCAGCGAGATCAGAGCAGCCTCCAGGCCTTCCGCCGCGCTGCCCACCGACGCGACGGCACGTTCGGCCGCGTCACCGACCAGCGCGCGGACGAACGTCAGTGCCGCCTCATCGTCGAAGTCCACGTCGTCGGGGAGCGAGAGCAGAAGGGTCGCGGCAGGTGCGACGACGCCGTCCGGCCCGGAGCCCGCGAGCGCGCGTCCGCGCAGTGCGCGGGCAGCGGCATCCGCCTGTGCGGCCGGAACGGGGGCACCCGAGACCACCACGCCGAACAGGCGTGATCGGTGCAGCGGCAGCCCGGACGCCTCCAGACGCGCAGCGGCACCCGCGATGCCGGCGAAGCGTCCGGCGAGCAGAGCGTCCAGCAGGTGCCGCCGCCCGATGCGAGCCCATTCGTCGGCGTCGCCGTCGGCCAGCCGACCGATCGCAAGGGCGATGGCGCCCTGCTCGAGCACCGCCGCACGACCGGCCGGGTGGGGTGGGCCCGGCAGTGCGATGAGGCTGCCCCAGCGGATGCCGCGCGCCTCGACCGCAACGATGAGCCAATCCTGGCCCGGGTCCGGTGCGCCTTGCTGAGCCGCGGAGTGCGCCGAGCGGGAACGGCGCTCCCAGTCGGTGAAGAGCTGCTCCTCGCGGGCGAGCGGCGCCTCGCTGGCGACGACCTCGTGCGCCAGGTTCTCGAGGATCACCGGCGAGCCGAGCGTCTGCCCGAGCTGGCGCACGATGAAGTCGGCCGGGGCGCCACGCAGCGAAAGCGCGGTGAAGCGCTCGCGCACCTCGTCACGCGCTCGGAGCGCTGCCGTCTGAGCCGCGATGATCCGCCTGTGCACCGCTTCCGTCACCGAGACGAACTTCACCTCTCGCTGCAGGGCGATCAGCGCCAGCCCATCCGACTCCGCCGCCACGCGGACAGCATCCGGCACCGCCCGATGAACGGTGCCGAGCTCGACGACCAGCCCCGACGCGCCCGCATCGACCAGCTCTCGGACGAAACGCCGCAGCTCACCCGCGTCGAGCGGCCATTCCGAGCCGGTCGAGAGCAGGAGTTCGCCGCCGTTGAGCAGTCGGGCGACTCCGGCGTTGTCGGACACGTGGACCCACCGCACGCGCGCATCCAGCGCCTCCCCGCCGACGAGCACATCCGGCAGGCCGTCGGCGATCGCCGGCAGCTCGAGCACCTCGCGAACCGTGGGCAGCGTCTCGTGTGCATCGTCGCCGGCCGGACGATCCGTCCGGTCGAGCCCTCCCCCTTCGAACTGCGATGACATCAGGCGAACGTCTCCTCGGGGCAGGCTGCGCTGTTCTCAGCCTAGACGGGCCGGTCGATCCGTCCGACCGAGGAAAGGCTGCGAAACCGCGCCCGGCGGGCGACCCCCTGGCCGGCCCATCCGATTCTGCGACGTATACGAAGAACTTTCATCGCGCAAGTGCATCCAAAGAAGCGGATGCAGGGGAATGAATAAGTACGGGAGCAGGTTATTCCTGTACTCGGCACCATCAGGGCCGTAGGAGGGGATTGTGGGCAAGAACTACGTCGACATCGAGAACGACCGTGGCGAGTCGCTGCGTTATCGCAAGCACCAGAACGGTCGGGGACTGATCGCGCACGGCGCGAAGGTCCACCCGAGCGCGATCGTCGAGGCGGGCGCATACGTCGAACCCGGCGTTCAGATCGCCGCGGGGGCGCACGTCGGCCGCGGAGTGTGGGTCGAATCGGACGCCGTGATCGGGCCCGAGGCCGACATCGCACCGCACGCCCACATCGGCTCCGGGGCCGCGATCGGAGCGGGAGCGAAGATCGGCGTGCGCACGTACGTCGGCACCGGCGCCCGCGTCGCGGTCGGCTCGCTCATCGGCGATGACGAGACGATCGGCGACGGCGAGCGCGTCGCGACCGACCGCCGCGGATTGCGCCTCGCCGCCTGAGGTAGGTCGCCGGGGCCGCCTAGGCTTCGAGGATGATCAGGCGCGCGGGTATCGGCATCCTGATCCTCGCGGCCGTGGCGGTCGCCATCTGGTGGTTCGTGCCCCGCGAGACGGCGCTCACTCCACCATCCGCGCCCGCACCGGCCACCGAGCTTTCGATGCCCGGCATCCCCGCGGACGCCTTCGAGATGACGATCGAGAGCGTGCACGACGGCGACACACTGCGGGCCCGTGTGTCGGCGCCGAACGCGGTCGTGACCGACCTCGAGTCGACGCGGGTTCGCCTCATCGGCGTCGACACCCCGGAGGTCTCGCCGGTCCCGGAATGCTGGGGTGGTGAGGCGACGAACAGTCTCACCGGGCTCCTGCCTCCCGGCTCGACGGTGTGGGCGGCGGCCGACCGCGAGGTGCGTGACCAGTACGGCCGGCACCTGCTGTACCTCTGGACGCCCGACGGCCGCTTCGTGAACGCCCAGCTCGTCAGCCACGGCGACGGCGTGGTGATGGTCTTCGCGCCGAACACCCTGCACGAACCACTGTTCCGGTCGCTGGAAGCCGAGGCCGTCACAGGGCGACGCGGACTCTGGGGCGGGTGCTGACCCGCCGGCGGAAGGGTCCGCGAACCCGCCGTGTCAGGCGAGCAGGAACAGCACGAATCCGATGAGCGGCAGCGTCCCCTGAATCAGCGCGGGCCGCAGGTACCGGCGGCCGCTCGTGAGCAGCACGAGCGACGCGGCGAGCATCGATCCGAGGCTGAACAGCACCAGGGTGAGCCCGGCGACACGCAGCGTCGTGTCATCGCCGCCCGCCCGGGAGAGCACGAGGCCCAGCACCGCGCCGATCGCCAGGAAGAGGTTGTAGAAGCCCTGGTTGTAGGCCATCGGCTTCGTGGTGTCGGCGGCAGCCTGGTCGGGCACGCCGAAGCGCCTCCACACCCGGGGCTGAGTCCACTGCACGCTCTCCATCAGAAAGATGTACACGTGCAGCAGGGCCGCCAGCGCGGCGACCACGGTGGCGATGACGGCGATCATGAGCGAACCATATCGCCCGCACTACGCTGGCGGAATGGCGAAAAGCGGCGGGTCACGGGGACGTCCGGGCCGCCCCGGTCGCTCGCAGAAGACGCCGAGATCGGATACCGCTCCCCGGCGCCCGGCGAAGCCGACGGCCGGAAAATTCGGCAAGACCGCGGAGGCCCGCGCGCCCGAGACCCCGCCGGTGCCGGCCACGTTCGTGCTCGGCACGATCCCCGGCGCGACGCCGGGCGGCTGGGTCGACGCATGGCGGGAACGGATGCCGCAGACCCCGCTCGAGCTGAGGCCCATCGACGTCGCAGCCCAGCGCACCGAGCTGCTCGACGGCGGGCTCGACGCCGCCCTCGTGCGGCTTCCGATCGACGTCGACGGTCTGGGCGTCATCCGGCTGTACGACGAGGTCTCCGTGGTCGTCTGCTCCGCCGATTCGCACCTGATGGCCGCCGACGAGCTCCAGCTGGACGATCTGGCCGGCGAACTCATGATCGTGCCGAACGACGACGTGCTCGGGCTGCACGTTCCCGGCGCCCTCGAGCCGACGTTCGCCCCGCCCGAAGACACCGCGCAGGCGATCGCGACGGTCGCCGCCGGGGTGGGCGTCGTGATCGTGCCCATGTCGCTCGCACGGCTGCACCGTCGCAAGGATGCGTCCTACCGGCCGCTGCGCGACGGGCCGACCTCGACGGTCGCGCTCGCCTGGCCGACCGAGCGCACGACCCCGGCCGTCGAGGCGTTCATCGGCATCGTGCGCGGACGGACTCCGAACTCCTCCCGCGGCTGACCCGCTCGCGCGCCGGGGAAGGGAAGGCGGGGGACGTCGCCGACCTGGGTCTCTGCGACATCCCCCGCGGAACGGCTCCGTGAAGACCCTCGCGCCCCGAACACGCCCCACGGATCTTCATGCCCCCAGTACTCGGCACCCCCCGGTGCCGAACTGCGTGAGCCCTTCCATCTACTCAGAGCGCGCGGCACCCCTGGTGATACATTCGGCTCGCAGGATTCTCAGAAGCCCGCGCCGTGCGCCTGGAACGGCGCGACGATGCCGGTGCGCTCGGATGCCGCCGCCAGCGCCTCGCTCGGACTCTCACCGGCAGCCAGACCCGCGTGCATCGCCGCGAGGAGCTCGGACGCGTCGTCGTCCGCGACGACCACGGGCGATGCGATGACACACCGCGCACCGGCGTGGAGCCAGATGCGCGTCATCCCGATCGCCTCCTCCCCCCACCGCACCGACGACCGCCCGACTTCGCAGGCGGACAGCACGACGGTGTCGGGAACGGACGGGATGAGATCGATGTCGTAGCCGAACAGAGTGCCGTCGGCCAGCTCGAGGCCCGAGAACAGCGGATTGTCGGCCGCGTGGCGACCGTGCGCCGCGACGTGGAGCACATCCGTCTCATCCGCAAGTCTCGTCACCGCGGCGACGGTGGCGTCATCGCCGCGCAGCGGCGTGAGGGCACTCGGCCAGACGCTCTGGGCCGAAGCGATCTCCTCCTCGGCCCTCGCCACCCGCGGACCCGCGACGAATCCGACGTTCGCCGGCGATCGATGCTCAGCATGCAGACGCAGCCACCGGGTGGCGGATACGGCGATCGTGAAGGACCGTCCCCGCATGCCCGGCAGCATTCCCCATGGGATGCCGCTCAGAAGCCCCGGAGCCGTGATGACCAGCTTCCGCGCGTCCTTTGCGACCGTCAACGGCTCGTCCAGAAGGGCTGACGAGAGCCGCGCAAGCCGCTCATCCAGGCTGCGGCGGACGATATCGGCCATCCCGCTGCCGCGGATCGACGCCGCCATGTCGAGATCGGCACGGAGACCCGGCATGGCCCGGCGCACGGCTGGAAACCCCTCGAGGTCGACCAATCTGCCTCCAGCGGCGGTCACGACGAGGGCAGACAGGCCCAGTCCTGAGTAGACGTACGCGATCAGAGCGGTGTCGGCGTCGAGCCGCGCCCGCACCTCGTCGAGGGTGGCGCGCTCCTCGAACGCGGCTGCCAGCGTGCCCGACCACTGGCGCTGCCGCGCGTGCTCTCGCAGTTCGGCCGCTCGCGGAGAGTCCAGCGATCCCTGGTCCTCGGCACGCAGACGACGGAGCTCGGCCAGTTCCTCCGCCAGCTCCGCGTCCGGCGGAGGCCGCAGGGGCACGACCTGCTGACTCAGGTGCCGGGTGCGTTCCGACCACTCGAACACGACGTCGGGTCGGCGACTCCGCACCGCCGACTCGAGGCCCGAGAGAATGAGTCCACGCCCGTGCATGGCGACCGAGGTCTGAAGATCGAGGCTGCCGAACGAGCGCTGCCAGCTGCTCAACACGTCGAGACCGTGTGCGGCATGACGGCGTGCATCGCGGTCGTGGCCGCGCGCCGCAGCTCGGCTCGCTCGAACCTCGTACGCAAGCAGCCTCACCTCTACGGTTGCCCGCGGAGGCACCCTGATGATCCGGCCGGAGCTCGGACGGTCATGACGGATCAGCCAGGCCTCGAGCGACATTCGCACCGCTGCGGCCTCGCTCCGGAAGCCCTGCGTTTCGAGCCTCGATGCCGCAGCCTCGACCTCATCGGGGGCCGGCACTCGACGGGGATCGGCGGCGTAGATCCCCCCGGGCAGCAGCCGTCCCCCGGCCAGGTCCGCGCGGATGCGCAGGCCCTCGGCCCGGGCAGCCCAGGGCTGGTTGCCGAGCATTTCGAACCGCCGGGCACTCGCCCGGGCGACCCGGCGCGCGGTGTGCGGATCGTGCGCCAGGAGTGATCGGGCGAGATGGAACTCCGCCTCCGCTCGGGCGCGCGGCATCCTGTTGGCGCCGAGAGAGGCTGCGGCGCGCGCAAGGAGTGCCTCGGCATCGCGGATCAGGCCGGCGTCGCGAAGCACCTCGGCTCGATCGACATCGGTGACGGCGCCCACGACCTGGGATGCACCGGCGATGACGCCGTGAGCGGCGGACATCTCTTGCAGTGCCACAACGAGATCGCCTCTCAGCAAGTCGATGTATCCGAGATTGTGGCGCGCCTCGGCAGCGTCGACGTCGCGGCCATCGGCGCTGAACGCGACGGCCGCGGCAGCGGTGTCTCGTGCAGCGTCATCCAGTCGGCCACGCTGCATGGCCACGACGCTCCGGTTGATGAGGAGGTTCGCCTGCGCCACCGGGTCCTCGATCTGGGTGATGGCGCGACTCAACCACCTGTCGGCCTCGTCGAGCCGCCCGGCCAGTTCCATGATCGAGCCCATCTGGCCGGCGAGCATCGCCATCGTTCCCGGGTCCAGACCGGGCGTGTGCAGCGCCTGAATGCACATCTGTTCCGCTTCTTCGAGCGCACCGCGGTGCGCTCGGCCGACTGCCATCGTGCCGGCGATGCGCGCCAGCAACGCCGGATCGTCTGTGCGCTGCGACGCTTGTATGAGCAGCCGCTCAGCTGCCGTCCTCCGACCTCGATTGGCCAGTTCCACGGCAGCACGATGAAGAGCCTGAGCGGATCGCACCACCCGACCATCATGGCGGCAGTGGTGCACGGGTTGTGCGCGAAAGCGTCAGGAAGGCGTGGGACCTCTTCTGCGCAGGTCCTTCTGCACCGTCCGCTCAGTGGTGCGCAGCGCTCTGGCCCGATCCGGTTCGGTGGTCAGCTTGCCGGTCATCAACGGGGCGGTCAGCTCCCGCGCGAGCAGCCCGGCCACGAACGGAGCGGCGAATGAGGTGCCGCTCCACAGGCCGAAGCCCCCGCCGAAGTCGTCGGGGTCGATCGTCTCGCGGCGGTAACCCGCTCGATCGTCGCGGCTCCCCGCCTGCACTCCGCCGTTGAAGCCCGGGAACGTACTGACGATCGCCGCGCCGGGCGCGTAGGTGCGCACCCAGGGTCCGAGGTTGCTGAACAGGGCCATCGTCCCGTTGGGGTTGAGCGCTCCGACGGAGACGTGCGGCGCGGCGTCCCTCGGATCGGGCACCCCGAAGTCAGCTCCCGGCCAACGCCACAGGGCGGCCGGAAAGCTCGGCCGATCCGTGGCGTCGTTGCCGGCGGAGCATACGATCGCGCAGCCACGGCGACGAGCGGCGATGAGCAGCTCCGCGAGCGTGCGGTCGAAAAGCAGGTCCTGCGGCGTCTCGTGGTAGTAGCCGAACGACAGATTCAGGACATCGATCGGGCGGCCGCCTTTGCGCTTGGGCAGCGACATCATCTTCACGAGACTGCGCAGGGCGAGCATGAAGTCGCCCTCCAGCAAGGTGCCCTGACTGTCGGCGACCCGTACGGCGACGATGTCCGCCTCGGGGCTCACCTGTCGGATGATGCCCGCGATGAATGTGCCGTGGCCGGCAGCCTCATCCAGGAATCCGTCGAACGGGCCGGCGATGTCGCCGATCACCTCCGGCGCGGGTTGGGACGAGGGGATGCCGACGACTTTGCCGTCCAGCACCGGGTAGCGCGTCACGATGTCATCGGGAAGCCAGTCGTGCCGGCCGCAGCCGGTGTCGAGGATCGCCACCACCGGTCGCCGACCGGGGCGCTTCACCGGGATCGACCGGTGCGGTGCCGGACCGATGTACTGGGCGACTTGGCGACCACCGCTCCCCGGATCCCTGTAGCTCTCCGAGCCGGGCGCATTTGTCTTGCCGCCGACGGGGTTGGTCTTGCCCCCTACCGGGTTGGTCTTGCCCCCTACCGGGTTGGTCTTGCCACCTACCGGGTCGAGGGACAGCACATGGTCCAGCCCCACGTTGTCGAGAAGGCGAGTGCGTGCGCGATCCCCGCGGGCACGTGCACGCGCACGTTGCAGCAGCCGCCACGCGTCGACGCGGGGCACCGGCTGGTCGTCGCGGTCGTCGCGAGGTGCCCGGAAGATCAGCAGTCGATGAATCGTCGGGATGTCGAAGTCTCTGCGCGCGCGGCGCTCGCGGGCACGAGCGTCTTCGGGAGCCAGATCTGTCCCGTCGAGGTTCTGGAGGCGGATGCCCCAACCGAAATCACCGGCCGCCTGCGAGAGCAGCTCGAGCAGTCCGTCCAGACGCTCGGCATTAGTTATGAGGAGGTGATCAGGGTCGTAATCAGTGGGATAGGCGGTCACACCCTCGACCGGTTCGCTCTGCGGGTCCAGAGGAACGCCGCGAGCCCGCGCCGCTTCGTATCGCTCGCGCCAGGTGAGCGACTGCGGCGCGATGGAGTCGTCGGGTGGAAGGCTGCTCATCGGTTTTCCTCTCGGTCAGCGCCGCGGGGTCACGCGGCACGTCGTGGCCTCACACTTCGAATTGCGGGGTCTGGAAGTCGTGCATCTCGCCATCGTCACCGCGCACCACGAGCCTGAGGCGGCACACACCGGCCGGGACGCTGTCGAAGGCGAACCGTCCGTGTTCGCCGGGATCAGCCGCCCAGTCGCGAGAACCCTGCACCAGGCGGATCGCGAGGGCCGCGGCATCCACCCACCCGTCGATGCGGCGCGAGCCGTCCTCGGTCGCGGTCACGTGCAGCAGGACGCTGGTGGTCCCGTCGCTGAACTGCAGGGTCGCCGTGTCGGTCTCGCCGCGCACAGCCGACAGCTGCGAGCCTTCGACGAGGGTGAGCAGCGCGTACTCACGCGACAGGTCCTCGACGGCGACGGCCGCGACCATCCGGTCGATCAGCTCCGCCGGCATGGGATCGACGTCTTTCCACATTTCGCGCATTCGGGCGAACAGCGCCGCATCCGCGGCGAAGTCTTCAGTTTCCATCGATGTCATCCCCTCCCCATCCATCGCCCTCGAGGAGGGCGCGGAGTTTGCCGAGGCAGCGCTGACGGGTCGGCCCGATCGAGCCGATCGGCATCGCCATGTCCTGGGCGATGCGGGCGTAGTCGGGGCGCTCGTCGAAAGCCACGATTCGCAGCAGGCGCTGGCATCGATCGTTGAGCTGTGCGACCGCACGCCAGAGACGACGCGATTCGTCGTCCACCGTGGCGGTCTGCTCTGCGGACTCCTGGGCGGGCAGGTGAGGCTCCAGGCTCTCGGCCTCGGTCGGGTCGGCACGCCGCTGCAGCTTGCCCACGCGCCACGCCTCGCGGCGGGCGACCATGGTCAGCCACCCCGACACGGCCTGCGGTTCGGTGATCGACTCGTGCCTGCGCACGAGCGTGAGCCATGTCGTCTGCACGACGTCCTCCGCGAGCGAACGGTCGAGACCGTACGCGCGCACGACGTGCCACAGCAGCGGCGTCATGAGGCGCACGAGTTCGTCCATGGCCCGCGTCTCACCGTCGCGCCATCGCAGGAACAGCGTCGCCGCGCGCTCCCAGCGTGTCGGCTCGGCGGCGTCGACGGAGGCCCCAGCGCCCTCATGCGTCATAGCGCCCATTGTGTCCACACTTGAAGGAGTCCGAAAGGACGTCGCTGATACACCTCTCCGGGCATCGGTTTCGCGAGACGTTCCCGGTGCAGCGCGGACGTAAACTCGCGCTATGACCACGGCGCCGATGCTCTACGTGTGCGTGCGCCCGCAGCAGGGCGCGGCGGCGGCCGAATACGAGTCGTTCCGGGCGGCGGCGCACCTCGACCCGTCGCGACTCGAGCAGCTCGACCTCGTGCGCCACCCGCTGCCGGCCGATGTGCTCGAGCGCTACAGCGGCTTCTTCGTGGGCGGCAGCCCCTTCAACCTGACCGATCCCGAGTCGTCCAAGACCGACGTGCAGCGGCGCCTCGAATCCGATCTCGAGCGCATCGCCGCCGGAGTGCTCGCGTCGTCGGCGGCGGACTCGCCGGCGGGAATGTTCACCTGCTACGGCATCGGAGTGCTGACCCGGATGCTGGGTGGCGAGGTGAGCCGCGCGTTCCCGGAGGACACCGGCCCCGTCACGATCGACCTGACCGTGTCCGGCGAGAACGATCCGCTGCTCGGCACCCTGGCGGCCCGGTTCACCGCTCTGACCGCGCACAAAGAGGGTTCGGCGCGGGTTCCGGACGGCGCCACCCTGCTCGCGACGAACGACGGATGCCCCGTCCAGGCGTACCGCGTCGGCGATCGGCTCTACGCGACGCAGTTCCACCCCGAGCCGACGACCCGCGCCTTCACCGAGCGGATGGCCGTGTACCGCGACGACGGGTACTTCCCCGCGAGCGATTACGACACCGTCGCCGGTCGCGTGCTGGCGGCATCCGTCACCGAGCCGGTGCGGCTCATCCGGGCGTTCGCCCGCGCGTTCGGTCCCGCCTGACGTTCAGGCGCCGCCCGGGGGGTGCAGCAGCAGTTCGATGCGCTCATCGAGGTATGCCGACAGCGCCATGTAGCCGCCGGAGGCGCTCCAGCGAATGCTCGGGATGCCGTCGCGCAGAGCCAGAGGACCGGATGCCGTGCCCCGATCGACCGCGTCGACGTCGAGTTCCGTCCAGCGGATGTGCACCACCCCGCCCTCCGCGATGCCGCCCCGCCTCGCGGCCGCCGCGAGCTCGGCCCGTCGGCGCTGCGATTCGGCGGTGAACCCGCGACGGACCTCCTCGCGTGCTCTCACCACGTCGCCGGTCGCGAGCACCCCCTCGTCGGTCACAAGCAGAACGCCGAGGTGCCAGGCCGTCCCGCGTGGCACGATACGCGGGGCGCGGCCGATGCCGAGCACCCGGCGCGGCACGATGAGCTCCCCGAACGCCTCGCGGGGCGCGCCGCTCAGGCGAGCGCGCGCGTCGGCGAGCACCGAGGCGGTGCTCACGCCAGGTCGTCCTCGAGCGGCGCGGTCACCGGAGCCATCCGCTCACCCCTCAGGCTCATCGCGATGAGCGGGAACAGCAGCACGGACAGCATTCCGGCACCCACGATCACCGCGGCATCCGCCGTGCGCAGCACGCCCTCGTCGACGCCGATCGCGGTGACGGCCACGATGATCGGCAGGCCGGTCGCTCCCAGGAACGCAATCGAGAGCCGGTCGCGGCGGCTCGAGCCCGCCGGCGCGGCGAGCGTGGACGGCAAGCCGCGCACGATGAACAGCAGCACGAGGACGACCGGCACGATCAGCAGGAGCAGCGGCTCGGCGAGGAGCGCCGCCAGGTCGAACGTGACTCCGGTGTAGACGAAGAACACCGGCACGAGGAAGCCGAACGCCACCGCCTCGACCTTGCTCTCCACGGCGGCGCGGGAGTGCTCGTCCGCGTCGCGCATCAGCAGCCGCCAGACGATGCCCGCGGCGAAGGCGCCCAGCAGCAGATCGAGGTCGAGCACGATGCTGAGGGCGACCAGGGCGGAGAGGATGAGGAACACGACCCGGATCGCGAACTGCCCCGACGTGTGGAGCGTCGCGTTGACCACGCGGTGCATGGCTCCGCGCGGCATCCGGAACGCCAGCCAGATGGCGAGTCCGGCCAGCAGCGCGAACAGCAGCAGCACCAGCGTCTCGATGCCGGGGTTGCTCGCTGCCGAGGAAGATCGAGATCGCGATGAGCGGACCGAACTCCCCCACCGCGCCGATCGCTCCCACCGCCTGCCCGAACGGGGTCCGCAGCTCGCCGGCGTCGCGCAGGATGGGCAGGAGGGTGCCGAGCGCGGTCGAGCACAGCGCGATGCCGATCACGATCGCCATCTCGCCGGGAACGAAGACCCAGGCGACCCCGACCCCGACGCCGAGGCTGATGAGCCAGCCGAGGACGGCCGAACGGCCGGTGCGACCCCGGAACGCCGTGAACTCGATCTCCGACCCGGCGACGAAGAACAGCATGGCGAGACCGAACTCCGACAGCGCCGCGACGAAATCCGAGGGCACCGCCCAGCCGAGCAGCGACGGCCCCGCCACGATGCCGAGCACCAATTCGAACACGACGATCGGGACCCGCACCCACCGGCTGAGACTCCGGGCCAGCAGCGGAGCCAGCACGGCGAGCAGCGGGATGATCAGGAGGGTCGGCTCGAGCTGGTCCACGCGTTCACCGTAGCGACTCGCGGGCGGTGTCCGCCTCGCGCTGTGCCGCCCGCACGCGGGCCGCGGCATCCGTCCTCTCCGCATCGAGACCGGCGATGTCGCGCTCGACTTTCTCGGCGTCGGCCTCGAGGCGCGCCAGCTCGGTGCGCAGGTCGTCGACGCGCTCGGCCAGGTGGTCGCCCCGCTCGCGGGCCTTCGCGAGCTTGGCATCGATCTTCGCAAGCTCGCGCTCCGCCTCACCGGCGGCGCGTTCCGCCTCTCGCAGCGCCTTCTCCGCAGCCTTGCGGGCTCGCCGCTCGGCGAGATCGTCGCGGCTCGGCGGGGGAAGATCGGGCATTCCGGGAAGGCTCCCGCCGACCGCGTCCGAGACGTCGACCGCGTCGAACCCGGTCGCCTCGAGCGGGCGCACCAGCCGCCCGGTCATCACGGCGGCCGCGGCTGCGGCATCCATCACTGCGGCGTTGATCGTCTTCTCGACGTCGGCGCGCGCCGTCGCGCTGATCGTCACACCGCGCTCCTCCGCGAGGCCGACGGCCTGAGTGGCGAGAGCCGCCACGAGCTGGCGACGCTGCCTGCTC
This sequence comes from uncultured Actinomycetota bacterium, assembly GCA_963839715.1. Lineage (GTDB taxonomy): Bacteria > Actinomycetota > Actinomycetes > Actinomycetales > Microbacteriaceae > Microbacterium. The sequence continues at coordinate 118,455 of CAWIVX010000005.1, forward strand.
AGGCGGGCGAGCTCGGCGCTGTCGAGGTCGTCCTGTGCTTCGCGCAGTGCGGAGGCGAGCTCGAGCGCTTCGGCGAGCTGCCCCTCGCGGGCGAGGAGGTCGACGGCCCACGCGGATGCCGTCGGCTTGCGCAGCGCCTTGATGCGTACGGCCAGCGGACGATCCGACGCGCCCGCCCGCGCGTTGCGCGCCGCCGTGAAGTCGTCGGGAGGCAGCGCGTACAGTTCGGCCGCGATCGCATCCAGACGGGTGGAGTCCGCATCAGCGGACCGGTCGGCAGAACGGGGCACCCGCCCATTCTGTCTGCGGCGGCGCTAGACCGCGACCGTCCGCCCGCGACCGGCCGGTCCGTGCAGTTCGCGATGCAGACGCTGCATCCGCTCGTCGAGCTCGGCGGCCGTGTCGGCGGCGTCCTTCAGGCTCGTCAGGAGTTCGTCCGGAACCTGCCGGTCGTACTTGTAGTAGATCTTGTGCTCGAGGCTCGCCCAGAAGTCCATGGCGATCGTGCGGAACTGCACCTCGACGGGAACCGCGACGCGTCCGCTCGACAGGAAGACCGGCACCTCGACGATCGCGTGCAGGCTCTTGTAGCCGTTGGCCTTCGGCTCCGCGATGTAGTCCTTGACCGGCACGACCGTGACGTCGTCCTGCTGGGTGAGCAGGTCGAAGAGGCGGTAGGCGTCGGTGGTGAAGCTGCACGTGATCCGCACACCGGCGATGTCGGTGATCGCTGCGCGGATCGACCCGAAGTCGGGCTCGATGCCGCGGCGGATGACCTTCGCGACGAGGCTGTCGGGCGACTTCACGCGGCTCGAGACATGCTCGATCGGGTTGTAGTCGTGCATGTACTGGAACTCGTCGCGGAGGATCGCGACCTTCGTCTCGATCTCCTGCATGCCGAACCGGTACTCGAGCAGGAATCGCTGCATCTCGTCGGCCATCGCCCGCAGCTGCTTGGCCGAGTACGGCACCTGGTCATCCGCGGGTCTGCGTCGAGGGGTTCCGGATGCAGCGAGAGGGCCATGTCTCCGAACGTACGGGCCGGGTCTACGAGGCTCCTGTGAGAGTCAGGTGGCGGGCCGGTCGTCGGGACCGGCGGGACTCACGATGCCCCAGTGACTCGACCGGTGCCGGAGGACCGGCTGCTCCCTGCGACCGGGCAACTGCTGAAGGGTCGTCGGGCTCAGGCGGAGAGGACGGATGCCGCCTGCCGCGCGGCGCCGAGCGCCACGTACTCACCCGGCTCGGGCACCTCGACCGGCATGCCGAGCACCTGCGGTGCGATGACCCGCACCGCCTCGGACTGCGCCCCGCCGCCGATCAGCAGCGCGCGCTCGAGGGGGACGCCGAGCGCCGCGCAGCGCTTCGAGCCCCGCGCCGAGCCCGCCGAGCATGCCCTCGACCGCGGCGCGCGCGAGGTTCTCGCGGGTCGTCGAGGCGAGGGTCATGCCGCTGAGCGACGCCGTCGCATCGGGCAGGTTCGGCGTGCGCTCGCCCTCGAAGTACGGGACGAGCTGACAGTCCCGCCGCACCCGGTTCGGCGGCGAGGGCGAGGCGGCTGAGCTCGGCGTGGTCGACGCCGAGCAGGCGGCCGATCGCGTCGAGCACGCGCGCGGCGTTGAGCGTCGCGACGAGCGGGAGGAAGCGTCCGGTGCAGTCGGCGAATCCGGCGACGGTGCCGGTCGGGTCGATCGTGCGGTGCTCGCTCACGGCGAAGACCGTGCCGCTCGTGCCGATCGAGACCACGACGTCGCCCGGGCCGGCTCCGAGCCCGAGGGCCGCGCCCGCGTTGTCGCCCGCGCCGCCGCCGACGCGGCGGCCCGCCTCGTCCTCGACCCACTCGACGGGCCCGAGCACGCGCGGGAGGACCGCGTCGTGGCCGAGCGCCGCGACGAGCAGGTCGCGGTCGTAGCCGCCGCTCGACGGGTCCCAGTAGCCGGTGCCCGAGGCATCCGATCGGTCGGTGACGAGCTCCTCGAGCACCGGTCCGCGCGGCGACTCGTCCGCCGGGCCGAAGCCGCGCAGGCGCCAGGTCAGCCAGTCGTGCGGCAGGGCGACCGCGGCGACCCGCGCCGCGTTCTCGGGCTCGTGGTCGCGCAGCCAGCGGAGCTTCGTGATCGTGAAGGATGCGACGGGCACGAGGCCCGTGCGCTGGGCCAGCGCGTCGGCACCGAACTCGGCGATGAGGTCGGCGGCGGCTCCGGCCGAGCGGGTGTCGTTCCACAGCAGCGCGTCGCGGATGACCCGGCCCTCGGCATCGAGCGCGACCATGCCGTGCTGCTGTCCGCCGATCGCCCACGCGGCGACGTCGCCGAGCCCGCCGGCATCCGTGATCGCGGCGCGCAGCGCGGACCACCACGCGCCCGGGTGCGACCTCGGTGCCGTCCGGGTGCGACGCGCGGCCCTGCCGCACGACGGCGCCGGTCGTCGGCATCCGTGATCACGACTTTGCACGACTGCGTCGACGAGTCGACGCCCATGACCAGCGTCATCGGCGACACCCTTCCATTCAGTGTTCACTTGCCCTGTTCGTACGCCGCGCGGGGCGCAAAGCGTACGAACAGGGCAAGTGAACAAGGCGGAGGGAGACGGATGCCGCGCACGGCGCCGCGCCTCCGGGACGTTGTCAGCCGCGCGCGCCGAGCAGGTGCTCGGTCGCCAGCTGCTGCAGGCGGACGAAGCCGAAGCCCTTGCCGCCGAGGTACGGCGACGGTGTCGAAGTCCTCGTACGCCGAGCGGTCGGCGAGGAAGTCGTCGTACGACTCGCCCTCGTTGAGCGTCGGCACCGAGAGCTCGTCGACCTTCGCGGCGTCGAGCGCCTCCTGCACCTCGGGGTCGGCGCGGAAGGCCGCGGCGCGCTCCTTGAGCAGCAGGTAGGTGCGCATGTTCGCGGCTGCCGAATCCCACACGCCCGTCTCGTCCTCGGTGCGACTGGGCTTGTAGTCGAAGTGGCGCGGGCCGTCGTACGCCGGAACCCCTCCGGGGCCGCCGTTCTCGAGCAGGTCGACGAGCGCGAACGCGTTGTGCAGGTCGCCGTGACCGAACACGAGGTCCTGGTCGTACTTGATGCCGCGCTGGCCGTTGAGGTCGATGTGGAAGAGCTTGCCGTGGTACAGCGCCTGCGCGATGCCGGCGGCGAAGTTCAGGCCCGCCATCTGCTCGTGCCCGACCTCGGGGTTGAGGCCGACGAGCTCGGGGCGCTCGAGCGAGTCGATGAACGCGATCGCGTGCCCGAGCGTCGGCAGCAGGATGTCGCCGCGCGGCTCGTTGGGCTTCGGCTCGATCGCGAAGCGGATGTCGTAGCCCTTGTCGGTGACGTAGTCGCCGAGCAGGTTCACGGCCTCGCGGTAGCGCTCGAGCGCCTGGCGGATGTCCTTGGCGGCGTCGTACTCGGCGCCCTCGCGGCCGCCCCACATGACGAACGTCTTCGCGCCCAGCTCGGCACCGAGGTCGAGCTGGCGGAAGACCTTGCGCAGCGCGAACCGGCGCACATCGCGGTCGTTCGACGGTGAAGCCGCCGTCCTTGAAGACCGGCGCGCAGAAGAGGTTCGTCGTCACCATCGGGATGATCAGGCCGGTGTCGGCCAGAGCGCCCTTGAGGCGGTCGATCTGCGTCTGACGCTCGGCGTCGGTCGAGCCGAAGGCGAACAGGTCGTCGTCGTGGAACGTGAGACCGTAGGCGCCGAGCTCGGCGAGCTTCTCGACGGCGTGCACGACGTCGAGCGGATGGCGGGTCGGGCCGCCGAACGGATCGGTGCCGTTGTAGCCGACGGTCCAGAGACCGAACGAGAACTTGTCGGCGCGAGTGGGAGTGGGCATGACGCTCCTTTGCGGGGAATTGTTGCGAACAACAACCTATCGGAGAACGGATGCCGAGTCCAGCGGGTCGGCCGACTTTCACGGGACTGATTGGTGTCGCCGCCAACAAAAGCCGCTGTCCCCCTACAGTGAGTGGGGTGATCGACCGCAGCAGCGCGCCCGCCGAGTGGACCGGCGGCGACAGCGTCGCCGGCGCAACCTCGGCCGCGTGCTGCGGCTCGTGCATCTGGACGGACCGCTCTCGCGCGCCGCGCTGACCGAGGCGACCGGGCTGAACCGCTCCACGATCGCCGACCTCGTCGGCGAGCTCGTCGCGCTGAGCGCCTGGTGCAGGAGCGGGCCCCCGACCCGGCCGGCGCGTCGGCCGGCCCTCGCCCGTCGTGGCGGCGCACCCCCGGTCGTGGCGATCGCCGTCAACCCCGAGGTCGACGCCCTCACGATCGCGGCCGTCGGCCTGGACCGCCGCATCCGGTGCGCGGGCCGCATCGAGATCGACCGGCTGCATCAGGCCCGGAGGAGACCGCGCGATGATCGGCGCGCAGCTCGCCCGTGGCGCGCGGACGAACTCGCCGACGCCCGCGATCGCGGGCATCGGCCTCGCCGTGCCCGGGACTCGTGCGCGCCGCGGACGGACTCGTGCGCAACGCCCCGCACCTGCGCTGGACCGACGAGCCCGTGCGCGAGCTGGTCGTTCGCCGCGACCGGGCTGCCCGACCGTCCGTCGGCAACGACGCGATGCTGGGCGCCTGGCCGAGCACCTCTTCGGCGCGGCGCGCGGCATCGACGACGTCGTCTACCTCAACGGCGGTGCGAGCGGAATCGGCGGCGGGCTCATCGTCGGAGGGATGCCGGTGGCCGGCGCCTCGGGCTACTCCGGCGAGTTCGGGCAGAACCGGCCCGGCATCGCCGCCGCCGCCGATCGGCGCGCCGGCGACGGCGTGCTCGAGGACGAGGTGAGCCGCGCCCGCCTGCTCGCCGGCCGGCCAGCTGCTGATCGCCGACGAGCCCACGCTCGCCGAGATGACTGCGGGCCACGCGCGCTCCTGACGGTGCGTCGAGGAGGTCGCCCGGCAGCGCCGCATCCTCGCGACCGCACTGGCGAATGCGGTCAACGTGCTGAACCCGTCGGTCGTCGTGCTCGGCGGCTTCCTCGCGATGCTCGCCGACCACGATCTGGACGGGCTGTTCCAGGCCGTGGCCGCCCAGACCATGCCCGCCAGCGGCGAGGGCCTCGACATCCGCACCGCGGCTCTGGCCGAGGACCGCCTGCTGATCGGCGCCGCCGAGGCGGCGTTCGCGGAGCTCCTGCGCGATCCCGGCCGGCGCTCGCTGACGAGTCGCGCTGAACTGAGCCGCGCGCCGCCGCCCTCAGAGCGGCGGCGCGGTGGTGCGCGCGCGGGACGAGCCGGGTCGGCAGCGACACGTGCGTCTGCTCCGGGACGTCTCGCCGTCCATGAGCGCGAGCAGCAGCCGTGGCCGCCTCTGCGCCGAGCGCTGCATGGGCTGGCGGACCGTGCTGAGGGCCGGGGCGTGGCGGGACGCCTCGGGGATGTCGTCGAACCCGATGACCGAGAGCTCCGCGGGCACGGCGATCCCGAGCTCGTGCGGCGACCGTCAGCATCGCGATCGCCGAGATGTCGTTCGCGGCGAAGATCGCCGTGGGCCGGTCGACCTGCGACGAGCAGCTCGTGCGCGAGCTACGCGCGACGCGTCCTGCCGGTAGCGCCCGACTCCCACCAGGCCGGCATCGAACGCGATGCCGGCCTCCGGCAGCGCGCTGCGATAGCCGGCGTCGCGCAGCGATCGAGGAGCGCAGATCCGGGCGGCCGGCGATGAAGCCGATGCGGGTGTGCCCCAGCTCGATGAGGTACCGCGTCGCCAGCTGGGCGCCGCGGAAGCTGTCGGACTCGACGGTCGGAAGGTCGGCCGGGCCGGTGTGGGGGTCGATGGCGACGATGGGCACTTCGCCGCCGACGTTGACGACCGAGGGCGTGACCATGATCGCCCCGTCGATGAGCGTGCCGCTCAGGCGCGCTCAGCGAGCGGCGCTCCCAGCCCTCGCCCGTGCCGTTGCGACCCGCTGTACGCGAGCAGGTCGAATCCGGTGCCGCGCACGGCGGCGCCGACGCCCTTGAGGATCTCGGCGCTGAACGGCTCGAACGCCGGCACCAGCACGCCGATCACCCCCGTGCGATGCGCGAGCGCATGCTGCTCGCGCCGAGGCTCGACTGGTACCCGAGCTTCTCGACGACATCGAGCACGCGGCGCATCGTGTCGGGTGCGACGCCGTAGCGGCCGTTCACGGCCTTCGAGACCGTCGAGACCGAGACGCCGGCCGCCGCGGCGACGTCCTTGATGGTTGCGCGGCGGGCCATGAGCTCGATGATAACGAATGGAAAAGGTTTTCGAAAACGTTTGACACATCGCTTTCCGGATTGCGACACTGAACGCCAATCCTGGATGCCCAAGATCCGGGTTCAACGCACAGCGGTCGGAAAGACGACGACCGTGCGGGTTTCACACACCTCCGCGAGCGAGGTGCGACTCGACGAAGAGAAACGGAAATCACATGAATGGCAAGAGAGTCCTGGCGGGTTCTGCCGTCCTGGTCGCGGGTGCACTCGCTCTGAGCGCCTGCGCCGGCGGCGGGGGCGACAGCGGATCCGACGGCGACGTCACGATGACGTTCTGGCACAACTCCACCACCGGCCCCGGCAAGCAGTACTGGGAAGACACCGTCGCCGCGTTCGAGGAGGCCAACCCCGGCGTGACGATCGAGATCCAGTCGGTGCAGAACGAGGAGATGGACGGAAAGCTCCAGACGGCGCTGAACTCCGGCGACGCACCCGACATCTTCATGGCGCGCGGCGGCGGCAAGCTCGCCGACGTCGTGGCCGCCGGTCAGGCGATGGACCTGACCGAGCGGCATCACCGACGCCACCGAGTCCGCGCTGGGCGGCGTGCTCTCCGCATTCGAGGTCGACGGCAAGGTCTACGGCGATGCCGACCGCCGTGCTCCCGTCCGGCATCTTCTACTGCCGGCGACGCGTTCGAGGCCGCCGGGGTGACGCCTCCGGCCACCATCGACGAGCTCGTGACGGTGAACGACGCGCTCAGGGCGACCGGAATCGCGCCGATCGCCGTCGGCGCGAAGGATGCATGGCCGGCCGCGCACTGGTACTACAACTTCGCCCTGCGGGCCTGCGCGAAGGAGACGATGGACGAAGCGGCCGTGAGCCGAGGAGTTCAACGACCCGTGCTGGCTCGAAGCCGGCGAGAACCTGCAGGCGTTCCTGGAGACCGAGCCGTTCAACGACGGCTTCCTCACGACCGCCGCACAGCAGGGTGCCGGCTCGTCCGCCGGTCTGGTGGCCAACCGCCAGGCGGCGATGGAGCTCATGGGCGCCTGGGACCCGGGTGTGATCGCGTCGCTGACGCCCGACGAGAAGCCGCTGCCCGACCTCGCTGTGGTTCCCCTTCCCCGCAGTCGATGGCGGCGACGGCGAGCCCGGCGCCATGATGGGCGGCGTCGACGGCTACTCCTGCTGGGTCGAACGCGCCCGCACGAGTGCGTCGACTTCCTCAACTTCACGGTCGAGAAGGCGAACCAGGAGGCATACGACAAGGCGTTCGTCACCCTGCCCGCCTCGCAGGAGGCCCAGGGAGTCGTCACCGACCCCGCACCTGCAGGAGGTCCTGAAGGCATACAACGAGGCACCGTACGTCTCGGTGTGGCTCGACACGCTGCTACGGCCAGAACATCGGCAACGCGCTCAACGTGGCCGTGGTCGACATGTTCGCCGGCCAGGGCGATGCCCAGGCCATCGTGGATGCCGTGAACGACGCGGCCGCGAAGGCCTAGGCAGGGCAACTGATGGCTACCGCGCGCGATTCTTCGCAGATCGCCGAAGACGTGCCCGGGACGCCGGTCACCGATGGGGGCGGCGTTCAGACGCTGCCCCCATCGGGCCAGCCGCCCGTCGGCCGACGGGCCGCCGGCCGACGCTCCCGCGGCGCGGGATGGGGACCCCGGCTCGAACTCGCGATCCTGATCGGACCGGCTCTGGTCGTCTTCGTCGCCTTCGTCATCTTCCCCGTCATCATGGCGGCGTACTACGGCTTCTTCAGCTGGAACGGCTACGGACCTGCGGTCGACTTCGTCGGCCTGCGCAACTACGTCGTCATCCTCACCGACCCGGCCTTCCACGAGGCGCTCGGCCACAACGTGTTCATCGCGGTGATGTCGCTCGTGATGCAGGGTCCGATCGCCCTCGGGCTGGCCCTGCTGCTGAACCGCAAGATGCGCTACCAGTCGGTCATCCGCGTGCTCATCTTCGTGCCGTACGTGATCTCCGAGGTCGTCGTCGGCATCGGGTGGAGCCTCATGCTCCATCCAACGGAGCGCTCAACGGCCTCCTCGAGAAGATCGGGCTCGGCGCGCTCGCCGCGGACTGGCTGTCCGACCCGTCGATCGCGATCTGGACGCTGATGGTGATCATCACCTGGAAGTACATCGGGTTCGCCGTGATCCTCTTCCTCGCAGGACTCCAGGGCATCCCGCGACGAACTCACCGAGGCCGCCGCGATCGACGGCGCCTCCTACTGGCAGATCCAGCGCCACATCGTGCTGCCGCTGCTCGGACCCACGATCCGCATCTGGGCGTTCCTGTCGATCATCGGCTCGCTCCAGCTGTTCGACCTGGTGTGGATCATCTGGGGTCAGTACGTGGCCTCCACCGCCGGCACGTCCACGATGGCCACCTACATGGTCGCCAACGGCCGCAACGCCGCCAGCTACGGGTACGGCAGCGCCGTCGCCGTCGTGATGTTCCTCATCTCACTCGTCGTCGCGCTGCTCTATCAGCGCTTCCTGCTCCGCCGTGACACGGCCGGCGCCATCACAGGAGGGAAGGTCTGATGGCCGCGACCATCATCGAGGCGCCGCCCGCCCGGCAGCGCCCGGCACCCCTGCAGAAGAGCTCCGGCGGCGGCCTGCTCATCTACTTCGTCGCGCTGGTCCTGATCGGGCTCATGCTCGCACCGGTCGCGTACATCATCCTCGGCGGCTTCCGCACGAACTCGGAGATCACGGTCGACCCGTCGGGCTTGCCGACGATGTGGAACTGGCAGAACTACGCCGACGTGCTGGCGAGCCCCGTCTTCTGGACCGCAGGTGGGCAACTCGACGATCGCCGCGGTCGCGACGACCGTGCTGGCGGTCGCGCTGGGACTCATGGCCGCCTTCGTCCTCGTCTCGCTACTCCTTCCGCGGGCGGGGCTGATCTACGCGCTCTTCGCCGCCGGGCTGATGTTCCCCATGACCGTGGCGATCACACCGCTGTACATCGTGGTGCGAAACCTCGGCCTGATGAACTCGCTTCCGGGGGTGATCATCCCGCAGATCGCGTTCGCGCTGCCGATCACGATCATCATCCTGGTCCCGTTCCTGGCGGCGATCCCCGAACGAGCTGCAGGAGGCCGCCGGCGATCGACGGATGCAGCCGGCTCGGCTTCTTCTGGCGCATGGTGATCCCGCTGGCGATTCCGGGAGTCATCACGGTCGGCATCCTCGCGTTCATCGGCAGCTGGAACAGCTACCTGCTTGCCGCTGTTCATCCTCAACAACGAGGCGTCGTTCACGCTGCCCCTTGGGAACGCAGGCGTTCGCGTCGCAGTACTCCGTCGACACGGCGAAGGTGCTCGCCTTCACGTCGCTGTCGATGATCCCCGCGCTGGTGTTCTTCAGCCTGTTCGAGCGGCGCATCGTCGGCGGGCTGACCGGAGCGGTGAAGGGATGAGCCGACGAATGGATGAATCGAACGGTCTCGGCGCGCGTGCGCGCGCTCGTCGCGCAGATGACGCTGGAGGAGAAGATCGCCCAGCTGGGCGGCTACTGGGTCGACCAGGGCGACGAGCTGGTCGCGCCGATGGCCGGCGAGCTGGCCTCGTCGACGCGGTACGAGGACGCGACGCGCGAACGGCATCGGCCACCTGACGCGCGTGTACGGCACCCGCCCGGTCGATCCGGTCGAGCGTGCGGAGTGGCTGTGGAGCGAGCAGCGACGCCTCCGCACCGAGACCCGGCTCGGGCATCCCCGCGATCGTGCACGAGGAGTGCCTGACCGGTCTCGCGGCCTGGAAGGCGGCGACGTTCCCGACTCCCCTGGCGTGGGGGGCGTCCTTCGATCCGGACGACCGTCGAGGAGATGGCGACGGCTGATCGGCGAGTCGATGCGCGCGCTCGGCATCCATCAGGGCCTGGCTCCGGTGCTCGACGTGATCCGCGACCCCCGCTGGGGACGCGTGGACGAGTGCATCGCCGAGGACCCGTACGTCGTCGGCACGATCGGCACCGCCTACGTGCGCGGCCTGCAGGATGCCGGCGTCGATGCGACCCTCAAGCACTTCGTCGGCTACTCGGCCTCGCGGTCGGGCCGCAACCACGCCCCGGTGTCGGCGGGCCCGCGTGAGGTTGCCGACGTGCTGCTCCCGCCGTTCGAGATGGCCATCCGCGACGGCGGCGCGCGCAGTCGTCATGAACTCCTACGCCGAGATCGACGGGATGCCGGTCGCCGCCTCGACGCCTACCTGACCGATCTGCTGCGCGGACACGTGGGGGTTCGAGGGCGTCGTCGTCGCCGACTACTTCTCCGTCGCGTTCCTGCACACGATGCACGCGATCGCCGAGAGACGCCGGGCGATGCCGCGCGTGCTGGCGCTGACCGCCGGGCATCGACGTCGAGCTGCCGACCGCCGACGCGTACGGCGCTCCGCTGCGCGACACGGTCGCGGCCGGCGCAGGTGGACGAGGCGCTCGTCGACCGGCGGTGCTGCGCGTGCTCGCCCAGAAGGAGCGACTCGGCCTGCTCGACGATGCCTTCGACGCAGCCGCCGACCGCCGGTCGACCTCGACTCGCCGGCGCACTCGTGCGCATCGCCCGCCGCCTGGCCGAGGAGTCGGTCATCCTGCTCTCCAACGACGGCATGCTGCCGCTCGAGCGCGCCGCGCGGGTCGCGCTGATCGGCCCCAACGCCGGCTCATGCCGAGCGCTCTGATGGGCTGCTACTCGTTCGCGAACCACGTTCTGGCCCACCACCCGAGGTGCAGATGGGGTTCGAGATCCCGACCGTGATCGACGCGCTCGGCGCGCAGTTCTCCGACGCGCAGCTCATGTTCGCGCCCGGCTGCTCGGTCGAGGACCTCGACCGATCCGGCATCGCCGAGGCCGTCGAGGCGGCGAGCGAGGCCGACGTGGCGATCGTGGTCGTCGGCGACCGCGCGGGACTGTTCGGCCGCGGCACGGTCGGCGAGGGCAACGACGTCGAGAGCCTCGAGCTGCCCGGCGTGCAGCGGGAGCTCGTCGAGGCGGTCGTCGCGACCGGCACACCGGTGGTGATGGTGCTGCTCACGGGTCGTCCGTACGCGATCGACTGGGCGCTGGACGGGGAGCAGGCGCCCCGCGCGGTGCTGCAGGCGTTCTTCCCCGGCGAGGAGGGCGCGCCCGGCGATCGCGTCGATCCTCGCGGGCGAGATCGACCCCAGCGGTCGTCTGCCGGTCTCGCTGCCCCGGTCGGCGGGATCGCAGCCGTACTCCTATCTGCATCCGATCCTGGGCGGACCGAACGAGATCACCAGCGCGAGCAGCGCCCCCGTCCGGCCGTTCGGCTTCGGGCTGTCCTTCACCTCCTTCTCGCACTCCGACCTCACGTGCAGCCGCACGCCCCCACCGACGACGCGTTCCAGGTGTCGGTCCGGCGTGTCGCAACGACGGAGTCTCGCGCGGGTGCCGACGTCGTGCAGCTGTACGCGCGCGATGTCTACGCGTCGGTGACGCGCCCCGTCGCGCAGCTCCTGGGCTACGCGCGGGTCTTCCTCGAGGCCGGGCAGGAGGCGGTGGTCGAGCTTCGACGTGCCGAGCCGCGCGCCTGGCGTTCACCTCGGCGCGGCGGAGAGCGCATCGTCGAGCCCGGAACGATCCTCCTGTGGGTCGGACCCTCGTGCGCCGACCGCGAGACGGCGGGCGAGGTCGAGCTGACGGGCCCGCGCATGTCGTGACGGCCGCGGATCGCAGGATGACGGCGGCGAGCGTGAGGGCGGTCGCGCACGCGCGCTGATCGGTGCGGGGGGCGCTCCATTCACGGACAGACCGTCCGACGCCGCCGCCGCTTCACCCCTGGGTGAGCCGAGTTCGACGAGATCGAGCAGATCCTGCGCGGCGTGCTGAGTGAGGCGTGGTCGCGCCTCTGACGCGGGACGCAACACGGGGAATACCCGGCCGGATGCCGCGTTCCACCCCCGCATGACGACAATCGGAATCATCGGCGCAGGACACATCGGCTCCACTCTCGCTCGCGGCCTGACGGCCCGCGGGTACGACGTGGTGATCAGCAACTCGCGGGGCCCGGAATCCCTCGCAGCTCTCGTCGCGGAGCTCGGCGGTCACGCCAAGGCCGGCACCGCCACGGATGCCGCCACTGCCGGCGACGTCGTCATCGTCACGGTGCCGCTCAAGGCCTATCGCGACGTCCCCGTCGCACCGCTCGCCGGGAAGATCGTGCTCGACACGAACAACTACTACTGGGAGCGCGACGGCCGCATCGCGGAGCTCGACGAGAAGCAGGCGACCACGAGCGGGCTCCTCCAGGAGCATCTGCCGGAGTCGAGAGTGGCCAAGGCCTTCAACCACATCACGGCGGCCCAGATCCTGACCGACGGCAAGCCGGCCGGTCACCCCGATCGTCGTGCCCTCGCCACGGCCGGGGATGACGCGGATGCCGTCGGCTTCGTGACCGCGCTGTACGACGAGTTCGGATTCGACACCGTCAGCGTGGGTTCCCTCGCCGACAGCTGGCGCGTGGAGCGCGATCAGCCCGCGTACGGCGCCCGGCAGACCCGCGGTCAGCTCGAGGAGAACCTCTCGCTCGCGACGCGCTGATCCGTCGGGTTTCCACCGTTGTGTTCGGGGCGGGCCGCCGAGGGCTTAGGGTTGCCCGGTGGGCACTATCTACTACGGCGGATCGGCCACCCCGATCCACATCGACGACCGCGCCTGGCGCACCTGAAAGTCGTCATCGCGACGAAGCTGCGGCGCAGCGAGAGCTTCACCGTGACGTGGCAGCATCCCGATGATCAGCCCCGCGGTCGGAGCACCATCTGGCTGCACCCGTCGATCCCGCTGCGGTTCGTCTTCGACGATCCCGAGCCCACCGAGCTGAGCCGCGCGTGGATCGAGGAGCTGGCCAGCTCGGCGAACTCCTCGGGCGGCATCACGCTCGTGGCCGAGCACTTCGACACCGGACCGATCGAGGTGCTCGAGAGCACCGGCGAAGAGTCCGGGCTGTCGGTCGGCAAGGTCGAGGTCGAGGAGCTCACGATCGAGAAGCTGACGGTCGCGGGCCACGAGATCCCCGCAAGCCCGGCCGAAGAGGCCGCCAAGATCCTCGAGACCTCCGAAATGCCGGTGCAGCCTCACGAGTGATCACTCGTCGGCGGGTGCGTCCTCCGCCGGCTCGGGCGTGATGGTGAGGCCGTTCGGACCGCTGGCCGCCTGCATGAGATCTTCCACCCATGCGCGGTTGATGCGCGGACTGCGGCTGCCGAAGAAGTGGAACTGGATCGGCACCGAGGGGTGCATCCAGAAGCTGCGACGGCCGCTGCCGTCACCCACCTCGACGTCGAACATGAACGCCTCGGTGCGACGCAACTTGTTCATGACCACGATCCGCAGGTGCGCCAGCGTCCGATCGTCGATATCGACCGAGTTCGCCATCGTGTCGTAGATGAACCTGCCCATGCACTGAGCCTACCGTCGCGCCCCGCCCGGATGAGTCAGCGAGGCGCGAAAGCCGCTCGGAACAGCGCCCGCGCGCGACGCGCGACATCGCGCCGCTGGTCGGGGTCGGCTCTCGCGAGCTCGGCGGCCAGCATCCCCGTGGCCAGGGTCACGTCTTCGACCTCGATGTGCGCGCCCACGCGACCGAGCGTGCGCTCCCGGGCGAGCAGGCGCTCCGCGACGGCGCGGAAACGGATGCCGAGCGGTGCCACCCGCGGATCGTGAAGGTCGGCGTCGATGAGCTGGATGAAGGCGGTGGCCACCATCGCCTGTGCGACCACCCGGTCGAGCAGATCCTCGATCGTCCTGTCCTCGGGCGCGGTGAACTCCTCCAGGTCGGCGAGATTCTCCTCGAATACCGCGACGGCGAGCGCCGTGCGGTCGGGGAAGTGGCGGTACAGGCTGCCCTGCCCGACGCCGGCCCGCTTGGCCACGGCGCTGAACGGCGCACTGAGTCCCTCGGCCGCGTACACCTCGCGCGCGGCGGCGATGAGTGCCGCGCGATTGCCCGGCCCGGCGGCGGGGCCGTGATTGGGCCGTCGGGGCGTCGAGCGGGGGGTCGGCACGGGTGTAGCCTAGTACCGGACACAGTTGTCCGGTAGAAGGGAAGACATCATGGGCACCGCGCCTCTCACCGCCGACTCGTCGATCGCCACCTGGCTCGAAGACCCGGTCGGCAACGCCATCCTCACCGACATGCTCGCCCAGGGCGGCCAGTCGCCCGAGGTGTTCCGCCCCATCAAGCGACTGGCGATCAAGCGCCTTGTGAAGATGAGCCGGGGCGCATTCACGCAGGACATGCTCGACGGCCTGATCCAGCGCGCGGCCGTCGGCGACGTGCCTGCCGGCGTCGCCGCGGCGCCCGCCGAGGCTGCGGCGCCGTTCGATGCGGAGCCGACCGCCGCCCTGCGCGAGTGGACCGAGCGGATCGATCAGGGCCGCTTCACCGGGCAGACCGTGATCGTGACCGGAGCCGGTTCGGGAATCGGCCGGGCGACCGCCTCGCGCATCGCCCGAGAAGGAGGACGTGTCGTCGCGGTCGACGTCAGCCAGGAGCGCCTCGACGAGTTCGTCGCCGAGCACGGCGATGCCGACATCGTGTCGCTCGCCGCCGACATCACCGACGATGCGGGGGTGGCGCAGCATCGTCGCCGCGGCCGGTGACACGATCGACGGGCTGGCCAACATCGCGGGGATCATGGACGACATGACGCCGGTCGGCGACGTGACGGATGCCGTCTGGGACCGCGTGTTCCGGGTGAACGTGACCGGCACCATGAAGCTCATGCGCGCGGTCGTCCCCGCGATGCTCGCTCAGGGCGGCGGCGCGATCGTCAACACCGCGTCCGAGGCGGCGCTGCGGGGCTCGGCCGCCGGAGTCGCCTACACCGCGTCCAAGCACGCGGTCGCGGGCCTGACCAAGAGCAGCGCGTTCATGTACGGGCCCTCGGGCATCCGCGTCAACGCCGTCGCCCCCGGCCCCACGATCACCAACATCGAGGCGAGCTTCGGCTCACCGCTGGGCGCGGAGCGGATCCAGACCGCGATGGCCGTCATGCCCGACCCGGTCGAGGCCGATGCGCTCGCGGCATCCATCACGTTCCTGCTGAGCAACGACGGCGTCAACGTCAACGGCATCATCATGGCCAGCGACGGCGGGTGGTCGGCCGCCTAACTCCTCACGCGGCGGCGCGGCGGCGCATGATCGAGCCCGCCGCGACCGTCGCGGCCATCACCCCGGCGACGAACACCAGCAGCACCGCGACCGGGGGCGCGAACGCGAGCGCGATCCCGACGGCGAGCACGGGGATGACCGGCCCGGCGTAGGCGATGAGGAACAGCAGCGCCAGCGTCTCGCCGGCGTGGCCCGGCTCGGCGATCGCGACCGCGGTGCCGATCGCACCGCGGAAGAGCACGCCGACCCCCAGCCCTGCGACGACGCCGCCGCCCAGGAACAGGACGATCTGCGGCAGCAGGGCGCCGGCGGCCACGAGCGTCAGGCCTGCCGCGCACGCCACGATCGCGATCGTCAGCTGCGTGCGCAGCGGCGCGCCGGCGAGCGCGAGCTGGCCGGCCGCCGCGGAGGCGAAGATCGCGAAGACGGCCGCTCCCGCGAGCAGGTGATCGCTGTCGCCGAACGTGCCGGCCAGGAACGTCGGGATGAGCGAGCTGAAGAGGCCGAACACAGCGAAGCCGGCGAATGCCCCGAACGCCGCCACGAGGAAGATGGAGCGGTCCGCACGTGGGACCGAGAGCTTCTGTGGCCGGTAGCGATGCGGAGCGTGTGGGCCGGCGACCGTCTCTGGCACCGTCAGCAGCGCCAGGCCGCCGGCTGCGAGCAGCACGAGGAAGACCACGTGGGGCAGTACGAGCGGATCGGGCAGGAACTCGGCGCACAGTCCCCCGATGAGCGGCCCGAGCGCGAGGCCGCCGAGGTTCGCCGCGCCGGCGACCGAGGTGGCCACGACCGGGTCTTCCGCGGGCCGGGCGATGGCCCGGAGCTCCCCGAGGTGCGCTGTCGCCGTCGCCGACAGGATGCCGATGCTCACGCCGTTGACCAGACGTGCGCCGACGAGTCCGAGCGACTCCGGCCAGAGCAGGAACATCACGGCGGAGGCGATCGAGATGAGCACGGCCACCAGAAGCATGCGCCGCCGACCGAGCCAATCGCTCACGTGTCCCGCGAGATAGAGGCTCAGCATGACGCCGACCGCGTAGGACGAGTAGATGACGGTGACCAGGCTCACCGGAAACCCATCGCGCTGCTCGTACAGCGGGTACAGCGGCGTCGGCACGGTCGAGTAGGCCATCGCCGTGAGGAACACCGCGGCGACGATCCAGAAGCCCGTGCCGTGGCTCGCGCCGCCCACCGTCAGCCGGGCCATCAGCGGACGGATGCCTCGGCGGCGGAGGGGTGCACGCGGTTCAGCGTAGCCATCGCGATCCGTCGCCGCGCGGTCGAATCTACAGGCCGACCATCTCGGCGCTGCGATCCCACAGCGCCGCGGCGAGCTGCGCATCGTCCGCCTGCGGATTCGTCCGGGCGACCTGGAGCTTCTCGTAGAACTCCCCCGACTGCCAGTCGCTGCCGCCGTCGGTCTCGGCGAGCCAGACGAGCGTGATCGCTCCCTGCTCGGGACTGATCAGCCCGACCGCCCGGCGCAGCGGCGTCTGGTAGACCCAGCGCATGAGGCTCGTCGAGCCGGCGGCGAAGTTGGTCGCGACGGGTCCCGGGTGGAAGGCGGCGGCAGACAGGCCACTCGGGTGGAAGCGGCGATGCAGCTCCTTCGTGAAGAGGACGTTCGCCAGCTTCGAGTCGCCGTAGGCCCGGTTCGCCGAGAACCGCCGCTCGTTGTTCAGGTCGTCCAGGTCGATGTGGCCGAACAGACGGGCCGCGGCACTCGAGGTCGTGATCACGGTCGCGCGGGACTCGAGCAGGCGCGGCATGAGCAGATTCGTCAGCAGGAACGGCGCGAGATGGTTCACCTGGAGCGTCTTCTCGAATCCGTCCACGGTGCGCGCGCGATCACCGAAGATGCCACCCGCGTTGTTGACCAGCACGTCGATCGCAGGATGCTGCTCTCGGAGGCGGGACGAGACATCGCGAACCTGAGCCAGATCCGCGAAGTCGGCGGCGAACCAGGTCGCCTTCAGCTCTTCTGCGATCCGCCGGGTCTTGTCGACCGACCTGCCTACGAGCACGACCGTGTGGCCGTTGCGCACGAGCTGTCGGGCGGCCGCGGCCCCGATGCCGTCGCTCGCTCCGGTGATCACGATCGTCTTCGCCGCCGAGGAGCTGTTCATCTCCTCGACTCTCGCACGACTTCGGCGGGTGTCGGGTCGACCGCGGGGGACCTTCGGCCCTGCAAGCGGGCGCCGATCGCCTCTAGCGTGCGCAGTGGCGGCCGATCGCGGACCGCCGACGAGCCGAGGAGGCGCACCGTGGAGACGATCGTGTTGGGTTTCGACGGCAGCGCTTCCTCACTCGCCGCGCTGGACTGGGTCGCCGCACGGGCAGCGCTCCGCCCCGCGGAGATCGAGATCGTCATGATCGGCGGCACGATGCTCGAAGACGACTCCGGTCGCGACGCGGGGCTCGCGGATGCCGCGCGGCGCCTGCGCGACCGCGCACCGGATGCGGAGGTCGACTGCCACCGCTTCACGGGCCGCATGCCCGACGCGCTGCTGGAGCGCGCCCGCGGGGCGGACCTGCTGGTCGTCGGGTCGCATCGAGGGCGGCCGGTATGGTCGGCGCTCGCCGGATGGCTGCCGCTGCGCGTCGCATCCCGCTCGCGGACGCCCGTGGCCGTGGTGCCCGACGACGGAGATGCCACGGGCAGCAAGATCGTCGTCGGCATCGACGATGACGACTCATCGCTGGCCGCACTCGATTTCGCCGCTCGGGAAGCCGCCATCGAGGACGCGCCGCTCGTTCTGGTGCACACCTGGCAGATGCCGGTGCCGCAGATGGAAGGGTCCGTCGCCCTGCTCGCGTCGCCGATCGAGGCGAGGGCCGGACACCGCCGGATGCTGCGCGAGGCGGCTCAGCGCGCGCAGAGCGCACATCCCGGCATCCTGATCGAACCCGTCATGGAGCAGGGAAGTCCGGCGTCCGCCCTTCTGCACGCCGCCCGCGAGGCGTCACTGCTCGTGCTCGGTACGCACCACCGCGGGCTGCTCGCGGGCGCCTTCCTCGGCTCGGTCAACCAGGACGTGCTGACGCAGTGCCGCGTGCCCGTGTGTGTCGTTCCGGCGGAGGTTCCGACCTGACCCGCGGCGGAGTCTCCGCGCTCACTAGAATCGCGTCAAGAGGAGGCGGCGATGACCGGTGACCTCGACGCGGCCGAGCAAGCGCCCCCCGCGGACGCTGGAGAGGCGGTCCTCGCGCAGCGGCGCCTGCGCGACCTGCTGCGCGCCAGCTCCGCCGTCGTCGAGCGCCTCGACCTGGAGGTCGTGCTCCGCCGCATCGTCGAGTCGGCGATGACGCTCGTGAATGCCCGCTACGGCGCGCTGGGCGTGATCGCCGCCGACCGCAACGGCCTGGAGCGCTTCATCCATGTCGGGATCGACGCGCCGACCGTGGCGCGGATCGGCCACCTGCCGACAGGGAAGGGGATCCTGGGCGCCGTGATCGACGAGCGCGCGCCCATCCGGCTCGCACATCTGGGCGCGGACCCGCGTTCGGCGGGCTTTCCTGCGGGCCATCCGGAGATGGACTCGTTCCTCGGTGTGCCGGTGCGCGTCGGCGACCAGGTCTACGGCAACCTGTACCTCTCGCAAAGCGGGCATGACCCGTTCGACCCGGACGACGAGGAGCTGGTCGTCGCCCTGGCCGCCACCGCCGGCATCGCGATCGAGAACGCCCGGCTCTACGACGCGGCCCGGGCCCGCGAAGTCTGGAGCGCGACAGCGGCCGACGTCATGGCGGCCATGCTGGAGGCCACCGGCGACGACGCCCTGGATGTCATCGCCGAGCACGTGGGGGCCCTCATCGACGTCGACCTCGTCGCGGTCGCCGTCCCGCACGGCGCCGACGAGCTGCGCATCACCACGGCCCGCGGTGCGGGCGCCGAAGCGTGGCGCGACCGGGTCTTCCCTGCGGCGGGCACGCTCGCCTCGCGCGCGCTGGCGACCCGCCGGGCGGCCAGCGTCGACGGTCAGCCGCCGCTCTTCGACGGCCAGAGCCCGCTCGGGCCGACCGTGGCGATCCCCCTGTTCGCCGGTGACGAGCCGCTCGGAGCGCTCACCGTCTCGCGTCGGCCGCACAGCCCGGGCTTCACCGACGCCGACGTGGAGATGGCCTTCGCCTTCGCCGGGCAGGCCGGCGTCGCGATCGAAGTGGTCCGGGCGCGGGAAGACCGGCGGAGGCTCGAGCTGTCCCGTGATCGAGCCAGAATCGCCCGGGATCTGCACGACCACGTGATCCAGAGGCTCTTCGGGGCCGGCCTGTCGCTGCAGGCGATCTCGGCGACCGTCGACGCGGAGGCGGCGGCGGAGATCGAAAGGCAGGTAGATGCGGTGGATGCCGCCATCAAGGACATCCGTACGGCGATCTTCGCGCTCGGGTCGGGCGATCGCGCACGCAGCAGGCTGCCGCGCGACCGCATGCTCAACGTCGTGTCGGAGATGTCGGCCGGAATGCCGGCGACCCCGCGCATCACGTTCGCGGGGCCGCTCGATTCGCTCGTCTCCGCACCCATCGCCGACGACCTGACGGCCGTGCTGCGCGAATGCCTCACGAACGTCATGAAGCATGCTGCCGCCGAGAGAGTCGAGGTCTCCGTGGGCATCGACGAGGGCATCGTCACCGTGACCGTCGAAGACGACGGACGGGGCGTCCCCCCGTCGGTTCCCCTCAGCGGCCTGGCGAACATGGCCGAGCGCGCACAGCTGCGCGGAGGCACCTGCACGATCGAACCGCGGGCGGGCGGCGGAACCCGCGTCGTGTGGTCGGTGCCCGCGTCCGCCGATGACGAGAAGGAGCAATCGTGATCCGCGTCTTCCTCGTGGACGACCACGAGATCGTCCGCCGCGGCATCGCACAGCTCATCGACGCCGAAGCCGACCTGACCGTCGTCGGCGAGGCCGGCTCGCTCTCGGAGGCGGAACGGCGCATCGAGGCGACGCTTCCCGACGTCGCCGTGCTGGACGTGCGGCTTCCCGATGGCAACGGGATCGACCTGTGCCGCGACATCCGGTCGGCCCACCCCGACATCGCATGCCTGATCCTCACCGCCTATGACGACGACGACGCGCTGAGGTCGGCCGTGCTGGCCGGCGCCAGCGGCTACGTGCTGAAGGACATCCGCAGCCGCGCGCTCATCGAGGCGGTCCGGCGCGCAGCAGCCGGAGGAACCATCCAGTCGGCGGCGGTTCTGCGCCAGGCCGCCACCGCGCTGCAGCCCGACGTGCAGCACGGCATCCCCGGCCCACCGCTGTCGCTGCGGGAGAACCAGGTGCTGGGCCTCATTGCCGAGGGCCTCACGAATCGCGAGATCGGCGCGCGGCTCGGGCTGGCCGAGAAGACGGTGAAGAACTACGTGAGCGGCCTGCTGGCCAAGCTCGGCATGGAGCGCCGCACCCAGGCGGCCGTCTACGGTGCCGAGCGCAAAGAACCATCCGACGTGAGGGCCGGCCGGAGGACCTTCGGCCCTGTGCGGCCGAGTCCCGCGGCACGAGACTTCGAGGGCAGCCGATTCGAAGGGGACATCATGCGTGCACTTGTGGTCTACGAGTCCATGTTCGGCAACACCCGCGCGGTGGCCGAGGCGATCGCGCGGGGACTGGAGACAGCCGACGTGTCGGCCACCGTGGCAGCCGCTGCCACGACCCCCGACCCCGACGGATACGACCTCGTGTTCGTCGGTGCGCCGACCCACGCGCACACACTGCCGCAGCCGGCCTCGCGTACGGATGCGGCCACCTGGGCGAAGGATCCCGACAAGGCGCTGACGCTCGAGCCGACGGCTCGGAGCGCCGGCGTGCGGGAATGGATCAAGGCGCTGCCGCAGCTGTCACCGGCCCCGCGGTTCGCGGCGTTCGCGACGCGGGTCGACATGCCGCGGATCTTCACCGGCGACGCGTCGACGTCCATCGCCAAGCGGCTGAAGGCCGCCGGCATCCGAGGAGTCGAGAAGGAGTGCTTCCTCGTCAGCAGCGTGAACGTGCTCCTAGAGGGTGAGGCGGATCGCGCGGCGAGCTGGGCGGTGAGCCTCGCCACCACTGCCGCGGTGCCGCGATGAGAATCCGCGAGCTCGCGAGACCGATTCTCCTGTCGGTGCTCGCGTTCGTCGCCGTGACGGCGTTCCTCGGCGGGTTCGCGCTGGTCCTCGGAGCCGTCGTGCCGAGCCTGGCGACGATCTTCAGCCCGCCCGACGACTATCTCGCCGGAACCCCGTTCACGAGCTACCTGCTGCCCGGGCTGGCGCTCGCGATCGTGGTGGGCGGGCTGCACGCGGTCGCTTTCGTGCTGCTCCTGCGGCAGCATCCGTGGGCCGATCTCGCTTCGGCGGTCGCCGCGTTCGGTGTCCTCATCTGGATCTTCATCCAGATGATCTACATCCCCTTCAGCTTCCTGCAGGCGCTCTACTTCGTCGCCGGAGTCGTCGAAGCCGGCCTGGTGATGGTGCGGCTGGAGCTCTTCAGCCGTCTGGCCCCTTCCCGCTGACACAGCGGGACCTTCGGCCCTGGCCCGATCGCACGGTGTGCGATGGGCTGTGAGCATCCGGCAGCGTCGTCGCTCGTCGAGACGCACGGCGAAGCGGAGGTCGACATGCAGAGGTTCGCGGAGGACGCGGTCACCGAGATGACGCCCGAGGAGTGCTGGCACCTCCTCGATCGCGCGGAGGTGGGACGGCTCGCGCTGAGCGTCCGCGACGACGTCGACATCTTTCCGATCAATTTCGTCGTCTCCGACGGCGCGCTCTTCTTCCGCACCTCGCCGGGGTCGAAGCTCGCCCAGCTGACGGCGAACCCCCGGGTCGCCCTCGAAGCGGATCGCTACGACGACATCGCCGCGGCGAGTGTCATCGTGAAAGGCGTCGCGGAACGGCTCGACCAGCAGGACGACATCGACAAGGCCGATCAGCTGCCGCTGCGGCCGTGGATTCCGACGCTCAAGTACCGCTGGGTGAGGATCATCCCCACCCGTATCACGGGTCGCCGCTTCACCCGCTCGGCAGAGCCCGACCGGTACGACGTCGTCGACGGCGGCCCGTTCAGCTAGCTGTGCTCCGGGGCGGGAAGTGGGGGATCGGGAACGGTCCCCCGCCTTCTTCGTCGGACGAACCCGGCCACTGTCGTGGATCCTCCGGCGGCCGCTGCGGCTCGTGCGCACCCGTCGTCGTGCTGGGCGGCGGCGCATCGGCCTTCGAGGCGCTCTTGCGGAACCGGCGCCCGGTGACCGACGACGGGGTGATGCAGATGAAGTCGTGCTTGCTCGTCGGGCTCGCAGAGACGAGCTTGTCGACGCCCGAGTCGCGGATCTCGTCGTCGCTGTCGAGTCGTCGCGCCGACCCCTTGATCACCACGCTCCAGTGGAACAGCGCATCCTCGCCATCGATCTCGAACGCGACGGCCGGCCGCGCGGCGATGTCCATGAGCTTCGACCCCGGCGCCGAGCGCACGTAGATCGAGCCGCTGTGCACGTGGAAGTTCACGGGGAACACGTCGGGTGCCCCACCCGGGCCTTCCACTGCGAGGCGACCCAGTGCGTTGCGCTCGAGCAGCCGCCAGCACTCGGCGGTTCCCAGCTTCTCGATCTCGCGGGCGGGGTCCATGCCGCTCATCGTGTGCTCCCTCTGTCCATCAGCCAGTGGACCTCGGATGCCGCTGCACCGGCAGAGTCCAAGGTCCCGTGGAGCGGAGCTATTCGCGAGGGACGAGCGTGTCGAGGATGCCGGTGAGCGTCTCGAAGGTCGTCAGCGGGCTGATGATCGCGAAGCGGAGCACCGTCTCGCCGGCGTGCGCGCTCGGGACGACGAAGGCCCGCTGGTCCTCCAGCAGCGCGGTGGACCACTCCTGGTAGTCGGCGAGCGTCCACCCCTCGCGACGGAAGACCACGACCGACAGCTGCGGCTCGCGCACGAGCGAGAGACCCTCGCGCGCGGTGATCTCCTCGCCGATGCGCTCGGCGAGACGGATGCCGGCATCCACAGCGGCCCGGTAGTGCGCCGTGCCGTGGGTCGCGAGGGAGAACCACAGCGGCAGTCCGCGCGCGCGCCGCGTGAGCTGGATCGCGAGATCCGACGGGTTCCAATCGGCCGACTCGGTGAGGGTGTCGAGGTACTCCGCCTTCTGCGTGTGCGCCGACAGAGCCACGGACGGGTCGCGGTAGATGAGCGCGCACGCGTCGAAGGGAGCGAAGAGCCACTTATGCGGATCGACGATGACCGAGTCGGCCTCGCCGACCCCGGCGAAGGCGGGGCGCATCCGCTCCACGAGCATGGCCGCCAGCCCGTACGCGCCGTCGACGTGCAGCCAGATGTCGCGATCGCGGGTGACTGCGGCGATCGAGGCGATGTCGTCGACGATTCCGAAGTTCGTCGTCCCGCCGGTGGCGACGACCGCGAAGACCGCGGCGCCGTGCTCGTCGAGCGCCGCGGCGACGGCATCGCCGTGCAGCCGGCCCGCGGCATCCGGAGCGGCCGTGACGACGTCGACGTCCATGACCGCCGCCGCAGCGACGATCGACGAGTGCGCCTCGGCGCTGCACACGATGATCCACCGCGGCGGGTGATCCCGCCCCGCGTCGCGCTGCCGCCGCCGCGCCACCTCGCGGGCGGCAACGAGCGCCGACAGGTTGCCGATGGTGCCGCCCTGGACGAACACCCCGCCCGCGCCCGGCGGGAGCCCGAATTCCGCGGCGAGCCAGTGCAGCACCTCGTTCTCGGCGAAGACGGCGCCGGCGCCCTCCATCCAGGATCCGGCATAGATGGCCGACGCGGAGACGACGACGTCGAACGCCAGGGCCGCCTTCGTGGGCGCGGACGGAATGAACGAGAGGTACCCCGGGTGGTCGGTCGAGATGCACGCGGGTGCGAGGACGTTCTCGAACAGCCCGATCGCCCGCCGCGCGCCGATGCCGTCTTCCGTGATCGAACCTGACGCAAGTCGCTCGAGATCGCGCGGCGACATCGCCTTGTCGAGCGGCACGTTCGCGAAGAGCGCGCGCCGGCGGGCGTAGTGCAGCACTTCGTCGACGGTGTCGCGGGTGTCGTCGGAGATCGCGTGCATCATCTGGGCATCGTGCGCGTGTGTCATCGTGTTCTCTCCTGTCGGCGCCCCGGGGGCTCAGTGGTCCAGCAGGCGCCGGAGCCACCGATCGCGGGCGGCGGCGGCGTCGGTGGAGACGGCTGCGGCGGGGGCGAAGTTCTCGAAGCCGTGGAACCCGCCGGGCCAGACGTGCAGTTCCGCGACCCCGCCGGCAGGCCCAGATGCGCGATGCGTACTCCACGGTCTCGTCGCGGAACACCTCCGCGCTGCCGACCGACAGGAACGCCGGAGGCAGGTCGCGGAGGCTTTCCGCCCGGCTCGGCGCCCAGGCGGCGGGCACGTCGTCGCTCGCCGCGGCGGTCGCCCAGCAGCGCCGTCCAGCCGGTGAGGTTGCTCGTGCGGTCCCACACGCCGATCCCGTCGATCTGCTGCGCCGAGACGGAGTCGTTGCGATCGTCGAGCATGGGACTGACCAGCACCTGGGCCGCCAGCGCAGGACCGCCCCTCTCCCGGGCGAGGAGCGCCACGCCCGCGGCGAGCCCGGCACCCGCGCTCTGCCCGGCGACGATCATCCGAGCGGGATCGATTCCGAGTTCCTTCGCGTGCGAGGCCGTCCACACCAGCGCGGCGTAGCCGTCTTCGACGGGCGTCGGCGCGGGGTGCTCGGGGGCGAGTCGGTAGTCGATCGCGACGACGACCGCGCCGTGACTGGCGATGAGCGGGAGGTAGGCGCCCACTCCTCCGAACCGGTTGCCGAAGACCATGCCGCCGCCGTGAAGGTAGAGGATGCCGGGACCGGGAGGGGACTCCGCCGGGCGGAAGATCGACGCCTCGATCATGCCGTCCGCGAAGCCCGGGACAACCCGCCGCTCGTGGACGGCCCCCACCTCGTCCACCATCCCACCGACGGTCGGATCCGGCGGAAGCGCACGGAAGCGAGCGATCATGTCGGCGGTGAGCGTCGGGGGAACCCGGTCGGCCAGTGATGCCAGCACGATCGCCAGCTCGCCGTCGAACGGCGGCGCCGGTCGGTCGGGCATCGCTACGGGACCGAGGTCGGCGGCGCCGTCTCGGACGCGCCTCCCCGCGTGCCGGCGTCAGCCGCGTGCTCGGGCTTCTTGTCGCCGTCGGATGCCGGAGCGTTCCGCGTTCGCGCTCGCCTTCGTGTTGTCGTCGGAGGTCTCGGCGTCCTTCTTGGGTGCCGACCCGTCGGCCTTCTCGCCGGCGTTCGCGTTCGGCCCGTCGGGTTTGCCGTTCTCGGCCGGTGCGTCGGGTTTGCCGTTCTCGGTGGATCCGTCTGGCTTGCCGTTCTCGGTGGATCGTCGGCTCGTTCTCGTGGCCGTTGCGGCCGTTGCCGTTACCGTCACCGTCACGGCACCGTCACCGCGAGCATCAGCGCCGGCGTCATCCGCGCGGGGATCCGGCGCCGGGGTGGCTCCTTCGCGCTGCTCTCCTTGTCGTTCGCCTTGGCGTTCTCGCTCACCGCCGAGTCGCGCGAAGCACCGGAACCGACCGGCTTATCGCTGCCACCGGCAGCGTCCTCTTCGCCGTCGGGCGCCGGTGCGACCACCGCCGGGGCTGCCTTCGCCTGCGCGCGAGTGAGCGGAGCCGCATCGACGCGCGCACTCGGTTCCTCGTCTGGCTTGGTCTTGTCGGGCGTGGTGTTCGCGCGTTCCGCGGCGGCCGGCCTCGCGGTCGGGCTGAACCCAGCCTCGAGCCGAGGTCGCGGTCGGTCTCGGCATCACCGAGCGCTGCAGCGCTCCCGCGCGGGGCGCCCCTCGTACCGCGCGAATCCTTCTTGTCCTCGCTCGGGCCCTCGGCATCCGCATCCGCATCCGGGGAGGTGTCGTCGATGGGCGGCGCGGCATTCCCGTGGCTGCCCGAGCGCGTCGCGTCGACCGCCGGTTCGACGTGCACGACGGCGCTGAAGGCGGAGGGCGAGCCGGCACCGGCCGACGTGGAGGCCGCGTGCGCGGACGGATGATGCGCCGCATCGATCAGCACCTGGGCGGGAGGCACGATCATCGTCGCGACGATCGCACACGCAGCGACCTTGCCGACCACCGAGGCGGCGGCCACACCCGTGGCAGCGCCGCCGCTCACCGTGGCGACGACCGTGGCTGCGGGCGCTGCGGCGGCTGCCGCGGGCGCTGCGATGGTCGAGGCCGACGCGAGCACGGCAGATCCGCCGCCCATCTTCGACGCGAGGGCGGCCAGACCGCCGCCTGCCAGAGCCGCGGGCAGCAGCACGAGCGCCAGACGACCGGGGGTCAGCAGCTCAGACAGCTCGCCCACGACCGACGTGCAGCGGTGACAGCCGTTCACGTGGTGCTCGACGCGCAGCCGGTCA
The DNA here is from genome assembly GCA_963839715.1 of uncultured Actinomycetota bacterium. Lineage (GTDB taxonomy): Bacteria > Actinomycetota > Actinomycetes > Actinomycetales > Microbacteriaceae > Microbacterium. The sequence goes on from CAWIVX010000005.1 coordinate 145,170, forward strand.
CGGCGCGAGAGCCCGCGACGCGAGTATGCCCCGAGCAGGGGCGTGATCGCCCCGCATCCGCGATCGAGGTCGGAGCGGGTGCTGATGTGCTCCTGCAGCCACGCGGTGCGCAGGGCCTCCCTCGCCCGGAACGACAGCGCCGAGACCGCGTTCGCCGTGAGCCCCAGCGCCGCGGCGGTGCGCTCCCGGCTGAAACCTTCGACCTCGGTGTACCAGAGCACTTCCTGCCAGCGCTCGGGAAGCGAGATGAAGGCGCGCACCGTGGCGGATCCGTCGAAGCTGCGCACCGAGGCGACCTCGGCACCGCTGTCACCCACCACGTCTTCGATCGCGTCTCCCGCCGGGGCCGAGCGGCTCGCCCGCACCATCGAGACGTAGGTGTTCCGCACCGCGGAGCGCATGTAGTACCGGAAGTCGTCCTCCGGCCCACGGCCCGCCCTGATCGCGGCGTAGACCTTGAGGAAGGCCTCCGAGACGACGTCGTCGGCGTCCGAGGCGGTCAGGGTCCTCGCGTACTTGAGCGCGCTCACCGAGTGACGCTTCCACAGCGCCGCGTAGGCGCGCCGAGAACCGAGCCTGGTCGCGCGGACCAGTTCGGCGTCGCTCAATTCCCCAAAATCGGTGCGGACATGCGACGACCCCAGATCGTCAGCCATGAAGCATGCCTATCACGGGTGCTGCCGAAGCGGAAGGAAGAGATCGGCCCACCTCGCAGCGGGGACGATTAAGGGCCGCCGTTGACTTCTGGGGATGAAACCAAGCAACGACGGCCCAGGCACTGTTGGGGCAGCACCGCGAAGCATTCACTTCTCTACTTCACACAACCAAGACGCACATCCGACCGATCCATTACGGCGATCGCGGGAAATTCTCCCGACTCGGTCGCGCCGGGTGGCGCGTCAGGGCCGGAGGATCGTCTCGAGCAGCTCGAGGCTTCGTGCGATGTCGACGCTCGGTTCGAGCAGCCATTGGATCTGAAGACCGTCGGATGCTGCGATCACGAGCGCCGCCATCGCTTCCGGCTCGATCCCCCGCCGTATCGTGCCCGTTTTCCTGTCCGGCGCGGATGAGCTGCTCCAGCTCGTCGCGGATGCGCGCGAAGCGGGCGGAGAAGAACTCGCGGGAGTACTGCTTGTCCGCCTCCAGCGACCCCGCCAGCAGCATCGTGTAGAGCGCGACGAACCCGGGGACCGTGACGTTGCGTTCCGCGGCCCGCACCATCATGCCGACGACCTCCCGCTTCTGCTGCGGGTCGAAATGCCGGCGCTCGCCCTCGCGCAGCACCTCGACCAGGAGCTCTTCACGCGAGCCGAAGTAGTGCAGCAGCGCGGCGTGGGAGACGCCGATCTTCTCCGCGATCGCGCGCAGCGACGTGCCCTCCGCGCCCTTGTCGGCGAACACCTCGATCGCCCGGTCGAGGATCTCCTGCCGCCGCGCGACGCCCTTCGCGTACGACCGCGGTGCGGCGGTCGGCGGCGGCGCGGCCTCCCGCGCGGGCGTCTCGTGCGGCATGCGGGAAGCCTAGCAACATAAAACCTCCACGCGGTGGTTTCGTGGTAGCGTTCCCGAAACGCAACGACGCCACTGAGAAAGCAGGACACCCTCATGACCACCCCGGCGATCTCCGTCCAGCTCTGGACTGTGAGAGACGAACTGACGGCAGACCTCGACGGCACGCTGGCCAGGCTCCGTGACATCGGCTACAGGAACGTCGAGGCCTTCGGCTTCGTCACCCGCGCCGACGAGCTCGCCGACGCCTTCGCCCGGCACGGGATCGCGTCGCCCACCGGCCACGCGTCGCTCGCCTCGGGAACCGAGAACCCGTTCGACTCGTCTATCGCGGTCCCCACCCCCGATGAGGTCTTCGCCGCCGCGCAGAAGCTCGGCATGACGACCGTCTTCGACCCCTTCGTCGCTCCCGATCGCTGGCAGAGCGTCGAGGAGATCACCAAGACCGCCGAGGCGCTGAACGCCGCTGCCGCGACGGGCGCCGGGTACGGCATCTCGGTCGGCTACCACAACCACAACCAGGAGTTCGAGACCAAGATCGACGGGCGCTTCCCGCTCGAGATCTTCGCGGAGCTGCTCGACCCGGCCGTCTCGCTCGAGCTCGACCTCTACTGGGCGGCGGCAGGCGGCGCCGATGTCGTCGCGCTGCTGGAGCGCCTCGGCGACCGGGTGACCGCCCTGCACGTCAAGGACGGCACGCTCGAGCCTTCCCCCTCGCTCGGCGCGGTTCCGATCGACCAGGTCCCCGCCGGCGAAGGCGTCGTCGCGCTGAACGGTGCGCTGGACGCCGCGCCCCACGTGCAGTACGCGATCGTCGAGTTCGACGCCTACCCCGGCGACATCTGGCACGGGGTGCAGGTGGGCTACGACTTCCTCGCGGCGCGAGGCCTGGCCTGATGGGCGCGTTCGCCCCGGTCGGCTCCGGCCCGGTGGGCGTCGGCGTCGTCGGTGCCGGCAACATCAGCGACACCTACCTGGAGAATCTCAACAGCTTCCCCGACATCGAGGTGCTGATCCTCGGCGACCTGCTCACCGACCGGGCCGCCGAAAAGGCCGGCAAGCACGGGATCCCGGCATCCGGCAGCACCGCCGACGTGCTCGCCCACCCCGGCGTCGAATTGGTCGTCAACCTGACGGTTCCGGCGGTCCACGTCGAGATCTCGGCGCAGGCGATCGCCGCCGGCAAGCACGTGTGGAGCGAGAAGCCGATCGGCATCGACCGCGACAGCGCCCGCGAGCTGCTCGCACAGGCGGATGCCGCCGGCCTCCGCCTCGGCGTGGCGCCCGACACGGTCCTCGGTCCCGGCATCCAGTCCGCCAAGCGCGCGATCGAGCGCGGCGAGATCGGCCGACCCGCTGTTCGCGCAGACGAGCATGCAGTACCAGGGCCCGGAGGTGTTCCATCCGAACCCCGGCTTCCTCTTCGCGCACGGCGCCGGACCCCTGTTCGACATGGGCCCGTACTACTTCACGACCCTGGTGAGCATCCTCGGCCCGGTCGCCGCGGTCGCCGCGATGGGCATGAAGGCGAGCGAGGAGCGCGAGATCCTCGTAGGACCGGATGCCGGAGTGAGCTTCCCGGTCGAGGTTCCCTCGACGATCACCGTGCTGGCCTCGTTCGAGGGCGGTGCGCAGTCGCAGACACTGCTCAGCTTCGACTCGCCGCTGCGGCGCCAGGGGATCGTCGAGATCTCGGGCACCGAGGGCACGATCGTGCTTCCCGACCCGAACATGTTCACCGGGCGGACGGCCGTCACCCGGCCGTTCAGTCACCGCGGCTCCGACCCGGCGCACGCCGCCGTCGCCGAGCAGCCGTGGACGGATGTTCCGGAGGAGGGTGTCGTGGTCGGCAGGGGCCTCGGAGCCCTCGACATGGCGCGCGCGATCCGCACCGGTCGCCCGCACCGCGCGACCGGCGCGCTGGGCTACCACGTGCTCGACACGATGGTCGCCGCGCAGGAGTCCGCCGCACGCGGCGAGTTCGTCCCGGTGGACAGCACGGTCGACCCGATCGAGGCCGTGCCCGTCGACTTCGACCCGTTCGCCCGGACGGTCTAGCTGCCCTTGCCGAGCAGAACGGCCTCTGCCTAGACCGTCGCGTCGCGCTTGGGCAGCACCCAGCCCGGGCGCACGAAGTGGCACGTGTAGCCGTGCGGGATGCGCACAAGGTAGTCCTGGTGCTCCGGCTCGGCCTCCCAGAACGGGCCCGCGGGCTCGATCGTCGTCACGGCCTTCTTCGGCCAGAGACCGGATGCGTCGACATCGGCGATCGTCTCCCGCGCGATCTGCTCCTGCTCGGGCGTGAGCGGGAAGATCGCCGAGCGGTAGCTCGTGCCGATGTCGTTGCCCTGACGGTTCAGGGTCGACGGGTCGTGGATCTGGAAGAAGAACGCCAGGATGTCGCGATACGTCGTCTGCGTGGGGTCGAAGACGATCTCGACGGCCTCGGCGTGCCCGGGGTGGCTGCGGTACGTCGCGTGGTCGTTGCTGCCGCCGGTGTAGCCGACGCGCGTGTCGATCACTCCCGGCTGGCGACGGATGAGGTCTTCCACGCCCCAGAAGCAGCCGCCCGCGAGGACGGCCGTCTCGGTGCCGGGCGTGCGGGTGATGGCGCCCGTGTCGCTGGGTCCACTGGTCATGATGCGTTCTCCTGATTGATCGTGGTGTTCTCGAAGAGACGGCGGTACTCGCCGTATCCCTGGACTTCGAGCTCGGCGACGGGGATGAAGCGAAGAGCGGCCGAGTTCATGCAGTATCTCAGGCCGCCGGCATCCCGAGGCCCGTCGTCGAACACGTGACCGAGATGACTGTCGGCGCCCGACGAACGCACTTCCGTGCGCTTCATCCACAGCTTGCCGTCCACCTTCTCGGTGAGGGCATCGGGGTCGATCGGCCTCGTGAAGCTCGGCCATCCCGTGCCGCTGTCGTACTTGTCGGTGGATGAGAAGAGCGGCTGGCCCGACACGACATCGACGTAGATGCCGGCCTCGTGGTTGTTCCAGTACTCGTTGCGGAACGGCGGCTCGGTGCCGTCGTCCTGAGTGACCCGGTACTGGGCGGGGGTGAGGCGACTGAGCGCATCGGCGGTCGCACGGTAGTCCTGTGGCATTTCGTCCTCCCTGGGAGACGCTGCTGGCTGCAACGTCGGTGAATCTGCACGTTCACTAGACGAGAACGGATGCCGGGCCCGTTTTGGTCCCGTCAACCTGGGAGCGCGCCGTGAGTTCCGAACGCGGTCACAGCTCCGTGCTGCTGAGCACGTCGGTCGCCGCGATCTTCAGCACGCCCGCCTCCTCCACCAGGCTGTAGCTCGTGACCTCCTGCACGACGCGGCCGTCGTCGTAGTAGTAGGTGAGGGTCGCCTGCACCTGATCCGGCGCCGTGGCCACGACGTCGGCGATCTCCAGGCCCGTGATGGGCGCCCAGAACGCCTCGTAGCCGCCCCGCCCGCCCGCGTGGTTCTCCTGGTAGTCGGCGGTCATGAGCGGCCACGCACCGTCGCGATCACCCGGCAGCAGCGCGTAGTAGCCCGACACCGTCTCCACGGCGCGCTGCTCGGCCGTCGCTGCGGGCGGAGCAGGCTGCTGCTCCTCGGGCTGCTGGGCTTCGGGCTCGGACTCCGCGTCCACGGGCGGAGCGGCTTCCCCCTCGGGCGTCGGCGACGTCTCCGCGGTCTGAGTCGGCGTCGGATCGGTCGCCGTGCCGGCGTCGGGGTCGGCGCCGGGGCGCAGCAGCGTGAAGAGCAGCGTGGCCGCCGCCACCAGGGCGACCACCAGGACGAGCGCCGCGACGATCCCCGCGCGCCGACGGCCGGTGCGGGCGGGCACCGCGGCGGGGGCTGCTGCTCCGGCAAGGGGCTCGGTCTCGGCGGTGGCGTCCTCGCCGGCGGAAGAGCCGTGCATGCGGACGGTTGCGGCGGCGGCCGCGGCCTGCAGGGGCTCGGGTGGACGCGCGGTCTCGACCGGTGGGTCGGGTGACGGAGGTCGATCGGGCAGGGGCGGCGGCGGCGGGGCCGGTTCGCTCATCGGGACCGTCGGGCCCGGTTCGTCCATCGGGACCGTCGGCCCCGGTTCGCCCATCGGGACCGTCGGGCCCGGTTCGTCCATCGGGACCGTCGGCCCCGGTTCGTCCATGGGAACTGTGGGACGCGTCGGCGGAGGGGCGGCCGCCGTGGCATCGCTCTCGGCGAGAACCTCCGTCGGAACGAGCTCGGGCGACAGCGCCGCGGCGGCCGCGGCGACCGCAGGTGCGGCCGGCGACGTGCCGGCGCGCTCTCGGATCTCAGCAAGCGACCGCACGACCGACGCCATGGTCGGCCGGCGCTTCGGCTGCGGAAACAGCATCTCCCACAGCAGCGGCGCAAGTGGTCCGGCATGCGTGGCGGCCGGATAGCCCCCGCGCGCCACTCGGTGGAGCAGGGCGATCGCGTTCTTGTCGGTGCCGAACGGCGGCTCGCCCTCGAGCATCGCGTAGAACGTCGACCCGAGGGAGAACACATCGGAGGCGAAGGTGGTGTCCAGGCCCCGCGCCACCTCCGGCGCCAGGTAGGCCGGAGTGCCGTGGATCATGCCCGTCGCCGTGATCGTCGTATCGCCGAGGGCGTGCGAGATGCCGAAATCGCTGATCAGCGCCGAACCGTCGGCCGTGATCAGGATGTTGCCGGGTTTGACGTCGCGGTGCACGATCTTCATCCGGTGCGCCTCTGCGAGCGCGGAGGCGACCTGCTCGCCGATCCGTGCCGTCTCGGCCGGACTGAGAGGTCCGTGCACTCGCAAGAGCTCCGACAGCGGCGTCGACTCGATCAGCTGCATCACGATGCAGGGCTGCCCCTCGTGCTCGATCACGTCGAACACGGTGACGGCGTGCGGATGGTGCAGACCCGCGGTGATCCGCGCCTCGCGCAGCGCCCGATCGGTCGCGGCCTGACGCTCCGCGTCGGTGAGCTCAGACTGCGTGCGCAGCATCTTCAGCGCCACCGGTCGGTGCAGCCGCTCATCCCACGCCTGCCACACGACACCCATCCCGCCCGCGCCGAGCATCTTGACGAGGCGGTAGCGGTCGGCCAGAAGTGTCGTGGGAGTGGTCATAGGCATAGGGGATCCGAGAAGGCTGACCTGAACGCTACGCCCGCGGGCCCGGAGGTTCAGGGGGTTGCGCCGACGGCCCCGATGTGTGTGGAGCGCCAGGCAAGCCACCGGCAGACGCGCCCGCCGCGGCGAGCCGGTCGTCTCCCGGGGTTCACAGTGCCGGGCGGCGCATCCGGTTCGAGAGCGTCGAGCCCGCCAGCACGCCGAGGGCGATCGCGACCATCGTGGAGAGCGTGGCGACCAGGGACGCCGCCGCGGCCGCGTCTCCGCCGAGCACGTCGGCGACCCCGACGAGGCCGAGAGCGCCCGGCACGAGCAGCCAGAAGGCGGGCGTGAAGCTCACCAGAGCCGCGGGTCCGGACGGCTGCCGGGCCACGAGCGCGGTGACCGGCGTGACGACCAGCGCCCCGACGAACGCCGACAGCACGCCGCCGAGCGCCAGGTCTGCGAGCACCTGCGCGGAGTAGGCGATGTAGAGCACGAGCAGGATCCACGGGAGCGACCGCCGGGGCGCGCACCGGTGCACCGAGATCGCCACACCGAATACGGCGACCGCGACCCACGGCGCGAACGGACCGAGCAGTTCGGGCTGCTCGCTGAAGTCGAAGTCGGCCACGCCCACGAGGGCGCCGGCGGTGACGATTCCCGCGCCGAGCAGCACGAGCTGCATCGCGCCCGCCGCCAGACGGCCGGCGCCGGAGATCATCTGCCCCGTCGACAGCTCGAGCACCGCGGTGGTCAGCAGCGCTCCGGGCAGCAGCACGACCAGCGGAGCCAGGAGTGCCGACAGGATGCCGGAGCCGAAGCCGTTGCGAAGGAGGAGGAACACCACGAGCGCGACGAAGAACGCGATGCCGACCGTGATGAGCGCGCCGTAGCGGCGCGGGAGCCGCTCGCTCACGAGCAGCGCAGCGCCGGTGATCAGGCCGAGGCCTGCTGCGAGCGAGACCCCGGTCCACGAGGCGCCGAGCAGCACCGAGAGGGCGCCGCTCAGGAAGGCGTAGCCGACGACGCGCACGACGCGCCCGTACGGAGGCGTCATGTCGCGGATGCGGTCGATGCGCTCGACCGTCGATCGGGGGTCGAGGATGCCGGTGCGGGCGCCATCCACCGTCCGCTGCACTTCGTCGATCTGCGAGAACAGCAGCTGTCCGTCACCGCTCGCGACCGCTCCGGTGCGGTGCTGGCCCTGCCCCCGTGCCGAGACGAGCAGGGCGTTGGGGAAGACGAGCACTTCGCTTTCGGGCAGGCCGTTGACGCGAGCGATGTCGCCCAGGACGTCCTGCACCGTCTCCACCGAGTAGCCCGCCTGGATCATGGCGCTGCCGACGGCTTCGGCGGCGGCGAGCGAAGCGGCCGCATCGGGCTCATCGGAGCCGCTGACCGGCAGTGACCCCGTGATCATGGCGGAGCGGCCGCTGACGGCGATGTCGCGAACGGCGCGACCGCGTGTGGCGACCAGGATGATGGCCGCCACCGCGAGCACGGCGATCGCCGCGATAGTCGAGATCACAGTGGGTCCATGTCTGCTGGGGAACGTCTGATTCTTCCACGCGGACGGCCGCGCGTGCGGCCGTCCGCGATCCACGGGGAATGCGGGCGGGAGGATTCGACTTGTCGCTCCGTGTGACGCCGAGGAGAATGCTCACCAAATGGCCGAGTTGACGATCATCCAGCGCTCGCCGGATCCCGAGGCGGTGGCCGCCCAGTCCCGCACCAGGCGGTCGATCGCGGAGAAGATCCGAGCGATGGGACAGAACCGGATCGGGGCGCTGATCCTGCTGCTGGCGACCCTCGCCGCCATCATCTGGGCCAACGTGTCGGTCGGATCCTACGAGGCGTTCTGGGAGACCCATCTGACCGTGGGCGTCGGCGACATCCAGCTGGATTTCACCCTGCACGCGCTCGTGAACGACGCTCTGATGGCGATCTTCTTCTTCACGGTCGGCCTGGAGGTGCGCCGCGAGTTCGCGATCGGCGAACTGACCAGCTGGTCGCGCGCGATGGTGCCCGTGATCGCGGCCGTCGCCGGGCTCGCGATCCCGGCACTGCTGTTCGCTCTGATCGCCGCCGAATCGGGGCAGGCGTACGCGTGGGGCGTCGTCATCTCGACCGACACCGCCTTCCTCGTCGGTGCGCTGGCGCTCATCGGCCCGCGCGTTCCGGGCCGACTCAGGGTGTTCCTGCTCGCCCTCGCCGTCGTCGACGACATCGGCGCACTCAGCATCATCGCGCTCGTCTACACCGAGAACTTCACGCCCATGCCGCTGCTGATCGCGGCCGCGGGGCTGGTCGGCGTGTACTTCACGCGGTACCTGCGCGGCGGGCGCGGACCGGTCTACGCGACCCTGGCGGTCATCGTGTGGCTGGCGTTCCTCGCCTCCGGCGTGCACCCCACGCTCGCCGGCGTCGCGATCGCCCTGCTCGTGCCCGTCTACCGGCCCGACCGGCGCGATGTCGAGCACGCCCTCGATCTCGCCCGCACGTTCCGGCAGTCGCCGAACACCGAGTACGCACGCGCCGCCGCGAACAGCCTCCGCGAGTCGATCTCGATCAACGAGCGCCTGCAGTCGGCGTACGCCCCGTACGTCGCCTACGTGATCCTGCCGCTGTTCGCGCTCGCCAACGCGGGCGTGGTGATCAGCCCGGAGATCCTGGCCGGGGCCATCGCATCGCCGCTCACGTGGGGAATCGTCGTGGGCCTCGTGGTGGGCAAGTTCCTCGGCGTCTTCGGCTCCGCCGCCGTGCTGCGCCTGCTGCGGCTCGGCGAGTTCGGGCCGGGGCTGACGCTCGACCGCATCGCCGGCGGAGCGGCGCTGTGCGGCATCGGCTTCACGATCTCCCTCTTCATCGTCGACATCGCGATCGACGACGAGGTCGCGCAGAACGAGGCCCGGGTGGGCGTTCTGGCGGCATCCGTTCTCGCGTTCCTCATCGCAACCGTGATCTTCCGCATCTCCGACGCCGTGCGACCCGACCTGGAGGCGGGCCAGACCCTGGCCCGCCCCGTCGATCCGAAGCGCGACCACGTCTTCGGCGCCGCCGACGCGCCGTACACGATCGTCGAGTACGGCGACTTCCAGTGCGGATTCTGCCTCAAGGCCTCCGGATCGATCCAGGAGGTGCACAACGAGCTCGGCGACCGGCTCCGCTACGTCTGGCGGCACGCGCCGCTCACCGCCTACCACCCGAACGCACTGGCCGGGGCCGAAGCCGCTGAGGCGGCATCCCTCCAAGGGAAGTTCTTCGAGTTCGAGCGCGGGCTGTTCGCCGACCAGGAGAACCAGAGGCCGTCCGACATCATCCGCCTCGCCCGCGAACTCGGGCTCGACGTCGACAGATTCGAACGTGACCTGACCGCACCCGAAGTCACCGGCCGGGTGCGCGACGACATGCTGGACGCCGAGGCGATGGGCATCACGTCGGTGCCGACGCTCTTCATCAACGGCCGCCGGCACACCGGTCCCTACGACGCGCAGTCGCTCATCCGCGCGCTGTCGCAGCCGGATGCCGGTCAGCAGGCGGTCGGCCCGACCCCCGCCCCGGCTCGTTAGCCTGTTGCCGTGGGAAACGACCTCGATCCGATCCAGTCTCCGCCGCTGACCGACGCACAGTGGGAGCGGCTGCTCGCCTTCGGCGGTGACCCGGAGGACGTCGCCGAAGGCGAGCACCTCTTCCGCTCCGGAGATCGCGACTACGACCTCATCCTCGTCGAGTCCGGCGAGGTGGAAGTCGTCCGCGATGCCCTCCGCTGGATGGGAGAGGAGGTGCTCGCGCACATGGGGCCGCGGCGGTTCGTCGGCGAGCTCGGCCTGCTCAACGGTCAGGGCGCGTTCCTCTCCACGCGGGCGACGCAGGACAGTCGCGTCCGCCGGGTCACACGCACGAACCTCCGCAGGCTCATGTCCGAAGACGACGAGCTGTCCGACATCGTGCTGCACGCACTCTGGGCGCGTCGGGAGGCCCTGCGCACGGGGCCCGCGGCGATGACCCTCAAGTTCGTCGGCACGACCTCCTCCAGCGACATGCTCGCCCTCCGCCGGTTCGCGGAGCGCCTCGATCTGGTGCACAAGGCGGTCGAGTTCGACCCGAGCCAGGCGACGTCCATCCCGGGTCACGACTACACCGTCGAGGACCTGCCGATCGCCTACATCCAGGGCGAGCCGATCCTGCGGGCCACGCCGGGCATCGTCGCCGAGCGCCTCGGACTGAGCTACCAGTCTCAGGCCGACGAGGTCGTCGACCTCGTCGTGGTGGGCGGCGGCCCCGCCGGGCTGGCGGCCGCGATCTACGGAGCCTCCGAGGGTCTCAGCACGGTCCTCCTGGACGCGGTGGCGCCGGGCGGCCAGGCCGCGGCGACATCGCGCATCGAGAACTTCCTGGGATTTCCGTTCGGGGTCACGGGCGGCGACCTCATCGGTCAGGCGTCGCTGCAGGCGCTCAAGTTCGGCGTCCGCGTGTACGCGCCCTGCGAGGCCGCAGCGCTCGAGCAGGTCGGCGACGAGCTCGGCGTCACGCTCACCGACGGCCGTGTCATCCGCGCGCGCACCGCCATCGTGACCTCGGGCGCCGCGTACCGGCGGCTCGACCTCGATCGGTGGAGCGACTTCGAGCGGGCCGGCATCTACTACGCTGCGACCCAGCTCGAACTGCGTCAGGTCAGGGAGTCGCCCGTCGTCGTGGTCGGCGGGGCGAATTCCGCGGGCCAGGCGTCGCTGTACCTCGCGGCCAACGGCTGCCCGGTGCGCCTCGTCGTCCGCGGAAGCGACCTCGGCACGCGCATGTCGTCGTACCTCGTCGATCGCCTGCGGGAAGAGCCGCGCGTCGAGATCCACACCGGATCACGCATCACCGGCCTGGAGGGCGAGCGTTCGCTCGAACGGGTCCGGATCGACAGCGTCGGCGAGGTCGACGCCCGGGGGCTGTTCTGCTTCATCGGCGCCGACCCGGCGACGTCCTGGCTCACGTCGCTCGATCGCGACAGCGACGGATTCCTGCTCACCGGGTCCGACATCGAAGTGCAGTCGCTCGCGCAGTGGCAGGGACTCGGTCGCGAGCCGCTGCCGTTCGAGACATCGACCCCCCGGGTGTTCGCGGCCGGCGACGTCCGCCGCGGATCGATGAAGCGCGTCGCGGCCGCGGTCGGCGAGGGATCCAGCGCGGTCGCTTCCGTGCATCGCGCGCTCGCCGGCTGACCGGCGCCCGAGTCAGAGGGGTTCGTGCAGTCGCGCGAGCGTCGCGACGACCTCACTGTGCCATCGGCGCGCGGCCGGAAGGGCCCCGGTGAAGATCGGGGTGTCGTGCGTCACGCCGAGATACTGAACGGCGCTCGCCTCCACGCCGGCGGCTCGCAGGCGCGCCGCGTACGCCGCGCCGTCCCCCCGCAGCGGGTCGTACTCGGCGGTCATGATGACCGCAGGAGGAAGGCCCGCGTGAGACGCGGCACGCAGCGGCGAGGCGAGAGGCTCGCGCGCGTCGGACGGGCGGGCCAGATACGTGCGCGCGACCGATCGCAGCTCGCGCAGCGCGAGAAGGCTCGGGATGCCGAGCGCGCGGCTCGCCCGGAGGTCGAGGTGCCGCCCCGTCAGATCGGCGACCGGAACCTCGAGCAGCTGCAGGCGGAGCGGGATGCGGGTGCGGTCGCGGTTGGCGATGGTCAGCGCCGCCGCGATCGACCCGCCGGCCGAGGTTCCGGCGACGCCGATGCGCTCGGGGTCAAGGCCCAGTCGGGCGGCGTTCTCGTGGAGCCACACCAGCGCCGCCTGCGCCTGCTCGATCTGCGTGGGGTAGCGATGCTCGGGAGCCAGCGCGTAGTCGACCGCTGCCATGGCGACGCCCGCTTCGGCCGCGCGGCGCCGATTCGCGGCATCCGTCGTGGGGTAGTCGATGCCGCCGATCCGGAAGGCACCGCCGAAGAACGTCAGCCACACCGGGACCGGCGCCGCCTCGACCGGGCCGGGGTAGTAGATGCGCACCCGCACCGACGGGCGACCGTCCACCTCGATGTCGTGGTCGACGATCCGCAGCTCAGGGCCGGGAGTTCCGACCGTCTCCAGCTCGGTGCGATCCCACGCCCGCGCGGCACGCCGGTGGCGCTCCCGTGGACTGAGCGCCGGCTTCCGCCGGGCCGGTGCCGCGGCATCCGTCTTCACCGCGGTCTGCCCGAAAGGCCACATCCGCCACCGCGCCAACGGTGCCGTCAGCGCGGTGGCGCGCTGACGGATCAGGTAACGCCGATGCACCCTCAGTCGCTCGGCGAAGAAGGGGTCCAAGGGCATCGCGATCTCCTGGGCTTTCGGGTGTCCGAGTCTACTGAGCCGCTCCGGGGTCCCGCCGAGAGCCCGTCCTGGTCGACCGTCAGTCGAAGACGGCCGGGTCCCATTCGCCGGGCGTCGTGAGCGGAGCGTCGCGCACGTCGACCCCGCCGTCGCCGACCGAGGCGACGCACACGAGCAGCGAGTACGAGGGAATGCCCTCGTAGCTCTGGCGGCGGATGATCGCCGCGTCGTCGTCGCCCGGCAGTGCGGCGCTGCGGTCCACGATCGCGAGCCACTCGTGCCACCACTCGTCCGGCCCGGCGGCGCCGGCGGCGGCGCTGAACTCAGGAAGCCACGTCGAGATGCGCGCCGTCTCGAGGTCGTCCACCTCGTCGTGGGCGACCATGTGCGTTCCCGGCGCGAGTTCGACGGTGCGCCTCTCGCGTCCGTCCCACGAGATCACCCGCGCGATGTGCGCGGTCACTTCGACGAGGTTGAAGCCGCGCGTGCGCGGAGTCGCGTCCGGTGACCGCCCGACGACCGACTCCAGAGCGACCGTCCCGCGGGTGTGCACCTCGGCATCCGACCGATCCGAGAGGTCGTGCCGGTTCAGCAGCACAGACAGCCGCCGCTCAGCCGGGTTCGCCGCGAGCCACGCCCCGCCGGCGCGCGCGTCGCGGATGCCGAGAACCCCCGGGTACTCGTCCGGCCACCACCGGCCGAGGCGGTCCCACGGCCGGGCAGGATCCTCGTCGCGCACGGCGAGCAGCCGCACGGGCGTGGAGGGGTCGACCGGAACCGTGATGATCACCGTGCACACAGCGGCCCCCGCCCCTGTGCCGCGAGCCCGGCGGGCGCCGCGGGCACCCGTGCCAGAATCGACGCGTGTACGTGATCGTCGGAGTGACGGGTGGGATCGCCGCCTACAAGACCGTGCAGCTCGTGCGGCTGCTCGTGCTCGACGGTCATGAGGTCCACGTGATCCCCACCGACGACGCCGTCAGGTTCGTCGGCATCCCGACCTGGGAGGCCATCAGCCGCAATCCGGTCACCACCTCTGTCCACGACGATGTCGCGAAGGTCCGTCACGTCGCGCTCGGGCAGGCTGCCGATCTGGTGATCGTGGCACCCGCCACCGCGAACTTCCTCGCGAAGATGGCCGCCGGTCTGGCCGACGACCTGCTCGGCACGAGCCTACTGGCCACCACGGCACCCGTCGTCGTGGCTCCCGCGATGCACGCCGAGATGTGGCGGCATCCCGCGACGACGCACAACATCGGGGTGCTGCGCGCTCGAGGCGTGCACATCGTCGGCCCGGAGGAGGGCCCGCTCACGGGCGGCGATGTCGGTCCGGGTCGCATGACAGAGCCTGATCAGCTCCACGCCGTGGTCACCTCGCTGCTGTCGCGGAGGACCGATCTGGAGGACGTCCGCGTGCTCGTGACCGCCGGCGGCACCCGGGAGCCGATCGACCCGGTCCGCTACATCGGCAACCGGTCCAGCGGCCGGCAGGGCGTCGCCGTGGCGCTCGCCGCCGCCGACCGCGGCGCACACGTGACCCTCATCGCCGCGCACGTCGAGGCCGATGTGCTCGCCCCGGCGCGGAGCCATCACCGGATCGAGATCGCACGCGCGGCGTCGGCGGCAGAGCTGGCCGCGGAGGTGTCGGCGCGCGCCGCGACAGCCGATGTGGTGGTGATGGCCGCGGCGGTCGCCGACTACCGCGTGGCCGAGGCGTCCGAGCGCAAGCTCGCGAAGGAGGAGACCGGCGGCGAGCTGAGGCTGACGCTCGTGGAGACGGCCGACATCCTCGCGGGCCTGGTGCGCGAACGCCGCCCCGGGCAGATGATCGTCGGGTTCGCCGCCGAGACCGAGACGGATGCCGCGGCCCTGGTCGAGCGCGCTCGCCGCAAGCGCCGGCGCAAGGGCGTCGATCTGCTCGCCGTCAACGAGGTGGGCTGGAACAAGGGCTTCGAGCAGGCGGAGAACACCCTGACCTTCATCGGCCGGGACGACGACGTGGTCGCCACGGTCAGCGGAACCAAGCGCGAGGTCGCCGACGCGCTGTGGGACGCGGTGCTGCTGAGACGAGGAGATCTGCCGCACTGAGGACCGGTTCGCGGCGCGCGCTCCTCAGCTCCGCGCGCATCCTCACGTCGGCAGTGCGCGGGTCGCGGCATCCATTGCCGTCGACTACTGTGGAGGGCGTGCTGACCTGTCGTTGTTGTCGCTGAGTGCCCTGCGCTCGCCTCGACGACCCCCGACAGCTGCCGTGCCCCTGACGCACGGCCTTTCCCACAGGACATCACCGTGCGATACGCCCACAGCGTGACCGACCTCGTCGGCAACACCCCTCTCGTCCGCCTGAACCACGTCACCGCCGGCATCCGCGCGACCGTCCTGGCCAAGGTGGAGTACTTCAATCCCGGCGGATCAGCGAAGGACCGGATCGCCCGCAACATCATCGACGCGGCCGAGCGCGAGGGTCTCGCTGCAGCCGGGCGGCACGATCGTCGAGCCGACGAGCGGCAACACCGGCGTCGGGCTCGCGCTCATCGCCCAGCAGCGCGGCTACCGCTGCGTCTTCGTCGTGCCCGACAAGGTCGCCGAAGACAAGCGGGCGGTGCTGCGCGCGTACGGCGCCGAGGTGGTCGTCGCGCCGACCGCCGTCGAGCCCGACGACCCGCGCTCGTACTACAGCGTCTCGGACGCGCCTGGTGCGCGGAGATCCCCGGCGCCTACATGCCCAACCAGTACGCCAACCAGAACGGCCCGCGCAGCCACTACGAGTCCACCGGGCCCGAGATCTGGCGCGACACCGAGGGCCGCGTCACGCACTTCGTCGCAGGCGTCGGCACGGGCGGCACGATCACCGGCGCGGGCCGCTACCTGCGAGAGGTGTCGGGGGATGCCGTGCGGATCGTCGGCGCCGACCCGGTGGGCTCGATCTACTCCGGCGGACCCGTCCACGGCTACGACGTCGAGGGCGTCGGCGAGGACTTCTGGCCGACCGCGTACGACCCGGCCGTCGTCGACGAGATCCACCGGGTCAGCGACGCCGAGTCGTTCGCGATGACCCGCCGCCTCGCGCGCGAGGAGGGCCTGCTCGTCGGCGGCTCGAGCGGCATGGCCGTCGTCGCGGCGCTGCGCACGGCCCGGGATCTGCCCGAGGACGCCGTCGTCGTCGTCCTGCTGCCCGACCACGGCCGCGGGTACCTGAGCAAGCTCTTCGACGACGACTGGATGACCGCTCACGGCTACCCGACCGACGCCACCGACCCCGCCACCGCCCCGAGACGCAGGAAGCAGCGCATGACCGAACAGACCCCCGGACCGGCTCGAGGCTTCGACAGCCTCGCCGTGCACGCCGGCCAGGCTTTCGACCCCACCACGGGCGCCGTCATCCCGCCCGTGCACTTCTCGACCACGTACGCGCAGGACGGCATCGGCGGCCTGCGGCAGGGCTACGAGTACGGCCGCAGCGGCAACCCGACCCGCACCGCGCTCGAGACCCAGCTCGCCGCGATCGAGGGCGGCCGCCACGGTCTCTCGTTCTCGTCCGGACTCGCCGCGGAAGACGCGCTGCTGCGCTCCGTGCTGAAGCCCGGTGACGAGGTGCTGCTCGGCAGCGACGTGTACGGCGGGACCTACCGGCTCATCGCCCGGATCCTCGGGCCCGTGGGGCGTGGGCCTCCGCATCGTCGACATGAGCGACCTCGACGCCGTCGCCGCGGCGCTGGAGGAGCAAGCCCGCCCGCATCCTGTGGGTCGAGACGCCGAGCAACCCGCTGCTGCGGATCACCGACATCGCCGGGCTCGCGCGGCTCGGGCAGGATGCCGGAGCTCTCGTGGTGGTCGACAACACCTTCGCCTCCCCCGCTCTGCAGCAGCCCCTGTCGCTCGGCGCCGATGTCGTCGTGCACTCGGCGACGAAGTACCTCGGCGGTCACTCCGACGTCGTCGGCGGCGCCCTCGTTCTGAACGATGACGGCGCTGGCCGAGAAGGCGCGAAGTTCCTGCAGTTCGCCGCCGGCGCCGTGTCAGGACCCCTCGACGCGTGGCTCACCACGCGCGGGATCAAGACCCTCGGCATCCGGATGCAGCGCCACAGCGAGAACGCCGCGGCGGTCGCGGCCTTCCTCGACGCGCACGACCGCGTCGCGCGCGTCTACTACCCCGGACTGCCGTCGCACCCCGGCCACGAACTCGCCGGCCGCCAGATGTCGGCGTTCGGCGGGATCGTCTCGCTCGCGCTGGCCGACGGGACGACCGCGCGGCGCTTCGCGGAGTCGACGCGGCTCTTCCAGCTCGCCGAGTCGCTCGGCGGCGTGGAGTCGCTCGTCAACTACCCCGACGAGATGACCCACGCGTCTGTGCGCGGCACCGAGCTGGCCGTGCCCGAAGAGGTGGTGCGCCTGTCGGTCGGCATCGAGAGCGTCGAGGACCTGCTCGCCGATCTCGACCAGGCGCTCGCCGGGCTCTAGGCAAGCGTCGGCAGTGGCAGCTCCTGACCTGCCACCCGTGCTTCGTCCAGCAGCACCCGTTGCGCGCGCTCATACAGCTGCATCGCCTCGCCCGGGCTGTCGCCGACGGCGGTCATGCCGACGCGGCCCTGCTCGGTGAGCGAGCTGATCATGTGGAACACGATGCCCGCCTGCCGGGATTGGTCGAAGTGCAGCCCGTGCCTGGCCACCACGTCGAACAGGTCGCCGATCGAGAGCGCCTTGAGCTCGTCCGACTCGAGGTGGTCGGTGGCGACGAGGTGCTTCTCGTTCCCCTCCGGCGTGACGAACCGGCCGGACGCCGCGTCGTAGCTGCCGTCGGTGAGGAACTGCAGCGTGAGGAAGGGGTGGGTCGTTCCTCCCTTGCGGAGGTTCAGCTCGATCGCATATGCCGACCACCGACCCGCGGCATCCTTCACCACGACGAAGTCGACCGCGAAGCGCCCGATCACGCCCTCCCGGGCAAGCCGCTCGCCGATCGCCATGCCCGGCTCGCTGATGAGCCGCGAGTAGGCGGGATCGGCGGGGAAAGTGCAGCCGAGGTAGCTCTGCCCGCTGGCACCTCCGAGCAGCTGGTCATGCGTCGAAAGGAGCTCGACGTCGCCGTCGGGCCGCACCCGCAGCTGAACACTGGGGCTCAGCAGGTCTTCGCCCACGATGCGCTCCTCGACGATCCCGCCATCGGACTCGAGGGTCGCCACATACCGGTCGAACAGGACATGCGGCGCCTCGAACTGCATTCGGCGCACGCGCTCGAGGATCTCCGGCCGCCGCTCGGCGGCGGGCAGCGCTGTGACTCCGGCGAGGTCGACCAGGGCGTTGCCGGTGCCCGACACCCCGTCGTTGAGCTTGACGATCGCCTGGCTCATCGACGGCCGCATCCCGAGCATCTCGTCGATGGCCGCAGCGACGTCGTCGACGCTGTGGAGGTCCTCGGCCCCGAGGGGATACGGAACGCCGACCTCGCCGAAGAGGCGCCGGCACCCCGTCTTGGTGCCGAGCGGCGCGAGCCGCGGGTCGGCGCCGTACATCGGGATGCCGAGGGTCACGGCGATGTCGCGCTCGAGCTCTGTCGTGTTGTACGGGATGAGGTGGCTGTGGGCCCGGTCCGGGATGCGCGCGGCGATGCGCGCGAGCAGCTGCGGGCGCTCGAGCAGCTTCGCGCTCAGCGGGCGGATCGATGCGTCTCCGACCGACACGAGCGAGAGGCGGGCGAGCGCGTGGCTGGGAATGACGCCGGGAAGCAGGGCGAGGTAGTACTCGACGATGCGCGGGTCGATCGGCATCGACGTGACGTAGATCATGCGCAGGCGCGGCTGACGCAGCAGGAGCAGCAGGAACAGGAACCGCTCCTCATAGGCCTGCGTCGTCGTGCCCGTGCGGGCGGCGCCGCTCGGAGTGACCGACGGGATCACCACCACCGACTCGTCGTCGAGATCGTGCTTCATCGCCCCCCAGACCGATTCCATCCGGTCCTGAAGCCGCCGGAAACGGGCATTGCGTGCGTCGTCATCCAGAGCGGACAGGGTCTCGATTCGGTCCGCCGTCTCGGCGGTGAGTGTCGTCATGGCGTGAGCCTCACTTTCGTCGCGTCGATGCCGGTCACATCGAAGGCCCGGATCGCCCGGCTGAAGCCCCGCAGGTCGAGTTCGCCGACGGGCTCGCCGATCGCGAGGCCATCGGTCGCCGAGAAGACCCGCTGAGCGACGAGCACCTGCCCCGCCGCAGCGGCGGCGCAGAGCCGGGCCGCCAGGTTGGTGACGCTCCCGATCGCCGCGTAGTCGAATCGTCCCTCGAAGCCGATCCGCCCCAGCGTGGCGTAGCCCTGGGCGATGCCGATGCCGAAGCCCAGGTCATGGCCGTTCCGGCTCCATCCTTCAGCCAGTTCGGCGACCCGGTCGCGCATCGCGATGGCCATGGTCACGGCCCGCTCCGCGGCGTCGTCGACGGGGAGGGGGTCGTTGAAGAACACCATGAGCCCGTCGCCGGTGAACCGCTCGAGGGTGCCCTCGAAACGGTAGATCAGCTCGCCGAGCGCGGCGTGGTACTCGCCGAGCACGCCCATGACCTCCTCGGGCTCGCTGGACTCTGCGAACGGCGTGAAGCCCCGCAGGTCGCAGAAGACCACGACGATCTCGCGGCGGTGACTGGAGAGGAATCCTTCGTCACCGGAGTCGATCACGAGGTCCACCAGCTGCGGGGACAGGAACCGGCGGAGGCGGTTCACCCGCTGGAGTTCGTCGACCTGGGCGGTCACGCGAGCCTCGAGCTCGGCGTTCCAGCGTGCGAGCTCGTCGGTCTGCCGCTGGATCGTGTCCTGATAGCGCTTCACCCGGGCAAGCGAGGCCACACGCGCCAGCAGCTCGCCCTGGTTCAACGGCTTCGTGACGAAATCGTCGGCTCCCGCCTCGATCGCGCGGACCTTCTCCTGGTCGCCGCTCGCGGTGATCATCACGACGGGCAGGAACTCCAGTCCCGGGGTGCGGCGGATACGGCGGCACACCTCGTACCCGTCGATTCCGGGCATGAGGATGTCGAGCAGCACCAGGTCGGCGCCCGATGTCGGCAGCATCTGCAGCGCTTCCTCACCGGAGGCCGCCGTGAGGACCCGATATCCTCGCGGGCTGAGGACGGCGTCCAGCAGCCGCAGGTTCTGGGGCAGATCGTCGACGGCGAGGATCGTGATGGGCTCGCCGGACAGCTCGTCAGGACGCATCGACGCGTCCTCTGCTCAGGAATTCGCCGACCTGCGACGGCAGGGCCCGCACGCTGATCGGCTTGCCGAGGTAGCCGTCGAAACCCTCCCGCGCGGCCCGCTCCCGGTCCTCGCGCATCGCGAAAGCGGTCACCGCCACGACGGGCACGGTGTTGAGCCGGGAGTTCTGCCGCAGCAGCCGAAGCGCTTCATATCCGTCCATGCCGGGCAGCTGGATGTCCATCAGCACCAGATCCGGCTGGCAGGTCTCGGCGAGTCTCACGCCCTCCTCCGCAGAGGGCGCGGCGACCACCTCGTAGCCCGACACGGTCAGCACGTCGCGGACCAGCTTGAGGTTGAGCGGATTGTCCTCGACGACGAGGATGCGGCCGGACATCATCACGCCACCTCCCGTGCCGACGACCGTCGCGGGCTCGCCGTCGCCCGGCGGGAGGCCCGGAAGCGCTCCGACGCGGCGCAGCGCAGCCACGAGCGCGTCGCGGGCGACCGGCTTGACGAGGTAATCCGCTGCTCCCATCGCCATTCCCCGGTGTTTCTCATCGAGGATCGACACGACGATGACCGGAACACCGCGGGTCGCCTCGTCGGCACGCACCCGGGTGAGCACCTCCCAGCCGTCGAGGCCGGGAAGGCGGATGTCGAGAACGACCGCAACAGGGGCCAGCGCGCTGATCAGCTGCAGCCCCTCGATCCCGTCCCGGGCCAGCGCGATCCGCACGCCGAGTCCGTCGAGGTAGGCGGTGATCAGGTCGAGGGACGCCCGGTCGTCTTCGATCACGACGACGACCGGGAGTCCGGCATCCCCCTCGGGTTCGTCCTGCGCGTCCGCCGCCCCGACGGCGGCCGGCACGGTGAAGCCGAATGTGCTGCCCTGGCCGAGTTCGGTCTCGAGCCACATCGTGCCGCCCAGCAGTGCGACGATCCGGCGACACAGCGTGAGTCCGAGCCCGGTGCCCTCCTCGCTCTGCGCACCCCGTCTGCCCTGCTGGAACGACTCGAAGATCCGCTCGCGGTCTTCCGGCGGGATGCCGATGCCGTCGTCGCTGACCGTGATCGCGATCTCCCCGCCGCGGCGGTGCGCAGAGACCTGGACGTGCCCGCCGTCCGAGGTGAACTTCACCGCGTTGCTCAGCAGGTTCAGCAGGACCTGCTTGAACCGCAGCTCGTCGGAATCGATCGTGTCGAGATCGGGATCGACCTCGAGCGCGACGTCGATGCCGTGGCCCGCCGCCCGCTCACGCACCATCGAGATGCAGTATTCGAGCGCTCCGCGCACGGAGAACGTCGACGGCTCGAGCTCCATCCGGCCGGCCTCGACCTTGGACAGGTCGAGGATGTCGTTCAGAAGCTGCAGCAGGTGCTTTCCCGAGCTGAGGATGTCGCGGAGATACTCGTCCTGGCGGTCGTTCAGCTCGCCGAACATCCGCTCCAGCAGCACCTCGGAGAAGCCGATCACGGCGTTGAGCGGCGTGCGCAGCTCGTGCGACATGCTCGCAAGGAAGTCCGACTTGTGCTGGCTCACGACCTGCAGCTCGGCGCTCTTGGTCTCGAGCTCACGGAACAGCTGGGCGTTCCACACCGCGAGCGCCGATTGGCCGGCGAACGTCTCGAGGAACTCGACCGTCTCGTCCGAGAACCCGCCCGTCGTCCGCCGACGCACCACGAGCGCGCCGATGATGCGTTCGCCGCGCAGCATGGGGACGGCGATCATGGAGCGCCAGCCGTCGTCGTGCAGCAGCTGCAGGTGCGGGTCGAGTTCGACCGCACTCAGGTCGGCGACGGCGATCGGATGCCCCTCCAGGGCTGACCGGCCGACGAGCGTCGTCTCCAGCTCGACGCGGATCGTGCGGAGCCTGGCGAGCAGCTCGGGGCTGCTCGCGTAGGCGCTGCGCACCGAGAAGCAGCGCTCGACCTCGACGTACTCCATGATCGAGCCGCCGTCGCAGCCCGAGAACCGCACCGCGTTCATGATGATGTTCGAGAGCACTTCGTCCAGGACCAGGCTCGAGCTGACCAGCCCGCCGACCTCGCTCAGAGCCTCGAGCTGCTCGACCTTGCGGGCGAGCTCGGCGCCGCGCTCCTCGAGCTCGCGGACGAGGTGCACGTTGCGGACCACGATCGCGGCCTGCGCGGCGAACGCGCCCACGAGTGCGAGTGCGCGCTCGTCGAACGGGTCCACCTCGGTGCGCACCAGCGAGATCGCCCCGACGACCTCGTCGTCCAGCAGCATGGGCGCGGCCATCACCGTCCGGAACCGCACGATCTGCTGGACGTCCTGACGGCCGTACTCCGGGTCGGTCAGGACGTCGGCGGATCTGCTGGATCTGCCGATCGACGGTGACGCGGCCGATCAGCGAGGCGCGATCGAGCCGGAACGGGTGGTCGCCGATGTAGCTCGACGTACTCGGTCGAGAAGCCGACGGAGGATGCCAGGACGAAGCGATCCTCCTCGATGAGCATGATGGCCGCCGCCTCGCAGCGGCACAGGCGCCGCGCACGCTCGCCACGATGCTGTCGAGGACAGCATCGGGATCGGACGCGGATCGACCCAGGGCGATCAGCACCTCGTTCATCGCCGCGAACTGCTCGGTGGCGTCGGCGTAGTCGCGCTGGAGGCTCCGATAGTCCTCTTCGCTGACCTTCTCGCCGCGCCCGCTGATGATGGCCTCCCTCTCTAGAGACCGTTCGCCGGCTGCCGAATTCCGCGACCCCATCCGGCGAATTCAGCCCTCATCGTCCTCGGCGTGCCGTGCGAGGGCAAGGGCTCACGCCGCACGCGCGGTCCTCCGCCTCAGCGGGTGCGCAGACCGTCGAGCGCGATGCGCAGCACGTCGTCCGCGAGTTCCGCTGCACCTTCCGGGCCGGTGGGCCGGTACCACTCGACGATCGAGTTCACCATGCCGAACACGAGACGTGTCGCGACCGAGGGGTCCACGTCGGCGCGCACCGTGCCGTCGGCCTGCGCATCCCGGACCAGCTCGGTGATGCGGTGGTC
This sequence comes from uncultured Actinomycetota bacterium, assembly GCA_963839715.1. GTDB lineage: Bacteria > Actinomycetota > Actinomycetes > Actinomycetales > Microbacteriaceae > Microbacterium. Next base: position 168,236 of record CAWIVX010000005.1, read on the forward strand.
GAACGCGCGCCGGCGCTCGAGCGCCCGCCGCTCGACCTCGCTGTTGCCGCGCACGCGCAGCAGCAGGGTCACGTAGGGCAGCCGGTCCACGAGCACGCGCACCGCGCCGCGCAGCACGTACTCGAGCCGCTCGCCGGCGCGTTCCCGAGCGCGCGCCGGGCTCATCCAGCACTCCTTCGAGGGCGCCGAGCGCCTGGTCGAGGGCGATGCCGAGCAGATGCTCCTTCGACTCGTAGTGGTGGTACAGCGCCGACTTCGTCAGCCCGAGGCGCTCGGCGACGGCCGCGACGGACGTCGCGTCGTAGCCGTGCGCGATGAAGAGCTCGACGGCCGCCTGCAGGATCTGCTGCGGGTCGTAGCCGGGACGACCGCGTCGTGCGGGCGCGGCGCCCACCGGCATCGCGGAGGCCTCGGCGCTGTCGGTCACGTCCTCAGTCTCGCATCGCTCCCGCGGGTTTGCCGGAGCGGCATCCGCTTGGCATACTGATTTCCTGAACGTACGGTTGGTAATTCGGCCCACCGGGGGTCGCGACGTCGCGGTCAGGAGGCAGCGCATGGGTGACGGCCCACTGCTCATCGAGCGCCGCGCCGACCGGGTCGTGGCCACGCTGAACCGTCCCGACAAGCGCAACGCGATCGATCAGGCGATGATCGACGCGCTGCACGCGCTGTGCGGCGAGCTGGAGGCCGACCCGCGCACGCTGATCCTGACCGGCTCGGACGGCACGTTCGCGGCCGGCGCCGACATCGCCCAGCTGCGCGACCGGCGCGCCGATGACGCGCTCCGCGGCATCAACGCCACCGCCTTCATCCGTGTGAACGAGCTGCCGATGCCGGTGATCGCGGCGGTCGACGGCTGGGCGCTCGGAGGCGGTGCCGAGCTCGCGTACGCGGCTGACATCCGGATCGGGTCGTCGCGGATGAAGATCGGCAACCCGGAGACCGGCCTCGGCATCATCGCCGCAGCCGGGGCGACGTGGCGGCTGCGCGAGATCGTGGGCGACGCCCGGGCGAGCGAGCTGCTGCTGACCGGCCGCATCCTCGACGCCGAGGAGGCCCTGGCCGCCGGACTGATCTCGAGCGTGCACCCGCCCGACCGGCTGCTGGCGGCCGCGCACGAGATCGCCGACCGCATCGCCGCGAACGACCCGGTCGCGACGCAGTACACCAAGCGCGCGCTGCGCGCTCCCCGCGACCGGCATCCGGAGATCGACGGCGAGCTGCAGGCCGAGCTGTTCGAGAGCCCCGCGAAACAGCGGCGCATGACCGCGTTCCTCGAGAAGAGGGCGGGGCGATGACGGCCCCCCGCACGGTCGGGGTGCTCGGCGGCGGCCGCATGGGCGCCGGCATCGCCCACGCCTTCCTGCTCGCCGGCGCCGATGTCGTCGTGGTGGAGCGCGACGAGGACGCCGCGGATGCCGCCGCCGAGCGCGTCGGCGAGAGCGTCGCCCGCTCCCTCGAGCGCGGCACGGCCGCCGGTGCGCTCGACCGGTTCGAGGCCGCGTTCTCCACCGCGACGGATGCCGCCGCCTTCGTGGACTGCGACCTCGTGGTCGAGGCCGTTCCCGAGGACCGCGTCCTCAAGACCGAGGCGCTCACCCGCGCCGAGCGCGCCATGCCGGCGGCATCCGTTCTCGCGACGAACACGTCGTCGATCTCGATCGACGACCTGGCCGCGCACCTCGAGCGCCCCGAGCGCTTCCTCGGGCTGCACTTCTTCAACCCCGTTCCCGCGTCGACCCTCGTCGAAGTGGTCGTGGGGTCGAGGACGGCAGACGAGGTCGTCGCCGCGGCGCGCGGATGGATCGCCGCCATCGACAAGACCGCGATCGTGGTGCGCGACTCGCCGGGCTTCGCGTCGAGCCGCCTGGGGCTCGCGCTGGGGCTCGAGGCGATCCGGATGCTCGAGGAAGGCGTCGCCGGTGCCGCTGACATCGACGCCGCGATGACGCTCGGGTATCGGCATCCGGTGGGCCCGCTGCGGACGACCGACATCGTCGGGCTCGACGTGAGGCTCGGGATCGCGGAGGAGCTGGCCGCACAGCTCGGCGAGCGGTTCGAGCCGCCGGCGCTCCTGCGCCGCATGGTCGCCGAGGGCAGACTCGGCCGCAAGAGCGGCGAGGGATTCTACGTATGGGAGAACGAGCGATGACCGACATCCTGCCGAGCTACGTGGAGGGGGCGTGGTGGACGCCCGGCGCGGACGCCGACGCCGCCGAGGTGCGCGACGCGTCGACCGGCGAGATCGTCACCCGGGTGAGCACCACCGGACTCGATCTGGGCGCAGCCCTCCAGTACGCGCGCACCGTCGGTCAGCGCAGCCTCGGCGCGCTGACCTTCCACCAGCGCGCGGTGCTGCTCAAGCAGTTCGCCCTCGCCCTGACCGAGCGCAAGGACGAGCTCTACGCGATCTCGGCGCGCACCGGCGCGACGAAGGCCGACTCGTGGGTCGACATCGACGGCGGCATCGGCGTGCTCTTCTCGTACTCGGGCAAGGGCCGGAGGGAGCTGCCGAACGCGCACGTGTACGTCGACGGCCCCGTCGAGCCGCTCTCGAAGGACGGCTCATTCCTCGGGCGGCATATCTACACCCGCCTCCCGGGCGTGGCGGTGCAGATCAACGCGTTCAACTTCCCGGTCTGGGGCTCGCTCGAGAAGTTCGCGCCCGCCTTCCTCGCCGGAGTTCCGACACTCGTCAAGCCCGCGACGCCGACCGGCTACCTCGCGGAGGCGTACGTGCGCATCCTCGTCGAGTCGGGCCTGCTCCCCGAGGGGTCGCTCCAGCTCGTGAGCGGCAGCGTGCCGACCCTGTTCGATCACCTGCGCCTCGGAGACATCGTCGGGTTCACCGGCAGCGCGTCCACGGCCGAGAGGCTGCGGGCGCACGACAGCGTGCAGACCGGCGGAGTGCGCTTCACGAGCGAGACCGACTCGATCAACGCCTCGATCCTGGGGACGGATGCCGGGGAGGGGACCCCGGAGTTCGACGCGTTCGTGCGGCAGCTGGTGACCGAGATGACCTCGAAGGCCGGCCAGAAGTGCACCGCGATCCGGAGGGCGATCGTGCCGGCGGCATCCGTCGACGCGCTCGTGGGTGCCGTCCGCGCGCGGATCGACGAGCGGATCGTGATCGGCGACCCGCGGGCGGAGGGCGTGACGATGGGTCCGCTCGCCTCGATGGGCCAGCGCGACGAGGTGCTTCGTCAGGTCGCGAAGCTCCAGGCGGCCGGCGGCGAGGTCGTGATCGGCTCGATCGACGCGCCGTCGGTGACGCGCGCGGACGGGTCGGTCGGCGACGCGCCCGACGGCGCGTTCGTCACTCCCCTGATGCTGAAGTTCGCGGATGCCGCGGCCGACGCCGTGCACGAGGTCGAGGCCTTCGGCCCGGTCGCGTCCGTCCTCACCTACGGCTCGACGGCCGAGGCCGCCGACCTCGTCGCGCGCGGCGGCGGATCGCTCGTGACGAGCATCGCGACCCACGACCCCGCGATCGCCGTCGAGCTGATCTCACGGATCTCGGCCTTCAACGGCCGCGTGCTGCTGCTCGACCGGGATGACGCCCGCTCGTCGACCGGGCACGGCTCGCCGCTGCCCAACCTCGTGCACGGCGGGCCCGGCCGCGCCGGCGGCGGCGAGGAGCTGGGCGGCATCCGCGCGGTGCTGCACCACATGCAGCGGACCGCCGTCCAGGGCTCCCCCGACATGCTCACCGCCCTGACCGGCGTGTGGCACGCCGGCTCGGCGTCGCAGCCGGGAGGGGTGCACCCGTTCCGCAAATCGCTCGCAGAGCTGCGGATCGGCGACCAGATCGTCTCGGCATCCCGCGAGGTCACCCTGGCCGACATCGAGACGTTCGCTCACTTCACCGGCGACACGTTCTACGCGCACATGGACGAGGACGCGGCATCCGCGAACCCGTTCTTCCCCGGGCGGGTCGCGCACGGCTACCTGCTCGTGTCGTGGGCGGCGGGCCTGTTCGTCGACCCGGCGCCGGGTCCGGTGCTCGCGAACTACGGCCTGGAGAACCTGCGCTTCCTCACGCCGGTGTCGCCGGGCGACGAGATCCGGGTCGAGCTCACGGCGAAGCAGATCACCCCGCGCGAGACCGACGAGTACGGCGAGGTGCGCTGGGATGCGGTCATCCGCAACCAGAACGACGAGATCGTCGCGCAGTACGACGTGCTGACCCTGGTCGAGAAGGAGCTCGCCGCGTCCTCGCCCAGGTGAGGCGATCTGCCGAAATGAGGATGCGCAGCGGCGAGTTGCTCCTCAGGACGGCAGAACTCCTCAGTTCGGCAGCACGGGCGGGAGCGTGCGGTCGGTCGTCAGGGACCTGCCGCGCACCTCGGCGACGACCTCGCCGGTCTCGTCCGTCACCGTCACGTCGTAGAGGCCCGACCGGCCGTTGCGGGCGCGGCGCACAGCCGTCGCGGTGAGGGTCTGCCCGGTCGTCGTGGACTTGAGGAACGTGATGTCGGCCCCCTGGGCGACCGTGATGCGCTCGTCTTCGTTGCATGCGATCGCGAACGCCGTGTCGGCCAGCGCGAACACGAGGCCGCCGTGGGTGATGTGGAAGCCGTTGGTCATGTCGTCGCGCACCCGCATCGACACGACCGCGTGACCGGGCTCATCGAGCTCGACCACCATGCCGAGGGCCGCGGAGGCGAGGTCGCGCTCCATCATCGCTTTCGTCGGGCGTTCCATGTCTGCAATAATAACTAAACGATCGTTCTGTAAAACAGTGCGCCGTCGATGAGCAGGAGTCGAAGATGACCGCATTTCCCACCGAGGTCTCGGAGCAGGAGCGCTTCGACGACATCATCGCCGCCGACTCGCGCATCGAGCCCCGCGACTGGATGCCCGACGCCTACCGCAAGACGCTCATCCGTCAGATCTCGCAGCACGCCCACTCGGAGATCATCGGGATGCAGCCGGAGGGCAACTGGATCACGCGCGCGCCGAGCCTGAAGCGCAAGGCGATCCTGATGGCCAAGGTGCAGGACGAAGCGGGTCACGGCCTGTACCTCTACTCCGCCGCGCAAACCCTCGGCATCACGCGCGACGAGATGATGGATCAGCTCATCACCGGCCGGGCGCGCTACTCGTCGATCTTCAACTACCCCAGCCCGACCTGGGCCGACATGGGAGCGATCGGCTGGCTCGTCGACGGGGCCGCGATCTGCAACCAGGTGCCGCTGTGCCGCGCGTCGTACGGACCCTACGGCCGCGCCATGGTGCGCATCTGCAAAGAGGAGTCCTTCCACCAGCGGCAGGGGTTCGAGATCCTGCTCGCCCTCATGCAGGGCACGCCCGCGCAGCGCGAGATGGCGCAGGACGCCGTCGACCGCTGGTACTGGCCGAGCCTCATGATGTTCGGCCCGCCCGATGACCAGTCGCCCAACTCGGCGCAGTCGATGGCCTGGAAGATCAAGCGGTTCTCGAACGACGACCTGCGCCAGCGATTCGTCGGGATGCTGGTGCCGCAGGCGGAGGCCCTCGGCGTGACGCTGCCCGACCCCAACCTGCGCTGGAACGACGAGACGCAGCAGTACGACATCAGCGAGATCGACTGGACCGAGTTCCACGAGGTGCTGGCCGGCCGCGGGCCGATGAACTCCGAACGTCTCCGGGCTCGTCGCGAGGCCCACGAAGACGGCGCCTGGGTGCGCGAGGCGGCGGCGGAGTACGCGCGCAAGCGGGCCGAGCGCTCCGAGAAGGCGGTGGCGTGATGGCGACCCCCGGTGCTTCACCCCAGGAGACCTGGCCCCTGTGGGAGGTCTTCGTCCGCGCGAACCGCGGGCTCAGCCACGTGCACGTCGGCTCGCTGCACGCGCCCGACGCGGAGATGGCGGTGCGCAACGGCCGCGACCTGTACACGCGCCGCGGCGAGGGCGTGTCGATCTGGGTGGTGCCGGCCGAGGCGATCACCACGAGCGACCCCGATGCGAAGGGCGCCTTCTTCGAGAGCCCCGCGGGCAAGAACTACCGGCACGCGGTGTACTACAAGGCGTCCGAGGGGGTGCCGCACCTGTGATGGAGCTTCGATCCGTGCCGGTCGCAGGGGACTCGGCCGCGCGGGCGGCTTTCCTGCCTCAGCCGTCCCACCAGCCACACTCCTCCCTGCGACCGGCACATATCGGCGACGCCGCCGGCGGTGCCGCCGACCCGCACGGCGAGGTCACGGTCGACCAACTCCGGCTGGCCGACGAGCTCACAGGTGCGGATGCCGGGACTCCGGCATCCGCCGACGTCGCGGAGTACGCCCTCTGGCTGGGCGACGACGCGCTGATCCTCGCGCAGCAGCTCGGCGGCTGGATCGCGCGGGCCCCCGAGCTCGAGGAGGACGTCGCGCTCGGGAACATCGCGCTCGACCTGCTGGGGCACGCGCGCTCGCTCCTGCACTATGCCGGTAGCGGCATGCCGGCTCGCGCCGGCGCCAGGGCCGGTAGCGGCATGCCGGCTCGCGCCGGCGCCAGGGCCGGCACGGCCGACGGCCGCTCGGAGGACGATCTCGCGTACTTCCGCGATGAGCCCGAGTTCCGGTGCGCGTGGATCGTCGAGCAGCCGAACGGCGACTTCGCCCAGACGATCGCCCGCCAGCTCATCGTGGCGACCTACATGGTCGAGCTCTACCGGGCACTGCGCGGGTCGCGCGACGCCACGCTCGCCGCGATCGCGGAGAAGGCGCTCAAGGAGGTCGACTACCACCGCGACCACGCGATCCAGTGGACGCTGCGACTCGCCGGCGGCACCGACGAGTCCCGGTCACGGATGCTCCGCGCGATCGGCGACGTGTGGCCGTACGTCGACGAGCTGTTCCGCGACGAGCCGCTTCTCGACCGTCTCGAGGGCGTCGCGGTGCGCCCGTCCACGCTCCGCGCCGGCTTCGACGCGGTGATCGACGAGGTGTTCGCCGAGGCGGAGATCGATATCCCCGCGGGATTCACGTCGTCCGGCGGCGGGCGACGCGGCATCCACTTCTCGGCTCTGGGATTCGTGCTCGCCGAGATGCAGGTGCTCGCCCGGCAGCACCCGGGGGCGACATGGTGACCCTCATTCACGCTCCCGCACCATCGCGGCAGCACGCGTGGGCGGTCGCGGCCACCGTGACCGACCCCGAGGTGCCGGTGCTCACGATCGAAGACCTCGGAGTGCTGCGCGAGGTCGAGGTCGACGGCGACCGCGTGACGGTCACCCTCACCCCCACCTACAGCGGCTGCCCGGCGATGGATGCGATGCGCGACGACGTCATCCTCGCCCTCAATGCCGCCGGCTACTCGCACGTCGAGGTGCGCATGGTGCTCTCGCCGGCGTGGACGACGGACTGGATGACGGATGCCGGCAAGCGCAAGCTCACGACGTACGGGATCGCGCCGCCCTCCGGCCGCGCAGCCCTGCAGCAGGGCATCATCCGCGTGCAGCTCGCGGTCAAGTGTCCGCGGTGCGGGTCCTTGCGCACCCGCGAGGTCTCTCGCTTCGGCTCGACCTCGTGCAAGGCGCTGTTCGAGTGCGAGGACTGCCTGGAGCCGTTCGATCACTTCAAGGTCATCTGATGGGCACGGCGATCTGATGAACACCCGGACGCGTCGCCGTGCGCGCTTCCACGAGCTCGAGGTCGCCGAAGTGCGCCCGCTCACGGCAGACAGCGTCGAGGTGACCTTCGCGGTTCCGGGCGACCTCCGCGGCGAGTACGACTACCTGCCCGGGCAGTATGTCGCCCTGCGCGCGCACCTGGACGGTCGCGAGGTGCGGCGCAGCTACTCGATCTGCCGCGCGCCGTCTCCACAACCCGCGGCAGCCTCGGGCACCGAGATCAGCGTCGCCATCAAGCGCGATATCGGCGGACAGTTCTCGGAGTGGGCCAACACGCACCTGCAGGCGGGCGACCGGCTCGACGTGATGAGCCCGGAGGGCACCTTCACGACGGGGCTTCCCGACCTCGACGGCGCGCACCTCGCCGGCATCGCCGCGGGCTCAGGCATCACGCCGCTCATGGCGCTGGCATCGCACGTGCTCGCGGCATCCGCCACGTCGCGCTTCACGCTCGTCTACACGAACCGCGCCACGCAGGACGTGATGTTCCTCGAGGAGCTCGCCGACCTGAAGGACCGCTACCCCGCCCGGCTCGCCCTGCACCACGTGCTCTCGCGCGAGCAGCGCGCCGCGCCGCTGCTGTCGGGTCGCATCGACGCCGACAAGCTCGAGGCCATCCTCGACCGGCTCGTGCCGCCCGCGACCGTGACCGAGTGGTTCCTGTGCGGTCCGTTCGAGCTCGTGGCGCTGTGTCGCGACACGCTCGAGCGTCGCGGGGTGCCGGCATCCCGCATCCGCTTCGAACTCTTCACGACGGATGCCGACACCCCGCGCGTCGATCGCGGCCGGCCGATCATCACCCGGCCGGGCGACAAGACCGTCGCGATCGAGTTCACCCTCGACGGACTGTCTTCGCGGGTGGAGTCGCCGGTCTCCGCGCACGAGGCGATCCTGGATGCCGCCCTGCGGGTGCGAGCCGACGTGCCGTTCGCGTGCGCCGGGGGCGTGTGCGGCACCTGCCGCGCCCGCCTCGTCGAGGGCAGCGTCAGCATGACGGAGAACTACGCGCTCGAACCCGACGAGCTGGAACGCGGCTACGTGCTGACGTGCCAGTCGCACCCGACGAGCGACCGCGTCGTCGTGGACTACGACGGATGAACGCCGAGGAGGCATCATGATCGACCTCGAGATCGACGGAGCGGTCGCGAAGATCGCGCTGAACGCCCCGGCGAAGCGCAACGCGCTCGATGAATCGGCGCTCTCCGAGCTGTCGGTCGCGTACGACGAGGCTCAGGCTGCCGGCGTGCGGGCGCTCATGCTGAGCGGCGAGGGCCCTGCCTTCTGCGCGGGCCGCGACATCTCCGCGGTCGATCCGCGGGACGACGACGTGATGGGCTACCTCGAGCGTCTGGTGACCCCGCTCCTGCGACGCATGTCCGAGTTCCCCGCGCCCACGTTCGCGGCCGCCCACGGCGCCTGCCTCGGGGTGGGTCTCGGGCTCCTGATCGCGACGGACGTCGTGTACGTCGCCGATTCGGCCCGGATCGGCTCGCCGTTCGCGGCGCTCGGCGCCACGCTCGACTCGGGCGGGCACGCCCTCTTCTACGAGCGCCTCGGCGCGCACAAGACGCTCGACCTGATCTACACCGCGCGTCTGATGAGCGGAACGGAGGCCGTGCAGTCGGGACTGTTCTCGCGCGAGTTCCCGGCCGATGAGCTGTACGACCGCACGCTCGAGGCGGCAGAGCGCGCGGCCGTGAGCGCCACCGAGGCGTTCCTGGCCAGCAAGGCGCTGGTCGGCCGGCTCCGCGACGAGCGGATGGGGCTGTGGGAATCGGTCGCGATCGAGAACGCCTCCCAGGCAGCGCTGTGCGACACCGACGACTACCGCGAGGGCTTCGAGGCGTTCCAGCAGAAGCGGGCGCCGCGCTTCACCGGCGGACGGCGGTGACGGGGCGATCTCCGTGACGGCTACCCCGGCGGCGGGATCTCCACGCCCAGGTGCTTGCGGGCTCGCCGGTCCTTGATCGCCTCCATGGCGTACCAGACGAGGCAAGCGACCGCGATGCCCTCCAGCAGCCCCGCGATCACGTCGCTGAGCCAGTGCGCGCTCAGGTACGTCCGGCTCCAGCACATCCACACGACCCAGACAGTCCCGACCGCCCAGACCCACCACCGACGCAGGATCAGCGCGAGAGTGATCACGACGGTGACGGCTACGGCGGTGTGCCCCGAGGGGAACGAGGTGGCCACCTGCTCGGCGAGGGAACCCTCCGGCCGCACGCGGGCGATGAGCGCGGCCATGGGCGCCCCGATGCCGACGACCACCACGAGGGCGACGGCGAAGTGCGCGGCATCCCACCAGCGCCTGCGCAGCAGGAACAGCCCGACGATCACGATTGCCGTGATGATCATGCCGAGGATGCCGCCGCCCCACCCCGGGATCCAGGCCATCACGAGCCAGAAGTCATTGCGGCTCGCCACCATGAGGTCGTCCCACCACACGTCGATGTCCAGCGGCTTGTGATCGTCGAGAGCGACGACGAAGCGCAGGATCGCGAAGGCGACGGTCGCGGCGATGCCGACGACGAGCGCGACAAGCCGGCGCTCATCGGGTTCGACCGGCGGCGCCGCAGCGGGGAGCGGCTGCGCGGATGTCGGCTCGGAGGTCACCCCCGCACCTCCTCGTGGTGGGCTGCTGCGCGCCGGGAGCGCGCGCAGCGTCTGGCGCAACCCTACGTCAGCGGGCGCCTCGCATGCTGCCGAAGCGGGAGAGCTTCCGCTCGGGTGAGGATGGGTGTAGCGTGCCGGGTCCCATCTCGCGGAAGGGCACGACCGGGCGACCCTGGCACCTGAGCCCCGGCATAGGCTTCGAGGATGGCGGGCCGCTTCGGATGAACGACCTCGGATATCGGCTGATGAGCCGCGCCCACCGGCTTCTCCTGGGTGTATCCCGCTGGCGCATCGGGGCGTCGGTGGGCTCGATGCCGGTCGTCGAGCTGCACACCGTGGGCCGCTCCTCCGGCGCCCGGCGGAGCGCGATCCTGACCGCGCCGGTGCACGAGGCGGGGCGATACGTCCTCGTCGCATCGAAGGGCGGCGAGCCCCGGCACCCGTCGTGGTATCTCAACCTCCTCGCGCATCCCGACGTCGAGCTCACCGTCGCCGGAAGGACGCTCCCGATGCGCGCCCGTACGGCCACTCCGGCCGAGCGCGCGGAGCTGTGGCCCCGCATCACCGGTGCGTACGCGGGTTACGCCGGCTATCAGCGCAGAACCGCGCGGGAGATTCCCGTGGTGATCTGCGAACCGCGCTCCCCGTAGCGCGGCCCTCCATCGAGGTCAACCCCCGCTCGCCCGCCGTCCTGCCGGACGTACCGTGGTCGCCATGAGCGAGCAGATGACCGACCCACGTTCGAAGCACCATGCAGACGAGTTCCCGATGCAGGAGCAGGACCAGCCGGGACTCACCGACGAGATGACGCCGGACCCCGACCACGGCGAGAAGTCGTACGTCGGCCATGACCGCCTGCGCGACCGCCGCGCGCTGATCACCGGCGGCGACTCCGGCATCGGCCGGGCGGTGGCGATCGCGTTCGCACGGGAGGGCGCGCACGTGGCGATCGCGCACCTGCCGGAGGAGTCGACGGATGCCGTGGACACCCTCGCGCAGATCGACGCCGCAGGCCGCAAGGGCATCGCGCTCGAGGGCGACCTGCGCGACGAGTCGTTCGCCTCCTCGATCGTCGACGACACGGTGACGGCCTTCGGCGGCCTTGACATCCTGGTGCTGAACGCGGCGTACCAGAAAGACCGCGAGAGCCTCGAGTCACTGAGCACCGACGAGCTCGACCGCGTCTTCAAGACGAACCTCTACGGGCTGATCTTCACGGCGCGGGCTGCTCTTCCGCACCTCCGCCCCGGCTCGTCGATCATCGTGACATCCTCCATCCAGGCGTTCAACCCCTCGCCGGGACTCATCGACTACGCGATGACGAAGGCTGCCCAGGTGGCGTTCGTCAAGGCGCTCGCCGAGCAGCTGGGCGAGAAGGGCATCCGCGTGAACGCCGTGGCGCCCGGACCGATCTGGACGCCCCTCATCCCGGCCACCGGCTGGGACGCCGACCGGCTCGAGAGCTTCGGCAAGGACACTCCGCTCGGCCGCGCGGGGCAGCCCGCCGAGCTCGCCGGAGCGTACGTCTACCTGGCCTCGGAGGACGCGTCGTACGTGTCGGGTGCGGTGCTTCCGGTCACCGGCGGCAAAGGTCTGTGAGCGATCCGCGGAGCGGGCGACTCAGCTCCGCTCCGCGGCCGGCCGCAGGCGTTTGCGCAGGTAGACCTCCTGCACTCCGTCTCCGGTGTCCACGCGCTCGGTCTCGACGTAGCCGCAGCTCTCGTAGAGCCGGATGTTCGCCTCGCTCAGACTCCCGGTGAACAGCTCGGCCTGCTCGGCCCCGCTGGAACTCTCGGCCGCTTCCAGCAGCGCACTGCCGATGCCTGATCCCTGCATGTCGGGCGCGATCGCGATCCGGCCGATCAGCAGCAGATCGTCCGCCTCCCTGGTGCGGATCGCCCCGACGAGGCGCCCGCCGACCCGCGCGACCCAGCCGTCGCTCTCGTGAAGCTCCCCCTCGAGCTCCTCCAGCGACTGGGTGAGGGGCGGCATGTCGACGGAGCCGTAGATCAGCGCCTCCGAGACGAAGGCCGCACGCTGAATCGTCAGCACCTCGCCCGCGTCGTCGACCGAGATCGGCGAGAGCTCGATGGCGGCGGGCGCATCCCCGCGGTCGTGTCCGGTCATGAGGCCTCCTTCTGGCTGATCCGCAGCAGTTCGCCGCTGCGGACCATCCGCGCCTGCTGCCGCAGGTACCCTGCGTAGCCGCCGGGCGTGCGCCCGACGAAGCGTCCTGACGTGATGACCTCCGCGCGGTCGCACGCCACGATCGCCGCGCCGATCCGCCGGCATCCGTCGACCAGCTGCACGTCCTCGTGCTCGCCGACCGCAGCGAAGCCGCCCGCTGCGGCGTAGGTCGACGCGCGTACGCCGAGGTTCGCACCGTGCGTGTGACCGTTGGGACGGCCCGGCGTATGCGTCTCCAGCCACAGCGCTCGGTGAGCCGGGCTGAGGTCCTCGAAGTCCGGCCGCACGGTCCCCACCACCACGTCGGCGCCGGCGTCAGCCTCGGCGAGCTGCACGCGCAGCCAGTTCACCGGCACCGCCGAATCGGCATCCGTGTTCGCGATCCAGACGCGCTCCGTCCGCGCGCTCGCGACGGCCGCGATCGCGTCGCGGATGCCGGTCGCCCGCGCCTCGCCGACGGCGCGCGCGTGCACATGCAGGATCGGGTACGGATGCCGGGCGGCGACGGCCGCGGACTCGTCGGTGCACGCGTCGAGCACGACCCGGACTTCACAGGGAACGTCGACCGCCGCGATGGCGGCGGTCAGCGCGTTCAGGCACGCGTCCAGGAGCGCGGCTTCGTCGTGCACGGGCACGACAACCACGACAGCCTCGATCGGCCCCGGATTCGAAGGGGACGTCATCCCAGACCCTCCCGACGGGCGACCGACAGGGCGGGGCGGGGCGCGAAGACCTCGAGCACGAAGTCCTCCTCCTCGTGAACGGCCAGCCGCTGCCACCCGGCGACCGACCGCAGCGCGCGGTGCACATCGTCGCCCGAGAGCGGGTACTCCGCGACCGGATGCCGCCAATGGCACGCGACCAGCTGCCCCGTGGCCGGCAGCGCGGCGTCGATCAGATCGATCGTGCGCTGGAGATCGGCCGTCGACAGGTAATACCCGACCTCGGAGAGCACGATCGTCTCGAACGTCCCCTCCGGCCACTCGCCGGGAACGGCTGCCCGGCGGAGCGTCACGCGAGGGTCGTCCGCGACCCGTGCGCGCGCCGCCTCCAGCGCGGCGGCGGAGGGGTCCAGGGCGAGCACGGACTCGGCTCGTTCGGCGAGCTCGCGCGTGATGAGTCCGGTCGCGCACCCGATCTCGAGCACCCGGCCCAGTGCGGGCGAAAGGAGGCTCGCGAGCAGGATCGCCCGCTTGCGCTCCTCGTACCAGCGAGTCTCGAATCCCCACGGATCAGCGGCATGCCGCGCATAGAAGTCGTCGAAGAACGCGGGGGAAGGGTGCGACCCGCGGCTCCCGCATCGACGGCGGGCCCGTCGGGGGCGGCCTCCCGGAGGTAGAACTCGGTGTCTCGGTCGAAGTGCGCCTGCATGGACTCTGACACGATCGCCTCGTCGCCGGGGGCATCCGACAGCGGCTCGGTCTGCGACACGTGCAGGCGCAGCGCCCGCGCCTTGAGGGAGCGCTCGCCGGGCGTCAGCGCGACGGCGACACCGAGCTCCCACGGCACGTCGTCCGGGTGTCCCCAATGCCAGAGCCAGATCGGGTAGCCCACATGACGGATGCCGCGCGCACGCGTCAGCCGGGCCACCGACTCCGCGGTCACGCGGTGATCGCGATGCCCGTCGCCCGACCACGGCGCGGCCACCAGCATCCGCGATCCGGAGGCGGGGATGCCCTCGATGACCGCCGACAGCGCCGCGTCCAGGCTGTGCGCGTCCTCCCCCAGCGCCCCGTCGGGCAGGCCGAGGAAGTGCACGCGCGCGCGGGGTGCGAGAGCGTCGACGGCCTGCAACACCTCGATGCGCCGGATCGAGCGCAGATCGTCGCGGGAGTGCGACGGGGAGCGCGGATGCGATGCCTCGCCGTCGGTGACGACGACGACCGTGACGCCCGCGCCGCTGCCGTGCACGCGTCGGATGAGGCCGGCCGCACCGAGCGTCTCGTCGTCGGGATGCGCGGCGACCACGACGAGCTCGTCGATGTCGAGGTCGAGCAGCGGTGCGGCGCTGATGCGCGCCTCGGCCCGCCAGACCTCCTCCGACGTGCCCGTGTCGAGGTGGCTGAACGGCGTCACGGGCGGTCCGCCGCGGCGACCAGCTCTCGTCCGATCCGCGCGGAATCCCGGGGGCCGTGGTGCTGACGCAGATACAGGTGCAGGTCGGCGACGCGGCGTGCGTGAGCCTCGTCGGCGACGAGAGGCGCCGGGCCGAGCGCGGCATCCGTCTCGGCGAGGGTGAGTGTGGCGGCCTCGGAGACGGCAGCGCGCACCCGCTCGGCGAGCAGACGGTCGCCGACGGCGGAGGACTCGCCCGCATCGACCAGCTCCGCCGCTTCGCGCAGCACGGCGCGCGCCGCCCAGAGGGCGGCATCCGCCCGGCCGAGGTGCACCAGCGCCAGCTGATCGGCGCGCTCCGACGCCGCGGCCGCGACGAGCGGCTCGGCGATGCCCACCGCCGCTCCCCACCAGCACGCGGCGACCGTCATGCCGCCCCACGCGAAGCCCGGCCGCGTGAGGTACCAGCCGGCGTCGCCGACGGCCAGGGCCGGAACGTCGTCGAAGTCCACGTCGGTGCTCACGACCTGCTCGAGCCCCCGCGCGAACCACGGACCGGCGTGCGGGCGCACGCGCGAGTCGCGCAGGTCGACGGCGAACAGGCGTCGCTCTCCCCCGTCGACGGATGCCGTCACCAGCGCATGGGACAGGTGAGCGGCGAGGGAGCACCACGGCTTCGTGCCGCGCAGCCGCCAGCCGCCGCCGTCCGGCACGGCATCCAGCCGACGTCCGGCCCCCTCTGCGGCGAACACGCCCCACGTGGCTCCTGCGCGGACGCGGACCTTCTCGAGAGCAGCCGTTGCGATCTCGCTCTGCGGGGTCAGACCTGCCTGGTGGAGGATGCCGAGTGCGTCGAGGTGGGGCTCCAGCATCCGCGCCGCAGAGACGTCGAGCGCAGCGACGGCGGCCATCAGCGCCCAGAGCTCACGCGTGCGGCCCTCACCGGGTCGGGGCGCCCGCTTGCCGACGTCGACGCACCAGGCGAGCGTGGCCGCCGGTTCGGTGCCGAATCCCGGCGTCTGCCGGGCGGTGTCGAGGGCCCAGGCGATCAGCGGTCCGGCCGGTTCGAGGGGGTCGAGAGCCGTGCGCGATGTCTTCGTGCGCGGCGGCGCCGGTCGGGGGGCCGGAGTGACGGGGGGGCGGGTGATCGTCATCGACGTGGTTGCCATGGGTGACCTCCTGCCGTGAGGCTACGTGCTCCGGCGACGGGTAGGGCCACATTGACAAAGATCGCCGCAGTGTGTGACGAGCGCTCCTCAGAGCAGATACGCGTCCACGAGAAGCGGACCGCGGATGTCGCGGAACGCGTCGAGGAGACGGTCGACGCCGTGGCGGCCGAGCGTGGACAGCTGCACGTCGAACGGGCCGAGTGGCTCGAGCTTGCCGGTGCGGATGCGGACGACCTCCCATCGCGCCGCCCGCAGGATTCGGTCCTTGCGGCGGTCGGCATCCGCCCGCTTGCCGACGTGCTCGAGTCCGAACTTTCCGGGGCTGTCGTACTCGACCGCGATCCTCAGTTCGGGGAGCAGGATGTCGGGCCAGACCTCGAGGTGCGAGAAGAAGGGGCGTCCGACACGCACCGCGTTGAGTCCCGGGGTCACACCGAGGCGCGCGAAGATGTCGGCGCGCAGCCGGGCTTCGACCGCGGATGCCGGCTTCGGGGCGCACTCGCTGACGAACGGCTCTCCGACCGGGAGGTCGGGGGTCTTCTCGCACAGCGGCGCCGCGGCGGTCGGCCGGGGTGGGCGCTCCCGACCCTCGGGGCGGATGCGCGGAGGGTTGGCGAGGACCGCGCAGTCCGGGCACCACGCCGACCTGCGACGCTCTCGGCCGGGGCGGGCGCGCTGCTCGGTCGGGGTCGCCACGAAGCGGTGACCGCTCTCGCATTCCCACAGCAGCAGGACGTCGGCGGCCGGCGGGATCTGAGTGAGCGTGATGCCGCTGTTGAGCTCGGGATGGTACTGGCGGATCAGCATCGGATAGGGGGCCCAGGCCTCACGGTAGGTGCCCACCGGGTAAGGCACATCGAGACCGCGCGAGAACTGGCGCCGCGCCCACCACGCCTCGACCCTCTCCGCCATGCACAGCAGGGTACGGCGGACCTCCCCCACGGCGGCTGTGGCGGCAGCTTCGGTGGACGCGAAGCGCGGCATCCCGGTCCCGCAGACAACGGAACGCGTCCACTCGAGACGCCGCTCCACCGCTGAGTGGACGCCATGCGTCGCCTCCCGAGCCGCGCACGACGACAGAACCGTCCACTGAACGTCGGCGCGCAAGAGAAGCTGCTCAGGCGCCTGCCTCGTGCACGTCGCGCGCCTTGAGCGTGCGGAAGGTCGTGACCATGTGCGTGCCGATCAGCACCTTGCCGCGCGAGTGGTGCTTCTGCAGGTCGACATACGCGTCGTCGATCTCCTCGAGCGGGTACAGCCCCGAGATCAGAAGTGTGAACGCGCGCGCCTGAGCGAGGTCGGCCAGTCTCGCCAGCAGCTGCGTGCCGTAGGCGACCGACTCGAGATCGTCGCGGAGCAGCCGGAGCTCGGTGTCGCGGCGATCGGCGCTCGAGCGGTAGCGGCCGGCTGGCACGCCGAGCTCCTCGGACGGGCGGCGCCGATGGATGCAGCGACGGGCGGACCGGCGGCGCGTCGGGTCAGCGCACGCGGATCGCAGCGGGCTGGATCGTCACGGAGAACGACTTGGTCTCGCCCGCCTCCTCGCCGTCGATCTCGAACGCGCGCGCCTCCGGCAGCGTCACTTCGAGCGTCTTCGCGCGGCCGTGGTTGACGTCATCCGTGCTCGTGACGTCGTCGGACTTGGTGACGAGTCGCTTCAGGCCGTTGTCCCACATCATCGTCTTCAGCGTTCCGAGCCACTCGCCGACGCCCTCGGCGCTGAGCACGAGGTAGTCCAGTTCGCCGTCGTCGGGCAGCGCGTCGGGCAGGAGTGTGATCCCGCCCTGGAGGCTGCCGCAGTTCGCGATCAGGAGGGTGTGGCCCTCCTCGTCGCGCGCCGGCTCGCCGTCCTTGGTGATGTGGAAGGGCACGACCTCGCTCGCGGCCAGCGCACGGCCGAGCGATTCGACGTATGCGAGCCAGCCGGCCTTGTCCTTCAGGTCGTCGTCGGTCTCGGCGATCATGTGCGCGTCGATCCCGAAGCCCACCATCACGAGGAACGCATGCCGTTCGATGCCGGATGCGAGCTCCACCTCGACCCAGCCCACGTCGACGATCCGGCTCTCGCCGTCCAGTGCCCGCACGAACGCCGCCGGCATGTCGTTGATCGGCACGTCGAGGTTGCGCGCGAGGAGGTTGCCCGTGCCGAGCGGGATGATGCCCATCTCGACGCTCGCCGAGACGTCGGCGAGATGCTCCGCGGCCGCCCGCACGGTTCCGTCACCGCCGGCGACCAGCACCAGGTCGGCGCCCGCCGCAAGCGCGGACTTCGCGGCGCCCTGGCCCGGGTCTTCGACGGTCGTCTCGTACCAGCTGATCTCGGCCGATTGCTGCGCGAGTGCGTCATCGAGCGCCGACTCGAGGGTCTCCTTGTCGGTCTTGGACGGGTTCCAGACGACTGCGATCTTCGTTGTCATCGACGTTTCTTTCCGTGAGGGGCTGATAGCGACCATATGCCCCGGACGACCGGATGCCGGTGGCTTGACACGGTGCCCCGCATCCGCGCCGCGCTCCGCGTGCGTGGCACGGAGTCGCGGATCGCACAACCCCCTGCCGTCGGGCGGCGTCCGCCCGCACCATGGATGCATGATGACTTTGCACTACACCGGCGGATCGGTGCTGATGTCCGACGACGTGTGCGAAGCGCTGCTGCAGTATGCGCGCGTTCTCGCGTCCGCCCAGGGTTCGGATGTCCTGGTGGTTCCCGTCATCGACGAGAACGGCGAGCTCGTGACGGCGGAGTTCCTGGTAGGACCCGCGAGTCAGCTGCTCGCCGTTCCGGTCGTGGGCATGAACGAAGTCGGCCGCGATCAGGCGGTGATCGACGACATCCAGCGACGCACGCGTCTGCTGGATGCGCCGGTCGCCGTCCCGCCTCAGTCGAGCGGCGCCCCGCTGTCGTTCGACCACGACAGCTCCTGACCGGCCGCCGCGGGCGACGGAAGGTCAGGCCGGAACGTCTCCGCGCCACGCGCCGCTCTCGGCGCCCTGCGCCTCGATGAACTTCTTGAAGTTCTCGAGATCCTTCTTCACCGCGTGCGACCCCGCACCCACGAGGGAGCCGACCTTCTCCAGCAGCCCCTCCGGCTCCCAGTCGATCTGCACGGTCACCCGGCTCGTCGTGTCCGACAGCTTGTGGAAAGTGACGACGCCCGCGTGATTGGTCTCTCCGCCGGTGCTGTTCCACGCGACACGCTCGTCGGGGTGCTGCTCCGTGATCTCGGCGTCGAACTCGCGCTCCACTCCGCCGACCTTCACCTTCCAGTGAGTGTGGGTGTCGTCCAGCTGCGTGATCGACTCGACCTCGTCGAGGAACTTGGGGAAGCTCTCGAACTGGGTCCACTGGTTGTAGGCCGTGCGGACCGGCACGTCGACGTCGATGGTCTCGATGATCTGCGCCATGAATGGCTCCTCGCTGTGGGTGCGGATGTGTACTGATCCATTCAGCCACATGGAGCGCCAGAAGGCGGGGGGGTTGACAGATCCGCCCGCGCACGAAGTGCACGACATCGGACCATCCACTGCCCCGGTCACCCCATAATTGCTATGTCGGCGGGCAGTCCGTCGCGCACCGTGGGGGTGATGTGATGCCGTTCCGGAGCCTGAACACGCTTCAGTCGTGGCTCGAGGAGTTCCAAGCCCTCGGATTTCCGATCGCCGAGTCGGCGAAGGTCATCCCTCAGGACGGCGAGGACGGCGCCGATACGGGGCTCGTCGTGTACCAGTTCAAGAATGCGCCCACCCTCGCCTACCTCCAGCCCGACATGCCGGCGCTGGAGTGGCTCGTGACCATGGAGGCGCGGGAAGCCCCTTCCACGATGAATCCCGCGAGGGTGATGGATCTGTCCGTCGAGCTGTGCCTGCTGTCGGCGCTGGGCGTGTTCCTGCAGACCAAGTCGCGGGAGTTCATGACCCACTCCGCGCCGTAGCAGCGCTGATGCCGGCGAGGCGGGACGTCAGGCGGCGCGCGAGGCGGATTCGGTGAATGCGTCCAGAGCGCTCGCGAAGCGGTCGGCATCCCGGAGATCGGCGTCGACGACCGCGGAGGTGAAGGCGTCGTCGAACCGGGTCAATGCCGACCACGGCTCGGCGCCGAGGTCGGCGATGACGGTCAGGCGACTGACCCTGCGGTCCTCGGCGTCCACGTCGCGGCGCACGGCTGCGCGCTCGACGAGGCGGTCGATCAGCGTCGTGACGCCTGCGGCGGTGATGCCCAGATAGGTCCGCAGGTCGCCGGGGCGTGTTCCGGCATGAGCGGCGATGTGCATCAGAGCGCGCGCGTCGAGCTCGTTGACGCCGAGTTCGTGGCGCGCAAGGACGAGCGCGGCGTTGCGCGCCTCCACATAGCGATGCAGGGCGGCGGTGAGTGGCGAGGAGAGAGTCACCGGGCGTCCTCCTTCCTGTGCGTTGAGTGACACCGTAGCAGATTCAATTAGACATTCTTAATGTTAGCGAAGTTATCTAGATTTGCGAACTATCTGCTAAGGTCGGACCGTCGATTGGGGTCGACGTCAGGGTCAGCACAACGGAAGGAACCTCGATGGGCCACCTGTACTACGGCAACACCGCCGAGCCGATCGACATCCCCGATCGCCTGCTCGCCCACCTGAAGGTCGTCGTGGCGACGAAGCTGCGGCGCAGCGAGAGCTTCACGCTGTCGTGGCGGCACCCCGAAGACATCCCCGGTGGCCGGTCCACGATCTGGATGCAGCCGTCCATTCCGCTCCGGTTCGTCTTCCAGACCGAGTCGGACGGCGCCCTCGACCGCGACCTGCTCAGCCGGCTTGCCACCGCATCCAATTCGTCCGCCGGACTGTTCGTGGATCTCGACATGCTCGACGAGCCGGTGCGCGCAGACGACAACGAGGCGCTGGCCGCCTGACCAGGCGGGGCCGATCACCCCGAGTGCAGGATCTCGCAGTCTCCGCCCGGCGACAGGATCGCCTCATGGCCGTCGTCGTAGCGGACCACCAGGAGCGGGCTCGCCTCGCTGCCGCGCACCTCGATGACTTCTCCATGACGCTCGGCAGCACCGACAGTGCGTCCGTGGATGCGGACGCGATCGCCTACTTCAGCTTGCATCGTCGATCACCTCTGCGGTCAGGATAGCGCGCACATTTCCGCGGTACGAGGGGGCGGGCCGGAGGACGTCAGCCGAGCGGGTGCTCGTGCACGGGCGAGCTCAGCGTCGTGCCGTTCAGTTCCAGGTAGAGGCGTCGCTCGGTGATCGACAGGGTCATCTCGTTCCGGCGCTCCAGCGCAGCGACCGCCGCCTCCACGAAGCCCGGATCGAAGCTGTACAGCACGATCCCCTCGGCCTGATGGATGCGCTTGCCCGACCATGCGCCCATCACCTTCACGGGGTCGCGGTGGGTGTAGACCGCCGTGCGGTCGGCCAGCTTGCTTCCGTGGTGCAGTCGATCGGCATCCGGTGCACCGACCTCGATCCACGCGATCAGCGTGCCGGTGAGGTCTCGGACGACGACGGCCGGTTCGTCGGTCGACGAGATGCCCTCACCGAAGGCGATCCCGTCCTCGAACTCGAGGCAGTACGCCAGCACGCGGGTCATCATGAAGGCAGCCGTCTCGGACGGATGACGGGCGACGCGGAGCGTGACGTCTTCGTAGACGCCGCGATCGATGTCGGCGAGCTGCACCGCGAAGGTGTGGATCATTGCCCCGGATGCCATAGCGTCCGAGCCTACGCGGGGCGTGGTCGCGGTTCTTCCGCACCGCGCCAGGCACGCCGGCCGGATGCCGTGGCAGAGGTCACTGCGCCGATTCGGCGCCGGTCTTCGGCGCCTCGTGGGCGGCGCCGTCGTCGGGCAGACCCCAGAACGACCCGTGCAGGCCGACGCTGCGGAAGTACTCGGCGGCAGCGGTCGGCTCGCGACGCGTGTACGGCGTGCTCAGGCGCCCGTCGTACCAGTGCGCAGCCAGTCGCCAGAGGGTCTCGAGCGACATGGTGTAGCCGAGCTCGTTGCCGGTGCGCTCGAGCCAGTCGTGCACGTGGCTCTCGGAGCAGAAGATCAGCTGGTTGTCGCAGGCGTGCGCGGCGTCGGGCCAGATCCGGTGCGCCGGCGTGAGGAAATGTGCGACCTGGTCGCCGGGCGGAGGGCCCTGATTCGTGACGACCCAGGCGTGCGGTCTCCCGCACGCCGGACACGTCGTGGCGACGAGCACTTCCGGAGCGGTGGGCACGAGATTCGGGATGGCGAACGAGTCCCATGCGCAGCCTCCCCACCACAGCGTGTCCGGGCCCATCACGGAGAATCCGAACGAGCGGGTCGCGAAGGGGTGCGCCATCTCGACGTCGCCGTTCTTCAGGACGACGTGGCGCGCGTCGGCGATCTCGGCGAGCGCGTCGCCGTACTGCTCGGCCGTGAGGTCGAGCTGGTCGGCGAGCGCGCCGTGAGTCGGGAGGGTGCCGGTCTCGGCGAGGTGCGTGTAGATCGCCAACCGCGTGTGTTCGGCGAGGTCTGTCAGTGTCATCGTCGACTCCTCGTGCGGCATCCTCCGCGACTGCCGCAGCACCATCGTGTCACCGCGGTCGCCTGCGCGCACCGGGGTCGCGGGCCTCCAGCGGATCGGGGCGGCCGCCGGTAGTGTGAGCGGACACTGCTTCTCCGGGAGAACCGCCATGACCCACGAGCCCCCAGACGCCGAAGCGACGATCGCGGAGATCGTCGAACGACTCGCCCTCCGATTCCCGGATGTGCCCACTCCCACGATCACCGACGTGGTGACCGAGGCCTACAACGACATGGCCGACGCGCGGGTGCGAGACTTCGTCGAGGTGCTCGTCGAGAAGCAGGCCAAGAAGCGGCTCAAGGCGCTCCCCGCCTGACGTCGGGCCGTCTGGCGCCGAGTCCCCAGCGGGAATACCCTGAGCGCGTGGGAACCATCTTCTACGGTGGATCAGCCACGCCGATCCACATCGAAGACCGAGCGCTCGCGCACCTCAAGGTCGTCATCGCGACGAAGTTGCGGCGGAGCGAGAGCTTCACCTTGTCGTGGCAGCATCCCGAGGGTCAGCCCCCGGGCCGCAGCACGCTCTGGCTGCATCCGTCCATTCCGTTGCGGTTCGTCTTCGACGACCCCGAACCGCCCGAGCTGAGCCGCCAGTGGATCGAAGACCTCGCGGTCTCGGCCAACTCGTCGGGCGGCATCCAGCTGATTCCGGAGTACGTCGCCGAAGCCCCGGCGCAGGCGGGGCACGAACCGGCGGTCGTGGGCACGGTGAACGTGGGCGAACTCGCGATCGACCGGCTCGCCGTGCCTGGCGGAACGCTGCCGGTCACGAGGAGCGTAGGCCGTGGGGGTGGGGGCGATGCGTCGGACAGCGAGCCGTCGGCGAGCGCATGAACGGGGCCCACCCGCAGGCACGTTCAGGACGGCTTGTCAATGCCCGAACGCTCGGCCGCTCACGGCCCGGAGAATGCGGGTGAGCATGCTCTTCCCCTCGTCACCGAACAGAGGAGTGCGAGATGAAAGTACGACGAGACGCCGGCGTCGGCGTCTGCGGTCCGAGATGAGGACCGCCATGACCGATACGACATTCACCCGGCAATTCACGCTGCACCGGATCGATGAGCGCACGTGGATGATCGAGCACCTCGACAGTGCGGCACACGAGACCGACCCCGTGGGTCACGTCACGGTGACCGAGGACGACGAGGTCGAGGTCCGGTGGGATATGCCGGTCCCCCTTCCCGTGCTCTACGCGACTCTGGAAGACGCACTCGACAGCCTCGAAGACTGGGCGGGCCGCCCGCGCGGTGCGACCAAGCCGATCCCCATCCCGCACTTCCCGCCACCTCGGCACTGAAGGCCAGGGCGCGGGCGCCGATCAGGCGCCGACCTCCGCGAGCGCGGAAGTGAGCTCGTTCGTCAGATCGCGCGCGAGGTAGCCGAGGCCGAGCCGCGACATGAGGCGGCGGTCGGCGTGCGCATGGACCCACGTTCCCCACACCGCCGCCGCCGGCGGCTCGAGCCCTCTCGCGGCGAAGCCGGCGATCGCGCCGGAGAGCACATCGCCGCTGCCGGATGTGCCGAGCCCCGGGCCGCCCTCCTCCACCCGCCATGAGCGCCCATCCGGTGCGGCGATCGCGCCGTAGCAGGTGACGACGGCGTGGTGCTTCCGGGCGATGTCGGCCATGTCCGCGCTCCTGTCGGCCCCGAGATCTCGTCCGAGCAGGATCGCGGCCTCCTCCTCGTTCGGAGTCAGGACCAGCGCGGACGGCAGTAAGTCGCGCGGAACGTCGGACAGGATGCCCAGGGCGAACGCGTCCAGGACAAGGCACCCCACATCCGCCTCGGCGACGCGCACCAGCGTCTCGCGGGTCTCGTCGGGGTCGTCGAAACCCGGACCGAGCAGCACGGCATCCGCCGATCCGAGTTCGTCGGTGACGCCCTGATCCAGGGGGTCCGTGGCGTGCTCGGGAAGGGCGAAGACCGCGGCTTCGGGCAGCGCGACCCCCAGCTGCGCATCGATGGAGCCGGGCACGACCATCCCGAGTCGGCCCGCGCCCACGCGGAGCGAAGCCTCGGCGGCGAGCAGAACGGCACCGGGCGAGCGTCGGGATCCTCCGACGACGATCACCCGCCCGCGCGACTTCTTGGAGTCGCCGGGGTCGGGCAGGGACCATTGCCGGAGAAGCTGCGGTGTGACCAGCTGACGGGCGGCGCGGATCGTGCTCAGTCGGGTTCGACATCGGGGCTCCCGGGGTGGACGGTCACGGGAGCGCCCTCCGAGCGGAGGTGCTCGACGGAGGAGAACTCGACGAGCTCCCAGCCGCTCTCGCGGCGGACGACATGGGTGACCGAGGCGTTCAAGACGGTGTGGGATGCCGCGAACTCCAGCAGCTCGGCCTCGCCGAGCTCGAGCAGGATGGCCAGCAGCAGCATGACCACGGCGTCGTGCGCCACGACCATGGCCGTCTCACCGGAACCGTCGGCGGCATCCCTCAGGAAGGATCGCAGGCGCAGCGCGACGTCGGCCCACGATTCGCCGCCGGGCGGGCGGTGGTAGTACTTGCCCAGGCGACGGCGGCGCTCGGCTTCCTCCGGATGCCGGAGCGCCACGCCGCGCCGCGTGAGCAGGTCGAGGATACCGAGTTCGCGGTCGCGCAGCCGTTCGTCCACGAGCACGGTCGACCGCGACAGCGACTCGCCGCCGGCGAGGGCGAGGGTCTCGCGGGCGCGGAGGTACGGCGATACCCAGAAGACGTCGACCTCCGATCGGTGATCGTCGACCCAGCCGGCGAGCGCGGCGGCCTGTTCGCGACCGCCGGCCGACAGCGGCACGTCGGCATCCCTGATCTCGATGGGGATCAGCTCCAGCCCGTCTCGCTCGGCCGCCGTGGCGGCGACGTTCGCCACGCTCTCGCCGTGGCGCGACAGCCAGAGTTCGCGGAGGACCACTCCTCAGGCGCCTTCGCTCGAGATCGGCGATGACCGCAGTGACGGCAGCGACATGGATCCTCCTCAGCGGGATGGGCTCGTCCTAATCCAGCACCTGCAAGCGGGATCCCCAAGGGGTTGACAGCATCCCTAGGGCGGATGCGGGCGGCCGCGCAAGGCCTTGCCCGACCCCTGGCGCGCGATCAGACTCGCAGAATGGTCTTCGTCGGCTTCCACGCGTCCCACGAGCAGCTTCCGCCGAGTCGTCTGCTCTCCGCCGTGACCCGGGCCGAGAGCGCCGGCTTCGACGGGGCGATGTGCTCCGACCACCTCGCGCCGTGGGGAATCCGTCAGGGCGAGTCGGGGTACGCGTGGAGCTGGCTGGGCGCCGCGCTCGCCTCGACCTCCTTCTCGCTGGGACTGGTCACCGCGCCCGGTCAGCGCTATCACCCCGTCATCACCGCCCAGGCGATCGCGACCCTGGAGGAGATGTTCCCCGGCCGGTTCTGGGCCGCCCTCGGCAGCGGCGAGGCGGTGAACGAGCACATCACGGGCGATCCGTGGCCGCCCAAGCCCCGCCGCAACGCCCGACTCGAGGAATCGGTCGAGGTCATCCGCCGGCTCCTTTCGGGTGAGGAGGTCACGCACAGCGGCGAGATCGAGGTGCACCGCGCCCGCGTGTGGAGCCGTCCCACCTCGCCGCCGCCCCTGCTGGCGGCGGCGGTCACCGCGGAGACGGCGGAGTGGTCGGCGGGCTGGGCAGACGGCCTCGCGACGGTGGCGCAGCCTCGCGATGCTGCTGGCGGACGTCGTCGCGGCGTACACGGATGCCGGGGGCCGCGGTCCGCGCGTGCTGCAGGTGCACGTCGCGCTCGAGGACACCGAAGAGGCCGCGCTGGCCGTGCTCCGTGAGCAGTGGCGGCATGCGGCGATCACCGGGGTGTCGCTGTGGGACGTCGAGCAGCCCGAGGACTTCGACGCGCTCGCCGGCGACCCGACCGACGAGCAGCTGCGCAACGGTGCGCTCGTCTCGGCCGATCCGGAAGCGCTCGCCGACCGGATCGCCGAGCTCGCCGCCGTCGGGTTCGACCGCGTGTACGTGCACGGCGTCGGGACCGATCAGGACGCGTTCCTGAACCGGGCGGAGCGGAAGCTGCTTCCGGCGCTCCGGAGGGCGCTGTGAAGATCACCGACACCAGCGACCTGTGGTGGAAGTCGGCGGTCATCTACTGCCTGGATGTCGAGACCTACATGGACGGCAACGACGACGGCATCGGCGACTTCGCGGGTCTCGCCCGACGCATCGACTACCTGGCCGATCTCGGCGTCACGTGCCTGTGGCTGATGCCGTTCTACCCGTCGCCCGATCGCGACGACGGCTACGACATCAGCGACTTCTACGGGATCGACCCGCGGCTGGGCAATCACGGCGACTTCGTGGAGGTGATCCGCACCGCCCATGACCGCGGGATGCGGGTGATCGTCGACCTCGTCGTGAACCACACCTCCGACAAGCATCCGTGGTTCGTCTCCGCGCGCCGCAGCCGCACGTCGCCGCACCGCGACTTCTACGTCTGGCGGGACGAGCCGCCCGCTCAGCAGCAGCCCACCGTGTTCCCCGGCGAGGAGTCCAGCGTGTGGGAGTACGACGAGCGCACCGAGCAGTACTTCCAGCACGTGTTCTACAAGCATCAGCCCGACCTGAACGTGGCCAACCCGCGCGTGCGCGACGAGATCGCCAAGACGATCGGCTTCTGGCTGGCGCTCGGCGTCTCGGGCTTCCGGCTGGACGCGGTGCCGTTCTTCATCGAGCCGCCGAAGGGCGTCGACGTGGGCGATCCCCACGAACTGCTGCGCGACCTGAAGCGCTTCCTGCAGCGCCGGGTCGGGCGATGCCGCCCTGCTGGGCGAGGTCAACCTGCCGTTCGCCCAGCAGCTGGAGTTCTTCGGCGGCGAGCGCGGCGGCGAGCTCGACCTGCAGTTCGACTTCATGTCCATGCAGGCCCTGTACCTCTCCCTGGCGCGCAGCGACCCCGCGCCGCTCATCGCGTCGCTCACCTCCCGGCCGGCAGTCCCGCCGGAGGCGGGCTGGGCGAACTTCGTGCGCAACCACGACGAGCTCACCCTCGACAAGCTGAGCGACGCGGAGCGGGAAGAGGTCTTCGAGGCATTCGCGCCCGACGAGGACCAGCGCGTCTACGGGCGGGGCATCACGCGGCGGCTGCCGCCGATGCTCGCAGGAGATCCGCGCCGCATCCGCATGGTCTACAGCCTGCTGTTCTCGCTGCCCGGCACACCGGTGCTGTTCTACGGCGAGGAGATCGGGATGGGCGAGAACCGCGAGATCGCAGGGCGGCAGTCGGTGCGCACCCCGATGCAATGGACCGACGGCAGGAACGGCGGATTCTCGCGGGTCGCGCCATCGCGGCTGGTCGCACCGCAGCCCGGTGACGGCTACGCGCCGCAGCACGTCAACGTGCAGCAGCAGCGCAACGACGACGCGTCGCTGCTGCACTTCATCCGGGGCCTGATCAGCCGCTACCGCGTCTCCCCCGAGATCGGCTGGGGGACGCTCGGCATCCTCGACCACGACGGAGCAGGAGTGCTGGCCCACGAGGTCGCCTCGGACGTGGGACGGATGATGGCCGTGCACAACTTCACCGAGGTGCCCGTGCGCTTCCAGGTCGGTCTCCGAAACGTGGCGGAGGGGACGGCCCTGATCGACCTGCACAGCCCCGAACGGGTCGCGCTGGACGAGCGCGGACGCGCCGACCTCGAACTCGCGCCCTACGGATTCCGCTGGCTGCGCGTGTCGCCTCCCGGTGACACCCGCATCGGCTGAGCGCGCGCCTCGCTGGGGACGGCCGCGGGATGCCGGCGGGCGAGGTGAAGCCACCGCCTCGGGGGGAACTCGACCGGCCAGTGGATGAAGATCGTCCGAAACCCCCGCCGGAACCGCTGAGCGAGCGACCGGGCACTGCCGAACGGCCGCGGGGACATGCTCATCTCGACTCCCCGCAGGTAGCCGATGCGGTGGTGCTCACCGAGGTGGAAGGCCAGATCGAGGTCGTCGTGGATGTCGGGGTCGTGTCGATGCACGGCGAGGGCGACCTCGTCCCACGCGCGCCGGCGCATCGCGAGATTCGACCCGAACAGCGGGAGATGCCCGAGTGCCGGGATCGTCGTGCCGGCGTAGGCCAGCAGATAGGCGGCAGACCACAGCGAGCGCACAACGCTCTGCCGTCCCCGGAAGACCGCGCCGCCGGTCAGCGCCGCCACGTCCGGACGCCGGCTGAATTCGCCGCACACCCGCTCGATCCAGGCGCGACCCGGAACGCAGTCTGCGTCCAGCCGGAGGATGAGATCGCCCGTCGCCGTGTCGTATCCCGCGGCAGCTGCCGCCGGGATCCCGGGCTCCGCGCACCGGATGAGCGTGGCGCCGGCATGCAGCGCCACGGCATCCGAACTGTCCGACGAACCGTTGTCGACGACGATGATCTCGTCGGCCGGCCGGGTCTGGTTCGCGAGGGCCGCCAGACACCGGGCCAACTCCGCCGCATCGTCTTTGACCGGGATGATCACCGAGACGGTCGGCGGATCCGACGGGGGTGCGCAGGCTCCCGCCCGGTCTCGGTGCGATCGTCTGCGGTGCTCTGGACGGTCATGCTCCCAGTACCGCTCATCGCCGGGTCGGACGGGACACCCTTGCCAAATCGCCGCCGCTGTGTCAGCGCACGGCGGCTGACGTATTCTGGCTGCGCGTGTGGCAGGTTAGTGGGACCGAGACTTTCGTCCTCCGCCTGGTGAGATGAGCCATCGCGCTGCGTCGTCGCATGCGCTGACCGAGAACTGAAACTGGTACATGAGCCCGAACACACTGAAGAGGCTGGTGCCGCGCGGTCTGAGGCTGCGCAGCAAGATGCGCTGGAAGAACGGCCGCTGGCGGCTGGCCACCCCCGACCGCGTGTTCCTCGAAGACGTCATCGTGCCGGGATTCCTCGCGATGGACGAGATCCGCAGTGTGCTCGATATCGGCGTGGCCTGGTACACCCGCTCGTACCCGAAGCTCTTCGCGGGAGTCGACTACTGGACGGTCGACGTCGATCCCGACAAGCAGCGCATCGCGAGCGCGAACCACCGCACAGTGTCGGCGACGCAGCTCGCCGAGGCCTTCCCCGCCGAGACGTTCGACTTGATCGTCTGCAACGGGGTGATCGGCTGGGGGCTCAACAGTCCGGCCGATGTGGAGAAAGGGCTCGACGCGTGCGCCGACGTCCTTCGGCCGGGCGGCTGGCTGGTCGTCGGCTGGAACGACACCGACGGTCATCGCGTGCCGGGGCTCGATGCACTGCTCGCCAAGCGCTTCCGCCATGAGGTCTTCCCTCCGGTGGGGGCGGACCACTTCATTCCCGACACTCCGTACGCGCATCGCTTCGAGTTCTTGAGGAAGGTCTGATCGTGCACTCGCGGGCAGAAGACGACCCGGAGCTCAGCGCCGGCACCATCGCGATGTTCTGGGCGCACTACGACGACGACCTGGTCTTCGCGAACCCCACTCTCCTTCAGGCCCTCGAACGCGGATGGCACGCTCGGAGCTTCTTCTTCACCGCCTCCGACGCCGGCGCCGGGATATCGCAGTACTCCGCCGGGCGGGAGCGCGGCATCCGTGACGCGTACGACGTCATGCGGGGCGCGACGGGTCCGTGGTCCGACCGGTCGGTGACCCTCGGCTCCGGGCTCACGGTGACTGTCACCCGCCCGGACGGCGACGACCGGATCTCGCTGTCCTTCCTGCGCCTTCCCGACGGCGGACTGAGGGGCGGGGGCTATGAGAAGACCGGCTGGGAGAGCCTCGCGAAGCTCGAATCCGGTGAGCTGTCGTCGATCCGGACGCTCGACACGAAGCAGCCCGTCACGCTCGATCAGCTCGCGAGCACGGTCGCGGAGCTCGTCACGGCCTACGATCCGACGTCGGTGATCACCCTCCACCCGGGATTCGCGGATGCCGCCGGTGACGACCATCCCGATCATCAGACGGTCGGCCGCATCGTCGCAGCGACCGTGGACGCCGGACTGATCGATGCGGACCTGGTGCAGTACGCGATCGGGTATCCCGGTGCGCGCCACCCGGTCAACATCGACCCGGCCCTGCTGCGACGCAAGCTCGAGGTGTTCGCCGCGTACGGCGCCCACGATCCGGTCGTCACTCGCGCGGAGGTCGCGGACTACCTGCACGTCCGAGGATTCGGCGAGTGGCTGCAGCGGGAGTACCTTCTGCCGCACCGCGAGGTGGAGCGCGTCGCGGTCTGAGGCGGCGGCGCCGAGGGTGTGGGCCCGTGAACGGTGGATTCGAGGATCCGCGCCCCCGCTCCCGCGCGCGGGTCGGCACGGCCCTGGCATTCGCGGCTCTGCTGGTCGCGCCGCTTCTCGCCGGAGCACTCCACACGGGGTCACCAGCGGGTGCTGGTGCGGCTGCCGGCCGAGTCGATCATCGTCGTCTTGCTCCTGATGGCTCTGCCGCGCGCGTTCCGCGGGATCGTCGCCGCAGCATTCGGCGTTCTCGTGGTCACCGCGACGCTGGTCGCGGCGCTGGATCTGGGGTTCGAGGCGACCATCGACCGGCCCTTCGATCCAGCTCAGGACGGGCCCGCCGTCGTCAGCGCTTTCGGTGTCATCGCCGACTCCGCGGGCACAGCCAATGCGATCCTCGTCGTCGTGCTGATCATCGCGGTTCTGCTCACCTCCGTCATCGGGCTCGACCGCGCCGCTCTCCGCGCCGGCCGCAGCGCCGAGCGGGCGGGGCGCCGCGGGCTCCTGGCTGCGACCGCGGTCACCGCGGGCTGGATCGTCTGCGCCCTGACGGGCTTCCAGCTCTGGCCCGGCACCCCGGTCGCCGCCGCGGATGCGGTCACGACACTCGCCGCGACGTCCGCGCAGACGGCGCGGACCGTCGCTGAGCAGGAGGAGTTCGAGCGCGCACTGGAGTCGGACTCGATGCCCGTGCCCGGGGTCGCTGCGGAGCTGAGTGCACTGCGCGGCAAGGACGTCGTGATCGCCTTCCTGGAGAGCTACGGCGAGGTCGCGCTGGAAGACGCCGACTTCACGGCCGGCATCGCCCGCGTCCTCGAAGAGGGCGACGCCCAGCTCGCCCGCGACGGGTACTCGGCGCGCAGCGCTCTGCTGACATCGCCGACATTCGGCGGCGTCAGCTGGCTCGCGCACGCGACGCTGCAGAGCGGGGTGTGGGTCGACTCCCAGCGGAAGTACGACCGGCTGATCGAAAGCCCCCGTTCGACCCTCACCCGCGCTTTCGGTGAGGCGGGATGGCGCACGGTGGCAGTCGTCCCCTCGAACACCGAGCCATGGTCGGCGGGCTCCGGCTTCTACGGCTTCGACGCGATCCTCGACTCCCGCAACCTCGGCTACCGCGGACCGCCATTCAGCTACGCCCGCATTCCCGACCAGTACACCTGGCAGCGCGTCTACGAGGAGGAGCTCACCGGCCCGCATTCGCCGGTGATGGCCGAGATCGACTTCGTGTCATCGCACACGCCCTGGACTCCCGTGCCCCGGCTGGTGCCGTGGTCGCAGATCGGCGACGGGTCGGTTTTCGAAGGACAGCCCGAGGCGGGTCCGGCACCCCTGGAGGTATGGCCCGACGAGAAGCAGGTGCAGAGGGCGTACGCGCGGTCGATCGAGTACACGCTCGGCGCCATGTTCTCGTTCCTCGACACGTACGATCAGCCCGACCTCGTGCTGATCGTCGTCGGCGACCATCAGCCGGCGCGGATCGTCACCGGTCCCGACGCGGGCCGCGATGTGCCGATCACGATCATCGCGAAGGACACGGCGGTGTTCGAGAGAATCGCGCCGTGGGACTGGACCAGCGGTGTCCGTCCGTCAGCCGAGGGCCCCACCTGGCGGATGGATCAGTTCCGGAACCGGTTCCTCGAGGCCTTCGGGCCCTGACGCCCGCATCAGCTCACGTCCTCACCCGGGCGGGATGCCCGCCACAGGAGGAACGTGGTGACGGCGAGGACGATGACCCCGAGCGACTCGACGATCACCGTCTCGGGAACCAGGGTGAAGTCCCAGGTCTGGGTGATGCCGAACAGTCCGATCGTGAGGGCGAGAAGGAGTGCGCCGAGCGTGGCGATCAGGAAGAGGAGGCCGAGCACGCTCGTCACCAGGAGCAGCCGACCGCGCAGGGCCAGCATCCCGATCGCCAGGACGAGCCCCGCGGCGAAGTTGAGGACGAACGCCAGACCCAGAATGCCGCCGACGCCGTTCAGGGCCAGATAGAGGTGGATGGCTCCCGCGGCGAAGAGGAGGACGGCGCTGAGGATCCGCAAGATCCACAGGGGGCGTGTGCCCGTCTCGGCCATGACTCACCCGCTTCCACCTGGCCGGGATGGTACGCGCGGGTGCGGCCGCTGTCCACCCCGTCTGAGCTGCGGGCCGCTCTCCGCGAGAGTGCCCGCATGACTTTCACACCGAGAACAGCCAGTCGTGACGGGATCGGACTCCGGAATCGGGCGCGCCACGGCGGTCGCGTTGGCGGATGCGGGCCTCGAGGTGGGCGTGACGTGGCACTCCGACGAACAGGGCGCGAACGACACCGCCGAAATGGTCCGTGCTCGCGGCGCCCGCGCCGTGGTGCGCCGACTGGACGCGATGGACGTACTCGGCGCGGGCGATGCGCTCGACGAGCTCATAGAAGAACTCGGCGGATGCGACGTCTTCGTCAACAACGCCGGCACGGGCGACAACGCCGCTTTCGTGGATCTCACACTTGACCAGTGGCGGCACACAGTGACGGTCGACCTGGAGGGCCCGTTCGTGCTCCTCCAACGCGCCGCGCGGCACATGATCGGTGCCGGCCGAGGTGGACGGCTCATCGCGATCACGAGCGTGCACGAGCATCAGCCGCGGGTGGGGTCCGCCGCGTACGACGCCGCGAAGCATGGCCTGGGCGGGCTCATGAAGACGATCGCGCTCGAGCTCGGCCGGTACGGGATCACCGCCAACGCAGTCGCGCCCGGCGAGATCACGACGCCCATGACGGATCAGGAGGATGTCGATCCGCGCACCGTTTCCCGACCCGGTGTGCCGCTCGGGCGGCCGGGCGGCCCGGACGAGATCGCCGCGGTGGTTGCGTTCCTCGCATCCCCCGCCGCGTCGTATGTCACCGGCGCCTCATGGGTCGTCGACGGCGGCATGCTGCAGATGGGCCCGCAGGCCGGTTCGCACATCCAGGGCGACGCCTGGCGCGACCCGTCGGCGCAATAGCGCAGCGGGACGGGCCGGCCCGTCCCCGGAATGCCGTCGGCGAGCACCGGCGGACGACGGAAGCGCCCGACCCCCGAGAGGGCCGGGCGCTTCCCGTGGTGACCTAGAAGTCGAAGTCGCCGATGTTCTCCGCGTCGAAGACGAACGGGTCTCCGAGCAGCACGGTGGCGTCCTCCCCGACCTCGAAGGAGCCGAGCTTGCCGGCCTCGAACGAGTCGCCCTCTTCGCCGGTGATCTCACCGGTGATCAGGGCCTGTGCGGCGAAGGCTGCCAGGTAGCCCAGGTCGGCCGGGTTCCACAGCGCGAACGCCGTGACCGTGCCGTCCTCGACATACTCGCGCATCTGGTTCGGCGTGCCGAGTCCGGTCAGCGCGACCGTTCCCTTGTACTCCGAGGTGGACAGGTAGCGTGCGGCCGCCGCGATGCCGACCGTCGTGGGCGAGATGATGCCCTTCAGGTCGGGGTAGGTCTGCAGCAGCGCCGCCGTCTTGTCGAAGGAGGTCTGGTCGTCGTCGTCGCCGTAGACGACCTCGACGAGCTCGATGTCGGGGTGATCCGAGGCGAGCAGCTCCTCCATCGTCTCGATCCACGCGTTCTGGTTGGTCGCGTTGGCCGATGCGGACAGGACGGCGATCTGCCCGGCGTCGCCGATCTGCTCGGCGATCAGGTCGACCTGGACCTTCGCGATGCCCTCCGCGGTGGCCTGGTTGATGAACAGATCCCGGCACTCCGGGTTCGTGTCCGAGTCGAACGTGACGACCTTCACCCCGGCGTCCCGCGCCTCGTCGAGTGCGTCGCAGATCGCCTCCGGGTCGTTGGCCGAGACGATCAGCCCGCCCGCGCCCTGCTGTGCGGCGGTCTGGATGTACTGGACCTGCGAGGTCGGCGAGGCCTCAGACGGTCCGACCTCCTCGAACGTGCCGCCGAACTCCTCAGTAGCCTCTTCGGCGCCGCCGGTCGACGTGTCGAAATACGGGTTGCCGAGGTTCTTCGGCAGCATCGTGATCGACAGGTTGGCGTCTTCTCCGCCTCCGGCCTCTCCCCCGTCGGTGCCTCCGGTCGAGCCGGAGCAGCCGGTGACCAGGAGCGTCACCCCCAAGGCGAGAGCGGCTGCGGTCGTTGCGGTGCGCCGCTTGCGCTGCATTCCGAACATCATTGTTTCCTTCCTGGTGCAGTTGAGTCGAAGGTTGTTGGTGCGGGCCGGTCAGGTGGCATCCGAAGACGCACCAGCTCGTCCCTTCCTCTTGCCGATCGCTGCAGTCCTTCGCTTCTGCAGCCATCCGAGGAGGCTTCCGGAGACCACCGATGCGATGAGCAGCACGCCGGTGATCAC
This sequence comes from uncultured Actinomycetota bacterium, assembly GCA_963839715.1. Taxonomy (GTDB): domain Bacteria; phylum Actinomycetota; class Actinomycetes; order Actinomycetales; family Microbacteriaceae; genus Microbacterium. The sequence continues at coordinate 202,877 of CAWIVX010000005.1, forward strand.
GTTGATGATGTCGCTGGTCACTCCGGCCAGCCGCAGCGCGCTGCCGAGGGTGCCGATCAGGAGCACGCCGGCGATGACGCCGTGCAGCGCACCCCGCCCGCCGAAGATGGACACGCCGCCCAGGAGCACCGCGGCGATGACCTGCAGCTCCATGCCGAGGGCGTTGTCGCCCCGGGCGTTCGAGTACAGCAGGGTGAAGTAGACGCCCGCGAAGCCCGAGACGGCGCCGCTGAAGACGAACAGCAAGAACTTGGTGCGGCCGACGTCGATCCCGGAGAACTGCGCCGCCTCCTTGTTCAGGCCGATCGCGTACAGCGAGCGCCCGAACGGAGTGAAGTGCAGGAGCACGGCGAAGACGACCGCGAGGATCGCGAAGGGGATCATGATGACCGGAATCGGCGTGCCCGGGATGTTGGCCTTCGCGATGTCGGTCCACACCTCGGGGAAGTCGGTGATCGCGGTCGTGCCGAGAAGCCCGACCGCGACGCCGCGGAACAGGGCGAGGGTGCCGATCGTGACGGCGAGCGAAGGCAGGCCCACGACCGTCACGAGGAAGCCGTTGATCACTCCGCAGAGCGTGCCGACGAGGATCGCCGTCAATGCGGCCAATTCGAAAGGCCATCCGGCGTTGGTCAGGATGCCGGTCGTCACGCTCGAGAGCCCCACGATGCTCGCGACCGAGAGGTCGATCTCCTCCGTGATGATGATGAGCGTCATCGGCAGCGCGATGAGCAGGATCGGTGCGACGTCGCGCAGCAGGTAGGTCACCGTCAGCGGGCTGTCGAAGTTGCGGACGGTCGCCAGCGCCACGGCGATCACGATCAGCAGCAGCGCGATGATCGCGGTCTCGCGGGTCAGCAGCACCCGGCGCCAGGCCGGCCGTGCGTGCAGCTTGTAGACGCGCGCGGGCGCGGTGGTCGTCGCCGCGGTCATCGGTCGACCTCCCGTTGAGCGATGAGTCGTCGATGCTGGCGCACGGCGAGGACGCGGTCGAGCACGATCGAGCCGATGATGAGCGCACCGACCACCGCACGCTGCCAGAAGTCGTCGATGCCGAGGATCGGCAGGGCGCGATTGATCGTGAGCAGCAGGAACGCCCCGATCGCGGCGCCCCAGACGGTGCCGACGCCACCCGAGATCGCGACGCCGCCGATCACGGCGGCTCCGATCGCCTGCAGCTCCCAGCCGAATCCGGCGGCCGAGCTCACCGTTCCGTAGCGGGCGGCGTAGAGCACACCTGCCAGGCCGGACAGCGCGCCCGAGACGACGAAAGCGGCGATCACCCGACGGGTGACCTTGAGTCCGTACAGGTGCGCGGCGGCAGGGTCGGATCCGATGGCGTAAAGCTCCCGGCCCGAGCGCAGGTTGCGCAGGTACCAGGCGGCGGCGATGAGGACGACGGCCGCGATGATCGTGAGGATCGGGATGCCGAGGATCCGATCGGTGCCCAGTGCGCGGAAGTCCTTCGGCAGATCGGACGCGTTGATCCGGTCGCCGCCTGCCCACGCGACGTTGATGCCGCGGTAGATGTACAGCGTTCCGAGGGTGATGACCAGAGCCGGCACCCGGGCGAACGCGACGAGGGCGCCGTTGATCAGCCCGAGGAGCCCGCCGAGCAGCACTCCGCCGACGAAGACCCCGATCAGCGGGATGCCGGGGATGTCGATGAACATCCGCCCGGTGAGGTACGCGCTGAGCCCCACGATCGATCCCACCGACAGGTCGACGTTGCGCGTGATGATGACGATCGCCGACCCGATCGCCACCAGCAGCAGGAGCGACGGCGTCAGCAGCAGGTCGCGGAAACCGTCGTTGGAGAACAGGAACGACGGGTTGGCGATCGTCGCGGCGACGATCACCAGAACGAGCGCGATCAGGATGCCCGTCTCGCGGGCGGTGGCGATCCGACGGACCAGCGCGGTCGCCGCGCTCGAACCCGGCTGGACGGGGCGCGTGTCGACGGCGGTCACCGCGCCACCTCGGCATCCGCGGTCGCCGCGAACATCACCGCTTCGGGTGTGGCCTCCCGGCGGGCGAACTCGCCGGTCAGGCGACCTTCCCGCATGACGAGGACACGATCGGCCATACCCAGGACCTCCGGAAGCTCGGACGAGATCATGAGGATCGCAAGGCCCTGCTGCGCCAGTTCGCTGAGCAGCCGGTGCACCTCGGCCTTCGTGCCGACGTCGATGCCGCGGGTCGGCTCGTCGACGATCAGCACGGTCGGCTCGGGTCGCCAGCCATTTGCCGAGCACGACCTTCTGCTGGTTGCCGCCGCTGAGGGTTGCCGGTTTCGGCATCCAGGGCCGCCGTCTTCACTTCGAGACGGCTCGCCCACTCCTGGGCGGCTCGATTCTCCGCGCCGCCCCACAGCAGGCCCCACGTCGCGAGCTTCTGGCGGATCGCCAGGGTGACGTTGCGAGTGACGCTCTCGTCCAGCACGAGCCCCTGCTTGCGGCGGTCTTCCGGCACCAGCGCGAGGCCGCGGGCCGTCGCCGAGCGGGGGCTGCCCTTCGGAAGCGGTCTGCCGTGCAGGCGCACTGTTCCGCTCTCGTACGGGTCGACGCCGAAGACCGCACGGGCGACCTCGCTGCGGCCCGCGCCGACCAGGCCCGCGAGGCCCACGATCTCACCGGCGCGCAGCGTGAACGTGATGTCGCGGAAGACTCCCGCCCGCGTGAGCCCGTCCACCTCGAGCACGACGTCGCCGACGTCGGCGGGCAGCTTCGGGTAGAGCTCGGTGACGTCGCGGCCGACCATCTGCCGGACCAGCTCGTCGACGCTCGTCTCCGAGATCGGAGTCGTGTCGACGTAGGAGCCGTCGCGCATGACGGTGACCGTGTCGCACAGCGCGAACACCTCATCGAAGCGGTGGGAGATGAACAGCAGGGCACGTCCCTCGTCGCGCAGGCTCCGGGCCACCGCGAAGAGGCGTTCGACTTCCACACCGCTCAGGGCAGCCGTCGGCTCGTCCATGATCAGCACCTTCGCGTCCAGCGAGATCGCCTTGGCGATCTCGATGATCTGCTGGTCGGCGATCGAGAGCCCTTCGGTGATCCGCTCGGGATCGAGCGCGACGCCGAGCCGGGTGAAGATCTGCGTCGCCTCTTCGCGCATCGCGCGACGGTCGATGCGGCCGAAGCGGTTCGTCGGGCTGGCGGCCCATGAAGATGTTCTCGGTCACCGAGAGGTCGGGGAAGAGCGTCGGCTCCTGGTAGATGACGGCGATCCCGGCGGCCTTGGACTGAGCGGTGCTCGAGAAGTCCACCGGCACGCCGTCCAGGCAGAAACTCGCCCGCGTCGCGGCGATACAGACCGGCGATGACCTTGACCAGGGTCGACTTGCCCGCGCCGTTCTCGCCGATCAGAGCGTGGATGGAGCCGCGGTCGAGCGTCAGGCTGCCGGAGCGCAGCGCCACGACCGGGCCGAACGACTTCACGACACGGCGCAGCTCGAGGGCGTGCGCTGATGCGTGCGCGTCGACGTCGGCGTCTGCCACGAGGGCCTCCTCGTTGAGGGTGAAGGGTCCTGAATCGATTCAGGAAGATTTCAGGCTACTCTATGGAGACCGAGGGGACCGGTCAAGCCCGTACGGGGACCTTTGACCGAATCGTGACCGATGGAGGGGCGGACGCCAGTGCCGGCGAGTATCCGTGACGTGGCCCAGCGCGCCGGCGTCTCCGTCGGCACGGTCTCGAACGTCCTCAACCGCCCCGAAGAGGTGTCGTCCGATTCCGCAGAGCGCGTGAATCGCGCGATCGAGGAGCTCGGCTACGTCCGCAACGACGCCGCTCGCAAGCTCCGCGCGGGCGTGAGCTCCACCGGTCGGGTTCGTCGTCCTCGACGGCCAGAACCCGTTCTACACCGACGTCGTCCGCGGCGCCGAGGACGAGGGCACGCGTCACAACATCGCGATCCTCTACGGGAACACCGACGAGGATCCGGCCCGCGAGAAGGTCTATCTCGACCTCTTCGAGGAGCAGCAGGTGCGCGGTGTGCTGATCGCTCCGTACGGCGACATCGGCACGCGCCTGCAGCGCCTGCGCGCGCGCGGCATCGCCGCGGTGCTGGTGGATCGGTTCAGCGGCGACGGCAGGTTCTCGTCCGTGTCGGTCGACAGCGTGATGGGCGGCCGCATGGCCGTCGAGCACCTCATCGAGACCGGACGCCGACGCATCGCCTTCGTCGGCGGTCCGTTCGACATCCGTCAGGTCAACGACCGGCTCGCCGGCGCACGCGTCGCCGCAGAGAACGCCAGTCCGCCGCGGGAGATCGAGGTCATCGCGACCCAGGCGATGACGGTCGAAGACGGCGCCGCCGCGGGGACCCGCATCCTCGCCCGTCCGCGGCGCGACTGGCCCGACGCGCTCTTCGCAGCGAACGACCTGCTCGCGCTGGGCCTGCTGCAGTCCCTCATCGTCGACGGGCGGATGCTGGTGCCCCATGAGATCGCCATCATCGGGTTCGATGACATCCCGTTCGCCGCCGCCGCCGCCGTTCCGCTGTCGTCGATGCGTCAACCCAGTCGCATGATCGGCCGCACGGCGCTTCGGATCCTGCTCGAGGAAGCGGCCGACCCCGAGAGCATCGCACGTCAGACCGTCTTCCAGCCCGAGCTCATCGTTCGGAGGTCGACGTCGGCGTGAGGACGGTCGGCGGTCGGGCACCGAGAGGCTGCGCCGCCTGTCAAGGGCTCGTCTGCCCCGCACGGTCCGAGTAGTGTCGGCACCGGCCCGACCGGGCCGCTTCGACTCTCCCGGAGGTCCGCGCATGAGCATCAACGACGACGACATCACCACGACGAACACGCCCGGCGGCGAAGGCCCCGCTGACGGCGGCGCCAACCCCGGCGGGCACGACGGCGGCGCCGATGGGTCCGCCGACGCCGGCGAAGGCCCGGCCGACGGCGGTGCGAACGTCGGCGGGCACGACGGCGGCGCCGATGGCTCCGCCGATACCGGCGAAGGCCCGGCCGACGGCGGCGCGAACGCGGGTGGCCACGACGGCGGCGCCGACGGGTCCGCTTGAGCGTGATCGACGAGCGCGGGCCGAGTGATCGGCCCGCGCTCCGGCGTCTGACCGGCATCCCGACGGCGGACTTCGCACGCAGCTACTGGGGTGAGCGGCCTCTCCTCACGCGCTCCGAGGCCGGCTTCGACGACCTCTTCAGCGCTCCTGCGGTCGACGAGCTGGTCGCCGACCGCGCGCCTGCGGACGCCGTTCGTGCGCATGGCCGCGGAAGGCGCTGTCCTGCCCCCGTCGCTGTTCACGGGCTCGGGCGGCTTCGGCGCCGAGGTGGGCGACCAGCTGGATTCTGCGGAGGTTCTCGAGCAGTTCGCCGGCGGTGCCACGCTGGTGCTGCAGGGCCTTCACCGCACGTGGGAGCCGATCGCCTCCTTCACTCGACGGCTGGTCGCCGACCTCGGCCACCCCGCGCAGGTCAACGCCTACGTCACCCCGGCGTCGTCGCGCGGCTTCGATCCGCACTTCGACACGCACGACGTCTTCGTGATCCAGATCGCCGGCGCGAAGCGGTGGACGATCCACGAACCCGTCCACCGGCATCCGCTCGCTTCCCAGACCTGGACCCAGCACCGCGACGGCGTCGCCCTGCGCGCGCAGACCGAGCCGGCGATCGACGCGGTGTTCGAGCCGGGCGACGTGCTGTACCTGCCACGCGGATGGATCCACTCGGCGGTGGCGCTCGGAGGCACATCCATCCACCTCACGATCGGCATCCGCCCGGCGACCCGCCACGACCTGCTCCAGCACCTGCTCGCGCAGGCTGCAGACGACCCGCGGCTGCGCGCGCCGCTGCCCCTCGGCATCGACCCCGACGACGAGTCGACCTGGGCTGCCGACCTCGCGCGCGACCGTCACGGCCGCGCGCGAGATCTTCGAGTCGGCACGGGATGGTGCGGCGATCGGCGCCGCGCTGCGTCGCTCGTTCGACGACGCCGTGCGACCGGCACCGGTGCGTCCGCTGGAGACCGTGGAGGCCATCGCCGACCTGAGTCGCGACCCACCCGGTCGGGTGGCGTGACGCGCTGCACGCCCGCATCGTGGACGATGGGCAGAGCGTGCGGATCGTGCTGCGACGGAAGACCATCGAACTCCCGGCCGAGGCCTCGAGCGCCGTGCGCTCCCTGCGCGAGCGCGACCATCGTGCGGGGGAGCTTCCGGGGCTCGACCCCTCCTCGTCGCTCGTCGTCTCGCGGCGCCTCTTGCGCGAGGGCGTGCTGGTGCGCAGATGAGACGGTCATCGTGACAGCCGACGTGCTCCCCTCGACCGGCGCGATCGCCGGATGGGCGCCGTGCAGCGACCGCTCCCTCGAGCGCGGCGACCCGCTCGCCGGAACGGGGGGCTACGGCGAGCGCTGGCTGCTCGTCGAGATCGACGGCGCGTGGGGCGCGCACGCGCTGCTCCAGTCGAGGCTCGATCCGATGACTCGGCAGAGCGATCGTGCGGCGGGCCGAGGCCGCCGGCATCCGGCCCGTCGCGATCCGGCGGTTCGGCCGCCGGGCGGATGAGCGACGGATGCAGACGAGATGGCGATGGGCGCTCGCCGACGCCCGGCCCGGGCTCGAATCCGTGCGGTGGGGAGCCGTGGACGATCCCGCCGACCTTCTCGATGTGCCGCTGGACGGCTCGGCGGGCGAGCTGTCGCAGGATCCGGTCCTGCTCGTGTGCACCCATGCCCGCCACGACCAGTGCTGCGCGGTGCGCGGCCGGCCCGTCGCCCAGGCTCTCGCGCGGGCGTTCCCGGCCGAGACATGGGAGAGCTCCCACCTGGGCGGTGATCGGTTCGCCGCGACGATGATCCTGCTGCCGCACGGGCTCTACTACGGTCGTGTGACGACGACGGATGCCGTGGCCACGGTCGAGCGCTATCGAGAGGGTCTGCTGCTTCCCGAGCTGTACCGGGGCCGGAGCTCGCTGAGCAATGTCGTCCAGGCGGCGCAGTCCTTCGCGCGCGCCGCCCTTTCCGACCTCCGCGTGGAGGCGTTCGGCCCTCTGCGCGAGGAGAAGGCGGGCCAGGGCGTGTGGACTGTCGACCTCGCTCATGGCGATTCCGCCGTGACCGTGATTCTGCGCGAGACTCTGTCGGAGCCCCTCCTCAGCACATGCGCGGCCACGCGTGCGGCTCCCGTGCGCGAGTTCGCGCTCGAGTCGATCGGCGTGGGAGAGGTGCGCTGAACGGGCACCCGGACGGTCCGCTGTCAACCCCCTCCGCATGCGAGGCGGCCCCGCTATCGTCGAACGCATGTCCGAAACTACGAACAACGACAACGTCCTGGGTGCGACCGAGCAGAGCGATAACCCCGCGGCGAAGGATCCCGCGGAGTGGGTCACCGGCGACGAGCCGATGACGGCCGCTCAGCGCAGCTACCTCGACACCCTCGCCCGCGAGGCGGGCGAGGAGATCTCGGCCGACCTCACGAAGGCCGAGGCCTCCGAGCACATCGAGCGCCTGCAGGGCAAGACGGGCCGCTCCGCTCAGTGACGGCATCCTGCAGCGCGCGTGTGCCCGCGGGCGTCACGCGTCGTCGTCGGCCCCCTGCCGCGGCGACCCGGAGTTTCGGAGCTCCGAGTGCCGGCGAGCGGCGCCGACGAACACGCGGATGCCCGCGCCGAGCACCAGGAGATTGAGCACCATCTGGATCGTGACGGTCAGCCGCGCCGTCTGGCTCAGCGGAGAGATGTCGCCGAAGCCCACGGAGCTGAACGCCGTGACCGTGAAGTACAGCGCGTCCACGCGCGTGAGCGCTCCGCCGGTGAAGCTCGACGGGTCCTGAATCGCCATGACGAAGTAGATCGCGGCGAACAGGAGAACGTACAGCCCCACGGTCACACCCAGGGCCTCCGCGCCTCGCAGCCGCGGGTACTCCGACTGCGCGATCGAGCCCACCTGCCAGATTCCGATGCCCACCAGCAGCGCGCACGCGGATGCGAGCGTGATGCCGAGCGGGACCATCCGCAGTCCGTCGAGCGGCGCGAGGAAGTACACCGCGAGCAGCACGGCGAGCGACACCAGCACGCGCAGCACTCCCCACACCAGCGCCGAGCGTGCCGGCGCGACGGTGAGGGGAGTGCTGCCTGGAGTCATGCGGGCGGCGATGCCGGAGAGTCAGCTCTCGTCGCGCAGTTCGCGGCCGTGGACGATGAGCGCGTAGATGACGAGCACGTCGATCGCGATCACGATGAGCGACCACCAGGGCTGGGCAGGGATCAGCAGCAGCTGACCGATCGCACTGAGGACCACGAGGACGACCGCGACGATCCGCGCCCACGTCTGACCCGCGAACAGTGCCACGGCGGTCAGGACGAGGAGCACGCCGATGATGAGGTTCCACCAGCCCCACCCTGCGACATCGAACAGCCACAGCGAGCCTTCGGTCACCACGTAGTAGCTGTCCGGGCCGATCACGGCCACGAGCCCCTGGATGGCGCTGAAAATTCCGCTGATCATCAGGATCACCCCGGCGAAGACGACCCATCCCGTCCAGCCGGTTGTCCGAGGCGTGCTCATGTAAGTCCCCTTTCGGGCGCATGGGAAGGATCCATCCCCGCCCGACCGCCTGGTGCGTGCGCCTCGGTGAAGTCAAGGGCCATCCCGAGAACGGCGCATCATCCATGTCGGATGACAATTGACCGACCGGCACCGGTGGTGCGGCGGAAGCGCGAATCGGGCTCCCGCGGTGCGCACGCCGAGCGTCAGATGATCAGGTTCAGGCTGTCGTCGGTCAGCAGCCCGAGCTCTCGGGCCCTCACGATCGCGGCCCGCCGGTCCTTCGCACCCAGCTTGCGGTACAGGTGCGCCATGTGCGTCTTGACGGTGTTGACCGACACGAACCACTTCTCGGCGATCTCGCCGTTGGACAAGCGGGTGGGGAGGTACTCGAGCAGTTCCAGCTCGCGCGACGTGAGTGCAGTCGGCAGGTGCCGCATGGCTTCAGCGCGGGAGACGGTCGGCCGGGCGATCCGCTGGCGGAACGGGCTGCGGCGTCCCGGCAGCGCATCGATCAGCGCCGACACGGCCGGACCCGCAGCGGTGACGGGTAGGCGAGGCCCTCGCTCTCAGCGAGTTCGAGTGCGGCTCCCAGTGCGGCTCTCGATTCGTCGGCACGACCCTCGGCGTGGGCGAGCCAGGCCCGCGCCAGGTGGTGTTCGACCCCGGCCGCGGGCAGCTCCGGATCGGGCGAGTACTCGATCGTCTCGAACAGCGATCGTGCCGCCGCGACCGATCCGCGGTCAAGCAGCGCGGCAATCTGCTCGAACGCGAGCGTCGACCAGGCGGTCTCGAGCCACCGGCCCGGATCGCGCGATGCGCCGTCCAGGCGGGCTCGCCGCCACTCCAGAGCCGTCAGAGCCCTCTGGACCACGGGCGGCGGAGTGCCGTGCGGCTCGATGGCGACGGCATCCGTCCCGTACGGGTCGATGAGCGCCGACGCGAGATGGGCGATCCACATGAGCTGGGTCCGCTGATTCGCCGCGGCGCGGACGCTTCCCTCGTGCAGGGAATGCGCACCCGCCTCCGCCTCGCCGCGCTGGATCGCGATGATCGCCCGGGCCAGATGCGCGTCGGCGGGCGCGGGATGCGACAGCAGGGCCAGATCACGCGCCAGGTCGAGGGCGCCCTCTGCGAGCGCCGCCGCGCGCTCCAGCCGGCCGGCCCAGGCCTCCGCCAGAGCCAGCGTGCCGGCCAGCTGAACCCGGTACGGACCGTACTGGCGGCTCCCTTCACTCTCGAGTGCGTCGGCGGCGGTCGCTCGCGCCCCGGTGACGTCACCCAGGAGAAGGTCTGCGCGGGCGATCATCGTGCGGCTCACGGTCTCCAGGAAGGGCCGACTGGTGAGGCCCAGCAGGCGCGGCGGCTCGACCTCGGGGTGGTCGCCCATCAGTGCGAGAGCCTTCTGCGCCGCCTCGCGGAATCGATCGGGATGCGGTTGGAAGTACACGCACGCCGAGAGATAGGTGAGGGCCACCATCCGGCTTCCCAGATCGAGGTCGTCATCGCTCAGCAGCCGCTCGAAGATCTCCACGGATTGGGCGCCGCGCCCGATCATGCCCACGGTCATGCCGTACACGAGCTGCAGCCTGTGGTTCGAGCGTCGCACCTCGTCCGGGACGAGCGACAGCCATCGAGCAACGGTCGTCGTGCGGGACCCCTCGTACACATCGGGGCCGCTCCCAAGCACGATGTCGGCAACCGCGTCCCAGGCCCGCGCCCGGAGAAGATACCCGACCGCGGTGGACGTGTCCTCTCGGGCGAGGTGCCAGTCGGCCGCAGCCCGCAGCAGTCCCGCCTCGGTCTCGGGCTCCGTCGCGCGCAGGCGGTACCTGAGCAGGTCGCGGAACAGATGGTGGAACCGGTACCAGCCGGGGCGATCGGGAACCGCGACGATGAACATCGACTCCCTCTCGAGCTGCTGCAGCAAGCGGTCACCGTCGGAGATGCCGGAGACCGATTCGACCAGCCCGGCGCAGACCTCATCGAGCACGGACAGACGCAGCAGCGCCTTGCGACGCCGCGGCGGCTGAGCGTCGAAGACCTCCTCGGTGAGGTAGTCGATGATGAGGCGGTCGGTCTCCCCGAGATGGTCGGCGAAATGCTCGGCGTCGTCGTGGAAGCGCATCGAGAGCGCGCTGAGCTGCACGCCCGCCGCCCACCCCTCCGTATGCCGCGCGACGAGCGCGGCCGTGGAGTCGGAGACGGTCATTCCGGTGATCTGTGCGAGCACCCTGCCGGTGATCTCGTCGTCGAATGCGAGCTGCGCCTGGCGCAGCTCGACGAGGCCGTGCGCCAGCCGGTGCCGGCTCCAGCCGAGCCGCAGATCCACGCGTGATGCGAACACGAAGTGCGCGTTCGGCGGCAGTCGGTCGACGAGGCGCCAGAGATCCGTGACGATCTCGCTGGAGCCGATGTGGTGAAGGTCATCGAAGACCACAACCAGTTCGTCGAGCTCGCCCACTTCGGCGGCGAACGCCTCAACGAACGGGTCGCCCAGCCCTCCGGTCGATGTGCCGATGGGCGCCTGGATCGCCCCGAGCCGGGAGTCCGCCCGCGCGACCGCCGCGATGAGACGACTTGCGAACGTGGGCGGATCGGCGTCCGCGAACGACACCTCCAGCCATGCGATCGCGATGTCGGGGCGCGAAGCGGCCCACTGCGCCAGAAGGACGGTCTTTCCCGAACCGGCGGGGGCGACGACGAGAGTGAGGGGCGCGACGACCCCCGCATCGAGCCGACCTCGCAGCGGGGGCCGATCGACAGCGTGTCGAGGGACTCGACGCATATAGGGCATTAGCCGCCGCAACTTTCCGCCGTGTGGCGAGGCACGGCAAAGGAATCATCCCACACGGATGACGACCGTTTCGAGGCCACTGACGCACCATGGCTGGAACGCGGCGTGAATGCCGACCCGACAAGGACCTCGCCATGTCAGCCCAGGTGATCGAATTGGTCGTTCGTGGGCCCCTGTGGCCCTCGCTCCTGGCCGCCCTCGACGACTTCACGGTCACGACCGACGACGATGGGCGCACCTCGATCATCGGGCCCGTCGACGACCAAGCGCGGCTGCTCGGCCTGCTGGAGATGTTCCACGGCGTGAACATCGAGGTCATCTCGGTGAATCGGATCGACTCGGTTCAGGACTGACGTCGCACGCACCTCCATACGGGCGCATCACGCGGCCTCGTCCTGCGCGATGGCCACGTCGTCGGGAAGCCAATTCGCGACCGCATGCTCCAGCCAGCTCCACAGTTCTGCGCGGCGACTCGGATTGAAGGTCACCGCCTCGGCCTCGGTCAGCCGGCCGATCTCGATGTACCCGTCGTGGACGCTCGCGTGGCGATCGCCGAGCGCCAGTTCGACGGCGTGACGACCGGCGATCGACGACGTCGTCGCGCCCGGCAGCACGCGCATCGCGGGCATGAGCCGCTTCCACACCCAGTACCGGTAAGCGGGCATGTCCTTGCCGAGACCCGTTCCGGCGACGAGCCCGGGATCGTAGGTGTTCAGGCGTCGACCGGATGCGGCGAGCCTCTCGGCCCAGTCGTGCGCGAGAGTCACCACGGCGAGCTTGCTCGTCGCGTAGGCGACCCCGCCCTTCTCCCGCTCCTCGGCCGGGCGGCCGGGCGCCACCGCGACGGACTCCGGCACAGCGAGCACCTCCGGGCTCCGCCAGACCGGGTCGGGCACGAGGTTGAACGACGCTCTCTTTCCCCGATGCGTCGAGGACCCCATCAGCACCACGTGTGCCCTGGGGCTGAGAAGCGGCTCCATCCCGCGCAGGAGCGCGTGCTGAGCGATCACGTTCACGGCGAAGGTGATCTCGTACCCCTGAGCGCTCGATCGCCGTCGGTCGGTGAACTGGGCCCCCGCATTCAGGATCGCGGCGGTCGGCGGAGCGACCGAACCGTCCACGATGGCATCGGAGAGCACCGTCACGGCGTCGCGGACAGCGCCCAGATCGCCGAGGTCGATCGGGATGCCCCGCGCCCGCAGCCCGGCTGATCGGGCCCGGGCAACGCAGGCGTCCAGAGCGCTGCGATCACGCGCCAGGAGCACGAGATCCGGACGCGCCGGGTGCACCAGCAGGCGATCGAGCATCCCGGCTCCGATTCCGCTCGTCGGACCGGTCAGAAGGACGGTGGGAGAAGTGATGTCAGTTTCTGTCATAGCCGAATCGTAAGTGATGTCACAATGTGACACAAGGGTTAGGATCGACCATGCCCCGATGGCCCGAGAACTCACGACACCGACTCGTCGACTCCGCGCTCGCGCTGTTCACGGAGGAGGGATACTCCGCCGTGACGGTCGATGACATCGCCGAGCGCTCGGGCGTCTCGGCCCGCACGTTCTTCCGCCACTTCCCCGACAAGGAGGAAGTGCTGTTCGCGGACGACGACTCTCTGCTCCCACTCCTTCTCGAAGCGATCGCGACTCCGGTGGAGCATGGCAGCGCGGAGGAGCACATGCGACAGGCGATCGGCACGCTCGCCGACGCGATCGAGCCTCAGCGCGAATCGCTGCGTCTGCGGCAGGTCGTGATCGACTCGCAGATCTCGCTCGCGGGGCGGGAGCTGGCCAAACAGGCTCGCTGGCAGCAGTCGGTGATGGCGACGCTCATTCAGGTCGGGTACGACCCCGACGAGGCCGACCTTCTCTCCGCCATCGGGTTCGCCGTGTTCCGGCGGGCGCTGCACGCCTGGCTCGCCGACGCGTCGGGACCGTCCCTGCGCGATCGCGTGGATCTCGCGCTTCTCCACGTGCGCTCGGTATGGGATGCGAGACCTCACTCCGGAGCCTGATCACCCGGCATCCCCGCGGAGAGCACAGGCAGGCACCCCTGCGTCAGGTCGTCGACGAGCTTCGCCAACCCGGCGATCACGATCGGACGCGCCTTCTCCGACACGTTTCGCCGGGATCGCGCCCGCTTCCGTGCTGCCCTTCATCGCCGCCCAGCTGGTCGGCGCCGCAGCGGGATGGCTGCTGGTGCGGGCGCTGTTCCCGCGCCCGCACCGACACCCGACGCCGCTACTTGATCGATCCGCGGGTGACGCCGGAGATCACCCACCGCTGCGAGAAGATGTAGATGATCAGCAGCGGCGCCATCGCCATCAGGTACGACGCGAAGGCCACGGTGTAGTCGGTGTTGAACTGGCCCTGGAAGACGTACTGCGCGAGCGGCAGCGTACGGGCGCTCGGCTCGGTGAGCACGACGAGCGGCATGATGAAGTCATTCCATGCCCACACGCACGTGAGGATGCCGACGGTCGCGTTCATCGGCATGAGCAGGGGGAAGATGATCTGCCGGAACACCCGCCACGTGGATGCCCCGTCGATCCGAGCCGCCTCTTCCAACTCGATGGGGATCGAGCGGATGTACGCGGTGTAGATGAAGATGTTCAGCGACAGCCCGTAGATCGTGTACAGGATGATCAGCCCGGCCTGGTTGTCCAGCCCCAGGATCGCGGTCTGCTTGACGAGCGGAAGCATGATGATCGGGAACGGGATGAACAGTGCCGCGAGCAGGTAGAAGAACACGCCCTTGAAGAAGGGGCGGTGGATGTTCCTCGCCAGCGCGTAGGCGACGACCGAGCTCGTCAGCAGGGTGAACACGACCGAGCCGACCGTGATGATCGCGGTGTTGAACAGCGCCTGCGGGAAGCTCGTCCGAACCCACGCATCCGCGAAATTCTCCCATCGGATGGGGTTGGGCAGCTCGAACCCGGTGCCGGCGGTGAGCTGCTCGGGTGTCTTCAGCGCCACGACGACGGCGAGGTACAGCGGTATGAGCACGGTGAGCGAGCAGACGGCGATGAGCGCGGTCGCCCACCAATTCGTCCTGCGGGTGTCGTCGTCGCGGTCGCCCTGCGCCGGCGACCCTTGGTCGGCGTGACGGCATCGAGCTCCTGCTCGAGCTGTGTGGCGGTGTTGGTATGCAGTAGTCATCAGAAATCGGCCTCTCTGCGCTGAAGGACCCGGAATTGGAAGAGCGCGACCACCGTGATCACGATGAAGAAGATCACCGCGTTCGCGGCCTGATAGGCGAACTCGCCGCCGGTGAAGCCGCCCTTGAAGATCAGCAGCGTCACCGACTCGGTGGCGGTGCCGGGGCCCCCGTTGGTGAGGGCGACGATCGGGTCGAACACCTGCAGGAACCCCTTCAGGCTGATGACGACGTTGATCGTGAAGAAGGCGCCGATGAGCGGGAAGGTGATCGAGCTGAACTGCTGCCACGCCGAGGCGCCGTCCAGCGACGCCGCCTCGTACATCTCCGCCGGGATGGTCTGCAGGCCCGAGAGGTAGATGATGATCGCGAAAGCGCAGGCCTGCCAGACGGCGAGCGCCACGATCGCCGTCCACGCCCACTGCTCGTTGGCGAGGATGTTGTCGGCGAACAGCGGAATGCCCGACAGGATCTTCGGCAGCGAGTTGGAGAAGAGGAACTGGAACACGTAGCCGATGACCAGGATCGCCAGAATGTAGGGCACGAAGTAGACGCCCCGCCAGAAGTTGCGGGCCTTGATCTTGGCGTTCAATCCGAGTGCGATCGCAAGCGAGAAGGCGTTCGTGAGGATCGTCGCGACGATGGCGAAGAGGAACGAGAAGCCGTACGCCTGCAGGATGCGATCGTCCTGGAAGAGGTTGAAGTAGTTCGACAGTCCCACGAAGTTCCACGCACCGTACCCGGCGTAGTTCGTGAAGCTGAAGAAGATTCCGACCAGGACGGGGAGCGTGTGGAACGCCGCGAATGCGATGACCGCGGGCCACACCATCCAGTAGTACGTCGCCGGCGCTCGCTTGGTCTCGGTTCGAACCCGGCCGGCGCGCTTCGGGGCCTTCGCTTCCGTGGCGGTGCTGCGCACCGCTTGTGTGATCGTCATTGGTCTTCTCCCGTCGTTACCGGAATCGTGCGAGCGGCGACCTTGCGCCACTCATTGTCGAGCGACTTGAGCGCGGCTTCCGCGTCGCCGTTGAAGAGGAACTCCTGGTCGATGGGAATGAGCGGTACCGCGGGTGGAATCTGGTGATCGATGAACCCCGTGATCTTCCCGTCGTCGAAGAAGGGCTTGACCGATTGCAGCGCCGGGTCGTCGCTGATCTCCGCTCCCTCCACGGAGGGGACCATGTTCTGCGATGCCGCGAACTCCTCGATCACGTCCGTCTGGAACGCATAGTCGATGAACCGCATGGCGGCTTCCTGCTTCGGGCTGTCCTTGCCCATCGTGAAGACGACATCCACGCCGGATACGAGCAGCCGGTCGTCGGGGTCGTCCGTTCCGGGGTAGGGGAAGATGCCCATCTCGATGTCGGGATTGACCTGCTTGATCGGGTTGGTCGCCCAGATGCCCTGAAGGAGCATCGCGACCTCCCCGTTCGCGAATGCCGCGTTGCCCTCGTCGTAGGTCTCGCCGCGGTACCCCTCCTGCATGTAGTTGGAGTAGAGGGTGTACTGCTGGTCCATCATCTCGGCGAAGTTCTTCTGGAACGACACCTCCGAATCGGGGCCCACGTCGGTGCCCTGCGCACGCAGCTTGTCGAAGAAGTCGTCCTGAGCCGGGTACGCGCCGAGGGCGTTCCACGAGGGGATGCCCGTCCAGGAGTCGGCGAGCGTCCCGTAGAACGGAGTGATGTCCGCCGCCTTCAGCGCGTCGCACACCTCGATGAACTCGTCCCACGTTTCGGGAACCTCAAGGCCCTGCTCTTCGAAGATCGTCGCGTTGTAGATGACGCCGTTGGCGTTGTTGACGTAGCCGAGCCCGTTGACCTCGTCTCCGAAGGTGCCGAGGTCAGCGAGGATCTCCTGCACCGCCGGGTTGATGGTCTCGAGCACCGGCTCATCGGAGAAGTCGTAGAACACCCCCGCCTCGGCGAGTCGACCGAAGTTGCCGTTCGCATTCAAGGTGACGATGTCAGGAATCCGGTCCTTGACCAGCAGGGTGCGGATCAGCGTGTCGGCATCCGCCACCTGGTTCTGCACGATGCGGATGTCGGGGTTCTCGGCCTCGAAGTCCGCGATCATCTTGTTGAAGTCCTCGAGCGCCTCCCCCTTGAACTGGAAGAAGTTCAGCGTCGTCACGCCGTCCGCCGGCGCCGCTCGCGCAGCCGCCCAACCCGATCGCGAGTCCCGCCGTCGCGAGCACCGCAACCGCTCGGGCGGTCGTTCGGAATCTCTTGGTCATTGTGCGCCTCCTTGCGCGTGGTGCTGTCGGTGGTGCTGTCTGTTCAGTTGTCCGCGACGAGCTCGATGACCCTGGCCTGCTGGGGGAACTGCACGGGTGGCCGTAGGCCGACCGACGTCAGTTCACGGCCGGTCAGGATGGTGTCGTGGCCCGCCCAGCCGAGCGGGGACTGTCCGGGATAGTCGCCGTCGTCGTCCGTGGGGATGACACGGATCCGATACCGGCGATCAGGATCGAGTCCCGGCATCCGGATGCGCCCCGCGGGGTAGGCGACGGATGTCTCGGTCTGGGTGATGGTGAAGACGGCGGATGCCGCATCCGCGGCGACCATGCCACGCACATCGATCCCGGGGTCGGTGCCGTCGACATGCACGACTCGGCCCGTCGCGATGAGCGGCCGCAGTCGCTTCGCGAGCGCCACCCACGACATGATCTGCTTCCGCGTGGCCTCATCGACCGCCGTCAGATCCCATTCGATGCCGAAGTGGCCGAACAGGGCGACGGCTCCGCTGAGCCTCAGCGATACCGTGCGACCGGAGGCGTGGACGACGGGGCTCGTGAGATGCATTCCCATCAGTTCGGGGGCGACGACCAGGCCGGTGTACCGCTGATTCGCGAGACGCTCCAGAGGGTCGAGGCTGTCACTGGTCCAGATGCGATCGGTGCGATCGAGGATGCCGAGGTCGACCCGCGCGCCTCCCGACGCGCAGCTCTCGATCTCCAGACCCGGATGCCGCGACTTGACCTCGTCGAGCAGGCGGTACAGCGCGAGGGTGTGCTCGTGTACCCGGCTCACGCCCTCGGGTCCGCTGCCGGCATCCACGAGATCGCGGTTGTGGTCCCACTTCAGGTACGCGATCGGGTACTCCTCCAGGAGGGCGTGCAGCCGCCCGGAGATGTAGTCGTACGCCTCGGGGTGGGCGAGGTCGAGGACCTGCTGCTGCCGGGCCGACGGCGGAAGGGCCATCCGTCCGCGAAGGATCCAGTCCGGATGCCGGCGCGCGAGGTCGCTGTCGGTGTTGATCATCTCCGGCTCGACCCAGAGCCCGAACTCCATGCCGAGCGCTCGGACGTGGTCGATCAGGGGGTGCAGCCCATCGGGCCACACGCCCTCATCGACGAACCAGTCGCCCAATCCGGCGGTGTCGTCCCTCCGCCCGGAGAACCAGCCGTCGTCGAGCACGAAACGCTCGACGCCCACAGCGGCGGCCGCATCCGCGAGCGCCGTCAGCTTCGAGAGCGAATGGTCGAAGTACACGGCCTCCCACGTGTTCAGCGTGATGGGCCGTGGGCGGCGGGGGTGCTGCGGACGAGCACGCCACTCGTCGTGGAAGCGCGCGGAGAGCTCGGTCAGACCGTCGCCCCACGAGCCGATGATCCAGGGCGTCTGCACCGACTCACCGGGCGCGAGGATGACCTCCCCCGGGAGCAGGAGCTCTCCGCCCGTCAGGAACGCCTCGCCTGTCGTGGTCCGCTCCGCGCTGATGCGGTGATTGCCGCTCCATGCGACATGGATGCCGTGCACCCGCCCATGCTCGAAGCCGAAGCCCGGTCTGCCGGCGGCCAGCAGCAGGGTCGCGTCCGCGCCGGGCCGGCCGCGCCGACTCTCCCGGACGTGCGCGCCGAACGTGAACGCGCGGCGTTGCGGCGTGCGCTCCCGAAGGTGGCGCCCGGTGGTGTCGAGGAGTTCGGTGGCATCCCACGGCACGGGGAAGATCGCCTGCAGCGACTGCACGGTGTAGCGGGTGGCGCCGGTGTTGCGCAGCCGCACGCGCTGGTGGAAGAGGCCGCTCGACCCGACACGGAGCTCGACCTGCGCGGCGAGGTGAGCCTCGGTGTCCACGAGCGAGATCGTCGCTCGATGCTCGTTGGATTGCACGCCCGCGAGCTCGAACCGGATGCTGCCCCCGGCCCCGTCGCGGTGGCCTTCCACGCCCGGGCTGCCGAGCCAGCCGCCGGCCGGCGTGGGGAGGAGCCCGAGCCGGGGCGTCTCGTCCAAGCCGCCCGAGACCCGCTGCGGGCGCGCGGCGACAGCGAGCGAAGCGAGTGACGCGGGCGTCGAGCCCACCAGCTCCTCACCCCAGTGGATGAGCGCTGGGTGAGGATCGGCCGAGAGGTCGAGTGCGACGCTCGTCCCACCGCGACGCAGGTGCAGCACGCTCGTGCCGGCCTCCGCGATCGACGTTGCGGGTGCGTTCTCGGGGGCGACATCGCCGGGGTAGTTCGACACAGTTATTTCTACCTCGGAAATAACTATGGCGTCAAGTGCGAATTTTCCTTGCGCAAGGAGCGAGCACGACGACAGTTGGTGTCATGATGGAAGAAACGGGGAGGTGCTGTGCTGACGGAGACTTCGGAGGCTCTCGCTCGTGAGGTGCTGATCCACGGCCCGATCGGGCGCAGCGCCCTGGGCAAGCGACTGGGGCTCTCACCCGCCAGCCTCACCCGCCTGGCGAAGCCCTTCCTCGAGCGGGGACTGTTCGTCCAGCTCGACGAGGAGTCGAACGGTGCCGTCGGCCGACCCGTGCAGCCGCTCGACATCGCACCCGACCTGGGCTCGTTCGCCGGCATGAAGATCACCGGCGATGCCGTCTACGCCGTGCTCACCGACGCCCGGGCGCGCATCCTCTCCGAGAAGACCGTTGTGCTCGCCAACAGGGACCCTGAGGCGGTGCGGGCCGTGATCGCGGGCATCGTCTCCGACTTCCGGAAGCTCTCACCGTCGCCGCTCGTGGGTATCGGGGTCAGTCTCGGCGGCGCGGTCGACGACGCCGGGCGGGTCGTCCGTGCGCCCTTCCTCGGGTGGACCGATGTCGACCTCGGGCCTGCCCTCTCGGCGCCGACTGGGGTGGCCGTGACGGTCGAGAACGATGTCGTCGCGCTCGTCGAGGCGGAACGGTGGTTCGGCGCCGGCCGCGGTCGCAGCGGATTCTCGGTGATCACGATCGGAGCCGGAGTGGGGTACGGGCTCGTCGTGGGAGGCGAGTCGGTGCACACCCGCGAAGCCGGGCGTGGGCCTGGGGGGTCATATTCCCCTCGATCCCACCGGACCGCTGTGCCCGGAGGGACACCGCGGGTGTTCGGCGGCCCTGCTCACATCGGTCGGCATGTGCGCACAGGTGCAGTCGGCGCTCGGGCGGCCCGTCGAGTACGACGAGGTGCTGTCGCTCGCCGCATCCGGAGATCCTGTCGCGCAGGCGGTGGTGGACGCCGCGGCGCGAGGTCTCGGGCGCATGATCGCGCTCGCGGCCAACCTCACGATGCAGCCGACCGTCGTGCTCGCCGGCGACGGCATCGGCCTGTGGGAGTTGACGGCATCGCGCGTGCGCGCGGCCGCCGCAGCAGACCGCGACCCGCTGGGCCGAACCGGTCGAGATCCTGGGTGGACGACTCCGGGTTCAGCGCCTGGGCGCGCGGTGCGGCGGCCGTCGCGATCCAAGCAGCTGTGACGCGCCTGGCGTTCTGATCACGAGAAAGGGGAGTGAGCCCCCGCGCATGTCGCCGGTGCGTGGGACGATCCGCGGGGAGGACGAGCGGCGGGAGGGCGGGATGCGGGGCGAGGCGACCGTGCTGCACGCCGACCTCGACGCCTTCTACGCCTCGGTCGAGCAGCGCGACGCGCCCGCGCTGCGCGGTCGGCCCGTCATCGTCGGCGGCGGCGTCGTGCTGGCGGCGAGCTACGAGGCGAAGGCCCGCGGGGTGCGCACCGCGATGGGCGGCCGGCAGGCGCGCGAGCTGTGCCCGGATGCCGTGGTCGTCCCGCCGCGGATGGACGCGTACTCCGCGGCCAGCCGAGACGTGTTCGCGATCTTCCGCGACACGACGCCGCTCGTGGAGGGGCTCTCGATCGACGAGGCGTTCCTCGAGGTCGGCGGTCTCCGGCGCATCGCGGGCACGCCCGAGCAGGTCGCGGTGCGACTGCGTGAACGGGTTCGCGCGGAGGTCGGACTGCGCCATCTCGGTCGGGGTCGCGCGCACGAAGTTCCTCGCCAAGGTCGCCAGCGCGGTCAGCAAGCCCGACGGGCTGCTCGTCGTCGAACCCGAGCGAGAGGAGGAGTTCCTGCTGCCGCTGCCGGTCGAACGGCTGTGGGGCGTCGGCGCCGTGACCGCCGAGAAGCTGCACCGGCTCGGCATCCGCACCGTCGGGCAGCTGGCCGAGCTCGAAGCCGCGACCGCCGAGCGGCTGCTGGGCAAGGCGACCGGCGCGCACCTGCACGCGCTGGCCCGGCTGCGGGATCCGCGCCCGGTCGACACCACGCGGCGCCGCGGGTCCATCGGCTCGCAGCGCGCGCTCGGCACGCCGCCCGCGCTCGGCCGACGAACTCGACCTCATCCTCACCCAGATCGTCGATCGGCTCGCCCGCCGCCTGCGCGAGCGCGACCGCGTGTGCCGCACGGTCGTGCTGCGCCTCCGCTACGGCGACTTCGCGAAGGCCACCCGATCGCGCACCGTCCGCTTCGCCGACCGACCGCACCGCGGTGCTGCTCGCCGTCGCGCGAGGGCTGCTCGCCGCCGCACAGCCGGAGATCGCGGAGCGCGGCATCACCCTCATCGGCGTCTCGCTGTCGCAGCTGGGGCGCGCCGACAGCATCCAGCCGGAGCTGCCGATCGACTGGGACGACGGGGCGCGCCTCGACACGGTGCTCGACGCGGTGCGCGACCGGTTCGGCGCGGCGTCGGTCGCCCGGGCCACGCAACTCGGTCGCGATCCGGGGTGGTCGACGCCGCTGCTGCCGGAACACGAGTGACCTCCCGCGCCGGATGGTCGGCGCGCGCCTCTACCGGAGGGCGCGGAGGACGGTCTGCAGCAGCCGGATGTGCAGCTGGAAGCTGCGGGTCATCCTCCCGTGTGGAGTGGAAGTTCATCGCCAGGTGGATGCCCGTGTGCGGGGTCGGCGAAGAGGTGGACCCCGTGTCCACACCGAGGTGCCCGAGGCGTGCGCGGCAGTCCGCGGAGAAGGGGGAGAAGACTCCTGGAGTACCGCAGTTGCATCACGCCGGACCCCGTAGTGGGATGCCGGGCCGGAAGCGGTGGGGGAGATGGTGGTCATCCGCTCACGCGAGGCTCATCCTGATGAGGTTGCCCGTCGTGCCACCCGTCGGAGAACCGATGCAGATCATCGACCGTCGTGACCACTCCCCCGCCCGCCCAGTCGCAGCTGAGGCTGTCGCGCCCGGCTGAGATCCAGGCCGTCCACGAAGATGGGGCGCGATGCCCAGTTCCCTTCCCGACTCCGGGCCTTCGGGAGCGCTGCCACCCGGGAGCGTGTGGAACATGAGGCACGACGCATCCATTCCGAGCGGCTGGAATATCCTCTCGTGAAGCTGTGGTCCGAGCGGAGATGCGCCCGCCTCCTCGATCAGCCGGCCCAGCAGCACATACCCGGTGTCGGAGTAGTGAAAGCGCTGACCCGGGCGCGCCGACCGCGGACGCTGGTGGTCCCGCGTGTACGCGAGGAGATCGTCCGGGGTGAACAGCTCCCCCGGATTGCCCGTCACGCGCTGGATGAAGGATGGGCCCCGTCGTGGCCGGTCCTTCGAAGTAGTCGGCGACGCCGCTCGTGTGGCTTCAGCAGGTGCAGGGTGATGACTCAGCGGCCCGGTCGATCCCGCCGGAGACGAAGAGTCCGAAGTAGTCGCCCGCGGGCAGCAGCGACGGTAGCGGCGCATCGAGCTTCAGGCGTCCGAGCTCTGCGAGTTGGAACGCGAGCGTCGCCGTCATCATCTTGCCGACGCTCGCCGCGTGGAAGCGCGCGCTCCGTTCGCCGGCGGCGAACTCCAGACCCGGGGCGCGCAGCAGCACCTGAGGACTGGGGAGGCCCCTCCTTCGGCGCGTCGCACGATCGGTAAGCCGGGCCAGGGCGCGGAGCGCTCGCGCCGGATCAGCGACGCGCGTGGCGCTGCGCAGTGGGTGGAAGCATGACACCTATCCTTGAGATATACCGCAAGGGTATATTGACATGGATCGGCGAGGGGGC
>CAWIVX010000006.1:0-417709 GCA_963839715.1 uncultured Actinomycetota bacterium
AGGTCATGTCCGGGAAGCGCTCGGCCGGCCCGCCAGGACCAGTGCTGTGGCCTCGGCGCGAGAGCCGACGCCGAGTTTGCGGAAGATCTTGGCGACGTGGAACTTCACCGTGTTCTCGCTGATGCCCAGGTTCGCCGCGATCTCTCGGTTGCGCTGACCCGCGATGAGCAGACCGAGCACCTCTGCCTCGCGCGGGCCGAGATCCCAGGCCCGAGGGGGCGCGGCGAGCGAAGCTGGTGGGTCGAGCGGCATCACCACCGACATCTCCGTGCCCCATCCAGGTGTGGCCTCGAACGAAAGACGCCCGTTGAGAGCCAGCACGCGCTGGCGGACGAGGCGCAGCTGAACGCTCTCGTCGGAGAGATCACCCGGGCCGTCGTCCCGGACGTTGATCAGCAGATTCGTCCCGTCGCAATCCCACTGGACCCGTACCCGGCTGACGTCGTGCCGGTCCACGAGCGCGAGGATCGAACCGCGCACCACCGCCCGCGCGCCGTGCGCGATCTCGCTCGGCAGTGCCCGCCCGTCGACGGGCGGCTCGACGAACTGCACGTCGATGTCGCGGTAGCGTACGAGCGGGCGCAGGTCGTCACGCAGACGTTCGAAGGCGGTCGTCACAGGTTCTTCCGTGAAGGTGCGGACCCGATCGCTCGCGGTGCGGAGGTGGACCATGCCCTCGGCGGCGATCTGGGTCGCGGTGCGGCGCGCCGCCCGGTCGTCCAGTGTGGACGAGCGGAGTGCCGCGAGCACGGACTCAAGCGTCGTGGAGTATTCGTCGGCGAGCTCGGTGAGAGCCTCCATCCGCACGCTTGACGTTGCGCGGGCGAGTTGCAGGTAATCGGGGGATGCCGCATCCGCCAGCTCCTGAACCCTCAGAGCCACGATGTTCCAGAGCTGCAGCACCGCCGCGTCGCTGTCCGGGCCACCCGGCTCGCCGAGGACGAGGAGCGCGCCGTTGGTGGACAGTGCCTGGAATGCCTCGACATCTCCGGTGGCCGTCGGTATCGCGCCCCGCCTCGTGCGACCGGGCCCCAACATGCGGCGCAACTCGTCGAGGGCGAGGAAGGAGACGCCGTCGACGAACGAGGTCGCGCCGGCGCCCTCGCGCTGCCCTCCGGCGGCGTCGGCGACGAGGAACACCAGCGCCGAATGCGGAATGAGCGTCGCCAGGAACGCAGAGAGGCGCTGGGGGATGAGCGCGGGGGGTGCGGTGAGGACTTCGGCCAGACCCCGGATCGTCTCCACGCCCCGCGCAACGTCGAGATCGGCATCGCTCTGCACTGAGGTCATGGCCCCACGATACGGATGCCCTACTCGTTCGGGTAGCCAGAACGACCCCGAGGAGCGATCGCACTACTCGAACGGTTCGATCATGATCAGGGAGGGGCGGGACGGCTCGCCCGAGTGCTTCCGAGAGAAAGGACGAGGATGTCTGGGAACAGAGCGGTCGCGTACGAGGGGCCGGGGGTCGTGAAGGTGATCGACACCGAGTATCCCGATTTCGAGCTTCACGACGGACCGGGCGTCAATCCAGCCAATATCGGGAGGAAGATTCCGCACGGCGTGATTCTGCGCACTGTGGCGACGAACATCTGCGGGTCAGACCAGCACATGGTCCGCGGGCGCACGACCGCACCCGAAGGGCTCGTCCTCGGGCACGAGATCACCGGTGAGGTCGTCGAGGCTGGTCCGGACGTCGAGTTCATCAAGGTGGGCGACCTCGTCTCGGTGCCGTTCAACATCTCGTGCGGCCGCTGCCGCAACTGCAAGGAGGGCAAGACCGGCATCTGCCTGAACGTGAACCCGGATCGACCCGGCAGCGCCTACGGGTACGTCGACATGGGCGGATGGGTGGGCGGACAGGCGGAGTATGTGCTCGTGCCTTATGCGGACTGGAACCTGCTGAGATTCCCCGACCGCGATCAGGCGCTGGAGAAGATCCTCGACCTGGCGATGCTGTCCGACATCTTTCCGACCGGGTTCCACGGCGCCGTCACCGCCGGCGTCGGAGTGGGTTCCACGGTCTACATCGCCGGCGCCGGCCCGGTCGGGCTGGCGGCCGCCGCGGGTGCGCAGCTGCTCGGAGCCGCGGTCGTCATCGTCGGCGACCTCAATCCGGAGCGCCTCGCGCAGGCTCGCAGCTTCGGCTGCGAGACCATCGACGTCGGCGAAGGGTCGGTGCCCGACCAGCTCGAGCAGCTTCTCGGCGTGCCCGAAGTGGATGCCGCCGTCGACGCGGTCGGCTTCGAAGCGCGCAGCGAAGGACACGGCGCACAGGCGAAGGAGGCGCCGGCAACGGTGCTGAACTCGCTGATGAGTGTGACGGCCGCGGGCGGCGCGGTCGGCATCCCGGGCCTCTACGTCACCGGGGATCCGGGGGCCGTGGACGACGCCGCCAAGGTCGGGTCCCTGTCGATCGGCCTCGGCACGGGGTGGGCGAAGTCATTGTCTTTCACGACCGGTCAATGTCCGGTGATGCGCTACAACCGCCGACTCATGATGGCGATCCTGCACGACAAGGTGCATATTGCGGATGCCGTCAACGCCAAGGCGATCACACTCGACGACGCGCCTCAGGGCTATGCGGAGTTCGACGCCGGCGCCGCGACGAAGTACGTCCTCAACCCGAACGGGTACATCAAGGCCGCCTGACGATCTCCACCCCTCACATCAAACGAAGCAGAAGGAGCACGACCATGTCGAACGTCACCCTGGAAGACGCCCGCCGCGTCATCGCCGCAGCAGAGAAGAAGGCCGATGAGGTCGGTCAGCCCATGAACATCGCCGTCGTCGACTCGGGCGGCAACCTGGTCGCCCATGTGCGCCAAGATGGCGCCTGGATCGGGAGCGTCAACATCTCCATCAATAAGGCCTGGACCTCGAAGGCCTTCGACATCTCGACCAAGGACCTCGGCGACAACGCGCAGCCGAACCAGCAGTTCTACGGCATCCACGCGACGAACGGCGGCAAGGTGGCGATCTTCGCCGGCGGCATCCCTCTCTCACGCGATGGCGTCGTTGTCGGCGCAGTCGGCGTCAGCGGCGGATCAGGTGAGCAGGACCACTCGGTCGCCGAGGCGGGGGCCGCTGCGTTCTGAGTTTCGGGTGTGTGCAGCCGAGCTGCTCAGAAGTCGTAGTCCGGCCAGGACGGGGGATCGATGGGCGGAGGGTCGACTGCAACCGGGACTCGCAAGTCGGGGTACCGGCGAGGCTACTACGGCTCAGCGATCCTCGGCGCGGAAAGCTGTGATGCGGGACCACCCCGTACAACGTCGCGATGACGAAGTAAAGCGTCTTGATGCGTTCACGATGCTCGTCGATCGTGGAACTCCACGGGCACCATGGTCCGCAGCATCCATAGTGGTCACGACACGCGACAGGAGCAGTCAGTCATGCCTTACAGAGTCGGATACTTCGTCGGAAGCCTGTCCTCCACATCGATCAACCGGATCCTCTCGAAGGCGCTGATCGCCGTCGCGCCGGAGGATCTGGAGTTCACCGAGATCCCCATCGGGAATCTCCCGCTGTACAGCCCGGACTTCGATGCGAACTTCCCACCCGAAGCGCAGGCGTTGAAGGACGCCATCGCCGGGACGGATGCCGTGCTGTTCGTCACTCCGGAATACAACCGATCGATCCCGGGTGCTCTGAAGAACGCGATCGACTGGGCGTCGCGACCGTGGGGTGAGAACTCCTTCGACCACATTCCCGCCGCGGTGATCGGCGCGTCTGTCGGCCAGATCGGCACCGCCGTGGCGCAGCAGAGTCTGCGAGGCGTGCTGAGCTTCTGCAACGCCCGGCAGATGACAGCCCCGGAGGCCTACATCCAGTACTCTCCGGAGGTCTTCGCAGACGACGGGAAGATCCTGGATTCGAGCACAGAGGCCTTCCTCCGCACCTTCATGAGCGAATTCCGCGACTACATCCAGCGCGTGCTCACGGTCCTTCCTCGCCCCGAGGCGCACACCGCCGGCGTAGACGAGCCGTCACCCTCGATCTGACGCCCCGGGACCGGGAGAACCCGGCGCGGCATCCGCTGCGCGATACGCCTCCATCGTCTCCGCCAATGCGGTCGCGATGGGGGTGGCGGCCACCCCGAGATCGGCGATGTCCGTCGAATCCACGACGAACGGCTCGTCGAACTCGTAGGCCATCTCGATGAGCTCGCGCACCGTCGGATTGAACAGCCCGACGACGCGGAGCATGCCGAGCGGAAGGCGTCCGATGCGCGGAGTGGTCCCGGCCAGGCGGAACAGCTCGAGCGCCATGGCTCGACTCGTCCAGGGCTCGGGATCGTTGGGCAGGTGCCACGCCCGCCCGCTGATCCCGGCGGTCGTGCCGAGCACCGCGAGGCCCTCGCCGATGTCGGGGATGTACGTGTAGCTGTGCGGGAGATCGGGGTCGCCGAACAGGGCGGCGCGCGTTCCCGTGACGGCGGCCTTGAGCACGCGATCACCGAGCGGCGACGCAGCGCCTCCACCGGGTCCGTAGTAATCCGAGGCGCGCCCTGAGACGGCGTCGACGCGCCCCGCCGCGTGGGCGGCCCAGACCTCCTCCGCCATGCGCAGCCGGATCTCGCCCTTGCGTGAGGAGGGACGCTCGGGTGAGTGCTCGGTCAGCGCCGCCCCCGCGGGCCGCCCGTAGGAGTAGACGTTGTCCATGTTCACGAAGCGGGCCTGATTCTCTTCCGCCGCGGCAAGCACCGCCCGCTGCAGCGGCGGAAAGTCCTCGGCCCACCGGTGATAACTCGGATTGAGTGTCTGGTAGACCGCGGTCGCGCCCCGCGCGGCCTTCGCGGCGAACGGCGCATCGGCGGCGTCGCCGGTGACGACGTCCGTGTCGTCCCAGGCGTCTTCCGGGCGCTCGCGCGGGATGCCGGCCACGCCGCGCCGATTGACCAGCCGGACTTCCTGGCCCCGCCGCAGAAGGGAGCGGGCCGTGGCGCGGCCCACGGGCCCGGTGCCGAAGATCACGTGGACGCTCACGGGTTCACCGCCGCGACGACAGCGGCAGATCCCGCCCGCCTGCTGAGGGCCCACAGGTTCACTCCGATCAGCGCGGTGGCAACGAGTGCGCCGGTCGCGCCGAAGACCGCGAACTGCCGTTCGACGCTGACCCCCGCCAGTGCGGTGACGGTCCATCCGATCGCCATCACCGCCGACGTGGCCGCGGCCCACATCATGCGCGCGAGAAGTCCGGTCGCCAGCGATCGGGGGAGGGCGAGACCCTGGGCCACACCGAGGACTGCCCCGGTGACCGTCCCCATGACCGCCAGGGCCGGCACCGAGGTCGCGAAGTCGACCAGGACTGCTCCGCCAGCAAGGCCGATCCCCATGCCGACCGTCGTCGCCGCGACCCACCGGCCGATCGGCAGAGCGGAGCCCGGGAGCAACGCCCGGCTGGCGAGGGCTTGACTCAAACCCACGACGGCTCCGACGATCGCGCCGCCCACGAGGGCTGCTCCGACGTCGTCGACGGCGCCGACAACCGAGGTGGCGAGGAGCCCGCCGAGGGGAAACGCGACGAAGGTCGCGCCCCACGCCAAAGCGCGGAGAACGGGATGACGTCGAGTCGTGGGTGAGGGGGTGGTGTGCATGGGCTGATCCTATCTCTGAACGCTGTTCTGTGTTAGACACTGTACACTGTTCGGAGATAACGAACAAGGAGAATCATGCCACCGGGTCCCGCCCGAAGCCTCAGTCACGACGAGATCCTGGATGCGGCTTTCGCCGAACTCGCCGCGCGCGGCACATCGGCCCTGTCGCTCCGTGGCGTCGCATCCCGAGTGGGCCTCGCAGCGGCCGCGCTGTACACGTACTTCCCGAGCAAGCGCTCCTTGATGCGCGGGATGGTCGAAAGGCTCCTCGGGGGAATCGACGGGGTGACGGACGCGAGCGCAGCAGCATCACCGCGCGAACGTCTGCACCGGCTCGCCCTCTCCACGCATGACGCGCTGTCCGCGCACCCCGGCGCGGCATCGCTGCTGATGAGCGGCCCGCTCGAGGGGCCCCAGGCCCTTCGCGTGAACGAGCTCCTGATCGGCGGATTCGTCGATGCCGGTCTGAGCCAGGACGACGCAGCCCGGGCGAGCTACGCCCTGCAGGTGTACGTGCTGGGGTCGGCGATCCTGGCATCGGTCGGCGAGGAGGCCGCCGAGACCCACACCTCTTCGCACGAGGTCGCGTCCGAATCGTTCCCGCTGACCGCCGCGACCGTCGATGTCGCGGCGCAGCACGATTCGTCCGGACAGTTCCTGTGGGGGCTCGATCGCGTGCTCGATGGACTGCTGGATCGGTCGAGAGGCAGCTGACGCGCCACGGCGACGCGGGCAGGTGCTGCCTGAGGATTCGGATGCCTGCTCAGAGCGGCGTCGCCGCGAAGCCACACGAAGCGGTGGGGAAGCAGCGCGAGCCCCCGCGCGAGGTCGACCTCCTCGCCCGTCACGACATCGGCGGCAGCGATGCGCGAATCCGCTGAGGGTGAGCGGATCGATCAGCGCGAGATCGTCGCCGACATTGGCCAGGACGAGGATCATCGCGTCCTCACCCGGTCGCTGATACCCCAGAACGGACGGGTGCTTGGCGTCGAAGCCGATCAGCTCGCCGCCCGCGAACTCGGGCGTGGCCTGCCGGGCGCGGATCAGCGACGTGAGCCCGGCATAGACCCGACCGGCGTCGGTCGCGGCATCCGTCCGCTGCGCATACCGCGCGGCCGGGCGCCGCGGACGGTGCACCCAGCGACTGTCGCCGGCGGTCGCTTCGTCGTCGACGTACGAGTAGTCGTTGAGCTGCGCCACCTCGTCACCGAGGTACAGCAGCGGGATGCCGCCGGTCGACAGGGCGATCGCGTGGGCGAGGAGCACGCGGTCGACACCGCCGGCGTCGCCGGCCTCGACCCCGGCGAGCGAGGCCGTGGTGCCTGTGACGCGGGCGTCTCCGGTCTTCGGGTTCTCCTGGAACGGCACGCCGCACGCGAAGCTGCCCGGGAACCGACCGACGTAGAAGTCGTTGAGGAAGCGGCGGTGGAAGTACCCGTCGATGCCGAGTTCCGCGGCATCCTCATCGGCGAAGGTCCAGCCGATGTCATCGTGGCTGCGAACGTAGTTGACCCACGCGGTTCCGTGCGGCAGCGCGTGCCTGCGCTCCAGCGCCTGCTGCAGCATCCGTGGGTCGCGCGTGGCGAGCGCCTCCCACGTGAGGGCCATCTGCAGCGGGTTGTACGAGAGCTGGCATTCCTCGAGCGACACGTACTCGACCACCTCGTCGGGGTGGACGATCGCCTCCGACTTGAACAGCAGGCTCGGCGCCGCCATCCGCAGGACGGCGTTGAACGCCCGCAGCAGCAGGTGCGCCTCGGGAAGGGATTCGGATGCCGTGCCGAGGCGCTTCCAGATGAAGGCGACGGCATCCATCCGCAGGATCTCGACGCCCTGGTTCGCCAAGAACAGCATCTCCCCGGCCATCGCGCGGAAGACCGCGGGGTTCGCGTAGTTCAGATCCCACTGGAAGTGGTAGAACGTGGCCCAGATCCATCGCCCGTCCGGCAGCTGCACGAACGAGCCCGGATGGTCGTCGGGGAAGAT
The DNA here is from genome assembly GCA_963839715.1 of uncultured Actinomycetota bacterium. Classification (GTDB taxonomy): domain Bacteria; phylum Actinomycetota; class Actinomycetes; order Actinomycetales; family Microbacteriaceae; genus Microbacterium. Next base: position 7,583 of record CAWIVX010000006.1, read on the forward strand.
CTCGCGCACGGTCTTCTCGTAGGCGTCGGGAAGGGTGCGGTCGGGGAAGATCAGGTAGAAGTCCTCATAGTCCGGGTCGCCCGCAACGGCCCTGCGGGCCCACTCGTGCTCGTTGCTGGTGTGATTGAAGATGAAGTCGACCACGAGCGAGATGCCGGCCAGGCGCAGGTCGGCGGCGAGGGCGGCCAGATCATCCATGGTTCCCAGCGCCGGATCGACGTGCCGGTAGCTCGATACCGCGTAGCCCCCGTCGGAGTTGCCCTCCGGGCTCTGGAACAGCGGCATGAGGTGCAGGTAGGTCAGGCCCAGCTCCTGGAAGTACGGGATGCTGTCGCGGACCCCCTGGAGGCTGCCGGCGAACCGGTCGACGTAGCAGACGCCCCCGAGCATCCGATTCGACAGGTACCAGCCGGGGTCCTGTTCGCGCAGGTCGTCACGGGCTTTGAGCTCGAGCGGGCGTGCCACCCACGACGACGCCGCCTCCGAGACGACCGCGGCGAGCTGCTCGAGGCCGTCGTCGCGTTGGCCGTAGAGCTGGAAGAACAGCGGATGCAGGACGGGGAAGTGCTCGGCGAACCGCCGTGCGAACGGGGCGTCGAACGGGCCGGCCAGCTCGGATGCGATGCGCCGGACCTCTTCGATGTCGGCGGCCCACTCGGCGCTGAGTCTCGGCATGACACTCCTTCGTGCGTCGCTGGTGCCTCGTCCCACAATAGGGCTGAGAGAATTGTCGCGAATCGACCGAGGAGGTTGCGATGAGACTCGTGCAGGTGGCGCTTCACGCCCAAGATCTCAGCCGAGCTGCCGACTTCTACACCGTGCTGCTCGAGTCGGCGCCGATCGCCCAGTACGACGATGCCGGTCTGGTCTTCTTCGACCTCGACGGCGTGCGGCTGCTGCTGGATCGCAATGCCCAGGCATCCCTCGTGTATCTCCATGTCGACAATGTGCATGACACCCTCGAGCGGCTGGATGGACTGATCGACGTGGTCTCTCGGCCACACGTGATCTTCACGCATCACGACGACACTCTCGGCCCGGCGGGGCACGAGGAGTGGCAGGCGTTCATCAGGGACACCGAGGGCAACACCGTCGGTCTGGTCGCGTTCCAGCGGCACTGACGCGGATCGCGGCATCCGGCTCGATCTCGGGACGGACGGCCTGATTCGCTCTGGGCGAACGACTGGCACTCTCGCATTGAGAGTGCTAATCTGATCGTAGTTGAGTCACCTCGACTCAACTCCTGAACCGCCGCCGGACGCGTCCGTCCGGCCCACGACAGAAGGAGATGAATCATGGCAAACTATGACCCGTTCCGTGACCTCGACCGCTTCGCGTCGAGCCTCTTCGACGCACGTCGCGGGCCTCGGCGCATGCCGATGGACCTCTACCGCGACGGCGACCACTACGTCCTGACGGCCGACCTCCCGGGCATCGACCCCGGCTCGGTGGACATCGACGTCGACGGACAGCTGCTCACCATCCGCGCCGAGCGCACGCTCGCCGGGGGAGAGGGCGTGAAGTGGATCACGCGCGAGCGCGAGGCCGCGAGCTTCCTGCGTCAGCTGAACCTCGGCCAGGGCATCGACACGGAGCGCATCGCCGCGAACTACAGCAACGGCGTGCTCAACGTCACCATCCCGGTCAGCGAGAAGGCCAAGCCGCGCAAGATCGAAGTGGCGACCGAGCAGGACTCGCCGGTCATCCAGGCCCACGAGAGCAGCGACGCCCCGCAGCCGGTCGAACAGTAGCCGCAACGCGCTGTCGCCGCATGCGAACGCCCCGCCGGAATCCGGCGGGGCGTTCGGCGTCGGAGGCCGTGGATCTCGTGACGAGCGCGGGCGCTCGGCGCCGCCCGGCGTAGCCTGGGGGAGTGAGCGCATACGTCTCGGCGTTCGAGCTGTTCTCCGTCGGAGTAGGACCCTCGAGCTCCCACACGGTCGGCCCGATGCGGGCGGCCCGTGATTTCGCGAGCCGTCTGCGGGAGCGGGGCCTGCTCGACCACGTCGTCGCGGGTGACGTGCACCCTGTACGGCTCGCTCGGAGCGACGGGGATCGGCCACGGCACACCCGACGCGGTCGTCGCCGGGCTGCAGGGGCTGGCGCCCGAGACGGCGGATCCGGATGCCGTGCGCTCGGCGTGGACGGACATGGACGGAGGGCGCGCCGCTCGAGCTGGACGGCGCCCACGCGATCTCCTTCGCGAAGGGCGATGTGGTCTTCGCGCCGCGGACCCGCCTGCCCGGCCATCCGAATGCGATGACGCTGGAGGCGTGGGGGCAAGAGCCCGACGCCGTGCCTCTCCTGGCCGAGACCTACTACTCGGTCGGCGGCGGATTCATCCGTCGGGAGGGTGAGGAGCCCCGCCTCGCCACGCACACCTACCCGCTGTCGTTCGACTCCGCCGAGACCCTCCTCGCGCTCTGCGACGAGCGCGGCATCACGATCGCCGAAGCCGCGCGCATCAACGAGGAGGCGCTGCGCACCGACGAGGAGATCGCGGCAGGGCTCGACCGCATCTGGGACGCGATGGCGGGGTGCGTCGAGGCGGGCCTGCACGCCGATGGCGTCCTTCCCGGAATGCTGCGCGTGAAGCGCCGCGCGAGCGCGATCCGTGAGCAGCTCGAGGAGGCCGAGGCGTCGGGTCATCGGGAGCTGCCGGGCGAGTGGCTCGGCGCGTTCGCGCTCGCCGTGAACGAGGAGAACGCCGCCGGCGGGCGGGTGGTCACCGCTCCCACCAACGGTGCGGCCGGCATCCTTCCCGCCGTCGCGATGTACTGGTGGCGCTTCCTCGCCGATTCCGGTCTGGCCGTCGGCAACGCGGTCACGCCGCGCGGCGAGCTGGTCGGCAGCGCGCTGCTCGGCTTCGCCGCGCGTCAGCAGCTGGGACCGATCGTGCCCGACGTCGTGGACGACGAACTCCTCGCCGAGGCGAACCGCCGCCGCGGCATCCGTCGCTTCCTCCTCACGGCGACCGCGCTGGGGTCGCTCTTCAAGGCGAACGCGTCGATCTCCGGTGCCGAAGGCGGATGCCAGGCGGAGGTCGGCTCCGCGTGCGCGATGGCCGCCGGCGGCCTGACCGCCGTCATGGGCGGCACCAACCGGCAGATCGAGAACGCCGCGGAGATCGCGATGGAGCACCACCTCGGCCTCACCTGCGACCCGGTCGGCGGTCTCGTGCAGATTCCCTGCATCGAGCGCAACGCGATCGCCGCCTCGACGGCCGTGACCGCGGCCCGGCTCGCGCTGCGCGGCGACGGCAGCCACTACGTGTCGCTTGACGCGGTGGTCGAGACGATGCGCCAGACCGGCATCGACATGTCGCACAAGTACAAGGAGACCAGCGAGGGCGGCCTCGCCGTCAACGTCATCGAGTGCTGACGGGCGCCTCCGGGCGCTTCGGCAGGCGGGGGCGGCTCGGTGGGCATCTTCGGCTGACTCCGACCGGTGAGGCGGCGGATGCCGTCCACTGAGTCAGGGAGGACCGTGCTCGATCTGACCGGGTCGCCACCCGGCGCGCACGAGCGCGCTGCGGATGCCGTCGACGGCCGGATCGGGAGTGGGGTACAGGTGCCGTGCGGTATACCGCAGGACCGTCCAGCCGAGCGCGACGCACCGGGCGTGCTTCTCGATGTCGCGGTCCCATTGGGTGCGGCTGATGCGGTGGTGATCCCCCTCGAACTCGATGAGGATCCTCCAGCGCGGGTAGCCGAGCTCGGTGTATCCGATGAGCTCTCCGTGGTCCCCGAGGATGTCGATGTCGAGGCTCGGAGCAGGAAGGCCCGCGCGCAGCAGCGCGAGTCTCAACGCGGTCTCCGGCGGCGAGGCGCTTCCGATCGTGATCTGCGGCACCGCTTCGCGCAGTTTCGCCACACCGATCCGCCGCCCCGCCTCCGTTGCAGCGCGGAGCTGGGCCAAGGTCGCGAGTCCGGTGCCGGGTTCGCCTCGCATTCCGCCCCGCAGGCGCGGCTCGTGCACGATCGCGTCGCCCGCGACGATGAGTTCGTCCACGGTGAGGACCTCCGCGAGCTGAGCCCACGTTGTCGCCGGACTGGCCACCCGCAAGCCGTCGCGCGTGCGCACGTGCACGAGTTTCGGCGCGAGCCGGTGTGTGCGGATGCCCGCGATCCTCGGCCCGCGTTGAGGCAGGGAAACGGCGACATCGAGCGACCGGTCGGGCATGCTCGCGTCCTCGCACCGGCACCCGCTCCGCCCTGCCCCGCCGCTGATCCACCGGAGTCGCGGAGAATCCTCAGCGGCAGCGGGATGCCCCACACGAGGGCGGCAGTGACATGACTGAAGAAGGCGTCGTCCGGCATGATCGATCGGTAGGCGCGGCTCCGCGTCAGTATCCGGCTCCGCCGCGCCCTCGCCTCGCGGGCGGCCGGTGACTCGTCCCGCTCGGCGGGCTCGGGATCCGGCATCCGTCGACTGCGCACTCCGCTGAACGGCCTCTCGAGATCGCGACCTCGCAATCGAGCGTCCGACACCCCCGCGGCGCGGGCGGCGGTCAGCGAGAACGAGTCGCCGAGCACCTCGGGCAGCGGAGCGGGTCGGCGCGGCACGAGAGCCAGCATCGGTGGCTGCCGGCGCCGACGCGGGCCCGCGAACCAGATGTGTGGAGCACACTGCGAGGCCGCTGCGCCGGGGAGGAGGAGGCGCATGCCTCGGACGTGCTCAGTGGACGACCCTTGCGCCAAACCCGCCCGGATGCCACGGATGCTGTCCACCCACCGCCGCTCGAGGGTGCTCGGTGGACGCGTTCCGCGGCTTCCGGCCCGTGCAAGGCGCAGAATCCCGCCCACTGAACCCAGCGGCGTTCAGCCGCCCGCCCGCCGCCCTCGGCGCACGCGGCCGACCGTCTCGCCGACGGCCACGGCGACGAGGAGCAGCGATACGGCGACCGACTCGGCGAGTGCGCTGAGGGGTCCTGAGAGCGCGGCGAGCACCACGATGCCGGCGACGCCGACCACCTGCGCGGTCGCCCAGCGGCTCTCGAGCACGCGCCGGAAGAGCACGGTGCCGACCAGGAAGAGCAGCGGCCCGCCGAGCGTGACCACGGTCGCCGCGACGGTGTGCGCCTCAGGTTTGCCCAGCGCCTCCTTGTCGCCGACGCTCATCAGCACGATCCCGCCGATGATCGCCAGGTGGATCCAGGTGTACGCGGTGCGCACGAGGCGTCCGGGTTCGTCGGCGGCTTCGATCGCCTCGGCGCCGATGCGCTCTCCGTGGTCGAAGTAGATCCACCAGGCGGATGCCGCAGCCACGAACGCCGCGATCATCGCCACGATCCCCTCGGGCGACGACTCCATCGCCACGAAGGCGAACCCGGTCACCAGCAGGCCCTCGCCGAGCGCGATGAGCACGAAGAGGGCCGTGCGCTCGGCGATATGCGGACCCGAGACGTCCCACGACGCGATCTTCACCCGGCCGAGGCCGGGCACCGGGTAGCCGAGGATGGTGCCGATCAGCTCCAGTCCCAGCGCCGCCGCCCAGAGCGGCAGCTGCAGCGACAGCGGCAGCACCGCGCCCGTGATCCACAGCACGGCGCCCGCGACGGTCCAGACCAGGATGCACAGGAAGTCGCGCGAGACCGGCGCGTCGTGACGGGCGGTCGCCCACACGATGAACCCGGTGCGCCCCACCTGCAGGACGACGAACGCGATCGCGAACGTCCACGCCCGATCGCCGAACGCCTCTGCGATCGCGACGCTCATCACGAACGACACGAACGCGAGCGCCACGACGGCGCCCCGCACCGGCAGCTTCACCGGGTCGAGCCAGTTGGTCACCCAGGTCGTGGAGACCCACGCCCACCACAGCGCGCAGATCATGATCACGCCCTCGAGCGCACCCAGCGGCGTCTGGTTCTCGTACAGATAGGCCGACAGCTGCGTCAGCGCGAAGACGAACACCAGGTCGAAGAAGAGCTCGACGTAGGTCACCCGGTCTGCGCGGGGCGAGTCGGTCGGACGCAGCGCGTTCCGCTGCATCCCCAAGGTCATGCCTCATCTTGGCACCCCGCGCCCGCGACCGGGCCCCGCCCGCATCGCGCTGACGAGCGGCAACGGATGCCGGGCCACCGGCATCCGGCTCCGGTCTAGGCTGACCGCATGCCCGAGTACGCCGTGCCGACGCCGAAGCGGCCACGCGGTCGGCCTCGGCGGGGCGAGTCCGACGCGCAGGAGCGGATCATCGCCGCAGCGGTCGACGAATTCGGCGAGCTGGGATACGACGGGGCCACCATGCGCGGGATCGCCGCGCGGGCCGGCGTCGACTCTGCGCTCCTGCATCACTACTTCGGCACCAAGGCCGACCTCTTCGCGCAGACGGTCGGGGCGCCCATGCGTCCGGACCTCGACATCCCGGCGCTTCTGGAAGGCCCGCAGGATCTGCTCGGCGAGCGCATCGTCCGGTACGTCCTGGAGGCCTGGGAGCGCCCCGACACCCGCAAGCGGGGCGTGACGCTGCTGCGTTCGGGTATCGGCAACCGCCTCACGACCCCGCTGCTGGCGGGCTTCCTGCAGCGGGAGCTGATCGGTCGCATCGCAGCGCGGATCGACGCGCCCGATGCCGCATTCCGCGCGACTCTCGTGGCGAGCCAGATCGCCGGGATGCTGCTGGCCCGCTACGTGCTGCAGTTTCCGGCACTCGCCGGCGCAAGTGTCGACGACATCGTCGCGCGGGTCGGCCCGACGGTGCAGCACTACCTGACGGACTGACCAGGCACGCCTGGCGGACAAACTCCGCGACCGCGACGAAGAAGCAGAGGAGCACACATGTCGTTCCAGGCATACCTCGACAACATCGAGGACAAGACCGGACTGACCCCGCGGCAGTTCATCGAACTGGCCGGTGAGAAGGGCTTCGGACCGGGGACGAAAGCGGGCGAGATCGTGGCGTGGCTGGGCGAGGACTACGGTCTCGGCCGCGGACACGCCATGGCACTCGTCCACGTGATCACCAAGGGCGACCAGATCGACGCGAAGCACGTCGAGTCGGGCGGGGTGCACAGCGACGCATCCGACACGCTCTGGCTCGACGGCAAGGCGACCAAACCGGTGGGCTGACCGCCACCGGCCGCGTCCCGGATTCGGATGCCGGCGCCGGATTCGGATGCCGTTGCGCGGCCGATCCGAAACAGGTGCGCGTGCCCCGAGAACACGAGCCACGACGAGCGTGTCGCACGTTCGCCCCTTGACGCACCCCCGTCGAGGCGCGGATAATTCATCGTGTGATGAATAAATCCGCCGACGCGCCGCGCCCCTCCGCAGCGGGGAACGCCGTCGAAGTGCGGGGTCTGCGCGTGAAGCGCGGCGCCAACGTCGTGTTCGACGGCCTTCAGCTCGACATCCCGCGCGGGCAGGTGACCGGTCTCATGGGGCCGAGCGGGTGCGGCAAGACGACGCTCATGCGCTCGATCGTCGGCGTGCAGAAGGTGGAGAGCGGAACCGTGACCGTGCTCGGCGAGCCGGCCGGGTCGGCGCTGCAGCGGCACCGCGTCGCGTACGACACCCAGGCGGCCTCGGTGTACGACGACCTCACCATCCGCCAGAACCTGTCGTACTTCGCCCGGCTCATCGGCGCGCCGCGCAGCGACATCGACCGGGTCATCGACGAGACGGGCCTCGGGAGCAGCGCGAAGCAGACCGTCGAGTCGCTCAGCGGCGGTCAGGAGAGCCGCGTCTCGCTCGCTGTCGCAATGCTCGGCTCGCCTCAGCTCATGGTGCTCGACGAGCCCACCGTCGGACTCGACCCCCTCCTGCGCGCCGAGCTCTGGCAGGTGTTCCGCGCCCTGGCCGACCGGGGCACCACGATCCTCGTGAGCAGCCACGTCATGGACGAGGCGCTGCGCTGCGACCGGCTGGTGCTCATGCGCGCCGGGCGGATCATCGCCGACACGACGCCCCAGGGACTGCTCGCGGATACGGGCCAGTCCGACCCGGATGCCGCATTCCTCGCGCTGGTCGAGCGCGATGCGCGGGACTCGACCGACCGGCATCCGCGTCGTCACGGCGACAGCCGAGAGGGGGCGGGGCAATGAACGGGGGGCGCACGCTCGCCACCGCGGGGCGGGTGCTGCGGCAGCTCAGCCACGACCACCGCTCGATCGCCCTCATGCTGGTCGCGCCGAGCCTTCTCGTAGGGCTGTTCGCCTGGCTGTTCAGCGAGCAGGAAGGCGTCTTCGACATCTACGGCCCGCCGATCCTGGCGCTGTTCCCGTTCATCATCATGTTCCTGATCACCTCGATCACGACTCTCCGCGAACGCCGCTCCGGCACGCTCGAGCGGCTGATGACGACGCCGCTCGCGAAGGCCGACTTCATCCTCGGCTACGCGCTCGCGTTCGGCCTCATGGCGATGCTGCAGGCCGTGGTGACCGTGACGTTCGCCGTCTGGGTGTGCGGCCTGGACACCGACGGTCCGGTGTGGCAGCTGGGCCTGGTCGCCGTGACCGACGCGGTGCTCGGCATGGCGCTCGGCCTCCTCGCCAGCGCCTTCGCTCGCACGGAGTTCCAGGCCGTGCAGTTCATGCCGCTCATCGTGTTTCCGCAGATCCTGCTCGGCGGCCTCTTCATGCCCCGCGACGAGATGCCCGAAGCGCTCTACGTGATCAGCAACTTCCTGCCCCTGAGCTACGCGATCGACGCGATCAACGCGGTGACCGCGGGTGATGAGGGCTGGGAGGTGTACGGACCGCTGCTCGTGGTCGGGGCGTTCCTCGTCGGCGCACTCATCCTGGCGTCGCTCACGCTGCGTCGGCGCACGCCCTAGATCGCTAGCAGCTCTCCTGCTTCCCGCGCAGCTTGGCGGTGAGGTCGCGCAGCTGGGTCAGCTCCTCGTCGTCGAGGAGCGACATCCGCTCGGCGATCGATCGGCCGTGGTTGGATGCCACTCTGCGGAACGCTGCAGCGCCCTCGCCGGTGGCCCGTACCAGTGCGCCCCGGCCGTCGTCGGGATCGGGACACTTCGAGATGAGGCCCCGCGCGGCCATCCTGTCGACGAGGCGCGACACGCTCGGCTGGCTGATCAGCATGTTGGCGGTGACGTCTCTCAGGCGCGCCGTCATGTCCTCTCCGCGCGTCACGGTCAGCAGCACGTCGTACTCCGCCTGAGTGAGGGTGGTGTCGTCGAAATCGCAGCTGATCTCGTCGAAGACCTCATGCTGCGCGCGGAACAGGCTCTCCCAGGCGTCGATGGCCAGCCGGCGGTCCGTCATAGCGACAACTGTAAGGGAACGGATGCCGATTCGGTCGGGCTATCCGACGCGACGGGCCCGGCTCTGCGTGACGCCCACAGGCGGGCACTCCTCGCCAATATGCTGTGCCTCATGGGGCTGATCTCGGGGGCAGGGCTGCTGCGCGTGCTCGCTGTGATCGCGCTGGTGCTGGCGATGCCGACGGCCCTCCTGTCGGCATGCACGTTCAGCGTCTCCGACGACGTGGCGGCGCCGGTGTCGACCGACGTGAACGACTTCTCCTTCGAGAGCATGGACGTGCAGTACACGCTCGGCCGGGACGACGACGGCACGAGCACGCTGCTGGTCGAGGAGCGCTTCGTCGCCCTCTTCCCTGAGTACGACCAGAACCGGGGCATGCGTCGCAGCATCCCGGATTCGTACCTCGGAGCTCCGCTGAACCCGACGCTGGTCTCCATCACGGATGGCGAGGGCAACCCTCGTCCCTCCGAGACCGGATCAGAAGACGGCTACTTCAGCATGACGTCGCGGGCCGACGACTACGTGCAGGGCTCCCAGACCTATGTGTTCACCTACACCCTCGAGAATGTGACCCGCTTCTTCGAAGACACCGGCGTGGACGAGTTCTACTGGGACGTCAACGGCACGGAGTGGGCGCAGGACTTCGGGCGGGTCTCGGCGCGCGTGATCGTGCCGCCGGATCTCGCGCAATCGCTCACCGGAGCGCAGGCGTGCTACGTCGGCTACCAGGGATCGGGTCAGACCTGCCCGATCGTGCCGGATGCCGCCGCCGGCGACGGTGCGAGCCTGTCGGCATCCGCCGGCCCGGTGTTCGCGTACCAGACCGTCACGCTCGCCGTCGCGTTCGAGCAGGGGACGTTCACGCCCTTCGACTCGTCGTACCTCGCCTCGCCCTGGGGATGGGTCCAGGTGATCGGAGCCTTCGGCGTCGTGGCCGCGATCATCTACGCCGTCGTCACCCGGAGGCGCCATCTCCGCGATGAGCCCGGGCGGCCGACGATCATCGCCGAGTACACCCCGCCCCCGGAGATCGACGCGCTCGAGAGTGCCGTGCTGCTCGGCAAGACGACGAAGGCGATCCCGGCCGAGGTGCTCGAGCAGGCGGTGGTGGGCAGCATCCGTATCGTCGAGGGCGAGCGCAAGCTGTTCGGCGGCGTCAAGCTCAAGGCGCAGCTGGTCGATCCCTGGCGGGCCGACGGCGACGGCCGGCTGCTGCTCGCGGGGCTGTTCCCGATGCTCGAACCCGGCACCGAGTACGAGTTCGGCCAGAGCGACACCCGGTTCTCCGCCGCCGCGCAGAACATCCTGAAGGTCGCGAACGAGGAGCTCACCCGCCGCGGTCTGAGGCGCAAGGTTCCTGCGACCGTCCGTGCGTGGCCGGTCCTGACGGTGCTCTTCACCTCGGGGGTGGTGTTCCTGGCCGGTATGCTCGCGGCCTTCTCGTCCGTCGACCTGCTGATCCCGGTCCTCACGATCATCGGGTCGACGCTCGCGGTGTTCGTCGTGATCGCGCTGATCTCCCGCAAGCCGCTGACGGCGCGGGGAGCGGAGGTCCGCGACCATCTGAAGGGCCTCGAGGAGTTCATCGAGTGGGCCGAAGCCGACCGCATCCGCATGCTCCAGTCGCCGATGGGAGCCGAGCGCGTGCAGATCGACCCGAGCGACCGGGCGCAGATGCTGCACCTCTACGAGTCACTTCTCCCGTACGCCGTCGTCTTCGGCCAGGAGAAGGAATGGGCCGAGCACCTCGCCGTGCTCTACGGCGACGGCAACTCGCCGGGGTGGTACTCCGGCTCGCACGCCTTCAGCGCGAGTGCGTTCTCCGCGGGGATCAGCTCGCTGTCGGCCACCTCGTCATCGTCGTCGTCGACCTCGGGAGGTTCGTCCGGAGGCGGCTCCGCGGGCGGCGGTGGCGGCGGTGGAGGCGGCGGCGGCGTTTAGGGATTCCGGCATCCCGAACGGCGTCCATCGGATGCCGGGGCAAGAGTCAGGGCCGGTCGGAGAGGCTCCCGACCGGCCCTTGTCCCTTGCACCAAGAGTGTCCTGCAATCACATGCGGTCGTTGCCACAGCAAAACAACTTCCGTACGTGAACTCTATAACGGGGAGGTAACGGAAGGGAAGAGGATCTCGTTATCTTTTTGTGATTCTTTTGAGGACGGGCCGAGAACCCGGAGATCCTGCGAACGGGATGAGCGTGCATCTGACGCCTATCGATGCGGCGTGCAGTGGAGTATCGTCCGCGCCGAGGGGGTGAGGCGTGTCGTCGGGGGCGGCGCATCGGGTTTCGGGCGCTGAATCCACGCATTGCCACAGCGCGACGGCACGCACCCATGAGCACAATCCACACGACGCATACGTACTCGGATCGCTCGATCCGCCGCCCCGTCCGCGGGCTCGCGGCATCCGTTTCTCTTCTTGTTCTGCTGCTCGCCGCGTGCACGGCGTCGAACGACGATTCGAACGACGACAGCGGGCCGACCCCCGAGCCGACAACGGCGTCGAACTTCGAGTACGTCGACTGTCCGTCCCCCAACATCGAGGGTGTCGAGGCTCTCGACTTCCCGGCCGAGGTGCGGTGCGGCTATCTCACGGTGCCCGAGAACAGGGGCGACCCCGAAGGAAAGCAGATCCGAATCTTCGTGGCGCGTGCGCCCGCCGCCTCAGACGACCCCGAGCCCGACCCGCTCGTGATGCTCGCCGGAGGGCCGGGCGGTGCGGGTTCGTTCGAGATCACCGGCAAGATGGCGGCGGGACTCAACGCCGAGCGCGAGGTGATCTTCGTCGACCAGCGCGGCACCCACTTCGCCGATCCGCTGCTCAGCTGCCCCGAAGCTGAACAGGCCGACAACGATTCGATCAGCATCCCCTTCCTGTCGGCAGAGGCGACCGCGGCCCAGGTCGCGGCCAACGAGGTATGCATAAGTCGCGTACGCGACGAGGGCTTCGACCCCGCGGCATACAACACCGCCGAGAATGCGGCCGATTTTGCCGACCTGCGGGTCGCGCTGGGCATCGACGAATGGAACGTCTACGGCGTCTCCTACGGATCGCGGCTCGCGCTCGCGTACTTGCGCGATCACCCCGAAGGCATCCGCAGCGTCGTGCTCGACTCGGTGTCGCCTCCGAACGTGAACATCGCTGAAGACTGGTGGTCCGCCCCCGCGAGCTCGTTCCGTGGGATATTCGCGGCATGCGCCGCTCAGCCGTCGTGCGCTGCGGCGTATCCCGACCTCGAGGCCGACTTCTTCGCAACGGTGAACCGGCTTGCCGCGACGCCCGAGGTCGTGGAGACGACGGATTCCGCCGGCCAGCCGCTCACCGTCAACATCGACGCCTTCCCGTTCCTGTACGCCATCATCATGGCAAGCGAGCGCGGCGATGCGTCGGGCGTGCCCCAGATGATCGATGACATGGCGAATGGCGATACGGCTTCCACGGTCGAACGGATGCTGGCGCTGCAGACACCCGACTTCTTCCTTGGCCTGGGTGGCTGGGGTCTCGCGATGACCATCTTCTGCGGCGAGAGCGCGAACATCACAACCGAGTCGGCATACCTTGCGCGGTCGAAGGAGGTGCTGCCCGAATTCCCCGACGCGGTGTTCGCGGTACAGCCCAAGCAAGGCCGCTTGTTCCAGCAATGCCCCGTCTGGGACGTGCCCGACCGGCCAGACCTCAGCGATCCCGCCGTCAGCGATCTGGACGTGCTGCTCATGGAGGGCATGTTCGACGCGGCAACCGCACCCCCGTGGGTCGAAGCGGTGACGCCGCACCTGTCGAACGTGCAGGTCGTGGAGTTCCCCTTCACCGGGCACGATGTGCTCGACAAATCGCAGTGTGCGAAAGACGTCATGTTCGCGTTCCTCGACGATCCGTCGGCTCCCGTCGACGGTTCGTGCGCGGCGGAGATCGAGCTGGTCTTCGCTACGGAGTGAGGTGCGCTGGTGTCATCCGACACGGGGAACGACGCGGTATCGATCAGGTCCAGGGCAGCCGGGTGGACTCGACGATGTAGATCGCAATGGCGATGAGCAGGGTTCCGGCGGCCATGCCGCCCATGAGCCACGCCAGTCGGCGGTTCGTGGTCGGACCGTCGTCGCTTCTCCGCGATGACGTGAACATGGCCATCCACATCACGATCACGTAGGCGATGCCGATGACCGGCAGCACGATCTGGATCTGGAACGCGAAGCAGAACAGCACGATCGCCACCGCGGCCAGCACGCCGGCCGGTACCAGCCATCGCGACGTGGCGCCGTGCTGCAGGGCGGCTTGGTTGGTGATGTCGGCCGGGTCGGGGACCGGCTGCTCGTCGGGGAGCCTCTCGGGTCCGTGCGGGTCGCGGCTTCGATCGGTCATGCGTCCTCCTCGGTGTTCGGCGTTCAGCATTGCGACTCGCCGGGTGCACGGCACGGGGCTTGACATGGCGCCCGCAGATGTCACGGAACCTGGCGGTAGTGGCGTACTCTTTCGTCGCGCTCGACGAGGAAGCGATCGTCTTCGGGGTAGAACATCGCTCGCTCGAGATCATCGCCCGCGAACCGGGCGATGGCATCCAGCGACTCCCAGCGTGAGACGGTCGTGATCTCCGTGCGTCCATCGCCCAGATCTCGGGTGAGAAGCCAGGCGTCCAGGTTGCCCGGGGTCGCGCGGTAATGCTCCATGCCGGTCCGCTCCACGTACTCGGCGTACGCGTCACGATCGTCGGTCCGCACCACGCCCGTCCACATCCGCACCACCGCCCGATCATCGGCCGTGTCATCACCGGGACGACCCAGCGCGTCGGCGTACGCCTCGACCGCGCGACCGTAACGGGGCAGGCTGGGCGCGAGCGCCTGAAGTGCCACGCGCAGGGCTTCATCCGCCCGGCCGGCGTCGCGGAGCGCCAGCGCGAGGAACGCGCGCCCTGCAGCGCCCGTGAGCGTGTCGTCCGGACTGTCGCGGAGCAGTTCGATGGCAGCGTCGGGATCGCCGACGTTGCGCAAGGAGCTCGCAAGCTGGATGAGCGCCTGGGGCTGACGTTCACCCGCCAGTCCCGCGTCGAGGGCCGCACGATACAACGGAACCGCCTCATTCTCCCGACCGAGGAAGTCATGTACGGACGCCCATTCGAACAGTGCGTCGGCATCGCCCGGCGGGCGCTCCTCGACCAGCCGGCGCATCTGCGTCAGCATCCGCTCGGCGTTCCGGTCGTCGGCCGACGCCCAGAACGCCGCCACCCGCTCGTCCCATGAAGCATCCACATCACCAGCTTCGCATCCAAGCCGGCGCTGCACGTCTGTCGGCCGCTGCGGCAAGATCGTCGACATGGCGACAACCGGCCGACTCTCAGCGCGTCTGCTGCGGGTCGTCGATGCGCTGCCGCTCGAGCGGGGCATGGCAGTGCTCGAGATCGGCGGCGCTCCCGGCGCCGCAGCCCGCGAGGTCGCCGCTCGCGTCGGACCCGCCGGACACGTCCTGGTGATCGACCGCTCTCCGCGCGGGGTCGCACTCACCGAGGTGAACTGCGCTGCCGAGATCGCGGGCGGAACCATCTCCGTACTCCGGGCAGACGTCGAGCACTTCGAGCTGCCGGCGGGGAGCCGGCGGTTCGACCTGGCGTTCGCCTGCCGGGTGGGGGCGCTGGACGGGCGGCATCCGCAGCTCTACGAACCGGCGCTGGCGAACATCGCGCGCGCCCTCGCGCCGGGCGGTCGGCTGTTCGTCGACACGGGGGATCCGCTGGCAGAGCTGGCCCTTCCTCCGAGCGGCTGGTGAAGGGTTCCTCAGGCCGCGATCAGTACCAGTCGGTGGCCTGCGAGTGACCCCACGCGCTGCACGGCGATCCGTAGACGGCCGAGATGTAGTCCAGACCCCACGCGATCTGCGTGGTGGCGTTCGTCTGCCAATCGGCGCCCGCGCTCGCCATCTTGCTGCCCGGAAGCGACTGAGGAATGCCGGTGGCGCCGCTGGAGTCGTTGTAGGCCTGGTAGTCCCAGCCCGACTCCTTGCTCCACAGCGAGACGAGGCACGAGAACTCGCCCTCGCCCCAGCCGTAGGTCGCCGAGGCGAGCTGGCGGGCTGTCGCCTGCGCGCCCTCCGGCGTGTTCGCGGCCGCCTGGGCCGCCGCGGCGGCGGCCGCGGCCTCCGCTTCGCGCTGCGCCTGCGCGGCCGCCTCGGCCGCGGCCCGGGCCGCGGCCTCTTCTGCCGCGCGCTGAGCCTCGGCCACTTCGAGTCGGCCACGCAGCACGCCCGCATGTGCGAGCACCTGCCGTGTCGAATCCACGGCGTCGTCGGTGATCCCCGCCAGCAGCAGCGCGGGCATGACGTCGAAGGACGACAGGCGCTCGATATCGGCGCGCAGGGTGGACGTGTCGACCGTCGTGACAGGGACTCCCACGTCGAGCCCGGATGCCGAGATCTCGGTCTCGACATTCCGCGCCGCAGACAGGGCGGCGCGGGCGGCGTCGAGGGTCGACTGCGCCTCGACCGAGATCTCGCGCAGGGTCTCGGCATCCGAGCCGACGACGGCGACGGCCGCCCCGCCCGTCGCGGACAGGTTCTGCGCCGCGAAGGCGGGAGCGGTGGCCGTCAGAGCCGCAAGCGCGACCAGGCCGATCGCGACGACCGCACCGGTGGTGTGGGCGCGGCGCGAGCGGGCGGCGGCGCGGCGGGCACGACGAGTATCGGGGGCATGGTGCATGGGGGAGATGTCTTCCTGGGTATCGGGGGCGCCGGCGCAGGGCGGCGCGATGCACCGCGAGCGGCAGTGCGAGACGCCGTCGGGTCGGCGCAAGTCATCGAGTCTGGTCGCCCCGTCTGGACGAAACCCCTGCAGGCCCTGGCAGAACCGTGAGAGGCGACGCGCCCGCTCGTGATCGGAGGTCGTGCGCGGGGCGGAATCGAACTACCGTGGGAGGACCCGAAGCGCCGTTGCCTCGAGAAGGGCTCGCCCATGCAGAAGATCTCGCTGATCGCCCTCGCCCGGCATGAGCTGGGGCACGCGATCGACTCGTCGAACGGCCGCAGTGCGAAGACCGTTGTCGGAGGTCACGAACGCCTGCTGCGCCAGACCGTCATGGCGCTGCGCGCGGGTGAGGAGCTGTCGGCGCATGAGAATCCCGGTGAGGCGACCGTGCAGGTGCTGACCGGCCGCGTACTTCTCCGGTCGGGCGGGGCGTCGTGGAACGGGTCTGTGGGCGACCTGCTCGCCATCCCCGACGGCCTTCACGCGCTGGAGGCCGTCGAGGACTCGGTCATCCTTTTCACCGTCGTGAAAACCCGCTGACCGGCGGCTGCAGCGCGGCTGACCGCACCTCAGGCCGATTCCCGCCAGACGATCTCGCACTCGAGCAGCACCTCGCGTTGCGCGGGCTCTCCCCGCAGCTGCTCCAGCACGAGCGCGGCCGCCTGACGACCGAGGCCTTCGGCCGGCTGGCGAACCGTGGACAGGGCCGGGAGGGTGCGCCGAGCCCACGCGCTGTCATCGAAGCCGACCACGCCGACGTCGTCGGGCACGCGGCGGCCGCTCGCCCGAAGCGCCTCCATCGCTCCTGCCGCCACGGCATCCGACGCGGCGAACACGCCGTCGATGTCGGGCGCGCGCTCCAGAAGCGCGTACATGGCGTCGCGGCCGTCGGAGTACGAGTACAGCGGGATGCGCTCGACCAGATCGTCGTCGAACCGATCGCCCAGCGCGTCGGCGAACCCGGCGAGGCGCTCGGAGCCCGAGTCGCGGTCGAGTGCGGCGGCGATCATCGCCACTCGCCGGCGGCCGGTGTGCAACAGGCGCTCGGTGATGGCTCGCGCCGAGCCGCGGTTGTCGATGACCACGAAAGCGGCCGACGATGCTCCCGGTGGATGGCCGACGAACGCGGCAGGAAGATGGAGCCGCTCCACGACACGTGCCACGGGGTCGTTCGCACGGGCCGAGACGATGATCGCGCCGTCGACCGATCCCCCCGACAGGTACCGCGCGACACGGTCGGTGTCGCGGTCGGAGTCGACGATCAGCACAGACATCTGGTGATCCGCGTCCGATAGCGCCGAGTTCGCCCCGAGAAGGATGCCGCCGATGTTGGGGTCGTCGACGAAGAGGGAGTGCGGCTCGTGCACGATGAAGGCGACGGACTCGGTGCGCTGCATCACGAGGTGCCGGGCGGCCGTGTTCGGAACGTAGCCCACCTGCGCGATCGCCGCCTCGATCGCCTGGCGGGCACTTTGCCGAGACGTATGGATCGCCGTTCACGTACCGGCTGATGGTGCCCCGCGAGACGCCGGCCACGACGGCGACGTCGTGAACGGTGGCGCGCCGGGGGCGCCCGGATGTGGTCGGCACGCGACCACTGTAGCGTCCGGATCGCTTGACATCCCGAAGACGCGGATGCCACTCTGTGTACGTTCACAGAAGTTCGAGGGCGATCTTCTTCTCCGCAAATCTGTGCACGTGCACACATCGCCGATGACGTCGAAGGAGACGGGTGAGCCACTCACTGGCCGCGACCGAGCAGAGCATCGCCCGGCCGCGCTACGAGCACCGAGGGATCGACTTCGGGTGCGACTACAACCCCGAGCAGTGGGATCCGGCCGTCTGGCGCGAAGACGTCGCGCTCATGCGCGAGGTCGGCGTCGGGCTCGTCGCGGTCAACATCTTCGGCTGGTCCGAACTGCAGGGCCCGGACGGTGTCGTCGACTTCTCCCGCCTGGACGAGATCATCGGCCTCCTGCACGAGGCGGGCATCCGGGTGAACCTCGGCACCGGAACGTCATCGCCCGCCGCCGTGGCTGACGACGCGGCATCCCGAGATCCTCCCCATGGTCGCCGACGGCACCACGCGCTACCCCGGTGGGCGGCAGGCCTGGTGCCCCAGCTCGCCCGTCTTCCGCGAGTACGCCCTGGCGCTGGTCGACGCGGTCGCCGAGCGCTACGGGAATCATCCCGCCGTCGCCCTGTGGCACGTCTCGAACGAGCTCGGCTGCCACAACGCGCACTGCTACTGCGACGAGAGCGCAGCCGCCTTCCGCCGGTGGCTGCGCGAGCGCTACGGATCGATCGCCGCGCTGAACGCCGCGTGGGGCGACCAGCTTCTGGAGCCAGCGCTACACGGACTGGGACGAGATCGGAACCCCGCGGCTGACGCTCTCGACCCGCAACCCCAGTCAGATGCTCGACTTCTCGCGGTTCAGCTCGGACGAGCTGCTGAGCTACTACCGGGCCGAGCGGCGATGTCATCCGCCGGCACAGCGCGGCGCCGGTCACGACGAACTTCATGGTCACCGCCCACATCCGCGAGCTGGACTACTGGACCTGGGCGCCCGAGGTCGACGTCGTCGCCAACGACCACTACCTGGACCACCGACTCGACGACCCGACCTCCGAGCTGGCGTTCGCCGCGGATCTCACCCGCGGCCTCGCCGGCGGCGAGCCGTGGATGCTGATGGAGCACTCGACCGGATCGGTCAACTGGCAGCCGCACAATCTGGCCAAGGCGCCGGGGCAGATGACGCGGGATTCCCTGCAGCACGTCGCCCGCGGCGCCGACTCCGTGTGCTTCTTCCAGTGGCGGGCGTCGCTGCAGGGTTCGGAGAAGTTCCACTCCGCGCTGCTTCCGCACGCCGGAACCGACTCCGCCGCTCTGGCGCGAGGCGCTCGAGCTCGGCGCGCTCCTGGACCGCATGGCGCGAGGTCGCCGGCACACGCGTCGTCGCCGACGTCGCGCTGCTCTTCAGCTGGGAGGCGTGGTGGGCGGGCGACGCGGAGAACCGCCCCAGCGAGGCCGTCGCGCTACCTCGACCAGGTCTGGGCGCTGCACCGGGCCCTGCGGGAGTCGGGGGCCGCGGTCGACGTCGTGCGGCCGGGCGCCGATCTGTCCGGATACCGGCTGGTCGTGGTGCCCGGCCTGCACCTCGTGCGCGATCGCGACGCGCAGACCCTCGATGCCGCCGTGGCGGCGGGCGCGCACGCGCTCGTCACCTTCTACAGCGGCATCGTCGACGAGAACGACCGCGTGCGGCCCGGCGGACTATCCCGGCGGTGTGGCGAGATCTGCTCGGCATCCGTGTGGAGGAGTTCGCGCCCGTGCTGCCCGGCGAGCCGGTCATGCTGGAATCCGGCACGCACGGCGTCGCTGTGGACCGAGCGGCTCGTCGCGCACGACGCCGAGGTGCTCGACCGCTTCGTCGGCGGACCCGGCGGGCGGGCTTCCGGCCCTGACGCGACGCCGCGGACGCGACGGCGCGGGCGACGCGTGGTACCTGGCCACCCTGCCCGACCGGCCGGGCCTTGCACGGATCGTCGATCGTGCGCTCAGCCGCCGCCGGCGCCGAGCGCTCGGCGGGTGCGCGTGCCGACGTCGACGTGGTGCGTCGCGCCGCCGACGACCGCAGCTACCGCTTCATCATCAACCACGGCAGCGCAGGACGTGCTGCTGAACGCCCGGGGACAGGACCTGGTCACCGGCGAAACCGCGTCGGGCACGATCCGCGTTCCGGCCGGCGCCGTCCGAGTGATCCGAGAGGATGCCGAGTCATGACCGCACAGACCGCCACCGAAGCGCTGGTGACCCCGAAGGCTCAGCCGGCGTCGCGCCGAGCGCAGTCGAGGGCGCATCTCGCACAAGGGCGCGATCCTGTTCTTCGTCGGCGCCGTTCGTGATCCTGTTCGTGCTGTTCTACCTCGTGCCCGATCGCGCTATGCGATCTGGCAGTCGCTGCTCGTCGTGGAGCGCGAGGGCACGTTCGGCGAGGCCAAGGAGGTCTTCGGCGGGCTCACGCAGTACGTGCTGGTCTTCCAGAACGGGCCGTTCTGGACGTCGGTCGGCGCGCGTGCTGATCTTCGGTGTCGTGCAGGTGCCGGTCATGCTGGGGCTGGCGCTGCTGTTCGCCCTGCTGCTGGATTCCCCGCTGCTGCGGGGCAAGAAGTTCTTCCGGCTCGCGTTCTTCGTGCCGTACGCGGTGCCGGGCGTGATCGCGGCCATCATGTGGGGCTTCCTCTACTCGCCGAACCTGTCGCCGTTCACCGTGCTCACCGGCAACGTCGACTTCCTCTCGGCGGAGCTCGTGCTGTGGGCGATCGCGAACGTCGTGACCTGGGTGTTCGTCGGCTACAACATGCTGATCATCTACTCGGCGCTGCTGGCGATCCCGACCGACATCTACGAGGCGGCGCGGCTGGACGGCGCCGGCCAGATGCGGATCGCCTGGTCGATCAAGATCCCGCTGGTGCGCCCGTCCCTCGTGCTGACGGCGATCCTGTCGATCATCGGCACGCTGCAGCTGCTGGCCGAGCCGCAGGTGTTCCGCATCGTTCAGCTCGGCGGTGACGAGCACGTACACGCCGAACATGACGATCTACGCCACCTCCGCGATCCCGAACGTCAGCCTGGCCGCGGCCTTCTCGGTCGTGCTGGCCCTGGCCACCTTCATCCTGTCGTTCACCTTCTTGCGCATCACCCGACGGAAGGCAGACGCATGAGCCGCGTGATGGATGCCGACGCCGTGGCGCTGCGGAGCATCCGCCCGGTGCGCGGTCACGAGGCCGCGCGGATCGCCGGCCGCCGGGGATCGCAGGAGAGCTTCGTCTCGCGCAGCGTCGCGATGCTCATCATGGTGGTCTTCACCCTGTACTTCCTGATGCCGATCTGGTGGCTGCTGGTCGCGTCGACCAAGTCGCGCGGCGACCTGTTCACCGACCGAACCCGCTGTGGTTCGCCGAGCTCAACTTCTGGGACAACCTGGTCGCGCTGCTGAACTACGACGGCGGCATCTACCTGCGCTGGATCGTCAACAGCATCGGCTACGCCGGCGTCGGCGCCCTGGTGGCGACGATCCTGGCCGGCATGTGCGGCTACGCGCTGGCGAAGTACCGCTTCCGCGGCCGCGAGCTGCTGTTCAACGTGGTGCTGGGCGGCGTGCTGGTGCCGGCGACCGCCCTCGCGCTGCCGCTGTTCCTCCTGTTCAGCCAGGTGCAGCTGACCAACACCTTCTGGGCGGTGTTCCTGCCGAGCATCGTCAGCCCGTTCGGCGTCTACCTCGCGCGCGTCTTCGCCGAGGCCAGCGTGCCCGACGAGCTGCTCGAGGCGAGCCGGCTCGACGGCGCGGGCGAGGTGCGCACGTTCTTCACGGTCTCGATCCGGCTCATGCTGCCGGCGCTGATCACGATCTTCCTGTTCCAGTTCGTGGGCATCTGGAACAACTTCTTCCTGCCGCTGATCATGCTGCGCAGCGAAGAGCTGTTCCCGGTGACCTACGGGCTGTACGCGTGGAACTCGACCATCAACCAGTTCCCCGAGCTGCGCAGCTTCGTGCTGATCGGCGCGCTTCTGTCGATCATCCCGCTGATCGTCACCTTCCTCCTTCTTCAGCGCTACTGGCGCACGGGCCTCGGCACCGGCGCGCTGAAGTGACAGACCCCGACCGGACCCCCAACCGATCGGCCCATGAAAGTCCGCACCAGCAGTTCCCCATTCAGAAAGAGAGATCATGCGTCACATGAAACGAGCAGCAGGCGTGGCGGTGATCGCGACCGTCGCCCTGACGATGGCCGCGTGCTCCGCGGGCGGTGACAGCGGAGGCGGCAGCGGACGCCGCGGCCTGCGCACCGTCCGACGGGCGAGGTCACCCTCACGTTCACGTCGTGGATCCCCGGCATCGAAGACGCCGTCGCGATCTGGAACGACGCCAACCCCGACATCCAGGTCGAGGTGCAGACCGGACCGTCCGGCAACGCCGGCACGTACCAGAACTTCTTCAACCAGCTCGAGGCCGGCAACGCTCCGGACCTCGGCCAGATCGAGTACGACGCGATCCCGAACTTCCGCGTGCAGGACGGACTCGAGGACCTCGCCGCGTGCGAGGAGATCGTCGCCGCCGAAGACCAGTTCGTCGACTGGACCTGGGGCCAGGTGACCCTCGGCACCGACGACGAGGTCTACGGCGTACCGCAGGACTCCGGACCGATGGCGCTGTTCTACCGCTCCGACCTGTTCGAGCAGAACGGCATCGCCATTCCCACGACGTGGGAGGAGTACCGCGCTGCGGCCGAGCAGATCCGTGCGCTCGGCGGCTACATCACGAACTTCTCGCAGTCCGACATCAACCAGTTCGCCGGCTTCGTCTGGCAGGGCGGCGGCGAGTGGTTCACGAACGACGGCGAGGAGTGGACGGTCGAGCTGACCGGCGACACCTCGATCACCGTCGCCGACTACTGGCAGGACCTGATCGAGAACGACCTCGTCGCGGTGTACCCGCCGTGGACCGACGAGTGGAACAACGCCTACAACTCCGGTGAGGTCTGGACGTGGAACTCCGCGGTCTGGGGTGCGAACTCCATCGCGAGCGGCGCCCCCGACACGGCCGGCAAGTGGTCGGTCGCTCCGTCTCCGCAGTGGGAGGCCGGAGATGCGGCCGCCGGCAACTGGGGCGGCTCGTCGATCGCGGTCTTCAAGGGAACCGAGCACCTCTACGAGGCCGCCAAGTTCGCGCTCTGGCTGAACACGTCGGAGGAGGCGCTCACGTCGCTCAACGAGACCGCCGCGATCTATCCCGCGACGAAGGCGGGACTGGAACTGCCGGTGCTGCAGGAGGGCGTCGAGTTCTACGGCGGTCAGAAGATCTACGAGGTCTTCGCCGAGGCGGCCGGGCAGGTCAACCCCGACTTCGTCTGGGGCCCGACCATGACGCAGACCTACGCCGACGTGTCGGACGGGTTCAAGGCCGCGATCTCCGGTGACGGAACCCTCGCCGACGCGCTCGCCGACGGCCAGACCAAGACGATCGCCGCCCTCGAGGCGCAGTCGATTCCGGTCGCCGAGTAGCAGCGCATCCCCCGTCCGCGCCGCGGACGTCAGCCTTCGGGCGGGCGTTCGCGGCGCGGGCGTGTGGCTGGGGGTGTGAGGTGCCTGGGTCGTGCGGTGGTCCCCCTCCTTCATCGACTTGCCCTATGTGCAGGTGACACGCCGTGTTCCAGCTGCATCTAGGGCAAGTCGATGTCGGGTGAATACCCTGGCGGCATGCCCGTCAGTCAGTCCCGCCGTGCGCGCGCGGCCCGCAGGCGCAAGCGCCGCATGGATGCCGCCGACAACGACCTGACACCGTTGCAGTGGTCGCAGATCCGCGCCGCGTGGGACGGCTGCGCCTACTGCGGCGCGGTAGGGGTGCCGCTGCAGCGCGACTGTGTGCTGCCCCTCTCGCGGGGCGGGCGCTACACCGTGGAGAACATCGTGCCCGCGTGCCGGTCGTGCAACGCGAGCAAGTCGAACGACGAGGTCACCGGGTGGCTGCGCCGGAAGAAGCTCGATGAGCGGGCCTTCCTGCTCCGGCATCGGGCGTATCTCGACGGGCTCTCGGTCGCTGCCGATCTCGATTCGTAACACGGGATCGAGGAGGACGACTTTCCACAGGGTCGGTCGTGGCTTGGCCGCGATGTCGGAGGTGGTTAGTACATTTGTTCTATGACCAGAGCGCTCGACCTGCTTCCCGCGGAGCTCGATGCCGTGCTGGCGATGTGGCCGGGTGCGGATGCTGCGGGCGCTGAGTGACAGCGACCTGATCGCGGTGAACGAGCGGTACTGCCGGATGCGGCGGATGCTGGACGCGGACCAGACCGCGCTGGCGGCGGAGATCGCCCGCCGGTCCCGCCCGGAGCTGGGCTCGGAGGGGTTGGCGAAGACGCAGGGGTATCGCAACCCGACCGCGCTGATCGCCGCGACCGGCGGAACATCGACCGGGGACGCGGCACGGCTGGTGAAGGTCGGGGAGGCGACCGCACCCCGGCAGCTGCTGTCCGGGCAGACGGCGCCGGCTCGGCACCCGCACGTCGCTGAGGCGCTCGCGGCGGCGACGTCTGACGGAGCGGGCGGCCGGGGCGATCATCGCGCTGCTGGACCGGGTCGCGTTCCGCGCCGCACCGGACGCCTTGGATGTGGCGGAGCAGACCCTGGTGGCGCAGGCGCCCGGGCTGACGATGGACCAGCTGAACCGGGTGCTCGCCCGGGCGGAGGCGTGGCTGGACCCGGACGGAGTCGCCCCCGGGAGGACGAGGCCCGCACGGAACGGTCGTTGACGATCCGGGAAGACCGCGGCCGGATCATCCTCCACGCCGAACTGGACCCCGCCAGCGCGGCACCGATCAAGACCGCGATCGAAGCGCTGGTCTCCGCGGAGATGCGCGCCACCCGGCGCTGCGGCCAGCGGAACGGCACCGCGCAGCGGGACGGCACCGCACAGCGGGATGAGACGGGGCCGCGCGACGGGACGGCAGACCCGGACCTGCCGCGCCGGTCGGTGGTGCAGATGCAAGCCGACGCGCTCGTGCGGCTGTGCGAGCACGCGCTCGGCTGCGTCGCAGACCGATCTGCCCCTGCACGGGGCGACGGTGGTGGTGCGGATCGACCACACCGACCTCGTGGATGGCACCGGGTACGCCACGATCGACGGGATCACCGCCCCGGTCTCGGTTCCCACCGCCCGCAGGATGGCCGCGGGTGGGCGGATCATCTCCTGCGTCCTCGGCGGGGACAGTCAGATCCTGGACTGGGGCCGCACCAAACGGCTCTTCACCCCCACCCAACGGCTCGCGCTCACCGAACGCGACGGCGGGTGCGCGATGTGCGGGGCACCACCCGGGCACACCAAGGTCCACCACATCCGGTGGTGGGCACGAGACGCCGGACCCACCGACCTGAACAACGGGGTGCTGCTCTGCGAGTCCTGCCACCACCGCATCCACGACAACGGGTGGACCATCCACATCGACGGCACCGGCATCAGAGCCAAGGTCTGGTTCATCCCGCCACCCCACGTCGACCCCGCCCGCACACCCCGACTCGGCGGACGAGCACGCTACGACTACGCCGCCTGAAAGCGACGACCGCGCCGCTTGAAAGCTACGACGACGCCGCCTGAAGAGCTACGACTACGCCGCCTGAACTCCGCCCCGCCGCCGCCCGAACGCAATCACGCCGGTCCCGCGCGTCGCTCATTGTCAACCGTCGCCCGCACTCGAACCGGCGCCAGAGCCGCGAGCTAGCCTGGGCGGGTGTCCACCGGCCATTCCCCCCGCACCGCCCTCGAGATCGCCGACTGGCGACGACGCGTGTTCGCTCTCTACGATGCCGTCCGCGCGCAGGACGACCCCGAAGACGCGCACGAGCTGTGGCGCATCGAGCGCGACGACCTGATGGGGCGGCATCCGGCTTCACCGCTCCTGGAAGCGGATCGCGTGCTGTTCGAGGGGCTGCAGATCGCGCCGTATGACGCGGCCTGGCGCTACGACCTGCCCATTCTGCCGGCCGAACCGGGCGGGTTCGAGTTCCCCACCGGAACCGACGGGATCGTGCCGTTCGAGCGCGTCGGCCGGGTGGAGATCCCGGATGCCGGCAGCCTCGACGTCTGGCGCCTCACGACGTACGCCGGCGGGCTGTTCGTCCCTGTCCGCGACGCGCTGGCCGGCCGACCGGGCGGGACGTACGGCGGCGGCCGCTACCTGATCGACACGATCAAGGGCGCCGACCTCGGATCGGATGCGGCGCGAGGGACGATGATCCTCGACTTCAACTTCGCCTACAACCCGTCCTGCGCGTACGACCCTGCGTGGGCCTGTCCGCTCGCACAGCCCGGCAACGTGCTGCCGATCGCCGTGCCGGTCGGCGAGCTGTCCGGCTGACCGGCGCGGCGGTCAACTCGTGCGGTGCGCGGCGTAGTACTCGAGCAGCGCGCGGGTGGAGGCATCCTGCGCCGCCACCGCACCAGCGTCGCCCTCGATCGCCGGGGCGATCTGCAGCGCCAGCTGCTTGCCGAGCTCGACGCCCCACTGGTCGAACGAGTTGATGCCCCAGATCACGCCCTGCGTGAACGTGATGTGCTCGTACAGCGCGACCAGCTGACCCAGCACGCGCGGCGTCAACGCCGGCGCGAAGATCGAGGTGGTCGGACGATTGCCCGCGAACGTGCGGGCGGCCACGAGCGGCCCGGTGGTGCCCTCGGCCTCCACCTCCTCCGCCGTCTTGCCGAACGCGAGCGCCTTCGTCTGCGCCAGGAAGTTCGCCAGGAACAGTCCGTGCACGTCGCGGCCGTCGTCCTGCAGCGGGTAGGCCGGGTTCACGAACGCGATGAAGTCGGCGGGGATCAGTCGCGTGCCCTGATGGATCAGCTGGTAGAACGCGTGCTGGCCGTTCGTCCCCGGCTCGCCCCAGAACACCTCGCCGGTGTCGGTCGTGACCGGCGTGCCGTCCCAGCGCACCGACTTGCCGTTGGACTCCATCGTGAGCTGCTGAAGGTAGGCGGCGAAGCGGCTGAGCTGCTGCGCGTAGGGGAGCACGGCGTGCGACTGCGCGCCGAGGAAGTTCACATACCAGACGTTCAGCAGTCCCATCAGCACCGGCACGTTCGAGGGGAGCGGCGTCGTGCGCACGTGCTCGTCGACGTCGTGGAAGCCCGCAAGCAGCTCGCGGAACACGCTCGGACCGAGCGCGATGGCGAGCGAGAGCCCGATCGCCGAGTCGACGGAGTAGCGGCCGCCCACCCAGTCCCAGAAGCCGAACGCGTTCGCCGGGTCGATGCCGAACTCCGCCACCTTGTCGAGCGCGGTCGAGACCGCCACGAAGTGGTGCGCGACGGCATCCGTCTTCGAGTCGTCCGAGCCGTCGATCGCGCCCGCAGTGCTCAATCCCGACCACAGCCAGTCGCGCGCCAGTCGCGCGTTCGTCAGCGTCTCGAGCGTCGTGAACGTCTTCGACGCGACGACGAACAGCGTCGTCTCGGGATCCAGATCCGCGGTCTTCTGCGCCAGGTCGGTCGGGTCGATGTTGGAGACGAAGACAGCGCGGATGCCGGCATCTGCGTACGGCTTGAGGGCTTCGTAGACCATCACGGGGCCGAGGTCGGACCCGCCGATGCCGATGCCCACGACGTGGGTGACCTTCTTGCCCGTGACGCCGCGCCAGTCTCCCGAGCGCACCCGGTCGGCGAAGGCCGAGACCGCGTCGAGCACCTCGTGCACGTCGTGGTCGATGTCCTGCCCGTCCACGACGAGCTTCGGCTGCGGCATCCGCCGGTCGTCGAAGCGCGGTGTGCAGGACCGCGCGGTCTTCGGTCGTGTTGATGTGCACGCCGGAGATCATCTCGGCGTAGCGCTCCGCCACCCCGGTCTGCTCCGCGAGCGCCACCAGCGAGGCGAGGATCTCGTCGGTGACGAGGTTCTTCGACAGGTCGACGTGCAGGTCGCCGAGCGCGAAGCTGAGGCGCTGCACGCGCCCGGCGTCGCCGGCGAACCAGCCCCGGAGGTCGGGGGCGAGCGATTCGCGGTGGGCGAGCAGCTCGGCCCAGGCGGGCGTGGACGTGGGGTCGATCGGCGCGGTCACGCCTCCACGCTAGCCCCAACGCGCGCCGGTCGCGCAGGGCTCAGGCAGGCGGCGAGGCGGTCCCGCGGACACCGGCGATCGCCGCTTCGACCACCGAGGCGGCCAGAGCATCGACCACCTCGGAAGGCTGCCAGCGCACCGGCCCCCGGGAGGCGATGTCGGCGAAACCGTGGACCGACGACCAGCACGCCCATTCGGCGAGCGGGCGCCGCTCTTCGGAGAGCGCACCGGCCTGAACCATCTCGTCGAGCGTCTGCAGCAGGAGCTGGAACGGAGGGACCACCTCGGAGTCCAGGGTCACGATCGCCTCGGCCGGGTGCGGGTCCTGCGTGAGGAAGGCGAGTTCGAACCACCCCGACTCCGAGCGGGCGAAGTCGATGTAGGCGAGCCCCACCCTCCGCAGCCTCTCGATCGAGGCCGCCGCGGGAGGCAGGTCGGGCGGAGTGTCGGCGACACGCGTCATGATCGCCTGCGCGAGCGCATTCTGAGCCTCGGCCGCAGCCGCCCTCACGAGCGCGTCCCGGTCGGCGAAGTGCCGGTAGGCCGCGTTGGGCGAGACGCCGACGGCGCGCGTCGCCTCTCGCAGCGAGATGGCCGCGGGACCGCCCGAGCGCGCTTGCCGCGAGGCCTCGTCGATGAGCGCGTGTCGGAGGTCCCCGTGATGATAGCTGCGTGCCAGCGAACTCATCATTGCACCTCCTCAGGCAGGTGTGTACGGTGTGAACATGCATGTGGACGCTGTCCACGCACACTCTATCCCCGGGCATCCTGGCTCCCCCCGCACAGAACTCAGAGGTGATCATGACCACGTCGGCCGCCGTGACCGCTCAGTACGCGCCAGGTCCGCACACGCTGCGCAGCTTCTACCAGGTCCTGGTCAACACCGCGGTCGCGAACGTCACCTCGAGCTACCTGTGGTGGGCGCTGACGTTCTGGGCATACCTCGAGACGCGATCGGTTCTCGCCACGTCGATCATCGGCGGCTCCTACATGCTGCTGGTGGCGGTGTTCGGATTCGTCTTCGGCGCGATCGTCGATCGCATGAAGAAGAAGGCCGTCATGGTCCTCTCCAGTTCGATCACCCTGGCGACGTACCTGCTTGCGGGCGGGCTGTACCTGATGTTCCCCGAGAGCGTGCTGGTCGACTGGGGCGGCCCGTGGTTCTGGGTCTTCGCGGGCGTGATCCTGATCGGCGGCGTCGTGGAGAACCTCCGCAACATCGCGCTGTCCACGACGGTCACCCTGCTGGTTCCGGCCGATCGCCGCGACAAGGCGAACGGCTGGGTCGGCACCGTGCACGGCATCGCATTCATGGTGACGAGCGTCTTCTCGGGGCTCTCGGTGGGCCTTCTCGGCATGGGATGGACCGTGGCGATCGCGATCGTGGCGACCGCCGTCGCCCTCCTGCATCTGCTGTTCATCCGCATCCCCGAACGCGGCATCGCGCACGTCGAGGGCGTCGCGCCGGCGAAGCTCGACTTCCGCGGCATCATCCCCGCGATCATGGTGGTGCCGGGCTGCTGGCGCTCATCCTCTTCACCACGTTCAACAACCTGGTCGGCGGCGTCTTCATGGCGCTCATGGATCCCTACGGTCTGACGCTCTTCTCGGTCGAGATCTGGGGCATCATCCTGGGGATCACGAGCATCGGCTTCATCCTCGGCGGCCTTCTGGTGGCGAGGTTCGGCCTCGGCAAGAACCCGCTGCGCACGCTTCTGCTGGTCAACGTGGGCGTCGCCGTGCTGGGGATGACGTTCGCGATCCGCGAGTGGTGGTGGCTGTACGCGCTCGGCATCCTCATCTTCATGACGATCATGCCGATCGCCGAGGCCTCGGAGCAGACGATCATCCAGCGCGTGGTGCCGTACGAGAAGCAGGGCCGCGTGTTCGGGTTCGCGGCGAGCGTCGAGTCGGCGGCGGCGCCGATCTCAGCGTTCATCGTCGGGCCGATCGCGCAGTTCTGGCTGATCCCGTTCATGGAGTCCAGTCAGGGGCAGGACGCGTTCGGCTGGCTGCTGGGCGACGGTGATGCGCGCGGCATCGCGCTGGTCTTCGTGATCGCGAGCGCGCTGCTGCTCGTCGTCGTCCTGCTCGCGTTCGCGTCGCGACCGTATCGGCAGCTCTCCGCCGCGTACGCCGCGGCGCCTCCGTCGCTCGAGACGATCGAGGAGGGCGAGGACCCGGGCGACGGCTCTGCCGACATCGGCGAAGGCGTGGCGGAGGAGAGCCAGCAGGAGATCCGCGCAGGAGGAGAACGTGCGGAGGACGTGCGGGAGGAGAACCTGCGGGAGGACGTGACCTCCGCCCGGCGCTGAGGGTGAGGGCCGCCATCCGCAGCCGGATGTGCCAGGCTCGCAGGATGGATGCGCTCAACCCCTACGCCTCTCGACCCTGGCTGGCGGCATACGCGCCGGGCGTGCCCGAGTCGATCGATGAGGTCACGCAGACCCTCTCCGACATGATCGAGGCGAGCATCGCCCGCTACGACCGGTCGACCGCGCTGGAGTTCTTCGGGGCCCGCACCGACTACCGCGACCTCGGCGAGCAGATCGACCGTGCCGCTGAGGGCCTGAGACGTCTCGGCGTGACCCCGGGCGACCGCGTCGCGATCGTGCTGCCCAACTGCCCGCAGCACGTCGTCGCGTTCTACGCGGTGCTGCGCCTCGGTGCGATCGTCGTGGAGCACAACCCGCTCTATACCGCACGTGAGCTGCGCCACCAGTTCGAGGACCACCAGGCTCGCTTCGCGATCGTCTGGGACAAGATGTACGACACGGTGGACGGCTTCCCGAGCGACCTCGCGGTCCAGCGCATCGTGAGCGTCGACATCACGGCGGCGATGCCCTGGACCACCCGCCTCGCCCTCCGACTGCCCATCCCGAAGGCGCGCGCCGCACGCGCCCAGCTCACCGCGACGCCGGAGGCCCGCCGCGTGCTGACGTGGCAGAAGCTCGTCGACGGCAGGCGACTGAGCAGGCGGCATCCCCGACCGTCGTTGGACGACATCGCGCTCCTGCAGTACACCAGCGGAACCACGGGAACACCGAAGGGCGCGATCCTCACGCACCGGAATCTGCGCGCGAACGCGATGCAGGGCCGCGCCTGGGTGCCGGGCCTGCACGAGGGCGAGGAGACCTTCTACGGCGTGCTGCCCCTGTTCCACGCGTACGGCATGACCCTGTGCCTCACGTTCGCGATGAGCATCGGTGCGAAGCTCGTGCTGTTCCCCAAGTACGACGCCACGCTCGTCGCGGATGCCGCGAAGAAGAGTCCGCCCACGTTCCTGCCCGCGGTGCCCCCGATCTACGATCAGCTCGCGCGCGCCGCCGAGCACGGCACGATCGACCTGAAGACCGTCCGGTTCGCGATCTCCGGCGCCATGAGCCTGCCCGTCGAGACCGTCGCTCGGTGGGAAGAGGCCACCGGAGGTCTGCTCGTGGAGGGCTACGGCATGACCGAGACCTCGCCGGTGGCGCTCGGCAACCCGATCGGTCCGTCGCGGCGCCCGGGGACGGTGGGCGTGCCGTTCCCCAGCACCGACATCCGCGTGGTGGACCCTGCCGACCCGAGTGTGGATCGCCCGTTCGGCGAATCGGGCGAGCTGCTCATCCACGGCCCGCAGGTGTTCCAGGGCTACTGGCAGCGCCCGAACGAGACGGCGGAGGCCCTCCTGCCGGGCGGCTGGGTGCGCACGGGCGACATCGTCACCGTCTCGCCCGACGGATTCGTGACCGTCGTCGACCGGCTCAAGGAGATCATCATCACGGGCGGGTTCAACGTCGCGCCCACCGAGGTCGAGGAGGCGCTGCAGGGTCATCCCGATATCAGCGAGGCCGCCGTGGTGGCCCTCCCGCGC
Organism: uncultured Actinomycetota bacterium; assembly: GCA_963839715.1. Lineage (GTDB taxonomy): Bacteria > Actinomycetota > Actinomycetes > Actinomycetales > Microbacteriaceae > Microbacterium. The sequence continues at coordinate 38,996 of CAWIVX010000006.1, forward strand.
ACGGGCGGCGAAGAAGTCGTGGCCGCCGTCGTGCTCCGCGAGGGTGCCGTGCTCGACGCCGAGGCCCTGCGCGACTACTGCAAGCTGCACCTGGCGGCCTACAAGGTTCCGCGCAGGTTCTTCGAGCTCGACGAGCTGCCCCGGTCGCTCATCGGCAAGGTGCTGCGGCGCCAGGTGCGCGAGCAGCTGCTGCGCTGACGCGCACTCGCCCCTTCGGCATGAAAAACCACATTTCGACTGCGAAACACCACGCAGCGCATGGTGTTTGGAAGTGAAAGTGGTCTCGCGCGGACGGGCACGGGCACGGGTGCGAGGCGCCTCACAGCTCCGGCGTGCGCGGCGGGGCGGTCCGGCGGGGGCGCAGCGATTCGAAGCCCGCGGCCCAGCGCAGCAGGTCGACGTCGGAGTACGCCGGCCCGGCGAACGTGAGGCCGACCGGCATCCCGATGTCGTCCATCGTGCCCATCGGCACGGTCACGGTCGGAATGCCGAGATGCCGGATCGCGAGATTGCCGTTGGCGACCCAGACGCCGTTGCGCCACGCGGCCGCAGCGGACTCCTCGTTCACATCGGCATCGGCCCGACCCACGTCCGCGACGGCCGGGAAGAGCACCGCGTCCAGTCCGAGCCGCTGCATCCACTCCTCGAGGTCGACCCGGCGCGTGCGTTCCAGTCCCTCCAGGCCGGCCCGGACGAGTTCGGCGTGCATGCCGTGGAGCGGATCGGCGACGCCGTTGGCGCGGGCGCGGGTGACGTACTCCGAGATGTCGAGGTCGAACGATCCGTAGCGGTCGGGAAGGGCGCCGTCGGGATGCGGGAAGATCTTCGCGCCGTCGACCTCGGCGAGCGAAGACAGACCCGGCTGGCCGTTCGCGGCCAGGAAGTCGTGCCACGACCACATCGACATGTCCCAGATCTCCACGTCGAAGAAGTCCGCCGGCACGATGCCGCGGGTGAACACGGACGGTGCGCCGGCGCGGTCTGCTTCGTAGTTGCTCACCACCGGGAAGTCGACGACCACGATCTCGGCGCCGGCCGCCTCGAGGTCGGCCCGCGCCCGCTCCCAGAGCTCGAGCACAGACGGCCGAGGCTCGATCGGCTGTCCGGTAGCCGCACCGATACCCGGTCCGGAGCCGGCGTCCGGGTCCTGCCCGAGGTACATCGACGGGATGCCGAACCTCTTGCCCGCGAGACTCGTCGCGGCGTCGGCGGCCAGGGCCGGGTACGACGGCGGGCGCCCCGCGGATGCGCGAGGGATCGGAACCCAGGGCTGCGCGCGCCACAGGTCGCCGCGCGTCTCGGGGTCATCGGCCACCAGGACGTCGAGGACCTCGAGCAGGTCGTCCATCGTGCGGGTGTGCGGCACGACGACGTCCATCGTGGGCACGAGCGGCCAGTTGCCTCGCACCGAGATCACGCCGCGGGAGGGCGTGTACGCGCACAGCGCGTTGTTCGACGCCGGGGCTCGGCCGCTCGACCACGTCTCCTCACCCAGACCGAACGCCGCGAAGGATGCCGCGGTCGCGGTGCCCGACCCGTTCGACGAGCCGGAACCGAACGCGGAGGTGAGATAGTCGGCGTTGTAGGGGCTCTCGGCCCGGCCGTAGAGACCGCGCTGCATGCCGCCGTTCGCCATCGGCGGCATGTTCGTGAGGCCGATGAAGACGCATCCGGCGTCACGCAGCCGCTCGATCGAGAACGCGTCGCGCCGGGCGACGAGGTCGGCGAACGCGGGGGAGCCGGATGCCACGGTCATGCCGCGCACCATGTAGCTGTCCTTCGCGGTGTACGGAATGCCGTCGAGCGGCCCGCGCGTCGCGCCGTCGCGGCGCCGGCGGTCGGATGCGGCGGCCTCGGCCACCGCGTCGGGGTTGAGCTCGACGAGCGAGTTCAGGTGGATGCCCCCGCGGTCATACGCCTCGATCCGCGCGAGATACGCCTCGACGAGCGCGACGCTCGTCGTCGCGCCGGTCTCCAGCGCGGCGCGCAGCTCGGCGATCGATGCTTCGACCACCCGAAATCGCTCGGTCATCGTGCACTCGAGGTCGGCTGCTGCTGCGTGATGCAGTGGATGCCGCCGCCGCGCTGCAGGATCGGCCGCGCGTCGATCGTCACGACCTCGCGCCCGTAGGCCTCGCCCAGGATCGCGGCGGCGCGTGAATCGGCGTCCGGTTCGCCGTAGCCGCACGCGATGACGCCGCCGTTCACGACGAGGTGGTTGGCGTAGTTCCAGTCCACGAAGCCCTCCTCATCGCGCAGCGTGTCGGGCGCGGGCAGCTCCACGATCTCGAGGCTGCGGCCCGCGGCATCCGTCGCCTGTTCGAGCACCGCTCGCACCTGCCGTACGACGGCGTAGTCGGGGTGCGACGGGTCGTCCTGCCAGTGCAGCAGGACACGCCCGGGGGCGGCGAAGGTGGCGACCATGTCGACGTGCCCGCGCGTGCCCGACGACTCGTAGTCGCGGGTGAGGCCGCGGGGGAGCCAGATCACCCGCGAGGCGCCGATCGTGCGCTGCAGCTCCCATTCGACGCGCTGCTTCGTGGTGTACGGGTTGCGGCGGGGGTCGAGCTGCACGGTCTCGGTCACCAGCACCGTGCCCTCACCGTCGACATGGATGCCGCCGCCCTCATTCACGAGAGGCGAGGGCAGGTGGGTGGCCCCGGCGAGTGCGGCGACCGTGCCGGCGATACGGTCGTCGCGCTCCCACGTCGCCCACGCGTTCGCTCCCCAGCCGTTGAACGTCCAGTCCACGGCCCCGAGCGCGCCCTGCCCGTCGAGCACGAACGTCGGTCCGATGTCGCGCATCCAGTAGTCGTCGAGCGGGGCTTCGACCAGCTCGATCTCACCCGACAGGCGCGAGCGCGCTTCGCCGACCGCCGAAGGGTCGACGACCATCGTGACCGGCTCGAACTCGGCGGCCGCGTTCGCGACCGCGGCCCACGTGTCCCGGGCTTCGTCGGCGGATGCGGCGTCGTCGCCGAGAGTGTTCCCGACGCGCGGGAAGGCCATCCAGATGCGCTCCTGCGGGGCGAACTCTGCGGGCATGGTCCAGATCATCGGATGCTCCTCACGGCCTCGCCGCTCGTGGCGACGCTCTCATCCTCGTCCTGTGCGGTGATGTCCGCGTCGTTGCCTTCAACAGGAGTAGTATTGATCGAGCGATCAATAGACCTGAAGGTACCGATCCCGGGGGTGTCATGTCAAGCACGACGGCGAGAGCCCGCACGCGCAAGTCGCCGGAGCAGCGCTCCGGCGAGATCCTGCGGGCCGCCACCGGGCTGGCGCGCGAGCAGGGGCTGAGCGCGCTGACGCTGCGGGCCGTCGCAGAGCGAGCGGGCGTGGCATCCGGTCTCATCGCGCACTACCAGCCCTCGATGGACGATCTCGTCGCGCGGGTGTACAGCGACCTGGTGTCGGCCGAGATCGCGGATGTCGAAGAACTCGTCGCGCCGCACGCCGATGACGCCGCGCGCTATGGCGGTGCTCATCGAGACTCTGCTCGATGGCAGCCGCGAAGACCTCACGGTCGTGTGGGTGGAAGCCTGGGCGCTGGGTCGGCGCAACGCAGCCCTGGCGCTCGCGGTACGGGAGCAGATGGACGCGTGGCACCGCATGATGACCGCCGTGATCGAGCGCGGATGCGCCTCGGGTGCCTTCTCCACGCAGCACCCGTCGGATGCCGCGTGGCAGCTGCTCGGCATGATCGACGGCCTGAACGCGCAGTCGCTGGCCCGCGGCACCGACGGCGAGGGCTACGTCGAGAGGATGGCGCGCGCGGCGGAGATCCTGCTCGGGGCGCCGGCGGGGTCGATCGACGCGCGCTGATCCCACGCGCGCAGAGACCCGGTCAGCGGGTCAGCGCGTAGAACCGGAACGACGCAAAGTCTTCGATCGGGAGGATCTCGACGTCGGCGAAGCCCGCCTCGACGGGCGTAGCCGCGCAGGACGTCGGGGCGCATGACGGTTCCCGTGGCCGCGCTGGGGTGGTGCGACAGGCTGTCGGGAAGACAGATGAGGAGGCTGTAGGCGTACATCATCCGATCCACGTCATCGCCCGGCGCGGTGAAGGTCTCGGCCACCGCCTCGTCCATCACGATGACCGCTCCATCGTCGCGCACCGCGCGCCGCATCTCGGCGAGCACCTCGACCGGACGCGGCATGTCGTGGATGCACTCGAACGCGAACGCGGCATCGAACCGGCCGAAGTTCGAGAGCCCGTCGCCGTCGGCGTTGTGGAATCGAACCCGATCCGACAGGCCGGCTTCGGCCGCGTGGGCGCGGGCCAGCTCGATCGACGGGTCGTCCACGTCGAAGCCGTCCACCCGCAGCTCGGGATACGCGCGAGCGAGCGCGATGGAGGACCACCCTGCTCCCGTGCCGACGTCGGCGACTCGCGCTCCGGGGCGCGTCAGAAGCGAATGGATGCCGTCCACCGACGCGAACGCGCGGGGCAGCTCCTCGAACCACGGACGGTTGACGTCGGCCTGACCCTCGCGCGCGTCGGCGCCGAGATCCGCCCAGCTGACGCCTCCGCCGCTGCGGTAGGCCGAGAGCAGTTCGGGAAGAGCGGGCCCGACGGCGGCCAGCATCCTCGCCACAGGGGCGGAGTAGAGGAGGCTGCGCTCATCGGTCAGGACCTCGGCGGCCCCCGCCGGCAGAGCGAAGCGGCGCTCGGCCCCGCATCGCCCCCGGCGTCCTCGACGCGGAGCACACCGGTCACCGCCTGCTGCTCGAGCCATTCGCGCGCATACCGCGGTGAGGTGCCCGTGCGCTCCGCGAGCTGGGCGGCGGTGCTCGGTCCGTCGTCGACGAGGCTGCGGTACCACCCCAGGCGGTCGCCGAGATGTACCGCGAGGATGTCGGCGAAGCCCAATGCCGAGGCGAAGAGCCGCTCGGCGAACTGCTCGGCCGTGACGTCGGGCGGGGCGCTGAAAGGGTCGGCGGGCATCGGACTTCCTTTGCGGATCGGCACTCCACTGCTGCGCAGAAGTATGGCGGTCCGCCGCGGCGCGCGCCAGGTCGCGGCTCAGCCGATGAGCCGCTCCCAGCCGTCGCCGTCCGCGTGCTCGAAGATCAGATTCGTCTCCGTGTGCGCCACGGCCGGGTGCCCGGTGAGGTGCGCCAGGACGAACTCGCGCAGCTCGGCGGCGTCGCGGGCGAGCACGTGCAGCAGGAAGTCGTCGGCGCCGGCCATGTGGAACAGGCTCAGCACACCGGGCAGGCTGGGCGCCGCGCGGCGGAATGCCTCGATCTCCTCGCGCGCGTGCTTGACGAGCCGGATCGCGATCAGCGCCTGCACCGTCGCGCCGAGCGCCAGCGGGTCGAGGTCGACCCGGTAGCGGCGGATGGCTCCGCTGGTCTGCAGCCTCCGCAGGCGCAGCGAGACGGTCGACTCCGCGATGCCCAGCGTCGAGGCGAGCGAGGAGCCCGATGCGCGCGCGTTGGCTGTCAGCGCGCGCAGCAGCGCGCGATCGGTTCGGTCGAGGGAAAGGACCTGCGCCATGGGACTCCTTCGCCGGGCACTGGATGAAGCATCTTCGATCCAAGACTAGTCCTGTCGCGAATCCTTCACACTCGATTGCTCGCCGCTGCAGTCTCTGCTGTCCTGGGACATGGACAACACGCATCACCGGCTCGAGACCCGAGCCGTGCACGCCGGAATGTCAGGGCTTCGCGAGAGCGGCGCGCATGTTCCTCCGATCGACCTGTCGACGACGTACCCGTTGCCCGACGTGGATCTGGGCGGACTGGCCTATGAGGAGCTCGCGACCGGTCATGAGCTGGGCGCCGACCGCAGCGCCGTCTACTCCCGGCTGTGGCAGCCGGGCGTGGCGCGGTTCGAGGACGCGCTCGCCGAGCTCGAGGGCACCCAGACCGCAGTGGCCTTCGCGAGCGGCATGGCGGCCCTCACCGCCTGCCTCATCGCATCGGTCACCGCCGGTCGACCGCACGTGGTCGCGGTGCGCCCGCTGTACGGCGGCACCGACCATGTTCTGGAGAGCGGACTGCTCGGCACCACCGTGACATGGGCGAGCGTCGACGGCATCGCCGCCGCGATCCGGCCCGACACCGGGCTCGTGATCGTCGAGACGCCCGCCAATCCCACGCTCGAGCTCGTCGACCTCGCACAGGTGGTCGCGGCAGCCGGACGCGTGCCGGTGCTCGTGGACAACACGTTCGCCACTCCGGTGCTCCAGCAGCCGGCGCGGCACGGGGCAACGCTCGTGCTGCACAGCGCGACGAAGTATCTCGGCGGCCACGGCGACGTGATGGGCGGGGTCGTCGCGACCGACGGCGAGTGGGCGCAGCGGCTGCGTCAGGTGCGCGCGCTCACCGGAGCGCTCCTGCATCCGCTCGCCGCCTACCTGCTGCATCGCGGTCTGCGCACGCTGCCGCTTCGGGTGCGCGCTCAGCAGCAGACGGCGCAGCTGCTCGCCGAGCGGATCAGCGCGCATCGGGCGGCGGCGCGCGTGTTCTACCCGGGTCTTCCGGGGCAGGATCCGCGAGCGCTTCTCGGTCGCCAGCTCCACGGAGCGGGCTCGATCGTCGCCGTGGAGCTCGCGGGCGGCTACGACGCGGCGGCGCGATTCACCGAGGCATGCGAGCTGATCGAGCACGCCGTGTCGCTCGGCGGCATCGACTCCCTCGTGCAGCATCCCGCGTCGCTCACGCATCGTCCGGTCGCGGGGCACGCCAAGCCGGGAGCGGGCGTCGTACGCCTGTCGATCGGGCTCGAGCACGTCGACGATCTGACCGACGACGTCCTTCGCGCCCTGGCTGCGGCCCAAGCGGTCGAGATGTCGGATGCGGCACCGTCGCACTTCGCCGGCATCCGCTGACAGAACGCGCTAGCACGTCGGCGCACGCCGATCCAGTCCCTCGCCGGTACGTCGCCCGCCGACATATCTTCCTGCGGAGAAGACGACCGACCACGGCCGCCGGAGAGGACGAAGATCATGAGCAATGCGCACATCCCGCCGATCGTGCCGGTGCCGGAGGGCAGCCAGTCCGACGGGTTCGACGACGTCGAGCCGCTGGTCGGCGAACGTGACGCGCCACTGGACCCCGACGCGGATGCCGACCAGGTCGACAGCGCGGAGGCCGACGAGCGCGCCGCAAGGGAAGGCACGCGGGACGGCGATCTGGAGCGGTGAGCAGCATCTCGGAGGCGCCGACGGCCACGCATGCCGCGTCCACGCCGCAGGCGCTGGCCGCGTGGTTGGACAGGCTCGCGCAGGCGGACGGGAGTCAGGGCGGCGGGGCCGCGTGCGGAGTCATGCTCGCCATCTCCGCCGCGCTGATGGAGATGGTCGCGCAGTACTCCACCCACGACGATCGGGCGGGTGACTGCGCCGCCCGGCTCGCGGAACGGCGACGTCAGGCTCTGCGCGCCGCGGAGGCGGACGGCGCCCGCTCGGCGCAGCTGGGCGCCTCCCTGCGGGTCCCGCAGGGCGATCCGGATCGTGACGGTGGCATCCGCGATGCAGCGCTCGCGGCGGCCGCGTCATCGGCCGAGCTCGGCGCGGTCGGCGTCGCGCTCGTCGCCGAGCTCGCACTCCTCTCCGACATCGGCAGTCCGAGCGTCGCGGCCGATCTCGCCGTCGCCGCGGAGTCGCTGTCGGCGGGCATCGCCGGAGCGGCGGTGAATCTCCGCGCGGATCTCGACCTGGTGGACGCGCATGCCGTCGACGATTCCGTGCCCGACAGTGCCCGAGCGCTCGCGCAGGCGGCGCTCGCCCTGCGGGACGCCCGGGACACGGCATCCGCCTACGCCGGAAGGATCTCCGGCGCGTTCGACAGCCGCTGACCCGCTCGGGAAGGTCGGTCGGTGAGGGCGCGAAACGCGCGCGCAACAGTTTTGGGCGACACTGTGGGGATGTCCACAAAGGTCTCGCTCACGCACTTCACCGGGTACACGTTCGCCCGACCGGTGAATGTCACCCCCCATGTGGTGCGTCTGAGGCCGGCGCCGCACTCGCGCACGCCCATCGAGGCGTACTCCCTGGAGGTCAGCCCGGCGAACCACTTCGTGAACTGGCAGCAGGACCCGTTCGGCAACTGGGTGGCCCGGCTCGTGTTCCCCGAGCGGATCGATCACCTCTCGATCACGGTGAGCCTTGTGGCCGACCTCATGGTGATCAACCCGTTCGACTTCTTCATCGAGGCGTCGGCGGAGTACTTCCCGTTCGACTACGAGCCGAACCTCAAGGCCGACCTGGCGCCGTACCTGCGTCCGGTCGACGGCAGCGAGCAGACCGGCATCTGGAAGGAGTCGCTGCCGCCGCTGCCCGAGGGCGGCGTGCCGACGGTGCAGTTCCTCGCGGGCCTCAACGCGGCCGTCCACCGCGACGTCGCCTACGACGTGCGCATGGAGGCCGGCGTCCAGTCTCCCGATGAGACCCTCGACCGCGCCATCGGCTCGTGCCGCGACAGTGCCTGGCTGCTCGTCAGCCTGCTGCGCAAGTACGGGCTCGCCGCCCGGTTCGTCTCGGGCTACCTCGTGCAGCTCGCCGCCGACCAGAAGGCGCTCGACGGGCCCAGCGGCACCGAGCACGACTTCACCGACCTGCACGCGTGGACCGAGGTCTACATCCCGGGCGCCGGCTGGGTCGGCATGGATCCGACGAGCGCCCTGTTCGCCGGCGAGGGGCACATCCCCCTCAGCGCGACGCCGCATCCCTCCAGCGCCGCCCCGATCGAGGGATCGACGGAGCCGGTCGAGGTGTCGTTCGAGTTCCGCAACGAGGTCATCCGCGTGCACGAAGACCCCCGGACCACGAAGCCGTACACGCAGACGCAGTGGTCGCGCATCGACGCGCTCGGCGTCGCCGTCGATGAACGGCTGGATGCGGGTGATGTGCGCCTCACGATGGGGGGAGAACCCACATTCGTCGCGCTCGACAGTTCCGACGAGAAGGGCAAGACCAGCCCCGAGTGGAACACGGATGCCGACGGCGAGCACAAGCGCGAGCTCGCCGGAGTCCTCGCGGAACGGCTGCGCAGCATCTACGCGCTGGGCGGGGTCGTGCACCGCGGACAGGGCAAGTGGTACCCGGGCGAGAGTCTGCCCCGCTGGAACATCGCGCTTCAGTGGCGCACCGACGGCGAGCCGCTCTGGCAGGACCCGACGCTCTTCGCCGATCCCTGGGGAACGGATGCCGACCCCGAAGCGCGCGCGAACGCGGAAGCCCTCGGCCGGGCGGTGACGGCGCTGCTCGGCATCCCGGACCGCCGGCTGCTGCCCGCCTACGAGGACCCGTTCGCCGAGCTGGCCGCCGAGATCCGCCGACCGGAAGGACCGCGCCCCGAGCTGGACGAGGCGGGCGTGGACGTCGCCGACCTCGATCGCGACGATCACCGTCGAGACCGGCTGGGTGCTGCCGCTCACCACGGAGGGCGAGTGGACCAGTCCCGCGTGGAGCTTCCGCCGCGGACGGCTCGTGCTGGCTCCCGGGTCGAGCGCGGTGGGCCTGCGGCTGCCGCTGGATGCGATCTCGTGGGAGGACCCCGAGCACCCGGGCGAGCCGTCGTACCTCGAGGCCGGCCCGCCGCTGGAGCCCGGGATCCGCGAGGTCAGGGTGGTCGACCCGAAGGACGCGCGCACCACCGCAGTGACGTTCGAGGCGCGCGACGGACATGTGCACGTGTTCCTGCCGCCCACCATCACCCTGGAGGCGTACTGCGACCTCCTCCACGTCATCGAGGAGGCAGCGGGCCGCACTCGCTGCCGACTGGTGCTCGAGGGGTACGGGCCGCCGCCGGACCCGCGGCTGACGCAGCTGATCGTCACGCCCGACCCCGGGGTGATCGAGGTGAACGTGCAGCCCACCTCCTCGTGGCACGACCTCCGGGAGCTGACCGTCGACGCTGTACGACCAGGCGCGGCAGAGCCGGCTCGCGACCGAGAAGTTCGATCTCGACGGGCTGCACACCGGCACGGGCGGCGGCAATCACATCACGATGGGAGGAGCGCAGCCGATCGACTCCCCGCTGCTGCGGCGCCCCGACCTGCTGGCGAGCATGATCACCTACTGGCAGCGGCATCCGAGTCTGTCCTATCTCTTCTCCGGACGGTTCATCGGACCCACCAGTCAGGCTCCCCGCTTCGACGAGGGCCGCCCTGAAGCGGTATACGAGATGGAGATCGCACTGCAGGAGGTGCGGCGCCTCACCTCCTCCGCACGGGAGATCGACGAGGAGTCCTCGCCCTGGGTGGTGGATCGTGCGCTGCGGCACCTCCTCACCGACCTGACCGGCAACACCCACCGCGCGGAGTTCTGCATCGACAAGCTCTACAGCCCCGACTCCAGCCGCGGACGGCTCGGCCTTCTCGAGCTGCGCGGCTTCGAGATGCCGCCGCACCCGCAGCTCGCCCTCGTGCAGGCGCTGCTCGTGCGCAGCCTCGTGTCGATGTTCTGGGACAGGCCCTGCACAGCCCCGCTCGTGCGCTGGGGCACGCGCCTGCACGAGGACTTCCTGCTGCCGGAGGGCGCCACGGCCGACATCGCGGAGGTCGTCGCCGATCTGCGCGAGCACGGCATCGCGTTCGAAGCGGACTGGCTGGACGCGTTCACCGAGTTCCGCTTCCCCCGGATCGGGGTCGCGCAGATCGGCGGCGGCATGGAACTGGAGCTGCGTCAGGCCATCGAGCCCTGGAACGTGCTCGGCGAAGAGGTCACCGAGGGCGGCACCGCGCGGTATGTCGACTCGTCGGTGGAGCGCGTCCAGGTGCGGGTGACGGGCGTCGATCCGCGCATGCACCTGGTGACGTGCCAGAGTGTTCCCGTGCCGCTGACGCCGACCGGACGCCCGGGCGAGTTCTACGCAGGCGTCCGCTATCGCGCGTGGCAGCCGTGGTCGGCGCTGCACCCTTCCATCCCCGTGCACGCGCCCCTCGTGTTCGACGTGGTCGACATCGAGTCGGAAGTGAGCCTCGGCGGAGCGACGTATCACGTCGTCCACCCCGGCGGCAGGTCGTATGACCGTCCGCCGATCAACTCGAACGAGGCGGAGGCACGACGAGCCGGCCGATTCGACCAGAACGGCCACACCGGCGGCCGCCTCGACATCGCGCAGCTGCGCGAATCGGCGCGCCGCGCGTCCACGCCCGACTACCCGCACACGCTCGACCTCCGGCGGGTTCCGACCGCATGAGGCTGCCCGGATGAGCCTGCTCCGCGACTACGCTGCTGCGATCGCGCAGCCGACCCTTCCCCTGACCGGAAACGGCGGCCGCTTCGACGAGGTGGTCGGGTCGGATGGCGCCCTGCGGCCCGCCTGGAAGGGAATGGCGGCGATCGCGGTCGATCTGACGCCGGCCGAACTGGGCCGGATCGACGGCGAGATCACGACGCTCCTCGCCGACGACGGTGCCACCTACGGCAACCCGGAGGCCGGGTCGCAGCCCTGGCAGCTCGATCCGATGCCCCTCGTCCTGGATGCCGCGACCTGGGCGCGGCTGGAGGTCGGGCTCGCCCAGCGGACCGAGCTGCTGAACGCGCTCCTCGCGGACATCTACGGTCAGCAGAGCCTGCTGTCGGAGGGAGTGATCCCGGCGGCGGTCGTCTTCGGTCACGCGGGGTACACGCGACCCATCGTGCGGGCTCGCGGCTTCGACCCGCATCCGCTGATCCTCTCGAGCACCGATCTCGGGAGGGACGCCTCCGGCGAGTGGCGGGTGCTCACCGACCGCGTTCAGGCGCCCTCGGGCCTCGGCTACGCGATGGAGAACCGCCGCGTGCTCTCGCGCGTGCTGCCCGAGCTGTACGAAGAGGCCGGCCTGCACCGCATGGAGCCGTACTTCTCGGCCCTGCGCTCGGCACTTCTGCAGGCGGCTCCCGCGGACGCATCCGATCCCCGCGTCGTGGTCCTGTCGCCGGGCACGCACTCCGAGACGGCGTACGATCAGGCCTTCATCGCGAACATCCTCGGGTTCCCGCTCGTGCAGGGCGAGGATCTCGTGGTCCGCGACGGCTGGGTGTGGATGAAGCCTGCGGGCTTCCCCCAGCACGCACCGCACGAACGCGTGGATGTGATCCTCCGTCGCGTCGACGCCGAGTGGTGCGATCCGCTCGAGCTGCGGGCCGGGTCGCGGCTCGGCGTCGCCGGTCTCACCGAAGCGGTGCGGCGCGGGCACGTGCGCCTCGTCAACGGTCTCGGCGCCGGCGTGCTCGAGAACCCCGGCCTCATGCCCTTCATGCCTGCCGTCTGCGAACGGCTGCTCGGCGAGCAGCTGCGCCTGCCGTCGGTTCCGACGTCAGTGGTGCGGAGACCCCGACGGTCTGGCGATGGTGCTCGCTGCGGTCGACGCCGACTCGTCGGCCGTGATCGTCCGGCGGATCGACGGCCGCGCCGCCGACCTCGAAGGACTGCGGCCGGCGGAGGTGCGGGAGCAGGTCCTGGCTGCACCGCATCTGTTCGTCGGCCAGGAGCGGATGCCGCTCTCGCAGGCGCCGTCCTGGGGCGAGTCGGGCCGCACCTCCGGCCGGGCCAACCCGAACCCGCTGATGCTGCGCGCGTTCACCGTGCGCGACGGCGCGATCTACCGACCGCTGGTCGGAGGCCTGGCGACGCTCATCGACGACCGGCGGGCGGCGCCCAGCACGAAGGACGTGTGGGTGCTCAAGGGCGCGCCGACCGACCCCGACCAGGGCATCGTGGAGGTTGCGGCCCTGCCGCTCGCCCGAGCGGTGCCCGTGCTCTCTCCGCGCGCGGTCGAGGACATGTTCTGGTCGGGGCGGTACACCGAGCGCGCCGAAGACCTCGTGCGGCTGGTGATCACCGCGAGCGCGTACGCCGAGCAGCTGGACTACTCCTCCTCGAGCGAGGGCGGCGCCGCCGTGCGCGCACTCATCGGGGCGCTGCAGCGTCTGTGCGGGACGCGCTGGCTCGACCCCGACCTGGAGCAGCGTTCCCTTCTGCTGGATGCCGATCGGCCGGGCTCGGCCGCGCATTCGCTCGAGCGGCTCCGCGACGCGCTCGAGGGCGTGCGCGACCAGCTTTCCGTGGACACCTGGCGCGCATTCGGGAGCACCGACCGGGCGATGAAGGCCCTCCGAAGCTCGCGGCGGCCGCAGATCGCCGAATCAGCCAGTCGCATGCTCGGCGGAATCCTGTCTCTGCAGGGGGTCACCGCGAACATGATCCGCGACGACGGCTGGCATGCGATCGAGGCCGGTCGCTACCTCGAGCGCTCGCTGCAGGTGTGCACGCTGCTCGCGGCAACCACGACCGCGTCGCTCGGCGTGGGAGTCGACCGCGCGGTCCTCGGCGGCGTGCTCATGGCCGCGGAGAGCTCGGTCACCCATCGCCGCCGCTTCCGCGGCAGCGTGCGCGCGGCCGATGTGCTCGAACTGCTGCTGATCGATCCGCGACAATCCCCGGTCGATCGCGTTCTCGCTGGCTCGCCTCCGCTTCCACCTGTCGAAGCTCGCCGGCTCCACCGGCTCCACCCGGCCCGAGCGCCTTCTCGAGCACCTGGAGGATTCGCTGGAGGGCGTCGCCATCGCCGCCGTCACGGCGCCGGTGGACGGCCGTCGTCCGCGCCTGGAGGAGTTCCTCGCCGACACGCACGCCCAGCTCCACCGCCTCGGCGACGCGATCGTGCACCTCCACTTCGAAGGCGGACCGCAGCCCCAGCCGATCTCGTCGCTGACGCTGACCGAGGTCATGGGGGAGGGCTCGTGAGGTACCGCGTCTCCCACCGCACCACGTACTCGTACGACGACGATGTCTCCAGCAGCTTCGGCATCGCACACTGCCGGCCGCGGGAGCTGCCCTGGCAGCAGGTGCCGTCGCGCTCGGTGTCAATCGATCCCGCTCCCAGCGACATCACGGACGACATCGACTGCTACGGCAATGTGGTCTCGTACTTCCACGTCACCGAGCCGCACCTCCGCCTCACGATCGACGCACTGAGCGAGGTCGACGTCGTGCCGACCGAGTACGACGCCGACGCGCTGCTGGAGCCGTGGGAACGGGCGCGGCCGATCCTCAACCCCGGCATCTCGCGCGGCGCCTGGGCGGCGACCGAGTTCGCCATCGAGTCTCCCAAGGCCCGGCACGTGGATGCCGCGCGGTCGTACGCGGCGGCATCCCTCACGCCTGGTCGTCCGATCGGCGAGGCGGTGACCGACCTCATGCACCGGATCAAGACCGACTTCCACTACGACAAGACCGCCACCACGGTGACCAGCACCGTCGCAGATGTGATGGAGAAGCGGGCGGGAGTGTGCCAGGACTTCGCCCACCTCGCACTGGCATGCCTGCGCAGCCACGGTGTGGCGGCCCGGTACGTCAGCGGCTATCTCGCCACGCGGCGGACTCCCGGCACACCGCGACTCGTCGGCGCGGACGCCTCCCACGCGTGGGTGGCGGCGTGGATCCCCGGCTCCGACCAGTGGCTCGCATTCGATCCGACGAACAACCAGTGGGCATCAGATCGCCACGTGACAGTGGCGTGGGGTCGCGATTACGGCGACGTGACGCCCGTGAAGGGCGTGATCTTCACCGAAGCGAAGAAGTCCACCCTGCGTGTGTCGGTCGACGTTGCACCCCTGGAGGAGTATTCGCAAGGGTGACTTGCCTGCTCCCGCGGTGTGCAAGCCTGAGCGGGTGAAAGCCTATCGATGCCGCGTCTGCAGCAGTCCCCTCTACTTCGAGAACTCGATCTGCGTCGTGTGCGGGGTGGGCCTCGGCTACTCACGTGAAGAGCGGGAGATCGTGCCCGTCGGACTCGACGGCCGCTACGTCGACGCGTCCGGTCTCATCTGGCATGTCTGCCGCAATCTGAACCTGTCCGGCTGCACCTGGCTCGCGCCGCTGGAGGGCGGCCAGTGCTTCAGCTGCTCGCTGACGCGCACGCGTCCGAACGACGCCGACGTGGCCGGCGTGAGCAATTTCCCGGCGGCCGAGCGGGCCAAGCGGCACCTGATCGTGGAGCTCGACACCCTCGGATTCGCGGTGATCGGCAAGGATGCCGCCACCGGCGGCGATCCGGTGAACGGACTCTGCTTCGATCTCCTCTCCAGCACGGATCGCAGCGTCACGATCGGCCACGACGATGGTGTGATCACGATCGACCTCGCCGAGAGCGACCCGGCTTATCGCGAGCGCCTGCGCGGCGAGCTGGATGAGCCCTACCGCACCATGCTCGGTCACTTCCGCCACGAGATCGGCCACTACTACGAGTGGCAGCTCGTCGAGACGGCCGGCGATCCCGCCCGCCTCGCGCGATGCCGTGAGCTGTTCGGCGATGAGACCGCCGACTACCAGACCGAGATCGACCGGCACTATTCCGAAGGCCCGCCGCCCGGCTGGGAGGAGTCCTACCTCACGATGTACGCGACGATGCATCCCTACGAGGACTTCGCCGAGACCTGGGCGCACTTCCTCCACATCTGCGACACGATCGAGACGGCATCCGAGTACCGCCTCACCGCGGTCGCCGGCGTCGACGCGTTCTCGCACTTCCGTGACCTGGTGTCGGGCGTGTGGGTGCCGATGTCGACCGCGCTCAACATGATCAACCGATCGATGGGCAAAGACGACGTCTACCCGTTCGTGATCCCGGCGCCGGTGCTCGACAAGCTCGAGTTCGTGGCGTCGCTGCGCTACGCCGGTCGCGCCTGAGCTCAGGCCGACTCCGGAAGCGACTCCTCAACGACCGGAGCGGCGGCTGAATCGAGACCTTCCGTGCTGAGGACGCGGAGGTCGGCGAAGTCGACGTCGACGAATGACCGGAAGAACTTCATCAGATCTTCCGCCATGTCGATCGCGCCGCGGTCGAGCAGCCACTGCACCTGCAGTCCGTCCATCATCGCGATCGTGGCCACAGCCGCACCCTGCGGCGTCACCCCGTCGCGGAGGCATCCCTCGCGTTCAAGGGCCTCGAACGCGCGGCGGAGATTCCTGCGTGTGAAGTCGTAGCGACTGATGAAGTACTCGTGAGCGGGGTGGTCGGGCGCGGTCGCCTCAGCCGAGAGGATGCAGTAAAGCTCGACGACTCCCGGCACCGAGGCGTTGTACGCGGCGAGCTCGACCAGCCCCCGCACGGTCGCCGCGCCGTCCTGACTGTCCATGGGCACCCGTTCGAGCGAGTGCTGGTCGCGGCGGTCGAGGACGGCCGCCAGCAGCGCGCTCTTGGTGTGAAAGTGGTGCAGCAGCCCGGCCTCGCTCATACCGACCTTCAGCGCGACGTCCCGGAGGGAGCCCGCGCGGTAGCCGGACTCGGCGAAGACCTCGAGGGCGGCGTCGAGGATCGCGGTGCGCTTCGCGCCTGTCTTTGCATACTCGCCCCGGGGCTTGCGCTTGCGCGGGGCGGTCGTGGTGTCCGTCATCGTCTCCACCGTATCGTCAGGCCGTGATCGGCCTCGTTCAGCCATTCTGGGCCCGCTTCGAACAAAAACCTAGCGATCGCTAGAAATTTATTCAAAAACCTAGTGCACGCTCGGATTTCATGTTAGCGTCTCGTTCTACCGGCGATCCGCAGTGGTATCGCCCCTACCAAGAGGACTTCGAAGATGATCCGATGGAAGAAGGCCGCGGCAGCAGCGGCTATCGCCGTCACCACCGCACTCGCTGTGACGAGCTGCGCAGGCGGTGGCACCGACGGCGGCGGTGAAGGCGGCAGCGGAGGTACCCTCACGCTGGGCGCACTCTTCGCTCCTGTCACGTACGACCCTTCAGGCGCTGAGTGGGGAAACCGGTCGCCCTACTACCAGGCGGTCTTCGACACGCTTCTGCTCGCCACCCCCGAGGGCACGATCGAGCCGTGGCTGGCGACGGAGTGGTCGTACAACGAGGACAACACGGTGCTGACGCTCACCCTGCGTGACGACGTCACCTTCACGGATGGATCCAAGCTCACCGGCGATGTCGTCGTCGGCAACCTGCAGCGCTTCAAGGACGGCACCTCGCCGGATGCCGGCTACTTCGCCGGTGTCGCCAGCTTCGAGGCGCCGGATGAGACGACGGTGGTCATCACCCTCAACGCTCCCGACCCCGCCCTGCTCAACTACCTGACCCGGGACCCTGGCCTGGTCGGCGCTGAGGCGAACTTCGACAACCCGGATGCGGCGACCACTCCGATCGGGTCCGGTCCGTACGTGCTCGACACCGGCGCGACCGTCACGGGTACCACGTACTCGTACACGAAGAACCCCGACTACTGGAACCCCGACGTCCAGCACTACGACAACCTCGTGATCAATGTCCTGGCCGACCCGACAGCTGCGCTCAACGCGATCAAGGCGGGCGAGGCGAACGGCGTGAAGCTCGTCGACAACGCAGCGCTGACCGAGGTGGAGGGCGCCGGCTGGACCATCAACGCCAACGAGCTCGACTTCCAGGGGCTGCTGCTGCTGGACCGTGCGGGTTCAATGGACCCCGCGCTCGGCGATGTCAAGGTCCGCCAGGCGCTGAACTACGCGTTCGATCGCGAGGGATTGCTCACCGCGCTCCAGTCCGGCCACGGCACGGTGACCACGCAGGTGTTCCCGGCCTCCTCGGATGCGTACGACCCGGAGCTGGACAGCTACTACGACTACGACCCCGAGAAGGCGAAGGAGCTTCTGGCGGAGGCCGGCTACCCCGACGGACTGACGATCAGCATGCCGGCCGTGACAGCCCTCGGCGCGACGACCTACACGCTGATCGCCCAGCAGCTCTCCGAGGTCGGAGTCACCGTCGAGCAGACGGACGTGCCGATGGGCAGCTTCATCGGCGACCTGCTGGCGCCGAAGTATCCGGCTTCGTTCATGGCCCTCGAGCAGAACCCCGACTGGCAGCTCATCCAGTTCATGATCGCTCCGACCGCGGTGTTCAACCCCTTCAAGTACCAGGACCCGCAGGTCGACGAGTACATGAAGGAGATCCAGTACGGCGACGAGGCCACGCAGGCCTCGGTCGCGAAGGAACTCAACAGATACATCGTGGAGCAGGCGTGGTTCGCGCCCTTCTACCGCGTGCAGGGCAGCGTCGCGACGGACGCCAACACGACTGTCGAGATGCTCCCGACCAACGCCTATCCCGCGATCTACGACTTCGAGCCGAAGCAGTAGTGACCACCGGCCCGCCCGAGACGATCGGGCGGGCCGGCCCCACCCCCCGCTTTCCGGGATTCCTCTACACAGGAGTGGAGCCATGCTCACTTTCATCCTGCGCCGCGTGCTGTCGGGTCTGGTCCTGATCGTCGTGATCACGGTCCTCGCCTTCACGCTGCTGTACATCGGCAGCGGCAACATCGCCCGCACCATCGTCGGTCAGAACGCCACTCAGGAAGTCGTGGCGCAGAAGGCCGCAGAGCTGGGCCTCGACCGCCCGCTGTTCGCGCAGTTCCTGGACTGGGCGGGTTCCGCGGTCACCGGTGACCTCGGACGGTCCTGGTTCACCGGACAACTGGTGGCGGTGCAGCTCAGCAGCCGGCTCGCCGTCACGCTGTCGCTGGTGATCGGCGCCATCATCCTCACCGCCATCTTCTCCGTGCTCCTGGGTATCCTTGCCGCCCGACGCGGTGGAGCGGTCGATGGGACCGTCCAGTTCCTGTCCATCCTCGGCTTCGCCATCCCGGGCTTCCTGATAGCCCTGTTCCTGGTCCTGGTCTTCGCGATCAACCTCGGCTGGTTCAAGGCGACCGGCTATATCCCCTTCACAACCTCGATCGCGGGGTGGCTGAGCAGCGTGACGCTGCCGATCATCGCCCTGGCGATCGGCGGCATCGCGACCATCTCACAGCAGGTTCGCGGATCGGTGCTCGACGGCCTCTCGCGCGACTACGTCCGCACGCTCCGCAGTCGTGGACTGAGTTCCAACCGCGTCGTCTACAAGCACGTCCTGCGCAACGCCGGCGGCCCTGCGCTCGCTCTGCTCGCCTTGAACTTCATCGGGATGATCGGCGGCGCAGTGATCGTCGAGCAGATCTTCGCCCTCCCCGGCATCGGATCTCTCACGGTGACGGCGACGGCGCAGGGTGACATCCCCGTCGTGATGGGGATCGTGATCGTCACCGCGATCATCGCCGTCGTCGTCAACCTCCTCATCGACCTCGCGCAGGCTGCGCTCAACCCGAAGGTGCGACTGTCATGACCGCTGTCGAAGTCCCCACCGCCATCCCCACGCCGGCGGCACGCGCCGACCATCTGTTCGCCCGCTGCTGCGCAGCCCGCTTGCGCTGATCTCGATGATCTTCCTCGCATTCGTGGTGCTCATCGCGATCTTCGGGCCGCTCATCGCCCCGTACGATCCGAATGAGGCGTCGCTTCAGCTGATCCTGGCGCCGCCGAGCGCCGAGCATCCGCTCGGCGCTGACAGCGCAGGTCGCGACGTCCTGTCACGGCTGCTCGCCGCGACGCGGATCAGCATCCTGGCCGCGATCCTGGCGGTGGTCACCGCGCTCGTGATGGGAGTCATCTCCGGCCTGATCGCCGGCTACTACCAAGGCTGGTTCGACAACGTCTCGTCATGGTTCACGTCGCTGGTGATGGCGCTGCCGCCGATGGTGGTCCTGCTGGCGGCCCGAGCGGTCGTCGGTCCGTCGGTCTGGATCGCGATGCTCATCTTCGGTGTGCTGCTCGCCCCGGCGTATTTCCGCCTCGTCTACACGATGGTGACCTCGGTGCGATCTGAGCTGTATGTCGACGCCGCACGGGTTTCGGGTCTCAGCGATCTGCGCATCATCGGACGCCACGTCCTCTCCGTCGTGCGCGCGCCGATCATCATCCAGACCGCGATCATCGCGATCATCGCGATCGCCATCCAGTCCGGTCTGGAATTCCTCGGACTCGGCGACACGTCCGTCCCGACCTGGGGCTCGATGCTGAACGACGCGTTCGCGAACATCTACAAGGCCCCGATCCTCATGCTGTGGCCCTCGCTCGCGATCGCCCTGACGAGCATCGCCCTCATGCTGCTGGCCAACGCGATGCGGGATGTGCTCGAGCGCACGGTCGTCGTGCGGCGCAAGCGCCGGCGCGCGGTGACCACCCGCACCGGCTCGGTCGCCGCCGTCACGACGGCCACCAGCGTCACCGATCTGGGCGACGAACTGGACATCGTCACGCCCGAGGGCGGCACGATCCGGCACGAGGACGACGAGCAGGCGGCATCTCGCTCTCGCGAGGTCGTCTTGAGCATCAAAGACCTGCGCGTCGGCTACCACCAGAACGACGGCTCGACCCTCGAAGTGGTGCACGGCGTCTCGATGGACATCCGCAAGGGCGAAGTCCACGGCCTCATCGGCGAGTCGGGCTCGGGGAAGACTCAGACGGCCTTCGCCGTCCTGGGGCTGCTGCCGAAGGGCGGCAGCGTCACCGGCGGCTCGATCGATTACGAGGGCACTCGCCTGGACAACGCCTCGGAGAAGGTCTACGGCTCCATCCGCGGTCAGCGCATCGGCTACATCCCGCAGGAGCCGATGTCGAACCTCGACCAGACCTTCACGATCGGCAGCCAGCTGGTCGAGCCGCTGCGGGTCGACCTGGGGCTGAGCAAGAAGGAGGCCCGAGACAAGGCGCTCTCGCTGCTCGAGCGGGTCGGCATCCCCAACCCGGTGCGCACCTTCAAGGCGTACCCCTTCGAGGTGTCGGGCGGCATGGCCCAGCGCGTGCTGATCGCGGGGGCGGTCTCGATGGACCCCGACCTGATCATCGCCGATGAGCCGACCACCGCCCTGGACGTGACGGTCCAGGCCGAGGTCCTCGACCTGCTGCGCGACCTGCAGGCGGAGCGCCACATGGCGATGCTGCTCGTCACGCACAACTTCGGCGTCGTGGCCGATCTCTGCGACCGGGTCACGGTCATGCAGAGCGGCCTGTTCGTCGAGTCCGGTCCGGTGCGCACGATCCTGCAGCGCCCCGAGCACCCGTACACGAAGTCGCTGCTCTCGGCGATCCTCGAAGAAGGCCCCGCCCGTCCGCCGCTCGCGCTCGCGGGCACCGCATCCACCGGAGGCAACTCATGACCGAGTCGCTGCTGACCGTCGACGACCTGGTCGTCGAGTACCCCGGCAAGGGGTTCCGCGCCAAGCCGTTCCAGGCACTCAAGGGCGTGTCGATCGACATCAAGCCGCACGAGACCCTCGGTCTGGTCGGCGAGTCGGGGTCGGGCAAGACCACCCTCGGCCGCGCGGTGCTCGGCCTTGCGCCGGTCACGGGCGGGAAGATCACCTACGACGGTCAGGACATCAGCCACCTGCACCGGAAGGAGCGTCGTGCGCTGAGCTCGGAGATCCAGGTCGTGTTCCAGGACCCGTACTCGTCACTGAACCCTTCGCTGACCATCGAGCAGATCCTCGCCGAACCGCTGCAGGCACGCGGCGTGGCCAGTTCGACGGCGAAGGCGCGAGTGCGCGAGCTGCTCGATCAGGTGGGACTCCCGTCGGATGCGCGCAGCCGTCTCCCGCGCGAGTTCTCCGGCGGGCAGCGACAGCGGATCGCCATCGCCCGATCTCTCGCCCTGGACCCGAAGCTGATCGTGTGCGACGAGCCCGTCTCGGCGCTGGACCTGTCGACGCAGGCGCGCGTGCTGGACCTCTTCATCGAGATCCAGGAGCGCACCGGTGTCGCCTACCTCTTCATCACCCACGACCTCGCCGTCGTCCGGCACATCAGCCACCGCGTCGCGGTGATGTTCCGTGGTGAGATCGTCGAGACCGGTGACGGCGACCAGGTCACCTCGCACCCCGCGCACCCCTACACGCAGCGGCTCTTCATGGCCGCGCCGGTGCCCGACCCCGACAAGCAGGAGGTGCGACGCGTCGAGCGGCGCACCCTCCTGGATGCCGAGTCCGCCACGGCGTGACTCCCTCTTCCCGGTGGGCGTCCTCGATCGCGCCCACCGGGACTCCATGCCCCTTCCTGCACCACTCCTCGCTTTCGAAGGACGATTCCGTGAACTCTGCCACTGACCACCTCCGGCCTCTGCTCGGGAAGCTGACCCTCGAAGAGAAGGTCTCGCTCATCCAGGGCGCCGACTTCTGGACCACGGTCCCGCTTCCCTCGATCGGGCTCCGTGCGATGACCCTCTCCGACGGTCCCGCCGGCGTGCGGGGTCCGCGCTGGGACGAGCGCGAACCGTCGCTCAACCTCCCGTCCGGCTCCGCGCTGGGCGCCTCGTGGGACGTGGACCTCGCCTACCGGTACGGGGCGGCTGCGGCATCCGAGGCGCGTCGCAAGGACGTCGACGTCGTCCTCGGGCCGACGATCAACCTGCACCGCTCCCCGCTGGGAGGGCGGCACTTCGAGTGCTTCAGCGAAGACCCCGAGCTGAGCGGCGAGCTCGCCGCGGCGTACGTGGCGGGACTGCAGGACAACGGCGTCGCGGCCACGCCCAAGCACTACGTGGCCAACGACTCCGAGACCGACCGATTCACCGTAGACGTGCAGCTGCACGACCGCGCGCTGCGCGAGCTGTACCTCGCTCCCTTCGAGCGTGCGGTGGATGCCGGGGCCTGGGCCCTGATGAGCGCCTACAACGCCGTCCACGGTGTGACCATGACCGAGCACGACCTCCTCGAGGATCCCCTCAACTCCGAGTGGGGCTTCGACGGCGTCGTCATCTCGGACTGGACCGCGGTGCGCAGTCTCGGGTCGATTCCGGCCGCCCAGGATCTGGCGATGCCGGGGCCGGCTCCGGCCTGGGTGCACCTCATCGACGCCGTGCGGGACGGTCGGGTGGACGAGTCGGACATCGACCGCAAGGTCCTGCGGCTGCTGCTGCTGGCCGAACGCGTCGGCGCTCTCGACGGCACGGCCCCCGTCGTGCCCGCTGCGGTCGACGGCGTCGCGCTCGCGCACGAGGCGGCGGTGGAGGGTGCCGTGCTGCTGAGCAACGACGGCCTCCTGCCGATCGGCGCCGGCTCGATCACCCGGATCGCGGTGATCGGCCACAACGCGCGCGAGGCGCGAACGCAGGGTGGCGGCAGCGCGACTGTGATCCCCGAGCGCGTCGTCTCGCCCTTCGATGCGATCCGTCACGCCGTGCCCGGGGCCGAGGTGACGTACTCTCTCGGCGCCGTCGTCCAGGACGGGGTCGCGCCCTTCCCGCTCGAGCAGATGACGAACCCCCGCACGGGAGAGCCCGGTCTCACAGCGACCTGGGTCGACGCGGCGGGTGCGCCGCTCTTCGCGGAGGACCGTCGCGCGAGCGCCCTGGTCTTCTTCGGCGGCGACGCGCCCGTGGGCTCGGCCGACAAGCTCGTGCTGCACACCACGTACACGCCGGACGAGGACGGGCGGGTGCTGCTGGGCTTCGCCGCGGGCAGCCCCGCGCGCATCTACCTCGACGACGTGCTCGTCGTAGACGACACTCCGGTGATCACCGGAACCGACCTGGGGGCCGCTTTCCTGAATCCGCCGTCGGCGACCGCCGCGGTGGAGATGACGGCCGGCCGTCCGTACGACATCAGAGCCGAGTTCTCGGTCGGCGGCGCGGACTCCGCGATCGCGGGAGTCTTCAGCGGCACGCTCGGAATCGCGCCCGACGACTCCGACTCCGACGGCCTGATCGCCGCGGCGGTCGCCGCCGCCGCGGCATCCGACATCGCCGTCGTGGTCGTCGGCACGAACTCCAAGGTCGAGTCCGAGGGCTACGACCGCGAGAACCTCGACCTGCCCGGACGCCAGGACGACCTGGTGCGGGCGGTCGCCGCCGCCAACCCGCGCACCGTCGTGATCGTCAACGCCGGCTCGCCGGTCGCGCTGCCCTGGGCGGACGACGTGGCCGCGATCGTGCTCGGCTACTTCGGCGGCCAGGAGTTCGGCACGGCCATGGCCGACATCCTCACCGGAGCGAGCGAGCCCGGCGGCCGTCTGCCCACGACGTGGCCCGAGACCCTCGAGCACGTGCCGGTCACCGAGGTCACCCCACCGAGGGCGTGCTGATCTACCACGAGGGCATCCACATCGGCTACCGCGCATGGCTGGATGCCGGCATCGTCCCGGCATTCCCGTTCGGCCACGGTCTCGGCTACACGCAGTGGTCATGGGATGCCGCACACGCCGATGCCGACGGCTACGCCGTCACGGTGACCGTCACCAACACGGGCGCGCGCGCCGGCAAGCAGGTCGTCCAGGTGTATGCGGAGCGTCCTGACTCGAGCGTCGAGCGGCCGGTGCGCTGGCTCGTCGGCTTCGCCGCGGTGCGCGCGGAAGCGGGAGAGAGCGTGACGGTGTCGATTCCGGTCCCGCCGCGCCGGCTGGCGTACTGGGACGACGGGTGGGTCGTCGAGCCCGGCGTGTACACGCTGCGCGCCGGAGCGTCCGTCGCCGACCTGCCGCTCGGCGTGGACTGGACGGTCGACGCTTGAGCGTCAGCGCCCTCTCGGGTCCGGCTGAGGGAGTCGCCGACGATCGCCTCTCGGACATCGTCGACCGTCTCGACGGCATGCTGGGCGGCGACCCGGACCTGTCGTTCCAGGTCGCGGCCTACCACGACGGCGCACTCGTGCTGGATGCCGTGGGCGGGCCGCACCTGAAGTCCGATTCGGTCATGGTGCCGTTCTCGGTGACCAAGAACACGATCGGCCTCAGCATCGGCCTACTCATCGAACGAGGACTTCTCGATCTCGATGCGCCGGTGTCGGGGTACTGGCCGGAATTCGCGGCGAAGGGCAAACATGCCGTCACCGTGCGCCAGCTGCTGTCGCATCAAGCCGGCCTTCCCCAGGCGACGCCGCCCCTGACCTGGGCGGAGGCGCTGGACGACCACGCGGCCGCCGAGCGCCTCGCGCAGAGCCGCCCGTTCTGGCAGCCCGGCAGCGCGTTCGGCTACCACGCGGTCACGATCGGCAACCTGGCGTCCGAGCTCGTCTTCCGAGTGACCGGGCGCACGCTGCACGAATACTACGAGCAGGAGCTCCGTCGGCCCCTCGACGTCGACTTCTACCTGGGCCTTCCGCGCGAGCATGAGGAGCGCCTCGTTCGGGTCCTCCCGATGATCCGCCCCGTGTCCGACGGCGCGACCTTCTACGGCTCCGCGCTCACGCAGGTCGTCATGACGGCGGCGGGTCCGCCGGTCGACTTCGCCAACGACCCGGTCAGCTGGCGGTACGGCCACCCAGCCGGATCGGGCACCGGGACGGCGCGCGGGCTCGCGCGCCTCCTCGCCGCGACGGTCACCGGCCTCGACGGCCGGCCCGCCGTGCTCAGCTCCGACACGGTCGAGATCATCGGCCAGCAGCAGGTGCGCGGCTACGACGAAGTGCTCGGCCAGCCGGGACGATCCCACTCGATCGTCTTCCAGAAGCCGACCGCCGCGATGCCCTTCGGCGGCCCGCGGGCTTTCGGTCACGACGGCGCGGCCGGAGCCTTCGCCTCGGTCGATCCCGATACCGGCGTCGCCTTCGCCTATACGATCGCCCGCGGCCCCTGGCCGGGAGGCGGCGATCCGCGTGCTCTCCGTCTCGCTGCCGACCTCGGCACCCTGCTGTCGTCCTGACCTCCCACTCGATCCAAGGAACGCGCCGTGACCACCCTTCACAACCCCGTCCTGAACGGCTTCCACCCCGATCCGAGCGTCGTGCGCGTCGGCGACGAGTGGTTCCTGGCCACCTCGACGTTCGAGTACCTTCCCGGCATTCCCATCCACCGCTCCCGCGACTTCGAGAACTGGGAGCTCATCGGCCACGTCGGCGCCCGCCCCGAGGTCTTCGGCATCGCGGATGTGCCCACCGCGGGCGGCGTGTGGGCGCCCACGATCCGGCACCGCGACGGCCTGTTCCACCTGGTCGTCACGGTGGCGATGGCACGCGGGATGCTGCACTTCACCGCAAGCGATGCGGCCGGCCCCTGGAGCGAGGGCGAGGTGATCCGGACTGCGGACGGCGCCGGGAGCGTGAACGGCATCGACCCTGACATCGCGTGGGATGACGACGGGAACACCTACATCACCTATTCCGGGCTGATCATGGAGGGGCCCGAGATCGGCACCCATCTCGGCATCCTGCAGGTGCGGGTGGACCTCGAGAAGCACATCGCGCTGGAAGAGCCCCGGTCGCTCTGGTCGGGCACCGGAGGCCAGTTCCCGGAGGCACCGCACCTCTACGAGGTGAACGGCACGTGGTACCTCATGATCGCCGAGGGCGGCACCGAGCGCGGTCACGGCATCAGCATCGCGCGAGGCGACTCGCCCGAGGGGCCGTTCGAGACCGCACCGCAGAATCCGCTCGTCTCCGCGCGCTCGACGATCCGTCCGGTGCAGAACACCGGCCACGGCGACCTGGTCATCGGCCCGCAGGGCGAGTGGTACTGCCTCCTGCTGGGTGTGCGTCCGCGGAGCATGACCCGCGCCTTCTCGGCGCTCGGCCGCGAGACGTTCGTGACGCCGGTCCGTTGGCAGGACGACGGCTGGCCGGCGATCGATCCGGTCGAGCTGAATCCGCGCCCCGGAACCCGGTCTGGTCGACGACTTCGACTCCGACGCCGCTCGACGGCGAGTGGATCGCCGTCCGCCGACCCCGCGAAGAGGTGGCCGATCTCACCACCACTCCGGGTTCGCTCGTGCTGCGCGGAGACGGAGCGACGATGGACGACTCCGCACCCGGTCTTCCTCGGTCGCCGCCAGGAGCACCTCGCGCAACAGGGCGACGATCGCGATCGACGTCTTCACGGGTGTGGGCGGTTTCGCCCTGCGCTACGACGAGCGCTTCCACGTCGAGGTGGAGGCAGGCGGCGGCACCGTCCTCGCCCGGGCCGTCATCGGAGGGCTGCGCCAGGAGTGGAGCATCCCGTTCGATGGCGGCCGGCTCGAGCTGCACATCGACTCGCTTCCGCCCGGGCTCTCGCCCGTCCCCACCGAGCAGCTGCTGGGCGATGAGATCGGCGCCGGGCTGCCGCGCACCGGCGATGTCATCCACCTCGGCGCCACGATCGACGGCGAGCGCGTGCAGCTGGCCGAGGTCGACGGCCGGTTCCTCTCCTCCGAGATGACCGAGTCCTTCACGGGGCGCGTCTACGGCCCGTACGCGGTGTCGGGTACCGTCGCAGTCGACCGCTTCTCCGCAGAAGGTGATGACGAATGACGGATGCCGCCACCGCCCGGATCGCGACCTTCCGGGCAGAGTTGCGCGATGACAGCGCCTACGTCGCCACGCCCACGCCCCGACTGACGCTGGACTGTCGCGACCGAGGTCGCCGGCTGGGTGCAGGCGTCCGCCGAACTGGCATCGGGAGACGAGCGGGTCGTTCTCGACGGCGCGGCCTCCGTGCTCGTCGCGTGGCCGTTCGCACCTCTTGCCGCGCACGAGACCCGCGACGTTCGCGTCCGCGCGACCTCCGTCTCGGGCGAGCTCACGGAGTGGAGCGATCCGGTTGCCGTCGCGTCCGGATTCCTCTCCGACGGAGAGTGGCGTGCTCAGCCGATCGGCCTGGCAGATCCCGAGCGGGAGGCCCAGCCGTTCCGGACGCGCACGACCTTCACCCTCGACGGCCCCGTCCGCAAGGCGACCCTGTTCTGGACCGCCCTGGGTGTCGCCGAACCCGAGCTCAACGGGGCCCCCGTCTCGGACGACGTGCTCGCACCGGGGTGGACGAGCTATCGCGATCGCCTGGTACACGAGACCGTCGATGTGACCGCCCTCGTGGGTCCCGGCGAGAATGTGCTCGGCGCCACCGTCGCCGGCGCCTGGTACACGGAGAAGTACGGCTTCTTCGCGTTCGCCGACCGCGTGTACGGCGACCAGCCCGCGTTCCTGGCGCAGCTGCACATCGAGTTCGCGGACGGGTCCGTGCGCACGATCGCGACCGGCGACGGGTGGCGCGCTGACGGCACGGGCGCGGTCGTCGCGTCGGGGATCTACGCCGGCGAACACCAGGACCTCCGCCGGGCCGACGCCGCATGGTCGGCGCCCGGCTACGACGACGCGGCGTGGACGCCCGCCCGTCTCGGGGCCGCCGCCAAGCCGGGCTACGAGAACGTTCCCGTGCCGGAAGCCCGGGTCGCGCCGCCGGTGCGCCGGACCGAGACGCTTCCGGTCGCCGACGTCCTCACCTCGCCGAGCGGGGCACTGATCCTCGACTTCGGTCAGAATCTCGTCGGACGACTGCGCCTCCGCGTCGCCGGTTCCGTCGGCACCACGATCACCGTGCGGCATGCCGAGGTGCTGGACGAGGGGGAGCTCGCCCTGCGTCCGCTGCGCAATGCGGCATCCACTGCGGTCTTCGAGCTCGCCGGAGACGGTGAGGAGATTCTCGAGTCCCGCTTCACGTTCCACGGGTTCCGGTACGCCCAGATCGACGGATGGCCGAGCGAGTTCGACCCTGCCGCCGTTGAGGCGGTGGTGCTGCACACGGATATGACTCGCACGGGCTGGTTCGAGTCCTCTCACCCGATGCTCGACCGCCTGCACGAGAACGTCGTGTGGGGGATGCGGGGCAACTTCCTCTCCATCCCGACGGATTGCCCGCAGCGCGACGAGCGACTCGGATGGACGGGCGACCTGCAGGTCTTCAGCCCGACCGCGAGCTTCCTGTACGACTGCGACGGCTTCCTCACCTCATGGCTTCGGGATCTCGCCCTCGAGCAGACGCGCGACCACGGCAACGTGCCGCTCGTGGTGCCGGCGGCGCTCCCGAACTTCGGCGGGCCGGCAGCGGTCGCCGCCTGGGGCGACGCCGCGACCGTCACCCCGTGGGTGATGCACGAGCGCTTCGGCGACCGCGGCATCCTTAGCGCCCAGTACGCGAGCATGCGCGACTGGGTCGAGGCGGTGCTGCGGGTCTCGACAGACGGGCTCTGGGCGCACACCTTCCAGCTCGGCGACTGGCTCGACCCCGCTGCCCCGCCTGACAAGCCCGGTGCCGCGAAGGTCGATTCCGACATCGTCGCGAGCGCCTACCTCGCCCGATCGCTGCGCATCGTCGCCGACACCGCGACCCTTCTCGGCGAGGAGGCGGATGCCGAGCGCTATGCGGCGCTCGCCGAGAAGAGCCGCGGTGCTTTCGTCGCCGAGTACGTCACACCTGCGGGGCGCATGATGTCGGATGCGCCGACGGCGTACGCGCTCGCGCTCGGCTTCCAGCTGGTGACCGATCCGAAGGTCCGCTCCCGCCTCGCCGAGCGGCTGGCCGACCTCGTCCGCGCCGGCGGCTACCGCATCGGAACGGGATTCGTCGGCACGCCCCTCGTCACGGACGCGCTGACCGAGGGCGGCTACCTCGACGAGGCCGCGCGCCTGCTGCTGCAGACGGAGAACCCCTCGTGGCTGTACCCCGTGACGATGGGCGCGACCACGGTCTGGGAGCGCTGGGACAGCCTGCTCGAGGACGGTTCGGTCAACCCCGGTGAGATGACGTCGTTCAATCACTACGCCCTCGGCGCGGTCGCGGACTGGCTGCACCGGACCGTGGCCGGACTCGCGCCGGATGAACCCGGCTACCGCCGCATCCGCGTCGCACCCCGCCCGCTCTCGCAGCTCGAGCACGCCTCGACGCGGCATGTCACGCCCTACGGTCCGGCATCCGTCGCCTGGCGACGCGAGGGATCGAACGTCGTCGTCACGGCCGAGGTGCCGCCGAACACGACCGCGGTGGTCGACCTGCCGGGCCGCGAGCGCATCGAGGTGGAGTCGGGCAGCCACGAATGGACGGTGGCCGACCGGGAGCCCCGGGCGTTCGGCGGGCCGTTCCACCTCGATTCGTCCACGGCGGCGATCATCGACGACCCGCGTGCGTATCACGCGCTCATCGACGCGATCGCAGAGCACGATCCGGTGAAGGCCGACGAGGTCCGCCGCGAGACCGTCTGGGCTCACGGGCGGACAGTTCGCCAGTCACTGATGTTCACCCCCCACTCACTGCTCGAGTACGTCGAAGAGGCGCTCGCCGCCATCCCCGAAGGGTAATCATGTTCGACCGCAGTTCCACGTTCGGCGAGGCCCTCGACAGTCCGGCAGCGCGTTCGGTGCTCGAGGTGTTCCTGCCGGGCGTCGCCGCATCGCCGATGGCCACGCAGTTCCGTGACGTGCGACTGGGCCAGCTGATCAACCTGGTGCCCGGCCTCGCCGAAGACGTCGACCGCGACCGATTCTGGGCGGCGCTCGCCGACGTGGAGGACGGCGGCCCCGGCCGGGCGCCCTATGCCCCGGCGATCGACCCGCATCCCGAATATGAGGGAGACGAAGTCCCCCGCGCCTCCGCGCACGTGACGATCCCCGGGCCCACCCCGCAGTGGGGCGTCGTCGAGGTGCGCTTCTCCGGCCCGAGCCACGGCAACCCGTTCGTCGACGTCGAGTTCGCGGCATCCTTCACGAATGGTGACCGGACCCTGCGCGCGGGCGGGTTCTACGACGGGGACGGCGAGTACGTCGTGCGCCTTCTCGCTGAGAGCGCGGGCACGTGGCGTTTCGAGACGTCCTCGACCGCCCGGTCGCTGGACGGGATCGTCGGAGAGGTGGTCGTCGTCGAGCCGGAGGCCGGGTCGCACGGGCCGGTGCGCGCCGACGGCTTCCACTTCGTGCACGCTGACGGCACCCGATACCGGCCGGTGGGCACCACCGCCTACGCGTGGACGCACCAGCCGGAGGCGCTCCAGGAGCGGACGCTGCGCACTCTCGAAGGTTCGGGCTTCACCAAGATGCGCATGTGCATCTTCCCGAAGTCGTACCTCTACAACGAGAACGAGCCCGAGGACTTCCCGTTCCCCGGCTCCCTCGAAGCGGGATTCGACCTGGAGCGCTTCGACACCCTTCACTTCCGCCGCGTCGAGGAGCGCATCGCCCAGCTCGGAGACCTGGGGATCGAGGCGGACCTGATCCTCTTCCACGCGTACGACCGATGGGGCTTCGCCGACCTCGGCCGTGCGGTTGACGAACGCGCCCTCCGGTACGTCGTGCGGCGGCTCGCCGCCTACGCGAACGTGTGGTGGGCGCTCGCCAACGAGTACGACCTGCTGTGGGCCAAGACCGAGGAGGACTGGGAGCGGATTGCGGAGATCATCCAGGAGGAGGACCCGCACGGCCACCTCACCTCCATTCACAACTGCCGCCCGTTCTACGACCAGACCCGGCCTTGGATCACCCACGCGAGCGTTCAGCGCGTGGATGTCTACCGCACCGCCGAGAACACCGACCACTGGCGCGTGCAGTGGAACAAGCCGATCGTGATCGACGAGTGCGGCTACGAAGGCGACATCGACCAGGGCTGGGGCAATCTCACGGCGGAGGAGCTCGTGCGCCGCTGCTGGGAGGGTGCCGTCCGCGGCGGTTACGTCGCCCACGGCGAGACCTACCTCAACGATGCGCACGAGCTGTGGTGGTCGAAGGGCGGCGAGCTCGTCGGCGACAGCCCTGAACGAATGGTCTTCCTCGACCGCGTCATCGGCGAGTCGCCGACCGGTGTGCTCGACCCGCTGCCTTCCGACTGGGATGTGCCGTTCGGCGGCGTTGCGGATGAGTACCTCGTGCTCTACTTCGGCTTCAACCGCCCGCGGTTCCGCAACGTCGTGCTGCCCGACGGCGAGTTCGAGCTCGACGTCATCGACACCTGGGGGATGACGGTCGATACGCTGCCCGGGACGCACTCCGGCGTCGCCCGCGTCGAGCTGCCCGGACGCCAGTTCATGGCGATCCGTGCGCGCCGCGTCAGCGGCTGAACATCGGCCGGATGCGCCATCCCGAGGCGGAGGCCAGACGGGTCATCAGGTCGGCGGCCGCTGCCTCGGCGTCGTTCCGGCTGAGCGGCGAGTAGACGTCGATCGCGAGCGGGGGAGCCTCGCCGAACTTCGGGATGTCCACCTCCGCCCACGCGTCGCGCTCGAGGGCGACGAAGGGCCGGCTCGTCCCGGTGCCCCTCACCTGTGTGCGGGAGGCTCGCGCCACGGTGGCGAGGGCCTCGGGCTTGGTGACCGCCTCATCGACGACCAGCGTCGCGCAGTGCGGCGAACGGGGGAGCGGGTCGGTCATCGTGCCATCGTACGGGCGCGCCTGCGACGCGGGGCCGGCGACGGCTCGGGTCGCCGGTCAGGCAGCGTCCGCGAGGATACGCTCGATGACCGCCCGAGCCCTCCGGATCTCGCCCTCGGGGTCGTGCGAGCCGGTGTCTCCGGCCGCCAGGAGCATCGCCTTCCACAGCGCCCACGCGCGGCCGCGCGCCCACACCGCGTCGTCCCACGGCAGTCCGCGCCGGAACTCCGCGCGGGCAGGACCGTCGAACATCGTCCAGGCGATCGCGAGGTCGCACGCCGGATCACCCATCCCCGAGGTGCCGAAGTCGATGACGGCGGCGAGACGTCGCTCGCGCACGAGCAGATTGCCGTGGGCGATGTCGCCGTGGAACCACACCGGCGGGGCCGTGATCTCGGTCGCCAGGGCCGCGTCCCATACGGCGCGGGCGGCATCGGTGTCGATCACCCCGTCCAGCCGGCCCAGGCTGCGACGCACGTCGTCGTCGTACGCACGGGGATGTGCGCCCCGCCAGAAGCTGTGCGGGCCGGCGAGCGGCCCATCGGGCGTGTCGACACGGGAGAGAGCCGTGAGGAATGCGGCGGTCTCACTCGCGAAGCCGACGAGGTCGTCGATCGGAGCCTCGCTCGCCGGGCGTCCGTCGATCCAGCGGTAGACCGACCACGGCCGGGCGAACTCCGCCGTCGGCTCGCCGAGTGCGACCGGCTCGGGGATCTGGAGCGGCAGCCGCGGCGCGAGGACCGGCAGCCAGCGCTGTTCCTTGGCCACGGCCGCGACGTAGCCGTCGGCGCTCGGCAGGCGCACGAGCAGGTCGTCGCCGAGGCGGAACGTGCGGTTGTCCCACCCTCCGGGCAGCACCTGGCGGATGGGCAGCTCGGCCCAGCGCGGGAACTGCGCGTCGACCAGCCGCCGCACGAGCGCGGCGTCGAGAGTCATGCGGTGGTCCTCCGTCATGCGAAGGGGCGAACGAAAGGGCGCCGACGGATGCTGTGCACCCGCCGACGCCCTCGAGAACTCGAGAAGGTCAGGCCTTCTTGCGGTTCACGATCAGGCCGTAGATGAGCAGCACGATGATCGCGCCGCCGATCGCGAGCAGCCAGGTCTGGATCGAGAAGAACTCCTGCAGGCCGGTGCCGAACAGCACGCTGCCCAGGAATCCGCCGAGCAGTGCACCGACGACGCCGAGCAGCAGGGTGATGAGCCAGCCGCCGCCCTGCTTGCCGGGAAGGATGAGCTTGGCGATGGCGCCGGCTGCGAGGCCGAGGAGGAGGAATGCGAGGAAACCCATGTGTCTCTCTTTTTCTGTTACAGGGGGACGCACCCGGTGCGGGGGCGGAGCCGTCGACTCGGGAGCGTGACGGCTGAAGGTGACTGTACTCCACCAGGGTCCCCGCTCATGGCGACGCGCGGAATGCACTACTGTTCGGCCTGCGCACGCTCTGCCGTCCGGTCACACGGACCGCATGGGGGCGGCGAGCTTCGGGATAACCGGAACCCAGGAGTCGGGGCGACCGGGGGGCGCGCGCGCGACGGCGACCGTACCGTGGACGCATGACCACCCAGACACTGGCCGCTCCAGCCGCCGCGGCGGCCCCGGCGACGCGCCGCCCCACTTTTGCCCGACCACTCCAGGTGGCCGGCGCGATCGCCCACCTCGCCGCCCTCGGCGTGGTCGGCCCGATCGTCTTCACTGTGCTCCTCACGCTCCTCGGCGTGGGGCTCGGCCTTCTCCCCGTCCTCGGCATCGGCCTCGTCGTCCTCCTCGGCTTCGTCTACGCGCTGTACGGTCTGGGCTGGCTCGAGACGGCTCGCGTGGACGGCCTCTATTCGCTGGGCCTTCCCGGGCTCCGCGCCCGCGACCCGCACGCAGCCCGGCTTCGGCGGCTTCCTTCGGATGGTGTGGCACCAGTTCATCGACCCGTCGATGTGGCGGGCCGTGGCCAGCGCCGCAATCTCGACCATCCTCGGACTCGTCGTGCTGCCCCTCCTGTCGATCTTCGCGTCGGGCATCGTCCTCGCGTTCGCGCCCCTCTTCGCCCGCAGCGGTGCCGTGCGGCTCGTCGGCACCGGCATCGACGTGCCCGTGGCGTGGGCCTCCCTCGTCGGTGTGCTGGCTGCGCTCGTCTCCCTCGTCGCTGTCGTCGGCATCGCCCTTCTGCACGGCGTGCTCGCCCGAGTGATCGTGGTGCCGACCCGCGAGGCTCAGCTCACCGAGCAGGCCCGCACCTCGGATGCGCAGCGCGTCGGGGCGATCCGAGCCTCCGAGGTGGAGCGCACGCGCATCGAACGCGACCTGCATGATGGCGTCCAGCCTCGGCTGGTGTCGGTCGGCATGACGCTCGGACTCGCTCAGCAGAAGATCGACGACGACCCGCAGGCGGCCAAGGCGCTGCTGGCTGAGGCGCACACCTCCACGAAGGCGGCCATCACCGAGCTGCGGCAGCTGGCTCGCGGCATCCACGCGTCCGTGCTCGATGATCGAGGGCTGGATGCCGCGCTCTCCGCGCTGGCCGGACGCTCGCACATCCCGGTGCACCTCGACGTCCGTCTCGACACGCGCTGCAGTCGCAACGCCGAAGCGGCCGTGTACTTCGCGATCGCCGAGAGCCTCACGAACGCCGCCAAGCACTCCCGCGCGAGCGAATGCCGGGTGATCGTGCGGCAGCGCGAGGGAGGACTCCTCTGGGCACGCGTCGAAGACGACGGCATCGGCGGAGCCCAGGTGATCCCCGGCGGCGGACTCGACGGAATCTCCAACCGCATCCTCGCCGCGGGCGGCACCGTTCGCCTGGACAGCCCTCAGGGCGGCCCGACCTCGCTGGAGGTGAGCGTCCCATGCGCATCCTGATCTGCGAGGACTCCGTCCTTCTGCGCGAGGGACTGGTGCGCCTCCTCGAAGACGCAGGTCACGAGGTGGTCGCCGCGCTACCCGACGCGACAGCCCTCAACGAGACGGTCGATCGCACCCTGCCCGACCTGTGCATCCTCGATGTGCGGCTGCCGCCGACGTTCACCGACGAGGGGATCCGCGCCGCTCTGCGACTCCGCGGCGAGCACCCCGCGCTTCCCCTCCTCGTCCTCTCGCAGTACGTGGAGGAGCGCTACGCCTCCGACCTCATCACAGCCCATGGCGGGGCGATCGGATACCTGCTGAAGGACCGCGTCGCCGACGTCACAGACTTCCTGGCCGCGATCACGCGGATCGGCGAGGGCGCGACCGTCCTCGACCCGGAGGTCGTCGCCCAGCTGCTGAGCAGGCGCCCGCGAGACGAGCGGATGCAGCGGCTCACCGCTCGGGAGGCGTCGACGCTCGCGCTCATCGCCGAAGGCAAGTCCAATCAGGCCATCGCCTCGACGCTGTTCGTCTCGGAGGCGAGCGTCGAGAAGTACATCACGTCGATCTTCCAGAAGCTCGATCTCGAACCGGACGATTCCGGCAACCGGAGGGTGCTCGCCGCCCTCGTCCACCTCGAACACGGCGGCGGAACGCCGCAGACAGGAACCCTCTCATGAGCATCACCACGCCCCTCCCGCCCGCACCGCCCACCCCGCCCCCGGCCCCGCCGGCTCCCGAGACGCGAGGCGCCTCCCGAGTCGTCGCCATCCTGACTGTCGCGCTCGGCTGCGCAGTGGTACTCGGAGCGATCGGCACCTCCGTCTTCGCGACGGTCGCCGCCGCGAGCGTGCGCACCGAGACGCAGACCATCGATGTGGCGGGCGTGGAAACCCTCTCCGTCTCGGTGGATGCCGCATCCCTGCGGATCGAGTTCGCCGACGTGTCGGAGGCCGCCCTCGATGTCACCGGCGGCCTCGGCGTGGACCAGTGGATCCTCGACCGGGAGGGCGACGAGCTGACCGTCGCGACTCCCCGCCGCTTCGGGCCGGGCTGGATCTTCGCCGGAGAGATGCGGGCCACGCTCACGCTGCCTCGTGAACTCGAGGGCACCCAGCTGGATGCGGCGCTGGAGCTGTCGGCCGGTGAGCTGACCGTCGACGGCGCCTACGGCGAACTCGGCGTCGACGTCGGCGCCGGGACCCTGTCGCTGGACGGCTCCGCCCGCACGCTGACCGTCGACCTGTCCGCGGGCGGCGCAGACATCGACCTCGCCG
Source organism: uncultured Actinomycetota bacterium (assembly GCA_963839715.1). Classification (GTDB taxonomy): domain Bacteria; phylum Actinomycetota; class Actinomycetes; order Actinomycetales; family Microbacteriaceae; genus Microbacterium. The sequence goes on from CAWIVX010000006.1 coordinate 74,997, forward strand.
ACGTGACGGAGGCCGAGTTCACGGTCAGTGCCGGCACGGTCGACGCCCGCCTCACCGGCACGGCACCGCGAGCCGTCACGGTGGACGTGAGCGCCGGCTCCCTCGATCTGCGGCTGCCGGATGACACGTACGACGTGCGCTCCGACGTCTCCGCCGGAGACTTCGAGAACGGCCTGCGGACCGAAGCCGGTGCCGGCAACGTCGTCGATGTGACGGTCTCCGCGGGGACCGTCACGATCACCGAAGCCCGCTAGCGCAGCACGAGCGCCGCGGCGCCCACGAGGGGACCGTGGTCGCCGAGGCCGGATGCCGTCACGCGGAGCCGGCGCACGTACTCGAAGGGCGCCGCATCCTGTGCCGATGCCCGCACCAGATCGAGATAGTCCCCAGCGACTCTGGCGAATCCACCCGCGATGACCGCGATCTCGAGGTCGAGGAGGGTCGCGACGCTCGCGATCGCTTCGCCGACGGCGCTCGCCGAGCGGCGGACCGCCGCGACCGCGACCGGATCGCCCGCGGCGTACGAGGCTGCGAGCTCTTCCCCGGTGTACCCCGTCCAGCCCTGCGTCCGCGCCCAGTGGACGGTGTGCGGCCCGGAGGCGAGCGTCTCGAGGGTGCCGTCGGTGGGCGGTGAACCGGGCGGCCGCTCCCGGAGGCGCACCTGGCCGATATGCCCCGCATTGCCGGAGCGGCCCGTGACCGGCGCGCCGTCGATGATCAGCCCCCCGCCGATTCCCGTCGAGACGACCATCGCGAGGGCGTTGCGTGTGCCTCTCGCCGCGCCTCGCCAGTGCTCGGCGAGGGCCAGGCACGCGCCGTCCAGCGCGAGGCGCACCGGCACGTCCGGACGCAGCTCGCCCAACAGGTGGACGATCGGCAGTCCCGCAGCCTGGGGGATGTTGAGCGGCGCGATCGTTCCCGTGGCCAGGTCGACGGGACCTGCCGAACCGACGCCGATCCCGACGAGGCGGTCATCGGGTGCAGCGTGGGCGAGGGCGCTTTCGGCCACATGCCCGACGGCCTCGGCGAGCGCCGCTCGCGAGGCGGTCGGACCGGTGGGTGCGCGATGGATGCTGGAGGTGACGACAATGCCGTCCGCGTCGACGAGCGCGGCGTCGACTTTGGTGCCGCCGAGGTCGATCGCGAGCGCGACCCTGCGTTCCTGCATGGGTCCGATCCTGGCAGACCGTCTGGTGCGCCAGGATGGAGGCATGCTGACCATCCCCACCGTGAAACTGAACGACGGCGTCGACTTCCCCGAGCTCGGGCTCGGAACGTACGGACTGCAGGGCGTCGACGGCGTCGCCTCGGTCGTCTCCGCGATCGAGGCCGGGTACCGCCTGCTCGACACCGCGGTCAACTACGAGAACGAGCGCGAAGTGGGGGAGGCCGTGCGCACGAGCGGCGTTGACCGCGAAGAGCTGCTCGTGACGACGAAGATCCCGGGCCGCGACCACGGCTACGACGAGGCCATCCGGAGCACGACCACGTCGCTCGCCGTGACGGGCCTCGACTACCTCGACCTCTCGCTCATCCACTGGCCCAATCCGAGCGTCGGCAAGTGGGTCGACACCTGGCGCGCGATGATCGAGGTGCGCGAGAGGAAGCTCGTACGCTCGATCGGCGTGTCGAACTTCACCGAGTCGATGCTCGAGCGGCTCATCGACGAGACAGGCGTCGTGCCCGCCGTCAACCAGGTGGAGCTGCATCCTTATTTTCCGCAGGCCGCTCTGCGGGCCTTCCACGCGCAGCACGGGATCCGCACCGAGAGCTGGAGCCCGCTCGCGCGACGCAGCGAGCTGCTGCAGGAGCAGCTCCTCACGGAGCTCGCGGAGATCTACGGAGTGAGCCCGACGCAGATCGTGCTCCGCTGGCACGTGCAGCTGGGCAGCACGCCGATTCCCAAGTCGGCCGACGCGGAGCGTCAGCGCGAGAACGCCGACATCTTCGCCTTCCAGCTCACCGACGACCAGGTGGACGCGATCTCCGCGCTCGAGCGCGGCCGGCTGTGGGGTGCCGATCCGAACACCCACGAGGAGATGTAGCGGAGCAGGTCGGCGGCGGGTGGGTCAGAGCTGAGCGCCGTTGTCGTCGGGATCCTCGAGCCCGACATGACGACCGCGCCACGATTCGTATGCGATCAGCCATCCGATCGACAGCGCGAAGGCGAGCACGAGGCCGAGCCACAGCTGCCCCCAGATCAGGCCGAACAGCACGCCGAGGGCGAGAATGAGCAGCGTGCCCAGGAGCCACTGGATGCGGCCCTTCGGCCAGCCGGTGCGAGGTTCTGACATGAGCACAGCCTACGACCGCGGCGGTCGGCGTCACGCGCTCGCGCCGCGGAGCCGCACGAAGAGGTCGTCGCCGCCGACCTGGCCGCCCTTGAGCAGCAGCTCGAGGCCGTCGACCGCCGGGTCGGCGGAGTGTGCGCGGAGAAGCACGACGTTGCCCCAGGGGTTGGCCGCGATCGACAGCGACTCGACACCGAGCAGGCGGGTGACCCGGCTCGAGGTATCGCCGCCGCACACGATGAGCCGCCGCGTCGCACCCGCGGCCACCGCTCCCGCGGCGATCGCGCGCGGCGGCCTCGCTGATGACCTGGAGCACCGCGCCGTCGGCTTCGGACGTGTCGGCGTCGTCCGCGGTGAGCCCGACGCTCCGGCCGGCCCGGAGGGCCGAGAGCACCCAGTCCAGCTGCGATGCCGCGCGAGAGGGCTCCAGCTCGAGCGGCTGGACGAACCACTCCGCCGCGGCCGCGGCATCCATCTGCCGACGCGTCTGGGCCGATCGGCTGCCCGACAGGGCGAGCACCGGCCCGGTCGCGTCGGTTCGCGTCGGCAGCGCGACGCGCGGCGCTGCCGTCGGCCGCCGCCAGCGCGAGACTCAGCCCGCCCGAGCCGACCGCGAACACCGGCTGCGCGAGCGTTCGCCGATGAGCCCGGCCGATCTGCTCGAGATGCTCATCGATCGCCGCGTCGAGCACGACGGCCGCGGCATCGGAGCGCGCGCAGCTGGCCAGGCGAGGTCTCATCGTCGTATGCCGTGAAGGGAATGCTGCGGATCGCGAGCTCGGTCTGATGCGAGAAGTGCCGGCGAGATCGGCCTCGGTCATCGGGGTCGTGGGGTGGGTCGACATCGTGGGCTGCCGGTCGAGGCGGTACACGATGCCTCCCTCCGACGCGAAATGCACGCCGTGCAGGGTGTACCGGCCGAAATCGGGCTGCGCGAACACGAGCGGCACGGTCTGCTCGCCGACGACGTCGCGACCCAACTCGATCACCCGGCCGATGCTGCCGATCTCGGCGGAGGAATCGGCCGTCGAGCACGCCTTGTACTGCACGACAGCGGGTTCGAGGGCGGTGAGCGCTTCGAGCACCGGGCGGATCTCGGCCTCGAGCTCGGTCGGTCGGAAGCGAGCGGGCGATGCCCGCGATGCCCACCACGTCGCTCTCCGCGGCCGCGCGTGCAGGTCGGCGGCACCCGGAAGCCCGACGAACAGGCGTCCTGTCCACCCGCGGCGGGCGAACTGCAGCGAGCGCATCCACGCTGCCGGTGAAGTCGTCGCCGTAGAAGGCCGCTTTCAGTGCCGACACGTTCCGACCCTAGTCGGCGGCGCGGGGCCGTCAGACACGCACCGGACCGAAGATCTCGGTCGCGCGCCGCAGCGCGGCCGACGATGCGAGCGCATCGGCTCGGCGACTCCCCCCGCGCCGCCGACTCCCACGCCTCGCGCATGCTCGCCACGCCCGCGGCGGCGCCGTCGGGATGGCCGTGGATGCCGCCGCCGGCGAGCACGAGCAGGTCGGTCGTCCCGACCGCGGCGTAGGTCGCGTGCGCGAGGCCGCCCCACTGGCCGGAGGACAGCACCGGAACCGTCGGGGTCAGGCCGAGCAGCGGCTCGCGGACGGCCGCGATGGACTCGAGCACCTCGGCATCCGATTCGTAGAACTTGTTGCTGATGCCGTTCGTGTGCAGGTGGTCTGCACCCGACAGGCGCACGAGCTTCTGCCAGGCGCGGAAGGACAGGCCGACCTGCTCGGATCGGCTGATCGCCCCGAACATCGTCCGATGACCGTGGATGGGCACTCCCGCGCGTCTTCGGACGTACTCGAGCCCGGCCAGTCCGACGAGGTTGATGCAGACCATGACGCACGTGCCCCCCGCGGCGACCACGAGGTCGTGGTTCGCCTCGAGCCGGTCGATGTCGTCGGTGATGTTGAACGCGTACATCGGCTTGACGCCGGTGCGATCGGCATGTCGCTCGAGCACCGGCATGACCGCGCGGACGCGCTCGGCCAGCGGCGCGGCTGGGGCCGTTGCCCTGCAGCTCGTCGTCCTTGATGAAGTCGACGCCGGCCGCGGCGAGCTCGCCGACGAGCTCACCGAGCTCCGCCGGCGAGAGACCGATGCTCGGCTTGACGATGGTTCCGACCATGGCGCCGTCGGGGCGGCTCATCAGGCGTCGAGTGCCCTCGACGCCGAAGGCCGGGCCGGCATACCTCTCGGCGAATGCCGCCGGCAGGTCGAGGTCGACGAGCTTGATCGCGGCGAGCTCCTTGATCTCGAAGAGGTTGCCGGCGACCGCGGCGAGGAGGTTCGGCAGCGAGGGGCCGAAATTGTCCAGAGGGAACCGCAGTCGCAGCACCGCTCTGCGACGGGCAGCCGGATCGCCGACCGCGCCCGGCAGCGGCGCGGCACCCGTGAGCGGGATCTCGTCGATGCTCTCGACCTGCGCCGCAAACCGGTCGCGCACGTCGTCAGACTCCCGCGCGACCCGCACGAACGTGCCGGTCGACTGCTCACCGGCGAGCACTTCCGCGGCCTTCTCCAGCGGAAGAGACGTCTCGATCACGTAAGTCGCGGCGACGTGCGGCGGTGAGGCGGTCACCACACCACCGGCATCCACACCGACATCTCCGACGGTCCGCGGTTGCCCCACGCGAAGTACGGGATCAGGCGCACCGGGGCGGCGCGGAGCTCGTCGGTGCCGAGATCGTCGTAGAGGGCGTCGGATGCCGCATCCGGCAGCACCGCGATCTCGCCGTCCAGCGCGACGATGCGATGGCCGTTCAGCGAACGCGTCGACCGGCGTCAGCGGGGCGCCGCGGCGCAGGGCGGCCTGCTCGAGGCGGACGCCCTCCGGCAGATCCGGACTCTCCACGGCGTAGACGACCGGACCCCGCTGCACGGCCACCTGGTTCGTCGCCTCCTCGGCCAGCCGGTGCGCGCGCAGCATCCGGACCGGCATCGGCAGGTCGAGCACGACGACGTCCCCCGCCCGCCACGCGCGATCGACGGTCGCGTAGGTGCCCGCGGCGGACGCCGGCACCGGCTCTCCGTTCACGGTGAGCGCCGCGCCCGTCGACCATCCCGGAATGCGCAGGTGCAGCGGCATGCCGCCGCCTGCCGCCTCATCGACGCTGAACTCGATGCGCCCGTGCCAGGGATAGTCGCTCGACTCGCGCAGCGCGAGGGAGCGCCCGTCGGCGGCGCCGACGCGGATGCTGCTGCCGCCGTACTGGTGCACGTAGAGGCCGTCTGCCCCGGCCGACGCGGCGCGCTCGTGAAAGCGGGCGAGAGTGCGCGCGATGTTCGGCGGGCAGCAGAAGCAGCTCAGGTACGGCTGGCGGAGACGCTCGTCGGACGGCGGCGGCGCGGGCACCGGATGCATCCCGGTGTCGCCGGGCATGCGCAGCGGATAGGGCAGTTCGCGCACTTGCCGGAGCGCGTTCGTGTAGAAGTACGCGGTGCCGTCGAGGCTGATGCTCGCCAGCAGGGCGTTGTAGGCGATCCGCTCGATGACGTCGGCGTACCGCGCGTCGCGGCCGCCAGCGGAGCCGCTGTCGACGCCCAGGGCGAGCATCCGCTCGCTCCACAGGATCATTCCGACGTTCGCGCAGGACTCGGCGTGCGCTGTGGTGTGCGGAAGCTGGTAAGCCCGGCCGTACGCCTGGTGGACGCGACTGATCTCCTCCTGCCAGGGGTCGCCGTCGGGCGAGGCTCCGTCGTAGAGGGCACCGCAGCCGCCGGTGACGTAGAGCTTCGTGTCGACCACGTCGGTCCAGAGGCGCTCGAGGACCCGCTTCAGCTCGTCATCACCCGTCTCGGCGACGATGTCGGCCAGCCCCGCGTAGAGGTAGTTCGCCCGCACGGCGTGACCGGCGACGACCGTCTGCTCGCGCACGGGAAGGCGGTCCTGGTTGTCGTCGCCCCCCTCGAAGTCGTCGCGCACGCGCACGAACGCCTCCGCGAGGCGGAGGTACTGCTCGTCGTCGGTGGCGCGGTACAGGTCGATGACGGCCATGTAGTGCGACGGGCAGATCGCGCTGCGGGCGAGCTCGACCGGCTTGTTCGTCGCGAGATCCTCCAGGAACCGGGCGGCGCCGCGGGCGACGTCCAGCAGCGTCGTGCTGCCGGTCACCTCGTAGTGGCGCACGCCCGCCGTGATCAGGTGACCCAGGTTGTACGTCTCGAAGTGGAACCGATCGGCAAGGGCCGACGCGCTCTCGTGGTGGCGCGCCGCGATCAGGGTCGGAGTGTGCACGTAGCCGTCGTCGCGCTGGACCGACGCGATGAGCGCGGCGACCGATTCGACGGTCTCACTCAGGCCGGGGTCGGGCGCGACCTCGAGCTCGGCGATCGCAGCCTCGAGCCACTTGTAGAAGTCGCCGTCCATGAACGGGGGTCCGACGTGGACGCCCTCCTCGAGGCCCGCGGCGATGCGGAAGTTCCGCAGGCCCGGGCTGATCGCGGGATCGCGGAGCATCTCCCACATCCCCGGGATGGTCACCTCGCGGGTGCGCGTGGCGATCGTTCCCCAGAATCCGCTCACCCAGCGTGCGTCGGCCGCGCCGAGCGGCCGGAGTGTCGCGTGCATATCGGTCGGTGCGGACATGTCGGAACAGCTCTCTGTCGATGACGCCCGCGGAAGAGCGGGACCGCGGGGATGCCGTTCCAGGCTAGGCTGACCGTGCAAGTTGTGGCAACCATGCATAAATATGCACCACAGAGCACGAGGAGTCCGTCGATGAGTTCCGCACCCCGTATCGCATTCGTGCACACCGGTGCCGTCGTCATCCCGCCGGTCGCCGACCTGGCGCGGGAGCATCTTCCGGCCGCGACGACGATCAACTACCTCGACGACAGGATCGTCGCCGACTTAGGCGACCGCGAGCGGGCGGCATCCGTTCCCGAGCGCGTCGCAGACCTCGTGAGCGCCGCGCGAAAGGCGGGCGCCGACATCGTGATGCTCACATGCTCCTCGATCTCGCACCTGGCGGGTCCGACGGGGAGCGGATCGGCATCCCCGTGCTGCGCATCGACGAGGCGATGGCCGACGAGGCCGTCGCGATCGGCTCCCGCATCGCCGTCCTCGCGACACTGGCCACGACGCTCACGCCGACCACGGCGCTGCTCCGCGAGCGGGCCGCACTCGCCGGTGCAGTCCCCGACATCACCAGCGAGGTGATCGACGGCGCGTTCGCCGCGGTGACGGCGGGCGACCGGCCGGCGCACGACCGGCTCGTCGCCGCGGCGATCGAGCGCGTCGCCCGCGAGGCGGACGTCGTGGTGCTCGCGCAGGCGTCGATGGCGAGCGCTGCTGCGGCGGTGCACGTCGACGTTCCGGTGCTGACGAGTCTCGAACCGGGCATCAAGCGCCTGCGCAACGCAGTCGACGCGTTGGGCTGAATTCCTGGAGCCGGACCGCTCAGTCGGCCAGGAGCCGCTCCGCGGTGACGAGATCGGTGACGAGCGCGTTGACCCACCCGCCGGCCATCGCGCCGCGGATCGCCGCGAGCTTGCGGGGTCCGCCGGCCACGCCCACGCGGCGGGGAACGCGCAGCAGATCGTCGACCGGGATGGCGATGATGCGGTCGTCGACCTCGCCCCGCACGACCGATCCGTCCGCGCGGAACACTCGATGGCAGATATCGCCCACGGCCCCCGCGGCGAGCAGCATCGTTCGCTCCTCGCTCGCGAACGCGTTGCCGCTCTCGACCAGGACGTCGGACGGCTCGATCCCGCCGATGCCCATGACCGCCATCGTCAGGTGCTGCCAGCGCTCCGAGACATCCCTCATCGCCGGGCCCTCCAGGAGGCTGTCGCGGATGTCCGGACCGGCGACGATCCCCGGCGCGTGGACGTAGATCGGGACGCCGCCGAGCATCCGCGCGAGTTCCGCGAGCAGCCGGTGGGAGTGGCCCTGCACCTCGGGGACCCCGATGCCGCCGAGCAGCTGCACGACCTCGGTGGCACGGGGCGACGCGGCGGGCCGCATCCGATCGACCATCGCGAGCAGGGTCTGACTCCACGACGAGACGCCGATCCGATCGCTGCCGCTCAGTGTGGCGTCGAGGTAGGCGGCCGCCCCCGCGCCGATCGCCGAGATGATCTCGCTCTCGTCGGCATCGGCATCCACGTCCACGACGACGGCCTCGGCGAGCCCGAACCTCGCCTCGAGCTCTTCCTCGAGCTCGGCGTACACTCCCGGTGCGACGGTGACGGTGGTGCGGACGATGCCGACGGATGCCGCACGCTTGAGCAGTCGCGACACCTTGGCCTGCGAGATGTTGAGGGCGAGAGCGATGTCGGCCTGCCGCGCGCCGCGTTCGTGGTACATCCGCGCGACCTTCGTCATCAGCCTCAGCTGACCGTCCAGTGGCGGTGTGTAGCGGACACCCGGCACGTCGCCTCCGATCGCGGGCACGGCCACCGGCCGCCGAGCAAGTATATTCCTGCGCCCGCGAACGGATATTCAGGATGCCGGGCTGTAGGCGACCATCCAGTCGATGCCGAATCTGTCGCGCAGCATCCCGAACCGTCCGCCCCACGGCGGCACCTCGAACGGCATGACCACCGACCCGCCGTCGGCGAGGGCGTTCCAGAAGCCCTCGAGCTTCGCCTCGTCGTCGCCGCTCACCGACACCGAGATGCCGGCCGGCTTCGAGTACTCCATTCCCGACGGGGTGTCGGCGGCCATGAGGACGAAGCCCTCGGGTGTATCGAGCTGGCCGTGCATGATGAGGTCGTTGTCACTCGGATCCTGCACCATCCCCTCGTACGAGGAGAAGGTGTCGAGCTGCAGTTCGCCGCCGAAGACGCTCTGGTAGAACTCCATCGCGGCGCGCGCGTCGTTCTTGAAGGAGATGTAGGGGTTGAGGCTGGCCATGGTGGGAACTCCCGTCGCAGGCGGTGGATGGAATGCCGCTGCCAACGCGGCGACTCACAGTGTCACCCCCACCTCCGACATCCGCAACGGGTGCCCGGTGCGACGGTCAGGACTCCTGCGGACCCTCTGCCGCCCACCGGATCGCGTCGTCGAGCGCGTCCACGGCGAAGATCCGCAGGTCGAACGGGAAGAGGAACGCGATCCCGTGGATGATCTCGCCGATGAGCGCGTGGTCCGTCACGAGCGCGATCCGTCCCCACGTGCGCTGCGGCTTGCCCTCCAGAAGAGCGTCCTGCCACATGCCGCCGAGGGAGTAGCGCTCGAACTCCTCCCCGAGCACGAACACGAGATTCACCGTTCGGCCGGCGGCGATCGCTTGATCGATCGCCGGATCGACGACCGTCTGATAGTCGGACGACTCGACGGTGCCGACGGCGCGGAACCCGATCACGGAGTCGGGAAGGTCGTTCAGCTGCTCGATCATGCGCCCATCCTGCCGCGGATGGCGCACCAGGGCGGCATTTCAGCGGTCGCGATGGTCTTCCGGGGCGAGGCGCGGACCTCGGCGGGGCTCGCGGATGCCGCTCGCCTCGATCAGCCGGATCACCCGCTGACGCTGCCCGGCCCACGGTGCGAGCAGTTCCAGCATCCCGTCGTCGTCGACGCGCGTGCCGGTGAGCGCGTAGCCGACTTCGTGCGCGAGGTGGAAGTCGCCGACGCTCACCGCGTCGGGGTCGCCGAGCGCTCGGATGCGCGTCTCCGCCGATGTCCATGCCCCGATTCCGCGTTGGCTGATCAGCACGCGATCGCGTGCTTCTCCGTCTGCCGCCGTCATGAAGACGCGCCCGATCGCCTCCCCGCGCCGCGCCGCCTCGACGATGGTCCGGGACTGCGGCGGCTCGAGACCCGCGCGATGCCACGACCACGACGGGATGCGGTGCCACCCGTCGATGCTGGGCGGTGCGAACATCGGGCGCGGGGTGGGCCCCGGGGCGCGCTCGCCGTGCGCGGTCACGATCCGTTTCCACGCGCCGAACGCCTGCATCCCGGTGACCTTCTGCTCGATGATCGCGCTCGCGAGGGACTCGAAGAACAGATCGGTGCGCCCGATGCGGATGCCGGGATTGCGGTGGTGCGCGCGCGCGATCAGAGGATGACGGGACGGATCGAAGTCGCCCGACTCGTCACGACCCCCGCACAGTGCGGGCAGCTGCGCGAGCGCCCACCCGGCGCCCGGCCCCCAGGCCGCACCTCGGATGATTCCGGGTGAGATCTCGCGGAGGGCCAGGGTGGCCACGCCGTCGGGTGTGCGGCTCGCGCGCCAGATGACCGGCCCGGCGACGAGCATCGTCGGGTCGTTGCCGCCGTGCCGCTGGTACAGGACGGCACGCCGGACGTCCATCCGCCCGCGCGGGCGGTACTCGGTCTCGATCGGGCGGCGGATCTGGGGCGCCGCGATCGTCATGCGCTCACCCTACGCTCCGCCCACCGACAGAGCGGAGAGACCCCGGGCTAGAAGCGGTCCGGCGACGGCGTGCCGTGGCCGTAGCGGATCGACACGTCGGCGTGGCGGTCGAAGCGGTAGCCGACGCCCCGCACCGTCCGCACGATGTCTTCATACCGGCCGAGCTTGGCGCGCAGGCGCCGCACGTGCACATCGATCGTGCGCTCACCGGGGGAGTCGTCCTCGGTCGCTCCGTTCCAGAGCGAACCGACGAGCTCAGCCCGCTCGATCGTGCGGCCCTCGCGGAGGACGAGGTACTGCAGCAGCTCGAACTCCTTGAACGTGAAGGCGGCCGACTCGCCGTCGATCAGCACGCGCTTGCGAGAGATGTCGACGACCACGCCGCCGGGTGCGCGGTCTTCGTCGGCGGGCTCATCCTGCTTCGTGCGGGCGATCGCCGAGGGCTCGTGCAGCGCGAGGCGCACGACGTCGACGTCTCGGCCGCCCGAGCCGACCGGCGCGAGCGCGACGGTCGCGTACGTCTCCGCGTCGGGCGCCAGTTCGGCGAGCGTCCGGCGGAGGGCGTCGACGAGCACGCCGAGGTTGACGCCGGATGCGGCCGCCTTGGCCTCGTCGATGCCGACGTACAGCGCGAAGCCGCGCGGCGCGGTTCCGGCCGGCAGGTTGCGGGCGGGCGCCTCAGCGGGGCTCGGAGCGGCGGGCGTCGCCGGTCGGTCGGAGGCGATGGGGGGAACGGCGCGCAGATGACGAGCGGTGGCCGGTCGTTCGAGGAGAGCGGTGTTCGACATGATGATGATCCTTGGGAGTGGAACCCGTGCCGTGTGCGGCGGAGGTTCGGCTGTGCTGCTGTGCGGCCCTGTGGACGGGCCTGGGGTGCGGCATCCGGATGTGCGTGATCGACGCGCAAGCCGGTGCTCGGGGGATCCTGCGCGGCGTTTCAGAAGCAGCGCGCGAATCCGGCGGGGGTCACCGTGTCAGCGACACATTCGACGACACATGACGATGCGGCCAGCCATCATCATGTCGGCAGTCCCGTTCGCCTCCAGGGCGTACAGAGAGCGTGCGTTGTCAGTCATGACGCGATTATGACGGATTGCGTCGCAATGAGTCAAATCGCCCGGACGCGGCCGCCGCCGCGTGTCGAAATGTTACACAATGCTCAGTCGAGAAGTCGGCGCCGGCGCCATCCATTTGTTGCCAGATCCGGCAAAACACTTGCGCTCTGCGACCCGCTGCCCATACCATCGCTGTCGAAGCGTTTCCGCGAAGCGCTTCGACGATCACATGCACATGGCACAACGGAGTCGGCAATGGTGAAGATCAACGAGGTGGCTGAGGCCGCCGGCGTCTCGATCAGCACCGTGTCGTACGCGCTGAGCGGCAAGCGTCCCATCTCGGCCGACACGCGTCGCCGCATCGAGGAGGCGGTCCGCGAGCTGGGCTACAGCCCCAACGCCGGTGCGCGGATGCTGGCCGGCAGCCGGACGCACATCTTCGCCCTCACCGAGCCGCTGCGCAAAGACACCCACGCCCCGACGCACATGGCTTTCGTTCTCGCCACGGCCGTCGCCGCCCGGCGCAACGACTACGACATCCTCCTGCTCACCGACGAGGACGCGAAGGCCGGCATGGGGCGCGTCGCGGCGAGCGGACTGGTCGACGCCATCCTCGTGCTCGATGTCGCTCCCGACGACGAGCGGGTCGAGCTCGCGCGGGCGATCCGCACTCCGACGATCTTCATCGGCGTTCCCGACGACAACGAGGGTCTCATCTGCGTCGACCTCGACTTCGAGGCCGCGACCGCGCTCGCCGTCGATCGCCTCGCCGACGCCGGGCACACCGCGATCGGCCTCGTCGGACAGCCCGACGTCGAGCTACGAGAAGTCGAACTTCCCGCCGCGCGTGCGGGCGGCGTTCGAGGCGAGGGCCGCCGAGCGCGGCATCCGATCGGCGTTCGGCGGAACCGGGACGAAGCGGACCAGCCGCTCCGCGAATCGCCGCACCGTCGACCGACCTGCTGGATGCCGGGATGCCACCGCTCTCGTCCTGCACTGCACCGAGGAGGCGCACGGCGTGGTGCTCGCCGACCTCGCCGAGCGCGGGCTCCGCGTACCCCAGGACATCTCGATCGTGTCCGTCGGCGGCTCCTTCGACACCGCGTCCTTGTCCACCCCGCTCGACTCCATTCCGCTCGTGCCCGAGGCCTCGTGCGACCTGGCCGTCGAACTGGCTCTGCGCAGTCTGGACGACGACCGCCCCGAGCCGGGCCTGCGCCTCATCCCGCCGATCTACCAGCTCGCGGAACTCCGATCGCACCGCCGGCACGCCCACCCGCCTCCTCACTAGACCCCGTCTTGCAACTCATCTTCCATGCGCCTCGTCGAAGCGCTTCGATAACCGAACACCGACACCCACCTGTCCCGACCAACGCGGGTCACCAAGAAAGGAATGCCACCGATGGCACGCACCATTCGCACCAACACCCAGCGAGGGATCGCCGTCGTCAGCTCTCTGACGATCGCCGGCCTCGCGCTCGCCGGCTGCGCCGGCGGATCGAACTCCGGCGGAGAGTCCGGCGACACCCTGAAGCTCTGGCACTACGAGGGCGCCGACAGCGCGATGGGCAAGGCCTGGGCCGAAGCCATCACGATCTTCGAGGAGGAGACCGGCGCGACGGTCGAGTTCGAGGAGAAGTCCTTCGAGCAGATCCAGAAGACCGCGAGCCAGGTGCTCGACTCGGACGCGGCCCCCGACCTCATGGAGTTCAACAAGGGCAACGCGACGGCCGGCTTCCTCGCGAGCACGGGCCTGATCACCGACATCTCCGACGCCGTCGACGAGTACGGCTGGGCCGACAAGCTCGCCCCGTCGCTCCAGACGACCGCGAAGTACAGCGAAGACGGCGTCATGGGCGGCGACACCTGGTACGGCATCCCGAACTACGGCGAGTTCGTCGGCGTCTACTACAACGAGGACGCGTTCGCGGCGGCCGGACTGGAGATCCCGACCACCTACGACGAGTTCGTCGCCGTGCTCGACGCGTTCGTCGCGCAGGGCATCACGCCGCTCGCCGAGGCGGGCGCCGAGTACCCGCTCGGCCAGCTCTGGTACCAGCTCGCGCTGAGCGCAGGCCGACCGCCAGTTCGTCAACGACTACCAGCTCTACGAGAACCCCGTCGACTGGCAGGGCGACGAGATCACGTACGCGACCGAGACGCTGCAGGAGTACGTCGACAAGGGCTACATCGCCTCGGACGTCTCCTCGATCAAGGCGGAGGACGCCGGCGTCTCGTTCATCAACGGCACCGCGCCGATCTTCGTGTCGGGCTCGTGGTGGTTCGGCCGCTTCGTCGAGCGAGGCCACCGGCTTCGACTGGACGCTGCAGGCGTTCCCGGAGTCGCGACCTCTCGCTCGGCTCGTCGGGCAACCTGTGGGTCGTGCCCGAGAACGCGGCGAACAAGGAGCTCGCGTACGAGTTCATCGACATCACGATGCGTCCCGAGATCCAGGCGCATCATCGGCAACAACGGCGGCGTGCCCGTCGCGGCGGACCCCGCCGACATCACCGACGAGAAGAGCGCCGAGCTGATCGCGACGTTCAACGGGGTCCTCGACAACGACGGCCTGTCGTTCTACCCCGACTGGCCGGCGCCCGGCTTCTACGACGTCATCGTGCAGGAGCTGCAGGGCCTCGTCACCGGCGTGCAGGATGCCGAGACGACGAACGCCAACCTCGGTGAGCGAGTACGACGAAGGAACCGCGGAGTTCCGCTGATCCGCGGCGGGGGGCGGTACCCCGTGCGGGTGCCGCCCCCGTCCCCTTCATTGGAGTTGAGCCATGTCTGTTGTCACCCGCGTCGAACCGGCCGCGCATGAAGCTGCCGCCCGAGCAGCCGTCGATCCCGCAGCGCACGGGGGGCACCGCGGGCGTACTGGCTCTACCTGCTGCCCGGCTTCGTGCTGCTGCTCGTCATCGTCGATCATCCCGCTCATCTGGAACGTGTTCCTCACGTTCACGAAGTGGCGCGGCGTCCGGACACCCCGAGTTCATCGGCCTCGAGAACTGGTTGAAGCTCTTCACCGACGAGGACTTCTGGACGTCGTTCACGAACTCCGTCTGGATGGTCGCTCGCGATGGTCGTCGTCCCGACGATCGGTCGGCCTGCATCGTCGCCGCGCTCCTGTTCGACGTCGTCGGCCGCAAGTTCGGCGGCAAGGTCGGCAGCTTCCTGCGGGCGACCTACTACCTGCCGCAGATCCTCCCCATCGTCGTCGCCGGCATCGTGATCGGCTGGATCGTGCCGCCCGGGCGCAGGACGGCGCGCTCAACCAGATGCTCGGCAGTCTTCGGCATCCCGCCCTACGACTGGCTGGGACAGATGCCCTCGGCGCTCATCGTGCTCATGGTGCGTGCTCGTCTGGGTGCAGATCGGCTACCCGGTCGTCGTCTTCATGGCGGCGCTGCAGCGCGTCGATCCGGAGCTGTACGAGGCAGCCGAACTCGACGGGGCGAACTGGTTCCAGCGGTTCTCGGCCATCACGATGAGCATCATCCGCCCCGAGATCTTCGTCGTGACCCTCACGTCGCACGATCGCGGCGCTCAAGGTCTTCGGCCCCGTGTACGTGATCACGCGGCGGAGGCCCGGCCGGCGCGACGCTCGTGCCGGCGTACTACGCCATACCAGGAGTTCTTCACCAAGCGGAACGTCGGCTACGGCGCGACCATCGCCACGGTCCTGACGATCCTCGTCGTCGTCGTCTCCGATCATCTTCATCCGGGTGCAGAACTCGATGGAGCGCAAAGAAAGGGCGGGCCTGTGATGGCTGCTCGGAACCGTTCTCGTCACCACGCCCGCCACGAGCGGGAAGGCACCCAAGCGCTGCCCGCGCGCCCGTGGCGGCATGACCAAGAAGCGCGGCGTCGACTGGCTGCTGCTCGCTCTCGTCATCGTCGGCGCGCTCGCCGTGATCGCGCCGTTCTACCTGATCCTCGTGAACTCGTTCAAGTCGCCGATCGACTACGCCAACGGCGGCCCGCTCGCGCTGCCCCAGTCGCTCGACTTCACCGGCATCGTCAACTTCTGGGAGCGCGTGAACTTCCCGGAGAAGGTCTGGAACTCGATCTTCATCTCGGGCGTCGTCGCGGTGCTCGCGGTGCTCATCTCGATGCTGAACGCCTTCGCGATCGGCATCGGGCGCGTGCGGGGTCGCTCGTGGATCGTGCTGCTGTTCCTGATGGCGAACCTGCTGCCGCAGGAGGCGCTCCTGTACCCGCTGTACTACATGTTCAAAGACGGTGGGCCTCTACGACAACGTGTGGTCGGTGATCATCGTCTTCACGGTGATCCAGGCGGCGTTCGGCACGTACCTGCTCTCGTCGGTCTACGGCACTTTCCCGAAGGAGGTGCTCGAGGCGGCATCCATCGACGGCGCCAGCCGCTGGCAGATCCTGTGGCGGGTCGTCTTCCCGATCAGCCGCCCGACCCTGTCGGTGCTGCTCATCTTCTTCTTCATCTGGACGTGGAACGAGTTCCTCATCCCGCTGACGTTCCTCGCCGTCCAACGCCAACCAGACCGTGCCCGTCGCGATCAGCGTCCTGCAGGGCGACCGGCTCATGGACGTCACCACCACGAGCGCATCGGCGCTGCTGGGCATCATCCCGACGCTCATCTTCTTCCTCATCTTCCAGCGCACCCTCACGCGGGGCATCACGGCAGGAGCAGTCAAGTAATGAAGTTCACCGACGGGTTCTGGCAGCTTCGGCCCGGCGTCACGGCGCTGTACGCGCAGGAGGCGTACGACATCTGGCAGACGAGTGACGCGTGCCGACGGCGCCGGCCTGGTCGTCACCGCCCCCACCGCGGTGATCGCCAAGCGCGGCGACGTGCTCAACCGGGCGACGCTCACGGTGACGCTCTCCTCGCCGCTGGAGGGCGTGGTGCGCGTGCGCATCGCGCATCACACCGGCGGCGACGTGGCACGGCGGGTTCGACCTGCCGGGCGCCGTCGCGGGCGGCGCGGGCGCGGCATCCGTCTCGGACGACGGCGGGGTGCTCGACGACCGGTCCGCTCACCGCGCGCATCGCACCGGGCGCCCCGTGGGACCTGTCGTTCGAGGTGGACGGCGCGCGGGTGACCGGCAGCGGCCACAAGGCGCAGGGCTATCGTGCACGTCGCGGACGACGCACAGGTCGACGCACGGCGTCGTCGGCAACGCGCGCTCGCGGCACCGCGGCGCCCCACGCGGACGACGTACGTGCACGAGCAGCTCGACCTCGGCGTCGGCGAGCTCATCTACGGTCTGGGCGAGCGCTTCGGTCCGCTCGTGAAGAACGGCCAGTCCGTCGACATCTGGAACGCCGACGGCGGCACCTCGAGCGAGCAGGCGTACAAGAACGTGCCGTTCTACCTGTCCAACCGCGGCTACGGCGTGCTCGTGAACGACCCGGGCCACGTGTCGTTCGAGATCGGCTCGGAGGCCGTCGAGCGGGTGCAGTTCTCCGTGGCCGGCGAAGATGCTCGAGTACTTCGTGATCGCCGGGCCCACGCCGAAGGAGGTGCTCGACCGCTACACGGCGCTCACCGGGCGCCCGCCGGTCGTGCCGGCCTGGTCGTACGGCCTGTGGCTGTCGACGTCGTTCACGACCGACTACGACGAGGCGACCGTCACCTCGTTCATCGACGAGATGGCCGCGCCGCGAGCTGCCCGTCTCGGTCTTCCACTTCGACTGCTTCTGGATGCGCGAGTTCAACTGGTGCGACTTCGAGTGGGATCCGCGGGTGTTCCCCGACCCGAGACGGCATGCTCGCCCGCCTGCACGAGAAGGACCTGCGCGTCTGCGTGTGGATCAACCCCTACATCGCCCAGCGCTCGCCGCTGTTCGCCGAGGCGGCGGCATCCGGCTTCCTCGTCAAGCGCCCCGACGGCTCGGTCTGGCAGTGGGACCTGTGGCAGGCGGGCATGGGGCTCGTCGACTTCACCAACCCCGATGCGACCGCCTGGTACCAGGGCAAGCTGCGCGCGCTCGTCGACCAGGGCGTGGACTGCTTCAAGACCGACTTCGGCGAGCGGATCCCGCTCGAGGTGGACTACTTCGACGGCTCGGACCCGTCGCGCATGCACAACCTCTACACGCAGCTGTACAACAAGGCCGTGCACGACGTGCTCGTCGAGGCCAAGGGCGCCGGCGAAGCCGTGCTGTTCGCGCGGTCGGCGACCGCCGGCGGCCAGTCGATGCCGGTGCACTGGGGCGGCGACTCGACCTCGACGTTCGAGTCGATGGCCGAGACGCTGCGCGGCGGACTCTCGCTCGCCCTGAGCGGCTTCGCGCACTGGAGCCACGACATCGGCGGCTTCGAGGGAACACCGGATGCCGCCGTCTTCAAGCGCTGGACCGCGTTCGGTCTGCTCGGATCGCACAGTCGCTTCCACGGCTCGGGCTCCTACCGGGTGCCGTGGGCGTTCGACGAGGAGGCGGTGGAGGTCACGCGCATGTTCACGCAGCTGAAGATGCGGCTCATGCCGTACCTGTACGCGGCGGGCCTGGAGGCCGCGGCGACCGGCGCGCCGATCATGCGTCCGATGCAGCTGGAGTTCCCGGACGACCCCGCGGTCGCCTACCTCGACCGGCAGTACATGCTCGGCGGCGACATCCTGGTCGCTCCCGTGTTCACGGCGGACGGGAAGGTGGAGTTCTACCTGCCGCGGGGAACGTGGACGAACCTGCTGACCGGCGAGGTGGTGCGCGGGGGATGCTGGCGGCGCGAACAGCACGGGTTCACGTCGCTGCCCCTCTACGTGCGCCCGGGGGCGGTGATCCCCTGGGGCGCGCGCGCCGACCGGCCCGACTACGACTATCTCGACGGGCTGCGCGCTGCGGGTGTTCGCCGGCGGTTCGGGCAGCACCGAGGTCACCGTGACGACGCCCGACGGCCGCTCCGAGACGTTCACCGTCGATCTCGCGGACGTGACCGGGTGAGGAGTGCCGCACCGAGCGCGCGCGCATCGCTCTCGGGAATCGCCCAGGCGCGCTCGCGTCCTCTGGCCCTGCAACGTCGTAATCTGTCGGGGTGACATCGATGACCTTCACGCACGAAGCGGACGCGTCGCGCTACACGCTGCACCGCGGCGGTGACCTCGTGAGCGTCCTGGACTACCGCGACGACGGGCGGACGGTTGCCATGACCCGCGCCTACACCGTGCCGACCTTCCGCGGCAGGGGCTACGCGGGCGAGGTCGTGGAGCGCGCGGTCTCCGAGCTCGAGCGGCGGGGCGACCGCCAGGTCATTCCCGTGTGCTGGTACGTCGCCGACTGGTTCGCCGCCCATCCCGAGCGCGACGGCATCCTGCACCAGCGCGCCAGCGCGTAGCCGCGCTCGCGGGGCTCGTACACTGAGCCCGTGGACTTCGAGAGCGTCTTCACCATCGTCGCCGTGGGCTTCGAGGCGATCGGCGCGCTCGCGATGATCGTCGGCTTCCTCATCGCGCTCATGCTCGGCTGGCGGGCGCTCCGCCGAGGCGACGGCGGAAACGCCGCGTTCTCCGTCCTGCGCACGACGCTCGGTGCCGCGATCCTGCTCGGTCTCGAGGTGCTCGTCGCCGCCGACCTCATCCGCACGATCACCTCGAAGCCCTCGATGGAGGATGCGCTCATCCTCGGGATCATCGTCCTCATCAGGACCATCCTGTCGATGTCCATCCAGATCGAGATCGAAGGCATGCTGCCGTGGCGCAGGGCGCTCACGACGAGCGGTGGTCAGCTCATCGGTCAAGCGGTCGCCAAAGACCGCGCGGCGGCCGCCGTCTCCCGAGTCCCCGGAGGAACCGCCGCGACGTAGTCGCGCCGTCCGGGGCGCGTCAAGCCCCTGTATGGATCACTTCCCGCGGGAGATGCTGAAGATCACCGATAGGAGACGTCTATGAGCACGGATGCACGGGGAACCGGATCAGGTCTGCCCCCGAATACACCGGACGGGGCCGATGCCACGGCTGATGCTCCGGGAACGGTGGAGGGTGACGCTCCCGGTCAGAACGTCGATCCCGACATGAAGGCCGACGACGACCTCGACGAGGAGGACTCCTGATGTCAGGCACCACGAACGAGCCCGGTGGCGCGACCGATCCCGCGGCGGCCCAGGCGGCCGAGCAGCGCAGCGATGCGGGAGTCGGCGGCGAGGTCTATCACGAGGGTGACGACAGCAACGCTCCCGCTCCGGGTGAGAATACCCAGGACGAGCCCGTCCTCGCTCAGAACGACGCGTCCACCCAGGACAAGCTGGACGGCATCGCCGCGCAGACCCGAGTGGACCTGGGCGACGAGTCGCACGACCGCTATGAGGAAGTGCTTCGGCAGCGCCTCAACGATTCCGACATCCAGCTGACCGATGACGAGGTCAGCGACCTGGCACGCCGCTCTTCGGGCGGCAACTCGGCCGGAGGCTCCGGCGTCTGAGTTCAGAGAACGCCGGCGGCGGCTTTCCTTACATGCCCCGCCGCCGCCGGCCCCTGATCCTGCCTCTCCGGTCGCGCGATCGTGCGAGCCCTCGCTACGCGACGGCGCAGACCGTGCCTTCGCAGTTCTTGACGCCGATCGGTCGCGGCCACTCTGCGCGCGCCACTCGAGTGGCGGGTCGCAGAGTCTTGACGGTCGGCGTCTCGAGGGCGAGGGTCGGCGTGGACCGCGGTGCGATCGACGAGGCAGTCGATTGTGCTGCGCGACGCTCCCGGATCGAGACCAGGATGGCATGCTCACGCATGCGCGTCTCGGACTCGTGACGGAACTGCGCTTCAGCGGCATTGATGATGGATAGCATGGCTCCTCCGTAGGTTCCGATCACCTCCAACGTACGGAGGGCCTCCGACATTGCCGGTCCTGGATGCACTGGCAGAATTCTGCTCACGCACGGCTGTTTTCCGCCGCCCCCACCCTCCCGACGTAGGCACTCGACGTAGGCATTCGCAGCGGGCCGGGCCCCGGCATCCGGACCCGGGATAGCCTGGTCTGAATGTCCGACGCCACCCCCACGACGACAGCCGCGCAGCCGGTGAGCACCCGCGCACACCCGCCCACCACCGAGATCGCGCTGACGTCTCCCGCAACGGTGGCGGGCGTTCTGGGTGTGCGTCGCGGTCGCCGCGATCACGATCCTCGACCTGTCGAAGGTCAACGTCGCGCTGCCCTCGATCGAGTCGGCGCTCGGCGCGAATTCCACCGAGCTGCAGCTGATCGTCTCGGGATACGTGCTGACGTTCGGCCTGGTGCTCGTGCCGATGGGACGGCTCGGTGACCAGCGCTCCCGGCGTGCGCTCTTCATCGTCGGGCTGTCGCTCTTCACCGTGACGAGCCTCCTGTGCGCTCTCGCGGTGAGCCCGCTCATGCTGATGATCGCGCGCCTGCTGCAGGGCGTGGCAGCCGGCATCCAGATGCCGCAGGTGCTCGGTCTCATCCAGCAGCTGTTCCAGGGCAAGGAGCGCGGACGCGCCTTCGGGCTCTTCGGCGCCACGATCGGCATCGCGACGGCGTTCGGCCCCACCATCGGCGGGCTTCTGATCCTCATCGGCGGAGCGACCGACGGCTGGCGCCTGACGTTCTGGATGAACGTGCCGCTCGGGACTCATCGCGATCGGTCTCGCGGCCTGGGTGCTGCCGAAGACCCGCACGCGCTCTCGCAAGCGGCTGTCGTTCGACGTGTTCGGGGTGGTGCTGTTCGGCCTCGCGGTGGTCTCGCTCATGTGGCCCTTCCTGTTCACGACCGGCTCGCCCGACGACGATCCGAGGCGCTGGTGGCTCCTCGTCGCCTTCGTGCTGTTCGCCGGCGCTTTCGTCGCGTGGGAGCGGCACTACGAGCGCCGGGGCAAGCAGCCGCTCATCCGGTTCGCCCTGTTCCGCGTTTCGTCCTTCCGCAACGGCACGCTGCTGATCGCGGCCTACTTCACCGCGCTGCCCGCACTGTTCCTCCTCACGACGCTCTTCCTGCAGACCGGCGTCGGGCTCGCGCCGGTGTACGCCGGCATGGTCACGATCGGGTTCGCCCTGAGCAGCGCGCTCTTCTCATGGATCGGCGGCAACCTCGTCGGGACCTACGGGCGCCCGGTCGTCGTCTGGGGCCTCGTCGGGGTGCTCGCCTGCGTGATCGGACTCGCCGCCGCAGCTGTGTTCGTGCCACCGGAGTGGGTGGCCTGGGTGATGGCCGGGGTCATGGTTGTCGGCGGAGTGGGCGGCGGCCTCGTGATGTCGCCGAACCAGACGCTGACGCTGGCCGACATCCCGGTCAAGCAGGGCGGCGTGGCCGGATCGATCGGTCAGCTCGGGCAGCGGATCGGCACGTCGGTCGGCACGGCGGTCGCCCTGTCGCTGTTCTACGCGACCATCTACCGCGAGTCGGGAAGCGCCCCCGACCTCGTGGTGTACCACGACGCATACGCGTACGGGATGACGGCCGTCGCCGTCTTCATCGCCGTCGCCTTCCTCATCTCGATCGTGGATCTCAGCTCCCGCCGACGCACGAAGAAGCGGCGGGCGCTGACGCCGACCCGGTTGTCGGTGCCGCGGCATCCGTCGCCTCGATCACCGGATTCGGAGGATGTCACCGGATTCGGATGCTGCGCCCGCAGGCGCCCGAATCCGGTCTCAGCATCCGAATTCCCTACCGTCGTCGCCACCGCGCTTCGCGATGAGCGAACCGCCCGGCTGCCTCAACGACGATGTCGCACGGCCGCCGTACCGTGTCACCATGCGCATCCTGCACACCTCGGACTGGCACATCGGGCGGTCGTTCCACGGCCACGCCACGCTCGATGCGCTGCGCGGCGTGCTCGAGGCGCTCGCCGCGCAGGTGCGCGAGAACGACGTCGATGTGGTGATCGTCGCGGGCGACGTCTTCGACTCGGCCGCGCCGGCGGCGGCGTGCTACACCCTGCTCACCGACACCCTCCGCAGCCTCTCCGGCGCGGGTGCGCAGATCATCGTGACGAGCGGCAACCACGACTCCGCCGCCCGGCTCGGGTTCCAGTCGGCGCTGCTGCGGGAGGGCATCCACGTCGTGACCGACCCGCTGTCGGCCGGCATCCCGATCACGATCGACGACGCGCACGGCCCCGTGCACTTCTACGGGGTCCCGTTCCTCGAGCCCGCGCTCGTGCGGCACCTGTGGCCGGGAGTCGAGCTGCGGTCGCAGCGCGCCACGATCGAGCACGTCCTGAGCCTGATCCGAAGCGACCTGGCCGACCGCGGCGGTCGGTCGGTGGCGATCGCGCACTGCTTCGCGGCCGGTGTCGAGGCGACCGCGGGTGTGGAGCGCGAGATCCGGCAGGGCAGTCTCGACGTGGTTCCGCTCGTCGGCCTTCGAAGGACCCGACTACGTCGCGCTCGGCCATATCCACGGCCGCCAGCAGCTCTCCGAGCGCGTTCGCTACGCCGGCGCGCCCGCTGCACTACAGCTTCGGCGAGGCCGACAAGCCCCGCGGCTCCTGGCTCGTCGACCTCGACGCTGGGGGCCTCGCGACTGTCTCGTGGCTCGATCTCCCCGTGCCGCGCGCGGCTGAAGACGCTGCGCGGCTCGCTGGAGGAGCTGCTGACCGCCCCGCGCTTCAGCGTGCACGAAGAGGCGTGGGTGTGTGCGCAGTACACCGACGCCACACCGCAGCCCGACCCGATGCGCCGGCTGCAGGGCCGCTTCGCGTTCTGCGCCACGGTCATGCACACGCCCGAAGGCGTGCGCGGGTCCGACGGCCTCACGTACTCGCGGCGCGTGCGCGCGGCCCGCAGCGACGCCGAACTCGTCGACGCATTCCTCGCCCACGTGCGCGACGGCGAGGGCGCGACCGAGCGCGAGGCCGAGCTGATCCGCGACGTGATCGACGAGCGCTCGCTCGTGGAGCGTCTCGTGAGGGTCAGACAGTGAGGCTCCACCGGCTCGAACTCGAGGGCTTCGGCCCGTTCCGCGAGCGACAGATCGTCGACTTCGACGCGTTCGCCGCCGACGGCATCTTCCTGATCGCCGGCCGTACGGGCGCCGGAAAGTCCAGCGTGCTCGACGGGGTCTGCTTCGCGCTCTACGGCGGAGCGCCCCGCTACGACGGCGTCGAGAAGCGACTTCGCAGCGATCACTGCGCCCCCGACGACCCGACCCGCGTGACGGTCGAGTTCAGCGCGGCGGGCAGGCGCTGGCGGGTGACCCGCTCGCCCGAGTACGAGCGGCCCAAGCAGCGCGGAACCGGTCTCACGACCGAGCCGCACCGCGCTCAGCTCGACGAATTCGTCGACGGATACCTGGATCGGTCGGGCGGCTCGTCCGGTCGACGTCGCGCGCGAGCTCGATCGAGATCCTCGGCCTGAACCAGCAGCAGTTCCTGCAGGTGATCCTGCTCGCGCAGGGGCGCTTCGCCGAGTTCCTCCTCGCCCGCAACGACGATCGTCAGCGCCTGCTGCGCAAGCTCTTCGGCACGCGCACGTACGAGGACTACCAGAACGTGCTCGAGCAGCGCCGCAAGGAGGCCGAGCGCGCCCTCGCCGCCGCCGGCGACGGGGTCGACCTCCTGCTCGGCGAAGCCGAGCGACTCGTCGAGATCGACGAGCTGACCGGGAGACGCGCGCCGAGAGCCGCAGAGCCTCGGGCGCGCCGCTTTCGATCGCGTCGCGATTCGAGTCGCGGCGAGCGCGCCGCGCAGCGCGCCGCCTACCGGTCCGAGACGCTGATGCGCGAGCGGGACGCCGCCGACGCCGCCCACCGCGCCGCCGAGGCGGCGCACGCCGCCGCGAAGGCGCTGCGCGAGAAGCAGGAGCTCCGCGCTCGTTCCCGCGCGGCGCTCGCGCAGCTCGAGGAGCGCGCCGCCCCGATCGCGGCCGACCGGCGAACCCTGGAGCGGGCGCTCGCGGCCGAGACGCTGCGAGCGTCGATCGAGACCACGGCGCACGCGGTCTCCGCTGCGGCAGCGGCTGCCGAGGCCGAGGCGGACGCACGTGCGGCCTGGATCGCCGCGGGGGAGCATGCGGATGCCGCGGCCCTCGGCATCCGCATCGACGAGCTCACCGGCGACCTCGCGGTCGCGACGGCCGCCGCCGACGACGAGCGCCGCCTCGAGGACGGCGAGAAGTCGCTCGCCGCGACGCGGGCACGGATCACCGAGTTCGACACGCTCCTCGGCCGCATCGACGCCGCCCGCGCCGGCCTGCCCGAGCGCATCGCGCTGCTGGACGCCGAGATCGCCGCGCACACCGCGGCGTCGGGCGCGCTGGCGGCGGCACGGACGCGGTCGCCGAGGCGGAAGCGCGTCTCGATGCGGCGCGCGATGCGGAGCGCCTGGCCCCGGCGCAGCGTGACGCAGAGTCGGCTCACGCCGACGCACTCGTGTCGCTCGAGCGAGCCGCGGGCGCCGTCACGGCCCTGCTGCGGCGCCGACTGACGGGCCATGCGGCGGAGCTGGCCGCCTCACTCGTCGATGATGAGCCCTGCGCCGTGTGCGGGTCGCTCGAGCATCCGCACCCGGCTCCGCCGAGCGACGAGCCGGTGACCGACGACGACCTGCTCGACGCGGAGCACCGGAAGGATGCCGCGGCGTCCGCCGAGCGAACGGCATCCGTCGCCGCCCGCGCGGCCCGCGACGCCCACGCAGAGGCGGCCGCGCGGGCGGGCGGAGAGACCGTCGCCGCCCTCACGACCGCCCACGCGGCAGCCGCCGAAGCCGTCGCCGCCGCCCAGCGAGCGGCCGATGCGCGCGACTCGCTCACCGTGCAGCGTCAGCAGCTCGTCGATACCGATGCCGCGGCCGAAGCCGAGCGCGACGCGCTCGCGGTCGAGCTGGCCGCGGCGCGCGAGTCTGCGGCGGCCCTCGAACAGCAGGTCTCCGCCGCGCGACGGGCCGTCGACGCGGCGCGCGGGGACTTCGGCACGGTGGCTGATCGCGTCGCCGACCTCACCCGCCGCCGCCGGCTCGCCCAGGCGCTCGCGGACGCGCACGCCGATGCGACCGTGCGCGACGCCGCGGCGCGGGATGCCGTGGCCGACCGCGACGCGCGGGTGGCGGCATCCGTCTTCGACGACGCAGCCGAGGCGACGACCGCGCTGCGCGACGCCGCGGTGCGCGAAGCGCTCGACGAGCGGCTCCGCGAGCACGACGCGGCGCTGCGCTCCGAGCGCGACCGCCTGCGCGATCTCGAGCTCGAGCTGGCCGGCGCGCCGGAGGAGCTCGTCGATCTGGCGGCGACGGCCTCTTCACTCGCCGACGCCCGCGAGCAGTGGAGTGCGACGGTGGATGCCGCGGCCCACGCCGCGCAGACGTCCGCACGGCTGCGCGAGCTGCTGGACCGCGCCGCGCCGCGCACGCGCAGATCTCCGCGCTTGCCGACGAGCACGACGTCGTCGCCCGGCTCGCGAACACCGTCGCGGGCAAAGCGCCGAACACGCACCGGATGACGCTCGAGTCGTTCGTCCTCGCCGCGGAGCTCGAGGAGATCGTGGAGGCAGCGAATCTGCGGCTCGACGACATGTCGTCGGGACGATACCGGCTCCAGCACACCGACGCACGGGCCGCGCGCGGGGCGGCATCGGGCCTCGGGCTGCAGATCATGGACGCCCACACCGGGCAGGCCCGTCCCGCCCAATCGCTCTCCGGCGGGGAGACGTTCCTCGCCTCACTGGCCCTGGCTCTCGGCCTCGCCGAGGTCGTCACTGCCCGCGCCGGCGGTGTGAAGCTCGACACCCTGTTCATCGACGAGGGCTTCGGCTCGCTCGACGACGACACCCTCGACCTCGCGATGCGCACGCTCGACGAACTCCGCCAGGGCGGCCGGACCGTCGGCCTCATCAGCCATGTCGCCGCGATGAAGGAGCAGCTGCCCGCTCAGCTCGTGGTCGAAGCGACGGCGCAGGGGCCGAGCGTCATCCGACAGGACCTCGACCGCTGCGGTGTGAGCGCGCATCCGGCGCGCTTAGGCTGGAACGGTGAACAAGGGGACCGTGTGGACGATCGTCGGCGTCATCGCAGCGATCCTGATCGCCTGGTTCCTGGTGAACCTGCTCTTCTCGGTGCTGGCGTTCATCTTCAAGCTGATCGCCGTCGCCGTCGTCGCGGCCATCGTCTTCTTCGTGCTGCGGATGATCTTCTCGCGCAGCGACTCCGATACCTGAGCCGACCCGGTCTCAGACTCCGTACTCGGCGAGCATGAACTCGCGCAGCCGGCCGCTGCACGCGGTGACGGCGGTGCGCCAGTCGGTGATCGCGTCATCCTGGGCGCGGTCGGAGATCGCCTTGATGACGC
This sequence comes from uncultured Actinomycetota bacterium, assembly GCA_963839715.1. GTDB lineage: Bacteria > Actinomycetota > Actinomycetes > Actinomycetales > Microbacteriaceae > Microbacterium. The sequence continues at coordinate 101,893 of CAWIVX010000006.1, forward strand.
GGATCGGCACGTCGAACTGCGCGGCGACCCACGCGTAGGCGTACGTCTCCATGTCGACCAGTCCCGCTCCGAGCGGGCGGATCACGGCCACCGCCTCGGCGTCGTCGACGAAGTGATCGCCGGTCGCGATCGTGACACCGTTCGGCCCGAGTTCGAGCCGTCGCGGCAGCGAGACGTGCTGCCCGACGATGCCGTCGATGTCGGTGACGTCGTGCTGGATCGCCGCGTCGATCTCGTAGACGCTCCCGTCGAGCCGGGCGTCGATCGCTCCCGCCGTCCCGACGACGACGATCTCGTCGTACTCGCTCTCCAGGAGCTTCCGGGTGAGCGCATACGTCGCCTGGAGCTTGCCGGGACCCGTGACGAGGCGGTCGAAACCTGCCAGATCCGGTGGGAAGGCGACCAGTTCGGCGTCGAGGGCCGCGACGAGGAGTTTCACCCGTCCATCCTCCCAGGTCGGCGCAGCGCGACCGGTCCGATCACCGGTCGCCGCCGATCGCGCACCCAGCGTGCGCGGGTCTCGCGGAACTCACGTCGTGTGCTGAACCGATAGCGGTACGAGACTGCGCGGACCCACCGCGGCGCCGCGCCCTCGAACGGGTCGGCCGCGAGCAGCCTCACGGTGGGTCCGTCGGCCTCCAGAAGCCGCACCAGGAAGGCTGTGAACCACTCGTCGAGCGAGTGGCCCAGCGGGAGGAACCACATGAGCCAGTCGAGCCGGAGGTGGTACGGCGCGAACTGCCGCGGGATCCGGCGCACGTCGCCGGGCTTGCCCTTGAACTCGTACTCGCGCCAGGTTGCGGCATCCGGATCGTCGTCCATCGTGCCTTCGACGACGATCTCGATGCGCTCCTTCGTGACGGTTCCGAAGGCGCCGTAGGCGTTGGCCAGCTGCCATCTGTTGAAGCTCGCGTTCATGAGCTGCCGGTGGGCGAACAGGTTGCGCAGCGCCGGCCAGCTCAGGATGACGTAGAGCACGCCGACCGCCGAGGTGACGATCAGCCAGTACAGCGGCAGGCCTTCGGCAGGCTCGGCGGCCGGCGACCCGATGCCCGTCAGCCCGACCGCCGAGAAGCCGAGCACGATGGTCGCCCAGTTGAGCCAGGCGAAGTTGCCGGTCGCGACGAGCCAGAGTTGGGTGGCGATCACGATCGCCCCCGCCACGGCACCGATGATCGCCGGCACGGGGCCGGGGATCCACAGCCCCAGGATCGGGGCGAACAGGAACCACGGGACGATCAGCTGGGCGAAGTGGTTGCCGAGCACTTCGCCCTTGTGGAACCACCGCGGCAGCAGATGCGCCTGCCGGCTGAGCGGTCCCGGCATCGGCTGCGTCTCGTGGTGGTACATGAGGGCGGTGAGGTCGCGCCACTCGCGGCCGCCTCGGATCTTGATCATCCCGGCGCCGAACTCCAGGCGGAAGAGCAGCCACCAGAAGAGGACGATCACGACGACAGGCGGGGCTCTGGGAGTCGGAGCCCAGGAACGCGGCGAGGAATCCCGCCTCGAGGAGGAGCATCTCCCACCCGAACGAGTAGAACGTCTGGCCGAGGCTGACGACCGACATGTACGCGAGCCACAGCAGCAGGAACGCGAGCATCGGCACCCAGGGCGGGCCGAGCTGCGGGATGCCGATCACCAGCAGTGCGGCGACGACCATGCCGGCCGTGCAGAGGGCGACCAATCGCCGGTCGGTGTAGCCGACGTAGCGGAACAGCGTGGGTCGCAGCATCCGTCCGGCGCGTGGCGACGACTTCGCCCACTCGAGCAGTTCGGGGGCCGGCAGCAGGCCGTGCTCTCCGAGAAGAGGACGGAACTGGTTCAGCGTCGAGAGGAACGCGACGAGATAGAGCGCGGCGATGCCCCGCTGCAGCACCTGCCGAGCGAACTCGAAGTCGACCGCCGCGAACCCGTCCATGACGTCACGATCCGAACAGATCCGTCGGCTCGAGGCGGAGACCGGCGGTGTCGCGCGATCGCCTGGCGGGCGGCGTACCACCCGGGCATTCCGGTGACCCCCGGACCCGGCGGGGTCGCCGCCGAGGCGAGGTACACGCCTCGCATCGGCGTGCGCCACGGCGTGGTGGAGACGATCGGGCGGCGGACTGCCTGGATGAACGAGAACGCGCCGCCGAGGATGTCGCCGCCGATGTCGGACGGGTTGAATGCCACTCGCTCGGCCGCCGTCATCGCGTGCGAGGCGAGAATGCGGTCGCGGAACCCCGGCGCGAACCGCTCCACCTGGCGGGTGACGAGCTCCGTCGGATCGAGCGGGGAGTCGGCGGGCACGTGCACGTACGCCCACAGCACGCCCTTGCCGGCGGGCGCCCGGGTCGGGTCGAGCACGGACGGCTGCACCGCCAGCACGTAGGGGCGATCCGTCACGGCTCCGCGTGCGACGGCGTTCTCGCTCGCCTCGATCTCGGCACGCGTTCCGCCGAGGTGCACGGTGGGCGAGCGGGCGACATCCGGATGGCTCCAGGGGATGGGCCCGTCGAGGGCGAAGTCCACCTTCGCCGCGGCGGCGCCGTAGCGATAGCGCCGGATCGCCCGTGCGTACCGGGCCGGGATGCCGGGATGGGTGAGCACGAGCCTCGGGGACGTGTCGAGCAGAAGCAGATCGCCGGCCGCCGGGTCACCCCAGTCCAGGTCGCGCAGCGAGGTGACGTGTGCGTTCGCGCTGACCTCGCCGCCGTGCGCGCGCAGATCGGCGACGAGCGCATCGGCGATGCGCTGGGCGCCGCCGCGCGGGTAGGCCCAGCCGTCGCCGTTGTGCGCGTGGGCGGCCAGCAAGAGGCCGGATGCTGCGGCTCCGACCGACGGCAGGGGAGTGTTGGCGTGGGCGAGCACTCCCGTCAGGAGCGCATCCGCCTCCTCCGTCGCGAACGTTCTGCGGCCGAGGGTCGAACCGAGCTGAAGTACGCGCAGGCCGTATCGGACGGTCGTGATCGGGTGCCGAGGCACCCGGAGCAGCTGGGATCCGGTGAAGTCGACCACGCCGCCGAGGTGCGAGCTCAGCGGGCGCAGCACGGCCAGCCAGGCTCGCTCGTCGCGGCCGAGGCCGTGCGCCGTGCGCTCGATGTCGCGCCAGGCGATCGCGGCCCGCCCGCCGTCGAGCGGCTGCGCGTACGAGATGTCCGGCACGATCCACTCGATGCGCTCGGCGCAGGCCGAAGGCGCGGAAGAAGGGCGAGCTCAGCGCGGCCGGGTGCACCGCGGAGCCGACGTCGTGCCGGAACCCGGGAAGCGTCAGTTCCGCCGTCCGGACACCGCCGCCGATGGTCGACGATGCCTCGAGCACCCGCACCTGATAGCCGGCCCGCGCGAGCGCCACGGCGGCGGTGAGCCCGTTGGGCCCGCTGCCGACGATCGTGGCGCGCAGGGGCATGCTTCATCCTCCCACCGAGGGAGTCAGCCCAGATCGACCGCGTTCTCCGGCGCCAGGATCGCGCTGAGCGGTTCGAAGATGAGCGTGGACCGGTTCGCTGCGTCGTAGTCCGGGGTTGTGGTGAAGTAGACGACCACGGTCAGCTCCTGATCACGCAGATAGCCGACCGAAGCGTGGTACCCCTGAAGACCCGGCGCCGTCAGAAGCCAGTCGTTCACGATGGAGATGCCCATCCCGTAGTAGCGCTCGTCGGTGTTCGAGCCCAGCCCGACGTTCGTCGGCGCGAGCTGCGCATCGTGACTCTCCCTCGATAGGAGAGCGCCGGTGCCGACGGCCTCGATGAGCTTGCGCAGATCGTCCTGCGTCGAACCCCATCCGCCTGCGAACGACGTCCACGACGGATGCCAGAACGTCGCCTCCTCCCAGACCCCTCGCTCACCCGTGTATGAGTGCAGAACCGGAGCCGGCAGGTATGCCGTCGCCGGAGAGGTGGACTGATCCATGCTGAGCGGATCGAAGACTCCGTCCTGGACGAGTTCCGCGATCGGCGTGCCCGTCGCCGTCTCCAGCACCTGAGCGAGGACGAGGATGTTGGTGTCGGAGAAGTTCCAGTCGGTTCCGGGCTCGTACTGCGGACCGCCGTCGACACCGTAGGCGACCACGTCGGCGATGTCCCACTCCGCAAACGGGTCCTCGTAGAACTTGGACTGGAATTCGGGGACGACCGTGTACTGCCGGTATCCGGAGGTGCCGTGCGCCAGCATGTCGATCGTGATCGTGTCGGCAGAGGGAAGGTCCGGGAAATACATCGACAGCGGGTCGTCAAGGGAGAGCGTGCCCTTCTCCACTTGCTGCAGGAGCACGGTCTCCACGATGGAGTGGCCCACGTTGCCGGTGCGGTGGTGCATGTCCACGGATGCGGGAACGCCGGTGAGCGTCTCGCCGAGCGCGCCGACCAGCACGGGCTCGCCCGCCCGCCAGACGCCGACGATCACGGAGCCTAGCGACTCCGACTCGAACAGTCCTCGCACGACGTCGGCCGCCTGCTGAGCGTCGGCGCTCTCGCCGATGCACAGCCCGGCCGTCTCGGCCATGCCGTCCGGGCAGCCTTCCGCGGCCGCATCCGTGGGGCCGCCAGCAGGGCTCGGAGGTGTCTCCGACGGTCCCGCGGTGCACGCGGAGATCGACGTCATGGTTGCGGCGATCACGACAACGCTCCACAACACCACGGCTCTCATGGCTGAATGGTATCCACGCGCCACGGTCGCAGGTCGACACGGCGACCGGCGTTACCGTTTCGGTGCGAGATCAGGCAGGGCGGCATCCAGTTCGGCCAGCCATACGGCCGCGTTGCCGTCTGACGGCGCCCGCCAGTCGCCGCGTGGCGAGAGCGAGCCGGCCGGAGAGACCTTCGGTCCGTTCGGGATCGCCGAGCGCTTGAACTGGGCGAACGCGAAGTAGCGCTGCAGGAACACGCGCAGCCATTTCGCAACGGTCGGGAGGTCGTACGCGTAGCGATCCTCGTCGGGGAAGCCGGGCGGCCAGGCTCCGGCATCCGGGTCGCGCCATGCTCGTTCCGCCAGGAAGGCGATCTTCGACGGCCGCAGCCCGAACCGCAGGATGTGGAAGAGCGCGAAGTCGTGGAGGGCGTACGGGCCGATGCGGTCCTCGGTCGACTGCAGCCGGCCGTCCTGACCCGCGGGCACGAGCTCGGGGCTGATCTCGGTGTCCAGCACCGACTGGAGCACCTCCTTCGCGTGCGGGCTGAGCTGCGTCGCCCCTGCGTGCGGACCCGGCGTGTCGTCGGAGATCACCCAGCGCATGATGTGCTGGATGAGCGTCTTGGGAACACCGGTGTTGACCGCGTAGTGGCTCATCTGGTCACCCACGCCGTAGGTCGACCAGCCGAGCGCCAGCTCCGACAGGTCGGAGGTGCCGATGACCATGCCGCCGTTCTGGTTGGCAAGCCGGAAGAGGAAGTCGGTACGCAGCCCCGCCTGGACATTCTCGAAGGTGATGTCGTGCACCGGCTCGCCGTCGGCGAAGGGGTGTCCGATCTTCTCGAAGATCTCGGTGGCGGCATCTCGGATGTCGATCGTCTCGATCGAGGCGCCGATCGACTCCGACAGCGCGATGGCGTTGGACTTCGTGTGCGCGGAGGTCGCGAAACCCGGCATCGTGTACGTGAGGATGTCGCTCCGCGGCCGGCCCATGCGGTCCATCGCCCGGGCGATGACGAGCAGCGCGTGGGTCGAGTCGAGCCCGCCGCTCACACCGAGAACCGGCTTCGGGTTGCCGATCGCCTGCATCCGCTGAACGAGGCCCGACACCTGGATGTTGAACGCCTCGTAGCAGTCCTGTGCCAGCCGTGCCGGGTCGTCAGGCACGAACGGGAAGCGGTCGAGGGTGCGTCGAAGGCCGATGTCTCGAGACGGCGGGTCGAGCTGGAAGTGCACCGTGCGGAACATCGCCTCGGCGTGCTCGGCTCGGCGGTTGTCGTCGAATGTGCCCTGCCGGATGCGGTCCTGACGCAGCCGGTCGAGGTCGACGTCGGCGGTCGAGCGCCGCGGCCCCTCCGGGAACCGCTCCGTCTCGGCGAGCAGGTTGCCGCCCTCGTAGATCATGGTCTGGCCGTCCCACGAGAGGTCGTTCGTCGACTCTCCGGCGCCGGCGGCCGCGTACGCGTAGGCGGCGAGGCAGCGCAGCGACTGCGACTGGCAGAGGATCTTGCGGTCATCCGCGCGGGCGATGGTGATGGGGCTGCCCGAGAGGTTCAGGAGCACGGTCGCTCCCGCCAGAGCCGCGGACGATGACGGCGGGATCGGCACCCAGACGTCTTCGCACACCTCGGCGTGGACGACGAGGCCGGGCACGTCGAGCGCCTCGAACAGCAGGTCAGGGCCGAACGGCGCCTCGAGGTCGCCGACGCGGATGTCCTGCCCTATCTGATCGTCGCCCGGCGCGTACCAGCGGCGCTCGTAGAACTCGCGGTACGTGGGCAGGTATGACTTCGGTGCGACGCCGAGCAGCTCGCCGCGGTGGATCACGACCGCGCAGTTGTAGAGGCGGTTGCGATGCCGCAGCGGGGCGCCCACCACGAGCACGGGCAGAAGGTCTTCGGATGCCGCCACCAGGCGCTCGACCGCCGCTTCGACGGCGTCGAGGACGGCGTCCTGCATCACGAGATCGTCGATCGAGTAGCCGGTGAGACACAGCTCGGGGAAGACCGCGACCGCGACCGCATCCGCATCGCACTCCCGTGCCGTCGCGAGCACCGCATCGGCGTTGCGCACCGGATCGGCGATCGCGATCGGGATGGTGCAGGCGGCGACGCGCGCAAACCCGTGCCGGTACGCGCTTTCGAACGGCAGGCTCATGGCATCAGTCTGTCAGGAGGGTGCTCGAAGGGCAGGGAGGCGCCGCTCAGAAGGGCGGCGGATCGCCGGATGGAACGAAGCGCAGGGTCGGGGTCGGAACGTCGATGTAGACGAGCCCCGTCGGGCTGGTCCACTCCAGCGCTCCACCTCCGACTTGGCGTACCTGCCAGTCGGTGGCGTGTTTGAGCGTGTGGTGGCGGCGGCAGAGGTGGGCGAGATTGTCGATGTGCGTGGGCCCGCCGAGCGCGGCGTCGTGTGTATGGTCCACATCGCATCTACGGACAGGCTGGCGGCATCCCGGGAAGCGGCAGTGCTCGTCTCGCACGCGAAGCGTGCGCAGGAGATCAGCGCTCGGACGATACCGGTCGACGGCCAGTGTCACGCCGGTCACAGGATGGGTCATCACGCGATCCCAGCCGGGGGCATCGTGGGCAAGGCATCGGGCCGTTTCCGGGTCGATCGGGCCGTATCCTGCCAGGGTCGCACCGGTGTCCTGCACGCCGGCGAGCGTCAGCACCGGGACGGTCACCTGCACATGAGCGCTGATCGCCTGCAGTCCCTCGCCCAGTGCGGCCGGCGCGGCGGAGAGCAGCAGATCGGCGAGGATGTCGGCGCGACGCTGATCCATCGTCCGGTCATCGGGCGAAGCATGCTCGTCGGTCGACGCAGCGTTCTCCTCGCGGGCCACGCGCTGGTCTTCGTGCGCCATCTGGGAGAGGCGATCCAAGACGCCGTGGGCGATGACGGCGGGCTGGATCGTGATCAGTTCGGCCATGTGATCGGCGAGGTCGCGAACGAAGACCCCGCGCGACTTGCGGGCTTCGCGGTGCCTCTCGGCGATGCTCGTCGGTTGCGCCTCTTCGGCGAGCGATCGCACCACCGAGCGAAGCCTGCCGGCGGTCTCGATCTCCGCCACGTCGAGCGCGGACATCTCGAACGATGCACGGGCTTCGTCGTCGTCGATCTCCGACCCGGCTTCAAGGATGACAGCAGCGTGAGCGGGAGAGATCCGCCCCTCAGCGAGTGCCGTGCAAGTCCGCGTGAAGCGCATGAGAAGCGTGGTCCCATCGGACATCCGCCTCTGAACGGTCCGCTCCGTGACCCGCAGACTCGCTGCCAGCTCGGACAGAGCTTCACGCAGCGGCATCTCGCGATCCTTCCGCGCGGCATCCGGCAATCGTCGCGTCTGCAGCTCGATGACCTCGGTGATGGCCGTGTAGAGCATGGCCTGACGTGCCCGGATCGAGCCGATCTGTGCCTCGCTGTCGATCAGCGATTCGATCAGACTGCGCATCATCACGCGCTCCGACGGCACGGGATCGGCCACCGGCAATGAGTCCCAATCGACGACCGTCATACCTTCATTCTGACGACCCCCTCCGACATCGGAGGCGGCTGAGTCGCCGGGGAAATGAGCGCGATCACCCCGACGGCGGCGGGGACGCTCAGGAAGTGCTGATACCGTTCGAGGTCGGCATCGCGCAGGCATCAGGGAAGAAACCTTCGTCTTGTCGACTCCTCTGAATCTTCAGAGGAGTGCCATGTCTCTCGCAGCCACCGCCGTCGTCTATTGCGAAGGCAACTTCGGCCGGCAGGACGGCAAGACGGCCAACGGCCTCGTCCGCCACTCCGAGAAGTATCGAATCCTCAGCGTGATCGACAGCACGCGTGCGCGGGTCGGATGCCGGTGTCGTGCTTGACGGACGCGCAAGCGGGATCCCGGTCGTCGTTGATCTGGCAAGCGCGATCGCTCACGCCGGTGGGGTGCCGGATTCGCTGATCTTCGGGATGGCGCCGGCAGGTGGCATGCTCACCGCGGCTCAGCGCACGGATCTTCTTGACGGCATCGCGCGCGGGATGAACCTCGTCAACGGGTTGCACGAGTTCCTGGGCGACGATCCCGAGTTCGCCTCCGCCGCGCTGCTGGCCGGGGTGACCATCACCGACGTTCGCCGCACGAAGGAGAGGAAGGATCTGCGCCTGTTCACCGGCCGGATCTTCGACGTGACGTGCCCTCGGATTGCCGTGCTGGGAACGGACGGCGCGATCGGGAAGCGCACCACCACCACGCTGCTGGTCGCGGCACTCCAAGCTCGCGGCATCAATGCCGTGATGGTGGGTACCGGCCAGACCGCGCTCATCCAGGGCGCCAAGTACGCGGTGCCGCTGGACGCGACCGTTCCGCAGTTCTGTTCCGGGGAGGTCGAAGCGCAGGTCGTGGCGGCGTTCGAGAACGAGGATCCCGACGTCATCGTCATCGAAGGGCAGGGCGCTCTCAGTCACCCCGCCTACCTGACGTCGGCGTACATCCTCCGGGGCAGCCGGCCGGACGGCGTGATCCTTCAGCACGCGCCCGGACGCGGGATGCTCGATGACTTCCCGACGATGTCCATGCCGACCGCCGCGAGTGAGATCGCCTTGATCGAGTCATTCGCGCAGACGCGTGTGATCGGGGTCACCATCAACCACGAGAACATGACGGACGAGCAGGTGACAGCTGCCATCGACGAATACGAGCTCGAGCTCGGCGTACCCGCCACCGATCCCCTCACGCGCCCGATCGAACAACTCGTCGACATGGTCCTGCAGGCATACCCCGCCCTTCGCGCACGTGCCCCGTTGAGCCCGGTGGGCTGACGCACGCCACCTCCGCAGCTCGCCAGCGAACTCGCCGTGACCACGAGCGATAGGGTCGCGCCATGGGCGAACTACCCGAGCATGTAGCGGTGAACCGCGCTTTCTGGGACGGCATGGCGCACGAGTGGGTTGAAGGAGGCGAGCGCCTGTGGAAGGCGGTCGAGCCGACATGGGGTCAATGGGGCATCCCCGAGAGCGAGCTTCGCCTGCTTCCCGATGGCATGGCGGGGATGCGGGCGATCGAACTGGGATGCGGGACGGCCTACGTGTCGGGGTGGATGGCGCGAAGAGGCGCGGTGGTGACCGGCATCGACAACTCGGCGGAACAACTCCGCACCGCTCAGCGACTGTCAGAGCAGCACGGTGTCGCTCTCGATCTGATCCACGGGAATGCGGAGACGGTCCCGAGGCCGGCCGAGGCATTCGACTTCGCAATCAGCGAGTACGGTGCCGCCATCTGGGCCGATCCCTATCAGTGGATACCCGAAGCTCACCGCCTGCTGCGGCCGGGCGGGACGCTCGTGTTCCTCGGGAACCACGCTCTCGTGAGCATGTGCTCGCCGGTCGACGGGTCGTTCCCGATCACCCGTCGACTGGAGCGGCCGTACTTCGGCAGCCATCGCCTCGACTGGCGTGACGCCGTCGATGAGCCAGGCGGCATCGAGTTCCGGCTCACGTTCTCGGAGTGGATCAAGCTGTTCCGGGCCACGGGGTTCGAGATCATCGACCTGGTCGAGATCCAGGCACCCGCCGAGGCCACCGGGGTGAGATCGGGCATCTCCGCCGAGTGGGCTCGGGATTTCCCGACCGAGCACGTCTGGACAGTTCGCAGGACTGTCTAGCTCGGGGACTGCAGGCCGCGCTGCGCAACAGCCACGTATCGTTGAGACATGCGCGACAGCGACGCCATCGACCCGCCCGGTGGTGCTCAGATCATCGGGTACACCGGAATCTACAACGCCGACGGCGGTGTGGTCGGTGAAGTCCGCTATCTCTTCGGACACCTCTTCGGATCGGTTGAGTGCTCGCTCTGCGACATCACCCATTCCCCACTTCGGCGAAAGCCCGAGTGGGACCGCATGGTTGCACGGACCGGTGTTCCGATTGCTCTGCGTCACCGCAACGAGCTCGACGAACGGCTCGAGGCAGCCGTACGAGACCTGACGCTGCCCGTCGTCGTCGCTCATCGCTCGGACGGCTCGACATCTGTCGCGCTGACAGCCGACCGACTCGCCGAACTCGATGGTTCGGTGGACGGGTTCGAAAAGGCGCTTCTCTCGGCACACCCGAATCGTCTCAGCGCCTGAGGCCGGCCCGTCTGACCCAGCCGGCAGCACCGGGGTGTCACGCGCGTTCGATCGGCAGCCACAGCTCGGTCGTTGCGGAGCTGAAGTCCTGTGCGCGATCGAGGATGGCGACCAACGAAGGGCCGGGACGGAGCCGCCACGGGTTCGACGGGAACCAGTCGGTGGCTGTTGCGGCCCAGGTGGACTGCAGAGCCGCCGGGTACTCGCCCTCGGCTGTGAACACCGCCCACGTGCCGGCCGGCACCTCGATCGATTCGAGGTCGTCCGGCACCGAGGTCGTTTCGGTCACGGCGACGCCGTGGAGGTATGTCAGCTCGCTGCCTTCGGCGTAGTCCGGGTCGACATCGGCGCTCACCTGAAGAAGGCCCGCCGGCTCGGTGTTGCCCAGGGCCTTGAGACGGTCGTGTTCTGCTGCGGGCAACGAAGCGATGTGAGCCTGAATGTGCGGGTTGACGCCTTCGTGGATGAGTGGCACACGTGTTGCGTAGCCGATGAGTCGGAACGCGGGGCGATCGGTGATGCGGGTTTCCATGGGGCTGTTCCCTTCTACGGTCAGGCGAAACCTGAGCTGCGCTTGCGTATGAAGAGGGCCACCGCTGCGGCGCACGTCGGCGGGGCCGGCACCGTGCACGGATCGGAACGCCCGACCGAACGCTTCGGTCGAGCCGTATCCGTACCGCACCGCGATGCCCAGCAGATCACCGCCGCTGAGGACGTCGGCCGCGGCGACGGCCATGCGACGCCTCCTGATGTACTCCGACAGCGGCATCCCGGCCAGCGATGAGAACATCCTGCGAAGGTGATACTCGGTCGTGCCCAGGCGCGACGCCAAGCCCGGAATGTCGATGTCGTCGGCGAGGTGACCGTCCACGTACTCGACGAGTCGGTTGAGGTCTGCGATCACGGTTTCCCCCTTCGACCTCGAGCCTGCTCACCCAGCTCGAGCCGCACCCTACTATCCCGGTCCGATCCGATCAGGGTGAAGAGCGACTGGCGGGCCGACCGCCAACCGTTCATTCGCACACGGCCTCGAGTCGTCAGGGGGCAATTACGATTCGGGCATGAGCTTTCCCCGCACGATCGCTCGCTGCGTGCCGAGTGGCGCCGACGCGTTCGGACTCGACAGCGACGTCTCCCGCGGCATCCGTCTTCTCTTCCCACCTCTGCTCGTCCTGTGGGCGTTCTGGTCGACGGGAGCGTGGAGAGCCTGGCGGACCCGACGCGGCGGCCAGGCCGACGCGCGCCTCGATCATGCGGAGCACGATGTTCACCATCACTGAGTTCATCTCGATCGCTCGCTCGCGCGAGGAGGTCTTCGACTTCTTCACCGACGGCCGCAACCGGCCGCGCTGGGACTCCACCGTCGTGTTCGAGGAGCTGACCTCACCCGAGCCCGTCGGCGTGGGGAGCACGATCCACACGCGCATGCGCACGATGGGCCGCGAAAGCGATTTCGACTGGAGGGTGACGGAATTCGACCGGCCGACCCGCATGGCGATCGTCAGCACGGCGGGGCTGCTGTCGACATCGCTGCTGTTCACGTTCTCGACCGCCGACGAGCAGTGTCTCGCGAACGCGACCATCGAAGGGCAACCCACCGGGATGCTGCGCCTGGTCGAGCCGATGATCGCCGAGTCGGTGCGGTCCACGCTCGCCACCGGGCTCCAGCGGGCCAAAGCGCTGCTCGAGGAACGAGCGGACTGACCCGGGCGGTGTTTCCCTCACGCGAACCGGCGCGGACGCGACACGCGTGTCTCATGAGGGTCAGCCGACCTTGAACCCACCGTTGCTGTACAGGATCTGCCCGTTGAGCCATGAGCCCTCCGGGGAGAGAAGAAACCGCACGAGGTGGGCGGTGTCGGTGGGCGTGCCCAGTCGTCCTGCCGGGGTCGCGCCGATTGCCCACTCGCGGACCTCCTCGGTCATCCATCCGGTGTCGATGGGACCGGGGTTGATCACGTTGGCTCGCACTCCGCGCTCGGCGAGTTCGACGGCAGCCGCCGTGACGATGCGATCGAGCGCTCCCTTGCTGGCGCCGTAGGGCAGGTTGTGAGCGGTGTGATCGCTGGTCAGCGCGACGATCCGGCCGACGACCTGGCCGGGGGCGGTGACGGGCGGAAGCTGCTCCGCGAACGCCTTGATCAGCAGCCACGTGGCTCGAGCATTGACCGCGAAGTGTCGCTCCCAGCTGTCGAGGCTGGTGTCGAGTATCGAGCTGTCGACCGATTCGGCATGCGACATGACCAGGGCCGCCACAGGACCGGCCGCACGCGCGGCGTTCACGAGCTCGGCAGGCGTACCGGCATCGCTGAGATCAGCCGGGAGGAGCAGGACGCTGACGCCCATCGTCCCGGCACTCCGCGGCGATCGCTTCCGGATCGTCCGGACCTCGCTCGAACCCGAGCCTGTCGTCGTAGGGTCGCCAAAAGTTCAGAGCGAGGTCCCAGCCATCCCGCGCCAAGCCGAGGGCCAGGCCGGCGCCGATGGAACGCCGGCGTCCGACGCCCGTGATCAATGCAACGCCGCGTCCGTCTGCCTTCTCCACGCTGACAACCCTATGAGCGGGGCCAAGGTCCGCGCTCGCAACCCTGCTGCGCGGGTCTGTCCCGCCGCCGTCTGATCCGCCCGCCCCCGGCATGCTCCGTCTCCCGTCCACAGGCCATTCGACGCCCGCGCTCGGCTGTCCCCACCCGCCCGTACGATCGGGGAGACGAAGGGGAACCATTGCGATACATCCCGGATGAGGCGCGCGTCGTCTGGAGCGCGAGCGACCTCAAGGCGGCTGCGGAGTGCGAGTTCGCGTGGCTGCGGGCCATCGACGCCCGGGTCGGACGCATCGCCGCCGTCGAAGAACCCGAAGACGCCACGCTCGAGCGCGCGGGACGCCTCGGCGGCGAGCACGAATTGAGGGTGCTCGCCAAGTATCGCGCTGACTACGGCGAGGGCGTCGTCGAGATCGCTGAGACGCGGTCGTCGGATGCCGCCGCCCTCGCCGAGGCCGTCGCCCGCACCAACGCCGCTCTGGCCTCCGATGCCGACGTCATCTACCAGGCCGCCTTCGCGACGGAGGAGTTCGTCGGGTTCGCGGACTTCCTCGCGCGCGATGAGGCAGGGCGCTGGGTCGTGCAGGACAGCAAGCTCGCACGTCGAGCTCGGGTGACAGCGCTCATGCAGCTCTCGGCATATGTCGATCAGCTCGATCGGCTGGGTGTCGAGCGGTCCGACCGAGTGGAACTGCTGCTGGGCGACGGGACGACGAGCACGCATCTTGCCGACGACCTGCTGCCCGTTTTCTGCCTCCGCCGCACCCGGCTGCGCGCGCTCATCGCCGACCGACGACTCGACCTCGGGATCGATGGCCCGGCGATCGCGTGGGGCGATCCCCGGGGAGAGCTCGGCGTGATCGCGTGCGGGCGGTGCGCCACCTGCGACGCGGAGGTCGTGGCTTCGCGCGACCTGTTGCTCGTGGCCGGCATGCGGCCGGTGCAGCGGGATCGCCTGCGCGCCGGCGGCATCACGACGATCGACGACCTCGCCGTCGCCGCGAGCGGGCCGAAGGGGATGAACCCCGACACGTTCGCGATGCTGCAGACGCAGGCGCGGCTGCAGCTCAGCGCGCCCGCGGGTACGGGCGAATCCGTTCTTACCGACCCGGGTGCCCTCCCTCCGATCCCTCCCTATGAGGTCGTCGCGCCGACGGCACTCGGCGCGCTGCCGCGCCCCGACCTCGGCGACCTCTTCTTCGACTTCGAAGGCGACCCGCTGCACACCGAGGGCGACGCGGTCGTGTGGGGCATCGACTATCTGTTCGGCTGGATCGACGTCCGCGAGCAGTACAGCGCGCTGTGGGCGCACTCGTTCGCGGAGGAGCGAATCGCTCTGGAGACGTTCCTGGACTTCATCCGGGTGCACCGTGCCCAGCATCCCGATTTCCACATCTACCACTACGCGCCCTACGAGCCCACTCACCTTCTGACGATGGCGGCCCGGCACGGCACGCGCGAGGCCGACGTCGACCGTCTGCTTCGCGACGGGGTGTTCGTCGACCTGTATCCCATCGTGCGCCGCGCGTTGCGCATCGGGTCGCGCTCGTACTCGATCAAGAAGCTCGAGCCGCTCTACATGGGCGATGAGGTGCGCACCAGTGACGTGCAGAAGGGCGACGACTCCATCGTGCGCTACGCCGAGGCCCGCGCGCTCCGCGACGACGGCGAGGAGGGCGCCGCGCAGGAGATCCTCGACGATCTGGCCGACTACAACCGCTACGACTGCGTCTCGACCCTGCGACTGCGCGACTGGCTGGTCGACCGCGCCCGCGACGCCGGCCTGCGGCCCTCGCCCAATCCCGAGCCGGGCGAGAACGTCTACGAGCCGTCCGCCCGCGCTGTGGCGCTGGCCGCGCTCTCGGGCGACTACCCGCACGACTCCGCCGTGGCCCAGGCTCTGCGCCTCGGCGCCGCCGGCATCGACTACTACGCGCGCGAAGCGAAGACGTTCTGGGCGACGCACTTCCTGCGTCTGCGCGAGCCGGTCTCGCTGTGGGAGCAGACCCGCGACGTCATCGTGCTCGACTCCGCACGGTGCCGCCTCGTCGAGGACTGGCATCAGCTCGAGGGGCAGCGTGCCGCCCGCCGCATCGTCGAGCTGCGCGGTGAGCCCGCCCCGGGCACGAGACTCACCGAGGGGTCGAACCCTTTCGCGCTGTACGAACTGCCCGCGCCCTTCCCGTTCGAGCCGTCGCCCCGGTGGATCCACGCCGACCACCGCGTCACGGTCATCGAGGTGCTCGATGACGGAGCCCTGGTCGAAGAGACGGCGGTCGACGGCTTCACCTGGACCGAGCTTCCCATCGCACTGAGTCCCTCGCCACCGCCGCGGGCGCTCAACCAGCAGGTGGCGATCGACGCGTGGGCGGATGCCGTGATCGCCGCGGCGCCGGAGCTTCCCGCTGACCCCGCCACCGACATCCTGCGCCGCCGCCCGCCGCGGACTCTTCGGCAGGCTCAGCGACCTGAAGGGCGGGCGCTGCCGCCCTCGCACGGCGACGACGTCGATGCGATCGTGCGAGCGCTGGTCGACCTCGACCGCAGCTATCTCGCCGTGCAGGGGCCGCCCGGCACCGGAAAGACCTTCGTCGGATCGCACGTCATCGCGCGCCTGGTGAACGAGCGGGGGTTCAAGGTCGGCGTGGTCGCCCAGTCGCACGCGGTCATCGAGAACATGCTCGATCGGGTCGTCGCCGCGGGCGTGGCCCGCGAGCAGGTCGCGAAGGCACCGAAGGACCCCGCCGCGGCCGATCTCTCCTTCACGCCGATCGCCAAGAACGGCGTCGCGGAATTCGCCGCCGCGAACGCCGGCACCGGGTTCGTGATCGGGGGCACCGCGTGGGACTTCGCGCACGAGGGGCGCATTCCTCGCGGCAGCCTCGACCTGCTCGTGATCGACGAGGCCGGCCAGTTCTCGCTCGCCTCCACGATCGCCGTCTCGCTGTCATCCTCGCGGCTGCTGCTGCTCGGCGACCCGCAGCAGCTGCCGCAGGTGAGCCAGGGCACCCACCCTGAGCCGGTGGACACCTCCGCGCTCGGCTGGGTCATGGACGGCGCCGATGTCATCCCGCCCGAGTACGGCTACTTCCTGGCCCGCACCTGGCGCATGCACCCTCGCGTCGCCGAGCCGGTCTCGCGGCTCTCGTACAGCGGCGAGCTCGCCGCCCATCCCGCCACAGGCGATCGACGGCTCGAAGGAGTGCGTCCTGGCCTCATTCCCCTCCCCGTGCGTCACCACGGCAACGCCACGCAATCGCTCGAAGAGGCCGCCCTGGTCGCGCAGCTCGTCGCCGACCTCGTGGGGCGCGAATGGACCGGCATCCGGATCGACGAGCGCGGCGCGACGACGCCGCTCGCGCCGCGCCCGCTCGCGCAGACCGACATCATCGTCGTCACTCCTTACAACGCTCAGCAGGTCGCGGTCGAGAGCGCGCTGGCGGATGCCGGATTCTCCGACGTTCCGGTCGGCACCGTCGATCGCTTCCAGGGACAGGAGGCCGCGGTCGCGATCGTGTCGCTCGCGGCGTCATCGGGACGCGATGCACCCCGAGGCCTCGAGTTCCTGCTGCTGCGCAATCGGCTGAACGTCGCCGTCTCGCGGGCGATGCACACGGCCTATCTTGTCTACTCCCCGGGTCTGCTCGACGACCTGCCGTACACGCCCGAGGGTGTCGTCCGTCTGAGCGGTTTCGCCAGATTGGTGAGCGCGACCTGAGCCGCGCGCATCGATGCCGCGGGCACTCGATCCCGCCGTGCTGCGGCTGCCTGGCGCGCGTAGACTCGCGCTGACGACGGAGGAGGCGGAATGTCCGACGAGCGCCAGTTCGAGATCGATCTGCCTCCCGACCTGATCGCAGGCGCCTACGCCGACTTCGCGAACGTGTGGCACACGCCCACCGTGTTCATCATGGACTTCCTCACCCTCGCGAAGCCGCCGAGCGAGACCGTGGATGCCGAGACGGGGGAGCGGCGGACGATCGTCCCCGCTCGGGTCGTCAGCCGCGTGCGCATCCCGCCCGAGCAGGTCTTCGAACTGGCCAAGGCACTCACGCAGCAGTTGGAGTTCTGGGAGCAGGAGACCGGACGCCGGCCCCCGTCGGCTCCCGTGCTCGACGACGACGCCTGAACGTCGCGGAGAAGAAGCCGGCGCTCGTAACCCGCGCGGCGCCGCATGTCAACCCCGTACGGCCCGAATGTTTGCGCGCATAAAGTGACGGAGCGTCGCACAGACGCGGGCCGCGGTATCCGTTCGGCGAGGGGTGGATGCCGCGGCCATCTGCATTCCCGGACGCTGTCGGTATCAGCGACGCCCGCGCGCTCTCTCTCATCCCGAAAGGGAGCGAGTGATGAGCACAATGGAAGCGGTGATGGGCGCGTACACCGTGGTCACCTCGACGCGCTTCAACGGTCGAGCAGCGACCCCGGTGGCGGTCGTCGGGCAGGGGGCCCGCACCGGCGCACTGGCGACTGTCGGCCGCGGAGACCGAGGCGATCGACGCCCTCGTCTGAGGTCAGACCGTGCCGTAGAGGCGGTCGCCGGCGTCTCCGAGGCCCGGAACGATGTAGCCCTTCTCGTTGAGCCGCTCGTCGAGGGCGCCGAGCACGAGCGTCACGTCTCGCCCGTCGACCTGCTTCTCGATCGCCGCGACGCCCTCGGGTGCCCCGAGGAGGCAGATCGCCGTGACATCGCGCGCCCCGCGCTGGAAGAGGAACTCCATGGCGGCGCCGAGCGACCCGCCGGTCGCGAGCATGGGGTCGAGCACGAAGCACTGGCGGTCGCTGAGGTCGACGGGCAGGCGCTCCGCGTAGGTGGTGGGCTCGAGGGTGACCTCATTGCGCGCCATGCCGAGGAACCCGACCTCCGCGCTGGGCAGCAGCTTCACCATGCCCTCGAGCATGCCGAGACCGGCGCGCAGGATCGGCACGACGAGGGGCCGCGGCTCGCTGATCTTGACGCCCATCGTCGTGGTCACCGGCGTGCGGATCTCGTGCGGGCTCACCCGGACGCCGCGCGTCGCCTCGTACGCGAGCAGGGTCACGAGCTCTTCGGTGAGCTGCCGGAACACCGGCGAGGTCGTGTTCTCGTCGCGCAGAACCGTGAGCTTGTGGGTGATGAGCGGATGATCCGCGACGTGCAGGCGCATACGCACAGGCTATGGCACCGGCACAGCGCCGCGCGGCCCGCGGACTACGCTCGCAGGGTGATCTACGCCGCCGCCGACCTCGCCGCGATGGACCACGCCTTGCGGCTGGCCCAGGCGGCGGGAGCCGCCGGCGATGTTCCGGTCGGCGCCGTCGTGACGGATGCCGGGGGCCGTGTGATCGGCGAGGGCCGCAACCTTCGCGAGCCGACGCACGACCCGACCGCACACGCCGAGATCGTCGCGCTGAGGCAGGCAGCGGCCCAGGCGGGGACCTGGAATCTGGCCGGGTGCACCCTCGTGGTCACTCTGGAGCCGTGCCTGATGTGCGCGGGGGCCCTTCTGCAGGCGCACGTGTCGAGGCTGGTCTTCGGCGCATGGGACGAGAAGGCGGGGGCGGCCGGGTCGGTGTACGACGTCGTGCGCGACCGGCGGCTCCCGTACCGCGCCGAAGTGGTCGCCGGGGTGGCCGAGGAAGCGGCATCCGCTCTTCTGAAGGAGTTCTTCGAGGCTCGTCGCTGACGGAGGAGTCAGCGCGGCAGCAGCGGGAGCACCTCGGCGCCGAGGTACGCGGTCTGGTCCAGGTCGCGCATGTCCATCGTCTGGAAGTAGACGCGCTGAGCGCCGAGGTCGGCGAGCCGCTGGACCTTCTCGGCGATCTCATCGGCGTCGCCGCAGATGTTCGTGCCGTTGCGGAATTCATCGAGCTCTCGGCCGATGGCCAGCGCACGACGGGAGAGGGTCTGCTGGTCGCCGCCGGCGATCGTCGTCAGCGCGACCGACAGCTTGAGCGTCGATGGGTCGCGGTCGATGCGCTCGCACGCGGCACGCACCCGTGCGAACGCCGCGGCGATCTCGGGCTCAGAGCGGAATCCGATGTTGAACTCCGTCGCGTACCGGGCCGCGAGCTCGGGGGTCCGGCGCGGGCCGTTGCCGCCGATGATGATCGGCACGCGATCCTGCCGCGGCTTGGGCAGCGCGGGCGCAGCGGCGAGCGTGTAGTGCTCACCCGCGAAGTCGAAGGTGTCGCCGATCGGCGTGGACCACAGTCCCGTCACGATCGCGAGCTGCTCCTCGAACAGGTCGAACCTCTTCTCGGGAAACGGGATGCCGTAGGCCCGGTGCTCCGCCGCGAACCAGCCGGTGCCCAGGCCGAGCTCGATCCGCCCGCCCGACATCTCGTCGACCTGCGCAACCTGGATGGCCAGCACCGCGGGAATGCGATGGGTCGCGGACGAGACCAGCGTGCCGAGACGGATGCGGGTCGTCTCGCGAGCAAGGCCCGCGAGGGCCGTCCAGGCGTCCGTCGGTCCGGGCAGCGGGTCTCCGGGACCCATCCGCATGAAGTGATCGGAGCGGAAGAACCCGTCGAACCCGGCGCGCTCGGTCGCCCGGGCGAATGCCAGCTGCTCGTCGTAGCTGAATCCCTGCTGGGGCTCGGTGAAGGTGCAGTACTCCATCGATCCCCTCGTGCAGCGGCGGATGCCGGGTCAGTCGATCGCCCGGATGACGACCTCTTCGGTGGGCGGGTTGTGGGAGTCCGTCGCGTGATCGACGTCGGGTTCGAAGTAGATGGCGCGCGCGGTGGGCACCGCCTTGCGGACGCGCGCCTCGACGATGTCGATGTCGGCGGCCACATCGGCCAGATGCTTGTCTCCCGAGAAGCCGAGCTTCGCCGCGACCAGGAGCTCATCCGGCCCCAGGTACAGCGTCTTCATGTGGATCAGGCGCTGCACCTCGGGACCGCCCGTGATCGCCGCGACGATCTTGTCGTGGTCAGCGTCGGTTGCGCCTTCGCCGACGAGCAGGCTCTTGGTCTCGATGCCGAGCGTGATGGCGACGACGATCAGCAGTGTGCCGATCATGAGGGTGCCGATCGCGTCGAAGAGGGAGTTGCCGGTGATCGCGGTGAGCCCCACGCCGAACAGCGCGAAGATCAGGCCGATGAGGGCCGCGATGTCTTCCAGGAGCACGACGGGCAGCTCCGGCGCCTTGGAGTGGCGCACGAACGAGACCCAGGACTGATCCTTGTCGCGCACGAGATTGCTCTCGCGGACCGCGGTCCGCAGGGAGAACGACTCCAGCACGATCGCGACGGCCAGGACCGTGAGGGGGATCCAGAAGTTCTCGAGCTCGTGCGGGTGGGTGAGCTTGTCGATGCCCTCGTAGATCGAGAACAGACCGCCCACCGAGAACAGGATGATCGAGACGACGAAGGCATACACGTAGCGCTCGCGTCCGTAGCCGAACGGGTGCGCGCTGTCGGCTCCCTTCTTGGCCTTGCGTCCGCCGAGGAGGAGCAGCAGCTGGTTGCCGGAGTCGGCCACGGAGTGGATCGCCTCGGCGAGCATCGACGCGGATCCGGAGAAGAACCAGGCGATGAACTTCGCCAGGGCGATGCCCATGTTGGCGAGGAAAGCCGCGATGATCGCCTTGCCGCCACCGGATGCGCTCATGCATCCAGTCTAGGTATCAGTCCTCGGACTTGAGAATGATCGTCTCGGTCGGCGGCGAAGGATCTGCGGGCGTGCCCACGTAGCCGATGACCGACAGAAGAGCGTGGCGGAATTCGCCCGGCGCCTCGAGGTGCGCGGAGTGCCCGATGCCCTCGAGCCGGACCTCGGTGACCTGGCCGCCGGCTGCGGCGTAGGCGTCCAGAACGTCGCGGGTCTGCGACACCATCTCCTGCGCGGGAGCGACGTCGGCGCCCGGCCAGTCGGGGACGATGCCGAGCTGGCCGAGGTGGTTGTAGTCGTAGAAGGAGGTGTCCGACACGATCGGATCCAGTGCGCCGTGCACCCAGCCGATCGGCGGCTTCGGATCGAGATCGACGATCCCCGACAGGTTGAAATAGCGCGGCGACAGGCTGTTGACCACACCGATCTTCCCGGGAGCGAAGCCTGGCCAGTTCTCACTCGTCTCGCTGTCGCCGGGATAGTTCCCGGTGGCCGTCGAGGTCGTGAGCATGGACTCCACCCAGACGTCCTCGTGCTCGCTCGAGTAGCCGGGCGCGACGTAGTGCGACCGGAACACATTTCGCGGCGAGTTGGGCGCGTCGGCCGTGGTGTCGCGGTCGATCAGCCGCTGAACGAAGTCCGGATTCACCGACCCGGCGCCCGTTCCCGCGGCGTCATCGGTGAGGCGCGTGCCGTCGCGTCGCGTTCCGCCGAACCCGTACGGCGAGACGGGCGAGAGCAGTGTGAGGCTGAGCACAGGGTGATCGAGCGCGTACTGCATCACGACGCCCCCGCCCATGGACCACCCGACGAGGTGCGCTGTCGGGATGCCCAGGGCCTCGAGGGTGGCCCAGACGTCGTCGCTGAAATCGCGCACACCGCGCGTCGCATCGACCGGTGCGTGCTCGGTGCCGCCGAAGCCGCGAAGATCGATGGCGATCACCCGCAGATCCCCGGGGAGGTCTCGCATCACCCCCTGCCAGAACAGCGCCGACGAGACGTTGCCGTGGATCAGCACGACCGTGCGCTCGGGCGGGGTCGTCGGGTCGTCGGCGATGCGCTCGAGGACGTTGACGCTCAGGCCGGGGATCTCGATGATGCGGGCGCTGACGCCGTCGAAGAGGGTCATGGGACGAGGTCCTTCGCTGTCGTTGCGGAGGCGCCAGCGCCCCCGACCCTCCGACTATAGCCCCGCCGCGAGAGGGTGAACGGGCTTTCAGGTATGCGCTTCGGGAGGCGTCTGGCCCGTGTAGAAGCCGAACGTCGCGTCGGCACCTCGGCGCGCTGCGTCGGGGTCGCCCCCCGCCGAGATCTGGGCCTGCGCCCAACCGTCAGCGGCGCGGCGGGCGAACCGCTGTCCCTCCTCGCTCAGCATCCAGGCCTCGGCCGCCTCGGGTGGAAGCTGCCCGCTGCCGAGCAGGTGCAACGACAGTCCGAGCAGCCCGCTGTCCCAGCCGACGCCCGTTGCGCCCGGTCCGTAAATCTCCCAGAAGCCGGGCGGAAGATCGGCCACACGCGCGACGTGCGTCAACTCCAGCTCTGTGGCCGCCTCATCGATAGCGCGCAGCCCGACGCGGACCCACGACATGCCGCCGCCGAACTCCCACGTGGCGCGGTAACCTGCCGACCCCTGCGAAGGGGGAGAGCACTCGAGGATCTCGCCGCCCGCGTTGCCCTCGAACTGGTACCTCCCGCCCTGCCGGAGCTCGCCCGTGATCGGCAGGAACCAGCGCGGGATGCGTTCGGCGGAGGTGACGGCATCCCACACGTCGTCGAGGGGCGACGGGTACACCTGCGTGAGCGATTGCACCCGTGCCGGCTCTCCGTCGATCTCGGTGGTCTGGACGCCGCGGGTCACGGCGTCGATCTGAGCGTTCACGTCGACCATGTCAGTTCTCCTCTGTATCGGTCGGTTCGGACGGCGGGGTCGGCGCCTCCGTGTCGGTGGTGGTCTTGGTCTGGGCCTCGCCGTCGGCGTCGGCATCAGGGTCGGTCTCCGCGAGGCGCCGGGCTCGGCGCCCGCGGGCGAGCTCGGTTGCCAGAGCATCCAGGTGCGGCTGCCAGAAGCGACGGAACGGATCGAACCACGCGTCGGCCGCCTCGAGGGGAGTCGGATCGACCGCGTACAGACGTCGTACGCCGTCGGCCCGGACGCTGCGCGAACCCCGACTCCCGGAGCACGCGGAGGTGCTGCGAGACAGCAGGCTGAGAGATGCGGAACTCGCGCTTGGATCACGCCACCGATCTCGCCGGCACTGAGCTCGCCCGCGGCAAGCAGCTCGAGGATCCGGCGCCGAACCGGATCACCCAGGATGTCGAGTGCGTGCATGGCTCAATCATTGCGTCTGGGCTTATATAAGTCAATACTGAAATAGAACGAGACGTAGGATGTGCCGCATGACGCCTCGCAACGACTCGCTCCCTTCCATCGCGATCATCGGAGCAGGCTCGATGGGCGGGGCGATCGTCCAAGGACTTGCGCGATCAGGTCTCGCGGGGTCGGGCGTGACGGTCGACCAACCGCACACGCGCCAAGGCGGAGGCGCTCGCGCACCTGGAAGGGGTCACGAGCCTCGCGCTCGAGGAGCAACCGGATGCCAACACCGAGGCTGCGGCATCCGCCGGAGTGGTGATGATCGGCGTCAAACCGGCGATGGTTCCCGACCTCCTGGCGCGAGCTCGCGCCGCACCTGGCGCCGGGGACGATCGTGGTGAGCCTCGCCGCCGGTGTGACGATCGCGACGTTCGAGTCGCTGCTCGGACCCGACGTGATCGTCTTGCGGTCGATGCCGAACACGCCCGCCGTCGTCGGCGCGGCGGTCACCGGACTCGCCGCCGGGTCGACCGCCGGTCCCGACGACGTCGCGGTGGTCCGCGCGGTGTTCGAGACCGTGGGTACCGTGATCGAAGTGCCCGAGGCTCAGATCGATGCGCTGTCGACGATCTCGGGGTCAGGACCGGCGTACTTCTTCCTCCTCGTCGAGGAGTTCACCCGGGCAGCCATCGGCAAGGGATTCGCGACGGAGCAGGCGCGAGTGATGGCGGAGCAGACCTTCATCGGCGCGGCGGCGCTGCTCGCGGCATCCGATGTCGACCCCGCCGAGCTGCGGCGACGCGTGACGAGCCCGAAGGGCACGACCGAGCGAGCGGTCGCCGTCCTGCAGGACGCCCGCCTTTCCGACGTGTTCGCCGAGGCGACGGATGCCGCACTCGCGCGCGCCCGGGAGCTGGCGGCGGGCGCGTAAGCGCCGGAGGGCGCCGGGCGAAGTCTGCCGAGCGATGTCCACTCGCTTCGCGCCGGCACGCGCGCGGTTGCGCACTTCACCCCGCGCAGGCCGTCGTGCTGCGGCTTCGCGATCGCCGTTCTGATCGGCACCGTGTTGCTGAGCCTGCCGATCTCGTCACGATCGGGGCAGTGGACGAACTTCTTCGACGCCCTCTTCACGGCCACCTCGGCCGTCTGCGTCACCGGGCTCACCGTGCTCGACACGGCGACGCACTGGAGCGGCTTCGGGCTGGTCGTCATCCTTCTGCTCATCCAGCTCGGCGGCCTGGGCATCATGATCTTCGCGTCGCTCGTCGGTCTCGCGCTGGCTCGCAAGCTCACCGTGCGCTCGCGGCTGAACACGGCCGCGGAGGCGAAGGCCATCGGCTACGACGACGTCCGCGGCCTGGTGCGCGGCATCCTGCGTGATCTCGCTGGTGATCGAGGCGATCACGTTCTGCTTCCTGTGCGCCGCGGTTCGCGCTCGGCTACGGCTACAGCCCCGCGCGATGCCGCCTGGCACGCGCTCTTCCACTCGGTGTCGTCGTTCAACAACGCGGGCTTCGCTCTGTACAGCGACAACCTGATCGGCTTCGCGACCGATCCCGTTGATCTGCCTGCCGATGTGCGCAGCGATCATCCTGGGCGGGCTCGGCTTTCCCGTCCTCATGCAGCTGCGCAAAGAGCTGCGGCATCCGCTGCACTGGACCATGAACACCAGGATCGTGCTCTCGGCGACCGTCGTGCTCCTCATCGGCGGCACTGTCTTCATCTGCCTTTTCGAGTGGACGAACAGCGAGACGCTGGGCGCGTACGACCCCGCTTCCCGCATCCTGATCGGCTTCTTCCACTCGGTGCAGACGCGCACCGCCGGATTCAACTCCGTCGACATCGGACTGATGCGCGACGAGACGTGGCTCGGCATGGACGTCCTGATGTTCATCGGCGGTGGTCCCGCCGGCACCGCGGGCGGCATCAAGGTCACGACCTTCGCCGTGCTGTTCTTCATCATGGCCACCGAGCTGCGCGGGGAGGGCGCCGTGAACATCTTCGGCAAGCGACTCTCGCGCGCGGTGCACCGTCAGGCGATCACGGTCGTGCTGCTGGCGGTCGCCGCCGTCATGACCTCGACGATCGCCCTCATGGTCGTCACCGGGCTGCCGTTCGACCGGGTGCTGTTCGAGGCGGTGTCCGCGTTCGGCACGGTCGGGCTGTCGACCGGAATCACCTGCGTCTCTGCCGAGGCGGCCGAGCTGATCCTCGTCCTGCTCATGTTCCTGGGCCGCCTCGGCCCCCTCACGCTGGGCAGCGCGATCGCGCTGCGACAGCGCCGCATCCTGTTCGAGTACCCCAAGGAGAGGCCCGCCATTGGCTAAGTTCTCGCTGTTCGGCAGACACATCGCGTCGCATCGCCGAAGCCGACTCGGTCGCGGTCATCGGCCTGGGCCGCTTCGGCAACGCAGCCTCGCGCTCGAGCTCATGGGCTCGGGCACCGAGGTGCTCGGCATCGACAGCGATGAGGAGACTCGTGCAGGCGCTGAACGGCGCAGCTCACGCAGGTCGTGCGCGCCGACTCCACCAAGGAAGAGGCGCTGCGCCAGCTCGCCGTCCACGAGTTCGACCGCGTCGTCGTGGCGATCGGCGACGACGTGCAGGCATCGATCCTCACGTGCTCGCTGCTGCTCCAGCTCAAGGTGCCGGTCGTCTGGGCGAAGGCGGTCAGCGAGCAGCACGGCACCATCCTCGAGCAGCTCGGCGTCCACCACGTGATCTACCCCGAGAAGGACATGGGACGCCGGGTCGCGCACCTCGTGCGCGGGGCGGCGATCGACTACCTCGAGATCGATCAGGGTTACTCGCTCGTGAAGATCACCGCGCCCGCGAGCTTCCTCGGCATCCCGCTCGGGGAGACGAAGCTGCGCCAGCAGCACGGCGTCACGGTCGCGGCGTTCCGCGACAGCGCCGGCGTGTGGCAGAACGCCGACAACGAGACCGTGCTGCGGCGGGCGACGCCGTGCTCATCGTCGGGCCGACGCGAGCGGGCGTTCGCGCAGCTGCGCTGACGCCGCGAGGCGTGCGCGTCGTGACCGCGAGACTGCAGCGGCGCCGAGACAGCGGTGTACCCGCAGTCTCGACCAGCGGATGAAGTCGCCGACGGACGGATACGGCCGACTCAGCGGTCGAGGGCGGCGAACCGTTCGATGTCGCTGTTCGTGCCCGACACGATGATGAGGTCGTGGTTGGTCACGACCGTGGCCGCCTCCGCGTAGCGGAACGGCTTGCCGGGGCTCTTCACGCCGACCACCGTGACGTTGTACTTCGAGCGCACACCCGACTCGTTCAGGCCGACGCCGCGGATGAACTTCGGCGGGTACATCTTGGCGATCGCGAAATCGTCGTCGAAACGGATGAAGTCCAGCATCCGCCCGCTCACGAGGTGGGCGACGCGCTCGCCGGCCTCGCGCTCGGGGTAGATGACGTGGTTCGCGCCGACGCGGGACGAGGATCTTGCCGTGCGACTGCGACACCGCCTTCGCCCAGATCTGCGGCACCTTCAGGTCGACGAGGTTCGCGGTGATGAGCACGGACGCCTCGATCGACGAGCCCACCGCGACGACGGCGACCTGGAAGTCCTGCGCGCCCACCTGCTTGAGGGCGTCGATGTTCTTGGCGTCGGCCTGCACGGTGTGGGTGACCCGCTCCGACCACTTCTGCACGAGCTCGAGGCTGTCGTCGATCGCGAGCACCTCGCGCTCGAGACGATCCAGCTCGCCCGCACACGCGGCGCCGAAGCGGCCGAGTCCGATCACCAGGACAGGGGCATCGCCCCTGATGCGCTCAACCAACGATCGGCCTTTCCACGGGCAGCGCGTAGAGCTGCGAACGGGATGTCGCGGCCACGGCCGCGGCGAGTGTCACTGTACCAATGCGGCCCATGAAGATCGTCGCCGCCATGACGTAGACCGCCGGGTCGGCGAGCTCCGCGGTGAGGCCGGTCGACAGGCCGACCGTGCCGAACGCGGAGATGACGTCGAACAGCACGTCGGCGACGTCCGCCTGGCTGAGCTGGGTGATCACGATCGTCGACAGGGCGCAGATCGTGGCCCCCCACGCGACGACCGACAGCGCGACCCGCTGCACGTCGCTCGGGATGCGGCGGCCGAACGACTCGACCGACTGGCGACCCTTCGCCTCGGAGATGACGGCGAGGGCGAGCACGGCGAGCGTCGTCACCTTGATGCCGCCGGCCGTGGAGGCGGAGCCGCCGCCGACGAACATGAGCATGGATCCCACGACGAGCGACGACCCGTAGAGCTCGCCGATGTCGACGACCGCGAAGCCGCCCGACCGCGTCATCGCCGAGAGGAAGAACGCCTGGAAGGTGGTGTCCCAGGCATCCATGGATCCGAAGGTCTGCGGGTTGTTGTACTCCAGGGCGAGGAACGCCCCGGCGCCGGCGAAGAACAGCGCGACCGTGGTGATCAGGGTGAGCTTGGCGTGCAGAGTCCAGCGGCGCACGTGCCAGTAGTGCTTCCACAGCGTGTAGATGACCGGGAAGCCGATCGAGCCGAGGAACACGCCGATCATGAGGATCGTCAGCAGGATGTAGTCGTCGGCGAACGGCTCGAGGCCACCCACGTTGGGCGTGAAGCCGGTGTTCGTGAACGCCATCGCCGCGTAGAACGGCGCCTCCCACAGGGCTTCGAGCGGGTCGATCCCCGCGAAGATGAGCGCCGGGTAGAGCAGCACGGCGATGACCGCCTCGATCACCAGCGTCGAGAGGGCGACCGTGCGCAGCAGCACGCCGACCTCGCCGAGGCGCACGGTCTGACCCTCGTTGACCGGGCCGCCGTGCGAGCGCAGCGGGTTGGTGTCGCTCGCCGCGATGAGCTTGGCGCGAAGCCCGAGGCGCTTGGAGATCACCAGGCCCAGGATCGAGGCGAGCGTCAGCACGCCCATGCCGCCGATGTTGACGCCGATGAAGATGACCGCCTTGCCGAACGGCGAGAACGTCGTGGCGATGTCGACCGTGCTCAGCCCGGTGACGCAGATCGTCGAGACCGCGGTGAAGAGGGCGTCCGCGAACGGCAGTCGCCCCTCGGCGGTCGTCGCGGCGGGCAGCGACAGCAGCGCGGTGAAGAGCAGGATCAGGGTGACGAACACGAGCGACCGCGAACCGGGCGGGAGAAGACGTCGTGCGGGAACGGACGTAGTCGAACGCCCGGCGCGGCGCGCTGCGCAACACGAACGGGGAGCGGTCCTCGCCGGACGACGTGCTCCGCCGGCCACGAGCACCGCCGACGCGCCTGCCGTCCGACATGCACGTCCTCCCTGCTGCGGCCCTGTGCCGGAACGTCCATCATGGTACTCCGGCGGGCGCGCGGCTAACCTATGCACATGGCGGACATCTTCGACGTGATCGCGGACGGCACCCGCCGCGACATCCTGCAATTCCTGCTCGATCGCTCGTCCGCCGGCGAGCGCGGGACGAGCGTCTCGCACATCGTCCAGCACCTCGGCGTCAGCCAGCCGACCGTGTCGAAGCACCTCAAGGTTCTGCGCGATGCGCGCCTCGTCTCCGTCCGCGAGGAGGGCCAGCACCGGTACTACAGCCTGTCATCCTCACCCCTGGACGAGGTGGACGACTGGCTGATCCCGTTCCTCGACGAGGCGGATGCCGACGCCGAACTGGCCGGGGCCTCGACGCTGCCCGATTCGGCGGCGCACGCCGCCGACGTCGTCGGCCGGGCGGCGGCCTCCGCCAAGCATGCGCTCGAGAGCGCGCTGAAGAAGCTCCCCGGTCGCTGACGTCTCAGCGTCGGCCGGCCTTGCGGCGGAACAGCCACGCTCCCCAGGCGACCGAGACGGCGAGGATGCCGAGGCACCACCCGAGCGCCCACCAGGGCTCTGCGCCCATCGGCAGATCGAACAGCAAGCCGCGGATCGTCTCGATGATCGGAGTGATCGGCTGGTGCTCGGCGACCCACTGCAGCCATGACGGCATCGTGTCGACCGGCACGAAAGCGCTCGACAGATAGGGGAGGAACAGGATGATGAACCCGTACCCGCTCGCGGCCTCGGGGCTCCCCGCGGCCAGGCCGATCGCGGCGAACAGATAGGTGATCGCCAGGATGTACAGCGCGATCACGCCGGTCGCGCCCACCCATCCCCACACGTCAGCGGTCGGACGGAACCCCACGAGAAGTGCGACTCCGATCACGATGCCGGTGGCCAGCAGGTTGCGGATCATGCTCGAGACGACGTGACCGGTCAGCACCGCTCCGCTGCGCAGCGGCATCGTGCGGAAGCGGTCGATGATGCCGGTCTGCAGATCGCGGGCGACGTACACGGCGGTCGATGCCGCGCCGAAGCCCGCGCAGAGCAGGATGATCCCCGGCACGACGTAGTCGACGTATGCGCCGGTCGGGTCGATCGCGCCGCCGAACACGAACGTGAACAGCAGCATGAGCATGACGGGAAGCATGATCGCCATCGTGAGCGACTCGCCGTCGCGGAGCGAGTGCAGGAGGCTGCGCCTGACGAAGACGGATTCGGCGGTGAGTCCGCTGATGCGCGGACGGATGCCGGTGCCCGGGCTCGGTGCGGACACGGCGGTGGTCATGGCGGTCATGGCTGCTCCTGGAGGGTGGCGATGCCGGCGTGCGCGGCCGACGCGGCGGTCAGTGACAGGAAGACGTCGTCGAGGCTGGGCCTGCGGAGGGTGACGGTGCCCTCCGCACCCGACTCGTCGAGCGAGTCCAGTGCCGTGCGCAGGCCCGAGATCGTGCCGTCCGTGGGCACTTCGCTCAGCAGGTCGCCCGCGGAATCGCGCAGCTCGACCGTCTCGCCGCCGAGACGGGACTTCAGCTCGTCGGGCGTTCCCGTCGCGACGATGCGCCCGCCGTCGATCACGGCGATGCGATCGGCCAGCTGGTCGGCCTCTTCGAGGTATTGGGTCGTCAGCAGCACCGTGGTGCCGGCATCCGCCAGTCCTCGGATGACGCTCCACACCTCCCGCCGGCTGCGCGTGTCGAGGCCGGTCGTCGGCTCGTCGAGGAACAGCACGGTCGGCGTGACCACGAAGCTGAGAGCCAGGTCGAGGCGCCGCCGCATGCCGCCCGAATACGTCGAGACACGCTTGCGTGCGGCATCCTGCAGGTCGAACCGCTCGAGCAGCTCCGACGTCCGCGTCCGGGCGGCCGTCGGGCCGAGGCCCGAGAGGAGGGCCAGCATGGTGAGGTTCTCGGTACCGGTGAGCACGTCGTCCACGGCGGCGGACTGACCGGTGAGGCTGATCCGCTGCTTCACCTCGGTGGGCGCGGTGACGACGTCGAACCCGGCGATCATCGCGCGTCCGGCATCGGGTCGCACCAGCGTGGTCAGGATGTTGATCGTGGTGGTCTTGCCGGCTCCGTTCGGGCCGAGAAGGGCGAACACCTCGCCGGGGGCGACGCTGAAGTCCAGGTGCGACAGCACGCTCTGCCGGCCGAACGACTTGCCGAGGCCGACGACCTCGATGGCGGGATTCATGACGGGCTCCTCACTGTGTACGTACGAAACTGTTTATGACCGTAACAGACTGTTTACGTAATAAACAGACCTAGGATGAGCACGAGGAAAGGGGCGGTCATGGCGGACGATGCAGAGCTCGAGCTTCCCCGCGGCGTCGCGCTCGCCTGGGGCGTCGCGGCAGACCCGCAGCGCGGCCCGAAACGGGAGATGAGCGTCGAGAAGATCGTCGACGCGGCTGTCGAACTGGCGGATGCCGAGGGCCTCGGAGCCGTGTCGATGGCGGCCGTCGCCGCCAAGCTGGGCTACACCCCGATGTCGCTGTACCGCTACGTCAGCGCAAAGGACGACCTGGTGCTGCTCATGCAGGAGAGCGCGACGGGGGTGCCGCCGCATTCGCTCCGCGACGTGACGGGATGGCGCGAACGCCTGCGTGCGATCTTCCACGCGCAGCTGATGATCTACCTGGAGCATCCGTGGATGCTCGACATCCCCATCACCGGCTCGCCCATCACGCCCAACAGCTCGGGCTGGATGGACGCGACGCTCGACGCGCTGAGCGGCACGCCTCTCACGGAGGAGGAGCGGATGGCGGCCACGCTGCTGGTGACGGGGCATGTGCGGTGGTACGGCACGATCCTGGCCGCGTACTCCGCCGTGTCGCGGAACTCGGGTCTGACACCCGCGCAGATCACCGTTCAGGAGGCGGCGATCTTCGAGTCGCTCATCACGGCCGAGGAGTTCCCCGCTCTCCGGCGTGCCGTGGAAGCGGGCGTGTTCCTCAGCGAGGCGGATCCGTTCACCTTCGGACTCGAGCGGATCCTCGACGGGATCGCCGCGTACACCGAGGCGCTCGGGGCGGGAAGGCCGCACGATCCGGACCGGTCGTGGGAGGCGCTCCCCGACGCGGACGTGGCCGCCGACAAGCGCGTTCGCGAAGCCCGCAAAGCCGTACGAGAGGCCGAGAAAGCCCTGCGCGACGCACAGAAGCTCGAACGCCTCGCGGTCCGTGACGCCCGGGACCGGCTCGCCCGCCAGACCTCGTGACCGGCACTCGTTCTGCCCAGCAGTCACACGGGTTTACAGCCGTCCCAGCAACCCCATAGAGTGAGGTCAGCACGATCCTGGGAAGGGGAGATCATGGCTGAGCTGCCTGATGTGCGCTTCCTGACGGTCGCAGAGGTCGCCGACATCATGCGGGTCTCGAAGATGACCGTATATCGGCTGGTCCACGCCGGCGAACTGCCGGCCGTCAGGTTCGGCCGGAGCTACCGCGTGCCCGAGTCGGCGGTGACCGAAGCCCTCCAGCGTCCGATCGCCGACGTCGGCTGAGCGCGTCTCCTCGGCGCTGCGCAGGTGCGGTCCCAGCGGGATGCACGGCGCCTGATAGACTCGGCGAAGGCATTTTCCGTTCTTGCCGTTCCCGGGCATGACCGCACGCGAGTGCAGGTAGTCCAGACCCCGACTTAGTGAGGTTTTCCGTGGGTTCAGTCATCAAGAAGCGCCGCAAGCGCATGGCGAAGAAGAAGCACCGCAAGCTGCTTCGCAAGACTCGTCACCAGCGCCGCAACAAGAAGTAGCGGCACCGACACCGAGCGCCTGTCCCTGGGACGGGCGCTTCGTGTTTGCGTCGCGGCATCCGCACCCTTCCGAGGACGTCAGAATAGACGGATGAGAACGATCACCGTCGAGCAGCTGCGCGCACGCGAAGGCGTGCCCCTCATCGATGTCCGCGAACCCGACGAGTTCGCCGCGGGACGGGTGCCGGGCGCCGTGAACCTTCCCATGTCGCGGATCGGCGAAATGCTGGATGCGCTGCCCGAGGGCGAGTTCGCTGTGATCTGCGCCGTCGGCGGACGGTCGGGTCGAGTGGTCGAGGCGCTCGAGGCGCGCGGCTACCAGGCGACGAACGTGGAGGGCGGCACCATGGGCTGGGTGCAGGCGGGCTTCCCCGTCGAGCGATGACCGAGCTGCTGGTCATCGGCAAGCCCGACTGCCACCTGTGCGACGTGGCGCGCGAGATCGTCGAGGGCGTGATCGCGGATCTGCCCGATGAGGTCGCAGACGGCATCGATGTGCGCGAGGCATCCATCGCTGACGATCCCGCGCTCTACGAGCTGTGGTGGGAGAAGATCCCCGTGGTGCTCATCGACGGCCGGCTCCACGCGCACTGGCGCCTCTCGGCGGATCGGCTGCGTGCGGCCCTGCTGGAGGCCGCGGGCTGACCGGGAGCTCGCCGGTCGACGCGCGGGTCAGGGCGAGAGCCGCGTCGGGCCGCGGAAGAGGAACGTCACCTCTCGGATCGACGACTCGCCGAGCATCAGCATGAGCACGCGTGCGAGTCCCATGCCGAATCCGCCGTGCGGCGGCACCCCGTAGCGGAAGAAGTCGAAGTAGAACTCGAGGTGCTCGGGGTCCAGGCCCTTCTGCTTCGCCTGCTCGATGAGGATGTCGACCCGGTGCTCGCGCTGGGCGCCGGTCGTGATCTCGACGCCGTTGTAGAGGAGGTCATAGCTCTTCGTCAGCCCGGTCTCGGCATCCCGCATGTGGTAGAACGCCCGGATCTCGTGGGGGTAGTCGGTGATGAACACGAAGTCGTGGCCGAACTGCTCCTTCACATGAGCGGAGACCTGGCGCTCGCCCTCCGGGTCGAGGTCACCGTCCGTGCGCGGGATCTCGTAGCCGCGTGCGGCCACGATCTCGCGCGCCTCGGCGAGCGGGATGCGCGGGAACGGAAGCGTCGGAGCCGCAACGGTGACGCCGAACAGCTCCTCGATCTCGGCGCCGTGCTTGTCGGCGACTGCGCCGATCGCGAAGGAGAGCAGCTCCTCCTGCATGCTCGCGACGTCTTCGTGCGAGTCGATCCAGCTGATCTCGGCGTCGATGCTCGTGAATTCTGTCGCATGACGGCTCGTGAAGCTCGGGTCGGCGCGGTACACATCGCCGATCTCGAAGATCTTGCCGAAACCGGCCGACTGCGCCATCTGCTTGAAGAACTGCGGGCTCTGCGCGAGGTACGCGGTCTGCTCGCCGAAGTACTCGAGTGCGAACAGCTCGGCGTTCGACTCGGATGCCGAGGCCATGAGCTTGGGGGAGTGGACCTCGATGAAGTCGCGCTCGATCCACCACGTGCGCATCGCGTGCTCGAGCGTGGTCTGCACGCGGAAGATGAGGTTGTTGCGCCGCTGGCGGAGGTCGAGGAATCGCCAGTCCATCCTCTTGTCCTGCGCGCTGTCGGCCGCGATCGGGGTCTCGGGCAGTGCGGCCGCGGCGATCTCGAGCGTGCCGATCTTCACCTCGACTCCGCCGAGCTTCACGCGCTCGTCGTGCTTGAGCTCGCCCCGCACGGTCAGGAAGGTGCCGGTGGTGAGTCCGGAGATCGTGTCGGTGAGTGCGAGCGCTGCGGCGTCCTGCGGCGCCGCTCCTTCCGATCCCTCCTCGGGCTCGGGGGCCGGACGGGTGGCGGGGTTAACGAGCTGCACCGCGCCCGTTTCATCGCGGAGGATGACGAACTGCACCTTCTTCTGATCGCGGACCGTCTCCACCCACCCTGAGACCGAGACGCGACCGTCGGGAAGGGACTGCAGCTGCTGGACCAGAACGCGTTCACTCACGAGGGGACAGTCTACGGTCCCGTGTTCACACGACCTGTTCAGGTGCGCGCAACCTTCGTTCGGTAGCGTCGCGCCGACGCTCACGAGACCCGACCAGCCTCCAGGAGCACCATGCACCCCACCTCCGCTTCTTCCCACGACAGCTCGTGGCTCACCGTCCTCGTCGACGCGGTGGTGTCGCTGATGGACCGCATCGGTCCGGCCGGCGCCGGCATCGCCATCGCTCTGGAGAACCTCTTCCCTCCGCTGCCCAGTGAAGTGATCCTGCCGATGGCGGGCCTGGCGGCCGGGCGGGGCTCCTTCACGGTGCTCGAGGCGATCGTCTGGACGACGCTCGGCTCGATCGTCGGTGCGTTCGCGCTGTATGGGCTCGGTGCCTGGCTGGGCGCCGAGCGGCTGCGACGGATCGCCGACCGCGTCCCGCTGCTGCATCCGGAGGACATCGACCGCACCGTGGCGTGGTTCGAGCGTCACGGCGGCAAGGCCGTGTTCCTCGGCCGGATGATCCCGATCTTCCGCAGCCTCGTCTCCATCCCCGCTGGGGTGTCGCGGATGCCGCTCTGGCGGTTCGGCGCCCTCACCGCCGCCGGAAGCCTGATCTGGAACTCGGTCTTCGTATTCGCGGGGTTCTTCCTCGGCGAGTCCTGGCCGGTCATCGAGCGCTACGCCGACATCCTCCAGTACGTCGTGATCGGAGCGGCTGTCGTCGGCGTCTCGTGGTTCGTGTACGCGCGCACCCGCTCTCTCATCGCCTCGCGCCGCCGGTCGTCCGCGGAGGACCCGGCCTGACCGGATCCCCCTGGGCGGCCGGGTGCGCGCGCCCCTATGATGAGCGCGTGACCTCGCCGCCTCCCGACTCCGGTGCACCGCCGGGTCCGTACGGACCCGCGCCGGGCGCATACGAACAGCCTCCCGCTCCCGCCGGCCCGCCGGCCGGCCCCTACGGCTATGCCGTCGCCCCACCCGCAGGCAAGCGACCCGTCCGCACGTGGGACGTGGTGCTCACGGTCATCCTCCTCGTGCTGGATGTCGCGCTGGCGGCTCTCATGTCGTTCTTCGGGCTGTTCCTCGCGATGGCCTCGGACTCGTGCGGAGTGCGCGACTGCAACACCGAGCTCATCGCCACCGGGATGATGATCGGCGTCGGCCTGCCCTGGCTCATGCTCATCATCACGGTGATCGCCGCGGTCGTGGTGCTCCTGATGCGCCGCCTCGCGTTCTGGATTCCGCTCGTCGGGGCTGCGCTCATCGTCGCATCGCTCGTGCTCGGGTTCGTGGTCGCCGGAGCAGGAGTGCCGACCTCCTGACGCCGCGCCCGGAGCTGCGCCGGGCGGCCGTCGCGCTCAGCCCGCCCACAGAACAGCCCGCCGTAGACTGGAACGGGTGCCCGCCGACCTCCTCCATCTCGTGCGCCACGGTGAGGTTCACAACCCCCGCCGCGTGCTGTACGGGCGGCTGCCGGGCTACGGCCTGAGCGCCGACGGACGGCGGATGGCGCGCCAGGCGGCGCAGTACGTGCACGGGCTCGGGCGCCCGATCGGCGCACTCGTCTCGTCGCCCCTGCAGCGCACCCGCGAGTCGGCGGAGCCCTTCACCGAACTGCTCGGCATGGATCCGGTCATCGACGAGCGCGTCATCGAGCCGACGAATGTGTTCGAGGGCAAGCGGATGAGCCGCGCGCTGCGGAATCCGGCGAACTGGCGCTACCTCTCCCGCCCCGAGATCCCCTCCTGGGGCGAGCCGTACGCGCGCATCGTCGACCGGATGCAGGAGGCGATGCGCGACATGTGGACCCGCACCGACTCCGGCGACGTCGTCATCGTGAGCCACCAGCTTCCGATCTGGGTGACGCACCTCGCCGTAGCCGGCCTGCCCACCCGGCACGACCCGCGACGCCGTCGCTGCGCGCTGTCGAGCGTCACCAGCTTCGAGCTCGTCGGCGATGTGTGGCGCGAGACCGATTACGCCGAGCCGGCCTCGACGGCGGACGCGGTGGACGTGGGGGCGGTGTGATGCGCAGCATCCGCTCGCGCACGGCGGCGGCGCTTCTCGCGGCGACCGTCGTGCTCACGCTCGCCGGATGCGCGAAACGACCCTCTCGCAGAGCAGTATCGCGCAGGCGACAACAAGGGCTTCATCGCCGGTGACCGCAGCATCGTCGAGATCCCGATCGATCAGCGCGGCGAGCCGGTGGAGTTCGCCGCGACGACCGAGACGGGTGCGGAGGTCGCGAGCGCGGATTACTCCGGCGACGTGCTCGTCGTGAACTTCTGGTACGCCGCGTGCGGCCCCTGCCGAGCGGAGGCCGACGACCTCGAGGACGCGTACGCCTCCTTCGCCGGCGAGGACGTCGCCTTCCTCGGGATCAACACGATCGACTCCGCCGAGACCGCGGCGGCGTTCGCCGAGACCTACGGCATCACCTACCCGAGCGCGATCGCGTCCGAGACGCCCGCGATCAAGCTCGCGTTCGCCGAGAAGACGCCCATCCAGGCGACGCCGACCACGCTCGTGCTGGAT
Organism: uncultured Actinomycetota bacterium; assembly: GCA_963839715.1. Lineage (GTDB taxonomy): Bacteria > Actinomycetota > Actinomycetes > Actinomycetales > Microbacteriaceae > Microbacterium. The sequence goes on from CAWIVX010000006.1 coordinate 138,654, forward strand.
GGCGAGGGACGGGTGGCCGCCCGCATCATCGGCCAGCTGCCCGACCCGTCGATCCTGAAGACGCTCGTTCGCGACACCCTCGCGGAGAGCTCGTGAACCCCGGCGCGATCGTCACCGACGGCGGCGCTCTGGCTCGCGCTCCCGATCGCCCTCCTGGCCGGGCTGGTGTCGTTCCTCTCCCCGTGCGTGCTGCCGCTCGTCCCGGGGTACCTCGGATTCATCGGCGGCGCCGTGGCGCCCCGGCCCGCCGCCGGTCGGACGATCGCGCCGACGTCGGACGATTCGACCGGAAACCTCCGACCCTCGGGTGATTCTCCGACGACGAGAGCGGATGCCGGTGCGTCGGTCGCCGTGGCCGACGATCAGCCGAGCCGGGGCAGACTCCTGGCCGGAGTGCTCCTGTTCATCGCCGGCTTCACCGTCGTCTTCATGGCGGTCAACATCCTGGGCGGGACGGTCGGTCGATTCTTCATCGAGTACGCCGATCCGATCACTCGGGTGATGGGCGTGATCGTCATCCTTCTGGGGCTCGTCTTCATCGGCGTCTTCGGTTTCGCGCAGCGTACGTTCAAGCCCCAGGTGCGCGGCAACGCGGGCCTCATCGGCGCACCGCTGCTCGGCCTCGCGCTCGGCATCGGCTGGGCGCCGTGCATCGGCCCGACGCTCGCGGCGATCCTGGCGATGTCGTGGAACTTCGGCGATCCGGTGCGAGCGGGGCTGCTCGGTCTGGCCTATTCGCTCGGCCTCGGGATCCCCTTCATCCTGATCACGCTCGGCTTCGACTGGGCGACGCGCTCGGTCGGATTCCTGCGCCGCCACATCCGGGTCGTGAACATCATCGGCGGCGTGCTGCTCGTGATCCTCGGCCTGCTGATGGTCACCGGTGTCTGGACCGCTCTCATGGCGCAGCTGCAGGGGGTGTTCCTGAATGTCCCGCTCCCGCTCTGACGAAGCCGAGTCGCCTGCCGAGGGGACCCTGCGCCCCGCCGATCACGCCGACAGCGCGGCATCCGCTGACATCACGCAGCCCGCGCTCGGCGCGGTGGGGTGGCTGCGCTGGGGTTGGCGGCAGCTGACCAGCATGCGGACCGCGCTCGTGCTCCTGCTGCTCCTGGCGATCGCGGCGGTGCCCGGGTCCATCGTTCCGCAGCGCAGCGCCGATCCCAACGGCGTCAGCCAGTACTTCGCCGACAATCCGGATCTGGCGCCGATCCTCGACAACCTGCAGCTGTTCGACGTGTACACCTCGATCTGGTTCTCGTCGATCTACATCCTGCTGTTCATCTCGCTCATCGGCTGCGTGATCCCGCGCACGAGGCATCACTGGAAGGCACTGCGGGCACGCCCGCCGCGCACCCCTGCGCGGCTCGAGCGCCTCGCCGACTTCCGGGCCGTGACGATCGAGCTGCCGAGCGACGGCGATGCCGCTTCGTCCGCGGTCGCCGCCGTCGATGTCGCCGCAGAGCAGCTCCGGCGCGGGGGCTATCGCGTCGAGCGGTACGACGCGCACGGCATCCCGTCGGTGTCGGCCGAGCGCGGCTACGTGCGCGAGACCGGAAACCTCGTGTTCCACACCGCCCTCATCGGCGTCCTCGTCGCCGTCGGCGTCGGCGGAGGGTTCACCTACACCGGCCAGGGCGTGATCATCGAGGGCGGCACGTTCGTCAACACGATGCTCGACTACACCTCGTTCAACCCGGGGCGCTTCGTCGACGAGGAGACCCTCACGCCCTACGCGCTCACGCTCGACGAGTTCGCCGTGACGTATGTTCCCGCGCAGGAGCGGGGCGCAGGGCAGGCCGGCGACTTCGTCGCGCGGCTGACGACCCAGCTCGCCGGCGAGCGAGCCTGCGTCGGGGGAGGTGCGCGTGAACCATCCGCTCGAGATCGCCGGTGACCGCGTCTACCTGATGGGCAACGGCTACGCGCCCACGATCACGATCCGCAACGCCGACGACGTGGTCGTCTTCTCCGAGTCGGTGCCGTTCCTCCCGCAGGACACGAACATGACCTCGCTCGGCGTGATCAAGGTTCCCGACGGGATGCCGGAGCAGCTCGGACTGGTGGGCTTCTTCTATCCCACCCAGGCGCCTCTGACGACGGGGGCCTTCGCCTCGGCCTACCCGGCGCTGGTCAACCCCGTGATCACCTTGGATGTCTACCAGGGCGATCTCGGCATCGACGACGGCACTCCCCGTTCGGTGTACACCCTCGATACCGGAGAGATGACTCAGCTCACCGGGCGCGCGATCGATGTGGCTTCGATCGAGCTCGCCCCGGGTGAGACGGCCGACCTGCCCGACGGGCTGGGATCGATCACGTTCGAGAACGAGGCCCCGGCCGGCGCCGAGGGCTACGAGCAGTCGGTCAAGCGATTCGTCTCGCTGTCGATCCACCGCGATGCGGCCGCGACGTGGGTGCTGGTCTTCGCCGTCACCGCACTCCTGGGACTGCTGGCCGCGCTTTTCGTGCCGCGACGGCGCCTCTGGGTCAAGGCCACCGCCGCATCCAGCGGACTCCAGCTGGAGTACGCCGGCCTGGCCCGCGGCGAGGATCCTGCGATCGCCGCCGCACTCGACCAGTTCGTGCGCCGCCATCGGGAGGCACTCGAGCCGCTGCTGAGAGAGCAGATCGCGTCGCCTCCGGGCCCGACCGCGACACCGGACTCGCCCGATTCCCGCCGCGTAGACTGAGGGATATGGACGGCACCCTCAGCCTCGACTCGGTCTCCGTGCTGCTGGTGTGGACGGCCATCGCGATCTACGCGCTCGCCTTCGTCGCCTACGCGGTCGATCTCGCTCAGCGCGGTGCCCGCGCCGTCGACGCGCAGGATGCGGGCAATCGCGACGGGGAGCTCGTCTCGGTGTCGGCCGGCGAGGCCGCCGCCGACGCGGCGGGCGCGGCATCCGCATCGTCACCGACGGGCCGAGACGCCAAGATCCGCCTGCGCGAGCAGGAGCGGGCCGCCGAGGCGACGTTCGATGCTCCTCCCGGCGCCCGACCGCGGCTGATCTGGGCCCGGATCGGCACGGCGCTCACGGTGCTCGGACTCGGCTTCCACATCGCCGGCGACGTCACGCGGGGCGTGGCGGCGGGCCGCGTGCCGTGGTCGAACATGTACGAGTTCGCGCTCACCGGGACGATGCTGATCGTCGCGGTGTACCTGCTCGCCCTGATCAGGTACGACCTGCGCTTCCTCGGCTCCTTCATCACCGGGCTCGTCGTGCTGCTGCTCGGCGGAGCCGCCCTGGCTTTCTACGTCGAGATCACGCCGCTGATGGATCCGCTCAAGAGCGTGTGGCTCGTCATCCACGTGTTCGTCGCGTCGCTCGCTACGGCGCTGTTCGCGCTCGCGTTCGGTCTGTCGGTGCTGCAGCTCATGCAGGCGCGCCGCGAGCGGAAGACCGCTGCGCTCGCGGATGCCGCGACCGACGTGTCTTCCGCGAAGACCGGTCCGCGCTTCCTTCGGACGCTCCCCGGAAGCGATGCTCTGGAATCGATCGCGTACCGCTTCGCGATCCTGGGCTTCATCTTCTGGACGTTCACTCTGATCGCGGGTTCCATCTGGGCCAACGACGCATGGGGCCGCTACTGGGGCTTCGACACCAAAGAGGTCTGGACCTTCGTGATCTGGGTTCTGTACGCGGGCTACATCCACGCGCGGGCGACTCGCGGTTGGCGCGGTTCGAGGTCGGCGTGGCTGTCGATCATCGGGTTCACGGCCGTGCTGTTCAACTTCACGATCGTCAACATGTTCTTCAAGGGACTGCACGCCTACTCAGGCCTGAGCTGACCGGCAGCGCCGCGTGTCCGTCCGCGACGGACGTGCCTTGACACTGCTCTGCTGCGGGTCTAGCTTGTGACGCGGATGAACGTGCGTACTTGGGGGTTGCACGGAACAGCCGGTTCGGGGGAGCCGCAGTCGCGGGTGAGGGTGTGCCGGCGCTGTGTCAGAGTTTCGATGCGAGGCAGGCGCGATGAGCAGGGCAGACAGCGGTGAGCGCTTCGGGCAGCGCCGCTTCCCGTGTCCCGCCCGTGCGCACGCGCGGCCTGCGCTCGACGAGACCTGCGAAGCGCCGGGCGCGGGGCGTACGCCCCGACCTCAACCCGCCGGAACGCGGGCCTTCCCTGACTGAGCCCGTTGTCGAGGGCGTTGGGGCGCCCTCGGCAATCGTTCGGCTTCCGGGCCGCTATGCCGTCGCGGGTGACATCGCCAGCAGCTCCCGCCCGTGCGCGACCCGGCGGCGCGCGACCGCTATCGTCGTCGCCGCGAACGCCAGAGCGGTCCAGATGAGCAGGCCGGCGATGCCGGCGCCCAGGCCGGCGGCATCCGTCAGCGCGGCGAGCATGCCGTTGTAGGCAGGGGCAGTCGGCAGCAGTGCGGCAACGTCGGCCAGCGCTCCCGGTACGGTCGAGACCACGCCGGTCGCGACGGCGAGGACTCCGACGAGCGCCGCGAGCCACCGTCCCGCGCCGCCGAAGACGGCGACGAGGGCCTGGTTCACCGCGGCGAAGGCGATGCCCGCGATGACGCACATCGCGGCGAACAGCGACCACTGCCCCCAGTCGTAGGAGGCGGCCAGCTGCACGACGCCGGCCACGAGCAGTCCCTGCACCGCCCCGAGCGCTGCGGCCGGCGTGAGGCCGCGGAAGGCGAGCAGTGCGGAGGGTGCGCGCGAGGTGAGGGCGCGGCGCGAGGCCGCCTGCAGCGCCACGAACGTTCCGAGCCCGCCGAACCACAGCGCGAGGGTGGCCAGCAGCGGCACGGCTGACGCGCCGAACAGCGACGAGCCGACGCCGGCGGTCGTGACCGGATCTGCGACCACCGACGCCAGGCTCGTCGCGTCGCTGTCGGTGTAGCTCGGCAGTGCGGCGGATGCCTGATCCAGGCCGTCCGCCAGGGTGGACGTGCCGCTCGCCAGCTGGGCGACGCCGTCGGCGAGGGAGGCGGCGCCCTCGGCGGCCTGCGTCGCGCCGTCGGCGAGCTGCGCCGCGCCGGACGCCAGTCCGCGAGCGCCGTCGGCGGACTGCGCGGTGCCCGACGACAGCTGTCCGAGACCCGCAGCGAGCTCATCCACCCCGTTCGCGAGCGTCGTGAACTGCCCGGCGAACTCCGCCGTGGCCGCGGTGTCGAACTGGTCGAGCGCCCCGTCGGCCGTGCCCGCTGCGACGGCGGACGCCTGGGCGGACTGCGCCGCGCCGCCCGCTGCCCCGGCGGCTGCGCCGACGGAGGCTGCCACGGCACCCGCCGAAGCTGCCGCCGCGTCGATTTCGTCGCAGTACCCGGGTGTCGTGGTCCGGTCGCACGTGGCCGAGAGGCCGCCGAGAGTCTGCGCAAGAGCACCGGCGTCCGTCGCGGCGGGGGCCAGCGACTGAGCGACGCCGCCGATCGCCTGAGCGGTGACGACCGATGAGTCGGCGGAGTCCTGGGCGAAGCCGAGGATGAGATCGGGAACGATGCCGTCCTGCTCGATCGTGGCGGCGCCCTGGCGCACGCCCGCGGAGAGCTGGGCGGCTCCGCTCTGCGCACCGGTGATGCCTCCGGCGATCTGGTCGAGGCCGCCCGCGAGGGCGTCGGCGCCAGAGGAGAGCTGAGACGCACCTTCGCCGAGCTGCGCGATCCCGCCGGGCAGCTCCGCTGCACCGTCGGCGGCGCTCGTCGCACCGTCGGCGAGCAGGCGCGCGCCGTCGGCCGCCTCCCCGAGCTGGTCGCCGAGCGTGGTGAACCCGAGGAACACGTTCTCGAGATACACCTCGGACAGCTGCTGACCCAGAATGGATGCCGCGGCCGAGGTCACCTGTGCGGTGATCGCGTCGTCCACGACTTTGGAGTCGGGTGGCGTCGAGACCTCGATCGTCGCCTGCTCGGGCGTTCCGCCCGGGGCGGTCGAGGTGGCCGCGGCCGAGAAGTTCTCGGGGATCGTGACGACGGCCTGATAGGTGCCGTCGGCGAGCCCGGCGGCCGCATCGTCGGCGTTGGAGATCGTCCAGTCGAGGTTGCTCGCGATCTCGTCGGAGCCTTCGACCAGCCCGGCGGTGAGCTGGCGCCCGAGCGGCACGAGCTGATCGTCGATCGTGACCGGCTCGTCTTCGTTCACGATCGCAGCGCTCATGTTGTCGAGCCGCTCGGCGGGGTTGTAGAGCGCGGCGACGAGGATGCCGCCGATCAGCACCGGAAGCAGCACCACGCCGATCAGGGTCAGCCAGGTGATGGGCCGCCGGGTGCGGGCCCGCTCGATGGGGAGGGTCATGCGCCGACTCCTTCGGGGTCGCTCAGCATCGGGGAGGCGCCCGGCAGGAGTGCCGGCTCCTCGGGCGGGGGCGCCGCGCTCGTGCGCCGCGCGTCGGCCGTGATGTCGAGAACGTGGACCGCCGGCCGGCCGGCGTCAGCCATGAGCGCCTGCGCGGCATCCGGGCGTGTCGAGGAGACGACGAGGGTCAGATCGGGGGTCGCGGCGGTCGCGTCGCGGAGGGCCGCGGCTGCCTGGTCGTGCGCCGATGCGGGCACGAGCGCATCGACGCCGTCGATCACGAGGATCCGCGGACGTCCGTTGAGCGCGCGGCGCAGATCGCGCACGGGCTCGGCGGAGCCGTCGAGCAGGGCGACGCCGACGTGCGCGCGGACCCATGCCTCGCGGCCGGGCAGCAGATGTCCGCCGACCCTGGCCCGTCCCTCGAGCGCCGCGCGACCCGCCAGCGCGAGCAGGAGCGCACGCGGCCCGCGCGCATCCTTTCCGGTGATGACGATCGCACCGCCGCGCTCCACGCGCAGTGCCACATCGTCGACCAGGCGCACATCGCCGGCGCTCACGCCGACGTTCTCGGCGACGACCGCGGCGGTCGAGTTCGGCTCGGGCCAGTCGGCGAGCGCCAGCTCGCGCTCGACCGCCTCCCCTTCGATGTCGAAGTGCGGCAGGGTGCGCTCGAGCCACTTCGGCAGCCACCAGGCCCGGTCGCCGAGCAGCGCCATGACAGCGGGAGTCAGGGTCATCCGCACGAGGAACGCGTCGATCAGGATGCCGACGGCCAGGCCGAGTGCGATCGGCTTGAGCGATGCATCGCCCTCCGGAACGAACGCCGCGAAGACCGCGAACATGATCAGGGCCGCGGCGGTGACGACGCGCGCCGAGGAGGTGAATCCGCTCGTGATCGCGTTCTGGGCGATCGCGCGGGCGGCGTCGCGGCTTGCGCCGCTCTTTCGCGTGTGCACGTAGTCCTCACGCATGCGCGAGACGAGGAAGACCTCGTAGTCCATCGCCAAGCCGAAGAGCACGCCCATCAGGACGATCGGCATGAAGCTGATGATCGGGCCGGTGCGCGTGACGTGGAGGAGCTCGGCGAACCAGCCCCACTCGAACACCGCCGCCACGACGCCGAACGCGGCCGCCACCGAGAGCAGATAGCCCAGCGCGGCCTTGATCGGCACGGCGATCGAGCGGAACACGATCGCGAGCAGCACGAGCGACAGGCCGACCACGAAGACGCCGAAGGGGATGAGCGCCCTGCCGAGCTGGTCGGAGATGTCGATCGCGACGGCGGTGAAACCGGTCACCTTGACGTCGATGCCGTACTCGTCGAGCCAGCGATCGTGCTGGTCGCGCAGCTCGCGCACGAGGTCGGCGGTCGCCGGGTCATCGGGCGCGGTCGTCGGGATGAGCTGGACGATGCCGGTGTCGGCCGTCTCGTTCGGCGTCGCCAGTGCCACGAGCTCGACACCCGGAAGGCCCTCCACGTCGTCGGCCAGGTCGCTCATGAGTCCGAGCGGGTCGGTCGAGGTCACGATCGTGCCGGTGAGGATGATCGGCCCGTTGAACCCAGGGCCGAACTCCTCGGCGACGAGGTCGTAGCTCTGACGCGCCTCGTTGTCCTCGGGAAGCATGCCCGCGTTGGGAAGTGCGAGCGTGAGGCTCACGGCGGGGATCGCCACGATGCCGAGCGTCAGCACCACGGCGACCGTCGTGACGATCGGGTGCTTCGTGACCAGTCCGACCCATCGTGCGGCGAATCCGCGTTTCGCGACCGGCGCTGCCGCGCCCGATCGCGGTGCGGCGTCCGACCGTCTGCCGGCGCCGCTGCGCCTGGGCCTGCCCGCCACGCGGCCCTTGAGGAAGCCGAGCATCGCGGGCGTCAGCGTGAGCGCCACGAGCACCGCGATCGCGACGGCGACGGCTGCCGCGATGCCCATCGTGGTGAGGAACGGGATGCCGGCGAAGCGAGAGCCCGATGAGCGCGATGAGCACCGTCACGCCCGCGAAGACGACGGCCGAGCCGGCGGTGCCGGTGGCGCGGGCGGTCGACTCCTCGGGATCGACGCCGGCGCGCACCTGGTCCTGATGTCGGGCGACGATGAACAGCGCGTAGTCGATGCCCACGGCGAGCCCCAGCATGAGCGCCAGCAGGGGCGTCGTCGAGGAGATGCTCGCGAACGCGGTGGAGAGGAAGATCAGCGCGATCGACAGGGCGACGCCGATGATCGCGGTGAGCAGCGGGAGCCCGGCGACCACGAACGAGCGGAAGGTCACGATGAGCACGAGCAGGGCGATCAGCAGGCCGATCGCCTCGGTGATCGTGACGCCGGGGACCGACAGCGCGAACAGGTCGCCGCCGAGGGCGACCTGCGAGCCGGCGGGCAGCTCCTCGCGCAGCTCGGCCGCGACATCCTGCAGCGCCGTCTTGGTCTCGGGCGGCACATCGGTGGCCTGGCCGTCGAACTGCATGCGGACGATCGCGGCATCGCCGTCTTCGGAGACCTGGCCGTTGACGATCTCGCTGAACGGGTCGGTGACGGCGAGGATGCCGTCGAGGTCCTCGAGCTCGGCGATCGTGTCGGCGATCGCCTCCGCGTAGGGCTCACCCTCGACCGGGGCGCTCGTCGGCGGTGACGATGATCATCTGCGCGCTCGTGCCGCTGGCCTGCGGGAAGGTGCGGTTCAGCTGCTCGATGCCGGCCTGCGACTCGGTGCCGGGGATCGAGAAGGAGTTGTCCGTGCCCTGACCGAGCGGTGACCGCGCCCGCGCCGCTCGAGTGCCGAGCAGCAGCACCCATGCGATCAGGACACGCCAGGAGTGGCGGTACGACCAGCGGCCGAGCGCATAGAGAAGAGTGGACACAGCGCCTCCGCGGACAGACCGAGTTCAGGATTCAGGCAGGACGGATACAGCGCTGTATCGGATACATGAGTGTATCGTAGGGCGCGCCGCAGCTCTCAACCTGAGTACTGCGTGTGTGTTTCGACGCGATCGCCGCGTCCGGGAAGAGAAGGCATGACCGACACCGTCACCCCGCCGAACGCGTCGACCTCGCGCCGCCGTGAGGCCACCCGTCAGCAAGCTGCTGGATGCCGCCGCCCAGGTGTTCGCCGAAGAGGGGCTGGATGCGGCATCCGTCGAGGCGATCTGCGAGCGCGCCGGCTTCACGCGGGGCGCGTTCTACTCGAACTTCGAGACGAAGGACGAGCTGTTCCTCGAGCTCGCCGGGCGGGTCGCGCGGGAGCGGGTGGACTCGGTGCGAGAGCGGGTCGCCCGGCTCGAGAGGCGGCGGCCTCACCGAGGTCGCGACCGACGCGCTCGCGATCGTCGAGCAGGTGCTCGACGTCTCGGGCGACGATCGGCTCGGCCATGCTGCTCATGAGCGAGATCCGCATCCACGCGCTGCGTGATCCGCAGCTCGGCGCGGCGTACCTCGCGCAGGACGCCGAGATGCGTGCGAGCGTCGCGCAGATCATCGCCGACATCGCCGACGCGAAGCTCTCCGCTTCCGCGTGCCGGCCGACGAGGTCGCGCGGCTCATGCTCACGGTGTGGGAGAGCGAGTCGGTGCGCGCGACGATGGCGGGCCTCGACTACGAGGGCGTGTGCCGTCGCACGAGCGAGGAGCTCGCCCGCGTCGCGCAGCTCATGATCGAGCCGCCCGAGCGCTGAGGGCTCAGCGTCCGGCGCGGCGAGCTCCGAGTGGCAGCGCGCGATCCGGGCGTGCCACCACTCGCGGCGATCGTCGGATGCCGCGTGCCGTGCAGCAGTGCGGCGTCGGGGGTGACGCGCCCCACCGGTCAGCGCCCCGTCGCGCGGCACGAGCGCCCGGCGAGACGACGTCCGCCGCGAGCAGTGCCGCCGTGCCCAGCCCGCAGTCGTAGTCGAGGTCGGGCAGGGCGGCGGCCAGCGCGACGCCCATCGCGAGACCCGACCGACGTGTCGAGCGCGCTCGAGACGACCGCCGGCAGTCCTGCCTCGGCGACGATCTCCAGCGCGCGCCGGACGCCGCCGAGCGGCTGCGCCTTGACCACGAGGATGTCGGCGGCGCCCGCGCGCGCGACGGCGATCGGGTCGTCGGCCTTGCGCACGCTCTCGTCGGCCGCGATCGGGATGCCGAGGTACTTCACGCGCCGGCGCAGCTCGGCGAGCTCGTCGATCGACGCGCACGGCTGCTCGACGTACTCGAGGTCGAACTCCGCGAGCGCGTGGATCGCGTGCTCGGCCTCGTCGAGGTTCCAGGCGCCGTTCGCGTCGACGCGGATCGCGGCCCTCCGGTCCCATGACGCGCTCGCACCTCCCGCACCCGGGCGACGTCGTCGGCGAGCCGACTGCCCGGGCTCGGCCACCTTGACCTTGGCGGTGCGGCATCCGTCGAATCGGGCCAGGATCGCCGGCGACGGATGCCGGGTCGACGGCCGGCACCGTCGCGTTCACGGGGATCGAGTCGCGCAGCGCCGCGGGGCCGGCATCCAGCCGTAGTCGATCGCGCGCGGCGAGCCAGGCCGCGGCCTCGGCGTCGTCGTACTCGAGGAAGGGCGAGAACTCGGTCCACCCCTCCGGGCCCTCGAGAAGGACGCGCCTCGCGGACCTCGACGCCGCGGAACCGGGTGGCGAGGGGCAGCGAGACCACCCGCGCCGTCGCGAGGAGGTCGGCGAGGGAGGGGAGGGATGCAGCGGCGTCGTGCTCACGCCTCATCCTCGACCTCATCCTGCCCGCTCCTCCGCGACCGACTTGCCCGCGTCTGTCGAGCCGGCGACAGCGCGTGCCGAAGCGGCGACGCTGCGCTGCCGCTGCCATAATGATGTGTGGTTGACGTTAGTGTGTGACACACAGTACAGTGTGAGCCATGAGCGAGACCGAAGCACTCGAAACCCACCTGCAGGAGCTGCGGCGCGGCACCGCGGTGCTCGCGTGCCTGCGGCTGCTCGAGAAGCCCGGGCTACGGCTACGGCCTGCTCGAGGAGCTCAGCGCGCGCGGGTTCGAGACCGACGCGAACACCCTGTACCCCCTGCTGCGCCGGCTCGAGAAGCAGGGACACCTCACGAGCGAGTGGAACACCGACGAGGCCCGGCCCCGCAAGTTCTACCGCACCAGCGCGGCGGGCTCGCGGCTGGCCGCCGCCCTCACCGACGAATTCCACGCGATCGCCGCGGCGATCGACGCACTGCCCCAGGAGAGATGACATGAACACCACGACCCTCACCGACCGCTACGTCGACGCCGCCATGCGCACGGTGCCCGAGAAGCAGCGCGCCGACCTCGGCGCCGAGCTGCGGGCCTCGATCGACGACCAGGTCGACGCCCGCGTCGAGGGCGGCGAGCCGCACGACGCGGCCGAGCGCGCCGTGCTCACCGAGCTCGGCGACCCCGACAAGCTCGCCGCCGGATACACCGACCGGCCGCTCTGGCTCATCGGGCCCCGCTACTACCTCGACTGGTGGCGGCTGCTCAAGCTGCTGCTGGGCATCGTGCCCGCGTGCGCCGCGTTCGGCGTCGCGCTCGCCCAGACGCTCGCGGGCGCGAGCTTCGGCGAGATCATCGGCTCGGTGTGGAGTCGTCGCGCTGTCGGTGGTCGTGCACCTCGGATTCTGGATGACTCTGGTCTTCTTCATCGTGGAGCGCTCCGCGCCGGGCCGGCGACGCCCGCATCGTGAAGGACTGGACGCTCGACGAGCTGCCCGAGCCGCGTCAGCGGGGCGTGGGCTTCGGCGACATGGTCGCGTCGCTCGTCTTCCTCGCGGTCGCGGCCGGCGCGATCCTCTGGGACCACTTGATCGGCTTCGGCTACGACGTCCGACGGCTGGTCTCGTTCCTGACCCCGAGCTGTGGCCCTGGTGGATCGGCGGGCTGTTCGTGCTCATGGTGCTCGAGGCGATGCTCGCGATCTCGGTACATCGAAGGGCCGCTGGACGTCCGGCTCGCCGTGGTCAACCTGTGCTCGCCCTCGCTGTCGCGGTGCCGGCGCTCTTGGCTGCTGTCGCAGCAGCAGCTGCTCAACCCCGAGTTCTTCCCGACGCTGGTGCCCGCGGACTCGGCGCAGAGGTCTACCCGATCGTGAGCACGGTCATCGGATTCGGCATCGCCGCGATCGCGGTGTGGGACATCGTGGACGGGTTCCTGAAGGCGGGCCGCCAGCGCTGACGCCGGTCACTCACCGGCGGGACGGAGCTGCGGCCTCCGTCCCGCCCTAGGCTTTCGCCATGCTTCTCGATACCCCCGTGCGCCTCGGCGTCCAGCTCCAGCCCCAGCACGTGACCTACCCGCAGATGCGCGACGCGGTGCGCCGGCTCGAAGACATGGGCGTGGACATCCTGTTCAACTGGGACCACTTCTTCCCGCTGTCCGGCGACCCCGACGGCCTGCACTTCGAGTCGTGGACGATGCTCGGCGCGTGGGCGGAGCAGACCGAGCGCGTCGAGTTCGGTGCGCTGGTGAACTGCAACAGCTACCGCAACCCCGACCTGCAGGCCGACATGGCCCGCACGATCGACCACATCAGCGCCAAGGGCGGCGAGGGCCGGTTCATCTTCGGCACCGGTTCGGGCTGGTTCGAGAAGGACTACGACGAGTACGGCTACGAGTTCGGCACGCCGGGCACGCGACTGGACGACCTCGCCGCAGGGGCTCGCCCGCATCCACGCCCGCTGGGATGTGCTCAACCCGCCGCCGACGCGCAGGATCCCCATCATGATCGGCGGATCCGGCGAGCAGAAGACGCTGCGGCTGGTCGCGCGGTACGCCGACTACTGGCACAGCTTCGTGCGCCCCGACGGACTGCCGCACAAGCTGTCGGTGATCGAGAAGTGGGCGGAGCGCGAGGGTCGCGACACCTCGAACCTCATCCTCTCGAACGAGCTGCAGCGGCGCGGCGACGGACGTCGCCGACGCAGCTGTTCGACGGCGGGGTGCGGCTGTTCACCCTCGGCTTCGCCGGCCCCGACTACGACTACGACCCCGTGCGTTCCTGGCTCGACTGGCGCGACGCGAAGAACGGCTGACCGCGCGCCACGGTGTCATCGCATGACGCGATGCACCGTAAGACGCCGCCGGTGGCTGCCCGCCGCATGACGCTCTGCGACGGGTGCCCCCGCCGTAGGCTGTGCCGGTGACCGTTTCCGAGCTGTTCGACGAGAACGAGTGGATGCCGGCACCCGGCGCCGAGGACTACACCGACATCACGGCGCACGTCTCCACAGACGGCCGCATCGCGCGCATCGCGTTCCACCGGCCGGAGGTGCGCAACGCGTTCCGCCCGCACACCGTCGATGAGCTCTACCGCGCGCTCGATGATCGCCCGGCAGGACCCCCGCATCGGCGTCGTGCTGCTCACCGGCAACGGACCGAGTCCGAAGGACGGCGGCTGGGCGTTCTGCTCGGGCGGCGACCAGCGCATCCGCGGGCGGGCGGGCTACCAGTACGCGGATGGCGCCGCCCGGGGCGCCCGACGCGCGACGCGACCCCAGCCTGTCGGCGCTCGGACGCCTGCACATCCTCGAGGTGCAGCGCCTCATCCGCTTCATGCCGAAGGTCGTCATCGCCGTGATCCCCGGGTGGGCGGCCGGCGGCGGTCACTCCCTGCACGTGGTCTGCGACCTGACGCATCGCCAGCCGCGAGCACGGCCGCTTCAAGCAGACCGACGCCGATGTGGGCTCCTTCGACGCCGGCTACGGCTCGGCGTACTTCGCGCGCCAGATCGGGCAGAAGTTCGCCCGCGAGGTGTTCTTCCTCGCGGAGGAGTACTCGGCCGCAGCGCGCGTACGAGATGGGCGCCGTCAACCGCGTCGTGCCGCACGCCGAGCTCGAGCGCGAGGCGCATCGCGATGGCGCGGACGATCCTGACGAAGTCGCCCACCGCGATCCGCATGCTCAAGTTCGCCTTCAACGCCGTCGACGACGGGATGGTCGGCCAGCAGGTGTTCGCGGGCGAGGCGACGCGCCTCGCGTACGGCACCGACGAGGCCGTCGAGGGGCGCGACGCGTTCCTCGAGAAGCGCGACCCCGACTGGTCGCCGTACCCCTGGCACTACTGATGCGGCATGAAGCTCGAGCCCGTCATCGGCGACGACCCGCGCGACATCCTCGCGCGGCCTTCGCGGCAGCGCTGCACGGCGCAGGACCTGCGCTCGGGCTCGGGCTCGGTGAGCGACCTCCCCGCCGAGGTGCGCGCCGGCACGGCGGTGGTCGTCACGACGTCGGGCTCGACCGGCGTGCCCAAGAGCGTCATCCTCAGCCGCGACGCGCTCACCGCGAGCGCGCTGGCGACGGCCGACCGGATCGGCGACGGCGCATGGCTGCTCGCGCTGCCGGCGAGCTACGTCGCAGGCCTCCAGGTGCTGGTGCGCTCGATCGTCGCCGACCGCGAGCCGGCCTGGCTCACCGGCGCGTTCACCGCCCAGGCGCTTCTCCGCCGCGGCACTGACGATGGTCTCGACCGACAACGGCGAGCGCGTGCCGACGTACACCTCGCTCGTGCCGGCGCAGCTGGCGAAGCTGCTGGATGCCGCCGGCCGAAGACGACGGGTGCTGGCGGCGCTGCGCTCGTTCGAGACGATCCTCGTCGGCGGCCAGGCGATCGCCGCCGCGACTCTCGAGCGCGCGCAGGATGCCGGCGTCCGCGTCGTGCGGACGTACGGCTCGACCGAGACCAGCGGCGGATGCGTCTACGACGGCCGACCCCTGCGCGGCGTGTCGGTGCGGATCGCGACGGCGAGGTGCAGGTCGCCGGACCGACGCTCGCCGACGGCTACCTCGGCGACTCCGCGGCGACGGATGCCGCGTTCCTGCGCGACGCCGACGGCACGCGGTGGTACCGCACGGGCGACGCCGGGATCATCGAGGACGACGTCCTGCGCGTGCGGGGCAGGATCGACAACGTCATCGTCTCGGGCGGCATCAACGTGTCGCTCGATCGAGTGGAGCGCGATCGTCCGCGCGATTCCCGGCCTCGAGTCCGCCGTCGTGGTCGGCGTCGCCGACGAGCGCTGGGGCGAGGCATCCGTCGTGGTGGTGCCGCGCGGCGAGGCGCTGCGGCGCAGCGAGTCGGTGCAGCTCGAGGAGGCGCGCGAGGCGGTCGCCGACGCAGATCGGGCCGCACGCGCGCCCCACGCGGCTCGTGCTGGTCGACGACCTCGCGACGCTGCCGAGCGGCAAGCCCGATCGTGAGGCGATCCGCGCCGCCGTCGCCGCGCTGCACTGAGTCAGCCTCAGGCGTGTCTCCTGCGGACCGGTGTCGACGACGCAGAATCGGTTGCCCTCGGTGTCTTCGAGCACGACGTAGTCAGCGTCGTCGGGGTAGCCGTCCCAGTCGACGTCGCGGGCGCCGAGGCCTTCAGCCGTGCGATCTCCGCCGCCTGGTCGTCGGCGTACAGATCGAGATGGATGCGCGGCGGATAGTGCTGCGGATAGCCGGTGACCGACAGCGCGAGGCTCGCGCCGGGCGCATCCCAGCTCCGCCTTGTCCGGCGGATCGAGGATGACCCAGTCCTCCGACGGCGGTCGTCGGTTCACGTAGCCCAGCGCCGCCCGCCAGAAGTCGCCGGCGCGCGTGATGTCCTCGACGGTCAGCACGGTCGTCCCGATGCTCAGCATTCCGTCATTCTCGGCGACCGAGGCTGCTGCGGGCCAGGGTCGGCCGGGGCCGCTCGCGGCGGACGACGTAGGATGACTGCTCGTGGCAGGCACCCCCAGCAAGAAGCGCAAGCGTCCCGGTCCCCGGAAGCAGCCCCCCCGTGGCAATCCGCAGAAGGTGCACGAGTCGCGGGATCCGCGGCACATCGAGAAGGCGACCGCCGGCGACTGGATCGGCGCTGCGCGCCTGCGCACGCTGCCGCTCGCGGTCACGCCCGATCCTGATCGGCACGGGCGCCGCGATCCTCGTCGACGGCCAGTTCCACTGGGTCATCGCCCTGTTCTGCCTCATCGTCTCGGTCAGCCTGCAGATCGCGCGTCAACTTCGCGAACGACTACAGCGACGGCATCCGCGGCACCGACGACCACCGCGTGGGCCCGGCCCGGCTGACGGCGTCGCGGAAGGCGTCGCCGCGCGCGGTGCTGATCGCCGCGCTGATCTTCTTCGCGATCGCCGCGGTCGCGGGTCTTGCGATCGTGATCCGCAGCCAGCAGTGGTGGCTGCTTCTCGTGGGCGCCGCCTGCATCGCTCGCCGGCGTGGTTCTACACCGGCGGCAAGAGGCCCTACGGGTACTACGGCCTCGGTGAGCTGTTCGTCTTCGTCTTCTTCGGGCTCGTCGCGACGGTCGGCACCACGTTCGTGCAGGTGCTGGCCGTGCCGCAGGAGGCGTGGTTCGGCGGTGTCGGCGCGGGCCTGCTCGCCTGCGCCGTGCTGCTGGCGAACAACCTGCGCGACATCGACCAGGACCGCGCGGCCGGCAAGCGCACCCTGACGGTGCTGATCGGCCGCCGAGGCGACCCGCATGCCTGTTCACGGTCTTCGTGCTCGTGCCGTTCGCGATCGCCGCGTACCTGGCCCTGTTCTACCCGATCGCCTGGCTCACGATGCTCGCGCTGCTGGCGGCGCTTCCGGCGATCCTGATCGTCTGGACGTACCGCCTGCCCGCGCGAGCTCGTGGTGGCGCTCAGCGCTGACGTCGCTGACCTCAGCTCGCCTACGGCGCGTTCCTGATGTGGGCGTTCATCGGCTGAGGGCTGCGCCGCCTCGGGGCTCGCGGCGTCGTCGGCCGCAGCATCCTCGACGTCCTCGTCCGAACGTGTGTCGCGCACGCGGGTGCGCCGCTGCGCGAGCCCCGTCGTCACCTCGGTGAGCGGGCGGCGCAGGAACAGCAGCGAAAGGCTCAGCCCGATCAGCGCGGCGAAGATCGCGGCGAGCCAGTACAGCTCGCGGAAGATCGGGAACAGCATCAGGATGCCGAACGGCACGAGGAACGCGAGCAGCCTCAGCACCGAGTACACGACGGCGGAGCGGGCTTTCACCCCTCCAGCCTAAGTCGACCCGAGTCTCGGTACGATCACGGGGGACCCGCTCGGTCGTTGCGCGCCTAGGATGGAACCGTGACGCGGGTGCTGCTTATTCTGGCGCTGGTCGCTGACCGCTTTCTGGGTCTACACCATCGTCGACTGCAGCGTGCAGCCCGCCAATCGGCACCGCGGCGTCAGCAAGCCGATCTGGATCCTCATCGTGATCCTCCTGCCTGTCCTCGGCGGTCTGCTCTGGCTCACCGTCGGCCGGGTGCGCCGCTCCACGATCGTCGCGCGCCGCGCCCCCGACGACGACCCGGAGTTCCTCGAGAAGATCGGCACCCTCAGCGACCAGGACGAGCGGATCCGCCGTCTCGAGGAGGAGCTCGCGCTGCTGGACGCCGAAGACGACGATCCCGCTGGACGAACCCGGAAACCGCCGCCCCACGGGAACGCCCGCCGCGGGCCCGCCCGCGACCGGCACGCCTGCCACGGGGGCTCCGGCACCCGGTGCCCCGGCATCCGGCGCACCGGCACCCGAGGCGCCCTCGCGCGGCACCGATCGTCCCGCCGACGGCGACGACGACACGCGGGGCCAGCGCGGCGCCGTCGGCTAGTGGTGCTCGGGCAAGACCCGCGGTCCAGTCCTGCGCCGGCGACGGATGCCGCGGCCGCGCTGCTGTGCGCGCTCGTCGAGCTCGGCATCCGTCACATCGTCCTCAGCCCCGGGTCGCGATCGCAGGCGCTCGCCCTCGTCGCCGCGGAGCTCGAGGCACGCGCAGGCGGTGCGCCTGCACGTGCGGATCGACGAGCGGGTGGCGGGCTTCACCGCGCTGGGCATCGGCCGCGAGACCCGGATGCCGGCGGTCGTGATCTGCACCTCCGGCACCGCGGCGGCCAATCTGCTGCCGGCGGCGCTCGAGGCCCACCACGCCGGGCGTGCCGCTGCTGCTGCTCACCGCCGACCGGCCGCCCGAGCTGCGCGGCGTCGGCGCGAACCAGACCACGCGCCAGCTCGGCATGTTCACGCCCGAGCACGCGGCTCGAGGCCGACCTGCCCGTGCCCGATGCGACCGACCCCGACGGTGACGGCGAGCAGAGCCTCGATGCTGCGGCAGGTCGCCGCCGACGCGGTGACGGCGGCGCTCGGCGAAGGCACCCGCGCCCCCGGGCCGGTGCACCTGAATCTGCCCTACCGAGAGCCGCTCGGGGGCGACCTCCCCGCGCTGGCTCGGGCGTGCCGACCGCCGAGCTGACGACCGTCGCCGAGGTGGATCCCGATGCCGCCCCGACGGACGAGCCGGCCGAGGAGGAGGCATCCGGAGCGCTGTACCAGGGCGGCGGCGGCATCGGCGAAGCCGACCTGCCGAGCGAACCCGATGACCTGCCGCACGTCCTCGAGCGCGGGCCGCGCACGATCGTGATCGCCGGCGCCGACGCCGGACCGGATGCCGAGACCCTCGCCCACCTCGGGAGCTGGCCGCTCGTCGCCGAGATCGTCAGCGGAGCGCGGTTCGGCCGCAACCTCGTCCACGGCTACCGGCGGCTGCTGGCCGATCCGCAGCTCGGCGGGCGTATCGAGCGCATCGTCGTGCTCGGGCATCCGACGCTCAGCCGGGAGTCCACCGCGCTGCTGTCCGACTCCGGCGTCGAGGTGATCGCGGTCCGTGGTCCGGGGGAGCCGCTCAATCTCAACGGGTCGACGACCGCCGTCGATGCGGTCGCCGTGGCGCCCGGCGAGCCGGATCGCGAGTGGCTCGGATGCGTGGCTGCAGGCATCGCGCGCGGCATCCGTCGATCTGTCCCCGCCCGCCCCCGACGTCGACGGCCTCGCATCGGGCGTTCCCGCGGAGCGGCTGGGCGCCGTTCAGGGCGAGCTCGCCGCCCTCCGGGCACCGCTGGATCGGCCGGCGCTCGTCGATGCGGTCTGGCGCGCGACGTGGCCGCACGATCGTCTCGTGTTCGGCTCGTCTCGCCTCGTGCGGGTCGCCGACGCGCTGCTCGGCGGCAAGAGGGTGCCCGTCCACTCCAACCGCGGGCTCGCCGGAATCGACGGCACGATCAGCACCGCGATGGGGATCGCCCTCGCTTCGCAGACCGAGGATCGCCCGGGGGTCACCCGCGTGCTGCTCGGCGATCTCGCGCTCTTGCACGATGTCGGCGCGATGCTGCTGCCTCCCGACGAGGACGAGCCGCGCATCCAGGTGATCGTCGGCAACGACGGGGGCGGCACGATCTTCGACGACCTCGAGGTCGCCTCGGTCGCGGGCCGAGATGCGATGGACCGGGTGCTCTACACGCCGCACACCACGCGGCTCGAGCATCTCGCGCTGGCGTACGGGTGGGAGTACACCCGGGTCACCACCCGCGCGGCGCTCGATCAGGTGCTCACCGCTCCGGTCGGCGGACGGCAGCTCATCGAGGTTCCGCTGCCGCGCTGAGGCCGGCATCCGCCATGATTGCTGCATGACGCGGAGCAGCGAGACGAACTGGTCGGGCGACATCTCGCGGCTTCTGCGGGCGGGCGAGGGCTTCGCCCTCTCGGCGGTCGACGCCGAATCGAAGCCCGGGTACACCGCTGACAAGGACGCCGCCGAGCAGGACCTGGCAGCGGGCGCCGCCGAGCTCGACGAGCTGCAGGAGCGCCTGTACGCGCAGAGCCGGGGTGAGGCGTCGGATGCCGCGGTGCTGCTGATCCTGCAGGCGATGGATTCCGCCGGCAAGGGCGGCATCATCCGGCACGTCGTCGGGTCGGTCGATCCGCAGGGCATCCTCCTGACGGCCTTCAAGAAGCCCACGTCGGAGGAGCTGGCCCACGACTTCCTGTGGCGGGTCGAGAAGCGGCTGCCCCCGCGGGGGTTCATCGGCGTCTTCGACCGGTCGCAGTACGAGGACGTGCTGATCGGCAGAGTGCGCCCGCTCGCCCCGCCGGAGGAGATCGAGCGTCGGTACAGCGCGATCAACGATTTCGAGAAGCGCGTGGCGGATGCCGGAACCCGCATCGTCAAGGTCATGCTGCACATCTCGTACGAGGAGCAGGGCGAACGCCTGATGGAGCGGCTCGAGCGGCCCAGACAAGCACTGGAAGTACAACCCCGGCGACATCGACGAGCGGGTGCGCTGGCCGCAGTACATGGACGCCTATCAGACCGTGTTCGAGCGCACGTCGACGGCGCATGCGCCGTGGCACGTCGTGCCGGCGAACCGCAAGTGGTACGCGCGTCTGGCGGTGCAGCAGCTCCTCCTGGGGGCGCTGCGCGAGATCGACCCGCAGTGGCCGCCGGCGACCTTCGACGTCGAGGCGGAGAAGAAGCGACTCGCCGCGACGCTAGCCCGCTGCCCTCTCCGATCCTGCGTCCCCTGTCGCGTCGTCGCTCCCTCCCCACCATCGACTTGCCGTATGTGCAGCGGATCCGTCGGCGTGTCGCTGACATACAGGGCAAGTCGATGACGGGGAGCGAGGTGCTTAGGCTGAGGCGGTGACACGCTCCACCGATCCCGTCCGCCGCATCGCCGACCAGTACGTCGCGGAGCTGGCGGCGCATGAGCCCGACGCCGCGCAGGCCGCGGGCTTGCCGTCGCCCGGGCCCCTGGCCGATATCGGACCGGAGTGGCTGCAGCGCAAGTACGCGCTGCAGGGCGAGACGCTGGCCGCCCTCGACGCCGTTCCGGCGGAGGCCGGCGATGCCGCTCTGCGCGCGGCCCTCGCAGAGCGGCTCGAGCGCGAACGGCTGCTGTTCGACACGGGATTCACCCCGCGGCTCGTGGCCGGGCTCGCCAGCCCGGTGCACCTCATCCGGTATGCGATCGAAGGTCTTCACGTCACCGCCGATGACGCCGGCGAAGAGCTCCTCGCCCGGATCGAAGCGGTGCCGCACGCCGTGGCTCAGTACATCGCGAGCCTGCGCTGGGCGCGCGACCACGCCGACCGGTTCAGCGGCAGCTCGGTGGCTCCGGTGCGCCAGCTCGACACGCTCGCGGGGCAGCTCGACCTGTGGGTCGGCTCGGACTGGTTCGGGTCGATCCCGATCGACGACGCGGTGGATGCCGCCACCCGCGCGCGGGCCCGCCTCGCCGCAGATCGCGCACACGCCGCAGTGACCGAGCTCGCCGGGGTGCTCCGCGACGAGCTGCGTCCGGTCGCGCCCACGGTCGACGGCGTCGGCGAACAGGTCTACGCCGATGTGGCGGCGGCGATGCTGGGTGCCCGCATCGATCTCGTCGAGACCTACGCGTACGGGTGGAGCCGAGCTCGAGCGACTGGTCGCCGAGGCGCGCGCGCTCGCCGTCGAACTCGGCGGCACAGGGGACGACCCGGTCCGCAGCGCCGCCGCCCTCCTCGACGCCGATCCGCGCTATCGGCTCGACGGCGTCGACGTCGATCCGGCAGCTGGCTCGAGCGACGCGTGGGCGAGACCACCGCGGCGCTGGGTTCGGCGTTCGACCTGCCGCCCGGCATCCGGGATGTCGAGTGCATCGTCGCAGAGGCCTCGACGGGCGTCGTCTACTACACGCCCGCCCCGCCCGACGGATCGGCCCCGAGCCGGATCGTCTGGACGATCCCGAGCGGAGTGCCCGTCGCGGCGACCTGGCAGGAGGTCACGAGCGTGCACCACGAGGGGCTGCCCGGACACCACCTGCAGTTCGCCGCGACGGCCTCGTACCCCGAGCTGCACCCGTGGCAGCGGCACCTCTGCCACATCCACGGCTACGCCGAGGGCTGGGCGCATTACGCCGAGCAGCTCGCCGACGAACTCGGCCTCATCCGCGATCCCGCCGAGCGGCTGGGACTGCTGCTCGGTCAGATCTGGCGGTCGGTGCGCATCGTCGCCGACATCGGACTGCACACCGGCTGGGCGGTGCCGCCGAACCCCCTCGTCGGAGAGACCGACTGGTCGCCAGAGCTCGCACAGCGGATGCTGGTGGATCTCGCGCTCGTCGAACCCCACCTCGCCGGCTTCGAGGTCGACCGCTATCTCGGCTGGCCGGGGCAGGCGCTCGCGTTCAAGGTGGGCGCGCGGCTGTGGAACGAGGCGCGCGAGGCCCGGGCGTCGGCGGACGGCGAGGCGTTCTCGCTCCGCGACTTCCACCGGGATGCTCTCGCGCTGGGCCCGATGGGGCTCGAGCCCCTGCGCGCCCGGCTGCTCGGGGAGTCCGTCATCTGAGCTGGGGGAGCACCTCGCGGCCGAGCAGGCTGATCCCCTCGGCGGAGTCGATGCCGTGCGGCGTGCCGAACTCGATCCGATCCACACCCGCCTCGATGAGACGGTGCGCCTGGGCGGCCACGTCGTCGGGCGTGCCCGAGAACGCGAAGAGGTCGAGCACGTCCCTCGGCACGAGCCGCCCGCGCCGCTCTTCATCGCCGTCGGCAAGCCGCGCCCGGATCGCCGGCAACAGGTCGTCCGGAAGGGAGACGGTCGGGTCGAGCGCTGCGACGACGTCGAGGTACATCGCCACCTGGCGGCGCGCGTGCGCTCGTGCGGCATCGCCGTCGCGGTCGACGACGGTGACCGCTCCGAGCACCACTCCGACCGCACCCGCCCGGCGATCGGCGCGATCGAGCCCGCGCTGCAGGCGCTGCCGCACGACTCCGACCATCGCCGGGTTCGCGCTGCCGCCCACTTTGACCTCGTCGGCGAGCTCGCCGGCCAGGGCCATGCCGAGCGGTCCCCACGAGCCGATCAGGATCGGCGCCCGCGACCGCTCGACCGGGTAGCGCAGCCGTACGCCCGGGTCCACGCGGAACGCGCCGCCCTCGTAGCCGAGCCCCTCCCCGCCGAGCAGCGCCTGGATCACGCCGATCGCGTCGCGCAGGTGCGCGATCGGCTGCGACGCCTCCAGTCCGATCGCCTCGAGCCACGACCCCTTCGCGAGCCCGAGATACGCGCGGCCCGAGGATGCGGCATCCACCGCGGCGAACTGCCCCGCGATCTCGTAGGGATGCAGCGTGTACGGGTTCCAGCACGCGCAGCCGAGCCGGATGCGCGAGGTGGCTCCCGCCATCTCGAGCAGGGCCGCGATCGGCGGCTGGTAGAGCAGATCGGAGAACACGCTCACGCCGTCGAACCCCAGCCGCTCCGCGAGCGATGCGAGGTGCGCGTAGGCGCCGGGTGCCTTGTCGGTCTGCAGTCCGAGCGAGACCTCGACCCGGCCGGTCACGTCAGCTCGTCGGTCGGGATCGAGCGGATGCCGGTCCGAACGATCCGCATGATCAGACGCTCATCCGGATCGGGGCAGGCGACCAGGTCGTCGCGCTCCAGCCAGTCGCCTGCGGGCAGCTGCCGCTGCTTGGCGGGCAGGAGGGGCAGGACCGCCTGCAGCGCGTACAGGCAGAAGTGCCCGCCGTCGGGCAGGCACAGGCGACTGCTCTGAACCAGATCGATGTGGTCGCCGACGCGCATGCCACACACCGAGCGGCCCTCGATGCGCTCGACGACGACGCTCAGGTCGTACAGCTCGGTCCGGTCGCCTCCACCCTGATCGCGGGGGGTGCGACTCGGCATTCATCGGGTCCGCCTCTCGTCGTCGCGCACCACCACGCCGCCCTTCATGACGAAGTCGATGCCGCGCAGGGCGGTCACCCCCGCGGTCGGGTCGCCGGGCATCGCGATGAGGTCGGCGAACCGCCCCGGAGCGATCGTCCCGATGCGGTCGTCCGCGCCCAGCCAGCGTGCCGGCGCGGCCGTCGCCGCAGTGACGACACCGGGCGCCGCGAGCCCGCCGGCCTGCATGTGCTCGAGCTCCCGGACGACGGCGCTCGTGCCTTCGAAGGCCCAGAAGGGGGGCATGTCGCTGCCGAGCAGCACGTCGACGCCGGCATCCAGCGCGCAACGGTACGACTGCAGGTGCCGCTCACCCGCGCCCAGCGACCGCTCCTGCATCCACGCGGGAACGCCGAGCTCGTCGAAGAACGCCCCGGCACGGGTCACGACGAGGGTCGGCACGAGCGCGACACCGCGCTCCGCCATCAGTCGCGCGACGTCGGGAGTGAGCTCGTACCCGTGCTCGACGCAGTCGAGTCCGAGCTCGACGGCCTCCGCGATGATCGGCGCCGGACCGGCGTGCGCGGTCACCTTGCGCCCCCACGCGTGGGCTGTCGAGATCGCCGCCGCCATCTCGTCGCGCGTGAGCTGCGGAGTCGTGATCTGCTCGTGCTCGCCGGCGATGCCGCCCGAGATCATGAGCTTGATGAGGTCGGCGCCGGCCTTGATCTGGCTGCGGACTCCTCGGGCGAACGCGTCGGGCCCGTCGCACTCGAGCGTGTCGTCGGTGTCGTGCCCGTGACCGCCGGTGCAGCACAGCCCTCTGCCCGCGGTGAAGATCCGCGGGCCGGCCACCCGGCCTGCCTCGATCGCCCGGCGCAGCGCGAAGTCCGCGCCGCCCTTCTCCGCGACGCAGCGCACCGTCGTCACGCCCGACAGCAGCGTCCGCCGGGCGCCGTCGGCCATGTACAGGGCGAGCTCGTGCGCGTCGAGCGCGCTGACCGCGTCGCCGCCCGCGCCGGGCAGCGAGAGGGAGAAGTGCGTGTGCATGTTGATCAGACCCGGGCATGACGAACGCCCCGCCCAGGTCGATACCGCCGGCTGGCGGCGTCCGCTTCGGGCACGATGCCGGCCATTACGCCGTCGCGGATCACGATCGCCCGGCCGTCCTGCGGCCGTTCATCGATCCCGTCGATCAGCCGCAGGTTCGTCAGCACCGCGTCGCCGCGCGTCGGGAGGCGAGGGACGGGGCCGCTCATGCCAGCGCATCCACGATCGGACGGAACTTCACGCGGGTCTCGAGCAGCTCGGCCTCGGGGTCGCTGCCGGCGACGATGCCGGCGCCGGCGTGGGCGCGAAGCGGAATCTCGCCGCTCGGCCCGGCCGCGCCGCCGTCGAGGTCGAACTGCGCGCAGCGCAGCGCGATCGCCCACTCGCCGTCGCCGTTCGCGTCCACCCAGCCGACCGGCCCGGCGTAGCGCCCCCGGTCGAACGGCTCGAGCCGGCGGATGACCGCGAGTGCGGCATCCGTCGGCGTTCCCGCCACCGCGGCTGTGGGGTGCAGCGCCGCGACGAGGTCGAGCGCCGACGCCCCGTCGCTCAGATCGCCTTCGACGTCGGTCGCGAGGTGGAACAGATTCGGCAGCTTGAGCGTGAAGGGCTGCTCGCTCGCAGCCAGCGCGCTCGTGTGCGGGCGCAGCGATGCGAGCACGCTCTGCACGGCGTAGAGATGCTCGTCCTGATCCTTCGCGCTGGTCGCCAGCGCGAGCGAAGCCGCGGTGTCGGCGTCCGCGTCCGCGCCGCGCGGCGCGGTTCCGGCCAGCACCCGCGCCGTGACCGTGCCGCCCGAGACGGTCACGAGCGTCTCGGGGCTCGCGCCGATGAGACCGTCGACCGCAAAAGTCCAGCAGTCCGGGTAGCCCGAGGCGAGCGCCCGGGCGAGACGGCGCAGGTCGGAGCCCGCCGGAACCGACCCGGCCAGGTCTCGCGCCAGCACGACCTTGCTCACCTCGCCCGCGGCGATCGCGTCGAGTCCTCCGCGGACCGCCGCCTGATAGCCGCTCGGGGTCGAGCGCACCCGGGCCGAGCGTCGCCGACCAGTAGGGCCCGTACTCGGTGCGCTCCGGCAGCGTGCCGGGCGCCGGCATCCGCCTCGGCGTCCTGCGTGATGCGGGTGACCCACGACCGTCCGCCGCGGCGGCCCACGACGATGCTCGGCACGCTGAGCACGCTGCGATGCCGGCGACCCGGGATCGAACGCGAACGCTCCGAAAGCCAGGAGGCCCGTGCCCGGCAGGCGCACATCGATCGTCGACCTGCGCCGCGGCGGCGAGCGCGCGCCAGCGGTGCCGCGAGTCGAGGGTGGACGCGGCTCCGTGCGGACGCGAGTCGTGCGGCTTCGCCGAACGCGGCGATCCCGTCGCCGCGGCGGCTCCAGAACGTCGGGTGCGAGGGTGAGGCGTAGACCAGCACGTCGTCGACGGAGTCGACCTCGCGTGTCACGACCCGCAGCCGCGGCGTCGGCAGCTGCTCGCGGGTCGCTCACTCTTCCAGCCTAGAGCCGGCCGGCACGGCGCGGCCGGCGCACCATCCGCCGCCTAAACTGAGCCGTGATGAGCGCCCCCGCCGACACGCCTCCCGCCCGGCCCGAACCGGGGACCCGCCTGCTGTTCCGATGGCGCAAGTGGGACGGCAGCCCGCACTGGCTGCACGAGTGCGTGTACCTCGGCCGCGACGAGTGGGGTGACTGGTTCGGCCAGCGCGCGGGCTGGCGCAGCACCCGGCCCGAGCGCGACTATCTCGTGGAGGGCGCCGAACGTCACGCTGCTGCCGCCGAGCGGCCTGTATGCGATGACGGTCAACGTCGCGCCGCCCGCGACGTACCGCATCTACATCGACATCGGGTGGGACGTGCGCTGGATCGAGCGCGACGGGGCCCCGAGCCCAGCCGGCATCGACATGGACCTCGACGTCGTCGAGCGCCGTCGACGGCCGCGGCATCTGGATCGACGACCGCGACGAGTGGGACGAGCACCGGGTGGCGTACGGGTATCCGCTCGACATCGTCGGAGAAGCTCGAAGCGCTCGCCGTGGACCTCGAGCGCCGCGTGCGCGCCGGTGTCGCACCGTTCGACGACGCGACGGCGGATGCCTGGCTCGAACGTCTCGCCGCGCTCGAACGGCCCGAGCCTAGACTCGACGCGTGAGCGCAGACCACGAGCAGAACCGCGCCGACCTGCGGAAGGACCCCGCCCGGGTGAGCGGCATGTTCGACCAGGTCGCCAAGAACTACGACCGCACGAACACGGTGCTGAGCATGGGCAACGACCGCATGTGGCGGCGGCGACCACGCGCGCCGTCGCGCCCCGCCCGGCCAGCGCATCCTCGACCTCGCCGCCGGCACGGGCGCCAGTCGCGTGGCGCTCGCCCGGAGCGGCGCCGACGTCGTCGCGGCGGACTTCTCGCCGGGCATGATCGCCGAGGGGCGGCGCCGGTACGGGCAGGCGCGGGCCGCGGCATCCCGAATCTGACGTTCGTCGAGGCCGATGCGACGGCTCTGCCGTTCGACGACGCCGAGTTCGACACCGTCACGATGTCGTTCGGGCTGCGCAACGTCAACGAGCCGCAAGACAGGCGCTGCGCGAGCTGCTGCGGGTCACCAAGCCCGGCGGGCGCCTCGTCGTCTGCGAGTTCTCGCACCCGCCGTCGCGCTCGTTCAACGGCCTGTACCGCTTCTACAACGACCGGGTCCTGCCGGTGGTCGCCAAGACGGTCAGCTCGAACGCCGACGCGTACGACTACCTCAACGAGTCGATCCGCGACTGGCCCGACCAGCGCACGGCTCTCGGCGTGGATCCGCGAGGCCGGGTGGGCGGATGTCGCGTACCGCAACCTCTCGCTCGGCATCGTCGCCCTGCACCGCGCGACGAAGCCTCGGACCCGCAGCGCGTCGGCGTGACCTGAGGGCCCGCGGGGGCGACCCGGCCAGACCCCGGTAGGCTGGACGGGTGACTCCCTCAGCGTCGGGCTCGCGGGTTGCGGGCAAGCTGGGCCTCACCGACCGCACATTCGCGGGACCGAAGTCCCGCAAGCTCGCTTCGGCCGTGAAGGCCGGCCTCGCCGAGGTCGATCGGGTACCTCGAGCGCGAGCTGCGCGTCACCGATCAGATCGCCGACGCGGCGAGCCGGTACCTCTACGACGCGGGCGGCAAGCGCGTGCGCCCCATGCTCGCGCTGATCACGGCGCAGCTCGGCGACGGCGCGAACGAGAACGTCATCCACGGCGCGACGGCGCTGGAGATGACGCACCTCGGAACCCTCTACCACGACGACGTGATGGATGCCGCCGACAAGCGCCGCGGGGTGCCCAGCGCGCACGCCGTGTGGGGCAACAGCGTCGCCATCCTCACCGGCGACCTGCTCTTCTCCCGCGCGAGCCAGATCATGGCCCAGCAGGGCGACCGGGCCATCCGGCTGCAGGCCGACACGTTCGAGCGGCTCGTGCTCGGGCAGATGCACGAGACCGTCGGGCCCGCAGGACGGCGACGACCGCGTCGCGTTCTACCTCAAGGTGCTCTCCGACAAGACCGGATCGCTCATCGCCGCCGCCGCGCAGTCGGGCATCATCTTCTCCAACGGGCCCGTCCGAGTTCGAGCAGCCGATGGTCGTCGTTCGGCGAGAAGGTCGGCGTCGCCTTCCAGCTGCTCGACGACGTCATCGACCTCTCCGCCGACCCCGACGAGACCGGAAAGGTGCCGGGCACCGACCTGCGCGCGGGCGTGCCGACGATGCCGTATCTCGTGCTGGGGCAGCGGACGGATGCCGCATCCGTCGCGCTCCGCGACCGCATCGACGAGGGCGTCGAGCGGATCGCCGCCGGCGCGGACCCGGCGATCCTCGACGACGAGCTCGCCGAGCTGCGCGAGCACGAGGCGACGACGGCCACCCTCGATCTGGCGCACGCATGGTCGAACGACGGCTGTGGACGCGCTCGCGCCCCTTCCCGACGGCGCCGTGCGCGAGGCGCTCACGCGCTTCGCCCAGGCCGTCGCCGATCGCTCCAGCTGACCTCCCCGATCGCTCGCGCGGGCGGTCGTCCACCCGCGGCGAGGCCGCACCCCGAGACTCGAAAGGACGCTCATGACCAAGCTCCGGCTGGCCATCGTCGGCGCAGGACCCGCGGGCATCTACGCCGCCGACATCCTGCTCAAGGCCGAGCGCAAGTTCGACGTGTCCATCGACCTGTTCGAGCAGCTTCCCGCACCCTACGGTCTCGTCCGCTACGGCGTCGCGCCCGACCACCCGCGCATCAAGGGCATCGTCACGGCGCTGCGCGAGGTGCTCGACCGCGGCGACATCCGCCTGTTCGGCAACGTCCGCTTCGGCGAGGACATCACGCTCGAGGACCTCAAGCGCCACTACAACGCCGTGATCTTCGCGACCGGCGCCATCCGCGACGCGGGGCTGGACATCCCCGGGATCGATGCGATCGGCTCCTACGGCGCGGCCGACTTCGTGAGCTGGTTCGACGGCCACCCCGACGTGCCGCGCGAATGGCCGCTGGATGCGGCATCCGTCGCGGTCATCGGCAACGGCAACGTCGCGCTGGACGTCTCGCGCATGCTCGCCAAGCACGCCGAGGACCTGCTCCCGACCGAGGTCCCCGACAACGTCTACGCGGGCTTCGAAGGCCAGCGCGGTCACCGACGTGCACGTCTTCGGCCGCCGGGGGCCCGCGCAGGTGAAGTTCACGCCGCTCGAGCTGCGCGAGCTCGGCGAGCTGCGCGACGTCGACATGGTCGTCTACGACGAGGACTTCGACTACGACGAGGCGTCGAAGGCGGCGATCGCCAGCAACAAGCAGGTCATGGTGATCGACCGGGTGCTGCAGTCGTGGCGCAAGCGCCCCTCGGCGAACAACGCCGGCGGAGAGGCATCCCGTCGCCTGCACCTGCACTTCTACGCCAAGCCGCTCGAGGTCGTATCGACGACGACGGCCGCGTCTCGGCGTTCCGCTGGGAGCGCACGCGTCCCGACGGCGAGGGCGGCGTGGCGGGCACCGGCGAGATCCGCGAGGTCCCGATCCAGGCCCTCTACCGCGCGGTCGGGTACTTCGGCTCGCCGCTTCCCGGCGTTCCGTTCGACAAGCGCCACGGCGTCATCCCGAACCACGAGGGCCAGGCGCTGCGCAAGGACTCGAACGACCGCGTGCCCGGCGTCTACGCGACCGGCTGGATCAAGCGCGGACCGGTGGGGCTGATCGGCCACACCAAGTCCGACGCGATGGAGACGGTGCGGCACATCATCAACGACCAGGGGTCGTGGTGGCAGCCGGCCGACCCGTCGGAGGGGGCGATCCCCGCGCTGCTGGCCGAACGCGGCGTGCGCTGGACCGACCTCACCGGCTGGCACCGCCTCGACGAGCACGAGATGCGGCTCGGCGCCCCGCACGGTCGCGCGCGCATCAAGGTCGTGCCCCGACACGACATGGTGGACATCTCGCGCGGAGAGTGACTCCGCTTCGGCTCAGTCGGCAGACGCCCGCGGCGCCGACGACGACCCGCGAGACCTCTTCGATCCGCGGATGCCGCTCGTCGAGGTGCTCGACGACGCCCTTGTGCCAGGTGAGCTCGAGTCCCTCGGGCGTGTCCTGCAGCACCGACAGGTTGTTGTCGAACCACGGCCCCTTGGTCGTCGTCCAGGAGAACGGCGGGTCGGGGACCTTCGCCGACCGGGCGACCGCCGCGCCGATGGGGCGGGCCACTCCGTAGGACATCACCACCGAGAACCAGCGCATCAGGCGGGGGAGCGGATTGCGCACCGGCGAGCACACCGCCTGCACGATCCTTCCTCCGCCAGAGCGCTCGACCTCGGCGATGTAGGAGAAGTGCACGTCGCCCGAGAGGATCATGAGCGTATCGGGTGCGGGGCCACGCCGGCCGTCCGCGATCGCCGTCAGCACTCGGGCGAGCGCTTGGAAGCTGTTCTGCCAGGCAGCCCAGTGCTCCAGGTCGACTTTCTGACGCAGGCGCCTCGCCGATCCGCGCGGCGAAGCGTCCCCACGCGCCCTGCGAGATCGCCTCGTCCCACGACTCCACGTGGTGCAGCCCGATCGGCAGCAGGAACGGCAGTGACGTCGCGATCAGCAGATGGCGGAAGCCGCCCTGAAGCTGCTCGTCCAGCCACGCCCACTCGGTGGAATCGACGAGAGCACGGGCGGTCGGCGACAGGTCGCGGGCGGCCCTCGAGTCGACGACGACCAGCCGGATGTCGCCGAAGTCGCGCTGGTAGCTGAAGCGGTAGGTGCGCGGCTCCCGATCGACCCGGTCGGCGAACGCGTCGAGCGCCTCGGTGAGATCCGCCTCCTCCTGACCCTCGTGCTCGAGCACCTTCTGCCAGATCTCATCCTGGGCGCGCTCGTCGGGGGACAGGTTGCCGAGATGCTGATAGACCCAATAGGAGCTGAGGCCCGCGACGATGCGGCCGTGCCACCACGATGTGGCCTCCATCTTCTTCTTCCAGTCGAGCGAGGCGTTCCAGTCGTCGCGCACGTCGTGGTCGTCGAAGATCATGGCGCTCGGCACGGTCGACAGCAGCCAGCGGTTGGCGTCGTCCGACCAGGCCAGCCGGTACAGGTGGGCGTACTCCTCGTAGTCCTTCAGCTCCTTGCCCGGCGGCTCACTGATGTCGCGTCGACCGCGGATGAACTCCTGCATCGCCTCCGTCGTCATGTCGGCGTAGACCTGGTCGCCGAGCAGGAGGATGAGATCGGGTCGCAGGGACGCGTCCTCGCTCAATGCCAGGGCGAACGTGCGCATCGCATCGACGCCGTGCGTGCGGTTGCCCTTCGCGTCGTGGTCGACGCTGGTGCGACACGAGCCCCATGCCATCCGCAGTCGCCGTTGCGGCGACCGCGTGCTGATGGCGGGCGCCGGAAGCGACGAATCGGGTTCGGGCCACGCCTTCCGGCCGTTCACCTGCACCTCGTAGGGCAGCGTGGATCCGGGTGACAGCGTCATCGAGCTCGATGAGCGCGTAGTGGTGGCCGTGCACCGCGAAGGTGCGCGAGCTCCACTCCCGGCCACCGGCGCGCACGGTCACCGACGCGTCGGTGTCGGTCTCGACCCAGACCGTCGCGCAGGTCTCCGCGGTATACCGGAGCATCGGTCCGACCAGGAGCGGAGAGGATGGCCATGAGTCCATGTCTAGCGCTCCTCACGCGCGTCTGCCACGGCTTGACGCGCCGGAGCGGCCTCCGTCACCGTCGCTGCCGGCATCGCCGCCGGCATCCGTCTTGTCGCCGACCTCGCGTGCGGTGTCGGCGGGGGAGTGCTGGGCGCGGCTGAGGGCGACGAAGGGCACGGCGACCGCCGTGATCAGCCCGCTCCAGATGAGCGAAGCGCCATAGCCGCCGACGTCGGCGACGCGTCCGAGGATCGGCTGGAAGACGACACCGCCTCCGGAGCCCATCAGCGAGTCGAAGGAGAGCACCGTGGCGCGCTGCTGCGAGGGGATCATGTCGTTCAGGTACGCGCGATGCACGGGATCGTCGATCGCGGAAGCGATGCCCCAGACCGCGACCAGGGCGATGGCGACCCAGAAGTTGTTCACCAGCCCGAGACCGAGCAGCACGACCGCACTGGAGATCGTCGCGAGGAGGATCGAGGAGGTGCGGCGACGGAAGAGCTTGCGCACCCACGGCGCGATCGCGCCGCCCACGATGGCCGCGCCCGACAGCAGCGCCGCCGCCAGCCCGGCGACCGTGTACGCCTGCTCGTCGCCCCACAGCTGGAGCAGGTACGGCTGCAGCGCGTAGAAGACGTAGATGCCGACCCCGGCGGTGAAAGGGCTTGCCAGCATGAGCCAGCGCACGGGCGGATTGCCCAGGCCATAGCGGATCGACGCGCGGAACACCGTCCGTGTGGCACGGATCGGACCCTCGCTGCGGTTCGGCGTGAACCCGATGTCGCGCATCAGCAGCGCCGCCACGACGAACATCAGCACCAGGACCACCGTCCGTATGAGGAACGGCACCCCGAGGTTCGTGAACTGCGCGATCACGCCACCGAGCACCGAGCCGGACAGCATCGCGATCCCGCCCACGATCTGCGCCCGCCCGAACACCGTCTCCAGGCTCCCCGTGTAGCCCGTCGCGGTCAGGGCGTCGACGAGCCAGGCGTCGACGGCGCCCGAGAAGAACGTGAATCCGAGACCGAGCAGCACCGACACGATCGCCCAGGCCCAGAACGGCGACTCCCATACCCACAGCAGCCAGTACAGAGCCGTCGTCGTCGCGAGGGTCACCGTGCCGATGAGGTACGACGCCCGGCGGCCGACCGTGTCGGCCACCACTCCGGTCGGGATCTCGAAGATCAGCATGCCCGCCGTGAAGAACGCGTTCGCGGCGAACGCCTCCAGGTTCGACAGGCCCGCATCCAGCAGGAAGAGCGTGTTGATGCCCCAGATGAACGACGCCGCCAGCGTGTTGCCCAGCATGAGCGTGTAGTAGGTGCCCTGTACTCGCCGGGGGCTCGGCAACGCCGTGGCTGACCTCATCGAAGTGACAGTAGCCCCCGCCGCTGACACCGTCTACAACCGGATGCCGCCCGGCCGGCATCCGGATGTCGCCTGGGTAGGGTGTGGGCATGGCCGAACAGTGGCGACCCGACGTACTGGGACCGCCGTTCGAGCAGCTGACCCTTCCGCTCGAACCCGACGACGAGGGACCCGTCGACGCGACCCTGGTGCGTGCGGTCGCCGACCGGCCCCTGCTGGGAGCCCTTCTCGGCGATCGGCGCGCGCTGCACGACGTCGACGTCCTCTACGTGCACGGATGGTCCGACTACTTCTTCCAGCGCAGTCTCGCGCGCTACTGGACCGACCGCGGGGCCGACTTCTACGCGCTCGATCTGCGGAAGTACGGACGCAGCCTGCGCTCCGGTCAGACCGCCGGCTACATCGACGACCTCGCGACCTATGACGAAGACATCGCCGCGGCGCTCGCCGCGATGGGCCGCCCCCTCGACGGCCCGCCGCCTCAGCGGCGTCTCGTGCTCGTCGGCCACTCGACCGGCGGGCTCACCCTGAGTCTGTGGGCGTCCGCCCATCCGGGCGTCGCGGCGGCGCTGATCCTGAACAGCCCATGGCTCGAGTTCCAGCTGAGCGCCGTCCGGGCAGCGGTCGCACCGATGGTCGGGCTGCAGGCGCGGCTGAATCCGCTCGACACGCTGCCCCAGGTCGACATGGGGTTCTACACGCGGGCGCAGCGCGAGGCGCGGGGCGGCGAAATCGACGTGAATCCCGCGTGGCGGCCCGAGCAGACGATGGCCGTGCACAGCGGCTGGCTGTACGCGATCCTGGCCGGGCACGCGCGCGTCGCGGCCGGCCTGCACATCGATGCGCCCGTCTGCGTGCTGCTGTCGGAGAAGTCCGTGCCACCGACGCGATGGTCGGACGAGCTGACCCGCGCCGACACGGTGCTGGTGGTCGATGACATCGCCCGCGCAGCGCTCAAGCTGGGCGGCTCGGTCACCGTCGAGCGCATTCCCGGCGCTCTCCACGACATCTTCCTGTCTCGCGCCGATGCCCGCGACCTCGCATACGAGCGTCTGGACCGGTGGGTGATGGGATGCCTGGGCACCCGACGCCTGCCCCTTTCTCCGGGCGCCTACGCGTGAACAGTCACGACTGCTGGAACGGCGGCTGACCCGCCGGGGTGCGACGGCGCGGGATGTAGCGGCGCCACGTCCCTCGGTACCCGGCCTGCGAGTACCAGGCGAAGCCGACCAGCAGCGCCAGCCCGACGACGATCCCCGCGCCGATCGCCCATGCCACCGAGCCGCCCGCGGCCACGACGACGGCTCCTGCCAGCAGTCCGAAGACGCACGCATCGACGACGAACACCAGCAGCGAGGAGCTTCCCAACAGGTGGCTCGCGCCCCGGGACCGCAGGAAGGAGTACGTCCGCCGCATCCCGGTCTCGTCGTCGTGCCACGATGCCAGGAAGTACTGCGAGACCTCCGGATCGAGGTCGACGTACGCGCCGCGCAGGCGGTTCATCGCGACGACGTACATCAGATCCTCCTCGGCCACGTTCATGACCCGCACCGCCGTCAGAAAGCCGATCAGGCACAGGAACGCGAGGATCGCCAGCATCGCCGGAGTGAACCATCCGTCGAAATCGGATGCCTGCCCGAGCAGGCCGATCGTGATCAGACCCGCCGAGACCAAGGTGAGGAAGATCGTGATGCGGGCCAGCACCTCGCTCTGCGCGGTCCCGCGCGCGGCGAGGAGCCCCCAGTGCTCGGTCGCCAGGATCTGCGCGCGGCGGCCGAGGGCGGCATCCGATTCCGGCGACGGCGCGGTCATGCCTCACATCATGCACCCGGTGTCCGTCCGGGGCGACCGTGTCACCGGTAGTTGAGTGCATCACCGCTGGCGGCATGCGCGTCAGGGGAGCGACCCGTCCGCGGATTCGGCGGTCACGTACGCGACGGCAAGGCCCCCGTGGTGGGTCATCGACAGGTGGAGAGCGGTTATCCCGCGGTCCGCGACGACGGTGGCCGTCGAGCCGCAGAGGGTGAAACACGGGCGTCCCGACGCCGCGGGCGTGACCTCGATCTCGGTCCAGTGCATGCCGTCCGAGCCGCCGAGGGCCTTGGTCAGTGCCTCCTTTGCGGCGTACCGCGCGGCAAGGGACCGCAGAGGCAGAGCGCGCTCGCCGGCCGAGAAGAGCCGCTCCAGCAGCCGAGGGGTGCGCTTGAGCGCGCGCTCGAACCGAAAGACGTCGACCAGGTCCACGCCGACGCCGGTGATCACAGCATCTCTCCGCGCGCCCGTGCTGCCGCGGCTACTTCACCGTGACCGATTTGGCAATCGTCAGTCGTCCGTCGGGGGAGTCCAGTCCTCGGCATCCCAGCGATAGAACACGTTGGCCGCGGAGTCCCTCGGCGTCTTGCCAGTTGTCCGGTCGGTACGGCGAGAGGTATGGGCTCAGGTCATTCATGATCTGGGCGAAAGCCGGCCGGTGCGACTCGTGATTCTGGCGCACGGCGGCGGCCTTGGCCTTGTCCTGCTCCAGCAGGTGCACGAAGACGTCATCGATGGAATACAGCCAACGTCCGGTCACGCCCGTCTCGATCGGCAGCGGGCCGGCGTCGGAGTCGGCGAACACCCGAGCGATGTCGGACTCTGCATCGGGCTTCATCCGCTGGATGATGACGGTCACTGCCCGGTCGGCGGGGACATCCCCGTCCGGAACCCAGCTGTAGAACTCCTTGGCCACCGAGTGCGATGGGTTCTCCCAGTAACGCGGGTACGGCGTGACGAACGGGCCGATCTCCTCCGCGATCTGCTGGAATGCCGGCAGCCCCCGGCGCTGGCCGGACACCTCCGGGTCCTGCTTGCGATCAAGGACGTGGATGTAGAGGTCGTCGTGGGACAGCAGGGTCCGGCCGATGACACCGAGATCCTGCGGTCGGGTGATCTGGTCGTAGTGGCCGAAGACGGCACCGACCTTTTCCTCGCTGCCTGGAACCAAGTGACAGACGATCACGTTGCGGAAGGGGCGGAAGGTCATGGCTTTCCTTTTCGCTCGGTTGCTAGGGAGGTTCGCTTCATTGCTCGATGATCGAGCCGGCTGGGCTGCGACGAAGATGTGCTGCAGGTGGTCGTTGATTCCGGCGAACGTCGCCCTCGCGCTGCGATACCCGACGTGACCGTCGGGGCGGATCAGGTAGGCGGTGAGTCCCTTCCCGTCATAGGTTTTCCGGAAGTTGCCGGCGCTGTCCCGGAGAACGGGAACGTCGAGATGCGCCGGTACCTGGCATCCGTACTTGTGATCAGGTACGCATCGACCTCGCCCGAAGATCGTTGCCACACCGCCGCGGCGAGCTTGTCCAATTCGACGATGTCGTCCTCGCTCACTGTTTCGTCGGCGTAGAGCAGCAGCGTTGATCTCGTTCCACGCGTGACTTCGAACAGGCGAAGGGGGTGGCCGACTCCGAACCTGGTCAGGCCGTGCACGTCCGGGGCCCGCTCGCCCGGCGCCGGCCCACCGGAACCGCGTCAGTGCCGATTTCCTCGCCGACCAGGGCGCTTCCGGCGTAGTTCATGGTCATCTGCATTTCGAGCAGGAACTGTGCCTTTTCGTCCTCCATATCCATCTCGTCGGTGAAAGCGAGCGCGACGGCACGATCGACGATCGCCTTGCCTGCCGGACGCCGCTCGGCGTCGTAGCTGTCGAGCAAACCGGGCGCGGCGATTCCGCGGACGGCGAGCGCGAGCTTCCAGCCCAGATTCCACGCGTCCTGGATGCCGGTGTTCATGCCCTGCCCGCCGGCCGGGGGATGCAGGTGTGCTGCGTCGCCGGCGACGAAGACCCGGCCGTCCCGGTATCTGTCGACGATGCCGTGCTTGATGCGGAAGATCGATGACCAGCGCAGGTTGCTGGCTGTCGTCGGCTCGGGTGCCAGATCATCGAGCACGGCCTGGATGTCGGCGAGCGTCGGGGGCGTCGTACTCCTGCCAGAATCCGGCCGGGACGACCCCCGACCCGATGGTCTTCTGCAGCGGTTGGGGCGCCAAGGTCGCAACCCGGTAGCGCCCGGGGCCTTGCAGCGGGACGCAGACCAGCATCCCCGTGAAGTCGCCATCGTCCTCGATCCGGACGAAACGCAGGAGATGGCCCTGCGGCATCGTCCAATCGAGTTGGACGTCGCCCAACATGAACAGCTGCGGGAACATCGACAGCCCGCCCTCGAACGTCAGCCCGAGGCCCGCGCGGACCAGCGCTGTGTCCCACCGTCACAGCCGACCAGAAACTGCGCTCGCGTCACCCCGGTGGCACCGGACGTGCTTCTCAGCGTCGCGGCCACCCCATCGGCGTCCTGCTCGAAGGAGATCAGCTCGACGCCGCGTTCCAGGGTGATTCCGAGGGAGGCGAGCCGGTCGCTCAGAATGCGTTCCGTGTCGTATTGCGGCAGGCCAAGGTGTGCGTAGGGAAGATCGCTCAGTCCGGCCCAGTCGACCTGATGGGTCAGCTTCCCATTCACGTACACCGTCTGGCCGTGCAACCAGACCCCTGCGCGGATCGCCTCCGCGACAACGCCCTGGTCCTCCCAGATCTCCATCGTCCTGCAATGGATGCCGATTGCCTTGTCGGCCTGAGCGGCGGCCTCCGGCCGCTTGTCGATGATCGCGCACGGCGATTCCCCTGCGAGCCAACTCGATGGCACAGGTCAGTCCCACTGGCCCGCCGCCGACCACCAGCACGTCGACATCGCAGTTCCGGTGCCGTTCGTGGTCACGGAGTGGCGGGCCGCGGGGGGTGCCGACGTCGCGGCGGCTGCCGCACCGGTTCAGAGGTGGAGCCGCTGTCGGCTTGGCAACGGCTCAGCCGCCGGTGAGGTGTCGGCTGCGTCCACCGCAGTGTCGGCGCAACGGCCGACCGGCGCCGGTGCGATCACCGCCGCGGCGGTGGCCGGCAGTGGGGAGGAGTGTTCCACCGCAGGGAATTCCGGCGTGCCCGGGGTCGGTTTGTGCTGAGGTGGGCGGTAGCGGATCTCGAACACCCGCCGTGCGAATTCGACGGACAACCACCGGGCCAGCGGGCCACTCTGGTCGGCGTGCGACGGATCCTCGACCCAGTTGATGAAATCCTGCTCGGATTCCCATTCGGCGAAGATGTGGTACACGAGTGATCCCGGCTCCTTGAGCAGTTCCTCGCGTACCAGGCCCGGCGTGCCCGCCAGCCGGGACGTGACGATCCGGTAGGCGTGCTCGAACGCCTCCTCCTCTCCCGGGCTGACCCTGGTCGTCAGATCGATGCGGATCGGCAGCGGCTTGGTCGCCGGGACGGTGCTCAGCAGCTCGTACGTGCTCCTGGCCGCCTCCTCGCGCAGGTCACGCAGTCGCCGCGGTCAGCGACCTCACGCTGAGTCGCTGCGGCCGAACGCATCCACCGCTGCGCGGTCGATCCATTCGCTGGTGATGACGAATGTGCGCGAGTCGTCGAGATCACGGGAAAGCTCCTGTCGCACATTGCCGGGCACGCGACTGATCTCGGCAGCCGCGCGCGCCCAGGCACTTTGGAACTCCGCCTCCAGGCCCTGCCGGGCGCGCATTCGGAGCACCGTCCTGATCGCCGGTTCGCTCACGCGAATCCCTCCTCGGCAATGCCTTCGAGATCCGCTGCGGCAAGCTTCCGCAGCACCATCGAGCTGTTGAATCCGCCGAAGCCGCGGGCGTTGATCAACACGACGTCAAGGTCGAGCTCGCGTGGCACCCGCACCAGATCGAGTCCGTACGCCGGATCGGGATGGTCGAGGTTGCCGACCGCCGGCGCCACACCCTCGCGGATGGCCAGCAGCGCAGTCGCCACACTGAGCGCCGATCCGCCGGCGTTGAGCCGACCGACGAAGCCCTGGGGTGCGGTGACCGGTACGGTGCTGATCCGGTCGCCGAAAACCATTCGCAGTGCGGATGCCTCCAGGGCGTCGAGTTCGGCCACTCCCGCCGCATCGGCGACGATCAGGTCGACGTCATCGGGCTTCAGGCCCGCATCCGCGATTGCCAGGCTCATCGCCCGAGCCATGTGCGTAGCGTCCGGCGCCGGTGCATTGGGGTCGAACGCGTCGTGGGTTGCGGCATAGCCGGCGATCTCCCCGTAGATCTGAGGACTTCCGCGTTCCACGGCGGTGCGAAGATCCTCGACCAGGAGCACAGCCCCGCCCTCTCCGGGTGCATACCCATTGGCCTGCTTGTCGAACGGCTTGTAACCGGCACGTGGGTCAGCCGACGTGGTCAACCGCCCACTGGTGCTATAGCAGGTCAGGGCATACGGCGACAGCGGGGCTTCCGTTCCGCCGGCGATGACGGCCGTGGTTCCGCGACGAATCACCCGCCGCGCATGACCGACGCTGTCCAGGCCGCCGGCCCCCTCGGTCACCAGTACGCTGGCGGGGCCTTTGGTGGCGTGCCGGATCGAGGACTGCCCGGTGCTGGCCGCATAGAACCAAGCAATGGACTGGTAGGCACCGACCGCTCGTGGGCCGCTTGTGTACAGCCCCGTCATCTCCCGCTGGCCGAACTCGTTGCCGCCGGAACCAGCTGCAAGAGCCACCGACGTTGCGTAGGGACTGTGGTCGGCAGGGTTGTACAGGGCGTCGTCGAGGGCCATCTGTGTTGCGGCCAGCGACATCCAGGTCCAGCGGTCGGTCTGCACCACCAACCGCGGGTCTACCTGGTCGGTCACCTCGAATCCGTCGACCTGACCCGCAATCGTGGTGGTGTAGCGGGTGGGATCGAAGGCGGAGATGCGACGCACATTCAGTTCACCGGCAAGGATGCTCTTCCAGTGCTGGTCGGCGCCGATACCGCTGGGCGCGATCACGCCGATGACCGGTGATCACCGCATGTGTCATGCCGCTACCTCGGGCTTCGCGAGCACGATGGCCGACTGGAACCCGCCGAAGCCGCTGCCCACCGAGACGACGACGTCCACCGGCATGTCGCGAGCGGTCTTGGGCACGTAGTCCAGATCACACTCGGGGTCGCGGTTCTCCAGGTTTGCGGTGGGCGGAACCACGCCGTGCTCGATGGCGAGGCTGCAGGCGACCAGCTCGATGGAGCCGATCGCACCCAGCGAATGCCCGACCATGGACTTGATCGAGCTCATCGAGATCTCGTAGGCGTGCTGACCGAGACTTCGCTTGACCGCGGCGGTCTCGTGCCTGTCGTTCTGCTTCGTGCCCGAACCATGGGCGTTGACATAGTCGACGGTCGTCGGGTCGAGTCTCGGCCTGGCCGAGCGCGGCATCGATTGCCGCACTCATCTCCACCCCGTCAGGCCGCAGCCCCGTCATATGAAACGCATTGCACCTGTTGGCGAAGCCACCGATCTCGCAGTAGATATGGGCGCCCCGCGCCCGAGCGCTGGCATACTCCTCCAGGATCAGCACCGCCCCGCCCTCGCCCATCACGAACCCGTCACGGGTCGCGTCGAACGGCCGCGATGCGTGTTCTGGATCATCGTTGCGTTCGGATGTCGCATGAATGGTGTCGAAACAGGCGACGGAGATCGGCGAGATGGGGGCGTCACTCGCCCCCGCGATGACGATGTCGGCGTCGCCGTCCTGGATCAGTTGGGCGCCATATCCGACGGCGTCGATGCCGGACGTGCAACCGGTCGACATGACCGACGCCGGCCCGTGCGCGTGGAACCGGATCGCCAGTTCGGTGGCGGCGCTGCTGGGGATCAGTGAGTTGTAGAGAAACTTCGACCCATATGCGGGATCGACCAGCCAGTCCCGACCGTGATTGCTGACGTTGACGTACTCGTCCTCGAGCCGCATCGTCGCGCCGACCGCACTGCCCACGCTGATGGCGAGCCGGTCGTGATTGACCCCTGCTCCGGAGCGCAGGTCCAAACCACTGTCTGCGACGGCCTCATCCGCTGCAATCATGGCGAACTGGATGAAGCGGTCGTTGCGATAGATCTCCTGCGGCGTCAGGCCGGAGGCCAGCGGGTCGAAATCGACTTCTGCGGCGATCTGCGATCGAAACCGCGCGGGGTCGAAGAAGCTGATCCTGCGGGTGGCGGTGCGACCCTCGGTCAGCAGGTTCCAGAATGCCTGCTTTCCGACGCCGCCAGGTGCAACAACTCCGATACCGGTGACGACGACCCTTCGCCCGGTGCTCATCGAACCCCGCCGAGGGATCCCGGTGATGGTTCGGTGTCGACGTGGCCCAGCTCCGGGCGTGGCGCAAGCGGACCGCAGGTGAAGACGAAGAAGGCAGGCACCGCGCGATCATTGACAATGCGATGACGTACCCCGATGGGAATATGGATGGCTGATTCCCCCACCAATCGGCGCTCGTCGCCGTCCACAGTGATCAAGACGTCACCGGAGACGCAGTAGAGAAACTCCTCGGAGTACGGATGCCAGTGTTCGGTGACGATCTCCCCGGGCGCGAGGCTGAGTGTTCCCATGAAGGCCGCAGTGGCCCCGACACTTGCCGGGGACAGCAGGGTGCGGATGTCGCCGCCGCGCCGGTGATTGGGCTGGGTTTCGTCGCGATGCACGATGGGGCCGCACCGGACTGCCGACGGGCGGGTGCGAGATGGTGGTCAACGGAACTCCTCAGCGGTGGTAGGCGAGGGTGGCGGGCTGTGCGTGCGCGACCCGCGGCGCGTTCATGACACGGTGCGGACTGCCGGAGTGGATTCGCCGGTCGATCCGGCGGCGACTGCCTGCACCTTCTGCGCGATGAGGGCCATCTGGATCTTGCTGTTGGCATCTATCCGCCTGGTCATGGCGGCGGTGTCGACAGGCGCCGTCGGGCGCATCCGGAAGTCCTGCACCCAGCGCATCATCGTTCCGCCTGCAGTGTGCCGGTACGTCCATTCGATGTCCATGAACTCGAACGGGCCCGGCTCGACCCGCCGTGCAGTCACCCGGTGGGCGGTCGGGTCGAGAGTCCGCTCAGAGACCCAGCTCCAGACCGTCCCGTTGGCGTCCGGATGCATGGTCAGCCGGAACAGGAAATAGGTGTCGTCCCGATTCTCGAGGATGTCGACCGATGCGTACTCGGTGAACAGGTTCGGCCAATTGCCGAGGTCATTGGTCATCTGCCACACCAGATCCAGCGGGGCGTCGATGACGATGGAGTTGTCGGTGTGCCCTTCCGTCTCCGCGGTCGGCGACTCCGATGGTGTGCTTGTCGAATCAGTGCTCATCGGTCAGACTCGATTCGGCTTATCGAGTTCATCCGGATCACGACGCTTGTTCGAGCGAACGCATCGCGAGATGGCTCTGCACCACGTCGACGATCTCGCCGAAGGTGTAGTGCTCCGTCTGATCGTCAGGCATTTCGACCCCATAGGTCGCCGCCAGTGCCGTCTGCATCTCGAGGAATGCCAGCGAGTCGAGGTCGACATCGGAGAACCGTGCGGACGGGTCGTCGGTCTGGCCGCTACGGGCAGACCCGCCTTCTTGGTGAGCAACGTCATCAGATCGCTGATCGTGAAGGTGTCATTCATGCTGGGGTGACCTCCATGTATTCGGTGTGGCGTCGGGGTAGGCCGCGAGGCCGGATCGGCTCCGCGGGGGCTGGGACGGCGCAGACGACATCTGCCGTCAAGGAGGGATGCGGGGTCCCTGCTGGTTGATTTCGGCAGCGCTGTCGAGCAGGCTGGGCATTTCGCGGTCGAGAAACTGGATGTCATGCCGGTCGGCGCGAATGTCGGGGTGCCGCAGCAATGCCCGGTGCAGGGTCGTCGTCGTGGACAGGCCTGGGCCCTCCACCGCCATTTCGGCCAAGGCCCGATCCATCCTGGACAGCGCCTGCTCGCGGGTGGGCGCCCACACGATGAGTTTGGCCAGCAGTGAGTCGTAGTGCGGACTCACCTGGTCGCCCTCTCGGTAGCCGGTGTCCAGCCGGGTCCACGGCCCGGCCGGCGCTCTGTAGACGTCCAGCCGACCGGGAGTCGGTGCGAACCCCCGCGATGGGTCCTCCGCGTTGATCCGACATTCGATCGCGGCTCCACTGCATCGGACATCCTGTTGCGCGAAGTCGAGCGGCAGTCCGTCGGCGATCAGGATCTGTTCGCGGATCAGGTCGATTCCGGTCAACATCTCGGTGACCGGGTGCTCCACCTGAATTCTGGCGTTCATCTCCATGAAGAAGGGCTCGCCGCTGCCGTCGACCAGGAATTCCATGGTCCCGGCGCCCGTGTAGCCGACTGACAGCGCACCGCGAACGGCCAAGGCGCCGAGGTGTTCGCGCTGCGCGACCGTCATGTGGGCGGCGGGCGCCTCCTCGAGGAGCTTCTGATGACGGCGCTGCAGCGAGCAATCGCGCTCACCCATGAAGACGCCATTGCCGTACTGGTCGCACAGCACCTGCACCTCGACATGGCGGGCACCGGCCAGGTAGCGCTCCACGTAGACAGCCGGGTCGTTGAAGACCGCCCTGGCCACTTCGCGCGTGCTGACAAACGCTTCGCTGAAGTTTGCGGCGCTATGGACGACAGCTCATCCCGCGACCACCACCACCGGCAACAGCCTTGATGATGACGGGATACCCGATGTCGAGCGGCGATCTTCTGCCCATCGCCTACCGAGCGCACCGGTTCGACCACCCCGGGCAGCATCGGCAGCCCGGCCTCCTGCATGAGCCTCCGCGCCGTGGCCTTATTGCCCATATCCTGCATCACCGACGGCGGAGGACCGATGAAGATCAAGCCCTGCCGACTCGCAGATCTCCGCGAAATCCGGGTCCTCGGAGAGGAAGCCGTAACCGGGATGGATGGCGTCGGCGCCCGTCTGCAGGGCTGCCTCGACGATGTTCGGAATGTTCAGGTAGCTCCGCCGCGGTGCCGGCGGGCCGATGTGAACGGCGACGTCGGCCAACCGAACGACTTCGGAATCCCGATCGGCGGAGCTGTGCACAGCGATCGAC
Source organism: uncultured Actinomycetota bacterium (assembly GCA_963839715.1). Lineage (GTDB taxonomy): Bacteria > Actinomycetota > Actinomycetes > Actinomycetales > Microbacteriaceae > Microbacterium. The sequence continues at coordinate 182,784 of CAWIVX010000006.1, forward strand.
CTCGATGCCCAACTCCCGGCACGTCCTGGCGATTCGAACGGCGATCTCACCACGGTTGGCGATAAGCAGTTTCCGGATCATGCTGCCTGCTCCTTCGGGCGAAGACGCAGGAGAACTTGGTCATATTCGACGGATTCACCGTTGCTCAACCAGCACTTCGGCGACGACGCCTGACTCGCCGGCCACGATCGGGTTCATCATCTTCATCGCCTCGATGATCGCCACAGTGGTGCCGGCCTCGACCTCGTCGCCGACTCGCACGAACGGGTTCCGCACCTGGTGACGGCGCGGCGTAATAGCAGCCGACCAGCGGTGCCCGTACCGCTGTGAACGCATCGTCCACGACAGGCGGGGACACCGCGGTCGTAGGGTCGCCTGGCGCGCCGGGGTGGGCCATTCTCCGTTGATCGACAACCGATTCCACGGCACTCACCTGGTCGGCCCACTCGACCTCGATCTCGCGGTCGCCGCCGCGGACCCGTAGCCGGCGCAGATCGCCGGGCAGCGTGCGAGCGAGTTCGGCTACTTCCTGTCGCAGCTCGAGCATCGATTCCGACGCGGCGGCCGTCGGAAGGATCGCTGCCGCCGCAGGAGCCTGGCCATTGCTCGATGCAATCGTTTGTTCGCAGTCATCTCGAGGGCGCCTCAGCTGGCGATGTCGGTCATCAGCGGGGTCATCAGGGCAGAACCACCGAGCCGGGAGAACCGTTGCTCCCGACCGGACAGCAGATCGGCGGGAGAGACGGCGTGCAGCTCCTCTATCTCCCGGATGATGATCTCGCGGAGCGTTTTCGCGCAGGCAGCCGGATCCGCGTGCGCACCGCCGGCCGGTTCGGGCACCACCGAGGTGGCGATGCCGCTGTGCAGCAATTGCGGCGCGCCGAGTTGCAACGCCCTGGCCGCCGCCGGCGCCGACGATGCGCTCCGCCAGAAGATCGCCGCACACCCTTCCGGACTGATCACGGACAGGAACGCGTTCTCCAGCACCAGCAACCGATCCGAGGTGCAGAGCGCGAGGGCGCCACCGCTGCCGCCTTCACCGGTGATGACGGCAACCACGGGAACGCGCAGCCGCGAACTGCGCATGATGGTTTCGGCGATGACGATGGACTGCCCGCGTTCCTCAGCGTCCGGGCCGGGATGAGCGCCGGGCGTGTCGACGAAAGTGACCACCGGCATCCCGAATGACTCGGCGTGCTCCATCAGGCGCATCGCCTTGCGGTAACCCTCCGGGTGGGCCATTCCGAAATTGTGAGCGATGAGGTCCTTGACCGTGTGGCCCTTCTGGTTGCCGATGACCACAACAGACCGCCCATCGAGAGAGGCCACCCCGCCCACAACCGCAGGGTCATCGGCATACGCACGATCGCCATGCAGCTCGACGAAATCGTCGAAGACCAGCCGAAGATAGTCGGCTGTGGTCGGCCGCTCAACGCTGCGCGCGGCTTGGACCACCTCCCATGGGTCACGTATCGCCGGAGGACCGGCCGACCTCGTCGCCGCGGGCTCGGGAACGGGATCAGCTGCGGTGCAGGATGGTTGGTCCGGCGTGCAGGTCCAACAACCGAATCAATAGAGACCGTAGGTCGGCCCTGTTCTCCACGCGGTCGACCAAGCCGTGCGAAAGCTGCGATTCAGCGGACTGAAAGCCGGCGGGCAGCGCCGCCCGGATGGTCTCCTGCACCACCCGCGGGCCGGCGAACCCGACATGGGCGCCGCGCTCGGCGATCACGACCGACCCAAGACTGGCGAAGGATGCCGAGACGCCCCCGTACGTAGGATCGGTGAGCACACAGACCGACAGCACGCCGGCCTCGCGAAGCCGGGCAAAGGCGACCGCCGTGCGGGCCATCTGCATCAGCGAAAAGACACCCTCCTGCATTCGTGCTCCGCCGCTTGCACATACGACGATCAGCGGCTTCCGCGTCCGGAGGGCGAGGCTGGCCGCCTCGCTCACCCGGCGGCCGACCTCCAGTCCCATGCTCCCGCCCATGAATGAGAACTCCATGACGGCGAGAACTGTCTCCTGGCCCCCGAGAAGCGCGGCGCCCACGATGACTGCCTCGGGTTCCCCGGACCGGGCGGTTGCGTCGGCCAACCGATCGCGATAGGGACGGGAATCAGCGAAGTCGAGCGGATCCGGCATCACGGGGTCGATCTCCGCCTCGCGAAAGCTTCCTCCATCGACCAGTAATTCGATCCGGGCCCGCGCTCCCATCCGCAGGTGATGCTCACACTCGGGACACACCTGCAGGTTTCGATCCAGTCGCTTGTGGTAGACAAGGCAACTGCAGCCTGGGCACTTCGTCCATTCCGCCCGCCCGGCCTGAGAAGCCACGGGCTTCAGCGCATGTGTCATCGGGTTTTCCTTGTTCGCAGGAAGTTTCAACCGGAACGGCTCACCGGTGGCCCGTGGTGGCTTGGCGAACTCGGGTCGACATCGAGGTCGTCGACAGAGTTGGCGGCGGAGAGTGCATTCAGCCCTGGTGGGCCGACGACGTCCAGTGGTAGAAGCGGTCCGCCATGGCGTCGAGGGGTGAACTCCAATTCGGGTCAAATGCCTCGATGTATGGGCGCAGCTCGTCACTCACAATACGGAAAGATGGCAATTGCGCTGCCGTTCGCATCGCATCTGCGGCTGGCCGTGCGAAATCGATCAGGTGCACGTATACCCCGTGAAAGCGATACAGCGAACGACTTTTGACGCCGATATCCTCAGGCATGGAGGTCGCGTCGGATCTCGTGAAGATCTCCGCTACCGCCGGCGCATCCTGCGAGCGCATCTTCGCGACGATCATGATCTGTTGCATGACTGACTGCCCCCATCGGAATCGTTGCTCGAACGGTTGTCGTCCCCGGGTTGCTTGTGAGCCAGCCCCTGGGACAATCCATAAGCTAAGGCAGTGACAGCCAGCACACATCCACCGGAGGTAGGGGAACTTCTGGATTCCCCTACCCACTCAAGGAGTAGAGCCACCTGCCCTTCGGTGGAACACTCTCGCCCACGAGGGTGAGGCGTCTCATCCAAAGTCGGAGATTCGAGACCACCCGAGGCTCGGCGGCCGGATTCTGGCCGTGCCGGCGGACATGACAACCTGTAACGCGCTCATTAACTTCAGCCGCAAACTGTAGATCCGTGCCGCGTTATCGCGGTATATCTAACTTCACGTGTAAGGCACTGATCAATTCGGCGGGGGGATTCGCCGGGGCGGGATGATGAGTGACTGTGAGCGAACGGACGGCGGTCCGTTCGCGGTCCGGTTCCATAGCGATGTCGTGCCACGTCAAAGGGGAGCCTGATGACGTTCCAACCTGAACCAGATGCGGCTTCCCCTCCAACCCGTTCCCTCCCACAGGTCTGGCCCTTCCCCGGGCCGGAGACTGTTCGGGTCTTGCTGTGCGAAGACCACGAGATCTACCGCATCGGCTTGCGAGTACTGATCGAGCTTGAACCCGACCTGGTCGTCGTCGGCGAGGCGGTAGACCTGGATTCGGCATGCTCGCTGGCAGACCGGCTGGACCCGCACATCGTCGTCATCCGTCAGGGCCTGCTGCAGCACGCCATGGAAGAGTCCGTCAGTGCGTTGTGCCAGTCGCGACCGAGCGGTACTGATCCTCGCGGAGACCGAGTCCGAGCTTGATCTGGCAGAGGCGCTGCGAGCCGGGGCGAGGGGTTACCTCTCTCGGTGGGTGGCCGCGCCGCGCCTGGTCGACGGCATCCGCGCCCTGTCCAAGAACGAGCTCGTCCTCGACCCGGCGTTCGCCCGCCACCTCGTGCAGTTCCTGACCGCCGGACCGACCAACCCGCCGGCGATCCCCGTGCACCCCACCGCTCTCACCAGACTGACCGAACGCCAACGGGCCGTGGCTCTCCTTGTCGCCGAGGGAATGACCAACGGCGAGATCGCCGCCCGGCTCTTCGTCAGCGAGGCGACGGTCAAGAGCCACATCACCTCGGCCTTGCGGCGCCTGGGCATCCGGAGCCGCACCCAGCTGGCAATTTTCGTCAACAACGTCGACGGCGGGATGGGGGATGGCCCGTCCTCGCGGCATGAGATGGATCAGGCATCGGGCATGGTGGCCGCCCAGTTGTCGATCGGGGTGGACGATGCCCTGCTCGCGCTGCGCGGCCGTGCGTTCGCATCCGGGCGCAGCGTCGGCGAGGTCGCAGCGGACGTGGTCGCCCGGCGCCTGATCTTCAACCACTCACGCGGCCCGAACCGTACACCCAGTCACGAGCACACGAGAATATCGGTTGCTCCCAACGGCGGCGACGGTGGCTGACTCTCTCTTCTTCGACGCCACCGGCGCCGGGATGCTTCTGGTCAGTTCCACCGACCGCTGACGCGTTTGCTCTGCACTGCTGCGGTCCGGGGCGCGGGCGATGCCATGATGGCAGGAGTACCGTCCTCAGCGCGATCGCGGGAGGGCGAACCATGCCGATGTCTCGTCCGCTTGTTCGGGTCATCTCGACGAAAGGTCAGCCATGGCACCTCTGGGTCGTCGAGACGAGCGCCAAGAGCGGCGCCAGGAGCGGCACGGCGGTGACGACGTCGAGATCTTCCAGATGCGGGAGAAGCTCGTGTCGTTCGGGGACGACTATTGGATCGAGACCACCGCCGGGCGACGCGCGTTCAAAGTGGACGGAAAGGTCGCTCGCATCCGCGACACGCTCGTGATCCGCGATCATGCGGGCGATGAAGTCGCCAAAGTCCAGGAACGCAAGATCGCGATCAGGGACACCATGTCCATCGAGCGTCCCGGGCGGCCCGACGCCACGATCAAGAAGGCCCTCATCAATCCTCTGCGCGAGCGCTTCACACTTCAGGCTGACGACATCGGAGAGATCGACATCCAGGGCAACATCGTCGACCACGAGTACGAGTTCGAACGCGACGGCGCGAAAGTCGCGGAGGTGTCCAAGCGATGGCTGCGTCTTCGCGACACCTATGGTGTGGAGATCGCCTCAGGGCAGGACGTCGCGCTGATTCTCGCAGCCACCGTGGCTCTCGACCAGCTATCCCACTGACTCCCGTAGCTCTCTCGACTGCCTGTCGCAGAAGCGCATCGCTGCTGGCGTGCGGGGGTTTGGCAATGAACCATTCTGCGGACTCCCCGCGGACTGAACCAGGGAAAACCCGGATCAGCGGGCTGCGCTACCGGTAGTTGATGAACTGCAGGTCGACGTCGAGGTCGGCGGCCTTCAGCAGCCGGATGACCTCCTGCAGGTCGTCGCGACTCTTGGACTGCACCCGCAGTTCGTCTCCCTGAATCTGCGACTTCACGCCCTTCGGCCCCTCGTCGCGGATGATCTTGCCGATCTTCTTCGCGTTCTCCTGAGAGATCCCGTCCTTGATCGTGGACGTGATCCGGTATTCCTTGCTGCCGGCGACGGGGTCGCCCGACTCGAGGCTCTTGAGCGAGATGCCGCGCTTGACCAGCTTGGACTGGAACACGTCCAGCACGGCCTTCGCGCGCTCCTCGGTGCTCGCCTTGATCAGCACCGCCTCGCCGCTCCACTCGATGGACGCGCCGGTTCCCTTGAAGTCGTACCGCTGCTCGACCTCCTTGCGGGCCTGCTGCAGGGCGTTGTCGGCCTCTTGATGGTCGACCTTGCTGACGATGTCGAATGATGAATCAGCCATGAGCGGCAGTCTATCGAGCCCGAGTCGCCGGGTTCGGGGGCGCCATTGGTGTAAGCGCTTGCACAAACGGAGCGCCGAAAGAGCGGTCTCCCGCTGTCGGGAAGTCACAAACGCGTATCGATCCGCGTGACAAGCGCTTGCACATCGCCGAAATCATGGTTCAATGTAAGCGCTTGCATTCTGCGAGTAGAAGAACGGCCTTCGACGATGCAGTGTGTCGGCAGGGCCGCTCACACCCCCAATTGCATCGAGAGAGGCACACCGATGAAGGTGAACAAGAAGAGTGCGATCGGAGTCAGCGCGCTCATCGCCGGAAGCATGATCCTGCTCGGCGGCTGCGCGGAGGCGGCGCCAGCGACGACACGAGCCGAGGCGGAGGGCGGCACCGACGCTCACCGTCTGGGTCGACCAGAACCGCGCCGACGCGCTGAAGGACTCGATCGCCCAGTTCGAAGAGGAGAACGACGTCACCGTCGATCTCGTCGTCAAGCAGAACGAGAAGATCCGGGACGACTTCACATCACAGGTGCCGACCGGCAAGGGTCCCGACGTCACCATCGGTGCTCACGACTGGCTCGGCGCCTTCGTCGAAGACGGCGCTGATCGCACCGATCGAGCTCGGCGACACCGCATCCGAGTATCAGGATGTCGCGATCTCCGCCTTCACGTACGACGGCAAGGTCTACGGTCTGCCGTACGCGACCGAGAACGTCGCACTCGTGCGCAACACCGATCTCGCGACTGAGGCGCCTGCGACCTTCGACGACATGGTCGCCGCCGGCGCGGCGGCAGGTGCAAAGTACCCGTTCGTCGTGGGTCTCGACCCCGCCAACGCGGATCCGTACCACCTGTACGGCTTCCAGACCTCGTTCGGCAACTCCGTCTTCGCCCAGAACGCCGACGGGTCGTACGACGGTTCGCAGCTCACCATCGGTGACCCCGCGGGCCAGGCCTTCGCCGACATGGCTCGGTCAGCAGGGCGCGGCCGGCACGATCAACCTGAACCTGACGCAGGATCTCGCCAAGGAGGCGTTCAACGCCGGTGAGACGCCGTTCATCCTGACGGGGCCCTGGAACACGACCGACGCCGAGGCTGCGGGAATCAACATCGCGATCGACCCGATCCCCACCGCCGGCGGCGAGACGGCGTCGCCGTTCGTCGGCGTGCAGGGCTTCTACCTGAACGCGAAGTCCCCGAATGCGCTGCTCGCGAACCAGTTCCTCGTGAACTACATCGGCACCGAAGAGGTCCAGTACGCCCTTTACGAGGCGGGCGACCGGCCTCCGGCTCTGACCGCCGCGTACGAGAAGGCGGCCGAAGACCCGATCATCAAGGGCTTCGGCGACGTGGGCGCGACCGGCTTCCCGATGCCCAGCATCCCCGAGATGGGATCGGTGTGGGAGTTCTGGGGTGTCGCCGAGGCGGCGATCATCGGCGGTGCGGATCCCGACGGCGACGTGGACGAAGATGGCATCTGACATCCAGGCCAAGATCGACGGCTGACACCACGCAGGTGGGGCGGTGTTGCCACACCGCCCCACCTTTCAGTTCGTTCCGCCCAGCAATGATGCAAGTCAGGAGTCGACGATGACGGGTCCCGTGCTCGAAGAGACCAAGTCCGCCGGGATGACGCCCGACCACAGGTCGCAGCTCCGAAGGCAGAAGCGTGCGTCCGCGCTCGCGGAGGCGGCAGGACTGGGCTGGAAGGTCTGGCTGGTCAAGATCGTCCTGCTCGGCCTCATCGATGCGTTCGCGGTCTACGGGATGTTCATCCTGATCTTCCAGGGCCAATGGCTGGTGGCGCTGATCGTGGCGGTCGTCACGGTGGGCGTGAACGTGGTCTACCTGGTGCCGGGGCTCCTTCCGGCGAAGTACCTGACCCCCGGGCTCCTGTTCCTGCTCGTCTTCCAGATCTTCCTCATCATCTACACGGTGTTCATCTCGTTCACCAATTACGGGTCCGGCCACAACTCTTCGAAGGAAGACGCCGTCAACGCGCTTCTCCTCCAGTCGCAGGCTCGCGTCGAAGATTCGCCCGCGTACCCCGTGACCGTGTTGGAACAGGCGAACGAGTTCTTCTTCCTCACGACCGATCCCGCCTCCGGCGACTTCGTCGTCGGAGGCGAGGAGCAGCCGCTCGCACCGGTCGACGGCGCGACCGCGACGGGCGCACCCGGCTTCAACACTCTCAGTCTCAACGGCATCCTGGCCAACCAGGAGGAGATCGCTGCGCTCGCGGTTCCGATCTCGGAAGACCTCAACGAGGGGTACCTGCGCACGACCGATGGCTCGACGGCCTATCTGTTCACCTCGTCGCTGGCGTGGGATCCGGTCGCCGATACCATGACCGATACCGACACGGGGGTCGTGTACAGCGACACGGGCACCGGAGCCTTCACGGCCGAGGACGGCACCGAGCTGCTGCCGGGATGGCAAGTGGTCGTGGGGTTCGACAACTATGTGCGCGCCTTCACCGAGGAGTCCATCCGCGGGCCCTTCCTCTACGTGCTCATCTGGACGTTGGTGTTCGCCGTCCTGTCCGTGGCGACGACGTTCGCGCTCGGCCTCTTTCTGGCGATCACATTCAACGACCCGAGGATGAAGAGCAAGAAGTACTACCGGGTCGCGATGATCCTTCCGTACGCATTCCCCGGGTTCCTCTCCGCGCTCGTCTGGGCCGGCATGTTCAATCAGGACTTCGGCATCATCAACGAGTGGTTCTTCGGTGGCGCGCCCATCCCCTGGCTCTCCGACCCGTGGCTGGCGAAGATCGCAATCCTCACCGTCAACCTCTGGATGGGCTTCCCCTACATGTTCCTCGTGTGCACGGGAGCGATCCAGTCGATCCCCGACGATATCCAGGAGGCGGGGAAGGTCGACGGCGCGAGCGCGTGGGGCATCTTCCGCTACATCAAGTTCCCGCTCCTGCTGGTCTCCGTGGCCCCGCTGCTGATCTCGTCGTTCGCCTTCAACTTCAACAACTTCGTGTTGATCTACATGCTCACCAACGGCGGGCCGAGGTTCCCCGACGCGCCGATCCCCGTCGGGCAGACCGACATCCTCATCTCGATGGTGTACAAAGTGGCGTTCGTCGGGGGCCAGCGTGACCTGGGCTTGGCAGCGACGTTCTCCATCCTGATCTTCATCATCGTCGGCGCGATCTCGTTCATCGCGTTCCGGCAGACCAAGGTGCTCGAGGAGTTGAACTGACATGTCCACAGATCAGAGCGCAGTAGGAGGAGCGGAAAGCCTCGCGCTCGGCTTCGAGGCGGCGGCAGAGAAGGACCGCCCGTCGGCGGCACTGCCACGACGGCCGTTCGGAAAGTATTTTCGGGAAACCGGCTGGCGTCATCTCGTCGGGATCGTGATGGTGCTCTTCTCGGTCTTCCCGTTGGTCTACGTCCTCTCGGCGTCGCTCAACCCCGGGGGCACCCTGCTCACTGCGAACGGGCTGTTCCGGAACATCAGCTTCGACAGCTACGTCGCGCTCTTGCAGGATCCCAACTACCCGTATGGCCGCTGGCTGGCGAACACGGTGATCGTCGGTCTTTCGACCGCTGTCGGCGCGGTTTTCCTCTCCGCCCTCGCCGCGTACGCCTTCTCGCGCATGCGCTTCCGCGGTCGGCGGTTCGGCCTGCTGTCGATCCTGCTCGTGCAGATGTTCCCGCAGCTGCTCGCGTTCGTGGCGATCTTCCTGCTGATGTCGGCGATCAGTGACGTGTTCCCCGCACTGGGGTTGAATTCGCTGATCGGACTGATCATGATCTATCTCGGCGGAGCGCTCGGCGTGAACACCTTCCTGCTGTACGGGTTCTTCAACACCGTCCCGACATCGATCGACGAGGCCGCACGAATCGACGGTGCCGGGCACGCGCGCATCTTCTTCACGATCGTGCTTCGCCTCGTCGCGCCGATCCTGGCGGTCGTGGTTCTGCTGGTCTTCCTCTCCACCTTCGGTGAGTTCGTCATCGCCTCCGTGGTGCTCATCGATCCGTCCAACCAGACGCTGCCCGTCGGGCTGTACCAGTTCGTCTCGAATGCCCAGTCGAAGAACTGGAGCGTCTTCGCCGCGGGCGCCGTCGTTGCCGCGATCCTGCCCATGGCGCTCTTCCTCTCGCTGCAGCGATTCATCGTGGGCGGCCTCACCGCCGGCAGCGTGAAGTAGCGGATGGCAGGTCTCGCCCCTCACCAGGTGGCGCCGTGAAGCTCGGCGATTTCGAATCTCTCAGTTCGGGGATCACCGAAGGCGTCCGAGCTGGTGATGGTCTCTTCGGGCTCGTGCTGCTGGGCTCGGCTTCGAGGGCCGGCGCCGAGCGCCGCGACGAATGGTCCGATCACGACTTCTTCGCGCTCATCGAGCCCGGTCGTGGAGAAGACGTACGGCCCAGCCTGTCTTGGCTTCCCGAGCAGGAGCGCCTCGTACTCACAGCACGCGAGGGCGAGATCGGCTTCGTCGCCGTCTACGACGACGGCCACGTCGTCGAGTTCGCTCTGTCCGAGGTGGAGGAGCTCACCGGTGCGCTCGCCGGCGACGCAACGGTGGTCCTCGACGACGAGGAAGGGTCGGCCGCGGCACTGATCGAATCCGCCCAGGCGAGAGCCGCGGCATCCGATCGTTTCGACCCGCGAACGACGCGCGTCTCGTCCTGGTGAAGCTGCTGATCGGCGTCGGGCGAATCCGGCGGGGCGAGGTGCTCAACGGCGGTCAGTTCGTGCGCAGCTCGGCAGTGCAGCACCTCGTGCGGGCCATCCGGGGGCGATTCTCCGACAGCTCCACGTCGATGCGCGACACGATCGATCCGCTGCGGCGGTTCGAGCAGGACTTCCCTGACTGGGGTGGGCGGATCGCGAGGATCATCGATGCTCCTGCCGAGGACGCCGCACACGGCCTCTTTCGGCTGACGCGCGAGATCCTCGAGCCGGGGTGGAGCGGCTTCCCATCTCGGGCTGCCGACGTGGTCGCGGATCGACTTGGCTGGCCGCGAGCCCGATCATCCGCAGGGCAGTGACCTGGTTGCGCTAGCCCATCGCAGCTGCCAGGTTCTGCAGCGGTGAAGTCTTCGGCGCCCCACCCGGACAAAGAGGACACGCGGGCTTCGCACGAAGCCCGATCTTCGTAGACTGTGCGGAGGCGGCGAGGAGGTCCGATGCGCGAATTGACCGAAGATGACATCCGCGCGGCGTTTGCGAACGCAACCGACGACGAACTGCGGCTTCTCACACTGTCGGCCGATTTCATGCTGATCGATTGGGATCACCTCGACTTCCTCGCGTGGCGCGATCCGCGCGCGAAAGGCCGCGGCTACCTGGTCGCCGAGGTGGGGCAAGAGCCGGTCGGCGTTGTTCTGCGCGCGGCGGAGGGCACGTCACGGGCCGCCTCTGCCCTGTGCAACGTCTGCCACACGATGCAGCCGGCAGACCAGGTCTCGCTGTTCTCCGCACGCAAGGCGGGGGATGCCGGACTCCGCGGAGACTCCATCGGGACGTATCTGTGCGCCGACCTCTCCTGTCATGAGAACGTGCGCCTGGCCGCACCCCTCGCGCCGAACGAGGTGCGCGCCAGCGTCGATGCGCGCATCGACGGCACGCGCAGACGCGCCGAGGCATTCGTCGAGCGAGTACGGGAATCAGCGAGGGCGGACGCATGAGCGATCGAGTGGTGGTCATCGGAGACGCGTTGATCGACGAGCTGCGCGATGAGCACGGCGTGCGAGAGTTCGTGGGCGGAGCCGCCCTGAACGTCGCGGTCGGTCTGTCGCGCCTGGGTGTGCCGACGACGCTGATCGCCATGCTGGGCGACGACGAGGCGGCGCAGCACATCCGCACGTACCTGGCCGATTACGGCGTCGAGCTCATCGCCACGCCATCGGCCCTCGGCAGCTCGCGCGCGGTGAGCACGCGCAGTCCTTCCGGTGAGCCCGTCTACGAGTTCAACGCGGCCGCGAAGGCGCGAAGCCTGGTGTTCGGAGACGACGTCCGCCGCGCGATCGCGGATGCCGCGATCGTCGCGGTCAGCTGCTACCCCTTCGACAACACGGAGCAGACGCGGCTGCTGGCCGCATCGCTCGCCGAATCGCCGGCGGTCCTGGCGATCGACCCCAACCCGCGCTCGGGGATGATGAGCGACCGCAAGGCGTTCGTGCGCGGATTCGAGGCGGTCGCAGAGAGCGCCGCGCTGGTCAAGGTCGGCGAGGACGATGCGATCCTGCTCTACGACGCGCCGCTGGACGCGCTGCGCGCTCGTCTGATCGACCTCGGAGTCGACGCCGTGCTGGCCACTCAGGGCGCGTCCGGCGCCACGATCGAGGCCGGCGACATCGTGGTCACCCGGCCGGTGTCAGACCTGCCCGGTCGCATCGTCGACACGATGGGAGCCGGCGATGCCGCCTTCGCTGCGGCCGTCGCCTCGCTCCGCGACGGGATGCCTGCGGATGAGGACGCGTGGGCGGCCGCTCTGGAGCGGGCGATGGATGTCGCGGCCGCGACGTGCCGCTTCGAGGGGGCGCTGCTGCGGCTGCCCGAGTCGCTCGCCGACATCGATCTGGACCGCATCGGCACGTGACCCGGGCACGCGCGGACGGTCGGATCCGCGAAGGGCTGAGCGGATTTTCTCGGCACGGTTCGGACGCGTAAGATGGGTGATCGCGCCTCCGCTCGACTGTACAAGCCGGTCGGGTGCGCGTCTGGCGAGTTACCCAAGCGGCCAAAGGGATCTGACTGTAAATCAGCCGGCGTAGCCTTCGGGGGTTCGAATCCCCTCACTCGCCACGCATGTGATGAGTCGCGACATAGTGTCTCATCTGAGTCGCGACATGTGTCACTGATGAGAGCCCGGCCATCGGCCGGGCTCTTGTTGTTGGTTGCGCCAGTAGCTGCGGGTCGGGGTCGATGGTGTGGGTGGCTGAGGATCTCGCCGGTGTCGAGGTGGATGACGGTGACGGTGGTCTCGTCGATGAGCGCGAGGATGCGTTTGCCGGCGGTGGCGGATGCCGATGCCGAGGTGGTGCATGCGGCCGGCGCGGCGCAGGGTGATCTTCCCGTTGGGGTCGACGTGGTCGTAGCGGAGACGGTAGTGGCCTTCCCGTGGTGCGGCGGGGTGGGCTTTCGGGGTGGCGCGGTAGGTGTCGCCGGGGGTGTGGCGGTTGTTGCCGCGGTGCGGGCGGTGTTCGTTGAAGATCGATCGCGGAATCTGTCGAGCTGCTGCTTGCAGCTCGGTGAGGGTGTGCGCGGCGGGTTGCGCGGTGAGCCAGTCGTTTGAGGGTGCGGTGGAAACGCTCGATCTTCCCTTGGGTCTGCGGGTGGCCGGGTGAGCCGTTCTTCTGCCGGGTTCCGAGCAGGCGGCGAGGAGGTGTTCGAACGCGTTGCGTGCCGCCGCCGAATCGGGCGGTGTAGACGCGGCCGTTGTCGGTGAGGGTCGAGGCGGGGACGCCGTGCGTGTCGGTGGCGGCCAGGAACGTGGTGACGACGTCGTCGCCGGTGACGGGGCGGTGGGCGGTGCACGACAGCAGGTAGCGGGAGTGGTCATCGAGCCAGTTCAGGATCTCCACGTCGGTGCCGTCCGCGAGTTGCCAGTGGGTGAAGTCGGACTGCCAGGTCTCGTTGGGTTGGGCGGCTTCGAACCGGATGTAGGAGGAGCGGGGTCGTTTCTGAGGTTGCGGGGTGATCAGCCCGGCGGCGTGCAGGATCCGTCGGATCGTCGATGTCGACGGTGGCCGGTGCCCCTCACGCTCGAGATGCCACGCGATCGTCACTGGACCGGCATCCAGCCCTTGACCGGTCAGCTGCTGGCGCAGCCCGATGATCCGGTCACGGACCTCGTCGGGCGTGGCAGCGGCGTTCGTCCGTGGTCGACGCGATCGCGGCTCGACCGCGTCCAGCCCTCCACCGCGGTAGCGGGCCAGGAGTCGATGCAGATGCCGTCGCGAGATCCCGTACTCGACCGCCGCCTGCGTGACGGTGAGCTGCCCGGCGACGATCTTCAAAACCACAACCCGATGCTTGGACACCCCGCCGACTGTGACCTATGTCGCGACTCATCAGCGACCTATCACCTGTGACCCATGTCGTGGAACCAGACACCTCACTCGCCACGCGTCGACGAAAGCGCCTCCACGGAGGCGCTTTCGTCGTTCCGTGCGGTCGACGTGACGGGTCTAGCACCCGGCCCCGGTGCTCGCAAGCCCTCGAGGCTTCCACGCGCGCCCCGAGCCTCCGAGCGTACGATTGACCGATCGCACGGACGAAGGGAGCACGACGATGACCGATACCCAGGGGAACATCGACGACGCAACGCAGGCAGCACGAGAGAGCGCAGAGCGCGTGCGCACGGCGGCGGCAGACACGAGCGCATCGTTCGGCGCCAGTGCGGAGGAGATCGCCGAGGATCTCTCGGTGAAGGCCGACGCGGCCAAGACAGATGCGACCGTCGCCGCGAGCGACCTCGCCGCCAAGGTCAGCGAGAAGGTCGGCGACGTCGTCGGCAGTGCCAAGAGCGCGGCATCCGATGTCGTCGACAACGCCAAGAACGCGGCAGCCGACGTCAAGACGGCCGCTGCGGATGCGGCGCGCAGCGCCAGTGCGACGATCAAGGGCAAGGCCGAAGATCTCGACGTCGACCAGCTCGTCGCCCAGACGCGGACGGTCGCCGGCGAGTGGACCGAGAAGGTCAAGCAGGCCTACCGCGAGCGGCCGGCGGTCGTGATCGGCGCCGCAGTCGGCGCGGTCGTGCTCGCGACCGCGGTGGTGCGCGCGCTCGGTCGCCGCTGATTCTCAGTCGGAGGGATGCTGCGGATCGCGCAGCATCCCTTCGGCGTTCTCGGCGACCCATTCGACGAGGGGCAGCATGCGATCCATCAGATCGCGGCCGAGAGGTGTCAGGCTGTACTCGACGTGCGGCGGGACCGAAGGAAACGACTCGCGGTGCACGAGTCCGTCCGCGCAGAGCGTCTTGAGCGTGGATGCAAGCATCTTCTCGCTGATGCCGTCCACGTCCCGGCGCAGCTGACCCCATCGTCGCGTGCCGTCGGAGAGCGAGGCGAGCACCAGCACGCCCCACTTGCTCATGACGTGGTCGAGGATGACGCGTGTTCCGCACCCCTCGGTGAACGCCCCGACAGAGCTTTCCTTCATCTGCGCAAAACTCACCGTCACGTGGGTACCTTACCAAAAAGTGGGTATCGATGTTCGGGAAGGTAACGGGTGCCGGGGGCGGTTACCCCTCCTGTCCGAACACGAAAGGGAAACCCATGACCATCCTCATCACCGGCTCGACCGGTCAGCTCGGCCGTCTCGTCATCGAGGCACTGCTCGCTCGCGGAGCCGACCCTACGACGATCGTCGCCGGCGCCCGCGACACCGCGAAGGCGCAGGATCTCGCGGCTCGCGGCGTCACCGTCGCCGAGCTCGACTACACCCGGCCGGCGACCGTCGCGGCCGCGCTCGACGGCGTCGACACGGTGCTGCTCATTTCGGGGTCGGAGGTCGGGCAGCGCGTCGCCCAGCACCAGGCCGTGATCGACGCCGCCGCAGCAGCCGGGGTCAGCAAGTTCGTCTATACGAGTGCGCCGAAGGCGACGACGACCGATCTGGTCCTCGCGCCGGAGCACAAGGCCACCGAGGAGGCGATCGCGGCGGCCGGACTGCCGGCCGTCATCCTCCGCAACAACTGGTACACGGAGAACTATGCGGCCGACGTATCGCGCGCAGCCGAGACCGGCGTCGTGGCGGCGAGTGTCGGCGACGGACGCGTCGCATCGGCGAGCCGGGCCGACTATGCCGATGCGGCCGCCGCAGTGCTGCTCGCGGACGGGCACATCGGTCAGGTGTACGAGCTGGGTGGCGATGTCGCGTGGAACTACGACGAACTGGCGGATGCGATCGCCGAGGTGTCGGGTCGACCCGTCGAGTACCGTGCCCTCACCGCCGACGAATACGCGGCCGTGCTCGCGTCGTCGGGGCTGGATGCCGGAACGATCGGGTTCGTCACGGCCCTCGATGCGGGCATCCGTGAGGGAGCGCTGGCCGACACCGACGGCACGCTGGCGCGACTGATCGGGCGGCCCACGACGCCGCTCGCGGAGGGCCTTCGCGCCCTGGTCTGATCCGTCGCGAGCGGCGGACGGCTCGCCCGCCGCTCGCGCACCGCCTAGGCTCCCGTCCATGCAGTGGCACGCGACCGGAATCCTGACCGCGCATCCGGCTCTCGAGAGCCCCGATCTGCTGGCCGGCCCCGTACGCGAGGCTCTGACGCTGCTCGACGTGGATCTCGCGCGAAGCGTCGGCGTCGCGGCGATCGATCCCGACCTGGCGGACACGGCGGAGTTCTGCGCCCGGTACGGCGTGGCGCCCGGGGCGTCGGCCAATTGCGTCGTGATCCGGGGAAAGCGCGGAAACGAGGTGCGCTTCGCCGCCTGCATGGTGCTGGCCACGACCCGTGCCGACGTGAACGGCATCGTGCGCCGCCGCCTCGACGCGCGAACCGCGTCGTTCGCGCCGATGGACGAGGCCGTCGTCCTCACGGGAATGGAGTACGGCGGCATCACGCCGATCGGCCTTCCGACCGACTGGCCCATTCTGATCGATGCCGCTGTCGCAGAATCCGTCGAGGTCGTGATCGGCAGCGGCATGCGCGGCAGCAAGCTGTTCCTGCCGGGCTCGTCGCTGTCCGCCCTCCCGCGCGCAGAAGTGATCGAAGGACTGGGCCGCCCGCTCGCATGACCGGCCGCGGCGGCGACCGGCCGCTGTGACCCCTCCCGTCGCGCCGGACCCGCGTGTCAGGATGAGCATGTGCGGGCGGAGGCCCGCCGCCGAGAGGACCGACATGACCGTCCCTGCTCCTCGCGCCGATGCGGCGCCGACGGATACGTCGAGCTCGTCGCTCGTCCGCGCCGCGATCTGGGTCGCGATCGGCGCGCTGATCGCCGCCGCGATCGTCTGCGTCGTCTGGGTGCTGATCGGCACGCAGAACGGCATCATCGGGCGTGCCTTCCTGACGATCCTGCTGCTGGCGGCCTTCGCCGGCGTGGCGGTCATCGACGCCCACCTCGCCTCCCGCCGCCCGGCGTGGTTCGCGCTGGCCAGCATGGTGACCTGGGTCGTCACGCTGCTGATCGGCGCGGTCATGATCTGGCTTCCGGAGCGGTACGGGTGGAGCGGGTTCAACCGATTCGTGCAGTTCCTCCTCATCGTGCTGATCCTGCAGCTCGCGCTGCTGCACATACGCCTCTACACGAAGGCGTTCCGGCGCCACGTCACGACCTTCACCCAGATCGTCGTGATCGTGACGATCACCCTCGTGATCGCCCTCGCGGTCATGCTCGTGCTTCCCCTGATGATCGGCGAGTGGGTGGACTTCCCCGACCTGTACTGGCGCTTCGTCGTCTCGGTCACGATCCTCGCCGCCGTGGGCACCGCGCTCATTCCGCTGCTGAACGGGCTGTTCGCGCCGAAGAAAGCGCGTCCGCCGGTGGGCCCGCAGCCGGTGCTCCAGCCCTGGCCGACGTACGCCGACGGGGTGACCCCCTTGCCCGTGATGCCCGACGGCTCACCCGACTGGAACGCGTACTACACCGGGTACCCGTCCCAGGTCTCGCAGGCGATCGCACCGGTGGCGCCTCTGGCGGCTCCCCCGTGGCAGGGGCAGCCGGCCGCTCCCGGCCCGACGGAGCCCCGGCGCAGCGGCTATGAGGGCTACCCGCCGCCTCCGCCGCTGCCTCCCCGGCCGTAGCGGTTCACCCGCGCAGGATCTCCAGCGCCGCCATCGCCGCGTTGTGACCTCCCAGCCCGCTCACGGCACCGCCGCGTCGTGCACCCGACCCGCACAGCAGCACCCGCGGATGCGCGGTGGCCACCCCCCACCGGGCGGCCGGGGAGTCGAGGTCCTCGTCGTCGTCGGCCCACGGCCACGAGAGGGGGCCGTGGAAGATGTCGCCGCCCGCCATGCCGAGCGACTCCTCCAGGTCGGCGGTGGTCCGCGTCTCGATGCACCGCGAGCCGTCGGGAGCCTCGTACAGACAGTCCGCGATCGGCTCGGCCAGCACGGAGTCCAGCGATCGCAGCGCCGCATCCTGCAGCGCCGCACGCGCGGCATCCCGGTCCTGATCCGCCACGAGGCGATGGGGCACCTGCAGCCCGAACAGCGTCAGGGTGTGGGCTCCCTCGGCCTGCAGCTGGGGGCCGAGGATCGAGGGATCGGTGAGGGAATGGCAGTAGATCTCCGCGGGCAGAGGGCTCGGGATGCCGCCCCCCGCGGCCACCTCGTGCGCATCGTCGAGCTGCGACATCGTCTCGTTGATGTGGAATGTGCCCGCGAACGCCGCCTCGGGCGCGATCCGCTCGTCGCGCAGACGCGGAAGCCGGCGCAGCAGCATGTTGACCTTCACTTGCGCACCCTCGGCCGCGCTCGGCAGCTCGGGGTCGCCCTCGCCGAGCAGGCGGCCGAGAACGGTCGGCCCCACTCCGCTCAGCACCAGGCGTCCGCGCAGCGTCAGGGACTCCGGGCCCCCGATCTCGACTCCGCCGTCGGGGCTGATGCCGACGACCTCGGCGTCGGTGCGAAGCTCGGCTCCGGCATCCCTCGCGGCCCGCTCCAGTTCGCCGCTGACGGCGCCCATTCCCCCCACGGGCACGTCCCAGTCTCCGGTGCCTCCGCCGATCACGTGGTACAGGAAGCAGCGGTTCTGCTTCAGGCTCGGATCGTCGGCGGACGAGAACGTGCCGATGAGGCCGTCCGTGAGGGCGATGCCGCGTGCGATGTCACTTCGCAGCGACGACCGCAGCACGTCGCCGAGCGGGCGCTCCACCAGCGAGTCCCAGAGACCGTCGGCGGCGAGCGACGACCGCACGGCCGAACGCCTCCGGAGGGGCTCGATCGACCGTCGGGAAGACACCGCGCGCGAGCGGCGCGAGCCGTGCCGAGAAGTCGGCGAACCTCTGCGCTTCGGCAGCGTCGCCGGTGGTCCGCAGGAAGGAGTCGCCCGTGGCTGCGGCATCCGCCGTGTCGATCAGGATTCCACGCGCCGGATCCGACGGGTCGGGAGTGTAGGACGAGTAGCGACGGCGGCGCAGATCGATGCGGAGACCGAGGTCGTCGATGATCCGCCGGGGCAGCAGGCTCACGAGGTACGAGTAGCGCGACAGGCGTGCCGCAACCCCCGGCCATGGGTTCTCGGAGACGGCCGCGCCACCGAGGTGCGGGAGTCGTTCGAGCACGATCACCTTCTGCCCGGCACGGGCCAGGTAGGCGGCCGCCACGAGTGCGTTGTGACCCCCGCCGACGATCACGACGTCGTGGGTGGCGGCGACGGGCTGCGGCATCCCTCCACGCTAATGCGCGCTCGACCTGCGACGCGCATGGCGGCGGATGCCGCGGGCTAGCGTGGTGGGCATGGCATCCGAACAGCTGCTCGAAGCGATCGCGATCGACATCGCGCGCGAGGCGGGCGAGCTCGCCCGACGCCGGCGCACCGAAGGGGTGGCCATCGCGGCGACCAAGTCATCGATCGCCGACATCGTCACCGACGCGGACCGTGAGGTGGAGACGCTCATCCGGGCTCGCCTGACCGCGGAACGCCCCGGTGACGGGTTCCTCGGTGAGGAGTCGGCTGCAGCAGAGGGCACGACGGGCATCACGTGGGTCGTCGATCCCATCGACGGCACGGTCAACTACGCGTACGGCATCCCGGCGTATGCCGTCAGCATCGCCGCAGTGCAGGGTGAGCCGCAGCCGGCCCGATGGGAGGCCCTGGCCGGCGCGGTCTTCAGTCCCGCGACCGGCGAGACCTTCCACGCCGCGCGGGGCGCCGGTGCCTGGCTCGACGGCGAACGGCTGTCGGTCAACCCCGAGCCGTCGCGCGCCGGCGCCCTGCTGGCCACCGGCTTCGGCTATGACCCCGCCACTCACGCCGGGGACCTCGCCCGCGTCGGTCGGGCCATGCTGCTGGCCCGCGATCTGCGGCGCATCGGCGCAGCATCCCTCGATCTCGCCTATGTCGCGGCGGGTCGATTCGACGGCTACTTCGAACGCGGCCTGCAGCCCTGGGATCACGCGGCCGGTGCACTGCTGGTCGGCGAGGCCGGCGGTCGCTTCACCCGCGTGGAGATGGATGACGACCCCCGGCGACCGCTCTTCGTCGCGGCGGGACCGGGGCTGTTCGACAGCCTGTTCGCGGCGGCGCTCGGTCCGTGAAAGTATGTCTGTGAAGCGACCGGCGCGCCGGGGTCTGCATACATCGCATTCTCAGGTCAAGCCCGATAGTCTTTACCCGATCGTTACTTTTGCCGCCCGAACGGTGAGGGTGATCTGAGCACAAAGTCCGACCGCCGCACCCGAGCGGCATGATCCGAGAGCCCCCCTCCGCTTTGCCTTTCGACGCCCCCCAGGCTGCGTCTGCGCCCACGCGACGTTCCAGCCGGTCATCCGCCACGCCGCCCCCGGCGACCGCGGAGACGACGGGGGCCTCCCGCGCCGAGCTTCGTCGGCGCGGCACCCAGGGCTCAGCGCACCTGCTTTCGGCGCCCGCGGGGCACACGGCCGTCGCTCCCACCGACCGTGACGCCGAGCCCCAGCGGTCGGCTGCTCCGTCGCTCGCAGACCTCACCCCTTTCGCGGCCGTCGTCACCGCGCTCAGTGCCGTATCCGACGCGCCCGCCACACGACGCAGCCGACGCACCGTGACGGCGGGCGACAAGACGATCGTCAGAGAGGTTCCGGCCGCTCCGCTGGTCGTGGCAGCATCGCCGGCGCCCGCCGCCAACACGGCGCCGCCGCTCGAGCCTGTGCTCATCGCCGCCGAACCCTTCGAACTGCTCGAGCCCGTGATCGACGACGCGCCCGCGGCCGACACCGGCCGGGATGCCGATGACACGGCATCCGCGGCGTCGCAGGCGGAGATCGACGAGTTCGAGCTTGCCGCACGCCTGTTCAGCTTCACCGGCGAGACGCCGATCCAGTGCGCCGCACCCGAACCCGCGAGCGGACACGAGACACAGCGGGCCCCGGAGCACGCAGCTGGGCGCCGCCGGCGCGGTGCGTCTTTCCAGCGAGTGACGGCGACCTCGTTCTCGGTGGGCGTCATGGGCATCGTCGGCCTTCTCACGGTCGGCCTGACCACGCCGGCAGATGCCGTCGCCGCACCGGGAGGCACGGACATCTCGTCGTCGCTGGTCGGCGCGTCAGCCGGAGACATCCGTGCGAGCGACGCCGACGCGATCCAGGCGTACGTGACGCCGTCCGAAGTCCAGAACGTCACGATCGACCGAGCCGAGAACTACTCGACGCTCACGATGGCGCAGCTGGCGTCTCAGTCGGGCATCGCGAACTACTCGAACTTCTTCGTCAACGACCCGAACTCGCCCATCCAGTGGCCGTTCGCGGTCGGAGTTCCGATCAGCTACGGCTTCGGCATGCGCGACGGCACGATGCACGAGGGCGCCGACTTCACTCCCGGCGAGGGCGCGCCGATCCAGGCGATCGCCGATGGCGTGGTGCGCGAGTCCACCGAGTCGGGTGGCGCGTTCGGCGTGCACATCGTGATCGACCACGTGATCGACGGGCAGCTCATCTCCAGCAGCTACTCGCACCTCTTGTACGGGTCGCGGGCGGTCGAGGTGGGCGACCACGTCACCGTCGGCACCATCATCGGCCGCACCGGCAACACGGGCCGCTCGTTCGGCGCCCACACGCACTTCGAGATGCTGGCGAACGGCACGACGCCGATCGACCCGATTCCGTGGCTGCGTGAGCACGCCGGCGGCTGACGCCGATGCAAGAGGATGCCGGTGCTCTGGTATTCTCTTCTAGTTGCCCAGGCACGCCTGGGCGCGCCCCGATAGCTCAGTGGCAGAGCACTTCCATGGTAAGGAAGGGGTCGTCAGTTCAATCCTGACTCGGGGCTCGCAGCATCCGTTCTCGTGACCAGGATGCGGCGCGGCAGGGTAGCTCAGTTGGTGAGAGCGCACGACTCATAATCGTGAGGTCGCGGGTTCAAGCCCCGCTCCTGCTACGAAAGAAGCGCCCCTCCTTGGGGCGCTTCCTTCGTATTCGGAGCCGGTTCCTTGACCCGAACGCGCCGGCGGTTCCGCTCCGCCGCAAGCTTCGCGCGTCGCGGGGCCAACCGCCGGGGCTGCCCGGGACATGGTGAAATCATTCCGAACCGCATGTCCGGACGAGTGCGGTTCCGTCTCCGGCGTCTTCATCGGGGTGCTGTCGATCCTCTCGATCGTCAATCTGGTCTGTACGTGCTCCTGCTCATGGGCATCCTCGTGCTGCAGTTCGGAAGCCTGACGATGCTCGCGATCGAACAGGACGCCGAAGGGGCGAACATCACGACCGCCTCGGATGCCCTCTGGTACACGATCGTGACGATCTCGACGGTGGGCTACGGCGATCAGTATCCGGTCACCAACCTCGGACGGCTCTTCGCAGTCGTGATCATCGTCGTCGGCGTCGGCATCTTCGGCACGTTCACCGGCTACTTGGCGACGGTCTTCCTCTCGCCGAAGGATCCGGACACTGAAGCCGAGGCCGTGACCGTGACGGCCCCGCCCGAAGGACAGCCTCAGCCTGGCCCGTCCGGACGTGTCGAGGAACTGCGCGGACGCATTGAGGAGGCGGAGGCGAAGCTCGCCGAGATGAAACGTCTGCTGGTCTAGGCGAGTGCGCTCCACGGGCCTGTCTGGGACGCAGAGGGGCGCCCGCAGCCGGCCGTCCCGCGCGACCATGGCGGGCGCACGACCTGCGGACTACCGTGAAGGCGTGTCCGCTCCCGCGACCGACGCGAGAACCGCTCACGCCGCCGGCGTGCAGCGGCTCCTGGAGAGCTATCGAGCCGTCCCGCGCGACCAGCCGGTGCGCCTGGCCAAGCGCACCTCGAACCTCTTCCGGGCGCGCGCTGCGACGAACGTCGGAGGACTGGACACCTCTGGGCTGACGGACGTCGTCGCGGTGGATCCTGAAGGACGCACCGCCGACGTGGCGGGTATGTGCACCTACGAAGACCTCGTCGCCGCCACCCTTCCGTTCGGTCTGTCTCCGCTCGTGGTGCCTCAGCTGAAGACGATCACGCTCGGTGGTGCGGTGACCGGTCTGGGCATCGAGTCGGCGTCGTTCCGCAACGGCCTTCCGCACGAGTCGGTGCGCGAGATGGACATCCTCACCGGCGAAGGTCAGCTGCTCACCGCGTCCCCCGCGGAGAACCCCGAGCTGTTCCGCACGTTCCCCAACTCGTACGGCACGCTGGGCTATGCCGTGCGACTGCGCATCGACCTCGAGCCCGTGCAGCCGTTCGTCGAGCTCACCCACGTGCGCTTCCGAGCGCTCGCCGACCTGATGGCGGCGATGGATGCGATCGTCGCGACCGGACGGCACGACGGCGCTCGCGTCGACTACCTCGACGGCGTGGTCTTCAGCGCCGACGAGAGCTACCTGTGCATCGGCATCCAGAGCTCCGTGCCCGGACCGGTCAGCGACTACACCGGCCAGAAGATCTACTACCGCTCGATCCAGCACGACGGCCCCTCGACGCACGACCGGCTGACCATCCAGGACTACCTCTGGCGATGGGACGCCGACTGGTTCTGGTGCTCCGAGGCGTTCGGGGCGCAGCTGCCCCTCATCCGACGATTGTGGCCGCGGCGACTGCGGCGCAGCAGCGCCTACTGGAAGCTCATGAGCCTGGAGCGCAGATACGACATCGGCGATCGTCTGGAATGGCTGAAGCGACGGCCGCCGCGCGAGCGCGTCGTGCAGGACGTCGAGCTGCCGATCGAGCGGAGCGTGGAGTTCCTCGAGTGGTTCCTCCAGCACGTGCCGATCACCCCGATCTGGCTGTGCCCGCTGCGCACGGACGACGCCTGGCCGCTGTACCCGCTGCAGCCGCACCGGACCTACGTCAACATCGGCTTCTGGTCGACCGTTCCGGTCGGTCGCAGCGAGGGTGAGACGAACCGCCTCATCGAGCGCCGCGTGAGCGAACTCGACGGTCACAAGTCGCTCTACTCCGATGCCTACTACTCCCGCGAGGAGTTCGACCGGCTGTACGGGGGCGACGCGTACCGCAGCGCGAAGGAGCGGTTCGACCCCGATTCCCGACTCCTCGACCTGTATGCGAAGGCGGTGCAGCGACGATGACCTCGCTCCAGAAACCCCTGTCCGACTCGGCGGAAGAGGCGCCGAGCGAAGACAGGCTCACGCTCGCCCAGATCCTCGAGATCCTCGCCGGCGGCCGCCTGCCGCTGCGGTTCACGGCATACGACGGGAGTTCCGCCGGCCCCCCGGATGCGCCGCTCGGCATCGAACTGCTGACGCCCCGCGGCACGACCTACCTCGCCACCGGCCGCGGCGATCTCGGCCTCGCCCGCGCCTACATCGCCGGCGACCTCGAGGCGCACGGCGTGCACCCGGGCGACCCGTACGAGCTGCTGAAGGCTCTCGCCGATGCGCTCGTCTTCCGGATGCCGCCACCCCGCGAGACCGCCCGGATCATCCGGTCGATCGGCATCCGCCATCTCCGGCCCATTGCGCCGCCGCCCGAGGAGGCGCCGCCGCGGTGGCGGCGGGTCGCCGCGGGTCTGCGGCACAGCAAAGCTCGCGACGCCGAGGCGATCCATCACCACTACGACGTCTCGAACACGTTCTACGAGTGGGTCCTCGGGCCCTCGATGACCTACACGTGCGCGTGCTATCCGCACGTCGACGCGTCGCTCGACGAGGCGCAGGAGAACAAGTATCGGCTGGTCTTCGACAAGCTGCGCCTGCAGCCGGGCGACCGACTGCTCGACGTCGGATGCGGCTGGGGCGGGATGGTGCGATACGCGGCGCGGCGCGGCGTCCGTGCGGTCGGAGTCACCCTGTCCAGGGAGCAGACCGCCTGGGCTCAGCGGGCGATCGTGGAAGAGGGCCTCGGCGACCTCGCCGAGGTGCGCTTCGGCGACTATCGCGACGTCGCCGAATCCGGCTTCGACGCCGTGTCGTCGATCGGGCTCCTCGAGCACATCGGTGTGCGCAACTACCCGGCGTACTTCGCATTCCTCCGGTCGCGGATGCGGCCCGGCGCCCTGCTGCTCAATCACTGCATCACCCGGCCCGACAACCACAGCGAGGCGTCCGCGCGGGGGTTCATCGACCGATATGTCTTTCCCGACGGAGAGCTCACCGGCTCGGGACGCATCATCAGCGAAGCCCAGGATGCCGGCCTCGAGGTCATCCACGAGGAGAACCTGCGTCAGCACTACGCGATGACACTGCGGGACTGGTGCGCGAACCTCGTCATGCACTGGGACGAGGCCGTCGCGGAGGTCGGGCTGCCCACGGCGAAGGTCTGGGGGCTGTACATGGCCGGATCGCGTCTGGCGTTCGAGTCGAACGGCATCCAGCTCCACCAGGTGCTGGCCGTCAACCCGGACGACCGTGGCGGAACGGGCGACCTGCCATTGCGGCCGTGGTGGATGCCCTGAGACAGAGAAACGCCCCCGCCGCCTCGCAGGAGGCGGCGGGGGCGGTATCGGCTAGGCCAGCGCCTTGGCCTTCAGCGAATCGAACTCCGCCTGCGTGATCGCTCCCGAGTCGAGGAGCTTCTTGGCCGACTCGATCTCAGCGGTCGGCGAGGACCCCGATCCGGCGACTTCGCGGATGTAGCTGTTCTGGGCAGCCTGTGCTTCCTTCATCTCAGCGACCCGTCGCTCGGTCATGCTGCGTCCGCGCGCGATCAGGTAGATGAACGCGGCGAGGAACGGCAGGAACACGAGGAACACCACCCACAGCGCCTTAGCCCAGCCGTTCAGGCTCGGGTCCCGGAAGATGTCGATGATGATCGTGATGAAGATCCAGATACATGCGATCAGGATGTAGACCCAGAAGATCCACACTAAGAATTCCCAAAAGTCCACTTTGATCAACCTTTTCTTTCGGAGGCGGCGAGATCGCGGCCAATGATGAAGCAAAAGTATCGGCGCGCTGCACGCCGCCGCGTCATGCGGAGGGGGTGATTCCTGGCCGCCCCGGCCACCGCGGGATCAGTTCAGGGCTGAGGTCAGTCGCGCGATCCCGTCGAAGAACGTCGCCTTGAGGGGCTCCTTGCGCCACTGCTCGAGAGTGAGCTCCTTGCCGGCATCCCGGTAGCCCTGCTCCACCTCGCGCATCTGCGACGAACGACTCGCCGCGCACGAGGAGCGAGGACTCCGCGTTGAGGCTGAACGAGCGGATGTCCATGTTGCTCGAGCCGATGAAGGCGATGTCGTCGTCGATCGAGAGGTGCTTGGCATGCAGGATGTACGGCGCCGGGTACAGGAAGATGCGCACGCCCGCCTCGAGCAGGTCGCTGTAGTACGACCGCTGGGCGTGCCCGACCAGCCCCTGGTCGGCCATCTCCGAGACGAACAGCTGCACCTCCAGGCCGCGCTGGCATGCCGTCGTGATCGCGTAGACCATCGCCTCGTCGGGCACGAAGTACGGGCTCGTGATGATGACCTTCTCGGTCGCGCCGTAGATGAGCGAGAGGAACATGCGCAGGTTGTTCTCGGTCGCGTACGCCGGTCCGCTCGGCACCACCTGGCAGACGAGCGCGTCGGGCGACGTGCGCGGGCGCGATCTCGTTCGGCGGGCACGTGCTCGGTCTCGAGCTGCCTCGCCGGTCTCGATGAGCCAGTCGGACAGGAAGACGGCGTTGACGGCAGGCCACGACCGGGCCCGTCAGGCGCGTCATGAGCTCCTGCCACTGGAGACCGCGCTTGATGTTCTTCGGCGAGTCGTAGGTGCGGGCGATGAGGTTCTGCGATCCCATGAATCCCACGCGGCCGTCGACGACGACGAGCTTGCGGTGGTTGCGCAGGTCGGGCCGCTGGTACTTGCCCTTGAAGGGCATGACGGGCAGCATCCACGACCACTTCACGCCGATGCGATCGAGCTCGGCGAAGGTCTCCTTGCTGCCGGGGATCTTCGCGGAGGGCAGGTGGTCGGCGAGGAGGCGCACCGTGACGCCGCGCGCGACCGCGCGCTCCATCGCGGAGAAGAAGCCCCGCGTGGTGTCGTCCCACGCCACGATGAAGAACTCCACGTGCACGAATCTCGTCGCGCGGTGTCGATCTCCGCGGCCATCGCGTCGATCGAGCCGGTGTAGTCGCCGAGCAGGGTCGCGCTGTTGCCGCACGCGGCCGGGAAGCGCGGTGAGCTTCAGGTTCTGCTCCACGACACGCTGGAACCAGCGGGGCCACGGCGCAGCTTCGGCGGTGCTCGTCCTGCGGCCGGCGACGCGCTCGCGTGATGAGTGGCGTCGATCCGCGCCTGCGCGTCGCGGCGCTTCTTGGGCAGCTTGAAGGTGCCGATGAGCAGGTACAGCAGGATCCCGACGTACGGAATGAGGAAGATCGCGAGCAGCCACGCCATCGCGGCGGTCGGCTTGCGGCGCTTCGGGATGATGATGAGCGCCGCGATCTTGATGGCGAAGTCGACGAGGGCCGCGATGATCCAGACGGCGTTGGTATCCGAGAGTTGTCCATTTGCGCGTCAGGCTATCGGCTCGCGACCGGCGCCTGCGCGTCGTCCTCTGCGGGCGAATCGTCGGTCGGGAGCGGTCGGATAGGCTCGCAGTGCGGCCGTCGCTACGCACGGCGTCGGCGCGGCGAGAGGGACGAGCGCATGGCACGACACCGCCCGGCTGGTACGACGACGGGCGCGGCGCGCTGCGCTGGTGGGACGGCGCGCAGTGGACGGAGCACGTCCAGACGCCAGACCCGGAGCCCGCGTCGCCGCAGGACCCGGCCGTCGGGTGCGAGCCGCCCGACCCGACGAGGCCGATGGACGGGCTCCTTGCTCCTGCGATCGCGCCGGCACCGACGCTCGAGTCGGCGCAGACGGATGCCGCGCCCCGCTCAGCCGCGTCGACGCCGCGGCCCCGGAGTGAACGAGCGAGCACCGCCCTCGGCCCCTCCGGGTTACCCCGGCGGCTTCCCGGGCGGCCCGGCCCCTCGGGGGCGTTCATCTCTGCGACCGAGCCGAAGAAGTCCAGGCTCTGGATCCTGTGGGTCGTGCTCGGCGTCGTGCTGCTCGGGCATCGTCATCCTGGCGACGGTGTTGATCCCGCTCGTCATCGGGATGTTCGGCAGCGGCGCGGCCGCCGGCGGCGATACCGCCGACGAGACCGCCGCGGTGGCGGCCGTCGAGCTGTACGACGAAGCGTGGGCGCACCGCGGACTGCGACAAGTTCTGGCAGGCGACGACCGAGAGTTCCGCGAGGCGCTGCAGCTTCCGGATTGCGACGACGTTCACGGCGGCGTCGCAGGGGTTCATCGACTCCGTCGAGGACTACGAGCTGACGGTCTCATCGGTCGAGACGGGCGAGGAGCAGATCACCGTCGAGACGACGCGAGACCTACACGAGCCTCATCGACGAGGAGGGCAATCCCGATGGAGGAGCCCGTCGCGTATGAGGAGTCGCTACTCATACGTGCGTCGTGCCGTCGGGGGACGGCTGGGCGATCAACGAGGTCGACGCGGTCGAAGCCGGCTGATCCGAGGTCAGCGGGACGGCTCAGGCCCGCCGGCCTCCGGCCGGCGACGAGTCGTCGGCGGGCGGGCGCAGCGGCGTGATCGAACCGCCCTCGGTGGCCGGCGTCGATCCCGAAGACCGCGGCGAGACCCGCCTCGAAATGCTCGACGCGGCCGCCCGCCGGCGAGGTCGCGGGCGCGCTGGGTCGGGTCGTGCAGCAGGGCTCCCGCGAAGTGGCGAAGGGCCTCCGTGACCGCGGCGGCCTGCTCGGGCGGGACGGACTTCGACGCGAGCCGAGCCAGTTCGCTGTCGAGCGCGTCGAACACGTGGCCGCGCAGCGCGACGATCGCGGGCGCCGCCGCCTGCTCGGCCGCGAACGCCCCGGCCGCGGAGGAGACGAGCTCGCGCGCGGTCGCGTCGGGCGCGAGCTTCGGCAGGCGGGCGTGCGTGGCGATCAGCTCGAGATCCATGAGCTCGACGCCCGGGCAGCCTGCCGACCGCGGGGTCGACGTTCCGGGGCAGTCCGAGGTCGATGATCGTCCGGCGCGACTCGATCGGGGATGTCCTCGGCGGTCACGGAGTACGTGTTCGTGCACGTGATGACGACCTCGGCGGCGGCGATGGCATCCCGCAGCTCGTGCTCGGGCGCGCACCCCGTAGCGCTCGGCGAACTTCTCGGCGCGACCGGTGAGCGAGTAGACCGAGAGCTCGGACACGCCGAGAGTTGCGCAGCGCCGCGACGGTGGTCGCGGCGTAGTTGCCGGTGCCGACGATCAGAGCGCGCGTCTGCCGCCAGTCCGTCAGGCGGGTGCCCGGCGAGCTGCAGCGCGAACTGCACGAGCGACCGGCCCTGCTTGCCGAGCGACGTGGCGGCGCGCACGTCGCGCGAGACCTTCGCCGCGCGCTGGAATGCCGTGTCGAGCTCCGGGGTCGTCGACCTCGTCTCGCGGGCCGACTCATACGCGCGCCGGACCTGACCGGCGATCTCCTCCTCGCCGACCGCGATCGACTCGAGGCCGGAGGTCACCGCGAACAGGTGATGCAGTGCCGGCGCGCCGGCCAGCACATCGGCGCGGTCTCGGAGCGACCCCGTGGGGCAGCTCGGCGGCACCGGCGAGGGCGCGCAGCGTCGCCTCCGCGATGCTCGTGTCGGCGCCCGGAGGCGACGTCCAGGTACGCCTCGACGCGATTGCAGGTCGAGACCAGAACGGCCCCCGCGCACGTCCGTCGGCGAGCAGGGTCGTCGCCGCGCCCGCGGTCGCAGCCTCGGAGAGGCGACCGAGCAGATCGAAATCCGCTGTCCGGTGAGACACGGAGACGCAGAGCAGCACCCTTCCATGGTACGGAAGGTGGCTGGGGAACGCGTCAGAACGCGCATATCGGACGCATCGGGCGATCCCGCGGCGGACCGCGGCGCCGCGCCAGCGGTGGGAGGATGGAGGATATGTCTTCCCCCGTCGTCGCACCCGCTCGATGACGGCCGGACCGCTTCGTCGGCGCTGGTCACCGCCCTGCGCGGTCAGCGTCCCGAGCGCACCCCGGTCTGGTTCATGCGTCAGGCCGGCCGCAGCCTTCCCGAGTACCGCGACGCTGCGCGTCGGGCACCGCGATGCTCGACGCGTGCCTGGATCCCGAGCTCGCCAGCGAGATCACGCTGCAGCCGGTCCGCCGGCACGGCGTGGACGCGGCCGTGTTCTTCAGCGACATCGTCATCCCGCTGCGGCTCGCCGGCGTGCCGGTCGAGATCGTGGCCGGCCGCGGCCCCGTGCTGGACTCGCCGATCCGCTCGGCGTCCGACATCCTGCGCCTGCGCCCGATCGATCCCGACGCGCTCGCGCCGATCCGCGAGGGGGTCGCGCGCACGGTCGCCGAACTCGGGCAGCACGCCGCTCATCGGATTCGCCGGGGCGCCGTTCACGCTCGCGTCCTACCTCGTCGAAGGCGGACCGTCCAAGGACCAGCTGCGCGCGCGCAGCCTGATGGTCTCCGACCCGAACGCGTGGGCGCAGCTGCTGAACTGGTGCGCCGACGTGTCGGGCGCCTTCCTGCGGGCACAGGTCGAGGCCGGCGCGAGCGCCGTGCAGCTGTTCGACTCGTGGGTCGGCTCGCTGTCGCGTCAGGACTACCAGCGCCGGGTCGCGCCGCACTCGCGTCGCACGCTGTCGGCGCTCCGCGGGCTGGACATGCCGATCATCCACTTCGGTGTCGGCAGTGGCGAGATGCTCGATCTGATGGCCGGCATCGGTGCGGATGCCGTCGGCGTCGACTGGCGGCTTCCGCTCGACGAGGCCTCACGCCGGCTCGGCGGCGATGTGGTCGTGCAGGGCAACATCGACCCCGCGCTGCTGACCGCGCCGTGGGAATGCTCGAGGCCCACGTGCTGGACGTGCTCGAGCGCGGCCGCTCGGCACCGGCGCACGTCGTCAACCTCGGCCACGGCGTGCCGCCCGAGACCGATCCCGAGGTGCTGACGCGCATCGTGAGTCTCGTCCACGAAGCCTCGGTCGGCGCCGCGCGGTCTGACATGACACCAGCCACCGGTGCGCCGGCATCGCAGCCTCCCGCGTCGTCGTCCTCTCGGCGCCGACGCTGCCGGTCATCGTGATCGGCGCGGGCGTGGCGGGCCTGATCGTCGCCCGCGACCTCGCCCGCGACGGCATCGCCGGTGACGGTCGTCGAGGCATCCGATCGGGTCGGCGGCCAGCTCGCGTCGGTCCGCATCGCCGGCATCGACCTCGACGCGGCGGCAGAGTCCTTCGCGACGCGCGGAGGGGCCGTCGCGGCGCTCGCGACCGAACTCGGTCTCTCCGGCGACATCGTGCTGTCCGCGCGAGTCGCCGGCGTGGCTCATCGGCGCGGCGGCCGGGCCCATCCGCTGCCCGCGGCCAGCGTGCTCGGCATCCCCGTCCGATCCGCGCGCGCCGGACGTCGTCGCGGCGATCGGCCGGCTGGCCGCGTGGCGGGCGCGGCTCGACGCGGTGGTGCCCCTGCGGCGTCCGGAGGCGTACGCCTCTCTCGGCGACCTGGTGCGCCGCCGCATGGGCGCGCGCGTGCGCGACGGCCTCGTCGCCCGGTCGTGCGTGGCGTCTACTCGACCGATCCCGGATGCGCTCCCGCTCGCTCCGGCCTCGCCCGCGCTGCCCGACGCGCTCCGCGCGAGCCGCTCGCTCGGCGCGAGCAGTCGCGCGGATCCGGGCGGCGAGTCCGGCCGGCTCCCAGGTCGCGGGACTGCGCGGCGGGGTGCACCGGCTGGCGGCGGCGCTCGAGCGCGACGCCGTCGCCGCGGGCGCGCAGATCGTGCTCGAGCGCGCGCGTCGTGCACATCGGAGTGCCGACGGAGTCGTGCTCGACGGCGGCGAGCGGCTGGGCGGACACGTCGTGAGCGCGGCCGCCGGTGCGGCAGGGCCCGCCCCGAGAAGCCGCACGATCACGGTGGCCATCGCGGTCGTCGACGCAGCGGCGCTCGACGGTGCGCCGCGGGGCACCGGCGCGCTCATCGAGCAGGGCGGCGACGGCATCGCGGCGACGGGCCTTCACGCATTCGTCGGCGAAGTGGTCGTGGCTCGCCGACGCGCTTCCCGCGCGCCGGCACGTGGTGCGGCTCTCGTACGATGGAATGCCGGACGATGTCGAGGCGACGGTCTCCTCCGACCTGCGAGCGATCACCGGGACGCGGATCGACGCGGCTCGTCGAGCTCGATGTGCGCACCTGGACCCGCACGCTGCAGCCCGCCGCCGTCCCGGACGGGGTCGGATGCCGCGGGCGAGGCGGCATCCGCGACCGGCCTCGCCTCGATCGTGCCCGCGGCTCGGGCGACTCGCCGGACGGATCAGCACCGACATGAGGGCCGCCCGCCGGGCGGCACGGAAGGATGACGATGACGAACGAGACGCAGGAAACGATCGGGTACGCCCTGTGGGCGGTCTTCGCCCGGCCGGTCGGGTCGGTTCCCCCGGCGGATGCCGCAGCCCTGGCCGAGGCGATCGACCGCGCTGGGCGCCGACCGGCGTCACGCTGCGCGGTCTCTACGACGTCTCGGGCCTGCGCTCGGACGCCGACCTGATGCTGTGGCTCACCGGCGACGACGCTCAGCGCCTGCAGGCGGCGCTGCGGTCGCTTCGGCGCACCGCGCCGCTTCTTGCGCTCACGCCGCGCTGGAACGCCCTCGGAGTGCACCGCGACGCGGAGTTCACGCGCGACCACGCCCCCTCGTTCATGCGGGGCCTGCCACCGAAGCAGTGGGTCAGCGTCTACCCGTTCGTGCGCAGCCTGGACTGGTACATCCTCCCCGAGGACGAGCGCCGCGGCATGCTCGGCGAGCACGGGCTGAAGGGCCGCGACTATCCGCAGGTGCAGCCGAACACGGTCGCCGCCTTCGCCCTCGGCGACTACGAGTGGATCCTCGCGCTGGAGGCCGATGACCCGATCGACCTGGTCGACATGATGCGCCACCTGCGCGCCACCGAAGCGCGCCGGCACGTGCGCGAGGAGGTCCCGTTCTTCACGGGACGGCTGATCGGCCTGGACGAGCTCGCGGAGGTGCTCTCATGAGCGACGCAACCCCGACCGTCCTCGCCGCGAGTGCGGCAGCGGCATCCGGCCTCCCGCACATCGAGACGCCGGTGCCGTACGACGCGATCCTCCTCGCCGGGTTCGGCGGCCCCGAGGGGCAGGACGACGTGATCCCCTTCCTCCGCAATGTCACGCGGGGTCGCGGCATCCCCGACGAGCGGCTCGAGGAGGTGGCGCACCACTACCGGCACTTCGGCGGTGTGAGCCCCATCAACGCGCAGAACCGCGCGCTCAAGGCCGCCATCGAGGCCGAGCTGGCCGCGCGCGGCATCGATCTGCCCGTGTACTGGGGCAACCGCAACTGGGCGCCGTTCCTCGAGGAGGCCGTGCAGGATGCCGCAGACGACGGCGGCACCACGCTTCTGGCGATCGCCACGAGCGCGTACAGCTCGTACTCCAGCTGCCGCCAGTACCGCGAGGACTTCGCCCGCGTCCTGGATGCGACCGCCCTCGGCGGCACCGTCACGATCGACAAGGTGCGCCAGTTCTTCGATCACCCCGGGTTCGTCTCCGCGTTCACGGAGGGCGTGACGGATGCCGTCCGCACGCTGATCGGCGAAGGCATCGCGGGGGAGCGCATCCGGGTGCTGTTCTCCACGCACAGCATTCCGACCGCGGATGCGCAGCGGTCGGGTCCGCGCGACCGCGACTTCGGCGCGGGCGGCGCCTACGCCGCGCAGCACGAGGCCGTGGCCGCGTTCGTGATGGCTCAGGTCGTCGCGGCGTCGCCAGAAGCGGCCGCGGTGGAGTGGGAGCTGGTCTACCAGTCCCGCTCCGGGCCGCCCACCCAGCCCTGGCTCGAGCCCGATGTCTGCGACGTCATCGGCGAGCTGCCCGGGCGGGGAGCGGAGGCCGTCGTCATCGTGCCGCTCGGATTCGTGAGCGACCACATGGAGGTGCTGTGGGACCTCGACACCGAGGCGATGGAGGCCGCCGCAGGAGGCCGGCATCCGCGCGGTCCGCACACCGACACCGGGCATCGATCCGGCGTTCGTGAGCGGCCTGGTCGACCTCGTGGAGGAGCGCCGCAACGGCACTCCGGCAGCCGATCGCCCCCACCTCACCGACCTGGGACCATGGTTCGACGTGTGCCGTCCGGCGTGCTGCGAGAACGTCCGGGCCGGATTCAAGCCGGCTGTCTCGGGGGTCGCCCCATGACGAGCGTGTTCAAGCCGGGCGCTCCGATCCGCGTCGGCACGCGTGCGAGCGCACTCGCGGTCGCGCAGACCTCCGCGATCGCGTCTCTGCTCGGTGCGCACGAGCTCGTGACGATCACGTCGGAGGGAGATCGCTCCTCCGCTCCGCTCCCGTCGATCGGCGGCACGGGCGTGTTCGTCTCGGCGCTGCGCGATGCGCTGCTGGCGGGCGAGGTCGACGTCATCGTCCACTCCTTCAAAGACCTCCCTACCGCGCCTGCCGACGGCATCACGCTGGCGGCGGTGCCGGTGCGCGCCGATGCTCGGGACGCACTCGTGACCCGGGACGGCGTGACGCTCGCGAAGCTCCCGCGCGGTGCCCGGGTCGGCACCGGGTCGCCGCGTCGCCGGGCGCAGCTGCTGGCGGCCCGGCCCGACCTCGACGTCGTCGGCATCCGCGGCAACGTCGACACGCGTCTCGGGTCGCCTGTACGACCCTGACGACGAGCGCAGGGTCGACGGGCTCGTGCTGGCCGCTGCCGGGCTGGAGCGGCTCGGCCGGATCGCAGAGGCGTCCGAGCTGCTCGATCTGGCCGAGTGGCCGACCGCGCCCGCGCAGGGCGCGCTGGCCCTGGAGATCCGAGCGGATGCGTCCACCGCGCTCGCCGAGCGGGTCGCCACGGTCGACGACACCGGAACACGCGCTGCCGCCACCGCCGAGCGGGGCGTGCTCGAGCGGCTGGAGGCCGGCTGCTCGGCGCCGATCGCAGCCCACGCGTCCGTCGGGGCGAACGTGATGACCCTGACCGCGGCCGTCTTCGCCCCCGACGGCACCCGCAGCCTGACGGTGACCGAAGTCGGCGACCGCGACGGCTCCGCATCCGAACTCGCCGATCGCGTCGCCGAGCAGCTGCTCGAGCGCGGCGCCGCCGCCCTCGCACCGCTCGGCGCGGCACGATGACCTCCGGAAGGATGCAGCCATGACCGCATCGCACGGACCGCTCCCCGGCATCCGTCCCCGTCGCACGCGCGGCACGCGCCGCCTGGAGGCGGCTGGTCGCGCAGAACCGGGTGCACCCGTCGGAACTGGTGCTGCCGATGTTCGTCCGCGAAGGCGTGAGCGAGCCGGTGCCGATCTCGTCGATGCCCGGCGTCGTGCAGCACACGCTCGACTCGCTCAAGTCCGCGCTGCGCGACGCGGCCGAGGCCGGCGTGGGCGGGGTCATGCTGTTCGGCGTGCCTGAGCACAAGGACGCCACCGGCTCCGGCGCCGACGACCCCGACGGCATCCTCAACGTGGCCACCCGCGTGGCCGCGGCCGAGGTGGGCGACGCGCTCGTCGTGCAGACCGACCTCTGCCTGGACGAGTTCACCGACCACGGCCACTGCGGCGTGCTGGACTCCGAGGGACGCGTCGACAACGATGCGAGCCTCGAGCGCTACCGGTCCATGGCGCTGGCGCAGGCGTCGGCCGGATCGGCGCTGCTCGGGCTCTCGGGGATGATGGACGGCCAGGTCGCCGCGGTGCGCGATGTGCTCGATGCGAACGGACATCAGGATGCTGCGATCCTCGGCTACGCGGCGAAATACGCGTCGGCGCTGTACGGCCCGTTCCGCGAGGCGGTGCAGTCCTCGCTGGAGGGCGACCGGCGCACGTACCAGCTCGACCCGGCGAACGCGCGCGAGGGCATCCGGGAAGCGTCCCTCGACATCGACGAGGGCGCCGACGTCGTGATGGTCAAGCCCGCGTCGCTCTACCTCGACGTGCTGTCGCGCGTGGCGGCGGCATCCCCGGTGCCGGTGTGGGCGTACCAGGTCAGCGGCGAATACGCGATGATCGAGGCCGCGGCAGCCAACGGCTGGATCGATCGTGAGCGGGCCGTCCTCGAATCGCTCGTCTCGATCCGCCGCGCCGGCGCCGACGCGATCCTGACGTACTGGGCCGTCGAGGCGGCACAACTGCTGCAGGGCGGCATCCGACAGCCGGGAAGTGCGCGATGACCAACGAGACCGAGTTCGCCCGGGCCCGAGACATCATCCCGGGCGGCGTCAACTCGCCCGTCCGCGCCTACCGCTCCGTCGGCGGCACACCGCGGTTCCTGGTGTCGGCGCGAGGCGCGTACGTCACCGACGTCGAGGGCAGGGAGTACATCGACCTCGTCGGCTCGTGGGGGCCGGCCCTGCTCGGTCACGCGCACCCGGCCGTCGTGGAGGCGGTGCAGGATGCCGCGACGCGGGGTCTCTCCTTCGGCGCGACGACGCCGGGCGAGGCCGAGCTCGCCGAGCTGCTGCGCGATCGCACGACGGTCGGCGGCACGCGTCTGCTCGAGAGCGTGCGCCTGGTCTCGACGGGCACCGAGGCGACCATGACAGCGGTGCGGCTCGCCCGCGGCGCCACCGGCCGCGATCTCGTCGTCAAGTTCGCCGGGCACTACCACGGGCACTCCGACGGGCTGCTCGCCGAGTCGGGCTCGGGAGTCGCGACGCTCGGGCTGCCGGGGTCGGCGGGAGTTCCGGCCGACGTCGCGGCCCTGACGATCGTCCTGCCCTACAACGACCTCGGCGGCCGTCGAGGCGACCTTCGCGGCGCATCCGGGCCGGATCGCGGCGATCATCACCGAGGCCGCCGGGGCCAACGCGGGTGTGCTCGTGCCCGAGCCGGGCTTCAACGCGCGCGCTCGCGGACATCGCTCATCGCGAGGGGGCGCTCCTCATCCTCGACGAGGTGCTCACCGGGTTCCGCGTCGGCCCCGCCGGATGGTGGGGCCGGGAGGCCGCCGACGCGGACGGCGACCCGTGGCTGCCCGACCTGGTGACGTTCGGCAAGATCGTCGGTGGCGGACTGCCGCTCGCCGCCGTGGCCGGGCGCGCGCACCGTCATGGACCTGCTCGCTCCGCTCGGGCCCGTCTACCAGGCCGGCACGCTGAGCGGCAATCCTCTCGCCGTCGCGGCGGGCTCGCGACGCTGCGCGCGCGCCGACGCCTCGGTCTACGAGCGCGTCGACCGCTCCGCGGCGCATCCTGTCCACCGCGGTCGAGGACGCCTTCGCCGCCGGCGGCGTGGCGATGACGGTCTCGCGTGCGGGAAGCCTGTTCTCGCTCGCGTTCCGCGAGGGACCCGTGCGCGAAACTACGACGACGCGCGGGATCAGGACGCGTGGCGCTACGGCGCCTTCTTCACGTCGCTGCTCGAGCCAGGGGGTGAGCCTGCCGCCGAGCGTGTTCGAGGCATGGTTCCTCTCGGCCGCCCACACCGACCGCGAACTGGACAGGATCATCGCGGCGCTGCCGGCCGCCGTCCGGGCCGCTGCCGATGCGCCGCGCCCGCGAGCGCGGCAGGATAGGCGGCATGCCCGATGCCGACGCGTCCGATCCCTCCACAGCTCGGGGCGCGAAGTACATCCTGACCTGCCTCGGCATCGGTCTGCTGGCGGGCCTGCTCTCCGGCCTGTTCGGCGTCGGCGGCGGAACGGTGATCGTGCCGCTGCTCGTGCTGATCCTCGCCTTCAACCAGCGCCTCGCCGCCGGCACGTCCCTGGCCGCGATCGTGCCGACGGCCACCGTCGGAGTCATCTCCTACGCACTGAACGATTCCGTCGCCTGGATCCCGGGTCTGATCCTGGCCGCGGGCGCGGTCGTGGGGGCGCAGATCGGCACGCTGGCTGCTGCCGCGGGTCTCGCTCATCGCGCTGCGCTGGAGCTTCATCGCCTTCCTGGTGGCGGTGATCGTGAGCCTCTTCATCGTCGTGCCGTCCCGCGACGCCGGCCTGCCGCTGACGATCATCTCGATCGCCGGGCTCGTCGTGCTCGGAGTGGCGACCGGAACGGTGGCCGGGCTCATCGGGGTGGGCGGGGGCATCGTCGTCGTGCCCGCGCTCATGCTGCTGTTCGGCACGAGCGATCTGATCGCGAAGGGGACATCGCTGCTCATGATGATCCCGACCGCGATCTCCGGCACGATCGGCAACATCCGCCGCGGGAACGTCGACCTGCCCGCTGCGGCGCTCATCGGCGTGGCCGCGTGCACGACCACGGCGCTCGGCGCCTGGATCGCCACGATCGTCGACCCGTTCTGGGGCAACGTCCTGTTCGCGGCATTCCTCACGTTCATCGCGGTGCAGCTCGCCGTGCGCACCATCCGTGCGGCACGCGCTGACCGGAAGCCGCTGATCGCCGCTCGGTAGGATGGCACGGTGCCACCTGTGAATCCCGACCTCGTCGGGCGCGCCTTCCCCCCGACCGCGGCGTATCTCGTCGGACGCGAGAAGGTGCGCGAATTCGCGCGCGCGGTGTTCGCAGACGACCCGCAGCATCACGATCCGGATGCTGCGCAGGCGCTCGGCTACGCCGATGTCGTGGCGCCGCCGACGTTCGCGATGGTCGTGCAGGACCAGACGCTCCAGCAGCTGCTCGCCGAGCCCGACTCGGGCATCGTGCTGCAGAACGTGCTGCACGCCGAGCAGCGCTTCCGCTACTCGCGCCCGATCATCGCCGGCGATGAGCTGACCGGCACCCTCTCGGTGACCGGCATCCGCGCGATCGGGGGCAACGCGATGGTCACGAGCGAGGCCGACATCCGCGATGCCGCGGGCGAGCACGTCGTGACACGGCGACGTCGGTGCTGGTCGTCGGGGAGGGGCAGCAGTGATCGCCGCCGAGCTGACCGTCGGGAGACATCGTCGCCGAGCGCACGGTGCACCTGACACGCGAGTCGCTCGTGCGCTACGCCGGCGCGTCGGGCGACTTCAACCCCATCCACTACCGCGACGACGTCGCGGCATCCGTGGGCCTGCCCGGCGTGCTCGCGCACGGGATGCTGACCATGGGGCTCGCGGTCGAGACGATCGTGCCCTGGCTCGGCGACGCCGGCCGGATCCTGGAATACGGCGTGCGCTTCACGCGGCCCGTCGTCGTCGATCCCGACATGGGCGCCGAGCTGCGCATCGTGGCGAAGGTGGGCGCGATCGAGGACGAGTCCGCGCGGGTCGACCTGACCGTCACCCACGGCGAGACCACTGTGCTCGGCAAGGCGCAGGTCCGCATCGGGCTCGCCTAGCCGATGGTCGACGTCGATCCGATCCCGCTCGCCCAGCTGACCACGCTGCGCACCGGCGGCACACCCGCGCGGATGATCGACGCGCGTACGACCGACGAGCTCGTCTCCGCGCTGCGTTCGGCGTGGGCAGAGGGTGAGCCCGTGCTCGTGCTCGGCGGCGGTTCCAATCTGTTCGTCGGCGACGAGCCGTTCGAGGGCACCGTCGTCCGAGTTCTGACGACGGGCATCGAGCGCCTGCCGTCGCCGCGACCCGGGTTCGTGCGCCTTCGGATCCAGGCGGGCCACGACTGGGACGACCTGGTCGCCTCCGCCGTGGCCGAGGGCCTGGCCGGAATCGAGGCGATGTCCGGCATTCCGGGCACCGTCGGGGCCGCGCCTGTGCAGAACATCGGCGCGTACGGGCAGGAGATCGTCCAGACGCTCGCCGAAGTCGAGCTGATCGACGAAGGCAGCGGCGACGTGGTGACGGTTTCCGCAGCGGAGCTGGGCCTCGGATTCCGCACGTCGGTGCTGAAGCAGCACTACGGCGGAGTGGCCGAACGGCCCGCGGTGATCCTCACCGTCACCCTCGACCTGCCCGACGTCGGGCACGGTGAGCGCCCGATCCCCGGCGAGCAGCTGCGCACCGCACTCGGGCCTGGAGCCGGGCGACGAGGTCTCCCTCTCGTGGGTCCGCGAGCACGTGCTGGCCATCCGGCGACGCAAGGGCATGGTGCTCGACCCCGACGACCCCGACACCTACAGCGCCGGCTCCTTCTTCCAGAACGCGATCGTGTCGGCGTCCTTCGCCCGCACGCTGCCTCCGGAGTGCCCGCGGTGGCCGGTGACGCCCGACCTCGACCCGGTGCTGGTCATCCCGCTGGCGGCGTACGACGGCTACGTGCCTCCGCCGGCGAGTCGCGAGTCCGATGTGAAGGTCAGCGCGGCCTGGCTGATCGAGCACTCCGGGCTGCGGAAGGGCTTCAAGCTGCCGCGCTCGCGGGCGGCGCTGTCGACCAAGCACGCTCTCGCCCTGACCAACCGCGGCCGCGGCTCGGCGGAGGAGCTGGCGCAGCTGGCGCGCTTCATCCAGGGTCGCGTGCAGGCCGAGTTCGGCCTGATCCTGCAGCCCGAGCCCGTACTGGTGGGCGTCGAACTGTAGGTCTATCCTGCCGACCGAGGGGGTCGGCGTGACGACGCGCAGGCGTACGACAGTTCTTGTGGTCTGCGGCATCCTGCTCGCGGGGTGCACCGCCGATCGCGCCCGATGCCGACCGCTCCTCTGCGGCGCCGACGGATGCCGCCACTCGCGCCACGGGCGGCGAACCGGTTCCGGCCGAAGACGTCGTCGTGTTCGGCGGGATCGGTGCGCTCGCAGGATCCGAGTGCACGCGCGAGCCTGATCGACACCGGAGTCGCAGCGGGTCCGGCGTACGTGCTGACCGCGGGCCGCTGCGTGGGCGGCGAGGGTCGGTCGGCGCAATCGACGACGATCGGGGCCCCCTGGGCCGGCTCTGCGGAGTTCCTCCGGGTCGACGGCGAGCGGGCCGCGACCGTGTCCGTCGACGTCGCCGAGATCGCCTACGCGACGATGCGTCACGTCGATCTGGCGATCCTCCGGCTCGACTCGACGCTCGGAGAGCTTCAGTCCTACGGCCTGGAGCCTCTGGCGATCGCCGACCAGGAGCCGCGGGGGAGCGCAGATGTCGTGGCCGTCGGAGTCGCGCCGCCGCACTGGGGTGACGCGGCGGGGATGCTTCACCGCAGTGACTGCGCGCTCGGTGAGCGGCACACCGTGATCGAGGCGTCGTGGCTGTGGTTCGACGTCTGGTCGGCGGACTGCCCCGTCCTCGAGGAGGGATTCGTCGGCTCGCCGCTGCTGTCCGGAGGCGATCGGGATGCTCCCGGCGAGATCGTCGCCGTCGCCGGTACGAGCGCGGTCGGCATCCCGAGCCCGGGCGGCGCCTGCGCGCGAGGGCGGCCGTGCCGGCTCGAGGAGAGCGGGGCGGTGCGCGTCGTCCCGACGAGCTATGCGCAGGACGTGATCGGCCTCGGACGTCTGCTTCGAGCGGTCGACCGGGCGGTTCTCCTTCGCCTACGGGTGCCCGCTGCCCCGGTCGGACGTGTGGGCCGAGCAGGGTGGTGGAGTCGTTCCGCGGCGGAGCCGCCACCGACGCGTTCGGGCGCGCACCGGAAGTGAGCCTCGTCGGGGAGTCGGTCAGCGTCGTGCGGACGACCCTGGTGCCGATCGGAGACGGGACCGCGTGCCTCGACCGGAGCACCTACGTCGATTCCCGCGCGCAGCGCCTCCCTCAGGCGGGGCAGCCGTGGGAGCTGGTGGGCACGATCGTCCCCGTCGAGCTGCCCGAGTCGGAGGGGTTCTACGTGCTGTGCGCGCGTGCGCGCCGAAGGCTACGACAGGGCGGCGTCCGTGCATCTTCCAGGTGGACCGGACCGCTCCCGTCGTGGCCGCAGACGCCACCGTGGAGCGGCTCGCCGACGGCGGCGTCGTCGTGCGGCCGCACCTGGACCCGCCGGAGATCGCGGCCGTGCGCTTCGCCTGGGGCGCGCTCGATGCGCTCGATTGCAAGGATGCGGCAGCGCTCGACGAGTTCTTCCTCGCCCCGCTCGTGATCGCGGCCGATGACCTGCCGGCTGTCTACTGCATCTCGGGCATGGATGCCGCCGGCAATCGCACGCCGGTGACGCGGATCGAGATCGCCGCACCGTAGCCGTGCGGTCAGGCGCTGAACAGCTCCTGCATCCGTCGGATGCCCTCGAGGAGCGGCTCGTCTCCCAGGGCGTACGAGAGCCGCAGGTACCCGCTCGGCCCGAACGCTTCGCCCGGCACGACGGCCACCTCGACCTCTTCGAGGATGAGGTCGGCCAGCTCCAGTGACGTCGTCGGGGTCTTCCCGCGCCACTCGCGTCCGAGCAGACCGCGGACGTCGGGGTACACGTAGAACGCCCCGAGGGGTTGGGGACGACGACTCCGTCGATCGTCGCCAGCTCGTCGACGATCAGCCGCCGGCGCCGGTCGAAGGCGGCTCGGAACCGCTCGGCTTCGGTCTGCGGGCCGGTCAGCGCGGCCAGCGCGGCCCGCTGAGCGATGTTGTTCACGTTGCTGGACAAGTGCGACTGCAGGTTGGCCGCGAGCTTGATGGCATCGCTCGGGCCGACCATCCAGCCCAGCCGCCATCCCGTCATCGCGTACGTCTTCGCCACACCGTTCACGAGGATCGTCTGGCCCGCGGCATCCGGCACCGCCTCGACGATGGAGGTCGCCCGCGCTCCCTCGTACACGAGGTTCTGGTAGATCTCGTCGGAGATGATCCAGATGCCGTGCTCCACCGCCCACTCGCCGATCTCCCTGGTCTCTTCGGGCGAATAGACCGAGCCGGTCGGGTTGGACGGGGAGACGAACACGAGCGCGGTGGTGCGGGCTGTGCGGGCTTCTTCCAGCTGCGCGACCGTCACCTTGTAGTCCTGATCGGCGCCGGCGAAGACCTCGACGGGCACGCCGTCGGCGAGGGCGATCGCCTCGGGGTACGTGGTCCAGTACGGAGCGGGCAGGAGCACCTCGTCGCCGGGGTTCACGACCGCCTGGAAGGCCTGGTACACCGCCTGCTTGCCGCCGTTCGTGACGACGATCCGGGATGCGTCGACCTCGAGTCCCGAGTCGCGCAGGGTCTTCGCCGCGATCGCCTCACGCAGCACCGGAAGGCCCACGGCGGGCGTGTATCGGTAGTTCGCGGGGTCGTGGAGCGCTTCGGCGGCCGCATCGACGATGAACTGCGGAGTCGCGAAGTCCGGCTCGCCCGCGGCGTAGCTGATCACGGGTCGTCCGGCGGCCTGCAGGGCCTTCGCCTTCGCGTCCACCTTGAGCGTCGCGGACTCGGCGATGGCGGAGAGCTTGCGGGAGAGTGGAGCGCGTTCTGTCACGGCTACGAGCGTAGTCGCACGCGTGATCGGGCACGGATGCCCCGCCCGGCCGCGACCGCTACGGTGGAGACGTGGACGAGTGGCTCTGGAGCGCGGTCATCCTGTCGATCGCCGTGGTGGTCGCCGGCGGCATCGCGTGGTGGCTTGCTCGCGGCTGCGTGGTCACCATCGTCGGCGCGATCGGCGCCATCCTGGGCGGCCTCGCAGCACTCGCAAGCCTGGTGCTGATCGTCGATCCGGATGCCGCACTGCGGGCGGCGCCCGTGCTCACCGCTCTCTCGGGCGCCTGGCTTCTCGGCTGGGCGCTCGCCGGCG
This sequence comes from uncultured Actinomycetota bacterium, assembly GCA_963839715.1. GTDB lineage: Bacteria > Actinomycetota > Actinomycetes > Actinomycetales > Microbacteriaceae > Microbacterium. Next base: position 225,912 of record CAWIVX010000006.1, read on the forward strand.
GCCTCCGCAACCGCCGCATCATGGCGCGCGCAGCTGCGGCGCACTCCGAGGGCGCGGGACTCCACAGCCGTCGGTGACGCACGGCGACCTCATCAGCCGGCAGCGGTCCCGCCGGTGGGAGGAGCCGCGGCATCCACCGAATGGAGGACCCCGAGTCGGACGAACGACCGTGCCCGCCGAATGCGCCGCGCGGAATCGTGGATGCCATGAACGAGAACGTGGTGCGGGTGCGGAACCTGCGAAAAGAGTATTCGGGCCGTGTCGCCGTCGACGACGTGTCGTTCGACATCGCGCGCGGTGAGACGTTCGCGCTGCTGGGCCCCAACGGCGCGGGCAAGTCCACGACCGTGGAGATCCTCGAGGGGCATCGTCACCGCACGGCCGGCGACGTCCAGGTGCTCGGAGTGGATCCGGCCACGGCCGGGGTGAACTGGAAGATGCGCATCGGGGTCGTCCTGCAGGGGACGGGGGTGCTCGGCGCGCTCACCGTGCGCGAGTACCTCACACAGTTCGCCGGCTTCTTCCCGCACCCGCGCGGCGTCGACGAGGTTCTGGCGGCGGTCGGTCTGGAAGAGCAGGCCGGGATGCGGGTGGGCAAGCTCTCGGGCGGTCAGCAGCGACGCGTCGATGTGGCGCTCGGTGTCATCGGAAATCCCGAGCTGCTGTTCCTCGACGAACCCACGACAGGATTCGATCCGCAGGCGCGGCGGGACTTCTGGACGATGATCCGGGGCTCTCCGCCGACGGCACGACGATCCTGCTGACCACCCACTATCTCGACGAGGCGGAGGAGCTCGCCGATCGCGTCGGCATCCTCGTCGGCGGCCGCCTGCGGGCGATCGGGAACGTGGGCACCGTCGGGGGCGACGATGCCCGGATGCCGATCGTGCGCTGGAGCGAGCCGGGCCACCCGCAGCTGCGGGAGGCGCGCACGGACGAGCCGGGGCGGTTCGTCGCAGGTCTCGTCGCCCGCACGGGGGCGGAGCCGGCCACCGTGGAGATCATCCGCCCATCACTCGAAGACATCTACCTCGGTCTGGTCGCCGAGCACAACGGCGTCGCGGCAACCGCGCACGCCCTCATCGCGGAGGCATGACTCATGAGCACCATCACGCAGGACACTTCCACCGCCCGCAGTGCCGGCGCGCGCAGCGTCGTCGGCATGGGACTCTGGCGGTCGCGTTTCGAGATCGCCCAGTACATCCGGTCGGGCGACACGGTGATGTTCACCTTCATGTTCCCGATTCTCATGCTGGGGCTGTTCTCCGTCGCTTTCGGCGCGGACGGCGACATGCAGCCGGGTCCGGGGCTGCCCCCGGTGCCGGTCGCGCAGATGTACCTGCCCGCGATGCTCGCCGCAGGGCTCCTTCTCTCGGGGTTCCAGAATCTTGCGATCGACATCGCGGTGGATCGCTCCGAGGGAGTGCTGAAGCGGCTCGGCGCAACGCCGCTCTCGCCGGTGAGCTACTTCCTCGGCAAGATCGTGCAGGTGGGGGTGACCGGCGTCGCGCAGGCGGTGGTCCTCGTGGGATTCGCGGCTGTCGTGCTGCAGGTGCCGCTGCCGACGGATCCCGCGAAGTGGTTCACGTTCGCGTGGGTCTTCGTCCTCGGCATCACGGGGTCGGCGCTGCTGGGCGTGGCGACCTCGTCCGTTCCCCGATCGACGCGCGGCGCTGTCGCCCTCGTCATCCCCATCGGACTCATCGTGCAATTCATCTCGGGCGTCTACTTCCAGTTCTACATGCTCCCCGACTGGCTGCAGACGGCCGCCAGCGCGTTGCCGGTGAAGTGGATGGCGCAGGGCATGCGGTACGTCTTCCTGCCGGACGAGTACTCCGCACTGGAGCAGAACGGCGAATGGAACATCGCGGGCGTTGCGATCGCCCTGACGATATGGCTCGTGGTCGGGCTCGTGCTCGCACGCGTGACCTTCCGGTGGACCAGGCGCGACGCGTAACCTGAGCCCGGGGCGAGTGGGCATGCACAATCGGCGGTGGTGGGACGCGGCGGTCATCGCCGCGTCCCTCATGGTCGCGATCGCGCTGGCGGTCGGGCCGAGCGACGCCTCGTCGGCCGAGATCGCGGTCGGCGCGGCGGCGCTCGTGCTGTTCGCGCTGAGTTATGTCCTCGTGGCACGTCCGGTGCTGAGCGCCCCCCGGCCGTGGCACCTTCGCGTCTATGTCGCCTGCACTTCGATCGCTCTGGCCGCCGGCTGCGCGAGCGAGCCCTTCTTCGCCATCATGCTCGCGATCGCCTACCCGCTCACCTGGGTGCTCGCATCGACCAGGCGTCGGGCCGTCATCGGATCGACCGTCATCGCCCTCGGTGCCTTCGTCGGTTTCGCCGTCTTCTCGGGAATCCTGGAGGGCGGCGACGCGGTCGCGCCCGCCCTGACCACCGCTGCGGGCACAGCGGGCCTCGGGCTGGCCTTCGCGATCGCGTTCGGCATGTGGATCTCGAGTGTCGTGGAGTACGGCGAAGAGCGGGCGCGCCTGCTGGGCGAGCTCACCGCCGCTCAGGCGGAGATCGAGGCGCTCAGTCGCGACCGCGGCGCCGCCCTGGAGCGCGAACGCCTGGCTCGCGATGTGCACGACACCCTCGCTCAGACCCTGGCGGGCCTGGCCATCCTGTCCGAGCGGGCGGGCAACCAGTTGAGCGACGGGCGAGCGGATGCCGCGGCCGAGAGCATCGCGACGGTCGAGCGACTCTCACGAGACGCCCTCGACGAAGCTCGTGCGATCGTCTCCCGCACGGCCGCGGTGCCCTCCGATGCCGCCCTCGGCGACGCCGTCGAGCGCCTCGTGAGCCGCTTCCGCGCCGAGGCGGGGCTCACGATCGACCTCGACCTCCAGCTTGATTGGGCCGGCGTGCTCTCGCGCGAGTCGCAGCTCGTGCTGCTGCGGTGTCTTCAGGAATCGCTCGCCAATGTCCGCAAGCATGCCGAGGCCACCCGCGTGGAGGTGCGTGTGTCAGCCGGAACCGACGGGAATGCGCAGCTGACCGTCACCGACGACGGCCGCGGCTTCGATGCCACTTCGCGGCCGGACGGCTTCGGCCTCGAGGGCATGGCGGAGCGGCTGGCCCTCGCCGGCGGAGAATTCGAGGTGCTCTCGAGCCCCGGCGGCGGCACGACGATCATCGTGCGGCTGCCGGCGAGCGTTTCGGCGAACGAGGTCGCGAGATGATCCGACTGCTCATCGTCGACGACCACCCGGTGGTGCGGACGGGCCTGGTGGGGATGCTGTCGGACGAGCCCGGCTTCGAGGTGGTGGGCGAAGCATCCGACGGCGCTCAGGCGGTGCGCGTCGCTGCGGCGACGCGCCCGGATGTCGTCCTGATGGACCTGCGGATGCCGGGGGTCGACGGCGTGGAGGCGACCGCGCAGATCACCGCTGCGGGCGGGGGCAAGGTGCTGATCCTCACCACCTACGAGTCCGACGACCAGATCCTCGCCGCGATCGAGGCCGGGGCGAGCGGCTATCTGCTCAAGGCGTCGCCGCAGGCGGAGATCGTCGCCGGCATCCGGTCCGTGGCAGCGGGTCAGACGGCCCTCTCGCCGCACGTCGCGGCGCGCCTCGTCCAGCGGATGCGGGCGCCGGTCCCCGAGGCGATCCTCACCGCGCGCGAGACGCAAGTGCTGCAGCTGGTCGCGCGAGGCAACAGCAACAAGCAGATCGCGCTCGCGCTCGGCATCGGAGAGTCGACCGTCAAGACCCATCTGCTCAAGGTCTTCGAGAAGCTCGGCGTCGCCGACCGCACCCGCGCCGTGACGCTCGCGATGGAGCGGGGCCTCCTGCCACGAGGGTGATGCCGGAGCGCGACCCTGACGCGCGCTCCGGCATCCGCCTGTCACGGCAGGTCGAGAGGCCAGGCCGGTCGCAGCTCGATGATCCCCGACGTCGCCATCGGATGCCGCGCCTGCGACCTCGATCGCCTCCTCGAGCGTCTCGCACTCGAGGATGTCGAAGCCCGCGATCCACTCGTGGGTCTCGGCGAACGGCCCGTCCGTCACGCTGACCTTGCCGTTGCGGCGACGAATGGTCTTGGCATCCGCGGGCGGGCGGAGCCGGTCGCCGTCGGTGGCCCTGCCCGAGCCGTAGGTCTCGTCGACCCATTCCTCGATCGTGATCGGACGGCTCTTCCTTTCCGTGCCGAGATCGGGGTCTGCAACTACGAGCATCAGATACTTCATCGCGTGTCCTTTCCGTGGAGCGACGTTACGTGAAGGGCGTCGAACCGGGCGAGACCGCGATCGACAAACTCGCTCGAGAAAGAAAGATCCGCGAGACTGCACCCGGACGCCGAGAGAGCGGGTCGAACCCGTCGTCTCGTCGCCCCGATGCAGTCTCGCGGTCAGGCAGGTACGCGATCGCGCTCAGTCGGTCTCGACCAGGTAGCGCGAGTAGGCGACCAGCGTCAGGAACGTCGGGAACTCCTCGCGCAGCGCCACCTCGCGGAAGACCTCGGCGGCGTCGTCGAACCGGTCGCCCTCGCTGCGGTCCGCTTCGGCCGAGAAGCTGCGCGATCAGCCCCTCGACGTACTCGCGCGTGATCGGCGTGCCGTCTTCGGTCGTGCGGTCCTGGTGGATCCACTGCCACACCTGACTGCGCGAGATCTCCGCGGTCGCGGCATCCTCCATGAGGTTGTCGATCGCGACGGCGCCGAGCCCGCGCAGCCACGCCTCGATGTAGCGGATCGCCGACCGACACGTTCGCCGTGCACGCCCGCCGCCGTGATCGGACGCCCGATGTGCACGTCGATCAGGTCGGACGCCGTCACCTCGACGTCGTCGCGCTGGCGGTCGACCTGGTTCGGGCCGGTCGCCGAGCACCGCGTCGAACTCGGCCATCGCCGTCGGGATGAGGTCGGGGTGGGCCACCCACGTGCCGTCGAAGCCGTCGCCGGCCTCGCGCTTCTTGTCGGCGGCGACCTTCTCGAACGCGCGCTGCGTCACCTCCGGGTCGCGGCGGTTCGGGATGAACGCGCTCATGCCGCCGATCGCGAACGCCCCGCGCTTGTGGCACGTCTGCACGAGCAGCTCGGTGTACGCCCGCATGAACGGCACGGTCATCGTGACCTCGCTGCGGTCGGGGAGCACGAAGCGCGCGCCGCGGCCGCGGTAGTTCTTGATGATCGAGAAGATGTAGTCCCAGCGGCCGGCGTTCAGGCCCGCGCAGTGGTCGCGCAGCTCGAACAGGATCTCCTCCATCTCGAAGGCCGCCGGCAGGGTCTCGATCAGCACGGTCGCGCGGATCGTGCCGTGCGGGATGCCGATGTAGTCCTCGCTGAACGAGAAGACGTCGTCCCAGAGCTTCGCCTCCTCGCTGGACTCGATCTTGGCGAGGTAGAAGTACGGTCCGCGGCCGTTGTCGATCAGCTGCTTCGCGTTGTGGAAGAAGTACAGGCCGAAGTCGACGAGCGAGCCGGATGCCGCCAGCGGTCCGTCCCGCGCGGTCGGTGAACCGCAGGTGGGCTTCGCTCAGGTGCCAGCCGCGCGGCCGCATCACGATCGTCGGCGTGCGCTCGGCGGTGACCTCGTAGGTCTTGCTCGGTGCCGTTTCAGACGCGGGCTGGTGAACCGGCAGCTCGCCGCGGATCGCGTCGCGCAGCGAGAGCTGACCCTCGATGACGTTCTTCCAGGTGGGGCTCGTGGCGTCCTCCTGGTCGGCGAGCCAGACGCGCGCGCCCGAGTTCAGGGCGTTGATCGTCATCTTCGGATCGGTCGGTCCGGTGATCTCGACGCGGCGGTCTTCCAGACCCGGGCCGGCGCCTGCGACCCGCCATTCGGCATCCTCGCGGATGTGCGCGGTGTCGTCGCGGAAGCGCGGGTCGTGCCCGTTGCCGACCTCGAAGCGCCGGCGCATGCGGTCGGCGAGCCGGTCGTGCCGGCGGCCGCCGAAGCGCTGGTGCAGCTCGGTCAGGAAGGCGAGCGCGTCGGGGGTGAGGATCTCGTCGTAGCGGTCGCGGATCGGACCCGGCGATCTCCGATCGTGGGGGTGTGCGTGGTCGGGATGGAGCCGTGGTGGTGGGCGGGGAGCCCGTGTCGGTGATGGTCATGGTGTTCTCGTGCGTCCCTGTCTGAGCGTCGTGCCTGAGTCGTCGGGTGTCAGTGGAACTGCTGAGCCTCGGTGGATCCCACGAGGGCAAGGGTCGCGCTGTCGGGGTTGAGCGCGGTCGACACCCGGTCGAAGTAGCCGGTTCCGGCTTCTCGCTGGTGCTTGGTGGCGGTGTAGCCCTGCGCCTCGGCGGCGAACTCGGCCTCCTGCAGCTCGACGTACGCGCTCATGGCGCGGTCGGCATAGCCGGTGGCGAGGTCGAACATCGAGTAGTTCAGGGCGTGGAAGCCGGCGAGGGTGATGAACTGGAACTTGTAGCCCAGGTCGGCCAGCTCCTGCTGGAACGTCGCGATCTGCTGATCGTCGAGGTGCCGCTTCCAGTTGAACGACGGCGAGCAGTTGTACGCCAGCAGCTTGCCGGGGTACTGCGCGTGGATCGCCGTTCGCGAACTCGCGCGCCAGCTCGATGTCGGGCTCGCCCGTCTCGACCCAGAGCAGGTCGGCGTAGGGCGCGAAGGCCAGGCCGCGGCTGATGACCGCGTCGAGCCCGGGCGTCACCCGGTAGAAGCCCTCGCTCGTGCGCTCGCCGGTGGTGAACGCACGGTCGCGCTCGTCGACGTCGCTCGTGAGCAGGTCGGCCGCGAGGGCGTCGGTGCGGGCGATGATCACCGTCGGCACTCCGGCGACATCGGCGGCGAGCCGGGCGGCGTTCAGGGTGCGGATGTGCTGCTGCGTGGGCACCAGCACCTTGCCGCCGAGGTGCCCGCACTTCTTCTCGCTCGCGAGCTGGTCCTCCCAGTGGATGCCGGCAGCGCCGGACTGGATGAGCGACTGCGCCAGCTCGTACGCGTTGAGCGGCCCGCCGAAGCCGGCCTCGGCATCCGCCACGATCGGCGCGAGCCAGTCCTGCGTGAGCTCGCCCTCGGCGTGCTCGATCTGGTCCTGGCGGATCAGCGCGTTGTTGATGCGCCGCACGACCGCCGGCACGGAGTTGGCCGGGTACAGGCTCTGGTCGGGGTAGGTCTGCCCGGCGAGGTTGCCGTCGGCGGCGACCTGCCAGCCGCTCAGGTAGATGGCCTTCAGCCCGGCACGGACCTGCTGCACGGCCTGCCCGCCCGTGTAGGCGCCCAGTGCGCGGATGTAGTCCTCGGTGTGCAGCAGATTCCAGAGATTCTCCGCACCGCGCTGGGCGAGCGTGGATTCCTCGCGCACCGAGCCGCGCAGTGCGACGACGTCGTCGGCGGTGAAGGTGCGCTCGATGCCGTCCCAGCGAGGATCGGTGTCCCAGATCTCCTGGAGTTCGGCGGCGGTCTGCGTCTGGTCGCCGGCGCGGAGGGGCGGCCGGCCGGGGGTGGCGTGGATCGTCATGTCGGTCTCCTGTGTCGGATGCCGCGACTCCGGCGGGAGTGCGGTGGTGGTCGTGAGTCCACTGTGTGTGAAATACCGCGACCATCCCGACCGATTTGCGTGTGAAGTTTGAGCAAAGTTCTGTTTTCGTGACAGAATCGCGTCATGACCACACCTGCGAGCCGCGAATTCGGCGACGATCTGATCGACGATGAGGAGGTGGATTCCCTCACGATCGGCCGCCGCATCCGGCAGCTGCGCACGCAGCGCGGGATGACGCTCGACGAGCTCGCGGCCGCCGTCGACCGCGCGCCGAGCCAGCTGTCGATGATCGAGAACGGCCGCCGCGAGCCGAAGCTCACGCAGCTGCGAGCGATCGCCCGCGCCCTCGGCACCACCCTCGATGCCCTGCTCGAATCCGAGACCCTCGACGAGCGGTCGACCATGGAGATCGCCCTCGAGCGGGCGATGCGCGGGCAGACGTTCCAGGCTCTCGGCATCCCGCCCTTCCGGATCGGCAAGACGATGCCGAACGAGGCGCTGGCGGCGATGCTCGCGCTGCAGGGCGAGATCGAGCGGCTGCGCGACGAGCGGGCAGCGACGCCCGAGGAGGCCCGGCGCGCGAACGTCGCCCTGCGCCGGCTCATGCGCACGCAGAACAACCACTTCCCCGAGCTCGAGGTGCAGGCGCGCCGGCTCCTCGCCGCGGTCGATCACCCGGGCGGTCCGCTGACGCAGCGGACGGCATCCGACATCGCCGCCCATCTCGGCTTCACGCTGCACTACGTGCCCGACCTGCCGCAGACCACCCGCAGCGTCGCCGACATCAAGAACGGGCGGCTCTACCTCTCCAGCCGGCTCGCGTCGAAGGGCGACCCGCGCACCGCGGTGCTGCAGGCGCTGTCGAGCCGGATGCTCGGACACACCGAGCCGACCAGCTACGCGGAGTTCCTCCGTCAGCGCGTGGAGACGAACTACCTGACCGGCGCCCTGCTCATCCCCGAGGAGCACGCGGTGGCGTTCCTGCAGGAGGCGAAGGACAGGCGCGCGATCTCGATCGAGGACCTGCGCGACGCGTACTCGGTGTCGTACGAGACAGCGGCGCATCGCTTCACGAATCTCGCGACCGTGCACCTCGGCATCCCGGTGCACTTCCTCAAGGTGCACGAGTCGGGCACCATCACGAAGGCGTACGAGAACGACGACGTGAACTTCCCGACCGATCGGCTCGGCGCGATCGAGGGGCAGATGTGCTGCCGCCGATGGACGTCGCGGGTCGTGTTCGACGAGGACGACCACTTCAACCCCTACTACCAGTACACCGACACCGGCAACGGCACGTACTGGTGCACGGCGCGCGTGGAGCTGTCGAGCGAGGGCGCCCACTCCGTGTCGGTGGGGGTGCGCTTCGACGACACGAAGTGGTTCATCGGCCGCGACACCCCCAACCGGGGAGTCTCGAAGCACTCGGTCGAGGTGTGCTGCCGACGGGCTCCGGCCGATCTGGAAGCCGCGTGGCGCGAGAACTCCTGGCCGAACGTGCGCACCCCGCGGACCCTGCTGGCGACGCTGCCGACCGGCGCGTTCCCCGGCGTGGACACGACCGACGTGTACGAGTTCCTCGAGGCGCACGCCCCCCGCTGAGTCAGCGGCTTGCTGCATCGACTTGCCCTGAACGCCACGACACGTCGGCGTGTCCCTTGCACATACGGCAAGTCGATCAGGGACACCGGTCACGCCCGCGCCGGCGCGGGGTCGTGGGGGTCAACGCCCCGCGATGAGGTCCGCGAGGTGGGCGACGGCGGAGGTGCGCGATGAGCTGCCGGCATCCTCCGCGCGGCAAGGCTAGTCACGTCGTGAGCTGCAGCGCGGCCCACAGCTCCGCGCGAGCCGCGAAGGATCCGAGATCGACGCCCAGTACGCGCTCGGCCGCTGCGATGCGCGCGCGAACCGTGTGCCGGTGCACGCCCAGCGCCCGTGCGCACGCCTCGTGCGCGCAGTCGTTCTCGAGCCACGCCCGCAGGGTCTCCAGGAGGGCCGTGCCGTGCACCCGGTCGTTCTCGACGAGCGGAGCGAGGGCGGCCTCGGCGATCGTGCGCGCTTCGGGCGACGGCGAGACCGAGAGCACGCCGGCGCGCGCCAGGTCGGCGAATCGCGCCACCCTGCCCGTGCCGCGGTCACGGGCCAGGCGTGCCTGAGCGGCCGCCGTCGAGAACGCGTCGTACCCGGCGGGCTCCGCGACGCCGAGATGCTCATCGAACAGCTCGGCGAAGTCGTCGAGCACGGCGGCATCCGATTCCTCGACGACCAGCACGAGGCCGTCGTCGCCGCGACCGAAGAACAGCCCGCCGCGTCGCTCGTCGGCGCGCAGCTCGAGCCACTCGCGCACGGCATCGCGCCGTGCCGCTCCCGCGTCCGCCATCGCCACGAGCACGGGAGCTGTGGGAAGACCGCCCCACAGGTCGCGCGCGACCCGCCGGGTGAGCCCCGGATCGTCGCCGAGAAGCGAGTGCACGAGCCCTGCACGCAGCAGAGTGCGGGCGCGGTCCAGGCCCTGCTGCTGCTCGAGAGCCAGCCCGGCCATCGCGACGACCGCCGTCACGACGCCGCGCCCCTCCTGATCGAGGTCGCCGGCGGACATCGCGATCACGCCGCGCAGATGACCGCCGCGGCCGAGGGTCTGCAGGGTGAACGGCACCCCGCCGATGCGCAGCGACGACCCCGCCCGCGCCCCCCGGCGCAGCACGTTGCCCACCTCCGTGCGCAGCTCGTCGGCGACGGCAGGCTCCAGCGGCGAGGGATGCTCGCGCGTCGAGCGTTCCGGCGGCGTCGTACATCCCGACCCACGCCTCGAGCTGGCGGGCCAGCTCGGCGAGGGTCGCACCGAGTCCGTCCGGCCGCAGCGCCGCGAGGGAGATCGCGCGCTGCGCGGCGAGGGCCCAGCTGCGTCGCGCGTAGGACTGCGCCGCGATCGCTTCCGCCCCGGCCCGGGCGACGGCGATGAACGGCGTGCGGTAGGGCACCTCGAACAGCGGCATCCGCTCCCCTCGACATGCGTCGGCCAGGAGGGGCGGGATGCCGGCGCGCACGACCTCGGTGCCGAACCCCAGCCCCACCACGCCGCGTGCCGAAAGCCGGCGCACGTAGTCGCGGTACGCCGCGGGATCGTCCGCGGCATCCTGGAACTGCGTTCCCGTGGTCAGCAGCGCGAGACCCTCCGACAGGAACGGGGTCGGGTCCGCGAGGTCTGAGCTGTGGACCCATCGGAGCGGGCGGTCCAGCGCCCCCGCGTCGAGCGCAGTCGGATCACCCTCGAGCCGCAGGTGCAGATCGCGGCGGGCCAGCAGTGCACGGAGGGTGGGTGCCTCCGCCGTGGCGGCTGTCATGTCCAGCTCCGATCGATGTACCGAACGTACGGTTCCTACCCCCAGAATGTACATCGCGGCGCGTGCGGGCGCGGCAGCCCACCGCCTACGCTCGCGACCATGAGCACGACTGCACCCGTCTCCGAGACCGTCGCATCCGCCCCCCTCGGCGGCCCTTCGCTGCCCCAGGAGCGGCGCATCGTCACGTCTCTTCCCGGGCCGCGCTCGCAGGAGCTGATCGCCCGCAAGGCCGCCGCCGTCGCGGCAGGGGTGGGGCACAGCGTTCCCATCCAGGCCGTCGCCGCGGGCGGCGGAGTGGTGGTCGACGCCGACGGCAATTCGCTCATCGATCTGGGCGCCGGCATCGCCGTGACGACCCTCGGCAACGCCCACCCCAAGGTCGTCGCGGCCGTGCAGGAGCAGGTCGCGCAGTTCACCCACACGTGCTTCATGATCTCGCCGTACGAGTCGTACGTCGCCGTCGCGGAGGCGCTGAACCGGATCACGCCCGGTTCGCACGCGAAGAAGACCGCGCTGTTCAACTCGGGTGCCGAGGCGGTTGAGAACGCCGTCAAGATCGCCCGCAAGTACACCAAGAAGCAGGCGATCGTCGCCTTCGACCACGGCTACCACGGCCGCACGAACCTCACGATGGCGCTGACAGCAAAGAGCATGCCGTACAAGAGCGGGTTCGGACCCTTCGCGTCCGAGGTCTACCGCGCGCCGATGTCGTACCCCTTCCGCGACGGATTGAGCGGGGCGGATGCCGCCAAGAAGGCCATCTCGATCATGGAGAAGCAGATCGGGGCCGAGAACCTCGCTGCGGTGATCATCGAGCCGATCCAGGGCGAGGGCGGTTTCATCGTTCCGGCCGACGGCTTCCTGCCGGCGCTCGTGGACTGGTGCCGCGCGAACGACGTGGTGTTCATCGCCGACGAGGTGCAGACCGGCTTCGCGCGCACCGGCGCGATGTTCGCGAGCGAGCACTTCGGCATCGTTCCCGACCTGATCACGACCGCGAAGGGGATCGCCGGCGGGCTGCCGCTGGCCGCCGTCACGGGCCGCGCTGAGATCATGGACGCCTCGCACGCCGGCGGTCTCGGCGGCACGTACGGCGGCAACCCGATCGCGTGCGCGGCCGCGCTGGCTGCCATCGACGCCTTCGAGCACGACGGTCTGATCGAGCGGGCGAACGAGGTGGGGGCGATCCTGACCGAGCGCCTCGGTGAGATCCAGGCGGCCGATCCGCGCCTCGGCGAGGTCCGCGGGCGCGGCGCGATGGTGGCCGCCGAGTTCGTGGACCCCACGACGGGCGAGCCGGATGCCGCGCTCACCGCCGCGGTGGCCAAGGCCTGCATCGCGCAGGGCGTCATCGTGCTCACCTGCGGCACGTACGGCAACGTCATCCGATTCCTTCCTCCGCTGTCGATCTCCGACGAGCTGCTGCGTGAGGGCCTCGACGTCGTCGCCTCTGCGCTGAGCGACGCGTGAAGCACCCGCGCTGGATCGGCCGGGGGGATCCCGATCCAGCGCGGAGCCCCCTCACCCCTCATGACCGTGCAAAGGAGCCGACATGGCCGAGTTGAACCGCGACGTCGTGATCGTCGGAGCGGGCGTCGCCGGCCTGACGGCCGCGAACGAGCTCAGGAGAGCCGGGCTGTCCGTGGCCGTGCTGGAGGCCCGCGATCGCGCCGGTGGACGGCTGTGGACCGACGTGATCGACGGCGCGATGCTGGAGATCGGCGGACAGTGGGTCTCTCCCGACCAGGACGCCCTCATCGACATGGTCGCCGATCTGGGGCTCGAAACGTACTCGCGCTACCGCGAAGGCGACTCGGTGTACGTGAACGCCGCGGGTGAACGCACGCGCTTCACCGGCGAGATCTTCCCGGTCCCGCCGGCCACGGAGCAGGCGATGGTCGCGCTGATCGACACGCTCGACGCCCTCGTGGCGCAGATGGATCCCGACCGGCCGTGGGAGCACCCCGACGCCGAGGCGCTCGACAGGATCTCCTTCGAGGCGTGGCTGGCCGAGCACACCGACGACCAGGAGGCGCGCGACAACATCGCGCTGTTCATCGCCGGAGCCATGCTCACGAAGCCGGCGCACTCGTTCTCGGCGCTGCAGGCGCTGCTCATGGCCGCGAGCGCCGGCAGCTTCTCGCACCTCGTCGACGCCGACTTCATCCTCGACAAGCGGGTCGTGGGCGGACTCCAGCAGGTTCCGCTGCTGCTGGCCGAGCGCCTGGGTGACGACGTCTTCCTCGGACAGCCGGTGCGCGCACTGGAGTGGGGCGACCCTTCGCGGAGCTCGGCGGCCGCGAACGGCTCCGGCACCGGAGTGCGGGCGATCGCCGACGGCGTGACCGTCTCGGCCCGCTTCGCGATCGTCGCGCTGGCCCCCAACCTCTACAGCCGCATCTCCTTCGTCCCCGCCCTCCCGCGCCTGCAGCATCAGATGCACCAGCACATCTCCATGGGCTTCGTGATCAAGGTGCACGCGGTCTACGACCGGCCCTTCTGGCGCGAGCAGGGTCTGTCCGGCACGGCGTTCAGCCCGTATGAGCTGTCGCACGAGGCCTACGACAACACCAATCACGGCGACGAGCGCGGCACCCTCGTCGGCTTCGTGTCCGACCGCCTGGCCGACGACGTCTTCCGCCTGTCCGCCGAGGAGCGCCGGGAGCGGATCCTCGAATCGCTCTCGCACTACTACGGCCCCGAGGCGAAGAACCCCGTCGTGTACTACGAGAGCGACTGGGGGAGCGAGGAGTGGACCCGCGGCGCGTACGCGGCGAGCTTCGACCTCGGCGGGCTGCACCGCTACGGCGCCGACCTGCGCGAGCCGGTCGGGCCTGTCCACTTCGCGTGCAGCGACATGGCGGGCGCGGGGTATCAGCACGTGGACGGCGCGATCCGCATGGGGCGGCTCGCCGCGTCCCACATCATCGAGGAGGCGCGCGCATGAGCGGTCCGATCGTGGTCGGCTACACGGCCACCGACGCGGGGAAGGATGCCGTCGCACTCGGTGCGCGGCTGGCGTCGGCATCCGGCTCGTCACTCGAGGTGGTCGTCGTCCTGCCTGCCGACGACCGCAGCGTGATCACCCCGCCCGACGCGAGCTTCGACCGCTATCTGCAGGACCAGGCGTCGACGTGGCTGGAGTCAGCGGCAGCGGTCATCCCCGACACCGTCGCGCACCGCGGGAACGTGCGGTTCGCGGATTCGTTCGCCGAGGGCCTGGTGGCCGCGGCGCGCGAGTTCGGGGCGTCGCACATCGTGATCGGCGCGGCCAACGGCGGACTGCGCGGCCGCCATCGCCTCGGATCGGTCGCGACCGAGCTGCTGCATTCGTCGGACGTGCCGGTGGTGCTGGCGCCCGAGGGATCGCGCCGCGTCGATGCGTCGACCGGGGTCACCCGCATCACCGCGGCGATCGGCACGCGTCCCGGCGCCGAAGCGCTCCTCGAGGAGGCCACGTCGCTTGCCGAGGCGACGGGCGCGGAGCTGCGGCTGCTCTCGCTCGTCACCGTCGACCTTCCGGCGAGCGTCGACACGGGCATCATCCGGGTGGCAGGTGCCGCCCACGCCGACGACGTGCTGAGGCAGGCCCGCGAAGCGCTCTCCGGCGACATCGACGCCGACGTGATCATCGGGCAGGGCGACAGCATCGAGGACGCCGTCCAGCACCTCAGCTGGGAGCCCGGCGAAGTGGCCATCGTCGCATCCAGCCGCCTGGCGCAGCCCCGCCGTCTGTTCCTCGGCTCCACGGCAGCGAAGATGCTGCATGAACTACCCGTTCCCATGATCGTGGTGCCGCGTACGCGCACCGCTGAAGGAGTGTCGCTATGAGCGATCGCATGGGCGCTGCGGCGCCGCTCGCACCTGCCGGGCAGAAGGGGGAGCCGACCGGGCTCTCCACCAAAGGCCTGAGCGCGGGCACCGTCGGCCTCATCGGCGCCGTCGTCATCGGCATCTCGTGCATCGCCCCGGCGTACACGCTGACGGCGGCCCTCGGCCCGACCGTGTCCGAGGTGGGCTTCCAGGTGCCTGCGATCATCCTGGTGGGGTTCATCCCCATGCTGCTGGTCGCGTTCGGCTACCGCGAGCTCAACCGCCAGATGCCCGACTCCGGCACCTCCTTCACGTGGGCCGCGCGCGCATTCGGGCCGTGGGTGGGCTGGATGGCGGGCTGGGGATTGATCGCTGCGACGATCCTGGTGCTGTCGAATCTCGCCGGCATCGCCGTGGAGTTCCTGTTCCTGCTCATCGATCAGATCGCAGGAAGCCCGGGAACGATCGCCGAGCTGGCCTTCAACCCCTTCATCAACGTCGCGGTCTGCCTCTTGTTCATGCTCGGGGCGACCTTCATCTCGTATCGCGACATGCAGACCACCCAGAAGCTCCAGTACGTCCTGGTCAGCTTCCAGGTGCTCGTTCTGGTGATCTTCTCCGTCGCCGCGTTCGTGCACGTGGCGCAGGGCAACGCGTTCGATGCCAGCCCGGTCGAGCTCTCGTGGTTCAACCCGTTCGCCGTCGGCTCGTTCACCGCGGTCGTGGCGGGCCTGTCGCTCTCGATCTTCATCTTCTGGGGGTGGGACGTCACCCTCACGATGAACGAGGAGACCAAGAACCCGGAGAAGACGCCCGGTCGCGCTGCGACACTCACCGTGCTCATCATCGTCCTGCTCTACCTGCTCATCTCGGTGTCGCTGCTCGCCTACGCGGGGACCGGCGTCGAGGGATTGGGCCTCGGCAACGAGGACATCCAGGCGAACGTGTTCTTCTTCCTGTCCGGTCCGATCCTCGGCCCGCTCGCGTTCCTGGTCTCCCTGGCGGTGCTCACGAGTTCGGCGGCGTCCCTGCAGTCGACCTTCGTCTCGCCCGCCCGCACCCTGCTCGCGATGGGACACTACGGCGCGCTGCCGCCGCGGTTCGCCGAGGTGAGCCCGCGGTTCTTCACTCCGGGTTTCGCGACGATCGTCTCGGCCATCGTGGCCTCGGTGTTCTACACGATCATGAGATTCGTGAACGAGAACGTGCTGTGGGACACGATCACGACGCTCGGCATGATGATCTGCTTCTACTACGGCATCACCGCCTTCGCGTGCGTGTGGTACTTCCGCAAGCAGTGGTTCGACTCCGCCCGCAACGTGTTCTTCACGCTGGTCTTCCCGCTGGTCGGCGGCATCATCCTCGCCGTGCTGTTCGTCATCACGCTCGTCGAGAGCATGGACCCCGACTACGGCAGCGGCACCGAATGGTTCGGCCTCGGCAGCGTCTTCGTGCTCGGCGTGGGCATCATCGGATTGGGCCTGGTCATCATGATCTGGCAGGCCATCCGGCGCCCGGCGTACTTCCGAGGCGAGACACTGTCGCTCGACGCCCCCGCGAGCCTGCGCCGCCCGCGGGCCTGATCCTTCCCCCTGCTGAACGGAGACATCATGAGTGACTACAAAGTCGTCAACCCGGCCACTGGTGAGACCCTCGCCGAGTACCCCCTCACGACGGATGCCGAGCTGGAGGCGGCGATCGCCTCGGCGTACGCCGCGGCCAAGGGCTGGGCCCACACGTCCACCGTCGCCGAGCGCGCGGCGCTCATCCGCCGCGCGGCGGAGCTGCACCGCGAGCGCCGCGACGACCTCGCCGCGATCATCGTGCGGGAGATGGGCAAGCCGCTGTCCGCCGCCGAGGCGGAGGTCGACTTCGCCGCCGACATCACCGAGTTCTACGCGGACAACGCCGAGCAGATCATGAAGGACCAGCCGATCGACATCCTCGCGGAGGGCACCGCGGTGATCCGCCGGTCGCCGCTGGGCGTGCTGCTGGGGATCATGCCCTGGAACTTCCCGTACTACCAGGTGGCTCGCTTCGCGGCGCCGAATCTCCTGGTCGGCAATCCGATCCTCCTCAAGCACGCGCCGCAGTGCCCCGAGTCGTCCGCGGCGATCGAGACGATCTACCGGGATGCCGGATTCCCGGAAGGCGCCTACACGAACCTCTACATCACGAACGACCAGGCCGCTCAGGTCATCGCGGATCCACGCGTGCAGGGCGTGTCGGTGACCGGTTCCGAGCGGGCCGGGGCCGCGGTCGCGGAGGTCGCGGGACGAAACCTCAAGAAGGTCGTGCTCGAGCTCGGCGGGTCCGACCCGTTCATCCTGCTCTCCACCGACGACCTCGACGGCGCCGTGCAGGCCGCCGTGGATGCCCGCCTCGACAACACGGGGCAATCGTGCAACGCCGCGAAGCGCTTCATCGTGGCCGACGGCCTGTATGACGCCTTCCTCGAGAAGTTCACCGCCGCCATGACCGGCGCCAAGGTCGGCGATCCGTTCGCCGAAGACACCGTGCTGGGCCCGCTCTCGTCGGACGTCGCCGCCGAGCGCCTCGCCGCGCAGGTCGAGAAGGCCGTCGCGCAGGGCGCCACGCTCGTCGCCGGCGGCAAGCGCGACGGCGCGTACTTCTCAGGCACCGTCCTGACCGGGGTCACCCCTGAGATGGACGCCTATCGCGAGGAGTTCTTCGGTCCGGTGGGCGTGGTCTACCGCGCCGCGGACGAGGACGAGGCGGTCCGGATCGCCAACGACACCCCGTTCGGGCTCGGCTCGTACGTGTTCACGACCGACGAGGAGCAGGCCGAGCGCGTCGCCGACAAGATCGACGCCGGCATGGTCTACGTCAACCTGGTGCTCGCCGACAGCCCCGAGCTCCCGTTCGGCGGGGTCAAGCGCAGCGGCACCGGGCGCGAGATGG
The DNA here is from genome assembly GCA_963839715.1 of uncultured Actinomycetota bacterium. Taxonomy (GTDB): domain Bacteria; phylum Actinomycetota; class Actinomycetes; order Actinomycetales; family Microbacteriaceae; genus Microbacterium. The sequence continues at coordinate 243,437 of CAWIVX010000006.1, forward strand.
GCCTGCTGGCCGCAGACGAGTTCGTGAACAAGAAGCTCGTCCGCGTCGGCCCCTGAGCCGCGGCATCCCGGTTCATCGAGACAGGGGTCCTCGTCGAGACGGGGCGTCACGGCCCCTCGTCTCGACCAGAACCCCTGTCTCGGCGTCGCGGTCGGTCACTCAGAGCGCTGCCTGGGCTTCGGCGATCGCCTCGGCGGCGGCCCCGCGCAATCGTGCCTCGGAGCCCGCGGCATCCGAGAAGTCCCAGAGTTCGTCGAGTCGGGCCTGATCGAGCGTCACGCGTCGATGCTGAAGCCCCTCCCAGTTCGCCCGCATCCACCCCATGCCGTACACTGGAGCATGCAGTTGAAGTCTGCATTCTTTCGCCGTGCCCGCCGTTCGGGCCAGCTCCCCTCGTACAGGTTGTGGTGGAAGACTGTGGACATCCCGAGGCCGCGGGCCTCTAGGGCGGTAGCTCAATTGGCAGAGCAGCGGTCTCCAAAACCGCAGGTTGCAGGTTCGATTCCTGTCCGCCCTGCGCGTCAGCCGAAGCTGACACATGGAAGGTAATCAGGTGGGTTCGATGGTCCAAGACGAGCCGAAGGGCGAGGTCGTCGCGAGCAGCGGCGCACCCCGCGAGAAGAAGCCGAACCTCTTCGCTCGCATCGCGCTGTTCATCCGTCAGGTGTTCGCCGAACTCCGCAAGGTCGTCACGCCGACCCGCCAGGAGCTGATCAAGTACACGGGAGTCGTGCTCGGATTCGTCGTCGTCATGATGGCCCTGGTCTACGGCCTGGATCTCGTGTTCGTCTGGCTGACCACCCTCGTCTTCGGCGTTCCCGCCTGATCCCCTGAGCCTCGCCGCGGGGCGGATCCACGGATCCGACGCCCACGAAACGGAAGAGAACGCAATTGTCTGAAAGATATATCGACGACGCCGATTGGGCGACCGCCGCTGAGCAGTCCTCGGAGGACGACGAAGCCCAGGAGGGCAACATCCTCGCCGAGGAAGACCGGGCCAACACGCCGGCCGAGCACCTGGCGGTGCACATCGTCGACGAGGACGAGATCGCCCTCGAGGACCTGGACGACATCGACATCGACGACCCGGAGGCGGACGCGATCGTGAACGACGCTCTGAACATCGACAAGGCCGACGAGGCCGAGGCTGCAGCCGAAGTGCTCACCGATTCGCTGGCCGAGGAGGTCGCCGAGTACGAGGCGGAGCACGCCGACGACGTCACTCCCTACGACGGTCCCGACATCAACGGTGACGAGGACGCTCCTGTCCTCGATCCCGACTTCGTCGCCGACGTGGATGCCGCAGCCGGCGTGGTGGACGACACCGAGGCGTCCGTCGACGCCGCGGATGCGGCCACCGTCGAGGGCGACCTGGACGCCGCAGATGCCGAGGACGCCGACGACGCCGAGGAGGACCCCTACGAGGCCTTCCGCGCAGAGCTGCGCTCCCTGCCGGGCAAGTGGTACGTCATCCACTCCTACGCCGGGTTCGAGCGCAAGGTGAAGGCCAACATCGAGCAGCGCAAGTCGACGCTCGAGGTCGAAGAGGACATCTACCAGATCGAGGTCCCCATGGAGGACGTCGTCGAGATCAAGAACGGTCAGCGCAAGATGGTCACGCGCGTCCGCATCCCCGGCTACGTGCTCGTGCGCATGGAGCTCAATGAGGACACGTGGTCGGTCGTGCGTCACACCCCCGGCGTCACGGGGTTCGTGGGCAACGCGCACAACCCCACGCCGCTGCGCTTCGAAGAGTCCTTCAACATGCTGAAGTCGCTCGTCGAGGTCAAGGAGGTCGCACCCGCGAAGGGCACGGCGGCCAAGGGCGGTCACGCGGTCGCGCGCAGCATCCCCGCCGAGGTCGACTTCGAGGTGGGCGAGACCATCACGATCAAGGAGGGCTCGTTCGCGGGCCTGCCCGGCACGATCAGCGAGATCAAGCCCGAGAGCGGCAAGCTCACGGTCCTCGTCTCCCTGTTCGAGCGCGAGACCCCGGTCGAGCTGTCGTTCGACCAGGTCACGAAACTGTAGAGACTTCCCGGGGCGAGTCCTCGGGGGAACCGCTGCTCGGAAATGCCGGGTGTGCGGGAGAACGGATGAATTCCATCCGTTCGATGAAAGGAAAAGGAAATGGCACCCAAGAAGAAGGTGACCGGCCTGATCAAGCTCCAGATCAAGGCCGGAGCCGCCAACCCGGCGCCCCCGATCGGGCCCGCGCTCGGTCAGCACGGCGTCAACATCATGGAGTTCTGCAAGGCGTACAACGCTGCCACCGAAGCGCAGCGCGGCAACGTCATCCCCGTCGAGATCACCGTCTACGAGGACCGCAGCTTCACGTTCATCCTCAAGACGCCTCCGGCTGCTGAGCTGATCAAGAAGGCCGCCGGCGTCTCGAAGGGCTCGTCGACCCCGCACACGACCAAGGTGGCCAAGCTCACCAAGGCTCAGGTGCGCGAGATCGCCGAGGTCAAGCAGCCCGACCTGAACGCGAACGACCTCGAGGCCGCCTCGAAGATCATCGCCGGCACCGCCCGCTCCATGGGCATCACGGTCGAGGACTGAGGGGGATAACGACCATGGCTACCAAGTCCAAGGCCTACCAGGCCGCCGCCGCCAAGATCGCGGCTGACAAGTTCTACACGCCCACCGAGGCCGTCGCGCTCGCGAAGCAGACCGGTTCGGCGAAGTTCGACTCGACCGTCGAGGTCGCGCTGAAGCTCGCCGTCGACCCCCGCAAGGCGGACCAGATGGTGCGCGGCACCGTCATCCTGCCGCACGGCACCGGCAAGACCGCCCGCGTCATCGTCTTCGCGACGGGACCGGCCGCCGAGGCCGCGATCGCCGCGGGCGCCGACGAGGTCGGCGGCGCCGAGCTCATCCAGCGCGTCGCCGACGGCTGGACCAACTTCGACGCCGCGGTCGTCGACCCCGAGCTCATGGGCCAGGTCGGTCGCCTCGGCAAGGTGCTGGGCCCGCGCGGCCTGATGCCGAACCCGAAGACCGGCACCGTGACCCCCAACCCGGCCAAGGCCGTCGAGGAGATCAAGGGCGGAAAGATCGAGTTCCGCGTCGACAAGCACGCCAACGTGCACTTCGTCGTGGGCAAGGCGTCCTTCTCGGAGGACCAGCTCGACGAGAACCTGAAGGCCGCGCTCGAGGAGATCATCCGCCTCAAGCCGTCCAGCTCGAAGGGCCGCTACATCCAGAAGGGCGCCGTGTCGACCACGTTCGGCCCCGGCATCCCGCTGGACGTCAACGCGCTGTAAGCATCCGATGAGCGCGGCCTCGGCCGCACATCGGAGGACGAAGGGACTCCGCCGCGAGGCGGGGTCCCTTCGTGGTCTGCGCGGGATGCACGTCGACTGCGGACCCGGGGTGTCTCTGCACATGTGCTGCCGGCGACCCGTCTACATGATTCTGCCCATTCGCGCCGGATCCGAGAATGCGCGGTTCATCCGAAGCGGCGGCCGGCCTGCCGTCCCTAGCGTCGGATGCATGGACGTCCCTCTGATCGCCGGCACGATCGCGACCGTCGCGTTCGCGGTCAGCAATCTGCCGATGCTGCGCAAGGCGCTGCGCACGCGGGACGTCTCCTCGTACAGCCTGCCGAGCATGATCATCATCAACATCGCCAATGGGGTGTACTCGCTGTACGTGTTCACGCTGCCGTTCGGGCCGATCTGGGGTCTGCACACGTTCTACGTGGTCTCCTGCGCCATCATGCTCGCGCTGTGCGTGCGTCAGGGTCGAGCAGCCGTACGCCAGGACGATCGGGGTGTGCGACCGGACCGTCTCGTGGGTGCGGAACGGGACAGCGGGGGTAGCCTCGACAGTTGTCGTACCAGGACGGGAGTGGCCATGCCCTCGACGCTCCAGGATCTCCTCGGGATTGAAGAGCCGATCGTGCTGGGTCCGTTCGGCGGTGTCTCATCCATAGAGCTGACCGCGATCGTGAGCGCTGCCGGCGGGCTGGGCTCATATGGTCTCTACGGCTATTCGGCTGAGCGGATCGATCAGACGATGGCGGCGCTCCGTGCGGTCACCAGCCGGCCCTTCGCGGTGAACCTCTGGCTGCCGACCGGCGATGAGGTCTCGCCCGCCGATCTTGATCTCACGCTGCACATTCAGGCGCTCCTGCCCCTGTACGACGAACTCCGCGTGCCCGCTCCCGAGCCGCCCGTCGCCTTCATGCCCGACTTCGACTCTCAAGTGGACGCGGTGCTGGATGGTGCGCCCAAGGTCGTCAGCTTCGTCTACGGCGTTCCCCCAGCGCGCTGATCGACCGTGCGCACGGGAGAGACATCGTGGTGATCGCGACGGCGACCACCGTTGCCGAAGCGGTGGTGCTGGATGAGGCGGGCGTCGACGTGATCGTTGCCAGCGGCACGGAGGCGGCCGGACATCGGGTGTCTTTTCTCCGGCCGGCCGAGCAGTCCCTCGTCGGACTGATGGCGCTCGTTCCGCAGGTGGTGGACGCAGTGCGTGCACCCGTGATCGCCGCAGGAGGTATCGCCGACCGTCGCGGGGTCGCCGCGGCTTTCGCTCTCGGCGCCGCCGGCGTCCAGGTCGGAACGGCATTCCTCCGCACGCGCGAGTCCGCCGTGCCGGAATCGCACCGCCGCGCCATCGCGACAGCCTCCGACACCACGACTGTGCTGACCCGGGCCATGAGCGGGCGCCTCGCGCGCGGCATCCCGAACCGGGCGATGCGCGAGATCGAGACTTCCGGGCTCATCGCGCCCTTTCCCGCCCAGAACTGGCTGACCGGCGCTTTCCGCACCGCAGCGGCGCTTCAGGACCGAGGCGATCTGCTGTCGCTCTGGGCGGGCCAGTCTGCCGCCCTGGCGACTCACCTCGACGCCGGCGACGTCTTCGACGAGCTCCGGCGAGGCGTGCCGCGCTGACGGGGTCGGTCAGCCGATCACCTCGAACTGCCGCTCGCCCGTGGGTGCGGCATCCGTCACCATCGCCGTGTCGACGTGCGCCCCGGGCGGGCCCTGCGCCATCCAGGCGAGCACTTCGTCGACCTGCGCGGGCGCGCCCTCGATCTCCGCCTCGACGCTGCCGTCCGGCGATTGCGCACCCAGCCTCCGACCCCTGCCTGCCGCGCGACCATGCGCATCGTGTAGCCGGTAGCCGACTCCCTGCACCATGCCGTGCACGATCACATGGACGCGCTTCATGCGTTCCATCGTGCCGCGACGGGGGTGCGAGGGCCAGGTGCCGGGTGCCAGGATGCTTCCATGGGAACCGTCGACGACTACGTCCGCGACCTGGAGCCGGGCGATCGCGCCGCGGTCGAGCGGGTCTACGCGATCGCGAGGACGAGGTGCCCGACTCCGAGCAGGGCACGGGCTACGGGATGCCGGCGCTGGTGTACCGCGGCAAGCCGCTGATCGCCGTCATGCGGGCCAAGAAGCACATCGGGATCTATCCGTTCAGTCCCGATGCCGTCGCGGCCGTCGCCGCGGAGGTGCACGCTGTGACCGAGCACGGGTCTGGACAAGGGCACGATCCGCTTCCAGCCCGACCATCCGCTGCCCGATGATGTCGTCCGCACGCTCGTGCAGCGACGTCGCGCGCAGATCGACGGGTGACGGTGCGGTCGTCGCGCGGTGTCGCGTCAGTGGGGGAGCACCAGGCTGATGCCGATTCCGATCATCACGACGGCGATCACGGCATCGAGGATGCGCCACGCACGCGGAGTCGCGAGCCACCGCCCGAGGTAGCGGGCGCCGAGAGCCAGGGCGAAGAACCAGACGATGCTCGCCGCCATGGCGCCCGCGGCGAAGATCCATCGCGCATCGCCATGCGTGTTCGCGACCGTTCCCAGCAGGAACACCGTGTCGAGGTACACGTGCGGATTCAGCCACGTCAGTGCCAGGCAGGTGAGGGCGACCGGAAGCGCGCGGGTCCTGGCCGTGACCGTCGTGCGCGGGTTGCGGACGGACCAGCGGTCGAGCGACGGGTCTGCCGCCGCCGCGCCTTCCGCCTCCAGCGTGTGCCCGGAGGGACGCCACGCTCGCCGGGCGGCGAGCAGCCCATAGCCGACGAGGAACGCCGCGCCGGCCCACCGCACCACGTCGATGAGCCACGGAACCGCAGTCAGGACCAGGCCGACGCCCGACACGCCGAGCGCGATGAGCGCGGCGTCGGAGAGCGCGCAGATCGCTGCGACCAGCGACGACGTGCTCTCGGCGCATCCCCTGACGCAGCACGAAGAGGTTCTGCGCCCCGATCGCGATGATCAGGGAGAAGCCGAGGCCGACACCGGCGAGGAGGGGAGAGAGCATGCCTTCGACGCGTAATGGCGGCCATCATCATGAGTCCAGCTCATCGATTCTTCAGATGCATTAGCATGACTGATGATGCGCATACCTCACGACCTGGCCGAGACCCTCGCCGATCGTCATCGACGAGGGCACGCTGGATGCCGCGGCGCGGCGGCTGCACATCACGCCCTCGGCGGTCAGTCAGCGCATCAAGGCGCTCGAGGAGCAGCTGGGTCGCGTCGTGCTCGTCCGGTCCAAGCCGGCGCGACTGACCGAGGCGGGCACCGCCGTCGTACGGATGGCGCGCCAGGTCGCGCTGCTCGAGCACGACACGCTCGCCCAGCTGGGCGCCGAAGGGTCGAGGGGCGTCGCGGACGACCGTGCCGCTCGCGGTCAACGCCGATTCGCTCGCCACCTGGTTCCTCGCAGCCGCTCGCGCCGACTCGCGGAGCGGCATCCGGTCGTCTTCGAGCTGCACCGCGACGACCAGGACTTCACAGCGGGCCTGCTCGAGTCGGGAACCGTGATGGGTGCGGTCACCTCGCGCTCGACGCCGGTCGCAGGATGCCGCGTCAGCGCGCTCGGTGCGATGCGCTACGAGGCGGTGGCCACGCCGGCGTTCGTCGCGACGCTGGCTGCCCGATCCGGCTGCCCCGTCGACGCTGGCGCAGCGCACCGCTCGTGGACTTCGACCGACGCGACGACCTGCAGACGCGCTGGCTGCGGGCGCGCGGGCTGGATGAGGCCCTCGCCGCCGCGTCACTACGTTCCCGCGTCGAACGACTTCGCGGCCGCCGTGCGGCTCGGGATCGGCTGGGGTCTCCTGCCGCGGTTCCAGTCGCAGCCGGCGCTGGCCGCCGGAGAGCTGGTGCACCTCGGCGGTCCGCCGATCGACGTTCCGCTCTACTGGCAGCAGTGGAACCTGCGCTCGCCGCTGCTCGACGCGATCGCCGACGAGATCGTCGCCGAGGGGCGACGCGTGCTCGTCTCCTAGCGCGCTTCCGGCTGCGTGCGCGTCAGTCGTCGCTGACCCGGAGGACGATCTTGCCCCGGGTGTGACCCTGCTCGAGCTCGGCATGCGCGGCGCCGGCATCCTCGAGGTCGAACACGCGGTCGATGTAGACCTGCACCGCCCCGGAATCCAGCAGGCGCGCCGACGGTCGCCAGGGCGCTGCCGTCCGGGATCACCTTGTAGCCGGTCGTTCGCACGCCGGCGTCCGCCGCCGCCTCGGCGTACCCGGGCCACGAGCCCGGTGGGCACGAGGACGTACAGCCCGCCGGGGCGCACCACGCGCAGCGACCGCTCGCCGGTACGTGCGTGGACGTTGCCGACGAGGTCGATGACGACGTCGACGTCGGCGATCGACATCCTCGAAGCGCGTCGTGGTGTAGTCGATGACGACCGACGCGCCGAGCTCGCGCAGCCACGAGGCGTTGCGGCCCGAGCCGGTGGCGGTGACATGCGCGCCGAAGTATGCGGCGAACTGCACGGCGAAATGGCCCACGCCGCCGCTGCCGGCGTGGATCAGCATCCGCTGCCCTTCATGCGCGTGCGCGGTCTCGACGACGAGCCCCCACGCGGTGAGGGCGGCGAGCGGCACGCCCGCTGCCTCGACGTGCGACAGCGACGTGGGCTTGCGCGCGACCGACTGCGACGGCACGACCGCGTACTCGGCGTAGCTGCCGCCCGAACGCGGAAAGGGCACCATCCCGAACACCGGGGTGCCCGGGGGAAGCGGGTGCGACTCGTAGGGGGAGCGCACCACGATGCCGCTGAAGTCGAACCCCAGGGTCGCCGGGTAGCCGGCGATCGCACCGGAGACGCCCGCGCCGGAGCGCGTCTTCGCGTCGATCGGATTGACGCCCGCGGCGACGACGCGCACGAGCAGCTCGCTGAGGACCGGCGCCGGGCACCGCGACGGATGCCTCGTGGAGCGCCTCGCGTGCCTCCGGTGCGCGTCGATGACGGCGGCCCGCATCGTCTCGGGTGGGTCCGGCGACCGCCATCGGGGTGGCGTCGGGGGCGGATGATGGTCGCAGCGGCCGGAATCTCATCCGTCGCTCCTTCCGCGTGCATGTCGGCTTCGGCAGCACTCGTTTGCTGGTGTACACAGTCAACCGCGACTATGTCTCGCCCGTGTTACGCGGGTGCTACCGGCCGAGGAAGCCCACCGGGTGTCGGAGAGAACGTCAGGGAGCCTCGCCCGTCGTCAGCGCGTGCAGCAGGCGCGTGAGCGTGCGGATCTCGTCGAGCGACCACGCGTCGAGGGCCTCCAGCGAGCAGGCTCTCCTGCGGCGCCCGCGCCTGCGCCAGTCGCTCCAGCCCCGCCGCGGTGGGGGAGAGGAGGCTCGAGCGGCCGTCCTCCGGGTCGGGCGTGCGCGCGATCAGGCCCAGCTCCTCCAGCTCGCGCACCGTGCGGCTGATCTGACCCTTGTCGGCCATGAGCGACTCCGCGAGAGCGGAGAGCGTGATGCTCTCCCGGCGCACGATCGTCGTGAACACCTTGTATGCCGCCGGGAGCATGCCCGGGCTCACGCGCTGGGCGTTGTCGGCGAGCAGACGCCGCACACGGGCGATCAGCTCGCCGAACTCGGACTCGAGGGCGCGCACCGCCTCGGTGCGCGCCTCTCGCGTCTCCTGGCCGGACATCGCGACCGACACTAGCGGGATCCGCCACCGGACGCGGTCATCGAGCGATTCGCACGGCGCGGAGGTCGCGGCATCCGTCGTCGGAACGCTTCCGGTCGCGTCGAGGATCCCCATGCCCTCCGCGGTCGAGACCGTCGCAAGGTCGGCCTCGCCGGCCGCGATGCGCTCCGAGGTCGTCATGCGGGTCAGCGGCACGTTCGGCAGGAAGAGGATCGCGATGAGGCTGATCACGGCGAGGGGCACGGCGATCAGGAACGAGTGCGCGATGCCCTGCGCGTAGATGTCCTCGACGATGACCCGGACGCTGTCGGGCAGGGCGCTGACCTGCGGCAGCGTGCCCGACTGCAGCTGCTCGGCGACCGCCGCACCGTCGGCGCCGAGGTTCGCGATCGCCGCACCCAGAGCCTCTTTGCTCGAGGCGAAGAGGTCGGTGACGGATGCCGCGAGCGTGGCGCCCATCACCGAGACGCCCACCGTTCCGCCGAGGCTGCGGAAGAAGGCGACGCCGGAGCTGGCGGCACCCATCTCGGCGGGATTGGCGGTGTTCTGCACGATGAGGACCAGGTTCTGCATCGTCAGGCCCACGCCCGCGCCGAGCAGGAACATGTAGAGCGACACCAGCGCGAAGTTCGTGTCGTAGTGCAGCGTCGACAGCAGGAACGAGCCGGCGATCAGCAGCGCGGCGCCGGCGATCAGGTAGGGCTTCCAGTGTCCGAAGCGGCTGATGAGCTGGCCGCCGACGATCGACGCGATGAGCAGGCCGGCGATCATCGGCAGCGTGAGCAGACCCGCTTCGGTGGGCGTCGCGCCCCGCGCCATCTGCATGTACTGGCTCAGGAACACCGACGTGCCGAACATCGCGACTCCGGTCGCGATCGAGGCGATCACCGCGAGCGTGTAGGTGCGGTTGCGGAACATCGACAGCGGCACGAGCGGCTCGCGCGAACGCATCTCGACGATCACGAACACGACCGCTGCCAGCAGGGCCCCGCCGGCCATGAGCACCGTCTCGACGCTCCACCAGTCGTACGCCGTTCCGGCGTTGGTGATCCAGATCAGCAGGAGCGAGACCGCCGTGGCCAGCAGCACGATGCCGAGGTAGTCGATGTGAACCTTCCGCTTCGGCGCCTTCGGGATGTTCAGCGTGATCTGCAGGATGATCAGCGCGGCGATCGCGAACGGGATCGCGACGTAGAAGTTCCACCGCCAGCCGATGCCGTCGGTGATGAAGCCACCCAGCAGCGGCCCGCCGATCGTGCCGAGCGCCATCACCGCGCCGAACAGGCCCATGTACCGCCCGCGCTCGCGGGGGCTGATGATGTCGGCCATGATGACCTGGCTCAGTGCCGCGAGACCGCCCGCACCGATGCCCTGCACCGCGCGGAACGCGATGAGCGTGGCGGGATCCTGCGAGAAGCCCGCCGCGGCGGTCGCCAGCACGAAGATGATGAGGGCGAGCTGGATGAGCAGCTTGCGGTTGAACAGATCGGCGAGCTTGCCCCAGATGGGCGTCGAGATCGCGGTCGTCAGCAGCGTGGCGGTGACCACCCAGGTGAAGGCCGCCTGGTCGCCGCCGATGTCGTGGATGATGACCGGCAGCGACGTGGAGACGACCGTCGCCGCGAGGATGGAGACGAACATTCCGAGCAGGAGGCCCGAGAGCGCCTCGAGCACTTTGCGGTGCGACATGCGCGGCGTGACGTCGGGAACGCGTGAAGCGTCGGTGGTGGCGGAGGCCATGGGGAGCCCTTTCCGAGCGGGGAGAGTGCGCGGCGCCGTCGTCGCGATTGGTTGACTGCTGTCAACTATATAGGGATGGTTGACACAGAGTCAACCATCGTCTCAATCGGCGAGGGCCAGTGCTCGGAAGGGTTCGCGCGTCGCGACAGGCTGCGGCATCCGCTGGTCGGCGTGCGGCAGCGCGCGCACCGCGCGTGGTGCGGTGGTGCAGCTCGTCGATCAGCGCGGTCGCGAGCCTGACCAGGACGTCGATCTCCCGCTCGTCGCGGTCGACCCACGCACTGCGGGGCTCATCGCCGACGGGCACGAAGCCGTCGTGCTCCTCCCACACCACGAGGGTGCGGTCGGCCCCGAGGACATGCTGCTGCCACCAGACCTGACGCAGGTACGTGCGAGGGATGCTGCGCCACGACTTGTTCGTGGTCTTGATCTCGCACAGCGTGATGCGCGCCGCCGCGGTCGACCGTGATGCCGTCGGGCGTCGCAAGATGGCGCTTCTCGATCTCGGCGTGGAAGAGGGCGCTGGACGGCAGGATGCCGTGGGTCGCGGCGACCCATCGCGCGATCTCGGGCTCACGCACCCGGCCGTGGGCCGTGTACGCGTTGCCGGAGAAGCCCGAGCCCATGAGCTTGGCGTCCGCGGCTTTCGCGATGGCGTTCGCGGAGGTGAGGGTGGCGACATCCGTCGCGGTGATCCCGCGGGAGCGGGCCCGCGTCCAGGCGACCCGGTCGCGGGAGTCCGCGACGATCCGGGCGGCGAGTTCGGGGGTCACGCTTCGAGGGTAACCCCGCCGCTGGACACTCGCGAGATGCCGCGCGGGCCGCTCGGAACGCGGACCGACCCCTTGCGGGCAGACCGGACAGTGGCAGGGTCGAAGCATGGACACCATCACCGCAGACCAGTTCCGCGCGGAATCCGGCGTGGACGACTGGCGACCAGGGGAGGACGGCGCGGTCGCCGAGTTCCGGACTGGGACGTTCGCCACCGGCGCGCGGCTCTTCGCGGCCATCGTCGAACTCGCCGAAGCCGCGAACCATCATCCCGACGTGACCGTGACCTATCCGTCGGTGCGTGTCACGCTCATCACCCACTCCGCGGGCGGGCTGACGCGCAGGGACGTCGCGCTCGCGCAGCGGATATCGGCCGCCGCGCGAGAGATGGGCATCCCCCCGGCAGTCTGACGCGTCCTGGTCTGCGTCCCTCGTTCTCGCCGAGTGCACGGCTTCGCGTCGAGCGCACGGCCTTGCCGCGGCCGGAATACCGCGCGCTCGGCGAAAGGTCGTGCACTCGGCGCGGGCGGTGGCTGCGCGCGCTTCTCCCCAGGGAACTCGCGTGCGAATTCTCCGCACGTTGCGGGCGCTTTACCGGGCATCGGCGAGGGAGATCGGATGCTGGAGCAGGCGCCGCGCGCTCACGATACCCGAGCTGAGCCCACTCATCCGTTCACGCACCGCGGTACTGGCTGAAGGATGGACGGAACGGTCCCTCGAATCCGCCGTCCGCGACGGCGGCTCGTGGTGATCCGCCGGCTGCGTTCATGGATCGCGACGATGCGTCCGGATTGTGGACGGAGGGCTTGCACCTCGCGCATGTGATCGCTGTGGCTCGGGATGCGACCGGCGGAGGGGTCGTCTCGCACGAGTCGGCTGGCGTGGCGTGGGCGCTGCCGCTCTATCGGCACCGATCGCGCCGCGTCCACATGACGACACCCGCGCCCGCGCGCATCTCGAGTGGACGGGACGTGATCAGAACGTGGCCCGCTGTCGGCATCCGACGTCGTGATGCTGCACGGCATGCGCTGCACATCACTCGAGCGAACGGTGTTCGACATCGATTCGTACGCTCGGCGCCGAGAGGCCTCCGTGGCCGCCGCAGACGCTGCGGAGCGGCAGTATGCGCTGCGGGGTCGGGTCTGGGTGCGACGCCGTCGACCACTGGCGTGCGGTCCGATGCGTCAGCGCGTCGACGGAGCGTCGGGTGCGCGCGGGATCGAGCAGGCGCGGTGGGTCGCTGCGTTCGCCGACGGGCGTGCGCAGCTGCCGGGCGAGAGCGTGAGCCGACTACAGCTCGTCCGGCTCGGCTTCGGCGCGCCCGAGCTTCAGGTGCCCGTCGCTGGACCTGGCGACCAGACCTACTTCGTCGACTTCGGTTGGCGGATGTGCGCGCGTTCGGAGAGTTCGACGGCAAGGGCAAGTACCTCGATGTGGCGATGCGCCGCGGGATGCCGCTCGAGCGGGTGCTGCTCGAGGAGAAGCAGCGAGAGGACTGGATCCGCGGAACGACGCATGGCGGCTTCGCGCGATGGGATGACGAGCACATCGCCAGCCCGCAGGCGCTCGCCGCGCGTCTCGCCGTCCTTCGGCATCCGCCCGCCGGGATGACGCGAACTCGCCGAGTGCACGGCTCGCGTCGAGCGCACGGCATCCCGAGGAAGGAAAGCCGTGCACTCGTGGCCAAGCCGTGCGCTCGCGAAGGCGAGCTCCTCGAACGCCGCGGCGCCGGCCTCCGCGACCGAGTGGTCCTGCTCGCCAGAGCCGGCCGCTCACGCCCACCGCACCCACCACGACCCCGTCGCGGGAGAGCGGGACGGAGTCGACCACCGCGATGTTCATCGGCTGGCGCAGCACCCCGGGCGATTTGGCGTGGCATGGACCAGCACGTACACTGGAATCCAGCCGAAGACCGCTGGTCATCGACGTGCGCTCACCCGCACGAAGATCGAAGCTCTGCACTGCAGGGGCCCGCGCAGGTGTACGAGAAGAATCTCTCCGAGAATCCTGCTCCGTGCGCTTGCGCCGGAGCTTTTTCCATGTGCGGATCGAGATCCGATGAGCGGATGCCGTCGGCCGGCGCCCCGCCATCGTGGAGCGTCTCGTACACACAAGGAGTGGCCATGGCGCAGAAGGATGCATCGGTCGCCGAGCTCACGAAGAACTTCGAGGACTCGACCGCCGTTCTGCTGACCGAGTACCGCGGGCTGACGGTTGCCGAGCTGAAGGAGCTCCGCAACAGCATTCGTCAGGACGCGGAATACGCCGTGGTGAAGAACACGCTGACCAAGATCGCCGCGAACAACGCGGGGATCTCGACGCTGGACGAGGACCTCAAGGGTCCCTCGGCCATCGCTTTCGTGCACGGAGACCCGGTCTCCGTCGCGAAGGGTCTGCGCGCCTTCGCCAAGGCACACCCTCTTCTGGTGATCAAGGGCGGGTACTTCGACGGTGCCGCCCTGACCGCAGACGAGGTCAACAAGCTCGCTGACCTTGAGAGCCGTGAAGTCCTGCTGGCGAAGCTCGCCGGTGCGATGAAGGCCTCGCTGTTCGGCGCCGCATATCTGTTCACCGCGCCCCTGTCGAAGGCCGTCCGCACGGTCGACGCACTGCGCGAGAAGCAGGAGTCCGCCGCCTGATCAGGGCGGTTCATTCACACGGTTGTCGAGGAGGTCGCGCAGCGACCGTCTCGTGACACAAAGGAGAAAATCATGGCAAAGCTCACCACCGAGGAGCTGCTCGACGCGTTCAAGGAGCTCACGCTCATCGAGCTGTCGGAGTTCGTCAAGAAGTTCGAGGAGACCTTCGAGGTCACCGCCGCGGCGCCCGTCGCCGTTGCCGGCCCGGCTGCCGCCGGTGCGGCGCCCGCCGAAGAGGTCGAGGAGCAGACGGCATTCGACGTCGTGCTCGAGGCCGCCGGCGACAAGAAGATCCAGGTCATCAAGGTCGTCCGCGAGCTCACCGCTCTCGGCCTCGGCGAGGCCAAGGCCGTCGTCGACGGCGCCCCCAAGGCCGTGCTCGAGGGCGCGACCAAGGAGGCCGCTGACAAGGCGAAGGCCGCTCTTGAAGAGGCCGGCGCGACCGTCACCCTCAAGTAGTCACCTGCTCATACGAAAGCCCCGGATGCTGCATCCGGGGCTTTCGTCATTCCCTCAGCCGGCCTGAGTCCCGGCCTCTCGAGTCGGAGACCATGACCGAGTGGCGTCGAGTCGACCGGACCCGTGGATGCCCTCATGATCAGGCGGGCCGGTGACGCCTCCGTGACGTGCGCGATGTCGGGGTCGGCGAGCCTGGCCTCGAGGAGCTCCACGGCCGCGCGGCCCTGGTCGCGCGGGACCTGGCGAAGCGTCGTCAGCGCGAACATCTCGGCGTACTCGTGGTCGTCGATGCCCACGACGCTGAGGTCGCTCGGAACGCGGATGCCGAGCCGTGCGCGCCGCGATGATCGCGCCGATGGCCACCTCGTCGCACACCGCGACGATGCGCGGTCGGGCGTGCCCGCGCAGTCTCCGAGCAGGTCGACCGCGGCTGCGTACCCGCCGGGCAGCGTGACGTCGGAGGCGACGTGCTGGGCGTATTCGGCGAGTCCGGCCGCCGACATCGCCGCGAGGTACCCGCTCAGCCGCCTGCGGTCGACGCTGCGCCCAGCGGTCGGACCCGCCGCCGCCGACGAAGGCGATCTGGCGGTGGCCGAGAGCGGTGAGGTGGTGGGTCGACGCGACGCGCGGCGTCGTCGTCGTCGATGCCGATCACTGCGGGATCGTGCTCGGAGCCGACGACGCTGCACGACGGGGCGGCCGATCGTCAGCAGCCGCTCGAGTTCGTGGTCCTCCGGCTCCAGGCCGACGGCGATCAGTCCGTCGAACCGCTTGCGCGCCAGGAAGTCCTCGAAGATGCGCCGGCGACCCTCGGAGCCCGGGTTCGCGTCGTAGAGCGTGAGGTCGAGTCCGCGCTCCAGCAGTGCCGACTGGATGCCCTCGAGCACTTCGGCGAAGAACCAGCGGTGCAGGTACGGGATGATGACGCCGACGTTGCGGGTTCGGCCGGTGACGAGGCTCGCGGCGATCGTGGAGGGGACGTAGCCGAGGGATGCCGCCACCTCGGCGACCCGGACACGGGTCTTCTCGGACGACGTAGCCGCTGCCGCTGAGGGCCCTGCTGGCGGTCGACTTGGATACGCCTGCGAGACGAGCGACGTCGGAGATCCCGGCCATCGATCGCTCCTTCGCGTCTGCAGGGTGCGAGGTTCCGCCCTCGATTGCGGACTCGACGGCCCGGATTGTGGAAACGATTCCACACGCGCCGATCGCTCCGGGCGATTCGCACGGCTGAGCCTAGCGCTCACGGCAGGGGCGGCTGAACAGCCCCGTCGGCCGACTGTTACCGAGTCGTGACCATCCTCGATTGTGCGCCGCTCGCGTTGTCCCCTACGTTGTTCATGGAATCGGTTCCCGATCAATTCAGATGGATGGGTACCGGTGCGAGCAGTGCGCACAGCACTCAACGAGGAGGCAGAACATGAATGGACTGCGTTCACCTGCGCGGCGTCGCACCGCGATGACGCTCGGCGTGGTGGCGATCACGGCACTCGACTCTGGCCGGATGTGCCGAGGGCGGTGAGCGACGACGGGCGACTCTGGTGCGGTCGAGGGAGAGACCGTCAGCATCGCGGGCGGCATCACCGGCATCGAAGCCGAGAACATGCAGAAGTCGTTCGACAGTTCACCGAGGACACCGGCATCATCGTCGAGTACACCGGCGACAAGGCTTTCGAGGGCAACATCGTCACGAAGGTCCAGGGTGGCGACGCCCCGGACATCGCGATCGTTCCCCAGCCCGGGTCTGCTGCGCACGCTCGTCGAAACCGGCGAGGTCGTCGAAGCGCCCGAAGGCGTCGAGGCCAACGTCGACGAGAACTGGTCGCCCGACTGGAAGGCGTACGGCACGATCGACGACGTCTTCTACGCCGCTCCCATGCTCGCGAACGTCAAGGGGTACGTCTGGTACTCGCCCGCGTCATTCGAAGAGTGGGGCGTCGAGGTTCCGACCACCTGGGACGAGCTGCTCGAGCTGACCGCGACGATCCAGGAGACGACGGGAGCGCCGCCGTGGTGCGCCGGCTTCTCGTCCGAGGCGGCGTCCGGCTGGCCCGGCACCGACTGGATCGAGGACATCGTCCTGCGCCAGTCCGGACCGGAGGTCTACGACCAGTGGGTCGCCAACGAGGTCAAGTTCACCGACCCCGAGATCGCGGACGCGTTCGACGCGCTCGATGAGATCCTCCGCAACCCGGAGTACGTCAACGCGGGCTTCGGCGACGTGGCGAGCATCAACTCGACGCGCGTTCGCAAACGTCGCCGCGCCGGTCGCCACCGGGACCTGCGCGCTCACGCACCAGGCGTCGTTCCTCGCGGCGAACTTCCTCGACACCGAGACCGCCGAGGGCGAGGTGCCGACCGTGGCTCCCGACGGCGACGTCTACGCGTTCGTCGCTCCCGGGCTTCACCGAGGGCGAGACTACGGTCGAGGTCGGCGGCGAGTTCGTCACCGCCTTCTCCGACGACGCTGCCACCGTAGCGGTGCTCGAGTACATGTCCACGCGCGGAGTGGGCTGACGAGCGCGTCGGCCTCGGCGGCAACATCTCGGCGAACCTCAACGCCGACCCGAGTCTCGCATCCAGCGAGTTCCTCACCGAGGCGATGACGCTCGCTGCAGGATCCCGAACACCACCGTGCGCTTCGACGCGTCGGACCTGATGCCGTCAACGGTCGGCGCCGGGTTCGTTCTGGAAGGGCATGGTCGACTGGATCGACGGCAAGGACACCGCGACCGTGCTCAGCGACATCCAGGCTGGCTACGAGAACTAGATCACCGACGTCCGCGGCGGGGTCACCGGAGGGTGACCCCGCCCGCGGACAGCGGTGCGGCCTTCAGCCGCGCGCCGCGGCTGAGCAACCAAGAGTCCGACGACGTACTCGGAAGGGGATCCATGTCTCAAGTAAAGGTGGAGGCGGAACCGAAGCCGGCTCCCGACAGGACGGAGATGGACGCCGCCGCGCGTCGCGAGCGAGACGCCAAACGGCATCGCGTGACGATGATCGTCGTCGCCATCGGCTTCATCGTGGTGGCGGCGCTGTTCCTCTTCATGGTGACCCGGCCGCCCGACCGAGGACCCGCGGCCCGTCTCGCTGGGATTCTCGTTCAACAGCTTCTTCCGCTGGCTCGGCGACCTCGGGCCCGCTCGTGCAGATCCCGATCGTCCTGGTGGTCTTCGGGGTCGTCGTCGGGCATCATCCTGCTGCTCATCGAGTACGCGCCCCGCGCCGGCACAGGGTACTTCTGGCTCCGCGTGGCAGCGTGCTTCCTGCTTCCGGTGCATCGCGTTCATGCTTCTTCGCCCGTACCAGGGCGCCGTGATCTACGTCGTGCTGATCGCGGTCATCCTGGGAGCGCTGCTGTTCTACGCCGACCTGCGGGCACGGCAGGGCGCGGGGTACCTGTTCCAGCTGATCATCTTCAGCGCACCGGCGATCATCCTTCTGCTCATCGGGCTCATCTACCCGGCGATCGCGACGATCATCCAGTCGTTCTTCGACAAGACCGGCGAGAACTTCGTCGGCCTCGAGAACTACGTCTGGACCTTCACCAACCCCGAGGGCTTCTGGTCGGTCATCAACACGATCATCTGGGTGCTCATCGCGCCCACCTTCGCCACGATCATCGGGCTCGCCTACGCCGTGTTCATCGACCGGGCCCGCGGCGAGAAGTGCTTGAAGATCCTGATCTTCATGCCGTTCGCGATCTCGTTCGTGGGCGCCGGCATCATCTGGAAGCTGATGTACGACGTTCCGGCAGGGAGAGCAGATCGGCCTCTTCAATGCGATCGTCGTGGCATTCGGCGGTGAGCCGATACCGTGGCTCGCGGTGGAGCCGCTCTTCAACACCCTCTGCCTGCTCGTCGTGTTCATCTGGAGCCAGACCGGACTGGCGATGGTGATCCTCTCTGCGGCGGTGAAGGCCGTGCCGGTCGAGCAGATGGAGGCGGCGGAGCTCGACGGCACCAACGCCTGGCAGCGGTTCCGCAACGTCACGCTTCCGGGCATCCGCTCATCGATCGTCGTCGTCGTCACGACCGTCGCCATCGGCGCCCTCAAGATCTACGACGTCGTCGCGGTCATGACCGGAGGCCGGAACGAACTCGACGGTGCTCGCCTTCGAGATGGTCAACCAGCAGCAGCGGTTCCAGAGCTACGGTCACTCGGCGGCCCTGGCCGTCGTGCTGTTCCTGTTCGTGGTGCCGCTCATCGTGTTCAACGTGATCCAGATCCGGAAGCAGAGGGAGATCCGATGACCATCGGAACCGTAGCCATCGAGCCGGTCGCAGGATCCGCGCACCGCTCGTCAGCTCGCACGCGACACCCGCAAGCACGAGAAGATGGCGCAGAAGCGCCTCACCTCCAAGGGTGCGACGATCGCGGCGATCATCATCGCCTTCTTCTGGACGATCCCGACTTTCGGGCTGCTCGTCACCTCGTTCCGTCCGCCCGCCGACACCCAGACGTCGGGGTGGTGGACGGTGTTCACCGATCCGGACTTCTCGCTCGGCAACTACTCCGCAGCACTGACGTCCGGCGGCACGACGCTGACGCTGGCGGAGTCGTTCCTGAACTCGCTGGCGATCACGATCCCGGTCGTGGCGTTCTCGCTGGCGGTCGCCTCACTGCTCGCGTACGCGTTCGCGTGGATCGACTTCAGGTTCAAGAACCTGCTGTTCGTCGGGGTGTTCGCGCTGCAGATCGTTCCGATGCAGATGGCTCTCGTTCCGCTGCTGAGCCTGTTCTCGCGTGGGCTCACGATCAACGAGGTGATGATCTTCCCGGGGCTGGATCTCCGCGAGATCGACCACAGCTTCGCGACGGTGTGGATCGCGCACACGATCTTCTCGCTGCCGCTGGCGGTGTTCCTGCTGCACAACTTCATCTCCGAGATCCCGAGCGAGGTCATCGAGGCGGCACGTGTGGACGGCGCCGGGCACGGTCAGATCTTCTTCCGGATGATCCTGCCGCTCGCGGCTCCCGCGCTCGCGTCGTTCGCGGTGCTCGAGTTCATCTGGGTGTGGAACGACCTGCTCGTGGCCACGATATTCGCGCCATCGTCATCGTTGCCGATGACGCAATCCCTGGCGTCTCTGTCGGGCACGTGGGGCAACCAGTGGTTCCTGCAGGCGGCGGGCACGTTCCTGTCGATCCTCGTGCCGCTGATCGTGTTCTTCGCACTGCAGCGCTTCTTCGTCCGCGGCCTGCTCGCCGGCGCGACGAAGGGCTGAACCAGGCAGCGGGGGCGGTCTTCGGACCGCTCCCGCTTGCGCATGCCCTCTAAGGTGTGACCCATGGATGCCGCCGTCGACGACCGCGACCGTGAGCGTCGACCCGGCCGTGGGCCTCACCGCCGGGCAGGTCGCCGAGCGGATCGCGGCCGGGCAGACCAACGCGTTCACCGCCGACTCGAGCCGCAGCGTCTGGAACATCGTCAGCGCGAACGTCTTCACGCTGTTCAACGCGATCGTCGGCGGCTGCTTCCTCGTCCTTCTCCTCCTGGGCCGGTGGCAGGACGCGCTGTTCGGCCTGGCTGCTTTCGCGAACGCGATCATCGGCTGCGTGCAGGAGTTCCGCGCGAAGGCCGCGCTGGACCGGCTGGCACTGCTGAACGCGCCGCGTGCACGCGTGCGCCGGAACGGCGACGAGCTCGAGATCGCCCCGGGCGAGGTGGTCCTCGACGACATCCTGGTGCTGCGGGCCGGCGATCAGGTGCCGGCCGATGCGGTGGTCGCCGGAGCCCGGGCGCTGCAGATCGACGAGTCGATGCTCACCGGCGAGTCGGATGCCGTCGACAAGAGCGCCGAGCGACGACGCGCTGTCGGGCTCGGTGGTCGTCGCGGGCGAGGGCGATGCGCAGGTCACTCGCGTGGGCGCAGACTCGTACGCGAACAAGTTCGCGGGCGAGGCGAAGCGGTTCTCGCTCGTCGCCTCGGAGCTGCGCAGCTCGATCGACCGGGTGCTCACGTGGGTGGGCTGGGGCATCGGACCCGATCGGCCTGCTCGTGCTCAATGCGCAGATGATGGTCGCCGGCGGCTGGGTGCAGGCGTGGGAGAGCGGCACGTGGGTGCAGGCGGTCGTGAACACGATCGCCTCGCTGACCGCGATGATCCCGCTCGGTCTGGTGCTGGTCACCTCGATCGCCTTCGCGGTGGGGGCGGCGAAGCTGGCGGGCAGCAAGGTGCTGGTCAACGAGCTCGCCGCCGTCGAAGGGCTGGCCCGCGTCGACGTGATCTGCCTCGACAAGACCGGCACGCTCACGGCCGGCGACATCGCATTCGACGGCGCTCACCCCCTCGCTGCAGCCGCGGCCCGGCTGGGAGCAGACGCTGGCGTGGTACGGCGCGGCGCCGGATGCGAACGCCACCGCCCGCTGCCTTCGGGAGCCCTATCCCGGTGGCCCAGCCGCTGGTCGCGACGGCGTACATCCCGTTCTCGTCGGCGCGCAAGTGGAGCGCGGTCTCTTTCGCCGACGTCGAGGCGGCACGTGGGTGCTCGGCGCACCCGAGATGGTGTTCGGGGATGCCGCCTCCGACCCCGTCGGCCGACTTCGGCCGCACCGTCACCGAACTCGCCGTCGACGGGGCGTCGCACGCTCGTGCTCGCGCACTCCGAGGTCGGCCTGACGGCGGCCGACGTCGACGCAGAGCGGCTCCCGACCGGCCTCGCCCCCGCGATCGTCCTGACCTTCCGCGAGCAGGTGCGACCGGATGCCGCGCACACGCTGGCGTACTTCACGGCGCAGGGGGTCGGCATCCGGATCATCTCGGGTGACAACCCGCGCACCGTCGCGGCGATCGCGCGCGAGGTCGGCCTCGACGTGGCGGAGGGGTTCGACGCGCGGCAGGCTGCCCGACGATGACGGGCGAACTGGGCGAGATCCTCGAGACGCATCGCGGTGTTCGGGCGGGTGACGCCGGAGCAGAAGAAGCACATGGTCGTGGCTCTGCAGGCACGCGGGCACACCGTCGCGATGACCGGCGACGGCGTCAACGACGCGCTGGCCATCAAGACGGCCGACATCGGCATCGCGATGAACTCGGGCGCGGCGGCGACGAAGGCGGTCGCCCGGCTCGTCCTGCTCGACGGCCAGTTCTCCCACCTTCCCGACGTCGTCGGCGGAGGGGCGCCAGGTGATCGCGAACATCGAGCGCGTCTCGATGCTGTTCCTGACGAAGACGGCGTACGCGACGGGGCTGGCGATCCTGTTCGGCCTGCTCGTGCTCGAGTTCCCGTTCCTGCCGCGACAGCTGTCCATCACCGACGGCCTGACGATCGGCATCCCGGCGTTCTTCCTCGCCCTGATGCCGAACACGCAGCGATACGTTCCGGGGTTCCTCAAGCGCTCGCTGAGCTTCGCGATCCCGGCCGGGGTGATCATCGCGGTCGCGCTGACCCTCTACACGCTGGGTGCGATGTCGCTCGGCGTGGAGGAGGCGCAGCTGCGCACCGGATCGACCATCATCCTCGCGATCGTCGGCATCTGGGTGCTCACCGTGCTCTCGCGCCCGATCAACCGCTTCAAGGCGCTCGTGATCGGCGCGATGTTCATCGCGCTCCTCGTGATCTTCACGCTCCCGCTGACGACCGAGTTCTTCCAGCTCGTCGACCCGGGGAGGAGTGCGCCTACCTCGTCGCCGTGGTCACGGTGCTGACGATCGGCGCGATCGAGATCGTGCGGTTCTTCCACCGCCGGTACGTCGCCCGGGCGCTCGCCGCGCACACCCGCGCGGATGCGCGACCGGCGGTCGTGCCGGTTCAGGCGGTGGCGGTGTCGACGGACTGATCCGCCGGGTCGGCGGCGAAGTAGCGCGATCCGGGCGGCGTCCACACGGCGACGGCGATGAAGACGTAGATCGCCATCTCGGCGAGCGAGCTCCAGTCCCAGGTGTCGGTCGGTCACGATCGTCGACGACGTGGAGCACGAACTGCACCGCCGAGGTAGACCGTGAGGAGCACCCGCGCCAGCCGCCTGCCCCGGGCGACGCCCGATGCGACCGCGATCGTCAGCAGGCCGAACAGGATGATCGCCGGCGCCGAGGAGCGAGACCGGGAGAACCTCGCGCCCGCTCGACGCGATACCTGCTGAGCAGGACCAGGATGCCGATCGCCACGCTCACGAATCCGCTGAGGTAGACCAGCACGACCGCGACGCGCACCAGGAGCGGCTGAGTGACCGGACGCGGAGCGGGGAGCGCTCACCCGTTCACTGTAGCGATCGCCGACCGTCGCGGGCCGGACGTGCGGCGAACCGATCAGCCGTGCAGCCGAGACGCTCCTGCATCGCCTTCATCGCGTCGATCTCGGCCGTCTGACCCGCTCGGATGCTCTCCGCGACGCTCAGGACGCGCGGCTCGGTGCCCAGCTCGATGACGGCGGCGGCCATCGGGACAGCGCCCTCGTGGTGCCGGATCATCAGCTCGAGGAAGAGGCAGTCCGCCTCCTGACCCGAGGCATCGGCGAGGGCGCTTCGAACTCGGCATCCGTCGCCATGCCCATCGCCTCGCGGGCTTCGTCATCGGTGAGCTCGCTCACCCGGGGCCGCTCCGCCGTGGGCATGGCCCTCTTCGGATGCCGACATCCACGCCATCATCGGACCACCCGACTGGGGAAGGCCCCACTGGACCAGCCAGTCATACATCTCCCCGCGCTGACCGGCCTGACCGGTTGCGATGTCGTAGGAGAGCACGCGCAGCTCCGCATCGTCGGTCTTGCGGTAGATCTCCATCGCCATCGCGATGGCCTGCGCGTGGTGCACCTGCATGTCGCGCGAGAATCCCGCCTCAGCGGAGTCGGTCGTCGGGGTTGCGGCGTCCGAGCGCCGAACGTCGAGAAGCGACCGATGGCGAACGCCAGGCCGGCGATCGCCACGCAGGCCAGAACGATCAGCAGCCAGCGGGGCGGACCCGAGGCGGCCGGCCCGTCGTCGGCCATCCGTCCTACTGCTTGCCGGGCGCGTCGAGTGCGCCGGAGCACGACGCGTTGGGCTCGGGAGCGCTCGTGCTGCGCCAGTAGGCGGTGAGGAACTCGGAGATCCGCGGGTCGTCCGCCGAGTCGATCTTCAGCTGCGCGTTCCACGCGCTCAGAACGATCGGCGAATCCATGCCCTCGTACGGCGACACGACGATGTACGACGACGGCAGCTGCCTCGTGAGCGCCGTCAGCTCGTCTCCTGAGACCGCCGCGGAGTCGTACGTGACCCAGACGGCGCCGTGCTCGAGGGAGTGCACGGCATTGATGTTCGGCACCGGCTGGTCGTAGATGCCGCAGTTCAGCCACACGGCGTTGTGGTCGCCTCCGGCAGGCGGCGTCTGGGCGTAGTCGACCTCGCCTTCCACGTGGTTGGCGGTGTTCTCGAACGTCTCGATGCCCTCGATCGACGAGCCGTCGCCGTTGCCCGGGTCGTACGTCGGGGGAGGAGCCGGCGCGAACACGATCGAGGCGACGATGGCGGCGATCACGCCGATCGCCACGACCACTCCGACGATCCACCAGACGAGCTTGCTGCGACGGCGCTTGGCGAGCTGCTTCTGATACTCGGCGAGCTTCTCCTGGCGCTTCTGCTCGCGCTGCTGCTTGACGGTCTGGGCGATCTTGGCCTGCGTCGCGGGATTGCCGCTCGCCTTCTTGGCGGTCGGGCGCGGTGGTGTCGGGGTCATGGAGTGATCTCGGCTCGGGCGCCCGTTCGGGTGGGCTGCGGTGCGGACGGGTGCGCCCATCCTATTCGAGCGCATGAGAGAGGGACTGGGAAGGCGCCGACAGGGGCGAGTCGGAGCCGACGCGACGCACGGAAGCACGGCGGAGCGTCCGGTATCATGGGAGTGTCGAATCGATTCGGGACCGTTCGACGATCCCCCGTGCGCTGAGCCGAAGGCCGGCGTCGCCGTCTCCCGCCGTGCCGCCGAAACGAAGATCCTGTGCTCGATACCGCGTCCACTCCCCACCTCGAAGCACCGCGCCCCGAACCCCACGCACCGGCCTGCGCCGCACCGTGCACGCCTCCCGCACTCGACGACCGGCGCGATCCGCACGCTCGGCCGCAATCCCGCCACCGCGCCGATGATGCTGCACCCGGCGATGCGATCCCGCACCGCCGGCGGGTGCTGTACATCGTGCTGCTCGGCGCGCTGACGGCGCTCGGGCCCTTCACGATCGACCTCTACCTGCCGGCGTTCCCGGTGCTGGAGACCGACTTCCGCACGACTGCCGCCGTCATCCAGCTCACGCTGACCGGCACGATGGTCGGCTTCGCGCTGGGCCAGCTGATCGTCGGCCCGCTCTCCGACAAGGTCGGCCGCCGCGTGCCGCTGCTCGCGGTGACCGCGCTGCACGTCATCGCCAGTGTCGCGGCCGCGCTCGCCCCGACCATCGAGCTGCTGATGGTCGCCCGCGTCGGCATGGGCATGGGGGCGGCCGCGGGTGGCGTCGTCGCCATGGCGATCGTGCGAGACCTGTTCGGCGGCAAACGACTGGTCGTGATGCTGTCGCGACTCGCCCTGGTCTCGGGTGTCGCGC
The DNA here is from genome assembly GCA_963839715.1 of uncultured Actinomycetota bacterium. Taxonomy (GTDB): domain Bacteria; phylum Actinomycetota; class Actinomycetes; order Actinomycetales; family Microbacteriaceae; genus Microbacterium. Next base: position 268,482 of record CAWIVX010000006.1, read on the forward strand.
CGGTGGCGGCGCCGCTGATCGGATCGGCCCTGCTGGCGATCATGCCGTGGCGCGGGATCTTCGTCGTCCTCGCGGTCTACGGCGCCGTGATGCTGATCTGCACGATCTTCGTCATCCCCGAGACGCTGCCCAAGGCTCGGCGCAGCGACAAGGGCAGCACGACCGTGCTCGCAGCGATACCGCAGCGTGCTCAGCGACCGCGTCTTCATCGGGACGCTCATCATCGGCGCGATGACCTTCAGCGGTCTGTTCTCCTATCTGTCGGCATCCTCTTTCCTGTTCCAGCAGTCGTTCGGGTTCGACGCTCAGCAGTACGGTCTGCTGTTCGCCGCCAACTCGCTCGGCGTCGTGGTGGGCGTGCAGTTCGCGTCGCGCCTCGCCGCGCGGTTCGGCCCGCAGTGGGTGATGGCCTACTCGACGGCTGTGCTCGTCGCCGCGGCGTTCGCGATCATCGTCTTCGATCAGCTCGGCTTCGGGCTCTGGGGGACCGTCGTGCCCGCTGTTCGTCTTCATGACCGCCTGCGGCTTCACGTTCCCCTGCGTGCAGGTGCTCGCCCTCGACCGGCACGGCAAGGCCGCCGGCACGGCCGCATCGCTGATCGGGGCGACCAACTTCGGCATCGCCGGCGTGATCTCGCCGGTCGTCGGATGGATCTCGCACGACGCCGGCATCACAGCGACCACGATGGCGGCGGTCATGGCCGGGTGCGCGGTGGTCGGGGTGCTGTCGCTGTGGCTCATCGTGCGGCCGCGAACGGTCGCGATGCTCACGCCGTAGGTCGCCGGAAGGAACGAGAGTCGCCCGGCGAGACAAAACTCTCCAGCTGTACACCTGCGCGGCATCCTGATTCCGAACGCGAAGTGAACAGCGGATCAAGGCACAATGGGAGCATGACGACGGTCGAGCGAGCGCGCGCGGACAATCTGTCGCGCCCTGTCCTGTTCATCACGGGGATCGTGCTGGTGCTCGCGGCGTGCGGGCTGGGTGCGCTGATCTTCTACAGGGATGAGACATTCGACATCGACGAGGAGTGGAACGCGCTCCTCTTCAACAGCGACATCCCGCTCCTGACGGGGTTCTCGCAGGTCATGAACTTCCTCGGGGCGGGCTGGTTCAGCGTCCTCGTGGTGCCGATCGCCGTGGCACTGGCCCTCATCCTGATCAAGCGGCCGTGGTCGGCTGCCTTCTTCCTGGTTGCGCAAGCGGCCTCCGCCGGAGCGGTTCAGGTGCTCAAGCACCTGTTCGGTCGCGCTCGTCCGGAGGAGATCATCGTCGTGTCCGACTTCGGCTCATACCCGTCGGGGCATGTGGCGAATGCCGCCACACTCGCCGCGGTCGCGTTCATCCTGTTCCCGCGGCTGCTGGTCGCGATCGTCGGCGCCGTGTATGTCATCCTCATGGCCATCAGCCGAACGGCCGTGCATGCGCACTGGCTGACCGACACGATCGGCGGAGCGCTGATCGGCATCGGCATGGTCCTCATCGTGGCCGGGATCTTCGCCCCCCTGCTCATCCGGGAGCGGCGCGGTCGTCTGGCCCCGCCCAGCGAGGTGCCCGCAGCCCGTCAGTAGGCTGGGCGCATGAGCGCCCCTGACACGACCGATCCCGCCGTCGCTGCGGCGGAAGCCGAGCTCGCCCGCCTGCGCGCGGAGGCTGAGGCGGCCGAAGCGCAGCTGAGGGCGGCGCAGGCCAGAGCCGCGCTCGCCGCCGCCGAGGCGGAGGCGGCCAGGGCGCGCGCGTCGACGACATCGGCGCCGTCAGCGGCTGCCGACACGGCGGCCCCGGCGGCGGATCCTGCGACAGATGCCGCCGCCTCCGGACCGCTGGATGCCGAGCAGGTGCGGGCTGTCATCGCGGGGTACACCTTCGCCGCAGAGACGCTCGATCTCGGTGCACTGATGAACGGCGACGCCGTGCCCGAGGCGCAGATCCGCATTCCGCTGGGCATGATGAACCGCCACGGACTCGTCGCCGGCGCCACCGGCACCGGCAAGACCCGCACGCTGCAGGGACTCGCCGAGCAGCTCGCCGCGAAGGGCGTTCCGGTCTTCGCCGCTGACATCAAGGGCGACCTCTCCGGTGTCGCGACACCCGGCGAGCCCAGCGACAAGCTCCTCGCCCGCACCGAGGCGATCGGCCAGGACTGGGCGCCCGCGGCGTCCGTCACGGAGTACTTCGCACTCGGCGGGATCGGCAAGGGCGTGCCGGTGCGCGCGACCGTGTCGGCATTCGGACCGCTGCTGCTGAGCAAGGTGCTCGGGCTGAACGCGACACAGGAGTCGAGCCTCGGTCTCGTCTTCCACTACGCCGATGCGAACGGGCTGGCACTCGTCGACCTCTCCGACCTCCGCACGGTGCTGACCTACCTCACGAGCGATGACGGCAAGGCGGAGCTGAAGAATCTCGGCGGCCTGTCGGCGGCGACCGCCGGGGTCATCCTGCGCGAGCTCATCACCTTCGCCGACGACGGCGCCGACGTGTTCTTCGGCGAACCCGAGTTCGAGGTGAGCGAATTCCTGCGCTCGGCGCCCGACGGCCGCGGCGTCATCAGCCTGCTCGAGGTACCGGGAGTGGCCGACAAGCCGGCTCTCTTCTCGACGTTCCTGATGTACCTGCTCGCCGAGCTGTTCGAGATCCTCCCCGAGGTGGGCGATCTCGACAAGCCGAAGCTGGTGTTCTTCTTCGATGAGGCGCACCTGCTGTTCACCGGTGCCTCGAAGGACTTCACCGCGGCGATCGTGCAGACGGTGCGCCTGATCCGCTCGAAGGGCGTCGGCGTCTTCTTCGTCACGCAGACGCCGAAGGACGTGCCGTCGGACGTTCTCGCGCAGCTCGGTTCACGAGTGCAGCACGCGCTGCGGGCATTCACGCCCGACGATGCGAAGGCGCTTCGGGCAACGGTCGGCACGTATCCGAAGTCGGGCTACGACCTCGAGCGCGTGCTCCAGGAGCTCGGCACCGGCGAGGCGATCGTCACGGTCATGAGCGAGAAAGGCGCCCCGACGCCCGTCGCCTGGACCCGCCTGCGCGCGCCGCAGGGACTGATGTCGCCGACGCCGGAAGCCGCGATCGACGCGGCGGTGGCGGCATCCCCCCTCCTGGCGACCTACGGCACGGCGATCGACCGCGAGTCGGCGCGCGAGATCCTCACCGCGCGGATGAACGCCGCGAACGAGGCTGCCGCGGCCGAAGAGGCGGCGCTGGCCCAGGCGAAGGCGGATGCCGAGTACGCCAAGCAGCAGGCGGCGATCGACAAGGCCACAGCGGCGGCCGACAAGAAGGCGCAGGCCGAGTACGAGCGGCTGCTGAAGAAGACCTCCGGCACGACGCGCACCTCACGCAGCACGCAGAAGTCGCCGCTCGAGCAGATCCTCGGCTCGAAATCGACCCAGACGATCCTGGGCGGTGTGATCCGCGGCATGTTCGGCACCGGCCGGCGCTGATCGCGGTCGGCGATATTTCCCTATCGAGAGAGGTATCGACCGCTCGGCGGGCGTAGCATGGGAGCATGGCGACGAAGCCCCCGAACGCAGACATCGACGAAGCCGGCGTGCACGTCAGCGGCCGCAAGAAGGTCGCCGTCGGCGTGCCTGCCGTGCTGCACGCGCTGCAGATCTCGAACGACCAGATGGGCGTCAAGCGCAGCATCCAGACCCTGCTGAAGGTCAACCAGAAGGACGGATTCGACTGCCCGGGCTGCGCCTGGCCCGAAGAGGACAAGCGTCACATCGCCGAGTTCTGCGAGAACGGCGCGAAGGCCGTCGCCGAGGAGGCGACGATCCGCCGGGTGACGCCGGAGTTCTTCGCCGAGCACTCGATCGACGAGCTGCGCGAGCACGACGACTGGTGGCTCGGGCAGCAGGGGCGGCTGACCCAGCCGATGATCCTGGACGAGGGTGCGACGCACTACCGCCCGATCTCGTGGGACGACGCGCTGCGCGAGGTCGCCGATGCCCTGCATGCGCTCGAGGATCCAGATGAGGCGACCTTCTACACGTCGGGCCGCACCTCGAACGAGGCTGCGTTCCTGTATCAGCTGCTGGTGCGGGGCCTCGGCACGAACAACCTGCCGGACTGCTCGAACATGTGCCACGAATCGTCCGGGTCGGCGCTGACCGAGACCCTCGGGATCGGCAAGGGGACGGTCTCGATCGAGGACATCCACAAAGCCGATCTGCTGATCGTCGCCGGCCAGAACCCCGGGACGAACCACCCGCGCATGCTGAGCGCCCTCGAAAAGGCGAAGGACAACGGGGCGTCGATCGTCGCGGTGAACCCGCTGCCTGAGGCCGCGCTGATCCGGTACAAGAACCCGCAGACGCCGAGGGGTGTGATTCTCGGGGGGAAGAAGCTGGCAGACGAGTTCGTGCAGATCCGGCTCGGCGGCGACCAGGCGCTGTTCCAGGCGATCGGAAAGCACCTGCTCGAGGTCGAGGAGCGCGATGGCGGCGTCGCTGGACCGTGAGTTCATCGAGGCGCATACGACGGGGTTCGCGCACTATGCGGCCGAGGTCGGCGCGGTGCCCTGGCGTGAGCTGGTGTCCGCGACAGGAGTGCCTGAGAAGGCCCTGCGGCGGGTGGCCGAGCGCGTGCGCATGTCCAAGGCGACCATCGTCTGCTGGGCGATGGGACTCACCCAGCACAAGCACGCCGTCGCGACGCTGCGGGACGTGGTGAACGTGCTTCTCCTGCAGGGGAACGTCGGGCGCGCAGGCGCCGGCGTGTGCCCGGTGCGCGGGCACTCGAATGTGCAGGGCGACCGCACGATGGGGATCTACGAGAAGCCCTCGGAGCACTTCCTCGCCGCGCTCGACCGCGAGTTCGACTTCACCGCGCCTCGTGAACACGGCTTCGACACCGTGGAGGCGATCCGCGCCATGCGCGACGGCCGCACCAGAGTCTTCATGGCCATGGGCGGCAACTTCGTCTCGGCGACGCCGGATACGAACGTCGTCGAGGCTGCGTTGCGCAACGTGGATCTGACCGTCCAGGTGTCGACGAAGCTGAACCGCTCGCACGTCGTGACCGGCAGGCGCGCGATCATCCTGCCGACACTCGGCCGCACCGACCGCGATGTGCGCGGTGGGAGCGAGCAGCGGGTCACGGTCGAGGACTCGATGAGCGCGGTGCACGCGTCCCGCGGCCGGCTGGTGCCGCCGTCGGAGGACATGCTGAGCGAGGTGGCGATCATCGCGCGCCTCTGCGCTCTGCTGTTCGGGTCGACTGCCGGCAGCCGTTTCGAACCGCAGATCGATGGCGAAAGCGCGGTCGATGTGGACTTCGGTCAGCCGGAGCATGTCGGGATCCAGTCCGATGCTCCGGCGGTGGAGCACGAGCATCCGGCCCGACTCGAGCACGCCGGGCGGCCGCAGTCTGTTCCGCGGGCCGACTGGGCGGCGCTCGAGCAGGACTACGCCCTCATCCGGCGACACATCGCGGCCGTCATCCCGGGCTTCGACGACTTCGAGAGCCGGATCGACAAGGGTCGCACGCTGTTCCTGCCGAACGGTCCCCGCGACGGTCGCAGCTTCGCCACTGCGACCGGCAAGGCCATGTTCACGGCCAACCCGCTCGAGTACCCGTTCATCCCGCACGGACGCCTGCTGATGCAGACGCTGCGCTCGCACGACCAGTACAACACCACGATCTACGGCAAGGACGACCGCTACCGCGGCATCCACGGCGGCCGCCGAGTGATCTTGGTCAACGCGCACGACATCCAGCGGCTGGGGTTCGAGGAGGGTGAAGTCGTCGACGTGGTTTCGGAGTGGCGCGACGGTGTGGAGCGGCGCGCGGACGGATTCCGCATCGTGGCGTACTCGACACCGCAGGGCAACGCGGCGGCGTACTACCCGGAGACGAACGTGCTCGTTCCGCTCGACTCGGTCGCCGACGTGAGCGGAACGCCCACCTCCAAGTCGGTCATCGTGCGGCTCGAGCACCGCGCCGGCTGATCAGTCGTCGTCGCGCCATCCGTTCGCCAGCGAGGTGATCTCGCTCACGGTTCGATTCACCTGCTCCGGACTGCCCCCGGCTCTGCCGGCCACGAGTCCCGCCACGAACGCGCTGAGCGGTGCCGCCGGCCGCGCCACTCCCACCGCGACGTCGCGGGCGAGGTCGAGGATGACCGGGATCGGGATGTCGTCGGGGCCCAGCCCGAACAGCCTCCGCAGCGCTTCGGCCCACTCATCCAGGGCCTCAGGGGGCAGGTGCTCGGTCATGGCGTCCTCCTTCGTGCTTCGTTCAGATCGTCCCACGTGTCGATGTCGGCGACGAGATCATCGGATGCCGCCACCGCGGTGATCGACAGGCCACCGAGCATGCTCCGCATGGGGACGTCGCGACCCGCGTCCGGCAGCGTCCGCGCTGCCGCTCGCAGAGCCTCGACGCGGTAGATCCCGGTCAGCCACTGCCGGTGGCCGGATGCGTTCAGACACACCCCGTCGCCGGTGAAGCGCGCGCCCCGCAGCATCCGCACCGCCTCAGCGACCCGCGGCAGGTCGCATGCCAGCACCAGTGCCACGGCCGCGTCGACCAGCGGGAGGGCTGCGACGATCGCGGCTGCCGGACCGCCGAAGGGCGGTTCCTCACGCGTCCAGACGATCGAGCGGGCGAGCGGGCTGAGGGCGAGCGCGGGGTCGCCGACGGCGACGATCGGCTCGCATCCCGCATCGGCGGCCGCGGTGATCGCGGCGTCGAGCAGTGTGATTCCGCCGACCTCCAGGAGCGGCTTGCGCACCCCGCCCATGCGCGAGCCACGACCGCCGGCGAGGAGGATCGCCGCGACATCGCTCACGAGGCGCCGCCGCCGAGGCGAGGTCGCGCACGCGCGTGGGCGGCGCACCGTGGTTCACGAGACGAGCATGACATCCACGGGGTCGCCCGGGAAGACCGCCTCCACCTCTTCCGGCACCACCGCGTACCCCTCGGCGCGCGCCAGTCCGCCGGCGAGATGGGAGCCCCCCGCCGTGGCCGGTGCGACCTGACCGTCGACGATGACGATCGGCAGGTACTGACGCCGATCGCGCGGTGCGCGCCAGCCTGCCGCAGCCGGCAGGCGCAGCATCCGCCGATGCACGTTCGTGCGCCCCTGCATCGCCAGGAGGGCGGGGCGGACGAAAACCTCGAACGACACCGCGGCACTCACCGGATTGCCCGGCAGTCCGAAGATCGGAGGAGGACCCACGGCGAACCCCTGAGGCCGGCCCGGCTGCATCGCGACCTGCGAGAACGTCATCCCGGCCACGGCTGTCTTGACGACCTCGTACGCGCCGGCGCTCACGCCTCCCGACGTGATGACGGCGTCGGCGCCGCGTGCGGCGGCATCCGTGATCGCCGCCATCAGGTCTCCGTCGACATCGCCCACCGTCGTCTGGAGGATCACGTCCGCCCCGGATTCGCGGGCGAGGGAGCGCCAGCAGGACGGAGTTGGACTCGGGGATCTCCCCGCGCGCCAGATCGCTCCCGGGCGCTCGCAGCTCCGTGCCGGTCGCGATGACGGCGACGCGGGGTCGCCTGCTCACCGTCACCGTCGGTACGTTCGCGGCGGCGATCGCCGACAGCTGCAGGGAGCCCAGTTCGACGCCCGCCGGCACCAGCTCGCTTCCCGCGACGCAATCCTCACCCCGACGGCGGATGTGCGCGCCCATCCGCCGCGGGGCGATCACGACGCTCACGTCGCGCGAGCGAATCCGCAAGTCCCCCCGCAGTCGCCTCGAACGGCACGACCGTGTCGGCGCTCGTCGGCAGAGGAGCCCCCGTCATGATGCGGACGGCCTCGCCGGCCGAAGCGTCGGGTCGAGCGCGCTCCCGGCGGGAAGGTCGGCGACCACGCGGAGGGCGACGGGCGATGCCGCGCTCGCCGTCGCGACATCCGCGTAGCGGACGGCGAATCCGTCCATCGCAGAATTGTCGAAGCGCGGCAGATCGACGGCGGCACGCACAGCCGCACGCAGCGTGGCGCCCTGCGCGCCGGCGAGCGGCACGGTGACGGGCTCGAGGGTGTGCACCGCGGCGAGGATCGTCGCGAGGTGCTCCTTGGGAGTGATCATGGTGCTCCGGACGCGAGGACGGCGGCGTCGACGCGGTCAGTGGCGGCCATGCTTTCAGGCTATCGGCCGGCGTTGGCGGACGACGGTGCGGGACGCAGTACACGAATATGCTCAACGGGTGCCCGGCGATGTCGTAGGTATGTTCTAATCTGTAAGCATGTTCGACGCAGCCCTCGCCCCCGCCGCGGCTGATCCTCGCGATCCGTGGGACGACGACCTCGACCTGAGCGGTGACGTGTGGGAGGAGTCTCCGGAGATCGACGCCGCGCGTGCCCAGGCCGCGTTCGACGCACCCGACACGCTCGATCACCTGATCGAGATCGCCCACATGGTGACAATGCAGGCGGCGCAGCGCCTGATCGGCGTGAACGTGCTGCGGCGAGAGGCGCTCGAAGATGCCGCCCGCCACGGTCGCGTGCTCTCCGACGTGGTCGAGCGTTCCGTGCGGCTGGAGATCGCCGCGGCGCTGCGCATCACGGAAGGCGAAGCGGCCGCCATGCTGACCATGGGCGAGGCGCTCGTCGACCGATATCCCGAGCGTCCTCGACTCGTTCTCGCGGGCCCGGATGACCGAGCGGCACGCGAGGATCCTGGTCGAGGCGGTCGAGGCCGTGGAACCGGAGTTGCGCGGGCGAATCCTGCCCGCGGCCATCGCGCTCGCGGAGGAGCAGCCGGTCGGCGTCTTCCGTCGCCGGCTACGGGCACTCGTCGAGACGGTGCGTGAGACCACACTCACCGTGCGGCACGAGCAGGCGGTGCAGCGGCGTCGTGTGGTGATCGAGCCCGATCAGGACGCCATGGCCTGGGTGATGGCTCTGATGCCCGCCGTGGAGGCTCACGCGATCTGGGATCGAGCGACCAGGATGGCGAAAGTCGTCCTCGCCCGGGAGGGCGAGACCCGGAGCATCGATCAGATCCGCGCCGATGTCGTCGCCGACCTCCTCATCGAGGGCGACACCGCGTCGCATCCGATCGAGGCGCGGGGGATACGCGCGACCGTCGCGGTGACCGTGCCCGTGCTCTCCCTCCTCGATGGTGCGCCAGAGGGCACCGGGCCCGCGGTCGTGGAGGGCCTCGGTCCCATCCCCATCCAGCGCGCCCGCGAGCTCGCGGCGGGCGCGGAGGGCTGGATGCGAGTCCTGACCCACCCCGAGACCGGCATGGTCCTTTCCGTCGGGCGTGATCGATACCAGCCGCCCCCGGCACTTCGGCGCCTCGTGAAGTGGCGAGCTGACCGGTGCATGGGTCCGGGGTGCGGAATGCCGGCATCCCGCTGCGAAGTCGATCATCGCGTCGCGTGGGAGCACGGCGGACAGACCAGGCTCGACAACCTCAACCCCTTCTGCAAGAACCACCACATCATCAAGCACCACGGGGGCTGGACGGTTCGCGACGTCGAGGGCAGCTACGGTGCCGTGGAATGGATCTCGCCCGCGGGTCGCCGTTACGTCGTTCAGCCGGAGCGACGAGTGCCGGTCTTCCGCGAAGAGCATGACGGTGATCCGCCGCCCTTCTGACCACACCCCGCGTATTCGGGCGACTGTGTCCCGGCGCCACTCTGACCCGCACACCCGTGATCCGGCCGTGCCCCATCGAGCCGACCCTCGCCGCATCCACACGCGTACGCTGAATGCATGGGCCGCATCACCGTTCGGCGCCCCGTGACGAAGCTCACGGTGGGCGCCGCCTCCGTGCGTCGCTCCGACACGCTCGCCGTCGAGGAGCCACTCGAGATCCGCGTCGGCGGCATGTCGCTGGCCGTCACCATGCGCACACCCGGAAACGACGTCGAACTGGCGGCGGGATTCCTCGTGTCCGAGGGCGTCATCTCGCGCGGAGACCAGTTCCGCTCGGCGATCCACTGCGGCGGACCCGGAACGGGAGCGCCGATCGCGGGACTCTCCGTCGGTGCCCCGGTCGACGGAAACACCTACAACGTCCTCGACGTGGCACTGGCTCCGGGCGTGCGGCCCCCCGACCCCGAGCTCGCCCGGGCCTTCTATACGACGAGCTCCTGCGGCCTGTGCGGCAAGGCGTCGATCGACGCGGTTGAGACCGTGTCGGCGTACGACGTCGCCACCGACACGGTCACGGTGGATGCCGCGATCCTCGCCGGCTTCCCCGACGCGCTGCGAGCGCAGCAGGCCGTGTTCGACAAGACCGGTGGACTCCACGCGGCTGCGCTGTTCGACGCCCGGAGCGGCGAGCTGCTGGTGCTCCGCGAGGACGTGGGACGGCACAACGCCGTCGACAAGGTCGTCGGCTGGGCGGTGCTGAACGACCGTCTCCCGCTGGACGGCGTCGTGCTTCAGGTGTCGGGCCGGGCGAGCTTCGAGCTGGTTCAGAAGGCGGTGATGGCCGGTATCCCGATCCTCGCCGCCGTCTCGGCGCCCTCGTCGCTCGCGGTCGAACTCGCCGCGTCGTCGGGACTCACGCTCATCGGGTTCCTCCGCGGTCCGTCGATGAACATCTACACGCGCGATGAGCGCATCGTCGACGCGTCGGCCGCGGACCAGTCGGCGGCCCGGTCGCTCGATTCCGCTCGGTCCTAGACTTCTCCGATGCCGCACATCCGCCCGTTCCGCACCGGCGACGAGGGTGCGGTGGCCGACGTCTGCCTTCGGACAGCGGATGCTGGAGCCGACGCGACCGGCGTCTTCGACGACGACGCGATCTGGGCGGAGATCTTCGTCCTGCCGTACGTGCACCGGCATCCGGATCTGGCCTTCGTGGTCGAGACCGACGACGGCCGCGTCGCCGGCTACATCGTGTGCGCTCCGGACACCGGTGCGTTCGAGCAGTGGTTCCATGACGAGTGGTGGCCCGAGCGGGGTGCTCGATGGCCGCGCCCGGCGGAGGAGCGCACCCGGCAGGACGGCACCCTGATCTATGCCTACGCTCGACGCCGCGGCGCGGAGCCCTACGGCGACGCGTACCCCGCGCACCTGCACATCGACCTGCTGCCGGAGTTGCAGGGTCAGGGTTGGGGGAGGCGTCTGATCGAGACGCTGCTCGAGGCGCTGCGCGAACGCGGCGTCACCGGTCTGCATCTCGTGGCGTCCAGCGAGAACGCGGGCGCGCTCGCGTTCTATCGTCGCCTCGGCTTCGCCGAACTCGCCTCCCACACCGGCGTGCAGGCGTTCGGGTTGGATCTTCGGCGGAGCGACCGGGGCGGCTCGGGCCGGGTTCTCACCGGGAACGGCCCGGCGCCCTCCGGCCGGGCGTAGCCTGGCCGGAATGGACGATCTCACCGCGCCCACCGGGCGGGAGGACGCGCTGCGCGCTCTTCCGCACGCCGACGGCACCGCACCTCTCGCCCTCGTGCTCGGCGCCACAGGCTACCTCGGCGGACGCCTCGTGCCGCGACTCCTGAACGGCGGATACCGCGTGCGCGTGCTGGCCCGCGATGCCCGCCGCGTCACCGCGTTCGACTGGGGCGCCAAGGTCGAGGTCGTCGAGGGCGATGCGACCGACCCGGCGGCCGTTCGCGAGGCCGTCCGCGATGTCGACGTGCTGTACTACCTCGTGCATTCGATGGGTGCCGGCAAAGGCTTCGAAAGCGCCGACCGGGCGGCCGCGACGACCGTCGCCGAGGCGGCGGCTGCGGCATCCGTGGCAAGGATCGTGTACCTCGGCGGCCTGCACCCGGAAGACGCCGAGCTCTCGCCGCACCTGCGCTCGCGTGTGGAAGTCGGCCAGATCCTGCTCGACAGCGGGGTGCCCACCCTCGTGCTGCAGGCCGGGGTGGTGATCGGATCCGGATCGGCGTCGTTCGAGATGGTCCGTCACCTCACGGAGGTGCTGCCGTACATGCCGGCACCGAAGTGGGTGCGCAACCGGATCCAGCCGATCGCCGTCCGCGACGTGCTGCACTACCTGCTGGGCGCCGCGCGGGTCGATCCCGACGTCAATCGGGCGGTCGACATCGGCGGACCGGATGTGCTGCGCTACGGACAGATGATGAACGGCTACGCGGTGGAGGCGGGCCTCAAGCAGCGCGGGATCGCGGCACTGCCGGTGCTGACCCCGCGCCTCGCGTCGCACTGGGTGAATCTCGTGACGCCGATCCCGCGACGCGTGGCGATGCCGCTCGTCGAGTCGCTGCAGAACGAGTGCGTCGTGAAGAACCGCGACGTCGATGACCTGATCCCGCGCCCCGACGAGGGGCTCACCTCCTATCGACGGGCCGTCGACCTGGCGCTCGGCAAGGTGAAGCTCGACGCGATCGAGACCAGCTGGCAGGACGGCGAAGTGCTCGGGGTGCCGAGCGATCCGCTCCCCAACGATCCCGATTGGGCCGGCAAGACGGTGTTCACCGATCGGCGCACCGCGGTCACCGAGGCGTCGCCGGAGGCGCTGTGGCGCGTCGTCCAGGGAATCGGCGGGGAGCGCGGCTGGTACTCCAATCCGCTGCTGTGGGCGATCCGCGGCTGGGCCGACAAGATCGTCGGAGGTGTGGGCCTCCGGCGCGGAAGGCGGCATCGCGACCGGCTCGTCGTGGGCGACGCGGTGGACTTCTGGCGCGTCGAGGCGCTCGAGCCCGGCGCCTTGCTGCGCCTTCGCGCCGAGATGAAGGTGCCGGGGCTCGCGTGGCTCGAGATGCGGGTCGGCCCCGACGGCCGTGGCGCGAAGTACGATCAGCGCGCGGTCTTCTTCCCGCGCGGATTGGCCGGCCGCCTGTACTGGCTCGCGGTGCTGCCGTTCCACGGGTTCATCTTCGCGGGCATGGCCGCCCGCATCACCGCCGCGGCCGAGACAGCGGATGCCGAGGCCGAGGTGGCAGCGGCCGCCTGACCGCGCCGAGGGTACTGCGGCCGCCTGACCGCGCCGAGGGTCCGACATCGACTTGCGCTATCTGCAGCCCGCCGCCGGCGCGTGTCGCCGGCGTTCAGGGCAAGTCGATGAGGGGAGAACGCGGGGTGGAGGCGTGAGCGTCCTCGGCAGCCCCCGACGCGATCCGGCAGACCCCCTACCCCGGACCGCAATCCGATCCCGTGCCCGCCGCGAACAAGTAACAGCACCAGGGGGAAACCCCGCGATGGCGGAGGCCCGACGATGGCGAAGAAGACTGCGCGACTGCTGTACTGGTTCTGGGCGGCCGTGGCCGGCGTCGTCAGCGCGGCGGTCTTCCTGGCCACCGCCGAACTGGTCGCCCTCCTCGTCGCGCGAGAGGGCAGCCCGATCCTGGCGGTCGGCGGCTTCGTGATCGACATCGTGCCGCAGCCGTTCAAGGAGTTCGCGATCGCGACCTTCGGCGAGTACGACAAGATCGCGCTTCTCGTCGGTCTCGGCTTGGCCGTGCTGGTCGCGTCGGCGATCGCCGGCATCCTGCAGTTCCTCAGACCACCACTCGGTATCGTCGCACTCGTCATCGCCGGTGGGCTGTCGGTCGCGGCCATTGTGACCCGTGCGGGTGCCACCCCGCTGGCCTCACTGCCTCCGATCGCCGGCACGATCGCCGGATGCCTCATCCTGTGGTTCCTCATCGAGCGCCTGCGCCGCTGGGCCGGTGCCGCGATGCTGCCGGATGCCCCCGCAGTGGCGCCTGTCACCGCGGACGGCACGCCCATCACACCCGAGCGGCCCACCGTGCATCCGAAGGGGCGCACGCCAGCGGCATCCGTCGATCGCCGCGTGTTCCTCCGGATCACCGCGATCGCCGGCGCCACAGCCGTTCTCGTCGGCGTCGGCGCACGCACCCTCATCAATGCGACCGCGTCGTCGATCTCCGCGGTGCGTCAGGCCCTGGCGCTCCCCGCTCCTCGGACGACCGTGACGATCCCGGCCGGCGCGGAGCTCGACGTTCCCGGCCTTTCTCCGCTGTTCACCCCCAACGCCGACTTCTACCGGGTCGACACCGCACTGACGGTGCCGTCGGTCGATCCGGGCACGTGGCTCCTCGTGATCGACGGGATGGTCGACCAGCGCGTCGAGCTCACGTTCGACGACCTCGTCGGCATGGGGCTGGACGAGTTCGCGATCACGCTGACGTGCGTATCCAACGAAGTGGGCGGACAGCTCCTCGGCACCGCGACCTGGCTGGGCATCCCGATCCGGGAGGTGCTCAAGCTCGCCGGACCGCAGTCCGGCGCCGACATGGTGCTCTCGCGCAGCGTGGACGGCTTCACGGCGAGCACACCGCTGGAATCGCTCACCGACGACGGACTCGACGCGATCCTCGCGGTCGGCATGAACGGCGAGCCGCTTCCGCTGGAGCACGGGTTCCCGGTGCGGATGGTGGTGCCGGGCCTGTACGGATACGTGTCGGCGACCAAGTGGCTGACCCAGCTCACGGTGACCACGTTCGCAGCCGACGAGGCGTACTGGACGCCCCGCGGCTACAGCGCGCAGGCGCCGATCAAGTTCTCCTCGCGCATCGACACCCCGCGCACCGGCACGCCCGTGACAGCCGGGCGCGTCCCGATCGCGGGTGTGGCCTGGGCGCAGACGGTGGGCATCGAACGGGTCGAGGTCAGCATCGACGACGGGCAGTGGCAGCCCGCGACCCTCTCGACGCCGATCAACGATGACACGTGGGTGCAGTGGGTCGTGGAGTGGGATGCCTCGCCGGGTCCGCACTATGTTGCGGTGCGCGCGGTGAACAGGAACGGCGACCTGCAGATCGAGGAGCGTGCCCCGATCGCGCCCGACGGCTCCACCGGCTGGCAGCGTACCCTCGTCAACGTGGCGTAGCCGCGACGCTGACGCACGTCGGCGCTCCGCTGTCAAGCGGGTCCGACCAGCGGGCACCTCGTGCGACAGTCGGAGCGATGACACTTACGCGGCGCCCCGGTCCTGCCCGACCCGGGGACGTGCTCGGCGGCCGTTATCGGCTCGAAGAGCTGATCGGCGAGGGCGGCATGGGATCGGTCTGGCGTGCGACCGACCGCGTCCTCGAGCGCACCGTCGCGGTGAAGGTGTTCTGGGCCGCCGGTGCCGAAGAATCGGATGCCGCGCGGCGGGAGTCGGAGAAGCGGCTGCTCGCCGCGGTGAGTCATCCCTCCCTCGTGACCCTGTTCGATGCCCACCTGTCGAGCGATGATCTGTCGTATCTCGTGATGGAGCACGTCGAGGGCGGCACGCTGTCGTCGCTGATCGCGGAGGGTCCGGTGGCGCCCCGCGATGTGGCATCCCTCGCGACCGACCTCGGCGATGCGCTGCACGTCGTGCATCGCGCGGGCATCATCCACCGCGACGTGAAGCCGGCGAACATCCTCCTGCGGCCTGCGCTCACGCCCGAGTACTCTTTCCGGGCGGTGCTGGCGGATTTCGGCGTCGCTCACGTCGCCGATGCGGCGCGCGTGACCGCGCCCGGCACAGCGATGGGCACCGCGGCGTACATCTCGCCCGAACAGGTGCGCGGGCACGCGCCCAGCCCCGCGTCCGATGTCTACAGCCTCGGCCTCGTGCTGATCGAGGCGCTGAGCGGACTCCGCGCATTTCCCGCGCAGACGCCGATCGAGGCGATCTCGGTGCGGCTCTCTTCGGCACCCCGCGTCCCCGGTCACTGGGGCTACGGCTGGCGGTCGCTGCTGACCGCGATGACGGCACTCGATCCCGACGAGCGGCCGACGGCCCTCGAGGTCTCCCGGCGGGCACGAGAGCTCGATCGGGCTGATTTCCCCCCCGCTCCGACTGTGGCCGTCCCGCGTGACGGCAGCGCCGCCTGATGAGCAGACCCGCCCGCTTGCCGCACTGCCTCTCCTCGGAGCGCACGTCGCAGCGCCCGCGTCGCCGCCTTCCACGAGGCGCGAGGCTCAGCTCGTCCGCGCCCGGGCCGCCCGTCGGAGGCGGTCGTTCATCACCGGTGGCGCACTGGCCGCCGCAGCGGCGGTCGCGCTGACCGTCTGGGCCGGAGCCTCGGCGTCCGTCCCCACGCCGACGCAAGCCCCCAACGTGGTGGAGCCGGCACGCTCGGTCCCCGCGCCCGCGCTCACTCTCGAGCCCGCGCCACGTTCTTCCGCCACCCAGCCCGCGGTCAGCGACACGGACGATGCGATCGCAGAGCCCGGCGGTCCGACGGAGTCGGAGGCGACATCCGGCGACGAGACCTCGGGCGGCGTCATGCCCGGTCCGGCCGGCACCTCGTCGACGGCGAACGGCGGCGCCGCCCCGGAGGAGAACGGCCGCTCGGACAAGCCGGTTCCGGCAGTCGGCAAGGGCAAGGGGAGCGGCGCCGGCCCGAAGGACTGACCGGCCCACGACGGCTCGATGCCTGGCTACCGAGCCCGGCTCCCAGCGTCGCATGAGACAGTGAAGGTGATGACTGAACTCACCGTCTCCGGTCCCGCGCAGCCGGGAGAGCTCCTCGACGGACGCTACCGGCTCGAGCATCTGATCGGCGAAGGCGGGATGGGCTCGGTGTGGCGGGCATCCGACGAGGCGCTGGGGCGCACGGTCGCGGTGAAGGTCTTCTGGGCCGGGGCGACCGAGGATTCCGACGCGGTGAGGCGCGAGTCGGAGAAGCGCCTGCTCGCCTCCCTCAGTCATCCTTCACTCGTCACGCTCTTCGACGCGCAGCTCAGCCACGAGGGTCGTTCCTATCTGGTGATGGAGTACATCGACGGGGGAACGCTCGGCTCGCTGATCTCGGCGGGTCCGATCTCGCCTCCGGATGCGGCATCCGTTGCGGCCGACCTCGGAGAAGCTCTGCACGTCGTGCACGCGGCCGGGATCATCCACCGCGACGTCAAGCCGGCGAACATCCTGCTGCGCCCGCCGCTCACACCGAATCACACGTTCCGCGCCGTGCTCGCCGATTTCGGCATCGCATACCTGATCGATTCCGCGCGGGTGACCACCCCCGGCACGGCCATCGGCACGGCCGCGTACATCTCTCCCGAGCAGGTGCGGGGGCACGCGCCCAGCACCGCGTCCGACATCTACAGCCTCGGTCTCGTGCTGCTGGAGGCCCTGTCCGGCCGGCGGGCGTTCCCGCAGCAGACTCCGATGGAGTCGATCTCCGTCCGCCTCACGACGCCGCCGGATGTGCCCGGCGACTGGGGCTACGGATGGCGCTCGCTCCTGACCTCCATGACGGCGATCGACCCGCAACGACCGTCCCTCGGCGCTCGAGGTGTCGGCCCGCGGTCGCGAGCTGGATGTCGGCGAGGTCGACCCCGCTCCGACCGGCTTCGTTCCGCCCGCCCCGACCGTTCAGTCCGGTCCGGCCGAGAGCGAAACCACGGATGCCACGAAATTGCTCCCGGCTCCGCCCCCGGTACCGCCCCTCCCGGCGGCGCTGCCCGCGACGGCGCCGACTGCGCTCCTGGGCGCTCCGGAGCAGAAGCCGCCGACGGATGCCGCTCCTCGCGACCGCGCCCCGCATCGCCGTCGCCGCTCGGCCATCGCGATCGCCGCAGTCGCCGCCGTGCTCGTCGCCCTGGTGGTTTCCGTTCTGATCTGGAACGGCCTGGCATCCGCACCCCCGCCCGCGCCAGAGCTCCCCGCGCTCGAAGAGCCGCTGGGGACGCACCTGCGTGAACTGCTGGAAGAGGTATCCCCATGAACCCGCGCATTCCGTCGTTCGCCGCCGCGGTCGTCCTGTGCGCCGCCGCCCTGGCAGGGTGCGGCGGCACTCCGGACGACATCGCCCGCGCCACCGCGGCCGAGATGCAGACGACGGTCGTCTCGGTCGCCGAGACGGCGGCCGCGGGGGATGCAGCGGGGGCGCTCGCGCAGCTCGACGCCCTTCAGCAGCAGCTCGACGCCGCCGTCGCCGACGGATCCGTCAGCACCGCGCGCGCTGCGGCGATCCAGACCAGGATCGATGTCGTCCGGGCCGACCTTCAGCCGACACCCACACCGACGCCCACCCCGAGCGTCGAGCCCGCACCGGACCCGGCGCCCGCGCCGACGAAGGACGACAGCGGCGGCGATGGCGACGACGATGGCGGCGACGACGGCGGCAAGGACAACTCCGGCCCCGGCAACAACAACGGGAACGGGAACGGAAAAGGAAACGGCGACGACTGACCGACTCCCGTCCGCGCCTACGCCGGGGTCTTCGGCGCACCCTCCGGCTGAGGCTTCGTCGCGGGGATGATGCGGAATTCCGGCGCCTGCGAGACGAGCAGCCAGGCGGGGAGCACGACGATGCACAGCACCGGCAGCAGCGCGATGTCACCCGGGATCGCCACCGCGACGAAGATCGCGAGCCAGCCGTCGCGCGCCACCACCAGCACGATGCCGAGCACCGCGCACGCGACCACGAGGCTCACCGACAGCGAGGGGAACAGCGCACTGACGAGGAGTCCGAGCGCGACACCGATGAACGCCGCGGGGAAGACCCGGCCGCCGCGGAACAGTGCGGATGCCGCCACCAGCAGCGCCACGATCTTGATGCCGGCGATCGCGGCGAGCTGGCCGGCATCGTACTGACTCGGATCCTTCAGCAGCTCGCCCATCTGCGTCAGGCCTTTGAACATCGTGATGGGCCCGCCGATCCAGCCGAGGATGCCGAGAACAAGCCCTCCGACCGTGCAGATGATGATCGGATGACGCAGCGCGTGGAGTGCGCGGTACACGAACGGGAAGGCGGCCAGTGCTGCGAGCCCGACCACGGTGACGGCGCACGCGACGAGCGCTCCGGTGAGGATGTCGAACGCCTGAGGCGGTCCGTACGCCGGCATGTCGAACGCGAACGGCGGAGCGCCCAGGAGGTGCATCGTGATGGATGCCGCGCCGGCGGCGGCCAGCGGCAGGAACAGCTTGTCCCACAGTGATCCGCCGGAGCGCACGGCCGCGACCAGCCCGGTCAAGACGAGGGCGGCCGCCACGGGTGTGCCGAACAGGGCCCCGATCGTGGCGGATGCGGCCAGCAGCATCGACACCTGCGGCGACACCTGGGGGATCAGGCGGGCGAAGACGGCGACGATGATCGCGGTGTTGATGGCGATGATCGGGTTCTCCGGGCCGAGGCTCACGCCGCCGGCGAGACCGAGCAGGGTCACCAGAGCGAGACCGGGCAGCGTCCGCAGCGGCAGCGGCGAGCCGACGAGCTCCGTCGTGGCCGAGTCGGGTCCGCCGTGGCCTGGGACGATCTGCAGCGCGATGCCCACCGCGAGACCCGTGACGGTCAGCACGAGGATGATCCACCATCCGTTCGGATCGACGCTCAGGGCACCGGGGAGCGTGGTCCAGATCACATTCGACAGGACATCCGCCGCACGATCGAGCGTCCACAGGATGAGGGCGCACACCACTCCCACGAGGATGGCGGGCACGGCCAGCAGAAGAAGCTTGCGGGGGGTGACGTTCGGATCGGCTTCCGGTCGTGCCAGGCTCATGCGCGAGGTCCTCCTGCTCGACCATGGCCGATCCATGGTTTCGACGGAACGTACCATGCATGCCATCCCCGTGCGATCGCGTCCCTCGGCTGCGTATTCAAGCGAGGAATAGACTCGCGCCCGTGAGCATCTGGGCCTTCGAGGCCACCGCCGATGAACTGAACGCCATGTCCGGGGGTTCGCTGGTCGCGACCCTCGGCATCGAGGTCACCGAGATCACCGAGCAGAGCGTGCGGGGACGGATGCCGGTCGACGCGCGCACGACCCAGCCCGCCGGGGTGCTGCACGGTGGAGCCTCGGTCGCGCTCGCCGAGACGCTGGCCTCGTGGGCGGGCTACCTCGCCGTGGACCGCACGCGGTTCCATGTCGTGGGTCAGGAGATCAATGCGAACCACATCCGCCCGGTGGTCTCGGGCTCGTGGGTCTACGCGGAGGTCACCCCGGCCAACATCGGACGACGCACGCACGTCTGGGAGGTGCGGATCACGAACGACGTGGGCAAACTCGTGTGCATCTCGCGGTGCACGCTCGCGGTGATCGAGATGGCGAGCAGCTACGCGAGCGAGGAGCGACGCGGCGGTCGTTGACGGCGGGATCGCTCCTCAGGATCGGCTTCAGCTCCAGAGCCCCGCGGATCCGAGAGTCTTGTCCGGGGTGATGCGCAGAACGACTCGGCGCGGATTCGGACGCGGCTGGCGGTAGCGGGCGGCGTAGAGACTCACCGCATAGGCGACCGCGTCGGCTCCACGCTCGACGACTCCGGCGCCGGCAATGCTCAGCCATTGCGGTCCCGACAGCTGGGCGACGGTCGCCCTGCTGTCGCGCTCGATGTTGCGCACCTTCTGGCTGCCGTCGCTCGTGATGATGCGCACGACCCCATCGACGTAGGTGAAGCCCACAGCGACGACGTGGATGCCGCCGGCGGGCCCCATCGTGGAGAGGGTCGCGAGGTGATACTCCGAGAGGAATCGGAGACCGTCGTCGGAGGGGGCGCGCAGGCTCATGGTTCCATCATGGGTGCCGCCGGAGACGGGGGACCCTCCCGTCGCGGGGCCCGGTTACCCTGAGAGAGGGTCCTCGCTCTCGGGGCAGCCCGCTGGAGGCGCACACATGAAGGTCACCGCGACATCGGATTGGCGCGAGACCATCGCGTTCGAGACTCCCATGATCGTCTCGGAGGTCGTTCCCGGAGACCCGGCCCGCTGCTCGGTCTGCGGCGGCGACTCCGAGCCGCGACCGCGCACCGAGCTCTGGGTGCTCAAGCACCGGCATCCGAATCACCACGCCGGTTACGTCCGGTTCTACTGCGCCGAGCACCTGCCCGTGATCGAGCGACCCGCGCCTCCCGCGGAGACGCGTCGATCTGCCGCCCGCGCCGAACGGACATCGGCCGGTCGCCGCTCACCGGTGCGCGACCAGGCCCCGCGAGCGATGTGCCCAGACTGCTTCGTCGAGATCTCGGCGACCGGTGTGTGCGGGATGTGCGGAACCCAGGTCGCGTGACCGACCCCAGGTCTAGCCTGCTGACATGACGTCGGATCGGCACACTCTGCAGCAGGACACGCCTCGCTCGGATCCGGCGGTCATCGATGACCTCCGCGCGCGGCTGCGCGCCACGCGCTGGCCCGACGCACCGGAGGACGCCGGATGGACGCTCGGTGCCGATCTCGGCTATCTCCGCGATCTCGCCGAATACTGGGCCGACGGTTTCGACTGGCAGGCGCGGGAGGAGGAGATCGGCCGCCTGCCGCACTTCCGGGCCACGCTCGATGGCCTGCGGCGTGCATGTCGTGCACGTCCGCGCGGCCGACCGCCGGGCACCTGTGATGCCGCTCCTCCTGAACCACGGCTGGCCCGACTCGTTCTGGCGATATCTCAAGGTGATCCCGCTGCTGACCGACCCGGCCGCGCACGGAGGCGATGCGGCCGACGCGTTCGACGTGATCGTGCCCGACATGCCGGGCTTCGGCTACTCCGATCGTCCCCGGCATCCGTTCACCTCGATCGATGTGGCGGCGCGCTGGGCGCAGCTCATGAGCCTGCTCGGGTACGAGCGATTCGTCACGGCCGGCGGTGATATCGGCAGCGGGGTGAGCAGGTACCTCGCCCTCGATCACCCCGAGCGCGTGGTGGCGGTGCACCGGATGGATGCCGGGCTCCCGTTCTACGCCGGCGATCGGGCGGTGCTGTCGCCGGAGGAGCGAGCCTGGCTCGAGGGCGCTGCGACCTGGAACGCGGCAGAGGGCGCGTACGCCGCGATGCACCGCACGAAGCCGCAGACCGCGGCGTTCGCACTGACGGATTCGCCGGTCGGGCTGGCGGCGTGGATCGTGGAGAAGCTGCGGGCCTGGAGCGACTGCGACGGCGACATCGAGCGGTGCTTCACCAAGGACGAGATCCTGACGCTGCTCACGCAGTACTGGGTGACCGGCACGATCGGGTCATCGATGCGGATGTACAACGCGAATGCCGCGATCCCCGCCGAGCAGCTGTCGCGTCGCGTGGAGGTGCCTTCGGGCTTCTCGATCTTCCCCGCCGACCTGGTTCGGCCTCCGCGGGCGTGGCTGGAGCGCACGACGAATCTCGCGCGGGCGACGGAGCCTGCGCGGGGTGGTCACTTCGCTCCCTTCGAGCAGCCCGGACTGTACGTCGAGGAGCTGCGGGAGTTCTTCCGTCCGTATCGAACTGCGTTCGCAGGCTGATCGATCAGGATCGGAGAAGCGCGAGGAGGGCGCGCTCCCTACCCTGGAGACGAGATGCCCGGATGGGTGTCGAGCGAGCGAATCGGAGGGTGGAACCATTGGGTTCGAAGATCGGGCGAAGCTCGACCATGGCGACCTGTGGCCCGTTGGCTTCGCGGTGCGTCAGTGGACGCCCGCCGTCGAGAAGGTTGTCGCGGAGCTGGTTCGCCGGGCGGTGAATTGACGAGCGGGTCCCGCGGAAATACCCTAGGGGGGTATGTTGTTGATTTCCCTCTGACGACGCGTTGGCCGTCGGACGACCGGGAGGTGCCGCTCATGGGCGAAGAGAAGATCAACGAAGGCCAATCTTCGTCTGCGCATGGACACGCAGACGTCACCGCGGGCCACGGCGCGACCGCGGGCCACGAGGCGCATGCGGGGCACGATGCGCATGCGGGGCACGGCACGGATCACGTCGCGCAGTTCCGACGGCTGTTCTGGATCAACCTCCTGCTGGCCGTCCCCGTCATCGGTTTCTCGAGCATGTTCGCGATGCTCATCGGATACCCACTGCCGGACGTCCCCGGTGTCACGCTCATCTCGCCCGTTCTGGGCACGGTCATGTACTTCTGGGGTGGGTGGCCGTTCCTCACCGGCGCGCTGCAGGAGGTGCGTCGGCGCAGTCCGGGCATGATGCTGTTGATCGGGCTGGCGATCACCGTCGCGTTCCTCGCCTCGTGGGGTGCCAGCCTCGGGCTGCTGCACCACGAACTGGAGTTCTGGTGGGAGCTGGCCCTCCTGATCGTGATCATGCTCCTCGGCCACTGGCTCGAGATGCGGTCACTCGCGCAGACGACATCGGCGCTCGACTCGCTCGCCGCCCTGCTGCCGGATGAGGCCGAGCGCGTCGAGGGCGATCGGATCGTCGCCGTGTCGACCGGCCGACCTGGTCGTAGGAGACGTCGTCGTGGTCCGCCCGGGCGGCAGCGTGCCCGCGGACGGCCGAGTCGTGGACGGGCGCGCTCGACATCGACGAGTCCATGATCACCGGGGAGTCCCGTGCTGTCGCCCGCGGCATCGGCGATGCCGTCACCGCCGGCACGGTCGCCACCGACTCAGGACTCCGGGTCGAGGTCACAGCCACCGGCGATGACACCGCACTCGCCGGCATCCAGCGTCTCGTCGTCGAGGCGCAGAACTCGACGTCGCGGGCACAGCGGCTCGCCGACCGCGCCGCCGGGTGGCTGTTCTGGTTCGCGCTCATCGCCGCGGCTGTGACGGCGGTCACGTGGACAGTGCTGGGGAATCCAGATGCGGCTGTCGTCCGCACGATCACCGTCCTCGTGATCGCCTGCCCGCACGCCCTCGGCCTCGCGATCCCCCTCGTCGTCTCGATCGCGACCGAGCGTGCCGCCCGCGGTGGGGTGCTGATCAAGGACAGGCTCGCGCTGGAGAGCATGCGCAGCGTCGACACGGTGCTGTTCGACAAGACCGGCACGCTGACGAAGGGCGAGCCGGTCGTCGTCGCCATCCAGCCGTCGGGCGAGTTCGATGCCGATGCCGTGCTGCAGCTCGCCGCGGCGGCAGAGGCCGACAGCGAGCATCCGCTTGCTCGGGCGATCGTGCGAGCCGCGACGGATCGACGGCTGATCGTGCCCCCGTCATCCGGCTTCTCCTCATCGCCCTCCATCGGAGTGACCGCGACGGTCGACGGGCGGGAGGTCCGGGTCGGCGGACCGCGCCTTCTGGAGGAGGTGGGCGCAATGGCGGTCGACGCAGCGGGGGAGTGGAGCCGCGACGGCGCGATCATCCTCCACGTGGTCCGCGACGGCGCGGTCGTCGGCGCTGTGAAGCTGGCTGACGAGGTCCGGCCCGAGTCGCGCGAGGCGGTCGACGCTCTGCACAGGCTCGGCATCCAGGTCGTGATGATCACCGGGGATGCCGAAGCCGTCGCGCGGGCCGTCGCGGCCGATCTGGGGGTCGACCGGGTCTTGGCCGGTGTGCGACCGGAGGACAAGGCGGCGAAGGTCGCGGAGCTGCAGGCGGAGGGACGGAAGATCGCGATGGTCGGAGACGGCGTCAACGATGCCCCGGCCCTCGCGCAGGCCGATGTCGGACTCGCGATCGGAGCGGGGACAGACGTCGCGATCGCATCGGCCGGTGTCATCCTGGCGAGCGACGATCCACGGTCCGTCCTGTCGGTGATCGAGCTGTCTCGTGCGAGCTATCGCAAGATGGCGCAGAACCTGTGGTGGGCGGGGGGCTACAACCTCATCTCGGTGCCGCTGGCGGCGGGCGTGCTGGCTCCGTTCGGGTTCGTGCTTCCCATGTCGGTCGGCGCGATCCTCATGTCACTGTCGACCATCGTCGTGGCGCTCAATGCGCAGCTGCTGCGCCGCCTGGATCTGCGCCCGGAGTCGAGCGTTCGCGCGATCCTCCGCTCAGGCCGATGAGCGATCTCGGCTGTTGCAGCGGGGGGTTCACCATCGAGCGTGCTCGTACGCGCGTCTGAGCCAGCCGATCACGTCTCGATCCACGTCCTTCACGAGCCGCAGTTCCAGGTGGTGCATCCAGACCGATGCAGACGGATGTGCCACCTCCTTGAACCGGTCGGACTGCAGCGGCTCGGGGAGGGCGATGGTGAGCACCAGCGGCACGTGTGAGGCCACGTAGCGGCCCGGGGTCCACGCGTAGGCGAATCCGCGGCGGGCTCGGAACGCGACCTGACTCTTCGTCACCCGCAGCTCGACGCCCGGCAGCGCGAGAACGCGCCGAGCGATCGCCCGGTATATCGAGATCGCCTTCGGGTCGGGCGCGAAGAACTCCTCCCCGGCGACCGGTTGAGCCATCGCGCCAGGCTACTCCCGCGTCCGCTTTGCCGGCGGGCGATGCCCGCCGGACGGGTCGACCGGGAAGGACTTTCGACTCTGCCGAGCGCGGTGACAGTCGACGAGGGTGTCCTCATGACCAGCATCCGGATCGTCCAGCTCCCTGACCAGCCGACCGCAGCAGTTCGGGAGCGAGTGGCGATGACCGACCTGACGGAGTTCTTCTCGCGCGCGTTTGCGGAGACCATGGCGGCACTTCAGGCGCAAGGAGTGGATCCGGTCGGTGCGCCGTTCGGCAAGTACTACGGCCGCCCCACCGACACGGTCGACGTCGAGGCGGGCTTCCCGGTTGCGACAGCGGTCGCACCCAGCGGCAGCGTGGCGACCGGAACCCTCCCCGGTGGACGAGTCGTCGAGGCCGTTCATGTCGGACCGTACGACACCATGGAGGACACGTACTCGGCGCTCGAGCGGTTCTTCGCGGAGACCGGCCTCGTGCCCGGCGACGTGATGTGGGAGAGCTACGTCACCGACCCCGGGACGGAGCCGGACCCGGCACGATGGCGCACCCAGATCTGCTGGCCCGTCGACGAGTGACGGCAGATATCTCGTCTCGGTAGGAAGCAATAGACTTGGGTCTATGGGTTCCGGTTCGAGCGCACGGGAGTTGACGGCTCTCGGTGACCCGACCCGCGCTCGGATCGTGCGGCTGATCCGCGATTCGCCTGACGGGCGGGCGCTCGTCGGTCGCCTTGCCGACTCGCTGGGACTGCGCCAGCCGACCGTCAGTCATCACATGAAGGCCCTTTCTGCCGAGGGAATCGTGAGACGACACCCTGAGGGGCGTGTGGTCTGGTACTCACTGGACCCCCGCAACATCGAGCGCGTCGAAGCCCTGCTGGGTGACGCGGCGCCGGGAGCGGAAACCGAACTCGATCTCCCGCGCATCGTGGACGACCTCGCCGTGCGATATCGCGGCACATTCAGCGCCGAGACCGTCGAACGGTACGTGAGGGAGAGCCACGACCTTCTGTCGTCCGACGGCCCCACCGCTCTTCTCGGGTCGCGGATCGCCGCGTTCGCCACACTTCGACTCGATGCGCTGTCCCGCTCGGGAGCTGCCCATCACGCGGTTCCGGAGGTGCTGTTCGTCTGCGTCGAGAACGCCGGACGATCGCAGCTGGCCGCGGGCATCCTGCGACAGCTGGCCGGCGATCGCGTGCTGGTGCGGACCGCCGGCTCGGCACCCGCCGACGCCGTGCGCGCGACGATCGTCAGCGCGCTCGACGAGATCGGCGTACCCCTCGGAGGGGAGTTCCCCAAGCCGCTCACCGACGAAGCGGTCCGCGCCGCCGATGTCGTCGTGACCATGGGATGCGGCGACGCGTGCCCCGTTTACCCGGGTCGCCGCTATCTGGACTGGGACATCGAGGATCCTGTGGGCAAGCCGCTCGAGTCCGTCCGCGCCATCCGTGACGACATCGACACTCGTGTCCGAGAGCTCCTCGGTGAGCTGATCCCTGCGAGATAGTTCACCGACTCGTAACCGGGCAACACATAGATCGTGGTCTATGCTTTCGGTGAGAGAAAGCGAGACACGATGTCCGACAAGCCCACCGTTCTGTTCGTCTGCGTCCACAATGCCGGACGCTCCCAGATGGCCGCAGGCTACCTGCGCGAGCTCGGCGGCGGTGATATCGAGGTGCTCTCCGCGGGATCCGAGCCGAAGGACCAGATCAACCCGGTCGCGATCGAGGCCATGGCGGAGGAGGGCATCGACATCGCCGACAACACCCCCAAGGTGCTGACGGTCGATGCGGTCAAGGAGTCCGACGTCGTCATCACGATGGGATGCGGGGACGTGTGCCCGATCTTCCCGGGCAAGCGGTACGAGGACTGGGTGCTGGATGACCCGGCCGGTCAGCGGATCGAGACCGTCCGCCCGATCCGCGACGAGATCCGTCGTCGTGTCGAGGCGCTCCTCGTCGAGCTTGCACCGTCCCGCGGTGCAGCATGACCAGTCCGCGGCACGCACCGCGCATGAAGGCGGCGCCCCGCATTGCGACAGCACCACTCCTCGCGGTTGCACTTCTGCTGAGCGCGTGCGCGGGAGAGTCGGGGACCGCGAGCGGATCCGAAGTGGGGCTGGGCGGCACGGTGGTGACAGACGGTTCGTCCACGGTCGCGCCACTCACGGATGCTGCAGCGGACTTGTTCGCCGCGGTCGAGCCGGATGTCGACGTCGTCGTCACGGTCACTGGTACGTCGGCCGGGTTTCGTGCATTCTGCGACGGAGAGACCGACATCTCGAATGCGTCGCGGGCGATCTCGGATGAAGAGATCGCTGCGTGCGAAGCGGGCGGAGTCGCGTTCACGGAGATCGTCATCGCGAACGACGGACTGTCCGTCATCGTCAACCCCGAGAACGACTGGGCCTCGGACCTGACCGTCGAGCAGCTTGCGGCCATCTGGGCTCCCGAATCGGAGGGCGAGATCACCAACTGGAACCAGGTCGACCCTGATTTTCCCGACCAACCGCTGGTCTTGTTCGGTGCAGGCAGCGACTCAGGGACTCTCGACTACTTCACCGCCGCGATCAACGGGGAAGAAGGTGCGATCCGTGCGGATTACCGTGCATCCGAAGACGACGACGAGACGGTCGAGGGAGTCGCGAAGGATCCCGGTGCTGTGGGCTTCCTCGGCCTGAGCTATGTCGAGGAGAACGCCGGCGTGGTGGTCGCAGCATCCGTCGACGGCGTGGCACCGAGCACTGAGACGGTCCAAGACGGCAGCTACACGCCACTCAGTCGTCCGCTGTTCATCTACGTCAAGAACACTTCCTACGCAGACGAACCCCAGGTCAAGGCGTTCGTCGACTTCTACGTCGACAACGCGCTCGACATCGCGGCGCGAGCGCTGGTCGTGCCGCTCACGGACGCTCAGATCACGACGGCTCAGAAAGAGCTCGCGTCGCTCGAGTGAGCGGCGGCCGACGGTCGATCAGATCAGCGACCTCGATCTCTCGTACACGCTTCCACTGGGCGCATCCTGGGACGCTGTCGAAGCAGCCTCGCAGGCGTGGTCGAGAGCACACGGCGCGATCGGAACTCACGCATGACCGCCCCTCCTACGGTCTTGCAGGGAGACACGAGACGCCTGCGGAACTCAAGATCCATTCGACAGGGGCGGACGGACGAACCTCGCGCTCGCGGCCGACGTGTTGTAATTCTCGATCACCCAGCTCCCGCCCTTCGGCGTCTGCGCAAGTTCGGGGGCATCCACGAGACCCGGCCACCTCTCGCCCCAGACGCGGGACAACTCGGCGAACGTCTCTCCGTGCGTGCACAGTGCGGCCCTCTCGAGATCAGCGGAGTCGAACAGGTCGAGAAGACCGGCGATGGCGTGTCGAACCAGGATGAACACCGCGACCTCCTCAGGAGTTCACTGTGGATGGAACTGGACACGAGCTTTCCCGGGGACGATGTCGCCTGTCTGGAACGTGGAGTGAACAGCTCGTGAACGATCTTCCCCACCGGCCGAACGTCGCATCCCGTACCGCCGATCGGGGGCGATTCGCGGGCGGCCCACCCCGGTCTACCCCGCCGTACGCGCATCCGCGAGGTGGATCGCCCAGGCCGCATTGACCAGCCCGACATGACTGAACGCCTGCGGGAAGTTGCCGAGGAGTTCCCCTGTCTCGACGTCGACCTCCTCGGCGAGCAGGCCGACGTCGTTGACGTATGCGACCGCGCGCTCGAACACCGTCCCGGCGCCCGGTCGACCTCGCCGGCCGGCGAGCGCCTGCGCGAGCCAGAACGTGCACAGCAGGAAGGTCCCCTCGTCGCCCGTCGAGGCCGTCGACGCCGGCTGCGGGCGGTAGCGGTAGACCAGGCCACGCTCGTCGGTGAGCCGCGCGTCGGTCGGCCTCGATCGGTGGCCAGCACCCGCGGGTCGTCGGCGGGCAGGAAGCCGACGATCGGGAGCATCAGGCTCGACGCGTCCAGGTCAGTCCGAACCGAACGACTGGGTGAACGCACCGATTTCCCGGTTCCAGCCCTCTTCGAGGATCGCGTCGCGCGGATCTCGCTCTGCGCGCGGCGTCCAGTCCTCGATCCGATCGTGCCGCGTCGAGATGGTCAGCCAGGCTGATGGCCCGGTCGAGCGCCACCCAGCACATGAGCTTGGAGTAGAGGAAGTGCCGCGGTTCGCCGCGGATCTCCCAGATGCCCTGGTCCGGCTCGCTGCCACTGCTCGGCCGCGGCATCCGCGAGGGCGACCAGGAAGCGCCGCGTGATGGCGTCAGGTGGGCCGAGCTGCCCGCGCAGCCGGTACGCGGCGTCGAGGAGCTCGCCGTACACGTCGAGCTGCGGCTGATCCCAGCGCCGTTGCCCACGCGCACGGGTGCGGCTGTCCCGCCAGCCTGCGAAGATGTGGCAGGCTCCGCTCGGTGAGGTCGTGCTCGCCTCCCACACCGAACATGATCTGCAGCGTGCCGCTCCGACAGCGAGCCGCGGCGGCGGCCGCCATGAAGGCGAAGAAGTCATGCGGCCTCGTCGGGGCACGCGGCCACCCAGAGCGCCTGCATCGTGAAGCTGGCGTCGCGCACCCAGGAGTAGCGGTAGTCCCAGTTCCGCTCGCCGCCGACCACCTCGGGCAGGGAGGTCGTGGCGGCGGCGACGATGGCGCCCGTGGGCTGGAAGGTCAGCGCCTGCAGCACGCGCCCGCTGTGGTGCACCAGCTCCTGCCCACGGACCCTCGGTAGGTCTGGTGGAGGTCGGACCACGCCCGCCAGGCTGTCGATCGGTTCGGTCATTGCCGCTCTCGACTCGCCCGCTCGGAGCAGAGCCGGCGGCGGCTGCTCGTCCAGCGGTCGAACGGTGCATCGCGAAGCGCCACGGACTCGCCTTCGCCAAGGGTGAACCGCGCCGTCACTGCGGTGACGGAGACCGTCACCGGAAGCGTCGTGGACAGGACCAACCAACCAAGGCCACCCCGAACAGCGACCCCGCCGGGCACGGCGTCTGAAGGTCGGCACCACGAGCCCGTAGTCCGGACGCGGCCGGAAGTCCATGGCCAGCGCTACTCGCCCGCTCGTGCACCGAACCGTCCTCAGAACCGTGTGCGGCGCGTCCTCACCGAGCCGATGGGGGTCCGCCGCAGGCCCCACTTCCATCGCCTCCGTGATCTCGAACGTTCCGGAGGCGATGCGGTATGTGCTTCGCAGCACCATCGTGCCGGCGACGTATTCGCGCGACACGGCGGCATCCGCCTCACCGGCGGGCCGGATCCACCAGTGGCCGCCTTCGTCGTCGAGCAGGGACGCGAACACCGACTCGCTGTCGAATCGGGGAAAGCACAGCCACGCGATGCAGCCGTCGCTGGTCACAGCGGCAGCGGAGTGCCGGTCGGACAGCAGCGCGTGATCACTGATCGCACGTGTGCTCATGGTTGCTTCTCTCCGTGGGCCAGCCCCGGTTTCGGCGTACGCCGGCAGGCATATCCAGTGTGAAGCCTTGCGAGTCGTCGGGGCCGTTTTCCGGAGGGCGAGGGCAGAACCCGAGTTGATCCCCTGCCTGACGGAGTAGATTCAGTCATATGACTGAATCTGCTCGTGGCTCGGCGACGGTGGATGTGGTGGTGACCCAGGTGATCCATCGCCCGATCTCGACGGTGGTCGCCTACGCCTGCGACCCTTCTCATGCCCCCGAGTGGTACGCCAATATCGCCGCGGTGGAGTGGAAGACCCCACCACCGCTCCAGATCGGCAGCAAAATCGCGTTCGTCGCCCGGTTCATGGGTCGGCAGCTGCGGTATACCTACGAGATCACCGAGCACACCTCCCACTCATTGATGATGCGCACCGCTGAGGGCCCGTTTCCGATGGAAACGACGTACCGGTTCGAGTCCACTGCCGACGGGGACACCAAGATGATGCTTCGAAATCGAGGTAAGCCGACCGGCTTCTCGAGGTTCAATCTCACCGTTCATCGCGGTTGCGATGCGCCGTGCCACGAGCAAGGACCTCACTGCGCTCAAGAAGCTTCTCGAAGGTGCCTAGCCCTACAGCCGACGCACTCCTGGATGCGGCGGAAATCGAGTTCTCGAACACCGGGATCGAGACCGGATCGCTCCGCAGAATCATGCGTGATGCCGGAACCGACCCGGGCGCGGTGCACTACCACTTCGGGGGTCGCGAGCAGCTTGCTGCAGCGGTACTGGAGCGGATCCTCGCACCGCTCAACGCGCGCCGGCTCCTCCTTCTCGGAAAGGCGGTCGAGCGTGGGCGGCCCACGGTGCCGGAACTCGTCTACGCGTTGATCCGACCCGATGTGGATGCCGCGCACGCCCTGCACGCGCGCTCTTTCGGGCGCGCGCGGCTCATCGGCGCGATCTACACCCGACCCGGCGAGTTCGTCGCCGCCACGGTTGCGAGACACTTTGCACCGGTGGCCGGTGCCTTCGGCCCCCATCTGGAGGCGGCACTACCGCACCTGTCATTCGCCGATATCGCATGGAGGATCCGATGGGGTGTCTTCGGCACCGTGGGCGCGATTCTCACCGACGAATCGGCCGCTTTCGAGCGACCCGCAGACGAGCTCACTGCTGAGCTCGTCCGGACTCAGGCAGCGATGCTCTCCGCGTGAACACGGGCGGAACAGACACTTCGGAGTCGAGGACAGGATGTGATGTTTCGCGACAAATCGGACACATGTCGCGACTCATACACAGAGCGGAGGATAGGGTGTCTGGGTTCACGACATAGGTCACAGGTGATAGGTCGCTGATGAGTCGCGACATAGGTCACAGTCGGCGGGGTGTCCAAGCTCGGGTTGTGGTTTTGAAGATCGTCGCCGGGCAGCTCACCGTCACGCAGGCGGCGGTCGAGTACGGGATCTCGCGACGGCATCTGCATCGACTCCTGGCCCGCTACCGCGGTGGACGGGTTGGACGCGGTCGAGCCGCGATCGCGTCGACCACGGACGAACGCCGCTGCCACGCCCGACGAGGTCCGTGACCGGATCATCGGGCTGCGCCAGCAGCTGACCGGTCAAGGGCTGGATGCCGGCCCAGTGACGATCGCGTGGCATCTCGAGCGTGAGGGGCACCCGCCACCGTCGACCTCGACGATCCGCCGGATCCTGCACGCCGCCGGCCTGATCACCCCGAACCTCGGAAACGACCCCGCTCCTCCTACATCCGGTTCGAAGCGGCCCAACCCAACGAGACCTGGCAGTCCGACTTCACCCACTGGCGACTCGCCGACGGCAGCGACGTGGAGATCCTGAACTGGCTCGATGACCACTCCCGCTACCTGCTGTCGTGCACCGCCCACCGCCCCGTCACCGGCGACGACGTCGTCGCCACGTTCCTGGCCGCCACCGACACGCACGGCGTCCCCGCCTCGACCCTCACCGACAACGGCCGCGTCTACACCGCCCGATTCGGCGGCGGACGCAACGCGTTCGAGCACCTCCTGCCCCTGCTCGGAATCCGGCAGAAGAACGGCTCACCCGGCCACCCGCAGACCCAAGGGAAGATCGAACGCTTCCACCGCAGCCTGAAGCGACTGGCTCGCCGCGCAGCCCGCCGCGCACACCCTCACCGAGCTGCAAGCCGCACCTCGACACGATTCCGCATCGTCTACAACGAGCACCGCCCGCACCGCGGCAACAGACCGCCACACCCCCGGCGACACCTACCGCGCCACCCCCAAAGCCCACCCCGCCGCACCACGGCGAAGGCCACTACCGGCTCCGCTACGACCACGTCGACCCCAACGGCAAGATCAGCCTCCGCCGCGCCGGCCGCATGCACCACCTCGGGATCGGCATCCGCCACCGCCGCAAGCGCGTCCTCGCGCTCATCGACGAGGCCACCGTCACCGTGATCCACCTCGACACCGGCGAGATCCTCAGCACCCACACCATCGACCCGACCCGCAGCTACTGGCGCAACCAACAACAAGAGCCCGGCCGATGGCCGGGCTCTCATTAGTGACACATGTCGCGACTCAGATGAGACACATGTCGCGACTCATCACAGAGCGGAGGATAGGGGATTCGAACCCCTGAGAGCTTTCACTCAACACGCTTTCCAAGCGTGCGCCATAGGCCACTAGGCGAATCCTCCGTGGCCCTCGCGGGCCGCCGACCATCCTACCGTGCGCGCGCGGCTGCTCCCGAACCGGCGTAGACGCTGCCCGGGCGGATGATGAGCGAGCGGGGCACGAGGAGCGCGAGCACACGGCGAGGCGTGTCCACCGCGGCCAGCATCGCCGCGCGCACCGTGGTGGCGGCATCCGCGAGCGCCTCACCCTGCCAGAAGGCGTGCTTTCCACCCGGCGCATAACTGGCCCGCTCGATCGCGC
Organism: uncultured Actinomycetota bacterium; assembly: GCA_963839715.1. Taxonomy (GTDB): domain Bacteria; phylum Actinomycetota; class Actinomycetes; order Actinomycetales; family Microbacteriaceae; genus Microbacterium. The sequence goes on from CAWIVX010000006.1 coordinate 301,699, forward strand.
TGACCAGCAGGCTCATCTCCGCCGCCGGCGCGCCGTGCTCCACGAGGCGGGTGCCGAGCGAGCGCGGCGACTCGCTCGCCGGCACGTCGATACCGAGATCGATCGCGGTGTCCTGCACGGCCAGCCACGCGGCCGCGGCGTCGCCGCTGCGCGCCGAGACGAGCATCTGACGCCGCCGCAGCTCGCGGATCAGCGCGGGGATCAACAGCGCGAAGAGGATGCCGAGGGTGACCGTCAGCGCCGGAAGGGGATTCACGACGGTGCCGGTCGTCCCGGCTGCCGCTCCCGACTGATCCGGGTCGGCGTCTTCGGGGTTGATTCCCGCATCCGCTGACGCGGAGGTGCTCGGCGCGGGCGTCGCCGCGGAGGGATCGTCCGCTCCGCCGGGAGCCGCTCCGGCGGCGCTGAAGGCGGTGGGAACGCCCAGGCCGTTGGTCGGCTCGAACGGCACCCACCCGATCCCCTCGAACATCACCTCGGGCCAGGCGTGCAGCTGTCCGCTCGAGACCGAGTACACCGTCTCGCGCTCGATCGCGTCGCTCGTGGCGCTGCCGGGAAGATAGCCGACCACGATGCGACTCGGCATCCCGAGGGTGCGCGCCATGAGCGCGAAGGCCGACGCGTAGTGGATGCAGTAGCCCTCGCGCACCTCGAGGAACCTGGCAACCGCATCGGTGCCCGATCCGTCGAAGCCCTCCTCTACCGGCGCGTCCAAAGAGTAGGCGAATTCGGGGCCCCGGAACCACGTCTGCAGCGCAACGAGGGCGTCGTAGTCGTTCGTCGTTCCCGCAGTCACCTCCAGCGCGAGGTCGCCGACGATCGGAGAGATCTCGGCCGGCAAGGCCGTCGTGCCGTCGCGCTGATCAGGGCCGCCTGCCTGGCGCGCGCGGATCTGCTCCAAAGTGGGTCGCGGCACGTTCGTGACCACCTCGTAGTTCTGACCTTGTGTGGTCGCCGCCTGGCTGATCACGGTGCGGTTGTACGGCGCAGCCGACCAGTCGCCCTCGAGTCCGTTCACCGAGACGGCGGGGAACGAGATCGGAAGCCACGGCGACGCGAGGTTCGTCACCTCCACGGTCGTCACGTACTCCGACAGGCGGATCTCCTCGTCGACGGGTACCCCACCCAATGCCAGCTCATTCTCGAGGGGAACGGTCCGCACCCGGTCGGGCTCCCACACGCTGCCCTCGAGCTGGGAGAGCGTGGTGGCGCGCAGGTACGGCGCATTCGGCGCGTCGCTGCGCACCAGCATGACCTCGACCTCGCGCGGGCGGCGCAGGTCGTCTCCGAGCTGCAATGTCGCATCGATCCCCGGACCGGTGCCCATCGTTCCCGACCCGGCTCGTGCGATCGGCTGCGGAAGGAGCGGCACCGCGACCAGCGCCACCACGACGGCGATCGCGCCGATGCCCAGAGCGGTCGCCGGCACCCCGGCGGAGCGCTCGGCCTCCCGGTCTCCGGGCTCCTCTCGGGCGCGCGTGTCCGTGCGGATCAGGAAGAGGATCGATGCCGCCAGCAGCACGAACGCCATGATGTCGACCTCGCCCGGCACCGCGATCGACGGGATGAGCGAGACGGCGATGAGTCCGATCGCCGCGAGCAGCGGCATCCGCGCGGTGAGCACCACGTGATCGACGATGATCGTCAGCAGCCCGGTTCCGCCCACGATGAGCATCGACAGGGGGGTGCTCGCGTCCAGGGGCGCCGCCCCGACCGCGATCTCCTCGCCGGCGGCGGCCAGCAGACTCGGCAGCTCGCGCACGGTCTCCGGAGTGGGGACCACCCACAGCAGGGCGGTATCGCGCAGGAACACGAGCATCATGAAGACGACCCAGACGGATGCCTCCACAAGGCTCACCGCGAGAGCCGGGAGCCGGTACCGACGGGCGATGAACCCGGCGGCCAGGATCGCGACCGCCAGCACCATCGCTCCGAGCAGCCAGCTGCTGGGCCGGACGACGCGCATGAGCGGCAGGAGAGCTGCGAACACCGCGACCAGGACGCCGATGGTCAGCGTCAGGTCGGCCGCGCGCCGGGTGGGCCGCTCATCGGAGGACATGTGAGATCCCCCGTTCCGCGGCACCCGACCACGCGGTCACCAGATCGCCGTCGGGATCGACGGCCGCCGCGTGCCAGCCGCGGTCGACCGCGCGCTCGAGCGAGTCGCCCACCGGAGCGACGGCGAGCAGGATCGCCAGCGAGCTGTGGTGAGCGACGGGGGCGATCGTGTCGGCATCCGCGGGATCGAACCTGCCGACGATGAGCACGACCGGGCCCGTCATGACCCCCGCGAAGACCCGCACCAGCTTGCCGAGGTGATCGTCGCGGCGCGCCGTCAGCGTCGCGAACTGGTTGACGAGCCCCTCGACCTCGGTCATGTCGCCGCCGTCGATCCGCTCGGCCAGAAGCGTGCCGTCGGAGTCGATCACCTCGACGGCGTATCCGTCGTGCACCAGACGGCTCGTGACCGACACGCAGGCCGAGACGGCCGCCTCGAAGCCGGCGTCCGCGCCCGGTGCCTGCATCGCCTCGGGCGAGTAGCGGAGCACTCCGCGGTCGATCACGACGGTCGCTTCGGGCGTGGATTCCTGTTCCTCCTGCCGGACCATGAGCTCGTCGCGGTGCGCTGTCGCGCGCCAGTGGATGCGGCGCATGGAGTCGCCGGGAACGTAGGGGCGGGCGATGAGGTTGTCGGCGCCCTGGCCCAGCTGATTGTTGGTCGTGTGCAGCGTGCCGCCGGCCTCGCCGGCGAAGTTGTTCAGCGCGGGCAGGTCGATCACCGCGGGGGCGACGGTGACGGGCGTCCGCTCGCCGAAGACCGTGGTGCGGCGAGCCAGACCGAACGGGTCGGTGGAGGTGACCTGCAGCGGACCGAGCGGATGGATGCCGCGGCGACCGCCCCGGACGGTGTACGACAGCTGCACGACGCGCTCCGCTCCACGCAGCCCCGAGCCGAGCGCCGGGAAGACGCCCTGCGCGGCGCCCGTCAGTCCCTTCGGCACACTGTCCCGCCACGTCCCCGGCGCGGTGGGCAGGGCGGTGCGCACCCCGACGCGGACCGTGACGAGGGCATCCCGGCCGACGGTCGCGACGTCGGGCGTGAGCGCGCGCGTGGCGGTGTCGGAGCGGCGGGTGAGGTAGAGGGACGCGATGCTCGCTGCCAGCACGGCCAGGAGCAGGATGCCGAAGTACATCAGCTCCGCGATGCCGACCTCGTTGGCGATCACGAAGCATGCCACGGCCAGCACGAGGGCGCCCGTTCCGCGGGCGGTCAGTGGCCAGAGGCGTCTCATCGGAAGCTCACTGTCGGGCGGCGATCGGAACGCGCACAGTGCCCGCGATGCGCTCCAGGATGGTCGCGATCGCGTCGGCGGTGGTGCGGGCGCGGGCGCCGCCGGCCGACCGCGTCGGGATGAGCCGGTGCGAGAACACCGGGATCAGCAGGGCGGTGATGTCATCCGGGATGACGAACCCGCGGCCGTCCAGCGCCGCCCACACCTTCGCGGCGCGCACGAGCTGCAACGTCGCGCGCGGGCTGGCGCCGAGGCGCAGGTCGGAGTGGGTGCGGGTGGCCCCGGCGAGCGCCACGGCGTAGTCCTCGATCGTGGGGGCGACGTGCACCGCCCGGGCCCAGGCGATCAGTTCGGCGATCCTGGCCGAGGTGGCGACCGGGGCGATCGCGTCCAGAGGGTTCACGGCATCGCGCTGACGCAGCATGAGCGCTTCGCTGCGCGGATCCGGGTAGCCCATCGAGATGCGCATCATGAAGCGGTCGCGCTGCGCCTCGGGAAGCGCGTACGTCCCCTCCATCTCGAGCGGATTCTGGGTCGCGACGACCAGGAACGGCTCCGGCAGCGGGTGCGTGCGGCCGTCGACGGTGACCTGACCCTCCTCCATCGCCTCGAGCAGGGCGGACTGGGTCTTGGGGGAGGACCGGTTGATCTCGTCTGCGATGACGATGTGCGCGAAGATCGCGCCCGGCTTGAACTCGAACTCGCGGTCGACCGGATTGAAGACGCTGACGCCGGTCACGTCACCCGGCAGCAGGTCGGGTGTGAACTGGATGCGGCGCACGGTCGCGTCGACCGAGGCAGCGAGCGCGCGGGCGAGCATCGTCTTGCCGACCCCGGGCACATCTTCGATGAGCAGGTGGCCCTCAGCCAGCAGACACACCAGTGCGCTGCGCACCGCTTCGGGCTTGCCGTCGATCACCCGGCCGACGGAGGCCAGGATGCCGTCCGTGACGCGCGCGAAGCTCTCCGCGGTCATCGCTCCCGGCGCGCTGGTCACGGCATCCGTCGTCGCTGTGTCTGCCAAAAGCGCCCCCTGGATCAGCGTCCGCGGGCGTCGTCACCCACCTGTCGATCGTAACGTGGGCCGGTGCACAGTGGGCCTGGGAGATCGCTGGCTGCGGGTGCGCGCGAACGGTTCCGCCCGGGGTCCGCGTGTGACCCGCCTCGTACCGGCATGATGACACCCATGACCGACACCGCCCGGCGAACACGCATCACCCTCATCGCGCTGTTCGCCGGGGTGCTCCTGGTCGTGGTCGTCGCGCTGGTAGCCGTGTTCGCGCGGGGTGGCGCCGCACCACTGGATCCCGGCACGCCGGAGGGGGTGGTGCAGCGGTATTCCCAAGCTCTCGTCGACGGCGACGTGGACACGGCGCTCACCTACGTCGTGCCCGAGATCGCCGATTCGTGCGTGCCCAGGTTCGTGAGTGACGAAGACGTGCGTATCAGTGTGCTGGAGAGCACAGAGCGCGACGACACAGCGAACGTCCGTGTGCTCATCGTCACCGTGTACGGGACGGGGCCGCTCGGCGTCGACCAGTACGAGGCCGAATCCGCCTTCACCCTCGCGAAGGTGGACGGCGACTGGCTGGTCGAGGTAGCCCCCTGGCGACTGGCGGCCTGCGAGGACATGGGGACGCTATGACCACTCGCGTGCAATCCGGCGGACGCGCGCAGTCGGCGGTGCGCCGCGTCATCCTCTTCGTGATCCTCTTCGCCCTCGTCGCCGTGGGGGCGACGGGCATCAGCGGCCTGCTGGAGCGGGTGCTCGGCGCCACCAGCGTGATCGTCTCGAACGATGCCGCACTCGCTCTCTCGCTCGCCTACGCACTCATCGCGGGTCCGCTGGCGGGTGTCCTGTGGTGGTGGGAGCGCCGCAGACTGATCGCCGACCCGTCGGAAAGAGCATCGCTTGCGTGGGCCCTGTATGTGACGGCGATGTCGCTGACCTCACTGATCGTCTCGACCACAGCGTTGGTCGGCGCAGCCGCGGCGGGCATCGATGGGGAATGGCGGCCCGCGGAGCTGTCGACCGGAATCGTCTGGCTCGCCGTATGGTTCTGGCACCGTCACATGCGCCGCAGCGCGGCCACAGCGCCCACGCGTCTCGTCGACGTGCCCACCGGACTGGGTGCGATCTACGGGCTCGCTGTGGCCGCGTCCGGTGCGATCACCCTCATCGCTGTCGTTCTCACGCAGGCGATCCTCGGCGGCTCGATCGTCATCGTCGGATCGCAGTACTGGCTCACCATCGCTCTGCAGAGCCTGCTCTGGTGCGCGATGGGCACGCTGGTGTGGTGGTGGCACTGGTTCAGGGAACAGGCGAAGGACGCGCCCGGTGGTTTCGCCTCCGTGCTCGTGATCGTCGTGGTCGCGGCGGCCGCCGCGACCACTCTGTTCGCGATCGGGGGCGTGCTGCTGATCGCACTCCGACTCCTGTTCGACACCGATCCTGCGGCCGACATCGTGTCGGAGCTCGATGTGGCCCTTGCGGCCGCCCTCGTGGGCGCGATCGTCTGGGTGTATCACGCGCATGTGCTCGCGAGCCGCTCCGCGAGAAGCCGTCGCGCCGCGCGACTCGTGGTCTCTGCCATAGCCCTCGTCGGTGCCGCGAGCGGCTTCGGAGTTGTTGTCAACTCGTTGCTGGCGACCTTCTCCGGCGCGCTCGTCGGCGACGACTCGCACACTGCTGCTGGGCGGCGTCAGTTCGCTCGTGGTCGGCGGCACGGCGTGGGCGATCGCCTGGCGACCGACGCGCGCGGTGGAGCCGGCGGAGGCCACCGATCCTGCACGACGCGTCTACCTCGTCGTGATCTTCGGCGCGAGCGCCGTCGTCGCGATCGTGACCCTCCTCATCATCGGCTTCCGGATCTTCGAGTTCGTCCTCGAGGTGGGGGGCTCGGATGGCTTCATCGAGCGTGTTCGCGCGCCGCTCGGCCTGCTGAGTTCGACGGCGGTGGTGTTCGCCTATCACTTCACGATCTGGCGCCGCGATCGATCGCATCGTGCCGCCGGCCGCACGCCGGCAGGTGATCGGCAAGGTCGTCGTGGTCAGTGCCGGCGATGTGACCGCCCTCACAGCGGCCATTCGCGCCGATACGGGGGCGGCGGTGTCGCTGTGGCCCGTAGCGGTGGGCACGCCCGGGGTGGTCGACGCCGATGCCCCCGCGGTGCTCGAGCTGCTGGCCGCGTCCGACGCACGCCGAGTGCTCGTGATCGCCGGTGAGAGCGGCGGTGTGCGGGTCATCCCGCTGGCCGAGTGACCAGACCGCGCTGAAGCGCGCCTCGGCGATCGGGTTAGACTTGGGGCAGCTCTCCGCGAGGCGGCATCCAGGCCAACTCCCCCAGGACGGAAACGTAGCAAGGGTAACCAGGCTCTGCCGGGTTCGCGGAGAGTCTTACTTTTTCTCGAGCCGTTCCGGAATCCTCACCGGGCGAACGGACCGTCGATCGCCGCCCATTGCAGCAGCATGATGGTCTTCGCGTCCTGGATGCGGCCGTCGCGGATCATCGCGAGCGACTCGTCGAAGTCGAGCTCGACGACGTCGATGTCCTCGCCTTCGTGCGCGAGCCCGCCCCCGGCCCCCGTGCGTGAAGAGGCGTCGTACGCCGCCGCGAAGAAGTGGAGCCGCTCGGTGACCGATCCGGGACTCATGTAGACGTCGAAGACGTGCTCGAGCTCCCCGATCTGCACGCCCGTCTCCTCGGCCGTCTCCCGTCGGATCGCCGTCGCGGGGTCGTCGTCGTCCAGGAGTCCCGCCGCGGTCTCGATCAGCATGCCGTCGGGGTGGTCGTTCACGTAGACCGGATAGCGGAACTGCCGCGTGAGCAGCACCGTGTGCAGGTCGCGGTTGTACAGCAGCACTGTGGCGCCGTTTCCCCGGTCATAGGTCTCGCGCTGCTGGCGGGTCCACACGCCGTCGGCGCCCTCGTACTCGAGGGTCGTGCGCCGAAGCACGTGCCACCCCGCAGCCAGAAGCTCAACGTCGACGACGCGCACGCGCGGATTCCCGGTCAGATCGCGGCCGATGCGGTCGAGTCCGGTACGGCCACGGTGATCGGGAACGTCGACTCCGGGGACGGATGCTGCGGATGCCTCGGCGCTCATGAACCGGAGCCTAGCGTCGGGCCAACGGCACCCGACGCGCATCGGCTCGCGCACGACGCGGCGCATAGGCTGTGCTCGTGGCGCAGAGCATCTTCATCACGTCGGCCGAGGGCCATTCGGGGAAGTCCACCGTGGCTCTCGGAGTCCTTGAGGCGCTCAGTCACGCCACGCCCAAGGTCGGGGTGTTCCGTGCGATCGCGCGCTCGACCGTGGAGCGCGACTACGTCCTGGAGATGCTGCTCGCCCACGACGGCGTCGATCTCGCGTACGAGGACTGTGTGGGCGTGACGTACGACGACGTGCGTACGGACCCGGATGCCGCGCTCGCCACGATCGTCGAACGATTCAAGGCCGTGGAGGCGCAGTGCGACGCCGTGGTCGTGGTCGGCAGCGACTACACGGACGTCGGCAGTCCGGCGGAGCTCGCCTACAACGCCCGGATCGCCGCGAACCTGGGCGCGCCGGTGCTGCTGGTGCTCGGCGGTCGCTCCGCGCAGGACGAGACCCAGCCCGAGCTTCTGGGCTCGTCGCTGCCCCGCACGGCCGCCGAGATGGGTCAGATCGCCGACCTCGCGCTCACCGAGCTGGCCCACGAGCGGGCCGAGCTGTTCGCCGTCGTCGCGAACCGCGCCGATCCCGACACCGCCGCCGACGCGATCGCCGCGATCGAGCGGTCTCTGGCGGGTCACGTCCGGCTGGCGCCGAGCACGGTGCCCGTGTGGGCGATCCCCGAGGACCGCTACCTCGTCGCTCCGTCCATGCGCGGCATCATGCGCTCGGTCGACGGCGAGCTGCTCTCCGGTGATCCTGATCGACTCACCCGCGAGGCGCTCGGAGTCGTGGTCGCCGGCATGTCGATGGTCAACGTGCTGCCGCGTCTTCTCGAGGGCGCCGTGGTCATCATCCCCGCCGACCGCTCCGAAGTGCTGCTCGCGACCCTGCTCGCGAACGCCTCGGGCACATTCCCGTCGATCTCGGGCATCGTGCTCAACGGCGGCTTCGAACTGCCCGAGCCCGTGGCGCGGCTGCTGGACGGCCTGGGCTCCAATGTGCCGATCGTCACGACCGACCTCGGGACCTACGAGACGGCCGTGCGCATCATGAGCACCCGCGGCCGCCTGGCCGCAGATTCGCAGCGCCGCTACGACACCGCGCTGGCCCTCTTCGAGACGAACGTCGACACCGACGAGCTCCTGCGTGCGTTCGGCGTCGCGCGGGCGACCGTCGTCACGCCGCTCATGTTCGAGTTCCAGCTCATCGAGCGAGCGCGGTCGGTCCGCAAGCGCATCGTGCTGCCCGAAGGCGACGACGACCGGGTGCTCCGCGCGGCCGCCACCGTGCTCAAGCGCCGCATCGCCGACCTCGTCATCCTCGGCGAGCCGTTCGAGGTGCGCTCCCGCGCGGTCGAGCTCGGCATCGACATCCAGCGCGCCGAGGTGCTCTCGCCGTTCGATCCCGTGCACGTCGCGAAGTTCGCGGACGAGTACGCGCGACTCCGGGCCCACAAGGGCGTCACGCTCGCGCAGGCATCCGACTCCGTCACCGACGTGTCGTACTTCGGCACGATGATGGTGCATCTCGGCCTGGCCGACGGCATGGTCTCCGGCGCCGCGCACACGACGGCCCACACCATCCGCCCGGCATTCGAGATCATCAAGACCAGGCCCGGGGTCTCGGTGGTCTCGTCCGTGTTCCTCATGGCACTCGCCGATCGCGTCCTCGTCTACGGCGACTGCGCCGTGATCCCCGATCCCACGTCGGAGCAGCTCGCCGACATCGCGATCTCCTCCGCCGCGACGGCGACGCAGTTCGGGATCGAGCCCCGCATCGCGATGCTGTCGTACTCGACGGGGGAGTCGGGCTCGGGCGCTGAAGTCGAGAAGGTCCGCGCGGCGACCGCGCTCGTGCGCGAGCGGGCGCCGCAGCTGCTGGTGGAGGGCCCGATCCAGTACGACGCCGCCGCCGACGTCGCCGTGGCGGCGGCCAAGATGCCGGGGTCGGCCGTGGCCGGCCGTGCGACGGTGTTCATCTTCCCCGACCTGAACACCGGCAACAACACGTACAAGGCGGTGCAGCGCTCAGCCGGTGCCGTCGCGATCGGCCCGGTGCTGCAGGGCCTGAACAAGCCGATCAACGATCTCTCACGCGGTGCACTCGTGGACGACATCGTCAACACGATCGCGATCACCGCAATCCAGGCGCAGGGCGAGGTGCCGGCGTGAGCGTCGTCCTGGTGGTCAACAGCGGCTCGTCGTCGTTCAAATACCAGTTGATCGACATGGATGCCGCCACCGTCCTCGCGTCGGGACTCGTGGAGCGGATCGGCGAGCGATCCACCGACGGAGGGCCGGTCGGGCGCTCATCGCACACGGTCTTCGCTCCGCCTCGCGACGGCCCGGCGCCCGCCATGCTGAACGCGACCTACGACCGCGAGCTCCCGATCCCCGACCACACCGCGGGCTTCGCCGTGATGCTCGAGGCGTTCGCGCAGAACGGGCCCTCCCTGGACGACCACGCTCCGACGGCGGTCGGGCATCGCGTCGTCCACGGCGGCGCCCGCTTCTTCGAGCCCACGCTGATCTCGCCCGCGGTCGAGGCGGGCATCGACGAGCTCTCGGTGCTCGCGCCCCTCCACAATCCCGCCAACCTGGCCGGCATCGTCGCGGCGAAGAAGGCCTTTCCCGACGTGCCGCACGTGGCGGTGTTCGACACGGCGTTCCATCAGACGCTTCCGCGGGCGGCCTACACGTACGCGATCGACGCGGAGCTGGCGGCATCCCACAGCATCCGCCGGTACGGCTTCCATGGAACGTCGCACAAGTTCGTCAGCGAAGCAGCCGCCGCCTTCCTCGGGAGGCCGCTGGCGGAGCTGAAGCAGATCGTGTTCCATCTCGGCAACGGCGCATCGGTCACGGCGATCGACGGCGGGCGCTCGGTGGAGACCTCGATGGGCCTCACACCGCTCGAGGGCCTCGTGATGGGCACCCGCTCCGGTGACATCGACCCCGCGGTGCTGTTCCACCTGGCACGGCGCGCCGACATGTCGATCGACGACCTCGACGATTTGCTCAACAAGCGGAGCGGCCTGCTCGGCCTCTCGGGATACTCCGACTACCGCGACATCCGCGCCGCCATGGAGGCCGGCGACGACAGCGCGATGCTGGCCTTCGAGGTGTACGTGCACCGGCTGCGCGCCTACGCCGGTGCCTACCTCGCACAGCTGGGTGGCGTGGACGTCATCTCCTTCACGGCCGGAGTGGGGGAGAACACCCCACGTGTGCGCGCGGCCGCCCTCGAGACGCTCGGCTTCGCCGGCGTGGAGATCGACCCGGCACGCAACGAAAGCCCGGGTCGCGGCATCCGCCTCATCTCGACGGACGCCTCGCGCGTGGCCGTGCTGGTCGTGCCGACCGACGAGGAGATGGAGATCGCCCGTCAGAGTCTGCAGGCGGCGCGCGCCTGACCCTGTTCGGCATCGCCGGGTTACGGCGCGCGATGCCGTCGGACTACGCTGGCAGGACGGCACGAAGAGGCGCCGAGCCCCCCTCATATCCACCCCCGCCCGGAGGTTCTGCGTGGCCCACGACCCCCTGCCCGATCTCGCCTCGTACGACGCCGTGCTGTTCGATCTGGACGGTGTGCTGACGCCCACCGCCGAGGTGCACATGCACGCCTGGCAGACGATGTTCGAGGAGCTGTTCGCGGCCTGGGACATCGAGCCGCCGTACACCGAGCGCGACTACTTCGACTACCTCGACGGCAAGAAGCGCTATGACGGCGTCGCGTCGCTGCTGCGCAGCCGCGACGTCGAGGTGCCGTGGGGCGATCCGTCGGACGATCCCTCCGTCGACACGGTCTGCGGCATCGGCAATCGCAAGAACGAGGTGTTCTCCCGCGTGCTGCGTGCCGAGGGCATCGTCGCGTATCCCGGATCGGTCGCGCTCCTGGACGAGCTCGAGGCCGCCGGCATCCCCACCGCCGTCGTGTCGAGCTCGAAGAACGCCGACGAGGTCCTGCGGTCGGCCGGCCTGCGCGAGAGGTTCACGGTCGTGATGGACGGCGTGATCGCCGAGCGCGACCACCTCGCGTCCAAGCCCGCCCCCGACGTGTTCGTCGAGGCGGCGCGGATGCTGGGGGTCGACCCCGCACGCAGTGTCGCCGTCGAGGACGCCATCAGCGGTGTGCAGTCCGCCGCGGCGGGCGGGTTCGCGCTCGTGATCGGCGTGGATCGGGGAACGGGTCCCGACGAGCTGCGCAGCGCCGGCGCTCACCTCGTCGTCGAGGATCTCGCCGAACTCCTCAGCAGACCCGGGCCCGGCGCTTCCGCGTCAGAGCCCCCCGCACCCGCCTCCGATGCGCAGGAGAAGTCCGAATGATCGACCGCGACCGGTTCCCCGTCGACCCCTGGTGCCTCATCGAGGACGAGTGCTCGCTCGATGATGTGGCAGTCACCGAGACGCTGTTCTCCGTCGGGAACGGCTACCTGGGTCTGCGCGGCAATCACATCGAGGGCCGCTTCGCCCACGAGCACGGCACCTTCGTCAACGGCTTCCACGAGACCTTCCCGATCCGCCACGCCGAGCAGGCCTACGGATTCGCCGAGGTCGGGCAGACGATCATCAACGCGCCCGACGCGAAGGTCATGCGGGTCTACGTCGACGACGAGCCGCTCTCGCTCGACGTCGCGGACGTGCGCGAGTACACCCGCACGCTCGACATGCGCGCCGGCGTGCTGCGGCGCCGGGTGCGGTGGACGACGCCGTCGGGCAAGGACGTCCTGATCGAGGACGACCGCCTGGTCTCGTTCGAGGAGAAGCACCTCGCGGTGCTGCGGCTCGAGGTCACCGTCCTGAACGCCGACGCCCCCGTGACGATCAACTGCCAGGTGATCAACCGGCAGGACGGCGAGGACGTCTACGGCGGAAGCCCGACCCCCACGCGGAAGGGCGGCTTCGACCCCCGCAAGGCGGAGCGCATCCAGGAGCGGGTGCTGCAGCCGGAGGAGTACTGGCAGGAGGGTGGCCGGTCCGTCCTTTCGTACCGGGTGACCGACTCGGGCATGACCGCGGCTGTGGTCGCCGATCACCTGATCGACACGGAGAACGAGTACAACGCCCGCACGCTGGTCGAGCCCGACATCGCCAAGAACGTGTTCCGCGTGCAGGCCAAGGCCGGCGTGCCCATTCGCGTGACCAAGCTCGTGAGCTACCACACGTCGCGCGGCGTACCGGCCCGCGAACTCGTCGACCGCTGCCGCCGCACCCTCGACCGCGTCGAGTTCGAGGGCGTGGAGCGTCAGTACGAGCGCCAGCGCATCTGGCTCGACGGCTTCTGGGAGCGCTCGGACGTCTGCATCGGTGGCCAAGACGACCTGCAGCAGGCCACCCGCTGGTGCCTGTTCCAGCTCGCCCAGGCCGCGGCTCGCGCCGACGGGCAGGGAGTCCCCGCGAAGGGCGTCACCGGGTCGGGCTACAGCGGCCACTATTTCTGGGACACCGAGATCTACGTCCTCCCGTTCCTCGCCTACACGACGCCGCTCTGGGCGCGCAACGCGATCCGGATGCGGTATCTCATGCTTCCGGCTGCCCGTCGCCGTGCCCAGCAGCTCAACGAGCACGGGGTGCTCTTCCCGTGGCGCACGATCAACGGCGAAGAGGCGTCGGCTTACTACGCGGCCGGAACCGCGCAGTACCACATCAACGCCGACGTGAGCTTCGCGCTGGCGAAGTACATCCGAGCCACGGGCGACACCGAATTCCTCCACCGCGAGGGCGTCGACATCGCGGTCGAGACCGCACGCCTGTGGGCGACCCTCGGCTTCTGGCGGACGAGCGACAGCGACGGAGAGGAGTCGTTCCACATCCACGGGGTCACCGGCCCGGACGAGTACACGACGGTCGTGAACGACAACCTGTTCACGAACGTCATGGCCCGGTTCAACCTGCGCTTCGCGGCGCGCACCGTGCGCGAGATGGCCGAGGATGACCCCGAGGCGTACCGGCTCATGGTGGACCGGCTGCATCTGGACTCCTCCGAGGCGGAGTCGTGGGATCGCGCGGCCGAGGCCATGCACATCCCGTTCAGCCCGGCCCTCGGCATCCACCCGCAGGATGCCGTGTTCCTCGAGCGTGAGGTCTGGGATCTCGAGCACACGCCGTCCGACCAGCGGCCGCTGCTGCTGCACTTCCACCCGCTCGTGATCTACCGCTACCAGGTGCTCAAGCAGGCCGACGTGGTGCTCGCGCTGTTCCTGCAGGGCAATCACTTCTCCGACGAGGACAAGCTCGCCGACTTCGAGTACTACGACCCGCTGACCACCGGCGACTCCACCCTGTCGGCGGTCGTGCAGGCCATCCTGGCCGCGGAGGTCGGCTATCAGGACCTCGCGCTGGAGTACTTCCGGCAGTCGATCTTCGTCGACCTCGGCGACCTGCACCACAACGCCGCCGACGGCGTGCACGTCGCCTCGGCGGGCGGCGTCTGGACGGCGCTCGTGTGCGGTTTCGGCGGGATGCGGGATCACTTCGGCGAGCTGTCGTTCGATCCCCGACTGCCCGCGGACTGGCCCGAGCTGTCGTACGCGCTCCACTGGCACGGCACGCCGCTGCGCGTCACCCTGACCCGCGACACGCTGCGGGTCTCGGCGGGCGACGAGGGCGAGCCGCTCGTTTTCAGCGTGCGCGGCTCCGCGTACGCGTTGGGCCCCGGCGAAGAGGTCGTGGTGCCGCTGGCCGACCAGGGCCCTGTGATCTCGGGCCGTCCCTCGCTCAAGCAGTTCGCCGACGTCCGCCGGGAGGACGGCACGCTGCTGTCGGCATCCGTCCCCACCGTCACGACGACGATCCCGATCATCGGTGCGGCCGCCGACGTCGAGCACGGCGTCGACGCCTGACCGACGGCGCGGCGGTTTCAGGACATGCGCCCGGATCAGGACGGATCGCCGGCCGATCGTCCTGATCCTGGACGCAACTCCTGAACACGACGCGGGCCGCCGAGGGAGCGCGCCCGCGCCCATCGCGATGTCGCGGCCACGCCGTAGGCTGGGTGCGTGACGACCGCTCTGTACCGCCGATACCGTCCCGAGACGTTCGGCGAGATGATCGGCCAGTCCCAGGTGACCGAGCCGCTGATGACGGCGCTGCGCGGTGATCGCGTCGGCCACGCCTATCTCTTCTCCGGACCCCGCGGATGCGGCAAGACGACATCCGCGCGCATCCTCGCGCGGTGCCTCAACTGCGCCGAAGGCCCGACCGACGTGCCGTGCGGCGTGTGCGAGAGCTGCGTCGAGCTGGGCCGGGGAGGGGGCGGTTCGCTCGACGTGGTCGAGATCGACGCGGCGAGCCACAACGGCGTCGACGACGCGCGCGACCTGCGCGAGCGCGCGGTGTTCGCTCCGGCGCGCGACAGGTTCAAGATCTTCATCCTCGATGAGGCGCACATGGTCACGCCGCAGGGCTTCAACGCCCTGCTGAAGCTCGTCGAGGAGCCGCCGGATCACGTGAAGTTCATCTTCGCGACGACCGAGCCCGAGAAGGTGATCGGCACGATCCGGTCACGGACGCACCACTACCCGTTCCGCCTCGTCCCGCCGGCCGCGATGCTCGAGTACGTCCAGGCCCTGTGCGAGACCGAGGGCGTGACGGTCGAGCCCGGCGTGCTGTCTCTCGTCGTGCGCGCCGGGGGCGGCTCACCGCGAGACACGCTCTCTCTGCTCGATCAGCTGATCGCCGGCTCCGAGGGCACCCTTGTGACCTATGCGCGGGCGGTCGCCCTTCTCGGCTACACGCATGCCGAGCTTCTCGACGAGGTGGTCGACGCCTTCGGCGCGGCGGATGCCGCGGCGGCGTTCGCCGCGGTCGACCGGGTGGTGCAGACCGGCCAGGATCCGCGCCGGTTCGTGGACGACCTGCTGGAGCGCCTGCGCGACCTCATCGTCGTCGCGGCGACCGGGCAGGATGCCGCCGCGGTGCTGCGGGGCGTGTCGGCCGAGTCGCTCGCGCGCATGATGCGCCAGGCCGAGGTCTTCGGATCCCTGCGCCTCTCGCGCACCGCCGATCTCGTGATCGCCACGCTCGACGAGATGACCGGAGCGACATCGCCCCGGCTGCAGCTCGAGCTCATGGTCGCCCGGGTGCTCGCGCAGACCGATGCCGCGCCGCGGGCACGCGCCAGGCGGCGCCGGAGCCGCGTCCCCGCGCCCGAGGCTCCTCCGATCGCGGAGCCCGCGGTCGCGCCGGTGGCGGCCGTTCCCGCGCCGACTCCCGCCGCATCCGAACCGGTTCCGGCCGCCGCGCCCGCACCCGTCGGACCGATCACCCTGCAGCACCTGCGCGATGCGTGGCCCGAAGTGCTCGCCCGGCTCGAGGAGACCAGCCGGTCGTCGTGGCTGCTGGCATCCGGCGCACGGGTCAGCGAGCTCGACGGGGACGTGCTGACTCTCTCGTTCCAGAGCCAGTCCGACGTCTCGAAGTTCAAGAAGCTCGCGGCCGGTGCCGGTCCGAGCGAAGATCTGCGTCAGGCGATCCTCGCCGTGCTCGGGGTGCGCGTGAAGTACCTCGCCAAGCACGACAGCGAGACCGGCCCCGCCGCGCCGCCCGCCGGAGCCCCGACCGGTCAGCCGCCGTCAGCGACTCCGCCGAAGACGGCGGCCATGGGCTCGGCCCGGGCTGCTGCCTCCCCCGTCACCGAATGGGTCGTCGCGGCGATCCCGAGCGACGCCGACGCGCCGCCTGCGGATGAGCCGGAGCCGCCGGCTGCGGCGGTCGCGCAGTTCGCCGTCGACGACGAGCCCGAAGAGGCCGCCGAGGCGGCGCGCTCGCACGTCGCCACGCTCGCACCTCCCCGCGAGGGCGACGTCCTGCCGGCGGCCGACATCGAGCCGTCGTCCGAGTCCGAGGACGACGCCGATCTCGACGCGGATGCCGCCTCCTCCGCCCCCGTGCCGCCGGTCGTCGCCCCGCCGATGCCGAGCTCGGCCGTCCGCACGTCCGGCCACACGCAGCGCTACGGCGAAGCGGTCATCCGCCAGGTGCTGCACGCGCGGTTCGTGCGGGAAGAGCCGTACGAGCCGCCCACGAGGTTCAGCTGACCCATGTACGACGGCATCGTCCAAGACCTGATCGACGAGTTCGGCCGGCTCCCCGGCATCGGCCCGAAGTCGGCGCAGCGCATCACGTTCCACATCGTGCAGTCGCCCTCCTTCGATGTCTCCCGCCTCGCGCAGCTGCTGGCGGAGGTCCGTGACAAGGTCCGCTTCTGCGAGATCTGCGGCAACGTGTCGGAGCAGGATCGCTGCGGAATCTGCCGCGATCCCCGCCGCAGCCCAGCCGTCATCTGCGTCGTGGAGGACGCCAAGGACGTCGCGGCCATCGAGCGGACACGGGAGTTCCGCGGGCTGTACCACGTGCTGGGCGGCGCGATCAGCCCGATCGCCGGGATCGGCCCGGAAGACCTTCGCATCACCCAGCTCATGCAGCGGCTGGCCGACGGAACCGTGCAGGAGGTCATCCTCGCGACGAACCCGAACCTCGAGGGAGAGGCGACGGCGACCTACCTGAGCCGGCTGCTGCACACCCTCGAGATCTCGGTGACACGGCTGGCCTCAGGCCTGCCCGTCGGCGGCGACCTGGAGTACGCCGACGAGGTCACGCTCGGGCGGGCATTCGAGGGGCGCCGCGCCGTCTGATGAGTGCCGTGGTTGCGCGTTTCGACGCTCGTGCCTGGATCCTGTTCGCCGCGATGGCCGTGCTGTGGGGAATGCCGTACCTGTTCATCAAGCAGGCGGTCGACTCGTACTCCCCGGCCTCCGTCGTCGCCGGACGCGCGCTGCTGGCCGCCGCGCTCCTGCTTCCCTTCGCGCTGCACCGCCGCGCCCTGCGTCCGGCGCTGTCCAAGATCGGCTGGGTGCTCGCCTTCGGGGCGATCGAGATGGCCGGCCCGTTCCTGCTGCTCGGGCACGCCGAGCAGACGCTGCCGTCGGGTCTGACCGGCCTCCTCGTGGCGACGGTGCCGCTGTTCGCAGCCCTCATCGCCTTCACCGGCGGCGACCGGAGCGTGCTCAGGCCGGCCCGCATGATCGGGCTCTTCGTCGGATTCATCGGAGTCGCGATCATCGTCATCGGCCCGGGCCTTGCAGCCGGCGGCACGGCCGGACTCGTCGCGATCGGCGAAGTACTGCTCGTCGCGGTCTGCTACGCCGTCGCTCCGTTCATCGTCGCGCGCAGGCTCGCTGATGTGCCCGCACTCGGCACCATCACCATCGCGCTTGCCGCGGTGGGGCTGTTCTATCTCCCGATCGGGTTCCTCACCCAGACCGAGACGCCCACGGCGCAGAGCACGGTCTCGCTGATCGCGCTGGCGGTCCTGTGCACCGCCGTCGCGTTCATCGTCTTCTTCGCCCTGATCGACCGCGTCGGTCCTGTCCGCGCGCCCCTGTTCACGTACCTGAATCCCGTCGTGGCGATCGTGCTCGGGATCATCGTCCTGGGAGAGGAGGTGACTCCCGGGCTGCTCATCGGGTTTCCGATCGTCATTCTCGGCTGCTGGCTGGCCGCCACCGGGGGTACCGTCCGCACGCGGGAGCCCATCGGCGATCTCCCGCCGCTGGCCCCCGGCTGAGGTCGGTCAGCGCAGCACCTCGACCAGCACGACCCACGACACGATGATCGCCGCCACGATCGCCAGCAGACATCCGGCCGCGGCGAACGACAGCCCCGCGGGATGTTCGAGCAGGATCGCGAGCCCCGCGATGAGGTAGGCCGCGATCGGGAGGAATCCGAATGCCGATTTGGGCAGCTTCGCCCGGGCGGCAGGGTCGTGGTTGGCGAAGATGGCGCGCGTCGCCTGCACCTGGAACACTCCGGCCCCGAGGGTTGCGACCAGCAGCAGGATGCCGAACCAGAACGGCGTGAGGGTGGGGACCAGTCCCAGTCCCGACGCGATGATCGCGAGCACGAGGGCGGCGATGCCGGCGGCCAGACGGGCTGTGAGCGCGCGCGCCTTGATGATCTCGGCGATGTTCACGCTCGACGCCACGATCACCAGACCCGCGAGCGCCGCGGTGGCTCCGACCATCGCGACATTGAAATCCGCCCACAGCTCCAATTCGTCCGTCATGGTCGGGATGCTATCGCGGCCGATCGCCGGCCGCTGATTGTTCCGGTCCGCCCGCCCGCCCCCTGGCGATGATGCCCGCCGACCGGGCACGATGGGGGAAAGCTCACAGCGGCGTGGGAGGCAGCATGGACGCGACGTCAGGTCCGACGCATCGGACGGTGGCCATCGTGGGGGGTGCCGGCTCGGGCAAGACGACTCTCGCCGAGGGTCTCCTCTTCCGCGCGGGGGCGATCGCTCGGCGCGGCTCGGTGGAGCAGGGGACGACGGTGTGCGACCACGACCCCGAGGAGATCGCCCGGCAGACGACGCTCGGCATCTCTCCGGCGCATCTGACATGGCAGGCGGACGGCGCCGAGTTCGCGCTCACGCTGATCGACACGCCGGGGCATCCCGACTTCATCGGGGGTGTCGACACCGCGCTGGCGGTCGCGGATGCCGCAGCCGTCGTCGTCAGCGCGGTCGACGGGGTCACCGCCGGCACGCGTGCCGTCTGGGCGGCCGCGCGAGATGCCGGCGTCCCGCGGATCGTGATCGTGACGCAGGAAGACCGTGCGAGGGCCGACTTCCGCCGGGTGCTCGCCGAACTGCGCGCGGCGTTCGGCGAGAACCTGTGGCCACTCGAGCTGCCCCTCGGGGAGGAGCAGGACTTCCACGCTGTCGCCGACGTCCTGGGCGAGCAGGCCCTGGTCTACGACGATCAGGGCAACCACCGTGAGGAACCGCTCCCCGCCGAGGTGGAGGCCGAGGAGCACGCGGCGCACGTCAGCGTCACCGAGGAGATCGTGTCGCACGACGATGCGCAGCTCGAGGCCTACCTGGACGGCGACGAACCGTCGGCGGCTGAGCTCGCCCACTCGTTCGCGCACGAGGTGGCGACGGGCGAGGCGATCCCGGTGCTGCTGTGCTCCGGGCTCACCGGAACCGGCGTCGACCGGGTCGCAGATCTGCTCTGCGAGCTGTCGCCGGGCTCGCGCGATCACGACAGCCGCATCGTGGTCGGCGAGGCCGCCGACGGCCAGGGCGGAACGGTCGTGAGCGTCGCCCCGAATCCCGACGGCGAGACGGTGGTCCACGTCTTCCGGACCGTCGCCGACCCGTTCGTCGGGCAGATCGCGATGCTGAAGGTGCTCTCCGGCACACTGCGTCCGAGCGACCGCCTGCGCAATGCCACGACGGGCGCAGACGAGCGGATGCCGGCGCTCTTCCGTCTGCGAGGAGCCCAGCACCTGCCGGCGGATGCGCTCCGGACCGGCGAAGTGGGCGCGGTCGCCAAGCTGGTCGGGTCGCCGTCGGGATCGCTGCTCTGGTCCCGACCCAACGGGACCGCGCGCCCGGCACCGCTGCCGCGCCGGCATCCGGTGTACGCGGTGAGCCTCACTCCTGCCACGCAGTCCGACGACGCGAAGCTCTCCACGGCGCTCGGTCGGCTCCTCGCGGAGGACCAGACGCTCGTGATCGATCGTGCGGGCGGGGCGACGATCCTGCGCGGTCTCGGCGAGACGCACGTCTCGGTCGCCGTCGAACGGCTCGCCCGGGTGCTGGGGGTGACCGTGACGACGGGACCGGCCCCGGTGGCGTACCGCGAGACGATCGCGCGGCCGGCGCAGGCGGAGGGAAAGCTCAAGAAGCAGTCCGGCGGGCACGGGCAGTTCGCGGTCGTGCAGCTTCGGGTCAGTCCGCTGCCCCTGGGCGGCGGGTTCGAGTTCGTCGACGCCGTCGTCGGCGGGGCGGTGCCCCGCTCGTACATCCCCGCCGTCGAGAAGGGCTCCCGTGACGCGCTCGCCACGGGCGGGCCGCAGGGCCACCCGGTGGTCGATGTGCGCGTCGAGCTCTACGACGGGAAATCGCACTCGGTCGACTCGTCGGAGATGGCCTTCCGCACCGCCGCCTCGATCGGCGTCAAGGCGGCGCTCGCCGAAGCCGGCACGATCGTGCTCGAGCCGGTGTCGATCGTGACCATCACGGTGCCCGCGCACCTGCAGGGGCCGGTCCTCACCGACCTCTCGTCCCGGCGCGCGCACGTGAACGCGACCGAGACGACGGATGAGGCGGACGCGCGCATCGTGGCGAGCGTCCCGGAGGCCGAGCTCGGGCGCTATGTGCTGGAACTGCGCTCGCTCACCGGCGGTCAGGCTCAGCTGACCATCACGCCGGACCGCTACGAGCGGGCGCCGGAATCGACCCGAAGTCATCACGCGCCGGTGTGACGCATGGCGGAGGCGGCATGGCCGCATCCGTAAGATGGGGCGTGGGGTCGCGGCATCCGATCGCCCGTCCATCACCACACGCGCGTCACCGCAGTGACGCCCCCGGGAGTCTCATCGTGGCGTTGTTCGTGCAGAAGTACGGCGGGTCGTCGGTCGCCGACGCGGAGAGCATCAAGCGCGTCGCGAAGCGGATCGTCGACACCCGCCGCGCCGGTCACGACGTCGTCGTCGCCGTCAGCGCGATGGGCGACACCACCGACGAGCTGCTCGACCTCGCAGCCCAGGTGGCGCCGATCCCCGCGCCGCGCGAGCTCGACATGCTGCTGTCGAGCGGCGAGCGCATCTCGATGGCTCTGCTGGCGATGGCGATCCACTCGATGGGCTTCGAGGCCCGCTCGTTCACGGGATCCCAGGCGGGCATGATCACGGATGCCACGCACGGCGCCGCGCGGATCGTCGATGTGACCCCGATCCGGCTCCGCGAAGCCCTCGACGAGGGTGCGATCGTGATCGTCGCGGGCTTCCAGGGTTTCAACCGCGACACCCGCGACATCACGACGCTGGGGCGCGGGGGCTCCGACACCACTGCGGTCGCCCTTGCGGCCGCACTGAATGCGGACGTGTGCGAGATCTACAGCGATGTCGAGGGCATCTTCACCGCCGATCCCGCGTGTCGTGCCCCGCGCCCAGAAGCTGACCCACGTCTCGAGCGAGGAGATGCTCGAGCTGGCCGCCAACGGCGCGAAGGTGCTGTACATCCGAGCTGTCGAGTACGCGCGCCGGCACGGGGTGCTGATCCATGCCCGGTCGACGTTCAGTTCGGCGGAGGGCACGTGGGTGCTCGGCAACGGCATGACTGTCCCCGCGGGCATCGCCGCACCGGCCGGAGCCTTCGGGCAGCCCGGCGCAGAAGGAGGAGAGATGGAAGAGCCGATCGTCGCGGGCGTCGCGACAGACCTCAGCCAGGCCAAGATCACCGTCATCGGCGTGCCCGGACGTTCCCGGCAAGGCTGCCGAGATCTTCAAGATCGTCGCCAAGTCGGGGGCGAACGTCGACATGATCGTGCAGAACGTGTCGGCCGCCTCGACGGGACGGACCGACATCTCGTTCACCCTTCCGAAGGAGGATGCCGGGGTCGCGCTGCGTGCGCTCGCCGCCGAGCAGGCCGGAGTGGGCTTCGAGAACCTGGTGCACGACGACCAGATCGGCAAGCTGTCCGTCGTGGGGGCGGGCATGCGCACGCACTCGGGCGTGTCGGCGACGCTGTTCGAGGCGCTCAGCGTCTCCGGCATCAACATCGAGATGATCTCGACCAGCGAGATCCGCATCTCGGTCGTCGTCCGCGGTGATGAGCTCGCCGAGGCGGCACGGATGGTGCACACGGCGTACGGCCTCGACGGCGACGCCGAAGCGGTCGTCCACGCCGGCACGGGCCGCTGACGCCGGGCACCGATTCCCAGCCGCACCCCAGCGCACCGCCGTAGCATCGGCGCGTCGAAGGGGCGTGATGGTTCGCAGCAGGATGTCGAGCCGAGCACGGTGGCTGTGGGGGATCGGCGCCGGGCTCGCGGTCTGCGCGCTGGTCATCGGAGGACTGGTGTTCCAGCCGTGGCTCCTCTTCATCGACGTGCGCGTCGACGACGAGATCCCGGCGGCGGTCGCGACGCCGCCGCCGCCCGCCGCGCCGACCGTCGCGCCTGCGGAGGAGGTCACCCCCGCCGCGCCCGAGCCGCCTCCCGCGCCCGCCGGCCCGGTCGACCTGCTCACGGGATCCTTCGTCAGTCACGAGCACCCCACCACCGGAACCGCCCGGATCATCGAGCACCCCGACGGCACCCGGCAGCTCGCGATCGTGGGACTCGAGACGACGAACGGTCCGGATGTGCACGTCTGGCTGAGCGCCGGACCGGTCGTCGAGGGCTTCGACGGCTGGTTCACGGCGGCGGGGCACGAGTATGTCGATCTCGGCCCGATCAAGGGCAACCTCGGGGATCAGCTGTACGACATCCCGGCCGGCGTGGATCTGGAGACGTTCCGCACCGTCGACCTGTGGTGCGTGCAGTTCGCAGTCTCATTCGGCGCGGCCGCTCTGACGTAACGAAAGCCGGCTTCGTCCGGCATCCGCCCGCCGCCCGATAGAATTCTGGTTTCACCCACGACATCCGAGGACCCCAGCCATGACCCTCATCTCCGAGTCCGGACTCTCCGTCGCCGTGGTCGGCGCGACCGGCCAGGTCGGCACCGTCATGCGCGAGATCCTCGCCGAGCGAGCCTTCCCGATCCGAGAGCTGCGCCTGTTCGCGACCTCGCGGTCGGCGGGGACGGCGGTCGAGTTCGCCGGCCGCACGGTCGTCATCGAAGACGTCGAGACCGCAGACCCGGCCGGCGTGGACATCGCCCTCTTCTCCGCCGGGGCTACCGGGAGCCGCGCGCATGCGCCGCGGTTCGCGGAGGCCGGGGCGATCGTGATCGACAACTCCAGTGCCTGGCGGATGGACCCCGACGTGCCCCTCGTGGTCAGCGAGGTGAACCCGCACGCGATCCGAGAGGCGCGCAAGGGCATCATCGCGAACCCCAACTGCACCACGATGGCCGCGATGCCCGTCCTCAAGGTGCTCGACGCCGACGCCGGACTCGAGCGCCTCATCGTGAGCACCTACCAGGCGGTGAGCGGTTCGGGCATCGCCGGTGCGGAGGAGCTCCTCGGTCAGGTCGAGGGCGTGCTCGCCCAGGGCGACACCCTCCGTCTGGTGCACGACGGCTCGTCGGTCGATTTCCCGCCGCCCGAGAAGTACATCGCGCCGATCGCGTTCGACGTCATCCCGTTCGCCGGCAACCTCGTCGACGACGGCCTGAACGAGACCGACGAGGAGAAGAAGCTCCGCAACGAGAGTCGGAAGATCCTCGAGCTGCCGGATCTCCGGGTCGCCGGCACCTGCGTGCGGGTTCCCGTCTTCACCGGCCACTCTCTGAGCATCAACGCCGAGTTCGCCCGCCCGATCACTCCGGAACGCGCCCGCCAGCTGCTGGCGACTGCGCCCGGCGTGTCACTGGAAGAGGTGCCGACTCCGCTGCAGGCGGCCGGCAAGGACCCGAGTTTCGTCGGCCGCATCCGCGCGGACCAGTCCGCTCCGGAAGGCAAGGGCCTCGTGCTCTTCATCAGCAACGACAACCTGCGCAAGGGCGCCGCGCTCAATGCGGTGCAGATCGCGGAACTGGTCGCGGCCGGCATCGCCGTTCACGCCTGAGTCTTGCGGCCCGCGAAAGATCCCCGGAACCTTCGCCGGAACCAGGTGCTCCCGTCCGGGTGCCCGACGCCGGACAACTAGACTTCTGGGGTGACAGAAACCGTCGATGTCGTGCTCATCGGGGGCGGCATCATGAGCGCCACCCTCGGCACCCTCCTCTCCGAGCTGCAGCCCGACTGGAAGATCGTCGTCTACGAGCGGCTCCACGACGTCGGCCTGGAGAGCTCCAACGCGTGGAACAACGCCGGAACCGGTCACGCCGCGCTGTGCGAGCTGAACTACACGCCCGAGGGGCCTGACGGCACGGTCGACCCGTCCAAGGCGATCGCGATCAACGAGCAATTCCAGCAGAGCCGTCAGTTCTGGTCGTCGCTCGTCGAGGAGGGCGCGCTGGACGCGCCGTCGACGTTCATCAACTCGACGCCGCACATGACGTTCGTGCGCGGAGAGAAGGACGTCGCATTCCTCAAGGCCCGCTACGAGGCGCTCAAGGACCAGCCGCTTTTCGCCGGGATCGAGTACAGCGAGGATTCGCGCGTCATCAACCAGTGGGCTCCGCTCCTGATGCAGAAGCGACGCAAGGGCGAGCCGTTCGCGGCCACGCGCGTGCCCGCCGGAACCGACGTGGACTTCGGAGCCCTGACCCGGCAGCTGTTCGACAGCCTGAGGGAGCGCGGCGCAGAGGTCGTGACAAACCGCGAAGTGCGCACACTGAAGCGGCGCAGCGACGGAACGTGGCGCATCACATGGCGCAACTCGGTCGGCCGCACCCCCGGGGCCACGAACGCCCGCTTCGTCTTCGTCGGCGCCGGCGGCTGGGCGATCAAGCTCCTCCAGCGCTCCGGCATCCCCGAGATCAAGGGATACGGCGTCTTCCCCATCGGAGGTCAGTGGCTCAAGACGAGCAACCCGGCGCTCGTGGCCAAGCACAAGGCGAAGGTGTACTCGCAGGCTTCCGTGGGGGCGCCGCCGATGTCGGTTCCGCACCTCGACACGCGTGTCGTCGACGGGGAGACCTCGCTCCTGTTCGGGCCCTTCGCGACCTTCAGTCCCAAGTTCCTCAGGAACGGCTCGATGCTCGACCTCGTCGCTCAGGTGCGGCCGAGCAACCTGTGGCCCATGATCAAGGTCGCGATCGACAACCCGTCGCTCATCACGTATCTCGTCGGGGAACTGCTGAAGAACCACGCGAAGAAGGTGGACAGCCTGCGGACGTTCGTGCCCACCGCCAAGGACGAGGACTGGGAGCTGCTCAACGCCGGCCAGCGCGCCCAGGTGATGAAGAAGGACCCCAAGAAGGGCGGCGTGCTCCAGTTCGGCACCGAGGTCGTCACGGGCGCCGACGGCACGATCGCCGGTCTGCTGGGCGCCTCACCGGGAGCGTCGACCGCGGTCTCGATCATGCTGGGGCTCCTGCAGACCTGCTTCCCCGATCGGATGCCGGAGTGGGAGCCGCGCCTGCGCCAGCTCATCCCGAGCTACGGGGAGCAGCTCAACCCGCGCCCCGAGCTCGCCGAAGAGATCCTCACCGAGACCGCCGAGACCCTCGCGCTCACGGCGTAGCGCGGGACGCGGAGACCCGCGCCGCACGGCCGGGAGGCGCGACGCGTCGGCCGACCCCTAATGTGGGGGGATGCCGGCAGTCTGGGGACCGCGATCGCGGCGCGCGATCGCAGGAGTGCTCGCGTTCGCGGTCGCGGTGATCCTGATGGCCGCACCCGCGGCGGCGTCCGGCCGCGGGGCGGCGGATGTCAGAGCCGGCACCGGCGGCGTTGCTCCGGCATCCGTTCAGGATTTCACCTTCGACTCGTTCGACGCGGACTACTGGCTCGTCCGCGGCACCGGCGAGCTGAGTCACCTGTTCACGACCGAGACGATCGTGGCCCGTTTCCCCGACTTCGACCAGAACAAGGGGATCGTCCGGTGGATCCCGAAGGCCGACTCCGGCATCGGCCACGACACGCAGGTCGTCACTGTGACCGGTGCGGATGGAGCACCGATCCCGTGGTGGACCGAAGAGGACGAGGACTGGGTCTACGTGCTCACCGGCGACGACTCGTACGTGCGCGGAACGCAGACCTACGTCATCTCCTACACGATGAGCAACGTCGTCCTCCGCTACGACGACACCGACTCCGACGAGTTCTACTGGGACACCGTCGGCACCGACCACGCCCAGCCGTACGGCTCGGTCACCGCGAACGTGCACGTGGTCGGCAACGCCGCGGACGGACTCCTCCCTGGGCGCGCGTTCTGCTACTCAGGTCCGGGGGGCTCGCAGGACCCCTGCGAGATCCGGGAGACGGCGGCAGCGGACCTCCCGCCGGAGGTGGCGTTCTGGGCCGAAGAGGTAGGGGCGACGGGCATCGGCAACCGGTCGGCGTCGTTCACGGCGGGTGACGTGGACCTCGGTCCGAACGAGAACGTCACCGTCGCGATCGGATTCACCCAGGGCACCTTCGCTGCTCCGAGTCCGCCTCCCTATCCCTGGTGGGAGTGGATCCTGCCCGCGCTGGCGCTGCTGTCCGGGATCGGCGGCCTGATCTTCGTCCTCGTCATGAAGGTCGTCCTGCGGCGCAATCCGGATCGCTCGCCCGTGATCGTGCAGTACACCCCGCCCGAGGACGAGTCGCTCACGCTGTCGGCCGGCGTCCTCGACGTGCCGGCGCGGGCGATGGCCGCCCACGTCGTGGACCTCGCGGTGCGCGACGCGGTGGAGCTGCGTGCGTCGGGGGACAGGAACGACCCGGCGGACTTCGACGTCGTGCTGCGCAGCACGGAGGGCCTCGAGCACGACGACCTCCGCGTGATCCAGACGCTGTACGGCAAGAACACCGGGGAAGGAGCAGTCGTCGACCTGGGCGCCTTCGCGAAGTCGCCGCCCGTGCGCGCCGTCACGTATGTCCGCCGTATCGACGAGTTCACCGTGCAGCGCGGCTACCGCAGCAAGGTTCCGCGCTGGGTCGGCTCGGTGCGGGGGGTGGCGCAACTGGGCGGCTTCCTCCTCGCGATGGGCTTGATCTTCTTCGCGGACGACGCGTTCGCCGTGCTGTCCGACGCCGGCCCGATCGGCAATCTCATCTACATCAGCGCGATCGTCAGCGGATTCTTCGCCTTCATCGTGCTCCCGTTCTTCAGTCTCCCGAAGTCGATGCTCACCCTCGCGGGCGGCATCCACAAGACGTATCTCGAGGGGATCCGGGAATACCTCCGCCTCGCCGAGGAGGACCGCCTGCGCGCCGCGCAGTCGCCGCGCACCGCCGACCTCGTCTCCTCCGGCCGACGAGCGTACGGAGATGAGCCCAACGCCCCCGGCGACAGCATCGTCAACGTCTACGAGCGGCTTCTGCCCTACGCCGTGCTGTTCGGCATGGAGCGCGAGTGGGTCGACGTCATCCGCAGCGCCGCGCCCGTCGCCGAGACCGCAACGCGCGTGTCGCTGTTCGACGCGGTCTCGTCGCGGTCGCTCTCCGACGCCTCCTCGTCGATCGGCCGGCTGGCGGTGACCCCGGTGACCCGGTCGGGATCGTCGAGCAGTTCTTCGTCGAGCTCGAGCTGGTCATCGTCCGGCGGGTCCTCCGGCGGCGGGTCGTCGGGCGGGGGCGGTGGCGGCGGCGGGTCCGGAGGCCGCTGACGCACGCGCGCCCCGGGGGCCGGTCGAGCGGGCCGCCGGCGACTACGCTCGGCACGTGGCAAAACTGTACTTCCGCTACGGCGCGATGAACTCGGGCAAGTCCTCCTCGCTCCTGCAGGCGGCCTACAACTACGAGGAGCGCGGCCAGCACGTGCTGCTGGCCAAACCGGCGATCGACACGAAGGAATCGGACAAGATCTCGAGCCGTCTCGGCATGTCGCGGGCGGTGGACTTCCTGGTCGAACCGGATGCCGACCTCCGCGCTCTGTTCGCCGAGCACCGGGCACGGGTGCAGTCCGCCGTCGCCGAGGCGCTGATCCCCGAGCAGACGCCGATGGGCCGTCCGGTGGAGATCGCCTGCCTCCTCATCGACGAGGCGCAGTTCCTCACGCCCGCCCAGGTCGACGATCTCCTGCGCATCGTCGTGCTGGACGGCGTGCCGGTGCTCGCATACGGCATCCGCACCGACTTCCGCACCGAGGCGTTCCCGGGCTCGCGCCGTCTGCTGGAGCTCGCGCACAGCCTGGAGGAGCTCAAGACGATCTGCCGCTGCGGTCGCAAGGCGATCTTCAACGCGCGCCTGGTGGGCGGCCGGTTCGTCTTCGACGGCGACCAGGTGGCGATCGACGAGCTGTCCGCAGACCGCATCACGTACGAGTCGATGTGTGCCGAGTGCTATCTCCGGGAGTCCGGCGGCCGCCTCGACGGGCGCTGAGTCCGCCCGGGCCCTCGCTAGGCTCGGAGCATGCGCGTACTCCTCGCCGGCGGTGCCGGCTACATCGGCGCCCACACGGCGGTCTCCCTGTTGGATGCCGGTCACGAGGTCGTCCTGCTCGACGACCTCTCCGGCACGAGCGCGATCGCCGCGGACCGGGTCGCGGAGATCACCGGGAAGGAGGCACCTCTCGTCGTCGGCGACGCGGCGGACGACGAGATCGTCGAGCAGGTGTTCGCTGCGCACGGCCCCATCGACGCCATCATCCACCTCGCCGCCTTCAAGGCGGTGGGGGAGTCCACGCAGAAGCCACTCGAGTACTACTCCAACAACGTCGACACCACGTTCGCCCTGCTGCGCGCGGGCCTGAGGCACGGCATCCGCTCGTTCGTCTTCTCGAGCACCGGCACGGTCTACTCCGACCCCGCCGATCTGCCGTTCACCGAGGACTCGACGACCAGCATCGACCTGTCCAACGCGTACTCGAAGTCGAAGCGGATCAACGAGGTCGTCCTCGCCGACGTCGCGCGCGTCAATCCCGAGCTCAACGTCACCGTGCTTCGGTACTTCAACCCGGTGGGGGCGCACCCGAGTGGTCTGATCGGCGAAGACCCGGCCGGCATCCCCAACAACCTGATGCCGTTCGTCGCCCGGGTCGCGGTGGGCAAGCTCGAGCGGATCGGCGTCTTCGGTGACGACTACGACACCCCCGACGGCACCGGCCTGCGCGACTACATCCATGTCGTCGACCTGGCGGAGGGTCACGTCACCGCGCTGGAGCAGGCCTCGCCCGGCTTCGTCGTGTACAACCTCGGCACGGGCCAGCCGGTCAGCGTGCTCGAGCTGATCGCGTCGTTCGAGAGGGCGGCCGGACGCGAGCTGCCGCGGGAGATCCTGGCGCGGCGCCCCGGAGACGTCGCCGCGACCTACTGCGATCCGTCGAAGGCGCAGCGCGAGCTGGGCTGGAAGGCGCGTCTCACGATCGACGACTCGTGCCGCGACTACTGGAACTGGCAGTCACGCAATCCTGACGGATACGCCACTGTCTGAGGCCTTCACTGTGGTCTGACCACATGCTACTGTGGTCAGACCACAGAGGAGCACGCATCGACGCGACCACCCACCCCACCGCCCCGCCGAGCACGCGGGCATGGCGTGTGGTGCTCGAACGCATCGAGGGCGACCTCCTGGAGGGCCGTCTCGCACCGGGCGACCGGCTGCCGCCCGAGCGTGAGCTGGCGGCCACGCTGGGCGTGGGTCGCTCCAGTGTGCGCGAGGCGCTGCGTGTGCTGGAGGTGCTCGGCCTGGTGCGCACCGGCACAGGCTCGGGCCCGACCTCGGGTGCGATCATCGTCGCCACACCGCAGGGCGGCATGTCGGCGCTCCTGCGTCTGCAGGTCGCCGCGCACGGCTTCCCCCTGGACGATGTCGTGAGCACGCGGCTCATCCTGGAATCGGCGGTCGTCGAAGTCCTCGCGGGCGACCCGGAACGTGCGACCGATGCCGCACGAGCCGTTCTGACCGCGATGGATGCCGACGACCTGACCCCCGCGGAGTTCTTGGCTCTGGACGCGCAGCTGCATCTGGCGCTCGCCGAAGCGTCCGGCAACATCGTGATCGCCGCGATGATGGCCGGGTTGCGCACTTCGATCGAGTCGTACGTGCAGGCCGGCGCCGCTCTCATCCCGGACTGGGCCGCCACCGCCGTGCGACTGCGCCGCGAGCACCGTGCGATCGTCGACGCGGTCGACGCCGGCGACGCCGCGACCGCCCGCACGCTCATCCGCGACCACATCACCGGCTACTACGCCGAGGCGGGCCTGGCCCGTCCTCACGGAAAGGACTCCCGATGACGAAGCGCCAGCTTCCAAAACCCGCCGAGATGCTCGAGCTCATGCAGTTCAAGAAGCCCGAGCTCAACGGCAGGAAGCGCCGACTGCAGTCGGCGCTGACGATCTACGACCTCCGCGCGATCGCGAAGCGCCGCACGCCGAAGGCGGCGTTCGACTACACGGACGGCGCCGCGGAGGGCGAGCTCTCGCTGTCGCGGGCCCGGCAGGCGTTCGAGGACATCGAGTTCCACCCCGGAATCCTCCGTCCCGCCCCGGAGGTGGACACCTCGGTGGAGATCCTGGGCGGTCGATCAGCGCTTCCGTTCGGCATAGCGCCCACCGGATTCACCCGCCTGATGCAGACGGAGGGCGAGAGCGCGGGCGCGGCAGCCGCCGGGGCCGCCGGCATCCCGTTCACCCTCTCCACCCTCGGCACGACGTCGATCGAAGACGTGAAGCGCGCGAACCCGTACGGGCGGAACTGGTTCCAGCTGTACGTCATGCGCGATCGCGAGATCTCCTACGGGCTGGTGCGCCGGGCAGCGGAGGCGGGCTTCGACACGCTCCAGTTCACGGTGGACACGCCGGTCGCCGGAGCGCGCCTGCGCGACAAGCGGAACGGATTCGCGATTCCGCCGCAGCTGACTGTCGGCACGATCGTCAACGCGATCCCGCGTCCGTGGTGGTGGTACGACTTCCTCACGACACCCAAGCTCGAGTTCGCGTCGCTCTCGACCACCGGCGGCACGGTCGGCGAGCTGCTGAATGCGGCGATGGACCCCACGATCAGCTACGACGACCTCGCGATCATCCGCGATCTCTGGCCCGGAAAGATCGTCGTCAAGGGCGTCCAGAACGTCGAAGACTCCGCGCGTCTGATCGACGCCGGCGTCGACGGGATCATCCTGTCCAACCATGGCGGCCGTCAGCTCGACCGGGCACCCATCCCGTTTCACCTGCTGCCGACGGTCGTGCGAGAGGTCGGCAAGGACGCGACCGTCATGATCGACACCGGCATCATGAACGGCGCCGACATCGTCGCCTCGATCGCGCTCGGGGCGAAGTTCACGCTGATCGGCCGCGCCTATCTGTACGGCTTGATGGCCGGGGGACGGCAGGGGGTCGACCGCACGATCGCGATCCTGCGCGATGAGATCGAGCGCACGATGAAGCTGCTCGGAGTCTCGACGCTCGCCGAGCTCGAGCCCAAGCACGTCACCCAGCTCACCCGCCTCGTGCCGGTCTCACAGCCGGCCGCCCGGCCCGTGCGCACGCGCAGCGCGGCTGCGAAGCGCTGACCGACGCCCGCGCGCAGGTCAGCTGCGCGCGGGCAGGGTCGGCAGGAGGGCGTCGAGATACTGCGCCGTGTCCTCCCAGCCCTCGACGGCATGGCACGGCACGCCGATGGCCAGGACGGGGTAGTCGTTGCCGTCGGGGTCGAGCCGGTCGCCGACGAACAGCATGTCATCAAGCGGGATGCCGGTCTGCTCGGCGAGCTGGCGCATGCCGTAGGCCTTGTCGATTCCGCGGTGGGTGATGTCGACCGACGTCGAGCCTCCCGAGCGCACCTCCAGATCGGGGATCTGCGCGGCGACCGCCTCCCGCAGAGCGCTCTTCTTGGCGCCGGTCGGGTCCCACGCCATCTTCGCGTCCAGCGGAGCGCGCTGGCCGAGAGCCGAGAAGGTGATCTGCGAGCCGCGATCCTCCAGGATGTCGCCCCAGGTCTCCGCCTCCCAGAGGCCCAGCCGGCGCGCTTCCCCCTCGACGGCGGACAGTGCTCGACGCTTCTCGTCGCCGGTCAGCGCGTGGGCGTAGACGGTGACGATCCGGCCGCCCTCGATGCGGTAGTACTGCGTTCCGCACGTGGGGAGCAGGTGGATGTGCGAGAGCGTCTCGGCAGGCGCGTCCGGCAGTCGTTCGACGACCTGCGCCTGGAACTGCTGGAGCTGGCCGCCCGAGATGATCGCGACTTCGACTCGCTCGGCCAGGGCGATCAGCAGGGCGCCGATCCGCGGGTCGATCGCGCTCTTGGACGGCGCAAGGGTGTCGTCCAGGTCGAACGCCACGAGGCGGGGCGGGTCGAGGCGTGCTGTCGAGTCGGTCACCGTGCTCCTGTCCGGGGGGTCGTGAGACGCGAAAGGCTCCGTCCCATCCCCTTCTCAGGAGCGAGCGGAGCCTCTCTGCGGTCGGGGTGACAGGATTTGAACCTGCGGCCTCGTCGTCCCGAACGACGCGCGCTACCAAGCTGCGCCACACCCCGTGGCCAACCCCCCGAGTCTACCGGATGCACGGAGGTGGTCCGAACTGGGCTAGGCGCGGGGGAGCAGCGTGATGAGCGACGCCTCGGGCCGGCACGCGAAGCGCACCGGCGCGTAGATCGAGTGCCCGATCCCCGCGCTGACGTTCAGCGGGGCGTCGCGTCCGTCGCGCTGCCAGGCGCTGAGTCCGCGGGCCTGGTCGAGGGGGATGTCGCAATTGGCCACCAGGGCGCCCACGCCCGGCACCCGCACCTGGCCGCCGTGCGTGTGGCCCGCGAAGATCATGTCGGCGCCCAGCTCCAGGTAAGCATCGAGCACGCGGCGATACGGCGCGTGGGTGACGCCGAGTGTCGCGGCCGGCGGAGCGACGTCGGCCTGTCGCTTCTCGAGGAGGCGCGGGATGACGTCGAGGTCATCCCATCCGCGATGCGCGTCGCTGACGCCG
Organism: uncultured Actinomycetota bacterium; assembly: GCA_963839715.1. Lineage (GTDB taxonomy): Bacteria > Actinomycetota > Actinomycetes > Actinomycetales > Microbacteriaceae > Microbacterium. The sequence continues at coordinate 334,555 of CAWIVX010000006.1, forward strand.
AAGGCGTCGATCCTCATGCCGGCCACCTCGAGCGAGCCGACGTCGTTGTTCAGGTCGAGCCAGCCCAGCTCGTCGGTGAGGTATCCGTCCAGGGCCTCCGTGTCGAGCGGTTCGCTCGCGACCCGGACGGTGGACGGACCCGTGAAGTACAGCAGCGGGTTGCGCGGCGTCGGCGCCGCGTGGTCGTTCGATCCGTGCACGAAGACCCCGGGGATGCCGCGGAGCGGGTCGAGCGCGGAACGCAGTCCTCGCAAGCCCTGCGGGTGGCCCAGATTGTCGCCCGTGTTGACCACGAGGTCCGGGCGCCAGCTCTCGGCGAGCGCCGCCATCCACCGCTGCTTGCGACGCTGCCACGGAGCCATGTGGGCATCGGAGATGTGCAGCACCCGCACGGCGGGTGCGCCGGGGGGCAGGATGCGCGCCTCGTGCTCGCGGACCGTGAACAGGTATCGCTCGATGCCGATTCCCCAGATCGCCGCGCCCGCGCCGACCGCCCCCACTGCCGCGAGGGCAGTGAGGGCGGTGCGGGCGTGCCCGTTCGGCACTAGGCGCACTTCGCGCGGCTGTAATCCACCGTGATCGCGGAGTTGCGGTTGACCACCGAACCGGCACCGGGGCTCGTGCCGGTGGCCTTGCCCTGCGGGCCGGCGGTGACATCCTCGGTACACGTGCCGGGCTGCACGTTGCCGAAGCCGGCACCGCGCAGATCGCTCAGCGCCCTGTCGAGCGGCTTGCCGGCGACGTCGGGTACGGGGATCCCCTGACCGTTGCTCGGGCTGATCGTCACGGTCGTCCCGCCTGCCGCGCGGCCTGCTCCGGGGTTCTGCGCCGCGACGATGCCGGCGGCCTCGCCCGAATCGACAGCCTCGCCCACACTCACGTTGAAGCCGGCGTCCTCGAGCCGCGCCGTCGCCTCGTCGATCGACAGGCCGATGACGCTCGGGAGGTCACGCGTGACCTGGCGGGTCAGTTCGCCGAAGTTCTGCGGGAACTCATCGCCGCCGTACAGCTCGTTCGCGCGGTACTGGATGGCTTCGGCGATCACGTATCGCAGGTCGGAGACGCGCCGGTCGGCGTAGTACATCTCGAAGATGTTCGCCTCGCCGGTGCTGTTGCCCACCCAGGTCGCGGTGGCAACCTTGGTCGAAGACTCGATCATCCACGACTGCCACCCCTCGTGGGTGCCGGTCTTGCCGATCACCGGGGCGTTGCCCGGGTTCGCCTGCGCGCCGGTGCCGCCGCCGCGCATCACGCCCTGCAGGGTGAACGAAGCCGTGGCCGCCACAACCGGGTCCAGCACGGGGGTGCACGACCGGACGGGCACGAGCTCCGGCCGTTCGACGCCGTCGGAGTCGGTCACCCGGTCGATGACCTTCGGCTGGCAGTAGACGCCGTTGTTCGCGACGGTGCCGTACGCGCCGGCCATGGCGATGGGGGCGACGTTGTCGTCGCCGATCACGTTGTTGGCCACACCCATCGTGATGGGCCGCCCGTCACCGGTGGTCACGCCCATCTTGGTCGCGACGTTGGCGATGTCGCACAGGTCGAGCTCGGATGCCATCGCGAGGTAGCCCGAGTTCAGCGACGCGGCCGTGAACTGCAGCGGCGTCCCCGTGAAGCCGCTCACCTGGCCGAAGTTGCCGATGCGGGCACGCTCCACGTTGACCCAGTCTCCGGTGCATGAGTTCGTCATGCGCGGGAAGACACGGTTCACACCGTTGAGCACCTCGTTGACGGAGCGGCCCTGCTCGAGCCAGTCGATGAGGGTGAACAGCTTGAAGGTGGATCCGGCGCTGAAGCCGTCGGACTTGCCGTAGGTCCGGTCGCCCGCGTAGACGAGCGACGAGTAATTCGGGTCTGCGGCGAGCGTCGCATCCTCGCTGAACGTCGTGTTCTGCCCGATCGCGAGGACGCGCCCGGTCGCGTTGTCGAGGCTGACGGTCGCTGCGCCGAACTTGCCCGTCTCCGGCCCGGTGAGGCCCTCGAGGGAGGTGGGCGTCCAGTCGCGCATCGTCTGCTCGACCGACGCCTGCAGCCGCGGATCCAGCGTCGTGTAGATGTTCAGTCCGCCCCGCTGGAGCGTGCGGTAGCGATCGTCGATCGTGGCGCCGAAGGCGGGATCGGCGAGGATCGTGTTCTTGACGTACTGGCAGTAGTAGGCGGCGCCGCCGGCTGCCGAGCATCCGGTGGTGGGCGGGGTGATCACGGGGGTGATGGGCTCGATGGCGGCGGCGACGTACTCGTCGCGCGTGATCTTGCCGTCATCCAGCATCCGGCTCAGCACGTAGAGCTGCCGGCCCTTCGTGACGCTGTAGCCGTCCGCGGCGGCGAGATACTGCTCCTGGGTGATCGTGCCCTCCGCGAGGAGGGTGTCCAGCGCCGCCAGGCGGCCTTCGCCGACGTCGTCGATCAGGCCGTCGGGAGCCTTGTTGTAGCCGATGCCCTCGTCGTCGTAGATCGAGCCTTCCGGCTGGTCGATGCGATACGTGTTCGGGTTCTGGACGATGCCGGCGAGCGCCGCAGCCTGGGAGAGCGTGAGCGTGCTCGCGGTGGAGTTGAAGTAGTACTTGGCAGCGGCGTCGATTCCGTAGGTGCGCCCGCCGAAGTTCGCGATGTTCAGGTATCCGAGAAGGATGTCGTTCTTGGAATACTTCTGCTCGAGCGCGATCGCGTACCGCATCTCCTGGAGCTTGCGCTCGATGCCCTCGTAGCCGGACGCGGTCGTCGCCTGCGTCCAGCAGTTCGCGAGCACCTCGGATTCGGTGAGCTCCTCGGTGGCCACGGCATCGCGCTCGCATCGCTGGATCAGCACGTTCTTGACGTACTGCTGGCTGATCGATGATCCGCCCTGCGTCTCGCCGCCACCGCGCAGGTTCTGCAGGACGGCGCGCGACGTGCCGATCAGGTCGACACCGCCGTGCTGGTAGAAGCGCGGGATCCTCGCTGGAGAGGACGGCGTCGTACATGACGGGGGTGACCTGATCGAAGTCCACCGGCGACCGGTTCTGGTCGTAGAACGACGTCAGCTCCAGGGCTTCGCCCGTGTCGGGGTTCGTGTAGTAGAAAGTGGTCGGCAGCATGAGCTTGTCGATGTCGAGCACGCTCGGCAGGTTGTCGAACATCGTGATGGCGCTCGTGGCTGCGGCACCCGAAACAGCGATCGCGGGGGTGACGGTTGCGGTGATGAGAACACCCGCTGCAGCGCTCAGTCCGACCAGTCCCAGGAGGCCGCCGAACACGCCGCTGGCCGTCCGTTTCGTATCAGGCATAGGCTTGATCGTAGGGGAGCTACCTGGGCGAACCCTTGACAGACCCGCCCGGTCACGGCGTACTCCCCGCTTCCGCCTGCGACCTTTCGGAGACTCCATGACCACGTGGGAGTACCTCACCACCCCCCTTCTGATCCACAACACCGCCGCCATCCTGAACAACTGGGGCAAGCAGGGCTGGGAGCTCGTCCAGATCGTCACCGGGCCGGAAGGCGGCCTGGTCGCCTACCTGAAGCGACCCTCGGGCGGCGGCACCGCCAATACGGGGCTGGATGCCGCGGCCCAGGCGGCGCAGCAGTTCGAGGAACCGCAGATATGAGCGTTTCGGAATCGCTCGCCGCGCTCGGGATCGCGCTGCCGTCGGTCGTTCCGCCCGTCGCCGCCTATGTTCCCGCGAAGGCGCACGGCGACCTCGTCTTCACCTCCGGCCAGCTGCCGATGGTCTCCGGCGAGATGCCGGCGACCGGCAAAGTGGGAGAGGGGCCGGGGCTCGTTCCGGCAGCCGACGCGACGGGCTATGCCCGGCAGTGCGCGCTGAACGCCCTCGCCGCAGCGGCCGCCGCAGTCGGCGATGTCGACCGTCTCACGGGCGTCGTGAAGGTGGTCGGGTTCGTGGCATCCGTGCCCGACTTCACCGGCCAGCCGAAGGTGATCAACGGAGCGAGCGAGGTGCTCGGCGAGATCTTCGGCGATGCCGGACGCCATGCGCGCTCGGCCGTCGGCGTGCCGGTCCTCCCGCTCGACAGTCCGGTCGAGGTCGAGGTCGTCTTCAGCTTCGCGTGACGGCCGCGATCACCGGACCTGTGCCGAGATCACGGACATGACGGCGGTGTCGGCGAGTGTCGTCGTATCGCCGACCTCCCGACCTTCCGCGACATCCCGGAGCAGGCGCCGCATGATCTTGCCGGAGCGCGTCTTGGGCAGCTCCTCCACGATGTAGACGTCGCGGGGGCGCGCGATCGGACCGATCTGCTCGCCGACCCACGCGCGCAGCTGCTGGGCGAGGCCGTCCGCCGAGTGGGCGGCGAGGTAGCTCTGCTTGATGATCACGAACGCCGCGACCGCCTGCCCGGTCGTCTCGTCCGATGCTCCGACGACAGCCGCCTCGGCGACGGCCTCGTTGGCCACGAGGGCCGACTCGATCTCGGTGGTGGACAGCCGGTGGCCGGAGACGTTCATCACGTCGTCGACGCGGCCGAGCAGCCAGACGTCGCCGTCCTCGTCGAGGCGTGCTCCATCGCCGGCGAAGTAATAGCCCTGCGCCGCGAACCGGTCCCAGTAGGTCTCCTTGAATCGCTCCGGGTCGCCCCAGATCCCTCGGAGCATGCTGGGCCACGGCTCGGTCACCACGAGCAGTCCGCCGTTGCCGTTGCCGACGTGCGCGCCGTCGTCGTCGACCACGTCGATGGAGATTCCGGGGAGCGGCACCTGAGCGCTGCCCGGTTTGGTCTCCGTCACGCCGGGCAGTGCGGAGATCATGATCGCGCCCGTCTCGGTCTGCCACCAGGTGTCGACGATCGGCGCCGCTTTCCCGCCGATGACCTTGCGGTACCACATCCACGCCTCCGGGTTGATGGGCTCACCGACCGAGCCGAGCAGCCGGAGCGACCGCAGGTCGTACTGTTCCGGGATCGCCCGGCCCAGCTTCATGAAGGAGCGGATGGCCGTCGGGGCCGTGTACAGGATCGTCACCCCGTACTTCTGCACGATCTCCCACCAGCGGCCCGGGTGCGGAGTATCGGGGGTCCCCTCGTAGAGAACCTGGGTTGCCCCGTTCGCGAGCGGGCCGTACGTGACGTAGGAGTGACCGGTGACCCAGCCGATGTCGGCGGTGCACCAGTAGACGTCCGTGTCGGGATGCAGGTCGTGGACGACCCTGTTCGTGTACGCCACCTGGGTGAGATATCCGCCCGAGGTGTGCATGATCCCCTTCGGCTTCCCGGTCGTCCCCGACGTGTAGAGGATGAACAGCGGGTTCTCGGCGGGGAAGCCACGGGCCTCGTGCTGCGACGACGCCTGCGGAACGACATCGTGCCACCAGATGTCGCGTCCTTCGATCCACTCGACGTGGTTGCCGCCACGGCGCACGACGAGCACGTGCTCCACCGTCTCCTGCGCTCCCGAGCCGTTGCGGTCGGACAGCGCCATGTCGACGGCGGGCTTGAGCGGCGAGACCTTGCCCTTGCGGTAGCCGCCGTCGGCCGTGATCACGAGCTTCGCGCCGGCGTCGTCGATGCGGGCGCGCAGGCTGTCGGCGGAGAACCCGCCGAAGACCACCGAGTGGATGGCGCCCACTCGCGCCACGGCCAGCATCGCGGCGATCGCCTCGGGGATCATCGGCATGTAGATCGCGACACGATCACCCTCGCCGACGCCGAGCCCCTCCAGCACGTTGGCCAACCGCTTGACCTCGTCGGTGAGCTCGGCATAGGTGACGTGACGCGAGTCGCCGAGCTCGCCCTCCCACAGCAGAGCGACGCGTTCGCCGTGTCCGGCTTCGACGTGGCGGTCGAGGCAGTTGTAAGCGACGTTGAGCTCGCCGTCGGCGAACCAGCTCGCAAACGGCGGGTTCGACCAGTCCAGGACCTGGGTGAAGGGGGTGTGCCAGTGCAGCTCGCGCGCACGGTCGGCCCAGAACGCCTCTCGGTCAGTGGCAGCCCGCTCGTAGATCTCCTGCGTCGCCACCGCATCCCGCGCGAATGCCGCCGGTGGCGCGAACCGCCGGCTCTCGGTGAGGAGGTGGTCGATCTGGCTGCTCATGCTCGCTCCTTCGCAGGGCCGTACCGGGTGACGCGATCAGAAGGGCGCGCCGTGACGACACCGGTCAATCTACCCAGACCACCTGACCGTCACTACCTCCGATCGCGAGGGCCGAGCCCTTTCTCCGGTCGACGGTGGGAACTCCAGCGATATATCGGTAACGACCTGATGAGTCCGTTTGGAAGGCAACGTCCCATTGCGTATGCTCATCTCCGGCCGAACATTCGATTCTGGCATTGCGACACCCGACTCACCCCCGAACTGCGGTGTCGCTCGTGGCGGCATCCCATTCCCCCCATGGGATGCCGCCTTCTCTTTCTCCGCCGCTCCTCCCCAGCGGTCGGTGGGGAAGGCCCGTCCACCGAGCGCCCTGATCTCGCGCGCCGCCTCGGGAGCCGGACCTAGCTTCGGATGCATGTCCGAACGCTTCGTCGTCCAGCAGCGAGCGGTCGCCGAGCGCGGTCCCGGGAGCCCGGCGCGGCCCGCTGCCGAGACGTCCTCCGGTGCAGCGGCCGGGGATGCGCGCCGTCCCGCAACGAGCCGGCGGAGGGTCAGCGCCCGGCATCCCACCCTCGCCCCGCTGTCGCGCTACCTCGACGACCCGGAGGTGACCGACCTCTTCGTCAACGGCGCCGCCGGCCTGTTCGTCGACCGCGGCTCGGGTGCGGAACCGGCGCCGGAGTGGCGCGCGCGAGAGGAGGATGTGCGCGACCTCGCGGTGGCACTGATCAGCCTCGGCGATCGCCACATCGACGACGCGACTCCCTGCGTGGACGTTCGGCTCGAGGGCGGCATCCGCGTGCACGCGGTGCTTCCGCCGGTCGCGGCCGAGGGAACGGTCATCTCGATCCGCGTTCCGCGGCTCGACGGTCCCGACCTCGAGGTGCTCGAGTCGACGGGCATGTTCGACGCCGTGACCCGGACCCGTCTGCAGGAGCTCGTGAGCGCGCGAGAGAACCTGCTGATCACCGGGGCGGCGGGTGCGGGCAAGACCACTCTGCTGTGCGCGCTCCTGGGGTTCGCCGCACCGTCCGACCGGATCGTCACGATCGAAGACGTCGCCGAACTGCGGCTGGATCACCCGCATCACGTGCGGCTCGAAGCGCGTCAGGCCAACCTCGAGGGTGCCGGCGCCATCGGACTTGCGCGGCTCGTGCGCGAGGCGCTGCGCATGCGGCCGGATCGACTGGTCGTGGGGGAATGTCGCGGCGAAGAGGTGCGGGAGCTGCTGTCGGCTCTGAACACCGGACACGACGGGGGCGCCGGAACCCTGCATGCGAACTCCCTCGCCGATGTGCCGGCCCGGCTCGAGGCGCTCGGCGCGCTCGCCGGCCTCGACGACCGGGCGCTGGCCAGGCAGGTGGCCTCGGCCATCGGCCACGTGCTGCACGTCGGCCGCGACCCGGACGGCGCACGCCGGCTGATCGCAGCCGGGCGACCGGTCATCGGGGCAGAGGGCCGGCTCCACATGGAGGAACTGCCGTGGCCCGCACGCTGACGATGCCCGCCGTCGCCGATACGGTCCTCAAGCTCGCCGTTCTGCTTCAAACGGGGGTCGCGCCTGCCCGCGCCTGGTCGCACCTCGCCGAAGCCGGAGACGACCACGCCGCACGCGTCTGCGCCGCGGTCGCCGGTGGCACTCCTCTCTCCCGTGCGATCGCCGCCGACGCCTCGCCGGCAACAGCAGGGCGCGGGGGCCGCGCCGCACGCCTCACCGCCGATGCCCAGAAGGCATCCTGGAGCGACGTGTCGGCGGCATGGCACGTGGCGACGGCTGTCGGTGCACCGCTGGCCGAGAGTCTGCGCTCTCTGGCCGTCGCGCTGCGCGACGGCCAGGAGGCGGCCGACGAGGTGCGCATCGCCCTCGCCGAGCCCGCGGCGACGGCGAAGCTGATGGGATGGCTGCCTCTCGTGGCGGTGGCGCTCGGGGTGGCGCTCGGATTCGACACGTTCGGCACGCTCCTGAGCAACCCGATCGGCATCGCCTGTCTCGTTCTGGGTGCCGCTCTGATCATCGGGGCTCAGCGGTGGAACGCCGCTCTTGTGCGGCGCGCGCGGTCGGGCGACGGCGTGCCGGGCCTGGACGCCGAGCTGCTCGCGATCGCGTTGAGCGGCGGTGTGTCCATCGATCGTGCGCGGGCTCTCGTCGCCGAGGCGACGGGTGCGCAGGCGGATGCCGCGACGGAGGCGGTGCTCAGCCTGTCGCGGACGGCGGGGGTGCCGGCGGTGGAGCTGCTGCGGGCGTCGTCGGCGCTCGCCCGGCACCAGGCGCGCGTGGACGGCCGCCTGCGCGCCGCGCGCCTGTCCACCCGACTCCTCCTTCCTCTCGGGGTCTGCACGCTGCCGGCGTTCCTGCTGCTCGGCGTCGCCCCGATGCTTCTGAGTGTCATGACCACGGTTCCGCTGTCCTTCTGACCATGCCCGCCGATCCATGCCCCATCCGTGCCCACCGATCCGTGCCCACCGAACCCTGGAAGGAAATCCCATGTCACTGCCCCGACTCACCCACCGCCGTTCCGCGCGGCTCTTCACCGACGAGACCGGCGCCGCCACCGCCGAGTATGCGATCGCGACGATGGCGGCTGTCGCGTTCGCCGGCCTCCTGGTCGTCATCATGCGCAGCGACGAGGTGCGCGGCATCCTCACGGATCTGGTCCGTCGCGCGCTGACCGTCGCATGATGCGGCGCGGGCTCGGCGACGACCGCGGTTCGGTGGTCGCCGAGTTCGCGGTGGCCCTTCCGGCGGTGGCGCTGGTTCTGCTCCTGGGCGCCGGCACCCTGGGCGCATGCGCCCGCCACGTGAGACTGCAGGACGGCGCGGCCGACGCCGCCCGCCTGGTCGCACGGGGGGAGTCCCACGCGCGCGCGAGTGCGGCCGTCGCGGCCGGCGTGTCCGGCGCCTCGGTCGTCGTCGGCGACCGGGGAGACCTCGTGTGCGTCACCGCGACGGCGCCGGCATTGGGCTCCGTGCCGATCATGCTGAGCGCGGTCAGCTGCGCGCTGGACGGGGGGCTGTGATGGCGGGCACGATCCTGTCGGTCGGCGTCGTGGTGTGCACGGCCACGCTCGCGGTGGGACTCGCCACCGCCGGGTCGGCCGCCGCCTTCGCGCAGCGACTGACGGGCGTCGCGGATGCCGCCGCGCTGGCGGCCGCGGATGCGGCATCCGGGGCGGTCCTGGGCGAACCCTGCGCCCGTGCGGCGGAGGTGGCGTCGGCATCGGGTGCCGGGCTGGCCGCCTGCACGCTCGACGAGCTGGTCGCCACGGTGACGGTGACGGGGTCGTTCGGACGCGTCGCGGGCTCGGCCTCGGCGAGAGCGGGACCGCCCGACCCGTGACCGAGGCACCCTGATCCCGCTCGCTGAGGGCGTACCGGCCCGCCGACGCTCTGGGGCGGAGCCTCAGTGCGTGTGTGTATGGTGTGCTTCGAAGAAAGGACGCCCCCGTTGGCAACAGGCAAGAAGCTCGTCATCGTCGAGTCACCGACGAAGATGAGGTCGATCCAGGGGTACCTCGGCGACGATTACGAGGTGCTGAGCTCCGTCGGTCATATCCGCGATCTCGCAAGCAAGAAGGACATCCCGGCCGAGAAGAAGACCGCGTACGGCAAGTACTCGATCGACATCGACAACGACTTCGACCCCTATTACGTCGTCAACGACCGCAAGACCAAGACGGTCGCCGAACTCAAGCGCGCCCTCAAGACGGCCGACGAGGTCCTGCTCGCAACGGATGAGGACCGCGAAGGCGAGGCCATCGCGTGGCATCTCCTCGAGGTGCTCAAGCCGAAGGTCCCCGTGCACCGCATGGTCTTCCACGAGATCACCAAGGAGGCCATCCGCGCCGCCGTCGACAACACCCGCGACCTCGACCTTGCGCTCGTCGACGCGCAGGAGACGCGGCGCGTGCTCGACCGCCTCTACGGCTGGGACGTCTCGCCGGTGCTGTGGCGCAAGGTGGGGAGCGGGCGCGAAGGCGCGGCTCTGAGCGCCGGGCGCGTCCAGTCGGCGGCGACCCGCCTGGTCGTCGACCGCGAGCGCGAGCGGATGGCGTTCGTGTCCGCGGCGTACTGGGACGTCGAGGCGCTTGCGCTGAAGGCAGAGGCGTCGTTCACGACGCGCCTGGCGCGCGTGGACGGTGCGCCCCTGGCGCGCGGCACCGACTTCGACGACCGCGGCGAGCTCAAGAAGGTCGTCGTCGTCCTCGACGAGTCGCAGGCTCGCGCGCTGTCGACCGCGATCGAGGGCGTCGGACAGGCTGCCGTCACCGCGCTCGAGTCCAAGCCCGGCACGCGCAGCCCCAAGCCCCCGTTCACGACCTCGACTCTCCAGCAGGAGGCCGGGCGAAAGCTCTCGATGAGCGCGAAGCACGCCATGAGCGTGGCTCAGCGCCTCTACGAGAAGGGCTTCATCACCTATATGCGCACCGACTCGGTCGCCCTCAGCACTCAGGCGATCACGGCGGCGCGCGAGCAGGCGGTCTCGCTCTACGGCGAGAAGGCCGTGCCGCTGAATCCGCGCGTCTACCGCAGCAACAGCAAGAACGCCCAAGAGGCGCACGAGGCGATCCGGCCGTCAGGGGAGCAGTTCCGCACGCCGGCATCCGTGTCCGGCGAACTGGACCGCGACGAGCAGCGCATGTACGACCTCATCTGGAAGCGCACGATCGCCAGCCAGATGTCCGACGCGAAGTACGAGACCACGACGGTCACGCTCGCCGTTGAGGCGCCGGTCGACGGAGCGGTCACGCGCGCCGAGTTCACGGCATCCGGCACCGTCTACACGTTCAAGGGGTTCCTCGAGGCCTACGAAGAGGGCCGCGACGAGAAGCGCAGCGACGCCGACAAGGCCGACGACCAGTCGCTGCCCGTGCTGGCCGTCGGCGACACCCTCCGTCTGAAGGAGGTCGAGCCGAAGGGTCACGCGACCACCCCGAAGCCCCGGTACACCGAGGCGAGCCTCGTGAAGGCACTCGAGGAGAAGGGCATCGGCCGGCCCTCCACGTTCGCGAGCATCATCGACGTGATCCTCGATCGCGGCTACGTGACCAAGCGCGGGACGGCCCTCGTTCCCAGCTGGCTCGCCTTCAGCGTCGTCCGGCTGCTCGAGGAGCACTTCGCCGACCTCGTGGACTACGACTTCACCGCGGCGCTCGAGGACGACCTCGACGCCATCGCACGCGGCGAGCAGCAGCGCACCGAATGGCTGAAGGAGTTCTACTTCGGCTCGGACGCCCAGCCGGGGCTGCGCAACATCGTCGAGAACCTCGGCGAGATCGACGCGCGCGAGCTCAACGCCACCCGCATCAGCGACACGACGACCCTGCGCTTCGGCAAGTACGGGCCGTACCTCGACGTGGTCGACCCGGCGGATCCTGACGCTCCGCCCCGCCGCGTCAACATCCCGGATGATCTGGCGCCCGACGAACTGACGGCGCAGAAGGCCCAGGAGCTGATCGATGCACCGGTCGCGGGCAACCGCGTGCTCGGGGAGAACCCTGAGAACGGCAGGCTCATCGTGGTCAAGGACGGCCGGTTCGGTCCGTACATCGAGGAGACCGAACCCGACGACGTGACCGCCGTCGATGAGGCCACCGGCGAGATCGTGGACGAGACGCCGAAGAAGAAGCCTGCTTCTAAGACCAGCGCGGCGAAGAAGGATGCCGCACCCAAGCCGCGGACCGCGTCTCTGTTCCGGTCGATGTCGGTCGACACGATCGATCTGGAGACCGCCCTCCGCCTGCTCGAGCTGCCGCGCACGGTCGGCACCGATCCGGAATCCGGTGAGGTGATCACGGCGCAGAACGGCCGCTACGGTCCGTACCTGAAGAAGGGCACCGACTCGCGCACGCTCGACTCCGAGCAGCTGATCTTCGACGTCACCCTGGAGCAGGCGCTCGCCATCTACGCGCTGCCCAAGTACGGCGCGCGGCGCGCGTCCACCGCGCTCGCCGAATTCGACGACGACCCGGTCAGCGGCAAGCCGATCCGGGTGCGCGACGGCCGATTCGGCGCGTACGTGACCGACGGAGAGACGAACGTCACGATTCCGCGCGGTCAGACCGTTGCGGACATCACCTTCGAGATCGCCGTGCAGATGCTCGCCGACAAGCGAGCGAAGGGACCCGCTCCCAAGCGGACTCCGGCGCGCAAGGCGGCGACCACGCGCAAGGCGCCGGCCAAGAAGTGACGCTCCGGCAGGAGCGGAGCAGGAAAGGCGCTCCCGTCCCCCCGAGGGGTCTGTTCATCACGTTCGAGGGGGGCGACGGCGTCGGCAAGACCACGCAGGCGGCACTCCTCGAGGAGTGGCTGTCGGCTCGCGGGCGCACCGTGGTGCGTACCCGTGAACCGGGCGGCACCGAGGTCGGCGTGCTGATCCGCGACATCGTCCTGCATCACCGCGGCGAGGTCGCCCCTCGCGCCGAGGCGCTGCTGTACGCGGCTGACCGCGCTCACCACGTCGAGACGGTCGTGCGGCCTGCGCTCGAGCGGGGTGAGGTCGTCATCCAGGACCGCTACCTCGACTCCTCCGTCGCCTACCAGGGAGCCGGCCGTGTGCTCGGCCGCGACGAAGTGCGCGACCTGTCCCTGTGGGCGACGGGCCGGCTGCTGCCCGACCTGACGGTGCTGCTCGATCTCGACCACGCGGTCGCCCGGGATCGACTGGATGCGGACGAGAAGCCGTTCGACCGGCTCGAGTCCGAGCGGGCGGCGTTCCACGACAGCGTCCGCGCGGAGTTCCTGGCCCTGGCCGCGGACGAACCCGACCGGTTCCTCGTCCTCGACGCGTCACGTTCGCCGGCGGACCTTGCGACCGACATCCAGGGGCGTGTGGCGGCACTCCTCGACCGGGCCGCCGCCGCCGATGCCGTCGGCGGTGCGGATTAGGCTGGTGCCATGGTGAACCCGGCGGTACCGGCGGCGCCCGCGCCACCGATGCCCGGGGTTCCGTGGGGTGCGGTCTGGGGGCAGGACGCGGCCGTCGCGACGCTGCAGGCGGCCGCATCCGATCCCGAGTCGATGACGCACGCGTGGCTCATCACCGGGCCGCCCGGATCGGGACGGTCGACGCTCGCCTATGCGTTCGCGGCGGCTCTCATCGCGGAAGAGGGCGATGAGCGGGCGATGCGGCAGGTGCTGGCCGGCACGCACCCCGACATGACGGCGCTGCGCACCGAGGGCGTGATCATCTCCATCAAGGACGCCCGGTCGCTGGTGGAGCGCTCGTACTTCAGCCCGTCGCTCGGCCGTCACCGCGTGATCGTGATGGAGGATGCCGACCGCATGGTCGAGCGCACCTCCAACGTGCTGCTCAAGGCGCTCGAGGAGCCGCCGGAACGCACGGTGTGGATCCTGTGCGCCCCGAGCGACGCCGACCTCCTGCCCACGATCAGGTCGCGGGTGCGCACGCTGCGGCTCCGCGAACCCGACATCGCCGACGTGGCGCGCCTGATCGCACAGCGCACCGGCGTCGACCCCGCCATCGCAGAGCAGTCCGCCCGCCACGCCCAGCGTCACATCGGCATGGCGCAGCGTCTGGCGACGGATGCCGCCGCCCGCGCCCGGCGGAACGATGTCCTGCGCGGGGTGCTCGCCGTGCGCGGCGTGGGCGACGCCGTCGATGTCGCCGGCCGCGTCGTGGGCGCCGCGACCGACGACGCCAAGGCGCTCACCGCCGAACGGGACGAAGCAGAGCGCGCCGGCCTGCTGCGCACGCTCGGGATCGCCGAAGGCGCGGCCGTGCCGCCCGCGGTCCGATCGCAGCTGAGCGCGCTCGAGGACGACCAGAAACGTCGTGCCACGCGCAGCCTGCGCGACGGGATCGATCGCGTGCTGACCGATCTGCAGTCGATGTTCCGCGACGTCATCATGCTGCAGTTCGGCCGCGGCGGTCCCGCGGACGGAGACCTGATCAACCGCGAACTCGAGCCCGAGCTGCGGGCCGTCGCCTCGGCCTGGTCGATCGAGCGGACGCTCGTCGTGCTCGACCAGATCGCCGAGACCCGCCGAAACCTCGAGCAGAACGTCGCACCCACACTCGCCCTGGAAAGCATGCTCGTGACTGTCGCGAGCGGGAGGAAACCGTGAGACCCACCGCACACCCCTCGACCTCTCCGCGGCGGGCGGCCCGCATCATCGCCGTCCTGGCAGGACTGGTGGCGGCATCCGTCGCCCTCTCGGGGTGCCTGTACTCGCTCATCCCCGAGACGCGGGCCACTTCCACGGCCAGCCCCGCCCCCGACACCGAGGGCGTCGCCGCCGACCTGCTGCCCTTCTACCAGCAGACACTGTCGTGGTCGGCGTGCGACGCGTTCGAATGCGCGACGGTCAGAGCCCCGCTCGATTGGGCCGACCCGGGCGCGGGAGAGATCGAGCTGTCGGTCATCCGGCAGCGCGCGCTGTCGGGCGATCCGATCGGATCGCTGTTGACCAACCCCGGCGGTCCCGGTGCGAGCGGCGTGGCCCTCATCCGCGACAGCATCGGCTTCGCGATCGGCGCGCCCCTTCAGGAGCAGTTCGACGTCATCGGCTTCGATCCGCGCGGGGTGGGCGAGTCGACGGCGGTGCGGTGCCTCGACGCCGCGGGCATGGACTCCTACCTGTTCGACATCCCCGACGACCCCCGCGGGTCCGCCGGCTGGACCGCGGAGCGGACGCAGGCGAACCAGGTGTTCTCCGATGCGTGCGAGGCCGGCAGCGGCGGCATCCTCCCGTTCATCACCACCGAGAACGCCGCGCGCGACATGGACCTCCTGCGCGCGGTGCTCGGCGACCCGCAATTGAACTACCTCGGGTACTCGTACGGCACCTTCCTCGGCGCCACGTACGCGAAGCTCTTCCCGGAGCGGGTCGGGCGCCTCGTGCTCGACGGCGCGATCGATCCCTCCGTGTCCGGCGTCGATGTCGAGCATCAACGCAAGCCATCGGCTTCGAGTCGGCCTTGCGCGCTTATATGACCGACTGCCTCGCGGGCTCGGACTGCCCGTTCCGCGGGTCGGTGGACGAGGCGATGGCCGACCTGGGGACTCTGCTGGCGAGCGTCGACCAGTCGCCGCTTCCGGCCGCGGACGGCCGCCTGCTCGGCGCCGACTCGCTCCTGACGGGCATCATCGCCGCGCTGTACTCGCAGGAGAGCTGGCCGTTCCTCACGGTCGCCTTGAGCGACGCCCTGCAGGGCGATCCCGAAGTCGCCTTCCAGCTCGCCGACTTCTACTACAACCGCGAGAACGGCGCCTATCTGGACAACTCCACCGAAGCCTTCCGCGCCTACAACTGCATGGACTATCCCGCCGACACCACCGATGCGGCGCAGGCGGCGGCGGACGCCGTGATAGCCGCTGAGGCGCCCACGGTTGCTCCGTACTGGTCGGGTCCCGATCCGTGCAAGACATGGCCGTATCCGCCCACCGGAACGCGCGGTCCGATCGCTGCCGACGGCGCCGCACCGATCGTGGTGGTCGGAACGACCAACGATCCCGCAACGCCCTACGAGTGGTCGGTCGCACTGGCCGACCAGCTGTCCTCCGGAGTGCTGATCACCCGTGTCGGGGAGGGTCACACGGGGTACAACAAGGGCAACGCGTGCGTCGACACCGCCGTGGAAGCGTACCTGCTGCAGGGAACGGTTCCGGAGGACGGACTGCGCTGCGAGTAGCCCCGTCGGCGCGTTCGCGGGTGCCCCGACGACACGGTAAGATCGATGATCGTGCATCGCGCAAGCGGCGCGCGCCACCTTAGCTCAGTCGGCAGAGCATCTCACTCGTAATGAGAAGGTCGAGAGTTCGATTCTCTCAGGTGGCTCGGATGGGCTCCGGCCCGGTTCCCACGGCATGAGGCCCGACGTCCGACGGGCCTGCGTCCTCGGCCCCGATCTGGATCAGCGGCAATGCTGGGACACAGACAGAGGTGGAAAAGCGGCATGCACACAGCGGTCGATGCCGTCGTCGAGATCTTCACGTGGGTCGGCTTCGGCGTGGGCGCGCTGCTGGCGGGCATCGCCCTCGTCGCGTACCTGCTGGACGGCACGTGGGTGCCCGTGCGCGCCGTCGTCGAGGCCACCGACGACGGCGCGGTCGTCCGCTGGTTCGATGAGGACGGCGGGGTGAATGAGGCGCCGCTCAGTCACGAGCAGACAGCCCTGGTCGGGACGGCGGAGATGTACGACATCTTCACCCGGCGGGGGTGGAACAACCGCATGCGGCTCACGCAGCACTCGCCGTTCGTGCGCGCCATCACTCTCCTGGCTGCGGGCCTGATCGCCCTCGGCGTGATCGCGCTGATCGTCTCGTGGGTGCTCCTCTTCGCGCGCGGCTGAAAGGCCGGCCACTCGTTCTGCGTCAGGCCACGGCGAGCATCCCGCCTGCGACGAGCGCGAGCGCCAGCCCCACCCACTGCACCCCCGCGACGCGTTCGCGCAGGACGAGCGCAGCCAGCAGGATGGTCCCCGCCGGGTAGAGCGCCGTCAGCGCCGAGACGATCGACAGGTCGCCGATGCGCAGCGCCAGCAGCATGAGAGCGTTGGCGGCGGCATCCACGACACCGCATGCGAGCGCCAGCAGCCACGCGCGCCGAGCCGACCCCGTCACCGGCCGTGTCGGTGCTGTTCCGTGCCGGGACGACGCCGAGGCCACCTGGGCGTGCTCGAGGTCGGCATGCCCCGTCGGCGTCGCGCCGATGGCGATTCCGCTCACGTCCAGGACGGATGCCGCGCGCTCGCCCCTGCGGAGCGCACGAGCGATGAGCGCGCCGATGATCACCGCGGTGATCGCGAGGTTCGTCACGCGGGTCATCACGAGCGGAACGAGCCCGCTCTCGTCGCTCGTCTGATCGATCGCGATCAGGAAGGCGCCGATCGCAAGGCCCGCGCCCAGCGCCATCAGAAGGCCCCGAGCCTGGGGCCGCACGACCTTCTCTCCGGGGATGAAGCCGACGAGCACCACTGCGACCAGCGCGACCGCGAGTCCTGCATAGCCGATGGGCGACAGGCTCTCGCCGTTCACGAAGAGCCCCCACAGCATCGGTGCGATCGCCGAGACGACCGCGGTCAGCGGCGACAGGATGCTCATCGGACCGATGGCGAGGCAGGCGTACAGCAGCGCGATGGCGACGACGCCGAATGCACCGGCCAGCACTCCCCATGCGACGTCGTCGGGTGACCACGCCCCCCGACGAAGGGCAGGGCCAGCGAGAGGACGACGAGACCGGATGCCGCCGCCGCCGACGTGACGACGATCGACCGCAGGCGCTTCGCCGCGAGACCGCCGAGGAAGTCGGCCGCGCCGTAGACGATCGCGCCGACGAGCGCCAATCCCGCAGAGAGCATGGTCACTCCAGCTTAGGGAGGGCCTGGGACGGGTTCCCGCCGGTCGCCTGCGACGGAGCCCGATGACGCGCGGGCGCGAGCGTCGTACCCTCGAATCATGACCAGAGCACTGTTCATCGTCGACGTCCAGAATGACTTCACCGAGCACGGAGCACTCGGTGTCGCGGGAGGCGACGAGGTGGCTGCGCGCATCACGCGGTTCCTCGCCGAGCATCGGGACGACTACGAGATCGTGGTCGCATCGCGCGACTGGCACGATGCCGACAACGACAACGGCGGCCACTTCGCCTCCGGCGAGCCCGACTTCGTCGACACCTGGCCGGCGCACTGCGTCGCCGGCACAGCCGGCGCCGACTACGACGACGCGTTCGACACGTCGGCGGTCACGCACCACCTGAAGAAGGGCCAGGGCAAGCCGGCGTACTCGCTGTTCGAGGCCACCGGTGACGACGGCACGACCGCATCTCAGCTGCTCGAACGGCACGGCATCATCGACATCGACGTGGTGGGCCTGGCCACCGACTACTGCGTGCGGGCATCGGCGCTGGACGCGATCGAGCACGGCCGCCACGTCCGGGTCTTCACGGATCTGGTCGCCGGCGTCCACCCTCAGTCCAGCGAGCGCGCGCTCGCCGAGATCGCCCATGCGGGTGCGGAGCTGGTCGAGTCGGGTGACTGAGACCGTCTCGGTCCGCCGCGTCCGGATGAGTGAGGCGTCGCGAGTGCGGAGCATCCGCCTCGAAGCCCTGGGAGATCCGGCCGCCGGCATCGCGTTCCTCGAGACCAGGCAGGAGGCCGAGGCGCGACCGGAGTCGTTCTGGCAGGAGCGCGCGGCGGGGGTGGCTCTCAGCGAGTCGACCGCACAGTTCGTCGCCGAGGCGGGCCGGGACTGGGTGGGCACGCTCAGCGTGCTGAGGCCCCACCCGGGCTCCAGGGACTACTTCGGCCGCCCTGCGCGTGCCGGACGGGCCCTGGTGGTCGCGGTGTACGTCCGCCCCTCGCACCGCGGGCGAGGCACTCTGGAAGCCCTCGTGGACGCCGCGGCCGACTGGACGCGCGATGCCGGCGAGAGGGAGCTCCAGCTCGACGTGCATGCTGACAATGCCCGTGCGCAGCGCGCGTACACCAGGCTGGGATTCGTGCCCACGGGTCACACCTCCGAGGGCCCGAACGGGGCGGAGCTCGAGATGGTCCTCGTGCTGTGATCGCGACCGCGACCGACGTCCGGGCGGCGCTGCACGCGGCGGCATCCGACCGCGAGCGGCTGAAGATCCGCACGCGGGTGCCCGACGAAGCCACGGGCGTGATCGGGGTCCGGATGGGCACCGTCTTCGACATCGCCAAGACGAGCACCGATCTGCCGCTGCCGGAGGTGGAGCGACTTCTCGTCTCGGATGTCTACGAGGAGCGGATGGTCGCCGTCAGCATCCTCGACTTCAAGGCGCGCAGGCGCGGCGTCGACCGGGACGCACTCTACGACCTGTGGATGCGGCGGATCGACCTCATCGACACGTGGGACTACATCGACCGGGCGGCGCCGCGCGTGATCGGCTGGTACCTGCTCGACAAGCCCCGCGATGTGCTGTTCGATCTTGCACGATCCGAGAACCGCTGGCACCGTCGGACGGCGATCACCGCCGCGTTCTGGATCATCCGGGCGCGGTGACCTGGACGACCCGCTCGCGCTCTGCGAGATCCTCGCCGACGACCCGGAGCACCTCGTTCAGACGAACGTGGGCGTCGCCCTGAGGGAGATCGGGCGCATCGACCGCGGACGGCTGGAGGAGTTCCTCGCCCGGCGCGGAGCGGAGCTGTCGGCGCCACGCGCGACGGACGGCGCGCACCGCACTCTGAGCGGTGACGAGCCGAAGTAGGCTGGATGCCGAGGGCCTCTAGCTCAGTCGGTAGAGCATCGGACTTTTAATCCGCGGGTCGTGGGTTCGAGCCCCACGGGGCCCACGCAGAGCGGGAGGGCGTCACCGAAGTGACGCCCTCCCGCCTGGGAGCTGCCCGACCCTCGACGCCACCTCGCAGGCGTCGCAGGTCGGACCGCTTCCTCTGGGGCTGAGCCCCAGACCCCCTGCATGCTCACGCATGCCCCCCAGGGACCCGGCCGAAGCCGGGAGTCTGTCAGCTCGCCGGCGGCATCAGCACCGTGTCGATGAGGTACACGGTCGCGTTGGCGGTCTGGACGCCACCGCAGATGACGGCGGCCTGGCCGTTGACGACGATCGCGTCACCGCTGCCGGTGACCTCGAGGTCGGCGCCGTTGACCGTGGTGTGCATGCCTTCGATGTCGTCGGGCACGATCTGACCGGGCACCACGTGGTACGTGAGGATCGAGGTCAGCAGAGCGCTGTCGGTCTTCAGGACCTCGATCGTGCCGGCGTCGATCTTCGCGAACGCGTCGTCCACCGGGGCGAAGACCGTGAACTCGTCACCGTTCAGCGTGTCGACCAGGTCGACGCTCGGGTTCAGCTCCCCCGAGACCGCGGCGGTCAGCGTGGTGAGGATCGGGTTGTTCGAGGCGGCGACTGCCACCGGGTCCTGCGCCATTCCGGCGACGGAGCCGGCGCCATCCGGCACAGCCTCGGCGTAGCCGGCGCAGCCGGCGCCCACGAGGTTGGCGGCCGGGTCCATCTCGGCCTCGGGAGCCATCGTCTCCTCCGCGGCGGGCGGAGCGGCGGTCTCTTCGGCGGCCGTGTCGGTTCCGCTCGACATGGGCGAACATGCGCTCAGGGCGATCGCGGCGGCGAAAGCGAGGGGACCGAGCAGGTACAGCTTCTTGCGGGACATCTTGTCCTCCTAGGTTTCGCGACGCCGGTGCGGTGCCGCAGGTCCAGTGGTGCTGTGGCCACGTGAAGCGGCCTACACGGGGTCTTCGGTGCGGTCGCCTGATCGGATGGGACATTGTCCGAATCGGGGTCAGCCCGATCTCCCCGCCTCGCGTCGTGCGCGGGCGCGCGCGTGTGTTAAGGCATGCTGGGGGAGTGGTGATCGATGGCGTGGACGTGCCCCCGGGCGGCGCCGACGCCATCGACCATGCCGGCGACCTGCTCGTGCGCGTCGCGAACGGCGATCAGGATGCCTTCGCGCCAGCTCTACGACATGCTCTCGCCGCGCGCCTTCGGCCTCATCCTCCGCGTCCTCGTCGATCGATCGCAGAGCGAAGAGGTGCTGCAGGAGGTCTTCCTGGAGATCTGGCAATCCGCGTCGCGGTTCGCTCCGAACAAGGGTCAGGGAAGATCGTGGGTACTCACGATCGCACATCGCCGGGCAGTGGACCGCGTGCGGTCCGCTCAGGCGAGCACCGATCGGGACGTCAAAGCGGGCTTCCGTGACATCGGCGTCGCGCACGACGGCGTCGCCGAGGAAGTGGAACTGCGGATCGAAGGGCAGCGCGTCTCCGAGGCGCTCTCGACCCTTCCCGACCCGCAGCGCGAGGCCATCACCCTCGCGTACTTCGGAGGTTACAGTCAGAGCGAGATCGCGGCGCTGGTGGGGGCGCCTCTGGGAACGATCAAGACGAGGATGCGGGACGGGCTGTCCCGGCTTCGAGTGGAGATGGGGGTGACATCATGAACGAGCAGGAATTCGCCGAGCTGGCGGCCGGACACGCTCTGGGAGCCCTGTCGCCCGATGACAGCAGAGCCTTCGCGGACGCACGTCGACAGCATCCGGAATGGGAGCACCACGTGACAGCGGATGCCGCAACAGCGGCCGTGCTGGCCGAGGGCGTCGCCGAGGTCGCTCCGCCCGCGCGCATCCGAGATGCTCTGCTCGCCCAGATCTCCTCGTCGCCGCGTCGCTCTGGAACCGGCGGAGGATGCCGAAGCGCCCACCCTGCGCTCCGACCGCCGCTCCGAGACCCGTGCTTCCGAGGCGCCGAGCCGACGGCGCTGGGGCGCGCGCTCGTGGTTCGCGCTGGCCGCCTCGCTTGCTCTCCTGGTCGGCGTCGGGTGGGGTGCGGTGTTCGTCAGCGAGCAGCTCAACCCTCCGGCATCCGTCGTCGCGCTCGACCAGATCGAATCCGCGCCGGACGCGCAATCGGAGACCGCGACACTCGCCGACGGCGGCGAGGTCACCGCGCACTGGTCGGAGTCGCTCGGCAAGGCCGTGCTCGTCTCGGACGGGCTGCCGGAGATCGCCGATGAAGAGGCCTTCCAGCTGTGGTTCGTCCGCGACGGCACCGCCGTCTCGGCCGGAACCTTCACCGCCGATGAGGGCAGCACGACCGCCCTGCTCGACGGTGCTCTCGAGCCCGGCGACATCATCGCCGTGACGGTGGAGCCGGCCGGCGGGTCGCCGACCGGCGCTCCCACGTCGGAGCCGATCGTCGCGATCGAGACTGCCTGAGCCGTCCCCAGAGCGCACGATGTCAGGCTCGCTGCGAGGATCCGCGGGTAGCCTGGTAGGGTGAGCGACGATTCGAGGGAGTTCCACAAGCCCGTGCGGCGCCCGGCCGAACTCTTCGATCGGCGCTTCGCGGCGGAAGACCCTGCCGAAGTCTCACGGGTCGCGCACTCGACGGCTCAGGCGCTGCTGGCGCGGGCCCGCAGCGACCCGGACGGAGCGATCGTCGATCGGCTCGTGGCGTTCACCTACGAGCACGGCATCGACGACATCGCCGAGCTGTGGTCGCGCTCGCCGGCGCGCTCGCTGCCCGGCGCGCTCTGGCGGCTGTACCTGATCCAGCTCATGATCCACGACGATCCGCATACGGCGGCGCTGCTCTACGAGCGCGGCAGGGTGCAGATCACCTCCGCTGACCCGGTCGTCGCTGGAGCCCCCACCCCGGCCGGCCCGGAAGAGCTCGTCGAGCTCATCGACACGATCCTGCGCGGGCTGTTCCAGGGTGACTTCGCCGTCGCGCTCGATCGGGCGGCCGCGTTCTGCCGGGTGCAGGCATCCGGAGCCAGTCACCTCGCCGACGACTACGAGGCGACCGAGCCCGAGCGGGCCTCGGTCCTGACGACCCGTGCACTGCGGCTGGCCGATTACGCGACCGACCTCGCCGGCTGCGCTGCGCTGTGGCGTCGCGATTCGCTGACCTGAGTGCCGGGCCGCAGAACGCCTCTCGGCGCGGAGCCGCTCGCAGCGGCAGAAGATGGAGCCCGGGGTTACTGCGGCCCGGCTGTTCCAGTGTAACCGAGGCTCCGGCGTGGGCATTCCCGTCGCGTAGGTAGGCTCGCATCCATGGCCTGGCGCTTCGCTCTCATGATCGACCCCGCGACATCCGACGATCCCGGTCCTGACTTCTCCGCGACCTTCACGGCTGTCGACCCGACGGCGCCTGCCCTCAGCGTCGGCGAGCTCAGCACGCAGCGCGGCGACGGCATCTTCGAGTCCATCGGCGTGGTCGACGGCCACGCCCAGGAAGTGCGGCCCCACCTCGACCGCCTCGCACACTCCGCGGAGATCTGCGACCTGCCCGTGCCGAACCGGCGCCAGTGGCAGCAGGCGATCGGTCTGGCGGCGGAGCACTGCGAACCGGGCGAGAGCGTGATCAAGCTCATCCTGAGCCGCGGCGTGGAGCATGGTCCTGCGCCCACGGCCTGGGTGACTGCGGCGCCGGCCGCCGACTTCTCTCAGGTGCGCCGCGACGGCGTCCGGATCGTCACGCTCGATCGCGGCTATGACAGCGGAGTGCCGGTGCGCGCGCCGTGGCTGCTGCTCGGGGCGAAGACCCTCTCGTACGCCGTGAACATGGCGGCGATCCGCGAGGCCAAGCGACGGGGGGCCGACGACGCGATCTTCGTGTCGTCGGACGGCATCGTGCTCGAGGCGCCGACCGCCTCGGTCATCCTTCGCATCGGCGACGAGTTCGTCACGCCCGCGCCCAACGGCGGCATCCTGCAGGGGACCACGCAGCTGAGCGCTTTCGCCTGGCTGGAGGAGCAGGGGCTGCGGACCGCCTATCGCGATCTTCCGGCGTCAGAGCTCTTCACGGCGGATGCCGGGTGGCTCGTGTCGTCGGTGCGGCTGGCGGCCCCGATCACCGAGATCGACGGCGTCCCGATTCCGCGCGACCCGGAGTTCACCGCGCGCCTGAACGCCTACCTGCTCAGCCCGCGGGACTGACTGCCTACCGGGCGCCGGAGACCTATCCGAAGCGGCCGGAGACGTAGTCCTCGGTCGCCTGCACGGTCGGGGTCGTGAAGATCGAGCGGGTGTCGTCGTACTCGATGAGCTTGCCGGGCTTGCCGGTGCCGGCGATGTTGAAGAACGCCGTGCGATCCGACACGCGGGAGGCCTGCTGCATGTTGTGCGTCACGATCACGATCGTGTACTCGTTCTTCAGCTCGCCGATCAGCTCCTCGATCGCGTAGGTCGAGATCGGGTCGAGCGCCGAGCACGGCTCGTCCATCAGCAGGACCTCCGGCGACACGGCGATCGCGCGCGCGATGCAGAGGCGCTGCTGCTGCCCGCCCGACAGGCCCGAGCCGGGCTTGTCGAGGCGGTCCTTGACCTCGTTCCACAGGTTCGCACCCGTGAGCGACTTCTCCACGAGGGCGTCGGCATCCGACCTGGAGATGCGCTTGTTGTTGAGCTTGACGCCGGCCAGCACGTTCTCCTTGATCGACATCGTCGGGAACGGGTTCGGGCGCTGGAAGACCATGCCGACCTGGCGGCGCACCAGCACGGGGTCGACCGTGGGTCCGTAGAGGTTGTCGCCGTCCAGCAGCACCTCGCCCTCGACGCGGGCCTTGGGGATGACCTCGTGCATGCGGTTGAGCGTGCGCAGGAACGTCGACTTGCCGCAGCCGGAGGGGCCGATGAACGCGGTCACGCTGCGCGGCTCGATCGACAGCGAGACGCCCTCGACGGCGAGGAATTCGCCGTAGTAGACGTTCAGATCGTTGACTTCGATGCTCTTCGACACTTCGTTCCTCTGAGATTCGGGTTCGGGTGAGGCTGCGTCAGCGGCCGATCTTGGGCGCGAAGATCTTCGCGACGAGGCGGGCGATGAGGTTGAGCACCATCACGATGACGATCAGCACGAACGCCGCGGCCCACGCGCGGTCGATGTACGCCTGCGCGGGGATGCCCTGGTTCATGTACTGCGAGTACGCGAAGACCGGCAGCGTCATCATGCGGCCCTCGAACAGGTTGTAGTTCATGGATGCCGTCACGCCGGCGGTGAGCAGCAGCGGAGCCGTCTCGCCGATGACGCGGGAGATCGACAGCATGATGCCCGTGGTGATGCCGGCGATCGACGTGGGCAGCACGACCTTGACGATCGTGAGCCACTTGGGCACACCCAGGGCGAAGGCCGCTTCGCGGAGCTCGTTGGGCACCAGGCGCAGCATCTCCTCGCTGGAGCGCACGACGACCGGGATCATCAGCACGGCCAGGGCGACCGAGCCCATGAAACCCATCCGGATGCCGGGACCGAGGAAGAGCGCGAACAGCGCGTAGGCGAACAGGCCGGCGACGATCGACGGGATGCCGGTCATGACGTCGACGAGGAACGTGATGCCCTGCGCGAGGCGCTTGCCGGCGCCGTACTCGACGAGGTAGATGGCCGTGAACAGGCCGATCGGGATGGAGATCACGGCCGCTGCGAGGGTGATGAGCAGCGTGCCGATGATCGCGTGCAGAGCGCCGCCGCCCTCGCCGACGACGTTGCGCATCGAGGAGGTGAAGAACTCGGCCGACAGGCCCGCGATGCCGTTGACCAGCACCGTCCACGCGACCGAGACGAGCGGCACCATCGCCACGAGGAAGGCGGAGGCCACGATGCCGGTGACGAGGCGGTCGACGCCCTTGCGGCTGCCCTCCACGACGCTGGAGATCACCGTGATGAGCACGAGATAGGCGAGCGCGGTGACGATGGCGAAGCCAGCGATGCTGAAGCCGGTGCCGGAGGCGACCGCCATGATGCCGAAGAAGACGAGGCTGACGGCGGCGCTGCCGCCGAGCACCGCCCACGGCGCCCACTTGGGCAGCCGCCCGCTGGTCAGGCGCACCGGTGCCGGGACCGGCGAAGCCGGGGGAGCACTGGGGGGAGCAGTCGTGATCGTCATGTCAGTTGGCTCCCGAGAATTCCTTGCGGCGGCTGACGATCCAGCGTGCCAGCGCGTTGACCGCGAACGTGACGATGAAGAGGATGAGGCCGGTCGCGATCAGCACATTGATGTTCGTCCCGTACGCCTCGGGGAACGTCAGGGCGATGTTCGCCGGGATCGTGCTGGGGTTGGTCGAAGTGAACAGCTGGAAGGTGATGACGCCGCTCGCGGAGAGGACGAGGGCGACGGCCATCGTCTCGCCGAGCGCGCGGCCCAGCCCCAGCATGGCCGCCGAGACGATTCCGCTGCGGCCGAACGGGAAGACCGCCATCCGGATCATCTCCCACCGCGTGGCGCCGAGGGCGAGAGCGGCTTCCTCGTGCAGGACCGGGGTCTGGAGGAAGATCTCGCGGCAGATGGCGGTGATGATCGGCACGACCATGACGGCGAGCACGATCGCAGCGGTGAAGATCGTGCGGCCGGTGGCGGACACCTCGCCGGCGAACAGCGGGAACCATCCCATGTTCTCGGTGAACCAGGCGTACACCGGCTGCACCGCCGGTGCCAGCACCAGGATGCCCCAGAGGCCGAACACCACGGAGGGCACGGCGGCCAGCAGGTCGACGATGTAGCCGAGTCCCTGGGCCAGACGGCGCGGTGCGTAGTGCGAGATGAAGAGCGCGACGGCCACGCTGAGCGGGACCGCCATGAGCAGGGCGAGGAGCGAAGCCCAGATCGTGCCGAACGCGAGGGGCCAGACGTAGTCCCAGAAGTTCGTCGTGAGGATGGAGGCTTCTTCGCTGGTGGCGCTGAGTCCTGGGATGGACTGGATGATCAGGAAGATCGCCACCGCGGCGAGGGTGACCAGGATCATCGACCCGCCGCCAGGGCCGTGCCTGAGAACCAGCGGTCGCCGGGCCGCTGCTTGGCCTTGGGGGCCGGGGGAGCGGTGGTGGTGGTCATCTCATCCTGTCGGGTCGTGCGGATGTCTTATGGGGAGGCGCCCGGCCCGCGAACCCGCGGGCCGGGCGCCTGAGCGCTACGGGACGACGATCAGATCGATCGCGGCCTGCATGGCGTCACGCTGAGCGTCGGAGATCGGCGCGCTGCCGGCGGCCTCGGCCGAGGCCTGCTGGCCTTCCTCGCTGATCGCGTAGTTCAGGAAGCCCTTCACGAGCGGGGCCAGAGCCTCATCGGCGTACTCCTCGCACGCGATGCTGTAGGCGACCAGCACGATCGGGTAGGCGGCCTCGTCCGGGGTGCGGTCCAGGGCGACCGAGAGGTCACCCTCGGTGCGGCCCTCTTCGCGCGGCGACGCGTCGACGATCGCGGCGGCGGCTTCGGGGGAGAACGTCACGAACTCCTCGCCGACCTGCACGGCCACGGTGCCGAAGCCCTCGGCGCGCGAGGCGTCGGCGTAGCCGATCGTTCCCTCACCGCCCTCGACGGCCGAGACGACGCCCGAGGTGCCCTGCGCGGCCTCACCGGACTGCAGCGGCCATTCGCCATCGGCCTCGTAGGTCCAGACCTCGGGTGCGGCCTGAGCCAGGTAGTCGGTGAAGTTCTCGGTCGTGCCCGAGTCGTCGGCGCGGTGCACCGGCGTGATGGCCAGGTCGGGCAGCGTCGCATCCGCGTTCAGCGCGGCGATCGCCGGGTCGTTCCAGTTCGTGATCGTGCCGGCGAAGATGCCTGCGACGGTCGCGGCATCCAGGTTCAGCGAGTCGATGCCCTCGAGGTTGAAGATGACCGCGATCGGGGAGATGTAGGCCGGGAGCTGGATGATCCCGGTGCCCGTGACGCAGCCGTCGAAGGGGCCTTCGGCGATCTCGTCGGAGGTGAAGGCACGGTCGGATCCGGCGTAGGGCACCGCGCCCGCCTGGAACGACTCGCGGCCCGCGCCGGAGCCGGCGGGGTCGTAGGTGACCGTGACGTCGGGATTGAGGGTCTGGAACCCGGCAGCCCAAGCCTGGACGCCGACCTCCTGCGCGGAGGAGCCGATGCCGGCGAGCTCGCCGGAGAGGCTGGCCTCATCCGGCGCGGCGGTCTCGCCGGAGGTGCCACCTTCATTTGAGGCGCATGCGGTGAGTGCGAGGGCCGCGATCGCGCCGATGGCGCCGATCTTGGCAATGCGGGTGAGCTTCACTGTGGATCCTTCACGATTGTCGGGTTGCATGCCCGGTGCGGGGCACGCACCGACCGTAGGGACCGACTCTTAAGAGAGTGGGCGACGACGGTGAACGGAAGGTGAACGCGGCCGGGCAGATGCGCCTGTGCCGGCGGCTCGCGTCAGCGTTTCGGAGCGTGCGTCTCGATCGCGACGATGCCCGATCCGGGGTTGTCCGATGACAGGTGCACGACGGAGAACGCGCCCGTCTCGAGCGCGGACGCGCTGCCGAGGTAGGAGCCGCGGAGTGTCCCTGTCGCCAGGGCGATCTCGGCGAGGATCTCGGGCAGCACGGGGCCGTGGCTGCACAGCACGGCGGGCTTTCGCGCGCTCACCCGATCGCCGACGACCGTGCGGGCATCGGACTGCCCTTCCTCCCAGGCGTCCTGGCTGATGAGCGGCGATCTGTCGATCTTCCGTCCGAGCGCCGATGAGAGCGGGGCCACGGTCTTGACGCAGCGCGTGGCCGGGCTGGAGATGATCTTGCGGACCCCGAAGGCCAGCAGGGGACCCGACGATCGCGTTGGCCTGCTTCTTGCCGCGCGGGGACAGCGGCCGCGCGGAGTCCTTGCCGTTCCAGTCCTCGCGCCCGACCGCCTTGCCGTGGCGGAGGGCGATGATCGGGAAACGTGCGCAGCACGCCCTCGTCGACGAGACGGGTGAAAGTCTCGATGATCTCCACGTCGACGGGATAGCTCAGACGCGACGTCGCCTTCTTGAGGGGCACCCACTCGAGCGCGGCGATCTCCTTGTTGGGCACGAAGGCCGAGGCGCGGATCGCGGCGTCCGTCGCCTCCGCCGCCCAGTAGTGCACGATCTTCTGCCGCTTGTTCGGCATGTGATACCGGGAGACGCCGACGGGCACGCCGAGGCTCACGCGGATGCCGGTCTCCTCGAAGACCTCCCGAGCAGCCGTCTCGGCGAGCATCTCGCCCGGGTCGACCTTGCCCTTGGGAAGCGTGACGTCGCGATAGCGGGTGCGGTGGATGAGCAGCACGAGGATCTTCTCCTCGACGATGCGCCAGAGCACGCCGCCCGCCGCGTAGACGGCGGTCTCGGTCATCGCGCCGTCCGCGAGCGACGGCGTCGCTGGACGTTGGCCATGGTGCGGTCCTGGAGGTCGACCAGCGCCTTGCCGTCGTCGCCCAGGCTGTGCCGCGTCCACTCGCCCTCGGAGCCCAGCCACCACGAACTGGTGCTGTCGCTCATCGCGAGGTCGAACAGCTCGGTCATCTCGGTCAGGTGAGCCGGGGCGATGACGCGCACGAGCGCTTCGACCCGGCGGTCGAGATTGCGGTGCATCATGTCGGCGCTGCCGATGTAGACCTGCGGTTCGCCGTCGTTGTGGAACATGAAGATGCGCGAGTGCTCGAGATAGCGGCCGAGGATGCTGCGCACCTTGATGTTCTCGCTCACGCCGGGCACTCCGGGCTTGAGCGAGCAGATGCCTCGGACCCACACCTCGACGGGCACGCCCGCCTGGCTGGCACGGTAGAGCGCGTCGATGATCTGCTCGTCGACCATCGAGTTGACCTTGATCCGGATGCTGGAGGGCTTGCCGGCCAGCGCGTTGCGGCGCTCCTTCTCGATGAGTCGCAGCAGCCCCTTGCGCAGGTGCAGGGGCGCGACGAGCAGGCGCTTGAACTTCTTCTCGATCGCGTAGCCCGACAGCTCGTTGAACAGCCGGGTGAGGTCGCGGCCGACCTGGTCGTCGACGGTGAACAGGCCGAAGTCCTCGTAGATGCGGCTGGTCTTCGGGTTGTAGTTGCCCGTGCCGACGTGGCTGTAGTGGCGGAGCCGCCCGTCTTCCTCGCGGATCACGAGCGCGAGCTTGCAGTGGGTCTTCAGTCCGACGAGGCCGTAGACGACGTGTACGCCGGCCTTCTCGAGCTTGCGGGCCCACACGATGTTCGCCGCCTCGTCGAACCGCGCCTTCACCTCGACGAGCGCGAGCACCTGCTTGCCGGCTTCGGCGGCGTCGATGAGCGACTGCACGATCGGGCTGTCGCCCGACGTGCGGTACAGCGTCTGCTTGATGGCGAGCACCTGCGGGTCTTTCGCCGCCTGCTCGAGGAACGCCTGCACGCTCGTCGCGAACGACTCGTACGGGTGGTGCACGAGCACATCGGCGCGGCGGATCGCCGAGAAGATGTCGGCGCGGCCGTTCTGCTCGCGCGGCTGGAAGGCGAGCGCCGTGGTCGGCACGTGTGCCGGGTAGTGCAGCTCGGGGCGATCGATCTTGGCCAGGTCGAACAGGCCGCGCAGGTCGAGCGATCCGGGCAGCCGGTAGACCTCCTGCGCGGTGATGTCGAGCTCGCTGATCAGCAGGTCGAGCGTGACGTCGTCCATGTCGTCGCCGACCTCGAGGCGGATCGGGGGACCGAACCGGCGCCGCAGGAGCTCCGCCTCGAGCGCCTGGATCAGGTTCTCGGTCTCGTCCTCCTCGATCACGACGTCTTCGTTGCGCGTGAGGCGGAAGGCGTGGTGGTCGAGGATCTCCATGCCCGGGAAGAGGTCTTCCAGATGGTTGGCGATGAGCTCCTCGAGGGGCAGGTAGCGCACCGTGTCGCCGTGCCGGGAGACGTCGACGAACCGGGGGAGCATCGGCGGCACCTTCAGACGCGCGAACTCCTGCCGTCCCGTCTTGGCGTTGCGGATGCGGATCGCGAGGTTGAGCGAGAGACCGGAGATGTAGGGGAACGGGTGAGCCGGATCGACCGCCAGCGGCATCAGCACCGGGAAGACCTGACCCTGGAAGTACTCGGAGAGCCCGGACGCGCTCGTCGTCCTCGAGCTGATCCCAGGTGATGACCTCGATGCCGGCATCCGCCAGCGCGGGACGCACGTGCGAGGTCCACGCGTCCGCATGCCGCAGCTGCAGGGCGTGGGCGTCGGCCGAGATGTCGGCCAGCACCTCCTGCGGGGATCGTCCGACGTTCGTGGGAATGGCCAGGCCCGTGATGATGCGGCGCTTGAGGCCGGCCACGCGGACCATGAAGAACTCGTCGAGGTTGCTCGCGAAGATCGCCAGGAAGTTGGCCCGCTCCAGCACGGGCAGGGACGGATCCTCCGCGAGTTCGAGCACCCGCTGATTGAACGCGAGCCAGCTCAGCTCCCGGTCGAGGTAGCGGTTGTCGGGCAGCTGCGAGTCGAAGACCTCGGACAGGTCGAAGTCGTCGTCATCCGCGTCTCCGAGACCCGCGTCGAGCACGTCGTGTTCGATCATCCCCTCATCATTGCAGGGTGAAGTGACGTGCGTGTGAACGCATCCGCCGCAGCGATCCGGCGGGCCGGGTCACGCGCCGGTGCGCTCCCGGGGGGCAGGCAGCTGGTCGTCCTCATAGACGTTGAAGCGGTAGCCGACGTTGCGGACGGTGCCGATCAGCTGCTCGAGGTCGCCGAGCTTGGCGCGGAGCCGTCGCACGTGGACATCGACGGTGCGCGTCCCGCCGAAGTAGTCGTATCCCCACACCTCGCTGAGCAGCTGCTCGCGGGTGAAGACGCGGGAGGGATGAGTGGCGAAGAAGTGCAGGAGCTGGAACTCCTTGTACGTCAGATCCAGGGGTTTGCCGTGCACCTTGGCGGAGTACGACGACTCGTCGATCGTGATCCCGGAGGTCTGGATGCGCGTGGAGACCTGGTCCTTCGTCATGCGGCCGATCGCCAGACGCACGCGCGCGTCGACCTCGGCCGGACCGGCCGTGACGAGGATGACATCGTCCACGCCCCAGTCCGTGGAGACGGCGGTGAGCCCGCCCTCGGTGACCACGAGCATGAGGGGGGCGTCGAGTCCCGTGGTGTTCAGGATCTTGCAGAGCGACTTCGCACCCACGAGGTCGACACGGGCGTCGACGAAGATGATGTCGGCACTGGGAGCGTTCACCAGCTGCGCAGGTTCGGCCGGGATCTGCCGCACTCGATGGCTCAGCAGCTCGAGCGAGGGCAGGACAGGACCGCCACCATGTGCTGAGCTCAGAACGAGAAGCTGTGCCAAGAACGCCGTCCTCCCGGCGCAGGGGGAGCGCCGTCGGACCAGTTTAGGGCTTCGGAGCGGATCGATTCGATTCGGGTGTCCTCGCGATTCGTCCGCGCCGGCGCGGGGCACGCGTGCGTCGCAGGCTCTTCTGCGGGAGAATGGCGGTGTGACCGTCCCCGAACTCGCCCCCCGCCGCACGTTCGGCGGTGTGATCGCCGTCTGGGTGGTCGCCGCTCTGATCGGCATCTCGATCGGCCTGTTCGTTCCTTCCGAGTGGCGCGCGGCGTGGCTCACGGTCGGGTTCGGCGGCTGCCTCGTCCTCGCCTTCGCGATCCAGCTGTGGTTCGGCCGGTCGCAGGGATTCACCGATCGTGTCGCAGCCAGCGTGCTCGGAGCGCTGCTGGTGATGGGCTTCATCAGCCTCGGCTTCGGGCTGTCGTCGATCGTTCCCGGCTAGACTTGCCGCATGGATCTCGTCGCGCTCGAACTGTTCTATCTGGGCCTTCTCGGGCTCGCGTCGCTCGCGATCGCGTTCGTGTCCGTCGTCGTGCTCAAGAACCTCTATCGCGGCCAGCGCTGACCGGCGGTCGCGTCGTGTTCGACCTTCCGACGGATCTGCCCGCCGACCTCGCCCCGCTGTCGTGGCTGATCGGCGTCTGGGAGGGCACCGGCGTCATCGACTACGAGGTGGGCGACCACCGCTACGCGGGTGAGTTCCTCCACCGCGTGAGCTTCAGCCACGACGGCGGCAACTATCTGAACTACTCCGCGAGCGCCTGGCTCCTCGGCGACGCGCACGCCTCCGAGGAGGGTGAGAGCGGGCGGACTCCGCTCGTCGCGGAGGTGGGGTACTGGCGCCTGTCCCGCGCAGGCGACGGACGCCGAAGCCGGGCCCGGTCTGCTGCCACCCCTCGAGCCGCCCGTGGCGCGCTCGGCCGACGACGTCGAGCAGCTGCGCAACCCCGAGGGCGGTTTCGACATCGAGGTGTCGGTCATCCACTCCGACGGCGTGAGCGAGCTGTACCTCGGGCAGATCCGCGGGCCGCGGATCGACTGGCCACGGATGCCGTCGTGCGAACGGCCGGCACGAAGGTGTACGCGGCGGCCACGCGCATGTACGGCCTCGTCGATGCCCATCTGCTCTGGGCGTGGGACATCGCGGCGCTCGGTCGCGACCTCGGTTCGCACGCGTCGGCGCGTCTCGCGCGGGTGGACTGATGGCCGGGATCTTCGCTCGCGTACCGGGCGCCGTGGTGGACGAGACCGGCCTGCAGCACCTCGGCAGCCCGCTCGGCGAACAGCGGGCGCTCGCCGCGGGGCGCGCGCGTGGCACCTCTCGGCGATCGTTCGGTCCTGGCCGTGCCGGGCGAGGACAGGCTGTCATGGCTCGACTCGCTCACCTCGCAGGGCCTCACCCGCCTCGCGCCGGGCGAGAGCACCGAACTGCTGGTGCTCGACCCGCACGGGCACGTCGAGCACGCGGCATCCGTCCTCGACGACGGCGAGACGACGTGGCTCATCGTGGATCGAGCGGATGCCGAGGGGCTGCTGTCCTGGCTGCGCAAGATGCGCTTCCGTCTGCGCGTCGACCCGCGGGATGCCGATCAGGAGTACGCCGTGATCGGCGGGGCGCGCGCCGCGATCGCGGCCGTCGATGCGGCGGCGCCCGCGGGACTGCCGCTCGTGTGGACCGACCCCTGGCCGCGCGTATCGGTCGGCGGCCACGGGTACGCGACCGTCGACCCGCACCCGGCCGCCGGGCGCGATTGGGCCGAGGCGATCGTGACTCGCGCCGAGGAGCAGCGGATCGCCGACGCCGCAGCACAGGGCGAGATCGCCCTCGCCGGGCTCGTCGCGGTCGAAGCTCTCCGGGTCGCGCGCATGGCGCCCGCGGTGGTCGACGGAGGTCGACGACCGGGCGCTCCCGCACGAGCTGGACTGGCTCCGAACCGCGGTGCACCTGGAGAAGGGCTGCTATCGCGGCCAGGAGACCGTCGCCAAGGTGCACAATCTCGGTCATCCGCCCCGCCGCATCGTGGCGCTCCAACTCGATGGGAGTGACTCGCTGTCTGCCGTCGCACGGCGACGAGGTGTTCGCGGGAGAGAACGCCGTCGGCGTGGTCACATCGGCGGCCCTTCACTTCGAGGAGGGCCCGATCGCGCTGGCGGTCGTGCGCCGCAGCACCCCGACCGACGCGCCGCTGCTCGGTCCGCACAGCCGACGGCGACATCGTCGGCGGCGCAGGAGGTCATCGTCCCGCCCGAGGCCGGAGCCACCGCCAACGTCCCCCGTCTTCCCCGGCTCGGGCGCCGAGCCGGCTGAGGGCGCCGTGGGCGAGACCCCCGAGCCGACCACGACGGTGATCGCCACCGGATGGCGCAGCCGCATCGATCCGCGCCGCGGTCTCGCGCGCGTGCAGCATTCGTCGATCGCGATCCTCCAGATCGTGGTGGCGGCGACCGGCGCGTACGCCTTCGCCGCGTACGTGCTGGGTCACCCGGCGCCGCTGCTGGCGGCCACCGTCTGCGTCTCGAGCCTCGGACTCGTGCGCGACGCGCGTCCGCGGCGCGTGCTCGAGACCGTGCTCGGGCATGCTGGTGGGCATCCTGGTGGCCGAGCTGCTCCTGCTCACGGCAGGCTCGGGATGGTGGCAGCTCGCACTGGCGCTGGGCGTCACCCTCATCGTGGCCCGGTTCCTCTCGGCCCAGGCGAGCTTCGCGATCGCCGCCGCCATCCAGGCGCTGATCGTCATGGTGATCCCCGCCGCCTCGCCGTTCGTGCGCCTGCTCGACGGCATCGTGGGCGGCATCGCGGCGCTGCTCGTGACCGCTCTCATTCCGCGCACGCTGCAGCGCGACGAGGCGCGGTCGGGAGTCGCGGTCTTCAAGGCGCTCGATTCGGCGATGGGCACGCTCGCGCAGGCGCTGCGCCGCGGCGACCGTCTCCGCGCCGAGCGCGGGCTGGAGAAGGCCAGGGCCCTCCAGCCGCTCGTGGACGCGTGGGGGACGACCCTGGACTCGGGCCTTGCGATCGCGCGCATCTCGCCCTTCCTGAGGCGGCAGCGCTCCGAGCTCCAGCGCCACGAGCGCATCCGCCAGTCCACGGATCTCGCCACGCGCAACGTCCGAGTGATCGCACGCAGGGTGGTGTATCTGTGCGACGACGGCGTGCCGCGGCCGGTCGCCGCCGACGCTGCTCGGCGACCTCGCCCGGGCGGCCGAGCTCGTCTCGCAGTCGCTCACCGACATCTCGCTCGAGCCGGTCGCGCGCGAAGCCGTGCGAGCCGTGGCCGGGCGGCTCGATCCCGCCGTGCTCCAGCCGGACGCGTCGCTGGGTGACCAGAACCTCCTCGCCGCGCTGCGGCCGCTCGCCGTCGACCTGCTGACGGCGACGGGCATGTCCAGCGCAGAAGCGCGGGCCTGCGTCCCGCGGATCTGACAGTCATCAACGCGGAGCGACGAGCCCCGTGATGCCAGGGTGCC
The DNA here is from genome assembly GCA_963839715.1 of uncultured Actinomycetota bacterium. Taxonomy (GTDB): domain Bacteria; phylum Actinomycetota; class Actinomycetes; order Actinomycetales; family Microbacteriaceae; genus Microbacterium. The sequence continues at coordinate 369,537 of CAWIVX010000006.1, forward strand.
GGCGGACGTCCGGCGCCGGGAGGGGTTCGCCGCCGTCGCTATCATGGGGCCATGACCGAGACCTCCACGCTGATCCTCCTCCGCCACGGCCAGAGCGTCTGGAACGAGCTCAACCTCTTCACCGGATGGGTGGATGTGCGGCTCTCCGAGAAGGGGAAGGCCGAAGCCATCAGAGGCGGGGAGCTGATCGCCGAGTCCGGCCTGCTGCCCGACGTGCTGCACACGTCGGTGCTGAGCCGGGCGATCCAGACCGCCGACCTCGCGCTGGACGCCGCCGACCGGCTGTGGATTCCGGTCAAGCGCTCGTGGCGGCTCAACGAGCGCCACTACGGTGCGCTGCAGGGCAAGGACAAGGCGCAGACTCTTCGAGGAGTTCGGCCAGGAGCAGTTCATGCTGTGGCGTCGCTCGTTCGATGTTCCGCCGCCGCCGCTGGCCGACGACTCGGAGTTCAGCCAGGTGGGTGATCCCCGCTACGTCGGGATCGACGGCGAGGTGCCCCGCACCGAGTCGCTCAAGCTCGTCATCGACCGGTTCCTGCCGTACTGGGAGAACGACATCGTTCCCGACCTCCGCGCCGGCAAGACCGTGCTCGTCACCGCCCACGGCAACTCGCTCCGCGGTCTGGTCAAGCACCTCGACGGCATCAGCGACGCCGACATCGCCGAGCTCAACATCCCGACCGGCATCCCCCTCGTGTACCGGCTCGACGCCGACATGCGACCGGCCGGCCCCGGCGAGTACCTCGACCCCGAAGCGGCTGCGGCCGGTGCGGCCGCGGTGGCGAGTCAGGGCAAGAGCGTGACCCGAGGGGCTCGCTAGCCCCGGACGACGTCGATCGCGTCGGTCTCGACGGTCCAGTCGCCGGTCGAGAGGTAGACGACCTTCTTGGCGACCGACACGGCGTGATCGGCGAAGCGCTCGTGGTAGCGGCTGGCAAGCGTCGCGTCGACGGTGGCGGACGCCTCGCCCTGCCAGCTGTCACTCAGCACCTTCTCGAACACGCTCACGTGGAGGTCGTCGAGCTTGTCGTCTTCATTGCGGATCTCGTCCGCGAGCGCGTGATCCTCCGTGCGCAGCAGCTCCGTCAGCTTGCGCGCGACGTTCACGTCGAGCTCGCCCATCTTCGTGAAGGTCGACTTGAGGCCCTTCGGGATCGCCCGCTCGGGGAAGCGCATGCGGGTGAGCTGCGCGATGTGCTCGGCGATGTCACCCATGCGCTCCAGCGAGGCGCTGATCCGCAGCGCGCTCACGACGATCCGGAGGTCGCGCGCGACCGGCTGCTGGCGGGCGAGGATCTCGATCGCGAGCTCGTCGAGGGCGACGGCCTTCTGATCGATGACCTCGTCGGCGTCGATGACCTCCTCGGCGAGGGCGACGTCGCTGGAGCTGAACGCCCGCGTCGCCTTGTCGATGGCGATCGTCACCAGTTCGGCGATCTCCACGAGACGTCCCTGGACGTCTTCGAGGGACTGATGGAAGACTTCGCGCATTGCAGCACCTTTCCTGTTGCGCAGCCGGCACATGCCCCGCGACCTGGCGATTCTCGCCATCGAAGGTTAACGAACGGTGCCGCGATTGTGAATAGTGATGAGCCGCCTCTGAGGTCGATGCGGTCGCGGAGGGGCAGGCATCCGCTCGCCCTCTACTGTGGGAGCCATGGACACGACGCAGCTTGTGCTGCTCGCCCTGACCGTCGGGGCGATCATCGGGGGCTCGGTGTCGCTCGTGGTCGTCCTGGCGATGCGGGCGCGTGACCGCGCCGAGGCTGCGACGTCGTCCGTGATTCCCGACGGCGTCCGCGAGGTCCTCCACGGGATGGACGACGCGGCCGTGGTGATCGACGGGTCCTCCACCGTGCTCGCCGCGTCGGCGGCGGCCATCCCGTTCCACCTCGAAGAGGGCAGCGTGCTGCCCTCCGACGACCTGCGGGGTCTCGCGCGGCGGGTGCACGCGTCTGACTCGGCCGCGACCGCCACCCTGCGCGTGCGCCGTGGCGCCCCGCCCGCAGAGCCCCGCCTCGTCGTCGTGCGGGCGACACGCATCTCCTCGCGCCTGACGCTGCTCGTGCTGCGCGACATCACCGAACGGGAGCGCGTCGAGCAGATGCGGCGGGACTTTGTGGCCAACACGAGTCATGAGCTGAAGACGCCCGTGGGCGCGGTCAGCCTGCTCGCGGAGGCGATCGAATCCGCCGCCGACGATCCAGACCAGGTGCGCAACTTCGCCGGCCGCCTGACCGCCGAGGCCGCACGTCTCGCGCAGCTCACATCCCGCATCATGAATCTCTCCCGGCTGCAAGCGGCCGACGAGTTCACCGATGAGCGCGAAGTCGCCGTCGACGAGATCGTGGCCTCCGCCGTCGAAGCCCACGCGATCCAGGCCGGCTCGGCCGGGGTCGAGATCGTCCGCGGTGGCGAGCGAGGTCTGTTCGTCCGGGGCGACGCCCAGGTTCTCAGCGAGGCCGTCGGCAACATCATCGCGAACGCGATCGCCTACTCGCCGAAGGGCTCGAGCGTCGGCGTGGGAGTGAAGTCCGTGGGCGAGGTGGTGGAGATCGCCGTCACCGACCGCGGCATCGGCATCGCGGAAGGCGATCAGGAGCGCGTCTTCGAGCGGTTCTACCGAGCCGACCAGGCGCGGTCGCGGCGCACCGGGGGGACAGGACTCGGCCTCGCGATCGTCAAGCACGCCGTTCAGCGGCACGGCGGCGAGGTGCGGCTGTGGTCTCGGCCCGGTCGCGGCTCCACGTTCACGATTCGGCTGCCGCTGATCGCCGCACCCGAAGACCAGGTGCCGCCGCGGCGCCGCAAGAACAAGAAGAAGCGGCCCAAACCGGCCGCGTCCCCACAGCCCACGAACGGAGCACCCGCATGACTCGCGTCTTGATCGTCGAGGACGAGCCTGACCTGGCAGACCCCCTCGCCTACCTTCTGCGACGCGAAGGGTACGAGGTGGAGATCGCCGAAGACGGGCCGACGGCCCTGACGGCCTTCCGGGATCGCGGCGCGGACATCGTGCTGCTGGATCTGATGCTGCCCGGCATGTCGGGGACCGAGGTGTGCCGGCAGATCCGCTCGACCTCTCGCGTGCCGATCATCATGCTGACGGCGAAGGACTCCGAGGTCGACATCGTCGTCGGATTGGAGCTCGGAGCCGACGACTACGTCACCAAGCCCTACTCCGCCCGAGAGCTGCTCGCCCGGATGCGCGCCGTGCTGCGGCGCCTCGCGCAGAACGAGGCCGACCTGGAGGATCACGTCCTCGACGGCGGGCGCGTGGTGCTCGACATCGACCGCCACACCGTCATGGTGGACGGCCGCGAGATCAACATGCCGCTGAAGGAATTCGAGCTGCTCGAGGTGCTCATGCGCAACGCGGGGCGGGTGCTCACCCGCGGCCAGCTCATCGACCGGGTGTGGGGAACCGACTACTTCGGCGACACGAAGACCCTCGACGTGCACATCAAGCGCATCCGCTCGCGCATCGAGAAGAGTCCGAGCGAGCCGGCGATGCTCATGACCGTGCGGGGGCTCGGCTACCGGTTCGAGGGCTGATCGCGCGGCGAACCGCCCCGGGGAACGTCAGTTCCTCAGGGGAGGAGGTCGCCGTAGTAGTCGAGCGAACCGTCGAGCACCGGCACGGCGAACAGCACGCCGTCGCTGTCGCCCGACTGGAAGAACATCGGCAGGTTGGCGCCGGGCTTCGTGTCGATGCCCTCCAGCGGAAGCGGGTCGGTCTCTTCGGTTCCGAGGCTCACGGTGGTGTTGGCCGGCACGCGGATCGTCTCCGTCGTCTTGTCCGACCCTTCGCCGTACTCGATGGTGAGCGTGTGCGTGTCGGTCGTCGCGTTGACGATGGCGGCCACCAGGACCCCGTCGACGCCTTCCTCATCGCTGACGATCAGCACGTTCCGCACCTGCAGGGGTCCGGAGTCGGGGATGTTCACGCCGTCCGAGGCGGAATACTGGATCGCGGTGGCCTGTGTGGAGAGCATGGCGCAGCCACTGGTTCCGAGGACCACGAGGGCGCCTACGGCGAGCGACGCGATAAGGCGCGATTTCACGGATCCTCCCGGAACAGACGACGGCATCCTTAGCATTCTAGGGGTGTGCTCCGACGCGCGTGACGTCACCCGCCGGGGTGGGCGGCGAACCTTAGCGCATCTGCGCCTGTGGTATCCTGGAGGTTGCCGAAAGGACATAACTCCATGCTTTTTGAGGTTGGCGAAACGGTCGTCTACCCCCACCACGGGGCCGCGACGATCATCGAAGTCAAAGACCGGGTCATCAAGGGCGAGACCAAGAGATACCTGAAGCTCAACGTCACACAGGGTGACCTGATCATCGAAGTCCCCGCGGAGAATGTCGACCTCGTCGGCGTCCGTGATGTCATCGGCAAAGAGGGTCTCGATCGGGTTTTCGAGGTGCTGCGCGCACCCTTCACCGAGGAGCCCACGAACTGGTCGCGCCGGTACAAGGCGAACCTCGAGAAGCTCGCTTCCGGCGATGTCATCAAGGTGAGCGAGGTCGTCCGCGACCTGTGGCGCCGCGATCAGGACCGCGGTCTGTCGGCCGGTGAGAAGCGCATGCTCGCGAAGGCGAAGCAGATCCTCATCTCGGAGCTCGCCCTCGCGGAGAAGACCGACGAGGAGCAGGCAGGCGCCATCCTCGACGAGGTCCTCGCCTCCTGAGTCGAGACGGAGCGAGGCTCCCGAGTCGGCTCGCCGGCGCTGTCCCGTCGAACGGTAGCGTGGAGGCGTGCCCCTCGACGCAGTCCCGCATCCGTCGCCCGTCCCGCGCACGGCGGTCATCGTCGTCGCCGCGGGGTCGGGCTCCCGCCTGGGTGCCGGTCTGCCGAAGGCTTTCGTCGGCATCGACGAGCACAGCATGCTGCGTCATGCCCTCGCCCGCATCTTCGAGGGGCCTCATGCCCAGGTGGTGATCGTCGCGCCCGAGGGGCGTGAGGGTGACGCTCTCACCGAGGCGATCGCAGCGGCGGGCGATCGGCGCGACCTCGTGTCGGTCGTGACCGGTGGGTCCTCGCGGCAGGCGTCGGTCGCCGCGGGCCTGGATGCCCTCTGGGGCGACGTCGAGATCGTGCTCGTTCACGATGCCGCTCGCGCGCTCACCCCTCCCGCCGTGTTCGCACGCGTGGTCGCCGCGCTCGACGGCGGTGCCCCTGCGGCGATCCCCGCCCTGCCCGTGATCGACACGATCAAGCGCGTGGAGAGTGGACGCGTGGTCGCCGCGCTCGACCGCTCCGAACTGTCGGCCGCCCAAACGCCTCAGGGGTTCCGTCGCGCCGTGCTGGATGCGGCATACGGCTCGGCAGACCTGGAGTACACCGACGACGCCGCGCTGGTGGCCGCGGCCGGGCACGCCGTCACGGTCGTCGAGGGAGACGCGCTCGCGTTCAAGATCACCACTCCCGCCGACCTGGAGCGCGCCCGTTCGCTCGTGTCTCGGCATCCGCTCGCCCCGTCCATGGCTCACCTCGACAGTCGCGCGGTCGTGCCGCGCGTGGGCGTCGGAACGGACGTGCACGCGTTCGGCGGCGACGGCGCCCTCTGGCTGGCCGGCCTGGAATGGCCGGGCGAGCCCGCGTTGTCGGGGCATTCCGACGGCGATGCCGTCGCCCACGCGATCGTCGATGCACTGCTGTCGGCTGCGGGCCTCGGTGACATCGGGAGCCATTTCGGCACCGATCATCCCGAATACGCGGGAGCGCATGCCGACGCGTTCCTCTCCCGCACGATGGGGCTGCTCGGCGAGGCCGGGTGGCGCGTCGGCAACGTGGCGGTGCAGGTGCAGGCCAACCGACCGCGGTTCGCGGCGCGTCGAGCCGAAGCGGAGGCGGCGCTCTCGGCCGCGCTCGGCGGTGCGGCGGTGTCGCTCTCGGCCACGACGACCGACGGTCTCGGGTTCACGGGCCGCGGCGAGGGCGTCTCCGCGTTCGCGATGGCGCTCGTCGTTCCCGCCTGACCGACTCAGATCCGGCGCGTCATGAAGACCGAGAACGGGTCGTCGACGTAGTCGCCGAACGGTCCGCAGCGGATGAAGCCCTCGCTCTCGTAGAGGCGCAGCGCCGGCGCGAACTCGGCCGTGCTGCCCGTCTCCAGCCAGAGGCTCGTCATCCCGCGCTCGCGTGCCTCGCCCATGATGTGACGGAGGATCGCGCGCCCCACTCCGCTGCCTCGGTGGCGGTCATCCACCCGCATCGACTTCAGCTCGCCCCGATCCGCATCCATCGCCCGGAGTGCGCCGATGCCGGCGAGTTCGCCGTCGATCCACGCCGACCAGAACGTGACCGACGGATGCCGCAGGCCATCGGTGTCGAGCGCGTGGACGCTCTCCGGTGGCGAGGTCGCATGCATCCCGTCCAGATGCGCGGCGATCAGGGCCTGCGTGGCACCGCCGGACAGGTCGTCGACGCGGAACTCGATGCGCACGATGTCAGCCCTCCACGGCGAAGGGAACGGGGTCGCGGGGCGCGCGCGAGCCCCACGCGAGCATCGCCAGTCCGGCCGCGAGGATCGCGAGTCCGACGATCGCGAGGAGCGAAAGCCTCTCACCGAGCACGACGATGCCCAGGATGCCGGCCGTGAGCGGCTCGCCCAGAGTCAGAGTGGCGGCCGTCGCGGCGGTGAGCCCCTGCAGGCCCCACGTGAACATCACGTACGCGATCGAGATCGTCGCGATGCCGAGCCAGAGGGCCATGACGAATCCCGCCGGCGTGGCCAGCCACGCGAGGTCGACGAACGGCAGAACGAGCGCCGAGATGACGGCGGAGGTCGCGCCCATGGACCCGACCACGGTGAAGGGATCCCAGCCGGCGTCGAGCAGTCTCCGCTGCACGTTCGCGATCACGGCGAACGTGGCGCCTGCGCCGATGCTCGCGAGAAGTCCGACGGGGTCGGTGCCGCCTCCACCGCCGGCGCCGGGCGCCTCCCCGCCGAACCCGAGCAGCACGACGCCCGCCGTGGCCAGCATCGTGGCCGTCACCCAGGTGCCGCTCGGCACCCGGCGGGTGAGCAGCCACTCGAGCAGCCCGGCGAGAATCGGCGCGGAGCCGAGCGCGACGACCGTTCCGACGGCGACGCCGTTGAGCTCCGTGCCGAGGAAGAACAGCGGCTGGTACAGCGCGAGACAGAACCCGGTGAGCGCCATGAGGGCGATCGGGCGGATGCCGCCGCCCGACAGGCTGAAGCGTCCGCGGCGGCACGGCGGCTCGGCGGGTGTGCCGGCGCGCAAGGACGAAGGCGATCAGCGCCAGTCCCGTGCCGCCGATGACGAGTCGCACAGCACCCACCGACAGCGGCGTCGTGCCGTCGGGCCCCAGTGCCATCGACGTTCCCGTCGTGCCGAACAGCAGGGCGGCGGCGAGGACGGCGACGACGTGAAGCACCATCCAGTTCTACAGGCACCCCCGCGTCGCCGACGAACCGCGGGCAACCGCGTCGCGGGCCGTCACGCCCAGGTTGGGCCGGTGCGCCGCCGGTAGGCTGGGGCGGTGACACCCGGTACACCGCCCGTGAGGCTCTACGACACCAAAGCGCAGGCTCTGCGCGACTTCGTGCCGCTCGATGCTTCTCACGTGACGGTGTACGTCTGCGGTCCCACGGTGCAGTCGGGTCCGCACATCGGTCACCTGCGCGGGGCGCTGAGCTTCGACATCCTGCGTCGTTGGCTTACTCACCGGTTCGGTCGCGTGACGTTCGTGCGCAACGTCACCGACATCGACGACAAAGTGCTCGTCAATGCGACGGCGGCCGAACCGTGGTGGGCACTGGCCTACCGGATGGAGCTCGAGTTCTCCTCCGCGTATGCCGCCATCGGCATCGCACCGCCGACCTACGAGCCGCGCGCCACGGCATCCATCCCGCAGATGCAGGAGCTCATCGATCGATTGATCGACGGCGGCCACGCCTACGCGGCGAACGGCGACGTGTACTTCGACGTGCGCTCCTGGCGCGAGTACGGATCGCTCACGCGGCAGTCCCTCGATGCGATCGAACCCGCGGAGGATGCCGATCCGCGGGGCAAGCGCGACCCCCGGGATTTCGCGCTGTGGAAGGGCACCAAGACCGATGAGCCGGAGAGCGCGTCCTGGTCCTCGCCGTGGGGTCCGGGCAGGCCCGGCTGGCACATCGAGTGCTCCGCGATGTCGCGGCGCTATCTCGGCCCCGAGTTCGACATCCACGGCGGCGGGCTCGACCTGCGCTTCCCGCATCACGAGAACGAGCTCGCGCAGTCCACCGCGGCCGGTGACCCGTTCGCGCGGTACTGGGTGCACAACGGCCTCGTGACCGTCGGCGACCAGAAGATGTCGAAGTCCCTCGACAACTTCCTCCTGGCGCGGGACGTGCTCGCCGAGCGCGATCCGCTGGTCGTCCGCTACGCCCTGGCCGCCGCGCACTACCGGTCGAGCCTCGACCTCACGGGCTCCTCCTTCGACGAGGCGGAGACCGCCCTCGAGCGCATCCGCACGTTCCTCGAGCGGGCGCTGCGCGCCCTGCGGGACGACACCGACGACCGGCGGATCGAGGCGTCGGTTCCGCGCGCGGTTCGCCGCGGCGATGGACGATGATCTGGGCGTGCCGCAGGCGCTGGCGGTGCTCCACGAGACGGTGCGCGCCGGCAACACGGCGCTCGACGGCGGAGACCTCGACGGCACGGTGCGCGCCTTCGCCGAGGTGGCCGCCATGACCGGGCTGCTCGGGATCGACCCGCTCGACCCGGTGTGGCACACGGCGCCGGCCGGCGCCGAGGCATCCGCGCTGGAGGATCTCATGCAGAGCCTGATCGCCCAGCGCGCCGCCGCGCGGGAAGCCAAGGACTGGGCGGCAGCCGACCGCATCCGCGAGGCCGTCGCCGCCGCGGGCATCACGCTCGAAGACACGAACGACGCAACACATTGGAGCATTCATGGCCGGTAGCAAGCCGGGGCGCCCCGGCGCCAGCAAGGGCAAGAAGGGCCCCACGAAGGGCACGGGCGGCAAGAACAAGCGCTCTCTCGAGGGCCGAGGGCCGACGCCCAAGGCCGAAGACCGGGCGTGGCACCCCGCCGGAAAGCGGAAGGCGGCGCAGGACCGCTATGCGGCCGCCGGCGGCAGGGGAAAGCCGGCCGGTCAGGCGTCAGTCGCGGCCCCGCGCGGCCAAGAAGGACGACGACACCGAGGTGGTGACCGGCCGCAACTCCGTGCTCGAAGCGCTGCGGGCCAAGATCCCCGCCACGGCCTTCTACATCGCCCAGCGCGTGGAGATGGACGACCGGGTCAAGGAGATGCTGTCGATCGCCACCCACCGTGACATCCCCGTCATGGAGGTCACGCGTCCCGAACTCGACCGCATGGCCGGCTTCGACGGCGTGCATCAGGGCGTCGCCCTCAAGGTGCCGCCGTACGAGTACGCCCACCCTCAGGATCTGCTCGAGAGCGTGATCGACAAGGGCCGCACGCCGCTCTTCGTGGCGCTGGACGGGGTGACCGATCCCCGCAACCTCGGTGCGATCATCCGCTCGACCGGCGCGTTCGGCGGTCACGGCGTGATCCTTCCGCAGCGCCGCTCGGCGAGCGTGAACAGCGCAGCCTGGAAGACCAGCGCCGGCGCCGCCGCCCGCATTCCGGTCGCGATCGCCCCCAACCTGACCTCGACCCTCAAGGACTTCAAGAAGCAGGGCGTGTTCGTGCTCGGACTCGACGGCGGCGGCGACGTCTCGCTGCCGGCGCTCGCGCTGGCCGATCGCCCCGTCGTGATCGTGGTGGGCTCGGAGGGCAAGGGATTGTCCCGGCTGGTCAGCGAGACGTGCGACCAGATCGTGTCGATCCCGATCGACGCGGCCACCGAGTCGCTCAACGCCGGCATCGCCGCATCCGTCGCTGCTCTATCAGGTGTCCACGCTGCGCCAGCAGGGTTCACGATCGGAAGGAACTGCATGACCCGCATCGCCGTCATCGGAGGCACCGGCTACGCCGGCCGCAACATCGTCGCTGAGGCGGTCAGCCGAGGCCACACCGTCGTTTCCGTCGCCCGGACCGTTCCGAACGAGCGGGTGGAGGGGGCAACGTATCTCGAGGGCACCATCCTCGATGTCCCCAGCCTGGTCGCCGAACTGGAGGGCGTCGAGGTGGTCGTCTCGACGATCCCTGCACGAGGCGACATGGAGGGCAACGTCCGGTCCAACATCGCCGAGCTCGTGGCCTCGCTGCCGACGAACGTGCGCATCGGCGTGATCGGCGGTGCCGGTGGAAGCCTCGTCGCCCCCGGCGGCCCACGACTGGTCGACACGGAGTCGTTCTCCGAGGAGTTCAAGCCCGAAGCGCTCGAGGCGATCGGCATCCTCGAAGACCTCCGAGCCGGCGACCACGGTCACGACTGGTTCTACGTCCATCCCGCCGGAGGCTTCGGGCCGTGGAATCCGGGCGAGCGCACCGGCAGCGTATCGGGACGGCGGCGACGTGCTGGTGACGGATGCCGACGGCGAGTCGTACATCTCGGGACCCGATCTGGGCGTCGCGGTCGTGGACGAGATCGAGGAACCGAAGCACTCTCGGCAGCGGTTCACGGTCGGGTATTAGACGAGATCCCGCCAGTCCACGCTGTCGGCCTCGTCGTCCTGAACCGGGATGTCGGCGGTGACACACGGGAAGGGCCATCGTCTCGGTGACCGGCCCCATGAGGGTCGCCTCGTCGCGCCGGTGGCGCAGCACGTCGTCGATGTAGCTCGTGAGCACTTCGGCGAGCGGCACCGACTTGCCGCGCGCCTGCGACATGTACCAGCGGTGCTCGAGCACCTGGTGGAACACCTCGGCGGGCTCGAGCTTGGCCCGCAGATCGAAGGGGATCGCCTTCACGACCGGCTCGAAGACGCGCGTCAGCCATTCGTGCGCGACCATCTCCTCGTCGTCGCCGAGGCGTGATACTCGCGCGCGGAACTCGTCGAGGTCGTTCAGCAGGCGACGAGCCTGATTCTCCTCGACGTCGAGGCCGGTCAGTCGCAGCAGCCGGCGCTGGTGGTGTCCGGCATCCACCACTTTCGGCTGGATCGAGACCTTCGTGCCGTCGGTCATCGCCTGGATCGACATCTCGCCGATGTCGAAGCCGAGGTCGTTCAGCCTCTGCACGCGCTCGGTGATGCGCCAGGACTCGTTCGCCGAGAACGCCTCCTCATCGGTGAGCGCCGTCCACAGCGACCGGTACGACGACATGATGCCGTCGGCGATCGCGAGGGCGTCGACACCGCCCTCCAGCCGTCCGCCGGCTTCGAGATCCATGATCTCGCCCGCGATGTTCGTGCGCGCGACGTCGAGGTCGTGCGCACGCTGACCCGCGGTGAGGCCGCTCTCGTGCAGCTCTCCGGTCTCGGCATCCACGAGGTAGGCGGCGAAGGCGCCGGCGTCACGTCGGAAGAGGGTGTTCGACAGCGACACGTCGCCCCAGAAGAACCCCACGTTGTGCAGGCGCACGAGGAGAACCGCGAGCGCGTCGACGAGCCGGTTCGCCGTGTCGGGGCGAAGGATCTGGGTGAACAGTGCGCGGTAGGGCAGGGAGAACTTCAGGTGCGCGGTCACCAGCGCTGCCGGGAGTGGATCGCCCGCGGCATCCGTCCGTCCGGCGATCACCGCGACCCGGTCGACGCACGGCGCATCGAGCCGGGCGAGGTTGCCGAGCATGTCGTACTCGCGGCGCGCCATCTCCTCGGTGGTCTCCTTGATGGCGACGACCCGGCCCGACAGGTTCGCGAACCGCACCAGATGGCGGGAGAGGCCCTTGGGCAGGAAGACGATCGTGCTGCTGGGCCATTCGGCCAGGGGCGTCGACCACGGCAGGGCGAGCAGCCCCGGGTCGACGGAGCTCGCGGTGATGCTGAGTGCGTCTGGCATCCGACCCCTGGGAACGACTTTCGGAAAGAGAAAACCGCGGCGCGGGGGGTCTGGTGACCCTCCGCGCCGCGGCGGTGATCTCAGGTGCCGGAGATGACCGGAGCGTCGTTGAGGCGCTCGCCCGTCTCGAGGTCGAACGCGTGAACGTGACCGGCGGTCGCGGCGAGCGTCACCGTGTCACCCGCGTTCGGGTGGCGGCGGCCGTCGACGCGCGCGACGATGTCGGTGCGCTTGCCGTCGATGTCGGTGTGGCCGTACAGGTAGCCGTCAGCGCCCAGCTCCTCGACGAGATCCACGGCGACCGACAGGCCCTTGCCGTCGGCGGGGCCGACCACGATGTCTTCGGGCCGGACGCCGACCGTGACGCCGCTGCCGTGCGCGCGCCCGACGGTGTCGCGGTCGAGCGGCACGACCTCGGTGCCGAAACGCACGCCGCCCTCGGCGAGATCGGAGGGGAACAGGTTCATGGCAGGGGAGCCGATGAAGCCGGCGACGAACACGTTGTTCGGGCGCTCGTACAGGTCGCGGGGAGTTCCGACCTGCTGCAGGATGCCGTCCTTGAGCACCGCGATGCGGTCGCCCATGGTGAGCGCCTCGGTCTGGTCGTGCGTGACGTAGACCGTGGTGACGCCGAGGCGGCGCTGGAGCGACGCGATCTGCGTGCGGGTCTGGACGCGCAGCTTGGCGTCGAGGTTCGACAGCGGCTCGTCCATGAGGAACACCTGCGGCTGGCGCACGATGGCGCGGCCCATGGCGACGCGCTGACGCTGGCCACCCGAGAGCGCCTTCGGCTTGCGGGTCAGGTAGTCCTCGAGGTCGAGGAGCTTCGCGGCCTCGAGCACGCGGGCGGCGCGCTCGTCCTTGCCGACGCCGGCGATCTTCAGGGCGAAGCCCATGTTCTCGGCGACCGTCATGTGCGGGTACAGCGCATAGTTCTGGAAGACCATGGCGATGTCACGGTCCTTCGGCGGGACGTCGGTGACATCGCGGTCGCCGATCAGGATGCGGCCCGAGTTGACCTCTTCGAGGCCGGCCAGCATGCGCAGGGATGTGGACTTGCCGCATCCGGAGGGTCCGACGAGGACGAGGAACTCGCCATCTCCGACCTCGAGGTTGAGCTTGTCGACGGCGGCACGCGTGCCCCCGGGGTACAAGCGCGTTGCGTTGTCGAACGTGACTGACGCCATGATTGTTCTCCTTCACCGGCAGGTACGTGCCGGACGATCCGTAGTGATGGATTTGCGGGGCGAACCGCACGCCCTCCGTCGGGCGCTCGTCAAGTATGACACGGGCCGTGCGCAGGCGTCGTCTGGGTATTTCCCAGCCTGCCTGGCTAGCATCGTCCTCGGTCGCCTCCCCGTGCGACCCGCGCAGGGCCACCGGCCCGCCGTCCGCCCCGAGAGGTCCCATGTCGAGCGACGAATCCCCGAACGTGCCCGCTGAGCGCCACCGCCGTCACGCGGTTCGCGAGAAGGCGCAGCAGGTTCAGGCGCAGCAGTCGCGGGCACGCGTGATCCGCACGGCGTCGATCGCCACCGCGATCGTCGCGGTCGTCGCGATCGCCGCCGTCGTGGTCACCTGGGCGGTCACCTCGGCCACGTCGCAGCCGCTCGTCAACCCCGCCAACGTCACCGACGACGGCTTCGTCGTCACCACCGTCAGCGGTGTCGGCTCCGCAGATGAGTCTGGAACCGTCGACGACGAGGCCGCCGCTCAGTCGCTCGAGGCGGTGCCCGTCGAGACGGCGACCCCGACCCCGACGCCGACCCCCACGCCCGCCGCCGCCGAGCAGCCTGTCGTCGACATCCGCGTCTACGTCGACTATCTGTCGACCGGGTCGCACGACTTCCAGGTCGCCAACGTGCAGCAGCTGTCGAAGTGGGTGAGCGAGGGCGCTGCGACGCTCACGTATCACCCGGTGGCGATGCTCACCGCGAAGTCCAACGGCACGAAGTACTCGCTCCGCGCGGCCGCCGCCGCGGCATGCGTCGCGACGCACTCGCCCGACACGTTCTTCGCGTTCAACAATGCGCTTCTGGCAGAGCAGCCCGAGGTCGACTCCGACGGCTACACCGACGTCGAGATCGCCGATATCGCCCAGGCCCGCGGCGTGGAATCGCCGAAGGTCGTGCGGTCGTGCATCGAGAAGCAGGAGTTCGCGTCGTGGGCCAAGTCCGCGACCGAGCGCGCTCTGCAGGGACTGCCCGACACCGAAGACGTCGCGCTCACCGGAACGCCCATGGTGCTCGTGAACGGCATCCCGTACGTCGGCGCCCTGGACGACCCCAAGGAGTTCGCCCAGTTCGTCCTGACCAGCGCAAGCGACGCGTACTACAGCACCCCGACGCCGACCGCTTCGCCGACCGCGACCCCGACTCCGACCGTCACTCCGACTCCGGCCCCGTAGGGCGCCTCGAGCGGATGCCGCGGCTCTGGCCGACCGCGTCGGCTTCGGTAGACTCGATGACCTGCCGACTTGGCGCAATTGGTAGCGCACCTAACTTGTAATTAGGGGGTTACGGGTTCAAGTCCCGTAGTCGGCTCCACATCGTCACCCCGCGGGTTCGAACGTGATGGCCACCGGCGTGGTGCCGCTCGCGCGATCGAAGAACAGCGTGGCGCTCACGCGGGCGCTGCCCTCCGATGGCCCCACCGATGCGGTGAACGTGTCACCGGTTCCCTCGCGGTTGAACTCGGCGAGTCCCTCATCCAGGGCGTCGATCTCGGCCGCCTCCCAGCCGAAGGCGGGTGCGAGCGCGCGCAGCCGGTTGACGGCATCCGACCACGTGCCGGCGGCGTCGAAGGCGAGCGTCACCGACGTCAGCTCGCCGGCCGCCGTGACGGCAGTCAGCGCTGCCACGTCGTCGACGACGTATACCTCGTCCCCACCGGCGACGAGGGCGCGGACGGGACGACGGAACTCCGCGGTCTTCTCCGCGTCGGCGGCCATCCCGAGCTCGTCGGCGGGCAGAGAGCCTTCACCGATGCGCACACGAACCACGCCCTCGACATTGACGTAGTCGAATCCGGCATCCGTGAGCATGCTCGACCCGTCGGAAGCCTTCTGGTCGGTCGAAGCGACGGGACGCTCCTCGGCCCACCACGACCCTTGCACGGCGAACGTCGCCAGCACGATGAGCCCGATCACGACCACCAGGATCGTCGCAGGCAACCAGCTCAGCAGCCGGCGGGCGCGGGCGGAAATGGGCACACTTCACACTATCCGGCGCCTCGGACAGTGCACCGGCCCGACTGCACGGGTGCCCTGGACGCAGCCGCGACGTCCCCGCCCGCCAAGATGGGGGAGTGACCCGCGCCCGCATGCCCGCCTGGCTGGCGCTCAGCGGCGCCGTGCTCGTCGGGGTGTTCACGGCACTCCAGGCCCGGGTGAACGGTCAGCTCGGTCTCCGCCTCGACGATGGACTGGTTGCCGCCGCCGTCTCCTTCGGCTCGGGTCTGGCGATCCTGGTCGTCCTGTCGGCCGCGCTCCCGAGCGGGCGCCGCGGGTTCACCGCGCTCGTCCGGGGTGTCCGCACCAGGGGCATCCCGTGGTGGATGCTGGCCGGCGGCGCTGCGGGAGCGCTGACGGTCGCGACGCAGGGCATCGCCGTCGGCATCATCGGCGTCTCGCTGTTCACCGTGGGTGTCGTGGCCGGTCAGGCGCTGTGCGGCCTCGTCCTCGACCGCATCGGATTCGGCCCCGCCGGCGTCGTGGCCGTCACGACTCCGCGACTCGTGGGCGGTGCATTGGCGCTTGCCGCGGTGGCCATCGCGCTGACCGGTGACGGGCTGAGCGGCATCCCGCTGTGGATGCTGGCGCTGCCTCTCCTGACCGGCGTCGGCATCGCCTGGCAGCAGGCGACGAACGGGCGACTGCGTCAGCGGGTCGGGACTCCGCTTACGGCGACCTTCGTGAACTTCGCCGGCGGCACGGCGATCCTCGTGGTCGCGGCGGCGATTCACGTCGCCGTCGTGGGCCCGCCCCGGAGCTTCCCGCCGGAGGCGTGGCTGTACTTCGGCGGAGCGATCGGCGTCGTCTACATCTTCATGTCGGCCTCGCTCGTCGCCCACACCGGCGTCCTGCTGCTCGGGCTGGGAGCCGTCGTCGGCCAGCTCGGCACGTCGTTCGCCCTGGACGCACTGTGGCCGGCGCCGGCCAGTCCGGGACTCGTGCAGGAGCTGGCCATGGTCCTCGTCGCGCTGCTGTCGGTCGTGGTCGCGACCGTTCCGTGGCGGCGCCCGAAGCGCAGCTAGAGGTCCTTCGGCTTCTCGTGCGGCATCCGCGACACGTGCCGGCGCGCGTCGACGGCCTTGCGTCGCCCTTGCCGGGCGCGCGGCGGCTTTCCGCCGACGTACAGCCAGCCGAGCAGCTCCTCGTTCTTGCCGAGGCCGTGCGCCTTGGCGACGGCCTTGCTGCGCGTGTAGTCGCCGGTGCGCCAGAAGACGCCCCAGCCCGCTTCGTCCAGCAGCAGGCTCAGCACGTGGGCGACGCCCGAGGCAACCGCCTCCTGCTCCCACTTGGGAACCTTGCTCTTGCGATAGCTGACGACGACGGCGATCAGCAGCGGCGCGCGCATCGGCTTGGACGAGACGCCGCTGTCACCGTTCGCCTTGTTGATGGCGCGACCGAGCCGTTCGCGGTCGGCGCCGCGCAGTTCGATCAGCCGCCAGGGTCGCAGTGACGAATGGTCGGCGACTCGCCCGGCCGCCGAGACGAGCGTCAGGAGCTCGGCGCGGGTCGGGGCGGCGTCGGTGACCTTCGACCACGAGCGGCGCTCGCGGACGGCCTCGAGCGCTGCCGTCACGCGCTGTCTCCCGGGGTGAACTCGAGGGCGATCGAGTTCATGCAGTAGCGGTCACCGGTGGGGGTTCCCACGCCGTCGGGGAACACGTGTCCGAGGTGCGAGCCGCACGCGGCGCACCGCACTTCGGTGCGCAGCATCCCGTGCGAGCGATCTTCGATGAGCTCGACCGCCTCGGGGCGCACCGACTCGTAGAAGCTCGGCCACCCGCAGTGCGAGTCGAACTTGGTGCCGCTCTGGAACAGCTCGGAGCCGCACGCGGCGCACGTGTACAGGCCTGCGCGGCTCTCGTCGAGAAGTTCGCCCGTCCAGGGGCGCTCGGTGGCGGCCTCGCGCAGCACCTGGTACTGCTCGGTGCTCAGCTCGGCGCGCCACTGCGCGTCGGTCTTGTCAACGCTGTACGTCATGGAGTCCTCCTTGGGCAGAAGTCCATTCTCGCCCACCGGCTGCCCGCCCGGCGTCCGCCGGCATGAAGCCGGTCGGTAAGAATGGGCCGATGGATGCCGCATCCGCTGCCGCCGTCGCGACGGAAGTGGCCGAGCGCTACGGCCGCTTCGCGCGCGATGAGGCTCCCGGCCGGTCGCCCCTCTACGCGGACTGGGCGGCGGGCGTCGCGACCGACCCCGAAATGCTGGCGGTCCTGGGTCGGATCCCCGCCACGCACCGCCAGCCGCCGCTCGTGTTCGCCGTCACGCGGATGCTCGGAGCGCCGGAGGGCCGCTACCGCGCGTGGGCGGAGTGGGTCGCGGCGCATGCCGACCAGGTGGTGAGCGAGTGCACGCGTCGCGCCCTGCAGACGAATGAACCGCTGCGCTGTGCGGCGCTGCTGCCCGCCCTGAGCGGCATCGAGGGCCCGATCGCTCTTCTGGAGATCGGGGCGAGCGCGGGGCTGTGCCTCTATCCCGATCGCTACTCGTATCGGTATCACGGCCGCACCGCCCTGGATCCGTCGGACGGCGTCTCGGCCGTCATCCTCGAGTCGGGGGTGCGGGGCGACCCGCCGCTGCGGATGCCGGAGGTGGTGTGGCGGGCGGGAATCGATCTCTCCCCACTCGACGCGACGGATGCCGATGATCGGGCATTCCTGATGAGCCTGGTCTGGCCGGGGGAGACGGGGCGCGCCGAGCGCATCGCCGCAGCGCTCGACGTGGCCGCCGCGGAGCCGCCGCTTCTGGTCCGCGGCGATGCGACGGAGCCAGACCTGCTGCACCGGCTGGCGGCATCCGCCCCGACCGGGGCCACGCTCGTGATCACGACGCCGGGAGTTCTGTCGCACATCCCCCGGGCCGGAAGGCAGCGGCTCTTCCGGACGATGCGGGCGATGGATGCGGAGTGGGTGAGCATCGACCCGCCGGGCCTTCGCGACCATTGGCGCGCGGGCATCGACCCCTCCTCATGGGACGGCTTCGTGCTCACCCGGAACGCCGCGCCGCTGGCCGTCGTCGACCCACTCGGCGCATTCGTGGAGTGGCGCGCACCGGAGGCCGAGGGCGGGGGTTAGCGTGACCCCGTGCCCCTCAGCGACCGCGACCGCGCCATCCTCGACTTCGAGGCCGAATGGCGGCGGCACGCCGGCGCGAAGGAGGAGGCGATCCGCTCCCACCTCGGCCTGGCACCCGCCCGCTACTACCAGCTGCTCGGGCGACTGATCGACACCGCTGCAGGCGCAGGAGCACGACCCGATGCTGGTCAAGCGTCTGCGCCGCATCCGTGACGCACGTCAGCAGGCGCGGCTCGCGCGCGCCGGCGGATAACCCGGCTGACGGGCGCGACAGCGCCGCGCTTTCTTAGACAGACGCCGCACTTTTAGACGCCGCCTTCAGACAGAGCCGCACCCTGTTTCAGAATGGGGCAGGATCGGGGCTCGGCAGGAACATCACGCGTGCGGGTTCATCGACGTGTGCGCGCCCGGTCGGACTGGACCATTCGAGTCGACCGCCGGGAAGTTGGCGAACTGTCCACTCGGTTTCCGTCTTCATCGTGTGATGCCGTATGCAGAGACACGCGAGGTTGTCGATACTGGTCGATCCGCCATCGTGGTGTTCACGATTGTGATCGACCTGGCATCGTCGTGCTGGCATGCGGCAGCCGGGAAATCGACAGTGCCGGTCGCGAGCCTCTAGCAGACGCCGTTGGGCGGGGCTGGGATGGTATCGATCGACGGTGACGACAACAGCGGTGACCGGGTCGTACATCACGCGGTCCCAGACGCGCGTCGCCCCGGCAAGTCGGCGGGCGGTCCCGGGGTCGATCGGGGCCTTGCCGTCGATCTCGGCACCGCCCTGAGTGACGCCGGTCAGTGTCGTGATCGGCATCGTGATCTGCACCTGCGCGCGGATCGCGCCGAGCCCGCCCGGACACTCGTCGACCGTCGGGTCGATGGCAGGAGCACCGGTGAGCAGCATGTCGACGAACACGTCGGCGCGCACCTGATCGATGCTCCGATCATCGAACGCTGAACGTCCGAGTTCGTCCGACTGCCCGCTCACGCCGGGGTCGGCGGCGCGCGCAGCCTCGCGCGCGGTGCGGCGGGCGCTCAGATCGACGTCTTTGATCTGTTTGGCGTGGCGCGTGAGGCGATCGACGACCGCGTGAGCATAGACCGTGGGGACGAGCGCGATGATCTGCGACATCCCCGCGTCCAGGTCCACGATGGTGATCGATCGTTCGTCGGCAGCATCGGCGTGACGCTCTCGCATGGTACGGGGATCGAGCTTCTCGGCCAGCTGGCGCGCGTACGCGCGGGTGCGCCCGACCGTCTCGGACCCGGCCCATTCGATCACGACCCGCTCGAAGGCGGCACGCACGTCTTGATCCTCGAGCGCGGCACCGGCATCGAGGATCGCCTCGGCATGGGCCTTGGTGATGCGCCCGCTCTCCAGTGCGACGACAGACGCCGCGAAGTGCGAGACGAGGCGCCATGCGTCATACATCTTCTTCTGAAGAGTGCGGTCGTTCACGCGTGTCTCGACGCTGATCTGTGCGGCGATGCATCGCAGAGGCATGTCTCGTCGCCGCGAATCGGCCGACGCGATACGCGAGGTCTGCTCCTGTGCGAGATCCCAGGCCTCCGCGAGCCGTCGGATCATCTGCGCTTCCTGAGCGGCGATGCGCGCACGGATCGCCGCGCAATCCTCGGCGATCGCATCGACCAGCAGGTTGTCACGCAGATATCGCTCGTGGTCGTCCATCGTGCCCTCTCGGAAGTCGATTGCTCCGCCCGCTCCTCGTGGCGAGCCGCGACCGCCGGGGCACTCGGTGGTCGATGGATTCAGCATCCCAGAGGGTTCCGACATCGCCCGCTGGACGTCGTGTGCGGATCGAAGGCGACCGAATCGTGGTCTCTCACGCGGTCGGCGCCGGTCCGGGGCGACCTGCCGCGTACCGGTACCATCGTGGAGTGCCGAGAACGACCTTCCCGCGGGATCGCTTCGACGACCTTCCCGCGGAAGCGGGCCGGGTCGGCGCCCACCGCGCAGAGAACCCGCGTATGCGCGGCTGGGTCGTCCTGCTGTGGGCCGTGCTCGCGACCATCGTCCTCATCACTGTCGGCATCTTCGGCACGCTGCTGATGACCGGACGCGTCGTGCTGATTCCGACGCCCGAGCCCACTGTGGCGCCGCTGCCCGTCGTGACCCCCGTCGTGGACACCACGTACGACGTGCTCGTGCTGAACGCGACGCCGGAGCAGGGTCTGGCCACGCGGATGAAAGACGTCGTCGTCGCCGGCGGATGGGCCGAAGACGCCGTGCTTGCCAGTGAGGCCGGGTCGACGGACTTCCCCGAGACGACCATCTACTACTACCGGCCAGAAGACGCGGCGGCCGCGGCCGGCCTCGCGGAGGTGATCGGCGGAGCCAAGCTCGAGCAGAGCGACGTCTACCAGCCGGCCGATGACCCCGAGGCGAAGCAGCTGACGATCGTCATCGGTCTGGACGGCACCTCGTCACCACCGACGGAGACCCCGGCGCCCTGACTCCGGATGCCCGTGTTTCAGGCGGGTAAACAGTTCGGTGCGACCATGTCAACAGTTGCCTTCGGGACGATTCCGGCTCCACGGGCGTGCATACGATGGCCCTGTTCCCCGCACTACAGGAGATTCACATGACCCAGGGCACCGTGAAGTGGTTCAACGCCGAGAAGGGCTTCGGCTTCATCACCGTGGCCGACGGGCAGGACGTCTTCGTCCATTACTCCAACATCGACATGAGCGGTTTCCGCGTGCTCGAAGAGGGCCAGACCGTCGAGTTCACGGTCGGAACCGGCCAGAAGGGCCCCCAGGCGGAGTCGGTTCGCGTCGTCGCCTGACCGCTCACCCGGCCGCCGTCCGGCTGCTTGTGCCCCGCCTCCTGAGACGCGGGGCACACGTGTTCCATGACGCCGCGCGTCGCGGCATCCCTCCCCGCGGCTTGCACTCTCTAGGGGCGAGTGCCAGAATGGATTAGCACTCGACTCCTCTGAGTGCTAAGACATCGCAGACGTCCGGGAGGGACGAAAAACACATGGCTAAGATCATCGCTTTCGACGAGGAGGCCCGTCGTGGTCTCGAGCGCGGCCTCAACATCCTGGCCGACGCCGTCAAGGTGACACTGGGCCCCCGCGGTCGCAACGTCGTCCTCGAGAAGAAGTGGGGCGCGCCCACCATCACGAACGATGGTGTGTCGATCGCCAAGGAGATCGAGCTCGAGGATCCCTTCGAGAAGATCGGCGCGGAGCTCGTCAAGGAGGTCGCCAAGAAGACCGACGACGTCGCCGGCGACGGAACCACCACCGCCACCGTGCTGGCCCAGGCACTCGTCCGCGAAGGCCTGCGCAACGTCGCAGCCGGCGCCGACCCCATCTCGCTGAAGCGCGGCATCGAGAAGGCCGTCCAGGCCATCTCCGATGAGCTGCTCGCTTCGGCCAAGCCCGTCGAGTCGAAGGAGCAGATCGCCGCCACGGCATCGATCTCCGCCGCCGACACCACCATCGGCGACCTGATCGCCGAGGCGATCGACAAGGTCGGCAAGGAGGGCGTCGTCACCGTCGAGGAGTCGCAGACCTTCGGCACCGAGCTCGAGCTCACGGAGGGCATGCGGTTCGACAAGGGCTTCATCAACCCGTACTTCGTCACCGACCCGGAGCGCCAGGAGGCCGTGTTCGAGGACGCGTACATCCTGATCGCGAACCAGAAGATCTCGAACATCAAGGACCTTCTGCCGATCGTCGACAAGGTGATCCAGGACGGCAAGGAGCTCGTCATCATCGCCGAGGACGTCGAGGGCGAGGCTCTCGCGACTCTCGTGCTCAACAAGATCCGCGGCATCTTCAAGTCGGCTGCCGTCAAGGCGCCCGGCTTCGGCGACCGTCGCAAGGCTCAGCTGCAGGACATCGCCATCCTCACCGGTGGTCAGGTCATCACCGAAGAGGTGGGTCTCAAGCTCGAGAACGCCACGCTCGACCTGCTGGGTCGTGCGCGCAAGGTCATCATCACGAAGGATGAGACGACCATCATCGAGGGCGCCGGCGAGGGGTCGCAGATCGAGGGTCGCGTGACCCAGATCCGCCGCGAGATCGACAACACCGACAGCGACTACGACCGTGAGAAGCTCCAGGAGCGTCTCGCCAAGCTCGCCGGCGGCGTCGCCGTCATCAAGGCGGGTGCGGCGACCGAGGTCGAGCTCAAGGAGCGCAAGCACCGCATCGAGGATGCCGTCCGCAACGCGAAGGCAGCCGTCGAGGAGGGCATCGTCCCCGGTGGTGGCGTCGCGCTCATCCAGGCCGGCAAGGTCGCGTTCGCGACCCTGAACCTGACCGGTGACGAGGCGACCGGTGCCAACATCGTGCGCGTCGCGATCGAGGCTCCGCTCAAGCAGATCGCTCTGAACGCGGGCATGGAGCCCGGTGTCGTGGCGAACAGGGTTGCGGAGCTCGAGCCGGGTCACGGTCTCAACGCCGCGACCGGCGAGTACGGCGACCTCTTCGCCCAGGGCATCATCGACCCGGCGAAGGTCACCCGCTCGGCTCTGCAGAACGCCGCGTCGATCGCCGCGCTGTTCCTCACCACCGAGGCCGTCGTCGCCGACAAGCCGGAGAAGGCGTCGGCTCCGGCCGGCGACCCGACCGGTGGCATGGACTTCTGATCCAGAATCCGCCGCTTCGGCAACGCTGAACATACAGAGATGCCCCTCCTTCGGGAGGGGCATTTCTGCGCTCTGAGGACGGATGCCTGGCGTCAGCGGAACAGGCTCGTCGTGGCCTGCTCGGCCTCCGCGTATTGCCGTCCGGCCGTGGCCAGGGCGGTGTTGATTCCGGCGAGGGAGTCTTCCACCTGGCGCTGCGTCGCCCGCCACTGATCGATGACGGTCTGGAAGGCGATCGCCGCGCTGCCCGTCCAGCTCGCCTGCAGCTGGGTGAGCTGCGTCAGCATCGCCTGGGTCTCGCTCTGCAGGCGATCGATCGTGCCGCGCACGGCGGCCGTGGTGGCGAAGACCGCGTCGCTGTCGACGGAGAAGACGGCCATGGAAGCTCCTTGAGATAGGTGGATGGGACTTCCACGGTAGGAGCGCGGAGCGGCGGCATCCGTCATGACCACCGACGCTGTGCGCACGGCACCACGGCGCTCCGGGTGGGGAGGAGGCGGTGATCAGGCGCGGGGCGTCTCGAGGCGCGAAAGCGGCTGCGTCTCGATCAGCAGGTGCTCGGCGGCGTCGCGCTCCTGCGCGAGCGGGAACGAGACGCGGAACGTCGCGCCGCCGCCCGGGGTCTCGTCGACCGACACTGCTCCGTGCAGCGCCTCCACGATCGAGGCGACGATCGACAGGCCGAGGCCGGTGCCTCCCGTTTCGCGGGCTCGCGAGGTATCCGCCCTCCAGAAGCGCTGGAAGATCTTGTCGCGGATCTGTTCCGGGATGCCTTCGCCGTGGTCGGCGACCTCAATCCACCCCATGCCGGCCGAAGCCTCCACGCCGATGCGCAGTTCGATGGGCGAATCCTCCCCGGTGAAGCGGCGCGCGTTGCCGAGCAGGTTCGCCACGACCTGACGGATGCGGTTCTCGTCGCCCAGCACGATGGGCTCCGAGGCGGCGCTCGGGGGCTGCATCACGGGCGCGACCGGCGGTGTCTCGCCTGCGGCGGATGCGTCGGCTGCCGACACGGGCCGCGGCCTGCGGCGCAGCAGCGACAGCGCGCCCCCGCCGACCCGCGCGACCGTCGACGTCGGCGGCCCGCCGCGACGGCGGGCGGCGTCGGTCGGCTCGGGCGTCGGCTCCGGTGGGGGAGGGGGCGGCTGTTCGGGGGCGACAGTCGTGTCGATGACCGTCACGGACCGCATCGGCGAGGTGGCGCGCACATCCAGTGCGGCATCCCGCGCGATCGGGCGCAGATCCACCGGCCCGATGACAACGTCGCGGCGCTCGTCGAGGCGGGCGAGGGCGAGCAGGTCTTCGACGAGCACCCCCATGCGCATCGCTTCCTTCTCGATGCGGTCCATCGCCTGAGCCACGTCTTCGTCGCCGGAGATCGCACCCATGCGGTACAGCTCGGCGTACCCCCGCACCGTCACGAGCGGGGTGCGCAGCTCATGGCTCGCATCGCCGATGAACCGGCGCATCTGCCGCACCGACGCGTCGCGCTGCGACAGCGCCGCATCCACGCGACCCAGCATGGCGTTGATCGCCGACTTGAGGCGGCCGACCTCCGTCGTCATGGGCTCGATGTCGGTGAGGCGCTGGCTGAAGTCGCCCGCCGAGATCGCCATGGCCGTCGACTCGACCTGCCCCAGGCTGCGGAACGTGAGGGTGACGAGCCATCGCGTGAGGAATGCGCTCGCAACGAGGATGATCACCGCCAGCAGGCTGTAGATGCCGATGTACTGGGCGACGACCTGGTACGTCGAGGCGAGCGGGAGCGCGACCAGCTGCGTGTAGAGAACGCCCGCCCCGGAGAGTTCCTGGACGGCGATGGTGGCCCGGAATTCGTACTCGCCGTCGGCGGAGTACAGCGAGAACGGCTGAAGCTCCCTCGACTGCGCGATGTCCAGGGAGATGTTCGGCGGGAACTCCGGCTGGGGGCCGCCGCGGCCGCCGCCCGTGCCGATCAGCGCACCGTCGGTGGGCCCGTATATCGCGACCCGGTACTCGGTCGGGGCAGCGTTCTCGACCGGCGCCGTCTTGAGCTGGCCGTCTTCGACGTAGAGATCCAGCAGCGGGGCGGCCACATCGGTGCGGGCGAGCGCGTCCACCTGCGTCTCGACGTTCGCGATGAGGGTGTTGCGCAGGAAGTATGCCGTGCCGAAACCGGCCGCGATCAGCCCCACCGCGAGCAGCACGACGGTGACGCTCGTCACCTTGGCGCGCAGACTGATGCCGCGCCACCATCGGGTGACCGCATCCGTCTTCTTCTGGCGCTTCTCGTGCAGAGCGGCGGTCCCCTTCGGATCAGCGACCGCGGGTCAGGCGGTCTTTCCCGCCTTCAGCATGTAACCGAAGCCGCGCTTGGTCTGGATGAGCGGCTCGGTTGAGTGCGGATCGATCTTGCGACGCAGATAGGAGATGTAGCTCTCCACGATGCCCGCGTCGCCGTTGAAGTCGTACTCCCACACGTGGTCGAGGATCTGCGCCTTGGACAGCACGCGGTTCGGGTTGAGCATGAGGTACCGCAGCAGCTTGAACTCGGTCGGGCTCAGATCGATGGATGCGTCGCCGACCAGGACGTCGTGCGTGTCCTGATCCATCGTGAGCTCGCCGGCTCGGATGACCGACTCCTCGTCGGCCTGCATGGTGCGGCGGAGGATCGCCTGGATGCGGGCGACGATCTCGTCGAGGCTGAAGGGCTTGGTCACATAGTCGTCGCCCCCGGCGTTCAGGCCGGCGATCTTGTCTTCGGTCTCGTCCTTGGCCGTGAGGAACAGGATCGGCGCGGTGTAGCCGGCGCCGCGGAGTCGTTTGGTGACGCTGAAGCCGTTCATGTCGGGGAGCATGACATCGAGGATGATGAGGTCGGGCTCTTCCTCGAGCACGGCGGAGATCGTCTGGGCGCCGTTCGAGACGGCCCTGACCTGGAATCCGGCGAATCTCAGGCTCGTGATGAGCAGATCGCGGATGTTCGGCTCGTCATCGACGACCAGGATGCGGGGTGCGGTCATGCCCTCATTATGGCGATCGAACTCATGCGCTGTCTGGATATCGGTCGGAGCGGCCCCGATCGGTCCATGCACGCACGCCCCACGGCCCCCGCTGTTCTCGCTGCGCCGCGCGGAATATCGTGGGTTGCAGGGTGGGGCCGTGAAGAGGAGAGATCATGGCGCACATCGTCATCATCGGCGGCGGAGTGGCCGCCGGGACCGCGGCGAAGACGCTGCGCAAGGAGCAGTTCGACGGCGACATCACCGTCATCGCCGAGGAGCCGCATCCGCCCTACCAGCGACCGCCACTGTCGAAGGGCTATCTGGCCGGCAAGGAAGGCGCGGATGCCGTCATCCTGCAGCCCAGGGAATGGTACGCGGATCAGAGCATCGATCTGCGGACGTCCACGCGCGCCGTCAGCCTCGATCCCGCGGCTCGCGAGGTGGAGCTCGGGGACGGCTCCGTTCTGAGATACGACTCCGCGCTGCTCGCGACCGGAGCGTCGGCGCGTGCGCTTCCGCTCGAAGGCGCAGACCTCGGGGGCGTGCACACCCTGCGTCGCCTGGACGACGCCGACGATCTGGCAGCAGAGCTGCGCGGGGGCGGAAAGAGGCTGGTGGTCATCGGGTCAGGCTGGATCGGCATGGAGGTCGGTGCCACAGCACGCACACTGGGCAACGACGTCACCGTTCTCGGGCGTGATCCGGTACCGCTCGGTGTCGCGCTTGGAGCCGAGATGGGCGAGGTATTCGGCGCGCTGCATCGCGAGCACGGCGTCGACCTGCGCACATCCGTCAACGTCGAGCGGATCACCGGTGGGGAGAGGGCTGAGGCCGTGGTCGTCGACGGGGAGTCGGTGCCGGCCGACCTCGTCCTCATCGGCATCGGTGCCGCGCCGAACACGGCGCTCGCAGAGGCCGCCGGGCTGCGGATCCTCAACGGCGTCCTCACCGATTCCTCGCTGCGCACTGGCGCGCCGGATGTCTACGCCGCAGGAGACGTCGCCAACCCCTACCACCCTGCGCTCCAGCGGCACCTGCGCAGCGAGCACTGGGCGAACGCCCAGCACGCAGGCCCGGTCGCCGCGCGCGGCATGCTCGGCGAACCGGCACCCTTCGCGGAGATCCCGTACTTCTACACCGATCAGTTCGACGTCAGCATGGAGCTCTCCGGGTACGCGCCGCTGATAGCCGGCTCACAGCTCGTCGTGCGCGGGGACCGCGACGCGCGGGAGTTTGTCGCGTTCTGGCTCGACCACGGGCGCGTCGTTGCCGGCATGAACGTCAACGTGCCGAAGGTGAACAAGGCCGTGCAGGCGCTGATCCGGTCGGGTGGGATCGTGGACGTCGAGAGTCTGCGGGACCCGTCTATCCCGCTCGAGAGCCTTCTCAAGGAACACTGAGGGTCTGAGCGCTGATGAACTTCCACAGCGCGCCCGCCCGTCCGACCCGCATCTGGGTCACCTCGGGAGACAGCCTCGGATGGCGATCTCGACCGTCGGGCGGACAGGTGTATCGGGGGCGACAGTCAGCCGGTTGACAATGAGACCGGCGCCGAAGGCGAGCAGGGCGCGCGCCGCCGCATCCGGATTCGTCGCGCCAAGCGTGGAGAGGCGCTCGCGCGTCCACTCCTCGAACATGGAGCGCTGCGCGCGCATCGACGGCTGTGCCTTGGGGGTTGCGGTGGTTTCGAGAAAGAGCGCATAGCGCGCCCGCGTGCGCACCGCATGCCGGCCGGTCGCGTCCTCGACCAGGCGTGTGAACACGTCGATGACCTCATCGACCGTGTGGGCGGGTTGCATCGCGGCGGTCAACTCAGCGCGCTCGTGCTCGGCGATCCATACCAGCACCCCCGCCACGAGCGCATCGCGGCTGCGGAACCAGTTCGAGGTCGATCCTCTGGGAAGCCCCGCCTCCGTGTCGACGCGGGCGTGGGTGAGTGCGCGTACTCCCTGCTCGCCGACAAGTCGGACCGCGGCTTGGAGAGCCCGTTCGCGGGTCATGGCCATGACCCGAATGTATCAGGAAGTACTACGTTCATAGTGACATCTCACTATGAACGTAGTACGCTGTAGCGCGGTCCGAGGACGGATCGATGCAACAGATGAGGAGCAGTGCCATGAGTCAGATCGAGTCGGGCCAAGCCATCGGGCTGCGAATGCAGCGCGAACTGCAGGCTACGCCGGAGGAGGTGTTCGATGCCTTGACGGATCCCGAGAAGCAGCGCATGTGGCTGTCGGCACTCGGCCCCGAGGGCGGTGCGGTCGAGACATCCGTCGACCTGCGCGTCGGCGGAGCCTGGGAAGCGCGGTTTCGTCCAAACCCTGAGACCGAGGTGCATGATGTTCAGACCTACGCCGAGATCGACCGGCCGCATCGCCTGGTGACGGATCTCGTCTCGGAATCGTGGATCGACGGACGACGGATGCCGACGATGGAGACGCACATCGTCATCACGTTGGAGCCGGCAGGCGCGGGCGTGCTCGTCACGGTCGAGCAGACCGGGTTCGCCGCTGCCGAGCTGCGCGACTTCTTCGCGAATGTCGCGTGGCCGACGGGGCTCGATCGTCTCGACGCATTCCTCGTGTGAGAGGGCTCACGTGGAGTACTTCGTGCTGGCGGCGTGGATCATCCAGGCGGGTGTGGGCTTATGGATGCTCGTCGGGTGGGTGCGCCATGGCCGGCCGCATGCCCGCGCTATCCTCACGCACGTGGCGCTCATGATCGTGGCACTCGCGCTCTGGATCGCGTTCATGGTCACGGACGCGGTGGCCTTCGCGTGGGCGACGATCCTCATCTACTTCGTGGGCATTCCCTTCGGCGACAGCGTGATGCGCCGCCGTGGACGTCGTCTGCGAGGTCTGGAGAAGAGTCCGGCTGCGGTGGAGTATTGGCACTTCATCGTCGACGTCGTCCGCGGAGGAGTTCCCGCGAGCGTCCGGTTTCACGGCGCGTTCAGCGGGGTGGTGTTCTTCTCCAGCATCGGCGTGACCATCGGTGCCACCGCGGCGAGGTGAGGCTGCGAGCCGTGGCGCCTCATCGCCGGAGACGTCGACTCAGGCGGCGCTCGCCGTGATCCGGTCCGCGTCCAAGATCGTGTAGCTGTAGCCCTGCTCGGCCAGGAAGCGCTGGCGATTCTGCGCGAAGTCCTGGTCGACCGTGTCGCGGGCGATGAGCGTGTAGAAGCTCGCAGTGTGTCCCGACTCCTTCGGCCGCAGCAGCCGGCCGAGCCGCTGGGCCTCCTCCTGACGGGAGCCGAACGAGCCCGACACCTGGACCGCGACGGATGCCTCGGGCAGGTCGATGGAGAAGTTCGCGACCTTCGAGACCACGAGCAGCGAGATCTCGCCGACCCGGAACGCCTGGTACAGCTGCTCGCGCTCGTCGACGGGCGTCGCACCGGTGATCTGCGGCGCATCGAGCGCCTCGGCGAGCGTGTCGATCTGATCCAGATACTGGCCGATCACGAGGATTCGTTCACCCTGATGGCGTGCGACCAGCTGCCGCACCACGCCGATCTTCGCGTGCGCCGTGGCCGCGAGCCGGTAGCGCTCGTCGTCTGCGGCGGCAGCGTATTCGAGGCGATCGCCCGGAGGCAGATCGACTCGCACCTCGTAGCAGGCGGCGGGGGAGATGAAGCCCTGAGCCTCGATCTCCTTCCACGGCGCGTCGAACCGCTTGGGGCCGATGAGGCTGAAGACGTCGCCCTCGCGACCGTCCTCGCGCACGAGGGTCGCGGTGAGCCCGAGGCGCCGGCGCGCCTGCAGGTCGGCGGTGAGCTTGAACACGGGTGCGGGCAGCAGGTGCACCTCGTCGTACACGATGAGGCCCCAGTCCAGCGCATCCAGGAGCGCGAGGTGGGCGTACTGCCCGCTGCGCTTGGCCGTGAGGATCTGGTAGGTCGCGATCGTGACCGGCTTGATCTCCTTCATCTGCCCCGAGTACTCGCCGATCTCCTCGGCGGTCAGGGAGGTGCGCTTGAGCAGCTCGTCGCGCCACTGGCGAGCGCTCACCGTGTTGGTCACGAGGATGAGCGTCGTGGTCTTGGTCTCGGCCATCGCGGCCGCGCCGACGAGGGTCTTGCCGGCGCCACAGGGCAGCACGACGACACCCGACCCGCCCTCGGTGAAGATGTCGACGGCCTTGCGCTGGTAGGGACGCAGCGACCACTCGCTCTCGTCCAGCTCGATCGGATGCGGCGTGCCGGGTGTGTACCCGGCGAGGTCTTCGGCGGGCCAGCCGATCTTCAGCAGCTCCTGCTTGATGTGCCCGCGCGCCCACGCATCGATGACGTACGACTGAGGATCGGGGTGGCCCACCAGCAGCGGCTGGATCCGCTTGTTGCGAGAGACCTCGGTGAGCACGGCGGTGTCGGTCGCCCTCAGCAGCAGCTCACCGTCGTCGTTGCGCTCGATGGTCAGGCGCCCGTAGCGGCCGACCGTCTCGCGGATGTCGATCGAGACCGACGGCGGCACGGGGAAGCGCGACCAGCGCTCCAGGGTGGAGAGCATGTCTTCGGCGTCGTGGCCGGCGGCGCGGGCGTTCCACAGGCCAAGGCGGGTGATCCGGTACGTGTGGATGTGCTCGGGCGCGCGCTCCAGCTCGGCGAAGATCGCCAGCTCGTGGCGCGCCGATTCGGCGTCCGGATGTGCGACCTCGAGCAGCACAGTCCGGTCGCTCTGCACGATGAGAGGACCGTCAGCCATAGGGATCTAGCTTAGTCCGCGTGGCCGCGAGCGAGCGCGTCGCGCCGGGTCGACTCGACTCAGGACGCCGGGCGGACGCTGACGATGCTCGAGACGGGCAGCGTTCGCTCGACGTCGGCGCCGCGATCGCGTCCGCGCAGACGTCCGCCGCCGAGCCCGGACGCCTCGAGGGTGAGCGAGCGCTCCGAACCGTCCGGCATCCGCACGACCACGACGATCGCGGTCTTCATGCGCACGGCCTGCTCGAGTTCGCGCCCCAGCCAGGCCGCGTCCGCATCCGTCTCATGTCCGTCGCGCAGCGCGGTGATGAGGCGGGCGTAGGTGTCGCGCGGCGCGGCATGGGCGGGCGAGTCCGCGGCGCGCGCGCGGCGGTGCAGCGACTCGGGCGCTCCCGAGCCGTCCAGCGCCACGACCGGATACCGCGCGTCGGCCAGCGACCAGTACACGGCGTCGCGGGGGGCGCGCGAGCTGAGCTCGTGCCCGTCGCGCACGAGTCCCAACGGCCGCAGCGCCTGGTCGACGAGCATGGTCTCGCGCAGCGGCGGATCGGTCGCCTCCACGCGAGTACGCCCCGACACCTCGTCCGCGCGCACGCGGATGAGCCCATGGCGAGCCGCCGTGCTCTCGATCAGGTAGTCCAACGGCTGAGGGATGCCGGTGAGCGAGATCTCTCGGAGGAACCCGCGGATCGACTCCGCGGTCTCGCCCTCGGTCATGCCGCCGCCGAGCGACTCCGTGCTGAATCGGTAGGTGGAGGCCTGGGCCCGCGACTCGCGCACGGCGATCGTGCGCAGGCGGAGGTCGAGGGGCGGCGCGAGCGGGCCGGGCGCGATGGCGGTCAGATCGGCCTGCAGGTAGACGCGGTCGATCTCCGCCGGCAGGTGCGCGGCGAGCAGGTCGGTGTCGGGGTGGGCCCCCGCGCGCAGCGCTGCCGTCCACGCGGGTTCGGCGCCGGCCGGGGTGAGCAGTCCCCACGCCACGGCGATCCTCCGCAGTCGGGCGGCTCGGTCGGCCCATTCGGCATGCAGCGGGTAGGCGCCGGTCCAGGTCGCGGGCGAGCGGAATCCTCCCTCTGCGGTCCGCAGTCCCGGCGGAAGGGCGTCGCGCAGACCCTCGGCGATGAGCGTCCAGCGCCGCGTGGTGGTGGCCTCGAGCCACTCCATCCCGGCATCCGTCACGATCCATTCACGGCCACGCGGCGCCACCAGCTCGGCGGCATCCGCGGCGACGAACAGGTCGTCGATGTCTTCTGCCGGGCCGAGCGCCCCGGCATCCGTCAGCCGTCGGCGGTCCATCGCGCTGACCGCGCCGGTTCCGGTGCGTGTCAAAGGGGTGTGCAGCCCGGCCAGCAGCACATCGGCGAGTGCGGCGACCGTCGTGAAGGCGCGTTCGGCGGCGGCGGCATTGTCGCGCTCATCCGCCGGGATGGTGGGCGGGGCAGCGGCCTCCGGCTCGAAGGCATCCGGCCGAGCAGCCGCAGCGGCGTCGACCCGGGCGAGGACCGCCGCATACGGCTCGCCGTCGTCACCGGCCAGTGCGAGGCGCTGGAGGACCTCCACCTCGGCGTCGTCGATCGGTGCACGGTTCCGGCCGGCGGCGAGCGCGACGAGCGTGGTGCGCGGAAGACGCCCCACGGCGCGTTCGACGGATGCCGGTTCGAGAAGGGCTGCGGCGGCGTCGAAGAAGTCGTGCCACGACGCGGCGCCGGAGACGCCGCGGTCCGCGAAGATGCGAGCCAGCACGTCGTCTGTCGTCGATGCCAGTCGTATGGCCAGAGCCCGCTCGTCGGAGACCATTCAGCCCCCTCGGTTGGCTCGCGCCCTCCGCACGAAGGTCATGATGAGCACGATCAGCAGCAGGACGAACGCGAGGACGGGCGCGATGTAGACGATGAGCCCGATGGCCGGCCACACCCCTGAGCTGAAGTCGACTCCGGCCGACGACGCGATCATGATCGCGAAGAAGCACACGATCGACAGAAGCAGGAGCCCGAGCGACATGAACGCCAAGATGCGGTCGAGTCGGCGGATCGGAACGTCCTCGCCGGGGGTGCGCGTGCTCATTGCGATCAGCCTATCCGGTGTCGGGGCGTGCCGTAGGCTTGAGACACGGGGTCGATCGGTTCCCCATTTCACCGTGCCCGCGAAGCGAGGCGCACAACTCAGCGAGGTCACGATGCCCACCGGCAAGGTCAGGTTCTACGACGAGGAGAAGGGCTTCGGCTTCATCGCCTCCGATGACGGTCAGGACGTCTTCCTGCACGCCACGGCCCTGCCCGCCGGCATCACCACGCTGAAGGCGGGCGCGCGGCTGGAGTTCGGGGTCGCCGACGGCAAGAAGGGCCTGCAGGCTCTGTCGGTGCGCGTGCTCGAAGCACCGCCGAGCCTGTCGAAGGCGCAGCGCAAGCCGGCCGACGACATGGCGATCATCGTCGAAGACCTCGTGAAGCTGCTCGACGGCATCGGCGGCGACCTGCGCCGCGGTCGCTACCCCAGCGGTGCGCACGGCAAGAAGGTCGCTGCGGTGCTCCGCAAGGTGGCGGATGACTTCGACGCCTGACGGCCCGTCCACGATCGAGGAGCCTCCGGCAGCCGAAGACGCCGTGGCGTCGGAGATGGATTCAGCGGCGGAGACGTCGCCCGCGCGGGAGCCGATCGACGAGGCTGCCGCACGCGAGCTGGCGCTCGCCGCACTGCATGAGATCACTCCTGCGTCGACCGTCGGCGAGCCCGTAGATGCGATCGGTGGATGCCGACGGCGTGCTCACCCTCCGCTTCGCGAACCGCATGACGGGCTACCCCGGCTGGTTCTGGACGGTCAGCCTCGCTCAGGTGGAGGGCTCCGCCCCGACGGTGCTCGAGGTCGAGCTGACTCCGGGCGACGGTGCGCTCACGGCGCCGGAATGGCTGCCGTGGGCTGAGCGCCTGGCCGAGTACGAGGCCGCTCAGGCGGCGTTGGCGGCCGAGGGGCTGGCCACGGATGAGCTCGACAGCGACGACGACGAACTCGACGACGTCGACGACATCGACGCTCTCGACTTCGACAACGACGGATCGCCCATCCTCCACTCCGGTGACGTCGACGGCGTCGACATCGACGAGCTCGCGGACGACGTCGCCGATGCCGAGGACGACGAGGACGAGGACGACGACTCGGACGAGGACGACGACTCGGACGAGGACGACGACTCGTACGAGGACGACGACGATGACTCCGAGGACGACGACCAGTCGGACGACGAGTCGGACCACGACGACTCCGACGAACGCTAGGCGTTGACCGGAACGACGGCCGATCCGAAGCCCGTCTGGCTACAGGTTCGCGAGCGTGTAGTCGATGCTGCGGATGAGCTGGCGGACGTCGTCGGGTTCGATGGAGACGAACGTCGCCACGCGCAGCTGATTGCGCCCGAGCTTGCGGTACGGCTCGGTGTCGACGATCCCGTTCTCACGCAGCGTCGCGGCGACGGCTGCGGCATCCACCGAGTCGTCGAAGTCGATCGTGACGACGACGGGTGAGCGGTCGGCGGGGTCCGCGACGAACGGCGTGGCGACATCGGATGCCGCGGCCCAGTCGTACAGCGCGCTCGACGACTCGCGGGTGCGCGCGTCCGCCCAGACGAGGCCGCCGTTGCCGAGGATCCACTGCAGCTGCTCGTCGAGCAGGAACAGCGTCGTCAGAGCCGGGGTGTTGAGAGTCTGATTCAGCCGCGAGTTGTCGAGCGCGTTCTTCAGACTCAGGAACTCGGGGATGTAACGGTCGGATGCCGCAATCCGTTCGATCCGCTCGATGGCTGCGGGGGAGACGAGCGCGAACCACAGCCCGCCGTCGGAGCCGAGGTTCTTCTGGGGTGCGAAGTAGTAGACGTCGGTCTCGCCGACCTCGAAGTCGATGCCACCGGCGGCGCTCGTCGCGTCGATGACCGTCAGCGCGCCGTCGTCGCCGGCGACGCGGGAGATGGGTGCGGACACGCCCGTGGACGTCTCGTTGTGCGGCCACGCGTAGACATCGACGCCCTCGACCGGCTCGGCGACGGTGCGCGTGCCGGCAGGCACCTCCCGCACGTCGGGGGTCTGCAGCCACGGCGCCTTCGCGGCCGCCGCGAACTTGCCGCCGAACTCGCCGAACACGAGGTTCTGACTGCGGTTCTGGATGAGACCGAAGGCCGCGGCATCCCAGAATGCCGTCGATCCGCCGTTGCCGACGATCACCTCGTAGCCGTCGGGCACGCGGAACAGGTCGGCCAGATGAGACCGGACGGCGCCGACCAGGTTCTTCACGGGAGCCTGCCGGTGAGACGTTCCGAGCAGTGCCGCTCCGCGGGTCACGAGTGCCTCCAGCTGCGCACCGCGCACCTTCGAGGGGCCGCATCCGAAGCGTCCGTCGACGGGCAGGAGGTCGTTCGGGATCACGAGCTGCGGCATCCCTCGATTCTACGGTCGGGGTCGGGCGGCCTTCGGTCCGTGTGACGCCTCGTGAAGACGTCGTGCGTTTCGGGGTTATGGTTGCGACACGGGGCCCGGTCGGGCTCCCGAAATAGAGGGCAGCATCGTGTCAGATAAGTCCCCGAAGAAATCGTCCAGCAAGACCGCCGCGTCGCGCACCCTCAAGGAGAAGCGCGCCGACAAGAAGGCGAAGGTGGAGCACCGCGCCGGCAACGACGTGAGCGAAGCCACGCACCGCAAGTAGGTCTGCGCCGTAATCGCCCCGTCGAGCGTCCGCGACGAGGGGGCGGTGATCGCGGCGCCCGGCAGGCCAGGCACCCGCGCGTCCATGCCGCCGACCCTCAGCGCTCGGCGTCGGGGGGATTGGATAGGCTGGCCTTGCCCCATTTTCCCGCGTCTGCGAGGCACGATGACCGACCTGATCGACACGACAGAGATGTATCTGCGCACGATCCTCGAGCTCGAGGAAGAAGCGATCGTCCCGTTGCGCGCACGCATCTCGGAGCGGCTCGGGCACTCCGGGCCGACGGTGTCGCAGACGGTCGGAAGGATGGAGCGCGACGGTCTCGTCGTGGTCTCCGACGACCGCAGCCTGGAGCTCACCGACAACGGCCGGCAGAAGGCCGTCGACGTGATGCGCAAGCATCGCCTCGCCGAGCGCCTGCTCTCCGACGTCATCGGACTCGACTGGGCCTACGTGCACGAAGAGGCGTGCCGCTGGGAGCACGTCATGAGCGAGCAGGTCGAGCGGCGCCTCGTCGAGCTGCTGGGGCACCCCACCGAATCGCCGTACGGCAACCCCATTCCGGGGCTCGCGCAGCTGGGCGATCAGCCCGCCAAGGAGTTCGAGCAGGGGGTGATCGGGCTCGTCCGTCGGCTCAACGAAGCCGGTGAACCGATCACCGGAACTGTCCGTCGTCTGGCCGAACCGGTGCAGGTCGACCCGGAGCTGCTGCAGCAGCTCAAGAGCGCGGGCGTGCTTCCCGGAGCGTCGGGCGACTACCGCTACAGCGAGGGCTACGTGCTGGTGCAGATGGACGGCAACGACGAGGGTTTGGAGCTTCCGGTCGAGGTCGCATCGCACATCTTCCTGGTCGACGACCGACGCTGACGCCGCCCGCACCCGAGCGCCGGGGCGGTCCGCGGGGACATGCCCAGGCTTCTGCCAGGCCCTCGATGTGACTTATTCGTTACCTTCCGGTACCGTGAAAGGGTCCACAGGCGAGAAGCCCGCCGTCGGACGCCACACAGTTTGCCTCCCCGGCTCGTCGTCTGTGTGGTTACGCCCGCATCGTGCCCCGACATCGAATGCTGACGAGCCAGCGCCCCCCGGCGCAGAGGCGCCGGAGGAATCATTGGCTGAAGACACCCATTCGCCCGCGAACGAGCCCCAGAGCGACGAGACGACTGTCACGCGCCGCGCCCGCGGACGAAGCACCACTGCGCCCCGCGCGCGCTTCGGCGCTGTCGCGCCCGTCCGCTCCCCGAAGGCCAAGGTCGAGCGTCCCGCTCGGGCCACCCGTCCCCAAGGACGCGCGTCTCGTCCGCTGCGCAGTCTCGTGATCCTGTCGATGGTCGGCGGCCTCGTGGCCACCGTGGCTCTTCCCGCCTACGGTGCCTGGCGTCCCACCGACGACACGCTCACCCTTCAGCAGGTGGCCGCCGACGACGCGCAGTCGCTCGTCGTCGCCTCCGATTCCACGAACGACGAACTCGCCCGCGGAAGCTACTCGGCGACCACGCCGGAAGAGATCCAGAAGAAGAAGGACGAAGCGGCCGCCGCCGAGGCAGCTGCCGCCCGCGCCCGCATCAGCGCGAGCGTCGCAGCCTCGCTCCCCGTCGACGTCAGCATGACTTCGGCGGGCAGCGGTGAGGTGCGCTGGCCGATTCTGAACTTCACGCTCGGCCGCGGGCTCTGGGATTCCGGCTATCACCAGGGCGTCGACCTGCTCGCCTCCTGCGGCGAGCCCCTCTATGCGGCCGCCGCCGGTATCGTGCGCGTCTCGCAGGAGAGCTACGGCGGGTACGGGGTCGCCGTCACGATCGATCACGTCATCGGCGGCCAGGCCACCGACACCCTGTACGGCCACATGACCTACGGCAGCCGCCAGGTCTCCGCGGGCGATTACGTGCAGGCGGGTCAGATGATCGGACTCGTCGGCTCGACCGGAAGCTCCACCGCCTGCCACGTGCACTTCGAGGTGCACATCAACGGCGGCGTCGTTGACCCGTGGGCGTGGCTGCAGGCCAACGCCAGCTGACCGCTGCCCCGCGGCATCCGTTCCTCGACACGCCCCGTACGGTTCATCCGGCCGCGTGACCCCTCTGGGGGATGCGTGCGTTAGCCTGATTCCGACGCTGAGAGAAGCGGAGGGGAGCTGATGGACCGCACACCACGCATCCGAACCATGGATGCGCTTGGACGCCATGTCCTTCGGCATTGCACGAGTGGATGCCGCGGCTTTGCCGTGGCGCCAAGGCGCTGTCTGTAGACAGCGCCTTTTTTCGTGCCCCCTGCGCACCTCGAATCGTCGCGTAGTCGAATCACCGGGAAGCCGTCCCGGCCGTTCGAGAGGATGAGGAATGCGCACTCTGGTGCTCAACGCGGGCTATGAACCGCTCGCCGTCGTGTCGTTCAAGCGGGCGATCGTGCTCGTGTTGAATGAAAAGGCCGTCGTCGTCGAACACGTCGACGATGATCCGGTCTGGGGTGCGCGGGGGGCGTACGAGCGTCCCGCCGTCATCCTGCTGACGCGCTATGTGCGTGTTCCCGGCAGCCGGCACATCCCGGTGACCAGACGCGGCGTGCTTCGCCGCGACGCGCATCGGTGCGGATACTGCGGCAAGGCGGCCTCGACGATCGACCACATCCTGCCGCGTTCGCGCGGCGGGGCCGACTCGTGGGAGAACCTCGTCGCGTGCTGCCTGCGCTGCAACAACATGAAGGGCGATCGCACTCCTCAGGAGATGTCGTGGGAGCTGCGCCTCACCCCGCGTCCGCCGCGCGGCGTGCAGTGGACGGTGCGCGGAACCGATCGCACGGATCCGTCCTGGGAGCCGTATCTGGCGCTGGCCGCGTAGCCGCTCCGGCGGGGCTGCCCGTCACCCCGACCGATGTAGCTGAGGCGATGAACGTTTCTGAGGGTCTATCCGGGTGACGGGTCCTCAGAACGAGAGATCTCCTCAGTTGTCTCGAACGCCTATCCGGCGCCGCGGAGGCGTGCGGCGTGATGGGATGGGGTCATGCCCCGAGCCCTCCTCGTGATCGACATGCAGCGCGCCTTCGACGACCTGGAGTACTGGGGCGCCACCACCAACCCCGACTGCGAGCGCAACGTCGCCGCGCTGGTGGACGCGTGGACCGCCGCCGACGAGCCGATCGTGGTCGTCCGCCACGACTCGACGTCGCCGCATTCGCCGCTGCATCCCGATGCGCCCGGCAATGAGCTGGTGGATGCCGTCGCGGCCGTCTCGCCGGCCCTGTTCGTGAGCAAGAGCGCCAACTCCGCCTTCTACGGCGACCCCGATCTGCAGGCGTGGCTCGACTCCGAGGGAATCCGCGAGCTGGTGCTGTGCGGCATCCAGACCAACATGTGCGTCGAGACGACCGCGCGGATGGCGGGAAACCTCGGCTACGACGTCACGGTCGTGCTCGATGCGACCCGCACGTTCGACCTGGCGGCGGATGTCGCGGGTCTCGGTCGGGTGACCCGCACCGCCGCCGAGCTCATGGCGACCACCGCGCTCGACCTGCAGGGCGGCGGCTTCGCGACGATCGCGTCCACTGCGGAGCTCATCGCTCGATTAATCGAACATAATGCTCGGTTTCGCCCCTGACGATGTCGGAAGGTGGCGATAACGTACCTCATGACATTGACCCACTAGAACATCTGTTCTAGCCTGTGGGAGTGAGGGCGGCCGTGAGCGAAGTGCATCCCGTGACGTCTCCCGCCTCGGGTGATGTGCACCGTCTGCGCGCTCAGGTCGAGCGGGTGCAGGGGCGCCGCCTCGATGCCCCCGTGCTGCCCGTGCTGCCCGCTCTCGCCGCGCTCCTGCCCGGCGGAGGGCTCCGCCCGGGCTCCGCGTACTCGATCGCCCCGTCGGCGTCGCTCCTGTGCGCGCTGCTGGCCGCACCCTCGCAGGCCGGATCGTGGTGCGGCGTCGTGGGCGTGCCGCAGTTCGGCGCCGAGGCGGCGGAGCGGCTCGGGATCGATCTGGCCCGGCTCGTGCTGATCCCCGAGCCGGGCGCGCGCTGGCTGGCCGTGACGGCGACGATCGCCGAGGTGCTCCCGGTGGTCGCGGTGCGCCCGGGCGGCCGGGCCTCCGACGCCGACATCTCCCGGCTGGCCGCGCGTCTGCGCGACCGGGGCGCGGTGCTGCTCGTGCAGGGTCCGTGGGCGCAGGCCGAGGCATCCATCGGCGTGGGGGATGCCGAATGGACGGGTCTCGGCGACGGCCACGGCTACCTCGCGGGCCGCGAGCTGACCGTGACGGTGACCAGCCGGCGCACCCCGGTGCCGCGTCGCGGACGGATGCTGCTGCCCGCCGCCGACGGCGCGCTCGGGTCGCTGCACCCGGTGCCGGCCGCCGCCTATGCGCCGCTCGAGGCGGTGGGCTGATGCGCCAGGACGCCATCAACGGCAGCGCGCCGGTGCGCAGCCTCGTGCTGTGGTTTCCGGACTGGCCGGTCACGGCGCTGCTCCGCGACGGCTCCCGCACCGAGCCGCTCGATGCGGCCGAGCCGATCGCGGTGATGGCGGCGGGCGCGGTCGTGGCGTGCTCGGCTTCCGCGCGCGCGGACGGGGTGCGGCGCGGCCAGCGCCGCCGCGACGCCCAGGCCCGCTGCCCGCGGCTGACCGTGGTCGCCGACGACCCGGTGCGCGACCACCGGGTCTTCGCGCCGATCGTCGCGGGGATCGAGGAGCATGCTCCCGGCGTGCAGATCGTGCGGCCGGGCCTCTGCGCGCTGCGCGCCCGCGGCCCCGCCCGCTACTACGGAGGAGAGGCCGAGGCCGCCTCCGTGCTGCTCGGCGCGCTGCGCGACCTCGGGCTCGAAGGCGTGCGTGCGGGCATCGCCGACGGCCCGTTCACCGCCGAGCAGGCGGCGCGGACCGGGGGCACGGCGGCCCAGCCCGTGTTCCTCGTGCCTGCGGGCGGAGCGGCGGGCTTCCTCGCCCCGCTGCCGATCACCTCGCTCGAAGATCCCGAGCTCGCCGGACTCCTCGCCCGCCTGGGGGTGCACACGCTCGGCGAGTTCGCGGCGATGGAGGCCGACCGCGTGCGCGAGCGATTCGGTGAGCGCGGCATCCGCCTGCACGCGCTCGCGGCGGGCCGTGATTCCCGCGCGGTCGAGCCGCGCGTGCCGCCGCCCGAACTGCATCGCGAGGTCGCGTTCGAGCCGCCCCTCGAGATCGCCGAGCAGGTCGCGTTCGGCATGCGCCTGGCCGCCGACGCGTTCATCGCGGGACTCGGCGCGCTCGACCTGGTCTGCACCGAGCTGCGGGTCGAGCTGACCGGCGACCGGGGCGAGCACAGCGAGCGGGTGTGGCTGCATCCGGGGTCGTTCGATGCGGCATCCGTCGTCGATCGGGTGCGGTGGCAGCTGGGTGAGGATGCCGAGGGTCTTCGCAGCGGCGTCGCCAAGGTGCGCATCGAGCCGGCGGCGGTCGACGCGGCGAGCCACCACGCCCCGGCGATCTTCGGCGCGGGCACCGACGAGCGCGTGCATCACGCGCTCTCGCGCGTGCAGGCGATGCTCGGCCACCGCGGCGTGGTCACCCCCGCGATCGGCGGCGGGCGGTGGCTGGCGGAGCGGCAGGTTCTCGTGCCGTGGGGCGACCGTGCGGTGCTGGCGAAGGAGCGCGCCCGGCCGTGGCCGGGGAGCCTGCCCGATCCGCTGCCGGGCACGGTGTTCCCCCAGCCGGTTCCGGTCGAGGTGACCGCCGACGGGGGAGAGCACGTCGGCGTCGACGGGCGCGGGCGGGTCACCGCCGCCCCGGCCGTGCTCACCGAGGGCGGCCGCCGCCGCGGGATCGAGGCGTGGGCGGGGCCGTGGCCGGTCATCGAGCGCGGGTGGGATGCCGCGCGCTCGCGTCGCGCGCACCGGTTCCAAGTGGTCGACCGAGACCACACCGCATGGCTGCTCGTCTGCGAAGACGACGGCTGGAGCGCGGAGGCGAGGTACGACTGATGGGATTCCACAACCCGTCCGTCCCCTGGTCGGAGATCGAGCGGCTGCTCAGCGACAGGCGCCGGCCCAACACCGTGCCGGCGCACGCCGACGGCGGCGACAGCCCGGCCTGGTCGCGCAAGCGCGGGCCGTACGTGGCGCAGCCGATCTCCCGCCCCGCCGACGTGGTGCCGTACGCCGAGCTGCACGCCCACTCGTCGTTCTCGTTCCTCGACGGGGCCTCCTCGCCCGAAGAGCTCGCCGAAGAGGCCGAGCGGCTCGGCCTGCACGCGCTCGCGATCACCGACCACGACGGGTTCTACGGGATCGTGCGCTTCGCCGAAGCCGCCGAGACCCTGCAGGTCAAGACCGTGTTCGGCGCCGAGCTGTCGCTCGGGCATCTCGACCGGTCGCCGACTCCGGCCCGGGGAGGCGAGCCCGACCCGCCCGGCTCGCACCTGCTCGTCCTCGCCCGAGGCGAAGAGGGCTATCACCGGCTCGCGGCCGCTCTCACGCACGGCCAGCTGCAGGGCGCCGAGAAGGGGCGCCCGCTGTACGACCTCGACGAGCTCGCCGCGCAGGCGGAAGGACATGCAGGTGAAGGGCACTGGGCGGTGCTGACCGGCTGCCGCAAGGGCGCCGTGCGGCAGGCGCTCGCGGCGGGCGGGGCCGAGGCGGCGGCATCCGCTCTCGATCGCCTCGTCGCGCTGTTCGGGCGGGATGCCGTGCACGTCGAGCTGATCGACCACGGCAACCCGCTCGACACGCGCGACAACG
Source organism: uncultured Actinomycetota bacterium (assembly GCA_963839715.1). Classification (GTDB taxonomy): domain Bacteria; phylum Actinomycetota; class Actinomycetes; order Actinomycetales; family Microbacteriaceae; genus Microbacterium. The sequence continues at coordinate 411,421 of CAWIVX010000006.1, forward strand.
ACCTGCTCGCCGGGCTCGCCGCGGAGCGCGGGCTCCCGCTGATCGCGAGCAACAACGTGCACTACGCGGTGCCCGAGCGCGAGCATCTCGCGGCGGCGGTCGCCGCGGTGCGCGCGAACCGGGGCCTCGACGAGCTCGACGGGTGGCTGCCCGCGCACGCCGGGGCGCATCTGCGCTCGGGGGCGGAGATGCAGGAGCGCTTCGCGCGCTACCCCGGGGCCGTGGCGCGCACCGTGACCCTGGCCGATGAGCTGGCCTTCCCGCTGCGGCGCGCCAAGCCCGCGCTGCCGAAGCAGAAGGTGCCCGAGGGGCACACGCCGATGTCGTGGCTGCGGCACCTGGTGTGGGAGGCGGTGCCCCGCAAGTACCCCGACCTGACCGAAGACGATCGGGTGCGCATCGAGAAGGAGCTCGGGGTCATCGAGCTCAAGGACTTCCCCGGGTACTTCCTGATCGTGCACGGGATCGTGCAGGAGGCGCGGCGGCGCGGCATCCTGTGCCAGGGTCGCGGCTCGGCGGCCAACAGCGCCATCTGCTACCTGCTCGACATCACCGCGGTCGACTCGATCGCCTACAAGCTGCCGTTCGAGCGGTTCCTCTCGTCGCTGCGCGACGAGGAGCCCGACATCGACGTCGACTTCGACTCCGATCGCCGCGAGGAGATCATCCAGTGGGTCTACGGGCAGTACGGCAGGGAGCGGGCGGCGCAGGTCGCGAACGTGATCCAGTACCGGCCGAAGAACGCCGTGCGCGACATGGCGAAGGCCCTCGGGCACTCGCCCGGCCAGCAGGATGCCTGGTCGAAGCAGGTGGAGCAGTGGGGCGCGACCCTGGAGACCGGGCCGGAGCACGACATCCCCGACCAGGTGATCGAGTACGCGTCGGAGCTGCTGAAAGCCCCGCGGCATCTCGGCATCCATTCCGGCGGGATGGTGCTCACCGACCGGCCCGTGGGCGAGGTCGTGCCGATCGAGCACGCGCGCATGGAGAACCGCACGGTCATCCAGTGGGACAAGGACGATGCGGCCTGGATGGGGCTGGTGAAGTTCGACCTGCTCGGGCTCGGGATGCTGGCCGCCCTGCAGTACTGCTTCGACATGATCCGCGCGGCGACGGGGGAGGAGTGGGAGCTCGCGACGATCCCGAAGGAGGAGAAGGCCGTCTACGACATGCTGTGCCGGGCCGATTCGATCGGGGTGTTCCAGGTCGAGTCCCGCGCGCAGATGGGGCTGCTGCCGCGCCTGCAGCCGCGGCAGTTCTACGACCTGGTGATCGAGATCGCGCTGATCCGCCCCGGCCCGATCCAGGGTGGGGCGGTGCACCCGTTCGTGCGGCGCAAGCTCGGCTACGAGGAGGTCACCTACCCGCACCCGAAGCTCGAGCCGGTGCTGGAGCGCACGCTCGGCATCCCGGTGTTCCAGGAGCAGCTCATGCAGATGGCGATGGCCGTGGGGGAGTGCACCGGGGAGGATGCCGACCTCCTGCGTCGCGCGATGGGCTCCAAGCGCGGCGTCGAGCGGATCGAATCGCTGCGCGAGAAGCTGTATGCCGGCATGGCGACCAACGGGCTGGTCGGCGAGGCCGCCGACGACATCTACGCGCGGATCCAGGCGTTCGCCAACTTCGGGTTCGCCGAGTCGCATTCGCTGTCGTTCGGGCTGCTGGTCTACGCGAGCTCGTGGATCAAGCTGCACTACCCCGCCGCCTTCCTCGCGGGGCTGCTGCGCGCGCAGCCGATGGGCTTCTACTCGCCCGCGACGCTGGTGGCTGATGCGCGCCGGCACGGGGTCGAGGTGCTCCGGCCCGATCTGCTGCGGTCGGGGGCGCAGGCGGTGCTCGAGCCGGTGGCGGCGGCGGATGCCGCGCTCCCAGATCAGGAGATCCGGCGGAATCAGGACGAATCGGGGCCGAGAAGTCCTGATCTCGCCGGATCTCCTGATTTCGGCGCGATCGGCCCCACCGGGATGGACTCCTGCAGCCACCGCATCCAGCCGCCGGTGGGCGACTTCGACATCACCGAGCCCGATGAGTACGCCGCACACCGCCGCGACGGGCGCTTCGCGGTGCGACTCGGGCTGGCCGCGATCAAGGGCATCGGCGAGACCGTGGCCGAGCGCATCGTCGTCGAGCGCGAGAGCGGCGGCGCCTACCGCGATCTGCGCGACCTCGTGCGGCGGGCCGGGGTCACGCAGGCGCAGCTCGAGGCGCTCGCGACGGCCGGAGCGTTCGAATGCCTGGGCCTCAGCCGGCGCGAGGCGATCTGGCTCGCCGGCTCGGCGGCGCAGGACCGCATCGAGTTCCTCCCCGACTCGCTCGCGTACGTGCAGCCGCCGCTGTTCACCGACCCCACCAGCTACGAGCGGCTCGCGAGCGACCTGTGGGCGACCGGCGTCTCCACCGACGACCACCCGATGACCCACTACCGGTCGGGGCTGGATGCCCGCGGCGTTCTCACCTCGAGCGAGCTGCGCACCCACGAGTCGGGGCGCCGCGTCGAGGTCGCGGGACTCGTGACGCACCGGCAACGGCCGGCGACGGCATCCGGAATCACGTTCATCAACCTCGAAGACGAACACGGACTGGTCAACATCATCTGCTCGGTCGGGGTGTGGAACAAATACCGCAGGGTCGTCCGCGACGCACCGGGGTTGATCGTGCGAGGGATGCTGGAGCGCTCGGTCGAGGGAGTCACCAACCTTCTGGCAGACCGGTTCGAAGATCTGCGCGTCGAGATCGGGCATCGTTCCCGCGACTTCCGCTGAGTCAGGCGAGCGTGAGACCGAAGACCTCGAGCAGGAGGAGCGCGGCAGCGACGAACAGCAGCCCGGTGTAGACGAGGTCTTCGAACCAGTCGATCATGCCGGGCTTGCGCTCGAGCATCATCTTCGGGTTGTAGTAGAACACCGACACCAGGATCAGGAGGATCGTGAAGATCAGCCCGATCCACGCTGCGAACGGCACGCCGGCGAACAACAGGATGATCACGACGGTCGCGACCACGTACAGCCACAGGTCCTGGATCAGGAACGCGCGCGGCGAGTCGTGGCGCGACGTGCCGGCCTTCGCCGTCGCACGCCACAGCTCGTATGCCAGAGAGAGCACGAAGGCGACGACCAGCACCCACGCGGCAAGCGTCTCGAGCAGGGTCGGGTGAGTCACATGCGCCTCCGGTGACAGTCAAGCGATCCGGGAGCTCGCCGGTCAAGGTGCGGGAGCCGGCTGACTTCGGCGCACGTGGGGCATACGCTGTGCCCATGAGCCGCCTGCGAAAGGCCGAGTTCGCATGAGGGCCGTCGTCCGCGACCGCTACGGTCCGCCCGAGGTGCTCCGCGTCGAGCAGGTGGCGGTGCCGTCGCCGCGCGCCGGGCAGGTGCTCGTGCGGGTCGTCGCGACGTCGGTCAACCTCAGCGACTGGGAGGGTCTGCGCGGCTCGCCCGCGTACGCGCGGTTCGGCGGGCTCTTCCGTCCCTCGCGGCACATCCTGGGGTCCGACATCGCTGGGGTGGTGGAGGCGGTCGGTTCCGGCGTGACGCGCTTCCGCGCCCGGCGACGAGGTGTACGGCGACAACCTGCAGCTGATGGGCGGCTTCGCCGAGTACGCCGTCGCACCCGAGCACGCGCTCGCGCTCAAGCCCGCGGAGCTGTCGTTCGCCCAGGCATCGACCCTGCCGCAGTCGGGAGCGATCGCGGTGCAGGCGGTCGCGCGGGCGAAACCCCGCAGCCGGATGCTGATCAACGGCGCCGGCGGAGGCACCGGCGCGTTCGCGATCCAACTCGCCGCGGCCGCCGGCATCCACGTGACCGGCGTCGACAACGCGGGCAAGCTCGACTTCATGCGGTCGCTCGGGGCCGACGAGGTGATCGACTACCGCGTCGAGGACTTCACGCGCAAGGGACCGTACGACCTCATCATCGACCTCGTCGCGCGGCGCTCGGTGTTCGCGTATCGACGCGCGCTCGCACCCGGAGGCACGTACCTGATCGTCGGCGGGACGATGCGTGCGCTGCTGCGGGTGGTGACGGTCGGCGCGGTCGATCGGCGCCCTCACGGGTCGGCACCTGTTCTTGCTGGCGGTCAAGCCGGGCCCCGAGCAGTTCGGACAGCTCGCGGAGTGCTGCGTCGACGGCTCGGTGCGCATCCACATCGATCGGGTGTTCGCGTTGGAGGAGGTGCCGGAGGCTCTCGCGTACGTCGGCGAGGGCCGGGCGCTCGGCAAGGTCGTCGTGCTGATCGACCCGGCCGCTGATTCGTCGTGACGACGGGATCCTGGCGTCGGGCTAGAGGGATGCCGGTCGTCCGTGTCAGGGTCGTCGTATGAGCTACGCAGAGCGCTTTCTCGACGGCTACCTCGACGCCTGGCGCACGAACGACCCCGACAGCATCCGAGCCTTGTTCGCGCCGGATGCCACATACCGCAGCAGTGCACGCGACCTCGAGCCGGCCGTGGGAGTCGACGAGATCGTCGCGCGCTGGGACGACGAACGCGACAAGCCCGGCACGTGGTCGTATTCGGGCGCTGTCGATCTGCAGACGGAGACGGCTGCCGTCATCCGCGGTGTGACCACGTACACGGAGGGCCCGAAGTCGGGTACGTACGAGAACGTCTGGCTCGTGCGGTTCGACGGGGATGGTCGCGCCGAGGAGTTTCAGGACTGGTGGTTCCAGCGGGAGGGCTGACCGTCGCCCGGTAGAATGAGGGGCCAGCCTCTGTAGCTCAATGGAAGAGCAGTTCCGTCCTAAGGAAACGGTTGGGGGTTCGAGTCCCTCCAGGGGCACAGTCTTTTTTTGCCTCTGACCAGGGATTTCTTCTGTGGTCAGACCACACGAAATCGCGTTTTTGCCCGCTTTTTGCCCGCATTCTGAAAACTCTGAGGGCCGTCGACGAAGCCGCCTTCAACGGCGCTTCGTCGGACGTCGCAGAACGCCGAAATCGAGCATTTCGGGCGTCGTGTGCCTCGTCGAAAAACTGAGCAATCTGCTCTCTGCGGTCACTGCGGTCGGGCGTAGCGGGTCTGCGGACCCGACGGCAGCGCCACCAGCGGCATCTGCGTCGTTCAGTCGCGTCGCGACGGCATCCAGATCGTCGTCGAAGAGGTCGGCGTAGGTGTCCAGCGTCATCGCCGCCGACGCGTGCCCGAGCATCCGCTGCACGGCCTTCACGTTCGCGCCCGAGCTGATCGCGAGCGACGCGGCGGTGTGACGGAGGTCGTGCGGAGTGAGCCGCGGGATCGACGGATCGAACTCCTGCGCGCGCCGCACCGCGTTCGCGAACCAGCCCTTCGCGCCCGAGTTGCGCATGTGATTGACCCCGTCGCCGAACAGCAGCCCCTCCGGGCCCTTGCCGGCGCACGCCTGCTCGATCATCGGAGCGAGACGCTCGGGGTAGGGGACCGAGCGCTTCTCGTGCGTCTTGGGCGTGCCGACGTGGATCTCGTAGGCGATCATCACCGCGTTCTCCTCGATGACGAAGCGCCGACGCAGCCGGTTCACGCTGCGCACCCGCAGCCCCGTCGCCTCGCCCCAGCGCAGGCCGCGTGTAGGCCAGCGTCAGGACGAGCGTCGGATACGCCGAGCACGCCGCCAGCGTCGCCACCTGGTCATGCGAGAGGTAGACGCGACGCTTGCCCGGCCCGTGCCGAGGAAGGTTGCGCACATGGCGGGCCGGATTGCTCGCGAGGCGACGATCGTCGATCGCGACGTCGAGGATGCCGGCAAGGATCCCCAGCGAGCGAAGGACGACCGTGCGCGACTTCCGCGACGCGAGATCGGACACCCAATCCTGGACTTCAGAGCGCCGGATCGACGAGATCTCCCGGTCGGCCCACACCGGAGCGACGTGGTTCTTCCACGCCCGCTCGAGCGTCATGTAGTACGAGGGCTTCGACATCGGCGGCTGCTTGGATCGCAGCCAGCTGTCCGCGAACATCCGGACCGGAACCCGCGACGAGGACGGGTCGATGTACTCGCCCTTCGACTTCGACACCGTGACCATGGAGAGGTACAGCTTCGCTTCGCGCATCGTCGTGAAGCCGCGCTTCTCCGCCTCGGTGCGATCAGGCTTGCGATAGCGCACGCGGTAGCGGCGGCCCTTCGCCGATTCGTACGGGGTGATGCTGCCCATCTCGACCTCCGCTCATGCCGGCTCGACGGTCAGTATCGGGCCAGTGTCGGACACTGGTCGGACGCCGTCAACGCGGCCGACGACAGATGTGGATAGATGGTGGAGGACGTCGCCAACTGGCGTTGCGGGAGAGGGGTCGCCTCCCTCCGACGCCGAGAGTGTAGCGA